>NZ_CP126156.1 GCF_030127125.1 Halobaculum litoreum
TGGAGACGGCGTCGGCGCTGGCGAACGCCCGCGACATCTTCGACACGCTCGTCAACAACGAGCGTACGGCGCGGCCCTCGAGGCCCGCGGCGACCTGCAGGAGGTGATGCTCGGCTACTCCGACTCCAACAAGGAGAACGGGCCGCTGGCGGCCGCGTGGGACCTCCACCGGAACGCCCGCCGGCTCGCCGAGGTCGCCGACGATCTGGGCGTCGAACTCCGCCTGTTCCACGGCCGCGGCGGCTCCATCTCGCGGGGCGGCGGCCCGATGAACGAGGCGATGCTCGCGCTGCCGCCGGAGACGGCCACCGGCGAGATCAAGTTCACCGAGCAGGGCGAGGCGATCGCCGAGAAGTTCGCCAACCCCCGCGTCGCCGAGCGCGAACTGGAGCAGATGCTCGACGCGCAGGTGCGCGCCCGCCTCCGCGCCCTCCAGGGCGACGTCCCGAGGTGCGCGAGGAGTGGACGGCCGCGATGGACGCCGCCGGCGAGGGCGCGTGCGGCCTACCAGGACCTGCTGGAGACGGACGGCTTCGTCGAGTTCTTCGAGACGGCGACGCCGATCACGGTGATCGAGGACCTCAACATGGGGTCGCGGCCGGCGTCGCGCTCGGGCGAGCGCACCGTCGAGGACCTCCGCGCCATCCCGTGGGTGTTCTCGTGGACCCAGAGCCGCGCCATCCTCCCCGGCTGGTTCTCCGCGGCGTCGGGGATCGACGCGTACCTCGACGAGGGCGGCGACCTCGACACGCTCCGGGAGATGTACGACGAGTGGCCGTTCTTCCGCACGACGGTCGACCACATCGCGCTGTCGCTGGCGCGCACCGAGTTGGAGATCGCCGCGGAGTACGCCGCCCTCGCCCCCGACCACCTCCGCGCGGAGTTCTTCCCGCGCATCGAGGCGGAGTACGAGCGCGCCGTCGAGCTGGTTCGGGCGATCACCGGCCGCGAGGAACTGGTGCGCCGCGAGTGGCTCGGCGAGAGCCTCGAGCGCCGCAACCCGTACGTCGACCCGCTGAACCTCCTGCAGATCGACCTGCTGTCGCGCACGCACCTCACGGAGGCCGAGGAGCGCGCGCTCCGGCTCACGGTGAAGGGCATCGCCGCCGGGATGAAGAACACGGGGTAGTCGCGCCGGCGGCCCGCCGGCGTGGCCGCGGCCTCACCGTCCGAAGCCGTCGAGCGCGACCCGCACCGCGTCGGCGCCGAACAGGACGACCGCGGCGGCGACCACCACGACCCCGAGCGCCGTCCACAGCGCCGCCGGCGGCGCCGCCACCGTCGCGACCCGGACGAGCGCGCCGCCCAACACCGCGAACAGCACCGCGACCGCCAGTAGCTGCCGGGCACCGGGCCCGACGGCGTCGGTTCGTCCGTCGTCTCCGCTGGAGGATCGGACCATCGTACCCGGAGGGACGGCTCCGACGGGGATAACTATCGGCCTTGTCCGGAGTGAAAGTAATACGCGTCGTCGGCGTCAGGCCTCGGCGTCGTTCCACGGCGCCGCCTCGAAGTCGACGATGCGGTGCTCCCGGCGCACGGCGTCGATCGTCGCGACCTCGTCGGCGGTCAGCTCCAGTTCCGTCGCGGCGAGGTTGTCGCGGATGTGGGCCGCGCTCGTCGCCTTCGGGATGGCGGCGAGTTCGTCGTGGGCGAGCAGCCACGCGATCGACACCTGCGCCGGCGTGGCGTCGTGGGCGTCGGCGATGGCGACGATCTCGTCGATCTCGGCGACCCGGTTGCGCGCGATGGGGCAGTAGGCGACCAGCCAGTGGCCGTCCTCGCGGGCGTACTCGCGCAGCTCGCGCTGCTGGAGCATCGGGTGACACTCCACTTGGTGGGCGAAGACGTCGACGTCGAGGTGCTCGCGCGCCTCGTCCAGTTGGTCCGGCCGGAAGTTCGAGAGGCCGACGCGGTCGACGGTGCCCTCGGCGACGAGGTCGTTCAGCGCGCGGGCGGTCTCGGGCGCGTCGTAGCTGTCGATCGGCCAGTGGACGTACAACAGGTCGATCGAGTCGACCCCGAGGCGAGCGGCCGACTCGTGGGCCGTCGCGTACGCGTCGTCGTAGCCGAGGTTGTCCGTCTTGAGCTTCGTCGCGACGAACAGGTCCGCCGGGTCGCGGCCGGCGGCCTCGATGCCCTCGCGGACGAGCGCCTCGTTCTGGTACCCCTGTGCGGTGTCGATGCAGTCGTAGCCGGCCTCGACGGCCGTGGCGACGCTCTCGACGCACTGCGGGCCGGTGAGCTCGTACGTCCCGAGACCGAAGCGGGTGAACTCGGACATACGCGGCCGGTGCCGCGCGGCGACCCTCAAGCCGTCGGTGTCGGCGCGGCGCGCGCGACGGATCGCCGCGGCGCCGACCGCCCGCGGCGCGCCCCGACCCCGTACCCGTGCGGCCCCGATTCTCGACCGGCGAGAATCACGGGCCGGGTGAAAGCGGTCCGTAATAACGGTTCGTGCTAACACTTATCACGACGAGTCGGCACTTCAACTCCGTACAGCATGTTCGAACGGTTCTCACACGGCTACTACCTGGGCGAGATGTACGTCCAGCCGAGAGCGGACGCCGCGGCGGCGATCAAGCGAGCGGACCACGAGCGGGTGAACGAACAGCTTCGCGGACGAGTCGGGGATCTCCCGACTCGACAACCCGCTCGTGATGAAGGTCGGCACCAAGCACTTCCCGGTCGTCGGCGACGACGACGTGCCCGCCGGGACGCTCGCGCTCCCGGAGACGGCGGTGCCCGACGACCTCAAGCTCCGCCTCCCCGGTCGCAGCGAGGTGTTCCTCGCGAACGCCGAACGCGCCCGCGACCTCATCCGCTACACGGGGTGGGAGGGGGACACCGGCGACCCCGCCGAGTACGCCTGACCGGGGACGGCGCCCGCGCCGGGCCGCCGATCCCGTCCGTTTTTGTCGCTCCCACGCCCCCGGTAGCCCATGCTCGACAGACTCCTCGGCCGCGCCTCGCTCAAGGAGCGCATCGCCGAGTTGGAGCGGGAGCGCGACGACGCCGTCGCGCGGATGGAGGCCGAGGAGGAGCGCCGCGGCGAGGCCGCCCGCAAGCGGCAGGCGGCGGAGAAGCGCGTCAACGGCGGAGACGCGCGTCACCGAGTTGGAGGACCGGCTGGAGCGCGCGGAGGCGACCGACGACGCCCCGCCGGAGTTCCGCGGGACGGAGACGCTGCGCCCGGGCCGCCGCGACGAGGTGCTCGCCAGACTCCGGAGCGTCGAGACGGCGCCGGAGGGCGCGCTGTCGGCGTTCGTCCCCGACGGCGGGGCGGTCCCGGAGGCCGTCGCCTCCTCGCTCGACGGCCGCGTGTCGCTCGTGCGCCGGGCGGCGCCGACGCTCGTGTACGTCGACGACGCGGGGCTGGTGGCGTGCGCGCTCGACCCGCCGCTGGCCCCCGACCCGTTCTGCGAGTGGCGCGACGGCTTCCGCGTGGAGGAGTCGTGGTTCCGCCCCGCCGGGCGGTTCGCGTTCGGCCTCGCGCGCTCGGACACGTTCGCCGTCGGCGTGTACGAGGGCGACGAGCGCGTGGACCTGGCGACGGTCCGGACGGACGTGATGGACGAACACGACAAGGGCGGCTTCTCGCAGGCGCGCTACGAGCGCCTCCGCGAGGAACAGATCGACGAACACCTCGACGACTGTCGCGACGTGTTGGCGGACCTGCCGTCGGACCTCGACCGGGTGGTGCTGGTCGGGGAGCGCGGCGTCGTGAAGCGGCTGGCGGAGTACGCCGACCACACCGCCGGCAGCGACGCGACCGGGAAGCCGACGCGGGCGCTGGACGACGCGTTCGACGACTTCTGGACGGCGACGTTGCGGTTGGTGTGAGCCGCCCGGCTCAGCAGCTACAGTAGTACTCGCGGTCGGTGAACTCCCCGGTGAGGTACGTCACCGCGGGCCCGGGGTCGCTCGGGCGGTAGACGCCCGTGGTCAGGCCCCCCTCGCTCGCCTCGAACGCGCCCGACAGGAGGCTCGCCCAGTCGTCGTCACCCAGCACGTCCCAGAAGGCGTCGTCGGTGAGACAGCGTTCGAGGTAGCCCGGGAGGTACACCCAGCGCGCGTCGCGGGGGCCGTCCTCGCGGGCCGCCGCCTCGTACGCGACGCCTGTGGCGTCGGCGTACGCCGCCATCGGGAGGTTCGCGCCGGCGGCGACGGGCATCGAGATCCACTTCCACGGGCGCGTGTTCACGTCGAGGAGGACGTACTCCTCGCGGTCGGCGTCGTACACGAACTCCGACTCGCTGATCCCGTGGTAGCCCGTCTCCTCCAAGACTGTGAGGGCGTGCTCGCGGACTGCCGGCTCCTCGACGCGCTCGACCAGACAGGAGCTCCCGAACTCGGGGTAGCGGACCGCGGCGTTGCCGACGACCGCGAGCGGCTCGCGGTCGGCACCCTCGGGCGGCACGTAGCTCGCGAGCGACGTGTCGGCGCCGACCTCGACGTTCACCTTCTCCTGTGCGAGCACGGTCGCGCCGTACTCGCGCGCCTCCGCGACGACCTCGTCGAACTCCGCGCGGTCGGCGACCTCGATGACGTTCGTCCCGAACGCCTCCTCGAACTTCCGCTTGTGGGCGGGCTTGACGACGAACGGGAACCCGAGCGCCGCGCACACCTCGTCGGCCGGGGTCTCCCCCACCTCGTACGTCTCGGGGTACGGCACCCCGAGTTCCTCGCACAGCGCGTAGAGGTTCGCCTTGTCGAGCACGCGCTCAACGCCGGCGAGGTCCGAGAAGGGGAGGCGCACGCCCGCGGGCTCCGTCTCGGCGAACCCGCGCACCCACTCGTCCATGCAGGCGAACGCGACCGGGTCGTGGTCGACGGCGTCGGCGATGCGCTCCACGTCCGCGCGGAAGCCGTCGGCGTCGTCGAGGGGTAGGTGACGCGTCCGGCGTAGTCGACGGCGTCGGAGGGGGCGCGAGCCCGGAGTCGACGCGGTCGAGCGCGATCACGGGCACGTCGTGGGCGGCGAGCGCGCGGGCGACGCTCACCCCGGTGACGTGGGCGTTGGCGACGAGCGCCGGCGGCCGGTCGAACGCGGCGTCGGCGAGCGCGGCCACCAGCCCGTCGGTGTCGTGGAAGGTGTCGGCCATGCGCGCTGCTTCGACCGGGGCGGCTAAAGGCTCCCGTTCGGCGGCGTCGACTGCCGGCGACGCGGACGCGGGGACGGGAGCGGGACGTTGCCGGGAGCCGGCGGCCGACGCGGATCGGCGCCGAGCGCGCCGTTTATCCGGCGTCCGGCCCTCCCCACGTCCATGAGCGACACCGACGACGCGCCGGGCGAGTCCGCCCCCGAGGCGATCCCCGGCCGCCTCCGGAGCGCCGTCCGCGACCACGACGCCGTCGCCGACGCCCCGGAGGACGACGCACTGGTCGTCACCTCGACCCGTTCGACGGCCGCATCGCGGCCGCGGAGGCCGACGACGGCCGCATCGAGTTCGCCGTCACCGTCACGGTCCCGACGCTCGCGGCCGTGGCCGCCGACGCGTCGCCGACGTGGTCGTCGACGGGTGGCTCGACACCTTCGAGCGCCGGATCGACGCCGTCGGCGACGTGACCGCCGCCGGCCACGACCTCGCGCCGACCGTCGAGCGCGACGGCGACAGCGTGATGGTCGCCGAGTCGATCCGCGACCTGAACGAGCGCCGCGGGCTGGACGACGCGGTCGCGCTCGTCGACTACGTCGAGGGGACGTACGTGCAGGGTGATCCCGGCTACGAGTACGGCGAGCCGGTGTCGGGGCTGATCAGCCGCGCCCGCGCCGCCGGCGGGAGCGACGGCTACTGAGTCGGCGAGCGCGAGAACGGGACCGGGTCGGCGAGTCGCCCGTGTCCGAACCGGTCACCCCATCGCGATGTACGTCTGCGTGTCCTCGACGCCGGTGATCCCCTGGATGCCGTCGGCGGCGACGCGCTTCACGTCCGTGGGGGCCTCGACGTCCACCTTCACGACGAAGTCCATGTCGCCGGCGACGATGTGGACCTCGTCGACGCCCTCCAGCCCGAGGATCCCGTCGCGGATTCGGTCGGCGTCGCCTGAGGCGGCCTTCACCATCACGTAGGCGACGACCATTCAGGCCCCACCCCGTTCCCGCGGCGGACGCGAGCGTCCCCGCGGGGTCGTCGCCCACGAGCAGTTGGCGCACGTCGTCGAAGCACCTCGAAGTCCGCGAGGACGGCGACGCGGTCGCCCGCCTCCAGCGAGTCGTCCGGGAACGGGATCCGCATCGGCTGGTCGCGCTTGCCGAACGCGAGCAGGCGCGCCTGCGAGGGGAGCCGGACCTCGCTGAGGGTGTAGCCGCGCATCGGGGACTCGTCGGTGATGGTGAACAACAGCACCTGGAGGTTCTCGGCGATGTCGGCGATCGCGCGGATGTTCCCGCCGAGCAGCGCGTTCTTGGCGCCGATCGCGCCGAGGCGCTCGGGGTAGACGACCTCGTCGACCTCGTCGGCGTACTTCTGGTAGATCTCCTCGCGGTAGTCCTCGTCGATACGCATCACGGTGCGGCAGCCGTGGTGGTTCGCGATCATGCACGCCGCGAAGTTCACGTTCAGGTCGCCCGTGAGCGCGCCGACCGCGTCCGCTCGCTCGACGGCCGCCTTCGCCAACACGTCCTCGTGGGAGCCGTCGCCCTCGACGACGCTGAACCCCGCGTTCCGGGCTCGGCTCGCGCGGTCCGGGTCGCGCTCGACGACGGTCACGTCGTGACCCTCCTCGCGGAGCACCCGCGCCGTGCGTAGCCCGACACGTCCCGCACCGATGACGATGAAGCGCATGTGCTACCAATTGGCATGGGAGAATATAACGGTACCTCCGTCCGGAGCAAGGGTTTTGTGCTTGCTACTCGTTGGCATACGTCATGGTTCACGCGTTCGTGATGGTGAAGGTGGGCGGGGACGCGGACACGCCGGGCGTCGCGGACACCATCTCGGGGATCGAGACGGTGACGGAGGCGCACGTCGTCGCCGGCGACTTCGACGCCGTCGCGGAGGTGGACGCGCCGGACATGTACACCGTCCTCGACACCGTCGCCGACGCGGTCCGCGGCGTCGAGGGCGTCACCGACACCCGGACGTACGTGTCGATGACCGCCTGAGGCGGCGGGGGCCGGCCGCCCCGCGCTACCGCTCCAACTCGTACGTCTCGGGTGCTCGTCGGCGACCCGCCGGGCCGCCTCGCGCTGGCGCCGGACGCCCGCCGGGAGCGACTCGGACAGGGAGTCGAACATCTCCTCGGGCTCGGGGCGGGGCGTCCTCGGCCGTCTCGACGGCGTCGGCCAACTCCTCGTTCGCGTCCTCCGTGGCGGCCTCGAGGAAGTCGCCGTCGACGACCCCCTGTGCCTCGCACCACTCGGCGAAGCGGTCCAGCGGGTCGCGCAGGCGCCACTCGGGGAGGTCCGGCTCGCCGTCGCGGTACTGGCTCGGGTCGTCGGCGGTGGTGTGGGCGCCGCGGCGGTAGGTGAGCGCCTCCACGAGCACCGGCTCGCCGTCGCGGGCGCTGGCGAGCGCGTCCGCGACGACCGCGCGGACGGCCAGCGGGTCGTTGCCGTCCACCTGCACGCCGTCGATGCCGTAGGCGTCGGCCTTGATCGCGATGGAGTCGCTGGCGGTCTGGCGCTCGCGGGGCAACGAGATGGCCCAGCCGTTGTTCTCACAGAAGAACACGGTCGGCGCGTCGAACACGCCCGCGAAGTTCAGCCCCTCGTGGAAGTCGCCCTCGGAGGTGGCGCCGTCGCCGAAGCAGACGAGCGCGGCCCAGTCCTCGTCGGCGTAGTTCGCCGCCATCCCCGCGCCGGCGGCGTGGGGGATCTGGCTGGCGATGGGGACCGCCTGCGGGAAGACGGGCACGTCGTGGTCGGAGTGGTACTCCGCGAACCCGCGGCGAAAGAGGAGGATGTCGCTCATCGGGACGCCGCGGGCGATCTGGAGGGCGTTCGAGCGGTAGGTGGGGAACAGGTGGTCGTCGTCGCGCATCGCGTGGGCGGCGCCGACCTGCGCGGCCTCCTGCCCCTCGTACGGCGGGTAGCCGCTCATCCAGCCGCGGCGCTGGAGGGCGAGCGCGCGCTCGTCGAACCGGCGGGTGCGTACGATGTCCCGCAGCGCCGCCCGCGCGTCGTCGGCGTCGAAGCGGGTGTCGTCGAGGTCGCGCTCCCCGACGATCCGCGTCACGTCGTCGCTCATGGCTCGCCACTCCCGTCGCATCCGGCATAAATTGCGGCGGGACGCCGACGGCGCGTCCGTCCGGGCCCCGGCCCGGCGGTCCCCGTCGCCGCACCCGACAGGCCAAAGAGCGCCCGACCCCTACGCCGGGTATGGTCTCGGCGCTCGCGCTCGTGCTCACCCTCGTCGCCCTCGCGGTGAACACGCTCGTCGTCGCGGTGCTGTCGCGCTTCTTCCGGATCCGGCTCAAGACGCAGTGGGGATGGGTCGTGTACACCCTGCTCGTCTCGCCGGTGGTGTTGCTGATCCTCGGACTGATCCAGGGCACCGTCATCCCGCCGCTGTTCGAGGGCGCCGCGGGGCTGTTCCTCGCGGTGTTCGTCGCCGTCCCGCTCGCGCTCGGGTTCACCATCGACCTGCTGTACGTGCCGCCGCCCGAGGAGTACGACCTGCCGGCGGCGGAGTAGCCGTCAGTCGCCGCCGAGCGCGCTCCCGAGGCCGGCCGGTTCGCTCTCGCCGTCGGCGGTGTCGGGGTCGCCGACCGCCGACGCGTTCCGGTCGTCGACCCACGGCGGCGGCGCGGCCGCCGACCCGCCCACCTCGGCGCGGAACCGTTCGGTCGTCGTCGCCGTGAGCGAGCTCCCGTCGTCGGCGTCGTACGTCGCCGTGAACCGCAGGTCGTACGCCAGCACCACCCCCGCCTCGGTGACGGTCGCGTTCAGGCGGTAGTCGCGCAGCGGCGGCCCGCGGCGGCGGTCGAGCTCCTCGTGGTCGGCGCGGACGACGTACAGCGTCTCGCCGTCGACGGTCCGCGTGTCGACGAGCCGGGCGTTCGTCCCGACGACCGCGCCGAACACGGAGTCCTCGCCGGTGTCGTCGGCGCCGGCGATCGTCGGCGGCTCGCCGCGGATCCGGCGGACCGTGACATTACCGTCGCCGTCGACCGAGCGCGTCGCGGTCACCGTCCCGTTGGTCCAGAACTCGAAGACGGGGAACGGCGAGACGAACTGGTCGGGGAGGCCGCCGCTCTCGTTCACGCGGTAGCGGAGCCGGGGGCCGGCCGACTCGATGCGGATCGCGGTCGTCGAGACGGTCGTGCCGTTCGCGTCGACGACGGCGCGTTCGACCCGGACCGTCGAGTTGACCCGGTCGAGCACCCGGTCGTGGTTGCCCGCGAGGACGCGCGCGTCGACGCCGTCGGGGCCGACGCCCGGCGGGTACGTTGGCGCGGGCGTCGCGGTCGGCGTGGTCGTCGGCGTCGTGGCGAGCGCGGGGTTGATCGTCCGCTCCCCGCCGTCGCCCCCGGCGCCGCAGCCGGCGGTCACGAGCGCGACGGCGACGGCGACGACGACGAGCGGGCGGAACACACCTCACCCACGGAGCGGCGGGAGATAAGTCGCCGTGCCGGCGGTGGCGTTGGCCAGCGCCTCCGCGACCCACGGCGGCCGCGGGACGGTCGTGGTGCCGACGTCGTCGACGCGCAGCCGCACCGCGACGGTGCCGGGGTCGTTCCCGAGGAAGATCGCGTACCGGAGCGTCAGCGACCGCACGACCCCGCGCTCGTCGACGGTCGCCGAGAGCCGCACCTGCCGGCGGTCGGGGAGGCCGGACCGCTCGATCCGCCCCTCCGCGGCTTCGATCACGGCGACGCTGCCGTTCGGCGTCGCCTCGGTGCCGGCGTAGCTCGGGCGCGTGTCCACGGACGCGGCGTACAGCCACGCGCCGCCCGTGGGGTCGAGCCCGACCGGCGCGCCGGGGTCGCCGGGGCGCCCCTCGAGCGTCACCTCGCCGCGCCAGCCACCCGCCGGCTCGCCGACACCGAGGCGTTGCTCCAGTGGGCCGAGGCGAGCCTGTTGTCGCCACGCACCCGCTCGAACGTGTACAGCGAGCGGTCGCCCGCCACCGCGACGCGCGCGGCCGAGCGCTCGACGACGCCCTCCGGCCCCTCGACCGTCCGCGTCAGCGAGACGGTCCACGACCCGGAGCCGTTCGTCAGCGCCGCCCGGTGCCCGTCGATCAGCGCCTCCACGTCGACGCCGTCCCGCGAGACGCCCGCCGGGAAGCCGCCCGTCGGCGTCGGTCGCGTCGGGGTCGCCGTGGGCGTCTCGGCGAGCGCGGGGTTGACCGTCCGCGCCCCGGCGTCGCCGGCGCCGCCGAAGCCGGCACACCCCGCACAGACGAGCAGGCACGCCAGCGCCAGCGCCGCGGCTCGGGGCGGGCCGCGGCCGTCGGCGGCGCTCCGTGTCACGCGGTCACGTTCGGCGCGGCGCGGCAAAAGCGGGCGGGTGCCGGGCGGCGTCGGGCGGCGGCACTCGGCGACTCCGGGCGGCGTCAGGCGCCGTCGCCGTCGCCGGCGCCGGCCACGGCGGCGTCGTCGCCGTGGAACGCCTCGATCAGCCGGTCGGCGACGTCCTCGACGCGGTCGATCACCGCCTCGGGCGAGCGGGAGGCGTCGACGCGGACGAACCGCTCCGGCTCGGCGTCGATGAGGCGATCGTAGTTCGACTGCACCTCCGCGAGGAACGAGACGCGCTCGAACTTGTCGGTGGCGCCGGCGCGGGCGGCGGCGGTCTCGGGGTCGACGTCGAGGTAGATGGTCGCGTCCGGCTCGCGCGTGAACGCCCCGTGGATCCCGCGGACGTACTCCAGCGGGCGGCGGATCTCCGAGTCCGCCAGCGACGCGGCCTGGTACGCGTACCGCGAGTCGGTGTAGCGGTCGGAGATCACCACGTCGCCGTCGGCCAGCGCCGGGCGCACCACCCGCGAGAGGTGGTCGGCGTGGTCGGCGGTGAACAGGAACAGGTCCGCGAGCGGGTCGGCGTCGTCGTCGCCCAAGGACCGGCGGACGGCGTCGCCGTACCACGTGTCGGTCGGCTCGTGGGTGAACGTCGCGTCGGGGCGGGCGTCGTGCAGCGCCTCCCACGCGGTCGTCTTCCCGCTCCCGTCGAGCCCTTCGAGCGTGAGGAGCATCGTGTCTACCGTCGGTGGTCGGGCCGGGGGCTTACCCCTTGCGTGTCGGCGCGGGCGGGCCCGGCGCGCGCCGGTTCACGTCACGACGACGAAGCGGGCGCCCCCGAGGCGCTCGCCGTCCTCGACGCGGACGGTCCAGCCGTGGGCCTCGGCGACGCGCGCGACGATCCCGAGACCGAGCCCCGTGCCGTCGGCGCCGGAGTAGCCCACGCGGAACACCGCCCCGCGCTCGTCGTCGGGGACGCCGGGGCCGTCGTCCTCGACGGCGAACCCGTCGTCGGTGCCCGTCACGAGCACCGTCGACGCCTCGCCCGCGTGCTCGATGGCGTTGGCGAACACGTTCTCGAACAGTTGGGCGAACAGGCTCGGGTCGGCCTCGACCGTCCGGTCGGCCTCGACGACCAGTTCGGCGTCGGCGGTGTCGACCGCCTCCCACGCGGCGCGGGCCGTCTCGGCCACCGACCGTCGCTCGGTGTCGTCGGCCTCCTCCCCCACCGCGAGCGTTCGGGCGTTCTCGATGATGTCGGCGACGCGCTCCAGCGCCTCGCCGGCGGTCTCGAGGTCGGCCACGGCGTCGGCGTCCGTCTCCCCGTCGAGGCGGTCGCGCGCGAGGTCGACCCGGCCCGTCGCGACGTTGAGGGGGTTGCGGAGGTCGTGGGAGACGACGTTGGCGAACTCCTCGAGGCGCTCGTCCTGTGCGGCGATCGTCGACGCCTGCTCGCGCAGGCGGACCGCCCGGCCCGCGCGGTCCAGCGCCGCGGTCGTGTTGTCCGCGAGGACGCGCGCCAGCTCGCGACGGCGCCCGTCGAGGTCCATCCCCTCGGGGAGCGCGACCGACAGCGTCCCGTGGTCGCCAAGCGGGTACACCGCCGTCACGCCGAGCGTGACCGCGGAGCCGTCGGTCGCGTCGTCCCGGACGAGCGGCTCGCCGGTCGACAGCACCTCGCGGGCGACGCGCTCGGCGTCGACGTCGCCGCCGACGCCGACGCCCTCGGCGGCGGCGGCGGAGACGGCCACGAGCGGGAGGCTGTCGCAGTCGGGGTCGCGGAGCCGGGCCCCGCTGTACGGCACGCCGAGGACCGTCTCCGTGGCGTCGACGGCGGCCGCGACGATGGCCTCCGGGTCGTCGGCCGCCTGCATCGCACGGGTCGCGTCGTGGAGGCCGCGCAGCCCGCGTCGGTCCGCGGCCGCCTCCAGCGCCGCCGTCGCGTCCGAGGCGAGCGTCTCCAGCAGGTAGCGCGTCCGTCCGTCGAACCCGTCGGCGTCCAGCGTCGCGAGCGTCGCGACGCCGTGAGTGCCCAACGGGAGGTACAGGGCGTGGGCCACCGGGTCGGCGCCCGTCCCGGGCGTCGGCGCCTCGACGGCGACGGCGTCGCCCGCGACGTACGCGCGCCACGCGGGGCTGGCGTCGTCGCCGCGGCGGTGGTCGTCCCAGTCGTCGAGGTAGGGGCGGGCCGCGTCGGCGGCGGCGACCACGTCGAGCGCGTCGCGTCGCGGGTCGTACGCCCGGATGGCGGCGAGCGGCACGCCGAGCGCGTCGGCGCAGGTGTCGACGAACTCGCGGGCGACCCGCTCGGTGTCGTCGGCGCGCGCCATCCGTCGGCTGGCGCGACGGATCGCGAGGAGGTCGTCGTCCGCGGCGTCCGGGGACGGCGGGCGCGACATTGGCCGTGACGAGGCGGCTCTCGGTGATAAGCGCGTCCCCTCGTGGCGGTCCGGCGACGGGTTCGTGGCGCGCCGCCGAGGGGCCGGTCGAGGCCGCCGGCCTACAGGAGGAACGTGGTGACGAACAGGAACACGCCGACCCCGAGCGCGGCGACCAGCGCGACCTTCCACGCGACGCTGAGCAGCAGGCGGCCGACGGTCAACACGACGAGGAACGCGACGAGCGCGAGGAACACCTTCCCGACGGTCGTGTCGAGCGGGGCGGGCAGTTGCAGGAGCGCGGTCGCGGCGAGGGCTACTGTCGCGGCGTTCATGCCCCCGGCTTGACGGGCATCGCGTATAACCTTCTTGTCCGCCGGCCGTCACCCGAGTCGCGACCGCGTTGTATCCAGATATGTGCGATCGTGTTCATGCACGATCGCGCCTACCGACGCCGTCGTGCGGTTTCGTTCCGCTCCCGATCCGGTTCACTTTCACTCCGCTCTACACAGTCTTATACTGCCGCTCGTACAACACGATACCGCGACGAAGCAGACGCGTGCAGGCTCGAACCGAGAAGCGACGCGCACATCAAGTGCGCTTGAATTAACACAACCTCACCGGAACCCACGCCGTTTATCTGCGTGGCTCCGGTACGGAACGTTCGTCCGACAGCACCTATGGAACGCCACTACGCCCACACCGATTTCCGCCGATCGACCGGTCTCGCCGGGGAGGTACGCGACGAATGAGTCGCGCGGACCTCGGCGCCGACGAACTGGAACTGCCGATCAAACGCACCGACGGGGAGACGCTGCGCGAGCGTCTCACCTCGAACGCCTACGACAACATCCTGCCGGCCCGCTACCTCCGCAAGAACGCGGACGGCGAGCCCGTCGAGACGCAGGAGGAGCTGTTCGAGCGCGTCGGCCACAACGTCGCGCTCGCCGAGGCCGTGTACGAGGCCGACGAGCCCGTCACGGTCACGCCCGACCAGCTGAAGCCCGACCACCCGCGCCGCGACGAACTCGCCGCCGAGGTGTTCGGCGCGGGCGTCACGGCCGCCGACGACGCCGAGACGGAGCTGACCGTCCACAACGTCAACAAGTTCGCCTACGAGACGGTCGTCCCGGAGCTCCCCGACGACGTGCGGACCCACGTCGAGGAGACGGCCGCCGAGTTCCGGGAGCTGATGGAGCGGCTCGCGTTCATGCCGAACTCGCCGACGCTGATGAACGCCGGCGACGAACTCCAGCAGCGTCCGCCTGTTTCGTCGACTCGCCCGACGACGACATCGACGACATCCACCAGACGGCCAAGGAGGCCGCCCAGGTGTTCCAGTCCGGCGGCGGGATGGGGTACGCGTTCTGGAAGCTCCGCCCGTACGGCGACGCGGTCGGCTCCACCGGCGGCATCGCCTCCGGCCCGATCACGTTCATGCGGACGTTCGACCAGATGTGCGAGACCATCGCGCAGGGCGGCGCCCGCCGCGGCGCCCAGATGGGCGTCATGCGCGTCTCGCACCCCGACGTCATCCAGTTCATCCACGCGAAGAACAAGGACGTCTCGCTGGCGAACACGCTCCGCCTCAACGACCCCGACGACTTCACGCACACGTCGTTCGCGGACGCGCTCGACGAGGCGCGCGAGCTCATCGACGACGACGGGAAGGTGCCCAAGCACCTCCGCAACGCCGTCGAGGGCCACCTCTCGAACTTCAACATCTCCGTCGGCGTCACCGACGACTTCATGGAGGCGCTCGACAACGGCGAGGAGTTCACCTTCACCAACCCGCGCACGGAGGAGCCCCACGTCGCGACGCCCCAGACGAAGGAGCTGTACGAGATGTTCGGCCTCGGCGAGCACGTCGAGGTCGGCGAGGTCCTCTCGGTGCCGGCCGCCGCTATCTGGGACCACATCGTCGAGGGCGCCCACGAGAACGGCGAGCCGGGCGTCGTCTACCTCGAGCGCATCAACAAGCTCCACAGCTTCGACGTCGAGGAGCACCCCGACCACCGCATCCTCGCCACCAACCCCTGCGGCGAGCAGCCGCTCGAGGAGTACGAGGCGTGCAACCTCGGCCACATCAACCTCTCGACGCTCGCGTCGCTGGACGCGCCCGACTGGCGCGTCTGGAGCGAGGCCCACGCCGACGAGTACGACTCCGAGCGGGCCGCCGTCGAGGCGTTCCTCGAGGAGGCGATCGACTTCGAGGAGTTCGACCACCGCATCGAGATGGGGACGCGCTTCCTCGAGAACGTCGTCACCATGTCGGACTTCCCGGTCGACAAGATCGAACAGAAGGTCCGCGACATGCGGAAGATCGGGCTCGGCGTGATGGGGCTGGCACAGCTGTACATCCAGCTGGGCGTGCGCTACGGCTCGGAGACGGGGAACCTCGTCGCCGAGGAGCTGATGACCCACATCAACCACGAGTCGAAGGCCGCCAGCCACGACCTCGCCGAGGAGCGCGGCGTGTTCAACGACTGGGCCGACTCGAAGTACGCCGACCCCGTCCGCTACGCCGACTGGTTCGAGCAGTACGTCGGCGAGGACCCCCACGACTGGGAGGACGGCTACCCGATCCGCAACCACAACACGACGACCATCGCGCCGACCGGCACGACCTCGATGGTGGGCAACACGACCGGCGGCTGTGAGCCGATCTACAACGTCGCCTACTACAAGAACGTCTCCGACGACGTGCAGGGCGACGAGATGCTCGTCGAGTTCGACGACTACTTCCTGCGCACCCTGGAGGCGAACGACATCGACGCCGACGCCGTCAAGCAGGAGGCGCAAGACCAGATGGCGAACAACGAGTTCGACGGCGTCGAGGGGCTGGAGACGGTGCCGGACGCCATCGGCGAGCTGTTCGTCGTCACCGGCGACCTCACCGCGAAGGACCACGCGGGCGTGCAGGTCGCCTGCCAGACGGGCGTCGACTCGGCCATCTCGAAGACGGTCAACGCGCCCAACGACTCCACGCTGGAGGACGCCCAGGAGGTGTTCGAGTACATCTACGAGCACGGCGGCAAGGGCGTCACCTACTACCGCGACGGCACCCGCTCGAAGCAGGTGCTGACGACGCGCGCCGACAACACGGAGTTCGCCGACGAGAGCGAGGCCGCCGAGACGCTCGTCGAGCAGATCACCGAGGTGTTCGGCGGCATCGAGGGCTTCCTCGACAACGAGGACGTGCAGGCCGCCCTCGACGCCGAGGTGGCGGACCTGCTGGAGGCCGCCGACGAGAAGACGGTCCACATCGACTACACCGAGAAGCGCGCCCGGCCGGACTCGCTGCGCGGGGTCACCCAGCTCATCGAGACCGGCTACGGGAAGATGTACATCACCATCAACGAGGACCCCGAGACGGGCGAGCCGTTCGAGCTGTTCGCCAACATCGGCCACTCCGGCGGCTTCACCAACTCCTTCACGGAGTCGCTGGCGAAGGTCATCTCGACGGCGCTGCGCTCGGGCGTCGACCCGCGCGAGATCGTCGACGAACTGCAGGGCACCCGCTCGCCGAAGATCGCCTGGGACAAAGGCGAGCAGATCCAGTCCATCCCGGACGCGATCGGCACGGCGATGCGCCGCTACCTCGACGACGAGGTGGAGAAGGGGTACCCCGAGCAGACGAGCCTCGACCAGGTGACCGAGGAGACGGACGCCGCGAGCGGCCCCGAGGCCGACGGCGGTGCGGCCGTCGAGTCCCCGTCCGGGAGCGCCCCGGGTCCGGAGGACGCCGGCGACGTGGCGGCGCGGACCGACGCGGTCGACGAACTCATCGCGAACGGCGAGTCGCCCGAGTGTCCCGACTGCGGCAGCATGACGCTGTACTACTCGGAGGGCTGCAAGACGTGCGAGTCGTGCGGCTGGTCCGAGTGCTGAGCCGGCGCTGAGGAACCCGGCTCGACCGCGTTTTTCGCGCGTTCGCGCGCTCCTGTTCGACGAGCAACAGCTATTCGCGCCGCCCGCGTAGTCCACCGTCATGCCCACCGTGGAGACGAACGGCGTGGAGACGTACTACGAGCGCCGCGGCGACGGTCCCCCGGTCGTGTTCGTCCACGGGGCGGCCGTCGACCGCACCCAGTGGGCGCCGCAACTCGACGCGCTCGCGGGCGACTACACCGTCGTCGCGTACGACGTGCGCGGCCACGGCCGGACCGGCGGATCCGCCGTGGAGGCGTACAGCATAGAAGCTGTTCGCCGACGACCTCGCGGCGCTGATCGAGGCGCTCGACCTCGACCGCCCCGTGGTGTGCGGGCTGTCGATGGGCGGCTGTATCGCCATGACGTTCGCGGCGCGCCACCCCGACCGCCTGTCCGGACTGGTGCTGGCGGACACGTTCGGCCCCGTCCCGCTCACCGTCGGGGACCGGCTGTGGCGCGAGGCGCTCCGGCTCACGATCCCGCCCGCCCGGCCAGCCGGCTACGAGCGCGTCGAGCGGGGGATGGTGTGGCTCCAGCAGCGCCTCTCCGGGGCGGGCGTCGCCGGCGATTACGGCCGCATCGAGGCGATCCGCGACCGGGGGCCGCGGATGGCGACCGAGGAGTTCGCGAAGGTGATCCGCGCGATCGCGTCGTTCCACCGGACGCGGGTCGACTTCGGCGCGATCCGGGTGCCGACGCTGCTGCTGTACGGCGAGCACGAGACGGGCGTGATCCGTCGCCAGATGCACGAGCTCGCGGCGCTGATCCGCGACGCCCACCTGTTCGCGGTCCCCCACGCCGGCCACGTCGCGAACCTCGACAACGAGGCGTTCGTCGGCGGCGCGATCCGGGGGCACCTCGGGCTGGTGTGGCCCGACCACGCACCGCGGGACGACGACCCGGCCGTCGTCGCCCCGGGAACGGACGGCTGAGGCGACCGCCGCCCGCCGGTGCCCACGCGATACGTACGACGGACGTACCGTGGAATCACTACATATTTATGTGAATATTACTTGGTGATGGTAGCCCGCATCGGGCATGCTACCTATGAACATGAACAGGCGGACACTGTTGCGCGGTATCGGTGCGGCCGGGGCGACACTGACGTTCAGCGGACTCGCCAGCGCGGGGGGGTCGGCCCAGTACGTCGTCGGCGGCAACTCCGGCGACCTGGGCGACCGACTGGCGGGGACGGACTTCGCCGTCCGACACGTCCTCGCCGGGGGCCGCGTCGCCGTCGTCACCGGTCCGGCCGGCGCGGGCGACACGCTCGCGGCGACGTCGGGCGTCACCGCGGTCAGCCGCGACGTCGAGGTCGAACTGGAACTGCCGGAGGTGGACGCCGACGACGTGTCCACGCCCGGCGACGACGCGGCCTTGCGCGACCTCCAGTGGGACAACGACCTGCTGGAGACGGGCACCGCCCACGAGACCGCCACCGGCGAGGGGGCGCGCATCGCCATCGTCGACACCGGGATCGACCTGAACCACCCGGATCTGGGGAACGTGAACGCCGACCTCGGGCGGGCGTTCGTCGCCGACGACGACGTGCCCGAGATCGGCCCCGACGATTCGGGGTTCCACGGCACCCACTGCGCCGGCATCGCCGCGGCGACCGGCGAGGCCGGCGTCGTCGGCGTCGCGCCCGACGCCGGCTGGTGCCGATCCGCGTGTTCCCCGCCGAGGGGGGCGCGACGTTCGGCGACATCCTCAAAGGGATCGACTACGCCGCCGAGATCGACGCCGACGTGGCGAACTTCAGCCTCGGCATCCCGGGCGTCCAGGAACCGGGCGTCGAGGTCAACCAACTGCGCGCGAACGTCCAGCGCGTGTTCCAGAGCGCCGTCCGCCGCGGCACGGTGATCACCGGCTCCGCGGGCAACGACTCCGGGAACCTCCAGCAGGGGGGCGGCCTCACGCTCCCGAACAGCGTCCCCGCGGTCATCACGGTCAGCGCGACGTCGCCGGCTGACACGCTGTCGTTCTACTCGAACTACGGCACCAGCGACATCGACGTGGCCGCGCCCGGCGGCTGGTACGAGACGATCCCGCGGACGCTCGGCGAGGGGCCGCTGAGCGAACCGGGCGACATCCCGTTCCCGTTCAACGGCGTGTTGTCGACGTGGCCGACGAACCTCAATTCGAGTATTTCCGAGCAGATCGGGACACAGGGCTACGACTACATCTCGGGCACCTCGATGGCCGCCCCGCAGGTCGCGGGCCTCGTGGGTCTCGTGCGCGGGGCCGACCCCTCGCTCAACGCGAACCAGGTCGAGAGCGTCATCAAACAGGGCGCGGAGTTGGCCGACGGCGCCAGCGATCCCGAGTTCGGCGCCGGGCGGGTCAACGCCGCGAACACGGTCGACCTGCTCGACTGAGGCCGCGCCCCGCCGCCCGTTGACACCGTTTCTTCGTCGCCGCCCGACCCCACAGCAACATCTGTTCGTGTGCGGCAGTTTATCAGGCCCGACGCCGACCCGGAGGTATGAGCGACCACCAGCCGCCCGAGCACGACCGCGCGGGCGACGGCGACGAGGCCGCCGACGCGGACGCGTTCGCCGGCGAGAAGGACCCGTCCCTCCGGAGTCGAGAGGTGACCGCCGGGGCCGAGCGCGCGCCCCACCGCGCGATGTTCCGCGCGATGGGGTACGACGACGCCGACCTCTCCTCGCCGATGGTCGGCATCCCGAACCCGGCCGCCGACATCACGCCGTGTAACGTCCACCTCGACGACGTCGCCGACGCCGCCCGCGAGGGGATCGAATCGGCGCAGGGGATGCCCATCGAGTTCGGCACCGTCACCATCTCCGACGCCATCTCGATGGGGACCGAGGGGATGAAGGCGAGCCTCGTCTCCCGCGAGGTGATCGCCGACTCCGTCGAGTTGGTCTCCTTCGGCGAGCGCATGGACGCCCTGGTCACGGTCGCCGGCTGCGACAAGAACCTCCCGGGGATGCTGATGGCGTCGATCCGGACGGACCTCCCGTCCGTGTTCCTGTACGGCGGGTCGATCAAACCCGGCGAACACGACGGGCGCGACGTCACCGTCCAGAACGTGTTCGAGGGCGTCGGCACGTACGCCGAGGGCGACATGAGCGCCGCGGAGTTGGACGAGATGGAGCGCCACGCCTGCCCCGGCGCGGGCTCGTGTGGGGGGATGTTCACCGCCAACACGATGGCGTCCATCTCGGAGGCGCTCGGGATGGCGCCGCTCGGCTCCGCCTCGCCGACGGCTGAGTCCGAGGAGCGCTACGACGTGGCGAAACGGGCGGGCGAACTCGCCCTCGAGTGCGTCCGCGAGGACCGCCGGCCCTCCGACGTCCTCACGAAGGAGTCGTTCGAGAACGCCATCGCCGTGCAGGTGGCGATGGGCGGGTCGACGAACGCCGTCCTCCACCTGCTCGCGCTGGCGGCCGAAGCCGAGATCGACCTCGACATCACGGAGTTCGACGAGATCTCCCGCCGGACGCCGAAGATCGCGAACCTCCAGCCCGGCGGCACGCGCGTCATGCAGGACCTCGACGCGGTCGGCGGCGTCCCGGTCGTGATCCGCCGGCTCGTCGAGGGCGGGTACATGCACGGCGACGCCATGACGGTGACCGGCCGGACGGTGGCCGAGGAGATCGCCCTCCTCGAGGAGACGGGCCACCTCCCCGCGGACGACGACATCGAGGCGGACTTCCTGTACACCGTCGACGAGCCGTACAGCGAGGAGGGGGCGATCAAGGTGCTGACGGGCAACCTCGCGCCCGACGGCGCGGTGCTGAAGGTGACCGGCGACGACGCGTTCCACCACGAGGGCCCCGCCCGCGTGTTCGAGGCCGAGGAGGACGCGATGGCGTACGTCCAGTCGGGCGCCATCGAGTCCGGCGACGTGATCGTCATCCGCAACGAGGGGCCCCGCGGCGGGCCCGGGATGCGCGAGATGCTCGGCGTCACCGCGGCCGTCGTCGGCGCCGGCCACGAGGACGACGTCGCCCTCCTGACGGACGGCCGCTTCTCGGGAGCGACGCGCGGGCCCATGGTCGGCCACGTCGCTCCCGAGGCCGTCGAGGGCGGCCCCATCGGCCTCGTCGAGGACGGCGACACCGTGACCGTGGACATCCCGAACCGCGACCTCTCGGTCGATCTGAGCGACGACGAACTCGCCGAACGCGCCGACGCCTACGAGCGCCCCGAGCCGCCGTACCGCGGCGGCGTGTTCGCCAAGTACGCCCGCGACTTCGGGAGCGCGGCGAACGGCGCCGTCACGAACCCGATGGCGAAGCGCGACTGAGCGACGCACCGCACCGCCGGCTCGCCCGCCGACCCATCCGCCGACTCACCCGTCCATTCACTCCCCGTCGCCGTCCTCGCGCGGGTTCACCGTCTCGTGGACGCCGAGCACCAGCGCCGGCACGACGAGCATGAACAGGTGCTCCTCCAGCGGGATCCCGAGCAGCTCGACCCCCGTGCGCATCGGGATCGAGAACACGCCCACCTCCAGCGTGTACCAGTCCCAGACGTACGCGACCGGGTAGACGGCGGCGACGGTCCGCGCGGCGCGCCACAGCGCGTCGCGGCCCGCGCGGACGAGCAGGAGGGCCGCGGCCGACCCGAACACGACCTCCGTCGCGAGGTAGGTGTACGGCCCGAAGGCGGTGACGTCCGGCAGGGCGACCCCGGCGGCGACGAGCGGCCGGAAGAACACCGCCACGAGCAGGCCCGCGAGGAACAGGTACGCGCCGCGCACGAGCAGCATCGTCGCCGTCGTCGGCTCGCGCCGCACCGCGACCGCCGCGACGGCGCCGAACGCGAGGCTGGCGACCGGCGAGGCCGGCGGGAGCACGCCCGTGATCGCGAGCGGGACGACCGCGAACAGGCCGCCCGCGAGGCACGCGACCGCGAGCGACCGGGCGGGCGCGGGCCCGAGCGACGGCGACGGTCCGCTTGTCGATGGAGCGGTCGTACGCGTAGTCCTGCGCGTCGTCGATCACCTTCACGCCGGCGAGCGTGACGACGAACACCGCCGCCAGCGCGACGGGCGCGACGGCGAGCGTCCCCGTCTGGGCGGCGTAGCCGCCGAGCAGGCACAGCGCGATGCCGACGGGGTAGCCCAGCGTCGTCGTCACGGGGTTCGTGTCGAACTGCGGCGCGTGGAGGTAGCCGACCGCCCACATCGGCGCCGCGAGCGCGACCGCGACCGGCGTCGCGAGGACGGCGAGGCCGACGAGGCAGGCGGCGAAGCCGACGGTCGCGCCCGCGAGGCCGAGGCGACAGCCGCGCTCGGTCATCGGGTGGTCGTCGTCCTCGCCGCGGCGGTGGAAGTCGACGTAGCCGTCCTTCACGTGGGCGGTGTAGACGGCGAAGAACGCCGCGCCGGCGTACACGAGCGCGACCGCCGGGTCGAACGCGCGCGTCCCCTCGCTCGCCAGCGCCGCGCCGAACAGCGCCGTCGCCACCGGGGGCAGCATGAACACCGGGTGGACCTGCGAGGCGTACGCGCGGGCGACGGCGACGGGCCCGTCGCCGTGACGGGCGAGTGCCATGCAGGGTGGTCGCCGTCGCCGGCGATAAAACGCCCGCCGCCCCCTGCCCCCGCCCCACCCCGCCCCGTCCCCGCCGCCGACCGGATCGGGAGGTCGATTCATATGGTCGGACGACCAACAGGACGGGTATGAGCGACTCGACGGGGGACCTCGACGCGTTGGTCGACAACGAGATGAGTGCGGCGGCGACGGCGGCCGCGCTCCGCGAGCACGGCACCGGCGTGCTGTCGCTGGCGCGCGGGGGCGAGGCGTACGCCGTGCCCGTGTCGTTCGGCTTCGACGGCGAGCGCTGCTACTTCGTGTTCATCGGCTACCACGAGCCGAGCACGAAGACGACGTTCGCGGAGTCGACCGAGCGGGCGACGCTGACGATGTACGACGTCGACGGCCGCGACGACTGGCACAGCGTCTCCGTCCGCGGGCCGTTGACCCGGCTCGGCGAGGACGACTGGCCGGCCGCGCGCGAGGCCATCGGCGACAACGGCTGGTACCCCGGCCTGTTCCGCCGGGCCGACCCCCGCGGCCGGATCGACCTGTGGGCGCTCGACGCGGAGGAAGTGACCGGATACGAGAGCGGCTGAGGGCGTCGTCGCTGTTTCGCGACACGTCGGGAGAACGAGCCCGACCGCGAGCGGCGCGGCGCCGACCGTCGCCGGGGCGCCGCTCAGTTCACTCGAGGTCGAAGCGGTCGGCCGTCATGACCTTGTGCCACGCGTCGACGAAGTCGTCGACGAACTGCGCCTCGGCGTCGGCGGCGGCGTACACCTCCGCGACGGCGCGCAGCCGCGAGTGCGACCCGAAGATCAGGTCGACGCGGCTCGCCTCGCCCTCGAGGTCGCCCGTGGCGCGGTCGCGGACCTCGAACAGGTCCTCGTCGCCCTCGACCGGCTCCCACACCGTGCCCATGTCGAGCAGGTTCACGAAGAAGTCGTTCGTGAGCGTCCCCGGCTCGTCGACGAACACGGGGTCGTCGTCGCCGTGGGTCGCGCCGAGCGCGCGCATGCCGCCGACCAGCACCGTCATCTCCGAGGGCGTCAGGTCGAGCAGGTCCGCCCTGTCGACGAGGATCTCCTCGCTCGGGCGCGAGGCGTCGTCGGAGCGGTAGTCGCGGAAGCCGTCGGCGGCCGGCTCGAGCGCCTCGAAGGAGTCGGCGTCGGTCTGCTCTTGCGTGGCGTCGACGCGGCCGGGCTCGAACGGGCGTCGGCGTCGTGGCCGGCCGCGGCGGCGGCCTCCTCGATCGCCGCGTTGCCGCCGAGCACGATCAGGTCCGCCAGCGAGACGCGCACGTCGTCGTCGCGCGAGGCGTTGAACTCCTCCCGGACCTCCCGGAGCGTGTCGAGCACGGTCGCCAGCTCCGCGGGCTCGTTCGCCTCCCAGTCGCGCTGCGGGCGCAGGCGGATGCGGGCGCCGTTGGCGCCGCCGCGCTTGTCGCTGTCGCGGTACGTCGACGCCGACGCCCACGCGGTCTTGACGAGCTGCGCGGTCGTGAGCTCCGACTCGAGGAGCGTCTCCTTCAGCTCGGCGACCTCGGTCTCGCCGATCGTGTCGTAGTCGGCCTCGGGGAGCGGGTCCTGCCACACCATCTCCTCGTCCGGAACCTCCGGACCGAGGAACCGCGACGGCGGGCCCATGTCGCGGTGCGTGAGCTTGTACCACGCCTTCGCGAACGCCATGCCGAACGCCATCGGGTTCTCCTGGAACCGCTCGACGATCTCGCGGTACTCGGGGTCCTTCTTCAGCGCGACGTCGGTGGTGAGCATCATCGGCGTCTGCTCGCCGTCGCCGTGGGCCTCGGGCGCCGACTCGACGGCGTCCTCGTCGACGGGGCGCCACTGCCACGCGCCGCCGGGGCCCTTCTCCGGCTCCCACTCGTGTTCGAGCAGGTTGTCGATGTAGCCCATGTCCCACTCGGTCGGGGAGGCGTTCCACGGCCCCTCGATGCCGGAGGTGATCGTGTCGGCGCCCTTGCCGTCGCCGTGGTCGTTCTCCCAGCCGAAGCCCTGCGCCTCGATGGGCGCGGCCTCCGGTTCGGGGCCGAGGTTCTCCTCGGGGTCGTCGGCGCCGTGGACCTTCCCGAAGGTGTGGCCGCCGGCGATGAGCGCGACCGTCTGCTCGTCGTTCATCGCCATCCGGCTGAACGTCTGCCGGATGTTCTTCGCGGACGCCTCGGGGTCGGGCTGGCCGTCCGGCCCCTCGGGGTTGACGTAGATGAGCCCCATCACCGAGGCGCCGAGCCCCTCCATGATCTCGCCGGCCTCGTCGAAGCGCTCGTTCGTCTCGAACTCGCTCTCGGGCCCCCAGTCGACGGCGTCGTCGGGGGCGTAGTCGTCCTCCCGGCCGCCCGCGAAGCCGAACGTCTTGAACCCCATCGACTCCATCGCGACGTTGCCCGCGAGGATCATCAGGTCCGCCCACGAGATGTTGCGGCCGTACTTCTGCTTCACCGGCCACAGCAGGCGGCGCGCCTTGTCGAGGTTCGCGTTGTCGGGCCAACTGTTGAGCGGGGCGAACCGCTGTCGGCCGCCGGCGGCGCCGCCGCGCCCGTCGCTCGCGCGGTAGGTGCCGGCGCTGTGCCACGCCATCCGGATGAACAGCGGCCCGTAGTGGCCGTAGTCGGCCGGCCACCACTCCTGCGAGTCGGTCATGAGTTCCTCGAGGTCGGCCTTCACCGCTTCGAGGTCGAGGTCCTCGAACGCCTCCGCGTAGTCGAACGCCTCGCCCATCGGGTCGATGTCGCGGGCGTTCGCGTCGAGCACGTCGAGTTTGAGCTGTTCCGGCCACCAGTCCTGGTTGGACCCGGTCATCGCTCGCGAATCCGTGGCGATCGCTTGTAAAGATTGTCTAAATCGATAAGCTCCGCTTCGCCGATGGGGAAGATATCTTTCTCCGTCCCGAAACCCGGCTTGCCTCGGTCCGCGCCCGGGAGCCGCCGGGCGCGGGTCGATCCCCGCGTCCGCTCCGTGTCGGTGGGCGGAGTGATCGTCGGCGACTCCTACCGGACCTCCGCGTAGCTACTCGGGCGACTCTCCCGTCGATAGGCGGCGTGAAAACGTGGAGTGGGACCGCCGAGTGGGTAACCCCCCTGCTTCGACTGCAATTCTAGCCGTTTCAGCGTCTGTGTCGAGTGATCCGATCATAGTCCAGCCTCCGCAATTTCGTCTCGCCGCCGGTCCAGTTCCTCGCCGAGATTCGGCTTGTCGTAGTACGCCCTGATCGTGTCCGGGAGCGCGTCGACGCGGCCCGCGACCTTCTGGATACGAACGCCGCGGTTCCGCAGATCCGTGATCCGGCCCGTCCGGATCGGGTGCGGACTCAGGGCGGACGGGCACTTGCTCTCGTGTCCGTGTTCTCGGTACTGGCAGGTATCCGGGTCCTCGTCGTGGGGACACCCACCGCGGAAACACGGGTGAGTGAGGTTGTACGTCGTTCGCCGGAACGTCGAGGACGTCGGGCGGCCGAACTTCGAGGTGAACAGCGGTTTCCGGCCGAAGTCGTCCTCCACGTCCCGCCGGTGCTCGCGGATGTAGTGCCGCAGCCTCGACCGTCTTCTCGTTCAAGACGTTCAGCCGCTCCCCGGTGAGGCCGTTCTTGAGGCGTGTCTCCGACTCCTCGCGACTGACGAACCGCACGG
This sequence comes from Halobaculum litoreum, assembly GCF_030127125.1. Lineage (GTDB taxonomy): Archaea > Halobacteriota > Halobacteria > Halobacteriales > Haloferacaceae > Halobaculum > Halobaculum litoreum. The sequence goes on from NZ_CP126156.1 coordinate 25,878, forward strand.
TTCCGTCCTCCGCGTCGAAGTCGTCGAGGTCGAGGGCCTGAAGGCCGGAGATACGCGCGCCCGTGTCCCACATCGTGATGAACAGCGCGTGGTCCCGGGTCGCGTAGCGGAACCTGTCGAGGTGGTCGAGGATCGCGTGGGCCCGCTCCCGACCGAGCATCAGATCGCTCGACGCCTCCCCCTTCGTCAGCGACGGGATGTGGGCCGAGAACTTCTCCACGAGGGCCGGTTCGACCGCCTCCAGCGCGACCCCGTAGCTCATGAACTGCCGGACGGTCCGGAGTTCGTTCTTCATCGAGGTGTTGTTCAGCGCCGGCGCGCGGTGGTCCCGGTACGCCTTGATGTCGCGACCGTCGACGATGTTCAGGTTCAGGGCGTCCTCCGATTCGAGCCACTGGACGAACTGGCGGACCCGTCGCCGGTACGAGTGGGCCGTACTCCCGGCCGTGTCGGCCTCGATCACGTCCAGCCACTCCTCCATCGCCTGCCGCGGCGTGATCGGCCGGAGGTCGTCCCGGTTGGCGTGTGAGGTGTCGAAGCTCACGCCGATCCCTCCGGCGAGAACCGTTCCCGGACGCGATCACTCACCGAGCATCACCTCCTTCGCCCGCTTCACGCGCTTGAACTCGTCCTCGGATCCGTCCGGAGTGTCGGGGTGGACCTCCGTGACGAGATCCCGGTAGGCGTCCCGGACCGCTCCGTCGTCGGCGTCCGCCGAGACACCCAACACCTCGTGGGCGGGAACGCGGGCCGGAGCCGCTCCCTCGTCGCCCGGCGGGAGTCGCGCCGCCGCGAACTCCGCGTCACCCGTTTGAACGGGGCGCTGTCCGCGCATCCGCGTCTCGTGGATCCACTTGTAGACCCAGCGGACGTTGTCCCGAAGCCGCGGGCTGGCGTCGCACGCGACGGCGTACTGTTCGCCGTCCATGCTCCAGCGGAGAACGAACCCCGGATCGTCGGGACTCGCGTTGTGGAGCGGAAGCCCGTTCGACTTCGTGTGTTGGTTTCCGATGGACGCGCGCCAGTCGTCGGCGTCGAGGCGGTCCATCTCCGCCGCGAGTTCCTTCGTCGTGTCCGCGAGGGACGCGCGGAAGCTCCGGTTACGCTCGCGCTGACGGGGCGGTGTCCGGTCCCAACCGGCGGGCCAGTCGAGACTCACCGTTCCTCACCCCCAGCGTGTCCAGCGCCTCGCGGGCTGCGCGGCGTCCGCGACGTTCGCCCGCTCCACGAGTTCCCGGACGAGTTCGTCCTTCTCGCGGCGCTCCGGATCCCGGTGGACCGTCGGCCACGGGACGCCTCGGACCTCCGTCCAGAGTTCGTACATGGCCTCACGGTCCAGCCGGACGACGACGCGCTCGCCGCCCTCCGTCGCGAACCGGAGCGTCCACGGCTCCGGCTCCGCCCCCAGCGGTCCGTAGGTGACGGACGCGGCGCGACCGACGGTGAACCGCTCCACGTCCAGCGTCACCGGCCGTCACCTCCGTCCTCCGCGACCTCGACACGGTAGGTCCGCGCATCCTCACCGTAGGGCTTCACCGTCACCTCGCGGATCCCGATCCCCTCGTTCACGACGCGCCGGCCGTCCGCTTCGAGGCTCCGGCGGTCGATCAGGGGATAGCGGTCGCGGTCCGCGCCGCGCGGCTTCACGTCGACCGTCGCGCCGCGGGCGCGGAACACGACGCCGTCGGAGACGTCGGCGTCCGCCGGAACCTCCAGCCGTCACCGTCCAGCGTCAGCGTCCGGTCCGCGGTTCCGCCGTCGAGGGCGACCCCGAGGGCGGCGTCCTTCTCCCCACGACCCGCGAGCGTCACCGCGGCGACGTGGGTCCGCCGTTCGCCACACCGGGGGCACCCGGCTTGGACGAGACGGTGACGCGAGTCCGTGTCCACCGTCGCGCCGTCGTCGCGGACGACCGGGTAGACGCGGACCGTCTGTTCGTTCCCGCAGATACGGCACACGTAGCCGACTCCAGCGGTGACGTCCACGTCGGTCACGCCGACTCACCTCCGGTCGCCTCGTCGTCTCCAGCATCCTCCCGCGGGATCGCGGTGGCGAAATGGCCGGTTTCGCGTCGGTGGTCGCCCGCCACTTCTTGGGCGGCCTTCGACTCCGCGAACCACCCGACGGCTTCACACCCGTCGTCACACCACGCGACGAACTCGGCGTCCTCGGGATCGACTCCGCCGCCGTCCGCCGCGACCCGCCGGCTGGGTTCTCCGTCGGGCGAGTCGTCGAGGACGAACGCGATCTCGCGGAGCGTCACGGCCGCGGCGTCGAACCCGCACGGCGCCAGCGTCGTCCGTCCGGGGCCGGCCGACGTCAGGCCGTGGTCCGCGAGCGGGCGTCCACAGTCGGGACAGTCGGTTCTCTCGGAAAGCGGTGCGTCCTCTCGTTCGGGGGTTTGATGGCCCCCATAGCGTCGTCGTACATGGCTTTCGTGCCTCGATCACGAAGGCCCGCGCGGGCCGGCGTCCCAAGCGCCGGGTCCGCAAACTTCTGCGAATAGGGACCCATCGGGGAGCGACGGGTCCGCGAAGTGCCTTCGTTACAACCCTGTGAGAACAGAGGGTGCTTAAGTCTTAGCACATATCTGCTATTGATATAGCGAATATGTGCCACCACCGTCCCCGAACCTCCAGTAATAAAGGGACTGAACTGGCTGTAATAGCCGAATGCGACCCCGGCCGGAGTGGATGTCGTTGAACGACTCCGTCGTGCTTGAATTCCTATCTGAGCACGATCTTGAGCTTCCGCCGAAGTCCGTGTACGTGAATTTGAATCGCCATGGACACGACATCGGGTACTCGACAGTCCGTCTCCGGCTGAACACACTGGAAGAACATGGACTGTTGAGGAAGGCAGACTCCGGATATTACGAGGTAAGTCAGAAGGGGCGGCTCTGGCTCGACGATGAACTCGATGCTTCCGACCTCGAGGACGACGGAGAATGAGATACGGATACCCACTCTCCGCCAAGCTGTTCATCGCCCTCGTGTTCGGCGGCACGTTCGCGCTGCTGGCGCTGGTACTCTTCTGGCTCTGAGTCGCGGCCATCCGACTCACTCCGTGATCACGTCGAGGTGCAGTCCGAGCCGCTGGACCGTCGCCTCACACCACGCCGGGACGAAGCCGGCACCCTCGTAGATCGCTTCCTCCTCGTCGGTGACGCGGAATCGTTCGCGGTCGTTCCCGCGATGGAGCGTCAGCCTGACCTCGTCGGACCGATACGCCTCTTCATCGATGCTGAACCGGATCTCCGGCGCGTCGTCGTCGGTGTCCTGGGGGGACAGGACGCGATCTCTCGTCGACATCGAGCGAACGGAGTACCGTTTCGGGTTTGAATAGGTGAGAGAAGCCGACTATCTTTCAGGGCTCAAGAACAGAATCACCATACAGCGTCGACCCACCGATCCACTTCCGGACAAACAGCCCTCAAATTCCGGCACTTCCGGACACGAATATTGTGACACACCCCGTTTCCGGCAGATGAGAGTTGTGATATTCTGCGATCCTGACAACTCGGTTAGGGCGTGCTGAATACAGGGCGCTCTTTCATCGTGGTGGGGTACTCTTTCGAGAAGTTATAAGGTATGTTGGATGGACCCTCAGCCAACGAGACTTCATTATGACCACGGACGAGATTCGTTCTGATCTGGAGAATTTTGTAGACGATCTCTACCGACGGTTGAACTCGCGCGAGTTGCAGGAGGTTCTGGACGGCGACATTCGTCGGGAATTGACTGGCGATGATCTCGGCCTGATGACTCTGAATTTACTGGATATCCGCCCGAACGATGGTTGGAGCGGCACCTGATTGAATACGTTCTTGATGATCTCGGGTTGGATTGGGAACCCCAGCCTTACGGCCGTGACGATGACAGACCGGACTTCGAGGTTCGCGGCGTCGGCGTTGCGTTGATGGGCGAGAACAAGTCGATGAACAAGATTGACGAAGCCATCTCGGATATGGAGGCATACCTCGTCAACAAGGCGATTGGGCCAGACTACGGTATCGCCACCGATGGGATCGAGTGGCACCTGATTCGCATCGAGATTGGTGGCGACTTCGCTGACTACCAGACCATCCGCGAGTTGGACTTTCGTCCGGTTCTGCAGGCCATCGCAGCAGGCGGGTACGTGGACTTCGATGTCGACGTGGATGTTGACGGGGAAATTGAGTCCTTCTGGGACGTGTTTGCCGAGGAGCACCTTACGAGCCTGCTCACTGAGACTGCGCCACGCGAGCTACGCGACACACGCCGCCGCGGCATTGAGGACTTCTTCGATTTGTACATCGAGTTACTGTTCGGTCAAGGGAAGGGGGACTACGAGTACAAGACGAATTTGATGGAGGACATAGTGGCCCCGCGTGGGGCCTCGGAGAGTGAGAAGAGGGTATTCGCGATCACACTCGTGAACCGGCTGTTCTTCATCAAGTTCCTCGAGGATAAGGGAGTGTTCGATGAGAACGATTTCCTTCTGAAGCGGGTTGAGGCGTACCACGAGTACGAGGGGGAAATCGCCGGGAACCTTTACGAATCCCAGATCAAGCCGCTGTTCTACAAACTGCTGAACACGCCGCGTCCGGAGCGCGAACCCAAGTACCGGATGGGGTGGTTCGACGACGTCGACTACCTGAACGGCGGCCTGTTCCGTGAGAACGTGTCGAACGAGCAGGAGTACGTGGTGAAGGACAGGGTCCTCCCAACCCTCATTGAAGACTTGATTCACCACCAACCTGGGGACGGCGACGGTGGTCTTGACCCCTCAATGATCGGCTCGGTCTTCGAGAAAACCATTACCCACCTCGAGTACGAGCGCGATCAACAGGACATCGGGGCCTACTATACGCCGAACGATGTGACTCGAATGATCACCCGGCAAACGGTTGACCCGAAAGTAAAGGACGAGTTGGTGGACGTGTACGGTGAGTATTCTGGCGTCGAGAAAGACGCGTTCGCCACTCGTCACGAAGACACGTCCCTACAGGAGATGCTGCGCCACGTAGAAGATAGAGAGGGATGGTTTGGAGACCCCGATGCCACCGAGGACGCGCTCGAGAGGATTAGCAATCTCAGAGTGCTTGACCCTGCGTGTGGGAGCGGTCACTTCCTCACAACTGCGATGGACGAGCTTCACCGCGTCCAGATGAGTCTGCTGCGGGGGTTGAACGGAGGAGACGAACCAGATGGTGGGACGGTCTTCGAAGAGAAGAAACAACTCGCGCTCAACTCGATCTACGGCGTCGATGCCGAACCTGTCGGGTGCGAGATTGCGAAGCTGCGCGTATGGTTGAAGATCGTTGAGGGCGGGTGGGACGATGACTACGGCCGTCTTCCGAATATCGACGTGAACATCTCGTCCGGGAATTCACTGATCGGTCTCCCAATCGCGGGCACGACGACGGCTTCACTCGACATTTCTGACGTGTACGAGACGATTGATGAGGTGCTGGAGCGTCGGATAGAGTACAAGTACGAGGAGGCGGCCGGTGAGAGGTTGGAGATTGAACGTCTTGAAGAGGAAATTCAACCTGCCCTCAATCGCGAGTTGTTGCGACAGTTGAACTTCGAGTTTGAGACCGAGGTTGAAGACGTGACCGAGTTCGATGACGTGGTGGCGTCAATTGACGACGATCTGCTGCACTCGCAGGTGTCGTCGGTGAAGGTGCAACGCGAGGACGACAAGGCACTTACCGACGAACAGTTAGAGCGACTCGATGAGGCCGGTTTCGACTACGATGAGTGGCGAGATGTGAACAAGAGCGCGAGATTGGACGTGAAGGAGCGCGAGCAGTCTAACGGCCACGACGACGAGGATTGGAACACGAAGGAATCTATCGTCGAGGATTTGCGAGGAATGTTGGGGGACGGATTCGTTTTTGACGAGTTCGTGCGCCGGCCGCTGGAGTATGACTTCGGGAATATCTTCGGCGAGCCTTTCCACTGGTTCGCGGAGTTCCCCGAGGTGTCGCCACGGTACGGCGAGGAGGGTGAAGGTAGCAGTCGAACGCTCAACTTCGACTTGATCCTCGGAAACCCACCTTACGGGGACATCATGGGACAGAGTGAGAAGGTGTTGACTGACACCTACGACACGGGTGGTATCAACGACACGGCGGCGCAGTTTGTCGAGCGACAATTGCAGTTGCTTGACGACGGGGGATACTTCGGGAACATCACGACACTCCGACTCGTTTACCAGTCTAATCTCAAGCCCGTTCACGACAAGATGCGCGAGACGATGCCGGAGACGCTCATCTCGTGCTTCGCCAGCCGCCCCACATCAGTCTTCGAGAATGCCGAGGTGCGGGCGTCCATCATCACGGGGAAGAAGACAAACTCCGAGGAGAGTGGCGAGATTCGAACAAGCGAGTTCGTGCGGATGAATAGCGACAACCGCGAGCAAGTGCTGTCGAACACGATTGATTACCACGCCGTCGAGGGGTACGAGTTGGGTGAGAAGATCGGCGTTCACGACTCGAGGTACTCGATGCCGAAACTGGGGCCACAAGCGCACGTCGATTTGATTGAGACGTTGCGGCAGAAGTCGATAGGAGATGATGGCGAGGTATTCCGCGACCGTGAGCAGGACAGCGAGACGCCGCACGTCGTGTGGCGGAGCTACCACCCACGGTATTGGTGCAACCCGTATCTGGAGAACATCTACCCCGCCGGCGAGAAGCCCCGGGATTTCGAACCGATGTACTTCGAGTCCGAGTTAGAGCGGCGCACAGTGTTCTGTGTGATGCAGTCGTCGCTGTTCTACCTGTACTGGATGACGTACGGGAACGAGCGTGACCTGAACTGGGGACGAGTGCGGGCGTTCCCGATGCCGAGTGATGAGGATATGGAGGATCACCGAGACCGCATCAAGGAGCTGTCCAAGTCGCTGTGGAACGGAATGGAGCGCATGTTCGAATCGGAGGGCGTGATTCACGCGGTGCAGTTCAAGCCGATCGTGAACGAGATTGATGAGTTGGTGGGTAAGTTGTACGGTCTCAACGACGAGATGGTGGAGTATCTTCAGAACTATCACGCGGAATATGGCCGCGGGTTGAGGGACAGTGACTCGGCGTCGTTGGATGAGTTCCTCGATGAGGAGGAGCGTGAGGCCGTAGCGACCGACGATTAGAATGGACGACGTGGGGAGCGTGTGATATGAGACGATACAGCCCGACACCACTCCCTTGGCGGTGATTGAGTCATAAGCCGCGATAGGAGATGGTCGAACAGTCAGATGCAGCAGTCTAAATCGAACGATTTGGCCCACCGTCTGTTAGCGACTGAGGGTTTCAACAGAGCCGTCAGGATAAAGCGTGATCACGTTACTGAACTCACACTCTATATTCAGAACGAGACTTATGTCAACTCGGAGGGTCAGCAGAGCCAGTAGCTCTACTCAGCGGCGTCAATGGACAGATACCGCGTCCCCCTCCCGCTTCCCTTCTTCCGGATACACCCGTACCGTACGAGGACGTTCAGATACCGGCGGCGGTCGCGACCGTGCGCGTCCGGGTACTCCACCTCGAAGAGGTCGGCTAGCTCCCCAGCCCGTATCTCGCCTGCGTCGTCGATCATGTGCTTCAACAGTCGATGCGGCGTGTCCAGGCGCTCCACATTGTACCGGCGGATCGACTCCATCGCCGGTTCGCGGACGTCGGCGATCAGCGCCGGCGTGACTCGCTCGTCCCGCGACTTTCCCTCCAAGTACGCCTCTCGGAGGATCGAGATCGCCTCACGAGCGTTGCCGGCGGCGGTGTCCGCGATCAGCTCCAGCGTCCCGTCCGTGATCCCGGACAGGTCGCCCGCGTCGACGCGCGCCTGGAGGATGTCGACGAGTTCCGACTGACTGTACCGGCTGAGTTCGATGTGCGGGCCGGTGCGGAGTCGCGACGGCGTCGCGGCGTCGAGGCGTGCGGCGAACCGCTCGTATTCGTGGACGACGAACAGCGGCGTCACGCCGTCCGCCTCGAACAGCACGTGCGGAAGGTGTTCGTCCTCGATGTGTTCCGCCTCGTCGAGCGTGAGGACGATCGGCGAGTCGGCGTCCTCCATCTGCGCGAGGTACGACGACGCGGCGTCCGCCTTCGGTGACGAGCGGGTTTTGAGTCCGGCGTCGACCAACGCCTCTTCGAGGATCGCGGCGCGCGAGCGCGTCCGGAGGCAGTCGACGTGCGCGGTGTTTACCGCCGTCTCCCGGCGAAGTTCGCGGACGGCGAACCGCGAGACGGCCGTCTTGCCCGCGCCGGTCGGCCCCGAGATACAGATCGGGTACGCTGGGCGGTCCGAGCGCAGCGGGTCCAGGGCGTTCGCGAGCTGCCCAAGCGCGGCGTCGCGGTGGGGCATCCGCTCGGGGACGCGGTCGAGTTCCAGGACCCGCGGGACGGATGTACTCACTCCGCCCGCCATTGGTGCCGCGGGTGAATCCAATCCCAATCCTCGAGGTCGACTTCCGCGAAGTAGTCCTCGCGACCGGCGTACCGGATCTCCTCGGGCGCGTCCCGGGCGAGGTCGTCGACGCCGTCGGCGTCGAATCCCGCGGCGACCACATGGTTCCAGAAGTAGTCCCAGAAGAGGGCGACCTCGCACTCGTTCACGAGGCCGAGCAGTTCGTAGCGCCCTTCGTCGGCATCGGTGAGGTGGCGGGTCAGCGTGATCGCTTCGCTCGGGGAGCGGTGTTCGGCGATCGTCCACGCGAGTTCCCCTTTCACGTGAGTAAAGAGGCCGTGTTTCGGGGTTGACTTTGACATCAACTCGTTACCAACACGGTTTGGTATTAGAAGCGAGCCAAGGGCGGAGTGTAAGTAGAGGCACCCGGATGCGGGGGTGTTTCCCTTGTGAAAGTGATGCCTTATCACGAAAATGGTAGTCGGTGGCTGTAAATCACCTAATAAGCGCTTAGCGCAATATCAGTAGCAAGTTCGGTGTATTCTTAACACACATACCTACAAGAGTATGATTATGGAGTCAGGCGTTCTCATGCAATTGGCTTTCGGCCGGAGTCTCGTTTTTGTTTCGTATATATTACTGCCCGGATATATCGCATATAAGATGTTTTTGCGGGCGAGTATTGATAAAGATAGTTTTGCCCAGTACGACCGGATTTTCCTGACATCTATCTTTGGTGCGGTCTCATTGATATCATACGCATTACTTCATAAGCTAAATTTGGGGGCTTGGATGGACTTCATCCTCAGTAACAATGGAATTTGGTGGTCGTGGGAAGTATTCGGGTCTCGGCGAATTCTACTATCTGAATTGGGATCAAATTCTATAATTGACTTCGGATTCGGTCTATCAGGACAGGTAATTATTATCTCAATGGTAGGTTATGCAGTCGGAACCCTCTACGCCAGACATGATTTGAGAAGTCACAGAAGTGAACCCTGGGAGACTCTGCTACAGAATGCAATGGTTGGTAGTGGAGTTGAGGTTGTGATGACTGATGGAACTACTGTTACTGGAAGATTAGTCCGTATTGGAATTAACTCATCTGAAAATGATCTGCTTATTCGTCCGGAAGAAACTGATTCACCAGACGAGACACAGGGGGGTGTCATCTACATAAATTCCGACAATTTGAGCCAACTCCGACTATTTGAACCAGTAGGTCCTACGGTAGTTGATCTCACTGAGTGAAACACGGGGTCGCGCGCCAATGTCACGGGGATCCTCGATGTATGCACGCCGGCCGTATGCACACCCCTTACGAGCGGGGGTCCTCGTGCATACATCCGGACGGTCGCTCGCGTCGAGTCCGCAGCCGAGCGGCCGCGCGGGTGGGGGTATATAATGCGCGACCCGTCCAGTAACTCCAGATCGACGCGATCCGGACTCCGCTCATACATACGGTTATAAACGGGGGAGGTCAGCCGCCGAATATGGGCACCGACCGAACGACCCTACGTCTCTCGGACGAACGGAAACGACTGCTGGACCAAGCCGCCGGGATCGTCGCGGACGGCGACGACGACCCGCCGCGGTCCGACGTGATCGACGCGGCGTTGACCCACCTCGTCCAATCGGCGCGGAACGTTGAGGACGCGAGGCAGGACTACGACCCGCGCACGATCCAAGATATCGCGAACACTGACGTTCTCGGGCTGTACTACCGGACGAGTATCGAAAGTCGGTGGCGCTGGACAAATTGATTTCAGACGGAATAGTGGCAGGTCTGAATCCGTCAATCCAGGATGGGACTGTGAGGCGTGGTGTGCTGGATACCGTGGTTTTCGAGAACTCGCGCTCCTCACACCGAACCGAAGTAGTTGGATGCAGCGTAAATTATCACGCGGCAATTTAACATAAGGAACTGGCAAGGCTTAGATCATGGACGAGCGGTTCCACGACGCATATCAACAAATTTGGAAACGGCCCGGAACCGACGAAGTACGTGTAAAAATGGGCCGGGGATCCGTGTTCAAGAGGAATCTACACGGAGCCATTCGAGATCTTGGACTTGAAAGAGACTATCACCGAATCACAAATAGTGGTCTATTTAACAAATTCGCCGATGGCCTCATTGAAATAGCCGAAACCCACGGAACAAACCTCACTGAAGACGAGTTCAATGCTCACTTTCAAACTAAGAAGGAAGAAATTTTCTCGGATTGGTTAGGAGCACCACCAGCCACGTACACGGTGGTTTTCCCAATTATGATTCGGAGCAAACACTTCCCGGATGAAGTCAAACTCTACGAGTCAAAAGCAGAGCAGATCGACGAAGCCCGATGGGAACATTATCTCACAGCGGCCGAGAATGACGATGATTCTGATTTTGGTTCTTTCCTTGATGCACTACCTAATGACTACTCTGACCACCCGCTGAAACGGCGTGAATGGACTTTCTTGATGGTCGAAATTAATGCTCGGGATCAGTCCTACGCGTTACGCAGGGTTTCGGGCTGTCGAAACGCGCTTCGCCGAGATGAATTTCTTTGAAGAATTGTGGACCGCAGGTATGCCACGACCGGGAAATTCGACCCGTCCTCCCTACGAGAAGTGGACTAGACATCAAGAACCACCATTCTACCTCATATTTCAGGAAGGGAATTTCGTTTCGCATCGGCCAATGGATTTCGATTATCGACGGACAGTGGGTCGGTTCCACTTCAACCATACAGATAATGTTGATACAATAAGTGATATCCCGACATTCGATTACGATGCTGACAAAGGAACTTATGAAGGATATCTCATCAGTGCTCTACTTGCGTACCAAGATGGGATAACCGAACGGTCTGTCCGGCAATCGTTCTTCAGTTTTTGGAGAGGTATTGAGATCCTCACAAACACCAGTAACTATTCGAATGCTGGCGATTTTGACAAAATGGTTGACCGTGCTGAGTTCGCGTTATCGTATCATCATGACGGTGACGACTCGCTTCGTCCCGAATTGAAGCGTGCAATCGATGAGATAGAAGAGAAACGCCACAGCTGGTTCATGAAGGGCTGAAGACCGAGATACATCAGGGGCACCGCAATGGGGCAAAATTACTACTAGACGGGTTGTTACTCCTATACATCGACAAATTCGGCCAATGGGATCTTGAGGATATGTCCTCTTTCCTAAATTACGGAGTCGAATATCAAGAAAAGGTTCATTTCTTCACAACCTTGCTGAAGGATCTATCGTAGGGGAACCACAATTAATAACTATGTGATGAGGGACTCGCGTCAATATTCCTCTCCCTTAGCGAAACATATTACCAACTGGATTACAAGCGGATCCACTCGCGATTAATCTGCTCGTGAGACTCGACCTGAAGTAGCATCGTTCTCCAAGAGGATCTGCCCGGCGACCCGCCGGATCGGCGCGCACTCGTGCGAGCCGGGACGTATCCGTCCTCGGGGACGCGCACGAGGTACGTCCGCTCTCCCAGCCGCTCGGTGAACGCCGTCGTGTTCTCGGGAAGGTCGCCCTCGTCGTCGAGGATCCCGTCCCGCTCCAGAAAGTCCGACCGCTCCAGCACGATCCCGACCGAGTCGGTCCCGATCTTCCGTAGCTGTCTGTGTGGCATATTCGGCGGCTACCCTCGGGGTGTGATAAAACCCCGCCCGAGGGGAGGGCACCCCAAGGGGACCCCCACGGGGAACCCGCTGTTCAAGTCAGGGTATTAGTGAGGGGGAGGGTTCGCCGCCCGTATCGGCCCGCGGTCGGCCGACGGAGAACCTATGACTGCGAAACGCGGGGCTGACGCCCCCACGACGGACGGTGAATCGGACGGAACGACTCTCGCGGACCGGCGCACGTTCATCAAGGGCGTAGGCGCGACAGCCGCGACGCTCGCGACGGCCGGAGCGCGAGCGCCCAAGAGACGACAACCGCGGACGGACCGGAGTGGACGACGGGACGCGACGGCCTCGCGTGGTCCTCGGACTACGTCCAAGACCCGTACATCGCGGAGGGGACGCTGACGCGCGCCCGGCACCGCATGGAGTGGGGCGCGGACGACGACGCCCTCACCGCCTACGAGGACGACAGCGGCGAGAAGGCCATGCTCCCGGGCTACGTCCCGCGCGAGGACACGGAGAACGTCGTGACGCTACGGGCGGACAAGTTCGACTTTCAGGGAGGGCGCGAGTTCCCGCGTGGAGAGAAGTACGACGCGGACAGCGACGGGGACGCTGACGAGGACGTGTCCGCCCTCGACCAGACGCATTGGTCCACGACCGACGCGACGAACGGGACCGTCTCCGTGTCGAACGCGGACCTCGACGTGGAGAAGGCGCTGACGGTGTCCTCGTCGTCCGTGGCGGGCGGCGAGACGGTGACGGCGGCGTTCTCGGACTTCGCCCTCTCGGACGCGGCGGAGAAGCGGTACCTGCAATTCGTCGTGAACGTCGAGGCGCTGACCTCGGGGGCGACGGTGGAGGTGGCGGTCCTCGACGACGACGGAGACGAGAAGGTCGTATCCGCGTCCCCGGGCGCGGACACGTCCACGGCGTCCGTGTTCGCGGCCGCGACCGGATCCGGAATCGTCCTCCAGCAACGCCTCGCGGACCTCACGACGAACGCGAACGGGGACGGGACGTTCGACTCCCTCGACAGCGTCGAGGTCCGCATCAAGGACGCGGACGCGACGGTGACGTTCACCGCGCTGGACGTGGAGCGCAAGTCCCGGTGGACGTTCGGGTCGTACCTCGCGAACGAGGACACCGACTCGGAGGAACGAACCAAGCGGTACGAACCGGGTCCGGGGGACTTCACCGTCACCGGGCTGGACACGCTGGGGGACGTCCTCGGGGCGGACTCGGCTGTGATCCACGACGTCACCCAGCCGTTCCGGTACACGCTGGCGGACTCGACGCTGGACTACATGTTCCGGTTCGTGGAGGCGACGGACTACCCGGGGTATGACTACGTGTTCGAGCAACGCGGGAAGGTCATGGTCCCGACAGCTATCGACCTCACCCACTCGGGCCTCACGTTCATGGACGAGGTCGCGGTCCCGCCGGGTCGCTACAAGTCGGTGTGGACGCTCGCGGGCGTCGAGGACACCGAGTTCGCGGACATGGACGAGGACTCGAAGGTGTACCACGGCGGGGCCTACGACTCGGAGGGGAAGGACGCGGAACTCCGCAGCTCCGTGACGGCGGACACGGTGTTCGCTTACGGGGCGGACCTTCTCGTCACCGAGGCGAACATGGACACGGCGGCGTCCGAGGGCGGAATGGGCGGCGGCGGGGCCGCTCCGTCCGAGAAGAAGGACGGGGGCATGTGGATCTTCGGCGGCGTGTTCGCCGGGATCGCGGCGTTCGTCGCGGCGCTCCGGAGTGGGTGGGCGTAATGTCCGCCGCGGATCGGTTCCGGGCGACGCTCGCGGTGGTGTGGCTTCTCGCCACGACGTCGCGGGCGTGGCTCGCGGCGCGTCTCTCCCTCCCCCGCATCCGGGGGGTGTTCGTCGCAAGCGGGCGCGACCGGGCACAAGCGAACCCGAGAAAGACGGCGGCGGCGGCGGCTGGGATCGTCTCCAGCGTCGGCCTCGTCGGCCTCGTGGAGCAGTATGGGGTCGGGGGCATCGGCTACGCGATCATCCTCGAAACTATCAGCGCGATCCAATCGTTCGGCGGGACTATCACGGCCCCGTTCCGGGCGTTCGGGTCGGGACTCGCGGACCTCGTGGCGGCCGCGTTCCCGGTGCGGATCGTGAACGAGGCGGCGGACTTCACGGCCTTTTCCATCACGCGGGGTGAGTGGTCCATCTTCGGGCCGTTCACCTTCGCGGTGGGCGTGGCGGCGACGCTCGCGGGGCTGTGGGTGTTCCTCGAAATCATCCGCCGGATCGACCTGTCCCTGTTCGGGGCGCTACTGGACCGGAGGTAGCGAATGGGCGCGAGCATTGGGGGCGTCGAGGTCGTGAAGGGGACCCGCGTGAAGTGGGGACTCCTCGGTTCGATCCTCGTGGGTGGGCCGCTCTACGCCTACTTTGAGGGTGTGATCGGCCTCGTGCAACTCGTCGGCGGCGGGATCGGCGCGGGACTCGACGGTGTCGAGTGGTTCGTGTCGGAACTCGTCGGTGGCGTGTTCTCCGGTGTGACGGGGAGTATCGGTTCGGCGTGGGCGGGGTTCCTCGTGGGCGTCCGGTTCGCTGGACCGGGGGCGTTCGCGGTGACGGTCGGCGCTACAATGCTCACGCTGTTCCTGTTCGTTTGGGGGGTGAGTCGGGTCCGTGGCTAAGAGAGACACGGGCGGCGGTGGCGGTAGCGGTGTCCTCTCGCGGCCGGGGTCCTCGTCCGATGGGTCGTCCAGCGGCGGATCCGGCGGCGGGGGAACCGTCCCGTCGTGGGTGTTCAACCCGCGAGCGAAAATCCTCTCGGTGGTCCTGTCGTTCCTCGTGGGCGGGTTCGCGGCGGTGAACCGGACGCTGACGGGGACGGTGGCGACCGTCACCGGAGAGGTCCGAGGCGCGTTCCGGGACGCCGGCCTCGCGGTGGAGCGGGCGTTCGCGTCGGGGGGCCTCGCGGTCCTCGACGCGCAAGCGACGGTGAACCGAGCGATAGCTGGGGCGGCTGGGGACGCCGGCCTCGCGGCGCCGCTCGTGATAGCGATCCTGTTCGCTGTCGCGGCGGCGGCGACGTTCGCGGCGCTCCGGGCGCTCTTGAACGGGGTGAAGTGGGTCACATGAAGCGAGAACTCGGGGCGTTCGTCGGCGGGCTGGGGACGGTAGTCGCGACGCTGTGGCACTTCGGGATCGCGAACATCGCGGAACTCCAGTCGGTTCTCATCCCGCTGGCGTTCACGGTCGCGCCACGAGTCCCGTATCTCGACGCGGCGACGCTCCAGAAGGCGGCGGTATCGGTGACGGTCGTGTTCATCGTGTTCACGGCCGGGAAGATAGCGGCGGACGCGGCTCGGAGGTTCAACTAATCATGCACGACGGCACGGACAGCGGACGGAGTATCGACCGAAGCGACGACGCGGTCCGGGAGGTGTTCGGGCTGTGATCGTGTTGCAGCTCCGGATCCTCGGATGGCTGGGGACGCTCGGGATCCTCGGGACGGTCGCGCTCGTGGCGGTCCTCGGAATCGGGACGTTCGCGTTCTTCCGGTGGCGGGAGGGCGACAGCCGGTCCGCGCGGCGCCGGACGGAACGGACGTCGAGGTGGGCGGCGGGCGGCCTCGTGTCGGCCGGCCTCGGTGTCCTCGCGGCGTTCATGGGCTTCTTCGACGTGTTCGCGGACGGCCTCGGACAAGCGGTCGGCCTCGTCGGAACTCCGGCGGGTGGGACGCTCGCGTCGCTGGGGGTCGGAGCGGTGACGTCCTACGCCCTCGGAGCGGCGGCTGACCTCCCGGTGACGTCGGCGCTCGTGGCGGGGACGCTCGTGTTCCTCGTGGCGCTGGGGGTGTCGAGGTCGTGAACCACGCGAGGGCCGCGAGGACCGCCGCCGCCGCGGTTCTCGTCCTTTCGACGGTCGTGGTCGGGTTCGGTGGCGGCGTCGCGTCGGCCGCGACGGACGCCCGTGGTCCGGGTGTCACCGCCCAAGTGAACGAGACGGCGACGAACACGACGGAGGGCTACACGGTCCGGGGCCTCTCGCGGACGCTCCGGTTCGACGCTCCGGCGTCGGTCCGTCCGTGGGGCGACATGGGTCAGATATGGCTCCGACACGTCCCGGTCGGGCTACTCACACCGAACGACCCGGCGAACGCTTCGCGCTACGTGCGGCCGTATACGACGGTCCAGCGGAAGGCTGTGTACCTCGGGAGTTACCGGGGCTGGACGGCTGACCCGCTGGACCTCACGGTCCGGATCGTGACGTGGAATAAGGGGACACGCGTCGAGAACTCGTCCTCGGGTCGGCGTGTCGTCGAGGTCCCGCGGAACGTCACCGTCAGCGACGTCTCGGTGACGCTCCCGGGTGGCGGCTACGACCGCGCGAAGGTCGAACTCCCGCGGTTCTACGACACGTCCAAGCGGGTGACGATGTGGGTGGTCGGACACCGTGAGACGACACAATGGACGTTCCGTCTCAAGACCTCGAAGGCCACCCAATCGGTGCCTATCGGGTCCCTCGGCGGCGTTATCAAGTGGTCGCTGTTCAATATCTTCATCTACGTCCTCGGGGTGGCGGGCGGCCTCGTCGTCCTCGACGCGAAGGTCATGCGGAAGGTCGGGAAGGGTCCCCAATGGGGGGCGCTGGAGTACGGGTTCCTCGGGTTCGCGTCGCTGTTCCTCGGGGGGTTCGTGTTCTACGCGGGTATCATGGACACGCTCGCGCGCCGTCCGCAGCTCCTCGGTGTCCTCGGGGGCGTGTTCATCGGCGGACTCGTCCTCTACGCCATGTCGGGGACCGGCGAGCGGTCGCTGTTCCTCCAGCCGCGCGCGGAGACGGGTGAGGTGCTACCCGACGGGTCGGGGACGTGGTGGTGGGCGAATCGCGTGCATACTGTCGTCGAGCGGGAGAAGGACGGGAAGAAGGTGATCCCGCGGTCGGGCTGGCTCCCGTTCCTCGCGCGGGCATGGCCGTTCGTGGACGCGACGCCGGTCATGGAGTTCTCCGCGTCGGAGCAACGGAAACTGGAGGCTCCACCGGAGGACTTCACCCTCCCGGACGAGGACGAGTCCTCGGTATGGGACCGGATCCGGACGCGGATCGAAGGGCGTCCGGGAGAGGGTGACGAGTTCGATACGATCTACCTCGTGGACCCGCTCGCGGACGACGTCGTCCAGTACGACGAGGAAACGTTTGAGTGGGCGTTCCCGTCGCTCGTGTCGTTCCCGGAGGACGAGGATTCGGGAACGTGGGTCCGCGGCGTCCCGCTCCCGTCTATCGCGTTCGGGAAGATAGTGGGCGGGACGACGGTCGTGGTCCTCGCGGGCGCTGTCGTGACGCTGTCCCTCGCGTCGGTCGGCTGGGGGATCGTCGCTGGGGGCGTGGCGCTTCTCGCCCTCGTGACGCGGCCCGTCGAGGGGTCCGCTCGCGTCGAACTCGCGCCCGCGGCGTTCGACAGCGTCCTCGGAAACGTGGTCCGGACGCTGGAGGGCTATTCCGAGAGGGCGGACGCGGACCACTTCCGCGAGAAGTACCACGAGTCGGACGCGCTCCGTCGCGTCGAGAGGGTCCGCGAGCGGGAGCGGGACACCGAGACGGTGTTCGGGACGCTCGCGGAACGTCTCGCGCCGGAGGAACCGAACCCGGATGCGGGTGGGCCGCGTCCACGCAGCTCCGACGAGGCGGTCCCGCCGCGAGGTGAAGCGGATGATTAAGTCCGGGTTCGACGTCGAGGACGCCCCCTCGGAGACGGACGACGTCGGGGCGTCGTCAGATACGACGACGGACACCGGGGCCGCACGACCGGCGGAGTTCGACCGCGAGGCGGTGGATCGTCTCCAGCGGTCGCTTCCGGAGACGACGAACCTCCGGCCGGCTATCCAGAAACTCACGTCGGACCATGTGGACCTACTCGGGTCGTTCGTGGACGGGTTCGACAGTCGGCGGGAGTTCATCCGCTGGGGACAGCGGGCCGTGATCCTCACGCTGGGGGAACTCTCCGGCGAGTGGGTCGCGGACCGCGCGTTCGCGGGGCTGGACCTCTCGGTCCTCGTTACGTCGCCCGCCCGCGAGCGGTGGGTGGACGACGTCGAGGAACTACAACCACCGGACCGGGCGGCTGACATGCGCCGGGGTGTGGTGGCGACGGACCTCACGCCGGCATGTTCGGCGGCGGTCCGGCGGCTTCGGTGGTCGGCGGTGGAGTACGTGTCCGACGAGGACGACACGCTCCAGCCGGATCCGGACGTCCAGCAACACCCGGGGATGCGGCCGTCGCTGACGGAGGTCCACGAGCGTCAGCGGTGGGCGCTGGACCGGGCGCTGGAGGGGTTCGACTCCCTCGACGCGCTGTCCGTGTGGGGACAGCGCCTCACCGAAGCGTCCTACGCGGAGGTCCCGGACGACCTTCTCACGCGGGTGACGGTGGACGAGGCGGAGACGTCGAGGCGCTACCTCGTCGTGTCGCCTCACGACGCGGACCACGGGCCGTTCTTCCGGGAGTCGTTCGCGGCGGAGTTCCTACTGCCCGCGTTCGCTCGCGCGGCCCGGAAGGTGGCAAAGCGGGCTGGAGAACTCGCGGAACAGGAGACGACGGAGACGACGGACAAGCGGATGTGAAAACATGACTTGGAAAAACATCTCGACGCTGACGGACCTCGAACCCCGGACGGATACGGGGACGTGGCTGGGGACGTCGCGTCACACCGACGCGGACAGTATCCGGCGGCATTTCAGCATGCCCGCCTACGACGAATCGGTCTTTGACTACCCGCGGGTCGTTCCGGGCTGTCTCAAGCACGCGAGAGACAACAGCGCCCACTCCGCGGCTGGAGGGACGGACTTCATGGCTATCGGGCCGCCGGGGGCCGGCAAGTCCACGCACGCGCTGGAGTGGTCCACGCGGCTACTGGAGGTGAACAATCGCCCCGGCATGTCCGAGGCGGTCGTGTGGCGGGGGTCCACGTCGCGGTCCGAGTGGGTCCCGCTCGCGCCGTGGGCGACGGTGTGCCTCCCGGCGTCGTGCGACGTCGAGGCGCGGCTGGAGTCCACGAACTCCGCGGGTTCTCGGTCGGTCGCGCTGGAGGACGTCGTCCGGGAGGTCCGGTACTACGAGGATCCGCGGGATCTCTTTGAGAATCACGTCCAGCCGGGCAAGTTCCACGTCGTCTATCCGGACCCGCAAATGCGGGGCTGTCAAGAGGTCTACGAGGATTGCCCGTATGAGTACGAACTGGAGTTCTCGGACGGGGACCCGGTACAGCATTGGTGGACGGCGGCGGTCCTCGCGCGGGTCCACAGCGGCCCGTACCACTTCTTCGTCTCGTTCATCATTGACGAGATAGGGGACGTCATCCCGCAAGAGGCGTCTAAGGACGCCTACTCGTCGTATGAGAAGATCCTACTGTTCCGAGACACCTACGCGGACGCTCGCAAGTTCGGGGTGTCGGTGTTCGGGTACGGTCACTCGGACGTAGACTTTCACGAGAAGGTGAAGCGCAAGGTCCGCTGGAGGATCACGATGAACGGGACGGCGAACCCGACGCGGGCGTCCCAAGTGGTCGGCGTCGGGAACGTCCCGATGAACACGGACCTCACCTCTCACCTCAAGACCGGCAAGTGCGTGATGTGGACGGAGCAACGGTTCTGCTACCCGCTCGCGTGGGGAGATATTCCGAAACCGACGGACGAGGAACTGCGTGTCCGCCTCGTCCCGCGCGTTCCGAAGGACCCGGCTGACGCGGACGCGGCTTCGCGCGAGGACGAACGCGACGCCCGCAGCTCCAGCGACGACGCGGGGGCGGGTGACGGACCCGCGCAAGCGTCGCTGGACGACGTCGAGGCGGCGACGGACGGGGGGTCGGTGGTCGCTGATCGCGCTGATCGATCCTCGTCGACGTCGGAGGGTGCTACTCTCGACGCGACCGGAGGGGGTGGTTCCTCGTGAGACGGCCGGATCCGCGCGGACGTCTCGGTTCGCTGATGCGATACGCGCGCGCGTGTGTCGAGTCGTATGGGCGCAACCCCCCGGGGGGTGAGGATCGGGCCTCTCGCGCGGCCGCTGTCGCGCTGTCCGCGCTCGTGATCGTGGGCATGTTCGCGCCCGTGTTCGCGGCCGGTACTGCGGGCGCGTCCTCGTCCGGGTTCGTGGGCGTTCCGGACGCGAACGTCCACGAGGACTTGCCCGCGGGCGCTGACGTGGGCGTGTCCGTGTCGGGCTGCGTGGTTCGACCATGTCGTCCCGCCACGCCTCGACGCTGGAGGTGACGCTGACGACGCCGTCGAGGGCGTCGGACTACCTCGACAACTCCAGCGCGGTCCTCGGGGGCGACAGCGACGGCCTCGCGCTGGTTATCTCGGACGCGACGAACCACGAGGGGCGCGAGGTCGCGCTTCCGCTGACGGCGGTGAAAGGCGCGCTGGGGTACGTTCCGGACCTCGTCCACGGCGTCCACGACGACGGATCCAAGTGGACGCGGCCGGTCCGCGAAGAATCGGGCCTCTTGGTGTTCGAGGTCCCGCATTTCTCGGATAACGCGGTGACGTTCGAGTCCAGCGTCTCGGTGGCGGCGTCCCCGGCGACGAACGGGACGTCTCTCTCGTGGGGCCTTTCGGACCTCGACGCGGCGTCCGACGTCTCGGTAAACTTGACGGGCGTGAGTAACACCGAGTGGGATAATCAAACGTTCCTGAGTATGGGCGACGGTGATAGCAGGTCGGTTTCTGTCGCGGGGAGCGCTCCGCCGACTGGACCGAACGGCTCGCCGTCGATCACAGTCACAGCGTCAGAACTTGAGGCCGCGACGACCGCGGAGAGTAAGTCCGGCTTCTTCATGGTCGCAGGTTGGGACGATAATCAGGACACGTATGTAAATTCTGAAATGAAGTTTACAAACGCCCCGGATACGGCGTCAAGCATCACCGTCGATATCGAATATACGTACGCAAATGTGGACTCGAATGATGGAGTCTATTTCGACGTATATCTCGTGAAAGAGGCACCTGATGGCGTGTACGCGGAGGGAACACGAGTCGCGGATAATGCCAAGTGGATGCCGGAGGACGGGGCCGGGAATCTCACGATTCCGTTCGACAGTCCGCAGAACCTCGACGCGGGTGCGAACTACACGATAGAGTTTGTAACCACGACCACGACGCAATCGGGGCCGAATAATCAGCAGGCGTTCGCTCTCCACATCGACAACAACAAGCCTCAGACTGACTGGTCTACCAAGACAACCGACGGGGTAAGCCATGGATACCCGACTCACGTGTATTGGGGCGCGAAAGCGGCGAGCAACGTCGCTGTTTCCGCCGACGACGGGACCGAGGTGACACTCGGTGATTTCTCACAGGGAGAATCCAAGTCGACAAACTTCCCAATCGGGCGGGACGCGACTCAAATCACCACAACCACCGGCTCGGGTTCCGTGGCGGTCGAATTGGCTGTTCAGGAAAAGACGGAGACGGTCGATCCCGGCGTGGAATTGGGCAACTGTTCGGAGTCGTACCCGGGAACCCTCGCGGCTGGAGAGACGGCGACGCTGACGCTGAACTCGTCGTGTCTCTCGGAGACGAACGAACTGAATGTCACCGTCGGGGGCGACCTCTCGGCGGACGCTCCGGCCCCGCAAGTCGGCGTGGTCGCGGAACACACCGCGGCGTCGAATCAGACGGTGGACTACGCGGGCGACGCATGGTCCGAGCGGTACAACGTCAGCAAGACGTGGGCGGACTCGCGGGCGGACGCGCGGCTTGTGATCCCGTTCGCGTCGAACGTCGTGTCCATCCGGGACGTCGAGTTCCGGACGAACTCGTCCTCGTGGACGGGGACGTCGAACTACGAACTCGACGGGACGACGCTGACGGTGAACCTCGGGTCCGTGGACGCTGGAGAGACGACACACGTCCGGGTGAACGGGTCGCGGGTTCGCGTCGAGAACGGGTCCATCACGGTGACGTCTCCGACGCTCGCGGGGAACTCGCTGGACACGGAGTTCCGGATGGACTCGTGGTCCGAGTCGTCGTATATCGCGGTCGGCGGGTCCGCCTCGGGGGAGTTCGTCCATCACCTCATGTCGGAGTCGTGGGCGTCTCCGTCCGAGTCCGTCGTCGTCGAGGCGGGCGGCAAGCAACGGATCTACGCGCCGAAGGCTCCGGAGGGCGGGACGGCCCGCGCCCGGACGATCCCCGTCGAGGTCCAGCCGGAGAACGGCGTCCGCGTTTCGGTGACGGATCCGACGCAACCGAGTTTCGAGGTCGGGCCGGCTTCGGCGTCGGGCGACGCTTACGGCGTCGTCTATCACGACACCGTCACCGGAGACACCTACCGCCTCGTCTCGGAGACTCGCGACGGCTACGTGATTGACGAGGCGACAGCGTCGTCTCCGGTGACGTTCACGGACCCGGAGGACGACACGGAGCTACTGTCCGTCGTGAAGGCGAACGAAACCGCCGGGTCGGCTGGCGGCGGTGGCGGCGGCGGGGGTGGCGGCGCAGCCCGGCGGAGGTTCGGCGCGCTGGAGGGCTGACGTCGTCGCCCCTCGTCGTGGGTCCGCTCGGTGTCGCCCTCGTCCTCGGGGCGTTCATCGTCTCGCGGCGGACGCGGATCCCGATATGGGCGACCGCGCCCGCGTCCGGGATCGCGTTCGTCGTGGTCCTCGAAACGCTCGCGCCGGGGACGGTGTCGGGCGTGGTTCGTCGGCTCGGCGTCGAGGTCGCGTCCGGGATCGGCCAAGTGTCCAGCGCCCTCGTCCTCGCGGGCGGGGCTGTGGCGCTGTGGGGCGTCTACCGTCTCGTCAAGCGGTTCACGCGGAAGGACCAAGTCGCGCTGACGCTCCGGCGAGGGTCCTGATATGGTCCCGCTGTTCGTCCCGGGCCTCGACTTGGCGGACCTGGGGATGAAACTCGTCCAGACGGGCGGGATCGGCGCGTTCATCCTGATAGCGGGTCGGATGGTCCGCCGGGCTAAGGGCCTCACCGCCTACGTATGGCTGTTCGGCGGGTTCCTCACGCTCATGGGCGTGTTCATCGCGTCGGGTGTCCTCGACGTGGACGTCCAGCGAATCGTCCAGATAGCGCGCTGGGGTGGAGACGGTGTCCGGATCCTCGGGCGCGTCGTGGGGGCCGCGGTGTGAGTTTCTGCGACTGCGCGGCCCGCGCGTTCTACGCGGCTGTGGGCTTGGGACTACTCGCAGTCCTCGTCCTCCACAACACGTGTTGAACGTCTATACCCGCCTCGGGTACGTTCGGAGTCCGGTAGCGGAGTGGGCGCTGCTCGCGGCGGTTGGACGTCATCTCTCATCCACTGCGTTGAGGGACGAACAAGTCATGACTGGCTAGGCTTCATACCTCGCTTTCTCGATCAAGTCCCACTCTCCGTTAACCTTCATTTCGAGAGTGATCGATCCGCCATACAGGTACTCAAACGGTTCGTCCAAGCCGAGTGTGTCCTGATTCAAGTAGACACTCGCACCAGGTTCAAAATGGCTCTTCGGTGTGAACTGGGACAGCGGAAGAGTGTCTGTGATCGAAGGCGTATCTGGTTTGATCCTGAATCTATCTACATCTCTGGCTGGTGATGAAACGTTCTTAATTTCCACTTCTTTGTATGAGACAATGCTGATCTCGTAGTAAACGTCCCCATCAAACTTGCTCTGAGTCGCTGTTATAGTGGGTGAGGGTGTCGGAGTGGGCGTCGGAGTGGGCGTCGGAGTGGGCGTGGGTGTCGGACTGGCTGGTGGAGTTGATGTGGAGTTCCTATTGGGGAACTCCTTGCTACCGAAGTCCTCGTAAATTACCTCAGGGTACGATCGAACCACGCCTTCGATATTACCCAGTGAACTGGTTTGCTGCTCTACGTTATATTCGATTCCAGCGATACCTCCTGTGATCGCTCCCTGCACCATCGGCTCATCGAGTGTGCCGGTCGCCCCCGCGATAGACGCTTTCGTTCCTATAGCCGCCGCTGTAGTGTATTTTCCCCCATACGAGTTGATCGCATCCTCAGCCTCAGCAGCAACCTCCATCAGGTCCTTTGCCTCCTCGAGATACGGACTGGGAATCGCGTATACTTGCTGAGTCAGCTGATCGTGACTAGCAGAATCTACTCTATGTATGATCTCCCCATCTTTTTCAAACGTCACGTTAAGGCTTGCTCCCACCGTATATACGCTTTGACGAGTGCTTGCTAACTTGCTTAGTGAGCATTCCAAAATATTTCCCTTGCCCACCACTACGCCGTTATTTACTACCTCAGACTTGTCAGCTTTGACAGAAACACTGGCAGTCTGGCCCACCGGACCATTGCCAGGAGGGACCTGTAGTTCGAGAGATCCATACATATAATCAAAATCTAGCTCTTTGTCGGCCCACATGTGGAATGAAGTGTGAAAATCGACATCTACTGAATCGGTGTTAAAATCCGCGGCTGTTGGGACAACTAGCCGATCGACCTCAGTAATATCGTAAGACCCCTGGTCTTTAGAAATTGTAGTCAAGTCTGAGTTCTGGGATTGACCAGTGACAACGTCTCCTTCCGTCGTGGTAAGAGTGGGCAAGAACGCTTGGACAGTGTAACTACCGCTCATTTCCCCAGTCTGCTCGCTCGTTGTGGTTGACGTTCCTACCAGATCAGAACCGCCATTCGAACACCCCGCGACACCCGCGATTCCCGCGACTGCGGACGAACGGATGAGGTTACGCCTCGAGAGCGAGGATTCATCGGACGGGGAATTTTCATCGGGAGTATGATTCTCAGATGATGTCACAAATAATGCTAGCTTGACGTATATATAAATCCCAATTAAGTGTCAGAACAGCAGCGACTCGCTTCTCTGATATGGGGCGCTGTGTCATCGACCGATTCACGCTCTATATCCAGCCGGCCTCAACAAAATATCGGCGACTAGGGGATTCAACAGAGCTACCCCATCGTAGGGGAACCCGACAAGGGGATTTGTCGAGGTAGTGGGGTAGTGGCCTATGCGGTTCTCGTGTGTCTCACCCTTACGAGCGTCGGGTTCGTCGTCCGGTCGCGGTGGCGGTAGGCCGGCGGCGTTCTGCCGCCGGCCGTAATTCTTCTCTCCCCTTAGGGGCACTACCGTAGGGGAGGGTGCTAATGTGCGGTCGCGGCGCGGACCCGCTCGCGGGCGTTCTCGCGGGGCGTCAAGGGCGCTTCCGGGCGCTCGCGACGGACGCGATCCTCGTCCGCAGCCGAAACTGGAGCGAACACGCCCCATATACACCCGGGCGAAAGTGAAACGGACGATCCTCGTCGACATCGAGGCGTCGCGAGACGACGTCCACCTCTCACAGAAGGCGAGAGGCGCGAAAAGAAGGACTAACGGACGGTGTCGCCACTCAAGAAAGAGCGAACGCTGGGGTGTCGAGGCGCTATCCGGGTGCCTCGCGTAGCCGGCGCTCGCGGATCCTCACGTCCTCGTCACCGAGGCGACCGTCGTACACCGCGACCGCGGCGTCCCGGATCGTCTCGGGGACGTCACCGAGGTACACGAACTCGTCGCGCTGTGGGGCCGCCTCGTCGTCCGTGGCGGCGTCGGAGTCCTCGTCCGTCTCCGAGGGCGTGTCCCGCGCCTCGCGGTCCTCGCGGCGGTCCTCGGCGTCCTCGCGCATGTCGTCAGCAGTCCGTCCGGGCCGCGCCCGGTCCAGTATCTCCCGCGACCGCTCCAGTAGGTCGCGAGAGACGAACACGACGAGGACCGGGTTCCCCAGCCGCTTGACGACACCCTCGCGGGCGAGACGGGCGACGTGGTAGCGGATCGTGGAGCGGGCGAGTCCCGTCCGATCCTCCAGCATGTCGTAGGTCGCGCCCGTCTCCGTGGCGATCACGCGGAGTATGTCGTACACGGCGACCGTCGAGTCTTTCAGCGCCTCGCGGTAGACCTCCGTCGCGACCTCTTGATACCGCTGACGGAGGTGTTCGCGGCGGCCGGTCGGCCGGTGGTACGTCCACTCCGCAGCTCCGGCACCGTCGAAAAAGTCGTCCGAGACGAGGTCCGCCCGCTCGACGCCGGCCCAATGCGCGTGTGTGGCGACGACTGTCCGGAGGTGGTCCATCGCGTCGTCCCACTCGGAGACGTGAGGGAGTTTCCCGTCAGCGCCCGCGAAAGACGCCTCTATCTTCGGATGTGCGTGCGGATCCGACGCGGGCCGCTTGTGCCAATTGGGGATTTCGTAGATTTTGACCTCGGTGGCGAAGTTCACATCCGCGAACCCGAGTAGATCCCAGCGGTCGGACTCCACGCGGGCCTCCAGCCAACCCTCTTGCACCCGCTTTTGATGTGCGTCGATCTCGGAGTTCCCGCCCCACGCGACGAGGTCCTTTGACTGTTCGACCGTCTCGACGACGGCCCCCTTCTTGTCGCGGTCAAATCGGTAGTGGGCTTCGGCTTTCTGGACGCGTCGGGAGTCGGGGTTCCGGTCGCGGGCGACGTCGAGGACGTCGTCTCCGTACACGGCGCGGATCGCGTCGTACATCCGGCGCTCCACCTCGGACCCGGACTCGGCCCACGTCGTCCAACACACGACGCGGGTCCCCTCTCCATACGGACACTCCAGCGGATCCCCGCTCTTGAACACGAGGTCCCGGTACTGCGGCATGACCTCAACGTGGAGGGCGAGTGGGGGCTTCCGCAGCTCCACACCGTCGTCCGTCTCGACGCGCTCGCGGAGCATGATGTGTTGCTCGTAATACTGCGAGTAGTCGTCTCCGTAGCCGGTTCCGGCTTTCCAGCCGGAGGACTTGACGAGAAGGACCCACTCGCCGGCCGTCTCGGGTAGCCACTCGGCGTCGAACTCGGTCGCTGGATACGGTTCGTTCTCGTGGGACTCGACGTTCTCCCTCCAGTAGCGGACAGCGTCGGCATACAGCGTGTCGCGCTGTCCAGCGGGGGCGTCGGCGTCCGAGGGCGCGAGGTCGTTCAATACGTTCGCGACGCTCGCGCCGTGGGCGCGCGGTTTCGGGGCGGCGTCCTCGACGGACGACACCGGGAGGGATCCGGCGTCGCGGTCGCCACCCGGAGCGGCGGCGAAGGACTCGGACTCGAAACTCACCGCTCCACCTCACTCTCCGGGGTAGCGACCCAACGGACGACGGTGTCGGAGAACTCCAGCCGGACGCCGGTCCAGCCGCGACCGCCGTTCACGTTCGCGGCGTAGCGGTTCGTGGGGAGCGGGTGGACGACGGGCTGACGGTGGCGTTCACAGACGAACCCAAACACGACGAGGCGCTTTCCGACGGCGTCCGCGACCTCGTCGGACGCGAGGTTCGGCCGCTGGACGACTTGGGATCCTTTCGTTCCCTCTATCGGGACTCCACACTCGGCGCAAAGGTGCATGGACGCCCCCGACGTGGGCGGCTGACGGACGACGGTGGGCGGGACGATCCCGAACTCTCCGAGGTCGGGGCCGGTGCGACTCACCGTGAACCACCCCCCGAATGCGGGGCGGCTTCGTCCGCAATTGTCGTTTTCGCGCTCGTCTCCCCGTCAGCGTCCGCGAGCCAATGCGTCCCGGATCCGTTCCGGAGGTGAGTGAAGGTGTGCGACGGCTCCGAGAGGCATTGTAGTTGCCCGTGGTGTCCCTGATACTGGAGTTCCCCGCCACACTTGGGACACGTCTCCGCCGAGAGGTAGCCGGACACGTTCCGGCCCCACACTCCACCGTCGGTGACGACAGCGGTCCCGACGTTCGCGGCCTCGGCGTCGTGTCCATACCACTCGCGGTGCTTCTCGACGACACGGCGGGCGTCCTCGGAGACGGTGTCCCCGAGGCGCGCGTCGTCCACGATGGACTCAAACTCGCAATCCCGACAGACGACATGGTACACCGGGCTGTCGCGGCCGGCGTCGCTCGCGGCCTCGTCGTCCCGCAGCTCCGAGTCGGCGTCCTCGTCGACGGCGTCGAACTCGGTAGCGCGCTCCAGCGCCTCGATAGACTCACACTCCGCGCATAGGCGGCCGTGACAGCGGGACCCGCAACGGTCGCACGTCATCGGTTCCCTCCGTCCGTCCGGACGGGCGCTCCGACGCGCGGGCCGCGGTTCCGGTTCGGGTTCTCCGCGGGATCGGGATGTTCGGCGTCGAGTCCGGCGGCGCTCCCGTTCTGGACGCGGAACGTCGAGTCACACGCGAGACAGCGGTGGGCGACGTCGTCCTCGTCTCCGAACACCCGCGCGAACCGGCGTGTGACGTGTCGGCCGCAGAACTGACACTCCGAATTGCCCGCACCCGTGTCGAGCGGGGCCTTCATAGCCCCCACCCCGACGCCGTATGGCGACAGTTACGCCTCGCCGGATAGTTGTTGTCAGAAAGGTTATGGGACCGCCGAGATTCGAACTCAGGTCCTACGGACCCCATCCGCAGAGGATACCACTACCCTACGGTCCCGCACACGATGGGAGACGAGCCCCGGGGTTAAGCCCTTCGTTTCACAGAGCCGTTCCGTCGTGCGATCACACGACACGGCGGCGCTCACTCGTCGTCCGGGTCGCGCGGCACCACGAGGTCGCCGTCGTCGCGGACGGCCATGCTCACGACCGCCGTCCCCTCGTACGTCGCCAGTCCCTCCGCCCGGCCGATGACGTAGCCGTCGTGGTCGCTCTCGACCGTCTCGGTCACCGCCCCGTGGGGCGTCACCACCTCGGCGACGACGTCGCCCGCCTCGACGGCGTCGCCGACGGCGACGCGGTGGCGGACCAGCCCAGCCGACTCGACGCGCGGGCCGACGAACCGCCGGACGGGGTAGTCGACGGGTGCCGCCGGGACGCCGTCGCCGGCGGCGCCGACGCCCGCGGGCACCGCCTCCAGCAGGCCGAACTCGACGGCGGCGGCGCAGACGCCCGCGACACCCGCCGCGCGGGCGGTCGCCTCGACGACGCTGTGGCCGCCCAACTCCGCCGTGATCGCGGGGATCCCGGCGGTGTTGAGCGCCGCGCCGGCGGTCGAGCGCTGGAGCGACTGCTCGACGTACTCCGCGGCGGGGTACTCCGTGAGCACCGGGAGCCCAAGCGCACTCGCCAGTCGGTCGAGGTCCTCGGCGAGCGCCTCGGCCGCCGCCTCGGTTCGCTCGGCGCCGTACAGCACGCGGTCGCGGATCGTGAACGGCATCGAGCCGACCTGTGCGGTGTGGCAGTCGACGAGCAGGTCCGCGGAGTCGGTCAGCGCCTCGAACAGCCGCGTGTCGATCCGCTCTTGGGTCTCGGGCGGGCGCGAGGCGTCGCGCTCGGTGTCCGGGAAGTGACGGTTCGGGTCGTCGCCGCCGTAGTAGGAGGTGCGCTCGTTGCGTCGGAGGCCGGCGGGGTTGACCACGGGGACGACGACGACCGCGCCCGCGAGGTCGCCGGCCAGCGGCGCCGTCGCCGCGGCCACGTCCTGCGCGACGGCGACGCCGGTCGCCTCGTCGCCGTGGACGCCGCCCGTCACCCACAGCGTCGGGCCGTCGGCGGCGCCGTTCACGACCGTCACCGGGAGCCGCTCGCTCCCCCGTCGGGAGCGGTGTCGCCTCGATCCAGCCGTCCGCGCGCTCGCCGGGGGCGGCGCTCGCCGTCCCCACGTCCAGCGTCTCGTCCATGGCCGTGGCTGGGGGTGGCGGCCGAAAAAGCCCCGAGAGCCGGCAGTCGACGCGGGCGGGCCGACCCGACGCGCGCTCACACCAGCACGCGCTCCAACTCGACGACGGTGCCCGACTCGGCGTCGGGGTCGCCCGTCAGCCGGCCCAGACAGACGGCCGACCCGTCGGGCGTGTAGCACGCGAGGAGGTCGCCGTCGTCCGGCGCGCCCGCCCCGAACTCCCCCGTCGCGACGACGCCGGGCGCGTACACGGGCGCGCCGGTCGCGACCTCCCGGGCGGCGGAGGCGGCGACGGTGAGCGACGGCAGGTGCGTCAGCGCCGTCTCCGCCGGCAGGAGCACCGCCCGCAGCAGCGACTCGTCGGGCTCCCCGTCGGGCGTGTCCCGGCCGTCGGCGAAGGCGACGCCGTCGACGAGGTCGTGGAGCGTGTGGAGGTCGCGGTCGTCGAACGGGTCGGTCGCGGTGCGCCGGAGGTGGCCCATGTGGCCCCCGGTGCCGAGCGCGAGCCCGATGTCGTGACACAGTTTGCGGATGTAGGTGCCCGACTCACAGCGAACGCGGAGCAGCACCTGTCGGTCGGTCCGGTCGAGCACGTCGAGGTCGTACACCTTGCGCGTCCGGAGGCGACGCGACACGGCCGACTTGCGCGGCGGCTTCTGGTACAGTTCGCCCTCGAACTCGGCGACGACGCGGGCCAGATCCGTGGGCGCGGTGCCGTGGAGTTCGAGGACGGCGACGTACTCCTTGGCGCCCTCGAGGAACACCTGCGCCAGCCGGGTGGCGTCGCCGGTGAGCGTGGGGAGACAGCCCGTCACCTTCGGGTCGAGCGTGCCGGCGTGGGCCGCGCGGTCGACGCCGAGGCGGTCGCGCACCCACGCGGCGACCTGGTGGGCGGAGGGGCCGGCGGGCTTGTCGAGGTTGACGACGCCGAAGGCGGCCAACTCGTCGACGGACCGGTCGTCGGGGGCCGGACGGAGGTCGGACACGCTCAGAAGTCGTAGTCGACGCCCTCGACGGGGGCCTTCCCCTCGTCGGTGTCGGGGTCGTACGAGTCGACGGCCGTCGTGAGCATCCCGAGCACGCCCTCGGGCGACCAGCGCGCGGTGTTGTACACGAGGTCGTAGATGCTCAGGTCGTCGATGTGGACGTTGTAGTACTCGCGGTAGCGCTTCGCCTCGCTGGACTCCCGCCGGCGGGTCTCCTCGATCACCTGGTCGAGCGGCTTCTCCTCGCGGTCGACGATGCGCTCGCAGCGCACCTCCAGCGGCGCGTCCAACCAGATGCGGAGGTCGGCGTGCTCGGCCGCGAGCCAGCCGGCGAGGCGCGACTCCAGCAGCACGTCGTCGCGCTCGACGGCGACGGCGCGCAGGCGGCGGTCGAGGTCGCGGTCGATCTGGTCGTCCTCCTCGGCGAGTTCGTTGAACTCGACGGGCGTCATGTCGCGCTCGGCGGCCAGTTCGCGGAAGATGTCGCCGCCGGAGACGTGTTCGAGGTCGAACGCCTCCGCGAGCGCGGCGGCGGTGGTGCTCTTCCCGCTGCCCGGCGGGCCGGAGACCGTTAGCAACATATCCCAACTGGGCCGCTCCGGCTCAAAAAGGCGTCCATGTCGCCCCCGGTGTGTGGGGCGCTCGCGTGGCGCGCGCGACGCGGCGGCGCTCGTCGCTCCCGGGCGACGACGCCCGCCGACTCGGCTCCGTGGCTCAGTCCTCGCCCGCGTGACCGGCTCCGCCGCCCGCTCGTCGACGCGGTCGAGGGTGACCGGCTCGGCGGTCTCGCGGGCGGCCTCGTAGCGCGACCGGGCCCACGCGACAGCCGTCTGCGTGTCGTTGATCGCGACGCCGCCGACGCCGGTGTCGGTGTACACGAGCAGCCCGGCCTCGTCGGGGCGGTCCTCGTGCTCCGCGATCCACAGCCCGAACCGCCCCTCGATGGGGCCGACGAGGAACTCGAACTCCCCCTCGCGGATCTGCTCGCGGAGGCGGTCCGGCCGGCTCTCGACCAGGTGGTCGAACACGGCGGGCGTCAGCACCATCTCCGGCACCGCCCCGCGCGTGGTCGCCTCGGCGTCGAACGTCTCGACGTGGCCCGCCAGCGCGACCGGGGCGAGGCCGCGGACGCTGGCCGCGTTCCGGACCGAGTCGAACAGGCGCTCGACGACGCCGTCGGGCACGCTCGGGTCCGGTCGGCTGACGCGCGCGCCGGCGAGGAACCGTCCGTCGAGCGGCGTGTCCGGCGGGAGCGACTCGAACAGCGGCCCGGCGGCCGCGAGCCCCTCGAGTTCGGCGTGGTAGCGGTCGTGGCTCTCCAGCGCCTTCGCGCCGGTCACCGTCGCCCGGAACCCCCCGTCGACCCGTTCGGCGAGCCCGTGGTCGACCAGTTCCCGGACGCCGCGGTCGAGCGTCGTCCGCGGGACGCCCAACTCCTCGACGAGCGTCCGCTTGCGGACGGGCCCCTCGAACAACGCCGCCAACACGTCCCGACGCTTGGCGAGCGTCCCCGCGATCTCGGTTGCGTCGCCGGCGGTCATCGTCGGCGAAAGGGCCGGACCCGTGATGGGTGTTCCGCTTGGCGGGAAGCTCACCGCTCGGCGGGAACGCGTTCGGACGGTGAAGTGATGTGGGTGAGGGGGGTAGGCGTAATCGCCCCCGAGCATCGGTCCCCGACTGCCCGGCCCTCCTCGTCCCCCGTTCGACCCCCGGTCGGGGGACACCCTTCGTCTGCGACCCGCGGCGCCGCCAGCGGCGTCGCCTCGGCGCTCACTCCCGTCTCGCCAGCCCCGCGAGGTGGCCCGCCTCCTCGACGATTATCGCCTCGCTCCCGAGGCGCGCGGCGTTCTCGCTGCCCGGGAGACAGAACACCGGGACGCCGTCGGACACGCCGGCGGTCGCGCGCGTGCCGACAACCATCGTCCCGATCTCCTCGCGGCTGAGCGCGCGGAACAGCTCCCCGAACCCCGGGAGTTCCTTGTCGAACAGCGGCGTCGCCGCCTCGACGGTCACGTCGTCGGGGGTCACGCCCGTCCCGCCCGTGGTGACGACGCAGTCGACGTCGTCGCGCCCGATCAGGCGGTTCACCGTCGCCTGCACGCCGTCGAAGTCGTCGGCGACGATCTCGCGGACGACCGTCTCGTCGCCCGCGTCGGCGACGGCCGCCTCGATGGCGTCGCCCGCGGGGTCGTCGTCGTGCGTGCGCGAGGACGACACCGTCACGACGGCGTAGCCGAGCGTGTCGAGGTCGTGGGCGTGGTGGTCGTCGTGTGTGTGGTGGTCGTGGCCGTCGTGGCCGTGGTCGCGACCGTCGCTCCCGTCGTGTGCGTGATCGTCGTCGCTCATGTCCGGGCGTTCCCGCCCCGGGCGCTTCAAGCCCGCGTCCGGAGCGACTCGCGGACGCCGTCGACGCCGAGGCGGACGGCGAGCGCCAGCCCGCCGAGCGCGAGCGCGACGGCGCCGCCGACGACGAGCCCGACGCCGAGCACCCACACCACCCCGGCCGCCCGGCCGGGGAGGAGCATCGCGAGCCCGACGACGAGCGACACCCCGGTCACGGCGCCGGCCCCGCCGCCGGCCACGAGCCGGTGCCGGCACGGGCGGTCCGCCAACGGCCCGACGCGCAGGCGTCCCTCGCCGGCGGGGAGGCCGTAGCCGACGGCGGTGACGACGCCCGCGAGGGCGGTGCCGATCAGGGCGAACGCGAACCCGAAACCCGCGGGGACGCCGTCCCCGGTCGTCGTCGGCGGCGGGAGGTCGGCGACGAAGGCGGCGACGGCGACGTGGCCGACGAGACCGAGACCGAGCACGGCGGCGCGGAGGGCGGCGAGGAGGCGGGGACGGTCCACACCGGACGTGTCGAACGACCGATAATGGGCTTTGGGGAGGGCCGAGGGTCGGCGGGGGCGCCGGCTACGACTCGTCGAGGTCGGGGTCGAACAGCTCCTCGATCCGGCACTCGAAGAAGCCGGCGAGGCGGAACGCCAGCTCCAGCGACGGGTCGTAGCGGCCACGCTCGATGCTGTTGATCGTCTGGCGGGTGACCCCGACCTCTTCGGCGAGTCCCGCCTGACTCAGGCCGCGCTCCTCGCGGCGGGCGCGCACGTCGTTGTTCATCGAGCGAGTTTGGTGTACCCCAGCGCGAGCGCGAACACGACGAACAGCGCGACGTAGCCGTACAGCGCGCCCGACACCGTCGCGGGCACCTCGAACGCGCCCGTCACGCTGGCCAGCCGGGCCGCGGACGCGCCGACCACGAGCGCGACCGCCGCGACGACGAGGGTGACGTTGCTCGCGCGGCGCTCCAACTCCGCGTCGCGCTCGTCGAACAGCGTGACGGGGGTGAACCGCCACACGCCGAGGAACGCGAGGATGCCGACCCAGTAGACGGCCTCGCCGACGATCGGGTAGCCGAGGACGCGGAGCCCGACGCCGAGCACCGACCCGACGACGACGGCGCCGAACAGCAGGCCGCGGTAGCGACGCCGCCGCGACACCGTCGGCGCGGACACGGCCTCCGTCATCGGCGGGCCCTCACGACGGCGAGCGCGACGCCCCACACGAGGAAGAACGCCGCGACGGTCGTCGCGATCCCCGCGGTGAACGCGGTCCACGAGTAGTAGCCGAGCCCGTTGGCGAGCACGAGCGCGGGGAACACGACGCCCGACGTGACGCCGAACACCTGCACGGCGTAGCCGGAGGCGGTCGTGACCACGTCGGCGTCGCGCTCGTCGAAGCGGACGCCGGCGAGGCGTCGGTAGCCGACGGCGACGGCGGCGACGAGGGCGAACGCCCCCACGGCGGCTACCTCGCGACCGACCGCGAGCAGGCCGACGTACGAGAGCGTCGCCGCCGCCCAGACGACGGCGAGCACGAGGCGGTTCGAGACGAGCGGGGTGGATTCGGGGGTGGTGGTGGACATGGTGTGTAAAGCTCGCTTTACAGTAAAGCGTACTTTACACCCATACTTAGTTCTACCGCCGGGGCGGTTGACACGTTCGGATCGCCGGGTGGGGAAGGGTTTACTCCCCCCGCGTGGCACGTGCGAACACGCATGAAAGCCGTCCAGTTCTCGGAGCACGGCGACCGCGACGTGATCGACTACGGCGACTTCCCGGACCCCGAACCGGGGCGCGGGGAGGTGCTCGTCGACGTGAAGGCGGGCGCGCTCAACCACCTCGACATCTGGACGCGAAAGGGGCTGCCGGGGATCGACCTGGAGATGCCGCACGTTCCCGGGTCCGACGGCGCCGGCGTCGTCACCGCCGTCGGCGAGGGCGTCACGCGCTTCGCGGAGGGCGACCACGTCGCGGTCACCGCGGGCGTCTCCTGTGGCGCCTGCGAGTTCTGCCGCCACGGCGAGGAGTCGCAGTGCGTCCGCTTCTCGATCATCGGCGAGCACCAGCGCGGCGTCCACTCGGAGCTGGCGGCGGTCCCGGCGGACAACCTCGTTCCCGTCCCCGACCACGTCGACTGGGAGGTCGCCGGCTCGGCGTCGCTCGTGTTCCAGACCGCGTGGCGGATGCTGCTCTCGCAGGGCGAACTCGCCCCGGGCGAGAAGATTCTCGTGCTCGGCGCCTCCGGCGGCGTCGGCCACGCCGCCGTCCAGATCGCGGACTTCGTCGGCGCGGAGGTGTACGCCACCGCCTCCACCGAGGAGAAGCTCCGCTACGCGGAGGACTGCGGGGCCGAACACGTGATCAACTACGAGGAGGACGACTTCGCCGCGGAGATCCGCGAGCTGACGGGCCGCCGCGGCGTCGACATGGTCGTCGACCACATCGGCGCGGCGACGTGGACCGACTCGCTGAAGAGCCTCGCGAAGGGCGGGCGCGTCGTCACCTGCGGGGCCACGACCGGCGGCCGCCCCGAGACGGACATCAACCGCATCTTCTGGAACCAGCTGAAGGTGATCGGGTCGACGATGGCGACCCCGGGCGAGGTCGACGACGTGCTCGAACTCGTGTGGGACGGCACGTTCGAGCCGCGCGTCCGGGAGGTGCTGCCGATGAGCGAGGCCGCCCGCGCCCACGAGATGATCGAGAACCGAGAGGGCTTTGGGAAAGTGGTGGTTAGACCCGATAGTGAGCTCTGAGAACGACTCGGGGGAGACGCGCGTCGTCAACACCGGCGACGGCTACGAGCGCGTCGACCCGGCGGACGACGGCGACCGCGCGGGGACCGCCGACGCGGACGACGACCTCGGGCGGACGGGCTGGGTGCTCGTCGCGGTCGTCGTCGTCGCGTTCCTCGTCGTCCCGGGGGCGATCTACCTCCGGCCGACGATCCCCGACGAGATCGGTCTGCGCTTCCTCGCGGCGATGCTCGTGTTGCCGTTCCTCCCGGCGCTGCTGCTCGGGGCGACGGCCGTCTGGACGCTCGCGGTCGGCGACGAGTAGGCCGCGGGCGGCCCGCCGGCTTCGCGACATATTTTTCACGGACGGAGCGATCGGTTCGAATCGATGACCGACGCGCTCGTGGCCGACCTCCGCGCGGAGGTGGGCGACGCCCTCCGTGCGGTGGGATCGTACGACGGCGACACGTACCACGTGACGTACCTCCGCGACGACGTGGCCACGGCGTTGGACGACGACGACCTCGACGCGATCAGACAGGGCGCGGTGTTCGACTCGTTGGAGCGCGACTACTACGAGCGGCTGTTCTCGGTCGCGGGGGCGTTCCAGGCGACCGTCCGGCGGTTCGAGCGGGCGGTCGTCGTCGAGGTGCCGACCGGCACCGGCGGGGGCGTCCTCGTGAGCCTCGACCGCGACCACGGCGGCTCGGTCGACGCGGTCGTCGACCGCTGCCGGTCGGTCGAGGTCTGAACGGCTCGTCCGGCCGGTACGTTTTCGCCGCCGAGCGCGTACGGACGGGTATGCCCACGACGCTTCGCGCCGCCCGCGAGCCGGACGACGTCCCCGCGGACGTGCCCGGGGAGTCGACGTTCGTCGAGGCGAACGGCCGCACGTTCCACGTCGTCGAGGCCGGCCCGGCCGACGGCGAGTTGGTCCTGCTGTTGCACGGCTTCCCCGAGTTCTGGTACGGCTGGCACGACCAGATCCGCCCGCTCGTCAACGAGGGGTACCGCGTCGTCGTCCCCGACCAGCGCGGCTACAACCGCAGCGAGCGCCCGGGCGACGTCGCCGACTACCGGATCGAGGCGCTGTCGGCGGACGTCGTCGGTCTGATCGACGCGTACGACCGCGAGACGGCCGCGGTCGTCGGCCACGACTGGGGCGGCGTCGTCGGCTGGTGGACGGCGCTGCACAGCCCCGAACGGCTCTCGGCGTTCGTCGCGGTCAACGCGCCCCACCCGACGGTGATCCGGCGCACGCTGTCGGGCGACCCGGCGCAACTGCTCCGCTCGGGGTACGCGCTGTTCTTCCAGGTGCCGAAGGTGCCGGAGGCGGTGATCCGCGCGGCCAACTGGCGCCTGCCGGTGACGATGCTGCGCGAGTCGTCGATGCCGGGCACGTTCTCGACGGCCGACTTCGACCGCTACCGCGCCGCGTGGAACCGCGAGGGGGCGTTTACGGCGATGCTCAACTGGTACCGCGCGTCGGGCCGCCACCGTCCCGCCCCGGAGACGGACGAGGTGACGGTGCCGACGCGGGTGATCTGGGGGGTCCACGACCAGTTCCTCAAGCGCCGGATGGCGTACGACTCCGTCGACTACTGCGCGGACGGCCGGCTCACGACGTTCCAGGAGGCGACCCACTGGGTCCAACACGAACAGCCGATGAAGGTCGCCGACGCCATCGTCGACGAACTCGCCTGAGGGCGGCTACTCCTCGCGCTCGTCGGCGACGCCGATGGCGACGCCGGCGTCGTCGTCCCAGTCGCGCCGGCCGCGGCGCCGCTCGCGCAGGTCGCGGCCGCCGTCGGCGGTCGGTCCCGTCGACTCCTCGTCGTCGTCCGTCGCCGCGCCCCCGCCCGCCTGGTTCACCGACCCGGGCATCATCGCGTCGACGGTGCCGGGGCCGTCCTCGTCCTCGCCGGGCTCGGCCGCCTGCCGCTCCTTGAGGTTCTGCCGGGTGAACTGCGGCTGGGCGCGCAGCCCCCGCCGCTCCTTCGTGAACGAGCGGTACAGGAAGAACACCATCGGGAGGGTGGCGACGACGATGGCGACCGAGAGGTAGACGTTGAGCATCGAGTCGGGCGTCTGGTTGAACGAGTAGATGATCGCCGCCGACAGCCCGCCGACCGCGGTGAGGATCGAGTAGGCGATCCGCTTGGCCAGCCGGTCGAGGACGTTGTTCTCGTCGTTCAGCGTGACGTTGACGTTCAGGTCGCCCCGCTGGGCCGTGTCGAGCACGTCGTCGAGCTTCGGCGGGACCGTGAACAGCGCCCGCGCCGTCCGCCGGGTCTGCTGGGCGGCCTCGCCGGCGAGCCGGCGGGCGGTGTCCTCCAGGTACCCCTGTTCGGAGAGGTACTCGGTGGCGACCTCGATGAAGTCGAACTCGGGGTCGAGCGTGACACACACGCCCTCCACGACCGTCGCGACGCGCAACACCAGCGCCATGTTCTGCGGCAGGCGCAGCGGGAAGTCGTAGATGGTCGACTCCACCTGCTCGATCACCTGCTGGACGCGGTACTGCTCGATGTCCTCGCCGCGGACGTCCGCGATGGCCAGCTCCATCACGTCGGCCATCACCTGTCGGTCGGCCTCCGGCGACAGCGTCCCCATCTCGACGAGGGCGTCGAGGATGCCGTCGATGTTCTGGTTGGCGACGGCGATGTAGAAGTCGATGATCTTCTCCTGGATGAACGGGTCGACGCGGCCGGCCATCCCGAAGTCGTAGAAGATGATCTGTCCCTCCGGCGTCACCGAGAGGTTCCCCCGGGTGGGGGTCGGCGTGGAACACGCCGTCCTCGGCGATCATCTGGAGGTAGACGCGCTGGAGCGTCGTCGCGAAGCTCGGTCCGGTCGATGCCCATTCGATCGAGCGCGGCTACGTCGGAGATCTTCGTCCCCGGGAGGTACTCCATCGTGAGCACGCGCGGCCCCGAGGCGCCCGGCTCCGGCTCCGGGATGACGACCCGGTCGTTGCCCTCGAAGTTCGCCCGGATCTCCCGGAGCACGCGCTGTTCGCGGGCGTAGTCCATCTCCTGGTGGATCGTCTTGTCGAACTCCTCGGCGAGGTTGTCGAGCGAGAACGCCTGCCCCTGCCCGACGAACCGCGAGAGGAGCGGCACCGACCACTTGATGACGGTGAGGTCGGCCTCGACGAGCTCCTCGATGCCCGGGCGGCGCACCTTCACGGCGACCTGCTCGCCCTCGTACGTCGCCACGTACACCTGCCCGAGGCTCGCCCCCGAGATCGGTTCGGTGTCGAACTCGTCGAACACCTCGTCGACGGGGCCGAGCTCCTCCTCCAGCACCGCCTTCGACTCGGGCCACGGCGCCGGCGGCACGTCGTCCTGCAGCGACGACAGCACCTCGATGTAGGAGGCCGGGAGCACGTCCGGCCGCGTCGAGAGGATCTGCCCGAGTTTGATGAACGTCGGGCCGAGCGTGAGCAGCGTATCGAGCAGCACCTCCGCGCGCTCCAGCCGCATCTCGCGGGTGACCTCGCGGGACCCCCCGACGACGAGGAAGCGTTTCCGGTCGCGGAGGAGCGCGACGATCAGCGGCAGGAATCGGTAGAGGACGACGGGGAACCGTCGATACGCACGCAGTGAGACCAGCGTGACCACCCGGGTTACGCGTCCGACACCGGGATGGAGTGGTCGGGCGCGGTCGCGCGCTTGGGGAGCCGCACCGTCAGGACGCCGCGGTCCATCTCGGCGTCGCTCCCCTCGTGGGTCGCGTCCGGCGGCAGCGGGATCTCCGCGTCGAGGAACAGCGGGCGGTCCTCCTCGACGTAGCTGAACGCGGCGTCGGTCGCCTTCTCGCGGCGCGCCTCGACGTGGAGTCGGCCCCGTTCGAGGCGCACGTCGGTCGTGTCCGCGCTCGCACCCGGGAGGTCGACGACGAGGAGGTACGAGTCGTCGCTCTCCAACAGATCGGCGAACACCGGCTCGGGGAGGTCCCGGAGCGCCTCTCGTAGCTTCGACATGGACGGGACAAGGGGCGGCGCGTCGAAAAAGGCCGCGGTGACGGCGCCGTCCCGTGCGTGTGAGTGTCTCCCGAGGATTTATGCCGCCGGGACAGGTGCGCCCGAGTATGCACGAGGCTGCCGAGGAGCGCGACCGCGAGTCCCCGACCGACCCGGCGGCGACCGCGGGCGTCCCGGTTCGCGTCGAGCCGGACGCCGCGGTGGTCGCGGTCGACCCGTGGGTCCCGCCGGACCGTCGCCGGGAGTCGCCGGCGGCGTTCCGCCCGTTCGCGGCGGCACGGGCGCTCGGCGGGCGACTCCGCGGACTCCTCGGCGGGCGACTCCGCGGACTCCTCGGCGGCGGGCGGTCGGCCGAGCGGCGCCGGGGCACGGAGAAGTAAGCCGAGGGGGTCGACTGGCGGCCTTTTTACGCCGGCGCGGCAACGATCCGGTATGAGTCACGACCGCACACGCTCCGGGTTCAAGGAGCGCACGCGCGTCGCCGACGCCCGCGAGCGCCTGCTCGCGGCGGCGACCCCGCACGGGCGGACGGAGACGGTGCCGCTGACCGCGGCCGACGGCCGCGCCGTCGCCGCGCCGGTCGCGTCGCCGGTGCCGGTGCCCGGCTACGACCGCGCGGCGATGGACGGGTACGCGGTGCGGGCCGCCGACACCTTCGGCGCGTCCGCCCGCTC
Organism: Halobaculum litoreum; assembly: GCF_030127125.1. Lineage (GTDB taxonomy): Archaea > Halobacteriota > Halobacteria > Halobacteriales > Haloferacaceae > Halobaculum > Halobaculum litoreum. The sequence goes on from NZ_CP126156.1 coordinate 66,183, forward strand.
CCCCTCGGTGCTGGTCGCCGACGACGGGGAAGTCGGCCCGGAGGGGGCGGTCCGCGTCCACACGGGCAGCGAGTTGCCGCCCGGCGCCGACGCCGTGGTCATGATCGAACAGGTCGACGAGGTCGGCGACGAGGTGGAGGTGTTCGACGCCGTCGCCGAGGGGGAGAACGTCGGGCCGGCCGGCGAGGACGTCGCCGAGGGGCAGACGCTGTACGAGCCGCCCCACCGCCTGCGCCCCTCGGACCTCGGCCTGCTCAAGTCCGTCGGCCTGACCGAGGTGACGGTCGCCGAGCGCCCCCGCGTGTCGGTGATCCCGACCGGCGAGGAGCTGGTCGAGGCCGACCCCGGCCCCGGCGAGGTGATCGAGACGAACGGGCTCACCGTCTCGCGGCTGGCCGAGCGGTGGGGCGCCGACGCGACGTACCGCGACATCGTCACGGACGACGAGGCGGCGCTGCGCGAGGCGGTCGAGCGCGACCGCGACCACGACGTGGTCGTCACGACGGGCGGCTCCTCCGTCGGCGAGCGCGACCTCGTCCCGGAGGTGGTCGACGACCTCGGCGAGGTGCTCGTCCACGGCGTCGCCCTCAAGCCGGGCCACCCGGTCGCGCTCGGCGTCGTCGGGGACACGCCCGTCGTCATGCTCCCGGGCTACCCGGTCGCGTGCATCGTCAACGCCGTCCAGTTCCTCCGCCCGCTGGTCCGCGAGGTCGGCCGGCTCCCGCACGAGCCGCACCCGACGCGGCGGGCGACGCTGACGCGGAAGGTGTCCTCCGAACCGGGCGTGCGGACGTTCGCCCGCGTGCGGCTCGCCGACGGCGACGACGGGACGGAGGCGACGCCGACGCGCGCCTCCGGCTCCGGGATGTTGTCGTCGGTCGCGCTCGCGGACGGCTGGGTCGTCGTCCCCGAGTCGCGCGAGGGGCTCGACGCCGGCGAGGCCGTCGACGTGGCGCTGTGGGAGGTGAGCGAATGAGCGACCGCAAGGAGTTCCGCGACCTCGCCGAGCCGGAGGAGGCCCACGAGGCGATCGCCTCGCTGGACCTCGCGCCCGACCCCGAGTCGGTGCCGCTGCGGGAGGCGCGCGGCCGGGTGCTCGCCGAGCGGGTCGACGCCGGGCTGGACGTGCCGGGGTTCGACCGCGCGTCGATGGACGGGTACGCGGTGCGCGCGCGCGACACGTTCGGCGCCGACGAGGCCGACCCCGCGACGCTGGCGCTGGTCGGACAGGTCCACGCCGGGAGCGAGCCGACCGTGACCGTCGAGCCGGGCACCTGCGCGGAGATCTCGACGGGCGCCGTCATGCCCGACGGCGCCGACGCGGTGGTGATGGTGGAACGGACGACCGAGGTCGCGGGGGCGGGCGCCGACGGCGACGGCGACGCCGTCGAGATCCGCACCTCGGTCGCGCCCGGCGACCACGTCATGTTCGCGGGCGCCGACATCGCGGCCGGCGGCCGCGCGCTCGGCCCCGGCACGGAGATCACGCCCCGCGAGATCGGGCTGTTGTCGGCGCTAGGCGTCGACGAGGTGCCGGTCCGCGGCCGGCCGACGGTCGGGATCGTCTCCACCGGCGACGAGCTCGTCCGCCCGGGCGAGGAGCTCCACAGCGAGCGCGGCCAGATCTACGACGTGAACAGCTACACCATCGCCGCGGGCGTCGAGGAGGCCGGCGGCGAGGCGCGGCTGTACCCCCACGCGGGCGACGACTACGACGAGATGGAGCGCCTGCTCGTCGAGGCGAGCGAGGAGTGCGACCTCGTGTTGTCGTCGGGGTCGACCTCCGCCTCCGCGGTCGACGTCATCTACCGCGTCATCGAGGACCGGGGGGAGCTGCTCCTCCACGGCGTCTCGGTCAAGCCGGGCAAGCCGATGCTCGTCGGGCGCCTCGCCGACTCCGCGTACGTCGGGCTCCCCGGCTACCCGGTGTCGGCGCTCACCATCTTCCGGACGTTCGTCGCGCCGGCGATCCGGCGGGCGGCCGGCGTCCCCGAGCCGGCGACGGCGACGGCGACCGGCCGGATGGCCGTCGAGGAGCGCTACTCTGAGGGCCGGATGCGGCTCATGCCCGCCGGCCTGGTGGCGGACGGCGACGGCAACACGCTCGTCTACCCGGTCGACAAGGGGTCGGGCGCGACGACGAGCCTCGTCGAGGCCGACGGCGTCGTCGTCGTCGACCCGGACACCGAGTACCTCGCGGCCGGCGAGTCGGTCGCGGTGCAGCTGTTCTCGCCGGAGGTGCGCGCGCCGACGCTGTTCGCCGTCGGCGAGGACGACCCCGCGCTGTCGCGCCTGCTCGACCGCGTCGAGCGCCCCCGGTACCTCGCGCTCGGCTCCCGCGAGGGCTGCGCCGCCTGCGCGACGGCGTCCCCGACGCGGCCGTCGTCGCGGGCGAACCGGGCCGCGACCCGGTCGCCGCCCCCGACCCGACGGGCGACGCCGCACCCGAGCCGGCCGACCTCGTCGGCGAGTGGCACCGCGAGTGGGGACTGGTCGTCCCCGCCGGCAACCCCGACGACGTGACCGGGCTCGCGGATCTGGTCGACCGCGACCTCCGGTTCGTCAACCGCGACTCGAACTCGGGGCTGCGCACCGACCTCGCGAACGCGCTGGCCGATCTGGCCGACGAGCGCGGGACGACCCGTCGGGAGGCGACCGAGGCCGTCGACGGCTTCGACCGCGCCGTGCGGGCCCACGAGTCGCCCGCCCGCCGCGTGCTCGCGGGCGACGCGGACGTGGGCCTCGGCCTGCGCGCGACGGCCGAGCGGCTCGACACGGGGTTCGTGCCGCTGGGCACCCAGCCGGTGCGGGTGTACGCCAACCACGCCCGCGCGGGGAAGCCGGGTGTGACGGCGCTGGCGGCGGCGGTCCGCGACGGCGACGACGTGTTCGCGTCGCTGGCGGGGTACGAACGGTAGAGCGCAGGCGGTCGCCGGCGGGAGCGGTCGACGGCGGCTTACGGCGTCGGCGCGGCCTTCTGGAGGGCGGTCTCGGCGATGTTGCCGCCGTAGTCGCCCGCACGCGAGACGGAGTCGACGATGAGGCCGAGCAGTTGCGCCTGCGCGGGGTCCATGTCGCGCAGGAGTTCGTCGATCCCGCGCGCCCGTTCGTCGACGCCGCGAACGGCGCCGCGGGCCTCGTTGGCGAGCGTCGTCGCCTCGGCGCTGTCGTCGGCGAACAGCGCCTCCATCGCCCGGTCGACGACCTCGCGGGCGTCCTCGTCCAGTTCCCGCAGCGCGTCGACGAACTCCTCCGGCAGGTCGAAGCCGTCGCTGTCCGGCATGCGCGGCTCCTCGCCGCCGACGTTCGAGGCCTCGTCGCTGCCGAGCAGTTCCAGCGTGATGTGTGCGATCTTGGTCGCGTGGTCGGCCACGCGTTCGAGTTGGCGGGCGCTGGAGTGGTAGTCGAAGCACACCTCCCGCGAGAGGCCGATGTCCTCGGCCGCCTTCGGGGTCCGGAGGGTCGCCCGGAAGATGCGCGAGACGACCATGTACAGGCGGTCGACGTCGTCGTCGCGCTGGATCACGTCCAACGCCATGTCCTCGTCGGCGGTCGTGAGGGCGTCGACGGCGTCCTCCAGCATCGAGACGGCGATGAGGCGCATCCGCGTCACCGCGTTGTGGATCGACAGCTCCGAGGAGTCGAGCAGGTCGCGGATCACGACCCGGTCGCGCGTCTCCTCGAGCACCTCCAGCCCGACGAGGCTCTGGACGGAGTCGCGGATCGTCCGGCGCTGGTCGTTCGTGATCCGCGGCGCCTCCAGCGCGATGATGTCGAAGCCGGAGACGTACATCGTCATCACCGCGCGGGTGAGCTGGTCGCCCGAGAGGTCGCCGATGTCGAGCGTCCCCTCGGTGCGCTCCTCCTCGCTCACCGGGGTGAGGAACAGCGAGTCGCCCTCCGGGTAGAACTCGACCTCGGTGCCCGCGCTCACCCCGTTGTCGGTCGCCCAGTCCTTCGGGATGGACACCGTGTACGTCGACCCGCCGGTCACCTGCACCTTCCGTGTCTCGACCATCGACCTCACCTCGGGCCGTGCCCGGATTAAATCTGCCGATGCTCTATATATCTCTCTGCGGTCCTCGGAGGACCGTCCGACCGCGCCGCGGTTGCTCGCCGGACCGCGGGCCGACCCACCGCAGCCCGATCGCGTGGCTGCGAGGCGAATCGGGCGTCGGATCGACCCGCGGTTCGGGCCGAACTGTCCCGTTCGTCGTTCCCGTACCGGATCGATCCGGACTATATATCTATATACTCCCGGGTCACCGGTCGGGGCCGGTCGGGCTGACCGTGACGGCGACGCCGCGCTCGGCCAGCCGGACGACGACCGGGCCGACGGGGGGACAGACGGCCCAGTCGACGCGCTCCGTCTCGCCGTCGACGGTGACGTCGAACACGTAGCCGGCCGCGGGGGGACGGCCGCGGGCACCGTCGTCGCGGCGCCGCCGGCGAGGGTGAACGAGCGCGCGAACCGCTCGCGCCCGTCCGCGGCGACGGCGACGGAGAGGGTCGCCTCGGCTTCCAGGTCGTTCCGGACGCGGAGGTCCCGCACGAGCAGGTCACACAGGAACCGCGGCTCGTCGTCGAGGCGGAGGACGAGCGAGCCGTCGGCGAGCGGTTGCCACCGGAACGTCGCGGTCGTCCCGCCGTCGACGCCGGCCCGGACGCGAACCGCCGCGCTCGGCACCGCGAGCGGGACCGTCAGTCGGCTCCCGGCCGGCACGTCCAGCGTGGCCGTCGTGGCCGCCCCGCCGGTGTCCGCCGAGAGCGTGACCCGGCGGGCCGACCCGGGGCGTCGACGAGGAGCGGCACCGTCCCCCGTCGACGCCGACGAGCCCCCGGGTCCGCCGCCACGAACGGCGCGACCTCGCGCGGGTCGTACAGCGAGAACGCCCGGACCGCCGCGCCGACGCCGACGCCGAGGTGGGCGCCGCCGTCGCCCGGGTCCCACGTCGTCTCGGTCCCCCGCCCGTCCGCGGCCGTCACGCGGACGGCGTACTCCCGCGCGGCCCCGAACACCCCCGGGATCCGGGTCTCCCCGCCGCCCGGAACCCGGACCGTCCGGTCGAGGACCGGCGTCTCCCCCTCCCGGACGGCGACCCGGACGGCCACGGCGTCGAGCCGCCGGTTCCCGACCACGACGGCCCGAGGCGTCGCCAGCGCGTCGTTCGCCGCCGCGCCGTACGGCGTGGGCGTGGCGGTCGGCGTCGGCGTCGGGGTGGGCGTCCCCCGCAGCGCCGGGTTCACCGTCCGGGACCGCTCCCCAGAGCCGTCGGCGCCGCAGCCGGCCAGCCCCGCGACTCCTGCCGCGACCGCCGAGAGGACCGCCCGTCTGAACATGGTCGCGCTACGGCCGGCGGGCACGTGAAAGCGACCCACCGTCGCTGACGGGGTGTGATCCGGTGTCGTCGGGAGCGCTCCGGTGGCGTCGGGTGTCGCCGGGGGCGGTCCCGGACCGGCGGGTCACTCGACCGCGCGCGACCCGACCGCGATGCCGTCGTCGGTCACGCGGACCGTCAACGGCCCCCGGGCGGGACACCGGTCGAGCCGACGGCGGACCTCGCGGTCCCCGTGGCTCGCGGCGACGAGGAACTCCCCCGCCGGCGACACCGCCGTCGGCACGGTGACGCTCCCGCCCGCGACGGGGTACACCGTCCAGTCGAGGCTGGTGCGGCCGTCGGCGACCACCTCCACGTCGACGGCGGCGTCGTCGTCGGTCGCGTTCTCGACGACCACGTCGCGGATCAGGAGGTCACACACCAGCCGCGGCGGCGAGCCGTGCAGACAGTACAGCGCCCCGTCCTCGCCGGGGAGCCACTCCCGTCGGTCGCTCCCCGCGGCGGTGTCGACCGCGACCGACACCGGCCCGTCGGGCATCGACACCGGGACGGGGACCCGCGAGGCGGCCGGCACGCGGAGGTCGACCCCCGCGGAGCCGTCGCCGTCGGCGAACGAGAGCCGGACGCGACCGCCCTCGCCCGGCGTGTCGACGACGACCGTGCCGGTCGCGGTCGCCCCGCCGACGACCACCCCGCCGGTCGACCCGACGACGAACTCGGGCGCCGTCGACGGCGGGTAGCTGTCGCGCGTCGCGACGCTCCCCCGAGGTCGATCTCGAGGTCGCCGCCGCCCGCGCGAGGGGCCCACTCGAAGCGGCCGCGGCGGCGGTCGGTGGTTCGCACCTCCACGTCGTACGTCCGCGCGGCGCCGATGACGGCGTCGAGCCGGACCCGGTCGGCCGGCGGCACGCGCAGGGTCCGTTCGACGGCCACCGTGTCGCCGTCGGCGATCCGGAGCGCGATCCAGTCGGGGCCGACGAGCCGGTTCCGGACGACGACCGAGCGGGGACGGTCGAGGCTGTCGGCCGCGGCCGAGCCGTACGCCGGCGGCTCCGGCGTGGGCGTGGCGGTCGGCGTCGGCGTCCCCGTCGGGGTGTCCCGCAGCGCCGGGTTCACCGTCCGCCGGCCGCCGCTCTCCCCGGACGAACAGCCGGCGAGCCCCGCGAGCGCGGCGACGCCGGCGGACAGGAACCGCCGTCGATCCATGGACGCGGTACGCGCGGGCCGTACAAGAAGCCCCGCCGCGCTCGCCGTCCCGCGCCGGAGCGGCGGCCGTCGCCGCACGAACCGAACGTTTACACCCCGCGGCGGAACACCGGGACGTATGCCCAGAGAGAAGTACCAGGAACGCCTCGCGGAGCTTCGCGAGGACGTGCTCTACATGAGCGAGATCGTCGCCGAGCGGCTCCGCATGGGGATGGACGCGCTCGCCGAGAAGGACGAGGCGCTCGCACAACGGGTCATCGACGAGGACTCCGAGGTGAACCGCCTGTACCTCGACCTCGAACAGGACTGCGTCGACCTGCTGGCGCTCCAACAGCCCGTCGCCGGCGACCTCCGCTTCGTCACGGCGTCGTTCAAGATCATCACCGACCTCGAACGCATCGGCGACCTCGCGACCAACCTCGGCGAGTACACCCTCCAGGCCGAGCGCGACGTGTTCCCCGACGTCGACGTCCAGCGCATCGGCGAGGCCACGCTCGACATGCTCGACGACGCGATGCGCGCGTACGCCGACGAGGACGCCGAGGCGTGTTTCGCCGTCGCCGCGACCGACGACGACGTCGACGAGCTGTGTGAGACCGCCTCGACGGACGTGATGCTCGACCTCATCGAGGGGGACGAACTCGACACCGCCGACCCCGAGACGCTGATGGCGGACGTCTCGCGCCTGCTGCTCACGATCCGCGACCTCGAGCGCGTCGGCGACCACGCGGTCAACATCGCCGCGCGGACGCTGTACATGATCGAGAACGACGACGCGCTGATCTACTAACCGACCACTTTTCGCGGGGGCCTCGCGCCCTTCGGGCGCTCGACCCCCGCCAAAACCCGTCGATGATCAAAGGCCGGACCCTCCCTTCGGTCGGGTCCGGTGAACCGCTCGCTTCGCTCGCGGATGCTATCTCCGCAGTCCCGGCCTACGAGTTGTCGTATTTCGGGCCGCTCTGAAACGTGGAGCAGTCAGCGATAGATACAGGGCAGGTGGTTAGGGCTGCCGTCTGATCGACTGATGTGAATTGTACTTATCCGCACGAATGCGCGACACTCACACCATAGGAGGTCCGGGTTGCCCGGTATCCGTTCAGGTCGAGGTCATCACAGTTCATAGTCATATAGGCCTGTATTTGATTTTCCGTTTCGTAGACCGTAATGACCAGTGCAAAGTTCACTGGGAGGTGTTCCTCGTCGATCTCCGTTCGGTTTGATTCACCGGGCCCGACAGTAAATCGGCCGTGGAAATAGGCTGATTCGGGTAATTCGATTCTGTTGTATGTTTGATTTTCACCCGAATATGTTTTTGAACTTCCTTCGGAAATGGGTCCCTCGCTCACTCGGCCATCGTTCATATAGGCGGTGACATTTGCCGGTCGCTGGACTACAAAGACCTCAAACGTCGTTGTCTCATTGATCGTATTGTTGAACTGAATCCTGACGGGATGATCCTGCTTGGTAGGCTGGTCAATTGGCAACATACACCCTGCCAAAACAAGGAGTGTACCGAGACCAAGTATTGAGAGAAGGTGCCTTGTGTTGCCAGCACGGGCGGACCGTCCACTCATATCTCTTCGTTGGGTTACACCCTCGTGAATAGTTACTTCGTACTCATATGTTATGCCGACGATCAAAAACTTCGCAGCTCATATCGATCAGCTACTTGACCCTCAACTACTCGAAATAACGTTCTACCGATTTTCTCGGGCACACAAATAGAAACCCACCTGCGCTCGCGGTCCACACTACGGTAGTTCTGCGAGCGAGGGCCGAAGGCCCGAGCGAGCGGCCTTTTGGCATGAACGGGTTTTGACGGGGTTCGAGCGCGCCGAAAGCGCGCGAGGACCCCGTTAAAAGAGGTTCTACTGGAAGCCGATCCGGCCGCTCCGGTCGGCGCGGAGGCTGTCGGTGCCGCCGCCCTTGAACTGCTCTTCGATGTCCGCGTAGTAGTCCATGATCGCCTCCGAGATGGTGGGCCGGACGTTCTCCATCGCCTGCTCGAAGTGGCGCATGTTCACGTCCTCGGCGTCGTCGTCCTCGCGCAGCGCCTGGATGGCGGCCTCGCGGGCGATCGACTCCAGGTCGGAGCCGACGTAGCCGTCGGTGCGCTCGGCGAGTTCGCGCAGGCTCACGTCCGCCGACAGCGGCGTGTCGCCGGTGTGGATCTTGAGGATCTGCTCGCGCCCCTCCTCGTCGGGCTGGCCGATCATCACGAGCCGGTCGAACCGGCCCGAACGGATGAGCGCCGGGTCGATCATGTCCGGGCGGTTCGTCGCCCCGATCACCATCACGTTGCCCATCTCCTCGAGGCCGTCCAACTCCGTCAGGAGCTGGTTGACGACGCGCTCGGAGACGTTGTTCCCCATCTCCTGCCCGCGGCTGGGCGCGAGGCTGTCCAGCTCGTCGAAGAAGATGACGGTGGGCGACACCTGCCGGGCCTTCCGGAACGTCTGCCGGATCGCCTTCTCGGACTCACCGACCCACTTGCTCAGCAGTTGGGGCCCGCGCACCGAGATGAAGTTCGCGTTCGTCTCGTTGGCGACGGCCTTCGCCATCAGCGTCTTCCCGGTGCCGGGCGGGCCGTACAGCAGCACGCCCTTCGGCGCCTCGATGCCCATCCGGTCGAACTTCTCGGGCGTCGTCAGCGGCCACTCGACGGCCTCCTTCACCTGTTGCTGGGCGTCGGCGAGGCCGCCGACGTCCTCCCAGGTGACCTTCGGGAGCTCGACGAGCACCTCCCGCATCGCCGAGGGCTCCACCTCCGCGAGCGCGCCCTGGAAGTCGTTGCGCTTGACGATCATCCGGTCGACGAGGCTCGGCGGGATGTCCTCCTCGTCGAGGTCGATCTCCGGGAGGTACCTGCGCAGCGCCTTCATCGCCGCCTCCTTCGTCAGGCTCTCGATGTCCGCGCCGACGAAGCCGTGCGTCTCGTCGGCGAGGTGGTCGAGGTCGACGTCGTCCGACAGCGGCATGCCGCGGGTGTGGATCTGGAGGATCTCCTTGCGCCCCACCTCGTCCGGGACGCCGATCTCGATCTCGCGGTCGAAGCGCCCGGGACGGCGCAGCGCGGGGTCGACGGAGTCGACGCGGTTCGTCGCCGCGATGACGATCACCTGTCCGCGCGTCTCCAGCCCGTCCATCATCGTGAGCAGTTGGGCGACGACGCGGCGTTCGACCTCGCCGGTGACGTCCTCGCGCTTGGGCGCGATGGAGTCCAACTCGTCGATGAAGATGATGCTGGGACTCTCGTCTTTCGCGTCCTCGAATATCTCGCGCAGTTGCTGTTCGGACTCGCCGTAGTACTTCGAGATGATCTCCGGCCCGGCGATGGAGAAGAAACTCGCCGAGGTCTCGTTGGCGACCGCCTTCGCGAGCAGCGTCTTCCCGGTGCCGGGCGGGCCGTGGAGCAGCACGCCCTGCGGCGGCTCGATCCCCAGTTTCTTGAAGATCTGGGGGTGTTTCATCGGCAGTTCGACCATCTCGCGGACGCGCTGGATCTCGCCTTGGAGGCCGCCGATGTCCTCGTAGGTGATGCCGCCGCCGGTCTTCTCGAACCCGGAGATGGGCTCCTCGCGGAGCTCCACCTCGGTGTCCTCGGTGATGAGGCAGACGCCCTCGGGCTCGGTGTCGACGGCGATCAGCGGGATCGCCTGCCCGGGCGAGCGCATGAACGGGTGGTTCGTGGACGACATCACGGGGACGATGTCGCGCTCGACGACCGGGCGCTTGAGGATCTGGCGTTTCACCATGCCGGCGGCGTCGGATCCGAACTGGACCGAGGCCTCCTCCGGCGGCGCGAGCGTCAGCGACTCGGCCTTCTTCGCCTCGGCCTTGCGGATGGTGACGCGCTCGCCGATGCCGACGTCGGCGTTCTGGCGCGTGAAACCGTCGATGCGGACGGTGTCGGTGTTCCAGTCCTGCCGGTCGGCGCGCCACACCTTCGCGGCGGTCGTCTCGGCGCCCTCGATCTCGATGATGTCGCCGGGGGAGAGCTTTAAGTGCAGCAGGGTGTCCGGGTCGAGGCGGGCGATCCCCCTCCCGGAGTCGTTCGGGTACGCCTTCGCGACTTCGAGTTGGACTTCATTCATGATGGATGGACGGGTGTTCGTTCGAAATACGTCGGTCCGGACGGCGGTTAAGCCCTCCGTTGCGTGTCGTCGGGCCGGAACGTCGCTCCCACTGGCCCCCCGGACGGACGTAGGACGTGCTAATCTATCGCACGGTATGGCGTCCGGCTTGAAAACACCACCGGCGTCGACACGCGGCGGCCGCGTGGCGGTAGCGACTTGTCGTCGGCCCGCGACCCTCCGGCCATGCGAACGATCGCCTTCGACGGCCGGATGGGCGCTTCCGGGGACATGCTGCTGGGCGCGCTCGTCGCGGCCGGCGCGGACCGCGACGTCCTCGCGCCCGTCGAGGACGCCCTCCCCGTCCGCTACGAGTTCGAGTCGGTGGACCGCAACGGCATCGCCAGCACCCGCGCGCGCGTCCGCCACCGCGACGCCGACGGCGACGGGGGAGCCGACGCCGGGGACCACGACCACAGTCACGACCACGACCACAGTCACGACCACGACCACAGTCACGACCACGACCACAGTCACGACCACGACCACAGTCACGACCACGACCACAGTCACGACCACGACCACAGCCACGACCACGACCACCACGACCACGACGCCGAGGGACACGGCCCGCAGCGGACGTACGCCGAGGTGGTCGAGTTGGTCGAGGGGATGGCGCTCCCGGCGGGCGTCCGCGAGGACGCGCTCGCGGTGTTCGAGGTCCTCGGCGAGGCGGAGTCGTCGGTCCACGGGTCGGATCTCGACGCGACCCACTTCCACGAGGTCGGCGCCGACGACGCCGTCGCCGACGTGGTCGGCGCGTGCCTGCTGTTCGACGACCTCGACGCCGACCGCGTGGTGACGACGCCGCTGGCGACCGGCGGCGGCGAGGTGGAGTTCAGCCACGGCGTCTACCCGGTCCCGGTCCCCGCGGTCGTCGAGATCGCCGAGCGCGCCGACTGGTCGCTGCGGGGCGGCCCGGTCGACGCCGAACTGCTCACCCCCACGGGCGCGGCGATCCTCGCGCACTACGCCGCGGGCGTCGAGCGGCTCCCTCGCTCCGGGTCGAGCAGTCGGGGTACGGCGCCGGCGGCTGGACGTTCCCCGACCGGCCGAACGTCCTCCGCGCGCTCGTCGGCGAGGTCGAACGGGGCGGCCTCGTCCGCGACGACGTGGCCGTGCTCGAGACGACCCTCGACGACGCGGCCCCGGAGGTGCTGGGCGGCCTGCAGGAGACGCTGGCCGACGCCGGCGCCCGCGACGTGTCGGTCCTGCCGGCGACGATGAAGAAGTCGCGTCCGGGCCACCTCGTGAAGGTGATCTGCAAGCCCGAGGACGCCGACCGCGTCGCCCGCCGGCTCGCGGTCGAGACGGGCACCCTCGGGATCCGCGAGGGCGGCGCGAGCCACCGGTGGATCGCCGAGCGCTCCTTCGAGACGGTCGAACTCGCCGTCGACGGCGAGACGTACGAGGTGCCGGTGAAGGTCGCGGGCGACGGCGACGGCACGGTGTACGACGTGAGCGCCGAGTACGACGACGCCGCCGCGGTCGCCCGCGCGGCGGGTCTCCCGGTCCGCGAGGTGCTCCGCCGGGCCGAGGCGGCCGCGAGCGACCTGCTCGACGCCGACGCCGCGACCGACCCCGACGACGAGCGATGAGCGACGCTCCCGACGGGGACGAGCGCGACGAGCGCGACGGGCGCTACGCCTGCGACGACTGCGGCGCCGAGTTCGCGGCCCGCGAGGCGACGCGGACGGCGACGATGGGCGACCTCGACGCCGACACGTGGCAGACGCTGTGCTGTCCGGCGTGTGGCGCCCGCGTGAAGACGGTGTTCGTGGGCGGCGACTGAGTCACCCGGCGTCGGTGTCGCCGTCGGCGTCGCCGCCCTCGCGCTGTTCGGCGACCGCGTCCGCCAGCGTCACCTCGCCGAGCGCGACCCGGCGCGCGAGGTCGTCGCCGATGGTGAGGTCGCCGCCGGAGGCGTCGCGCGACTCGTTTTTGATCCGCTGGATCTCCCCGGCCGTCGGCTCGACGTCGCGCGTCTCGACGGGCTCGCCCTCCAGCCGGGCGATGTTGACCGCGGCGAGCACGTCCGCCATCCCCTTCCCGCCGGCCCCCCGCCCCAGCGTCGGGGTCGTCCCCGACTCGTCGACGAGTTCGACCGCGACGTCCTCCAAGGCGTTGACGATCCGGGCGCTGCGCAGGCGGTCGCCGTCCCCCACGCGCACCAGCGCGTCCGGCTGGTCGGCCACCTCGGCGCGCACCGTCGCGACCGCGTCCGCCAGCGGGACGTGGAACGCCGCCACGACGGTGTCGCCGGACAGCACGGCGATCCCGGGCCGGTCCCCGGGTCGACGCCGACGACCGTCCGGCCGTCGCCGCCGCGAAGCACGCCGAGCGCCTCCTCGACCCCGGCGCGGGCGTCGGCAGCGGTGGTCGTCACGTGGTCGACCGGTTCCGCGCGGTAGCTCACGCCGTCGTGGGGCGCGGAGACGACGACGGTCGCCCGCTCGGGCAGGTCCGCGCCCGGCTCGCGGGTGGTGAACGTCGCGCCGCGGTCGCGGAGCCGGCGACCGCGGCGTGGTACAGCGCGAAGTCGTCGGTCGCGACGACGATCACTGGGTCGTTGGAGGGGGCTCGTCCGGCTTTACCGTGACGCCCGAGCGCGCCGCGCGGGCCACGACCACAAGTAATCGCCCGTCGAGTTCTCCGTGTCGATATTCGGGTGGGTAGAGTTAAACGTTGGATCGGGAAGGTCGGATCGAGATGACAGACAGGCCCGGGTCCGGCGTCGGCGCCCGCCTCGTCCCGAACGCGATCAGGGGGGGGATCCTACGCAAGTTCGCGACGGTGCTCCTCGTGTTGGTGATCGCGGTCGGAGCGGTGGGAGCGTACACCGTCGTCGACTCGACGGAGAAGCTCCACGGGGACGTCAACGCACAGATGAAGTCGGTCACGACGCTGCAGGCACAGGAACTCTCCGACTGGATCGGTCAACGGGAGACCGCCGTTCGGATGATCTCGGAGTACCAGGACGTCCGGGAGGGGAACACGGCGAAACTCAGGCCGGTGTTCACGAGCGAACTGCGCGCGCTCCCGAACGACGTGCACGCGATCCACTACATCGACACCGAGGCGGGGCGGGTGCTGGCGTCCAGCGACCCCGACGCCGAGGACGCGTCGCTCGCGGGCGCCAGTCTCGCGTGGGCGCCCGAGACGGTCCCGGTGTCGGCCGAGCGGGCCGCCACCTCGATGGTGTACCGGACCGACGACGGCCGGATGGTCGGGTTCGTCAGCGCCGTCCCCTCGGCGCCGAATCGCGCGGTCGTCGTCGTCGCGGACGTCGAGCAGATCGCCGCCGGCTTCCGCACGCCCGTCGAGGGCGGCTTCACGCGGGTGGTCGGTCCGGACGGCACCGTGTTGATGGCCGACGACCAGGGGGCGATGGGCCGCGCGTACCTCGGCGCCGACGGCGCGGCGTTCCAGCGCGCCCTCGACGGCAACGAGGTCGTCACGGAGGACGCGGCCGTCGAGGAGGCCCTGGACACGGAACTCGTCGTCTCGTACGCCCGGGTCCCCGGCACCACTTGGGTCGTCGCCGCCCACGCCCCGGCGAGCAGCGCGTACGCGCTCGCGTCGGTGATCCGGTTCGACATCATCGTGCTCGTCGCCACGTCGATCCTCGGGTTCGTCGTCGCGGGGCTCCTCATCGCCAAGCCGACCGGCGACGCGCTCGACGACCTCGCCGACCGGGCCCGGGCGCTCGGCGGCGGCGACCTCGACGTGACGGTGTCGACGGGCCGGATCGACGAGATCGGGACGCTGTACGGCGCGTTCGGCGACATGCGCGACGACCTCGACGACCGGATCTCGCAGGTCCGCACGGAGCAACAGCGCGCCGCCGAGGCGAGGGCCGAGGCCGAGTCGATGGCCGAGTCGCTGGAGCGGCGTGCCGACGACTACGGCGACGCGATGGCGCGGTGTGCCGACGGCGACCTCACCGTCCGACTCGACGACGACGCCGACAACGAGGCGCTCCGCGAGATCGCCGTCTCGTTCAACCGCATGGTCGACGACCTCGAGGACACGGTCGGCACCGTCCGCGCGTTCGCCGACGAGGCCGACGACCGCGCCAGCGCCGTCGCCGCCGGCGCCGACCAGATCGAGGACGCCAGCGAGTCGGTGAGCCGCTCGATGACGGAGGTCGCGGGCGCCAGCGACGAGCAGGCCGAGCGGCTCGCCGAGGTCAGCGGCGAGATGGGCGGCCTGTCGGCGACCGTCGAGGAGATCGCCGCGACCGCCGCGGACGTGACGACCCTCTCGCGCGAGGCGGCCGAAAGCGCCGACACGGCCGGCGCCGCCGCCGAGGACGCCCTCGAGGCGTTCGACGAGGTCGCGGACCACACCGACCGGACCGCCACGGAGGTCGAACAGGTCGCCGAGGAGATGGCCGAGATCACCGAGGTCGTCGACCTCATCGACGGGATCGCCGAGCAGACGAACCTGCTGGCGCTGAACGCCTCGATCGAGGCGGCGCGGGCGGGCGAGGAGGGCGACGGCTTCGCGGTCGTCGCCAGCGAGGTGAAGACGCTCGCGGAGGAGACGAGCGCGGCGACCGACGACATCGCCGCCCGGATCGACCGCCTGCGCGAGGCCTCGGAGGCCGCGGCCGCGGACATGGCGGCCACCGAGTCCGTCGTCGACGAGGGGGTCGACGTGGTCGAGGACGCCCTCGAGGCCGTCGAGACCGTCGGCGACCGGATCGAGGACACGAACGACGCCGTCGAGTCGATCGACACCGCCACCGACGACCAGGCGGCCACGACCGAGGAGGTCGTCACGATGGCCGAGGAGGTCACCGACATCGGGGAGCGCACCAGCGGCGAGATCGACGACGCCGCCGCGGCCGCGCAAGAACAGACCGCCGCGGTCGCCGAGGTGAGCGCCTCCGCCGAGCGACTCTCCGGCCGCGTCGAGGACCTGCGGGAACTGGTGCGGCGCTTCGAAGTCTCGGACGTCGACGTCGACGGGGCGGCCGTCGACGGCGAGGTCGCGACCGCGACGGACGACCCCGCCGGCGCCTCCCCCGCCGCCGACGGGCCGGGGGTCGCGATGACGGACGGCGACGGCTTCGAGTTCGGCGACGACCGCGACGACTCGCCCCCGCGCGGCGGCGACGACTGAACGACCGCCGCGCACGGGGCGGGCTCCGAGCCCGCACTCGGGAGGTTTTTGCGGGGTGACGACCGAACCCCGGTCGTGACCGAGTTCCTCACGACCGGCAGCGCGGCCGTCGACGACCTGCTCGGCGGCGGGATCGAGCGGGGTGTCGTCACCCAACTGTACGGCCCGCCGGCGTCGGGGAAGACGAACCTCGCGCTGACCGCGGCCGTCGAGGTCGCCGCGGCCGGCGGCAGCGTCCTCTACATCGACTCCGAGGACCTCTCGATGGTGCGCTTTCGCGACATCGCGGAGGCCCGCAGCGACGTCCCCGTCGAGGAGGTCGCCAGCCGGCTCGTCGTCAGCGAGGCGATGAGCTTCGCCGAACAGGGCGAGGCGGTGAAGGACGCCGCCGAACTCGCCGACGGCGTCGACCTGATCGTCCTCGACTCCGCCACCGGCTTCTACCGGCTGGAGCGCACCGAGGACTCCCGTGGCGGCGAGTCCGTCCGCGAGGTGGCCCGCCACGTCACCCAACTGCTGTCGCTGGCGCGCCGGCACGACCTCGGCGTGCTCGTCACGAACCAGGTGTTCACCGACCCCGACGCGGACCGCGACCGACCGCTGGGCGGCAACACGCTCGAACACTGGACGGGCGTGATCCTCCGGCTCGAACGGTTCCGCGGCGGCAACCGCCGGGCGACGCTGGAGAAACACCGCTCCCAGCCCGCCGGCGGCTCCGCGCGCTTCCGGATCACCGACGCCGGCGTCGAGGACGTCGAGGAGCCGTAGCCGACGCGAGCCGGGCGGGACGCCCGACCGGCCACGACCCCGCGGACGACCGCGAGGGGGCGTGAGGTTCGATTCGAGCGATTCAAGTAGCCGCACGGGGTTTCACCTGCTATGAAAGACCAGAGCGGACGCAGGAAGCGAAAGCGGACGGGCGGTCGGCGGCGACCCTCCAGCAACAAGAAGCGCCACGAGCTCGGCCGCGAGCCCGCCGAGACGACCGTCGGCGAACCCCGGTTCCGCGTCATCGACTCGCGCGGCACCAAGGAGAAGACCCGCGCGCTGTCGACGAACGTCGCGCAGGTCGCCACCGGCGAGGAGACCGTCGAGGCCGACATCGAGGGCGTCGACGAGAACCCCTCGAACGTGAACTACGTCCGCCGGAACATCATCACGAAGGGCGCCGTCATCGCCACCAGCGAGGGGCAGGCCCGCGTCACGTCCCGTCCGGGGCAGACCGGGCAGGTCAACGCCGTCCTCCTCGACGAGTAACGCCGACAGACGCCTATCTCCCGTTCACTTCGCTCCCTGAGCGACGGCGCCGTCTCCCCCTCCCCCGGCGTCCCTCCCGCGCGACCGCCCGAACAGCAGCGGGGCGGCGACCAGCGTCACCGGCACGAGTATCCACACCTGCCCCGCGAGCACGTCGTACTGGCCGAGCGTCACCGACACCGGGGTCCCTTCGGCGTACCCGACGAGGAACTCGAACCCAACCGTCATGACCATCCACCCGAGACCGATCGCCGCGAGTTCCCGCACCGTGTACGCGTCCGGCGTTCGGGCGAAGTAGGCGTACGCGACCGCGAGGATCGCAGCGACGAGAAGCGCCGTGCTGACGACGTGGCCGGGGTACTCGCCGATCCGGGGGATGATCGCCAGTTCTCGGAAGACGCCGTTGGCGACCGCGAGGACGGCCATGGCGGCCCACGCGACGAGGGGGCGGAGGATCTTCTTGACGGGCGCGGGCAGGTCGAACGAGCGGGTGAACTGGTTGAACATCGGTTCTCGTGGGTCTGTACGACTGGCGTCCGCTTCCGTTCAGACGGTGGGTCCCGCGAGTCGAGAATCACCGGCGGGTGATCGGGCGGTCGCTGTCTCCGTCGCTGTTCGTCCCTCAGCCGCTCCCCGGCAACGGACAGAGACTCGCTGTGAACGCGACGACCTCGTCCGTCTCGTTGCGCGCGCCGTGCACGTCGCCGCGCTCGTGGAGGACGACGCCGGGCGCGGCAATCGACTCCGTCTCGTCGTCGCGGACAACCGTCACCTCGCCGTCGAGGACGTGGAAGACGTTCGTGCTGTCGGCGTGTTCGTGCGGGGACAGCTCCGCGCCGGGGCCGAGCGCGAACAGTTTCACGAGCACGTCGTCGCTGACGACGAGTTCCGCCGTCTCCACGGCTCCCGCCGCGGGGTCGAGGTCGGCGAGCGCGTCGGCGAACAGGTCGAGTGCCATGCTCGGTACTCCAGGTCGCGTGACAAAAGCGATGCGGGGGCCGCGGCCGGGCCCCGCGTCGGGGCGCTCGTCGCGTCGCCGTCCCGTGTGGACTCCCGCGGAGGGCTGTCGTATCCGCCCGCGTCGCGGCGGGCGCCGCGGCGAAACGGGTGACGGCCGGTCCCGTCGTGCCTCTCTCGGTGCCGAGGGTACGATAGCCCTCGGTCGCGCGTGTCAGTCGTGCCGACCGTGCCTCGCGGCGGCGGACGGACGCGGCGACGGTCCCCGAAGGGACCGGGCGCCCGTTCCGCGGTCGGCTTCCGTCGGTCGCTCGTCGCTCGATTCCCGGCGGCGGACGTCGGCTTACTTGCCGTTCCCGTTGCCGTTGTTCCCGTTGCCGTTCCCGTTCCCGGGACCGGCCTCGTCGTCGTCCCCGCCGTCCTCGTCGTCCTCGTCGTTCTCGTCGTCACCGTCGGCGTCTTTCGGACCGGCGTCCTCGGGCGGGCCGCGCTCCTTGTCGTCCTTCGGGCCGGCGTCCTCGGGCGGGCCGCGCTCCTTGTCGTCCTTCGGGCCGGCGTCCTCGGGCGGCCCGGCGTCGCCCGGACCGTTCCCGTTGCCCGCGACGGCGCTGACCGCCTCGCCGACCGAGGAGGCGTCGGTGTCGCCGGCGAAGTAGGCGTTGATCGCCGCGAGCACCGCCCGCGCGTTGTCGGACGCGTTCGCGGGCAGGGCCAGCTGCGGCCCGCGGACGTCGCGCGTCTCGTTCCCGTCGAGCTCGGTCTCGTTGAGGTCGGTCTCGTTGGTCTCCGTCTCGTTGAGGTCGGTCTCGTTGGTCGTCGTCTCGTTCGTCTCCGTCCCGTTCTCGGTGCCGTCGTCGACGAGTTCGAAGCCGCCGTCGACGAACGTCAGCGAGCCGTTGTCGACCGCGTACGTGAACGTGCCCGCCACCTCGCCGTCGTTCACGGTGACGGTGACCTCCTCGGAGGCGTTCACGGCGAACGTGACGCTCCCCTCGGCGTCGGTGACGCCGACGCCGTCGCCGTCGACGCCGACGGGGGCGCCGGAGACGGCGGTGCCGTTTTCGGTGACGGTGAACGTCACCGTCCCGTTGTCGTACGTCGCGACGGCGTCGTAGCCGTCGACGCTCGCGTGCGAGTCGGCGACCGTCGTTCCTGCCCCGGTGCCCGTGGCGGCGGCGCCCACGCCGGCGCTCACGAGGAGCGAGGCCAGGGCGACCGCGAACAGCGTTCTGGCGTTCATCTCACTCCCACCCTGTAACTACCCGATAAAGAAGCGACGCCACGGCGAACCCGAATTCCGGGTATTGAACCGCTGTAAAGCCGAATTAACCCCGATTAAGCGCTCGAACCTCCCGGCTCAGGCGCCGGCGACCAGTTCGTCGGCGACCACCGCGGCCGACAGCAGCTCCGGGTCGACCGCGAGGTCCGTCTGTCCCTTGGCGTACTCGGGGAGCGTCTCCGCGGCGTACGCGACCGCGCGCACGTCGGGGTTGCGCTCCTTGGCAACGGCGATGCCGGTCGCCTCGGCCATGTCGGTGAGGACGAACAGGGCGGCGTCGTCGATGCCGGCGTCCGCCAGCGTGGTGCCGTTGACGGCGCCCTCGATGCGCGTGACGGCGACGTCGAGCGCCTCGAGTTCGCCGGTGAGGTCCTCGGTGTCGGGGCCGGCGACGATCGCGGAGAGGTCGGTCATTGTCGGTGGAAGCGGGCTGGCGGGGATAAGCTTCGTGTCTCGGAACCGCGACGACAGCGGGGTCGGGGCGAGCGCGACCCGCGGACCGTTACTCGTACTCGATGGTCGCCGGCGGCTTGTGGGTCACGTCGTACACGACGCGCGCGACGTTGTCGTTCTGGCCGGTGATCCGCGACTGGATGCGCTGGAGCGTCTCCCACGGGAGGTTCTGTGCGCGGGCGGTCATGCCGTCGCGCGACTCCACCGAGCGCACGGAGACGACCCAGCCGTGGACGCGGTTGTCGCCTTTCACGCCGGTCGCCTTGCCGATGACGGCGGCGAACGCCTGCCACGGTTCGTGCTCGGCGACCTCCTCCTCGACGACGTGACACGCGTCGCGGGCGACCTCCAGTTTCTCCTCGGTCACCTCGCCGATGATGCGGACCGCGAGGCCGGGGCCGGGGAACGGCATGCGCTCGGAGATGACCGACTCGAGGTCGAGCGCGCGGGCGACCGCGCGGACCTCGTCTTTGTACAGGTCACGCACCGGCTCGACGATACCGTCGAAGTCGACGACGTCGGGCAGGCCGCCGACGTTGTGGTGGGACTTGATGTTCCCCTCGCTCTCGATGCGGTCGGGGTAGATGGTCCCCTGCACGAGGTACTCGGCGTCCGTTTCTTTCGCCTCGCGTTCGAACTCGCGGATGAACTGCTCGCCGATGACGTGACGCTTCTCCTCGGGGTCGGTGACGCCCGCGAGCGCGTCGAGGAAGCGGTCCTGCGCCTCCACCACTTCGAGCGACTCCATGAAGGAGAACGTCTCGCGGATCTGGTCGGTCTCGCCCTTGCGCATCAGCCCCGTGTCGACGTACACGGGGGTGAGCTGTTCGCCGATGGCTCGGTACGCGAGCGCCGCGGCGACCGACGAGTCGACGCCGCCCGACAGCGCGATGATCGCGTTGGCGTCGCCGATGGCCTCGCTGATCTCCGTCGTCGCCTCGTCGATGAACTCCTCGACGTCCACCATCAGGCGGTCACCTCCTCGTCCGCGACCGGCTCACGCGGGTCCGTCGCGTCGAGCACCGCGTCGAGCAGGCCGACGAACGGCGGCGAGGCGCGGTCGGGGCGCGAGCGGAACTCGGGGTGGAACTGCGTGCCGACGAAGTACGGGTGGTCGTCCCGTTCGAGGATCTCCATGCGCGGGCCGGCGGTCCCCGAGAACGTGAGCCCGTCGGCCGACAGCTCCTCGATGTAGTTGGGGTTCACCTCGTAGCGGTGGCGGTGCCGCTCCGTGCAGGCGGTGTCGCCGTAGATGCGCTCGGCGAGCGTCCCGGGCTCGATGGTCGTCTCGTGGGCGCCCAGCCGCATCGTCCCGCCCATGTCCTCCTCGTCGTGCTGGTCCGGGAGCAGGTCGATCACCGGGTACGGGGTCTCCGGCTCGAACTCCGCGGAGTCGGCGCCCTCCCAGCCGAGGACGTTGCGCGCGTGCTCGACGACGGCCATCTGGAAGCCGAGACACAGCCCGAGGAACGGGACGTCGTGCTCGCGGGCGTAGCGGACGGCCTCGACCTTCCCCTCGGTGCCCCGGGAGCCGAAGCCGCCGGGGACGACGACGCCGTCGGCGCTCGCGAGGCGGTCGGCGTGGGCGCCGTCGGCCTCGTCGGCGTCGACCCAGACGACGTTCACGTCGACGCCGTGTTCGAGGCCGGCGTGTTTGAGCGCCTCGTGGACGCTCATGTACGCGTCCTCGAGGTCGTACTTGCCGACGAGCGCGACGTCGACCTCGCCCGTGCGCTCGCGGGTGACGAGTTCGCGCCAGGTGTTCTCGCGCTCGGCGGGGGGGAGCGCCTCGTCGGCGAGCCCCAGCCGTTCCATCACGTACTCGTCGAGGCCCTCCTCCTCGACGGTGAGGGGGACGTGGTAGATGTCCTCGACGTCGGGGTTCGAGAAGACGGCCTCGGTGGGCACGTCGCAGAACAGCCCGATCTTCTCCTTCGTCTCGGGGTCCAGTTCGTCGTCACAGCGCCCGACGAGGATGTCCGGCTGGAGGCCGATGGAGCGCAGTTCCTTCACCGAGTGCTGGGTCGGCTTCGTCTTCTGCTCGCCGTTCTTCGAGTAGGGGACGAGCGTGACGTGGGTGAACAGGATGTCCTCGTCGTCCTCCTCGTGGGCGAACTGCCGGAGCGCCTCGAGGTACGGCATCCCCTCGATGTCGCCGACGGTGCCGCCGATCTCGACGAGACAGACGTCGGTGCCCGCGGCGGCCTCGCGGATGCGACGCTTGATGTCGTCGGTGACGTGGGGGATCACCTGCACCGTCTTGCCGAGGTAGTCGCCGGCGCGCTCCTTCTCGATGACGTGCTGGTACGTCTTCCCCGTGGTGACGTTGTGGTCGGAGGTCATGTCCGTCCCGAGGAAGCGCTCGTAGTTCCCGAGGTCGAGGTCGACCTCGCCCCCGTCCTTCAGCACGTACACCTCGCCGTGCTGGTACGGGTTCATCGTCCCCGCGTCGACGTTCAGGTACGGGTCGATCTTGACCGCGGTCACGTCGAAGCCGGCGTTGGCGAGCAGCCGGCCCGTGGACGCGGCGGTGATGCCCTTCCCCAGTCCGGACATCACCCCGCCCGTGACGAAGATGAACTTGCGACCCAGCGAGGGGTCGTACCCCGTTTGTTCTGTCGGCATACTGCCCGTCCGGCGAGGCGGTGGAAAACCGTTTCGGAGCCGTCTGGACGTGTCTCGCGCCCGACCGGTGTCGCCGGCCGCGCGCCGCGTCCTCCGCCGGTGGGCCGCCGCGCGCGGCGCCTCGGAACCGACAGGGGCGACGGCTGTCGGTGACCACATCGTTATGGTTCGTCCACTCCTGCATAGCCCATGCGCGTAATCATCGCCGGCGGTACCGGGTTCATCGGCACGCACCTCTGTACGGAGCTCGACCAACGCGGCCACGACGTGGTGGCGATCGCCCGCGAGCCGTCGAGCGCGGGCCTCCCCGACGGCGTCGTCACGAAGGCGGGCGACGTGACCGACCGCAAGTCGATCGCCCCGCTCGTCGAGGGCGCGGACGTCGTCGTCAACCTCGTGGCGCTGTCGCCGCTGTTCAAGCCCGACGGCGGCGACGAGATGCACGACCGGATCCACCGACAGGGGACGGCCAACCTCGTCGACGCCGCCGAGGAGGCGGGCGTCGACCGGTTCGTCCAGATGTCCGCGCTCGGCGCGGACCCGAACGGCAGCACCCACTACATCCGGGCGAAGGGCCGCGCGGAGGGGATCGTCCGCGAGGCCGACCCCGAGCACGTGATCTTCCGGCCGTCGGTCGTCTTCGGCGACGGCGGCGAGTTCGTCCACTTCACGAAGCGCCTGAAGGAGATCTTCGCGCCGGGCGTCCCCGTCTACCCGCTGCCCGGCGGCGGCCGCAACCGCTTCCAGCCGATCTGGGTCGGGGACCTCGCGCCGATGCTCGCCGACGGCGTCACCGAGGCCGAACACGAGGGGCAGACGTACGAGATCGGCGGCCCCGACGTGCTGTCGCTGCGCGACATCTCGAACAAGGTGTTCGAGGCCGACGGCGACTCCATCAGCGTCGTCCCGCTCCCGATGGGGCTGGCGAAGGTCGGCCTCACGGTGCTGGGCTCGGTCGGCTTCCCGATGGGCAAAGACCAGTACCGGTCGCTGCAGTTGGACAACGTGACTGCCGACAACGACGTCGGCGCGTTCGGAGTGAACGAGGCGGACCTGCGGACGTTCGACGAGTACCTCGGACTGGTGTCGGGCAACGAACAGGCCGGCGCCACGGCGACCCCGTAACGGGCGCCGTACTCGGCACACGTCTCGCGACGGCGAGAGGTAATCCGGCCCTACGACGGCCGCGCGGGACGGGGATCGAACCGGCGGGGCGGCCGAAACGCCCTAGTATCGGACCGCTCCGGCCGTAAGGGATAAACGTGTCAGACGAGCCGACCGTCGTGGTCGTTGTCGCAGGGGAGAGGACAGAATCGTCCCGCCGCCATCCGGCGATCTCGGGGGTTCGGCGGCGCTCCACACCTCTCGTCTTTGATACCCGCATCACAAGGCTTTTTACTGTCGTGCGATTCGTTCACGCCTAATGAGGAGGGGAGACGCATGAAACTAGCACTCATCGGCTTCGGGCAAGCGGGGGGGAAGATCGTCGACAAGTTCGTCGAGTACGATCAGCGTACCGGCAGCGACATCGTTCGCGCGGCCGTCGCGGTGAACACGGCCAAGGCGGACCTGATGGGCCTCACGAACATCCCGAACGACCAGCGCGTCCTCATCGGACAGTCGCGGGTCAAAGGGCACGGGGTCGGCGCGGACAACGAGCTCGGCGCGGAAGTCGCCGAGGAGGACATCGACGAGGTGCAGGGCGCCATCGACTCGATCCCGGTCCACGAGGTCGACGCGTTCCTCGTCGTCGCCGGGCTCGGCGGCGGCACCGGCTCCGGCGGCGCGCCGGTGCTGGCGAAGCACCTGAAGCGCATCTACACCGAACCGGTGTACGGGCTGGGCGTCCTGCCCGGCTCCGACGAGGGTGGCATCTACACGCTCAACGCGGCGCGTTCGTTCCAGACGTTCGTCCGCGAGGTGGACAACCTCATGGTGTTCGACAACGACGCGTGGCGCAAGACCGGGGAGTCCGTCTCCGGCGGCTACGACGAGATCAACGAGGAGATCGTCAAGCGGTTCGGCATCCTGTTCGGCGCCGGCGAGATCGACCAAGGGCAGGAGGTCGCCGAGTCCGTCGTCGACTCCTCGGAGATCATCAACACGCTCGCCGGCGGCGGGGTCTCGACGGTCGGCTACGCCAGCGAGGAGGTCGAGGAGGCCGCCGGCGGCGGCGGGCTGCTCTCGCGGCTCACCGGCGACAACGGCGACGACGACCTCGACACCGCCCACACGACCAACCGGATCACCTCGCTCGTGCGGAAGGCGGCGCTTGGCCGCCTCACGCTGCCGTGTGAGATCGAGGGCTCCGAGCGCGCGCTGCTGGTCATGGCGGGCCCGCCCCAGCACCTCAACCGGAAGGGGATCGAGCGCGGCCGCAAGTGGCTCGAGGAGCAGACGGGCTCGATGGAGGTCCGCGGCGGGGACTACCCCGTCACCGGCTCGGGGTTCGTCGCCTCGGTGATCCTGCTGTCGGGCGTGACGAACGTCCCGCGGATCAAGGAGCTCCAGCAGGTCGCCATCGAGGCGCAGGACAACATCGAGGACATCCGGCAGGAGAGCCAGGACAACCTCGACAGCCTCATCAGCGATGACGAGGACGAACTTGAGTCGCTGTTCTAGGCTCACCGCGGTCCTCGCCGTCTTCGCCCTCCTGCTCGCGGCGGCCGCCCCAGCGGCGGCCGTCTCCGTCGGGCAGACCGACGTTCCCGAAGAGGGTGAGGTGGGGTCGCAGGTGACGGCCACGGTGACGCTGACGGAACTGTACGATACCTACGAGACGTGGCAACTCGCCGGGTCGACCGGGCTTCAGGACGTGACGTGGACCGTCACGTTCGTCAATCAGGCCGGGAACCAGGTGCGCCAGGAGTCGTTCGACGGACAGAACTTCTCCGGCGCGACCGTCGACATCAACGAGGGCACCGCCGAGGTGCGCGTTCGCGTGACGGGTACTGTGCCCGAAATCGAGGAGTACAGCTACGACCCACAGCAGTCGTTCACGCTGTTCGCACTCGATCAGACCCGCGAGGGCGGCACCTCGAACGCGCTCTCGAACGTCTCGGCCGCCCAGTACACGGCCGAGAGCCAGGAGGCTCGTGAGGCGCTCGAGTCCGCGCGGGCGGCCATCGACGCCGCGGGCAACCCCGAAACCGCAGAGACGTCGTTCGCGAGTGCGGTCGACGCGTACGAGGCAGGTAACTTCGACAACGCCATCAGCAACGCCGAACGCGCCGAGACCGAGGCGAACCAGGCCGAGAGCTCACAACAGCAGACCCAACTCATCATCTACGGCGTCGCGGCAGTCGTCGTGTTGGCGCTCGTCGCGGGCGGGGTCTTCTTGTTCCTCCGGAGTCGCGACAGCGGCTACGACAAACTCGGCTGAGCGTCTCCCTCGTTTTCTGCCGTGGCCGACCCCACCGACACGCTCGTTCCGTTCGCGGCCGACCGCCCGAAGACGCGCCTCTCCGACGTGCTCTCGCCCGCCGAGCGGCGCGCGTTCGCGGACGCGATGCTCGACGACGTGCTCGCGGCCCTGTCGGCGGCCGGCTTCCGGCCGCGACTGTTGACCACCGAGCCGACCGACCGCGACGTGCCCGAGACCGTCGACGAACGGCCGCTGAGCGACGCGGTCAACGCCGCCGTCGCGGCACACGACCCGTCGCCCGCGGCGCCGCTGGCGGTCGTGATGGCCGACCTCGCGCTGGCGACGCCGCGGGCGCTCTCGCGGCTGCGCGCGCCGGGCGACGTGGTGCTCGCGGCGGGACTCGGCGGCGGGACGAACGCGCTGCTCACGCGCCGCCCCGAGTTCCGCGTGGACTACCACGGCGGCTCCTACCTCGACCACCTGCGCGCGGCCCGCCGCGTCGACGCGAGCGTCCGCGAGGTTGACTCGCGGCTGCTGGCGACGGACGTCGACGAACGCGCCGACCTCGCGGAAGTGCTGTCGCACGGCGACGGCGCCGCGCGCGATTGGCTGGTCGACGCGGGCTTCGAGCTCGACACCGGCGACGGGCGGGTGTCGGTCGTGCGGGAGGGGTGACCGGTCGGGGCGGGGGTCGCGCGGCTACTCCACGTCGAGGCTCGTCACCATCGCCTTCGCCGCCGCGAGTTCGTCCTCGTTGACGCCGTGGCCCATCCCCTCGTAGATGCGCTCGTCGACCGCCGCGCCCAGCCCCTCCAGCACCTCGGTCGTCTCCTTCACGCGCTCCAGCGGGATGTGCGGGTCGACGTCCGAGCAGCCGAGGAACACGGGCGTCCCGTCGAGGTCGCCGTCGTAGTCGCGCGGGGTCCCCTCGGGGCCGATGAGCCCCCCGGAGAAGCCGACGAGCCCGCCGTAGCGGGCGGCGTTGCGCGCCAGCCACTCCGAGGAGAGACACGCCCCCTGCGAGAAGCCGAGCAGGAGGACGTTCTCACGGCCGACGGCGTCGGCGGCGGCGTCGACCACGCTCCCGACGAACGCGAGCGCCGAGTCGAGGTGGGGCTGGTTCTTCGTCGGCTCCTCCATGAACGAGTAGGGGTACCACGTGTTGCGGGCGGCCGACGGCGCGAGGTACGCGACGCCGTCGGTGCCGAACTCCCCGGCCATCCCGAGGATGCTGTGGGCGGTCGCGCCCCGGCCGTGGACCATCACGACCGCCGCGTTCGCGTCCGCCAGGTCCGCGCCCGCGTGGCGGACCGGCTGGCCGCCGTGGGGGCCCTCGACGCCCGTCGTGTCGATGTCAGTCATCGCTCGATGCACCTCCCGCCACGGGGGAAGCCGTTGTGGTGGCGGAACCCGATCCGGACGGGCCGTACGGTGTGGTCATCGTGTCCGACCGGCGGTCGCCGGCGCGGATAACCACTCGCGGACGCCCGCGTCAGGCAGTGACGGCGGTGTTATCGGTTCCTCCACGCGGCACCGTCGTGGCCGTCGCCTCCCCCGCCCGCACCCGCCCCCGCTCCGCCGCGACCGACTCCCTTTTGCCCCTCCGTCGGCGATTCCACGGCGTGTTCCCGGGCGCCGAGGAGTACGGAGTCGACGTGACGGTCGCCGACACGGACGTCGAGCGCCTGCTGTCGGTCGGCCCCGGCGACGTCGACGCCGCGCCCGAGTTGACGTTCGCCCGCAACGTGTTCGTCCCGCTGACGACCGCCTGCCGCTACACCTGCACGTACTGCACCTACTACGACGTGCCCGGCGAGGCGAGCCTCCTGTCGCCCGAGGAGGTGCGCGAGCGGTGTCGCGTCGGCGCCGACGCCGGCTGCACGGAGGCGCTGTTCACCTTCGGCGACAAGCCCGACGACCGCTACACCGCGATCCACGAGCAACTGGCCGACTGGGGGTACGACTCGATCGTCGACTACCACGAGCGCGCCTGCGAGATCGCGCTGGAGGAGGGGCTGCTCCCCCACTCGAACCCCGGCGACCTCACCGAGGCGGAGTTCCGACGCCTGCGCGACGTGAACGCCTCGATGGGCGTGATGCTGGAGACGACCGCCGACGTCGACGCCCACGCGGGGGGACGCCGGAAGACGCCCGGCCAGCGCCTCGCCACGATCCGGGCCGCCGGGGAGGCGCGCGTCCCGTTCACCACGGGCATCCTCGTCGGCATCGGCGAGGACTGGCGCGACCGCGCCGAGTCGCTGCTGGCGATCCGCGACCTCCACGAGCGCTACGGCCACGTGCAGGAGGTGATCGTCCAGCCGGTCGTCCCCAACGAGCGCTCCGACTTCGACGCGCCCTCGTCGGCGACGATGCGCCGGGTGACGGCGATGGCCCGGGCCGCGCTCCCGGCGACGGTGTCGGTGCAGTCGCCGCCGAACCTCGCGCCCGTCAGCGACCTGCTCGACTGCGGCGTCGACGATCTGGGCGGCGTCTCGCCGGTGACGGACGACTACATCAACCCCGACTACGCGTGGCCCGCGCTCGACGAACTCCGGGCGATCGCCGACGCCGGCGGCGTCCCGCTCGCCGAGCGCCTGCCGACCCACGAGCGCTACCTCCCCGCCGCGTACCGCCGGACGGGGTCCGCCGACGGTCGCCGCGAACCGGCCGCCGGGGAGTGGCTCCACGGCCGGATCCCGGCCGCCCTCGCCGGCGACGACGTCCACGCCGAGCGCTTCCGCGGGGTCGCCCGTCGCGACGGGCCCCTGTCGGTGTGAACGGCCGCCTCCGGGCCGAACAAGCGTTCAAGCGGCCGGCAAGTTCTTTGGCGCCACTACCCAACCGCCGTGCGACATGGATCCTGTCGTGGTGCAGACGACGGTCGCCGGGTTACAGGAGACGTTGAGCGGCTACGTCACGAACGTGATCGGCTTCGTCGCCGGCTTCGTCCTGACGTACCTGATCGGGAAGTACGCCGTGGTGCCGCTGGTCCGGCGCGTGCTGGAGCGGCGGGGCTTCGACCGCACCGTGTTGAGCCTCGTGGACAGCGTGATGGGCGCGCTCGTCGTCGTCCTCGCGATCTCCATCGGCTTCATGGCCGCCGGTTTCCCCCGGTTCCTCACCGCCGCGGCGACGCTCGGCGGCGCGCTCGCGCTGGCGATCGGGTTCGCCGCGCAGGACCTCATCGGCAACTTCGTCGCGGGCATCTTCATCATCAAGGACAAGCCGTTCGAGGTCGGCGACTGGATCGAGTGGAACGGCAACAGCGGCCGCGTCGAGGACATCGACCTGCGGGTCTCGCGCGTCCGCACCTTCGACAACGAGCGGATCACCGTCCCGAACGGGGAGCTGGCGAACAACGCCATCACCAACCCGGTCGCGTACGACACGCTGCGCCAGAAGTTCGTCTTCGGCATCGGCTACGACGACGACATCGACCACGCCACCGACGCGATCGTCGAGGAGGCCGAGCGGGTCGACGGCATCCTCGACGACCCCGCGCCCTCGGTGCGCGTCACCGAACTGGGCGACTCGGCGGTCGGCCTCCAGAGCCGCTTTTGGATCGACCAGCCCGACCGCGCGGACTTCGTGCGTACCCGCTCGCAGTACGTGCAGGCCGTGAAGGAGCGCTTCGACGAGGAGGGGATCGACATGCCGTACGTCCACCGTCAGCTCACCGGCGAGGTGGAGGTGCTGGAGTCGGTCGCCGACCAGTCCGTCACGGCCGACGGCGGCAGCGACGCCGCGCCCGGCGAGTGAAAGGCCGGTGACCGATCGGTGACCGGCCGGTGACCGGCCGGCAGCGACCCGGGCGCCTCCCGGTCGTGCGGCCCCCGCCGCCCCCCGGGTCCCGTCAAAAGACACATACCCCAGCGCGGTTACTGGGCCGGTAGTGACCCTCCGTTCGCGCGTTCGGACGCTCGTCGACGCCGCCTACGAGCGCGTGCTGCGGCGGGAGGTCGGCGACGGTCCGGACCACGTCGCGATCATCCAGGACGGCAACCGCCGGTACGCCCGCCGCCGCGGCGGCGACGCGCCCGACGGCCACCGCGCCGGCGCCGACACGACCGAGCGCGTCCTCGACTGGTGTGCGGACCTGGGCGTCGAGGAGCTGACGCTGTACGCGTTCTCGACGGAGAACTTCGACCGCCCGCCCGAGGAGTTGGAGCCGCTGTTCGACCTGCTGGAGGCGAAGCTCCGGGAGTTCGCCGACGCCGACCGCGTCCACGAGCAGGGCGTCTGTATCCGCGCGCTCGGCGACGTCGACCGCCTGCCCGAACGCGTGCGCGAGGCGGTCGCGTACGCCGAGGAGCGCACCGCCGACTACGACGGGTTCACGCTCAACATCGCGCTGGCGTACGGCGGCCGCAACGAACTGCTCGGGGCGGTGCGGGCGGTCGCGCGCGACGTGGCCGACGGCGACCTCGCCGTCGACGACGTGGGCGTCGCCGAGGTGGAGTCGCGGCTGTACCGCCGCCCGGTGCGCGACGTGGACCTCATCATCCGCACCGGCGGCGACGAGCGCACCTCGAACTTCCTCCCGTGGCACGCCAACGGCAACGAGGCGGCGGCGTACTTCTGTTCGCCGTACTGGCCGGAGTTCTCGAAGGTGGACTTCCTGCGGTCGATCCGCACGTACGAGGCGCGCGAGGAGTCGTGGCGCCGGGCGCGCGCGAAGCGGGCGGCCGCGCTGGTGCGGTCGCTGGCGGCCGTCGAGTTCGACGAGGCGCGGGCGGTCGCCGCCCGCCTTCGCGAGCGGCTTCCGGTCGAGACCAGCGGGGCGGAGTTGGACGAGGCGCTCGCCGAGGGGCGGTCGACCGACTGACTACGTCAGCAGCCGCGCCACGAACCGCCGGACGCCCGGCGCCGACGCGGCGGCGACGGGGGCGACGGCGGCGAGCAGGAGTCACGGACGCAGACGAACGGTGAGCGGCCGGGTCGGTGTCGGCGAGCGCCCGCCGTCACCGCTGCCTCGCGGCGGCGTAGCCGACGAGGAACGTCCCGGCGACCGCGAGGAGGCCCGACAGCAGCGGGCCGGCGTCGGCCGTCGACGCGTGTTGGAAGACGACGACGCTCAGGAGGGTCAGTTGGACGCCGACCGCGGCGACGGCGGTGGAGTGCTCCATACCCTTCGGGACGAGCGCGGGAGGAAGTATCGTCCGGTCGCGTCGACGGGTGCCCGCCGCTCACCGGCCGAACCGGCGCTGCCGGTTCTGGTAGTCGAGCACCGCCCGGAGGTAGTCGCGCTTGCGGAAGTCGCGCCAGTTCACGTCGGTGAAGTACAGCTCCCGAGTAGACGGACTGCCAGATGAGGAAGTCCGAGAGGCGTTCGGCGCCGGTCTTGATCACGAGATCCGGCTCCTCGGGGAACACGAGGCGCTCCTCGATGTCCGCCTCCGCGACGGCGTCGGGGTCGAGGTCGCCGGCTTCGACGGCCGCCGCGATGTCGCGGACGGCGGCGGCGAACTCCCGCTTCCCGCCGAGGCCGATGTTCACCCGGATGGGGGCGTCGGCGCGGGCGGTGTCGTCGGGCGTGCGCACGGCGACGTCGCGGGGGGACGTCGAGGTCCGCGAGTTCGCGCGCCAGCGTGTCGACGACCGCCTCGTCGAGCACGGAGACGGAGACGGTGACGCGCTCGGCGCCGAACTCGAACGCCCACCCGAGGAACGCCGCCAGCGTGTCGTAGGCGCCCTGTTCGAGCAGGTCGCGCTCGGTGATGACGAGCGCGACGTGGGCCGGCGGCTCCCCCTCGTTGCGGCGGTGCCGGAGGCCGAGGTACGCGTCGTACAGTCCCACGGTCGCTCGCACGTCCACCCCCGGCGGCCGAAAGCTTTCCCCTCCGCTCCCTCCGGTCCGCTCCTTCCGCGCCCTCCGCACCGCCCCCGACCGGGCCGCGGCGGCCGCGCGGCCGCCTGTGGTCGTCCCGAGACGGTTAAGTGTGCGTCGGGGAAACCACCGCCCGTGAGACACCGACTCCGGCGCGCGGGGGTTCGCCGTCGTCGCCTCCGCGGTGCTGGCCGCGCCCGCGCTGGGGCCGGCCGCCGCCGCCCCGTTCGCCGCCGTCGCGGTGCTGGCCGCGTTCGTCGTCGACGAGGGTCGGTTCTTCGAGCTGTTCGCCCGGCCGGGCGACTACGAGGACCGCCGCCTCAACGGCCTCGCGGGGTTCGCGCTCGCGGCGACGGCGCTGGGCGTGTTGACCGCGCTCCCGCAGGCGCCGATGCCGACGACCGTGTACGCCGCCAGCGTGCTCGCGCTGGCGTACGGCGTCCTCGGGCGCGAGTTCGTCCGCGAGTCGACGAGCGACGAGTTCGCGACCTCCACCGCGTTCGCGGTGACGGCGTTCGCCGCCGCGACCGTCGGGCAGGTCGCCGTCGCGGTCGCCGCCGACGCCTTCGCCGTCGCCGCCGTCCCCGAGTACGTGTTCCTCGCGGCCACCGCGGCGCTCGTGGCCGCGCTCCTCCGGTCGGTGCTGTTCCCCCGCGACGACCCGCTGGTGATGGTGTCGGTGGGGTTCCTGCTGTGGCTGCTGTCGGCGCTCGTGGCCGCCGGCGGCGTGGCGCCGACGCCGACGCTCGTGGCCGCCGGCCTCGCCGTCACCGTCGGCCTCGGCATCGTCTCGTACGTGCTGGAGACCGCGTCCGTCTCCGGGATGCTCACGGGCGTCCTGCTGGGGTTCACGACGGTCGTGCTCGGCGGCGTCGGCTGGTTCGCCGTGCTGATCTCCTTCTTCGCCATCGGCGGGCTCGCCGCGAAGTTCCGCTTCGCGGAGAAGGACGCCCGCGGCGTCGCCGAGGGGAACGACGGCGCCCGGGGCGCGGGCAACGTCCTCGGCAACTCCGGGGTCGCGCTGGTGGCGGTGCTCGGGTACGCGGCCGCCCGCGCGGCCGTCCCCGACACGCCGGTGCCCGCCGTCCTCGCGTTCGCGTTCGCGGGGTCGGTCGCGACCGCGATGGCCGACACGCTCTCCTCGGAGTTCGGGGGCCTGTTCGACTCGCCGCGGCTCGTCACGACGCTGCGACGGGTCGACCCGGGCACAGACGGCGCGGTCACGTGGCAGGGCGAGGTCGCGGGCGTCGCCGGCGCGGCGCTGGTCGCCGCCATCGCCGCGCTCGCGATGCCGCTCGGCGCGGGCGTCGGCCTCGCGCCGGCCGTCGTCGCCGGCTACCAGGGCGGCGGGGTGGCCCCCGTCGTCGTCGCCGTCGCCGGCGCGGGGGTCGTCGGTATGACCGTCGACAGCGTGCTCGGCGCGACCGTCGAGGGCGACGACCTGGGGAACCAGGCGGTGAACACGCTGGCGACGCTGTCGGGCGCGCTCGCGGGCGTCCTGCTCGCGGTGCTCCTCGGCGCGGCGCCGCTCCCGACGCCGGCGGCGCTCGCGACGGTCGTCGACGCGCTCGCGGCCGCCGCCGGCGTCGCGACGGTCGCGTGACCGTCCGTCGGGGCCGGCCGGCGGACGAACCCGCGCTGCGCCGCCTCCAGACCCACCTCCGCGAGCCGAGCCCCTCGCTGCTGTCGCACGGCCTCCGCACGGGCGGGGTCCTCGTCGACGCGGCGACGCCGGCGGCCGACACGACCGGGGGAACCGGGGGCGGCGACCCCGCCGGCTACCTCCTCGCGGTCGCCGGCGACGGGCTCCACGTCGCGGAGCCGTCGTCCGCCCGGCCCGCCGGCGCGAGGGTCGGGCGTCGGCGCTGCTCTCGCGGCTGCTCGCGGACGCCACGGGGCCGGTGACCCTCCTCGTCGCCGTCGACAACGGGCCGGCGCGACGGCTGTACGACTCGCTGGGGTTCGAGCGGGTCGAGCGTCGGCCGGCGTTCTACGACGACGGGACCGACGCGCTGTTGCTCGTCGGCGACCCCGCTCAGGCGGCCGACGACCGGTAGTGGCGGTACGCCGGCCCCGCGAGGAGGAGCAGGCCCGCGAGCCCCGCCGCCGCGACGAGCCACGGGTCGAACACGCTCGCGAGGCCGTCGGTCGCGATCCGGCCGGCCGAGGCGCCGGCCACGGTGCCGGCGACGGCCCACGGGAGTTCGCCGACGGCGCTGCCGACGACGAACGGCACCGTCCGGACGCCGGCGAGCCCGGCGGCGACGGAGACGGCGTCGGACGGGAGCGGGAGCAGTCGGGAGGCGGCGATGGAGCGCGTCCCCCAGCGACGGAGACGGCCCGCTCGCTCGCGCCGACGAGCCGTCCGAGCGCGTCGCTCGCGCGGCCCCCGCCCGCCGCGAACGCGAGACTGCCGTCGTCGGCGCGGCCGCGGCGCGCGAGGAGGTACGGCGGCACCGACGTACACACCATCAGCGCGAGCGACAGCGGCGCCGCCGCCAGCCCGAACCCGTAGCCGGCGACGACGGCCACGAGCGTCACCGGCCACGCGAGGAACGGCCGGACGACCGCGATGGCGACGAGCACCGCGAGCAGGCGCACGGGGTCGGCCGCGACCCACGCGAGCCGCTCGAGCACCGCCGCCGGCGACGTGAGGAGGGCGGCGACGAGGACGGCGGCGACCGCGAGCCCGCCGGCGAGGACGCGACGCTTCACGTCGGTGATGGGTTCGTCGGCCGAATAAGCGGCGCGATCCCGGCGGCGAACGCCGGTCGCGGGCGTGCTGCCCGGGTCTCGGGAGGCTTAAGCGCCGCCGCGGGCAACCCCCGGCGACGTGTCCCCGGACGACGACGCGCCGATGCGGCCCCGCGAGGAGACGGTCGCGCTCGGCGTCGAACTGCTCGCCCACCTGGAGGACGAGGAGCTGCCGCTGCCGGAGCTGCTCGACCGGCTGGAGACGGTGACGACGAGCCCGGCCGTCACCCGCGAGGTGCTGGAGGAGGCCGAACGGCGCGGCGTCATCGAGCGCGAGGACGCCGTCGTGCGCGTCCACGGCTCCGGGGTCGTCCGGTTCGACTCGCAGGTCGTCGCCCGCGAGGGCGACTTCTCGTGCCGGCGCTGTGGCGCGGGGATCACCACGGGCCACTTCGTGAAGCTCGACGCGGGCGAGTTGGGGCCGTTCGGCTCGTCGTGTATCCGGAAAGTGACGGGCCGCGAGGAGTGAGCCGCGGCCGACCGCCCGAGCGCCCCCGGCGTCAGCGCCCGCGGCGCAGTTCCGCGATCAGCTGTTCGACGAGCTCGTTCTGTCGCTCCAGCTGTTCGGCCTGTCGCTCGACGGTCTCGCGAAGCGCCGCCACCTCCGCGGCCACGTCGTCGGTGGGTTCGGCCGGCTCGAAGCCGGTGTCGCCGAAGGCGTCGTCGTCGACGGCCGCGTCCGCGGCCGCCGCGGCGGCGTCGTCCGGCTCGGGGCGCACCTCGGCCGCGGCGGCGGCGCCGGCGCCCGCCGACGCCGACGCCGACTCGCCGGCGTCGTCCACGAGCGGGTCCTCGCGCGTGCCGGCGTCCGTGTCCACCTCCGCGGGCTCGGCCGACAGCGGGTCGGGCCCGTCGCCGAAGTCGGTGTTGTCGGTCGCGTCGCCGGCGGCGTCCTCCTCGCCGTCGGCCTCCGCGGAGAGGGCGCGGAACGCCTCCAGCGACCCGACGTCGTAGTGGGCGAGGAGGGCGTTCGTGAGCCGGTCGCGGATCTCGCGCGCGCTGTCGCTGGGCGCCTTGAACCGCTCGTGGCGGCCGTTGGCCGTGAGAACGATCGAGGTGGCGACGCTCCCCTCCTCGAAGTCGAGGTCGCTCACGTCGTCGTAGTGGAACTCCTCGTAGTCGCCGTCCCAGACGGCGGCGCCGACGTGTTTCACGAGGCGCGCGGAGGTGACGACGAGCGTCAGCTCCGAGAAGCGGAAGGTGCGCTCGACGGTCTCGCCGGGCTCGGTGATGCCGGCCGCGGCGAGGACGCCCGCGAGCACGGGGTGGAGGACTTCGTCGAGTTTGCCGCGCGGGACCGAGAACGTCCGGTCGTCGTCGAGGCCGTACTCGAGCGAGAACTTCGCCTTCCGGCGCGACTCGGCGACGGCGACGCGCTCGGCGTCGTGGGGGAACTCCGCGACGGACTCGTCGGAGAGCAGCCCCTCGGCGCGGTAGATCAGTGTGCGGGTCGGGGTGACGAACAGCTCGTCGTCCCCGCCGAGGTGGACCCGGGCGACGGGGTCCTCGTCGCCCAGTTCCCCCCGGACCAGTTCCGGCAGGCTCATGCCTCCGTCTCACCCGCCGCGTGGCTTAAACCCGGCGGGTACGTCGGTCGCGCGCCCGACACGTCGCCCGGCGCGCGGCCCCTCGACCCGTCGCCTCGGTGTGGCCCGCGGTGGCGTACCGACCGCGGATGAGAAGGTTCAAGAGCGGGACCGCCCGACGTGAAGACGAGCCGGGGTGGCTTAGCTGGACATAGCGCCGCACTCATAGGGTTTCGAGATTCGGTGCGGAACGCCTTGGAAGCCTCCGCCCCAACGGGGCCCGCCGAGCCTCGTACCTGGGCCATGCGGAGATCGTGGGTTCGGAGCCCACCCCCGGCATCGACACGTTCTCGAACGCGGATCGTCCCGACGAGCGACGCGGCCGCCCTCCCGCGGCCCGTCGCGTCCCCGACCGAGTGCCCGGTCGACCGCCTCCGATAGCTCCGCGTCCGCGATCGTCCGTTCGAACGCGCCGTACGTCCCGCCCCCGTCGGCGGCGACCCAGAACAGCACCCACGGCGGCCCGGCGGCTCGGTGGACGTCTCGTACTGCCCCGTCCGGATCCCGGGAGCGGTCCGCACCGCCCCCCGAGATCGGGTGATCGGGGGTGAAGCCGACGGTCGACACCGGTCCGGTCCGCGGCGAGAGGCCGCCACAGACTGATAAAGAGTCGAAGTATTTCGGGACCCCCCTCATGGCCGCGGAGTGCTACTACCGAACACATGTCAGAGGACCAATCGGGACGCAACCGACACGCGGACCCCGGGAGCACACCGGGCCGTGGAGTCGCCGGCGGACGGGCGGTCCCCGACGGCGTCGTCGGAGCGGTGTTGGAGGCGGTCGCGGACGCCCGCGACGCGCCGGTCGAGTCGCTGACGACCCCGCTGTACGAGGCGGTCGACCCGGAGGCGGTCGAGGCGCTGTTCGTCGGCGGGCGGGGCCACGTCGAGTTCGAGTACGAGGGCGTCGTCGTTCGCGTCGCCCACGACCGCACGGTGACGGCGAGGCGCGCGGACTCGTCCTGACACGGCCGTCGGGGAGGGACCGCCGTCGCGCTCCGGTCGGCGTCCGCGACGACCCGCCCGACTGGCGGCACCGCGGCGACGGCGCTACTCCGCGTCGGCCGCGGGCTCCTCCGCCTCCTCGGAGAGGTGCTCCCACACCTCCGCACAGCCGCAGCCGTCCTCCAGGTCGTCGAGGTGGGAGGTGTCGACGTCGTCGTCGCCGTACCGCTCGTCGTCCGACTGTTCTGCCATCACGACGACCCACGGTCCCGACCGGCTTAACCGAGTCCGCAGGGTCAATCGTGTCCGACGCTCCCCGGTAGCGTACGGGGTTGCCGGTACCTCGCACGCCCCCCGTCGACGGAACCGACCGCGGGCGGCGCGATCCCCGGGGATCCCCCGTCACCGGAAGCGTCGGCGGTTGCGGACGACGGTGGGGGTATGGCTCGCCGCCGCCTCCCGCGGAGTATGGGCGTCGCCCTCCGGGTACTCGACGACGGCGCGTGGGTGTCGGTGAACGACGAGCGCCGGGTCAGCGTGAGCGAACTGTGGCGCGTCGCGGGCGCCGGTGACGGACGGGTCTGCGCGTGCGACTGCGCGGACTTCGTCGTCGAGGGGTTCACCGACGTCGGCGCCGACGGCCGCACCGTCACCGCCGACGTGTACGGCCAGTGTATCCGGTGTGGCGAGACGGCGAGCGTCGCTGGCCTCCCGGTCGGGCGCGTCGTCGACGGGACGTTCCGGCCGCTCGCGGCCGACGCGGTTCGGTCTCCCCGGGGCGGGTCGGCCGGCCGTGCAACGCTTGCCGGTTCCCGGTAGCGCCGGGGAGGATTGACGCGGCGACGCGCGTCATGTAGGTGGGGCGCGTGGATCGGTCCACGAATGCCCACGGACGTCGAGAACTGGAAGTCGGAGGTGTACGGCAACGAGATCAGGGAGCACCTGTTCGAGTTCGCCGAGGCGGGGTGGGAGTCGATCCCCGACGACGAACGCGACGCGTGGTTCGAGCGCTTCAAGTGGTGGGGACTGTACCACCAGCGGAACGGCCAGGAGAGCTACTTCATGATGCGGATCGGCACGCCGAACGGCGTGTTGGAGCCGGGACAGCTGGAGGTCGTCGCCGACGTCGCCGACGAGTACGCCCGCGGCCCCGCCGACAACCCCGAGTTCGGCGCGGCGTACTGCGACTGGACCACTCGTCAGTCGATCCAACTGCACTGGATCCGGCTGGAGGACGTCCCCGAGATCTTCGAGACGTTGGAGGCGAACGGCCTCTCGACCCAGCAGGCGTGTGGCGACTCCTGGCGCAACATCGTCGGCTGTCCCGTCGCCGGCAAGGACGCCAACGAGTTCGTCGACGCGCTCCCGGTCGCGCTCGACCTCCACGACACGTTCAAAGGCGACGAGGAGTACGCCAACCTCCCGCGCAAGTGGAAGGTGAGCGTCACCGGCTGCGAGGAGGGCTGCGGGCAGGGCGACATCAACGACCTCGCGTTCGAGCCGGCCGAGAAGGACGGCGTGAAGGGGTTCAACGTCCGCGTCGGCGGCGGCCTCTCGCGCAACGAACCCCGCCTCGCGCGCTCCATCGACGTGTTCGTCACGCCCGAGGAGGCACAGGAGGTGGCCGCGGGGCTGTCGGCGCTGTTCCGCGAGCACGGCGACCGCGAGGACCGCTACAACGCCCGGATGAAGTTCCTCACCGACGAGTGGGGCACCGAGAAGATCCGGCGGGTGCTGCAGGAGGAGTACGTCGACGTCGACCTCTCCACCGCGGGCGAGGACCTCCGCGACGAGTACACGTACAACTCCGGGCGCAACGACGCGGGCCACCACGACCACGTCGGCGTCCACGAGCAGCACGACGGCAACTACTACGTCGGCCTGAACGTGCTCGTCGGGCGGATGGGCGCCGCCGACACCCGTGAACTCGCGCGCATCGCCGACGAGTACGGCTCCGGCGAGGTGCGCCTCACCCAGCGCCAGAACGTCATCGTCACCGACGTGCCCGAGGCGAACCTCGACGGCCTGCTCGCGGAGGACCTCCTCGACACGTACGAGCCGGACCCGCACCCGTTCATGCGCGGCTCCATCGCCTGCACGGGGACGGAGTTCTGTTCGCTGTCCATCGTCGAGACGAAGAACCGGCAGGTGCGCTACGCCCGCTGGCTCAAGGACAACGTCGCGGTGCCCGCCGGCGTCGAGGACTTCCACATCCACCTGTCGGGCTGCACGGCGTCGTGTGCGCAGCCCCAGATCGCCGACATCAGCCTCCGCGGGATGAAGACCCGGAAGAACGGCGAGGCGGTCGAGGCGCTCGACATCGGCCTCGGCGGCGGCCTCGGCGCCGACCCGCGCTTCGCCGACTGGGTCGAACAGCGCGTCCCCGCCGACGAGGTGCCCGGCGCCATCGCGAACCTGCTCGCCACCTTCGCGGAGCGCCGCGAGGGCGACGAGTCGTTCCGCGACTTCGTCGAGCGCACCGACGAGGAGACGCTGGCCGCCCTCGTCGAGCCCGAGGAGACGGACTACGAGGACCCGTACATGCACAACACGAAGCTGACGTGGTACCCGTACGCCGACGCCGACGGGATGGACGACTCGCCGGCGCCCGCCCGCGCCGACGGAACACCCATCACCTCCGACGACTGAGCGAGTCCATGCCCGACCGCCTCATCCGCGTCAACGCCTACACCACGTTCGACCTGCTCGACGGCTTCGCGCGCGGCCACGACTTCGAGGAGGAGAGCGTCGCCGTGTTGAACGTCACGGCGCCCCGGGAGAACCCGCAGGAGGTCACGCTCGAACTCGAACTCGACAACAGCGGCCTCGACCACCTCCCCGCCCACGCCGAGGGGGTCACCCTGTCGGCGGCGGAGGCGCGGGAGCTCGCCGACGAACTGGAGACGTACGCCGCCCGCGTCGAGGCGGCCCGCGGCGACGAGTAGGCGCCCCGGCGCCCCGGCGCCGCGCGCGTCCGCGACCCGCCGACCGCCCCGTCGGCGACCGCACCGACCGCCGCGCTACCGGTTCTCACACCCGAGAGTCGGGGACGAACGCTTTTGGGTCCCGACCGGGGAGGGCGAGCCATGCTGGTCCGGGAGCGCGACGTCGTCGACTACCTCGGCATCTCGGTAGTGACGCTGCTCGCGTGGCTCCACTTCCCGTACCGCTTCGCGGTGTACACACAGCTCCAGTACTGGGCGTGGTGGCTCCAGCGGTGGGTGGACACCTCCCCCGAGCAGGCCGTCGGCGTCTCCGTCGTGGCGGTGGCGGCGGTCGGGGGCGCCTTCCTCGCGGGCATCGTCCGCTCGGCGTCGGCGTAGCGGCAGGCGAGCGGGGGTTCTCACGGCTTCATGTGACGCCGACGCGGAGCGTGCGCATGGACGACGACAGCGACGTGAGCGGCCTGCGCGCGACGCTCCGGTCGAACCCCGCGGGCCACTGGCTCTCGATCCCCTCCCCGCAGGTCGCCGAACGGCTCGCGCTCACCGACGCCGACTTCGTCGTGGTCGACACCGAACACGCCCCGACGGGGATCGAGTCGGTCGAGGCCGCGGTCCGGGCGGTCGACGCCGCGAACGCCCGCGACGCGGGCGGCGACACCGCCGACACCGCCGCGGTCGTCCGGGTCGCGTGGAACGACCACGTCCGGATCAAGCGCGTGCTCGACACCGGCGCCGCGGGCGTGATGGCGCCGCAGGTGAGTACCCCGGAGGCGGCCGAGGCGTTCGTCGCGGCGGCGCGGTACCCGCCCGCGGGTCGCCGCGGCGTCGCCGGCGCCCGCGCGTCGGCGTACGGGCGCGACCTTGACGACTACTACGGGCGCGCGAACCGGGAGGTGGCGACGATCGCGCAGGTGGAGACGGCCGAGGCGGTCGCGAACGCCGGCGCCATCGCCGCGGTCGACGGCCTCGACGCGCTGCTCGTCGGGCCGGCGGACCTCTCGGCGGACCTGGGGGTGTTCGGCGAGTACGGGGCCGACCGCTTCGTCGGGGCCGTCGAGGACGTGTTGGCGGCCAGCGAGGTGCCGGTGGGGACGCTGGCGACGTCGCCCGCGGAGGTGGAGCGGTGGGCGACGCTCGGGTTCGACTTCCAGATCGTCGGCGTCGACGCGGGCTACCTCGCGGCGGGGGCCGAGGCGGCGCTGGAGCGGTACGAGCGGGTCGGGGAGGAGTAGTCGGCCGGTCCGGCGGGTCAGACCGCGCGCCCGTCCTCGCTGGTGCCGAGGAGGTACGTGCCGTACGTGAGCAGCGCGGCCGCCGGGAGCAGCGCCAGCGTCGCGAGCTGGCTCGCCTGCGCCCCGAGCCCCGGGATGAACAGCACGGTGCCGACGAGCATGAGGACGCCGCCGATGATCGCGTTTCGCTCCATGCAGCGGTGTAGGGGGACGGCGCGTACTAAGGGTTACTTTTCGGGCGGCCCGCGTCGCCGGTTCTCGCGGCGGACGGCCCCGGCGGGGCCCGCCGCGGCGTCGCTCACAGCTCGGGGTCGCGTTCGCCCGCGGGGATCGCCACGTCAAGCCAGTTGTCCGTCGGGGGCAGCGGACACGCGAACGCCTCGGAGAACGCGCAGAAGGGCGTGTACGCGAGGTTGAAGTCCAGCGTCACCGCGTCGACGGCCGCGAGGTCGCCCTCCGGGTGGAGGTCCATGTAGCGGCCGCCGTCGTACGTCTGCTGCCCGGTCGTCTTGTCGCGGAACGGGAGGAACAGCGCGGCCGACCCCTGCGCGCGCAGCGCCGTGAGCGTCTGCTCGACCGGCTCGCCCGCGGCGTTCGGCACGGCGAACGACAGCGTCGCGACCGCGTGGAACCGTTCGGCGCTGCCGTTGCGGACCGTCAGCTCCACCGCGTCCGGGTCGTCGTGGACCTCGACGGCCGCCTCGACGCGGTAGGCGGGGTCGGGGGCGAAGTAGTCGAGCCCGTCGAAGTCGGCGCGGCGCTCGGGGGCGACCGGCGACTGCGGGTCGTCCGCGAGGAACGCGTCCTTCTCGGCGCGCATCTCGGCGAGGCGCTCGCGCCACGCCTCCTCGTCCGGGTCGTCGGTGTCGGCCGCGGTCGCCTCGTCGGTCATGGACGCCGCTTGCGCGCGCCGCGGGTTCAATCCCGCGTTCCGCGGCCGCCCTCGCCGAAGCGGCCGCTGGCGGCGCGAGCGCGCGGAGAAGTCGCGGACGACCCGGAGCCCCGGGCCGCGGTCGTCGAACGGGTCGGAGGCGGCGACGCGGCGGCGCGGTTACCGGCGCGCGAGCAGCGCGGCGCCCGCGAGCGCGACGAGCGCGGCCACGGCGCCGAAGCCGGGCCCGGTCGTCTCGGTGGCGCTCGCGGCCGACTCGGTCGTCGAGTCGGCGGACTCGGTCGCCGTCGCGGTCGGCGTCGCCGTCGCGGTGGCGGTCTCGGTCGTCTCGACGGTCACGTACGCCGTGTCGCCGATCGGCTGGCCGTTGTCGTTCGTGTACACCGGGTCGGCGGCGGCGTCGAACGTCTGCGAGCCGTTGTTGGCGTACACCTGTCCGATGACGACCTGACTGCGCGCCAGTTCGGGCGACACCTCGACGGTGACGTCCTCGTGGCTGCCGGCCTCGAGGTACTCGGAGCTGCCGACGACGCCGCCGGAGGCGTTCAGGACGACGACGAAGCCGCCGTCGGGGAGCGTCGCGGAGGCGACGACGACCGACTCGGCGCCGGACTGGTCGTCGACGGAGACGTCCGCGGTGGCGTTCGCGGTCTGTGCGGTCGCGGTGCCGGCGGCGAGGCCGCCCGCGAGGGCGACGGCGCCGACCAGCACGGAGAGCAGGACGAGCGCGGGGAGCGTGGTTCGTGCGTTCATGTGGGGAGACACTCACGGTGTACGGGACACCGGAGTGGGTCGAAGTCGACGACACGGACGAAAGAATCCGTCGCTCCCGAACGTGGAATACTGGCATACGGCGTGGGGATCGCTACCGAAACGCGGACCGGGATGTCGCCGCGACACCCGCCCGTGAGTCCGGGGTGACGTCGGCCGCCGGGGACCGCCTCGCGACGGGGGCGACCCGCCCGGCGGGCCGACAGGCCGTCGACGGCGCGGGGCTTTTGCTCGCGGCCCGCGGCCATCGCGTATGCGCTCGTGTTACGCCTGCGGCCGGACCGCCGAGGGGGCCAGCGGTGCGACTGCGGCGAGCCGCTGTGGTTCGACGCCGACGCCGCGGGGGTCGACTGGCCGGCCCGCGACGGCGTGTGGGCGTTCGCCGACCTCCTCCCGGTCGCCCGGCCGGCGGACGGGCTGGCCGCCGCCGCCGGGGGACGCCGCTGGTGCGAACTCCCGACCTCGACGTCGACGGCGCGCGAGTCCACGTGAAAGTGGAGGGGACGAACCCGACGGGCTCGTTCAAGGACCGCGGGAGCGCCGTCGGCGTCGCGGCCGCCCTCGCCGCCGGCACCGACGCCGTCGGCACCGTCTCCCACGGCAACATGGCCGCCTCGATGGCCGCCCACGCCGCCGGCGCCGACCTCGACTGCGTCGTGCTCGTCCCGGCGGACATCCCGACGGCGCGGCTCGAGCGGATCGCGACGTACGGTCCGCGGATCCTCCGCGTCGACGGCGACTACGGCCGGCTGTACCACGACGCGCTGGCACTCGGGCCGGCCGCGGGGGTCGAGTTCGTCAACTCCGACTCCCCCCTCCGCGTGGCCGGGCAGAAGACGACGACGCTGGAGCTGTTGCGCGCGTTCGCCGCGGGCGAGGCGGGCGCCGACGCGCCCGCCGCCCCCGACGCGGTCGTCATGCCGGTCAGCAGCGGCGGCCACGCCAGCGCCGCGTGGAAGGCGGTGCGCGAGGCGACGGCGGCGGGCCTGCTCGACGACCCGCCGCGGCTGTACTTCGTGCAGGCGGCCGCCTGTGCCCCGGTCGCCCGGGCGTACGCCCGCGGCGACGACGCGGTGACGCGGCTCGACGCCGACGCCGTCGGCGAGACGGTCGCGTACTCCATCGCGAACCCGGACCCGCCGAGCGGCACGCGCGCCCTCGCGGCCGCGCGCGACACCGGCGGCGCCGTCGTCGCCGTCGACGACGCGGCGATCCGCGACGCGCAGTGCGACCTCGCGGGCGCCGGCCTCCGCGTGGAGGCCGCCTCGGCGACGCCGCTGGCCGCGCTCCGGCGGCTCCGCGCCGAGGGGGCGGTCGACGCCGGCGAGCACGTCGCGTGCGTCGCCACCGGCGTCGGCTACGGCGGCGGGTCCATGAGCGTCGACGCCGAGACGGTGACGCGGGGGAACTCCGGGCGGCGCTCGGCGCCGAGTGAGCCGCGACCGCGCGCGACGGCGCGCCGCCGCCCCCGTTCGCGCCGGCCCGCGCGTGCCTGCCGGAGTCGCCCGGAGTTAAGCCGCCGGCGGTCGTGGCCCGGACGATGAGCGGGCCCTCGGAGCCGTCGGGGATCGACACGCCGGACCCGGCGGCCGACGCCGCGGTCGGCGCCGACGACAGCACCGCCGCCGGCGACGGCGACGACGCACCGGGCCTCCCGGACCGCTCGCCGTTCGCACGGCTACGCCGGTGGCTGCTGCTCACCGGCGACCGCCGGGCCGTCGCGGCGGCGCTGGTGCTCGTGGTGCCCGGCGTCGTGATCCCGCTGTCGGCGTACTCCG
This sequence comes from Halobaculum litoreum, assembly GCF_030127125.1. Lineage (GTDB taxonomy): Archaea > Halobacteriota > Halobacteria > Halobacteriales > Haloferacaceae > Halobaculum > Halobaculum litoreum. Next base: position 110,655 of record NZ_CP126156.1, read on the forward strand.
CGGTCGACGTGACCGTGCTGTTCACCCGCGCGAACACCGGCCGGCTGTTCGACACGTTCCTCTCGGGGGTGATCCTGCTCGTCTCCATCGTCGTCTCGGTCGCCTCCCTCGTCGTCTCCCAGGAGCTGTCCCCCGTCGGCCAGCAGCGCGACCGCATCGAGCGCGCCGCCCGGTTCCGCCGCGACACGGAGGACCTGCTGGAGACGAGCATGGCGCCCGCGAGCGTCGGGGCGTTCCTCCGGGCGGTCGCGGGCGCGGCGCTGTCGGCCGCGCAGGACCTCCGTGCGGCCGTCGAGGCGAACCCCGGCCACCCGGGGCTCGACGAGGCGACCGCCGGCGACCCGGCCGCGGAGGCCGAGCGCATCGTGGCGCTGGCGAACGCGGAGTCCGCCCGGACCGCGCGGTCGCTGGAGGGGCCGCGTCGGGCGGCATCGGCGTGTTGCTCGCGGCGCTGGAGTACGACTACGCCGCCCAACTGCACGGGCTCCGGGCGTTCCGCGCGCGCCGGGGGCGGAACTGCCCGCGGCCGCCGACGAGGCGGTCGGCGAGATGGAGGAGGCGCTCCAGCGGTTCGCCGCCGCCCGCGAGTTCGTGAAGTCGCTGTACTTCGAGCGGGAGTTCGCCCGGCTGGCGCGCGACCTCCTGCTCGTCTCCATCCCCGTCATCGTCTGCATCTCGTACGTCATCCTCGCGGTCGACGTCGCGCGGTTGGACGGCACCGTCCTCGGGCTGCCGACGGTGCTGGTGTTCATGACGGCCGCCTACGCCGTCTCGCTCGCGCCGTTCATGACGCTGGCCGCGTACGTGCTGCGCGCGGCGACGGTCGCGCTGCGGACGCTGTCGGCCGGCCCGTTCGTGTTGGGCACCGCCGGGGCGTTCGCCGACGACGAGTGAGCCGGGTCGACCGGATCCCCTTTGTGTTCAGGTGACAGAACCGCGACCGTGAGTCTCGTCGCCGAGTTCCGACTGGTCCACCCCGACATCCCGACCGTCGACGCCTTGGAGCGCACCGACGGGATGGAGCTCACGGCCGAGCAGGTGCTCGCCGACGACCCCGGGATGCCCATCGTGTTCTTCTGGGCCGATGGGGAGCGCTACGACGCGTTCGAGGCGGGCCTCGACGACGAGGCCGGCATCGCCGCGTGGGAGCGCATCGAGTCGCTGCCGTCCCGACGGTTCTACCGGGTCGACGTCGACGGCACCGAGTCGGTCGTCATCTACCCGACGGACCTGGCGGTCGGCGCCTCCCGGCTGGGCTTCTCGGCGACGGCCGCCGGCCTCGACGTGCGGATGCGCTTCCCCGACCGCGAGGCGATGCGGACGTACTTCGCGCGCTGTCGCGAGCAGGACATCGACGTGTCGCTCGCGCGGCTGTACGGGAGCGAGCACGACGACCCGTTCCCCGGCGTCTCCGAGAAACAGCGCGAGGCGCTGTGCGCCGCCGTCGAGGCGGGCTACTTCCGCGTCCCGCGGGAGGCGGACCTCGCCGCGGTCGCCGCGGAGCTGGGCGTGTCGACGCAGTCGGCCAGCGAGCGGCTCCGCCGCGGAACCGCGGCGCTGGTCGGCGATGCGTTCGGCGCGGACGAGCCCCGCGACGGGTCGTAGCGACCGAAGAAGGGTCCGGCGGCGAGCCGCCGGCGGGCGGGGCGGCGTTACAGGAAGTCCTCGATGTGGTCGGCGACCTCGTTGGGCGTGTCGCCGACGGGGACGCCCGCGTCGTTGAGCGCGCCGATCTTCGACTCGGCGGTGCCGGTGCCGGAGCCGGAGACGATGGCGCCGGCGTGGCCCATGCGCTTGCCCGGCGGGGCGGTGCGCCCGGCGATGAAGCCGGCGACGGGCGTGTCCATGTGCTCCGCGATGAACTTCGCGGCCTGCTCCTCGTCCTCGCCGCCGATCTCGCCGCACATGACGACGGCGTCGGTGTCGGTGTCGGCCTCGAACGCCTCCAGCGCGTCGACGAAGGAGGTCCCGATGATCGGGTCCCCGCCGATGCCGATGGCGGTGGTCTGGCCGATGCCGCGCTCGGTGAGGTTCGAGACGACCTGGTACGTCAGGGTGCCCGAGCGGGAGACGAGGCCGACGTTGCCGGCCTCGAAGATGTTGCCCGGGAGGATGCCCAGCTTCGCCTCGCCGGGGGTGATGATGCCGGGGCAGTTCGGGCCCAGCAGGCGCGTGTCGACCTCCGAGAGGCGCTTGTTCACCTTGGCCATGTCCTGCGTCGGGATGCCCTCGGTGATGGCGACCACGAGGTCGAGGTCGGTGTCGAGCGCCTCGAAGACGGCGTCGCCGGCGAACGCCGGCGGGACGAACACGACCGAGGCGTCGGCGTCCTCGGCGTCGACGGCCTCGTCGACGGTGTCGTAGACGGGGACGCCGGCGACCTCCTGGCCGCCCTTCCCGGGCACCGCGCCCGCGACGACGTTCGTGCCGTACTCCAGCATCTGTTCGGTGTGGAACTTGCCTTCCCCGCCCGTGATGCCCTGCACCACGACGCGAGTGTCGTCGTCGACGAAGATACTCATTGGGTCACCTCCTCAGCGTTCTTGACTGCACGTTGGACCGCGTCCTCGAGGGTGCTCTCGACCTGCACGAGGTCCTCGTTGAGGATCTCCATCCCCTCGGCGGCGTTCGTCCCCGCGAGGCGGACGACGACCGGCTTGGGGATCTCGTCGAACTGCGCCAGCGCCTCGTTGATCCCCTTGGCGACCTCGTCGCCGCGGGTGATCCCGCCGAAGATGTTGAACACGACCGAGTCGACGTTCTCGTCGGCGAACACCATCTCCAGCGCGTTCGCGACGCGCTCGGCCTTGGCGCCGCCGCCGATGTCGAGGAAGTTGGCGGGCGCGCCGCCGTAGTAGTCGACGAGGTCGAGCGTCGTCATCACGAGCCCGGCGCCGTTGCCGATGATGCCGACGTTGCCCGACAGGCGGACGTAGTCGAAGCCGTACTCGTTGGCCTTCGCCTCCAGCTCGTCGCCGGCGGCCTCGTCCTCCATCTCGGCGAGTTCGGGCTGGCGGAACAGCGCGTCCTCGTCGATGTTCATGACGGCGTCGGCCGCGACGACCTCCCGGTCGCCCGTGATCATCACGGGGTTGATCTCGACCTCGGAGGCGTCCTTCGACTCGTACAGGTCGTACAGCGTCGTGAGGATCGAGGCGACGTCCATCGCGACGTCCTTCGGGATGCCGGCCTCGAACACGACCTTGCGGGCCTGATACGGGTGCAGGCCGAACGCGGGGTCGATGTGCTCGCGGGCGATCTTCTCGGGCGTCTCCTCGGCGACCGACTCGATGTCGACGCCGCCCTCGGTCGACACCATCGCGACGGGCTCGCCCTCGCCGCGGTCCATCGTGATGCCGACGTACAGCTCGTTCTCGAAGTCGACGCCGGCCTCGACGAGGACCTTGTCGACGGTGTACCCCTTGAGGTCCATCCCGAGGATGGACTCGGCGGCCTCGCGCGCCTCCGCCTCGCTCGTGGCGATCTCGATACCCCCGGCCTTCCCACGTCCGCCGACGTGGACCTGCGCCTTGATGGCGGCCGGATACCCGATCTCGTCGACCGCGTCCATGACCTCCTCCACCGTGGACGCGAGCCGCGAGTCCGGGGTCGGGATCCCGGCGTCGGCGAAGACCTGCTTCGCCTGATACTCGTGAAGTCTCATGCGTTCGAATACCGACGCCTCTCCGGGTTAAATCCCGCCGGTTCCGGTCGCGTCCGCCGCCGCCGCCACCCCGTCGCGACGGGGCGGCTCACGCCGTCTACGACCGCTCTGCGAGCACCTGCCCGACGCCCGCGAGCCCCAGCCCCGCGACGCTCGCGAGGAACGGCCACAGCACGAGCGGCTGGAGCGTCTTCCGGTTGCAGCCGTCGGTGTACGTCAGGGTCGGCGGCCACGACTGCACGCCGGTGATCGCGTAGTCGGCGAGCGCGACGGGGTCGAGGCAGGCGGCCTCCGTCGAGGCGGCCACCGGGCCGAGGACGACGTACGCGACCGCCCAGACGAGCAGCCCGGCGCCGAACAGGGTCGCGCCGGCGTGCCGGAGGGACATACCCGACGGCTACCGCGGGCGACGGTTTCACTCCACCGGTCGCGGGAGCCGCGACCGTCCGGTGCCCGTCGCTGCCGCGGCCGCGCGGAGTTAAGTCGCCGGCGCGGGACGTGTCGCCCATGCGCGCAGTCCGCTTCCACGAACACGGCGACGAATCGGTACTGGCGGTGGAGGAGGTCGACCGACCCGAGCCGGCGCCCGACGAGGTGCTCGTCGAGGTCGCCGCGGCCGGCGTCAACCCCGTGGACACGTACTTCCGCGAGGGGTCGTACGAGCCGTACGGCCTCCCGGCGATCCCCGGCGTCGACGCGGCGGGCACGGCCGTCGAGGTGGGGAGCGAGGTCGCGGGCGTCGAGGTCGGCGACCCGGTGTTCGCGACCGGCCTCTCCTCGACGATGCCCGGCGGCTACGCCGAGTTCGTCGCGGTGCCCGACGACCGCCTCGCGGTGCTCCCCGGGGGCGCCGACCTCGTCGCCGCCGGCGGCGCGGGCGTCGCCGCGGTCACGGCGTGGCGGGCGCTCGTCCAGCACGCGACCCTCCGGCCCGCCGAGACCGTCCTGATCCACGGCGGCTCCGGCGGCGTCGGTCACGTCGCCGTGCAGGTCGCCGCCGCGACCGGCGCCCGCGTCGTCGCGACCGCCGCCGAGGGGTACCACGACGAGGTCGCGGCCCTCGGCGCCGACGCGGTGCTCGACTACGACCGCGACGACCTCGCCGAGGCCGTCGGCGAGGCCGCCGGCGACGACGGCGTCGACGTGATCCTCGACCACCGGCTCGACGAGTACCTCGGCTTCGACGCCGAGGTCGCCGCACAGGGCGCCCGCGTCGTCGGCATCGGCGAGAACGACCCGGCGATCGGGTTCCCCAACTCGGCGGCGGCCCGCGGGAAGGACCTCTCCGTGCAACTGATGTCGATGTTCAACACGCCGAGCCTCGCGGACGCGCTCGCGGACGTGGCCACCCTGTGGGGCGACGACATCGAGGTCCGGGTCGCCCACAGCTACGACCTGGCGGGCGCCGCGGAGGCCCAGCGCGCGGTGATGACCGACAGCTTCCTCGGGAAGCTCGTGATCGAGCCGTAGGCGGCTACAGCGTCGCCGTCTCCGGGTCGGCGGCGTCGAGCGCGGTCACGTCGCAGTAGGCGGCGTCCGCCGGGACGTACACCCGCATGTCGAGGTCGCGGCGCTCGCCGGCGTCGACGCCGAACTGCCGGCTCTCCACCTTCCACGTGGCGGTGCCGTCCCCGTCGTAGAACACCAGTCGGACGACGCCGTCGCCGGCGTCGCCCTGGTTGACGAGCGTCCCCCTGAGCGCGACCGTCCCGTCGGCGTGCTCCCGACGGCGCCGTCGAGCGGTTCGCCGTCGGCTTCCAGCCGGGCGTTCGCGAGGTGGAGCCGGTCGCTGGCCTCGCGCAGCGAGTCGCGGTACACGCGGAGGCGGTTCTCGACCCCCTCGGCCCAGCGGTCCGCGTCGCCGTCGAGGTACTCGCGCACCGCGAGCACCCGGCCGTCGATGTCGTCGACCAGCGAGGCACGGCCGCTCCGGTCGCGCCGGGCGTACTCCGCGAGCAGGTCGCGGATCTCGTCGAGGTGGGCGGGGACCTCCTCGTCGTTGTCGGCGTCGCGCTCGATGCGGTCGAGCATGTCGTACACGTCGATGACCGGCGGCAGGTCGCCGTCCGTCTCGGACATACCCGCGGTAGGGGCGCGAGCCGGCTAAAGCCACGGCCACAGCGCACAAGTGGGGCCGATCCGGGGGGTCAGCCGTCGCCGAACACCGCCGCGAACACCTTCCGTTGGCCCTTCCGCAGGTGCTGGTGGAGCGTCGGCGCGGCGATGTCGAGCGAGTCGGCCACCTCCTGGGCGGTCGCGTCGCGCGGCCACGAGAAGTAGCCCGCGTGGTACGACGCCGCCAGCGCCGCGCGCTGGCGCTCGGTCAGGGCGGCCACCGTCGCGCCCACGCGGTCGTCCGTGCGCTCCACCTGCTGGCGCCGCACCAGCGACGCGGCCGGGTACGTCTCCCGCATCGCGTCGATCACGACCCGCGCGTCCGTGCTCGGCGAGATCGCCACGGTGAGGCGGTAGTCGCCGTCCTCGACGACCGCCTCCTCGATCGCGCCGCCGTGGGCGGCGATCGCCGACAACACCGGCAGCCCCGTCACGGTCAGCTCGAAGCGGCGCCGGTCGCCGTCGGCGCGCACCGTCAGGCGGTCGTACAGCGGGAGCGACTCGACCAGCTCCTCCAGCGTCGCCACGCCGGCGCCCGTCGTCGTCCCGAACACCACGAACGCCTCGTCGCCGAGCGGGACGGCGTGGTCGAACCGGATCGCGTCGGGCGACGGCGTCACGACCGACGAGTCGAACACGTCCTCGACGAGGAACTCGAGCTCGACGACCTCGTCGCTCAACAGCGCGCGCTTGCGGTCGAGGGCGGCGATCGCGTGCCCCACCACCTCGCCGAGTTGGGCGACGACGGCCCGTTCGCGGTCCACGAACGCCCGCTCGCGCTCGGAGTAGACGTTCAACACCCCGTAGACGGTCCCCTCGTGGACGATCGGGATCGACGCCGCCGACCGGTAGCCGTGGGCGGCCGCCTGCGCGGCCCACGGCTCGTGTCGCGGGTCGGCGTCCGCGTGCTGGGTCGTCTGGATCGTGCCCGTTCGGTAGGCGCGCCCCGCCGGCCCCCGGCCGCGCTCGTCGTCCGGGTCGACGGACACCGTCACCTCCTCCACGTACGCCTCGGCGCCGGCCGCCGCGCGCGGGCGGATCTCCTTGCTCGCGGCGTCGGCCTCGCCGATCCACGCGAACAGGTACGAGTCGGCCGCCGCCAGCCGTTCGCAGGTGACGCGTTCGATCTCCTCGCGACTGGACCGGTCGACGACCGCCCGCGACACCTCCCGGACCACGCGGTTGAGGCTGTTGAGCGCGCCGAGTTGGTTCCGCCGTCGCTCGCGCTCGCGCCGGTGGCGGGCGCGGACGACCGCCGAGGCGAGCACGTTCGCGACCGACTGGACGAACGCCGCGTCGTGGTCGGCGAGGTCCGCCGGCTCGGTGTCGTGGGTGCCGAGGATCCCCCACGGCGACTCCGGCGGACCGACGATCGTGCTGATCCCGCTGCGGACGCCGTGGTCGCTGAGCAGCGCGGGCCCGCCGAACCGCGTCTCCGTCGCCAGGTCCTCCACGACGACCGGCTCCTCGGTCGCCAGCGTGTACGCCGCCTGCGAGTCGTCCTCGACCGCCGACACCGTCGCCGAGCCGACGATCCCCTCGTCCCACCCCACGCCCTGTCGCAACAGGAGCTCCTCGCCGTCGTCGTCGAGGTCGAGCACCTTGCAGTAGGCGTTGTCGAGGGTGTCGGCCACCACGCGGGTCGCCTCGGCGAACAGGTCGTCGAGGGCCTCGGGGTCGTCGAGGTCGAGCGCGCGCTGGCCCAACGCGGCGACCGCCTGCTGTTGGGCGATCCGCTCCTCGAGCTCCCGCCGGTACGCCCGGCGCTGTGTCACCTCCTGAGACATCCCCAGCGCCTCGAACACCTCGCCGTCGTCGTCGCGGACGGGGTAGAAGTGGAAGCGGTACACCCGGTCGTCGATCGACGCCTCGAACACGGCGGCGTCCCCGGCGAGCGCCCGCTCGTACCCCGGGACCACGACGCTCGCGACCTCCGACGGCAGCGCCGACGCGACCGGCTCGCCCTCGAGGTCCGCGGGCGTCACGTCGGTGTCCCCCTCGACGGTGCCGCCGAACGTGGTGTACCGCAGGTCCTCGTCGACGAGCGCGAGCGCGCCGTTCGGGAACTGCTCGACGAGCGTGCGGTGCTGGTGTCTCGTCCGGTCGCGCCGTCCGTCGGCGTCGTCCCCGTCGTCCCGGGCGGCGTCGGCCGTCCCGTCGGCCTCGACGGCCCGCCACCAGACGCGGCCGCCGGAGCCGACCTTCTTCGTCTCGAGGTGGCCGTCGTCGGCCAACCGCCGCAGGCGACCGTACGCTCCCCGGCGACCGACGTCGAGCCGTTCGGCGACCTCGCTCGTCGTCAGCGGGTGTCCGCGGCGACGGAACGCCGCCAGCGTCTCGCGGTTCGCCCGCGAGGTGACGTGGGGGGGCATCGCACCCAACCGCGTGGCCCGCGGTGGTGAATGTTCCGCCGCCGGAGTCAACGCGCCACCCACCGTGCAGCCATCCGGCCGGACCTCGTCGTCGTCCGGTCGCCACCCGGTCGCCGACGGCGGCGAGGATACCTACACAGTTCGCCCCCGACCTTAGGCGCCGGGCCGTGCTTCGTGGATCCATGCCCGCGGACGAGACACTCCCCGGCTCGACCGACCGACCCCGCACCCGCGGGGACCCGACCGACGTCCCTCCGGCGCTGGCCGGACTCGACGAGAGCGACCGTCACCGGGTGCTCGCGTCCGCCCGGCGGCGGCACGTGCTGTCGGTGTTGTCGGGGCGGACGCCCCCGTCCCCCTCGCGGCGCTGGCGGCGGCCGTGGTCGCGCGCGAACCCGACGCCGACCCCGCCGCGGACGCGGCCCGACGCGACGCCGCGATCTCGTTGCACCACGTCCACCTCCCGCTGCTCGCCGACTTCGGGCTCGTCGAGTACGACGCCGGCGAGAACGTGGTCCGCGGCTGAGGCGCCCGCGGTCAGTTCTTCTTCGCGCGGACGGTCTTCCCGCGTCGAACCATGTCCTCGCAGTGGGGACACGCCCGGGGCTGGGCGACGCCCTCCGGCTCGAACACCTTCACGTACCGTTCGGTGACGAAGGACTGGCAGTTCTGGCAAGTGGGCATACGACCCCGGCGGGGCACCGCGAATAAACGAATTACGGTCGACGGCGTCCGGGTCACCCCCTGACACGCGACGGTCGCACACGCGTGTCGCCGGCGTCGCCGCCCGGCCGGAATCGACGGCGGGGTTCACGCGTCGCGGGCGCCTGCGTCCACCCATGCGAACCGCGCTGCACTGCTCGGCCGGCGACGTCGACGACCGGCGGCACGCGCTCGCCAACGCGGCGAACCTCCTGGGCGACGACACGGTCGCGCTCGACGCGCTGGTCGTCGTGTTCAACGGCGACGGCGTCGGCGCCGTCCGCGCCGACTCGCCCGTCGCCGACGACGTGCGCGGCCTGCTCGCGCGGACGCCCGAGGAGACGGCCGCACCCGACGCGCCGACGGTCGAGGTGTGCGCGTGCGGGAACTCGCTGGCCGGGCGCGACATCCCCGCGGACGAACTCGTGTACGGCGTCGACGTCGTCTCCAGCGGGATGGGCGAGTTGACCCGGCGGCAGGCCGACGGCTACGCGTACATCCGGGTGCCGTAGCGTCGCCGGCGCCCCCGCGCTCGCCTCACCGGCGCAGCGAGGCGACCGTCTCGCCGTCGCGCTCCTCGACCGCGACGAGGCCGTCGTCCGCGAGGTCGCCGACGAGGTCGCGGAGCCACGCGCGAGACCCCTCGCCGTCGCCGTCGGGGCTGTAGTCGACGCGGATCCGCGGCCCCAAGGCGTCGAGCGCGAGCGCGTCGTGGTTGCCGAGCGCGCGCACGACCTTCCCGCGCATCTGCCGGCGGCTCCCCTCGAAGCTCGGCTGCTCGGGCACGTCCGGCGCGGTGAAGTCGCCCGTCTCGTAGGCGCGACACCAGCGCCGCCACGGACAGCCCGCCTCGTCACACCGCGGCGACTGGCCGCAGGCGACGCCGCCCAGCTCCATGATCGCGTTGTTCCACACGCGCGACTCGCCGGCGGGCATGAGGTCGCTCGCGGCCGCGGCGAACGCCGCGTCGTCGTCGGGGACGCCGAACGCGCGGTGGAGCACGCGCTTGACGTTCGTGTCGACCACCGCGTCGCCGTTGTCGAACGCGAACGAGGCGACCGCGTTCGCGGTGTACGGGCCGACGCCCATCAGCTCCTGTAGCTCGTCGGGATCCGTCGGGAACGCGCCGTCGTACGCCTCGACGACCTGCGTGGCGGCCTCGTGGAGGTACTTCGCGCGGTTGTTGTAGCCGAGCGAGTGGCCCGACCAGAAGGAGACCACGTCGCCGCGGTCGGCCGCCGCGAGCGCCTCCACCGTCGGCCACGTGTCGAGGAAGTCGGCGTACGCCTCCTCCACCCGGGAGAGTTGCGTCTGCTGGCTCATCACCTCCGAGACGAGGATCCGGTAGGCGTCGTCGGTGCGGCGCCACGGGAAGTCGCGGTGGTCGGCCTCGTACCACGCGACGAGCGCCTCCCGCACGGCGTCGCGGTCGTCGGGGAGGTGGTCCGTCATCGTCGGAGACCGGGCCGCGGGGCGAAAAGCGCTGACGGTTCGCCCCCCGGGACGACACAAACGCTTTGTCGTCCCCGGCGGTTCGTGGCGACGATGCGACAGGATCTGGTCCTCGCCTCGCTGCTCGCGGGGCTCGCCGTCGCGGTCCTCCCCGCGGTGTTGACGTTCTACCTCGCCGCCGGGCCGACGATGTGGCTGGCGACCGGCGTCGTCGTCGCCGCGTTCGGGGTCGGCGTCGCGTACACCGCCGACGACCGCGACGCGGACGACGCACCCGCGGCGGCACAGAAGACGAACTGCCCGGACTGCGGGTCGCGCGTCCCCGTCGCCGACGCGGCCTGCGACTACTGCGGGGCCGCGCTCGACGCCCGCGACGACGACGGAGCGTAACGGGTATCCGGCGCCCGCGACACCGGCCGGACATGGGACTCGACGACCTCGACGCGGCCGTGACCGACGCGTACGGCGACCTCGACGACGAGATCGGCGTCGACCTCGACCGCGAGACGAAACACGAGTTGGCGCTGCTGGCGGCGGCGCTGGGCACCGACCGCGACGAACTCGTCCGTCGGGGGATCCACGCGCTGTTCCGCCGGACGCTCGACACGGGCGACCTCGACTTCCACCTCCGGCAGGCGTTCGACGTCACCTACGACGAGTACCTCTCGGGGATGACGTACGACGAGATGACGGGGCAGTCGCAGTACCCCACGCCCAGCGACGACCGCCGCTACCAGCAGTAGGCGTCGCCGCGGCGGGACGCCCGGTTCCCCCACGCTGGAATCGTGGCAAGCGCCTTGTCCGCGCCGAGCGACCCGCCCGTATGGCGCTGGACGTCGAGGTGCCCGACCCGCCGAGCCTGCACGGGCCCCAGCCCCGGGGCGACTACGAGTCGCTGGGCACGCGGGACCCCGATATCGAGGACGACTACCGGCGCGAGGCGCTCCGGACGGCGCTGCGCGCGGGGGCGTGGCGCGACGCCTTCGCCGAGTGGGCCGAACACACCTACCTCACCGCCGCGGAGTTCGAGACGGCCGCCGATCTGGGCCTGTTCGACCGGTTCGACTTCTACTGGGACCCCGCGACCGACGACGTCGGCTACCGCGCCCCGACCGTCCCCGACGACGCCCCCGACGCGTTCTCCGACGACGCGGCCGGCGGCGTCGACGAGGAGTTGGACGCGCTCGGCCGGACGGTGTCGCAGCTGCTGGAGACGGAGTACCTCGACGGCGCGGACGACGCCGAGTTCGACTTCTTCACCGAGGAGCGGGAGCGCGAGGCGGAGGCCGAACGCGAGGAGGACGAGGCCTGACCGGAGGCCGAGTCGGCCGGCGCGACCGTCTCAGTTCACGTCGCGCGTCGCCGCGATCAACAGCCGCGCGCCCATGTCGATCTCCCGTTCGGTCACGTCCAGCGGCGGGAGGAACCGGATCACCTTCGACCCGCACGCGAGCGTGAGCAGGCCCCGCTTGAGCGCCGCCTCCAACACCGCGTCGCGCAGGTCGGCCGACTCGAACTCGACGGCGAGCATCAGCCCCTTGCCGCGCACGTCGTCGACGCCGTCGAGGGCGGCGTCGCGGACGGTCTCCACGAACTGCTCGCCGCGGACGACGGCGTTGTCCAGCAGGTCGTACTCGTCGATGGCGCGCAGCGTGAACACGCCCTGCGCGGCGGCGACGACGTCCCCGGCGCCCCACGTCGACGAGAGGCGGGCGCGCTCCTCCGGGAAGGTGTCCTCGTTCGCGATGGTCGCGCCGACGCGCATCCCCTTCGCGCCGGTGATCACGTCCGGCTCGACGGGGTAGTGGTCGGAGGCCCACAGTTCGCCCGTCCGTCCCATGCCCGACTGGATCTCGTCGGCGATCAGCGGGATGTCGTGTTCGTCGGCGAGGGCGGCCACCTCGGTCATGAACGACTCCGAGGGGAAGCGGTAGCCGCCCTCCCCCTGGATCGGCTCCATGACGATGTAGGAGGTCTCCTCGGGGTTCACGTGGCCCGTCTTCGGGTCGAGCTTCTTCCGCAGCAGCGACGTGTCGCCGTCGTCGACGAAGAAGCCGCACGAACACGTCGCGGGCGTACAGCCGGTGTCGTCGCAGTACGGCACGTCGTGGACGCCGGGGACCTCGGGGTAGCGCTTGCGGTACACCGACTTCGAGCGGTTGAGCGACAGCGCGCCGAGCGTGCGGCCGTGGAACGCGCCGTCGAAGGTGACGCCGTACTTCCCGCCCTCCGAGCGGTCGTAGCAGATCTTGATGGCGTTCTCGACGGCCTCCGCGCCGGAGTTCGACAGGAACACGGTGTCCAGCCCGTAGTGGCTCGTCCGCTCGGTCAGTTCGTGCATCAGGTCGGCGGGCCCCGGCAGGCTCGACTCGCCGGGGTCGGCGCCGTCGGAGACGTAGAAGTCCTGCCCCGCGATCTTCGTCGGGTCGACCATGTCGAACTCCGCCATCGGCTCCACGATCTTGGGGTTGTTGTAGCCGAGCGGCGCCGCGGCGACGTGGGAGGTGAAGTCGAGCAGGACGTTGCCGTCGACGTCGGTGCAGAACGGCCCCTCGGCGTCGGCGGTGATGTCCCACACGAAGTCGTACACGTACGTCGTCGTCGCGGCGACCTCGCGGTGGTACGCCGCCCACTCGCGGGCCCGCTCCCCGGGCATCTCCGTCACCCGGACGTCCGCGGTGTGTCGATCCATGCCAGAGAGTGACGATGGGCGAATGAAAAAGGTCGCGGTCGAATTTGGGACCGGATCCAACTTCCGCGCGACGAGTGACATCTCGTTCGACCGAGGCCGGGATCCGTCGTGCGTTCACACGAGCGTCGCCGCGGCGACGGCCGTGCCGGCCGCCGCGATCAGCGCGAGGCTGTACGCGGCGACCCGTCGCACGAACGCCCGCGGACCGGCGACCGCCAGCGCCGCCTTGACGGCGACGCTGGAGACGGTCGCCAGCAACACCGCGACGGTCGCCACGTCGGCGCCGACGGTGCCGCCGCGGTACAACAGCACCGCCGAGGTCGTCGCGCCCGCCGAGGAGACCAGCCCCGAGAGGGCCGCCGAGACGTACAGCCCCGTCGCGCCGAAGCGGGCCTGTGCGACGCCGCTGACCGCGAGGATGACGAGGAACGCCGCGCCGAACGCCAGCGCGTTGCGGAGCGAGAACGGCGACTCGATGGCCAGATCCACCCGGGTTCGCCAGTCGGCGGTCGCCGCGGCGACGCCGACGGCGCCGAGCGTCAGCGCGCCCAGCGGCGCCACGACCCCCACCAGCGGCGGGCCGTCGCCGGTGACGGTGAACGCCAGCGCGATGGCGAGGTTGCGCACCGCCATCGCGGCGTCGGCGAGCAACACCCCCGCGACGGCGTACGACACCGACTCAACCCGGTCGGTCGCGTGGTCGAGCATCGTCCCGACGACGGCCGTCGAGGAGGCCAGTCCGCCGAGAAAGCCCGTCACGGCGATGCCGCGGCCCCCGTACGTCCGCACCAGCGCGTAGTTCACCATCCCGATGCCGGCGACCGTGACGACCATGAGCCACGCGACGCGCGGCTCCAGCGGCACCCCGAACACCGTCCGCTCGCCCGCGGGCAACACGGGGTAGACGACGAACGCGAGGACCGCGAACTCCGTCATCGACCGGAGCTCCGCCCGCGAGAGGTCGCCCGCGAACGAGTGCAGTTCCCGCTTCAACACCAACAGCGCCGCCGACAACACCGCCACCGTCACGCCCTCGACGACGAAGCCGCTCGCGACGAGCGCCCCCACGCCGTACGCCGCGAGCAGCGACACCGAGGTCGTGAGCGACAGCGAGCCGTCGGCGCCGTCGCTGAGCCCGCGTGCGGCCAGCAGCGTGCCCTGCACGACCACCAGCACGCCGCCGACCGCCAACAGCACCCGTCCCACGGCGCTCTCGCTCGCCAGGAGCGTGAACACCGCCCCGACGAGGCTCGTCAGCGAGAACGTCCGGATCCCCGCGGACTTGTCCGACCACTCGCGCTCCAGCCCGAGGAACAGCCCCAGCGCCGCCGCCAACGCCAGCCTGACGACCGGGACGGCGAGCGGGTCGGTCGACACACCGGCGACCGCGACCGGTAGCATAGAGCTACATACTACTGTATAGCCGTATATATTTCTTCGGGCCGACCGCCCGCGGTTCCAGCGGATGTCAGGTCCGCGATACGCTTTTGTCGTTCGGCGGACCCGGGTGCGTATGGCCCTCTCCGACATCGACTGGTCGCGCACCGCGTGGTGGGGCGTCGGCGCCGCCCTCGCGGCCGCGGTGACGTTCATCGTCTACTCGTTCGTCGGTACGTTCGTCTTCGGCGTCTTCATCTACTACGCGACCCGGCCCGTGTACAACCGGCTCCGCCGCCGCCTCCCGTCGCGGAGTCTCGCGGCCGCGACGGCGCTGTTCGCGATGGTGCTCCCGGCGCTGCTGCTCGTCGGCTACGCCGTCCTCATCGTCGTCGATCAGGTCCAGCAGCTCGACATCGCCGCGAACGGCTACCTCGACCGGCTCCCCATCGACCCCGGCGACCTGCCGGCGGTGACCGACCCGGCACAGCTCGCGACGCTTGACTGGCAGCAGTACGTCACCGCCGACACCCTCTCGGGCGCGATGGGGTCGCTGTCGGGCGCCGTCGGGACGGTCGCGGTCCTCGGCACCGCGGCCATCCACCTGTTCGTGATGCTGGCGATCGCGTTCTACCTCCTGCGCGACGGCACGAAGCTGGCGCGCTACTTCGTCCAGTTCACCGACCAGGCGGGCGTCATCGACGCCTACGGCCTCGCGGTCGACCGCGACCTCAAGTCCATCTTCTTCGGCAACATCCTCAACGCCATCGTCACCGGCACCATCGGCGTCATCGTCTACTCGCTGCTCAACGTGTTCGCGCCGCAGGGGGGCGCGATCCCGGCGGCCGCGCTCGTGGGCCTGATCGCGGGCGCGGCGAGCCTGATCCCCATCGTCGGCATGAAACTGGTGTACGTCCCCGTGGTGATCTTCATGGCGGTCCGGGCGGTCGCCAACGACGTGACCGGCGGGCTGGTGTTCGTGCTCGCGTTCGCGGTCGCGTCGCTCGTCATCGTCGACACCATCCCCGACCTCGTGCTCCGGCCGTACGTCTCCGGGCGGTCGCTCCACGTCGGCGCGGTCATGCTCGCGTACACCCTCGGCCCCCTCCTGTTCGGCTGGTACGGCATCTTCCTGATGCCGCTGTTGCTCGTGCTCGTCGTCCACTTCGCCAGGATCGTCCTGCCGGAACTGCTCGCGGGCGAGCCGATCCGCCCGTTCGCCGTCGACCCGTCGCACCTCACCGAGGAGGTCGTGTCGGACCCCCCGGACGCCGGTCCCACCCCCGCCGGCGACGGCGGCACCCCGGACGGGGAGTGACGCCCGGGCCGGCCCGACCCGGTCACTCCTCGGCGTCGACGTACTGCGACTCCCAACTGCGCCGCGCCTCGATCTCCCGGCGGCCGCGCCGCGTGAGCGTGTAGAAGTTCGTCCGACGGTCGCGCTGCCCCTTCTCTACGAGCCCCTTCTCCACGAGCGTGTCGAGGTTGGGGTACAGCCGCCCGTGGTGGATCTCCTTCTCGTAGTAGTCCTCGAGTTCCTCCTTGATCGCCAACCCGTGGGGCTCGTCTTGCCCGGCGATCACGTAGAGGAGATCGCGCTGGAATCCGGTCAGGTCGTACATCGGTACTATCCGTCGAGAGATTACTGTCGGATCCCAATAAGCTTGCCGCCTCGGTACGGCTCTACCCCTCGAATATCGGGCGCGGACGCCGTGAGACGCTTCGGAAGCATCTCTTCTGGATCACACAGGTCCGTTGTCGTGTCAGTTCCGTGTAACCCCCGACCGGTTTTTACCCGTCGGCGGCGTCGTGACCGGTATGCCCGAGGAAGTGCTGTTCAAGTCGGAACTGCGCCAGGACCGCCACGAGATCGCCGCCCACCTCCGCGCGGTCGCCGACAAGCTCGACGACGACGGCGCGTTGACGCTCACCGGGGCCGGCGACTCGCTCACGATGCAGGTGCCCGCGACGGCGACGTTCGAGGTGAAAGCCGAGCGCGAGACCGGCTCGGGTCCCGACGAGTTGAGCGTCGAGTTCGAACTGGAGTGGGACGACGTCGACGACCCCGCGGGCGGCGCGGACGGCGGGCTCAGTATCGAGTGATCGGCTCCCGCCGGCGACGGCCGCGGCTCGTCGGTCTGTCGTCCGGGTCCGAGAACGAACGGGGGCGCGCCGCGGAAACACCCGCGGCGCGCCGCCCGAATCGGTCCCCGCTGACGCTTCGGCCCTCCAGACGAAGCGTCACTTGCGTGTAGCCCCGGTGATGGGATAAAACTACCGGGCAGTCAGGGTCCGCTTATATATGCTCCTCCTCCAACACCCACCCGAGGGCCCGTTTGTAGTGGGTGAACAGTTGGCGGATGCTCTCGTGGCGCATCTCCTCGGACTCCAGTTGCTCCGCGAGGAACTCGTACTGCTCTCTGATCTCGGCCTCGTCGCGCACGCTCGGCGTTCGGGACGAAGCGACTTCAAAAGGCCGCCGGGGCGCTGGCGCCGCCGGCGGGTGCGGCGCGCGCGGAGAACGGGAACGGGAGCGGACGCGCCCTGTTACGCGCCGAGACCGGCCGGCGACGGGGCCGCCAGCGACGCCGAGGCGTTTCCGGAGCCGCCCTGACTCGTCTGGCGCTCGACGAAGCCGTCGTAGGTGTCCTGGTCGACGACGACGACGCTGAAGTACATGTTCGAGTGGGCGACACCACAGTACTCCGTACAGTAGCCCTGGTAGACGCCCGGCTCGTTGGCGACCGTCTTGATCGTGTTCTTCTGGCCGGGGATCGCGTCCTGCTTCAGGCCGAGTTCCGGCACCGCGAACCCGTGGAGCACGTCGTCGGAGGCGGTGGTGAAGTAGAGGTCCTGCCCGGCGGGCACGACGATCACCGGCCCCTCCAACCCTTCGGCCCGCGGGATGGCCTCCGTGTCGAGGTCGCCGGCGGTCAGCTCGGTGATGTTCGAGCTCTGGTAGTTCATCCGCCAGTTCCACTGGTAGGCGACCGTCTCGACGTGGACGTCGCCCTCGGCGGGTTCGATCTCGTCGACGCCGCCGGTGTACGTCACGTCCGGGTTCGCGAGCACGCCGTAGGAGGCGGCGCCGACGAACAGGAGGACGATGGCCGTCGCGATCGTCCAGGTGATCTCGAGGCGGCGGTTCTCCCGCGTCGGCGACGGCTCGTCGCTGTCCTTGAACTTCAGGACCGTGTAGATGAGAATGACCTCGACGAGGATGGTGATCGGGATCGCGACGTACAGTAGCCGGCTGTTCAGGTCGTTGATGAGCCCGGCGGTCGTCGACGGCTGCGCCGCGACCGGCGTCGCCAACAGCGCCAGCCCGACGAGCCCGAGCAACAGGCTCCCGAATCGCGTGCGCGTCATTACATCCGCGTCGGCGTCGGCCACGTAAATACCTACTGTTGTCGCCCGAAACACCGGATGGCGGGGTCGTACGGGGCGGTCGCGAGCGGGGAAAGCGCGGGGTTGATATGCCGCCGGACGCAATCCGTGGTAGTGACATCGAAGCGGTTCCCCGCGCTCCTCGCGGCGTCCGCGATGGGGGTGTACCTGCTGCTCGTGGTCGGCGCCACCACGGCGGTCACGGACGCCGCCGCCTCGTGTGCCGCGTGGCCCGCCTGCGGCGACGGGTTCGCGCTCCCGAGCGACGCCGCGGGCTGGGTGGCCCTCGGCCACCGCGCGGTCGCGTTCCTCGTCGGGCTCCTCGTGCTCGCGACGGGGGTCGCCGCGTGGCGGGCCCGCCCGGACCGCCGCGTCCGGGCGGCGCTGGCCGTCGCGTTCCTCCTGTACCCCGTCGAGTCCGTGCTCGGCGCGTACGTCGCCGTCGCCGACGCGGCCACGCTCGCGACCGTCGCCGGCGTCCCGGTGACGCTGTCGGCGCTCCACCTCGCGGGCGGGCTCGTCGTGTTCGGCGGGCTCCTCGCGGCGCTCGCGTGGGAGCTCGAGGCTCGGACGGGCGACCCGGACGAGGACCGGTCGGCGACGTCGGCGCCGGAGCCGGCGGCCGAGCCCCTCGACGACGGCCCCCGGCCGGCGGTCCCGGCGTGGGGCGACGACCCGCTCCGGCGCGCCCGCATGACCGCCGGGGCGTACTTCCGGCTGATGAAGCCCCGGCTGATGTGGCTGCTGTGCCTCGTCGCCAGCGCCTCGATGGCGCTTGCCGGCGGCACCGGCCTCTCGGTCCCGGTCGTCGCGGCGACGCTGACGGGCGGCGCGCTCTCCATCGGCGCCTCGGGGACGTTCAACCACGTCCTCGAGCGCGACGTCGACCGCCGGATGCAGCGCACGAGCGACCGCCCGCTGGCGGTCGATCTGGTCTCCGTCCGCAACGCCGTCGCCTTCGGCCTGCTGCTCACCGTGGTCTCGGTCGGGCTGTTCGCGTGGGTGAACCTCCTCGCGGCCGTGCTCGGCCTCGTGGCGATCGTGTTCTACTCGGTGATCTACACGCTCGTCCTGAAGCCCAACACGGTCCAGAACACCGTCATCGGCGGCGCCGCGGGCGCCCTCCCGGCGCTCATCGGCTGGGCGGCGGTGACGGGCGAGGTCGGACTGGGCGGGGTCGCGCTGGCGACGCTCATCTTCCTGTGGACGCCCGCGCACTTCTACAACCTCGCGCTGGCGTACAAGGACGACTACGAGCGCGGCGGCTTCCCGATGATGCCCGTGGTGCGCGGCGAGACGACGACCCGCCGCCACATCGTCTGGTACTTCGGCGCCACCCTCGCCGTCGGCGCCGCGATGGTCGGCCTCGGCCGCCTCGACTGGCTGTACGCCTTCGCCGGCGTCGTCGTCGGCTCGGTGTTCCTGTGGGCGATCGTCCGCCTCCACTACGAGCGCGACGAGTCGGCGGCGTTCCGCGCGTTCCACGCGTCGAACGCCTACCTCGGCGTCGTCCTGCTGGCCGTCGTCGTCGACGCCCTCGCCGTCTGAGATGAGCGTTCGCACGTTCTCCGTCGGCCGGTTCGACGTCTCCGCCCGCGAGCTACAGGTCGCGGCGCTCGTCGTCAACCTCGAACTCCTCGCCGTCCTCGCGTACTTCGCGCTGACGAACGCGCGGCTCTCGTCGCCGCTGTTCACGCTGTACGGTCTGACGTGGGTGAACCTCGCGCTCGTCGTGTTCGCGCGCTATCGCCCGCCCGCCGCTGACGCCCAGACGCGGCGCCGGGCCGCGGCGGTCGCCGGCGGCTACGCGCTCCTGCTTTCGGTGTTCGGGGGTGGTCGGCGTCGCGCCGCCCGGCACGGTGCCGGGGGTGACGGTGGCGATGCTCCCGCCGGGGTGGGGGCCGGCGGTCGTCGTGAACGCGGGCGTCGCCGCGGCGGTCCTCATGCCCGCGAAGCTGCTCGGCTACGCGGCGCTGGCGTACCTGCTGTACGGGACGGTCGTCGACGCGACGAGCGCGGGGGTCGCCGGGCTGCTCGGGCTGTTCTCCTGTGTCTCCTGCTCGCTGCCGATCCTCGTCGGCGCGGCGACCGCGGTCGTCGGCGGCGGGGGGTTCGTCGTCGCGGCCGTCGGCGGCATCGGCTACGGCCCCTCGACGCTCGTGTTCTGCGTGACCGTCGCGCTGCTGTGGTGGCGGCCGGGGTTCGACCTGCTCCGGTAGCGGCCGTCCCCCGCGGCCGTGGCCCGGCGCGTCGCCTCACTCCACGAGGGTCGCGGTGACCAGCCGTTTCACCCCTCGGCGGAACCGCTCGGAGGCGGCGCTCTCCGAGATCCCGAGCGTGTCGGCCAGGTCGGCCAACGACGCCCGCCGCGGGATGTCGAGGTAGCCCGACTCTACGGCGGCGACGAGCGTCTCGTGTTGCCGGTCGGTGAGTCCGCCGTTCCCGGAACCGAACAGGTCCGACTGCTCGTAGATGCGCTCGAGGGTGAACGGGATGTCGTTGCGACAACAGAAGCCGTACACGTGTTCGATCGCCTCGCGGCTGGGGAACGCCGTCTTGAGGTGCCAGCCGTCGGCGTCGGCCGTGATCACGTCGTTGACGCCGCCCACCTCGCCGATGATCGAGCGGACGCTGACGGCCTTGTACGCGTCCGCGAAGTCGAGGCGGTACAGCACGCGGTCGTTCGACTCGGTCAACGCGAGGCGGTCGCCGACGGTCGGGTCCGCCGCGATGGCCGCGTCCAACTCCTCGAGGTCGTCGGCGTCGAGCCACCCCGTCAGCCGCATGTGGCCCGCCTGGTCGGTGTAGGAGTCCTCCCACTTCAGGTGCGCTCCCGCCACCGTGCGGAGGGTCCGCCGCAGGAACGGGTGGTCGATGGTGTAGTGTGCGAGTATCATTGCTCCCCCCCGGGATGCCGGCCCGGAGGCGGTGGAAGGAGATAAACTCCCGGAGAACTCCGGCACCAACCGGAACCATTCGGGACGGGTACGTCCGTTCATGTCCGGGGTGAGACGGGTCGACGGTGCCGGGGAGGAAGCACAGCTTCGACGAACTGCTCTCGGCGCTCGCGGACGGAACCCGCCGTGGGGTCGTCCGCTACTTCGAGCGCTCGGGCGACGACGTCGCGACCGTCGAGGACCTCGCGGCCGCGCTCCCGTCCGACGGGTCGGGCGGGACCGCACGGCGGCTCCACCACGTCGCGTTGCCGAAGCTCGCCCGTGCGGGCATCGTCGAGTACGACCCGGCGACGCGCGCGGCCCGGTACCGGGGCGACGAACTCCGCGAGCCGGTCCGGGAGCTGCTCGTGGAGGTCCGCGCCGCCGTCTCCGCGTGACCTGACCGGAACGGGACGCTCACTCGGCCGACAGCGACGCGAACAGGTGGAGCCACTCGCCGCCGTCGTCGTCGGCGACGCCGTCGCCGAGCCGTCGTGTCGCGGTGACGGCGAACCCGGCCTCGGTCAGCAGCTCCCGCGTCCGCTCGCGGCCCGGGAACGACCACGCCATCAGTTCGCCGGAGCCGAGCCAGTCGTCGTTCGCGCCCGCCCACCCCTCCTCGCCGGTCGCACAGGTCACGTAGAGCCGTCCGCCCGGCCGGAGGACGCGCGCGAACTCCCGGTACACCGCCGCGTGCTCCGAGAGCGGCACGTGGATGACCGAGTGGAGCGCGGTCACGGCGTCGACGGCGTCCGTCGCGACGGGGAGCCGCGTCAGGTCGCCCCGCACGAGCGGCGCGGCGGTGCGCTCGCGCGCGAGCCCCAGCATCGACGCCGAGAGGTCCACGCCGACCGCGTCGACCCCATCCGGGAGGCGGTTCAACACGGGAGTGCCCTGCCCGCAGCCGGCGTCGAGGACCCGCGCCCCCGCGTCGAGCGTCCCGAGGAACGACTCCACCAGCGGCGCCTCCGCGTCGTCGCGCTCGCGGTCGTACGTCCCCGCCAGCCCGTCGTAGCCGTCGCGCACCGCCGTCCGTTGCGTGTCGGGGTCGACCGCCGGTTCCGGGTCGTCGCCCATACCCGACCCTCCCCGACGGCCGACAAGTATGTTGGTGTCCTGTCGGGGGACCACAAGGAATACGACTCCCGGGCGGGACGTGCCGGCGATGCCCTCCAGCGCGCGTCCCCTCGCGGCGAGCGTGGCGCTCCTGCTCGTGACGTCGGCCGTCGCGGCGCCCGCGCTCGCCGCTCCGCTCGCGGCCCCGGACCGACCGAGCGCGACCCACTGTCTCCCCGAGTTCGAGGACCCGGCAGCCGACCGTCCCGCCCACGTCGACGCCGGCGACACCGCCCGGATCGCGGTGCTCGCGTGCAAGGCGTGGGAGACGACCGTCCGCGTCGAGGGCCCCGGCGTGAACGCCTCGGTCGACCTCGGCGGCGAGGCCGGCGCGTCGGGCCACGGCACGCTCGTGGTGAACACGTCCGCCGACGGCGCGGCCGCCTACCGCACCGCCGGCCGCCTCGCGTTCGGCGTCGACCACGCCGACGGCTCGTTCCGCACGGGAACGTACACGCTGACGCTGTCGCGCGGGGGGTCGGTCGTCGACCGGCTCGCGCTCGTCGTCGGCGACCCCCGGATCGGGAACCTGACCGTCGGCTACGCCGCGGCGAACGCGACGGTCGCCGGCGCCGGCGACCTCCGACGCGGGTTCGAGAACGGCACCGTCGTCACCGCCGGCGGCGTCGACGGACTCGGCGGCTACGACGTCGAGGACGGCGACTCGACGGTGCTCCACCCGGGGACGCTGGTGCTCGCGGTCGACGCGAAGCGGCTGGCGTGGGCCGTCGACACGAACGAGTCGGCCGCCTCGGTGACGGCGCTCGCGGCGTACCTGAACCGGACCGGCGGCGCGCTGCGCGTCGTCCAGTCGAACCCGACCCCCTCGCGTCGAGTGAAGGCGGTCGACCTCCTCGACCCCGACGCGGTGTCGCTGTACGCCGACCCGGCCAACGACTCGTTCTACCTCGTCGCCGACACACGAGCTCTCCGGGTCGTCCACGGCGCCACCGACCGCGGCTACCCCGCCGCCGACGGCGCGCCGGCGGAGCTCTACGGCGGCGACCGGTTCGCGGCGAACCTCACCCTGAACGCGAGCGGCCGCTTCGACTGGGCGGCCGCCCACGACCGGGCGGCCGGCGCGGACCCGGCGTCCGCGGAGACGTCGTTCGTCGTCGTCGAACCGGACGCGGGGCTCCCCGACTGGCCCCGCGACGAGCGCGTCGCGCTCGCCCCCGGGCAGCCGGTTCGCGGCCGGACGACGCTCGCCCCCGGGTCGACGCTGGTCGTCGAGGCGGCGCGTGCGGACGGCACGACGACGACCCGGCGGGTGACCGTCGGTGCCAACGGGACGTTCGAGGCGAGCCTCGGCACCGCGAACGCGACCGACGGCACACGGCTGACCGTCGCGGTGCGGCTCCCCGACCGGACGGGCGGCGTCGAGCGACGCGCGGTCGTGCGCGACCCGGCGGCGACCCTCTCGGCGAGCGTCCGCGGGGAGGGCGAGCGACAGGTCGCCTTCGACGCGACCGTCTCCCACCGGAGCCTCGTCGTCGTCGCCGAGGCTGACGGCGACGTGGTCGGCGTCCAGCCACGCGCCCCGGACACGGGGTACACGGGCGGCCTCGTGAGCCTCGCCGCCGCCGACCCCGGCACGCTCACGGTCACCGTGTACCGGGACGTGGACCGGGACGGGCGCCTCGACGCGGCCGACGTGCCGTACCCGAACGCGAGCACGACCGTCGAGTACGAGCCGACCGACTCGCCGACGGCGACGGGGTCCCGCTCCGAGTCGGGGACGCCGGGCCCGGGCGCCGCCGGGTCGACCGTGGCCGACTCGGACGCGCCGACCGAGTCGTCGACGCCGGTCCCCGGCTTCGGCGTCCTCGCGGCCGTCGTGGCGGTCGCCGGGGCGACGCTGTCGCTCCGTCGCCGCGCGAACTGACCGCCCGACGGCGTCGAGACCGCCGAGCGCGAACTGCGCGTTCGGCGCCGCTGTCGTGCGATATCGGCCTTCTTCCGCGATCGGTTGACAAAATCTTTTTCACACCCGAACGGCCTATGGGTGGTATCCACATGGGGGGAATCGTGTCGGGACTGTCGGGACGGATCGTGGGGGCGGGGATGGCGCTGTCGGCGTCCGTCTCGGTGCCCGCGCTGCCGTACGTCCCCGAAGTGGCCGCCGACTGGGGGCTGGCGGAGCTCCCCGTCGTCGTGGGCGTGGTCACGTTCGTCGCCGTCCGGCTCGCGCTCGGGGTGGCGCTGGTCGTCCGCGGCGGCGAGGACGCGCGGCCCGACCCGCTGGCGTTCGGCCGGCCGGACGAACCGGGCGCTGTGGGCGCGCTGCTGTCGCGGCTCCGCTCGCGCCGGTAGCGTCGCGGGGGCGACCGCTCGGGCCGCTCGGGCCGCTCGCGCCGGGCGACGCCCCGCCTTCGGCACCCTCTTGTCCGCGACGCCCGCAGCGACGGGCATGAACGATGCGACCGCCGTCCGCGCGGTCGACGCCCGGAAGGCGTACGACGGGACGGTCGCGCTCGACGGCGTCTCGCTCGACGTCCGCGAGGGGGAGGTGTTCGGCCTCATCGGTCCCAACGGCGCCGGGAAGACGACGCTCGTGCGCGCGCTCACCGGCACCGCCGACGCCGAGGGCACCCTCGAACTGTTCGGGACGCCCGCCCGCGAGTCCGACCGCTCCCGGGTGGGACTGCTGCCCCAGGAGTTCGGCCCGCCCGAGCGCCTCACCGCGCGGGAACTCGTCGCCTACTACGGCGGCCTGTACGACGAGTCGCGCCCGGTCGCCGACGTGCTCGCCGACGTCGGCCTGACGGACGACGCCGACACGTGGTACGAGCACCTCTCGGGCGGGCAGAAGCGGCGCGCGTGCGTCGCCACCGCGCTCGTCAACGACCCCGACGTGCTGTTCCTCGACGAGCCGACCACCGGCATCGACCCCGCGGGGCGCCGGGCGCTGTGGGACCTGCTGGAGTCGCTCGCCGACGGCGGCGTCACCGTGTTCCTCACCAGCCACTCGATGGAGGAGGTCGAGCGGCTCGCCGACCGCGTCGGGCTCCTGCGCGACGGCGACCTCGTCGCGGTCGGCACGCCCGCCGAACTCGTCGCCGACCACGGCGGGCCCGCGCGGCTGGTCGTCGCGGGCCCCGACGCCGACGCGGGCGTCGACCCCCTGCGCGAGGCGGGGTTCGCGGTCGAGGTCGGCGCCGACGAGCTGGTCGTCGGCGACGTGGCGCCGACCGACCTCGCGGGCGCCGTGACCGCGCTGGCCAACGCCGGCGTGACGTACGAGTCGCTCACGTGGACCGAGCCGACGCTCGAGGACGTGTACCTCCGGCTGACCGGCGAGACGTTCGAGGGGGCGTTCACGCCCGGCGCGAGCGCCGTCGAGGGCGCGAGCGGTGACGGCCCCACCGACAGCGCGAGGGAGGGCGACGGGCGACGGGGCCGACGCGGCCGCCGCGGCGACGGAGGCGGACCGATGAGTCGCGTCGGGCGGGTGCGGTCGGAGACGGTCGCGGCGACGCGCTCGTTCCTCCGCCGGCGGACGGCGGTGTTCTTCACCTTCTTCTTCCCGCTGCTGCTGGTGCTCATCTTCGGCGTCCTCGTGCGCACCCAGCCGGGCGGCGGCGGGCTGTTCGCCCAGCCCGACGCGTACTACCTGCCGGGCTACCTCGCGACGGTGGTGCTGTTCACGCCGCTGTCGCGCGTCGGCTCGGAGATCGCGCGCCACCGCGACGGCCACCGCTTCGAGAAGCTGGCGACGACGCCGCTGACGCGCGGGGAGTGGCTGCTGGCGCACACGCTCGTCAACGTCGGCGTCATCGGCGTCGCCTCGCTGCTCGTGTTCGCGCTCGTCACGCTCGTCACCGGCGCGAGCATCCCGCTCTCGGCGGACCTGCTCTTGCTCGTCCCGTTCGTCGTCGTGGGCGTCGTGCTGTTCTGCGGCGTCGGCGCCGTGCTCGGGCGCGTGTCGGACACGCAGGACGGCGTCATCGCCGCCTCGAACTCGGTGGCGCTGCCGCTGCTGTTCCTCTCGGACACGTTCGTCTCCCCCGAGCTGCTCCCCGACTGGTTCCTCCCCGTGGTGAACCTCTCGCCGCTCACGTACTTCTCGCGGGGGGTGCGCGCGCTCACCTTCGAGGCGCCGACCGCCGACGGGCTGGGGGGGCTCGGTGCGACGGGGAACCTCGCGATCCTCGCGGCGCTGGCGCTCGTCGCGTTCGGCGTCGGCGCGGTCGCGGTGCCGCGCGGGGAGTGACCGACCCGGAGCGCCACGTCGTCACAAGAACTATCATTCTGCTGAACGAAATGCCGTCGTGGGAATCCGCTCGCTCGCTCCGTTCGTTCGGTCGTACCGACGATACGGACCGGACCGGCTCCCGGGCGCCGATCGACGCGAGGTCGGCGCCGGCTACGCCGCTACGCTCGCCGCGCTCGGCGCCTCCGTCCTGTTCGTCGCCGCCACCGTCGGCGCGACCCGCCTCGGCTTCGACTCCGGGTTCCTCGCGGCCGCGACGCTGCTCGCGCTCCCGGCGGTCCTCCCGACGGCGTTTCTCGCGGGTGCGGCGACGTGGCGGTGGCTCCCGGCGAGCGTCCCGCAGTTCGGCGCGGTCGCCGGCGTCGTCGCCGCGACGCTCGCGTACCTCCTCGCCGGGGCGGCGTTCGCGGCCGTGTTCACCGTCGCTGAGACCGGGCGCACGCTCGGAACGACCGGTGACCTCGTCGCCGGCGGCGTCCTCGACGCCTTCGGCTTCGGCGCCCTCGTCGCCGTCACGGCCGTACTCGCGTCGGCGTGGCTCGTCGTCCCCGTCGCCGCGCTGGCGGGACACGTCCACGAACGGAGTCGGCGCGACCACACGGTCGCGGGCTGACCGCTCCCGAACGGTCGACGCGGTTCCGGCACGGTCCTCGACCCGACGCCTATCGAACCGGCACGGTCCCCGCGGTCGCGGGGCGCTCGGCCAACTCCACCTCGACGACGCGTCGCGTCGTCTCCGCCTCGCGGTACACCGACAGCGCGACCGTCTCGCCGGGGGCGCCGGTGAGGATGAGGTGGCGGACCAACTCCTCGTGGGTGCGCACGGGCTCGCCGTCGGCCGCGACGATCACGTCGCCGCCGACCGGGAGTTCGCGGTCGCCGACGACCGCAGTCCGCGAGCAGCCCCGCAGGCCGTCGTCGCTGGCGGCCGGGCCGTCCTCCCCGACGTCGACGACGAGCACGCCGTCGGTCTCCAACAGGCCGTTCGCCTCCGCGAGCGCCGGGGTCACGTCCATCGTCCGCACCCGGAGGTACGGGTGGCGGTGGACGCCGTCGGCGACGAGGCTGGGGACGACACGGGCCAACAGGCGCGCGGAGACGGCGAACCCGATGTTGTCGCCGCCCTTCGCGCGGTTGACGCCGACGACCTCGTAGCCGCCGTCGTCGGTCGCGGTCACGAGCGGGCCGCCGCTGTTGCCGGGGTTGATCGCGGCGTCCGTCTGGACGACGTCGGGGACGGAGAAGCCGCCCCGCATCGCCATCGAGCGGTTCACGCCGGAGACGATCCCCGCGGTGATGGAGCCGTCGAGCCCCATCGGGTTGCCGAGCGCGGCGACCGGCCGCCCCGGCTCCGGCACGTCGCTCGCGACCGGGAGCGGCTCGGCGTCCATCCCCTCGACGCGGACGACCGCGAGGTCGGTGTCGGCGTCGGTGCCGACGACCGCCCCTCCAGCCACGAGCCGTCGGCGAAGCGGACGCTCACGGTCCGGCGGTCGCCGACGACGTGGTCGTTCGTGACGACGTGGGCGTCGTCGTAGACGAACCCCGAGCCGGCGCCGCGGGCCGCGCCGCCGCCGTCGGCGTACACCGACACGACCGACGGGGCGACGCGTCTGTACAGCTCCTCGTAATCGGGGGCGCCCGCCCCCGCCTGGGCCTCCATCACCCGAGGGAAGTGACGCGATAGCATATGGCGGTCGCGGTAGGGCGTCGGCCACGCACGACCCCACGGGCGCCACCGATCGGTTTTAGTCCCGGCGTGAGGAGGTACTCGCGTATGAGTACTACCGACGCGGTCGCCGCGATGCGCGAGTCCGGCGTCGTCGCGGTCATGCGCGGCGCGGAGCCGGAGACGGTCGTCGACACCGCCGAGGCGCTCGTCGCCGGCGGCGTGACGGCGCTGGAGGTCACCGCCGACACCGCCGGCGCGACCGACATGATCGACACCCTGAGCGACGCGCTCGGCGACGACGCGCTCGTCGGCGCCGGCACCGTCCTCGACAGCGAAACGGCCCGCGCGGCCATCGCCGCCGGCGCGGAGTTCGTCGTCTCGCCGTCGTTCGACGCGGGCGTCGTCGAGACGTGCAACCGCTACGGCGTGCTGTGTGCGCCGGGCGTGATGACGCCGACGGAGGCCGTCGAGGCGTACGAGGCCGGCGCGGACATGGTGAAGGTGTTCCCCGCGAAGACGGTCGGCCCGTCGCACGTCGCGGCGCTGAAGGGGCCGCTCGGCCAGCTGGAGATCATGCCCACCGGCGGCGTCTCCCCGGACAACGCGGCCGACTACATCGAGGCGGGGGCGGCGTGCGTGGGTGCCGGCTCCGCGCTCGTCGACCGCGACCTCGTCGAGGCGGGCGACTTCGCCGCGATCACCGAGCGCGCCGAGGCGTTCCGCGCGGTGATCGAGGACGCCCGCTGACGGGCACCGACACGCCCCCGACCGACGCCTATTCGTCGCCGTCGACCGTTCGACGGCGTATGTCCCACCCCGGCGGTCTCGTCTTCGTCCGCACCGCGGCCCGCGAGCGCGTCGTCGACTGGTACACCGACGTCGTCGGCGCCGACGTGTGGCTCGAACAGCCCGGCTGTACGATCCTCGCGCACGGGGACTTCCGGTTCGGCTTCTGCGACGCCGACGCCGGCGACACCGAGACCGAGGGCATCCTCACGTTCGTGTACCCGGACCGCGCGGGCGTCGACCGGCTGCACGAGCGCGTCGGCGACGCCGCGCGCGAGGCGCCGCACGTCAACGAGCGGTACGACATCTACCAGTTCTTCGCGGACGACCCCGACGGCCGCACCGTGGAGTTCCAGACGTTCCTCCACGAGCTGCCGGCGTGAGCCCGCGGGCCGCCCCCCCGGTCGCTCACTCCTCGGGCCGGGTCCGGTGGACGACCGTGTCGCCGTCCTCGCCGTCGCCGACCCAGTACACCCACGTCTGGGTGAAGTAGTCGGCGTGCGGGGCCGGCGTGGCGGTGATCGTGCCGTTGTCGGTGTGGCCGTCGCTGTTCGAGTAGCCCGTGCAGGTGACGGTCGCGCGCCACGCGCCGCGCTCGCGGGCGACGCCGTCGAGGTCGCACTCCAGCGTCACCTCCGTCGAGGGGTCGAACCAGAGGCTGTTGTACACGTACCGGTACTCGTGGGTGAGCGCGTACGAGCCGACGGCGGACTCGTTCAGGGTCGCCGGGAGGGCGGGTCGCTCCTTCGGCCCGTCGGGCCACGCGACCGGGTCGCCGGGGAGGGCCGTCGCGGCCGCGGGCGACCCGTCGGCCGGCGCCGACGGCGCCCCCGGGGCGCCGAGACAGCCGCTCGCGACGAGGAGGAGGGCGATGCAACACGCCGGGAGGGGAGCGCGGGGACGCATCGTTCGGAGCACCGGCGGATCCGGTGAAGTGTCTTGTGCCGGTCGCCCGCGGGTCGGCCGGTCAGTCCGCGTCGACGACGGGGATGTCGACCGCGCCGTCGCCCGCGCGGGTCGCCCCGTCGGTGTCGAGCCGCCGGATCCGGTCGGCGACCACGTCGCTCGCGGGGGCGTAGTGCAGGAGCGGCTCGCCCGCGGGCTCGGCGAAGCCGTTCGCCTCGAACAGCGTGTTCGTCCGGATCTCCGCCTCAGCGGGCGCGAGCGGCCACGGCTCGTGGGCGATGTCGCCGTAGTAGACCCGGTCGCGCCCCTCGGTGTAGAAGCGGTAGTTCTCGACGAGGAACGCCTCCAGACTCCCCGGCTCGGGCGTCGCCGTGTCGCCGACGGGCCAGTAGGTGGCGTCGAAGTGTGCCTCGGGCGCGCCGCGGTGGGTGCGGTGGCTGGTGACGGTGACGCGGTCGCCGTCGCGGGTCACGTCCATCGACGCCCGGTAGTACGGGAGCCGGAACAGCCCGCGGGCGACGCCGACGCCGACGGGGTCCGCGGCGTCGAGGTTGAAGAAGTACACCCCCTTCGTGTCGCCGTCGGTGACGTACGTCCGGAGGTTCAACTCCGGGAACGACAGGCCGACCGGGAACCCCCGCGGGCGGATGTCCGTCATCTCGAACTGGACGACCCCGAGGTAGGCGTCGCCCTCGTACGTCGCCGCCGACAGCGCGTCGGGGAGGCGCGCCTCGACGGTCGCGGGGTCGACCCGCCAGTGGGCGAACAGCGCGTCGAGCCAGCGCATCTCCAGCAGCCGTCGCTTCATACCCGTCGTAGGGGTCGCCCACGG
The DNA here is from genome assembly GCF_030127125.1 of Halobaculum litoreum. Classification (GTDB taxonomy): domain Archaea; phylum Halobacteriota; class Halobacteria; order Halobacteriales; family Haloferacaceae; genus Halobaculum; species Halobaculum litoreum. Next base: position 140,877 of record NZ_CP126156.1, read on the forward strand.
AAGGGTCAAACGGCTCTTTCACGCTACCCAACAGTTAGGCACCCCCGTGCGGAAGCGACGCCCATGCGACGTGGTCCACTCGTGGCGGTGTGCTGTGCCCTCCTCCTCGTCCTCGCGGGCTGTTCGGGCGCGGGCGGCGGCGGCGACTCGGCCGCCCAACGCGGCGGCGGGGACGTCGCCACCGGCGCCCCGGCCGAGGAGGCGGCCGCGGCCGAGGACGCCGGCTCCGACGCCGGCTCCGGCGACGGCGGCATCGCCGCACAGGTCGAGAACAGACAGATCATCTACGAGGCGACGGTGAGCCTCCGGGTCGACGACTACGACGCCGCCAGCGAGAACCTCACGGCGCTGGCGCGCGACCGCGGCGGCTACGTCGGCTCGACGAGCACCCGGGTCCGCGGCGAGGAGAACCGGACGTGGACGGAGGGCACCGTCGTCCTCCGGATCCCCTCGGGCAACTACTCGGGCGCCTACGAGGCGGTCCGGGCCGAGGGCGAGGTGCGCTCGGCCGACCAGTCGACGGACGACGTGACGACGCAGGTCGTCGACCTGCAAGCCCGGCTGGAGAGCCTCCGCGCCGAGCGCGACCGCCTGCGCGAACTGTACGACGAGGCCAACGACACCGAGGACGTGCTGGCGGTCCAGCGGGAGCTGTCGGACGTGCAGACGGAGATCGAACGGACGGAGGCGCGCCTCCAGAGCCTCCAGCGGCAGGTCGCGTACTCCACGATCACGGTGCAGCTGTCGGAGCCGCGGCCGGACTACGAGCCGCCCACGCGGTCGGCGTGGTACGAGACGCCGCTGACCGAGGCGTTCCTCGAGTCGGTCGACGGGGTGATCGTGCTCGGGCGCGGGCTGGTCGTCCTGACGGCGTACGCGCTCCCGTACCTCGCGGTGTTGGCGGTGCCGACCGCGGTGGCGGTGCTCGGCGTTCGCAAACTCCGTGACCGAACAGAAGACACATAACCCTCAACGGATCACAGCCGCTGGGGCCGCGCCGACGGATCCGTCCGCCGCCATACCCACGCGGACGGGTCCGGTTGGACTGCCATACCCACGCGCGTCCCCGTTCTCACACGACGAGCCGCCGCGCTCACTCGGTCGCCGGGAGCGTCTCGATCAGCGCCGCCAGCGTCTCCTCGTCGACGGCGCCGGCGTAGTAGCCGTCGCCGGCCGTCGACACGACGCCCGCCTCCGCCGCGAGCAACTCCCCCGCCTCCTGCTCGAACGGGTCGGGGTACGCGCAGACGACGCCCGCGATGCTCCCGCGCGCGAGCAGCCCCCAGTCGACACACGGCGACCACGTCTCGAGCACCCGCTTGCAGCGCCCGCCGAGCTCCCGACGGACCGTCTCCACCTCCGCGCGCAAGTCGTCGTCGCGGACGGCCGGCAGGCCGACCACGAGCGAGACGGTCGCGCGGTCGAGGGGCGGTCGCGCGGCGCCGTCGCCAGCGGCTCGCCGTTCAGTCTCGCCCCCTCGCCGCGCACCGCGACGTAGCAGTCGTCGACCAGCGGCTCGTAGATCGCCGCCACGAGCGTCTCGTCGCCGGCCCGCGCCGCGACCGCCGTCGCGATGGAGGGGTAGTCGATGGCGTAGTTGTTCGTGCCGTCGAGCGGGTCGACGATCCACTCGACGGGGCCGTCGCCCGCCCGCCCCGACTCCTCGCCGTGGAGCGGGTGGTCGGGGAACGACTCGCGGATGCGGTCGAACACCCGCCGCTCGGCGGCGGTGTCGGCCTCGGCTTTCACGTCGTCGGTGTGGAAGTCGCCGACGGTGCCGCCGTCGCGGAAGCGCTCGGCGAGGTACGTCCCGGCCGCGCGCGTCGCCGCCTCCGCGGTCGACGCGAGCGCCTCGGGGCCGGGGACGCCCGGGCGGGCCCACGCGTCGGCGGCCTCGCCGTCGCCGTCGGCGGTGTCCTCGGTCATGTCCCACGCTGGGCGGGAGGTCGGTTTCAGCGCGTCGGTTCGGGGCGCCGCGTCGCCGCCGACTCCCGGCGGTCGCGACCGCATGACGAAGCTATTTGCGGCGCCGACCGCGACGACCGGGCATGACGGAACTGCCGCTGGACGCCTACTACGACCTGACGCAGGTCGGCGAGGTCGCCGTCTCGCCGTCGGGCGACCGGGTCGCGTTCACCGCCACGGAGTACGACCCCGAGACCGACGAGCCGGTCGGGTCGCTGTTCGTCGCCCCCGCCGACGGGGGCCGCGAGCCGCACCGCCTCACCCGCGTGTCGGGCGCCTCGGCGCCCGCGTGGAGCCCCGACGGCGACCGCCTCGCGTTCCTCGCCGCCCGCGACGGCGACACCGAACGCCGGGTGGGCCGGGACGAGGCTGACGACGACGACGAGGCTGACGACGAGACGGAGGCGGCCGGCGACGCCGGGAACGGCGACGACGAGCCGACCCCGCAGGTGTGGGTGTTCGACCTCGCGCTCGGCGGCGACGCGACCCAGGCGACCGACTTCGAGGAGGGCGCCGAGGAGTTCGACTGGGGTCCCGACGGCGACCGGCTCGTCGTCGCCGCGCGCGACCCCACGGACGCCGAGCGGGCGTACCTCGACGGCCGGAAGGACGGGAAGCCCGTCGAGACGGAGCGCCTCCAGCACAAGCTCGACGGCGTCGGCTACACCGACACCGTGCGCACGTACCTCCACGTCGTCGACGCCGACACGGGGGAGGCCGAGCGCCTCGACGACACGTACGGCGCCGGCGCCTACCAGGGCCTCTCGGGGCTCCAGCCGGCGTGGGGGGCGAACGACCGCATCGCGTTCACCTCCTGCCGGGAGGCGGAGCCGGACGACACGCTCGTGCGCGACGTGTTCACCGTCGCGCCCGACGGCACCGGCCTCCGGAAGCTGACCGACGGCGACCTCTCCGCGAACACGCCCGTCTGGTCGCCCGACGGCGAGCGCCTCGCGTTCCTCGGCGGCGACCCCGTGAACTGGTGTATCCCGACGCAGGTGTACCTGTACGAGGACGGCGAGTACGCGTCGCTGACGGCGGACCTCGACCGGACGGTCGCCCGCGGCGGCGCCCCGGCGTGGGCGGACGACGACACCCTGTACTGCCTGGTCGCCGACGAGGCACGGACGCGGCTGGTGCGCGTGGCCGCCTCGTTCGACGCGGCGCCCGACGCCGCCGAGCGCGTGTTCGAGGCGCAGGGGGACGGCCGCGCGATGGGCGCGTTCGACCTGTCGGCCGACGGCGCCCGCGCCGGCTTCGTGTTCTCGCACCCGAGCGACGGGCAGGACGTGTTCGCGGTCGACGCCGCCGACCTCGACGCCGCCGACCTCGACGCCGCCGACGGGGCCGACGCCGAGTCGCTGACCCGGCTGTCGGAGACGAACGCGGCGCTCACCGACGAGTACGCGATGCCGGAGGCGCGCCGGATCGAGTGGGACAGCGACGGGGAGTCCATCTCCGGGGTCCTGTACCACGACCCCGACGTCGACCCGGCGGACGGCGACCACCCGCTCGTCGTCGCCATCCACGGCGGGCCCATCAGCTACGACGAGCCGGTGTTCAGCTTCGACCACGCCGCGCTCACGAGCCGGGGGTACCTCGTCCTCCGGCCGAACTACCGCGGCGGCTCCTCGTACGGCCGCGAGTTCGCGGAGGCGCTGAAGGGCCAGTGGGGCACCCACGAGGTGACCGACATCGCCAACGGCGTCGCCGACGTCGTCGAGCGCGGCTGGGTCGACGACGAGCGCGTGTTCGGCTACGGCTTCTCGTACGGCGGCATCGCGCAGGGGTTCCTCGTCACGCAGGAGCCCGACCTGTTCGCGGCGGCCGCGCCCGAACACGGCATCTACGACCTCCGCTCGGCGTACGGCACCGACGACTCCCACGTCTGGATGGAGAACGAGTACGGCCTCCCGTGGGAGAACCCGGAGGCCATCGACGCGTCGTCGGCGATCACCGACGCGGGGAACATCGAGACGCCGCTGCTCGTCGCCGCCGGCGCCGAGGACTGGCGGTGTCCGCCGGGCCAGAGCGAACAGCTGTACGTCGCCGCGAAGAAGCAGGGCGTCGAGGCGCGGCTCGTCCTCTACGAGAACGAGCACCACGACATCGGCACGCCCGACCGCGCGGTCCACCGGCTGGAGGAGTTGACGGCGTGGTACGAGCGCCACGACCCCGCCGTGGAAAATCCCGACGCGGCGGACCCGCACGGCCGCGCCGACGACGAGTAAGTCGACGCGCCGCTCGCCGCCCGCACCGTTTTCGCGGCGCGGCCCGTACGGCGACCGTGGACGTTCCGCGCGACCCACCCGAGACGTGTCCGACCTGCGGCGCCGCCTACGACTCCGTCTCCGTACACGACGCCGGGCTCGTGGTGAACCTCCTCGACAACGAGCGCTACCGCCGGGTGTGCTTCGAGCCGGTCGCGGGCGACGACGGCGCGGCGCTGGTGGAGTTCTACCACCACACCCACGAACAGGTCGACGCCGACGGCTGACCGGCGCGCGCCGTCGGTCCCTCCGGACCGCGTCGCTCCCCGGCCGTCCCGGGGCGCTCGCGGCGCTCGCGCCCCGCGGTCAGGCCCACGGACGCTCGGAGAACTCCCCGCTGTCGATCTCGCGTTGGATCTCCGCGGCGGTGGCCCCGTCGACGCTCACGAGGTGACACAGCGGGTGGCCCGGCGCGGCGACGGGGTTCTGGAGCGCCCCGACGACCAGCCCCGTGAACGGCGCGCGAACCGTCCGCTCGCGCGTCTTGAAGTGGTCGCTGATCGTGCAGACCGCGTCGCCCTCGTACACGAGCGGCGCGCCGTACTCCATCTCGACGAGGCCGCCGGTGTCAGCGCGGAGCCACGTCTTGTCCGTCGCCGCGTCGACGACGCGGCGCCAGCCGGGGTAGATCACCGGCTTCCCCGGGAGCACGTCGAACTCGGCGAGCACGCTCTCGACGCCGTCGATCCCACGCTCGATCAGCTCCGGCTGGAAGCGGTGGGCGCGTCCCATCTCGATCGTGATCGTCGGCGTGCCGCCGTTCGTGGCGACGCTCCGGAGGCTCCCGGCGTCGGCCTCGCCCGAGAGGACGACGTTGCTGCCGAACGCCCGCGCGAGCCGCGCGACCGCCGGGGTCGCCATGTCGGCGCGGACGTGGTACATCGTCGTCCGGCCCCGGGTGGAGGTGTGGAAGTCCAGTCCGAGGTCGCACTGCTTCACGAACGTCTCGTAGATGGCGTTGGCCATGCGCTCGGCGGTGTTCGAGCGGGGTTTCCCCGGGAACGACCGGTTCAGGTCCTGGTCGTAGATCGGGAGGTAGCGCTGTTGGGCGAGGTAGCCGGGGACGTTGCACACGTGGAGACACACGAGCGTCCCGTGGATCTCGGCGGGGTCGTAGCCGGCGGCGACCTCCTGCAACACCTTCACGCCGTTGAGCTCGTCGCCGTGGATCGCCGCGGTGAGCAGCACCGTCGGCCCGTCGTGCTCCCCGTTGATCACGGACACCGGGATCTCGACGGCGTCGCCGAGGTACGTCTCGCCGACCTCGTGGCGGAAGTGGCGCACCTCGCCGGGGTCGACCTCCGTCTCGTAGCGGAACGGGCGGGGGCCGTCGCTCGCGCCTCCGTTCGCGTCGCTGGCCCCGTCGCCGGCGTCGCCGCCGTCGGTTCTCGGCTCCTCGTCGCCTCCTCCCGCCCCGGGTCGGCCGTCGATGTCGGTCATGGCCGGTGTCCGTCGGACGCGGGGATGAGTCCACCGGAACACGCGATAGCTATCTGCGGGGAGACGGCGACTCGCGCCCGCCGCTCGCGAGGCGAGCGTTCATGTCGCCGACCGTAGTACTCCGAGTCGTGGCGCGACTCACCGACCCGCTGTCGATCGGGGGTGTCACCCTCCCGAACCGCCTGTACCGCGCGCCGCTGCTCGAGTGCGCGGGCAACGGCCCGGACGCGGTCGACACGCTGATCGCGGATCTGGAGCCGGCCGCCGCCGCGGGCGCCGGCCTCGTCTGTCAGGGAGCGACCATCGTCCGCGGCGAGGGCGGCTGTGCCGCCCCGGGGATGACGCGGGTCCACGACCCCGACTTCGTCGCCGAGATGGGCCGCCTGCCGGACGCGGTCCACGACCACGGCGGCCGGATCGCGATCCAGTTGGAGCACGGCGGCCTGCGCTCGATGGAGACGTGGCACCACGGCCACCGCGCGCGAAATCCGGGCGTCGAACAGGTGGCCGTCTCCGAGCCGCCGCGACCCCTGCGGCTCCTCGACCGGCTCGGCTTCCTCTCGTACGACGCGCACGTCCTCACGACCGAGGAGTGCTACGACCTGGCCGCCGACTTCGGCCGCTCGGCCGCGTACGCCGTCGACGCCGGGTACGACCTGATCCACCTCGCGGGCGCGAACATGGGTATCGTCCACCAGTTCGCGTCGCCCTTTTACAACCGCCGCGACGACGAGTTCGGCGACCCCGCCCGCTTCTTCGAGGCGGTGCTCGCGGCGATCCGCGAGCGCGCCGGCGACGTGCCCGTGGCGACGAAGGTGCCCGCCGAGACGGAGGCGCCGCCGGGCGTCGGCCCGACGCTGTCGGCCGACGACTGCGTCCGGCTGTGTCGGCGCCTCGACTCGGCGGGGTACGATGCGCTCGTCCCGGTGAACGCCTCGGTGTTCTGGGACATGAGCATCGTCAGGGGGGCGTTCCCCGGCGACTCGTGGCGCGACGAGCGCTTCCGCGACGGCTACGTCGACGCGTTCGGCTCGCGCCCCCGCGCCGCCCTCGTCGCCGCCGCCAACTGGGCCGAGTCGCTCGTGTACTCCCGGGAGTCGGCGTGGAACGACGAGCTGTGTCGCCGGGTCCGCGAGCGCGTCGACGTGCCGGTGCTGTGCGAGGGGGGGATCCGCGACCGCCCGACCATCGACCGACTGCTCGACGGCTCGACCCCCGCCGCCGACGCGGTCGGGATGGCCCGGCCGTTCTACGCGGAGCCGGAGCTGCCGGCGCGGCTGTTGCGCGCGGACGCCGGCGAGCGCGGCGTCGCCGTCGTCTGTGAAGACTGCAACAACTGCGTCGTGCCGCAGGCGGCGGGCGAGCCGGGCGTCTGCCGGACGCCGAGCGTGTTGCGGCGGGCGGGGGAGTTGCGGAAGGCGGGGGCGTACGACCGCGGGGACGACCGCTGACCCCGGCGCCGCCTACAGCTTCGCGCGCGCCGACGCCAGCGCCGGCATCGACACGTCGAGCTCCTCGGCGAGCGCCTCGGCCGCCCCCAGCAGCCACTCGGCGCGCTCGATCCGCGACTCGAGGTCGCCCGGCCCGATCCGGTACGACGCCACGAGCTCCTCGACGCTCGCGCCCTCGACCCACTCGGCGAGGATGCGCGCCGTCTTCACCGACTCCAGCCACCCCTCGAAGTCGTCGGTCGCCGTCATGTCGGTCGTAAGTTCGGCCGAGCGCGTCCGCGCGAACTGGTAGATGGCGGCCCGCTCGGCGTTGCCGAGGTACGTGTCGACCATGTCCGGCGTGTCGCAGATCGCCTCGAAGGCGGTGAGTTCGGTGACGTCCTCTGCGGCCATCGCCTCGACGCGCCGCAGCGCCTCGACGATCCGGACGCCGGTGTCGGGGGTGACGTACTGGCGGGACACCTGCGCGCCGACGGGCGTCGCCGCGATGCCGCCGTCGTCGCCGGCCGTCAGGAGGCCGTCGTCGACGAGGCTGGCGACCGCGTCGCCGACGACGCCGCCCAGGTCCGGGTTCGGCGTGCGCGAGGCGTAGAACGTCTCCGCCAGCGCGTCGAGCACCTCCGCCTGCGAGGCGGCGAACCCGCTGGCGACGAGCGCGAGCGTGTGGGTGCGCAGCGCCGCGGGGTCGCGCAGTTTCGACTCGACGGCCTCCGCGCCGGCGGTGACGTAGCGGTCCCACAGCTCGGCGCGCTCGTCGGCGTCGGCGGCGACGAGCACCGCCTCCCCGTACGGGTCGAGGTGCGGGCGCCCGGCGCGCCCGCACATCTGGTGGACCTCGAGCACGGGGAGCCACTCGTGGCCCGACCCCGTGTAGCGTTGCTGGTCGCGCACGACGACCCGGCGGGCGGGGACGTTCACGCCGGCCGCGAGCGTCGGCGTCGCGCAGATGACCGCGAGACGGCGCTCGCGGAACGCCCGCTCGACGAGCGCCCGGTGGTCCGACGAGAGCCCGGCGTGGTGGAACGCGACGCCCCACGCGGCCGCCTCGGCGAGGCGTTCGCCCGTCTCCGTGCCGCCGGCCTCGCGGAGCTCCTCGGCGACCGCCGCGGCGTCCAGTCCGGCGTCGCGGTCGGCCGTCCCGGCGCCGTCGCCGCCGGGCCGCCCGGTTCCGTCGACCACGGTCGGCAGTCGCTCGTCGGTGAGCCGGTCGGCCAGCGCCTCCGCCTCCCGGCGCGAGCGGACGAACGCCAGCGCCTGCCCGCCGTCGGCGACGGCGCCGCGGACGAGCTCGGCGGTCACCTCGGTGTCGGCGCTCGCCGCCGGGTCGGCGGTGTCGACCGGGACCGACTGCTCGGTGCCGTCGTCGAAGCGCACGGCGTCCTCGGCGTGGATGCCCACCCGGAGGTCGACCGGGCGCCACGTCGACTCGACCAGTTCGGCGTCGAGCCAGTCGGCGATGTCCGCGGGGTTGGCGACGGTCGCCGACAGCGCGACCACCTGCACGTCCGGCGCCTCCCGGCGCAGCGTCGCGAGCGTCACCTCCAGCGTCGGGCCGCGCCCCTCCGCGCCCAGCAGGTGGACCTCGTCGACGACGACACAGGCGAGGTCGTCGACCCACTCGGCGCCGTTCCGGATCGCCGAGTCGACCTTCTCGCTGGTGGCGACGACGACGTCCTTGCCGGCGAGTTCGCTCGCGGCCGAGTCGTAGTCGCCCGTGGAGATGCCGGCGTCGACGCCGGGGAGCGCGTCGAACTCCTCGAACTTCTCGCGGGCGAGCGCCCGGAGCGGACAGACGTACAGCCCCGGCCCGTCGGCCGTGAGGAGGGCGAGTTCGGCGACAAACGTCTTGCCGGAGGCGGTCGGCACCGCCGCGACGACGTTGCCGCCCTCGCAGACGCCGGCCTCGACGGCCGCCGCCTGCGGCGGGTACAGTTCCTCGATCCCCCGGGCGGCGAAGTGGTCGACGTACTCGGGGGCCAGCGGGAGGTCGGCGACGCGCATTCGGGTTGCAGGGAGTGTGTCGCGACGGTACGTAAGGGTTCGCGCCGACCCGCGGCGACACACACCGTGGCCGCCGTCGGACCCACCGTGCCCGGCGCCTCGGGACGTCGGACCCCCCGTCCGCCGCGGTCGCGTCCGTCGTCGCTACCCGTCGCCGAGCAGGCCGGCGTCGAACAGGCGCCCCATCCCCTCCCGCAGGCGCTCCTCGCTGGCGGCGTAGCTGATGCGGACGAAGCCGGGCGCGCCGAAGGCGGAGCCGGGGACCGTCGCGACGTGCGCCTCCTGGATCGCCTCCTCGGCCCAGGCCGCGTCGTCGTCGGCGACCGGGATCATCATGTAGAACGCGCCGTCGGGCACCGCGATGTCGACGCCGTGGTCGGCGAACAGGTCGACGAGCATGTCGCGGCGCGACTCGAAGGCGGCGCGCATCTCCTCGACGGCCTCGTCGGTGTTGCGCAGCGCCTCGATGCCGGCGCGCTGGACGAAGTTCGTCGCACACGACACCGAGTGGCTGTGGAGCTTGCCGGCCTGCGAGACGAGGTCGCCCGTCGCGTGCAGGTAGCCGAGGCGCCACCCGGTCATCGAGTACGCCTTCGAGAAGCCGTTGATCGTGACGGTGCGGTCGGCCATCCCGTCGAGGCTGGCGAGGCTGGTCTGCTCGACGCCGTACACGATCTCGTCGTAGATCTCGTCGGAGACGACGGCGACGTCGTGCTCGACGGCCAAGTCGCGCACCCCCTCCAGCGCCGCGTCGGTGTAGACGGCGCCGGTCGGGTTGCTCGGGGAGTTGACGACGAGCAGTTCCGTCTCGTCGGAGACGGCGTCCGCGAGGTCGTCGAGGCCGTCCTCGAGCGAGAAGTCGTGCGGCGCGAGGTCGACGCGGGTCAGGTCGCCGCCGGCGAGCTTCACCATCGCCTCGTAGGACACCCACGCCGGGTCCAGCAGAACGACCTCGTCGCCGTCGTCGATCAGCGTCTGGACCGTCTCGTACAGCGCCTGCTTGGCCCCGGGCGTGACGATGACCTCGTCGGCGTCGGCGTCGACGTCGTCGGCGCGGAGCTTCTCCGCGATCGCCTCCTTCAGCTCCGGGACGCCGTTCGAGGAGGTGTAGCCGGTGTGGCCGGCGTCCATCGCGGCCTTGCCGGCCTCGGTGACGTTCTCCGGGGTGGGGAAGTCGGGCGCGCCGACCGAGAGGTCGACGACGTCGTGGCCCTCGGCCTCCAGTTCGCTGGCGGCGTTGGAGATGGCCAGCGTCGCGGACGGCTCGACCCGGCCGACGCGGTCGGCGAAGCCGTAGGCGAAGTCGCTCAAGCCGCCACCCCCGGCTCCGGGAGGCCCTCGGCCAGGTCGACGGCGGCCCCCGCGGCCTCGGCGCCCTTCTCGGCGCGCTCGCGGGCTTCCGCGCCCGACTGCCCCGGCCCGGAGACGCCGAACGTGACCGGCGTGTCGCGGTCGAGGCTGACGTCGGCGAGCTTGTTCGCGATGGCGCTGCCGATCACCTGGTCGTGGTCGGTGTCCCCGCTGACGATGGTGCCGACAACGGCGACGGCGTCGATGTCGTCGCGGCGCGCGAGGCGGTCGGCCGCCAGCGGCGTGTCGTACGCGCCGGGGACGTCGACGGTCTCGGCGACGGTCGCCCCGCGGTCGGCGACCGCCGTGCGTGCGGACTCCTCCATGGCCTCGGCGATGGACGCGTAGTAGCGCGCGACCACCAGCCCGAGCGTCGTGTCGCTCATTACGCGGTCGGATGGCGGGCCGACCCAAAGGCGTACCGCTCGGGGCCGATGTGTCCGGGCGCCGTCCCGGACGGCGACACGCGCCGCCCCGCCGCGGCCGCGGGTGCTCCCCCGTCGTCGTCCGGATCACAAGAGTTGTTACCGGCCGGATGCGACCGCTCGGCAATGAGTGACCCCGCCGGCGGGGCCGAGCCCGCCCCCGACGGGACCGCGACCGCCGACGGGCCACCGGACCCCCACGGAGTCCGCGGCGTCGGCCGCCCCCGACGCCGCCGGCCCGCTCGACGGCCTCGCGACCGGGCTCCGCGACCGCGGCGTCGACCCCACGGTCGCGGCCGTCGTCGCCGTCGTCGTCGGCTCGCTGCTGCTCCGGACGGTCCAACTCGGCGCCCGGGTGTTCCACTGGGACGAGGGCCGCGTCGGCTACTGGATCCTCCGGTTCGACGCGAACGGGGAGTTCTTCTACCGGCCGATCATCCACGGCCCGTTCCTCCCGGTCGTGAACAACGTCCTCTTCGACCTGATCGGCGCCTCCGACTTCGCCGCGCGGCTCCCCGTCGCGGTCGTCGGCGGCCTGCTCCCGCTGTCGGCGCTGCTGTTGCGCCGGCACCTCCGCGACCGCGAGGTCGTCGCGCTCGCCCTGCTGCTGTCGGTCGACCCGCTGCTCGTCTACTACGGGCGGTTCATGCGCGGCGACGTGCTCGTCGGCTCGTTCTGCGTCGCCGCGTTCGCGCTCGTCGTGTACGCGCTCGACACCCGCCGGACGCTCCCGCTGTTCGGCGCGGCGGCGCTGCTCGGCCTCGGGTTCACCGCCAAGGAGAACGCGCTCGTGTACCTCGCGTGCTTCCTCGGGGCGGGGTTCCTCCTGCTCGACCACCGCGTGGTGCGGACGGCGCGGACCTCCGGCTCGCTGCTGGACGCGCTGGTCGCCGAGGTCGTCGCGCTCGGCCACTTCCTCGACGACTGGACCGAGGGGTCGCGGACGCGAGCGACGATCGAACGGCGGGTTCGCGACCGACGGCCCGACGCGCCGTTCGCGAGCGAGGCGGGCTACCTCGGCCACCTCGCCGTGTGGCTCCCCGTGGGCGCCGTCGGCGTCGCGGCGTCGTTCCTCGCGGTCACGACGTTCTTCTACGCCCCCGGCCGGACCTGTGGCAGGCGCTCGGCGTCGCGTCGGCGCCCGCGGGCGCGACCGGCGCGGCGCCGACGCTCGGGTCGGTCTGGTACGAGGCGACGTGGGGCGCCGGCGAGAAGTTCTGGGGGACGTGGGCGTCGGGCACCCACTCGGGACACCCGTACGTGCCGTACCTGTGGGACATCCTGGAGACGCTCGCGTACGGCTCGGGCGTCCTCGTCGTCCTCGCGCTCGTCGGCTTCCTCGTCGACGGCTACGGCGAGGCCCGGGGCACCCGCCCGCTGGTCGCGTTCGCGACGTACTGGGGGCTGGCGTCGCTCGTCGGCTACCCCGTCGCGACCGACATCCAGGCGCCGTGGGCCGCCGTCCACATCGTGCTCCCGCTGTCGATCCCGGCGGCGGTCGGCCTCGCCAGCGTCGGCGAGTCGCTGCTCGACGCCGCCGGCGACGAGGACGCCGTGACGGCCGCGCTCGCGGGGCTGATCGTCCTCGCGGCGGTCGGCGGCGTCGTCGTCCCGAACGTCGACTACTGGAACTCCGCGTCCGTCGAGGACAAGCAGGTGCTCCAGTGGGCCCAGCCCGAGAACGCCTACAAGGAGGCGCTGACCGACGCCGCGGCGGTCGCCCGCGACAACGAGGGGACGGACGTGCTGTGGGTCGGCACCGACACCGGTCGGGGGACGCGGCTGTACGTGTCCGACGAGTCGAGCGTCGACCGGATGCCGCCCGGCGGGCCGAGTTGGCACTCCAGACTGCCGACCCCGTGGTACCTCGAACGCGCGGACGCCGAGGTGACGTCGACGCCGCCGGAGGCCCGTTTCGACGGGCTCCCGCCGGCCGAGGAGATGCCGCCGGTCGTGTTCGCGAAGCCGCAGGACGCCGACGAGGTGGGCGCGATGCTCGACGGCTACTCGGCCCGCGAGTACGACTTCCGCCTGTGGACCGAGCACATCGTCGTGTTCGTCGACGAGGCGGCGCTCGCGAGCGCGACCGACCCGGACGCGAGCGCGTCGACGGCCGCCGACGCCGACCCGGACGCCGACCTCGACGTCGCCGCCGGCCCGAGCGCCTCGCTCGCGCCGGCGCCGGTGTGAGTCGGGGGCGAGCGGCCACGAGTACGCAGGAACGTGCATACTCCGGGGGCATTTGAACAATCTTTATGCGCGGACCTGCCGAAGCCGCGGCCGTGAACCCGACCTGTCCCGGACCGACGCTGGGCGTCGTCGGCGGCGGGCAACTCGGCCGGATGCTCGCCGAGGCCGCCTCGCCGCTGGGCGTCGACGTGGTCGTGCTCGACCCGACGCCCGACTGTCCCGCCGCGCGCGTCGCCGAGCAGATCGAGGGGTCGTTCGACGACCCCGACGGCGTCCGCGCGCTCGCCGAACGGGCCGACGCGCTCACGCTGGAGATCGAACTCGCCGACCCGGACGTGCTGGAGCGCGTGAGCGAGGAGTTCGCCGTCCCCGTCAACCCCTCGCCGGACGCGCTCCGGACGATCCGGGACAAGCTCGTCCAGAAGCGGGCGTTCGCCGACGCGGGCGTCCCCGTCCCCGAGTTCGTCGCCGTCGACGACGCCGCCGACCTCGCGGCCGCCGTCGAGCGCTTCGACGGCTGTATGCTGAAGGCCCGCACCGGCGGCTACGACGGCCGCGGCAACCTCCCGGTCGAACCGGGCGACGACTACGAGGCGAAGCTCGCGGCGGTCGGCGCCGGGGAGGCCGGCGCGATGGCCGAGGAGCTGGTCGACTTCGAGCGCGAGCTGTCGGTCGTCGCGGTGCGCGGCGACGGCGAGCGCCGGGCGTTCCCCGTCGTGGAGAACGTCCACCGCGAGGAGATCCTCCGCGAGACGGTCGCACCCGCCCGTTGCTCTGACGCCGTCGCCGAGCGCGCCCGCGAGGTCGCCCTCGACACGCTGGAGACGCTGGACGGGCGCGGCGTGTTCGCGGTCGAGCTGTTCGAGGAGGCGGACGGCACCGTCTCCGTCAACGAGGTCGCCCCGCGCCCCCACAACTCCGGCCACTGGACCATCGAGGGGGCGACCACCTCGCAGTTCGAACAGCACGTCCGCGCCGCCCTCGGCTGGCCGCTGGGCACCGCCGACCTGCGGTCGCCGACCGCGATGGCGAACGTGCTCGGCGACGTGTCCGACCCCCGCCCCGCGGCGCTGGCGGGCGTCGGCGACGTGCTCGCCGCGCCGAACGCGAACCTCCACTGGTACGGGAAACACGAGGCCCGCCCGCTGCGCAAGATGGGCCACCTCACCCTGACCGAGGCCGACGCCGACCGCGACGACCTGCTGGCCCGCGCCCGCGACCTCCGGGACGGGCTCACCTTCGAGTGACCCGACGACGACCGACTCACCACCCATGACCTCTGTCACCGACCTCATCGACCGACTCGAATCGGAGGCGACCAGCGACGCCGACCCCGCGACGACGCCCGACGTGGGGGTGATCATGGGCTCGGACTCCGACCTCGACACGATGCAGGGGGCGTTCGACGCGCTCGAGGAACTGGGGTTCGCCGAGCAGACCGACTTCCACGACCCGCCGGAGGCCCGCTTCACCTACGAGGCGTACGTCGTCTCCGCCCACCGCACGCCCGACCTCATGTACGCCTACGGCGACACCGCGGCCGACCGCGGCCTCGACGTGGTGATCGCCGGGGCGGGCGGGAAGTCCGCCGACCTGCCGAACATGACCGCGAGCATCGCCTACCCGATCCCCGTGATCGGCGTCCCCGTCCAGGAGAAGTCCGTCGACTCGGTGATCGGGATGCCGACGGGCGCCCCCATCGTCGCCGTCGACGCGGGCAAGTCGTTCAACGCCGCGCTGTCGGCCGCCCAGATCCTCGCCCGCGAACACGACGCCGTCGCGGACGCGCTCGTCGAGTACCACGAGGGACTCGTCGGCGACGTCGCCGCGGTGTCGGCCGACCTCCACGACCTCGGCGTCGCGGGGTTCCGGGAGAAACACCGCGGCGGGGAGTAGTCGCCGCGCGGGCTGGCGATCCGGGCGGGATTTCGACCGAGCGGAGACGACAGGACGTCGCGGGCACGGGAGTCCGCCGCGAGAGCGCGCGAGACGGGCGGGAACCGCGCGCACGCGTAAGTGAAGCGCTTATGTGTGGTGGGTCCAAACCCACGTACGATACGGAGAACCCGGTATGAATCCATGGATAGCGATCGGCGCGTTGGCGGTGATGGGCGTGGGTATCCCGTTGGGGATGATGGCCGCGTCCGCGATCCTCCGTCCGAGCGTGCCGGAACAAGGCAAGAGCGCCACCTACGAGTCCGGTGAGATCCCGACGGGGTCGGCGACGGGCATCCAGTTCAACATCCAGTACTACATGGTTGCGCTGCTGTTCGTCGTGTTCGACATCGAGACGGTTCTGATCTTCCCGTGGACGGTCATCTACCAGTCCGCGCTACAGTCGGGCGTCGGCCTCGCGACGGTCCTGCTCCCGATGTTGATCTTCATCGGCGTGCTGGTCGTCGGACTCGTGTGGGCGTGGCGACAGGGCGCCGTGAAGTGGGCCTCCAGCCCGCGTGCGGCGAGACAGAAGACGGAGCGTTCCTCCTGACATGAGTAGCGACAACAGACCGTTCGTCACGGACGACAGCCAGGTACTGACCGACACCCGGGACGCCCGGATGACGGGCGAGGACAACCGCTTCAACTCGAAGCTGCGGGAGGCGTTCGGCTCCTCGCCGTTCATCCTCACCAAGTTCGACAAGTTCATGAACTGGGTGCGGGGCTCCTCGATGTTCATGCTGCAGTTCGGCATCGCCTGCTGCAGCATCGAGATGATGCACACCTACGCGGTGAAGCACGACCTCGACCGCTTCGGCGCGGGTGTGCCGCGCGCGTCGCCGCGACAGGCCGACGTGATCATCGTCCCCGGGACGATCGTCTCGAAGTTCGCGCCGCGCATGAAGCGCGTGTACGACCAGATGCCCGAGCCGAAGTTCGTCATCGGCATGGGCTCGTGTACCATCTCCGGCGGCCCGTTCCAGGAGGGGTACAACGTGATCAAGGGCGCCGAGGAGGTCATCCCGGTCGACATCCACGTCCCCGGCTGCCCGCCGCGCCCCGAGGCGCTGGTGTACGGCGTCGCGAAGCTGCAGGAGCGCATCGCCAACGGCGAGTCGTCGCCGGTGACGGTGAAGCCGTACGAGCTCGAGCAGTTCGGCGACCTCTCGCGCGACGAGATCGTCCAGCAGCTCGCCGACGACATCGACGAGGAGGACCTCGTCATGCGCTACAACTGGGCGGACTCCCCGTAACCATGAGCCTGGAAGAACCCGAGCCGGACGCGCCGGCCACCGTCGAGGAACAGTCCGCCGACGAGCTCGCCGAGCTGCTCGGCGACCACGTGATCGGCCGCGAGGAGCACCTGAACGCGCCGGGCTACGTCGTCCGGCCGGACGAGGTGCAGGCCGTCCTCTCCACGCTGAAGGAGGACGCCGGGTACGACCACCTCTCGTGTGTGACGGCCCAGGAGTACGAGGACCGCTACGAGTCCATCTACCACCTGAAGAAGTACGACGACCCGACCCAGGAGGTCTCGGTCGTCGTGCCCGCCGACCGCGAGAACCCCGTCTCGCAGTCCGGCGAGGCCGTCTTCCGCACGGCCGACTGGCACGAGCGGGAGGCGTACGACCTCGTCGGCATCGAGTACGACGACCACCCGGACCTGCGTCGGATCCTCCTGCCCGAGACGTGGCAGGGCCACCCGCTGGCCGAGGACTACGAGCAGGACCGCCCGCAGGTCGTCCCGCTGCGCGAGCACGCCAACCCGCTGCAGGAGGACCACCGCAGCGAGCAGGACACCGACACGATGTACCTCAACATCGGTCCCCACCATCCGGCGACCCACGGTGTCCTCCACCTGAAGACGGTTCTGGACGGCGAGCAGGTGGCGGACGTGGAGTCCGACATCGGCTACCTCCACCGCTGCGAGGAGCAAATCTGCCAGAACGGCACGTACCGCCACCAGATCATGCCGTACCCCGACCGTTGGGACTACATCTCGGCGGGCCTGCTCAACGAGTGGGCGTACGCACGCGCGGCCGAGGACATGGCCGACATCGACGTGCCGGAGTACGCGCAGGTCATCCGGACGATGGGCGCGGAGCTGTGCCGCATCGCGGCGCACATGCTCGCGGTCGGGACGTTCGCGCTGGACGTGTACGGCGACTTCACCGCCATCTTCATGTACGCGATCCGGGACCGCGAGAAGGCCCAGAACATCCTCGAGGACCTGACGGGCCAGCGGCTGATGTTCAACTACTTCCGCCTCGGCGGGGTCGTCTGGGACCTGCCCGAGCCCCGCGAGGAGTTCTTCGAGAAGACCCGCGACTTCCTCGAGGACCTCCCGGAGGCGCTGGAGGAGTACCACGACCTCATCTCGTCGAACGAGATCCTCCAGATGCGCACCATCGACACCGGTGTGCTGCCGCCGGAGGTCGCCAAGAGCTACGGGGCGACGGGCCCCGTCGCCCGCGGCTCCGGCGTCGACTACGACCTGCGCCGCGACGACCCGTACGGCTACTACGACGAGCTCGACTGGGACGTCGTCACCGAGGACGGCTGCGACAACTACAGCCGCCTGCTCGTGCGCCTCCGCGAGGTCGAGGAGTCCGCGAAGATCATCGAGCAGTGCATCGACCTGCTCGAGGACTGGCCCGAGGAGGACCGCACCATCCAGGCCAACGTGCCGCGCACGCTGAAGCCGGACGACGACACCGAGATCTACCGCGCGGTCGAGGGCGCCAAGGGCGAACTCGGCATCTACATGCGCTCGGACGGGACGGACAAGCCGGCCCGGTTCAAGATCCGGTCGCCGTGCTTCTCGAACCTCCAGACGCTGCCCGAGATGGCGGAGGGCGAGTACGTGCCCGACCTCATCGCCGCGCTCGGCAGCCTGGACATCGTGCTCGGTGAGGTGGACAGATGACCGGGGCGGTTCCGCTCCAACAGGGGATGCTCCCCGACACGATCGCGAACCTGCTCGGGCTGGACGCGTTCGGCATCGCCGGCGACGTCGTCGCCGCGCTGTTGGGCGCGTTCCTCATCGCCAACTTCCTGCTCATCAACACGGCGTTCGCCGGCCCGTGGGCCAAGCGGAAGATCACGGCGGCGTTCACCGACCGCATCGCGGTCAACCGGATCGGCCCGTTCGGGCTGTTCGTCATCGTCGCCGACGCGGTCCGGCTCCTCTCGAAGGAGCTGATCGTGCCCGAGGGCGCCGACCGGCCCGCGTGGGACCTGGGTCCGCTGCTCATCCCGTTCTCGGCGCTGCTCGGCTTCGCGGTCATCCCGATGGGGAGCGGCCTGCAGTTGGCCGACCCCGAGACCGGGCTGGCGTTCGCGTTCGCCGCGTCGTCCATCGCGTCGCTCGGGCTGATCATGATGGGCTACGCGTCGAACAACAAGTACAGCCTGCTCGGCGGCCTGCGCGCCGTCGCGTCCAACATCGCCTACGAGATCCCGCTGATCGTCACCGGCGTCTCCGTCGTGCTGTTCACGGGGACGCTCCAGATGAGCGAGATCGTCGCCGCGCAGGAGGCGACGTTCGTCAGCATCGCCGGCATCGCGATCCCGCAGTGGTTCGCGTTCGTGAACCCGTTCGCGTTCGCGCTGTTCGTCGTCGCCAACGTCGCGGAGGTCGGGCGCAACCCGTTCGACATCCCCGAGGCGCCGACGGAGATCGTCGCCGGCTACCAGACGGAGTACAGTTCGGTGTACTTCGTGCTCATCTACCTCGGCGAGTTCATCCACATCTTCCTCGGCGGCGCCATCGCGGCGACGCTGTTCCTCGGCGGCCCGGCCGGGCCCGGCCCGGCGGCGCTGGGGATCGTCTGGTTCACCGCGAAGATCTGGGCGTTCTTCCTGCTCACGCAGTGGCTCCGCTCGGCGGTGCCGCGCCTTCGCGTCGACCAGTTCATCGAGATCGGCTGGAAGGGCATGCTGGTGCTCTCGTTCGCGAACCTCGTCCTCACCGCGGTGATCGTGGGGGTGCTCACAACGCTATGATCGGAATCCTGAAAGGAATGGCGACGACGATGAAGCACGCGCTGGACGGCAAGACGTTCACGGTCGAGTACCCGGACGTCGCGCCCGAGGTGAGCCCGCGGTTCCGCGGGGTCCACAAGTTCTCCCAGGAGCGGTGCATCTGGTGCCGCCAGTGCGAGAACGTCTGTCCGAACGACACGATCCAGATCGTGCAGGACGACCAGCGCAACGGCGAACAGTACAACCTCCACATCGGGCAGTGCATCTACTGCCGGCTGTGCGAGGAGGTGTGTCCGGTGGACGCCATCCTGCTGACGCAGAACTTCGAGTTCACCGCCGACACGAAAGACGAGTTCGTCTACAACAAAGAACAGCTGAAGAACGTCCCCTGGTACAAGGGGATCGACCCGCTCAACTCCCGGAACCCCGACCGCGGCGCGTGGATCGGCGAGGGCGACGGCGAGGTCGACTACCAGTAGGCCGCCCCGGGTTCTCCCCCCTTCGGTTCGACGACTCGACAGCGGCGCCGCCGGGGCGGGACGGCGGCGGCCGGGACTGGTATAAAACCGATCCGGCCGAGACAGCCCGCCGGCACGCACACGCGCACCCACACGCGCAATCCGTTCTCGAAACCTTCAAACGGACTCCGGCGGGAGTTGACCGTAATGGTTGTAGAGACTATCGCGTTCGCGCTGTTCGCCCTCGTCACCGTGGGCAGCAGTCTGGGCGTGGTGCTCGTCGAGGACGTGTGGCACTCCGCACTCCTCCTCGGGGCCGCGCTCCTGAGCGTCGCGGTGCATTACGTGATGTTACAGGCGGAGTTCCTGGCCGCCATGCAGATCCTCGTCTACGTGGGCGGGGTCCTGATCCTCATCACGTTCGCCGTGATGCTGGTGCGCAGGGAGGATGAACCCGAGGCGATGGAGGTGTTCGAGGCGTGAGCGACGACCCGAACGACGGGTCGCGGCCGCGCCTGAAGCGGGACTTCAACCCCGTGCCCGGGCTGGCGGCGGTCGCGCTGTTCGCCGTCCTCGCGCTGGTGTTCCTGCAGGCCTCCTTCGGGGAGGCACAGGGCTTCGAGCAGGGGGCGTCGATCACCGCCAGTATCGGCTACGCGATGTTCAACATCGACGCGGGGGCCATCTCCGGGGCCGTCGTGTCCGGCGAGGGGTTCGTCGTGGCGTTCGTCCTCATCGCCGTCGCGCTCGACGTCGCCATCGACGGCGCGGTGTTCCTCGCCAAGAGCGAGGACGAGGAGGGCGGCATCGGCGCCGTCCTCACCGACGGGGGGCGGGAGATCCGCGAGAAGCTCCGCGGGGGTGACGACTGATGTTCGCCCCGCCCGAGGCCTACCTGGTCCTCTCGGCCGCCGTGTTCTGCATCGGCGTGTTCGGGCTGCTCACGCGCAAGAACGCGTTGTTGTTCCTGATGTCGGTCGAGCTGATGCTCAACGCGGCCAACATCAACCTCGTGGCGTTCTCCTTCTACTGGGGGAACGTCACGGGACAGACGTTCAGCCTGTTCACGATGGCGCTGGCGGCCGCGGAGGTCGCCATCGGCATCGGGATCATTCTGGTGCTGTACCGCAACTTCAAGGACATCGACGTGACGGAAGCGACGACGATGAGGTGGTAAACCCATGGCAGGAATCTTCGACTTCGCGCCGGCCATCGTACTGCTCCCGTTCCTCTCGTTCCTGATCGCGGTGGGGACCGCCCTCTCCGGGCGCGACCTCCTCCCGAAGGGCGGGGCGATCCCCGGCATCGCGGCGACCGCCGGGTCGCTCGTCCTGTCGATCGCGATGGCGGCCACCGTGGCCGGGGGCGAGGTGTACGACGCAACGATCTACACGTGGGCGGTCGGCGCCGTCCCCGGCGCCGAGGCGCCGCTCGAACTGACGTTCGGCGTGCTCGTCGACCCGCTGTCGTCGATGATGCTCGTCATCGTGACGCTCGTGGCGCTGCTGGTCCACGTGTTCTCGCTGGGGTACATGAACGACGACGGCCAGACGGGCCTGCCGCGCTACTACGCCGGCCTCGGCCTGTTCACCGCCTCCATGCTCGGGTTCGTCGTCGCCGACAACCTGCTCATGGCGTTCATGTTCTTCGAGCTGGTGGGGCTGTGCTCGTACCTCCTCATCGGCTTCCACTTCCGCGAGCCCGGCCCGCCGTCGGCCGCGAAGAAGGCGTTCCTCGTCACCCGCTTCGGTGACTACTTCTTCCTGATCGGCGTCGTCGCCGTGTTCGCGACGTTCGGCACCGCGCAGTTCGCCGGCACCGAGGCCGCGCCGGGCTTCCCGGCGCTCGCGGAGCAGGCGCTGAACGGCGAGTTCGCGGCGAACACGTTCCTCGGGCTCGGCACGCAGGCGTGGTTCACGGTCGTCGGCCTCCTCGTGCTCGGCGGGGTCGTCGGCAAGTCCGCGCAGTTCCCGCTGCACACGTGGCTCCCCGACGCGATGGAGGGCCCGACGCCGGTCTCGGCGCTCATCCACGCGGCGACGATGGTCGCCGCGGGCGTGTACCTCGTCGCCCGGATGTACGGCTTCTACGCCGTCTCCCCGACGGCGCTGGGCGTCATCGCCCTCGTCGGCGGCTTCACGGCGCTGTTCGCCGGCACGATGGGGCTGGTGAAGCGCGAACTGAAGCAGGTGCTCGCGTACTCCACCATCTCACAGTACGGCTACATGATGCTCGCGCTCGGCGCGGGCGGCTACGTGGCCGCGACGTTCCACCTGCTCACCCACGCGTTCTTCAAGGCGCTGCTGTTCCTCGGCGCCGGGTCGGTCATCCTCGCGATGCACCACAACGAGAACATGTGGGACATGGGCGGGCTGAAGGACAAGATGCCCGTCACCTACTACTCGTTCCTCGCCGGGTCGCTGGCGCTGGCGGGCATCTTCCCGTTCGCCGGCTTCTGGTCGAAAGACGAGATCCTGTTCGAGACGCTGATCCACGGGCTGGACGGCGCGCCCCTCCTGTTGCTGGGGTACGTGTTCGGCCTGCTCGCGGTGCCGGTCACCGCGTTCTACACGTTCCGGATGGTGTTCCTCACCTTCCACGGCGAGGCCCGGACGGCGGAGGCCGAAGACCCCGTCCCGGTCCGCTGGAACGTGAAGGGGCCGCTCGCGGTGCTGGGCGTCCTCGCGGCGGGCGCGGGCGTGGTCAACCTCGCGCCGGTGAAGTACCTCACGGGCTTGGAGGTCGACTTCCTCCACTCGTGGCTCGACGGCGGCTTCACGAACCTCACCGTCCACCACTACGCCGAGATCGACCCGTACTCCTCGGCGTACATCGGCGGCGAGGTGACGACGGTCCTGCTCGGCGCCGCGGTGTCGCTCGGGCTGGCGCTGCTGGGCCTCGCGCTCGCGTACCGGCTGTACGCGGTGCCCGAGCCCGTCGAGCACACGGACAAGCTCGGCGCCGCCAAGGACCTGCTGTACGACAACTACTACCAGGACGAGTATCAGGTGTACCTCGCGAACCGGGTCGTCCTCCCGTTGGCCCGCGCCGCGGACACCTTCGACCAGAGCGTCGTCGACGGGACGGTCAACGCCGTCTCCAGCGTGAGCCTGTTCTCGGGCCGGCGCGTCCGGCGCATCCAGACCGGCGTGGTGAGTAACTACGCGGCGCTGGTGACGCTCGGGCTCACGGTCTTACTCGTGCTGTTCGGCGTTCTCGGGGGGTGGTTACTGTGATCATCGAAGCACTCATCGGATTCGCGTTCCTCGCCGCGCTGGTCGTCATGCTGGCGCCCGACGAGTACGCCGGGAAGCTCGCCTTCGCGCTGAGCCTCGTCCCGGTGGTCGGGAGCCTGTACATGTGGGCCGGCTTCGACGCCGGCGGCAACGCGCTCATGGCCGGGAGCATCGCCTATCAGACGCAACTCGACTGGCTGATGCTGGCCGGCTACCAGCTGCAGTGGTTCGTCGGCGTCGACGGCATCAGCCTCCCGCTGGTCGTGTTGTCGACGGTGCTGACCACGCTCGCCATCGTCTCGGCGTGGACGCCCATCGACTCGCGCCAGTCGCAGTTCTACGGCCTCATGCTGTTCATGGAGGCGAACCTGCTGGGCGTGTTCACCGCGCTCGACTTCTTCCTGTGGTTCGTCTTCTGGGAGGCCGTGCTGGTCCCGATGTACTTCCTCATCGGCGTGTGGGGCGGCCCGCGCCGGAAGTACGCCGCGATCAAGTTCTTCGTGTACACGAACATCGCCAGCCTCGTCATGTTCATCGGGTTCATGGCGCTGGTGTTCAACCTCCCCGTCGGCTCCTTCGGGCTGCCGGAGATCACGATGGCGCTGCAGAACGGCGAACTCGGGAGCTTCGTCGGGCTCGACCCGGCGACCCTGAAGCTCGTCGCGTTCGCGGCCATGTTCGCGGGCTTCGCGGTGAAGGTGCCCGTCGTCCCGGTCCACACGTGGCTGCCGGACGCCCACGTGCAGGCGCCGACGCCGGTGTCGGTGATGCTGGCGGGCGTCCTCCTGAAGATGGGGACGTACGCGCTGCTGCGCTTCAACTTCACCATGCTGCCGGACGTGGCGACGCGCCCGCTGGTGGCGGCGGTCGTCGCGGGCGTCGCCGTGGTGTCGGTCATCTACGGCGCGATGCTCGCGTTGGCCCAGCAGGACCTCAAGCGGATCGTCGCGTACTCTTCCGTCTCGTCGATGGGGTACGTCATCCTCGGCCTCGTCGCGTACACGGGGCTGGGCATCGGCGGCGCGACGTTCCAGATGGTCGCCCACGGGCTCATCTCGGGGCTGATGTTCATGGCGGTCGGCGTCATCTACAACGTCACCCACACGCGCATGGTGGGCGACATGTCCGGGATGGCCGACCGGATGCCGATCACGACGGGCATCCTCATCGCCGGCGCGTTCGGCTACATGGGCCTCCCGCTCATGGCCGGCTTCGCGGCCGAGTACTTCATCTTCCAGGGGGCGTTCGCCTCGACGGTGATCCCCTCGGCGCCGCTGTTCACCGCGGCGTCGATGTTCGGCATCGTCATCGTGGCGGGCTACCTCCTGTTCGCGATGCAGCGGACGCTGTTCGGGGAGTTCCGCCTCGACTCGGACTACGAGGTCCACCGGGCGGCGTTCCACGACGTGGCGCCGCTGGCGGTGCTGCTGCTGTGTACCATCGCGCTGGGCGTCGCGCCCGGCATCTTCTTCGACATGATCACTGACGCGATCGAGCCGGTGGTCGCGGTCGTCGGGGGGTGGTGCCTGATGGAGCCCGTGCTCCTCCAGGCCGACCAGCTTCCCGCAGTGGACCGCGCTCGCGCCGGCGCTGGCGCTCGCACTGACCGGACTGCTGCTCATCGTGATCGACAGCGTCGACCCCGACAGCTCCAACCCGGCGCTGTTGGCCGGCGTCGGCACCGTCGGCTCGCTGGCCTCGCTGGGCCTCGCCGGCTGGTTCCTCTCGGCGGGGACGGGCCAGCCGAGCACCGACGGCGCCATCGCGCTGTTCGGCGACGCGCTCGTCGTCGACGGGATGACGCTGTTCTTCCAGGCGCTGTTCGCCTCCGTCACCGCGCTCGTCGTGGTCGCGAGCTACGACTACCTCCACGACCGCGCGTACCAGGCGGAGTTCTACTCGCTGGTGTTGTTCGCGGCGACCGGGATGTCGCTGATGGCGGCGGCCAACTCGCTGGCGGTCGCGTTCGTCGCGCTCGAACTCGCCTCGCTGCCGTCGTACGCGCTCGTCGCGTTCCTCAAGCGCGACACGGGCAGCGTCGAGGCGGGGCTGAAGTACTTCCTCATCGGCGCGCTGTCGTCGGCGGTGTTCGTGTTCGGCATCTCGCTGGTGTACGCCGCGACCGGGAGCTTGCTCCTGCCGGACGTGTACGCCGCGCTGTCGGGCGACATCGCCGGCCTCGACGGCGTCGCGGGCGTCGGCATCCTGATGATCGCCGGCGGCTTCGCGTTCAAGACCGCCTCCGTCCCGTTCCACTTCTGGGCGCCGGAGGCGTACGAGGGCGCGCCCGCGCCCGTCTCCGGGTTCCTCTCGTCGGCCTCGAAGGCGGCCGGGTTCGCGCTCGCGTTCCGCGTGTTCGTCACCGGCTTCCCGGTGGACGTGGGGATCGACTGGGTGCTGTTGTTCCAGATCCTCGCGGTCGTCACCATGACGCTCGGGAACTTCGCGGCGGCCACCCAGGAGGAGGTCAAGCGGATGCTGGCGTACTCCTCCATCGGCCACGCGGGCTACGCGCTCATCGGCCTCGCCGCCTTCACCGGCGGCGCCGGCGGCAACGTGCTCGGCGCGTCGATGGCGCACCTCCTCGTGTACGGCTTCATGAACACGGGGGCGTTCCTCTTCGTCGCGCTCGCCGAGCAGTGGGACATCGGCCGCACGTTCGACGACTACGCGGGCCTGTCGGAGAAGGCGCCGCTGGCGTGCGTCGCGATGACCGTGTTCATGTTCTCGCTGGCGGGGCTGCCCCCGTTCGGCGGGTTCTTCTCGAAGTACTTCCTGTTCGCCGGCGCCGTCGAGGCCGGCTTCTGGTGGCTCGCGGCCGTCGGCGCGGTCAACAGCGCGCTGTCGCTGTTCTACTACAGCCGCGTCGTGAAGGCGCTGTGGCTGAACGACCCGTCGAGCGAGTTCGAGCTCGGCTCGACGCCGACGGCGCTGTACGCCGCGGTCGTGTTCGCGGCCGTCGCGACGGTGCTGCTGCTGCCCGGCTTCGCGCCCGTCATCGAGACGGCGCAGTCGGCCGCGGTCGCCATCCTCCCGTAGAGGGGACGGCGACCGGCGGCCGCACCCGCCGCGGGTTCGCTGCCGTTTCTCCGACGCGCGTTCGCCCCCAGCGGCGGCCGTCGACGGCCGCGCGCCGGCGGCGGCGACGGAGGACGGCAGGGTTTTCCGCTCCCGGTCCGAGGTGGTTCTGTGATGCGTCGGCTGGTGCTGGGCTGTGGCTCCGTCGGCTCCGAGGTGGTCGAGGAGCTCACCGGCCGCCCCGGGGAGCTCCACGTGATCACCGGCGACAGCGGCCGCGCGACCGCGCTGCGCGACGAGAACG
The DNA here is from genome assembly GCF_030127125.1 of Halobaculum litoreum. Classification (GTDB taxonomy): domain Archaea; phylum Halobacteriota; class Halobacteria; order Halobacteriales; family Haloferacaceae; genus Halobaculum; species Halobaculum litoreum. The sequence goes on from NZ_CP126156.1 coordinate 166,907, forward strand.
TCTCGGCGGTCGAGGCGGACCCGCACGACCCGGCGAACTACCCCGACACCGCCGACCTCGTGGTCGTCGCCGGCCCGTCGACGACGGGGAACCTCACGGCGGCCGACCGCGCCCGCGAGCGGTACCCCGACGCGGTGATCGTCGCGTACGCCGGCGAGGAGGCCACCGAGGCCGACCTCCGGGCGCTGCGCGAGGTCGCCGACCGGATCATCGACCCCATCGGCGCGACCGCCGACCGCGTGCTCGAGGTGGCGACGGGGGCGACCGCCGACCGCCTGCGCCGCATGGTGCGGGCGCTGCGCTCGGTCGACGGCACGCTGGCGGTCGTCGCCCACGACAACCCCGACCCCGACGCCATCGCGGCGGCGGTGGCGCTGGTCCGGATCGCCCGGTTCGCCGGCACGGACGCCGAGGCGGTGTACTACGGCGACATCTCCCACCAGGAGAACCGCGCGCTCGTGAACCTCCTCGACATCGAGATGCGGCGGCTCGACCCCGACGTCGACCCGCGCGAGGAGTTCGCGGCGTTCGCGCTCGTCGACCACTCGCGGCCGGGGGTCAACGACAGCCTCCCGACGGACATCGAGCCGGTGGTCGTCGTCGACCACCACCCGCCGCGCGAGCCGATCGACGCGGGGTTCATCGACCTGCGCGACGACGTCGGCGCGACGTCGACGCTGTTGGCGGAGTACCTCGACCGGTTCGGCCTGCGACCGGACAGCCAGGTGGCGACGGCGCTGCTGTACGGGATCCGCGTCGACACGAAGGACTTCACCCGGGAGGTGAGCGAGGCCGACTTCGACGCCGCCGCCAAACTGCTGGCCGACGCCGACGCGGACGTGCTCGAACGGGTGGAGACGCCGAGTCTCAACCCCGCGGTGTTGGACGTGCTCGCGCGCGCCATCGAGAACCGCGAGCGACGCGGCAGCGCCCTCGCGTCGTGCGTCGGGGAGATCACCGACCGCGACGCGCTCGCGCAGGCCGCCGACCGCCTGCTCGACATGGAGGGGGTCGACACGACCCTCGTGTACGGCTTCCGCGACGGCGTCGTCTACGCCTCCGGGCGCGCCCGCGGCGCCGGCATCGACCTCGGCGAGACGCTGCGGGACGCGCTCGACCAGATCGGCTCGGCCGGCGGCCACGCCGACATGGCGGGCGCGCAGATCCCGCTGGGGATCCTCGGCGACGTCGAGGAGGGCTCCAAGGAGTCGCTGACGGAGATCGTCCGCGACATCATCGCCGGCCGCTTCTTCGAGACGCTGGAGGACGCCCCGGCGGCGCCGCTCCGGTCGAGCGAGCGGGTCGTCGCGTTCCCGGACGAGGACTGACGCACGGGCCCCCGGGAGTCCGCCCCGACCCGTCGGGAGGAACCCTTACGCCGCCCGCCGTCGAACCGCCGACGAATGAGCGACGCCGCCGCGGACACGTCGAAGGCGAAGGTGCGGGCGTACATGACCCGGGACGTGGCGACGGTGTCGCCCGACGACACCGTTCGCGAGGCCGTCGAGCGGATCATCGACAGCAACCACAACGGCTTCCCCGTCACCGACGGGCGCACCGTCGTCGGCTTCGTCTCCGCGCGCGACCTCCTCTCGGCGGACGCGGACGCCCCGCTGTTCACGGTGATGAGCGACGACATCATCGTCGCCCACCCGGAGATGAACATCACCGACGCCGGGCGGGTGATCCTGCGGTCGGGGATCCAGAAGCTCCCCGTCGTCGACGACGCGGGCAACCTCGTCGGGATCATCTCCAACACCGACGTGATCCGCTCGCACATCGAGCGGGCGACCCCCGAGAAGGTGGGGAAGCTGATGCGGACGCTCGAGGAGATCCACGGCGTCTCCACCAGCGAGGAACGCCGCCGGGTGTCGCTGGCGGCCCTCGTGCCGACGCAGGCGCGGGTGTACGCCGACGAGCTGGAGGGGCGCCGCTACGAACTGGAGCGCGGGCTCGCCGAGCCGCTGGTCGTCATCGACAACCCCAGCGCGAGCGGCGAGGTGGAGGACGACGGGACCCTCGTGTTGGCGGACGGCCACCACCGCGTGATGGCGGCCCACCGGCTGGGCATCGAGGAGATGGACGCGTACGTCATCGTCATCGCGGACCACGTCGAACTCGGGATGGAGAAGACGGCCCGCAAGGAGGGGCTCACGTCGATCGCCGACATCGAGGTCGTCGACTACGCGCGCCACCCGCTGGTGGAGACGACCAAGCGGTTCCAGGACGGCGACGACTGAGGCGGCGGCGGCCTCCCGGGCGTCGTCCGCGCCCGGGCCTCACGCGTCCTCGGGGAGGTCGAACTCCCGTTTCCACGCGTCGACGAGCGCCTCGGCGGCCTCGCGGTCGGCGACGCGTTCGCGGCGGTACGCCCGACCGTCGGGCGCCTGTTCGAGGCGGTCGAGCCGGACGACGTAGCCGCCGCCGCGCCGCTCGCGCACCCGGAGGGTCGCGAGTCCGTCCGAACGCTCCCACTCCTCGTACCGGTCGACCGTGTCGACGGGGGTCCAGGGCACGGTGGGTGATCCGCCGTCGAACGCCGTCAACGCGGCGGTTCGGCCGGCGGCTCCGGGCGCGTCGACGGGTCGCGACCGGCCGCGTCGACCTCGGCGGCCGCGTGCGGTCGGGAGACGCCGGCGCCGAACGGCCGGACGGCGAAGGGACGGTCGACGCGGCCGCAGTCGGGACACACGGGGTAGCCGAGCCGGTCGTAGTCGATCCACGTCGACGGCGACTGCCGCCCGCAGCAGCCACACTCGAACGTCGCTGTCTCCACGTACACCATGCGTGGTAACTGGGAGCACGGCACTTAGGTACGCACCGCATAACGGCGGGCAGGGTGTGCGTGCCGCCGATCCCGGGTCGAGCCGTCGTCGGCCGGTTTCGGGGGCGCGCGGACGGCTCGACGCCTACTCGTGCCCGGAGACGCGCACCGGTTCGTACGGCTCCTCGAGGTACTCGACGTCGGACGACGACAGCGACAGCTCGAGCGCCTCCACGGCGTCCTCGAGGTGTTCGACGCTCGTCGTCCCCACGATGGGCGCGTCGACCGCGTCCTGCTCGAACAGCCACGCGAGCGCGACCTGTGCCATCTTCACGCCCTTCTCGTCGGCGAGTTCGGCGACGCGGGCGTTGATCTCCTCGCCGCCGCCCTCGAGGTACGGGTGGCGACGCGCGTGTTCCTCGCTCTCGCCGCGGGTCGTCGCGTCGAGTTCGTCGACCGGCCGCGTGAGCCACCCGCGCGCGAGCGGCGACCACGGGACGACGCCGACGCCCTCGCGCTCGCACAGCGGGAGCATCTCGCGCTCCTCCTCGCGGTACAGGAGGTTGTAGTGGTTCTGCATCGTCACGTACCGCTCCAGCCCCAGCGCGTCGGCGGTGTGGAGCGCGTCGGCGAACTGGTGGGCCCACATCGAGGAGGCCCCGACGTAGCGCGCCTTCCGGTCGCGGACGGCCTCGTCGAGCGCCCGCACCGTTTGCTCGACGGGCGTGTCGTAGTCCCAGCGGTGGGTCTGGTACAGGTCGACCGTCTCCATCCCGAGGCGCTCCAGCGAGTTGTCCAACTCCTGTTGGATCGCCTTCCGGGAGAGGCCGCCGGAGTTGGGGTCCTCGGAGCGCATCTGGAAGTACCCCTTCGTCGCGACGACGAACTCGTCGCGGTCGTACTCCGCGAGCGCGTCGCCGAGCACGCGCTCGGAGGCGCCGTCCGAGTACATGTTCGCGGTGTCGAAGAAGTTCACACCCAACTCGACGGCGCGGTCGACGAGTTCGCGGCCCGCCTCCTCGCCGAGCACCCAGTCGCGCCAGTCGGGGTCGCCGAAGCTCATGCAGCCGAGACAGATGCGCGAGACGGTCATCCCCGTGTCGCCGAGGGTGGTGTACTCCATGTCGCGAGCCTCGCGGGGGGACGACTAAAACACGGGTGTCCGTGGCACACCGGCCGCCCCCGGTGCGTGCCAACGGGACCCAAACGATTATTCCCGATACTGTCCACGGTCAGCGTATGCCGGTCGACTACGACGCCGCCGTCGCCGACTTCGAGTGGGACATCCCGGACGACTACACCCTCCCGGCGGTGATCGAGGGCCACGCGGAGGCGTACGGCGACCGGGTCGCCGTCACGTTCCTGGACGACGAGGGGACGCGCGCCGAGCGGACGTACGCGGACATCCACGACGACACGAACCGCTTCGCCAACGCCCTCGAGGAACTTGGCGTCGGGGAGGGCGACCGCGTCATGCACCTGTTCCCGCGCCACCCCGACGCGTTCGCCGTCCAACTCGGCGTGTTGAAGCGGGGGGCGCTGCTCGTGCCGTGCTCGGAGATGCTGAAGCCGAAGGACTTGGCCTTCCGCGCGAACGACTGCGAGGCGACGACCGTCGTCGCCCACGAGTCGCTCGTCGACATGGTCGACCCGATCGTCGACGACACGCCCGTCGACACCCTGATCTGTCTCGACGGGAGCCCCGAGGGCTGGCACGCGTTCGACGACCTGCTCGACGGGCGGGCGACCGAGCACGACGGGCCCGCGGTCGGCGCACAGGACCCCATGAGCATCAACTACACCTCCGGGACGACGGGCCAGCCCAAGCCCGTCCTCCACAAGCACCGCTGGATGCGCGCGTTCGAGTTGGTGAACGCGCCGTACTGGTGGGGCGTCACCGCGGAAGGGACGGACGCGCCGGGCGTCGCCGCCGACGACGTCGACCTCGACGAGGAGCTGCTGTGGGCCACGACCGGCACCGGGTGGGCGAAGTGGTTCTGGTCGCCCGTCGGCGTCGGCATCACCACCGGCGCTCGCCAACTGCTGTACGAGGGCGAGTTCGACGCCGACGAGTTCCTCTCGGTGATGGAGCGCGAGGGCGTCACCCGGCTGTGTGCCGTCCCGACGCAGTACCGGATGTTCACCCAGACGGACCTCTCGAACTACGACCTCGAGTTGAAAGAGGCGCTGTCGGCGGGCGAGCCGCTCAACCGCGAGCCGATCGAGGCGCTCCAGGAGGCGTACGGCATCACGCCCCGCGACGGCTACGGGCAGACCGAGACCGTCTGTCTCGTCTCCAACTACCCCGGGATCGACGTGAAGGAGGGGTCGATGGGGAAGCCGACGCCCGGCCTCGGCACCACGATCATCGACACCCAAGAGGAGGAGGAAGTCGAGCCCGGCGAGATCGGTGAAGTGGCGGTGCCGGTGGGCTGTCCGGGCATCTTCGAGCAGTACTACGAGAAGCCCGAGCTCGACGCGAAGACGTTCTCGGGCGACTACTACCGCACCGGCGACCTCGCCCGCGAGGACGAGGACGGCTACTTCTTCTTCGAGGGGCGCGCCGACGACATCATCCTCTCTGCGGGCTACCGCATCGGCCCGTTCGAGGTGGAGGACGCGCTCGTCTCCCACGAGGCCGTCGCCGAGGCCGCGGCTGTCGGCTCCCCCCACGAGGAGCGCGGCAACGTCGTGAAGGCGTACGTCGTCCTCGCGGCCGGCTACGAGGGGAGCGACGAGCTGACCGCCGAACTGCAGGAGTACATGAAAGCGGAGACGGCGCCGTACAAGTACCCGCGCCGGATCGAGTACGTCGACGAGCTGCCGAAGACCTCCTCGGGCAAGACGCGCCGGATCGAGCTGCGCCAGCGCGAGGAGGAGCTGTTCGGGGAGTAAGCCGCGACACCGCGGCCGCCGCCCGGCCCCCGACGCCCCGCCACAACGACCTTACGCTCGCCGTCCGTGGGATCGCTATCGACCCGCCCGCCGGCACCGCCTTCTCACCGTCCCACCACCCACGAAGCCCCACCCACCCCCAATGACCGTCTGGCTCCTCGGCGACCAACTGCACCGCGACGCCGCACCGCTCCAGTCCGACGACCACGTCCTCATGATCGAGGCGCACAACTTCGCCGAGCGCATGCCGTACCACCCGCAGAAGCTCACGCTCGTGTTCTCGGCGATGCGCCACGCCCGCGACGCGCTCCGCGCGGACGGGTACGACGTGACGTACGTCGAGGCCGAGTCGTTCGGCGACGGGCTCGACCGCTACTTCGAGGCGAACCCGGGCGACGCGCTCGTCTTCCAGCGCCCCCCGAGCCACGGCGCCGGCGAGCGCCTGCGCGACATGGTCGAGGCACGCGGCGGCGACTGTACGCTCGTCGCCAACGACGGCTTCCTCACCACTCCGGCGGAGTGGGACGACTGGGCCGACGCGAACGGCGGGTCGGGCGCGACGTACCGACAGGAGCACTGGTACCGCCACGTCCGCCGCGAGACGGGGGTCCTGATGGACGGCGACGACCCCGTGGGCGGCGAGTGGAACTACGACGACGAGAACCGCGAGACGCCCCCCGAGGACTGGTCGCCGCCGCCGATCCCGGAGTTCGAGCCCGACGCGATCACGCGGGAGGTGCACGCGTTCGTCGCCGAGCGCTACGACGACCACTGGGGGGAGTGGGGACCTCGCGGACTTCGTGTGGCCGGTCACCCGCGAGCAGGCGCTGACGGCGTTGCAGCACTTCGTCGAGGTGCGCCTACCGGAGTTCGGGCCGTACCAGGACGCGATGGTCGAGGGGGGAGTGGGCGCTGGACCACTCGCTGCTGTCGCCGGCGATCAACCTCGGCCTGCTCGGCCCGCGTGAGGTCGTCGACGCGGCGGTCGACGCCTACGAGGACCCGGAGACCGACGTCCCGCTCAACTCCGTCGAGGGGTTCGTCCGGCAGGTGATCGGCTGGCGGGAGTTCATGCGCCACGTGTACCGCGAGTCGATGCCGGCGATGGGCGAGGCGAACCAACTGGACCAGACGCGCGACCTCCCCGAGGCGTACTGGACCGGCGACACGGACATGGTGTGTCTCTCGGAGGCGGTGGGGCACGTCCGCGACCACGGCTACGCCCACCACATCGAGCGCCTGATGGTGCTCGCGAACTTCGCGCTGATCTACGGCGCCGACCCCCACGAGCTGAACCGCTGGTTCCACCTCGGCTTCGTCGACGCCTTCCACTGGGTGACGACGCCGAACGTGGTGGGCATGGGAACGTTCGCGACGGACGCGCTCTCCTCGAAGCCGTACGCCTCCTCCGCGAACTACGTGAACGGGATGAGCGACTACTGCTCGGGGTGTCCGTACTACCACACCAAGACGACCGGCGAGGGTGCCTGCCCGTTCAACGCCCTCTACTGGGACTTCCTGAAGGACAACGAGGAGACGCTCCGCGGGACGGGGCGAATGGGGCTGATGTACTCCCACGTCGACGGGAAGGACGACGAGGAGTGGGCCGCGATCCGGGAACGCGCCGCCGAGGTGCGGGAGATGGGCGCCGACGGGACGCTGTAACCGGGAGGACGGACGCCGACGGGCCTACCGGAACCGACCGAAGATCCGGTAGCGCTCGTCGGGGTCGTACGACCGGAACGCGAGGCTGTTCGCCAGCACCGACACGCTGGAGAGCGCCATCGCCCCCGCCGCGAGGACCGGTTGGAGCAGCCCCAGCGACGCCAGCGGGATCATCGCCGTGTTGTAGCCGAGCGCCCAGAACAGGTTCTGTTTGATCTTCGAGAGCGTCCCCTCGGAGACGTTGATCGCCTTCACCACGTCGTACGGGTCCGAGCGCATCAGCGTCACGTCCGCGGCCTCGATGGCGACGTCGGTGCCCGAGCCGATGGCGACGCCGACGAACGCCGAGGCGAGCGCGGGCGCGTCGTTGACGCCGTCGCCGACCATCATCGCCCGCGAGCCGTCCGCCTGGATCGCCTCCACGGCGTCGGCCTTGTCCTCGGGGAGGACGCCCGCACGGACGTTGTCGGGGTCGACGCCGACGCGCTCGGCGACCGCGCGGGCGGTCCGCTCGTTGTCGCCGGTGATCACGTGGACCGCGACGCCGCGCTCGCGCAGCGCCGCGACGGCGTGTTCGGCCGACTCGCGCACCTCGTCGGCGACCGCGAGCACGCCCAGCAGCTCGCCGTCGAGCGCGACCAGCATCGCCGTCTTCCCCGCCGACTCCAACTCCCGCATCGCGTCCATCGCGGGCTCGGGGTCGGCGCCGTCGTCGCGCAGCAGCTCCGGCTTGCCGACGGTGACGGTGCCGTGTTCGGTGCGCGCGCGGATCCCCTTCCCGGAGACGTTCTGGAGCACCTGGAGCTCGCCGGGCTCGACGCCGCGCTCGCGGGCGCCGGCGACGACCGCCTCGGCGATGGGGTGTTCGCTGCCGTGTTCGGCCGTCGCGGCGGCGGCGAGCAGGCGTTCGGCCGGGTCGTCGGTCGGCTCCGCTTCCTCCCCGGCGGGCGCGGCGCCGTCGGTCGCGGGCGCGACCGGGCGGACGTCGGTGAGCGTCATCTCGCCGCGGGTGAGCGTGCCCGTCTTGTCGAACACGACGGTGTCGACGTCGCGGACGCGCTCCAGCACGTCGCCGCCCTCGAACAGGACGCCGTGTTGGGCGCCGATGCTCGTGCCGACCATCGTCGCCGCCGGCGTCGCGAGCCCCAGCGCGCACGGACAGGCGATGAGCACCGCCGAGGCGAACACCAACACCGCGAACTCCGTGACGCCGACGGCGGCGGGGCCGCCGGCCGCGAGCCCCCACAGCGGGAGCGCGCCGACGACGCCCGCGAGCGTCTCGGGCGCGAGGAACCACACCCCGCCCCACAGCAGGGCGTTGGCGATGACCGCGGGGACGAAGTACGCCGAGATGCGGTCGGCGAGGCGCTGGATGTCGGGCTGGCGCGACTGCGCCTCCTTCACCCGCTTGACGATCTGCTGGATCGCCGTCTCCTCGCCCACCTTCGTCGCCTCGACGACGAGCACGCCCGTCTCGTTCACGGTCGAGCCGATCACCTCGTCGCCGGCCGCCTTCTCGACGGGGACGGACTCGCCGGTGACCATCGACTCGTCGACGGCGGACTCGCCCTCCCGGACGACGGCGTCGGTCGGCACCTTCTCGCCCGGCTTCACCTTCAGGCGGTCGCCGACGGCGATGTCCTCGATGGCGACCTCCTCCTCGGTGCCGTCGTCGCGGACGCGCGTGGCGGTGTCCGCCTCCAGCTCCAGCAGCGAGCGGATCGCGGCGCCGGCCTGCGACTTCGAGCGCGCCTCGAGGTAGTTGCCGAGCGTGATGAACACGAGGATGAGCGCGGCCGTGTCGAAGTACAGCCCCGCCTGCGGGAGCACGCCCGACAGCGCGACCACGGAGTAGCCGTACGCGGTGGACGACCCCAGCGCGATGAGCACGTCCATGTTGGCGCGGCGGTTGACGACGAGCGCCGTGTAGGAGTTCTCGTAGAACTCGCGGCCGAGGACGACCTGCACGGGCGTCGCGAGCGCGAACGCGACCCAGCCGATCGCGAGTCCCGTGCCGGGGATCGTCTCGGGCAAGGTGCCGGGCGCGAACAGTTCGAACACGAGCATCGCCAACAGCGGCACCGACAGCGCCGCCCCGAACAGCGTCAGTCGGCGCTGGCGCGTCAACTCGGCGGTGCGGGCGGCGTCCTTCGCGGACTCGGCGTCGCCGTCGTCGTCGCGGATCGGCTCGTACCCCGCCGCCGCGACGGCGTCGTAGACGTCCTCGCGCGTCGTCACCGACGGCGCGTAGCGCACGGTCGCCTCGTCGGTCGCGAAGTTCGCGTCGACGGCGACGACGCCCGGGAGGGCGCCGACGGCGTCCTCGATGGTCGCCGAGCAGTTCGCGCACGTCATCCCGGTGATCCCCACCGTGACCGTCTCGGCGATGGGGTCGTAGCCGGCCGACTCGACGGCGTCGAACAGGTCGGCCAGCGAGACGCGCTCGGGGTCGAACTCGACGGTCGCCTCGTCGGTGGCGTAGTTGGCGCTCACCTCGCCGACGCCGTCCAGATCCCGGACGGCGTCCTCGATGGTGGCGGCGCAGTTGGCGCAGGTCATGCCGCCGACGTCGATCGTCACGCGGTTCCGGTCACTCATACCACCTAGTACGGGGGCCCTATTCATGCGGTTTGTGCCTTCGAGACCGCGACCGGATCGCCGCGTGGATCTTCGAAACCAAAGCGACACACGCAATCGACACAGCGTCCCAAAGCGGCGCGACGGTCCGGCTCCGACACCGAAATCCACATCACCCCGGATCGGCTACCCCGAGGCATGACGACGCTGACCGTCACCGGGATGACCTGCGGCGGCTGCGAACAGAACGTGGTGGACGCGCTGGAGGCGCTGGACGGCGTCGAGCGCGTCACCGCCGACCACGAGGCGAACGTCGTGACCGTCGAGGGCGACGCCGACCCCCTCGACCTGATCGCGGCGGTGCCCGAGCAGTACGAGGTCGAGTCGACCGACTGAGGGCGCGTCGCTCCCGCCGTCGCGGGGGCCGCCTACCGCCCCATCGTGTAGAACTCCTCGTTGGGCCGCCAGTCGGCGAACGTCGCCATCCGGTTGGAGAAGTTGAAGAAGGCGGCGACCATCCCGATGTCCCACACCTCCGCCTGCGAGTAGCCCGCCTCCAGCAGGAGGTCCAGATCCTCGGTCGTCACCGCGTCCGGCTCCTCCGTCAGCTTCACCGCCACCTCCAGCATGGCCATGCGCTCGTCGCTCACGTCGGCGGTGCGGTGGTTGCTCGTCAACTGGTCGGCGAGGTGGGGGTCCTTCGCGTAGATGCGGACGAGCGCGCCGTGGGCGACGTTGCAGTACAGGCAGTTGTTCCGGCCGGAGACGGCGACGACGATCATCTCCACCTCCGCGCGGTCGAGGGTGGTGTCCTCGACGAAGGCGTCGTGGAAGTCGAGGAACGCCCGGAAGTGGCTCGGCTTGTACGCCAGCGCGGACATCACGTTCGGCGTGAAGCCGGCGCGCTCGGTCTCCTCGTCCAGTCGCTCGCGGACGTCGGCGGGCACCTCGTCGTAGTCGGGCACGGGGAAGCGGCGCTGGGCGTCGTCGAGCAACTCGGGGGTGGCGGACTCCTCGCTCATGGGGCTGGCTTCGACGACCCGGGGTAAATCCCTACCCCCGATCGCGGGCGACGTCGGCCGCCGCGGCGTCGCGCGGGACGCGCCTCAGTTCCGGCCGAGCAGGAGGTACAACACGAGGCCCAGCAGCGGCGCGAGGAACACGACGATCGCCCACAGGAACGCCGGGTGCTGGCTGTTGCGCTGGGCGTCCTTGTACGTCCAGTACACCATGTAGATGAACAGCGCCGTGAACAACAGCCACAGGAGGAACGCGAAGGCGCCGCCGGCGCTTTGGAGGAGGACCATGCACGCCACGGCTCACGCTTCGGCGATAGGTCTTGTGGTCGTCAGATCGGGAGCCCCCGCACCGCCAGCGCGACCGACCCGGCCATCGCGAACACGCCGAGCCCGAACAGCCCCCAGTTCCACAGCGTCGAGTCGGCGGGCGTGAGGTACAGCGACCACTCCCGCGGGTACGGCCACAGGAAGTTGACGCCGGCGGGCGTGATCACGTCGCCCAGCAGGTGCGTGAAGACCGCGCCGAACCCCAGCAGGAAGCCGAACGCGACCATCGACACGCCGCCGGGGACCGCGACCGACAACACCGGCTCGACGAGCGAGGCGGCGGCGGCGAACACCGCCCCCACCGCCCCCGCGAACAGCAGCGAGTGGGTCGGCCCGCGGTGGGGGATCCCGGGGATCCGGTGGTCGACGTCCGGGAGCATCGCGAGGTAGAGGACGGTCCCGGCGACGAGCGCGGCGAACACCGGGTAGCCCGTCGACAACAGCCAGAAGGTGATCGGCGACAGCGTCAGCATCGCGACGCCGAGGTGGCCCCGTCTGAACACGTCCGGGCGTGGGGGCGTCGGGGACATGAACGCTCGGGCCGCGGGCGGCGCGGCCGCGAAGCGGGCGGCGAAGGTATAAGTCCCGGCGGCGGCCCCGAGATGCATGGACGTTCTCGCCTCGTTGGAAGCCCTCCCGCCGTGGCAGGCGGCCCTCGCGGTCCTCGCGCTCTCGCTCGGCGCGGCGCTGGTCGCCGAGTTCGTCGTCATCCGGGCCGCCCAGCGGTTCGTCACCCGGACCGAGACGGGGCTCGACGAGATCGCGCTGGCGGAGATCCGGGTGCCGCTCGTCACGTCGCTCGCGCTCGGCGGGGTGTTCCTCCTCACGCGCCTCGACGCCGTCGTCGCGGCCGTGCCGTTCACCGCCGCGGAGCTGGAGAGCTTCTTCGGCGACCCCGCCCTCACCGTCGTCGTCGTCCTGTGGGCGTGGGGGCTCAACGAGACGGTGAACCGCTCGGTCGACTACCTGCAGGAGCAGGGCGCCCGCTACGACTTCGCGCCGGTCTTCTCCAACGTCTGGACGATCCTCGTTGCCGCCGGCACGGTCGGCACCGTCCTCTACATCTGGGAGATCGACGTCACCCCGCTGCTCGCGGGGGCGGGCATCGCCGGCATCGCGGTCGGCTTCGCCGCCAAGGACACCGTCGCCAACTTCTTCGGCGGCGTCGCGCTGTACTTCGACGACACCTACCGCGTCGGCGACTTCGTCGAGTTGGACTCCGGCGAGACCGGGACGGTGGTGAAGGTGGGCGTGCGCTCGACGACGCTGCTCACCCGCGACGAGGTGCTCGTCACCGTCCCCAACTCCGTGCTCAACGCGACGAAGGTGATCAACCAGTCGGCGCCCTCGCGGCGGCGGCGCATCCGCGTCCCCGTCGGCGTCGCCTACGGCACCGACCTCGACGACCTGGAGGCGCTGCTCGTCGACATCGCCCTCGCGGAGAACCTGGTGCTCGACTCCCCCAAGCCGCGGTGTCGCTTCCGGCGGTTCGGCGACTCGGCGCTGGAGTACGAACTCCTCTGTTGGGTGGCGTCGCCGACGCGGCGCGCGAAGGCGACCCACCGGCTCAACCGCGCCATCCACGACCGGTTCGCCGAGGCGGGGATCGACATCCCGTACCCCCGCCGCGACGTGACGGTCCACGCCGACGGGGCGCCCGCCGACGCGGCGTCCGGGGTGCCGGTCGGGCGTGCCGGGGCCGGCGCCGACTCGGCCGCGACGGACGGCGGCGGCCCCGACCCGTCGGGGGCGAGGCGACCGCCGACGACGCCGGCGACACGGCCGACGGGCGGGGCCGTTAAGCCGTCGCCGCACCACGCTGTGCTCGTGCCCGTCCTCGCGCAACTGGGCCCCGTCGACGCGCTCGTGTCGGTGTTCGGGCCGTTCGTCCTCCCGGCGCTGCTGTTCGCGCTCGGGGTCGTCGGCTACCTGTTCCTGCTCGCGCTCGGACGGCTCGGCGTCGAACTGTGAGCGGCGCCGCCCCGACTATCGGTTCCACGCCGCCGCGTCCGGGTCGATGACCCGCTCGCGGACGTCGTAGTCGGCGATCCGTGCGAGGTCCTCGTCGTCCAGCTCCAGTTCCTGCGCCGCGAAGTTGGCGCGGACGTGGTCGCCGGTCGCCTTCGGGATCGGCACGAGCGCGTCCTGTGCGAACGCCCACGCGAGACACACCGCGGCCGTGCTCGTGTCGTGTTTCTCGGCGATCTCCGCGAGCAGGGGGTCGTCCAGCGCCTCGCCGCGACCCAGCGGGGAGTAGCCGACGAGCGTGTGGCCGTGCTCGACGGCGTACGCCCGGAGTTCCGCCTGCGGGAACAGGGGGTGACACTCGACTTGGTGGGCGACGACGGGCGCGTCGAGCAGGTCCCGCGCCTCGTCGAGGAGTGCCGGCGTGAAGTTGGACAGGCCGACCTGGTCGCACAGCCCCTCGGCGCGCAGGTCGTCCATCGCGCGCAGCGTCTCCTCGGGGTCGTACGCCGAGATCGGCCAGTGGACGTACAGCAGGTCCACGGCGTCGAGGTCGAGGCGCTCCAGCGACTCGCGCGCCGTGCGCGTGGCGTCGTCGTACGCGAGGTTGTCCGGGTGGACCTTCGTCGCGACGACCACCTCGTCGCGGTCGACGTCGGCCCGGCGGATCCCCTCGCCGACGGCCGCCTCGTTGTCGTACATCTGGGCGGTGTCGACGTGGCGATAGCCCAGTTCCAACGCCGTCCGCACCGTCTCCGCGCACTCCTCGAAGTCGTCGTTGGCGGAGGTGCCGAGCCCGATCGGCGGCAGGTCGAAGTCGTTCATCGCCGGGAGTCGGCGCGTCGCGACCGAAAGCGTTCGGGAGCCGGAAGCGGGCGGTCGGGCGGCGCCCCGGCGACCGCCGGACGGTCGGGCCGCCGTCGCTTTGTCGGTCGCCTCCGTACGGAAGGTATGCCGACTGTCCGTTTTCGCGACGCCGAGATCGACTGCGAGCGCGGCGACACCCTCCGCGACGTGTTGCGAGCGGCCGGGCTGACGCCGCACAACGGACGCGCGGACACGGTGAACTGCCGCGGGCTCGGCTCCTGCGGCACGTGTGCGGTCCGCGTCGACGGGGCGGTGTCGCCGCCGACGCGCCGCGAGCGGCTCCGGCTGCGCGTCCCCCCGCACGACCCCGACGCGGGCCTCAGACTCGCGTGTCAGACGACCGTCGAGGGCGACGTGACCGTCGCGAAGCACCCCGGGTTCTGGGGGCAGCACGTCGACGACGACCCCGAGTAATCCCCGGAACCGGCGCCGTCCCGCCGCGCCGCCGGGGTGGGAAACACCCAACTCCCCGGCGACGGAGGGGGGAACGATGACCGAGCTCCGCCGCCGCGTCGCCGCCGTCTCCGGGGCGGGCGCGTCCGTCGTCTCGCTGGGCGGCATCGCCGCCGCCGTCGCGCTCGCGCCGTGGTTCTCCGTGACCGGGAACGCCCTCTCTGATCTCGGCGTCGCCGACGCCGCCGCCGTCGCCGCCGCGTTCAACTGGGGGCTGATCCTCGCCGGCCTCGTCGGGCTCCCGTACGCGTGGGCGCTGTGGACCGCCGGCGACGACGTGGGCGGACGGCTCCTCGCCGTCGAGTTCGCCGCGGCGATGCTGCTGATGGCCGGCGTCGGCGTGTTCCCCTCGGACTCGCCGCTGCACTTTCCCGTCGCGCTGGGCTTCTACCTCGCCGTCACCGTCGTGTTCGTCACCGACGGCCTGCGACGGCGGCGCGCGACCGCCGGCCGCGTCGGCCTCGCGTTCGCCGTCGGCCACCTCGGGCAGTGGTGGCTGTACGTCGCGGGCGTCCGCCTCGGGCCCGGGCTCGCGATCCCGGAGTTGGTCGGCGCCGGACTGTTGATCGCGTGGGTGCTCGCGGTGTCGCCCGTCGCCCCGGTCGATCCGTTCGACGGCTGACCGATCCCCGAGCAATCAAGCCGTTCGCGCTACAGGCACCGACAATGAGTCAGGAGTCGACGGGGGGAGCCACGCTCCTCCCCGACGAGACGGCGGCGCTGGTCGAGCGACACGAGTCGACCCGGGACGAACACGACGACGCGTTCGCGGCCGCGAAGGCGCTCGTGCCCGAGTTGGGCGCGCACGTGCGCGACGGGCACGCGACGGTCGGGATCTGGACGCCCGGCCTCGTCGAGCACGGCGTGCCGGCCGAGGCGGTGTCGCTGGAGGTGCTCACGCCGCCGGCGGACGTCGACCCCGGCGCGGTCGACGCGCGCGAGGTGACGTTCGAGCGCTCGACGGTGCCGACGCGGCGCGCCGGCGAGGTGACGTACGCGGCCGTCGAGGGCGCGGTGCCGGGCACCCGCGAGCGCCTCGGCTCCCTGTACCAGCTCGTGTACGACCCCGCCGACGCGACGAGCGACGCCGACCCGGCGGACCTCCCCGGCGAACTCGTCGCGGACGGCCTCGCGACGGTCCAGGACCCGCTGGCCGACTCGGTGCCGTTCGGCGCGTTCGGGCCGGCGGAGCTGTACGACCGCGCCCGGCTCGACGCCGAGCGCGACGACCGCGACTACTTCGCGACGCTGGGCACCGACGACGAACGCGTCGCCACCAGCGAGGACGACGGCCTCCCGCGCGTCGACCCGGCGACGAGCATGGTGGAGATCCACCCCGGCACCGCGACCGAGCGCGGCTCGCTCGCCGGGCTCGCCGACTTCGTCGAGACGGTCGGCGAGAAGGAGCGCGCGGGCGAGGACCCGACCGCGTTCGAGGAGACGTTCGCCGGCTACGACGCCGTCCAGTTGATGCCCGTCGAGCCGCTCACCGAGCGGTCGGACGCGCCGGGCAACTGGCGCGGGGTCGCCCGCGACGGCGACACGGCGACGGCGACCGTCGCCCGGCCCGACAAGGTGAACTGGGGGTACGACATCGTCGTCGGCGCGTTCGGCGCGCCCTGTCCGTCGATCCTCGAGTCCGGGCGGCCCGACGAACTCGTCGACTTCATCGCCGCCTGTCACGGGCTCCCCGACCCCGTGAAGGTCGTGTTCGACGTGGCGTTGGGCCACGCCGACGACGGCGGCCTGCGGATCCTCCCGGACCGGTTCTTCCACGGCCCGGGGATGTACGGCCAGCACCTCGACTACCTCGACCCGATGGTGCGCGCCCACGTGCTCGACCTCCAGCGCCGGAAGATGGACTGGGGCGCCGACGGCATCCGCGTCGACGGCGCGCAGGACTTCCGCAACTACAACCCCGAGACCGGCGAGATGGAGCACGACGACGACTTCCTCGCGGAGATGGACGCCGTCACGCAGGAGGTCGCCGGCACCGAGTACCGGCCGTGGATGATCTACGAGGACGGCCGCCCGTGGCCGCGCCACGACTGGGAGCTGGCCTCCACCTACCGCACCCTCATCGAGCAGCACCCCCACTCGTTCCAGTGGTCGCCGATCACGTTCGCGCACAACAAGCCCGCGATGCTCACCTTCTGGGCGAGCAAGTGGTGGCGCGTCCGCGAGGTCGCCGACATGGGCGGCAACTGGATCACCGGCGTCGCCAACCACGACACCGTCCGCCGCGGGACGCAGGTCGACGTGCCCGAGTCGTGGGAGGGCGACCCGATCAACCGCTACCTCGGCGACTCCGCCCCGGAGATCATCGACCGCGCGTACGACAACCCCGCGACGAACGCCCTGCTGCACACGCTCCTGCCGGGCGTGCCGATGGACTTCCTCAACGCCAACGCCCGCGGGCCGTGGGGGTTCGTCCGCGACACCGACGCCGAGTGGAACGTGAAGGTCGTCGCCGACGAGCACAACCTCCTCGACTGGCAGGTGCGCGAGGGCGACTACGACGACGACCGCTTCTTCACCCGGCTGAAGGCGTTGGGCTTCGGGACGCGCGAGGAGCTCGACGCGTTCGTGAAGGCGCTGGCGGCGACGATCGAGCCGACCGACTACGACTCGGAGGCGATGTGCGCGATGCTGGAGCCGCTCGACCCGCCGATGGACCTGACGCCCGCGAACCTGGACGCGTTCGCCGACGCGTGGATGCGCGACGTGGCCGACTTCGCCAACCTCGGGCACTGGCGCGACGCGCAGGACGCCGAGCGCACCGGCTTCGCGCGGCGCGTCCGCGAGTTCCGCCAGGAACGGCCGTGGCTCCGCGAGTCGATGCGGCTGCCCGACGCGCCGGACGACGAGGGGCCGGTGACCGCCGACGCCGCCGAGGCGACCGACCGGTTCGGCTACCGCAACCCCGCCAACGGCTCGGTGGTCTACTACGGCCTGCGGGAGTCGCCCGCCGGCGACGAGCGCGTGCTGTTCGTCGGCAACATGGAGGGCGCCCCGACGGCGGTGACGCCCGCCGACCTCGTCGACGCCGACCTCGACCCGGCGGCGTTCGAGGCGGCCCTCGTCGCCCCCGGCGTCGCCGAGGGTCGCGAGGCGCCCCCGGCGCTCGACGAGGCCGTGGAACTGGCGAACGGGCAGGCGGTCGTGTTCGTCGCCGCGCGGTAGTCGCCGCGCCGGCCGTGGCGGCCGCGGCGGCTCAACAGAACAGTTCGTTGAAGCGGTTGACGGCGTCGTCGGTGCCGGCGACGACGAGCGTGTCGTCGGGGACGACCCGAGTGTCGGGGCCGATGTCGGTGAGGAGGTCGCCGTCGCGCTCGATGGCGACGACGGTGACGCCGGTGCGGGCGCGGACGTCCGCCTCCGCGAGCCCCTCCCCCTCCAGTCGCGGCGCGCGCGTCCGTACGAGGTCGACCTGTGTCTCCGGCCTCAACACCTCCTCGTCGAGCAGGTACGACGCGAGCAGGCGCCCCGAGACGGTCGACAGCGCGAGCACGTACTCGGCGCCCGCGCGGTACAGCTTCGGCACGGAGTCGGCGTCGTTCGCGCGGACGATCACCTCCGCGTGGGGGGCGACCTGTTTCACCGCCAGCGTCGCGAAGATGGTCGTCGTGTCCGAGTCGAGCGCGAGCACGACCGCGCGGGCGTCGTGGATGCCGGCCTCCTCCAGCGTCTCGCGCTCGGTGGCGTCGCCGACGACGTCGACGCCGTCGTCGTCCTCGAGGTCGACCACGACCACGTCGTCGGTCGGGCGGAGTTCGCCGGCGGCGCTGTGGCCGACCATCCCGTAGCCGACGACGAGCACCCGCCCGCGGCGGCGGCGACGGGTCTCCGAGAGGGTCAGCTCCTTGAGCTCCTCCAGCTCCGCCTCGGTGCCCACGACGAGCAGGACGGTGTGCTCGTCGATGACGCGCTCGGGGCGGGGCGGCGACTCGAACTCGCCGTCGTCCCACGCGCCGAGCACGTTGGCGCCGGTGCGCTCCCCGATGGCCGACTCCGCGACCGTCTCGCCGACGAGCGGGCTGCCGTGGTGGACGAGCAGTTCGGCGATCTGGAAGTCCTCGCCGATCTCGACGCCGTCGCCGAGTTCGTCGGCGACGCTGGCGGTCGCCTTCGCGCCGAGGCTCTCCCCCAGCAGCCGTCTCGGCGAGATGACGCGGTCGGCGCCCGCGTAGCGGTGGTAGTCGGCGACGTCCTCGTCCTCGACGAGGCTGACCACCCGGACCTCCTCGGACACCTCCCGGGCGGAGAGGACGACGCTCGCGTTCGTCTCGTCGTCGGCGTCCGCGACGAGCGCGCGCGCGTCGGCGACGTTCGCCCGCGCCAGCGCCTCGACCTCCTCGGGGTCGCCGTGGACGACGTCGTGGTCGCCCGACAGCTCGACCGCCCGGTCGGCGTCCGGCTCCACGACGACGTACGGCTGGTCGCGCGCACGGAGTTCCTTCACGAGCGTCTCGCCGCGCGGCGTGAACGCGCAGATGACGACGTGGTCGCTCGCGGCGGTGGTCGTCGGCGGCGAACTGGTGAGCGCCTCGTTGATCAGCGGGATGATCACCGCCGGCAGCGCGAGGAAGATGAGCCCGACGCCGGACAGTTGGAACCCGATCATCAGCAGCTGCATGGCGTTCGTGTCCCACTCGTCGGCGTACAGCCCGAACCCGGTCGTCGTGAACGTCTCGACGACCACGTACAGCGAGCTGATGTAGTCGATCCGCTGGCCCTCGAACGTCGCGAACCCCCACTGGTAGACGAACGCGAGGAGCAGCATCACGCCGAACGCGCCGAGGAGGTACTCGGTCGCTCGACGGGTCGCCGATGGCATACCCCGCTTACCGGGGCGGGCGGATTAAACACCACGCACCCGGATCGACGGGCGTGCCCCGCGACGCGACCGCCGGACCGGCGCCGGACCGCCGCCGCGACGCCGCCCTCGCGCTCGCGGCCGCGGTCGCGCTCCTCGCGGGGGCGGCGGCGCTCGGGGTGCCGGCCGCGCGGCTCGCCGCCCCCGAGACCGTCGTCGCGGCGGTCGCGGGCGTCGCCGGGGCGGTCGCGATCGAGGTGGCGATGGCCGCCCGCCCCGACGACGCCCGACGGCTGTGGGGCGACCGCCGGGTCCGCTGGGGCGGCACGCTCCTCGTCGCCGGCGGCGGCCCCGCGGTCGTCGCGCTCGGGGACCGGCGCTCGGCACCCTCGCGGTCGCGGCGCTGGCGGGCGGCCTCGCGGGCTACTTCCTCCTGCTGGCGGGCGTCGTCTCCGGCGCCCTCCCGGAGCCGGCGACGTGGTTCGCCGACCGGGAGGACTGATACGTCGCCGGCGTGTCGCCCCGCGTATGCGCGAGGTGACGCTCACCGACACCGGACCGGTCCGCTTCGACGAGGACGACCTGCACGACGAGTACGG
Organism: Halobaculum litoreum; assembly: GCF_030127125.1. GTDB lineage: Archaea > Halobacteriota > Halobacteria > Halobacteriales > Haloferacaceae > Halobaculum > Halobaculum litoreum. Next base: position 186,854 of record NZ_CP126156.1, read on the forward strand.
CGACATCGCGGTGTGTCGCTGCGGGCTGAGCGACGAGTTCCCGTTGTGTGACGGCTCCCACCGGGCGACCGAGGACGAGGAGCCGGGGGTGTGCTACAAGTACGTCGACGGGGAGCGACGGGTGGTCGCGGCGCTGGAGCTGGTCGACGAGGACGGACGCGGAGAAGCGGACGACGGCCGCGAGTGAGGCTTACGCCCCGACCTCGGCGCCGACGTACAGCGCGACGACGAGGAAGATCCAGACGGCGTCGACGAAGTGCCAGTACATCGAGGCCGTCGTCACCGAGACGTGGCGGTCGGCCGAGTACTGCCCGAGCAGGCCGCGGACGAACACGATCCCCAGCAGGACCGCGCCCATCGAGACGTGCAGCCCGTGGAGGCCGGTGAGGCCGTAGAACGCCGAGCCGAACAGCCCGGAGGAGAGGGTGAAGCCCTCCTCCTGGATGAACACGTAGTACTCGTACACCTGCCCGCCGATGAACACGGTGCCGAGCCCCAGCGTGACGCCGAGCCAGCCGAGGAACTTCCGGCGGTCGTTCGCCCGGATCGCGCCGTGGGCGAAGTGCAGCGTCACCGACGAGACGATCAGGATCGCCGTGTTGATGATCACCAGCGACCCGAGCAGGTGCGGGAGGTCGGCGGCGATCTCCGTCCACGCGTCCTGCGAGCGGATGAAGAAGAAGTACGTGAAGCCGGCGCTGAACGTCGCGATCTCCGACCCGAGGAACGCGAGCATCCCCCACCGGAGTTTGCTGGCGGAGTGTTCGTCCGCGCCGCGGTCCCAGAAGTGGACGACGAACGCGTGGTACAGCCAGCCGTAGATGCCGACGAGGAACAGCCCGATGCTGCCGACGAGGACGGCGGGACCGACCATCGGCCCGACGAGGTTGCGGTCGCCGACCGCCATGAGGTACAGCGCCGCACCGATGTAGATGCCGGCGCCCCCGAGCGCCGTGACGAACGGCCACCACGAGGCCTCCCCGAACCCGCGCGGCCAGTCCTCGACCGCCGGGAGGTGGTGCCCGTCGTCGTGGGCGTCTTCCGTTTCTGTAGCCATGAGCGCGGGTAGCCGACGCGGAGACAAAAATCCTCCCACCTGCGTCGGCCAGCGGTCCGGGCGCGCGCGGTCCGGCGGCGTCGGTCGCGGGGATCCGGCGGCGGTAGTTTCCGCGAACGGCCGACACACATACTACCGTACGGCACGTCGCTGCGGTTGCATGCCGGAGTGTAGGAACTGTAGTTCGTTCGTTACCGAGCGGTACGTTCGAGTGTTCGCCCCCGAGGGGATGAGCAACGTCCGCGTCTGCCCGTCCTGTGAGGACATGGTGCGGGAAGGTGCCGAAGTCCGGGAAGCACGCTCGAAGCGCGTCTGACCGTCCCGCGGCGACCGTTCGCGGTTCCCTTCTCCCGACGCCGACGCTCCGTAGCCTCGGCGCCGGCCGTCGCCGTCGCCCGTCGGGCCCCGGCCTCCGAGCGTTCCGTTCCGCAAGCTACTCGGCCGCCCTCCCCCTACGGCGACCGATGCGACGGTCCCCCCGTCCGACCCGGCTCGCCCGCCGTGTCCTCCCGGTCGTCGTCGCCGCGCTCGCGACCGCGGCGGCCGCCGACCGCGCGACCGCCCACGCCGGCGGCATCCGGAGCGCGGCCCGGGAGACGGTGTCGGTGCCGACGTGGCTGTTCCTCGCGACCGGCGGCGCGGTCGTCGGCGCGTCGTTCCTGCTCGCCTCCGCCGTCACCGACCGCGCGTACATCCGCCGGATCGACACGTGGGGGCGCCCGCTCCCGGACGCCGGCCGGGTGGCGACGCTCGCGGCCCGCGGCGTCGGCCTCCTCGCGCTCGCGGTGACGGTCGTCGCCGGGCTCGGCGCCGAGTCGCTCGGGATCACCGACCCGCTCCGGAACGCGGCGGTGCTCCTCGTGTGGGTCGGCTGGTGGGGCTGGGTCGTGCTCTCGGCGTACCTCGTCGGGAACGTGTGGCCCGCCGTCGACCCCTTCCGGGCGGTCGCGGGCGTGTTCCCGACGCTCGACCGCGCGTACCCCGACCGGCTGGGCTCGTGGCCCGCCGTCGCCGGCCTGCTCGCGCTGGTGTACCTCGAGGTGGTGACGCCGCTGGCGGACGACCCGTTCCTGCTCACGCTCGTCGTGCTCGGCTACCTCGCCGTCTCGGTCGCCGGCAGCGTCGCGTTCGGCGTCGACGACTGGTTCGGCAACGCCGACGCCGTCTCGCAACTCCTGCGGGCGTACGGCCGCGTCGCCCCCGTCGCCCGCACCGCCGACGGGCTCCGGCTCCGCCTCCCCGGCATGGGGCTCACCGAGGCCGACTGGGTCGACGGCCGCGACGACGTGGGGTTCGTCGTCGCGGTGGTGTTCGTCACCACCTACGACGGCTTCGTCGGCACGAGCCTGTGGGCCGACGTCGCCCGCCCGCTCGTGGGGGTGGGGGTGCCCGCGCTGGTCGTCTACCTGCTGGCGATGCTCGCGGGGTACGGCCTGTTCCTGTGGCTGTACCTCGCGTCGGCGCGGGCGGCGCGCCGGACGGCCGACACCTTCGTGGCGCCGGGCGAACTCGCGCGCCGGTTCGCGCCGTCGCTGTTGGCCATCGCCGCCGGCTACCACCTCGCGCACAACCTCGGGACGGCGCTGTCGCTGGCGCCGACGCTCGCGGTCGTGGCGACGGCCCCGCTGTCGCCGCCGCCGGTCGCCGCCCTCCCCGTGTTGCTCGTCCCGGGGTGGGTGGGCGGCGTCGGCGTCGCGGCCGTGCTCGGCGGCCACCTGCTGGCCGTCTGGGTCGCGCACTCGACCGCCTACGACCTGTTCCCCGACCGCCTGCAGGCGATCCGGAGCCAGTACGGCGTCACGGTCGCGATGGTGGCGTACACGATGGCGAGCCTGTGGATCGTCTCGCGCCCCGGAGGTGCGCCCCCGTTCGTATGAGCCGCGACACCGCCCCCGCGACCGCGAGCGACGCCGAGCCGTACGCGGTGCCGCCGGACGCGACCGCCCACGAGTGCCCCCGCTGCGGGCGGCCGTTCGCCCGCGAGCGCCACCGCGACCTCCACCTCGGGCAGTCGCACCCCGACCTCACGGCCGACGAGCGCGCCGCCTACGACGCCGCCCGCGACGACGAGGCCGCCGACCTCCGGCGGTTCCGGATCGTCTCCCTCGGCCTGCTCGTGCTGTTCTACTTCGGGTTCCTGTTCCTGTTCGCGATCTTCGGGTGAGGGCGGGGAGGCCGGCGGCGGCCGACCGGCCGTCTCGGGGCGCTCGCTCGCCGCCGGTCCTGTCAGCGAGATCGACTGACGGCCGTCCGACGGCCGTCCGATCAGGCGGAAGGTATTTGCGTCGGACGGGGCGATGTACCGGCGATGGACGGCGAAACAATCGACACGGTGACCGGGTGGGAGTCCGAGCCGCTCTCGGGGGGGATCGACGGGCTCCGTACCCTGCAGTCCCGCGACTTCACGGGGGCGGTCACCGAGGGACACGCCTGGCTGTTCATGTTGAACGGCCGGATCGTCGGCGTCTTCGACGGGTCGCTCGACTCGTTCGCGGACGCTGACGGCACCGCCTACGCGGCGCCCGACCCCTCGTTCCCGCTGCTGTTCGCGATGCGGGAGACGGGTGGCGACACGAAGGCGCGCTACTACACGAACGACACGGCCCTGTCGGCGGCCGACGCGAAGCTCTCGTCGGGGAAGTTCACCGGCTACATCGAACTGTCGGAGAACGTCCTGTCGGGCGACTACTACGCGGTGTACTACGGCGGCCGCCGTCTCGCGTGTGCGTTCGTCGGGACCGGCGAACAGAAGCAGGTGCTCACCGGCGACGAGGCGTTCGACGCCGCCGACGACGAGGTGGGGATCTACGAGGTCGTCGACGTCGACATCGACGTCGTCGAGCTGCCGTCGGCGGCCGACGCCGAACCGGAGCCGGAGCCGGAGCCCGCGGCGGCGCCAGACGACGGCCCGGACCCGATCCCGGAGGCCGAACCCGACGACACGGCGGCCGAGCCCGCCGACGCGTCGGCCGACGGGCCGGAGCCCGACGGCGTCACCTTCGGCGGCGCGGCGGCCGCCGGGACGGCCGGCGACCGGCGCGACACGTCGCCGGCGGAGCCGGAAGCGACCGACCGTGCCGCGGAGCCGTCCGCCGACGCCGGGGCGACCGCCGACGCGACCCCCGACTCGGCGCCCGAGTCGGACCCGGAGCCGGCCCCGGCGGGCGACGACGCCGCGACGCCCGAGGCCGACCCGTCGACCCCCGGACGGACGTCGGGCCGGCGGGCGACGCGTCGAGAGCGGACGCGTCGACGGCCGACGCGCCCGGGGAGGACCCGCCGACCGACGCCAACGGCGACCCGTTCTCCGCCGAGGAGGAGTGGCGCGAGACGCGCGCCATCCCGTCGCTGGACCCGTCGCGGTCGGCCACGCCCGGACCGACGGACGCGACCGGCAACGGGGCGCGCGAGCGGTCCGCGGCGGCCGCGAGGACGCGCCGCCGACCGACCGACGACGGCGCCGCCGAGGCCGCCGACGCGACGGACGACGCCCGGGCGACCGACGCGCGCACCCCGCCGTCCGGGTCGGCGAGCGCCGGCGGCGAGTCGACGGCCGCCGCCGAGGAAGCTGGCGACCGTCCGCGCCGAGCGCGACCGCGCCCGCGAGGCGGTGCGGGAGGCCCGCGACCGCCTCGAGGCCAGCGAGGACGAGATCGACCGCCTGACCGAGGAGAACGACCGCCTGCGGTCGCGCGTCGAGCAGTTGGAGTCGGAGCTGTCGACCGCGCGCGAGGAGCTGTCGGCCGCCGAGTCGCGCGCCGACGCCGCGGCGGCCGGCACCGACGGGGCCGACGCCGCGCCGACGCGGACGGTGTCGGCCGACCGTGCGCTCGCCGGGACGAACCTGTTCGTCCGCTACGACACGAAAGGCGGGGCGACGCTGGAGAAGGCCCACGCCGGCGGCGCGACCCGCTCGGACGTGAACGACAACCTCCGGCTGGAGGTGCACACGGAGTTCGAGAGCGACGACGCGGCCGTCGACGGCCGCCCGTTCCGGGAGTTCCTGACCGACACCATCGAGTACGGCTTCGTCGAGTGGGCCGTGCGGGAGCTGCTGTACGAGATCCAGAGCACGGGCAACGAGTCGGCGCTGCGGGACCTGTTCGACGCCATCCCCGAGGTCGACCGGGCGGAACTCGACGGCACGGTGACCCTGGAGGAGGAGGACGGCGGCTCGACCGAGCACGGCTTCGACGTCGTCCTACGCGACCGGATGGGGAACCCCCTGCTGGTCGCGGACGTGACCGAGGGTCGCGACGCGACCACGGAGTCGATGCTCGACGGGCTGGTCGGCGACGCGAGCGCCGTCGCCGACGCCGACGAACACCTCGCGGCCGGGTTCTACGTCACCGCCTCGTTCTTCGAGCCCGGCGCCCTCGAGGCGGCCGCCGACGCCACCGGCGGCGGCCTGCTCTCGCGGGGCAAGCGCAAGAGCTTCGTGAAGCTGTCGCGCAAGCAGGGGTTCCACCTCTGTCTGGTCGAGTCGCGCGACGGCGAGTTCCACGTCAACGTCCCGGAACTGTAGCTCGGCGTCGCCGTCCGTTTTCGCGGGACGAACGCGGTCGCGAGCGACGCGAGCCGTCGCTCGCGACCGGTCTGCGGTAGAAGAGCGCCGCCCGAAGCGGGCGCTTCCGGCGGCGCGAGAACGGGGACCGCGGTCGGATCAGCTCTCGAGTTCCGGCGCGTCCTCGATGCGCATGCCGCCGATCTTCTCGACGATCTCGTCGAGTTTGTCGTCGAGGTCGCCGACGAACTCCGCGGTGCGCTCGGTGGTGATCGCACCCTGGCTCGAGGGTTCGATGAGGTTCTCCTCCTCCAGGACCCGCAGCGAGTAGCGGACCTTGTGGTGGGGGTAGCCGGTCTCGTTGGACATCTTCACGATCCCGATCGGCTCGTTCTCGATGACCATCCGGAGGACTTGGAGGTGCCGCTCCAGCATATCGACCTCCTTCTCAAGTCTGTCTATCATGGCACGTGTTAACTTGTCCGTGCATGATTTAAAAGTTCTCCTCTCGGCCGGCTACGGGTAACGGGACCGTCACGTCGTCGTGCGATTCCGGGCGGTAGTCGGGCGTGGGTGTGGTTAACGCTTACGCACGCCGATCGCGACGATAATGCGTGGACACGAACAGTCCGGGCGACGACATCGAGATAGTATACACGAGTGTGCATTCTCGACGGCGCCGGACCGTAATCGGTTTACCGGGCCGTGCGGAAACAGCGTCCGGTATGACTGTCACCATCGTCGGCTCCCAGCTCGGGGACGAGGGCAAGGGTGCCCTCGTCGACCTCTGGGGCGGGGACGCCGACGTCGTCGTGCGGTATCAGGGCGGCGACAACGCCGGCCACACCGTCGTCGAGGGCGGGGAGGAGTACGCGCTCTCGTTGGTCCCCTCCGGCGCCGTCCGCGGCAAGGTCGGCGTCCTCGGCAACGGCTGCGTCGTGAACCCCCGGACCCTCTTCGAGGAGATCGGGACGCTCCGCGAGCGGGGGCTCGACCCCGACGTCCGCGTCGCCAAGCGCGCGCACGTCATCCTCCCGTACCACCGCCGGCTCGATTCCATCGAGGAGGAAGCGAAGGAAGACTCCGACGTGAAGGTCGGCACCACCGGGCGCGGCATCGGGCCCACCTACGAGGACAAGGCGGGCCGCCGCGGCGTCCGCGTCGGCGACCTCCTCGACCCCGAGGTGCTGCGCGACCGCCTGGAGTACGTCGTCCCGCAGAAGCGCGCGGTCATCGAGGACATCTACGGGCTGGAGGCCGGCGAGGAGTGCGACGTCGACGCGCTCCACGAGGAGTACGCCGCGTTCGGCCGTCGCCTCCGCGAGGAGGGGATGACGGTCAACTGCTCGGACTTCCTGTACGAGCAGCGCGCGGCGGGCAAGAACGTGATGTTCGAGGGGGCGCAGGGCACCCTCATCGACATCGACCACGGGAGCTACCCGTACGTCACCTCCTCGAACCCGACCGCCGGCGGCGCGGCCACCGGCTCGGGCGTCGGCCCGACGGTGACGGGCGGCGGCGAGGTCGTCGGCGTCGTGAAGGGGTACCTCTCGCGCGTCGGCGAGGGGCCGATGCCGACCGAACTCGACGGCGACGAGGCCGAGGCGGCGCTCGCCTCGGACATCCGCGAGAAGGGCGGCGAGTTCGGCACCGTCACCGGGCGCCCGCGCCGCATCGGCTGGCTCGACGTGCCGATGTTGCGCCACGCGGCGCGCGTCAACGGCTACACCGGCGTCGCGGTCAACCACCTCGACGTGCTCGCGGGGCTCGACGAGCTCCACGTCGGCCACGCCTACGAGCTGGAGGGCGAAGAGCGGCTCTCCCTGCCGGCGACGACCGAGCGGTGGGCCGAGTGCGAGCCGGTGCTCGAGGAGTTCGAGCCGTGGCCCGAGGTCGACTGGGACGCCGTCGCCGCCGAGGGGTACGACGCCCTCCCGGACGCGGCGCTGGCGTACCTAGAGTACCTCGAACAGCAGCTCGACACGCCCGTCTACGCCGTCGGGCTCGGTCCCGACCGCGAGCAGACGGTCGTGCGGACGAACCCCTGGGAGTAGCCGCCCGCCGCGTTACGCGGAGACGATCGCGGGCTTCAGGGCCGCGACCTCGGACAGCACCGCCTCGCGGTCCGCCTCGTCGACGCCGGCGTCGGCGAGCGCCGCGTCGAGGTGTTCCGCGACGATCCCGAACTCGCGGTCGGTGATCCCCAGGTCCTCGTGGGCCGTCGCCATGTCCGCGCCGTCGTAGGCGTCGGTCCCGCCCGCGACGCTCGCGAGGAACAGCGTCTGGTGGCGTCGCTGCCGCTCCATGTCCACGTCGTCGAAGTAGTGACGCACGCGGTCGTCGTCGAGCATCCGGTCGTAGAAGTCGTCGACCACCGTCGCGATCGCGTCGTCGCCGCCGAGCCGCTCGTACAGTGTCGACACGGGGCGGGCCTGTCGTCCCCGTCGCAAAAACCCGGCGACACTACAGCCGTCGCCGGACCTCCCGACGCGCCTCCGTCCGGACGCGCTCCTCCGCGCGCCGCATCGCTCGGCACGCCTCGTCGGTGTAGTCGACGCGGACGGCCGGGAGGCCGCCGGCGAGCAGTCCACCGACGCCGCCGACCACCTCCCCGGGGTCGATCCGCGTCTCCAGCCGGAACGCGTCGGGGTACGCCTCCAGCGGGCCGGTGAACACGAAGCGTTCGTCGACGAACGCGAGCGCCTCCTCGGGGGTGAACGCGTCCGCGACCGCCGCCCAGAACTCGTCGGCGTCGCTCGCGACGAGCGGCTGGACCGCGGCCGCGAGGTCGCGCTGTCGCTCGACGAGCGCGTCGCGGATCGCCTCGCGGCGCGCCCGGGGAGGTCCGGCCGGAGCGCCTCGGCGTAGGCGTCGTCCGCGAGCACGCTGTCGCGGTGGGCCTCGAACGGGTCGTCGCTCGCGTACGCGTCCAGCGACGCGCCGAACTGCGCGAGCACGCGGTCGCGGTAGGCGTGCAGCTCCGGCCGGACGACCGTCCGCTCCAACGCCTCGTTGTTCTTCAGGAGACGCTCGATCACCCCCGGCGGTCCCCGTCCGCCCCGGAGGGCGTTGACGACGGAGAACTCCTCGAACGTGGCCCGGACGGTGTCGCCGACGAACCGCTCGAACCCCTCCTCGACGGCGGCGCGGGTCATGGCGATCCCTCCGTCCCGCGGCCTGTTAGCTCCGTCGTCGGGGACCCCCGCGAGCGCGCCGGCACACGGGAAAACGACTACCCGGCTCGCGCCCCACTCCGTAGTGTGACTCGCTCCATCGAGGGGTCGCCCGCCCCCGACTTCTCGCTCCCGAACGTCGGCGTCGGTCCGGACCCGTACGGCCCCGCAGACGCCGCCGCCGACCACGACGCGCTGTTGCTGCTGTTCCAGCGCGACTACTTCTGCGGCAACTGCCGGCGGCAGGTCGCCGCCGTCGCCGACCGATACGACGAGTTCCGCGCGGCCGGCGCCGAGGTGGCGTCCGTCCTCCCGGAGTCCGTCGACCGCACCCGCGACTGGCAGGGGGTCGTCGACCTGCCGTACCCGGTGCTCGCGGACCCGGGCGGCGAGACCGGCGACGCGTACGACCAGCCGACCCGGTTCGGGGCGCTCGGGAACCTGTTCGACCTCGTCGGCCGGATGCCGCTGGCGGTCGTGCTCGACCTCCGCGGCGACCCCGCCGTCGCGGCGGCGTTCCCCGGCCGCCGCCCCGCGGACCGGCCGCCGGTCGACGACCTGCTCGCGGCGTGTCGGCGGGCGACCGGGCGCGAGGGCGCCGGCGACGCGACCCCCGACGACGCGGACGGCGGCGACGAGCGTGCGTAGGCGCGCGCTGGCGCTGTGGCGGATGGCCCGCCCCGCGCAGGTGCTGTTGATCCTCGCGGTGTACTGGCTGGGCGCGGCGATGGCGCTCGCCCGCGGGGCCGCCGCCGACGGCGACGCGCTCCTCGCCGGGGCGGCCGTCCTCCTCCCGGTCGCCGCGAGCGTCCACTACGCCAACGAGTACGCCGACGCCGGGACGGACGCCCGAACCGAACGCACCCCGTTCTCGGGCGGGAGCGGCGCGCTCGCGGACCTGGGGCTGTCGCCGCGCGTCGCCGCCCGGGCGACGGTCGGGGCCGCCGTCGTCGCCGGGATCGCGCTCGCCGTCGCCGTCGCCGCCGACGTCCCCGCGACGACGCTCGCGCTGCTGGCGGCCGTCCTCGTCGTCGGGTGGGCGTACTCGCTGCCGCCGGTGCGACTGGTCGCCCGCGGCGTCGGCGAGGGGACGAACGTGCTCCTCGGCGCGGTGCTGCTCCCGGCTGCGGGGTACGCGACGCTCGCCCGTCCCGGCGCGGCCACGGCCCTCGCGTTCGTGCCGTTCGCGTGGCTCGTCGTCCCGAACCTGCTGGCGACCCACTACGCCGACCGGGCGGCCGACGCCGCGACCGGCAAGCGGACGCTCGCGGTGCGACTGTCGCCGCGGCGACTGCGGGCGCTCGGGCTCGCGTTCGCCGCGGGCTACCCCGGCGTCGTCGTGCTCGTCGCGGCCGCCGGGGCGCTCCCGCCGCTGGTCGTCGCCGCGCACGCGCTCGCGTTGCCCGCCGTCGCGTGGGCCGCCGGGTCGCTGACCCGTCGCCGTTCGCCGCTGCCGGCGGTCGCCGCGATGGCGACGCTGGCGACGACGACGGCGCTGGCGTGGACGTGGCTCGCACACGCCTGAGACACGGCTTTGTGTCCGGCGCCCCCACGACCGGTGTGTCCCCCCGCGCCGACGACGCCACGGAGCCCGTCCACGACGCGGCCCCCACGGACCCGCTGGCGGCCAGCCGCGCCCTCCTGATCGGGGTGAAACGCGGCGACGACGTCGCCGCCGAGCGCGCGGCTCTCGCGGGGCTCGACGAGGCGGCGCTCGACGCGCTGGGTCGCGCCGAGCGGCTCGCGTTCTGGCTGAACTGCTACAACGCCGGCGCGCAACTCCTCGCGACCGAGCGCCCCGACCTGTACGAGTCGCGCGGGCGGTTCTTCGCCGCCCCCGCGCTCACCGTCGCGGGGACGGACCTCTCGCTCGACGACGTCGAACACGGCCTGCTCCGCGGGCGCTCGAAGTACGGGCTGGGCTACCTCCCCCGGCTCCGGCCGTCGGCGTTCGAACGCCGTCACCGGGTGGAGACGGTCGACCCGCGGATCCACTTCGCGCTCAACTGCGCGGCCGAGTCGTGTCCCGCGATCGCGGCGTACTCGGCCGACGTGGACGCCGAACTCGCCGACGCGACCGCGCTGTACCTGGAGCGGACCGTCGAGCACGACACCGGCCGCCTCGGCCGCTCGGTGGTGCGCGTGCCCCGCGTGTGTCTGTGGTTCCGGGGCGACTTCGGCGGGGCCGCCGGCGTCCGCCGGCTGCTGCGCGAGCACGGGCTGCTCGGCGCCGACGAGCGGCCGCGGGTCCGCTCGCTCGAGTGGGACTGGAGCCGGCGCGTCGGGCGCTTCCGCGAGGACGCCGGCGAGTGAGGTCGCGGGGAACCCGTATGCTTTTGGCCGGCCCGCGCCACCGCTGACGTAATGAAGGAGTCCCTGTTGGACATCGTCTGCTGCCCGCTCGACAAGCACGACCTCGAACTCGAGGTCACCGAGCGCGAGGCCGGCGAGGACGGCGAGATCGTCGAGGGAACCCTCACCTGCACGGACTGCGGGGAGACGTACCCGATCGAGGACGGCATCCCGAACCTCCTGCCGCCGGACATGCGCGACGAGTAACCCCGCAGCCGCCCGCAACGAACCTTTTTGTCCGGTCGTTCGGATGAACGCACGTGTCGTCAGAGGCAGCCACCTTGGGGGTGACGCTGAACCGCGACCGCCTGAACGAGGCGCTCGCGCCCGAGTCGTTCGCGACCGACGAGGGGTTCGCGGTCGAGTTACACAACGAGGGCGAGCCGGTGCACGTCCACCTCCGGTTCACGGGCCCCGTCGCGGACGCGACGGCCGTGGAGACCTCGAACCACTACGTCGACGCCGGACGGACGCTCGCGGTGCCCGTGCGGGTCGCCCGCGTCGACGACCCGGTCGAGGGCACCCTCCGCGTCGTCACGGGCCACGGCGCCGACGGGACCGAGGTCGCCGTCAGGGTCGACCCCCGCCCGCGCCCATCGACGTCGACGAGTCGTACGCCCGTCCCCGGGCGCGGCCGCCGGCGACGGCGGCGAGCCGGCGCCCGTCGAGTCGGCCGACGCCCCGGACCGGCCGACCGTCCCGGTCGACGTCGACCCCGCGACCGTCGGCGTCGGCGCCGTCGCCGGCCTCGCCCTCGTCGGCGCGGTGGCGCTCGCGCTCGTGTTGGACAGCGTCGTCGTGACGCTCGGCGTCGTCGTCGTGTTCGTCGCCGTCGCCGTCGCGGTCTTCCTGTTGATCCGGTGACCGGCGGTCGCGCGGCGGGGCGCGCGACGACCTCCGGCTACTCGTCGTGGTCGTCGTGGTCGCCGTCGTGGTTGTCCGCGTCGTGGTCGCCGTGGCTGTCGCCGTCGCCGTCGTGGGCTTCCGCGTCGTGGTGCGCCTCGGGGTCGGTCGGGACGCCGCCGAGGTTGCCGTGGTCGTCGAACAGTTTCGCGCGGAGGTAGCGCGTCCGGTAGCGGTTGGCGTCCTCGTACACGTCGGCCTCCCGGATCTCGTCGACGCGGTCGTCCGCGACCGCCTCGACGATCCCCTCGACCTGCTCCTTCTCGCTGGGGGTCAGGTGGAACGTGTACTCGCGGGGCTCCTCCTCCTCCAGCTTCGTCCACTTGCGGCCGGCGGCGACGACGAGCGAACACGGCTCGCGACACGGGTAGACGCCGGCGCCGCCGTCGGCGGCCAACTCGTCGTCCGCGCTGTACTGCCACTCGCGGCGCTTCGTGCACTGGGAGTCGTCACACGCGGCCTCGGCGACCCACTCGACGGCCTCGCGGGGGAGTTCCTCGACGACGCCGTAGATGCCGGTCTGGCGCTCCATCGTGTCCGTCCAGTGGTCGACGTCCAACTCCCCCCGCTGCTCGCGGTACCAGTTGGCGACCGTCGCGGGGAGGAACAGCTCCACCGTCTCGACGGCGTCGCGCCAGTCGAGGTCGGGGAACACCCAGCCCGTGGGCGTGTTCGTCGCGGGCTTGAGCGGTCGGTACATCCCGTCGTCGTCGTACTTGGCGATCTCGCGGGCGTCGAGCGGGTCGTCGTGCGCCTCCAGGTCCGCGACCGCGTGGTCGGCGTCGTCGACGTGGCGCACGTCGTAGCGCCGTGCGCCGTCGTCGGGGTCGACCGTCGCCTCGATCCGGAGGTGACCCCACTCGGTCACCAGCCCCTCCCGCAGCGCCTCGTAGCGCTCGCCGGGGTCGTGGTCGGCGGCCGCCTCCGCCCGCCGGAGGAACGCCCGCCGGGGGGAGTCGTGGCGCTGCACCTCGCGCTCCCAGAAGTACCAGTTGGTGACGTACGGACTGCCGTCGGCGTGGGCGTGGAGTTCCGCCTCCGACAGGCCCGTCGCCTCGTGGTCGGGCGTGCCGAACGTGTAGCCGCCGTCGGAGGCGCGCGCGACGTGCAGGCCGTCGAACGCGATCCCGGACTCGGCCTCGTCGACGAGGGCGTCGAACTGTCGCGCCAGCATTCAGTCGTCCGCCCCCGGGGCGACGCGGGTCGTCTCGCGGACGGCCTCGATGGCGCTCGACACGTCGGCGCCGGCCTCGGCGGCGCGCTCCAGCACCACGTCGGCCATCAGCGCCTCGGTGCCGACGGCGCCGGCGTACCAGATGCGGTGGCCGTCGACCGCGGCGGGCACGTCGTACCCCGTGCGGTAGTCGTCGGTCAGCCCCATGTCCTCGGGGATGTCCTCCTGCGTGTGGAACCCGTCGGAGATGAACAGGGGGACGACGACGACGTCCTCGGACTCGAAGAAGTCGGTCACGTCGTCCACCTCCGGCTCCTCGTCCATGTACAGCGCCTGCACCTCGTCGAAGCGGCCCGTCTCGCGGACGCGCTCGGCGTGGTACTCGATCGCCTTCGCGGAGTTCTCGTTGCGCTCGGTGCCGTGGCCGACGACGGCGAAGCCGAACCCCTCGCCGACGTGCGGGTCCTCGGTGACGCTCTCGGCGCGGCGGATCAACACGTCCGTCATCGACTCGTGGGTGCCGACGGGGCCGCAGTAGTGGACCGTCTGACCGGTGTCCTCGGCGACGTAGGTGGCGACGTCCGCCGAGAGGCCGTCGGAGTCCCAGTCGGCGACGTCCCAGCCGTCGAGGCGGAGCTCCCGCGGGATCACCTGTTCGGTGAAGTACCCCTCCGAGATGAACATCGGGACGACGTACACCTCGTCGGCCTCGACGGTGCGGAGCACCTCCCGGAGGCTCGGCTCCTCCTTCCAGTAGCCGGTGCGGACCTCGTCGAACGCGCCGGCCGCGCGGATGGTGTCCGCGTGCTCGTAGGTGGGTGCGCTCGACCCGGGGTTGAGATGCGACCCGTGGGCGACGATGACCAGCGCCTGACTCATGCCCGGATCACGGGGCGGCGCGACCTTATCGCCTTCGGCGAGGGCGCGTGCGGCCGCGTGTGAGTCCGTGACGATGGCCGATCCGCCGGGGTGTCGGACTCCGGGAGGCGGCCGCGAGGTGGGTCGGGCGGCCCGTCGCGGCCGAACGAGGGAGCCGCGAGGGGACGACGGCGAGCCGATCGACGTTTCTGCCCGCCGGCTTCCCGACCCGCGCCGCCGTACCGTCGGCGTTTTTGTCCGCGGCCGCGAGGTGCCGGCAGATGACCGTCGCCGAGGAGACCCGCGCCGCCGTCCGCGAGCGACCGTTCCTGTACGACGCCCTCCGCGCGGGCGTGGTGAACTACGCCGCCGCCGCGGCGACGCTCGACATCGACGCCGACCCCGACGCGGTGGCGACCGCGCTGCGGCGCCACGCCGCCGAGATCGACGCGCGGCCGCCCGCGACCGGCGACGCCCGCGTCACGATGGAGCGACGCGTCGGCGCCGTCGGGGGACCGACGGCGACGACGACCCCGACCCGCTGTTCGTCGTCGCCGGCGAGGGGTACGCCGTCGGCGCGGGCGACGCCACCGCCGTGGTCGCCCGCGGCGGCGTCGGCCCCGGCGCGCTCGAGCGCGTCCTCGGGCGCCTGCGCGCGGCCGGCGCGACGGTGGAGGCGGCGGCGGTGGCGTCGGACGCGCTGATCGTCGTCGTCGGCCGGCGCGCGGGCGCCGACGCGCTCCGGGTCGTCGAGGCGGCGCTGGACGGGTAGCCGACGCCGGGCGTCGGGGGGCGGGGTCGCCGGAGCGAACTTCGAGGGTTTACCACGGAGGGTCGCGTACCGGCGCCCGACATGGGTCTGTCCGTGACCAACACCCTGACGGGCGAACGGGAGGCGTTCGAGCCGGCGAGCGACGAGGAGGTCCTGCTGTACGTCTGTGGGCTGACGGTCTCGGACGACGCACACCTCGGCCACGCGCGGCTGTGGTTCCACGCCGACGTCCTCCACCGGTGGCTCGACTGGCTCGGCTACGACGTGCGCCACGTCGAGAACGTCACCGACGTCAACGAGAAGATCGCCGCCCGCGTCGGCGAGCGCGAGGGGTGGGACACCGAGGCGGACGTCGCCCGCCACTTCACCGAGCAGGTGATCGAGGACATGCGCGGGCTCAACCTCAAGCGCGCCGAGGTGTACCCTCGCGTCTCCGAACACGTCCCCGAGATCGTCGCGCTCGTCGAGCGCCTGATCGAGTCGGGCCACGCCTACGAGACGAACGGCTCCGTCTACTTCGACGTCACCTCCTTCGACGACTACGGCCGCCTCTCGAACCAGCGCCCCGAGGAGTTGGAGGCCGACGCCGACGCCGACGAACTCGCCGAGAAGCGCCACCCCGCCGACTTCGCGCTGTGGAAGGCCGACGGCGTGAGCGCCGACGCGGTCCGCGAGCACCGCAAACACGAGCACGACGGCGAGCTCCCGTCGGGCGAGACGTGGGACTCCCCGTGGGGGGAGGGCCGCCCCGGCTGGCACATCGAGTGCTCGGCGATGTCGACGACCCACCTCGGCGACACCCTCGACGTCCACATGGGCGGGCGCGACCTCGTCTTTCCCCACCACGAGAACGAGATCGCCCAAAGCGAGGCCGCGACGGGCCACACGTTCGCGCGCTACTGGCTCCACAACGGCCTGCTGGAGACGACGGCGGACAAGATGTCCTCCAGCCTCGGCAACTTCTTCACCGTGAGCGACGCGCTCGCGGAGTTCGGGGTGAACGTCGTCCGCACGTTCTACCTCGGCGCGCAGTACCGCGGCGACCAGGTGTTCTCCGAGGAGGCGATGGCGGAGGCCGAAGAGCGGTGGGAGCGGCTCGAACGCGCCTACGAGACGGCCGTCGCGGCGTGCGACTCCGTCGACGCCCGCGCGAAGGCCGTCGACGACGACCTCCGGGCCGCCGTCGACGACGCCCGCGACTCGTTCGTCGCGGCGATGAACGACGACCTGAACGTGCGCGAGGCGTTCGGCGCGCTCCTCGGCGTCGGCTCGGCGGTACACCGCCACGTCGACCGCGTCGAGGCGGCCGGCGGCGACGTCGCCCCCGACTACCGCGGCCTGCGCCGCGCGGTCGAGACGTTCGAGGCGTTCGGCGGCGACGTGTTCGGGCTGGAACTCGGCCGCGAGGCCGGCGGCGACGTGGAACTGCTGGAGGACCTCGCGGCCCTCGTGCTCGAGGTGCGCGAGGCCGAACGCGCGGCCGGCAACTACGAGCGCGCCGACGCGCTCCGCGACGACTTGGAGGCGCTCGGGCTCGCCGTCGAGGACGGCCCCGACGGGCCCGAGGTCCGCGTCGACTGAGACGCGCGACCGTTACGACCCGGCGTCGACCTGGTCCCCGTCCTCGCTGTCGCCCTCCGCCGCGAGCGTCCCCGCCCGCGCCGGCACGACCAACACCGGCCGGTCGGCCCCGCGGAGGACGCGCTCGGCGACGCTGCCGAGCACCGCGCGGCGGATCCCGCCCCGCCCGTGGGTCCCGACGACGATCAGGTCCGCGTCGGTGTCGGCCGCGTAGCCGCGGATCGCGCCGCCGGGTTCGCCGACGAGCACCTCCGACGCGGCGTCGACGCCGGCCTCGGCCGCGCGCTCCAGCACGCCCGCGACGGCGTCGTCGGCGCGTTCGTCGAGCGCGCGCCGCACCGCCGCGATGGTGTCCCCGCTGAGCGCGCCGCCGCCGACCGCCGAGAGCGTCCCCGCCTCGTCGACGGCGCTGACGGCGGTGAGCCGTGCGCCAAGCGCCGCCGCGAGGCCGACCGCGACGGCCTCCGCGGGCGCCCCGCCCCGCTCCCGTCGGTGGCGACGAGCAGCCGGCTCGCCGCCCCCACTCGCGGCGCTCGTCGGCGCCGTGGGCGACGAGCACCGGCACGTCCGCGGTCCGCACCAGCTTCTCCGCGACGCTGCCGAGCAGCGCCCGGCGCGCCCCGCCCCGGCCGTGGGTGCCGACGACGATCAGGTCCGCCTCCGTCTCGGCGGCGTATGCGAGGATCGCTTTGTGCGGGCGCCCCTCGCGCACGACGGGGTCGGCGTCGACGCCCTCGCGTTCGGCGCGCGCCGCCAGGTCGTCCGCGAGGTCGCGGGCGGCCGCGCGGCGCGCGCGGAGGTCGCTCAGCCGCTGTCGCGTCGGGAACGGGTCCACCACCGTGCAGGGGTGGACGCGCGCCCCGAGCGCCGCCGCCAGCGCGTACGCCGTGTCGACGGCCGCCTCGGCCGGCTCGCTCCCGTCGGCCGCCACCACGATGTCGGTGAACTCGGTGTCGTCCATGGTGGGAGATCCCCGATCGACACGATAAATCCGGTGCCCGGGACGGCGGCCGGCTCACTCCGTCGTGAACAGGCCGGTGTCCGCGGGGATCGAGAACAGGCCCATGCGGACGCCGCAGTCGAGCCAGCCGTAGCCGTACGAGTAGGCGGCCAGCGCGTTCACCGGGTCGTCGCTCGCGCGGAAGTGGCGGCCGTCCTCGAGGTACGAGGCGGCCATCTCCTCGCACTCGACGGCGGCGTCGTACAGCGGGGTGCCCTCGGGGACGCACACCTCCGCCGCCTCGAGGGCGTCCGCGAGCATCTCGCCGTACCGGGTCGTCTTCTCGTCGAGGTCGGCGGCCATGGTCGCGGGTCGCGGCGGCGTCCCCTGAGCGTGTCGGTGGGGGACCGCGTCCCGTCGCCGCGGGGGCTACTCGTCGTCGCCGTCGCCGTCGGGGTCCTCGTCGGGGTCGAGGAACCCGTGGTACGGGCAGACGTACTCGTCGCGGATGATCTGCTCGTCGAGGACGTCGAGGCCGAGCGCGTCGAGGTCCTTGGTGATCCGGTCGAGGTCGTCGTGGTCGCGCCCGATCGCGTTCACGTACACGTTTCGCTCGCCGGTCATGATCTCGCGGACCGCGGTGACGCCGCGGATGTCGCGCGCGCGGTTGGCGAGTTCGCCGCGGTTCGGGATCGTCGCCGTGCAGATGATCTTCGTGTACAGCGGGTAGCCCGCGAGGTCGTAGTCGATGTCGATGTGGTACCCGCGGACCACGCCGCTCGACTCCAGCTTGTTGAGCCGGGTCCGCACGGTGCTCGCCGAGAGGCCGAGCTTCTCGGCGATGTCGCTCGACGACGTGGACCGCGCGTCCTGTTGGAGGTAGTAGAGGATGTGTCGGTCGACCGAGTCGAGTTCGCCGTCCTTCATCTACGCCAACGTCCCCGGGGTGGCCCCATTAGTCTTCTTGCGTGCGGTCGCGGCCGGTCGGCCGCCGCGGCCGCGCCGGCGACCGCCCCCGCCCCCTCGCGTGACGGATACCGAATGAACGTTCGAGTAGTTTGACGACCCGTCAATTGAATCGCCCGATTTATGCACTTCCGTCACTCACGCTGCGATAGACACCCGGGGCCGACCGCCGCGGAACCCACCACGATGACTCAGGGACGACTCGACGGACCGCGCCGCCGCCGGGGCGGCACGCAGACGACGTACCGTGTACCGACCACCGCGGCGGGCGGCGCCGCCGGAGCCGCGTCGCCGGACCCGTACTACCCGGCGGCCACCCGTTCGGCGGCCGCTCGCCCGGCGCCCGCGGTGGATCGCCGATGAAGGAACTCGAACGCGACCTCGGGCTGCCGTCGGTGCTGGCGATCAGCATCGGCGCGATGATCGGGAGCGGGATCTTCATCCTCCCGGCGCTGGCGCTGGAGATCGCCGGCCCGGCGGTGATCCTCGCGTACGCGATCGCGGGGCTGCTCGTCGTGCCGGCGGCGCTGTCGAAGTCGGAGATGGCGACCGCGATGCCGGAGGCCGGCGGCACGTACATCTACATCGAGCGGGCGATGGGCCCGCTGTTCGGCACGATCGCGGGCGTGGGGACGTGGTTCTCGCTGTCGTTCAAGGGCGCGCTCGCGCTCGTGGGCGGCGTGCCGTACCTCCTGCTCGTGTTCGACCTGCCGGTGACGCCCGTCGCGCTGGGGCTCGCGGCGCTGTTGATCCTGATCAACGTCGTCGGCGCGAAACAGACCGGCCGCCTC
The DNA here is from genome assembly GCF_030127125.1 of Halobaculum litoreum. Taxonomy (GTDB): domain Archaea; phylum Halobacteriota; class Halobacteria; order Halobacteriales; family Haloferacaceae; genus Halobaculum; species Halobaculum litoreum. The sequence continues at coordinate 205,925 of NZ_CP126156.1, forward strand.
CAGCTCGCCATCGTCGTCGTGATGCTGGCGGCGCTGGGCTGGTTCGCCGCGGGGAGCGCCCCGAGCGTCGAGCAGGCGAACTACGCCGACTTCCTCGGCGCCGGCGTCGAGGGCGTGCTCGCGGCGACCGGCCTCGTGTTCGTCTCGTACGCGGGCGTGACGAAGGTGGCCAGCGTCGCCGAGGAGGTGGAAGACCCCGGGCGGAACATCCCGCTGGGCATCCTCGGCTCGCTCGCCTTCACCACCGTCCTGTACGTCGCCATCGTCGCGGTGCTCGTCGGGATCACCGACCCGGGGAGCGTCGCGGGGTCGCTCACGCCGGTCGCCGTCGGCGCCGAGCAGACGCTCGGCCGCGCCGGCGTCGCGGCGGTGATCCTCGCGGCCGTCCTCGCGCTGGTGTCGACGGCGAACGCGGGCATCCTCTCGTCGTCGCGCTACCCGTTCGCGATGAGCCGCGACAAGCTCGCGCCGCCGTCGCTGTCGTCGGTCAGCGAGCGGTTCGGCACCCCCGTCGCCTCGATCACGGTGACCGGCGCGGTGCTGCTGGTGCTGATCGCGTTCGTGCCCATCCTCGAGATCGCGAAGCTCGCGAGCGCCTTCCAGATCATGGTGTTCGCGATGATCAACGTCGCCGTCGTCGCCTTCCGCGAGGGGAGCGTCGAGTACGAGCCGGCGTTCACGTCGCCGCTGTACCCGTGGATCCAGGTGTTCGGCGCCGTCTCCGGGCTGGCGCTGTTGACCCAGATGGGCACCACCGCGCTCGCGGGCGCCGTCGCCATCACCGTCGCCAGCGTGGCGTGGTACCTCGTGTACGTCCGCCCGCGCGTCGACCGCGAGGGCGCCGCCAGCGACGCGATCCGGCGGCAGGTCGGCCGGGGCGCGCTCGCCGACATCGAGTCGGCCGTCGCCGCCCGCCCCGACACCCGCGAGGTGCTCGTCGCGCTCACGAAGAACGTCGACGAGGCGCGCGAGCGCTCGCTGATCGCGCTGGCGGCCGACCTCGTCCGCGCGGACGGCGGCCGCGTCGTCGCCGTCCGCTTCGAGGAGGTGCCCGACCAGGCGCCGCTCACCGAGGGGGTGACCGTCCAGTCCGACGCCGACCGCTCGTTCGAGGCGCGCGTCGCGGCGCTGGGCGACGACCTCGACGTGGCCGTCGAGGCCGACGAGATCGTGAGCCACGACACCAAACACGCCGTCGTCAACTTCGCGGCCCACCGCGACGTGGACACGATCGTCGCCGAGCACGAGCCGCTCCGGCTCCGCTCGCGGCTGGTCGGCGACCCCATCGACTGGGTCGTCCGCCACGCCCACTGCGACGTCCTGCTCGTCGACAACCTCGGCTACGACGACCCGCGCGCGGTCGTGCTCTCGGGCGACGTGGGGCCGTACCCGCCGCTGTCGGTCGACGTGGCCGACGCGGTCGCGCGGGCGAACGACGGCCGGATCTCGCTGTGGTACCCCGGCGGCGACGCCGACCCCGACGCCCGGCGCCGGCTGGTCGAGGACTACCGGACGGAGCTGTCGGACCTGCTCTCCGTGCCGGTCGCCGTCGAGTCGGTGCGCACGGACGGGGGGCAGCGGCGGACCCCCGACCTGGTGATCCGGCGCGGCGCCGACCACCGCCTCCGGACGGCCCTGTTCGACGAACGGCCCGACCTCCCGACCCCCGGCTGTACGACGGTCACGGTGTACCCCCACGAGTCGCGCCGGCCCGGCCTCGCGCGCCGCTTCGTCGAGCGACTGGCGTTCTGACGGGCGGCGGCGCGCCGCCCCGCGCGGGCCGCCGGTCGCCCGCCGAGCACGACAGCACAACGTACAAACCCCGGAGTCGCATAGCCGGACCCAATGAGCGACTCCGCCGACGTCGTCGACCACCGGCCGCTGATCATCGCGGGGACCGGCTCCGCGGGGCTCACCGCGGCCATCTACGCCGCCCGCTCGAACAACGACCCGCTCGTCTTCGAGGGCGACGAGCCGGGCGGACAGCTGACGCTCACCTCGGAGGTCGAGAACTTCCCCGGCTTCCCCGAGGGGATCAACGGCGCCGAGTTCATCAACAACGCCAAAGAGCAGGCCAAGCGCTTCGGCGCGGACGTGAAGAACGGCGTCGTCGAATCGGTCGACGACTCCCGGCGCCCGTTCCGCGTGGAGCTGACGAACGGCGACGTGTACACCGCCGACGCGGTCATCGCCGCCTCGGGCGCCTCGGCGCGGACGCTCGGTATCCCCGGCGAGGACGAGCTGATGGGGTACGGGCTGTCGACGTGCGCCACCTGTGACGGGGCGTTCTTCCGGGGCGAGGACATGCTCGTCGTCGGCGGCGGCGACGCCGCGATGGAGGAGGCGAGCTTCCTCACCAAGTTCGCCGACACGGTGTACATCGTCCACCGGCGCGAGGAGTTCCGCGCCGAGGACTACTGGATCGACCGCGTGCAGGAGCACGTCGACGAGGGGAACATCGAGATCATGCGCAACACCGAGGTGACCGAACTCCACGGCACGCGCGAGGACGGCGTCGAGTCGGTCACGCTCGTCTCCCACCCGGAGGGGTACCCGACCGACAAGCTCGACGACCCCGAGACCGAGGAGCGCGACTTCCCGGTCGGCGCGGTGTTCTTCGCCATCGGCCACACCCCGAACACGGAGTACCTCGTGGACACGGGCGTCGAGCTCGACGACGAGGGGTACGTCCGGACGAAGGGCGGCCACGGCGCGGGCCAGACCGAGACCGCGGTGCCGGGGCTGTTCGGCGCTGGCGACGTGGTCGACTACCACTACCAGCAGGCCGTCACGGCCGCGGGGATGGGCTGTAAGGCCGCCATCGACGCCGACGACTACCTCGAGGAGCAGAAGCGCGCCGAGGCGAAGTCGGGGGAGACGGCCGCCGCGGACGACTGACGCGAGGCCGAGCGAAGCGAGGCCTCGACAGACGGCGGCGAGGTCTGCGTGCCGAGCCGCCCAAGACCGGCAGTTACCGAGCGAAGCGAGGCCTCGACAGGCGGCGGCGAGGTCTGCGTGCCGAGCCGCCCAAGACCGGCAGTTACCGAGCGAAGCGAGGCCTCGACAGACGGCGGCGAGGTCTGCGTGCCGAGCCGCCCAAGACCGGCAGTTACCGAGCGAAGCGAGGCCTCGACAGGCGGCGGACCGGACGCCGAGACCCACGGACCTTTACGTGCCCCACACCTCCGGCGGGACATGGTCGGAACCGAAACCTACACAGTCAGCGGACCGGACGGCGACAGCGACGAGGTCGACCTCCCCGCGGGGCTCGTCGACCTGCTGGCCGAGCAGGGCGAGAACCCCAGCGAGGTCATCAGCGACGTGGTCCTGCAGGCGTTCGCCCAGCAGGCCCACGCCATCGCCCACCACAGTCAGGGCGAGACCCCCGAGGACGTCGCCGCGATCAACGAGAAGGCCGAGGAACTGTTCGAGGAGCGGTTCGGCCAGAGCCTCTCGGAGGCGCTGGGCCACTCCCACTAACCCGGACCGCCGCCGCCGCCCGCGGGCCGAGTCTCCCGTTTTCTCGACCGCTACAGCGACGTGACCGACAGCAGCGGCACCATCGCGGCCGCGCCGGTCGCCATCCCCCCCGACCAACTCCCGCTTCCCGTCGCCCGCGAGCCCCTCGCCGAGTTCGAGCGCCTCCGGGACGAACTCCGTGAGCACGAGGTAGATCATCGCACCCGCGGCGAAGCCGAAGCCGATCGGGAGGAACTGCCGGGCGATCGTGACGAAGTAGAAGGCGATCACCGCGCCGACGGGCTGGGGCAGGCTGGAGAACACCGCCCACCACACCATCTTCGGGGGCGACACGTCGAGGGTCCGCAGCGGGATGGACACCGCCACCCCCCTCGGGCACGTTGTGGACGGAGATGGCGACGGTCATGAACACCGCCAGCAGCGGTACCGCGGTGCCGAACAGCACCAGCCCACCGACGGTGTCGAACCCCAACTCCGCGAAGGAGACGCCGACGGCGACGCCCTCGGGGAAGCTGTGGACCGTGAGCACCCCGAGAACGAGCAGGAGCTTCTTGTAGTCCGCCTCCTCGTACTTGCGCGGGTTCACCTCCGCGCCCTCGATCACCTCGTGGGCGACGACGACGAGCACCACGCCCGCGACGACGCCGACCCCCAGCTCCAGCGGCGTCCCGTACGCCAGTCCCTCGCCGACCAGCCCGAACAGCGACGCGCCGAGCATGATCCCCGACGCCAGCCCCCACAACACCACGTTCCAGCGGTCGCCGATGTCGTCGAGGACGAAGAACGGGAGCGCGCCCAGCCCCGTCGCGAGCGCCGTGATCAGCCCCGCGACGAACACGAACGCGTACGCGCCGAGATCTGTCATCGGCGGCTCTAGCCCGTACTCGGATATAAGTCTCACGCGACTGACTGGTTTCGGGCAGCCGAAACCACGGTCGGCGTTTAGGGCGCCCGAAACCGCTCGAAACGGCGGATCGTCCCGTCGAGTCGAAGTATCGGGAACCTGTGACGAACCCCGTCAGTCCGTCCGCCAGTCGCGGTCGGTGCGGTTGAGACGCACGCAGCCGTCGTCGGTGACGACGACCAGATCCTCGATGCGGACGCCGAACTCGTCGGGGCGGTAGACGCCGGGCTCGACGCTGAACACCATCCCCGCCTCGACCTCGCGCTCGCCGCCGGCGACGACGTACGGCTCCTCGTGGACGTCGAGGCCGACGCCGTGGCCCGTCCGGTGGACGAACGCGTCGCCGTAGCCCGCCTCCGCGATCGCGTCGCGGGCGGCGGCGTCGATCGCGCCGACCGTGACGCCCGGTTCGACCGCCTCGACGGCGGCCTCCTGCGCCTCGCGCACGACGCGGTGGACCTCGCGAAAGCCCTCGGGCGGCTCGGCGTCGCCGAACACGAGCGTCCGCGTCTGGTCGGAGGGGTAGCCGTCGACCCGGGTGCCGAAGTCGAGGACGACGGGGTCGCCCGCCTCGATCACGCGGTCGCCGTGGGTGTGGTGGGGCATCGCCCCGTTCGGGCCCGAGCCGACGATGGTCTCGAAGGAGACGCCGGTGCCGCCGTGTACCTCGAGGCGGTCCTCGATCAGACGGGCCAACTCGGTCTCGGTCATCCCCACCACCTCGTCGCCCATCTCGCGCAGGTCGCGCACGACGGCGTCGGCGGCCTCGCCGGCGTGCCGGAGCGCCGCGACCTCGGCGTCGTCTTTGATCGCCCGGAGGTCGGCGAGGGCGTCGCTCGCGAGCCCCCACGTCGCGTCGGGGAGCACCCGCCGGAGGTCCTGCGTGAACCGGGCGTGCATCGTGTCGTCGACGAGGACGTGGGGCGCGTCGTTCGCCAGCGCGAGGTCCTCGGCGACGGCCTCGACGGCGGCGACGGGGTCCTCGTCGTCGCTCCACGTCCGCACGTCCGCGACGGGCGTCCCGGCGCGCACCTGCTCGCCGGCCAGTTCGGGCACGAGGAACACGGGGTCGGCGTCCGCGACGACGAACAGCAGGAAGTGACGCTCGCTCGGGTGTTCGTCGTGCCCGGTGAGGTACGTCAGGTTCGTGCTCGGGAACAGCACGAGCGCGTCGGCGTCGGCCCCGGCCAGCCGCTCGCGGGCGGCGTCGAGGCGGCGCGCGTACGGCGCGTCGGTGTCGGTCATACCCGGCCCTTCCGCCGCCGCCGAGTTGAACGCGTCGGCGGCGCCGTCGGTTCCCCTCTGCCGTCGGCCCGCCCGACCGGGGTCCGGGAGGTCGGCGTGTCGGTCCCGCCGGGCTCGTGTCGACGCCGACGAACGCGCCGGGGCGGTGCCGCCGGCGCAACGGCTATGGGTCGCCCGCGTCATCGCCGTCCGTGGACCGTAACCGCCGCTGGCTGATCGCGTGGGGGCTGGGGTACGCTTCGGTCGGCGGGGCGTCCGTGCTGGTGCCGCTGTACGCCATCGCGCTGGACGCGAGCCTCGCGTTCGTCGGTCTCATCGCCGCCACCGCCGCGCTCGTGGGCGTGCCCGGCGCCGTCGCGTGGGCCGCCCTCGCTGCCCGCACGGACCGCCGCCGCCCGTTCGTGCTCGTGGCGCTGGGGGCGACCGCGGGCGTGCTCGCGCTCGTCCCGTTCGTCGACTCGCCCGCCGCCGTGCTCGTGTTGAACGCCGCGCTGTGGTTCGTGATCGCGGCGGCGGTGCCCGTGCTCAACCTCGTCGTCGTCGAGGGCGCGCCCGTCGACGAGTGGGACGGCCGGATCGCCTCGCTGAACGCCTGGCAGGGGTACGGCTGGGTCGCCGGCCTCGTCCTCGGCACCGCGTGGACGCTCGCGGCGCCCCGATTCGGGGTCGCCCCGCTCGTCGGCCAGCGACTGCTGTTCTTCGCGCTCGCGGTCGTCGCCACGGTCGCGCTCTCGCTGGCGCGGCTGTGGTACCCGGAGCCGTCGACCGTCTCCGCCGAGCGCTTCCGGCGGGTGTACGCCCGCCTCGCCCGCTCGAACTGGGGCGCCGGGCGCTACCTCCGCGCGAGCCTGTACGGGCCGACGCGGATGTACTGGGGCCTGCGGACGCTGCGTGTGCGGGGCGACCGTTCCGGGCGGGCCGGCGGCGGACGGGTCCCGAACCCGTTCGCGCGCTTCGCGCCGGCGCTCCGGCGGTACGTCCTCGCGGTCGTGGTGTTCTCGCTGGGGTTCGCCGTCTTCTGGGGGCCCGTGCCGGCGTTCCTCGCGGGCCGCGTCGACGCCGGCGCCGTCTTCGGCGTCTACCTCGCCGGCAACCTCGGCTCGGCGGTGTGTTACGGCCCCGCGGGTCGGCTCGCGCGGCGCTACGCCCCCTACGTCATCCAGATCGGCGCGCTCGCCGGCCGGGCGAGCCTGTTCCCCGCGGTCGCCGTCGTCGCGCTCGTCCTCCCGGCGCTGCCGGGCTACTCGCTCGCGTTCGGGCTCATCGGGGCGACGTGGGCGTTCATCGCCGTCACGACCGCCGGCATCGTCACCCGGCTCGCCGACGAGGCGACCCGCGGGGCGGCGCTCGGCGTGCAGGCGGCCGCCGCCGGCCTCGCCACCGCGGTCGGCTCGGCCGTCGGCGGCGTCGTCGCGGGCGCCGTCGGCTACCTCGCGACGTTCGCGCTCGGGGCGGCGCTCGTGGCCGCCGGCATCGGCCTCGTCGTCCTCGCGCGCCGGCCGAGCGATTACCGCTCGGCGAGGAACGTCTCGACGTGAGCCCGCGTCGGCAGCGCCGCCATCGCGCCCTGCGCGGTCGTCGCGCGCGCGCCGACGGCGTTGGCGAACCGGAGCGCCGCCGCGAGCGACTCGCCGCCGTCCAGCGCCGCGATCGCCCCCGCGGTGAACGCGTCGCCCGCGCCGGTCGTGTCGACCACGTCGGCGTCGAAGCCGGCGTGTGACGCCTCCCCGGCGCCCCACGGCGCGTCGGCCGTCGCCCGGGCGTACGAGCCGGCGGCGCCGCGCGTGACCAGCGCGGTGTGGGGCCCTCGGCGAGCACCGCCTCGGCCAGCGCCGCCGGGTCGCCCGCGTACCCCGCCGGCGCGAGGTCCTCCGCGCTGGCGACGAGCACGTCGACGTCGGGCAGCGCCGCCGCCAGCGTCTCGCCGTAGTCGAACGTGCGCCACAGCGACTCGCGGGCGTTCGGGTCGAACGACACCGTCGTGTCGGCGGGGGCCCGCGCCAACAGGTCGAACACCGCCGAGCGCGACGGCTCGTGGGCCAACTCGACGCCGCCGACGTGGAGCCAGTCGAGCGCCGCGAGCGTCGCGTCGTCGACGGCGCCCGCCTCCAGCCGCGTGCTGGCGGTTCCCTCCAGGTACAGCGAGAACGACCGGTCGCCGTTGGCGTCGAGCGCGACGACCGCCAGCCCGGTCGGCGCGTCGGGGTCGCGCTCGACGTACGTGTCGGGCACCCTCCGCCGACAGCGTCGCCGCGAGGAAGTCGCCGAACGCGTCGTCGCCGAGGCGCGTCCACAGCCCGGGCGCCTCGTCGAGCCGCGCCAGCCCGACGGCGACGTTCGCGGGCGCGCCGCCCGGCTTCCGGGCGTACGTCTCCGCCTCGGCGCCGCCGGCGGCCCCGCCCTCGGGGTGGAGGTCGACGATGCACTCGCCGACCACGAGCCGGCGGCTCACTCGGCCACCTCCGGGTCGTCGGCCGCGTCCCCGGGGTCGCCGTCGACGGCCGCGAGCACCTCGCGCACCCGCTCGATGCTGTGGCCGAGGTACGCGCCGTCGAGGGTGAACACCTCCGCCGAGAGCGTCCCGGCCCAGTCGGCCGGGAACGCGCGGAACACGCGCTCGAAGTCGACGAACCCGGCGCCGATGGGGAGGTGTTCGTCGTCGGCCCCGCGCACGTCGTTCAGGTGGAGGTGGGAGATGCGGTCGGCGTGGTCGGCGACCAGCGCCGCGATGCCGCCGTCGTCGCGCCCGTCGACGCGCGCGTGCCCCGTGTCGAGACACATCGACACGTCCGTCCGCTCCAGCAACTCGGCGATCCGGTTCGTGTCGAAGCGGCCGCGCGGGATGTTCTCGGCGACCAGCTCCACGCCGCGGTCGGCGGCGTGCCCGTCGAGGCGGCGCACCGACGCGACGACCGCGTCGCCGACGGTCTCGTCGTCGTGGGCGTGGGTCCACGCGTTCGGCGTCGGGTGGATCGTCGCCTTCGTCGCCCCGAGGGCGGCCGCGAGGTCGAGGTGCGCCTCGAACTCGGCGACCGACCCCGAGCGGACGCCGTCGAACGGCGACCCCGGGTCGAGCCCGCGGAAGGGGAGGTGGACGGTGCAGCCGACGCCGCGGTCGGCGAGGGCGTCCCGGAGGGCGTCGCGCCGGGGGCCAGCCGGTCGCGCGCGCCCGCGCCGTCCAGCATCAGCTCCACGTAGTCGTAGCCGTGCTCGGCCGCCGTCGCGACCGCCTCGCGGTGGTCCATCCCGAGCTGGGTGACGAACCCGATGTCGGCGTCCATGTGTCGCCTACCGCGCGCCGCCACTTCGACCCACCGGACGCGACGAGTGCCGACCGGGCGGACGGCGCCACGGCGTCGCCCCGCCGACGCGGCCGGGCCCGGCGGGGCCACCGTGGGGCTCAAGCCGTCGGCCGACCGACACGAGGTATGGACGACCTCGGACCGCTCGCGGCGCACGTCGGGAGCGTGGCGAGCGACGCCGCCGTCGACGAGGCGGCGCTGGGCGAGACGCTCGCGGGGATGCAGCGCGACGTCCGGTCGTACCCGGGGGTCGCCGACCTCGTGTTCGAGTACCGCCGCGCGTTCGAGCACGACCCGCTCGTCGCCCGGGAGGGGCGGGCGTACTACCTGCTGGTGCCGCCGCGGGTGTGGCGGGAGTTCGCCGCGGGGCTCGACGCCTCGGCGGGCGTCCTCGCCGCCGCGAAGGTCGTCCACGACCGGGCGTTCTCGGCGGCGACGGCGCTGGAGCCCGCGGAACGCGGCGACTGGGAGCCGCTCGTGTTCGTCGCCGACCGGGCGCCGTGACGCGACGGGGCGGCCGCCGGCGCCGGCGCGCGCGCGTCGCTCCCCGCCCGTCGCTCCCCCGGCCGTCAGTCGTCGTCGTCCGCGGCCGTACCGGGGGCGTCGGCCGCGTCCCCCGGGGCCAGGCGCCGTACCCGCCGTCGGCCACCTCCGCGTTCGACGGGGGGACGCCCCACGGCTCGATCTGGTCGTCGAGGTCGTGGCCGTCCGCCTCGTGGTCGCCCGCGGCCGTCCGCAGCCGCAACACCACGACCGACCCGGTGTCGGGCAGCGGCCCGACCTCGCTCGGGTCGTCGACGAAGGCGAGTTCGCCGTCGACCCCGTCGACGATCCACCGGACGAGCCACAGGCCGATCCCGCTGGCGTGCCGGAGCTTCGTCTCGTGGCCCGACTCGACGGCCGCGCGGTCGCCCTCGGGGATCCCCGGCCCGTCGTCGGCGACGCGGAGTTCGACCGTCTCGTCGTCGCACTCGACCGTGACCGCGATCCGCGGCGCGTCGCCGTCGTGGTGGCGGGCGGCGTTCTCGACGAGGTTCCACACCGCCGTCGCGAGCAGTTCGTCGGCGTACGCGACCGCCGCGTCCGCCTCGACGGTCACCGTCGCCTCCGGGAACAGCCCCGGGCGCGGGCGGCGACCTCGTCGGCGACGGCGACGGCGTCGACCGGGCGGCCGCCGTGGTCGGCGCTCCGGAGCGTGCGGTCGACGCCGCGCACGCGGTTCCCGAGCGAGGCGAGGCGCCCGGCCGACCGCTGGATCCGCTCGGCGTACTCGACGGACTCGTCGTCGCCCCTGGCGGCGATGACGTCCGCGTAGCCGAGGACGACGTTCAACTCGTTGCGGAGGTCGTGCCGGAGCACGCGCGTCAGCACCCGGAGCCGCTGTTCGTACCGCTCGCGCCGGGTCTCGTCGCGCAGCGTCATCAGGTAGCCGCCGATCTGGGGGTCGTGGAAGCGGTTGACGCCGACGCCGTCGAGCGTCCGCCAGCCGCCGTCGGCGTGCTCGACGCGGAACGACACCCGGACGCTCTCGCCGGGCCGGCCGAGGCTCTCGGCGAACGGCTCGGCGACCCCGCGCCGGTCGTCCGGGTGGATGTAGTCGGTGAAGACGCCCCCCTCCAGCAGTTCGGGGTCGTACCCGAGCACCCCCTCGACGGCGGGGCTGATGTACTCCAACACGCCGTCGGCGTCCGCCACCGCGATGATGTCGTCGGCGTGTTCGACGTACGCGCGATACCGGCGCTCGACCCGGGTTCGCTCGGTCACGTCCCGGAACACGAGCAGGCGGACGCCCTCGCGACCGAGCGGCTCGCACGTCGCCTCGAAGTACGTCGGCTCGCCGCCGCGCGAGTAGGCGTCGGCGTCGTCGTCGACGACGACCTCGGCGTCCTCCCCGTCGAGCAGCGCCGCGCTCGCCGGCGAGTCGGGGAGGACCCGGTCGGCCGGCAGGCCGACGCCGTCGCCGTCGAGGTCGAACGCCTCGCGGGCGGCGGGGTTCGTCTCCAGCACGCGGCCGGACTCGTCGACGACGACGATGGCGTCCTCGAGCCCGGCGAACACCGTCTCGTGGGCGACCGGCGCCACGTCGAACAGGTCGAAGCGGTACATCGCGAACAGCAACAGGAGGCTCGCGCCGCCGAACACCACCGGCGTCGTGTCCGCCGGGGGGATCCACGGCGGGTCGAGGATGTACACGACCTCAGTCACGAGCGGGAACGTCGACGCCAGCGCCAGCGTCGCCGCCTGTTTGCGGTACGGCCCCGACGAGCGGGAGGCGGCTTCCGCCAACAGCATCACGAACGCGCTCCCGACGAGGAAGCCGTACGCGACGTGGAGGACGAACCCGACCCCGGGGACCGCCACGTACGTCTCGACGCCGAACACCGAACGCTGCGCGACGCCGGCGAAGAACAGTCCCCCCCGGTCGAGGACGATCAGCGCGCCCGCGAGCGCCGGCTCGACGCTCAACAGCGCCGCGCGGCGAGGGGTCACCCAGTCGCCGCGGCCGGTGTAGTACAGCCCGAACAGCAGCGAGGTCGTCACGATGGGCGTCGCGGCGACCCACTTCGCGCGGAGGAGGAGCAGCCCGAGGTCGGTGGGCCCGGCGAGCAGTTGGAGGCCGAACAGCGCGGCCCACAGCGCCGCCCCGTACGTGATCGCGACGAAGGCCGTGCCGGCGTGGTCGCGCCGCTCGCGGGTCCGCAGGTACGCGAGCGTCCCCGCCGCCGTCGACGTCAGCGCCGAGGCGAAGACGGCGGCGACGAGGGTGTCTGACGCGCCAACCATTGCCGATGCTGCTTGCATCGTCCCGGGGTAGCACGCATAAACGTACGTCCGAAATTATCAGAAGGGATTGAGGCGGTCGCGGGCCGTTACAGGCCGAGCTGCCGGCCGATGACGAGGTGCTGGATCTCGCTGGTCCCCTCGCCGATCTCCATCAGCTTCGCGTCGCGGTAGAAGCGCTGGGGCGGGAAGTCCGTGGTGTAGCCGTAGCCGCCGTGCACCTGCACGGAGTCCTCGGCGACCTCGCGGGCGGCCTCGCTGGCGTCGAGCTTCGCCAGCGCCGACGCCCTCGTCACGTCCTCGCCGCCGTCGTACATGGTCGCCGCCTTGTGGGTGAGCAGGCGCGCGCGCTCGACCTTCCGGTACATGTCGACCACCTTGTCGCGGACGGCGTCGAACTTCGAGATCGGCTTGCCGAACTGCTCGCGCTCGCCGGAGTACGACTTCGCCGCCTCGTAGGCGCCCTGCGCCAGCCCGGTCGACAGCGCGGCGATGGAGATGCGGCCGCCGTCGAGCGTCTTCATCGTCTGTGTCCACCCCTCGCCCTCGTTGCCGAGGAGGCGGTCCTCGGGGATCCGGACGTCGTCGAGGGCGATCTCGCAGGTCGGCGAACAGTTGAGCCCCATCTTGTCCCAGACGGTGGTCACCTCGAAGCCGTCGTCCGCCTCGGGGTCGACGATGAACGTGGAGATGCCGTCGTAGCCCGCGCCGGGGTCGGTGACCGCCTTCACGAGCACGCTGTTGGCGACGTTCGCGTTCGTGATGAACTGCTTCGTGCCGTTCAACACGTACTCGTCGCCGTCCTTCTCGGCGACGGTGTCCATGTCGGAGGCGTCCGACCCCGAGCCGGGCTCGGTGAGCGCCCACGCGCCCAGCCCGTCGCCCTCGGCGAGCGGGCGGAGCCACTCCTCCTTCTGCTCGTGGGTGCCGAACAGCTCGATGGGCTTGGCCCCCAGCGAGGTGTGGGCCACGTACGAGAGGCCGATGCCGCCGGAGACGCGGCCGAGCTCCTCGGCGACGACGGCGTACATCAGCGTGTCGCCGCCGAGCCCGCCGTACTCCTCGGTGAGCGGGACGCCCATCATGTCGAGGGCGGCCAACTCGTCGAAGATCTCCCGCGGGAAGCGGTGTTCGTCCTCGATCTCCTGGGCGATGGGGGCGATCTCCTCCTCGCAGAACTCCCGGACCTGGTCGCGGATCATCCGGTGTTCCGCGGGTAGATCAAAGTTCATGAACGAAGTGGAGGCGTCCCGGGAAATACTTGTTTCGATGGCTTTCGGTACGCGCAATATCCGCGCCGCCCGCCCGTCCCCGAGCGCGACGCCGTTTTGCCCCGCCGCCCCGTAGTTGCTCCTCCCGAGACAGATGACCGAACGGCTCACACGGTACGGGCGGGCCGCCGGACCGCCGCTCGCGGTCGTCGCGGCGTGCGGCCTCGCGACGACGGTCGCCGTCGCGGCGTTCGATCTCCCGGCGTGGTACGTCCCGGCGGTCGTCGCGGTCTCGGCCGTGCTCGGGCTGCTCGCCGCGGTGGGGTTGCTGCTCGGGGCCGTGTTGTACCGTCGGTCGTTCTGACCCCGGCGGAGGCGACGGAGGACGACGCTTATCCCGCTCGCCGGGGTACCACGTGGCATGGACTTCCAGCGCCTCCTCCGCGGCACCGTCGAGTGGGAGCGGCTGGAGGCGGTCGGCCGCGAGTTGGCGGCCCGCTACGGCGACGGCGCGGCCCGCGTCGAGTTCCTCGACGCCGACAACTGGCTCTCCACCCCGTTCATCCTCCACACTGGCGGCGAGACGTACTTCGTGAAGGTGGTGAGCCGGCAGAACTCCGTCGTCCACGCGCTGTTCACCGCCGGCCGCAACCTCGGGGCGTTCACCTCCGGCACCGAGGGGTTCTTCGAACACTTCGGCACGCCCGCGGACATGGCCCGGCACGAACTCGAGGCGACCCGGGAGATGCGCGCGCTCGGCGTGAACGCGCCCGAGCCGGTCGAGGCGCTGGAGATCGACGGGCTGGGCGTCCTCGTCGTCGAGTACCTCCCGGCGTTCCGCTCGCTCGACGAGCTGGACACCGAGGCCGAGCGCGAACTCGCGCCGGCGCTGTTCCGGGCGCTCCGACGGCTCCACGACCACGGGCTGGCCCACGGCGACCTCCGCGCGGAGAACGTCCTGATCCTCGACGGCGACCTGTACCTCATCGACGCGACGAGCGTCCGCGAACCGGGCGCGCTCGACGCCTGCGAGTACGACCTCGCGTGCGGGCTGGCGGCGCTGGAGCCGCTGATCGGCGCGGCGGCCGCGGTCGAGGCCGCGCTGACGGCGTACGACGCGGAGTCGGTGCTCGGCGCCCGCGAGTACCTCGACTTCGTGGCGATCCGGCCGGACCACGACTTCGACGGCCCGGGGCTGAAAGGCGAGATCGAGAAGCGTGCGGCCGAGCGAAGCGAGGCCGCGGTCACGAACGGCGAGCGCAGCGAGCCGTGAGTCGCGCGGTGGTGGGTGCGGCGAGGCCGCGGCCTCCGCCCGCGTCGCCCCTCACTCGCACGGCAGCGGCTCCTCGAGCGTCACGTTCCCGACGAGGACCGCCCCGCACATCGTCGCGGTGCCGTGGACCGTGCAGAAGTCCTCGTACACCCCGGGCCGCCGGAAGGTGTCCGTCTCGGACTCGCCCTCGCCGTAGTTGCCGGAGAAGTACTCCCACGGGGTCGCGGCGTCGTGGCACGTCGCGCTCTTGACGTTGTGGACGTACGGGCCCCGGTTCACCCACTCGACGGTGACCGGCGGCTCGACCGGCAGCCGGATCGGGGCGACGGCGTCGTTCGCGAGGTCGACGGTCGCGGTCGTCGGGTCGCCCGGCGCCGCGGTCGGTTCCGGGACGGTGTCGTCCCCGCGGGCGCCCGCACAGCCGGCGAGTCCCGCGACGAGGCCGGTCGCGCGGCGGCGAGGACGCGTCTGCGGTCCGTACTCGGGCTGCGAGCGACGCCGCCAAGGGGGTTGTCCGAAATCCGTCCGGAATCCGTCCCGACGGCCGGCTCACCCCTCGGTGATCTCGATCGTCACGGGGCCGTCGTCGGCGGCCTCCGCCCCGGCGTCCTCGCCGGCGCTCGTCGACTCCTCGGCGACGAACGACTCCAGCGCCTCGACGTTCCACACGTTCGCCTTCACCACCGCGTCGAACAGCGGGCCGACGACGGGGATCGCCCCCAGCGCGACGTCGGCGGCGACGTTCGCCAACATCCGGACGACCGTCGTCAGCGGGACGCCGAGGTACGCCGCCTCGGCGACGATGTACAGCGACACGCCCGCTGCGACGGCGTCGCCCGCCCCCGGCAACACCCCCAACACCGGGTCGAGCCCGACCCACGTGTCCGTCCCCGGCACCCGAACCGCCTCGTCCATGAGGCGCGCGACGGTCCGCACGCGTGCCAGCGCCGGTTCGTCGGCCGATTCGGGCAGGTCCATCGTGAGCGACTCGGCGTCGGTCATGGTCGGTCCGTCACGATCGCGCGGAAAGTGCCTTGCGGCCGACACGACGCCCCTCGCCGCCGATCGCGGGACGGCGCTCGCCCGACGCCGCGGGGCTCCGGCGCGACGGGGCGGTTCCCGCACCTATTTCACCACCCTCGCGCAAGTTTTGCCCATGAGCCGAGACGACGGCGTCTACCAGCACTACATCGACGGGGAGTGGACCGACGGGACGGGCGACGAGACGTTCGTCTCGGAGAACCCGGCCGACGGCGACGAACTGGGCGAGTTCCGCCGCGGCACCGAGGCCGACGTCGACCGCGCGGTCGCCGCCGCCGACGACGCCTTCGAAGAGTGGAAGCAGCTCTCGCACATCGACCGCGCGGAGTACCTCTGGGACATCTACCACGAGCTGAAAGAGCGTCACCAAGAGTTGGGAGAGATCGTCACGATGGAGTGCGGCAAGGAGATCTCCGAAGGCAAAGCCGACGTGACGGAGGCGTGGCACATGGTCGAGTGGGCCGCCGGCGACGCGCGCCACCCCAAAGGCGACGTGATCCCCTCCGAAATCCCGAGCAAGGACGCGTACATGCGCCGCAAACCGCGCGGCGTGGTTGGGTGTATCACGCCGTGGAACTTCCCGGTCGCCATCCCGTTCTGGCACATGGCCGTCGCGCTCGTCGAGGGCAACACGGTCGTGTTCAAGCCCGCCGAGCAGACGCCGTGGTGTGCCCAGATCCTCGCGGAGATGTTCGAGGACGCCGGCGTGCCCGACGGCGTGTTCAACATGGTCCAGGGCTTCGGCGACGCGGGCAACGCTATCGTCGAGGACGACCGCGTCGACACCGTGCTGTTCACCGGGAGCGCAGAAGTCGGCCACAAGATCGCGAGCAAGGTCGGCGGCGAGCCGGGCAAACTGGCGGCGTGTGAGATGGGCGGGAAGAACAACATCGTCGTCACCGAGAAGGCCGATCTGGACACCGCGGTCCACTCGGCCACCATGTCTTCGTTCAAGACGACCGGCCAGCGATGTGTCTCCTCGGAGCGCATCGTCGTCCACGAGGACGTGTACGACGAGTTCAAGGAGCGCTTCGTCGCCAACGCCGAGAGCGTCGCCGTCGGCGACCCACTGGACGAGAACACGTTCATGGGCCCGCTCATCGAGGCCGAGCACAAGGAGAAGGTCTCCCAGTACAACCAACTCGCGAAAGACGAGGGTGTGAACGTGCTCGTCGACCGCGAGGAACTGGACGACTCGGAGATCCCGGACGGCCACGAGGACGGCCACTGGGTCGGGCCGTTCGTGTACGAGGCCGACCCCCACGAGGACCTGCGCTGCACCCACGAGGAGGTGTTCGGCCCGCACGTGGCGCTGTTGAAGTACAGCGGCGACATCGAAGACGCCGTCGAGATCCACAACGACACGGATTACGGCCTCGCGGGTGCGATCATCTCGGAGGACTACCGCCAGATCAACTACTTCCGCGACAACGCGGAAATCGGGCTGGCGTACGGGAACCTGCCCTGTATCGGCGCCGAAGTCCACCTGCCCTTTGGCGGCGTCAAGAAGTCCGGCAACGGCTACCCCAGCGCTCGTGAAGTGATCGAGGCGGTGACCGAGCGGACGGCGTGGACGCTGAACAACTCGAAGGACATCGAGATGGCACAGGGCCTCTCGGCCGACATCAAGACGAAGGAGGACTGAGTCGGCGCGGAGCCGTCGGCGGTCGCCGTTCTTTGCCCATCGACGTCCGTACCCGTGGGTCAGCGGCGTAGTCCGGACCTCGAAAGGGGGGGAGGTCCGCTCCCTGTGACGCGCCGGAGGGTGTGGCTCCGGGGTCCGCGTCGCGGCGAGTCCGGCGTGGTGTGGGACGCCGACCGCGGCGCGGACGTGGTGTGGGTGTGCGTTCGTGCGTCGATGCGGTGCCGGGGGCGTCGGGTCGAAGCGGGAGTGGGAGCGGGAGTGCTCCGACCCTCCCGGGCGGATGGGCGAAGCGCCGTCGCCCGGGCGCCCCCGGTTCGCTCGGGACACGAGGTCCCGTGGCCCGCGAAGCCGAACCGGGGCGACCGAAACGGTCGCTCGTCCGGACACGCTGGGGGGGGGAGTACCCGGACGTGGGCTCGGTCCCGCGGCGTCAGTATCGGGGCGCGTTCGTTACTTCAAGACTCCGCCCGAATTATCGGATCCGATTCTGAAGCGGGCGACGCTGTTTAGCCCGCGCGGCGGGACGAGGGCACGTGTTCGACACGACCCTCGCGGCGGCCGGAGAGCGGGACTGGGACACCGGCGCGGTCGAGGAGCCGGTCCGGATCGCGACCGTCGGCTGCGGCAACTACGCCCGCAACGTCTCGATCCCGGCGATGGCCGAGGGCGCGTACGCGACGCCCGCCGTCGTCGTCAGCGGCGACCCGGACACCCGGGCGAGCCTCGCCGACGAGTTCGGCGTCACCGCGCTCGACTACGACGCGTACGCCGCGGGCGCCGCGACCGACGAGTACGACGCGGTGTACGTCGCCACGCCGAACCGTCTCCACCTCCCGCACGCCGAGACCGCCGCCGACCACGGCAAACACGTGATCTGCGAGAAGCCGCTTGAGGCCACGGTCGACCGCGCCGACCGGCTCGTCGCCGCCTGCGACGCCGCCGACGTGCGGCTGATGACGGCCTACCGGATGCAGACCGACCCCGTGGTCCGCCGGGTCCGAGAGTTCGTCGCCGACGGCGGCATCGGCGACCTCCAGAGGGCGGCCGGCGACTTCACCTTCCCCGTCCTCGGCGGGAGCGCGGGTCCCGACCAGTGGCGCCTCGACCGTCGGCTCGCGGGCGGCGGCGCGCTGTACGACGTGGGCGTGTACCCGCTCAACACCGCGCGGTTCGTCGCCGGCGACGACCCGACCGCCGTCTCGGCGACGGTCCGGTCGCCGGATCCGGCGTTCGACGAGGTGGACCAACACGTCGACTTTCGCGTCGAGTTCGGGGGCGAGGACGGCTGGGTCGGGAACTTCTCGGCGTCGTTCTCGGGGCACCCGAACACGTCGCTGGAACTGCTCGGGAGCGACGGGCGGGTCGCCGTCCGCTCGGCGTTCGAGCCGGGCGCCGACCGCGAGGTGACCGTCGAGACGCCCGACGGGACGCTGACGGTCGCGGGCGCCGGCGCCGACGAGACCGTCGCGGAGTTCGACTACTTCGCGCACGCCGTGGCGACCGACGCGCCGATCGAACCCGACGGCGCCGACGGCCTCGTCGACGTCCGGACGCTGGCGGCGGTGCAGGAGGCGTCCGCGTCCGGCGGGCGGGTCGAACTGTGACGACCGGAGAGCGCGGCGGCTCGGCGGTCGGCCGGCGAAACGAAGGTGGACGGAGTGGAGTGGGGAGGCGGTGGTGTGCGCGGCCGTCGCGATGGACCCCTGATCGCGGAGCGGTCGCGCACGGTCGCGTCGGGCGCGGCGGCGCGGATTTTCGATTGCCAGCCTTCGACGAGAAAAGCGTCGGTCAGCCGGCATCGACGACTATCAGCGTAAGGGGCATAAATGCACCGGCACCGACCGACGGCGAGATCCGACGGCGGCGGTACGGTTATGTGGGCACGAGGGAAGGCGGGGGTATGGTTCGGCTCGGGGCCGACACGCTGGTCGGGGGCGGCGAGGACCCCCTGGCACGCCCGCGGTGCGTCGTCGACCGGCGGCGGCTCGGCGAGCCGGGCGACACGCTCGGCCTCGCGGAGGGCGGCGTGGCGGAGCTGTTGCGCGTCGAGGAGGTGCCGCTGGCGCACGTCGACGTGGCGCCCGACCTCCGGGAGCGACTGTGTCACCTGCTCGACGGCGAACGCACCGTGTTCCTCCACTACCTCGAGTGAGGCGTCCCCGTCGCCCGGTCGCCGCCGTCAGTACTCCCGCCGGTCGTCCAGCGCGGGGAACTCCCCGCGGACGCTCGCGACGCGCTCGGGGTCGACCGCGGCGGTGACGAGCGCGGGCTCGTCGCCGGCGGACGCCACCGTCGTCCCCCACGGGTCGTACACCGTCGAGCGGCCCACCAGGTCCGCGTCCTCGAAGCTCCCCGAGCCGTTCACCGTCGCGACGTACGCGAGGTTCTCGATGGCCCGCGCCCGCGGGAGCGTCCGCCAGTGTTCGACCCGCGGGTACGGCCACGCGCTCGGGACGAGCACGAGGTCGGCGCCCTCGTCGGCGAGCGCCCGGAACTGCTCGGGGAACCGGAGGTCGTAACACGTCGTCACGGCGACGCGGAAGCCGAGCAGGTCGACGACCGGCAGCCGCTCGCCGGGCGTGAGCAGCCGGGTCTCGGCGGACTCGTAGCCGAACAGGTGGTGCTTGCGGTAGACGGCCAGCCGTTCGCCGTCGGCGTCGAACAGGACGGCGGTGTTCGCCAGCCCCTCCTCGGCGGGGACGGCCTCGCCGTCGGCGGCGCTGGCGGCCAGATCCTCGACGACGGAGCCGGCCAACAGCGCCACGCCGTGCTCGCGGGCGGCCTCGCGCAGCCGGGTGAGCGTCGGGCCGACGAGCGACTCGGCGCCGCGCTCGTACGCCTCGAACGCGAAGTAGCCGACGTTCCACAGCTCCGGGAGCGCGACCAGGTCCGCCCCGTCGGCGGCCGCGCGTTCGATCGCGTCGAGCGCGCGGTCGCGGTTGCCGTTGCGGTCGGCCTCGCGGACCTCCAGCTGCGCGAGCGCGAGCCTCATGCCAGCCCCAGGTCGCGCTGGAGCGCCCGTTCGAGGTTGTCCAGTTCGTCGCCGAACTTCCGCTCGAAGAACGACTCGACGCCCGGGAGCCGTCCGTCGACGACGAACTCGTTGACGAGGCGGGCGCGGCCGTCCTCGGTCTCGGAGACGGTGTGCTCGCCGGTGACGCGGAACGCCCGCGACTTCCCGACGAACTTCACGTACTCGGGCGGGTCCTTGCGCACCTCCTCGGTGTCGACCCCGATGCTGGAGCGGATCACCGGGATCGGCAGGCGGACGTGCCACGTCGCGGTGCCGTCGTCGTGCACCTCGTACTCGTCGACGACGCTGATCGCCCCGGCGCGCTTGGCCGGATCGGCGATGAACGCCCAGACGTCCTCCGGGTCGGCGTCGAAGACGAACTCCCGGCGTACGCGTACGGTCATCGAGTCGGGCTACGGGCGCGGGGCGAAAAAACGGGGTGGTTGCGGCGGCCGAGGGGACGCCCGACGCGGCGGCGCCCGCCGGGGGACGGGCGACGGCGCCGAGCGAGCGCGGCCGCTCGGGGCGAGCGCGCTCGCCGGCAGAAGCCGCGCGGCTACGACAGTTCGACGCGCCACGTCGTGGAGCGGGCGCGGCCCCACTTCTCGATGTCGACCTCGTCGGCCTTCTCCGCGAGCGTCGGGAGGCGCGAGCCGACCTGCTTGGCGGACAGCCCGATGGCCTCGGCGATGTTCTTCGCTCGGAAGTACTCCTCCCCCCTGGAGACGCTGTCGCGCAGGTACGCGAGGATGCGTTTCTCCTCGTCGGTGTACTCCGTCATTTGTGCTACCTTACTCTACTGTGTGCGCGTTCTTAACGCTTCCCTCGGTGGCGAACGGCGGGTCCGACCGTCGACGACGAGCCTCCCGTCAGGCGTCGAACGCCTGCACCGCGACGACCGCCAGCGTCGCCGCCGCCATCGCGAGCGCGAACCCCCACGCCATCACGATCTGGGAGGCGCCGGCGATCATGAACCCGGCGCCGACGACCGCCAGCGCCGCGAACGCCAGCGCCACGCCGATCGCCTTGTCGCTCTCGAGGGTTTCGGTTGCCATACTCGTGGCTCCGACGGAGCGTACCTAACGCTTGCGGAAGGCGGAGACGGGGGCGGGCGCGGCCGTCCGGGCCGCCGCGGCGTTCGCGCGGCGGGACAACGAACTGACAGCCGGCGAGCAGACTTTTGACGGCGGCCGGCGGAGCCGTCGGACGATGACCGGGAACCCGGGACCGCGCCGTCCGACCGGCGGCGGCGACCGCGCCGTCTCGACCGTCGGAGTCGTCGCCGTCGTCGTCGTCGTGCTCGTCGCCTCGGTGGGCGGGGCGTTCGCGCTGGGCGTCGTCGGCGCGCCGTCGGTCGTGGGCGTCGAGAACCGCTTCGGCGAGGTGACGACGGAGACGACGACCGTCGAGAGCGACCTGATCGTGAACAACCCGAACCCGATCGGCGTCCAACTCGGCGGGCTCACCGCCGACTACGCCGTGTCCATGAACGGGATCACGATGGCCGAAGGGACGAAGGAGGGAGTCGAGGTCACGACCGGGAACGCCTCCCTCCCGTTCACCACGTCGCTCGACAACTCGAAGATCCCCGCGTGGTGGGTGAGCCACGTGTCCAACGGCGAGCACACCGACCTCCGGGTGGACGCGGACGTCCACTCGTCGCTCGTCGGGCGTAGCTACGCGACGCAGGTGAGCCGCGACGTGAACACCTCGATCGTCGAGGCGTTCCGGACGGACGAGCCGAAGCCCCTCGACGCGAGTTCGGCGGTGGTGTCCGACCCCGTGTTGGTCCTCGAGCGCACGGAGGCCGACTGGGGGACGGTGACCAACGAGACCACCGAGGTCGAGATGACGCTGTACCTCCGGAACCCGAAGTCGTACCCGATCGCCGTCTCCGAGATCGGCTACGACATCCACATGAACGACATCACGATGGGGAGCGGCGAGGCCGGGCGGACGACCGTCATCCCGCCGGGGGAGACGGTCGCGCTCGAGGCGACCACCGCGATCCGCACCCAGCGCCTCGACGAGTGGTGGGTGTCGCACCTCCGGCGCGACCAGGTGACGAACCTCACGATGCCGTTCTACCTCGTCGTCGACCTCTCGGAGACGGGCGCGGGCGAACGGCGGATCGAACTCGACGGCTACCGGCGCACCGTCGAGACGGACGTCTTCGGGACGAAGAACGCGAGCGGCGACGCCGCGGGCGACGCGGACGCGAGCGACGACGGTTCGTCGGACGAGTCGACCCCGAGCGATGGGACGGCGACCGCGACGGCGACGCCGACCGACACGCCGGACGGCTCCGACGGCGGGCTGGTCGGGGAGTCGACCCCGACGGCCACGCCGACAGCGGCGCCCACGGCGACGCCGACCCCGACCGGGAACACGACGACGACCGACGACGGCGGGCTGTTCGCGCTGTGGTGAGCGTGTGCCCCCGCGACACGGTGCCGACAAGGCTTTGTCGGCGGGGGGACTGACGTACGACCATGCCTCGGAGTATCACCGCTCCTGATCGAGTTCTCGGACGGTAACGCAACCACCTCCGCGGACGGCGATGCCATCGTCGTCGAGGTGGACGGAGAGGCGTACGAACTGACCCGCGAAGCCGCCGCCGACCTGCGGGAGTCGCTGACGGACGCGCTCACCGAGCGCCGGGAGTTCTTCCGGACCGCCGGGGAGTTCCGCGCCGACGGCTCGTACGTCGTCTCGCGCAAGGCCGCCGACTCGGCGGGCAACGCCAAGGTGTTCGACTCCTTCGAGGAACTGCGCCGCCTGTACGACCGCCTACCGGAGACGTTCGACGCCGACGACGTGGGACGCACCGGGATCACCGGCTCGCGGCGTCACATGGTGATCCGCCACTTCGCCGAGCACCCGGCGTTCGACTGCCGGATCCACCGCCGGAACCCGCTCGCGGGTCGGAAAACGGACGGCGAGGAGTAGTTCCCGACGGGTCCCGAGGACGTCGGACCCGGGCACGGTCCGGTCCCCGTCCCTCGGCCGATCGCCCCGCGTGCCGCCGGCCTACTCGATCGTGACGAACTCGTTCTCCTCGTTGAGCGCGAGGTTCGCCGACACCTCGGCGATCCGCATCGCGTACTGGGCGGTCTCCTGGAGGCTGACGAGCACCTCGCGCACCTGGAGGAGCTGCGCGTTCGACATCTCCGGCAGGTCGGTGAGGATGTCCTCCTCGCGGTCCTTGAGCTCGCGGAACAGGTACTTCACCTCGATGGTGAGCGCGTAGTCGCGCTTGACGGCCGCCTCGACGGCCATCGCCGTGATCTCGTCGACCTGGTCGGTGAAGTCGCGGATCCGCCGCATCGTCGCGTCGTCGACGCCGAGCGTGTTCCCCTCCGCCTCCATGGCGATCTCGGCGATGTCCTCGGCGTTGTCGGCGATCAGTTCGAGGTTCTTCGCGATCGACCGGTAGCCGATCAGCGGGAACCCGGAGTCGAGACCCACCGCGCGCGCGAGGTTCGGGTTCTGGTACGCCGTGAAGATGAGGCGCAACAGGAGGACGAAGATCTTGTTCGCCTGCCGCTCGCGGTTGAGCGCGCGCTGGGCGAGGTCGGCGTTGCCGTGCGCGAGCGCCTTCACCGCCTCCCCGCGCATCGTCGAGCCGGTGTTCTCCAGCCGCTCGAGAAGGTTGTCGAGCGTGAAGTCCTCGGGGTCGACCGAACAGCGGATGGCGATGTTCTCCGGCGTCTCCTCGATGACGCCCAGCCCCATGAGCTGTGTCTCGGCCTTGTAGACGGCGTTGATGTGGTCGGAGCCGAGGGCGCCGTCCTTCGTCGTGATGTTGATCACGCGCCGCCCGAGCACGTACTGTGCGAGGATCGCCCGCTCGAGGGCGTCGGCGTCGAGGTTGTCCGCGTGGAGCGTCGCCTCCGCGTCCTCCGTGCTCGCGGACTCCGGGAGCACCGTCAGCGTCCCCTTCCCGCCCATCCGAAGCGACACCTCGTCGCCCTTCTGGACGTTCTGTTCTTTCGCCCACTCGGCGGGCAGCGTCATCGCCAGCGTCGAGGGGCCCAGTCGTTGGACCTTCCGCGTCTCCATAGCTATCCGGATCCCCTATACGACCTTAACCTTGACCCTATGTCCATAATACCCGTGGCGAGATATGTAAGGATCGACTGCCCGGTTTATGAGGGGCCGCCGGGTCGCGATCAGACGACCTTCAGCATCCGCCGCTCGAAGCGCCCGACGCGCACCTTCTCCCACCCGCGCAGCGCCTCGTCCAGGTCGGGGTCGTCCGTGTCCACCCGGAGCACCCGGAGGTCGTCGAGTTTGTCGCGGGACGCGACGATCTCGACGTCGCACTCGCGGATCACCGCCGGCGACAGCTGGGGGTTGCCGCGGCCGAACACGAACCCCTGCCCGCCGATGGGGGTGACGACGATGACGTTGTCGTCGCCCAGCGCCGCGAGGATCTCCGCCTCGCTGGCGTCCAGCGCGAGCACCTCCCCGTCGCGGTACACGTCGACGCCGATGGGCGACCCCTCGAACCCGAGTCGCTCCTTCACCTCGCCGACGGTGGAGCCCGGCCCGAGCACCCACGTCGTCCCGGGGCGGGCGCGCACGTCGTCCGCGACGCCCTCGGCGAGCGACTCGACGGTGCCGCCGCCGATCTGTTTGCCCGACTGGAGCTGTTCGGCCACGGGGACGTGCGCGACCGCGCGGAGTTCGGGGTGGACCTCCCCCTCGCGGTAGTCGTCCTCGTCGATGTCCATCACCTCGCGGCGCTCGGTGCGTTCGAACGTCGCGGCGACGGAGGCGGCGTCCTCCGGGGAGACGCCGAACACCGACGAGTACACCTTCACGCCCGCGGGCACGCCCAGCATCGGCACGTCGCTTCCCTCCAGCGCCTCCGCGACGTCGGCGGCGGTGCCGTCCCCGCCGACGAACACGACGAGGTCGACGCCGGCGTCGCGGAACGCCGCGACGGCCGCGCGGGTGTCGTCGCCGGTCGTCTCCTCGTCGGCCGGCCCGCCGCGGACGTCGGGGTCGAACCCGGCCGCGCGGACCTCGCTCGCGCCCATCGGGTCGCCCCACGCGAGCACGGTCGTGTCGGGCGCGCGCTCGGCCAGCGCGTCGAGGGCGCGTCGGGCGCGGTCCGGGGCGCGGGGCTCGGCGCCGCGGGCGCGCGCCGCCGCGACCTTCCCGTCGGTGCCCTTCAGCCCCACCCGGCCGCCCATGCCGGCGATGGGGTTGAGCAGGAAGCCGATTCGCATACCGACGGGCGGCGCGCCCGGGCCAAAAGCCCGCCGGCTCCGACGACGGCACCGCCGGAACGGGTCGCTCGTCCGCCTCCGGGAGCGACGGAGGTATCACCGTCCGGTCCCTCGGATCGACCATGTACACGGGGCGGACAGAACAGCCGTGTTGTCTGTGCGACTCGCCCGACACGGTCGCCCGGATCGACATCCCGCCGCGCGCGGTCCAGTTGATGAAACACTCCGACCCCATCGCCTGGCGCGACATCGTCGGCGAGGTGTCGATCCACTTCTGCGAGTCCGACTGGGAGACCGTCGCCGACCTCGTGGTGAACCTGGGGATGAACCCGCTGTCGCGGTGCAACGTCGCCCGCGCGTCGTTCGACCTCCGGGAGGACTTCGAGGCGCTGTTGAACGACACCCGCGACGAACCCGACCAGACGGAGTTGGAGCAGCGCCTGCTGGCGGCGGCCGACGAGACGCTCGCGAACGTCGACGACCCGATGACCGAGGAGCGCGACGTGGTCGAGGCGCGCGTCGTCGTCGACTCGCTGGAGGAACTGGACGTGGTCTCGGCGTAGGCGGGTCGAACGCCCGCGCTCGCGCACGGCCCGCAGCCACCCGTGGCGGCGGGCGAACACCTCGGTGATAGGCTTATCACGGTACCCGGTGTAGGCTCCGCGAGACCAGATGTCACTCCGTGCAGTCATCGCGTCCGTGCAGGACCGCGAGAAGCGCCTGACGGTGTTCGACCCCCCCGACGAGCGGGTCGTCGAGGAGTTGCGCGAGTACTTCGCGTCGCAGGCCGTCAGGGTCACGGAGGGGACGACCGACAGCGCGCTCTCCGGCTACGTCGTCCTCTCGGACGAGCACGACGACGAGGTGTTGGCGGCGGTCGACCTCCGCCACCTCGACGGGGATCTCACGGCGGCGCCGGGCGAGCAGGGGGCGTTCGCGCCGATCCTCGAACACCTCGACGGGACGACGTTCACCTCCTACGACCTCCGGCAGATGATGGCGGCGACGCGGGAGATGGAGGACCGCGCGTGGCGCGCCGGCACGGGCGAACTCCACGCCGGCTTCCAGCGCGTCGGCGCGATCCGTGCTCAGAAGGGCGTGTACGAGGACCTCGCGACCAAGGACCTCGACATCCACACGTACTGTGCGCCGAGCGACGAACACCCGGAGATCGAGGGCGTCACCGTCCACCAGGAGGACTCCCGCGAGATCCGGGAGTCGTGGTTCGTCGTGTTCGACGGCGGCGGCAACCCGAACGACGCCTGCGCCCTGCTGGCCGAGGAGCGCGGCGACGCCGACGAACGGTCCTTCTACGGCTTCTGGACGTACGACCCGACGATCGTCGGCCGCGTGCTCGACCACCTGAACGAACAGTACGCCGTCCCGCTCAACTGACGCCGCGGCGACCGTTCGGTGTCGGTTTCGGTCACGTTAAGTGCGCGCCTGACTGAACGGTTAGACAGGACCGATGTCACACCGTTTCAGCGCGACCGTTATCGCCGCCCTACTGTGTCTCTCGACCGTCGGCGCCGGGTTCGCCGGGGTCGCCGCGGCCGCGGTGGAGGACCCACGCTTCGAGACAGACGTGTCGGAGCCGGTGGTGACGCCCGGGACGACACAGCAGCTGACGATCGAGCTCACCAACGAGGCGGCCGACTACGACGACAGCGTCGAGCCCGCGTACGACGTCCGCGCCACGGTACAGGACGCCAGCGGGATCGAGGTGCTCTCCGGCACCCGCGAGATCGGCCGGATGGGGAACGGCGCCACGCGCGCCGTCACCGTCAGCATCGACGTGCCGGCCGACATCGCCGGCGGCACCCACCGGATCCCGGTGCTCGTCGAGTACCGCGACGAGGACGACCGCGACGAGGTCGTCTCCCGGACCGTCTACGCGACCGTGCGGGTGCAGGACCGCGCCCGCTTCGCCGTCGAGTCGGTCGAGGCGGCCGCCCCGGTCGGCGGCTCCGGCGCCGTCGACGTGACGATCCGCAACGTCGGCGAGGAGCCCGCCACGAACGCCGTGTTGGCGTTCCAGTCGGCCAACTCCGACCTCACGTTCGGACAGTCGGCGACCGCCCGCCGGTTCGTCGGCGGACTCGCCCCCAACGAGACGCGGACGGTGACCGTCGACGCGACCCTCTCGGAGACGGCCGAGACGCGCGAGTACGCCGTCGACGCCACCGTCGAGTACGAGACCGTCGACGGCGCGTCCGCGGCGTCGCGCACGCTGTCGTTCGGCGTGACCCCCCTCCCCGAGCAGACGTTCGACGTCGAGGGCCTCGAGAGCACGCTGCGCGTCGGCGAGGAGGGGCAGCTCACCGGCACCGTGACCAACACCGGCGAGCAGACCGTGACGAACGCCGTCGTGCTGTTCGAGACGTCGAACCCCAACGTCTCCCCGCTGGAGCCGGAGGTCGCGATCGGCTCGCTCGAGCCGGGCGCGTCCGCCGAGTTCGCCTTCGACATCGAGGTGTCCGACGCCGCCGAGGCCGGCCCGCGCCAGTTCACCCTGCGCGTGCAGTACCGTGACCCCGAAGGCACCCAACGCACCGGCGACCCGATCGACGCGCCCGCCGCCGTCGCCGAGGAGCGCGACGAGTTCGCGGTGAGCGTCGTCAACGGGTCGCTCGAGGCCGGCGGCGGCGGCACGCTCACGCTCGAGGTGACGAACAACCGCGAGACGGCCGTGCGCGAGGTGTCGGCGAAGCTGTTCCTCGACGCGCCGCTGTCGTCGAGCGACGACGAGGGGTACATCGACGAACTCGCGCCCGGCGAGACGAAGGAGGTGACGTTCGACCTCTCGATGGCGGGCAGTGCCATCGTCGGGAAGAAGTACCCCGCGAGCGTCGACTTCCGCTACGAGACGAGCGAGGGTGACACCCTCATCTCCGACACCTACCGCGTCCCGGTCCGGGCGATCGCCGCCAGCGGCGGCGGCTTCCCGCTCGGCCTGATCGGCGTCGTCGCGCTCGTGGTGGTCGGGCTCGTCGGCGCGGTGTACGTGCGCCGCAACAGATGAGCGACGGCCCGATCGTCGGCGCGGTCGCCCGGGAGATCACCGAGCGACCGGGCCGGATCGTCGTCGCGTTCCTGCTGGTGACGGTGGTGTTCGCCGGCGGGCTGGCGAACGTCTCCACGTCCGCCGGCACCGAGCAGTTCACGTCGGGCATCCCCGCCGAGGAGGCGCTGTCGGACATCCAACGCGAGTTCGGCCCGTCGTTCGCCGCCGACACGGGCTCGACACAGCTCGTCCAGCGCAACCGGAACGTGCTGTCGAAGCCGGCGATGCTCCGGATGCTGGAGGCGCAAGACCGCCTCCAGGAGACCGACGGCTTGCGGGTCGTCGGCGTCTCCTCGCCGGCCGCGACCGTCGCCCGGACCATCGACCCGTCCGCGACGACGACCGACGCACAGATCCGCGCGCTGGAGCGGGCGACGCCCTCGCAGATCGACGAGGCGGTCCGCGCGAACGCGGACGACCCCGCGTTCACCGGCGGTGTCTCCGACGACTTCAACGCCGAGTCGGCCGCCGCCTCCGCGGCGATCGGCGTCGTCACCCACGAGATCCCGGGCGCCGGCGGCGGCGGCGCGGCCGCCGGGCAGTCGGGGTCGAGCCCGCTGACCGACATCCAACTGCGCAGCCAGCGCGTCGTCGACACCGTCGGCGGCGACATCACCGTGTTCGGCTCGGGGATCATCTCCGACGAGTTCTCGACGGTGATCACCGACTCGCTGATCATCGTCACGCCCGCGGCCGTGATCCTCATCACGGGGTTCCTGATCGTCGCGTACCGCGACCTGCTGGACCTCCTGCTCGGCTCGTTCACGCTCCTGCTGGCGGTCGTGTGGACGTTCGGGTTCCTCGGGCTGGCGGGGATCCCGTTCAGCCAGCTCATGATCTCGGTGCCCCCGCTGTTGCTGGCGGTGGGGATCGACTTCGGGATCCACGCGGTGAACCGCTACCGGGAGGACCGCGCCGAGGGGTTCGGCATCGACGCCGCGATGGACCGGGCGGCGCGGCAGCTCCTGGTCGCGTTCTTCATCGTCACCGGGACGACGGTCATCGGCTTCCTCGCGAACCTCACGTCCGCGCTGACGCCGATCCGCGAGTTCGGGCTCGTCGCGGCCGCCGGCATCCTGTTCACCTTCCTGCTGTTCGGGATCTTCCTGCCCGCGGCGAAGGTGGTGCTCGACCGCCGGCGCGACAGCCTCCCGATCCCGACGTTCTCCCAGCGGCCGCTGGGGGCCGAGGGCTCCGGCCTCGCGGACGTGCTCCGGATCGGCGTGTGGATCGGCGAGCGCGGGCCGCGCGTGTTCCTCGCGCTGATCGTCGTCACCACGGTCGCCTCCGGCGGCTACGCCGCGGGCATCTCGACGTCGTTCTCGCAGGAGGACTTCCTCCCGCCGGAGGAGACGCCCGACTACCTCGAGGCGCTCCCGGAGCCGTTCGCGCCGGGCGACTACTCGGCCGTCGGGACCCTCAACTTCCTCGACGAGAAGTTCACGTCGAGTCAGGGCGGTTCGGTGACCGTCTACGTCGAGGGGGACATGGAGGAACCCACCAGACTGGAGGAGATCCACCGGATGGGCGAGGACCCCCCGAGCACCTTCGTCAGCGAGGACGGCCACGCCGACGAGCAGAGCATCGTCACCGTGATCCGCCAGCGCGCCGCGAGCGACCCCGAGTTCCGACGGCTCGTGAACCGCAACGACCGCAACGCCAACGGCATCCCCGACGACAACCTCGGCGAGGTGTACGACTACCTGCTGTCGTCGTCGTCGCGCGACCGGGCGTTGCAGTACCTCTCGGAGGACCGCCGCAGCACGCAGGTGGTGTACTCGGCGGAGGCCGACGCCGACCAGAACGAGGTGACCGCCGACGGCCGCGCGGTCGCCGAGCGCTACCGCGACACCAGCGGGATCGCCGTCGCCACCGGCAGCACGGTCGTGTTCGCGGCCGTCTCGGACCTGATCTTCACCTCCGCGGTCCAGAGTCTCGCGGTGGCGCTGTCGCTGACGGTGGTGTTCCTGCTCGTCATCTACGGCGTGTTGGAGGGGCTGCCGTCGCTCGGCGTGGTGAACACGATCCCGATCGTCGCGTCGGTCGCGCTGGTGGCCGCGACGATGCGGCTCGCGGGGATCGCGTTCAACGCGTTCACCGCGACGATCCTCTCGTTGACGATCGGGCTCGGGATCGACTATTCCGTCCACGTCGTCCACCGCTTCGTCGACGAGCGAACCGAACACGACCTCGTCACGGCGCTGGAACGGACCGTCCGCGGCACCGGCGGCGCGCTGTTCGGCAGCATGCTCACCACCACGACCGGGATCGGGGTGCTGGTGTTCTCGGTGCTCAGCATCCTCGGCCAGTTCGGCGTGTTGACCGCGCTGTCGATCCTCTACTCGTTCGTCACCTCGATGCTGGTGCTCCCGTCGGCGCTGGTCGTGTGGGACCGGCTGAAGGGCCACGACCCCGACCGGCCGGTGGAGGCCCGGTCGGCGATCTCGCTCCCGTTCGTCGGCGGCGGCGACGGCGACGGCGGCCGACCGTCGGCGCCGGAGCCGACGCGGGGCGACTGAGCGGCGCGCGCGCCACACCTCGCGCCCCGCAGCCGTTCGACCCGCGGGGCTCCGCTACCGGCGGACGGTGAACCCCGTCACGCCCTCGGGGTCCTCGTACTCCGCGTCGACACCCTCCACGACGGCGCTGGGGCTCCCGGTGTGGCACCACTCGACCATCCCCTCGACGGCGTCGCGGGGTCCCTCGAACACGGCCTCGACGCGCCCGTCGTCGAGGTTCCGCACCCAGCCGTCGACGCCGCGCTCGCGGGCGGTGTCGCGGGTGGTCGCCCGGTAGAACACGCCCTGTACCCGCCCGGAGACGTACACGTGTGCGCGGACGCGGTCGTCCCCGCGGTCGTCGTCGCTCATACCCGGCGGTTCGGCGCGGGAGGCCGAAAAGCCGGCGGCGACGCCCCGTCGGGGCGGCGACACCGACGCCTACTCGGTCCTCGGGCGCGACCCACCGCCGACGATGGACCCGCGAACCGACGGGGGGAACCGCCGGGGGCGACCGTGAGCCCCGGCGTCCGCCGGTACGGGTACGCGCTGGCGCCGCTGCTGGCGGCCGCCATCTGGGGCGGGATGTACGTCGTCAGCACGTGGACGTTCGCCACGGTGCCGCCGCTCACGCTGGGGTTCCTGCGCGTCGCGGTCGGCGCCGCCGCGCTGTACGCGGTCGTCCGCGTCCGCGGCGTCACGGTCGACCGGGCGGACTACCGCCGGTTCGCCGTGCTCGGCGGGTGGGTCGCGGCGACCATCGCGACGCAGTTCCTCGGGACGGCGTGGACGAACGCGAGCCAGGGGTCGCTGCTCACCGTGCTCACGCCGGTGTTCACCGTCGCGTTGGGTGCGTGGGTGCTCGACGAGACCGTGACGCGGCGGAAGGCGCTCGGCGTCGCGCTCGCCGGCGTCGGCACGCTGGTCGTGCTCGCCGGGCGCTACGACCCGGCCGCCGTCGCGGTCGGCAACGTCGCCGGCGTCGGCGCGCTCGTGCTCGCGAGCGTCGCGTGGGCGGGGTACACCGTCTGGGGGGTGCCGGTCGTCAGGAAGTACTCCGCGCTGACGGCGGCGACGTACTCCACGGTGGCGTCGCTGCCGGTGTTGGCGGCGCTGGCCGCCGTCGAGCTGGCCGTCCGCGGGCCGTCGCTCGCCGCGATGGCGACGCCGGGCGCGCTGCTGGCGGTCGGGTACCTCGGCCTCGGGTCGACGGCGGCGGCGTGGTACCTCTGGTACAAGGGGCTGGAGACGGTGTCGGCCGGCACCGTCGCGGCGTTCTTCTTCGCCCAGCCGCTCGTGGGGACGCTGCTCGGCGCGCTGCTGTTGAACGAGGCCGTCGGTCCGTGGTTCGTCGTCGGGGGCGCCGTGATGGCCGTCGGGATCTGGACGGTGGCGACCGCCGGGGGCGACGGCGACGACGCTGGCGACGACGGTGACCGCGCCGGCTCGCCGGGGGCTGACGGGCGGCGACGCGTCCCCTCCGCCCCCGGCGCGCGTCGCCGCGCTCCCGCGAACGCGCCGGGGTGGCGCTCAGCGCATCGCGGCGGCTGGTCCCGGCATCGGTGAAGAACCCTCGCCGTCGGAACGGACCGAGGGAGTCTTGGGCGCTCCCCCGGAGGTGCCGGTATGGACCTGTTCGGAACCGCCGGCATCCGCGGCGACGTGACCGAGCGCGTCACGCCGGGGCTCGTCCTCGACGTGGCCCGCGCGCTCGGCGCCCACGCCCGCGAGGCCGGCGACCGGGAGTTCGTCGTCGGTCGCGACGGGCGCGTCACCGGCCCCGCGCTGGCGGCGGCCGCCGAGGCCGGGCTGGAGGCCGCCGGCGCGGACGTGCGCCGCGTGGGGCAGGTGCCCACGCCGGCGCTGGCGTTCGCCTCGCGCGGCCGTCGCGGCGTGATGCTCACCGCCTCGCACAACCCGCCGACCGACAACGGCGTGAAGGCGTTCGTCGACGGCGTCGAGTACGGCGAGACGGCCGAGACCGCCGTCGAGGAGGCCGTCGCCGCGGGCGGCGCCCCCGCCGACTGGGACGAGTGGGGCGACGGCGCCCACGAGGACGTGCTCGACGCCTACCGCGCGGCCGTCGTCGACTACGCCCGCGAGTTCGGCGACACGCCCGAACGCCTCCGCGTCGCCGTCGACTGCGGCAACGGGATGGCGTCGGTGGCGACGCCGCAGGTGTTGCGCGAACTGGGCGTCGAGGTGGTGACGCTCAACGCGACCGTCGACGGCCACTTCCCCGGCCGCGAGTCGAAGCCGACGCCCGAGTCGCTGGCCGACCTCCGCGCGTTCGTCCGCGAGGGCGGCGCCGAGTTGGGGATCGGCCACGACGGCGACGCCGACCGGATCGTCGTCGTCGACGGCGACGGCGAGGTCGTCCACGAGGACACCGTGCTCGCCATCCTCGCCGAGCGGTACGTCCGGACGAGCGACGTCGCCGACCCCGTCGTCGTGACGACGCCGAACGCCTCCGGCCGCATCGACGAGCGCGTCGCGGCGGCGGGCGGGCGCGTCGAGCGCGTCGCGCTCGGCTACCTCCACGACGGCATCGCCGCGGCCCGCGCGGGCGGGGGCGACGTGGTGTTCGCGGCCGAGCCGTGGAAACACGTCCACACGGGGTTCGGCGACTGGATCGACGCGGTCGTCAGCGCCGCGGTGTTGACGCGGCTCGTCGCCGACGAGGGGCTCGCGGCCCTGCGCGCCCCCGTCACCGAGCGCCCGTACCGCAAGGTCAGCGTCGACTGCCCGGACGAGGCGAAGCCCGCGGCGATGGAGCGACTCGGGGAGGCGCTCCCGGCCGCGTTCCCCGACGCCGAGGTCGACCCCGAGTACGGCGTCCGGCTCACCTTCCCCGACGCCTCGTGGACGCTCGTCCGCCCCTCCGGCACCGAGCCGTACGTCCGCGTGTACGCCGAGCACGACGACGTCGACCCGTTCGTCGCCGAGGTCGCCGCCGTCGTCGAGTCGGCCGTGGAAGCTGTCAGCGACGAGTAGCGATCCTATTCGGCGGATTACGACGATTTTAACCGTCTCAACTCCGGGGTTCCCCACATGGACACTGACCGGTTCGATCGGCGGAAGTTCGTGAAGGGCGTCGGCGCGGCGAGCCTCGTGGGCCTCGCGGGCTGTGCGGGCGGCCCCGAGTCCGGCGGCGGCGGCGACTCCGAGGAGACCGAGATGTCGACGCCGTCGGGCGACGACTCCGACTCCGAGGACACCGCGACCGAGGCCTCCGGCTCGGAGACGACGAACGTCGGCATGGTGTACGCGACCGGCGGACTGGGCGACGGCTCGTTCAACGACCAGGCCCAGACGGGGATCCAGCGCGCGGCCGAGGACTTCGACATCTCCTTCGACGAGTCCGAGCCGGACTCGGTGTCGCAGTTCTCCACCTACCAGCAGCAGTACGCCCAGTCGACGGACCCGGACTACGACCTCGTGTCGTGCATCGGGTTCCTGCAGGCGGACGCGCTCTCGCAGACCGCGCCCGACTACCCCGAGCAGGACTTCATGATCGTCGACAGCGTCGTCGACGCCGACAACGTCCGCTCGTACACGTTCAAGGAGCACGAGGGCTCGTACCTCGTCGGCCAGCTGGCCGGCCTGCTCACGAGCCAGTCGTTCACCGCGGGCGACTCGTCGACGGCGGGCGACTCCACGAACGTCGGCTTCGTCGGCGGCGTCGAGGGGACGCTCATCCGGAAGTTCGAGGCCGGCTTCACCGCCGGCGTCAAGGCGGCCAACTCCAACGTCGACGTCCAGACGACGTACACCGGCTCGTTCTCCGAGCCGTCGGCCGGCCGCGAGGCCGCGCTGTCGATGTACAGCTCCGGCGCCGACATCGTCTACCACGCGGCCGGCAAC
Organism: Halobaculum litoreum; assembly: GCF_030127125.1. Lineage (GTDB taxonomy): Archaea > Halobacteriota > Halobacteria > Halobacteriales > Haloferacaceae > Halobaculum > Halobaculum litoreum. The sequence goes on from NZ_CP126156.1 coordinate 240,483, forward strand.
ACCGGCGTCGGCGTGTTCCAGGCGGCCCGCGACGAGGGCAAGTTCGCCATCGGCGTCGACCGCGACCAGTCCGTGACGACCGACTACGCGGACGTCATCCTCGCGTCGATGGTCAAGCGCGTCGACACCGCCGTGTATGCTGCCGCGGAGGCGACCGTCAACGGGAACTTCGAGGGCGGCACCGCCACCAGCCTCGGCCTCGCCGAGGAGGGTGTCGCGAACGTCTACGGCTCCGAGCTGGGCGGCCAGATCCCCGAGGACGTGAAGTCGGAGGTCGAGAGCTCCCGCCAGGGCATCGTCGACGGCGACATCTCCGTCCCCCAGGACCCGGACAACGTCTGAGGCGCCGCGGGGGCGCCCCCCGTCGCGTCCGCGATCCGGTTCGGCGCAACGCCGGCCAGCGACTGCCAACTCGCCTGACACTCGCGTTTTCTGAGACGCCCGTCGGACGAAACGCGCCGTTTATCCCGTACCCGCCGAAACACCCGCCGACATGACGGAGGCCGTCCGCCTCGACGGGATCACGAAGCGCTTCCCCGGCGTCGTCGCCAACGACGACGTCACGCTCTCGGTCGAGCGGGGGACGGTCCACGCCCTGCTCGGCGAGAACGGCGCGGGCAAGACCACGCTGATGAACGTCCTCTACGGGCTGTACGAGCCCACCGAGGGCGACGTGTACGTCGACGGGGACGGGCTGACCTACGACGACGAGGGCGCCGTCGCGGACGCGCCCCGTCGCTTCGACTCCCCCCGCGACGCCATCGACGCCGGCGTCGGGATGATCCACCAGCACTTCATGCTGGTCGACCCGATGACGGTCGCCGAGAACATCACGCTCGGCAACGAGCCCCGCAAGTGGGGCGGCCTCGCCGTCGACCGCGCGGCCGCCCGGGAGGCGGTGCTCGACCTCTCCGAACGGTACGGCTTCGACGTCGAGCCCGACGCCACGATCGAGGACATCGGCGTGGGCGTCCAACAGCGCGTCGAGATCCTGAAGGCGCTGTACCGCGGCGCGGAGATCCTCATCCTCGACGAGCCGACGGCCGTGCTCACGCCCCAGGAGGTCGAGGACCTGTTCGAGGTGCTCGAGGAGCTGACCGACGCCGGGAAGACGGTCATCTTCATCACGCACAAGCTGGGCGAGGCGCTGGAGGCCGCCGACGAGGTGACCGTGCTGCGCGACGGGAAGAACGTCGGCAGCGTCGAGACGGCCGGGACGACCCGCGAGGAACTGGCGGAGCTGATGGTCGGCCGCGAGGTGATGCTGGAGACGGAGACGCCGCCGGCGACCCCGGGAGCGCCGACGCTCACCGTCGACGGCGTCTCGGCGAACGACGAGCGCGGCGTCACCGCCGTCGACGACGTCTCCTTCACCGTCCGCGAGGGCGAGGTCTTCGGCATCGCCGGCGTCGACGGCAACGGGCAGTCGGAGCTGGTCGAGGTCGTCACCGGCCTGCGGAAGCCGACCGCCGGCGCCGTCGCGCTGGAGGGCACGGACGTGACCGACGCCTCCCGCCGCGCACGCACCCGCGCGGGGATGGCGTACATCCCGGAGGACCGACAGGAGCGCGGCCTCGTGATGGACTTCGACCTCTCCGAGAACGGGGTGCTCGGCTCCCAACACGACGCCCCGTTCGCGCAGGGCGGCCGGCTCGACTGGACGTACGCCGACGACCACGCCGCCGACATCATCGAGGAGTACGACGTCCGCCCGCCGGACGCGACCGCCGAGGCGAAGTCGCTGTCGGGCGGCAACCAGCAGAAGTTCATCGTCGGCCGGGAGTTCGCCCGCGACCCCGCCTGTATCGTCGCCTCCCACCCGACCCGCGGCGTCGACATTGGCTCGACGGAGTTCATCCACGACCGGCTCATCGACCTGCGCGACGAGGGCCGGGCGGTGCTGCTGGTCTCCTCGAAGCTCGACGAGGTGCGCGGCCTGTCCGACCGGCTGGCGGTGATGTACCGCGGCCGCGTCGTCGACGTGGTCGACCCGGACGAGGTGACAGAAGAGCAGCTCGGCCTGCTGATGGCGGGCGAGGAGCCCGAGGACGTCCCGCGGGCGGACCCGGTCGCGGACGCCGCCGACGCGACGGACGGGGTCGCCGGGACGCCGCCGGCCGACGACGCGGACGCGGAGGTGGCGGATGACTGACGCCGACGGCGACGGGTCGGCCGACGGCGGCCCGCCGCCGCGCTCGGCGCGCGACCGCGCGTTCGACGTGCTCGACCGGCTCGTGGCCGCCAGCGCGACCGAACGCCTCCTCATCTCCGGCTCGGCGCTGTTGCTGTCGGTCGCCATCGGCTTCCTGTTGATCCTCGCGGCCGGGCGGATGACCTCCTGCGACGCGGCGGCGTACTCGCTGTTCGGCGTCGGCTTCTGTTACGACCCGATCCTCGTGTACGACAGCCTGTTCCTCGGCGCCTTCGGCGACTTCTTCGCGAACCCGCTCAACGGCCAGTTCGCGACGACCGTCTCCGAGACGACGGTGCTCGTGTTCACGGGCGTCGCCGTCGCGGTGGCGTTCAAGGCCGGCGTGTTCAACATCGGCGGGCAGGGCCAGCTCGTGTTCGGCGCGCTCGCGAGCGCGCTGGTGGTGTACGCGCTGGCCGGCGCGGTCTCCGGCCTCGTCGGCACGGTCGTCCTCGTCACCGTCGGCGTCGCGGTCGGCGCGCTCGTCGGCGGCCTGTACGGCGCCATCCCGGGCGCGCTGAAGGCGTACGCCGACGCCAACGAGGTGATCACGACGATCATGCTCAACTTCGTCGCCACCTCGGTGGCGCTGTACCTCGCGGGGGGACCGTTCAAAGACCCCGAGAGCTTCGCGAACCAGACCCGGCGGCTCCCGGAGTACGCGCTGTTCCCGCAGCCGCTGTTCCCCGGCCGGACGGACGCGTCGCTGTTGGCGCTCGCGCTCGCGGTCGCCGTCGCCGTCGGCATCGCGTACCTCCTCCGGAGGACCGCGTTCGGTTACGACGTGCGCACCTCGGGCATCCAGCCGGAGGCCGCCGAGTACGGCGGGGTCGACGCCGCCCGCACGGTCGTCTCCTCGATGGCGCTGTCGGGCGCGCTCGCCGGCATCGGCGGCGCGGTGTACGTGCTCACGATCGCGGGCAACTTCCAGACGGGCGTGCCCGACTACGGCTTCGACGGCATCACCGTCTCCATCCTCGCGGGCAACAACCCCGTCGGGGCGGTCGCGGCGGCGCTGCTGTTCGGCGTCCTCAAGTCCGGCTCCATCGTCGTCGACGTCGGCACGGACGTCCCCCCGCAGTTGGTGGGGGTGTTGCGCGGCCTCATCGTCCTGTTCGTGGCGATGCCGGAGTTCTTCCGGATGATCGGCAAGCGCGTCGACGTGCGCGACCGGCTCGGGGGGAGTCGCGACGCCGTCGCGACCGACGGGGGTGAGGAGGCGTGAGCGCCGACCTCGGCGACCGTGTCGACGCGCTCGGGACGCGCGGCACCGTCGCTGCGGCCGCGGTGCTGGCGGCCGTGCTCGCAGTCGCCGGGCTCGCGGTGACCGGCTCGGGCGACACGGTCGTCGCGGTGGTCGCGCTGCTGTTCTCGAAGTCGACGCTGGCGGCGGCGCTGCGCCTCTCGGTCCCCATCGCGTTCGCCGCGCTGGGCGGCATCTTCGCCGAGAAGTCCGGCGTCATCAACATCGGGCTGGAGGGGCTGCTCATCATCTCGGCGTTCGCGGGCGTGTACGCCACCTCGATCACGGGGTCGGTGTGGCTCGGCGTCGTCGGGGGCGTGGTCGCCTCCACGCTGCTGGCGCTGCTGTTCGCCGTCGTCTGCATCGAGTTCCGCGCCGACCAGATCATCGCCGGCCTCGCCATCTGGCTCATCGCGCTCGGCCTCGCGCCGTTCGCCTCGCAGGTCGTGTTCGGCTCGAAGAACGCCTCCGCCGGGGCGACGTTCCCCGACATCCAGCAGTTGCTCGCGGACACCGGGCTCCCGGTCGTCTCGACGGCGCTCGTCGGCGCGCTGGACGCGCTCGCGGGCGTCCCGTTCCTCGGCGCGCTGTTCGAGGCGTCGCCGATGGTGTACCTGATGTTCGTCGCCGTCGGCGCCTCGTGGTGGACGCTGAACCGCACCTCGTTCGGCCGGTGGGTGCGCGCCTCCGGGGAGAACCCGAAGGCGCTCGACACCGCCGGCGTCGACGTCACCCGGGTGCGCTACGCGGCGGTGCTCTTGTCGGGCGTCCTCGCGGGCGTCGGCGGCGCGGCGCTGTCGCTGTCGCTGGGGCAGTTCGTCGGCAACGGCCCGACGATGGTGAACGGCAAGGGGTTCATCGCCATCGTCACGTACCTGCTGGGCAACTACAACCCGGTCGGCGCCCTGCTGTCGACGATGCTGTTCGCGGGGCTGGACGCGCTCCAGCTCGGCCTGCAGGGGCAGGACGTGCTCGCCATCCCGCAGTCGCTCGTGCGTACCATCCCGTACGTGTCCGTCATCGTCGTGCTGGCGCTGTTCGGCCGGACGCGCATCCCCGAGGCGGCCGGGGAGTACTACGAGTCGGGCGAGGAGTAGCGTCGTCGACGCGAGGCCGCGAACGGAGCGGGCGGCCGAACGGGACGGCGGCCCGACGGCGGCGCGGTCCTCGGGCCGAGCCGTCGAGAACGGCGTAGATCGCTCGCGGCTCACGGTTCACACCGGAGTCTCGCTCGCCTCGCACACTCGCCCCGCGTCGAACGGCTGCCTTTTTCTCCCCGCACGAGTGACTCCGTGTAATGACCACACACGAGCCCGATATCGTCGTCGTCGGGGCGGGCACGGCGGGCTGTTACGCGGCCGCGACCGCCGCCGACGCCGGCTACGACGTCGTGATCGTCGAGCGGAAGGACGAGGAGGAGGCCGGCCACATCGCCTGCGGCGACGCCCTGAAGGGCGCCGACAAGTTCCCGGACTCGATCCCCAAATCGGAGATCCAGCCGGCGTTCACCAACACCGGCGTCGACCACGGCCGCTTCGAGATCCCGAGCCACGACACGGTGTTGGAGATCCCGATCCCCGGCGAGTTGGCCGTCATCGACCGCCTGCAGTACGGCAAACTGCTCATCGAGGGCGCGAAGAAGCGCGGCGTCGACTTCCACTACGACACCGTCGTGCAGGACGTGCGCCAGACCGACGACGGCCGCGTCACCGGCGTCCGCGGGAAGCGCAAGGGCGACGTCGTCGAGTACGAGGCCGACGTCACCGTCGACGCGGCGGGGGCGCTGTCCATCCTCCAGGACAAGGCGGACCTCCGCGACGCGACGTTCGACACGAACGTCTCGTTCTCGCAGTTCTGTTCGGCGTACCGGGAGGTCGTCGAGGTGCCCGAGCCGGTCGACTACGACGACGCCCTCGTGTTCAAGCCGACGAAGCGCGCGGCGGGCTACCTCTGGTACTTCCCGCGCTCGTCCACCGAGATCAACGCCGGGCTCGGCTTCCAGATGAACGAGGAGCCGATGAAGCTCGTCGACGACCTCAAGCGCGACATGCGCTCGCGCCCCGAGTTCGAGGGCGCCGAGGTGACCGACAAACTGGGCGCGGCGCTCCCGACCCGCCGCCCGTACGACTCGGCGGTCGCGCCGGGGTTCGTCGCCGCCGGCGACGCCGCGGGGCACGTCAACCCCACCACCGGCGGCGGCATCGCGGGCGCCGCCTACGCGGGGAAGTACGCCGCCGAGCAGGCCATCGAAGCGATCGAGCAGGGATCGGTCGACGAGGAGACGCTGTGGCGCTACAACGAGCGCGTGATGGGGCACTTCGGCGCGCGCTTCGCCGCCCTCGACGTGTACAACGTCCTCTCGACGGCCGTCGACGTCGACGAACTGATGGGCCTGATGGCGTCGCTGCCCGGCGAGAGCCTCGCGGAGGCGCTGTACGAGGGGAGCGCGTCGGTGAAGCCGCGGCTCGTCGCCGAGGTCGTCAAGGACAGCTACGGCCACTGGGGACAGATCTGGGACTTCTACAAGACGAAGCGCGTCGCCGACGACCTGATGGCCCACTACCGGCGGTACCCGTCGCGGCCGGGCGGGTTCGAGGGGTGGCGCGCGGAGCGCGACCGGATCATGGACCGCGTGTACGAGGTCACCGGCGCGGAGGCGAAGTACTGAGGCGCCGCGCCGTCGACCGCCGCCGCGCGCGAACCCGGCGTCCGTGTCCGACTCCGTCCCGGCTCGCACGACTCCGTCCCGTCTCGCCACTCTCCGATCGCCAGCGACGGGGTTCGCGGCGGCGGGGACGCTCGCTCCGCTTTCAGGAGTCGTCGAAGGCGGTCCACTCCGCCTCGGTGCCCAGAATGTCGACGAGGGAGCCGACCATCGACTGTAGCTCGTCGATCTGCCGCTGTTGGTGCTCCACGAGCTCCTCGAGTTCGGTGAGCCGTGCCTCGCCGTCGTCGTACTGGTTCGTCACCCGTTCGACCTTCCCGGAGAGCGACTCCATCGCCCCCGAGAGGTTCGCGACGTCGTCCTCGGTCGCGAGGCCGTGCTGTTCCGGCTCGCGCAGCATCTCCCTGTTCGTGACGATGGCGTCCGAGACGCTCGTGCTCCCCTCCGGGAGGGGGATCGTCATCCCCGGCGACTCGGCGGCCTCCGAGGCGTGCGCGGCCTCGCCGGTCCCTTCGGAGTCGTCCTGCGTCGCGTCCGAGTTCGAGTCTCGCGGTCCGCTGCTCATGCAGGGGTGTGTGGGATTCCGGAATATAAGTCGTCGTCAGACAATCGCAACTCGAGTGACACTCGCGGCCGGATCACGCCGCGCGGACGCGGCGGCGCGTGTCGCCGAACCCCTCGGCTCGGACTTACACCGCCGCGTCGGCGGTCATCTCGTCGACGGGCTCCGCGGCGTCGTCACGCGACTCGAAGTACACGTGGGCGATGGCGGCCGCGAGGATCGGGCCGGAGACGGCGTTCAGGAGCACCGCGGAGATGCCCGTGGTCGCGAGGTCCGTGCTGATCAACGCGAGGATCCCGGCCGCGATCGCCTGGAGGACGAACACGACGAGGAACACGCCGAGCAGCCGCAGGACGTTCCCGCGGCCCAGCGCCCAGCCCTCGCGCAGCGAGTCGACGATCCCGCGGTCGCTCAGCGCGGCGACCGGCAGCGCGGGCGCCAGCCGGGCGGCGATGTACAGCCCGGGGAGCACGAGCGCGATCAGCCCCAGGACCACCGCGAACGTGTACGCGAGGCCGACGACGAGCAGCGTCACGTAGCGCTCGCGGACGTCGGCCGCGATGGCGTTCAGGCCGCGCGCGTGCAGGCGGACGTCGTCGGCGACGGTGACGTACGCGACGCCGAGCACGAACGTCGTGACGAGCAGCGCGAGCAGCCCCCCGACGAGCGGGACGTAGCCGACCAGCCCGGCGAGCAGGAACAGCCCGACGAGCTCGGGGTTCTCCCGGACGCGGACGGCCGCCCAGGTCACGAGTCGGCGCACGCCGAGGCGCTCGACACGGTCGATCGGTTGTGTGGTTACGGTAGTGGACATTGTGATTCTCCGATATCCCGACCCACGGAATACCTTCGTTCCTAGTGGGTGCGTGAGCTAATAAAGTAGTAGTGCGACGGGCTATCTCGGCGCTCGCGGCCCGCTCAGGGCCGTCGCTCGGCGATCGCCAGCACCGCGGCCGTGAGGAAGTCGACGCCGATGTCGAGCGACTCCTCCTCGACGTCGAACGTGCTGGTGTGGTGGCCGCCGGGGTGGCTCGTGCCGACGCCGACGTAGCTCGCGTAGCCGCCGTTCTCCTGCACCGCCTGCATCATGTACGTCGCGTCCTCGCTGCCGCCCAACTCGTCGCGTTCGACCACGTTCGTCACGCCGTCGACGTCGCCCGCGACGGGCGCGATGGCGTCGATCAGTTCCTGGTCGCTGGTCGCCGACGGCGCGCGCCCGAGCGTCTCGACGTCCACGTCCACCTCGTGCATGTCGGCCGCGGACTCGATGACCCGGGTCGCCTTCCCGTCCATGTACTCCATCAGCTCGGTGGTGCCGCCGCGCACCTCGCCCTCGACGAAGCACTCCTCGGGGATGATGTTCGTCGCCGTGCCGCCGCCGACGACGCCCGCGTTCACGCGCGTCGGCCCGTCGGCGTGGCGCGGGATGCCGTAGAGGTTCTGGATGGCCGCCGCCGCCGCCTGCACCGTGTTGCGCCCCTGCTCGGGGTGGCCGCCCGCGTGGGAGGGCTCGCCCTCGAACTCCGCGAGGAAGTGCGAGACGGCGAGGAAGCCGTCGATGCCGCAGATGACCTCGCCCGTCGGGTGGTCGAGGCCGACGTGCGCGGCGAGGAAGTACTCGACGTCCTCGATCAACGCGGAGTCGGCCATCGGCTTGCCGCCGACGATCTGCTCCTCGCCGGGCTGGAAGAACACCTTCAGCGTCCCCTCGAAGTCCGAGGCGAGGATCTCGTCGATCAGGCCGAGCCCGAACGTCGCGTGGGCGTCGTGGCCGCAGGCGTGCATGTACCCCTCGTGCTCCGAGCGGAACCCCTCGCCGGCGGGGACGTGCGCGCCGTCCTCGGACTCGCGGATCGGGAGCGCGTCGATGTCGACGCGGACGCCGACGACCGGCCCCTCCCCGCGTTCCAGCACCGCGACCGCGCCGGTGTAGCCGCCCTCGATGGCGGCGAGCACGTCCTCGTTCGCGCCCGCGGCCCGCGCGCGCTCGAACCACTCGGCGAGTTCGTCGTCGTCGGGGACGTTCATCCGCTCGCTCCCGAGGATCTCCGGGCCGTAGTGGACGGCGTCGAGGTCGCGCGCCTCGAGCTCGTCGACGATCCGGGCGGTGGTGTAGAACTCGCACCACGCGGGCTCGGGGTGGCGGTGGAGGTCGCGGCGGAACGCCGACAGGTCGTCGTGGGCGACGGTCTGGCTCATACCGGCGCTTCCGTGGCGGCCGGGATAATCCCTGTCCTCGCGGTAGTCCGGACGTGTCCGGCGGGCGACCGGTTCAGGCGGCCGTCCCCGTCGCGTCGGCCGCGTCGGCCTCGTCCGCGTGGACCGTCAACACGGGCCGGTTCGCCGCGCGCACCACGCGCTCGGTGACGCTCCCGAGGAGGTAGCGGTCGAGCCCCCGCCGGCCGTGGGTCCCCATCACGATCAGGTCCACGTCGTGGTCGGCGGCGTACGCGAGGATCTCCCGGTACGCGGTGCCGTCGACGACCGCCTCGACGGCGGGGACGTTCGCCGCCTCCGCCGCCTCGGCGATGCGCGCCACGGCGGCCGCGCCCTCGCGTTCGAGCGCGTCGCGCACGACGGTGGTGCCGGCCTCCAACACGGAGTAGGCGGTCGCGTCGACGACGTACAACGCGTGGACCGTGGCGCCGAACTCCCGCGCCAGCGTCAGCGCGTGGTCGACCGCGGCGTCGGCCGCCGGGCTCCCGTCCGTCGGCACGAGGATGTCGTCGTACATCCCCACACCCTACGCGGCGGGGAGGAAAAAGCGGGCCGCTCGCTCCGTTCGCGGTGGAACGCCGGGGCCGCCCCGGCTCACTCGGCGTCGGCGGCTCCGCCGCCCGCCTCGGCCCCGTCGCCGTCGTTCGCGCGGACGGCGTCCTCGCAGGCGCGCAGCGCGTCGTAGCGTTCCGACTCGTCGGCGATGGCGACCGTCTCGACGACCGTCCAGACGCCGCCGCGGAAGTCGAGCCCCTTCACCCACGCGTCGGTGGCGAGCAACAGGCCCTCCGCGCCCGGGGCGGCCGCGTTCGCCGCGGCGGCCTCGGTGTCGGTCTCGCTGTCGACGGCGACCGCGAGTTCGACCGACTCCGCACGGTTCAACGCGGCGACCTCCCCGTCGGACAGCGGGCGCCCCGGCAGCGACGAGATCAGCGACATGGTTCCCCGTGGGCGTTCCCCCCGAAAGAGCGTTGTCGTTCGGCCGCGGGCGGCGCGGCCCCGCGTCGTCCGGGAGAAACCCGAAGACCTACTACCGCGGCGGGGACACGCCCGGGTATGTCGGACGGCGACCGCTCGGGCGCGACGCGGTCGGGCCGGATCGACCGCACGGTCGCGGCGGTCGGGGTCGTCGTCGCGCTCGCCCTCCTCGCACGGTTCGCGTTCCTCGGCGCCCGTCCCTTCCACTGGGACGAGGGCCGGGTGGGCTACTGGACGCTCCGCTACCTCGACACCGGGGTGTACGAGTACCGCCCGGCCGCCGGCGGGCCGCTCGTGTACCTCGCGACCCGCTGGACCGTCGGGCTGTTCGGAGCCACCGACGCCGCCGCGCGCTCGTTCGTCGCGCTCGTGGGCGGCCTCCTGCCGGCGGCGGCGCTGCTGTTCCGCGGCAGCCTCGACGACGGGGAGACGGTCGCGCTGGCGGCGCTGCTGGCGGGGTCGCCGCTGCTCGTCTACTACTCGCGGTTCCTCCGCGGCGACGTGCTCGCGGCCGGGTTCGGCCTCGTCGTCGTCGGCGCGGTCGTCCGCCACCGCGACACCGGCGCGCGCTGGCCGCTGTACCTCGGGGCCGCCGCGCTGGCGCTGGCGCTGGCGTCCTCCGGGTTCGCGGTCGTGTCCCTGCCGCTGTGGCTCGTCGCGGCCGCGTTCGTCCTCGACGAGGCCCGCGTGCGCGGGACGCCCGCCGCGGCCGTCGGACGCCTCGGCGCCGGCGTGGCGTGGGCCCGCGCGAACGCCACGTCGCTGTCGCGGGCGCTGTTCGTCTTCCTCGGGGTCGCGCTCGTGCTGTTCGCCCCGCGCGGCGGCGGCGTCGGGCCGGGGCTGTGGTCGCCGTCGACGCTCCCCTCCGTGGTCGCGTTCGCGTTCGTCGAGGCGCCCGAGCGGTTCGTGAGCCTGCGGTTCGCCGGCCGGCTGTCGCCGCCGGCCCGGGGGAACTCCTTCCTCCCGGCGGTGGCGGGGTACGCCCGGACGCTCGTCGCGACGGCGTGGCCCGTCCTCGTGTTCGGGCTGGTCGGCTTCCTCCGCGAGCGCTACCGCCCGGGGACGCGGTCGGTCGTCGCGTTCGGCGGCTACGCCGCCGGTTTCGGCCTGCTCGCGTTCCCCATCGCGTCGATGGGCGTCGAGCCGTGGACGGCCGTCCACGTCGTCCCGCTGCTCGCGCTCCCCGGCGCGGTCGGGCTGGCGTGGGCGGTCCGGGGTCTCCGCGCGCGGGCGACGGCCACGGACCCGGCGTGGCTGGTCGCCGTCCTCCTCGTCGCCTCGGCGGGGGTCGCCGGCTACGGCGCCACCGCGGCGGGCGTGTACGCCGACCCGGCGCCGGAGTCGGCGTTCGCCCAGTACGCCCAGCCGTCGGGCGACGTGGACGCGGCGCTGGCGGCCGCCGAGACGGCGATGGCGGGCAACGACGGCGTCGACGTGGTGTACGTCGGACGCGACCTGGACACGGACCGCGAGTACGCGCTCCCGCCGGTGGCGGCGGCCGACCGCGACGCGTGGGGGGCGCGGCTGCCGCTCCAGTGGTACTTCGAACGGGTCGACGCCGAGACCGACAGCGTCGGCTCGGTCGGCCAACTCGACCGGGCGCCCCCGGTCGTCGTGACGACGCCGGACCGTCGGGTCGCCGTGAACGGCGCGCTCGACGGCTACGCCCAGTACGACCTCACGCTGGGGCTGTGGAACCGCGGCGTCGTCGTGTTCGTCGCCGAGTAGGCGGGGCGCGGTCGCCGGCGCCGCGGCTCGCGGCGCGGGCGCGAGAGAACGGGACCGGGGACCGTGCGGGGCGACCGACGCGAGCCGACCCGCTCAGCGGAAGCCCATCGCTTCGATCTGCTCTTGGTACCGGTTGCGGATGGTGACCTCGGTCACCTGCGCGACGTCGGCGACCTCGCGCTGGGTCTTCTTCTCGTTGCACAGCAGGGAGGCGGCGTAGATTGCGGCGGCGGCGAAGCCCGTCGGCGACTTGCCCGACAGCAGGCCCTGTTCGGCGGACACGTCGATGATCTCCGTGGCCTTCGCCTGCGTCTCCTCGCTGAGGTCGAGCGCGGAGGCGAAGCGCGGGACGAACTGCTTGGGGTCGACCGGCTTCAGTTCGAGGCCGAGCTCCTGGGAGATGTAGCGGTAGGTCCGACCGATCTCCTTCTGCTCGACGCGGGACACCTCCGCGACCTCGTCGAGCGAGCGCGGGATGCCCTCCTGGCGGCAGGCGGCGTACAGCGCCGCGGTGGCGACGCCCTCGATGGAGCGGCCGCGGATGAGGTCCTCCTTGAGCGCCCGCCGGTAGATGACGGAGGCGACCTCCCGAACCGAGCGCGGGACGCCCAGCGCGGAGGCCATGCGGTCGATCTCCGAGAGCGCGAACTGGAGGTTGCGCTCGCCGGCGTCCTTCGTGCGGATGCGCTCCTGCCACTTGCGGAGGCGGTGCATCTGGGAGCGCTTCTCCGAGGACAGCGACCGCCCGTAGGCGTCCTTGTCCTTCCAGTCGATGGTGGTCGTCAGCCCCTTGTCGTGCATCGTCTCCGTCACCGGGGCCCCGACCCGGGACTTCGACTGCCGCTCGGAGTGGTTGAACGCGCGCCACTCCGGCCCGCGGTCGATCTGGCGCTCGTCGAGCACCAGTCCGCAGTCGTCACAGACCAGCTCCCCTTGGTCCGCGTCCATGATGACGTTGTCGCTGGAACACTCCGGGCACGAGAGCGTCTCGTCCGACTGCTTCTCCGACTCCCCGCTCTCCCGTTGTCGCTGTCGGCTCGGACCTTCCATTAATAAGTCTTCTGTCGCGGCTCGTATTTAAACTTTGGGGCCGGCTACTGGGCCGGATCCGTGACACAGCCCGGCCGAGGCGGGCGGTTTCCGGGAGTATTCCGGGGACGCACAACCGATAGGCATGTCATGGGGGATCCGGACGTTTCGTGTCCGACACAGTGATCGCCCGACAGACACGTCGTACGACCGATCGAGGCGCGACCGGCCGGTTGCACCCGGTCGGCGGAATAACTACTGCGCATTCACAAACGCTTTTGTATTACCGCCCCGACCGGTGTGACATGAGCACACAGTCGTCCTCGCACGTCCGGCGGGCCGTCGCCACCGCCGAGCCCGTCGACGCCGAACCGGTGACGATCGACGCGGCGGCGCTGGAGTCGACCGCCCCGGGCGACCTCCGCGACCTCCGCGCCGCGCTCGCGCGGGAGGGGTACGTCCCGGCGGGGCTCCGGGTGGAGGCGGAGTTCGCGACGGACAGCTCCATCGAGACCCAACGGGAGGCCGACCGCCTCCGCTCGCTGGTGCGGGCGGCGAGCCACCTCGGCGCGGGCGAACTCGTCGTCGAGGCGGACGCGGTCGCCGACCCCGCGAAGGTGCGCCCGGCGCTGGCGGCGCTCGCCGAGCGCGCCGACCGCGAGGGCGTGTCGCTGACGGTCGCGGGCGACCGCGCGGTCGACCCGACCGCGGACGCCGGCGCCTGAGGCGGTGGCGAGCCGTCGCGCGCTCGAGGGGAGTTGGCCGTCGTCGCCGGCTTCGACGACCCCACGGCGAGCCTCGAACAGTACCCTACGCCCGCCGGCGTCGCGGCCCACGTCGTCCACCTCGCGGACCTCCGCGGCGGCGTCGCCGGCCGCACGGTCGTCGACCTGGGGGCCGGCACCGGGATGTTCGCGCTCGGGGCCGCGCTGCGCGGCGCCGCCCGCGTCGTCGGGGTCGAACTCGACGGCGGCGCGCTCGGGGTCGCCCGGGCGAACGAGCGCCGGGTCGGCGCCAGGACCGAGGTCCACTGGGTCCGCGCGGACGCGACGCGCCCGCCCCTCGCGCGCGACCGACTCGCGGCCGCCGGTCCCGTCACCGCGATCATGAACCCGCCGTTCGGCGCACAGACCGGGAACGAACACGCCGACCGAGCGTTCCTGAAGACGGTCGCCGGGCTCGCGGACGTCTCCTACTCCGTCCACAACGCCGGCAGCCGCGAGTTCGTCGAGGCGTTCGCCGCCGACGAGGGCGGCACCGTCACCGACGCGTTCGCGGCGACGCTGACGCTCGACCGGACGTACGACCACCAGACGAGCGAGTCGGCCGACGTCGACGCCGAGGTGTTCCGCATCGAGTGGCCCCGCGACGGCTGACGTCGCCGCCGGTCGGCCCGGCCGCCGCCCGCCGCCTCACTGGTTCCCGCGATAGCGCTCGCGCGTGGCGACCCGGACGCGCGTCGTCGTCGCGTTCCCCGTCGACGCGTTCCCCTCGCCCGCGAGCGCGTACACGGCGCGCCCGTCGCGGACGAACGACAGCCCGTTGGCCCGCACCGTCTCGTTCTCTGCGGGCACGGGCACCGTCGCGCGCTCGTCGTCGCCCTCGACGAGCAACTCGAAGCCGGACGCGGTCGGCACCACCGAGACGACCTTCCCCTCGATGCGCGGCTCCGCCCGCGAGGCGTTCGACAGGTGGGCGAGCCGCGTCTCGTCGTCGTACGTCAGGGTGACGCGGTACGCGGGGGCGTCGCCGCCGACGGTGGTCCAGCCGCGCCGGTCGACGCGCACCGTCTCGCGCCAGCCGACGCCGCCGACGACGACCCGCTGGGTGCCCGCGAACGCCAGCCGGCCCTTCGAGACGGCCGTCGTCCACACCCCCCGCTCGGGGTTGCGCACCACCACCCCCGAGGTGTTCACCGTCGTCGACTCGCCGAACGCCTCGAACTCGACGACCGACACCATCCCGTTCTCGACCCCCTCGGCGTACGTGACCGAGTAGCCGCGCACCTCCACCGGGTCGCCCGGGAGCGGTTCGTCGTTCACCGCGACGAGGTTCACCACCACCGCAGGCCCCGACAGCACCGCCAACACGACGAGCAACACCGCCACCGAGCCCCGGCGCGGCGTGAGCGCCCGGAGCGCCTCGCGCACGGAGTCGGCGGGCGGGGCGTCCCGCCCGACCGCCAGCGCCGCCACGAGCACCGCCGCCAGCGCGACGAGCGCGAGGCCGACGCCCCGGTACAGCACGTACGACTCGCCGCCGCGGTACCAGTACACCGCCCACAGCGACTGCTCCACGCCGACGAGCAGCGCCCCGAGCGCGAGGCGTCGCGGCGGCGGCAGGTCGTCGCCGCGGGCGGCCGCGAGCCACGCCGCCAACAGGACGCCGACGAGCAGCCCCAGCGCGTGCCCCTGGATCGCGATGTCGGCCCACCACGGCGTGACGTAGGCGGGGCGACCGCTCGCCTCGAGCACCGGCGTCGAGAGCGCGCGGTACGTCGTCGAGACGAGCCCGGCGCCCGACAGCGCGACCACCGTCCCCAGCGGGTAGTAGACGAGCGCCGCGCCGACGAACGCGAACACGACGCCGGAGAAGCCGATGACCGGCCCGAGCGCGAACGCGCCGGAGACGAGCCCCACCGCGAGCACCGCGCCCGGGAACAGCACGAACGCCCGGGCGAAGGGGTTGTTCGCGAGCGCGCCGAGCCGGGAGCCGTCCCTGCCGGGGCCGAACGACGAGGCGCCGCGCCGGCGGGGGTAGTGGCCGACGGCGTACTCGACCAGCGGGGCGACCGCGAGCGTCCCGAACAGGTTCCCGAGCAGGTGGCCGGGGCCCGCGTGGGCGAACGGGGAGACGACGACGCCCAGCGGCGCGAGGTACGACCACGCGCGGAACGGCACGACGACCGGGCCGTTCCAGTGGGTCCACCCCCCCTGCACGAACAGGTACACCGCGAGGACGAACGCGACCGCCGTGAGCGTCCCCCACGGGACGCCGAGCAACAGGCGACGGCGGAGCACGACCCGGCGGTCGGTCCCCGCCAGCCGCTCCAGCGCGACCACGAGAACCAGCGTGAGGGCCACGGCGACGACGACCGCCACCCGGGAGCCGACCACGACCGGGGAGTTCACACCGGGGCTCCGGACCCCCCGTACTTCACGGTGCCGCTCGCACGGGGCGTGTCGCCGTCACTCGGGCAGCGTCCGCAGGTCGGTCTGTGGCGGGACGACCCACTCCGTCCCCGACGCCGTGACCCGGACCAGCTCCTCCTGCCCGACGTACCCCCACTCGGTGGCGACGCCAAGCTCCATCGTGTACACCTCGCCCGCGCGGACCGCGTGGCGGGGCGCCTCGCCGTAGCGCTCCCACTCGGGGCCGAGGAGGGTGCCGCCGTCGTGGGCCGCGCGCCCGACCTGGTGGCCGAACGCGTGTTCGAAGGCGGGCCACCCCCGGGCGGTCAACTCCTCGCGGGCGGCGGCGTCGACCTCGTGGCCGACCGCGCCCGCGTCGAGCGCGTCGTGACCGGCGTCGATGGCGGCGCGCACGTCGCGGAACGCCGCCCGCAGGCCGTCGCTCGCCTCCCCCCTGACCCACAGCCGCTGGATGTCCGAGGCGTAGCCGTCGCGCCGGATCCCGAAGTCGACGTGGAGCAGTTGCCCCTCGTCGACGGTGTGGTCGGCGGGGAGGGTGTGGCCCACCTCGCGGTCGCCCATGTGGATCGTCGGGCAGTAGTCCCACGCCCACGCCGAGTCGAGGCCGCGCTCGGCCATGCGCTCGTGGAGGAAGTCGGCGAACTCGCGTTCGGTCGTGTCGGGCGTCCACGTCGCCGTCGCCGTCTGTAACAGCTCCTCCGTCTCCTCGGCGGCGGCGCGGATCCGCTCGTACTCGGTGTCGGATTTGATCCCGCGGAGCCGCCGGATCAGGTCGCTCGCGGGGACGAACTCGCGCTCGGGGAGGTAGTCGCGCAGTTGGAGGAACAGGCCGTGCGAGAGGCCGTCGGCGACGACGTCGTCGCGGTCGTAGTTGAGGGCGACGCGGTCGGCCCCGACGTCGTCGAGCACCTCCCGGAGCGGCCCGGCGATCGACTCGTCGTACGGGTGGACGTCGTGGACGCCGAGGTCGCGGGCGGTCGGCGCGTCGTGGCGCCCGAGCACGACCGCCGCCGTGTCGGGGCCGACGACGACGGCGGTGGGCCACACCACGTCGAACCCGAGCAGGTACGGGAAACACGGCTCCGGGCTCACGTCCGTCTCGCGGCCGACCGACAGCCACGCGTCGACGTCGTCGCTGGCGGCCACCGCCGCCCGTGCGGCGTCGACCTTCTCCGCGACGACCGCCGCGTCCACTCCCTCGACCTCGCCTGCGTCGCTCATGGACGTGGCTCAAAGGCGGGGGTGTTAGTCGTTACTCGAGGAGGGGGTGCACGATTCTGGGCCGAGAATTAGGTCGACGATGTCCTTTGTGTAGGTCTCGACGCGACGATGGCAGGCGGCACAGAGCGTAATCAGATTCC
Source organism: Halobaculum litoreum (assembly GCF_030127125.1). Classification (GTDB taxonomy): domain Archaea; phylum Halobacteriota; class Halobacteria; order Halobacteriales; family Haloferacaceae; genus Halobaculum; species Halobaculum litoreum. The sequence continues at coordinate 257,609 of NZ_CP126156.1, forward strand.
ACGGCTCGCTAGTTCCGCCGGCAAGCACTGGTACGATGTGATGCACGTGAAGCGCACGACCATCGTCGGCTCCTTGCTCGGAACCACACATCTTGCACTCGTCTTCACGTTCACTGCTCCGGATCCGATCCCAACTCGTCGACCCAGTGAGGTTGCGGAGCGTGTTTGCTACGTCCGAGAACCCACCTTCCCAAGTGAAACTTCCCTCACCACGACGCTCCTCGGCGTAGACATCCCCCTTGCACTCCATTGAGCAGAACCGTGTCGAATCGACCTTCGCTTTCCTGACTTCGTACGTTCCACCACACCCGTCACAAACTACGGTTGCCAGGCCTCCTTCCCACCGTGGACTGTTCGGTCCAGAGTATTCTTCCTCAAACGCTTCGTGCTGACACTCACGCGAACAGAACCGTGTGGTGTCTATTTCGGCCGCTTTTATTGAGTATTTATCTCCACAGTTCTGGCACGTGACTGTTTGGCGGTGGTGTTCATTCTGGTACTCTGTTTGGCACGCGGACGAGCAGAACCGTGCAGTATCAAGACGCCTCGGTTTGACCTGAAACGTCTCTTGACACCACTCACACGTCACATTCGGCTTGATCGACGTCCCGTGAGTGACCTTGTGGTGGATCTTCACCCCGCGGAGTGATGCAAACTCATCCCCACACGTCGGACAGGTCGACTCGTCAGCCGACGTTTCCGTCGTCTCGAAATCGTCCAGTCTGTTCTGACCCACTTCTTACCATATTGTCGAGATCACAACAAGAGTGTTTCGCGGACGTGGGTTCCGAATTCGGGCTACGGCAGTATTAGCAGAAATCAACTGATCTGGACGGATGGGTTGGAGGGATCCGAAAATGTCGGTTACTCCCGCTCCAACTCGTCCATGATCGGGCGCACCTTCGGTTGGAGTTCGTCCCACTCGTCGTCGGGGTCGGAGTCGCCGACGATGCCGTTGCCGGCGAACAGCGTCGCCTCCCGGCCGCCGGCGACGCCCGAGCGGATGCCGACCGCGAACTCCCCGTCGCCGGCGGCGTCGAACCAGCCGACTGGCGAGGCGTACCAGCCGCGGTCCCACGTCTCGGTGTCGCGGATCGTCGCCAGCGCCGCCTCGAGCGGGAGCCCGCCGACCGCGGGCGTGGGGTGCAGCGCCTCGACGAGTTCGAGCACGTGGGTGTCCCCGTCGAGGACGGCGTTGATCGGCGTCTTGAGGTGCTGGATGTTGGTGAGCTTCCGGATCCCCTGCTCGCCCTCGCCGACCGTGCCGAAGGCGGCCAACTGATCGCAGATGGTGTCGACGACGAGCCGCTGTTCGTGTTGGAGCTTCTCGGAGTCGAGCAGCGCGCGGGCGTACTCGTCGTCGGCCTCGGGGGTGTCGCCGCGGGGCATCGACCCCGCCAGCGCCTCCGTCTGGACGACCTCGCCCTCGCGGCGGACGAGCCGCTCGGGGGGCGGGCCGAAGAACCCCTCGCCGTCGGTCGGCTGGACGAGGAAGCGGTAGCACTCGGGGTAGGTGCGGCGCAGGCGCCCCAGCGTGTCCGGGATGTCCACGTCGCTCGCGAGGTCGACGCGCAGCGCCGTCGCCAGCACCGCCTTCCGGAGGGCGCCCGCGCGGATGCGGTCGACGACGCTCGCGACCTGCGCGGTCCACGCCGCGCGGTCGACGAGCCACTCGGTGTCGACGACGCCCGGCTTCTCGCCGCGCGGGCGCATCATCGGCAGGTCGTCGAGGCGGTCGCGGGCGTCCGCGAGCGCGTCGGCCGCGTCCGCGGCGTCGGCGTCGGGGCCGTAGCGGTTCACCGTGAGGTACGTCCCCCGTCGGCGCGGGTGGCTGGATCGCCGGCAGGACGAACAGCGCGGGCGGGAACCCCTCCCACACGCCCGCGGCGTCGTGGTCGGGGTCGAACGCGACGCCGCCGAACACGCGGGGGCGCGTCGCCGGCGGCCCTCGTGGTCGACGCGGTCGAACAGCGTCGCGGCGTCCGCGCGGAGGTCGTCGAAGCGGTCGGGACCGTCGGCGACGAGCCGGGCGGCCGCGCCGCCGCCGGCGACCTCCAACCCCTCCGGGGTGGACCAGTGGACGCGGTGGCGGTCGCCCGCCGCGAGGAACGATCCGAAGGAGATGTCGGGGACCTCGCAACTGCGACTCACGAGCGCCGCGTCGGCGTCGGAGAGCGGCACCGCCCGCGCGTCGCCGTCCGGCGGGTTCATTGGCCACGGTTGGGGCGCGCCGCTCTTTACCCCGTTGGTTCCGGGAGCCCCGACCGGGGTCGGCGCGCGGTCGGTCGGCGGGTCGAGACGGTCGGCGCCCGCCGCTCCTCCGAGGCCTCGCTCGCGTCGCTCGGTCGACTTGGGCGGCTCGGCCCTTCGGACCTCGCCGCCGCCCCCGAGGCCTCGCTCGCGTCGCTCGCTCGGCCTCGCTAGCTGTACCGCTCCTCGTTCCACGGGTTCGCGGTGTCGGAGTACCCCCGCTTCTCCCAGTACCCCCGCTCGGGCTCGGTGAGGAACTCGACGCCGGTCACCCACTTCGCCCCCTTGTACGCGTACTTGTGGGGGGTGACGACGCGGAGCGGCCCGCCGTGGTCGTCGGGCAGTCGCTCGCCGTCGTAGTCGTACGCGAACAGCACCTCCTCGCGGTCGCACGCCGCGAGCGGGAGGTCGGTCGTGTAGCCGTCGAGCGCGTGGAACATGACCCACTCCGCGTCGTCGCGGACGCCGGCGAGTTCGGCCAACCGGGGGAAGGTGACGCCCGTGAACTCGCAGTCGAACTTCGACCAGCCCGTGACGCAGTGGAAGTCCTGTCGCTGCGTCTCGGCGGGCAGGTCGCGGAACTCGTCGTAGTCGAACGCCAGCGACTCGTCGACGGCGCCCCACACCTCGAACGTCCAGTCGTCGCGGTGCCAGTCCGGCGTGCCCGACTTCGAGAGCACCGGGAAGCGGTCGGTCTTCCGCTGGCCCGGCGGCAGGCGGTCGTCGGAGAACTCCTCGTAGAGGTCCGTGTGGTCGGTGACCTCGCTGCTCATGTGGACACGAGCGCCCGGGCCGACCTGAGACTGTCGGCTCGCGTCCGCCGCGGTCGCGCCGCCGACGCTTCCGTGTTCCCAAAACTTCGATTATTCGACCGGAAACTGAACCGAGCCGAACCCGAAGTAGGGTTTACATTGTCGCAAGCATCCCCCGCTGGTTTTAAATAGCACGTCCGTCAAGCCCCGCGTAGATGCCGAAAGTCGAGATCACGGTCCCGGAGCACCTCGAGATGCAGATCGCCCAGATGGTCGAGCAGGGTGAGTTCGTCACGCGCGACGAGGCGATCGAGGAGCTGATCTCCACCGGGATGAAGGCGTACAAGACGAGCGGTCCGCAAGACAGCGACACGGAGCCGGGGTTCGAGGACGACGGGATGATGGGCCACGAGGACGAGTACGTCTTCTGACCCGACCTCCGGTCCACCGACGCGCCACGGCACCCCGTCCGGCTGCTGTCGTCCGCTTCCCGCCGATTTCGTCGGTCCAGCCGTGTGACGCCGCCACGAACAACGCTTAACTCGGACAGCGGCCAACGCACGTTCATGCACAAGGACGAACTCCTCGAACTCCACGAGCAGATGGTGACGATCATGGAGCACTTCTCGGCCCGCGAAGAGGTCGACGAGGCGTTGTTCGAGCCGTACCACGAGCTGAGCGTCGACCCCTCCCACGTCCACAAGTCCAAGAGCGAGCACAAACACGCCGTGTTCGTCCTCGGCAACGCCCTCGCGACCGCCATGTCCGAGGACGAGTTCTCCAACGCCGGCCGGGTCGGCAAGCGCATGGCGGAGCTGGCCGACGACGCCGAGTCCAAGCTCTGATGCCGTTCGACCCCCGGGACCGTCCAACCGCCCGCAGCGACGCGGCCGTTCGCGCCGACGGCGGCGTCGCTCTCCGGGACGTTCCGGCCGAGCGCCTCGTCGGTGACGCCGCCGCGGCGCGACGGCTCCGCCGCGCGCGCCGTGTCGGCACCCTCCTCGACGACTCGATCGCGGTTCCGTTCGTCCCCTACCGGATCGGCCTCGACGCCGTCGCCGGACTGGTCCCCGTGGTCGGCGACGCGGTCGGGTCGATCGTCGCGCTGTTCGTGGTCTGGCAGGCGTTCCGCCTCGGCGCCCGCAAGCGGACGCTCGCCAGGATGCTGCTGTTCGTCGCCCTCGACTACCTCCTCGGGCTGGTGCCGCTCGTCGGCGACGTCCTCGACGCGACGCTGAAGCTCAACCTCCGGAACGTCCGCGCGCTCGAACGCGACCTCGCGCGACGCTGACCCGGCCCGCGCCCCGGCTCGCGTCGGCGACTCCTCGCGCGTCGCCGGTCACGCCGTCGAACAATCGCGCTCCACGCGGAGCCGACCGTCGGCGGTCACGGTCACGCCGACCGCGAGCGACGCGCAGTCGCCGGGGTCCCACTCCAGTTCGACGGCGTCGGCCGCCGTCTCGACGGCGAGGGTGTACGGACCGTCCGCGAGCCCGCCGGCGTAGAAGCTCGGTCCGTCCGACCGGCCGGGGGGTACGGGCGACTCGAACTCCTCCACGACGGTTCCCCCGCCGTCCGTAAGCGAGAGCCGCACCGTGTACTCCGTGTCGGCCTCGGTCCGGAACGTCACGTCGACCTCGCCGGTCGGGCGCTCGGTGACTGTCGGGCTCGAACACCCGGCCACCGCCGCCGTCGCCGCCGCCACAGCCCCGAGTGCTTCGCGTCGGTTCACGGCCTCCCTGCGGGGCCCCGGACGATGAGCGTTCCCCACGCCGGTCAGCCCTGCCACTCCGCGAAGTCGCGGTACACGCCCTTCGAGAGGTAGCGCTCGCTGGAGTCGCAAAACACCGTGACGACCGTGTCGTGGGGCGCCTCGACGCTGCCGTCGCGGATCTCCTCGGCCACCTCGATCGCCGCCAGCGAGTTGGCGGCCGCGCTGGAGGCGACCAACTGCCCCTCCTCGCGGGCGAGTCGGGCCATCTCCCCGTGGATCGCCCGGTCGGAGAACGTCTTGAGGTCGTCGAGCTTCTCGGGGTCGACCAGCTCGTTCGTCGACACGTCGTGGGTGCCGATCCCCTCGGTCTTGTACTCGCCCTCCGTCGTCTCCTCGCCGAACAGGTCGCCGTACGTCGACCCCGCCGGCTGAACGCCGACGATCCGGGCGTCGCTCCCCTGTTCGCGGGCGTAGTCGGCCATCCCCATCAGCGTCCCGCCGGTGCCCATGCCGGCGACGATAGCGCCCACCTCGCCGTCGAGGGCGTCGAACACCTCCGGCGCGGTCGTCGCGTAGTGCGACTCGGCGTTCAGCGGGTTCCGGAACTGCTGGGGGACGACCGCCCCGTCGAGCTCCTCCGCGAGCTCGTGGGCGCGCTCGATGGCGCGGCCCATGCCGTCCTCGCTGGGGGTGTTGACGACCTCCGCGCCGAGCGCGCGCATGAGCTGCTGTTTCTCGACGCTGAAGCGCTCGGGCACGACGAACACGGCGTTCACGTCGAGTTGGCCGGCCGCCACCGCGAAGCCGATGCCCGTGTTGCCCGCGGTCGGCTCGATGACGGTTCCCCCCCGGGGAGACGGTCCCCTCCTCGAGCATCCGTTCGAGCATGTGCTTCCCGATGCGGTCCTTGACGGAGGCGCCGGGGTTGAACGTCTCAAGCTTCGCGTACACGGGGACCTCGTCCGGCGAGGCGTGGACCCGGACGAGCGGGGTCTCCCCGATCGTCTCCAACACGGAGTCGAGGGGTTCGCGGTGGGTGGTCATACGCTCGCAACTCTTGCCGAGGGACACGTATCTTTCTATCGCGGGAGGGGCGGAGGGCGGACCCCCGCCACGGCCCGCCGGGGCCGCCTCAGGCGGCGTCCGTCGGAGTGTCGGCGTCGGCCCCGCCGGGCTCGTCGTCCCCCGCGTCGTCCGCGTCGGCGAGGTCGAGGTCGGCCACGACCGCGTCGACGTCGACGCCCTGCCGTTCGGCGAGCGCCTCGATCACCGCGCGCTGGCGGGCGGTCTCGCGTTCGAGCGCCCCGACCCGCGCCTCGGTCGTCTCGACGGATTCCTGCATGGCCTCCACCTGCTCGCGGATCTCGTTGACCTTCGCGTACAGCTTCTCGGCCATGTCGGCGACCGTCTGGAGCTTCTTCGCCGTGCTTCCGAGTCCCATGCCCGATCCGTGGACGCCGCGGCCCCCTGTGCGTTGCGGTCCGCGGCGGCGGTCACCCGGGGATTTACGCCGCCGCCGCCGTAGCGCCGGTCGTGTTCAGACGGACCCTCCTCGCGGCCGGCGCGACGGCGCTCGCCGGCTGCGGCCTCGCACCCGCCCCGCCCGCGACCGACGGCTTCCCCGAGACGTTCCCGAACGCGTTCTTCTCGTTCGCGTGGGACGGCGACGGCTCCGCCTACGAGGTGACGTTCGACCGCGGGAACCGGCTCACGGCCGCCAACACCGGCGCGCTCGCCGTGGTCGTGGCGACCGACGACGACGAGACGGAGACGCTGTGGGCCGGCGAGCCACCCCGCCGCGGCGCCGAGGACGCGCCCGCCCCCGCGCCGCGTTCCCGCTCGCGCCCGGCGCGACCCTGCGGGTCCCGGTCGACCGCCCCGGCGACGTCCGGGTCGTGTGGACCGCGCCGGACGGCGGCACGAGCCGGGCGCTCGCGCAGTGGGACCGGGACCAGCAGCCGACGGCGACCGCGACCGCCGCGTCGACGGGGGCGCCGTGAACCGCCGCGGCTTCCTCGCCGGCCTCGGCGCGGCCGCGGCCGGCGCCGTCGGCTACGGGGGCCTCCGCGTCGCCGACCTCCGCCCGTACGACCCCGACGCGCCCGCGGACCGACTCGCCGCCGACGCGACGCCGCGCGAGCGCGTCCTCGCGGCGATCCGGCACCTGTTCGCGGCCGACCACCGCGCGGTCACGCGCGTGCGGGTGCTCGACGACTGGACCGGCGACGCCCCCTACCGGCTCACGCGCCACCGCGAACTGCACGAGCACTCGCGCAGACGGCACACCCACGCGCTCACCACGTTCGGGAACGGGATGGTGCTCGCGGACCGCGAGCCCGACGGGGTCGACCCGCGGACGGCGTGTCCGTACGCGACCATCGACGCGGTGCTCCACTTCTCGGACGCCGTGCTCGCCGACCCCGAGACCCTCCCCGAGCGGTTCGTGTTCCACGTCGACGACGGGACGCTGGCGGTCGACCGCGACGCGCCGGCACAGGCCGTCGGCGAGCCGGTGACCGTCGACGGCGGCTACGCGGGCCGGACGCCGGTCCGCGACTACCCCCGGGTCATGTTCGGCGAGCCGATCCGCCCGCACCGCGCGACGTGGCGCGAACACGACCGGACCGGGCGGACGGTCACCTACGAACTGTCTGGCCCGGACGCGTACGCCCGGGCGGTGCCGCTGTACTCCCCCGGCGGGATCGACCTCCGCGAGGGGTCGCGCCTCCGCGCGACGCTCGACCGGGAGACGGGGCGGCTCCGCCGGGTCGTCGACCGGCGGGTGCTGGACGCGGACGTCGGCGTCGAGGAGCGGGACGTGCGCTCGGTCGAGCTACGGCTGGAGACGGCGTTCGACCGGTACGGCGAGGCGACGGCGCCGCGCCCGCGGGGGTCGTTCGGCGGCGTCGACGCCCGCGACCGACTCGCCGGCCTCCTGAACGACCTCTCGACGTACTGACGCGCTCGGACAAGGTTAAGTGACAGCCGCCGAAGCGTTCGACAGCATGGCATCCGATCCCGCACCCGTGACCGACCTCGCGAGCAAGGCGGTGTTCACGGCGGACGGCGCGCGCGTCGGCCGGGTGACCGACGTGATCGTCGACTTGGAGGCGGAGACGCCCGTCGCGCTGGCGGTGGGCGACGTGGCCGAGCGCACCGTCGGCGGCCTCCCCGCCGCGGCCGCCGGGGTCCGGGTGCCGTTCCGGCTCGTGGGCGGGATCGGCGACGTGATCGTCCTCCGGACCGCCGCCCACGAGGCCCCCTCCCGCTCCCCGGCGGCGGGGACGGGGAGCCGACGGGCGCCGAGGGCGACGGGGCGGCAGGCGACGGCGGAGCCGACGGCGACGGCGACCCGATCGTCTGACCCCGGCGCGCTGGCGGGCGGTCGAGCGGCGGGCTTTTGGCGACCCCGACCGAGCCGTGACCAATGAGCACGAGCCACGCCCCGCGGTTCCTCCTCACGAACGACGACGGCATCGACAGCCCCGGCTTCCGGGCGCTGTACGACGCGCTCTCGGAGCTGGGCGAGGTGGTCGCGGTCGCCCCCGCGGACGACCAGTCGGCGGTCGGGCGCAAGCTCTCGGGCCGCGTCGAGGTCCGCGAACACGAGTTGGGGTACGCCATCGTCGGGACGCCGGCCGACTGCGCCATCGCCGGGCTGGAGTCGCTGTGCCCCGACGTCGACATGGTCGTCGCGGGCTGCAACAAGGGGGCCAACATCGGGGCGTACGTCCTCGGGCGCTCGGGCACCGTCTCCGCGGCCGTCGAGGCGGCGTTCTTCGGCGTGCCCGCGATGGCGGTGTCGCTGTACGTCCCCGGCGGCAGCGGCGACGACTGGCGGAGCAAGGCGAGCGACCCCGACGACTACCGGGAGGCGGCCGCCGCGGCGCGCTACCTCGCCGACCACGCCGAGGACGCCGGCGTGTTCGAGCGGGCGGACTACCTGAACGTGAACGCGCCGTGGAGCGAGGAGGGCGGCCCGACCGGGATGGAGGTCACCCGCCCGTCGACGCTGTACGACATGACCGCCGAGCGCGACGGCGACCACGTCGACCTCGTCGACCGCACGTGGGACCGGATGTTGACGGGCGACATCCCGGACCCCGTCGGCACCGACCGCCGCGCCGTCGTCGAGGGGCGGGTGTCCGTGTCGCCGCTGACGGCGCCCCACACCGTCCGCCACCACGACGCGCTCGACGGGCTGGCGGCCGACTACTGAGCCCCGCGCGCCGCGGGGTCGCGACCGGGCCCTCCTCGGGCCACCCGCGATATACACGTTTATACGCCGGTCGGTCCCAGCGTCGTACATGAACACGCTTCCGCTCGTCGCCGAGTCCGGCTCGGGGGTCGCGCTGCCCACGACGCTCGCCGCGTCGGTCGTCCTGATCGCGAGTCTCCTCCTCGTCGTCGGCTGGCTGGCGTACCTCTACCGCTGAGCGTCGCGGTCGCTTCTCCCGGCCGTCCACCGTCGGCGACCGCGTCGACGGGCGGTCAGTCCTCGCCGTCGGTGCGGTCGGCCGCCGCGCCGTCCAACGGGTCGACCCGTTCGCGGAGCCACGCCGCCGCCGCCTCGACGCGCTCCTCGTCGGTGCCGGTGAACTTCACGCGGACGTGGTCGCCGGGGTACGAGCCGACGGTCACGTCGAAGCGCTCGCGCACCGCCGCCAGCCGGTCGAGCAGCGTCGACTCCGGCTCGGGCGTCTCGACGGTGGCGACGAACGGCGCCGCGCCCGCGAACTCGTCGGCCACGGACGCGAACATCGCCCGCATCTCGGCGGGGACGCCCGGGAACACGTACACGCTGTCGATCACACAGCCCGGGGCGACGCCCTCCGGGTTGTTGATGACGCGGGCGCCGGCCGGGAGGTGGGTGGTGCCCTCGGTGAGGTCGTCGGCCGCGTAGCCGCCGTGCTCGGTGAGGTAGTCGAGCGCCGCCCCGTTGGCGACGAGGTCGACGCCGGCGGCGGCGGCGACCCCGTCCATCGTCACGTCGTCGTGCGTGGGGCCGACGCCGCCGGTGACGAGCACCGCGTCGTAGGCGTCGCGGTACTCGCCGACGACGGCGGCGATGTCGTCGACGCGGTCCGGGACGGTCGTGACGCGCTCGACGGCGACGCCGCGGGCGGTCAACTGGTCGGCGAGCCACGAGGCGTTCGTGTTGACGGTGTCGCCGGCGAGGAGTTCGTCCCCGACGGTGACGAGCGCGACCTGCATGTGCGTGTGGGAGGCGGGTCGCGCGAATAAAGGCGGTGGCGGGCCGGGAGGTGCCGGTCCGCGGGCGGCCGCGGCCGCCGGCTCAGAGGTAGCCGGCGTTCGGCAGCACGCCCAGCACCGACAGCACCACGACGACGAGCATCGCGAGCGCGATGGCCATCGCCGGCGGGTCGACGTGGGTGCCCGAGTGGGAGTACATGATCCGCTGGGTCACCTCGCCCAGCAGGCCGGCGACGATGCCGAAGGCGCCGGCCGCCAGCAGCGCGACGACGCTCCCGGCGACCGGGGCGACGACGACCGCGCCGACGGCGCCGATGAGCGTAATGTGGTGGGTGACGGGGATCTTCTCGACGCCGAGGTTGAGGAACAACAGGCTGATCGCCGAGATGGCGTAGCCGAGGAAGATGCTCCCCGTCTGGATCCAGATGTAGCCGCCGAGGATCCCCCCGACGACGCCGATGGTGGCGACGCCGGCCCACTTGTACTGGTGGGGGAGCCACGGCTCGGTCGCGAGGCGGTTCGGGTACAGGTCATCGACCGTGCCGCCGTCGGCGGCGGTGGCCTGCTCCTCGCGCTCGAACGGGCTCATGTCGAGGAGGCTGCCGCCGGCCGGCCGCCCGACGAGCGGGTAGTCGAACACCAGCCGCGCGATGAGCGCGGTGAGGACGACCGACAGGGCGATCGTGTCCGTCGGCGTCCCGATGGCGGCGCCGACCTGGTTGATCAGCATCCCGAGGACGCCGAACACCGCCCCGACCGCGAGGATGTCGCGCTGGGTGCCGAACGCGTACAGGATGTTCTTCCCGAAGTGGTAGTCCCACCCCTCGGGGGTCATCTCGGGGTACTTCTTGCCCGCGTACGCGGTGGCCGCCACCCCGCCCGCGAACGCGATGTGGGGGCCGGTGACCGCGCCGAAGCCGATCACGCCGGTGACGCCGACGGCGAGTTCAGCGTCCAGCGCGGGAACCGCCGCGACCTCCCGCTGGAGGATCGCGAGTCCCTCGCCGAGGAACACGACGAACCCCGTGAAGATGAACGCCGGCAGGGCGCCGATGGCCGCGCCGAACGCGCCGCCGGCCAGCGCCGTGATGAACAGGAGGAGGAACGCCTCCCACTCCATACCGAGGAGCGGAACCTGCAGTATCAGGTCGTTCATGCACGATCAATCCTCCTTGGCCCAGTTCCGCGAGCGTTCGACGGCGTCACCCCACCGGTCGTACATCCGGTCCACCTCGCCGGCGTCCGCCTCCGGCGTGAACTCGCGGTCGATCTGCCAGTTCTCGCGCAGGTCGTCGGTCGAATCCCAGTAGCCGACCGCGAGGCCGGCGGCGTACGCCGACCCGAGCGCGGTCGTCTCGTCGACCTGCGGGCGGGCGATCTCCGTCTGGAGGATGTCCGACTGGAGCTGGCACAGGAAGTTGTTCTTCACCGCGCCGCCGTCGACGCGGAGGCTCTTCGTCTCCACGCCGGAGTCGGCCTCCATCGCCTCGGCCACGTCGCGGGTCTGGTAGGCGATCGCCTCCAGCGTCGCCCGGACGATGTGTGCCTTCCGCGTGCCGCGGGTCATGCCGACGATGGTGCCGCGGGCGCGCCGTCCCAGTGGGGCGCGCCGAGGCCGGTGAACGCCGGCACCATGTACACGCCGTCGGTCGAGTCGACCGACCGCGCGAGTTCGGCCGTCTGGGCCGCGTTGTTGATGAGGTCGACGTCCTCCAGCCACTCGATGGCGGCGCCGGTGATGAAGATCGACCCCTCCAGCGCGTACTGGACGGGCTCGCCCGACAGCTGGAAGCCGATCGTCGTGAGCAGGCCGTGGTCGGACTCGACGGCCTCGGTCCCGGTGTTCATCAGGTAGAACGAGCCGGTGCCGTACGTGTTCTTCGCGTCGCCGGTGTCGAAGCAGGTCTGGCCGAACAGCGCCGCCTGCTGGTCGCCGAGCGCGCCGGCGACGGGCACCTCGGCGCCGAGGAAGCCGTCGGCGTCGGTCGTCCCGTAGTACGCCTCGTCCGAGGAGGGGCGCACCTCCGGCAGCATCGAGCGCGGCACGCCGAACTCCTCGAGCAGCTCGTCGTCCCACTCGAGGTCGCGGATGTTGTACAGCATCGTCCGCGAGGCGTTCGAGACGTCCGTGATGTGGTTGCCGGTGAGGTTGTAGATGAGCCACGTGTCGATGGTGCCCATCAGCAGTTCGCCCGCCTCGGCACGGTCGCGGACGTTCTCGCCGCGGGAGGCCTGCAGCTTCAGCGGCTCGGCGTTGTCGAGGATCCACTCGGTCTTCGTCGCCGAGAAGTACGCGTCCGCCTCCAGCCCGGTCTTGCCGCGGATCCACTCGACTTTGTCCTCGGCCTGCAGTTCCTCGACGCGGTCGGTCGTCCGCCGGTCCTGCCACACGAGCGCGTTGTGGACGGGGCGGCCGGACTCGGCGTCCCACACGATCGTCGTCTCGCGCTGGTTCGTGATCCCGATCGCCTCGAGCTGTGTCGGGTCGAGGTCCTCGGCCGCGAGCGCGTCGGTGACGACCTGCTGGGTGTTCTCCCAGATCTCCGTCGGGTCGTGCTCGACCCACCCGGGCTTCGGATAGATCTGTTCGTGCTTCTCGTAGGCGTTGGCGACGACCTCTCCGGCGTGGTCGAACACCATGAACCGCGTGCCCGTCGTTCCCTGATCGATAGCGCCGACGTAGGTTTCTGCCATGTCGTGTGTCCTCCGTGTCGAGCCCCGGTCGGTCGGAACTCCGTGACGGAAAACATTATAGTGAAAGATTATAAACGTTATCGACAATAGCCTACCAGTAGTAAACAACCGATCCCGGCCGTCTCCGGTCGCTCGCCGCGGGCCGTCGGCGCGACGGCACGGGACCACACCGATCACCACCCCCGCCTCACAAGCGGCGAACCGCACACCGAGCGGCCGACCCGGCGGACGGTCGGCCGGCGACCAGACAATGGACATCGACGACCGCATCGCGCGCCGTCGCCACACGGGCGACCGTCGCCGACTCGTACTGGACGAGGCCCCGCTCAGCCCCGTCGACCATCTCGACGAACCGATCGGTCGCGGGGCGCTCGTCGAGCGGCTGCTCGACCACCTCGACCCCGTGTTCGACGGCACGACGCCGCCGAACGCCTACCTCCGCGGGCCCGGCGGGACGGGGAAGTCCGCGGTCACGGTCGCGCTCGTCGACCGGCTGGCGGGGTCGCTCTCGCGGCCCAGCGACGCGCTGTACACGACGACGCGGGGCGGGAGCGTCCCCGACGTCTCGTTCGTGCGGGTGGACCTCCGCGGCGCCGACTCGGCGTTCGAGTTCGCCCACGCCGTCCTCGACGGACTGGTCCCGGAGTCGGTGCCCCGCAGCGGCGTCGGCACCGACGAGCCCACGAGCGCCTCCGGCGACGGGTGCGGGGCGGCGGCCCGGTCGTCGTCGTCGCCGACCACGTCGGGGAGCCGGAGACCGTCGACGTGGGCACCGTCGACGCCCGGCTGTCGGCGATCGCCGACACGTTCGCCTGGCTCGCGATCGGTCGCGACGACCCGAACGCCGTCGGCGTCCCCCGGGAGACGCCCGTGCTCGACGTCGAGCCGTACTCCCGGGCGGCGCTCACCGACCTGCTCGCGGCCCGCGCCGACGCCGGGTTGGGACAGGGCGCGCTGAGCCACGGTGCGGTCCGTCGGGTCGCCGAGTGGGCGGAGGGGGACGCCGGGGTGGCGTTGTCCGCGCTGCTCGGGGCGGTGGAGGCCGCGGCGGCCGACGGCGACCTCGCCGTCGACGCCGCCGGCGTCGACGCCGGGATGGAGGCGGTGCCGTGGCCGTGCGTCCCGCTCGGCCGCGTCCTCGCGCTCCCGGACAACCGGGTCCGGACGCTGGCGTGTCTCGTCGACCTGTCCGCCGCCGACCGCGCCCCCGTCGGGGACTGTGCCGCGCGGATCGCCGACCGCCTCGAGGTGACCGCCTCGACGGTCGAGCGCTTCCTCTACGAACTCGCGGAGGCCGGGATCGTCGAGCGCGTCCGCGTCGACGACCACGACGGCCCCGGCCGGCCGCCCAGCCGGGTGGAGCCGCGGTTCGCGACGCTCGCGTTCCGTCGCCTCTTCAAGCGGCGCTTCGGCGCCGGCGCCGTCTGATCGACCCCGGCGCGGTCCCGCGGTATCTTTACTGTCGCTTCGCGATGACCGATAACGTAATGCCCGACGCGGCCGTGGTCCGTGTCACACGGAGTCACAGTATGAGCGAACGGACCGAGGTGGTCGTGATCGGCGGCGGGTCGACGGGCTGTGGCGTGGCGCGGGACCTCGCCATGCGCGGCGTCGACGTCACCCTCGTCGAGCAGGGCAACCTCACACACGGGACGACGGGGCGGATGCACGGGCTCCTGCACAGCGGCGGCCGCTACGCCGTCTCGGACCAGGCCAGCGCCCGCGAGTGCATCGAGGAGAACCGGGTGTTGCGCGACATCGCCAGCCACTGCGTCGAGATGACCGGCGGGCTGTTCGTGAAGCGACCGGAGGACACCGAGGAGTACTTCCAGCAGAAGCTGGAGGGGTGTCGCGAGTGCGGCATCCCCGCGGAGGTGCTCACGGCCGAGGAGGCGCGCGAGGTCGAGCCGTTCCTCGCGGGCGACATCGACAAGGCCATCGAGGTGCCCGACGGCGCCATCGACCCCTTCCGGCTGTGCGTCGCCAACGCCGCCGACGCCGAGGAACACGGCGCCCGCGTCGAGACGCACTCCCCGGTGACGGACGTGCTCGTCGAGGACGGCGAGATCGTCGGCGTCGAGGTGACCCACGAGTCCGGGCCGGGCGTGCGCGTCCACGGGACGGAGGGCGGCACCGAGGCGATCTACGCCGACCACGTCGTGAACGCGACGGGGGCGTGGGCCGGTCGCATCGGCGACATGGCCGGCGTGAACGTCGAGGTCCGGCCGAGCAAGGGCGTGATGACGGTGATGAACGTCCGCGAGGTCGACACGGTGATCAACCGCTGCAAGCCGAAGGGCGACGCCGACATCGTCGTCCCCCACGAGACGACCTGCATCCTCGGCACGACCGACGAGGAGGTCGACGACCCCGAGGACTACCCCGAGGAGGCGTGGGAGGTCGACCTCATGATCGAGGAGCTGTCGAAGCTCGTGCCGATGCTCGAGGACGCCCGCACCATCCGGTCGTACTGGGGCGTGCGGCCGCTGTACGAGCCGCCGGGCACCGGGACGACCGACCCGACGGACATCACGCGCGACTTCTTCCTGCTCGACCACGCCGACCGCGACGACCTGCCCGGGATGACGTCGATCGTCGGCGGGAAGTTCACCACCTACCGGCTGATGGCCGAGAAGATCTCCGACCACGTCTGCGATCTCTTGGGCGTGGACGCCGACTGCGAGACCGCCGACGTCCCCCTCCCCGGCAGCGATGACTTCACCGTCCTCCGCGACTACATGGACGAGTTCGGCCTGCGCTCGCCGATCGGCCGCCGCAGCATGCAGCGGCTCGGCAGTCGGGCCGACGAGGTGCTGCGGACGGACGAGCCGAACCCGGTCGTCTGCCAGTGCGAGGCGGTCACCCGGGCGGAGCTTCGGGACGCGATCGACCAGTCCGGCACCGACCTGAACGCGGTCCGCCTGCGGACCCGGGCGTCGATGGGCAACTGTCAGGGCGGCTTCTGCGTCCACCGGATGGCGAACGACCTGCGCGAGTACGGCGGCTACGACCGCGCGACCGTCGACGCCGCGCTCGACGAACTGTGGCAGGAGCGCTGGAAGGGCCAGCGCCACGCCCTGTGGGGGCGACAGCTCTCGCAGGCGATGCTCAACCACCTGCTGCACGCGACGACGATGAACCGCGACGGCGCCGCCCCGGAGGACTTCGCGGCGTTCGACGCGGGCGAGGCCGACGGGGCGCCCGCCGGCGTCGACGGGCCTGGCGACGCCGCGGGCGCGACCGCGCCCGACGGCGGGGTGCCGGTCGACGCCGGCGCGGACGAGGCGGACCGGCCCGACGGGGGTGACGCGGGTGGCGATTGAGGCGGACGTGGTCGTCGTCGGCGGCGGCCTCGCCGGCGCGACGGCGGCGCTGGCGGCCGCCCGCGAGGGCGTCCACGTCCACCTGATCTCCGCCAAGGAGAGCACGCTCCGGCAGGCGAGCGGGCTCGTCGACGCGCTCGGCTACCCCGACCCCGACGGCCGCTCGGCGCCGGTGGCGGACCCGTTCGACGGCGTCGACGACCTCCCCGAGTCGCACCCGTACCGCGTCGTCGGCGCGGACGCGCTCCGCGAGGGGCTGGCGCTGTTCGACGGCGCCGTCGGCGACCTGTACCGCGGCGGGCACACCGACCGCAACGCGCTCGTGGCGACGACCTCCGGGCGCGCGAAGCCGACCGCGCGCTACCCCGGAGCATGGCGCCGGGACTCGCCAGCGACGACCGCTCCACGCTCCTCGTCGGGTTCGAGGCGGCGACGGACTTCGACGCGCCGCTGGCGGCCGACCGACTGACGGCCGCGGGCGTCCCGTTCGACGTCGAGGGCGCCACGGTCGCGTTCCCCGGCGAGTACCGCGCCGACGCCGCGGTGACGCGGCTGGCGCACGCGCTGGAGCGCGACGAGGACGCCGGCGAGGGGCGCTCGACCCGGCAGCGGCTCGCCGACCGCGTGCGCCCGCACCTCGGCGACGCCGAACGGGTCGGCTTCCCGGCGATACTCGGCGACGCACACGTCGAGGACGTCCGGGCGGACCTGTCGGAGCGCCTCGACGCCGAGGTGTTCGAGATCCCGACGGGGCCGCCGAGCCTCCCCGGGATCCGACTGGAGGACCGGCTGTTCGAGGCGCTCGACGAGGCGGGCGTGTCGATGACGACCGGGAACCCGGTCGTCGACCACGAGACGGACGCGGACGGCCGGATCGAGCGCGTGTACATCGACCGCAACGGGGCGCGGATCCCGTACCGGGCCGACGCGTACGTGCTCGCGACCGGCGGGCTCGTCGGCAAGGGCGTCGACTCGGACCGCGACGGGCCGCGCGAGGCGGTGTTCGGCTGTCACGTCCCCGCGCCCGACGACCGGATGGCGTGGTCCGGGGAGGGGGCGTTCGCCGACCACGCGTTCGCCCGGTTCGGCGTCGACCCGGACGACCGACTCCGGCCGCTCGACGCGGGCGGATCGCCGGAGTTCGCGAACCTGTTCGCCGCCGGCGGCGTCGTCGGCGGCGCGGACGTGGCGCGGGAGAAGTCGGCCAGCGGCGTCTCGCTGGCCACGGGGCTGGTCGCGGGTCGCACCGCGGCGGAGGAAGCATGAGCGACGGACACGACACACACCACACGGACGACGACTGCGGCTGTAGCGACGCGGAGGCGACCCGGCCGGCCGGCGAGGGCGCCGTGCCCGACGGCGGCACCGCCACGGAGGCCGGCGGCGAGTTCGAACCGGTCGACGTGTTCGACGGCTCGGACATGGACCTCCGGCCGGGCGCCGACTCCTGTTACAAGTGCACCTCCTGTGACACCTCCTGTCCGGTCGCGGAGGTGGACGACTCGTTCCCCGGGCCGAAGTTCCAAGGGCCCGAGCAGTGGCGCCTCAAGCGCAAGGAGGACACCGAGATCGACGACTCGATCATGGGCTGTTCCAACTGCATGCGCTGTGACGGCGCCTGTCCCTCGGACGTCCCCCTCTCGCAGATGCACAACAGCGCCCGCGGGGAGTACGTCGACAACCAGATGGACAAGCTCTCGCGGGAGTACATTCGGAACCGCATCCTCGCGAACTACGGCACGCTCGCCCGCGTCGGCTCGAAGGTGCCCCGCCTGACGAACGCCGTGATGGGGAACTCGCTGGTCCAGAAGATCAACGAGAAGGTGCTGGGCATCACCGCCGAGCGCGACTTCCCGGAGTTCGCCGACGAGACGTTCCGCTCGTGGTGGAAGCGGCGCGGCGGGCCGAAGGTCCACAGCGAGGAGAAGCGGATCGCGTACTTCCACGGCGACTACGCCAACTACAACACCGTCGAGGTGGCGAAGGCGCTCGTCCGCGTGTACGAGGAGTTCGGCTACGAGATCCTCGTCCCCGACCAGCGCTGCTCGGGCACGCCGATGTTCGCCAACGGGATGTTGGACGACGCGCGCCGCTCCGCGAAGGTGAACGTCGAGAACCTCGGCGACGCCATCGAGAACGGGTACGACGTCGTCGCCTCCTGCACCTCCTGTTCGATGGCGCTCCGGCAGGAGTACCCCGAGCAGTTCGACCTCGACGGCACCGAGACGGTCGCCGCGAACACCTACGACGCCTTGGAGTACCTCCTCGTCCACGAGAACGTCATCGACCCCATCCGCGCGGTCGACGGCGACCAACTCGACCTCCCGGACTTCGCGTACCACGCGCCGTGTCACTCCCGCAATCAGGGGCTCGACCGACAGGCGGTGGAGCTGTTCCGCCACCTCGACGGCGTCGACGTGGAGGACGTCGGCGACTCCTGTTCGGGAATCTCGGGGACGTACGGCTGGAAAGAGGAGAAGTACGACTACTCGATGGAGATCGGCGAGGAGATGTTCGAGCACATGGAGCACGCGGAGGGGGAGACGGGCATGACGGAGTGTCCGACCTGCTCGATGCAGATGGAGCACGGGACGGGCTACGAGATCAACCACCCGCTGGAAGTGCTGGAGAAGGCGTTGGTCGACACCGACGTCGAGGTCTGAGCCGGCGCTCCGCTCGGTTGCCGTCAGCGCGTTTTTCGGTCATCCACCGAGGTGGAGTCCGAACGTATCGGAACTCTCCGTCGAAGTAGGATCAGGACGATGCCGCCGACGGTCCCGACGGGGACCGCGACGACGCTACCAAACGCGAAGATTGCGAGGATGAACCACAGCGCAGTCGGATCGGTGTAGGCAAGCGCGAGCCGGGACAGCGACACTGGACTCTCTGACAGCGCGTTGTAGATGATGGGGCCTATGCCGAAGAGCCACACCACGAAGGTGAGCAGGACGGAGACCACCCCGAACAGCGTCCCCCGCAGAATCGTCGGTTTGGCGGGACGCTCGACGACGAGCCACCAACAAAGGGCGCCGGAGATCCACGCCGCGAGCGCCACCGGGAGTAGGGGCTCCCAGTCAAGAGATTCGATGATGACGAGTGCGAGGAGAGTCCCCAGAACGCAGTCGGTGAACGCCGCGAGGAGCACCCAGAATCGAGGAGTGCGGTATCCCCACGTCGAACGGATCGAGGAACCGGCCATCCATCGGCAGTACACTCCCCACTCGGTTGGTTAGTCGGGTAGTACAGCCGCGATTCGAAGGGTTCACAGTACCTACGTGCCGGATTTCGACCCACTGCTTCGCACGTCGATCCGAATACCGAACCGCCGCCTCGTCCCGACTTACCCCAGCGGGATCCACGCGCTCGCCGGCACCACGCCGAGCCACGCGAGCACGCCGATGGCGAGCGACGAGACGACGATGCTCGCGGCGGGCGGGTCGAGGTGGGTCTCCGAGTGCGCGAAGAAGACGCGCTGGAGCAGTTCGCCGGCCAGCGCGCCGAACACGCCGAACGCGCCCGCGACGAGCAGCGCGACCGTCATGGACACGTCGCCGGCGACGGCGCTCGGGACCACCGTCCCGCGCTCGGCGCCCGCGAGCGCGAGCACCACGGTACTCGCCGGCAGCGCCATGTGGTGGGTGACGGGAATGCGGGCGGTGCCGCCGATCAGGAACACGAGCGCGGCGACGCTGATCCCGAACGCGAGGAACGCGCTCCCGGTGAGGTAGGCGGCGTACCCCGAGAGCACGCCGACCACGGCCCCGAGGCCGATCACGTCGCGCCAGCGGTAGAGGTACGGGAGCCACGGCTCGACCCGGATCGGGTCGTCGGCGCCGTCGCGGACGCGGGGCGTCGCCGCGGCCGTGGCGCCGCCGTCGGCGACCGCCTCGGTCGGCTCCCCGTCGACGGCGTCGCTCGCGGGCCCGCCGCCCGGGAGTCCCACGAGCCCGTCGCCGCGCTCGAACGGCGTCATGTCGAGCAGTTTCGAGACGGGCGCGCCCACGAGGCTGTAGCCGAACGCCGCACGGTGTGCGAGCGCCGACAGCACGACGCCGAGCGCGACCGGGTCGGTCGGGACGCCCAGCGAGCCGGAGACGGTCGCGACCGCGAACCCGAACACGCCGAAGGCGCCGCCGACGGCGAGCACGTCCGGGCGGCTCCCGACGCCGACGGTGACCTCCTTGGCGGGGTGGTAGTCGAAGCCGGGCGTCTCGACGTACCCCTTGTGTACGGCGTACGCCAGCGCCGCGGCGCCGCCGCCGAAGGCGACGTGGGGGCCGAGCACGACGCCGAAGGCGACGTCGCCGGTGACGTTCACCGGGACGGCGCCGCCGGCGGCGCGGGTCGCCAGCGCGTACAACTCGCCGGCGATGACGACGAAGCCGCACAGCACGAACGTGTTGAGCGCCCCGAGCGCCGCGCCGAACGCGCCGCCGGCGAACGCGGCGATCAGGAGTTCGACCGCGAGCAGGTCCGTCAGCGGCACTATTCGTCCGCCCCGTCCGCGTCGCCCTCGGCCTCGCCGAACGCCTCGTCGAACAGGTCGACCACGAGCCCCTCGATCTCGTCGCGGATCGCGGCGACCTCCGCGGGCGACTTCCCGTCGGGGTCGGTGAGGGCCCAGTCGCGCGCCCGCACCGTGTCCGCCAGCGACAGCGTCGAACAGCCCATCGTGGCGACGTAGTCGCACTCGTTCAACTGCTCGTCGGTCAGTCGCTGCGGCGTCCGGCCGGACACGTCGATGCCGACCTCGGCCATCGTGTCGACGACCTCCTCGTGGACGTGGTCGGCGGGGTGGGTGCCGCCCGTCAGCAGTTCGACGCGGTCGCCGAGCCCGCGGCGCTCGGCCTCGCGTTGCGCGAACGCGTACGACATCTGGGAGCGGCCGGCGTTCTGGACGCAGACGAACGCGAGGCGGACGGGGTCGTCGCCCGCGCCGGCGTCGGCGTCGGCGTCGGCGCTCATTCCGCCACCCCGCGGGTCGCGTCGAGCGCGTCCAGCAGCGCCTCCGCGCGGTCGGTGGTGTCGTAGTAGCGCCACTTCCCCTCCTTGCGCCGCGTCGCCAGCCCGGCGTCCGTCAGGGTCGACAGCCCGTGGCTGACGGCGGACTCGCTCACGTCCACGAGCGGCTCCAGCTCGCAGACGCACAGATCGCCGTCGGCCGCCGCGAGCAGCCGCGCGAGCCGGTAGCGCGTGTCGCTCCCCAACGCCGACAGCGCGTCGACGTCGGCCGCGCCCGCGCCCTCCTCGACGCTCGCCCCCGCGGCCAGCGCGCGCAGGTCCGCCAGTCGGTCGTCCACGTCGGCCGCGCAACACTCGCCCACCTCGTCGGCGATGAGGCGTTCGAGTCGCTCGGTTGTAGCCATACGAACGCTTGCAGAACTGTTCATATGAACGTGGCGGTCGCGTCGCTCGGGAGCGCTCCGGAGGGTTCCCGAGCGATTGGAAGTACCGGCGGCGTTGAGGTAGCTCCGCGGCGAAGGCACAGTCGCCGGCGCGTCGGGCGTGGTCCGCGCGCACGGCACGGGAGACCGTTCCGTTCCAGTTCGCTCTCGACGTGCGGCCCGCCGGCCACCGATCGAGTGGTGTCGGTGGCCGCGGCCGCCATACCCCCCTCACGCCGTCAGTTCCGTCGAGCGACCGCCCTTCGGAGAGCGGACCTGCCGCCGTTTCCGGTCGCCTCGCTGTGCTCGGCGGTGGGTGTGTTCGTGGGCGGCTCGGCCCGGAGACCTCGCCGCCGGCGCGCGTCGCCTCGCTGTGCTCGGCGACGCGTCAGTCGTCGGCGGGCGTCTCCGCCTCCGCCCGCGCGACGCCGATGGTCACCGGGACCCCCTCGACGGTCCACTCCTCGACGAGGTCGAACTCCCCGTCGTCGACGAACGCGTCGGCGCGCGTCTCCTCGGCCACGTACTCGCGGTGCTCGTCGACGAAGCCGGCGACGCGGTCGTCGCCCACGTCGACGGAGACGCGGATGCGCTCGTCGACGTCGAGGTCGAGTTCCTTGCGCATCTCCTGGATACGCCGCACGACGTCGCGGGCGTACCCCTCGGACTCGACGTCCTCGGTGAGCTCCGTGTCGACGTACACGGTGCCGCCGTCGAACTCCGCGCTCACGACGCCCTCGGGCGCCTGCGAGTGGAACGAGATCATCTCCTCGTCGAGCTCGTACACCTCGCCGTCGACCTCGACCGCGAGGCGACCGCTCTCCTCCAGTTCCGCCCGGGTCGTCCCCTGGATGGCGGTCATGACCTCCTGGGCGTCGCCGCCGAAGGCGGGGCCGAGCTTCGACATCTCCGGCTCGGCGACCTCGACGAGTTCGCCGTAGGAGGCGACGACCTCGACCGACCGGCTGTTCACGCGGTCGGCCAGCAGGGCGCGGAGGTTCCCCACCGACTCGCGGACCGCCCCGTCGTCGCTCTCGACGACGACGCGCGTGACGGGCCAGCGGAGCTTGCGTTCGGCGCGCTGGCGGGCGTTCGCCGCGGCCTCCTCCACGTCGCGCAGGACCGCCATGTCGGTCTCCAACTGCTCGTCGCGGAGGGCGTCGTCGACCGCGGGGTACTCGAGCATGTGGACCGTCGTCGCCCCGCCGTCGAGGTGCTGGTACATCCGCTCGGTGAGGTACGGCGCGTACGGCGCGAGCAGGCGCGTCACCTCGCCGAGCACGGTCGCCATCGTGTCGTAGGCGGCCCGCTTGGAGGCGCTGTCCTCGTCTTCCCACATCCGCTCGCGGATCGCCTTCACGTAGAAGCGCGACACGTCCGTCGTGACGAAGTCGAGCAGGGCGTTCAGCGCGTCGTCGACCTCGTAGTCGTCCCACGCGTCCGCCATCTCGGCTTTCACGGTCTGCAGGCGCGACAGCACCCACTCGTCGACGACGTCGAGGTCGGCCGCGTGGACGTCCGGCTCGGCGGGGTCGTAGCCGTCCAGTTGCATGTACGGCAACGGGAAGCGGAACACGTTCCACAGGATGTTGAGCGTCGACTGCATCTCGTGGAGGCCGTCCCACTCGAACGCGAGGTTCTTCTCCTGCTGCTCGTGGCTCAGCAGGTAGCAGCGGAGGGGGTCGCGCCCGGCGGCGTCGATGGCCTCCTCGGGCTCGACGATGTTCCCCTTCGACTTGGACATCTTCGAGCCGTCGCCCATCGTCGTGAACCCGTGCATCAGCACCTCGCTGTACGGCGACTCGCCGAGCGCGGCGGTGCCCATGCCGAGCTGGGACCAGAACCACCCGCGCGTCTGGTCGTGCGCCTCCACGATGAGGTCGGCGGGCCACAGCTCCTCGAAGTCGGCCTCGTCGCCGGGGTAGCCGATGGTGCCCAGCGTCGCCACCGACGAGTCGAACCACACGTCGAACACGTCGGGGACGCGCTCGTAGGTGGTGCCGTCCTCGGTGATGGTGAGGTCGTCGACCGACGGCCGGTGGAGGTCGATGGTGTCGGGGTCGACGTCCTGGTCGACCCGCTCTGCGAGCTCCTCGCGCGTGCCGACGACGATCAGGTCCGCGGCGTCGTACTGGTCGGCGTCCTCCGGCACCCAGATGGGCAGCGGGATGCCCCAGTAGCGCTGGCGGGAGACGTTCCAGTCGGGCGCCTCCTCGACGAAGTTGCGGAAGCGGCCCTCGCGGGCGGAGTGGGGGTGCCACTCGGCGTCGTCGATGTTGTCGAGTAGCTCCTCTTTGATCTCGGTGATCCGGATGAACCACTGGTCGGTCGCGAGGAAGACGATGGGGGTGTCACACCGCCAGCAGTGCCCGTAGCTGTGCTCGTGGGTCTCGCTGGCGAGCAGGTGTCCCTTCGCGTCGAGGTCGGCGATGATGTCGTCGTTGGCGTCGCGGACGAACTCGCCGGCGTACTTCCCGGCGAGGTCGGTGTACACGCCGTCGCCGCCGACGGGGCAGAACGCCTCGAGCCCGAGTTCCGACCCGCGCTCGAAGTCCTCCTGCCCGTGGCCGGGCGCGGAGTGGACGAGCCCCGTGCGGTCGGCCTCGACGTAGTCGGCGGTGTACACCTGGCCGGCGCCCTCGAAGCTCGGGTGCTCGGGCACCTCCTCGGCCAGCGGGTGGTCGTACGTCCAGCCGACCAGCTCCTCGCCGCTGTACTCGTCCACGACCGCGAAGTCGTCGTAGCGGCCGCGCCGGAGGGCGTCCTCGACGGTGGACTCCGCGAGGAACAGCGTCTCCGTCTCGCCGTCCTTGGTCGCCTCGACCTGCTGGTACGTGAGGTCGGCGCCGACGGCGACGAACGTGTTCGCGGGGATGGTCCACGGCGTCGTCGTCCAGATGACGAGGCTCCCCTCGCGGTCGCGGAGGGGGAACTTCACGTAGATGGAGGGGGACTCGATGTCCTCGTACTCGACCTCGTTGTTGGCGATGGCCGTCTCACACCGGGGGCACTGCGAGATGGAGCGTTTCCCCTGCTCGACGAGGCCGCGCTCGTGGACCTGCGACAGCGCCCACCACGCCGACTCCATGTACTCCGGCTCGATGGTCTGGTACGGGTCGTCCCAGTCCATCCAGGCGCCGATGGACTGGAAGTCCTCGTCCATGTTCTCGCGGTTGCGGACGGCGAACTCCCGACACTCCTCGATGAAGTTCTCCATGCCGAACTCCTCGATGTCCCGCTTCGTCTCGAAGCCGAGCTCCTGCTCCACCTTCGTCTCGATGGGGAGCCCGTGCATGTCGTAGCCGGGCCGGTCGGTCACGTCGTGGCCCTGCATCCGGAGGTAGCGGATGACCGTGTCCTTGAGGGTCTTGTTCCACGCCGTCCCCAGGTGCATCTGCCCGGTCGTGTACGGCGGGCCGTCGACGAAGAAGAACGAGGGGTCGTCGGCGTGGGCCTCCTTCGTCACCTCGTAGGCGTCCGTCTCGTCCCAGCGCTCGGAGACGGCGGCCTCCACCGCCTCCGGCGTGTACTGGTCCGAGATGTCGCTGTCGTCCATGCACGGTGTGAACCGGCGCGAGGTTATCAAGTCGGTGGTCCACCGTCGGCGGTTCACACGGGACCACACGGGAGGAGCCGCCGGGGCCGCCGGCGCGCCGCCCGGACGCCGCGCCGCTCTCACCCGTGAGAACCGCGGCGGTGCGTTCATACGCCGCCCTCGGCAACCGTCCGACGATGAGCGACGCCGACGACCCGGGGAGGCCGCCGACGGGGAGGGACCGGTCCGCGACGTCGTCCGCGTCGACGGCGACGAGCCCTCGGCGGACGGCGCGGACGGCGGGGACGACGGCCCGCCGGTCGGCCGCGACGGCGTGGTCGACCCCGAGGACCTCGACATCCGGGACCGCGACGGCGTCGACGAGACCGACGACGGGCGTTACGTCATCTCCACCGGCGGCGGCCGCGACGACCGCGTGGACGACGACGACGCAGCCGACCCGACCGTCCCCGAGGCCGACGACTCGCCGGCCACCCCGGCGGAGCGACCGTCGCCCGCCGAGCCGCCGGCCGCCGCCGGGGAGGGGAGGACCCGCTGGCGGCCGTCGCCGCGGAGCGGGCGCGCTCTCGTCGTCGCACGGGTTCGCGCTCGCGGTCGCCGCCGGCGGCGAGACCGACACGCTCCGGGTCGCGTCGGCGGCGCCGACGGACACGCTCGCGACGGCGCTGCGGTGGTACGCCCGCCGGGTCAACCCCGGGGCGCCGCCCGAGGAGACGATCCGCGCGCTGCTCGACGACTCCGATCTGGACGTCCGGTGAGGGCGCGACGCCGTCGGGTGCCCCGCCCGACACGTGGAAAGCGGTAAGCCCCCGCCATTCCAAGCCCGTGCCATGAGCGACGACGACTGGCACGCGCTGACGGTCCGCGGCGCGGCCAAGCGCGACGCCGGACGCGGCATCGCGCGGCTCTCCGACACGACGATGAGTAGGCTCGGGGTGCTCTCGGGCGAGACGGTGGTCATCGCCGGCGAGCGCGAGACGGCGGCGAAGGTGTGGCCCGCCGGCGCGGAGGCCGGCGACGGCGAACTCCTCGTCGACGGCGAGACGCGCGCCAACGCCGGCGCGAAGATCGGGACGCAGGTCCGCGTCCGCAAGGAGCGCGTCGGCGAGGCCGACGCCGTGACCCTGAGCGCGCCGTCGGCGCTCGACGACGTGGACATCGACGCCGACACGCTCGCACGCGCGGCCAAGCGCGACCTCGACGGCCGCCCAGTCAGCGCCGGCGAGCAGGTCCGCCTCGCGCACCTCGGCGGCAACGTGTTCGTCGTCCGCGAGACGCGACCCGAGGGCCCGGTCAAGGTCCACGACGGGACGCGCGTGACCGTCGAGCGGTCGTCGGGGTCGTCCGGGGCGGGGGACGACGCGACGACGGGGAGCCGCGACCGCTCGCGCTCGGGGCCGAACACCACGACCTCGGGGACGGGCGCGTCGGTCGACCTCCCGACGCGGGACCGTCGCGCCGGCGGCGGGGACGACGGCTCGGACGCGGCCGGCGGCACCGACGCCGCACCGGCACCGACCCCGCCCGCCGGCGGCGTCACCTACGAGGACATCGGGGGGCTCGACGAGGAACTCGACCTCGTGCGCGAGACGATCGAGCTCCCGCTGTCGGAGCCGGAGGTGTTCGCCCGCCTCGGCATCGACCCGCCGAAGGGCGTGCTGCTCCACGGCCCGCCCGGGACGGGGAAGACCCTGATCGCGAAGGCCGTCGCCAACGAGGTCGACGCCTCGTTCATCTCGGTGTCCGGCCCGGAGATCACCTCCAAGTACAAAGGCGAGAGCGAGGAGAAGCTCCGGGAGATCTTCGCGCAGGCGAACGAGTCGGCGCCGTCGATCGTCTTCTTCGACGAGATCGACTCCATCGCCGGCCAGCGCGAGGACGGCGGCGACATGGAGAACCGGATCGTCGGCCAGCTCCTCTCGCTGATGGACGGCCTCGACGCCCGCGAGGACGTGATCGTCATCGGCGCGACCAACCGCGTCGACTCCATCGACCCCGCCCTCCGACGCGGCGGGCGCTTCGACCGCGAGATCGAGATCGGCGTGCCCGGGGAGGCGGGCCGCCGGGAGATCCTCGAGGTCCACACCCGCCGGATGCCGCTCGCGGACGACGTGGACGTGGCCCGGCTGGCCGCCCGGACGTACGGCTTCGTCGGCGCCGACATCGACTCGCTGACGACCGAGGCGGCGCTGACGGCGCTGCGGCGCGCGCGCCACGAGGACAGCGAGGTCGACCTCGCGACCGTCGAGGTGACCCGCGCGGACTTCGAGGCGGCGCTGGCGACGGTGGAGCCGTCGGCGATGCGCGAGTACGTCGCCGAGCAGCCGGACACCACCTTCGACGACGTCGGCGGGCTGACCGAGGCCAAGAAGACGCTGGAGCGGGCCGTCGAGTGGCCGCTGATGTACGCGCCGCTGTTCGACGCCGCCGGCGCCGACCCGCCGACCGGGGTGTTGCTGTACGGCCCGCCCGGCACCGGGAAGACGCTGCTGGCGCGCGCCATCGCCGGCGAGTCGGAGGTGAACTTCATCGAGGTCGCCGGCCCGGAACTGCTCGACCGCTACGTCGGCGAGTCCGAGAAGGCGGTGCGCGAGGTGTTCGAGCGCGCCCGGCAGGCCGCCCCCAGCATCGTCTTCTTCGACGAGATCGACGCCATCGCGGTCGACCGCGACGGGATGGGCGGCGACTCCTCGGGCGTCGGCGAGCGCGTCGTCTCCCAACTGCTGACGGAACTGGACCGCGCGAGCGCCAACCCGAACGTCGCGGTGATCGCGGCGACGAACCGGCGGGACGCGCTCGACGACGCGCTGATCCGCCCCGGGCGACTGGAGAGCCACGTGGAGGTCCCCCTCCCGGACGCCGAGGGCCGCCGGAAGATCCTCGCGGTCCACACCGAGCGCACGCCGCTGGCGGACGACGTCGACCTCGACGGCGTGGCCGAAGACACGGAGGGGTACTCGGGCGCGGACCTCACCGCCGTCGTCCGGGAGGCGACGATGCGCGCCGTCGAGCGCGTCGCCGAGGAGTTCGGCGAGGCGGCGAACGACCACGCCGACGCGCTGTCGGTGACGGGCGACGACTTCGCGGCGGCGCTGGAGCGGGTGCGCCCCCACGAGTCGCTCGACTGAGCCGCCGCCGCGGCGGGAACTCGTCCGCGAGTTGTCGTCGCGAACTACCGGCAACACTGACGCCGAACCGCACGGACTAACAGCGCCGAGGGCGGCCGTGAGGTATGCCCCAACTCCTTCCGGACGAGGCCGCCGACCGACTCGTCAGCACCTGTCGAACCACCGTCGGCGACAACGCGCGGTCGGTGACGTTCTTCTCGCGGACGGACCACGAGCAGCTGTACCTCCGCGACGACCTCGAGCAGGACGCCGACCTGATGGCGTTCATCGGCACGGAGCGACAGGACTTCGCGATGGCCAGCGACGGCTACTCCGGCACCGAGTTGGGCCAGTACCGGTACACCCTCCGGGTGTTCGAGAACGGCTACGCCATCCGCGTCGACGGCCGCGACAAGGGCGTACTCGTCACCTGCGACGGGATGGCGCTGCGCGACTTCAACCACCTCGCCAGCGCCGTGGGCGCGACGCTGGAGGAGTGGGAGGGCGACGACTGAGACGCCGGCCGGCGGTCGTCAGCGACGTCGCTTCTGCAGGGAGTCCAGACACGCCAGCCCGGCCCGCGCTTGGATCGCGACGAGGTCGCGGATCGGGACGACCTCGTAGTCGAGATCACGCTGGAGGTCGCCGATCCGATCGGTGAACACCCGCTCGACCGCCGCCTTCGCGTTGACGAGTCGCTCGCGAGCGTCGTCGTCGACCGTCATCGCGGCGGTATCGAGCGTCCGGAGCAGCATCCCCGCGTTCGTGAGCAGGTGGTACGTCCACGTGTACCGCTCTTCCACGCACTGGGCGACGGTCGCCGGTTCGTCGCCCGCGTCGTTCGACTCCGCCCACGCCAGCCGCGACTCGTCCTCCTCGGCGTACCAGTCGAACACGCCGCGCACCTCGCGGGCCATCGGCGTGTCGGGGAACTGGTCGGCCGTCGCGGCGACGGCCGCCCGGAACTCCCGGATCAGCCGGCGGCGGTCCTCGACGGCCGCCCGGATCACCGCCTCGCGGCTCCGGTCCAGTTCCGTCGTGTCCCCGACGCGGGGGTCGCGGAAGTACGGCAGTTCGACGACGACCTGCACCGGGGGGTCGCCGTCGGTCGCCCGTCGCGCGTAGTCGAACGCGTTGCCGCCGAGCAGCTCGGCCTCGCGGGGGTCGCCGTCGCCGGTCTGGGCGTCGTACCGGTCCTCGAACGTCGGGAGCCGGAACACGCCGTCCGCGAACGCCTCGTTCCGGTGGTCCTCGGGGTCGCCGCGGTTGAGGGGGACGCCGTGCTCCTCGGGGATGGACTGGAGCGTCCCGTGCAGCGGGTCCAGCCGCTCGGTGGCGTAGTAGTAACAGCCGCCGAAGGCGGCGTTGTGGAGGCTGAACAGGAACGCCGGGTCGTGCTCGTCGATCAGCGTCGCGAGCGCCCGCGTCCCCGGAGTCGGATCGTCGTAGGTGTACCCCTCGTGTCGGATCGGGAACGTCGCCTCGATCTGTTCGCTCGGCGGCGGGCGGTAGAAGTTCCCCGCGTAGTTCGACAGCGTGAACGGCCCGTCGAACCACCCCTCGTTGCGCCGGACGCCGTCGGGGTCGGCGACCGGGACGCAGACGAACTCGTAGTCGAGCGAGTCGCGGAGGGCGTCGTTCTCCGCGAGCTCGTGGAGCAGGAAGTCGACCGTGGTCGACCCGATGGGTTCGTTCGGGTGGGGGGCGCCGAACAGGAGGGCGCTCTCGGAGCCCTCCCCGACCGTGACGCTCCACAGCTCCTCCCCGTCGGGGGTCTCCCCGTGGGTGCGGTAGGCGACGTGGTCGTGGTCGTCGGCCAGCGCGCGGTCGCGCTCGCGGTGGTCGGCGACCCGGAGGAAGGAGTCGTATCGGGGGACCGCGTCGCCGAGCGCGTCGAACGTTCGCGGGGACGCCGTGTCGTCGCTCATCTCGCCGGTCTCGTCGCCGAACTGTCAACAAACTATCGGACGCCGCGCGGCGTCCGGTCGGCGGTCACTCCCAGAAGCTCTTGGTCCGCGCGTACTGGCGCTCCTGTTTGAGGATGTCGCGGTAGAAGTCGTCCTCGTTCTCCCGCAGTTTCCCGATGATCCGCGCGGCGTTGTGGGGGCCGACGCCGCGGGCCGCCAGCGCGATCACCGCCTGCTTGCCGTGTGCCTGCACGAGGTTCGCCGCCCGGTTCGCCTTGCGCGTCAGTTTCTCCTGTTCGTCGTCTTTGTCGTGCGCGCGGACCGCCGTCACGGTGTCCTCGTCCCACGGGTTCAGCGCCGCGATACGGGTCGACCCGCACTCCGGACACTCCGGCGTGTCGCGGACGCGCCGCACCTTCGTGCGCTGTTTCCACTCGCCGCAGTGGACGCACAACTGGATCACGTGGTCGTCCATGATCCGGTCGCGGATGGTCTCGATGACCGAGGCGTCGGCGTTCTCGGGGACGAGGAACTCCCGGCCCGACGAGCGCCCGTCCGTCCCGAGCGGGGTGCGCTCGCGGGCGGCGACCACCTCGACGTCGCCCGCGTGGATGGCGTCGAGCAACTCGGCGGTCTCCTCGACGGCCAGTTCCGTGTGGAACACCTCCCGCACCGCCTCGTCGAACACGGGCGTGTCCTCCAGCGCCGCCAGCAGTCGGTCGCCGCCGAAGCGCTTGTTCCCCTGGTAGCGCTTCAGCGCGCCGAACTTCGCGGCGACGTGCGCGAGGGTGAACTTCAGCGTGTCCGAGTTCTTCAACGCGAGCTCCAACAGCGCCTCGACGTGCGCGGGGTCGGTCTCCTCCAGCACCTCGATGACCGTGCCCGGGGTGACGCCGTTGGGCACCTCCAACTCGACGCGGTACGGGTCCGCCTCCATCCCGACCGACGAGCCGGTGCGCTGGCCGATGAGCGCCGAGAGGAGCCGGCCGAGCGTGCGGTTCACCTCGTGGCCGAAGGCGGCGTTGACCGCGATGGAGCGCCCGCGCCCCTCCACGACGATGCGGGAGTCGGTGGGCATCGGGTGGCCCGCCTCGGCGTGTTTCCGGACGGTGTCGAGGCCGACGCGGACCGTCCCGGCCGCCGCGGGGTACCGGCCGGCGAACTCGCGGGCGACCGCGTCGGTGTCGGCGCCGCGGGCGAACTGCGGCTCGGCGACGCGGCGCATCTCGCCCACCTCGCCGGCGACGGCGCGGGGGACCGGGATCTCCTGGCCGGTCCACGACGGCACCTCGCCGGCGGGGTCCTCGATGGGCGCGACGTTCACCTCCGCCTCCTCCTCGTCGATGTCGTTGATGCGCCACAGCTCGCCGCGCTGGATGAACGCCTCGCCCGGCTGGGCGAAGTTGACGACGAACCGCTCGTCGAGCGTGCCGATCTGTCGGCGCGAGGAGATGTCGTACACGTCGTACGTCTCCTCGTCGGGGATCATCGAGAGGTTCCGGTAGTAGTACTGCCACGTGCCGCCCGACGTCTCGAGCGTGTCGGCCTCCTCGTCGATCCACAGCAGGCGGTTCCCGGAGAGTTCGCGGGCGACCTCCCGGAACGTCGCCTCGTCGAGGTCGCGGAACGGGTACGCCCGGGTGATCAGGTCGTACGCCTCGCGCGCCTTGACCTCCCCTGTGTCCATCAGGAGGCCGACGATCTGGTTCGCGAGCGTGTCGAGGCTCATGTGGTGGATCCCCGAGTCCTCCACCTCCCCCGCGACGGCGCGCCGGGCGATGGCCAGCGCCTCCATCGTGTCGTCGGGGGCGTCGGTGACGACGGTGCCGCGGCTCACCTCGTCGCGGCGGTGGCCCGCGCGGCCGACGCGCTGGAGCAAGCGGGCGACCTCCCGCGGGGAGTTGTACTGGACGACGTGGTCGACGCGCCCCACGTCGATCCCCAACTCCATCGAGGAGGTGCAGACGAGGCCGTCGATCTCGCCGGCCTTGAACGCGTCCTCGACCTCGATCCGTGCCGCCTTCGACAGCGACCCGTGGTGGACGCCGATCGGTTCCTCGAGCGTCTTGAACCGCGAGCCGAGCGCCTCGGCCGTCTGGCGGGTGTTGACGAAGATCAGCACCGACTCGTTGTCCCGGACGACGTCGCGGATGAACCGGACGTGGCTGGCGATGTCGGGGTCGGTCGCCAGTTTCCCCGCGAGCCGTTCGTCCTCGGGCGTCACCTGCGGCGACACCACGTCGAACTCCACCTTGCTCCCCACGTCGACCTCGACGATCTCGCAGCCGCGGTCGCCGGTGAGGAACTTCCCGACCTCCGCGGGGTCGCCGACGGTCGCCGACAGCCCGATCCGCTGGAAGTCGCCCGCGAGTCGCCGGACGCGCTCCAGTCCGACGGTCAACTGGGCGCCGCGCTTCGACGCGGCGAGCCGTGGACCTCGTCGACGACGACGTGGTCGACGTCCGAGAGGGCGGCGCGGAGCTTCTCGCCCGTCAACATCGCCTGCAGCGTCTCCGGCGTCGTCACGAGCACGTCGGGCGGGTCGTCCGCCTGCTTGCTCCGCTGGTAGTCGCTGGTGTCGCCGTGGCGCACCTGCACGTCGAGGTCGAGGTACTCGCCCCACCACTCGAGGCGCTCGCGCATGTCGCGGTTGAGCGCCCGCAGCGGCGTCACGTACAGCGCGCCGAGTCCCTCCGGGCGCGTGTCCGCCAGCGCCGAGAGCACGGGGAGCATCGCCGTCTCCGTCTTCCCGGTGCCGGTCGGGGCGATCACGAGGGCGTCCTTCCCGGCCGCCAGCGGCGGGATCGCCCGGCGCTGGGGCGCGGTCGGCGTCGTGAAGCCGCGCTCCGACAGCGCCGCCCGCACCTCGTCGCCGAGCGCCGCGAAGGCGTCCATCCCCGTCGCTCGCGACGTGTCGCTCATCGCGCGTCGTAACGGCGCGACGGTGTTAAGGCTCGCGTTCCCGGTCGTGGCGGCCGCTGGCGGGGCGCGGACGCGACCGCAGAAACCGCGGTGTCGAGGTGGTCGGCCGGGGAGTCGCCTACTCGCGACTCACCGAGATGTTCTGGACCGGGGCGTCGCAGTTCGGGCACGTGCCCGGGTGGCTCGCCGACTGGGTTCGGCTCCCGCAGCCCACACACTCGAACAGACCCTCCGAACTGCTGTACGGATCGATGTCGATCGCTGGCATGAGTGAACGTATGTCACGACCGTTCCTAAGCGTTGTCTACAGATGCCTCCGAAGGAACATAGGTCATAATACGCGTATGTATTGACGCGCGTCCAGTCCCGACGCCCCGCTACGGGCGGGACGGGACGGGGCGCGTCGGCGGCCGCAGCTACAGCAACTCCTCCTCGGCGAGTTTGAGCGCGCGGTCGACGGCGCCGACGGACGTGAGGTAGCCCGCGCCGACGCCGGCCTTCGACGCCTTCGCGGCCGCGCCGGTGAGCACCGTGGGCCCCAGTTGAGCGACGGCGCCGTCGCCGACGGAGACGAGCCAGCCGGGCACCTGGAAGCGGTAGCGCGCGAGCCGCGGCGCGAAGTCGTCCGGGGCGGCGTCGCGCTCGTGGTCGACGAGGCGGCCGACGTTCTCGGCGACGGTCTTCGCCTCGCGGATGGCCGCCGACGCCGACGCCGGCACCGGCTCGCCGTCGGCGTCGACCGCGCGGGCGGCGTCGCCCAGCGCGAACGTCCGGTCGGTCAGGCGCAGGTCCGCCCGGACCACCGGCCGGTCGCCGTCGACCGCGTCGTCGCCGGCGATGCCGCCGGTCCAGACGAGTTGGTCGTAGCGGAGGTCGCCGTCGTCCGTGACGATGCGGTCGTCGTACACCGCCTCGACGGCGGTGCCCGTCTCGACGTCGACGCCCCGCTCGGAGAGCTGCTCGCGGACGGCGCGCCGGAAGTTCGCCGGGAAGTTCGGCGCCACCTCGTCCAACTGCTCGACGAGCACGACCTCGACGTCGTCGGGCACGTCGGCGCCCTCCTCGCCGGCGAGTGCGGTCAGTTCCCCGGCGACCTGCACGCCCGACAACCCCGCACCCCCGACCACGACCCGGCCGCCGTCGGCGACGACGTCGAGGAACTCCTCGCGGATCCGCGCCGCGTCGTCGAGCGACTTCAGCGGCGTCGCGTGTTCCCGGAGCCCCTCGATGCCGTAGTACGCCGTCTCGGAGCCGAGACACACCGCGCCGTAGTCCCACTCGACGGCGTCGCCGGACGCCAACTCCGCGCGCCCGGCGTCGGCGTCGACGTCGTCGACGCGGTCGACGACCAACTCGGCGCGGTCGAGGAGGTCCGCGACGGGCACCGAGATGGCGTCCGCGACGGCCGGCCGTCGGATCGCGCGGTGGGTCTCGTGGACGAGGACGTGCTCCTCGCCGTCGTTGACGAGGGTGATGTCGACGTCGGGCGGGAGACGCGATTCGAGCTTGCGTGTCAGGGCGACGCCGGCGTAGCCGGCGCCGAGGACGGCGACGTGCATCTGTGTGCCGAGTACGGGGTGCGCGGGTAAGGACGTGACGGGGACGGGGGGCGAACGTTCTTCACCGAGCACGCGACCAGCCCCGGCGATGCGCTGAACGCGGCCCGCGGGCGGCCGAGGCGGGAGCGCGGTGCACCGCCCGCGGGACGACGCCCGACGCGCGGAGGGCGCCCCGCGCCGCACCGCCCGTCAGCCCCCCACCGAGCGACGGCGCCGGTTCAGAACAGCGCCTTCGACTCCGTGAGCACGCGCGCCGGGCCGCCGACCTCCCAGATCTCCGTCTCGACGCCGACCTGCGCGATCCGTTCCTCGACGCGCTCGGCGTACTCCGCGGGCGTGTTGACGTAGACGCTCGCGCCGGTGTCCGTCGAGAAGTAGACGGGGACGTCCTCCTCCTCGCGGAGTTCGCGCACGGCGTTGAACACGGCGATCGTCTCGGGCTGCCAGTACACCCAGCCGGCGGGCCCGGTCATCGTCGTCGCCGTCAGCGACAGCGAGTCGTGCTCGGCGATCTCGAAGATGCCCGAGAACTCCCCCGTGCGGAGCCGGTCGCGCATCCGCTGGAGCTGTTCGTGGACGTGCGCCATCCGGGCGTCGAACATGTGGCTCGCCTCGGCCTCGCGGTGTGCCTCCTCGGTCTCCTTGTACGCGGGCACGAGCGCGGTGACGACGCGGAGGTCCTCCTCCGGGTCGAAGCCGTCGGGGCCGACGCCGACGTCGAGGCGCTCCGAGCGGCAGTCCTCGTCGTTCATCCCGGCGTAGAGGACGGAGTACGCGCCGGTGACCGCGCGGGCGGCCGACGACGAGCCCCGCCGGGCGACCGTCGAGATCTCAGGGCGCGTCATGTCGAGGCCCGCGGCCTCGACGAGCGACGTCGCCAGCGCCGCGAAGCCGGACGACGAGGAGCCGAACCCGACGTTCGACGGGAACGAGTTCTCCGACTCGACGCGGACGCCGGCGTCGAGGTCGGCGAGGTCGCGGACGTAGTCGGTCACCAGCCGGATCCGTTCGGCGCCGCGCCCCTCGACGACGTCGCCGTCGATGCGGTACTCGTCGTCGTCGGGCGTCGCGTCCGGCTGCCACTCGACGGTCGTCGTCGTCCGCGACGGGGCGGTACAGAGGCTGATCGAGTCGTGGTACGGGAGCCGTCGCTCGGCGTCGCGCATCCCGTGGTACTTCACGAGGCCCTGGATCGGGTGGGCCGTCGCGGTGGCCTTCATGTCCGCCGAACGGAGGTGGCGGGGGTTAGTCGTTCCGAATGTCGCGACCCGGCGCGCGGTCGGCGTCGCGCCCGCCGTCGACCGGCGTCACCCGCCGCACGCCGCGGACCACGAACCGGGCGCCGTCGGCCGCGGGGTCGACCTCGACCGTCCAGCCGTGTGCCTCGGCGACCGACCGGACGATGGCGAGGCCGATGCCGGTGCCGCCCCCGCCGGAGTTGCCCTCCTCGAAGGCGGTGTCGTGGAGGGCCGGCGGGAGGCCCGGCCCGTCGTCCCCCACGGCGAACCAGCCGTCGCCCGCCTCCACGGTGACGGTCACGTCGTCGCCGCCGTGTTCGACGGCGTTGCGGACGAGGTTCTCGAACAGCCTGTCGAGCCGGCCCGAGTCCGCGACGACGACCGTGTCCTCGGGCACTTCGACCGCGAGCGAGGCCGACGCGGTGTCGACGTGTCGCCACGCGCGTCGCGCGGTCTCCGCCAGCGGGACCGGCTCGGTGTCCGGGTCGTCCGTGCGAGCCAGCGTGAGCAGGTCGCCGACGATGGCGTCGAGCCGGTCGTGGGCCTCGGCGACCCGGTCGAAGTGGTCGTCGTTCCCGGTCTCGTGCGCGAGTTCGAGGTACCCCTCGGCGACGGCCAACGGGTTGCGGAGGTCGTGACTGACGACCCCCGCGAAGCGGTCGAGCTTCTCGTTGCGCCGGCGGAGCTCCGCCTCCCGGTCGCGCCGTTCCGTGACGTCGCGGAACAGGTACACCGCCGCGAGTTCGCTCCCGGCCGTGTCGGCCATCGAGGACCGGTGCACGTCGTACGTGCGGCTCTCGCCGGTCGCGTCGAGCAGTTCGACGCTCCCGACGGCACCCTCCCTCCGGGCGCCGTCGGCGTCGCGACCATCGTCGCCGTCGGCGGACCCGCCGGTCGCCGTCGGGTCGTGCCGCGTCGCGAGGAACGCCGCCAGCGGGTCGGAGGCGAGTTCGTCGACGGGCTTGCCGACCGGGTCGGGACCGAGGTAGCGCCACATCGTGCGGTTGTAGTCGACCAGCGCGCCGTCGCGGTCCACGACGAGCACGCCGTCGTCGATGTGGTCGAGGACGATGCCGCGGGCGACCGGCGCGGCGTCGAGCATCCGGTAGCGGTACACGCCCACGGCGACGAGCGCGCCGGCCGCGGGCACGGTGACGACCGTCGGGTCGAACAGGAGCGTCGTCGGGACGGCGACCGCGGCCGCGTTCGACAGCCACGGCACCAGCGCGAAGGCGACGACGACCGCCGCCTGCCGCCGGAACAGGTGACGCGTTCGGATCGCTCGGCGGACGACCAACACCGTCCCGGCCCCGACGAGCAGGTACGCGTACCCGACGTGGGTCCAGTAGAGCGGCCCCCGAGCGAAGTCGCCGCGGGGGACGCCCGCCCGCACCACGTAGTCGCCGGCGCC
This sequence comes from Halobaculum litoreum, assembly GCF_030127125.1. Classification (GTDB taxonomy): domain Archaea; phylum Halobacteriota; class Halobacteria; order Halobacteriales; family Haloferacaceae; genus Halobaculum; species Halobaculum litoreum. The sequence continues at coordinate 294,640 of NZ_CP126156.1, forward strand.
GTAGAACAGTCCGTGGACGTGGGTCGTGGCGATGCCCGCGGCGACGACCGCGGCGACGGCCCCGAGTCCGACGACCGCCCGCCGCCCGGTTACGCGGTCCGCCTCGGCGTAGCCGGCCGTGAACAGGAAGAAGGTGGGCGCGATGACCGCGAACCCGACCTGTCTGGCCTGCCGCCAGAACAGTAGCTCGCCGACGCCGTCGGCCGTGAAGCCGCCGAGGGTCGCGAACGCGGTCCACGCGGCGGCGACCAGCAGCGCCGCCAGCGGCGCGGCGCCGCGCTGGTCGCGGTGGCGCCACGCGAGCGCCCCGGCCCACCCGGCCACGAGCCCGGCGGCCGCGACGAGGACGGCCACGTCCGCGCGAGGTATCACTGCCGAAGGGGGCCGGTGTCGTAATAAAAGAGTAACGCCCCGGGTCTCAGTACTCGTAGAACCCCCTCCCGGTCTTCTTGCCGAGGTCGCCGGCGGCGACCTTCCGCTTCAGGAGGTACGCGGGCTTGTAGCGGTCGCCCAGCTCCTCGTGGAGCGTCTCGCTGGCGTCGAGACAGATGTCGAGGCCGATGTGGTCGGCGAGTTCGAGCGGGCCCATCGGGACGTTCGTCCCGAGTTTCATCCCCTTGTCCATGTCCTCCTTGGAGGCGACGCCCTCGTCGTACGCGCGGATCCCCTCGTTGATCCACGGCATCAGGACGCGGTTGGTGACGAACCCCGGCTTGTCGTCGCTCTCCCACGTCTCCTTGCCGAGGTCCTCGGCGAACGCGTGTGCGAAGTCGGTCGCCTCGGGGGCCGTCTTCTCGCCGGTGACGACCTCGACGCCCGTCATGATCGGGACGGGGTTCATGAAGTGGAGGCCGACGACGAGCTCCTCGCGGTCGGTCGCCGACGCGATGGTCGTGATCGACAGCGTCGAGGTGTTCGTCGCGAGCACCACGTCGTCGTCGGTCACGTCCTCGAGGTCCGCGAAGACATCCCGTTTCACCTCCATGTCCTCCAGCGCCGCCTCGACGACGAGGTCGGCGTCCGCCAGGTCCGCGAGGTCGGTGGTGCCGGCGATCCGGTCGCGGATCGCCCCGGGGTCCTCGTCGAGCGCGCCCTTGTCGGCGAGGCGCGACAGCGACGACTCGATCGCGTCGAAGCCGTTCTCGACGAACTCGGGCTCGATGTCGCGCATCACCACGTCGTAGCCGGCGGTCGCGGCGACCTGTGCGATGCCGTTGCCCATCGTGCCCGCGCCGACGACGCCGACCGTCGCGATCTCGGAGAGGTCTCGCATGGGGAGGGCTCCCCCGGCGGCCACCGTAAGCGTAGCGGAGCGTCCCCCCGGTCGCCCCGTCGCGGAAGCCGTCGATGCGACTCACGTGACGCGTCTGACGAATTATCCGAGGCCGTCGATCGGCGCAGAAAGATTAAAGCGTTCGGCTCCGAGGGACCCAACAGGTGACTAGGTGTGGGGGATGACGTACGGGAGTTGAAGTACGTGGGACCGGCGACGGCGGCGGTGCTCGCGGACGCGTCGTTCGGGGCCGACGACGTCCGCGCCAAGCGCGTCTCGTTCCGGATGCTGCTCGACGCGGGCGTCAACCCCGGCGTCGCCGCCCGGATCCGTCGCGAGCACTCGCTGGCGTGGTCGTTCGAGTCCGAGGGCGAGGACCTCCGCCGTCGCTCCTCGCAGATCCGCGGCCTCGGCGACGACGAGCGCGCGTGGGTCGCGGCGTCGTCGGGCGACTGGCAGGCCGGCGACGCCCCCGACGCCGACGACGCCGGGGCGTCGGCCCCCACGGACGCCGACGGGGACGCCGACGCCGAACGGGCGTGGGTGGCCGCCGCGGGGGACGGGGGCGGGGACTCGGCGAAGGCCGACGGCTCCGGCGACCCGGTCGCCGCGGAGTCGGCGTGGCGCGAACGGTCGCGACCGACGCCCGTCGGCGACGTGGACGGGGTGACGCCGGCTGACGCCGCCGACCTCGCGGAGGCGGGCATCACCTCCGCCCGCGCGCTGGCGATCGCCGACCCGGAGGAGGTGGCCGCGGCGCTGGAACGCGACCCCGAGCGCGTCGCCGACCTCCGCGACGCCGCCGCCGAGTACCTCGACTGACGGACGCCGCTACTCGGGTCCGAGTGATACCCTCGACCGAGTAAACATCAGTTCGAATACACCACTCGATTTATGCGTCCCGACGTTGCCTGGACGTACGTATGATTCCCGACGCGGACGCGGCGATCTCCCGGGACGGTAAGTCGCTCATCCTGGCGTACGACCACGGCATCGAACACGGACCGGTCGACTTCAAGCCGAACCCCGAGACGGCCGACCCCGAGCGCGTGTTCGACCTGGCCGCCCACGACGCGGTCACCGCGTTCGCGGTCGGGAAGGGCGTCGCCGAGGCGTACTACCCGAGCTACGCCGACGACGTGGCGCTGCTCGCGAAGCTCAACGGCACGTCGAACCTCTGGATGGGCGAGCCGAACTCGGCGGTGAACTGGTCGGTCGACTACGCCGCCGAGATGGGTGCGTCCGCCATCGGGTTCACCCTGTACGGGGGCTCGAACCACGAGGTCGAGATGGCCGAGGAGTTCCGCGAGGCGCAGGAGGCCGCCCGCGACCACGGGCTGGGCGTCGTCATGTGGTCGTACCCGCGCGGGCAGGGCCTGAGCAACGACACGGCCCCGGACACCATCGCGTACGCCGCGCGGCTCGGACTGGAGCTGGGCGCGGACGTCGCGAAGGTGAAGTACCCCGGCTCGACGGCGGCGATGGAGAAGGCCGTCCGCATGGCGGGCCCGACGAAGGTCGTGATGTCCGGCGGGACGATGACGAACGACCGGGCGTTCCTCGAGTCGGTCGCCGGGGCGCTGGAGGGCGGCGCGAAGGGGCTCGCGGTCGGCCGCAACGTGTTCCAGCGCGAGAACCCCGTCGAGATCCTCGACGCGCTCGAGGCGCTCGTCTTCGAGGGCGCCGGCGTCGAGGAGGCGCTCGAACACACCTCCGCGGTGGCCGCGGACGACTGATGGCGGGTCGGGACCCCGAGGCGGTCGCCGAGTCGGCGCTGGACGCGGTCGCGGCCGTCGCCCCCGAGGTCCGCGACGGCCTCCCGGGGCGCCGGCGCTACCTCGACGGCGAGAACCCCTCGGGCGAGCGGGTGCTCGCGGCCGACGTGTTCGCCGACGAGCTGCTGGAGTCGGCGCTGGGCGACGCCGACGGCGTCGGCACGTACGCCAGCGAGGAACGCGCGGCGCCCGTCGACGTCGGCGACGGCGCGGTCTCGGTCGCGGTCGACCCCCTCGACGGCTCGTCGAACCTCCGGTCGAACAACCCGATGGGCACCGTCGTCGCCGTGTACGACGGGCCGCTCCCAGCCTCCGGCCGCGACCTCGTCGCGGCGGGGTTCGTCCTGTACGGCCCGGTGACGACGATGGTCGCGGGCGTCGGTCCGCCGGGCGAGGCCGCCGTCGACGAGTTCCTCGTCGGCGACGGGGGCGACCGCGAGGAGCTCGGCGCGCTCCACCTCCCCGACGAGCCGACGGTGTACGGCTTCGGCGGCCGGGTCCCCGACTGGCCCGCCGACTTCGCGGCCTACGTCGACGAGGTGGAAGACGAACTGAAGCTCCGGTACGGCGGGGCGATGATCGCCGACGTGAGCCAGGTGCTCGCCTACGGCGGCGTGTTCGGCTACCCCGCTCTGGAGTCGGCGCCGGACGGGAAGCTCCGCCTCCAGTTCGAGGGGAACCCCGTCGCGTACCTCGTCGAGTGTGCCGGCGGTCGGTCCTCGACGGGCGACGGCTCCATCCTCGACGTCGAGGCGACCGGGCTCCACCAGCGCGTCCCGGTCCACGTCGGCAACGCCGCGCTCGTCGAGCGGCTCGAGGCGGCGCTGGCGTGAGCCGCGTCGGGCGCGCCGTCCGGTATCCGCGCTGAGAACTGGAGCGACAGCTATCTACGTGCCGTTCCGAACCACCCGGCGTGACAGCCGTCGCCGTCGCGCTCCCGGTGCTCTCGTTGCTCGCGGCGGCGGTGTCCGCCGGCATCGCGCTCGTCGCCTACCGACGGCGCACTCGGCCGGGCGCCCTCGCGCTCGCGGTGTTGACGCTCAGCTCGGCCGTGTGGACGGCGTCGTCCGCGGTCGCGCTCGGCACGTTCGACCCGGGCACACGGCAGGCGATGGAGACGCTGGTGTACCTCGGGCGCGGGACGCTGCCGGTCGCGTGGCTCGTCTTCGCCGTCTCGTACGCCGGGCTCTCCGACCGCTTCTCGCCGGCCCACCTCGTCGCCGTCTCGGTCGTCCCGGCGACGGCGTTCCTGCTCACGGCCACCGCCCCGCTGCACGACCTCCTGTGGACCGACTACCGGGTCGTCGGCTCGGCCGTCGCCGGCGTCCGGTTCGACCCGGGCCCGCTGTTCTACCTGCACGTCGGCTACTCGTACGCGCTCATCGGCCTCGGGACGCTGGTCCTCGGGTGGGCGCTCGCCGGCGACGACAGACTCCGCTCGATGGAGGGAGTGGCCGTCGCCCTCGGCTCCGGGCTGGCGTTCGTGGCCAGCCTCTCGTGGCTGTTCGGCGTGGTCCCGGTGCCCGGCGTCGACCCGACGCCGATGGTGTTGTCGGTGTCGTGTGTGCTGTTCGCCGTCGTGGTGTTCCGGCGGGACCTGATCGGCCGCTCGCCGGCGCCGCGCGTCCTCGGGCGGCGCGTGGCCCTCGAAGGGTTCAGCGACGCCGTCCTCATCACCGACGCCGAGGGACGGGTGGTCGACGCCAACGCCTCCGCCCGCGAGCGCCTCCCGACGGAGCCGGTCGGCGAACCGGTCGCGGGCCTGCTCGACGCCGCGACGGCGCCCGCGGCCGGCCGCCACGACCTCCGCGTCCCGACGGTCGACGGCCCGAAGCCGTTCTCGGTGTCGGTGTCGCCCGTGCGCAACCGCTTCGGGCGGTCGATCGGCTCAACGTGCGTCCTGCGGGACGTGAGCGGTCGCGAGCGCCGCGAACAGCGCCTCGCCGTGTTGAGTCGCGTCCTCCGGCACAACCTCCGCAACGACGTGAACGTGATCCGCGGCCACGCCGCGACCGCCGACGGGGCCACGGCCGACGACGACCGCGCGATCGCCGCGATGGAGCGCTCCGCCGACCGCCTCGCCGGGCTCAGCAGGAAGGCCGGCACCGTCGAGCGGGTCGTCGCGGCGGAGTCGGAGCCGGTCGGCGAGGTCGACGTCGGGGCGGTGTTCGGCGACGCCGTCGACCGCGTCGCCGCGTCGTACCCGGCGGTGCGGTTCGAGTCCACGGTCGAGGCGGACCGCCCGGTCCGTGCCGACCGTGAGGTGCTGTACGCCGTCGCCGAGAACCTCGTCGAGAACGCCGCGAAGCACGGCGACGGCACCGTGCGCGTGGCGACGAGCGTCGCCGCCGACGGCGCCCACGTCGAGGTCGTCGTCGTCGACGACGGCCCCGGCCTCCCGGACCAGGAGCGCGAGACGCTGTTGGCCGACACCGAACGGCCGCTCCAACACTCCTCGGGGCTGGGGCTGTGGGTCGTCCGCTGGGGCGTCGGCGTCGTCGGCGGCCGCCTCGACGTCTCGTCGGCCGACCCCACCGGCACCCGGATCGCGGTCGAGCTTCCGGCGGCGTGACCTCCCGGAACCGACAGACACACGACTCGCCGGTCGCGAGTACGGGCGATGAGAGACCGCTACAAGGCGCTCATGCTGCGGAGTTTCAAGGACGCCATGGACGTCGTCGACGAGTACAACACGTGGTCCGCGGAGGCGTTCGACGAGTCGTCGCCGGTGCCGCCGCAGGCGGTGCCGAAGGTCGCGATGATGCTGTACCAGAGCCGCGTGATGGACGGGTGGGGCGGCGAGGGCGGGTTCGACGTGCCCGAGTTCGACGACAAGATGTTCGACTGACGCCGCCGACCGGGCGACCCGCCCGAGGGGGTGCCCCGTCACGGAGCGGAGGGGGGAAGCGACGGGCGACGCGCGACCGCCGACGGCCCTCAGTCGTCGCCGGCGACGACGTCCGCCTCGACGGTTCCGACCCGCCGGTCGAGGAAGTCGTCGAGCAGTTCCAGGCTCCGGATCTTGTCGTCGATGTCCGAGGAGCCGTGGCCCTCCTCGCCCAGTTCCTCGTACTCGTAGTCGGTGCCGGCCTCGAAGCCGGCTTCGTCGAGCGCGTCGCGGAGGATCCGCGCCTGCGACACCGGCACCCGCCGGTCGTTGACGCCGTGGACGATGAGCAGCGGCGCGTCGACGTTCTCGACGTGGGTGACCGGCGAGCGCTCCTCGTACAGGGCGGCGTTGTCGTCGGGTTCGCCGAGGTACTTCACCATCAGCTCCGACCGGAAGTGCGGCATCGTGTTCTCGGCCATGTCGAACAGGTCCGAGAGGCCGACCCACGTGACGCCCGCCGCGTACAGGTCGGGGAACTGGACCAACTGCCAGTTCGCCGAGTAGCCGCCGTAGGAGCCGCCGTACACGACGACGCGGTCCTCGTCGAGCCAGTCGTACGTCGAGAGGACGTGCTCGGCCGCGGTCGCCACGTCGCCCTGCTCGGCGCCGCCCCAGTCGTCGTACAGTTCCTCGACGAACTCGCGGCCGCGGCCGGTCGACCCGCGGTAGTTCACCTGCAGCACGGAGAACCCACGGGAGAGGAGGAACTGCGTGCGATAGCTGAACGAGAGGCGGTCGTGGTGGCGCGGGCCGCCGTGGGGGTTGACGACGAGCGGCGACGGACGCTCCCCCGAGTCGTAGAAGACGGCGCCGATCTCCAGTTCCTCGTAGGGGTCGTGCTCGACCGCCCGCTGGGGCGTCTCGGGGACGCCGTCGGACTCGACGGTGAAGTACTCGGCGTCGACGAAGTCGTCGGGCGAGAAGGGGCCGTACTCGGCTTCCAGCACCGTCTCGTACTCGTCGGTGTCGAGGTCGTACGCGAGCAGCTCCGGCCGCGCCGTCGGCGTCGTGTGCTGGACGAGCACGCGACCGTCGGCCAGCGGCGTGTCGTCGGTCAGCGACGCGACGCCGCTGGGGAGGTCGAGTTCCCGGCCCTCGCCCGTCTCCGCGTCGTAGACGACGGCGACGTCCTCGGCGTCGCGCTGTCGGGTGGCGAGGAAGCGGTCGCCGTCGGGGAGGAAGAAGGCCGGCTCCTCCTCGTAGGCGCCGTCGCCGAACCACGTCACCGAGGCCGTGTCGAAGTCGTACACGCCGCAGCGACCCTTGTCGGCGGAGTTGTCCCCCACCAACAGCGCGTCGCCGTCGGGGTGCCAGTCGGCGGGGGCCGACTCCGCACCCGTCTCGCCGATCTCGAGGTTCCGGGCGTTCGACCCGTCGATATCCGCGACGAACACGTCGGCGTTGTCGTAGTCGTCGGACTCGTTCGTCATGAACGCGAAGCGCTCGCCGTCGGGCGACAGCTCCGCCGTCCACACCGCCCGGTCGTAGTCGGTGAGCTTCGTCGTCTCGCCCGACGGGAGGTCGTGGCGGTAGACGTTCATCTGCCCGTCGGCGTTCGAGCCGACGAGCAACGTCTCGCCGTCGTCGCCGACGGCCTGCAGGGTGACCTGCCCGTCCATCTCGACGACCGGTTCGGCGTTCCCGTCGCGGTCGATGGCGTGGACGTCGTTCTGTTCGTTGCCGGCCTCGTCGAGGTGGAAGAACACGCGGTCGCCGGCGGCGTCCCACGCGAAGCCGTGGCGGGCGTCCTTGGGCACCTGCCCGTCGGACCACTGGCTCAGGTCCCCGGTCGCGGGGTCGAGGAGGTACAGTTCGTTGCGGCCGTCGACGTCGTAGTACAGCGCCACCTCGTCGCCGTCGGGCGTCGGCGCGGGGTGGGCCATCGTCGGCAACTCGGCGAGGGCTCGGAGGGTGTCGTCGGTGTCGCTCACGGCAGTAGGTGCGCTCGAAGGCACTTCAACGTGTTCGCAGCGCCGTTCGGGGGCCGTGCGCCGGTCCGCGCCGCGGGCCGGCGCCCATGGAAAACCCTTTCCGCAATTCTTGCGGAGGGTGGGCTATGAAAATCCACGTGGGCGCGGCCGCGACCGACGAGGAGGCCTCCGCCATCGCGGAGGCGATGGCCGAGCACTTCGGCGTCGCCACCGAGGTGTACGCCGGCGACGACGCCGACGAGCCGCTCGCGACCGCCGAGCCGCCGGAGATCGACTACCCGCTGGACGACGATCTGGGGCCGACCGACCGCGAGGCGCGACTGCGGGCGGAGATCGACGACATCCTGCAGGGCGGCCCCGAGAAGTACAAACGGCGCCTCCCCGACCAGGGGAAACTGTTCGTCCGCGACCGACTGGACCTGTGGTTCGGCGAGGGCGGGGAGGGCGGCCCGGGCGACGCCGGCCGGGAGGGCGCCGCCGACGGCGTGAAGTTCGAGGACGGGAAGTTCGCCCACTTCGACGCGTGGCACGAGCACTCCCCCGACGTCGACGAGTACGACGAGGGCAACCGCCTCCCCGCGGACGGCCTCATCACGGGGGCCGCCGAGTTCGAGGGGCGCGACCTGCACTTCATGGCGAACGACTTCACGGTGAAGGCGGGGTCGATGGCCGGCAAGGGCGTCGAGAAATTCCTCCGGATGCAACAGCGCGCCCTGAAGAACGGGAAGCCGGTGCTGTACCTGATGGACTCGTCGGGCGGCCGGATCGACCAGCAGACGGGCTTCTTCGCCAACCGCGAGGGGATCGGGAAGTACTACTACAACCACTCGATGCTGTCGGGGCGCGTCCCACAGGTCTGCGTCCTCTACGGGCCGTGCATCGCGGGGGCGGCGTACACCCCCGTCTTCGCCGACTTCACGATCATGGTCGAGGGGATGTCCGCGATGGCGATCGCGTCGCCGCGGATGGTGAAGATGGTCACCGGCGAGGAGATCGACATGGACGAGTTGGGCGGCCCGGACGTCCACGCCAAGCACTCCGGGAGCGCCGACCTCGTCGCCGAGGACGAGCGCCACGCCCGCGAACTCGTCGCGAAACTGGTGGGCTACCTCCCGGACAAGGCGGGCGAGAAACCCCCGCGCTCGGACCCGAAGCCCCCGACGTACGCCCCCGACGGGATCGACGAACTGATCCCCGAGGCGCCGAACCGCCCGTACGACGTCCACGACCTGCTCGAGCGGGTCTGTGACGCCGAGTCCGTCTTCGAGTTGAAGCCCGACTACGGCAAGGAGATCGTCACGGCGTTCGCGCGCATCGACGGCCGGCCCGTGGGGATCGTCGCGAACCAGCCGACCGAGCGCTCGGGCGCCATCTTTCCCGACGCCGCCGAGAAGGCCGCGCAGTTCATCTGGACGTGCGACGCCTACGAGGTGCCGCTGCTGTACCTGTGTGACACGCCGGGGTTTATGGCCGGCTCGCAGGTCGAGAAGGACGCCATCCTCGAGAAGGGGAAGAAGTTCATCTACGCCACCTCCTCGGCGACCGTCCCCAAGCAGACCGTCGTCGTCCGCAAGGCGTACGGCGCCGGCATCTACGCGATGGGCGGGCCCGCCTACGAGCCCGAGTCGGTGATCGGTCTCCCCTCCGGCGAGATCGGGATCATGGGGCCCGAGGCCGCGATCAACGCGGTGTACGCCAACAAGCTGAACGCCATCGACGATCCCGACGAGCGGGCCGCGCGCGAGGACGAACTCCGCGAGGAGTACCGCCGCGACATCGACGTCCACCGGATGGCCAGCGAGGTCGTCATCGACGAGATCGTCCCGCCGTCGGAGCTGCGCGAGGAGCTGGTCCAGCGATTCGACTTCTACGCGGACATCGAGAAGTCGGTGCCGGACAAGAAGCACGGCACCGTCCTCTGACCGGCGGGATCGAGTTGAAGTACCGAAACGGGACCACCCCGTCCGTGTCCTGACGAGCCGACGGACGGCGGTCCGCGGGTGCCCGGTGCCCCGCCGTCCGACCGCGCCGCATCGGCTGTTCGCCCGTACCTCGTCCCACGAGCGTGCGCGACCGCGTCGGCTACCGGTCGAACGCCGCCCTGAGCAGCCGCACCTCGTCGCGGACCGCCCGCCACGCGTCGAGTGACCCGGGGATCGACTCCTCCCGTCGGCCCTCGTCACCACCGCCGCCCGTGTTGTCGTCGACGAGCCCGCGTACGTCCCGCGGGTCGTCGACGCGGCGGAACGACACTCCGCCCCCGGCTGTCTGGATCGTCACGGTCCCGTAGCCGAACAGCGACCCGGTCACCGACTGCTCGTACGCGGTGTTCTCCACCATCGAGAGCCGCGCGCGGACGACGCGGCGCCCGACGACGCCGGTCTTCACCGACGCGGCTCGGTCGGTGAGGACGTACCGGGTGTTCGTCAGCGACAGCACCGCCAGCGCCGGGATGGAGGCGCCGACGATCACCGCCAGCGCCGCGACCGCGACCCCGACCCGCCCGGCACCGCCCGCGGGGCCGACGGCGAGCGCCAGGCCGCCGACCCCGACGCCGAGCCCGACGACCCCCGCGGGGATCGCGGCCGAGAGCCGCGGCCGCCCGGTCCACAGCACCGTCTCGTCGTCGGCCAGCGGAACCGCCTCGGGGACGCCATCGGCGCCCGCGGCCGCGGCGGCGTCGCTCATCGGTCGCCGTCGTCCTCGGCGACGAACGGGGACTCGGTGTCGACCATGTCCGCCCCGCCGTCGTCGCTCCCGGCCGAACCGTCCGCCGCCCCGTCCGTGTCCTCGACGGCCGTCCGGATCGCCCGCAACTCGGCGAGGATGTCCGCGAGGACGTCGGGTTTCGTCTCCGCGTCGGCGTCGCCGCCGCGGCCGCCGCGGCCGTCGCGGGCGCGGATCCGTTCGTTGATCAGTTCCTGGATGCGTTTCGGGTCGCCGACGCTGTCGAGGCTGAGTTCGACCCCGGAGCCGCCGGCCGTCGAGATGTCGACGTCGCCGAAGCCGAACTGCGTGCCGAAGAACCCCTGCGTGTAGGAGGTGTCCTGCACCTTCTCGAAGCCGACGCGCTTCACGTCGCGCGACAGCACGCCGCGCTTCTTGTACAGCGCCTCGGTCGTGATCACGTACTCGGTGTTCTCGCGTGCGAGGTACGCCGACGCGACGATCGGGAGTCCCACCAGCACCAACGACAGCGGGATCCCGATCACCAGCGCCGGGACGAGGCTCATCGAGTGCGGCTTGCCGGTCCAGACGACCTCCTCCTCGGGGTCGAGCGAGAGCCAGTCGAAGCCGTCCGGGAGGGCACCGTCCGCGGGGTCGGATGACATGGGCGGTGGTGTCGCGCCGGAGGTGATAAACCCCACCCCGACGCCGCCTCACTCGGCGTCGGTCAACGAGTGCCGCAGCACCGCGAGGGCGAGGCCGACGAGCCCGACGCCGCGCGCCAACACGTCGCCGAAGGCGCCGCCGGCGGGCCCGCCCGTCGTCGCCCACACGACCGCGAGGTAGACACACGTCGCCGTCAGCGACGCGGCGGCGACGAACGAGGCGAGGGCGACGACGCGGTCGGCGAGGAGCGCGAGGCCGAAGGCCACCTCGAGGAAACCGTTGACCAGCATGAACGCGGTCGGCGAGACGACGAGCCACGGCGCGAGCCAGTCGACGACGTAGACGGTCCACGCGGCCGGGTCGAGCAGTTTGTGGACGCCGGCGGCGAGGACCATCCCGCCGAGGCCCCACCGGGCGAGCGTCGGCGACGACGGGAGCCGTGCGGCCGTCGCCCGCGCGCCCTCGATGACGGTGTCTGACACGGGGTCGCTTCGGCTCGGACAGGTAAGTAGGCTGCTCCCGGCGGCGATCAGTCGTCGGCGTGTGCGCGGAGGATCCGCCGGTAGTACGGCTCCATGACCGTGACGGCCTCCCGCCAGTGGACGTCCTCGTGGAGGTCGTGGAGTTCGACGCCGAGGAGGTACCGGACCGGCGCCGTCCCGAACCCCTGCCGCCCGTCGCTGGGCTTCTCCGGGTACGTCTCGTCGCCGATGGCGGTCCGGAACTCGATCCGCTGCGCCCGGAGCATCGGCGTCCAGTAGTCTCCGTCGGCCTTGTGGTTGCGCCACGCCCGCGTCGTCGCCGCGGCGTACTCGGGGTCCATCCCCACAGCCGCGGCCCTGTCGCGCAACGGCTCCCTGACGGCGCTCCAGTCGGCGTCGCGGATCGACTCGGCGTGGATGCGGCCGTCCCGCATGTGCTCGGTCTCGATGTCGTCTTTCGCCCACAGCGCGTCGACGTACCCCCGCGCCGCCCGACGGGCGGCCGCCTCGTCGACGTCGCCGAACTGGCGGGCGTCGACGGCGGCGAACGACGCGACCGCCGCCGACCGATCCCCCCGGTCGTGGTAGCGGAACCCCGCACACAGCTCCCGCGCCATGTGCCGCGCCGCCCGTGCGACCGGGTCGTCGTCCCCGTCGAACTCCCCCCCGGCTCCCTCGGCCGCGACAGACCCCCCGATGCTCCCTCCCTCGCCGCGTCGTGCGTCTCCCGTCACGGGTTACTCATCCGAGGTCCGTGTCGGACCGACATAGTATTTTTGCCGCTCGTCCGTCACTAATTTTGTCCGCGCCTGCCGAGAGATTGCACGCCCGCGCTCGGTCGTGCGCCCGTCGCGCCGAGCCGGTCACTCCGCGTCGGGGCGCTTGAGCGACAGCACGGTCCGTTCGAAGCTGCAGACGAGCGTCTCGTCGTCGCCGTCCGCTTTGTACGCGTCCACCCGCATCGTGACGACGCCGCGCTCCCCGTCGCTGGTCTCGCGTTTGTCGAGCACGGTCGACTCCGCGCGGATCGTGTCGCCGTGGAACACGGGGTTCGGGTGCTCGACGTCGTCGTACGACAGGTTCGCGACGATGGTGCCGTCGGTCGTGTCCGGGATCGAGAGGCCGGTCGCGAGCGCCATCGTGTAGATGCCGTTGACGAGTCGCTCCCCGAACTGCGTGTCCGCCGCGAACGCGGCGTCGAGGTGGAGCGGCTGCTGGTTCATCGTCATGTCGCAGAACGTCTGGTTGTCGCGCTCGGAGACGGTCCGTCGCTTCTCGTGGACGATCGTCTCGCCCGGTTCGAACTCCTCGTAATACTTGCCGGCCATGGTCGGGGGTCGCCGTGGGGGCCCAAAACCGTACGGGAACCGCGTCGCGACCCCGCGACGGCGACCCGGGGCCGCGGGGATTGATACGGTCGTCCGGCGAACCCCGATCCATGCCCAGACGCAGTCTCCTGTTCTCCCCGGGCGACCGGCCCGACCTGATGCGGAAGGCGCCCGGCGCCGGCGCCGACACGATCGTGTTCGACCTCGAGGACGCCGTCGCCCCCGCCCGCAAGGCCGACGCTCGACGCGACGTCCGCGACGTGCTCGCGGCCCCCGACTTCCGGCCCGACGCCGAGGTGTGCGTTCGCGTGACCGGCACCGACACCTACCGCGACCTGGAGGTGCTCGCGGACGACGCGGCGACCTTCGACGCGGTGATGCTCCCGAAGGCGGAGTCGGCCGACGCCGTCGACCACCTCGCGGCGCAGTTGCGCGAACGCGACCGCTCGGTCCCGGTGATCGCGCTGATCGAGACGGCGCGCGGCGTGTTGCGCGCCGCGGAGATCGCCGACGCCCGCGCGACCGACGCCGTGGCGTTCGGCGCGGAGGACCTCTCGGCGGACCTCGGGGCGACCCGGACCGACGAGGGCACGGAGGTGCTGTACGCCCGCGAGAAGGTGGTCACGGCGGCCGCGGCCGCCGGCGTCGACGCGATCGACACGGTGTACACGGACTTCGACGACACGGAGGGACTGGCCGGGGAGACGCGCTTCGCGGCCACGCTCGGGTACGACGGCAAGATGGCGATCCACCCCGCGCAGGTGTCCGTGATCAACGAGGCGTTCACGCCCGACGCCGAGTCGATCGCGTGGGCGCGGGACGTGCTCGCCGCCCGCGACGACGCCGCGGCCGACGACCGCGGCGTGTTCGAGGTCGACGGCGAGATGATCGACGCGCCGCTGGTCGCGCAGGCCGAGCGGGTCCGCGAGTACGCGCGGCTGGCGGGCGAGTGGGAGTGAGAACTGCGGACCGACGGCGTAATCGTCGCTACGGCGGTCGTGGGGTCGCGGTCACTGAACCCGGCGCCCGCCACGCCGGCAGCGACTCACCGCGAAGCGACCCAATCGTCGAACGTCTCGGACTCGACGATCCGGGCGGGCGCCTGGTGATCCGCGTGGCCCTCGCCACAGTATTCGGTGCAGAGCGTGCGCCCTTCGAACGGCTCCGTCGGGGCGACGACGACGTACTGGTCGACGCCGGGTTCGGCTAAAACAGCCCCGTCGACGGTCTGGACACGCAGGCCGTGCACGACGTCCGAACTGGTCGCAACGAGCACCGTTTCGCGTCCCGTCGGGAGCACCAACTCATCCGAGCCGGTGATGCCGTACTCGGGGTAGTCGAACGTCCAGTCCCACTGACTGGCACGGACACGAACGCGTTCCGGGTCGTCCAGCCCGCGGGGGCGCAGATAGACGTTCTCACCCCCGTACGGGAACGAACTCGAATCCGCGTGTGCCGTGATCATCGCACTGTCGGTCGAAACCGTGTCACCGTTCACCAGGAAGGGGTAGTTGTCGAAGGTGCTCCCGATGAACGTCGCTTCGTCGGCCTCGCCCTCGGGGTACTTAGCGGCGACCGTCGACGTGATCGGGAACTCCTCGTCGTCCTTCTCCCCGATCGTGTGCCCCCAGGCGGAGGCGAGCGCCCCCTGAACGTGCCCGCTTTCCTCGCTGAAGCCACCGCCGGTCGCCGACACGGCCACCGACAGGAAGTGGTCGCAGTCCGCCGCCTCGACGGTCTCCGAGGCGACCGCTTGCCGCTCGGTCGGCGACTGCTCTGATCCCGCCTCGGACCCCGTGTCAACGACCCGCTCGAAGAGGTCCCGGGGGCCGAGCGACACCCGGTCGTCCGGTCGAACGAACGTCAGTCGCTCGCCGTCGAGTCCGAGCACCCCGTCGTCGTGTTCGTACAGCGTGTACGGGTCGACCGACCCGGCTTCGGGACCGGCGATCGAGTCGCCGAACGCGTCCCCGTCGGGGGCCGTAGCCGACACCACCGTCCCGTCGAGCGCGGTGTACCCCTCGACCAACGACGTGACGTCCACGTCGAGCGAGCGCGGGAGCGCCTTGTCCAGGAGTTGCAGCCGAACGCGCGTCTGACTGGTCGCGGCGAGCGTCGCAGGGGAGAAGAACCGGGCCGTGATCACGTCCCCGTCGTACTCGTCGTCCTCGAATCGCGGCACGTGTTCGTGAACTGGGTCGCTTTCGTCTCCGTCGATACTTTGCCCGCCGGAGTCGCCGCTAGTGCCGGTACAGCCCGCGAAGAGTCCGGCCGACGCCACGCCGAGCCCTCGAAGAAATCGTCGTCGACCGTCCGGGTCGTTACGCATCGTGATCTACTACCTGCCAATTCATCACAATAACACTACCTGTCGCGGACACCGACCGGACGTCACTGCGCCAAGCCGGTCGGAGTCGACGACCGACGATCCCCGACGGCTCGTTACGGCCACAGCCCGCGGACGCTCTTGGCCTCCGCGATGCGCCCGAGCGCGACGACGTACGCCGCGTCGCGCCACGTGATGTCCTTGTCCTCGACCTCGGTGCGGACGGCGTCCCACGCCTTCAGCATCTCCGCCTCCAGTTCCGAGCGCACCTCCTCGACGGTCCACGTCCGGCGGTTGATGTCCTGCAGCCACTCGAAGTAGCTGGCGGTGACGCCGCCGGCGTTCGCGAGGATGTCGGGGATCACGTGGACGCCGCGCTCGGCGAGGATCCCGTCGGCCGTGGACGTCGTCGGGCCGTTCGCCCCCTCGACGACGATGTCGGCGCGGACGTCGGCGGCGTTGTCCGCGGTGATGACGTTGCCGACGGCCGCCGGGACCACCACGTCCACGTCGAGTTCGAGGATGTCGCTCCCCTCGTCGAGCAGGTCGACGCCGGCCGTCTCGGCGGCGTAGTCGGTGACGGCGTTGGGCCGCTCGGAGAAGCTCGGGACGGCGTAGGTGTCGAGCCCGGCGGGGTCGTACACGGCGCCACCGGTGTCGGAGACGGACACCACGTCCGCGCCCCAGTCGTCGAGCAGGCGGGCGGCGTTGGCGCCGACGGAGCCGTACCCCTGCACGGCGACCGTGAGGCCGTCGAGGTCGGAGCCGTAGTAGTCGGCGGCCTCGCGGACGACGATGGCGACCGACCGGCCGGGCGCCTCCTCGCGCCCCTCCGTCCCGCCGACGACGGGCGGCTTGCCCGTGACGACGCCGGGGATGGTCTCGCCCTCCTGCATCGAGTACGCGTCCATGAACCACGCCATCGTCTGGGCGTCGGTGCCCATGTCGGGGGCGGGGATGTCCTTCTTCGGTCCGACGAACTTCCGCAGCTCCTCGGCGAAGCGGCGGGTGAGCTTCTCCGTCTCCGTCGCGGACAGCTCCTTGGGGTCGACGACGACGCCGCCCTTGCCGCCGCCGAAGGGGAGGTCCATCACCGCGCACTTCCACGTCATCCACATCGAGAGGCCGACGCACTCCGCCTCGCTGACGTGGGGGTGGAAGCGGAGGCCGCCCTTGTACGGTCCGCGCACGTCGTCGTGTTGGGCGCGGTAACCGGTGAACACCTCGACGGAGCCGTCGTCGCGCTCCAGCGGCACCGCGACGCGGTGGACGGTCGTCGGGTGTTTCAGGCGCTCGACGACGCCGGGGTCCACGTCGATGTGGGCGGCGGCGTGCTCCAGTTGCCGGCGTGCGGTCTCCAGCGCCGTCTCGGGCTCGGCGTCGTCCTCGGTCCCGGCGTGTTCGTCGGTCGCGGCGGGTTCGTCGGTCGCGGCGCGGTCCTCGCGTGTGTCTGCGGTTCCGGTGGACATGGGTGGTGTCGCCCGCCGTGTGACGGGGTGATACCGGCGGTGCGACGGATCGGAATATAGTATTAATGATGCTGTCCGAACTAAGGTATATTACCACAACATAGGTTCGACCGGCCGGACGGATCGCACGACTCCGTCGGGGTACGTCGTGGGACGCCGGCCGCGCGCAGTCGATCGAGGGCGGCGTCCGGACCGTCGAGGTACCGGACGCGTCGCGTGTGGCCGTCGGTAGGTATGCGTCTTAGGGAGGGTAAGGAATATCCATGATATTGATTCGGCATCGTTAAGAACGGGGACGGTGCCCGGGTACGTATGTCCGGAGACGAGGCCAACCCCTTCGAGAGCCTCCAAGAGCAGATCGACGACGCGGCGGCGTACCTCGACGTCCGCGACGACGTCATCGACCGGCTCAAACACCCCGAGCGGGTGCTGGAGCTGAACCTCTCGGTCGACATGGACGACGGGAGCCTCGGGCGGTTCACGGCGTTCCGCTCGGAGTTCAACGGCGACCGCGGCCCGTACAAGGGCGGCATCCGCTACCACCCGGGCGTCACCCGCGACGAGGTGAAGGCGCTGTCGGGGTGGATGGTGTACAAGTGCGCCGTCGTCGACATCCCGTACGGCGGCGGCAAAGGCGGGATCGTCATCGACCCGTCGGACTACTCCGAGGCGGAGATCGAGCGTGTCACGCGCTCGTTCGCCGAGGAACTCCGTCCGTTCATCGGCGAGGACACGGACATCCCCGCGCCGGACGTGAACACCGGCCAGCGGGAGATGAACTGGATCAAGGACACCTACGAGACGCTGGAGAACACGACCGAGCCCGGCGTCGTCACGGGCAAGTCGCTGGAGGCCGGCGGGTCGGAGGGCCGCGTCGAGGCGACGGGGCGCTCGACGATGCTCACCGCCCGCGAGGCGTTCGACTACCTCGGCAAGGAGATGGACGGCGCGTCGGTCGCCGTGCAGGGGTACGGCAACGCCGGCCACATCGCCGCCTACCTCATCGAGGACCTCGGCGCGAACATCGTCGCCGTCTCCGACTCCTCGGGCGCCGTGTACGCCGAGGACGGCCTCGACGCCCGCGACGTGAAGGCGTACAAAAACGAGACGGGCTCGGTCACGGGCTACCCCGACGCCGACGAGGAGTTCGCCAACGAGGGCCTCCTCACGCTCGACGTCGACCTGCTCGTGCCCGCGGCGTTGGAGAACGCCATCGACGGCGACCTCGCGCCGGACGTGGAGGCCGACGTGATCGTCGAGGCCGCCAACGGCCCGCTCACGCCGGACGCCGACGACATCCTCACCGACGCCGACGTCCACGTGTTCCCGGACATCCTCGCGAACGCCGGCGGCGTCACCGTCAGCTACTTCGAGTGGGTGCAGAACCGCCAGCGCTTCTACTGGACCGAGGAGCGCGTCAACGAGGAGTTGGAGCGCCACATCGTCTCGGCGTTCGACGACCTCACGACGTGCTACGAGGAGCGCGACGTGCCGAACTTCCGGACCGCCGCGTACGTCGTCGCCATCCAGCGGGTGGTCGACGCGTTCTCCGACAACGGCAACTGGCCCTGAGCGGTCGCACCGGCGGTCGCGTCGGGCCTCGGGGCGACCGCCGCGCCCGTCTCGGCGTCGCCGGCCCTCGGGGCGACCGCCGCGCCCGTCTCGGCGTCGCCGGCCCGTCGTCCGCCCGTCGGAACGCGACGCGTGTTTCATGCCGCTGTGGCGCGTCGACCGACGCGTGTCCTCCCTCGTCCGCCCCGCGCACCTCCGTCCGGCAGAGTCGTCGGTACCGGCCGTCGTCGCCTTCGTCGTCGGACTGCTGGTGCACGGTGCCTACGAGGTCGTCGCCGTCCGGGCCGGCCCGGTCCCGATCGTGGTGACGGCGCCGGTCGTCGCCACGCTCGCGTACCTCCGGTTCGCCCCGGCCTCCCGGCTCCGGATCGCGGCGCTGCTGGGGTGGGGGGCGGTCGCGTCGGTCGCGGGCGTCGTCGGGCTGTACCTGCTGACCGCGAACTACTACCTCCCGCGTGCACTCACGCCCGCCGAGGCGGCCGTCTACGACCTGGGGATGTTCCTGTGGTTCGTGGCGGCGGCGACCGGGGCGTACGCGCTGGCGGCGCGACGGCCGGGCCGGCCGGCGGCCGCGGCGGTGGTGGCGGTGCCGGCCGTGCAGGCGGCGTTCCACGTCCTCGTCGTCGTGGCGGTAGCCGGGGAGCGATCCGGTAGTCCCGCGGACGCGGCCCCGGCCGACGGACGGGGCGCTCGACGCGAGGGCGCGGGGACCCGCGGCTTCATCACCGCCGCGACCGTACGGTGTCCCGATGGAGGAGGCCCGCGTCGAGGCGCTGTTCACCGCCCCAGAAGGCTCCGCGCCGATGGTCGACCACGACAGCGTCCGCCTCGTCGACGGCGGCATCGAGGGGGACCGCTACCGCGACGGCACCGGCTACTACTCCCCGTACGACGTCTGTGAGGTGACGCTCGTCGACGCCGCCGCCCTCGACACGATCCGCGAGGAGACGGGTATCGACCTCACCGACGGCCGCCACCGCCGCAACGTCGTCGTCCGCGGCGCCGACCTCGACGAGCTGCTGGGGGCGACGTTCCGCCTCGGCGACGCCGAGACGGGCGCGGTGCTCCGTGGCACCCGCCCGCGCCCGCCGTGTACCCACGTCGAACAGGTGGCGGGCGAGGACGGCGTCGCCCGCGCGCTGAAGGGCCGCCGCGGCGGCGTCTGCGCCGACGTCGTCGACCCGGGCCGCGTCGCCGTCGGCGACGGCGTCGCGGTGCTGGAGGACGACCCGCGCTCGGAGGGCCGGAAGATCGTCGACCGGCTCCGCGAGTCGCTGGGCGGCTGACGTCCCCACCGGTCGCCCGCGCGCCGGCGTGTGCGACGGCGACACACGACCGGCTTACGGCTTTTGAGGCGGTTCGCGTACCCCGGCCCATGTCACTCACACCCACGCGCCGACGGTTCGTCGGCGGCCTCGCCGCCGGGGGATCGGGGCGCTCGCCGGCTGTACGGGCGGCGTCGTGCCCGGGAGCGGCGGCGACGGCGTCGCCGACCTGTTCGACGCGGGGCCGCCGACCCGCGGGGACCCGCTGCACCAGCCGTGGGACCCTGCCGCCGTCCGCGAGGCGACCGTCTCCGGCGGCCCGGGCAAGGACGGCATCCCCTCGGTCGACGACCCGCAGTTCGCCGCCGCCGACGAGGTGTCGTTGGCGGCCGACGACGTCGTCTTCGGTTACGCCGGCGCCGACGACGTCACGGCCTACCCCCAGTCGGTGCTCGTGTGGCACGAGGTCGTGAACGACACGCTGGACGGGACCCCGGTCGCGGTGACGTACTGCCCGCTGACGGGCACGGCGATGGGGTTCGAGCGCGGCGAGACCACCTTCGGCGTGTCGGGGCGGCTCGTCAACAACAACCTCGTGCTGTACGACCGCGCGACCGACTCGCGGTGGCCGCAGGTGCTCGCGACGGCCGTCTCCGGCCCCCACGAGGGCGACCAGCTCCGGGAACTCCGGCTCGTGTGGACGACGTGGGGCCGGTGGCGCGAGGCGCACCCCGACACGCTGGTGATGACCGAGCACACGGGGTACGCCCGGCGGTACGGCTCGGACCCGTACGGCAACTACAACCCGACGAGCGGCTACTACGCCGCCGAGAGCCGCACGCTGTTCCCGCCGCTCGACGAGGGGTGGCGGGCGACGCAGGACGACGCCAAGCGGGTGGTCTTCGCCGCCCGGACCGCCGACCGGGTCCTCGCGTTCGACCGTCCGGCCGCGACGCGGGCGCACCTCCTCGCCACGGCCGACGGCGCGTTCGTCGCCGCGTACGACCCCGCGCTCGACACGGCGTGGGTGTACCGCGCCGGCGACGCGACTGTCGAGCCGTCCGGCGAGAGGGACGGTCGCTTCCGCGTCGACGGCGCCGACCACCCGGCCACCGCCTTGCCGTTGGAGCCGGTGTACGCCTTCGACGCGATGTGGCACGCCGTCGGCGGCTTCTACCCCGAGGCCGAGTATGTCGCGTGAGGGGCGGCCGTCGCCGTCGCCCGCACCCGGCGCGCGCTCGCGGCCGCGCTCGCCGACCGCGTCGCCGCCGGCGTGTCGGTCGCGGCGACGGTCGGCTACGTCCTCGTGTACCTCGTCGCCGTCGGCGACCTCGGCCGGGCGAGCGCGGGCGTCGTCGGCGCCGGGGGCGGCGCCGCGGTCGCGACGACCGTCGCGGCGGACCCGCTCGCACGCGCGCTCGGCGGCGAGGCGGTCGCGCTCGTCACGCTGGGCCCCCTCGAGGTGCTCGTCGCGCCGGCGACGCTCGGCGTCGCGACCGGGCTGGGGCTCCTCGTCGGCGCCAACCTCGGGCTGTCTGCGCTGGCGTGGCGCGCGCCCGCCGCCTGCGGCGTCTCGCCGGCGTCGGGGCTCGCGGCCGGCCTGCCGGCGTTGCTGTCCGGGACGGCCTGCTGCGGGCCGCTGGTGTTCCTCGTCCTCGGGGTGCAGGCGACGGGCACGGCGCTGACGGCCGTCGCGTGGCTCCGGCCGGTCGCCGCGCTCCTGCTCGCGGCGTCGTTGGTGTGGGCGGCGTGGCGCCTCGACGTTCAGGCGTCGGCCGCCGACTCCTCCGGGAAGACGCTCTCGGGGACGTAGGCCGTCACCGTCCAGTTGGGCGCGTCGACCACCTCGCTGATCTTCAGGTCCATCGCGGCCGAACAGAGGATGTACGCCTCCCCCCGTGTCAGCCCGCGGTGGTCGTGCAGGTGGGTGATCATGTGGCGCGTCGCCTTCTTCGTCGCCTCCATCAGGTCCGGGTCGATCCCGGTGGTCGCGTACATCGGCTCGTCGCGGCCGGTCGGCGTGAACGGGCCGGTCGTCGAGAACTCGGGCTGTTCGATGTCGAGGTCCTTGCGCACCCGGAGGCGCGCGGTGACGAACATCGGCGCCTCGACGCCCGTGACACACACCTCGCCGTCGCCCTGCGCGGCGTGGCAGTCCCCCGTCGAGAACAGCGCCCCGTCGACCTCCACCGGGAGGCGGACGGTCGAGCCGGCGGTCATGTGCTTGACGTCCATGTTGCCGCCCACGCTGCGCGGCGGGAGCGTGTCGTGCTCGCCCGCCTCGGCGGGGGCGTTGCCGATGACGCCCGGGAACGGGTCCAGCGGCACCTCGATCCCGTTCACGAACGTCCCGACGTCGCCCTGCAGGTCCCAGACGTGGATGCCCGGCTCCTCGAAGTCCTCGGGGAGCAGGCCCAACCCCATCTCGCCGGGGAAGTAGACGTTGTACCCCCACCCCTTGTGTTGGAGGTCGAGCAGGTCGACCTCGAGCACGTCGCCCGGCTCCGCGCCCTCGACGTACACCGGCCCGGTGAGCGGGTGGACCGGGTCGAAGCTCACGTCCATGACGTCCTCGGCGGTCGTCTCCACGTCGATCTGCCCGTCGACCGCGTCGCGGCACTCGAACCGCACGACGTCGCCGTCGGCGACCGTCAGCGCCGGCTCCAGCGAGTTGTCCCACGCCGAGTGGACGTTCCGGTCGGCGTCGGACAGGTGGTGGTCGACCGTGTACGGGTCGTCGGCCTCGGCGCCAGCGTCGTGTCCCATGCCACCACACTACACCTGTTTCGGACTTAACACGACCGGTGACGTGGCGGCGGTAGCGACGCCCCGGCTATCCGGTCCGATAGTCGGGATCGGGGCTTCTTGTAGCTGTAACGTGTGACCGGTGACGTGAGCACGCCCTCCCTCCTCGAAGCCGGATACGATGCGCTACCCATGCAGGTCGCCGTCATCGACTCGGCCGGCGTCATCGTGCGTACCAACAGCGCGTGGCGGTCGTACGGCGACTGGGAGGGAATCGACGAGTCGACCGATCCGTGCGGCGGGAACTACCTCCGAGCGTGTCGCGGCGGCGGCGACGGCGACGGCGGCGACCGCTCGCGCGCCGTCGACGGCGGGGTCCGCGCCGCGGGGCCACGGGCCGCGGAGGCCGACGGCGAGGCGGTGGCGGAGGGGCTCGAGTCCGTCCTCGCCGGCGACGCCGACAGCTTCGAGCACGAGTACGCGTGTCACTCCCCGGACGAGCGACGGTGGTTCCTCATGCGCGCCGCCGGCTTCGAACACGCCGGGGAGGCGTTCGCGCAGGTGACACACCTCGACATCACCGAACGGAAGCTCGCGGAGGCGACCGTCCAGTCCCGGAACGACCGGCTCGAGACGCTCGCCGGCGTCCTCGCGCACGACCTGCGCAACCCCCTCCAGGTGGTGCAGGGGCGGACGGCGCTCCTCGACTCCCGCTTCGGCGACGACGGCGACGACGACGGCGACGGCGAGGCGCCGGCCGCCGCCACCGACGCCGGCGACCACGTCGCCTCGATCGACGCGTCGGCCGACCGGATCGAGACGATCATCGAGGACGCGCTCCGGCTGGCGCGCGGCGGGTTCGAGAGCGAGGAGTCGCCCGCCGAGGTCCGCCTCCGCGAGGCCGCGGAGGCGGCGTGGGACCACGTCCGAAGCGAGGAGGCGACGGTCCGCGTCGTCGACTCGTTCGCCTTCGAGGCGGCCGCGGGCCCGCTCGGGCAGGTCCTCGAGAACCTGTTCGCCAACGCGGTCGAGCACGCCGGCGCCGACGTGACCCTCACGGTCGGGACGGTCTCCGGCGGCGCCCGACCGGACGAGCCGTCCGGGTTCTTCGTCGCCGACGACGGCCCCGGCGTCCCGCCCGGGAAGCGCGCGGCGGTGTTCGAGCCGGGCCACACGACCGGCGACGACGGCACCGGGCTCGGGCTCGCCATCGTCGAACAGTTCGTCGAGGCGCAAGGGTGGTACGTCGACCTCGTCGAGTCCGACGGCGGCGGCGCCCGCTTCGAGGTTCGCGGGATCGAACCCCGCTGACCGCGCCCGACGGTCGCTCGCCCGGCCTACCGGTCGGCCTGCACCAGCGCCACCAGCCGGTCCGTCACGCGCGCGACCGCCTCCGAGGCGTCCAGCGCGCCCGGGGGCCCCTGTCCGTTTCCGTTGCCGTTCGCCTGTCCGTTCCCGTTGCTGTTGCCGTTGCTGTTGCCGTTCGCCTGCCCATTGCCGTTGCTGTTGCCGTTCCCGTTGCTGTTGCCGTTCCCGTTCCCGTTCCCGTTCCCGTTGCCGTTCGCCTGCCCATTGCCGTTCCCATTCCCGTTTCCGCTACCGCTGCTGTTCCCGCCTCCGTTGCCGTTCGCCTGTCCGTTCCCGTTGTCGCTGGCGTTCCCCGGTGAACTACCGTTTCCTGCGCCCGGACCGCCGGAAGCTCCTCCGGAGGCCGTGTCGTTTGCGGACTGCCCGCTTCCCGCCGGAGAGCCGTCGCCGGCGGCGTCGTCGCCGCTCCCGGTCGTCTGTTCGTCGTCGCCGTTACCCGTGTCGTCGTCCGCGGGCGGGCCGTTCGGGTCGTCACCCTGCTGTCCCGGCGGGGTCTCGGGCGGCCCCTGACCGTTCGAGTTCCCGGGGCCCGCGTCGTCGGCCTCGTCGCCGCCGGGCGGACGTTCGGTGGAGTCGTCGCTCCCGGGCCCAGGCGACGACACGCTCGACGACTCCTCACTCTCCTCTTCGGCGTCGTTCTCCTCACTCTCCTCTTCGGCGTCGTTCTCGCTTCCGTCGTCCGCCGAGTCGCCCGTCTCCTGCTCCCCGTCGTCGTCCTCCTCTTCGTCGACGGTCTCACCGCCGTCGCCGGCTTCCTCGCCCGGCCGGTCCGTGGCGGCGGACTCGTCGTCGGAACTCCCCTCCGAGTTCCCGTCCGGGTCGTCCCCGCCGTCCCCGGCGGCGTCCGTCTCGCCGTCGTCGCTCTGGCCCGCGTTCCCCTCGGAGTCGTTCGGCTGGCCGTTCGATCCGTCGTCGTCGGGGCTCTCGGGCGTGCCCGTCGTACCCTCCGGAGTCTGATCGTCGCTGTCGCCGTCGGCGTCACCGGCGTCACTCGTCGGCGGTGCCGACTCGTCCTCGTCCGACGGCGCGTCGGCGTCCTCGCCGCTCCCGTCGCCCTCGGGTGCGTCCCCGTCGGTAGCCTCCTCGTCGTCGCTCGGGGTCGACGTGTCCTCCGACTGCTCCGAGGCCCCGTCGTCCGCGTCGTCGCCCGCGCCTCCGTTCCCCGGCGGCGCGTTCGACGGCGGTCCCGCTCCGTCGTTCTCGCCCCGATCGTCCCCGGGTCCGGCCCCGGACGCCCCGTCGTCGGGCGGGGTCGACTGCTCGTCGTCCCCGTCGTCGTCGCCGCCGGGACCGGCCGGCGGTTCGTCGCCGTCCGCGTCTCCCTCCTGGTCGTTGTTGGACTGGTCGTTGTTGGACTGGTCGTTGTTGGACTGGTCGTTGTTGGACTGGTCGTTGTTGGACTGGTCGTTGTTGGACTGGTCGTTGTTGGACTGGTCGTTGTTGGACTGGTCGTTGTTGGACTGGTCGTTGTTGGACTGGTCGTTGTTGGACTGGTCGTTGTTGGACTGGTCGTTGTTGGACTGGTCGTCCTTCCCGTCTTCCCCCTCCTGCGCGCCGTCGTTCGGCGACTGGTCGTCGCTACCGGGGGGGCCGGTGTCGGAGCCGTCCTCGGCCGACCCGTCGGCGTCGCCGGACGACGATCCGCCCGACGCGCCGTCACCGGCCGGCGGCTGGTCCGGGGGCCCCTCGCCGTTCGATCCGGACCCGGGGTCGTCGTTCCCCGGGGTGCTCTCCGGCGGGCCGCCGGGGGGCTCATCCTCCGACTGGTCGTCGCCCGCCGCGCCGGAACCGGGGGTGGCCGTGTCGTCCGCCGGCGTGTCCTCGGCCTCCTCGCCGTCTCCGTCGTCGGCCGTCTCGTCGTCGCTCCCGTCACCGTCGCCGGCGTCGGCGTCGGAGTTCTCGTTCGGCTGGTCGTCGTTCGGCTGGTCGTCGTTCGGCTGGTCGTCGTTCGGCTGGTCGTCGTTCGGCTGGTCGTCGTTCGGCTGGTCGTCGTTCGGCTGGTCGTCGTTCGGCTGGTCGTCGTTCGGCTGGTCGTCGTTCGGCTGGTCGTCGTTCGGCTGGTCGTCGTTCGGCTGGTCGTCGTTCGGCTGGTCGTCGTTCGGCTGGTCGTCGCTTCCACCGGTCGAATCGCTCCCCGCTCCGGACTGGGCTCCCTCCGCCGGCTCGTCTCCGGAAGCGCCGTCGGGCTGCTCCGAGTCGTCGGGCTGCTCCGAGTCGTCGGGCTGCTCCGAGTCGTCGGGCTGCTCCGAGTCGTCGGGCTGCTCCGAGTCGTCGGGCTCGGACTGCCCCGACTCCGGGGGGTCGTCGGCCGAGTCCTCGTCGTCCGCGGATCCCGCGCCCGATCCGTCCGACTCGCCGTCGGCCCCGGACTCCTCTGAGTCGGCGTCCTCGCCGGCCGGCGCGTCGTCGTTCCCTTCGGCTCCGGACTCCCCGGAGTCGGCTTCGTCACCGTCCGACTCGCCCTCCTCGTCCGGCGCGTCCTCGTCGTCCGGCGCGTCCTCGCCGTCCGGGGCGTCGTCGCCGCCGTCGTCGTCCGACCCGTCGTCGGGCGGGGCGGACTCGTCACCGTCGCTCGACGAACTCCCCGCGTTGCCGTCATCGTCGTCGTTCGTCGGCGGCGAGTCGTCGTCCCCGGCGGACGCGTCGTCCTCCGCTTGCCCGTCGTCGTCGCCGGCGCTCCCGGCGTTCGACTGGCCGCCCGAGTCGGCACCGGAGCCGTCGGGCCCGTCCCCGTCGTCATCGTCGTCGGTCGAACCGGAGTCGGCCGAGGCGCTCGGGGCGTCGGACGTCGCCGGGCCGCTCTCGAACAGGCTCGCGGGGTTGCCGTCGACGCGCGACTCGTCGGTCTGGACGCACCGGCCGAACAGGACGTAGGCGGCGCCGGCGTCGTTGCCGCCGCCGTCGTTCTCCGGCGCGCCCACGAGCACGTCCTGGGTGGCGTTGCCGCCGACGTCGCCGGCCGACGCGACCGCGTGGCCGGCCTCGTCGTCGTCCCCCTCGCCGGTGATCCGCGCGTCGGCGTCCCCGAGGCTGCTCGTCACCGCGTCGCCCCCGTTCTCGATCAGGTAGGCGGCGCCGGAGTCGTTGCCGACGCCGGTGTCGTGGCGCGGCGCTCCGACGAGTACGTCGGCTCGCGGCCCGCAGGCCGTACCGGTCACCGCGACCGAGAAGCCGGCGAGGTCGCCCGCGCCCACGCCGCGGTAGGTGCGGTCGGCCGCCGAGAGGTCGCCGCCGGCGAGCGTCCGGTTGCCGAAGAGGACGTACGCCGCCCCCGAGTCGGTGCCGTTGGCGTCGGCGAAGGGCGCGCCGATCACGAGGTCGTCGACGCCGTCGCCGTTCACGTCGGCGCCGCCCGCCAGCGCCGCGCCGGCGAAGTCGCCGCTCTCGGCGCCGGTCACCTCGACGCCGGCCTCGTCGAGGACGCTCGCGTTGGACGCCGCGAACACGTCCGAGAGGACGTACACCGCGCCGTCGTTGGAGCGGTTCGCCCGGTCGGTGTCGGACGCCGGCGCCCCGACCGCGGCGTCCGCGCGGCCGTCGCCGTCGATGTCGCCGACTCCGGCGACCGCCGACCCGGCCAGGTCGTTGTCGTCCTCGCCGTAGAACGCCGCGTCCGCCTCGGACAGCGACAGGGTCCCCGTCGGCCGCTCGGCGAGCGACACGAGGTACGCCGCCCCCGACTCGTTGCCCTCCGTCGTGTCCGCGCGGGGCGCGCCCACGAGCACGCCGCCGCCGGAGCCGTTCTCCGCGACGACCGTCGTCACGGCCTCGCCGGCCTCGTCGTCGACACCGGCGGCGGTCAGCGTGAGGTCGGCCGCCGCGGGGAGGCTGCTCCGCCCGGAGAGCGACTCGCCGCCGTAGACGACGTACGCCGCGCCGGCGCCGCCGTCGGTGGCGTTGCCCGCGGTGGCGTTCCCCGTCGCGTTCCCCGTCGCGTTCCCCGTCGCGTTCCCGCCGGCGTCGGCGAAGGGCGCGCCGATCACGAGGTCGCTGTACCCGTCGCCGTCGACGCCGCCGGCGACCGCGGCCCCGGCGCTCCCGTTCGCGGTGTCGCCCACGAACACGGCGTCCGCCGCCGTCACGTCGAGGTCGCCGGGGTCGACGGGGCCGTAGAAGAGGTACACCGCGCCGCCGTTTGGTGCCTGTCCGTCCGTCTCCGGCGCGCCGACGACGAAGTCGGCGACGCCGTCGCCGTTCACGTCGCCGACGCCGGCGAGGGTGTACCCCGCCATGTCGCGGCCGTTCCCGCCGCGGACGCGGACGTCGGCCGACCCCAACTCGAGCTCGCCCGCGAGCGTCACCTCCTCCGCCGCGTCCGCCGCGTCGTCGCCTCCGATCGAGATCCCCCCCGCGTCGCCGCCGCGTAAGCCCTCCGTGACGCCGGTAGGGCCGACACCGACGAGGATCGGGGCGGCGACCACCACGAGGGCCATCACGACGACTAACGCGGGGATCCGAGCGCCGTTCTCCATGCGAGGAGCCCACGCCGACCGGCCACCTTGTTACTCACAGCGCCCGACACGTCGCCGTCGAGTAACACGGCGCTACACGGCGCCGCGCTCGGGGCGCCGGACGAGACAGCGATCGGGGACGGATCGGCGTTCCCGAGGCCCGAGACGGGCGGAAAGGCCGCCGTACGACGACCACGCCGACGAGTAGCGTCGCCGTTCCGCTACACGTGGGTCCCCGAAGGACCTCCCCGGTCGTTACGTGGACTCCCCGCCGTCGTTCTCCGCGTCGCTCCCGTCCTCGCTCTCTTCGTTCTCGTCGTCCTCGTCTTCCTCTTCGCCGTTCTCCGCCTCACCGTTCTCCTCGTCGTTCCCGCCGTCTTCATCCTCGCCGTTCTCCTCCTCGCTGTTGTCACCCTCCTCACCGTTCTCCTCCTCACCGTTCTCCTCCTCTCCGTTCTCCGCCTCGCCGTTCTCATCGTCGCCGTTGTCACCCTCCTCGCCGTTCTCATCGTCGCCGTTGTCACCCTCCTCGCCGTTGTCGCCGTTCTCGTCCGTGGGGTCGTCGCCGTCGGGCGACGCCGGTTCGCCGTCGTCGGTCTCGTTCCCCTCGTCCGGTTCGTCGTCGCCGTCGGGGGGCGCCGTCCCGTTCTCTGACTCGCCGTCCGCGGGTTCGAGTCCGGTCTCCCCCTCGTCGGAGTCGACGCCCGCGTCGGCTTCGCACGCGATCTCGACGGTGTCGACGCCGACTTCGGTGACGTTCTCGTCCTCGCCGGTCAGCGTCCGCACGGTGTACGTTCCGTTCTCCAGCGTGTCGAGGGCGAGTTCGTCGTCCTCCTCGCCGGCCGGGTCGAGCGTCACGCGCTCTTCGGTGTCGCCCGGCCCCTCGACGTCGACCTGCACCGCGACCTCGTTGGGGTTCGTGACGACCAACACGCCGCCGTCGTCGTCGCAGTCGGCGGTCGCCCCGACCGGGCGCAGGTTCACCGGGGGCGCGGGCTCGTCGGGCTCGTCGGGTTCGTCGGGCGCCGTCGGGGCACAGTCGACCGCGACGGCCTCGACGCCGACCTCGGTGCCGTTCTCGTCCTCGGCGGTCAGCGTCCGCACGGTGTACGTCCCGTTCACCAGCCCGTCGAGCCGGAGCCGGTCGTCGTCCTCGCCCGCGGGCCCGAGCGTCGCGCGCTCGTCGGTGTCGTTCGGCCCCACGACGACGACCTGCACCGGGACGTCGTTGGGGTTCGCGACGACCAGCACGCCGCCGTCGCCGTCGACGTCGCAGGCGACGGTCGTCTCGACGGGGCCGAGTCCGGGGCCGTCGCCGGCGGCCGGGCAGTCGACGGCGAGTCGCTCGCGGCCGACTTCCCGCTCCCGTCCGTCGGCGGTCAGCGTGCGGACGGTGTAGCTCCCGTTCTCCAGTCCGACGAGTCGTCGGCTGTCGTTCGCCTCCCCGGCCGGATCGAGCGCCACGCGCTCGACGGTGTCGTTCGGACCCTCGACGACCGCCACCACGGGGACGTCGTTGGGGTTCGTCACGTTCAGCGTCCCCCCCGCGGCCGCGCAGGTCGTGTTCGTCCCGACGAGCCCAGCGGCGGCGTCTCGCCGCCGTCGTCCGCGCACTCGACGGTGAGCGTGTCGCGGCCGACCGTCTCCCCGTCGCCCTCCCCGGCGGTCAGCGTCCGGACCCGGTAGTCGCCGTCCGGGAGCGCCGACAGCCGGAGGGCGTCGTCGCCGCCCTCGGCGTCGAGGGTCGTGCGTCGCTCGAACCCTCCCGGGCCGGTGACGACGACGCGAACCGGCTCGTCGTTGGGGTTCGTGACGACCAGCCGGCCGCCGTCGTCGCGACACGTCACCGCGATCGACGCCCGTGTCAGGTCGTCGTCCTCGTCGTCGTCGTCGCGGTCCTTGTCACGGTCGTCGTCGCGGTCCTTGTCACGGTCCTTGTCCCGGTCCTCGTCGCGGTCGTCGTCCCGTTCCGCGGGGTCGTCGACGCAGTCGCCGCGCAGGACGTAGGCGATCCCGCCGTCGGCCGCACGCGGTGCCCCGACCGCCACGTCCGCGGCGTCGTCGCCGCTCACGTCGCCGGCGTCGGCGACGGCGGTGCCGGCCTCGTCGCGCGGCGTCTCCCCGCGCAGCGTCGCGTCCGCGTCGTCGAGGACGGTCGACCCCCGTCGCACCTCGCCGTCGATCAGGTACGCGGCGCCGGAGTCGTTGCCGGCGACCGTGTCGCGCCGCGGCGCACCCACGAGCACGTCCGCGGCGTCGCCGCGCTCGCGCCGACGACGGCGACCGAGAAGCCCGCGAGGTCGCCCGCCGCGACGCCGTACAGGCGGCGGTCGGCGTCCGCGACGCTGCCGTCCTCGATCTCGCCGCCGAACACGACGTAGGCGGCGCCGGCGTTGCGGCCGGTCGCGTCGGCGAAGGGGCGCCGATCACGAGGTCGTCGACGCCGTCGCCGTTCACGTCGGCCCCGCCGGCGACGGCGGCGCCGGCGCGGTCGCGAGAGGTCGCGCCGTTCACCCGCGCGTCGGCCGTGTCGAGGCTCCGCTCGCCCCGGAGAACACGTCCGAGAGGACGTACACCGCGCCGTCGTTCGTGGCGTTCGCCCGCCGCGCGTCCGCGCCCGGCGCGCCCACCGCCAGCTCCTCGCGCCCGTCGTCGTCCACGTCGCCGACGGCCGCCACCGCGACCCCGGCCACGTCGTTGTCGTCCTCGCCGAGGAACGTCGCGTCGGCGTCGGCCAGCGACCGCCGATCCGTCGGCCCGTCGCGCAGGTCGACGACGTACACCGCGCCCGAGGCGTTGCCCGCGGAGGTGTTCGCGCCCGGCGCGCCGACCGCGACCCCGCCGCCGGCGTCCGCGTCGTCGTCGCGCCCGGCGCCCACCACGGCGACGGCGTCGCCGGCCTCGTCGCCCGCGCCGGCGCCGGCGAGCCGGACGCCGGCGGCCGTCGTGATCCGCCGCTCGCCCGAGAGCGACTCGCCGCCGTACACGACGTAGACGGCCCCCGAGTCGGTGCCGCCGGCGTCGTCGCCGGGCGCGCCGATCACGAGGTCGCTGTACCCGTCGCCGTCGACGTCGCGGCCCGCGAGCGCGGCCCCCGCCCGGTCCTCGGTGTCGACCCCGTAGAGCACGAGGTCCGCGTCGTCGGCGTCCACCTCGCCGCGGTCGACCGGCCCGTAGAACAGGTACACCGCGCCGGCGTTCCGGGCACGGGAGTCGTTGCGCGGCGCGCCGACCAGCAGGTCCGCCTCGCCGTCGCCGTTCACGTCGCCGACGCCGGCGACCGCGCGGCCCAGCCGGTCGCCGTCACCGGTCGCGTTGACGCGCGTGTCGGCGTCCCCGAGGTCCGTTCGACCGGTCAAAACCCCGCGTCGGTCCGGCGCGACGGTCCCGGCGTCGGGGGATCGAGCGCGCTCGCGGCCGCCGCACCCGTCGTCGCGGTGCCCGTCGTCGCGGTGCTCGTCGTCGCGGTCGTCGCCGCCCCGGACTCCCGGGCCGGGCCCGGACGGAGCGACCGCGCCGGCGACGGGGGCGACCACCGCGAGCAGGGTCACCGCCACCACCACCGCGGTCGCGTGATCGAGTCGAACCATGGCCACGGCCACGCCGGGGGCCGTCCTTGTTATCCACCGTCGCCGCCGGCGGCCGCGAGCGTAGCGGCGCGTTACACGGAACCGTCGCGACGGTCGCGAGCGGGGAACCGACGGAGGGCGGCGGGATCGACGGGGTCCGGTCCGGGTCGGCGCCGCCTCGGAGGACCGGACGGCCGTCGTGGCCGGCGGTACGGTCGGCCCACCCCGGACGCGGGCGCCCTCCCGGCGACGGCCGGCGCTAAGCCGGCGTTAGTCTGCGTTCGGTCGGCTTACACTCCCGACCGAGCCGGCGAGCCGGGACGTCGGCTCGTCCGTGCGACGACGTTACGCCTCGTCGAACAGCGTCTCGCCGTCGACCATGTGCTCGGCGACGACGTCCATGTCGAGGGTGACGCCGATGCCGGGCTCCTCGGGGACGGTGATGTAGCCGTCCTCGATGACGTCCTCCTCGACGAGGTCCGCCCACCAGCCCAGCTCGTAGGAGTGGTACTCGACGGCCAGCGAGTTCGGGATGGCGGCGCCGACGTGGGCGCTCGCCATCGTCGCGACCGGCGAGGAGACGTTGTGCATCGCGACGGGGACGTAGTACTGGTTCGCGACGTCCGCGATCTTGCGGGTCTCGCGCATCCCGCCGACCTTCGGCATGTCCGGCGCGATGATGTCGACCGCCTGGTTCTCGATGAGGCGGCGCTCCTCGGTGACGCGGTAGCGGTTCTCGCCGACCGTGATCGGCGTGACCGTCGACTTGGTGACCTCCTCTTGCACCTCGAGGTTCTCCGGCGGGACGGGGTCCTCCAGCCACCACACGTCGTACTCCTCGATGGCGTTCGCGAGCCGCTTGGCCGAGCCGCCCGAGAAGGTCCAGTGACAGTCGAACGCGACGTCCGCGCGGTCCTTCACGCGCTCGGTGACCGCCTCGACGATCTCGGCTTTGTGGCGGATCTCGCCCGGCCGGAGGTGGCGGTTCGCGCGGTCCTTCTCGAAGCCCGAGGGGACGTCGAGGTCGAACTTCAGCGCGTCGTAGCCCAGTTCCTCGACGACGCGCTCGGCCTCGTCGGCACAGGCCTCCGGATCCGCTTCCTCCTCGGTGTGGCAGTCGCAGTACACGCGCATCTCGTCGCGGTACTTGCCGCCGAGGAGTTGGTACGCCGGCACCTCGAGGATCTTGCCCGCGAGGTCGTGGAGCGCGATCTCGATGCCGGAGATCGCGGTGACGGTGACGCCCTCGACGGTGCCCTCGCCGCTCATCTTCTGGATGAGGTGCTCGTACAGGCGGTCGATGTCGAGGGGGTTCTCGCCGACGATCATCGGCTTCATGCGCTCGATGAGCTCCGGGACGCCGGCGCCCCAGTACGCCTCGCCGGTGCCGACGACTCCCGCGTCGGTGTAGACGCGCACGAGCGTCCACGGGAAGTTCCCGTCGACCATCGTGCACTGCACGTCCGTGATCTCGACGTCGCGGCCGCCGCCGCGCTCGGCGGTGACGCCCATCGTCTCGCTCGACAGCTCCCGCATCGTGTACTCCGCGTTCGGGTCGTGGAGCGAGTCGTAGTTCCTGCTCATGGATAGCCGTTTACTCGCATTAGTGTAAAGGTTGGCTGTCCGGCCCGTCCCGGGGCGGCCGGCCGCGGCGCGGGGGCGCTCGCGTCAGCGGCCGCCGGCGCTGCGGACCAGCTCCACGGCGCGGTAGGAGCCGTACGAGAGGCCGACGAACCCGAGGACGAACACGGCCGCGCCCGCCGCGAGGCCGTAGTCGCGCCACGTGACGTTGACGACGACGAGCATGAGGTACACCAGGCCGGCGAGCCCCGGCACGCCGAGGATCACCGCGAGGATGGACTTCGTGTCGTCGTACGGGCGGCGTCGGGACACACCACCCCTTCCAGCGCCGACGGATAAAAGCTCCCGGACGGACGCGCGACCTCCGTGTGGCCCCCGGTCAGCGGGCCGTCGGCGGGTCGCCGCCGGCGCCGAGACGGTTCCGGCGCGAGCGCACGAGGTGGACGACGCTGGTCGCGGCGAACAGGGCGACGACCAGCGCCGCGTAGGCGGCGTCGCCGCCGATCGAGAACGGGTAGAAGTCCAGCCACGCCACGGTCACCAGCGCCGCGGCGAACGCCGACAGCCCGAGGTAGAACTCGCTCCACGGGATGTCGTTGCCGCGGACGACGTCCATGTACACCCGGAGGTCCTCCCCGGTCTCGGTCAACTCGATCTCCTCGCGAGTCGACTCGTACCGCAACACGCCGGCCTCGTCGAGGCGCGGCAGGTGCGTCTGATGGAGCGCGACGTACGCCCGGCGTCGCTGCGTCGAGTCGACCTCCGCCACGTCGACCCCGTTCTCCCACGCCGCGACGTGCTCGGCGAGTTCGCCGATCTCGGCGCTCTCGGCGCGCATCAGGTGGTGGAGCGCGTACCGACGGCGGTCGTTGCCGAGGAGCTCGAACACCTCCGTCCGGCCCAGATCGCCCGGTCCGTCGTCGCCGGGGCCGGGCGGTCCCTCCGGTCCGAACTCGCCCGCGGTGTCGTCCACGTGGGTTGACATCACCGACTACTCAGTTGTTGGATAAGTTAAAGCTCGGCCTCGGTTACCGTTCGATTGTCGTTATCTTAGTGTCAATCGAACCGAAACATGCTCCGCGCCCGGTTTTCCGGTCGTTTCGCGGTCGATCCCGCCCGGCGAGTGTCCCCGTCGACCGCGGTGTCGCTCCGGGCGTCCCGCGTCCGATCCGGGGCCTTAGGGGGCCCGATACCGGGTGTACGATCCCCGATACAGGGTATAATCCCCGCGATACAGCGCCGTAGCCCCGGCACTACAGCGCTGTATGCGGCTCATGAATACTACCCCCCAGTTCGTTGTCGGTTGTGTGCGCGGTGTGGTTCCGCGCGGTGTGCAAACATGTCCGACGACGACAACAGCGGCTCGACGATCGAACTGAATCGCCGCCGGGTGCTCGGTGCGCTCGGTACCATCGGTGTGGCGTCCGCGGGGGCGGGCGCGGGGACGTTCGCGCTCTTCAGCGACACTGAAGGAGTCTCCGGTAACTCAGTCCAAGCCGGTACGCTGAATCTTGCGAACGGAAACGGCGAAGACAATATAACGGCTACTCTGTCCGCGGATGGTAACGAGGGTTCGGGAATCGCTCCCGGATATTCGGGAACTCACCTCGTCGGTATGCAGAACTCCGGGACGATCGGCGGAACACTGGACGTGACCATCGACAACCTATCGGTAACGCAGCCGAACGACCGGACCGGTGACATTGATCCGGAGTTGCCTCTCGATCCAGCGGACATCGGGGCTGGGAACGCCGAGGATCCGGACTACCGACTATTCGAGAACCTGTTCGCTGCCACCGGGTTCGGTGAGATGGGTCCAGGAGGAAACCGAACAAACCTTATCGACGATGTCGGCTTTGAATATCCCGTCTGGACGATCCACGACTGGGTCCCGTACAGAGAGAACAACGATCTTGAAGACCTCTGGCTGGCATTCCCCGACGACGGTTCGTTCGATAGTTTTGCCGTTGCGATTGACACGGATAACTCAGGCCTCGCAGACCTCCATATCGGCTACCAGCCGGACGGCGGAAACACCGATAGTGGTTGGTTCTACAAAGAAACGACTCAGCAAGGTTACTTTACCGACAGAAAGCCGGGCGTTCCGGACGCTGTCGGATTCAAAGACGTCCGGTTCTACGGAGGGAATTACGGTGACCTGAAGATCGCCCGGATCTATATCGACGAATCTCGGCTGGGTAATCAGTTCTCGCTCGGTGGCCATGTTGCGTACAACAGCCCGAAGGGTACCAATGGGTGGGTGGTCGCTCCAGTCACGCCAGGGTTCGATTGGCTGCAGGACGAGAACGGGGCACTGGCGACGTCAGATAATTACGCGACCGTTCGTGTCGACGGGTCGAACACCTACCGGAATATCGCAGATATGCTTGACGTCGACATTGCGATGTACGATGACTACAGCTCAGGAACTGGCCGGACAGAGATCGCTCGTGGGAAACTTTCGCAAGTATTGGACGCGGAACTAGAGGATTACGAGTTCCAGAGCGAGCCCGATCAGTTGGCAATTGAGTGGTCTCTCTCGAAGAATGTCACTAATGCGGTGCAGGGCGACGAGGCCACGTTCGACGTGACTGCAACTCTGAACCAAGAGGACTCGCAGTAACCCCACCGGGTGACCACCGATGCGCGACGACTCCGGTAGCTCGTTCGAGCTCTCCCGCCGCGGAGTGCTCGGCGGCCTCGTGACGATGGGCGCGGCGTCGGCAGCCGCGGGTGCGGGCACGGTGGCGCTGTTCAGCGACGAGGAGACCAGCGCGAACAACACGGTGCAGGCGGGCACGCTCGACCTGACGGTGAACGGCACCGGCTCGAACGCCGTCATCGACGTGTCGAACGTCGTCCCGGAGGGCGAGGGAAGCGACTCGGCGACGCTGCGAAACGCCGGGACGCTCCCCGGGTATCTCACCTTCGGGATCACCGGGTTCCGAACCCCGGAGAACGGCGTCAACGACCCCGAGGCGGACGCGAGCCAAGAGACGGACCCGTTCGGGTCGAACTCCGGCGGGTCGCACACGGGCGAACTCGGACAGAACCTCGAACTCCGGGTCAAACTCGTGGTCGACGGGACCGACGAGTACCTGATCGGTCACGAGCCGGTGAACGGCGACGACGGGTACGTGCTCGCGTCGGACGTCGACCTCGGGCCGTACGACCTCGGCGAACTCCGGCTGTCGCCGGGACAGTCGGTCGACTTCGTCACGGACTACCGCGTGTACAACGCAGGCAACGAGATCCAAAGCGACAGCGTCGAGATCGAAGCCGGGTTCGCGCTCACGCAGGAGCCCGACCAGATCACGCTCCCCGAGACCCGCACCGTGGACGCGACCGCGGTCGGTCCCTCGGGGGACGCGGTCGACGCGGGCGTCGAGTTCGACCTCGCCAATCCGTTCGGGCAGACCGCGACGGTCACCGACGTCCACATCCAGCCGACGGACACGGATCTGGTCCTCGTCAGCGACGAGACCGGCGGGACGAACTACGACGACTACACCTACAACTCGGACGTCCACCTCGAGACACCCGACGGCGACACCGACGGCTGGGTCGACGGCGGCAGCGGCGAGTTCGACGTCCCCGGCTGGGTCGACCTCGGCTCCGACGGCTGGAGCGCCGGGGCCCAGCAGGAGGCCGTCCTCTCGCCCGGAACCACGGCGACGGTGAACCTCTACGCGTTCCGCAACGAGAGCGGGAACAAAGAGGAGATGACCGGCAAGCGGGTCCGGGTCACGTTCGACGTCAGCCTCGCCGACGGCACCGAGACGTTCGTCCCGCTCGTCGCGGAGACACCGGGCGACTGATCCGCACCGCGGCCACCGACCAGACCCACGCGGGCGCCTCGCGGCGGTTCGACTCCGCCGGTGGGTCCTTCGGACGAAGACCTATGAGGAACCTCCCGTAAGTATCGGACAAGCGACGGACACGAACGAATGGTACCCGACCTCCCCGGAACGATCGGCCGCCGCCGCCTGCTGTCGAGCCTCGGCGTGCTCGGCGCCGCCAGCGCCGCCTCCGGCATCGGCACGTGGGCGCTCCTCTCGGACACGGAGCGGACGACCGGAAGCGTGACCGCGGGGACGCTCGACCTCCGGGTCGGCGACGGCGGCACGGCGACGCTCGCGATCGACGACGCGGCGCCGGGGGACGCCGGCGTCGCGACGGTTCCGGTGGCCAACGACGGGACCGTCGCGGGGACGCTCGGCCTCACGGTCGTCGACGTTCGCCCGAGCGCGCCCGGCGGCGGGTCCGGTGCGGACGCCGAGCGGTCGGGCGGTCCGGTCGCCGACGTCGCGTTCCGGGGCTGCGGGAAGGCGGTCGTCGAGTTCGCCGCCGACGCGGTGTTCCCCGTCGAGCTCGACGTGCACGAACGGCGGGGGAACGGCGAGACGGTCGACGAGACGCGGACGGTCGAGGCGGCGGAGACGACGCCGGCGACGGGCGGGCGGCGACGGACCACACTAACGCGCAGCCGGGGGAAGCTCGTCGCCGTCGGGGTCGACGACCGGACGTGGACGAACCCGAACCCCTGCGCGACCGACGGCGCCTCGGGAGACGGCGCGTCCGTCGCGCTCGCGAAGGCGCTGTCGGTCGACGCCGGCTACGCAGCCGACGAGGCAGCGGCCGGGGCGGACCCCCTCGTCCGGGCGGACCCGGCGTGGGACCTGTCGGTCCCGGCGCGGGCGACGAGCGACCGGACGCTCGCTCCGGGGGAAAGCGGCGGCTCCCAGGGCTCGACTGCGGTGCTGTACGTGGCGTGGTCGATCGACGCGGACCCCGCCGAGCCGGTCGCCGGCGGGACAGTCGAGATCGAGTTGCGACCGGAGATCCACAGATGACGGAGCCAGCACGCGAGGGACGGACCGGACAGCCCCGAGGTGGCGACCGATGAGCCGACCGAACGCGCGGACCGTCGGCGCCGTGGCGCTGGTGCTCGTGCTCGCGCCGTTCGTGGTGTTCGCGGTGCCGCAGGTCGTCGGCGCGAGCCACTCGTACGTCGTCCTCTCCGACAGCATGTCGCCGGAGATCCGCGCGGGCGACGTGGTCGTCGTCGACGAGGCGCCGTCGGACCGAATCGAGACGGGCGACGTGATCACCTACGAGCGCCCCGGGGGTGACCAACTCGTCACCCACCGGGTGATCGAGGTGCGCTCCGACGGCGGCGGCGTGTCGTTCCGGACCAAAGGCGACGCCAACGAGGATCCCGACCCACAGCCGGTCGCCGCGTCGAACGTGGTCGGCGTCGTCGCGTTCCACATCCCCCTGATCGGGCACGTCGTCTCGTTCGCGGGCTCGGACCTCGGCATCGTGGTGTTCGTCATCCTCCCGGCGGTCGGGCTCGCGGTCGGCGAGGTGTACGACCTCTACCGGGAGGCGACGGCCGACGGCGACGGAGGTGACGGCTGAATGGGCGACGTCCCGGTCCGGCGGGTCGTCGCCGCCACGCTCGTCCTCGCGGCGGCCGTGTTCGTCGGTCTCGGCGCCGACGGCGGCACCGACGCCGCCCTCTCGGACACCGAACGCGTCGGCGTCGTCGTCGAGGCCGACGAGGCGACCCACGCCGACGCGGCCGCGGGTACGTCGGCCTCGGGGACCGCGTCCACTCCGCCGCCGAACGCGACGGCGACGCCAGATCCCGACGCGACGGCGACATCAGAGCCGAACGCAACAGCAACACCCGAGCCGAACGCGACAACGACGCCAGATCCGAACGCCACGGCGACGCCAGAACCCAACGCCACGGCGACGCCCGAGCCGAACGCGACGGCGACACCCACGCCCAACGCCACGGCGACGCCCGAGCCGAACGCGACGGCGACACCCACGCCCAACGCCACGGCGACGAACACGACGACGGGGGGTGACGGCGCGTGATCGGCGACCTCCTCGGCGGCCTCACGGTGACCAAACAGACGGTGCTCGTCGCCATCGTCGGCGGCGTCGTCGTCGGCGGCGCCGGCCTCGGCGTGCTCGGGCCGGAGCTCGGACTGACGCAGGGCGGCGACGGGGGACCGGCGACCGAGGCGACGCCGACCGCCACCCCGACACCGACCCCGACACCGCCGCCGGTGTCGGTGACGCCGCCCGCGACGGGCACCGCGGACGGGGACGGGGGCGAGGATGGCACCCCACCCTCGACACCGTCGACGACGGCGACCGCGTCGACGACGACGACGGGGACCGCGACGACGGACGACGGCGGCGGGGACGGCGACCCGGACGACTCGGAGGCGGACGACGACCGGAACGACGCGCCCGCCGAGCGACCGTTCGCCGACCCGGCGCTCTCGCTGTCGGTCTCGGCCCCGGCGGACGTGTCGAACGACGCGGGCGCCGTCGGCGCCGTCGGCGGCGACGTGGACGCACGGGCGTCGTGGACGGGCGACGCCGACGCGGTCGTGTTCGTCGTCAGGGCCGGCCAGCCCGACGGCACGTGGCGCGAACTCGCCCGCGAGGCGGTGTCCGTCGGCGACGCGGACGCCGTCGACCTCGCGGACGCGGTCGGGAACACGTCGTTCACCTACGTCGACGCCGCGAACGCCTCGGCGCTGGACAACCCCACCAACGCGACGGCCGTCACCCGCTCGGGCGCGGTCGCGGTGACTGCGGTGTTCTTCGACGACGGCGAGCGGGTCGGACAGGCCCAGCGCGTCCGCACCTACGCGTTCGACGTGACCAACACCGGCGCCGTCGACCTCGCGGTCGACGAGCGGGACGCGCGCGGCCTCTCGGTCGACGACGTCGCGCCGGGGACGACCGCGGAGCGACGGATCCGCGTCCGCAACGCCGGCGCCGCCGACGGCACGCTCCGCCTCGCGTTCGCCAACCGGACGGCCGCCGAGAACGGCCTCGCCGAACCGGAGGCGCCCGTCGACGACCCGGGACGCGTCGAACTGCTCGACGCGCTCGAACTGCGCGTCTCCGTCGCCGACGGCGACGGAGGACGGACGTACCTCGTCGGCGACGCCGACCGATTCGTCCGCTACGGCGCCGTCGCCGACGGGCTGGGGTCGGTGCCGCTGGGGAGCGACCGCACGCGGACGGTCGTCGTCGAGTGGCGGGTCCCGCTCGACGCCGGCAACGGCGTCATGACCGACTCGGTCGGCTTCGACCTGCGGCTGACACTGACGAGCGACGGCCTCGGGTAGCGGGGGACGGGGAACGGCGGCCCCGCCTGCCTCGACCTCACCCGATCAACAGCCGGAGGTTCAGCGCCGTCGTGAACGCGCCGACGAACGACAGCGCCACCGGCGGGAGGTAGTAGCCGACGCGGTCGCCGGCGCGGGCGCTGGAGAGGCTGATGGCGAGACAGACGCCGAACACGGCCAGCTTCACCGCGATCAGGCCGGCCTCGCCGAAGCCGCCGACCGCGGCGGCGATCAGCGCGTTCGCCTCGTTCACGGTGTCCGAGTAGCCGATGAGCGCGAGCGTCGTCACCACGTCGCCGACGCCGTACGTCAGCGTCGCGACGAACCACAGGCGGGAGAACTCGACGTCGTCGAACGGCGTCCCGGCCAGCGAGAGCCACCCGGCGACCCCGTCCGGGCGGTCGTCGCCGCCCGCGTCCCCTGTCATACCCACGACACGGCGTGGGAGGGTGAAAACCCTCCCGGGGCGGGCCCGCGGCCGCGACTACTCGCCGTCGAGGTCGGCCAGACAGCGCCACGCGTACATCGTCCGGAGGACGTCCGCCGCCGCGCCGGGCGCGAACACGAGGTCGTCGGTCGCCCGGACGTGGTCCAGCACCGACGCCGAGGAGTGCTCCGGCGCCGCCGCGACGCCGGCGTCGGTGTCGGCGGCCCACTCCATCACCCGGAGGTCGGACTTGGAGTCGCCCATGACGCAGACGAACGGGTCGTCGACGCCCAACACCGCCAGCGACGCCTCGACGCCGGCGGCCTTGTGGAGGTCGGCCGCGGCCAACTCCGCGGCGTCGGCGCGGTACAGCGCCACCTCCAGCCGGTCGAACAGCGCCGCGGCCGCCGCGGGCACGTCGCCGTCGGCGGTCGCGCCCGCGCGCTCGACGGCGCCGGCGATCTCCGGGTCGGCGTCGGCGTAGTGCGCCCGGGCCGCCGCGGGGCCGTCCGCGAGGTCGAGGCGGTCGCCGGCGGCCTCGCCGACGAGGTCGAGCAGGTGGACCATCGCCTCGTCGATGACGGCCTCGGCGTCGTCGCTGCCGGTCTCGTAGTTGGGCTTGAGGGTGACGTTGAACTCGTTGCCCTGGAGGTGACAGCCGCGGCGGACGCGCTCGGGCGCCTCGTGGAGCACGCCGTCGCGGACGCGGTCGACGACCCCCCGGACGTCGTCGTTGAGGTCGTCGTACAGCAGGCGTTTCGTGTCGGCGCCGCTGCCGGGGGTGAACACGCCCGCGCCGGCCTCGTACACGACGGAGACGTCCCCCGAGTGGACCAACTCGTTGCCCAGCCCCTGGATGAGGAACCCCTTGACGTTCTCCAGCGTCTGGCCCGTACAGATCACCAGCGGCACCCCCAGCTCCTCGGCGAACTCCGTGAGGAGGTGGAGCGTCTCGCGCGGGATCTCGTTGTCCGTGTCGCCCGCCGAGCGGAGCGTCTCGTCGACGTCGAGCACGAGCGCGTTCGGCGCGCGGCCGTGCTTCCCGTGGAGGTCGAGCGCGGTGAAGGCGGACTCGCGGTCGGCCATCGCGGCCACCTCCGCCAGCGCCGCGCCGTCGGGGCCGGCGAACGCGCGCTCGATGCGCTCGCGCCGTTCGGCGAGGTCGCCGTTGGCCTCGTCCCACCGGTCGAGGGCGACGCGGGAGTCGAGCGGGGGGAACAGGTCGACGAACTCGCGGTACGCCCGGAGGGTCTCCGTGTCGAACTCCGCGTAGAGCTGGTAGAGTCGGTCGTAGAGCGTCATTGCACGGCGTACGCGGGTCAGCCGAAAAGCGTCTGTGGATCCGCCGGTACTCGCCGTCCGGGGGGCCGCCGCCTCACACGCCCATCACGCCGTCCTCGGTGACCACCGCGTCGACCAGCCGCAGCGGCGTCGCGTCGTAGCCGGGGTTGGCGGCGCCGAAGCCGTCGGCGGGCTCCCGCAGCACCTCCGACTCGGGGCGGTGGGTGTTCTCGAAGGTGAACCCCGCGTCGCCGACGAACTTCGAGGACGCGCCGACGACCGTCACGGGGACGCCCCGGTCGGCGGCCGCGACGGCGATGCCGTACGTCCCGACGCGGTTGTACACGCGGTCGTCGACGAGGCAGTTCATCCCGACGAGCACGCGGTCGCACTCCCGGAGGACGTGCCCGGCGGCGCTGTCGACGATCAGCGTCACGTCGACGCGGTCGTTGCCGGCGAGCTGGCGGGCGGTCCGCCGGCCGAGGAACCGCGGCCGCGACTCCGTGACGTACAGGTCGAACGCCGTCCCCTCGTCGAGGGCGTGCCTGAGGGCCGTCACCACCGTCGAGGAGTTCTCGTGGGTCAACAGGACGTCGCCGTCCTCGATCAGGGCCGCCGCGTGTTCGCCCGCCGCGCGCTTGCTCGCCTCGATGCGCTCGACGACCCCGTCGATCGCGGCCGAAAGCACCGCCTTCGCCTCGTCGACGGTGGCGGGGTCGGCGTCGGCGACCGCCTCGAGGATCCGCCGCTGGCTCGTGTACAGCGGCGCGTGCGACCGGTTCGCCTGCCTGAGCGTGCGGCTGTTGCGCTCCAGCGCGCGGTCGAACGCCTCGACGCCGCGGAACTCGCGGTCGAGCAGGTCGCGCAGCGCCTCGGCGGCGTCGACGGCGACCAGCGAGGCGCTCTGCGTCCGCAGCTCCTCGATCCGTCGGACCGTCTCGTCGATCATGTCCTCGGGGACGCGCCGGTGTGTAATGATTGTGCAGGCCCGACGCACGCGGGCGGCCGGCGGTCGACGGGCCGGCTCGGGCGGCGGGCTCAGGCGGCGCGGAGTCGTCGGTGGAGGAGGTAGCCGACCGACACCGGCGGGAACACGAGCGCGACGAGTGCGTACAGCCAACGGACGGCGCCGACGCCGCCGACGGTCGCGTCGCGGACGCGGGCGTCGTGGAGCAGCACCGCCGCGACGCCGGGGGCGACGACCAGCGTGTACGCGCTGCGGACGAGCGCCCACGGCGAGGTGCCGGGGGCGAGGTAGCGCCACTCGACGAGCGCCAGCGCGACCCACGCGAGCGTCCCCGCCAGCAGCGCGGCGGTCC
This sequence comes from Halobaculum litoreum, assembly GCF_030127125.1. Taxonomy (GTDB): domain Archaea; phylum Halobacteriota; class Halobacteria; order Halobacteriales; family Haloferacaceae; genus Halobaculum; species Halobaculum litoreum. Next base: position 338,188 of record NZ_CP126156.1, read on the forward strand.
ACGGCCCCGTCCCGTCGGCGGGGTCCGGGCGGTCCTCCGGGTGGAGCATCGACGGCGGCGGCGACCGGGACGACGACACGGTCACACTCGGCGGCGCGCGGGCAAAAACGGCCCGCCGCGGGGTCTATGTGTCCCCGGCCCGTGCGGTTCCCATGGCCGATCAGGAGCAGCGGAAGGCGACGGGCGGGATGTTGCTCGTCCTCGCCGGCGTCGCGGGGTTCATCACGCTACTGGGGATCGCGGTCATCTGGGCGTTCGCGTACGGCCCCCTCTCGTGAGCCGTCGGGCGTCGGACGCCGGGCGCGACGCGACCGGACTGGTTCGGGTACCCATTGAACGGTGATCGTCCCGAACGGTGGGCATGGAACACGGGAGCGACTCCGAACGCCCCCCGGCACACGCCGGCGAGGTAGTACGCTGTGACCCCGCGGACCCGGACACCGTCGTCGACGCCGTCGTGGAGGCGGTCGCGCGGGCGTCGGGGACCGAACCGCTGGCGCTGTCCCCGCTCGTCGGCGTCGTCGACCCCGACGCGCTGGGGGCGGTGCTGCGCGTCGCGACCTCCGACTCGACGATCAGCTTTCGGTACCACGGCCACGACGTGACGGTTCGCGGCGACGGCCGCGTCGCCGCGAGCGACCCCGGCGCGTAGCCGTCCCTCCGCGGGACCGAGGACCGACGGCCCCTCCCCGGGTCCGCGCCGCGTCGTCGTCGCCGGCGACGACGGGCGCGGACGCGAGACGGCCGGTCGTCACGACGAGCCGAGGAGCACGACGACGGCCCCGAGCCCGGCGGCCGGCCGAGTCCGTCCCGTTATGGCCCGTCGGACCCGCCGGCTCCGTACTCCTTCCCCTCGCGCGCGTCCGCCTTCAGCCGCCGCAGCGCCGCCACCGCCTGGCTCGCGTCGTACCCGAAGAACACGTCCCTCCCGTACGCCGCCGCGACCTCCGCGGCGTGGTTCAGGTCGTCGATGTCGACGTTCACGGCGTACAGTTCGACGGAGAACTCGACGTCCAGGTCGGCCAGCCGGCTCTCGAACCCCTTCGCGATCGTCTCCAGCCAGTACGTCGTCCCGTAGTGGGTGTCGTACAGCGGGACGACGAACTCGTCGACGTACTCGGCCAGCGCCTCCAGGTCCAGCCCCGCCCGCTCGTACAGGTGGCCCGGGTACGGGTCGGGGTAGAGCGTGAGGTACACCCGCCCGGGGATCCGGTCGGTCGCCGCGGCGACGAACTCGGTGATCACCGACGCGCGCCACGCCTCCCAGTCGTCGAACTCGCTGTCCGCGAACCGCCGCTCGCACCGGTCGCAGTGACAGAACCCCTGCCGGGGGAACCCCACGTCGTCGAGGCGGACGTCGTCGTTGACGGCCGCGCAGTCCGCGACGATCTCGAGGAGGCCGCGGCGGTACTCCTCGTGGGTGGGACAGATGTACGCCCAGTCGAAGTACGTGCGGTCGCGGGTGGCCGGCCGCCCCGCCTCGTCGACCGGGACGAGGTCGGGCGTCGCCTCGGCGGCGGCGTTGTCGCCGAAACACGACACCATGTTCACGGCGGTCGCGAGCGGCTCGGCCGACCGACCGGTCACGTCCTTCACCTCGTAGAACCCGCGGTCGAACTCGGGCCACTCAACCTCCTCGGCGTTGCGGGTGACGACGCCGTACTCGGTCATACCGCGACTTGGCCGCTCGGGAGGGTACGTGTTTCGGAAAACCGGTCGCGGGGCGCCGGCGACGCACCGGCGCGGACGGATTCGGTTACTCCTCGGTCTCGACTTCGACCTCGACGGGTTCGGTGTCTGAGCTGAACAGCACGTACAGGAGGACGACGACACCGAACAACACGACGAGCTTGGACTTTCCGGACATACCCCGCCCTTCTGGCGGCGGGCACTAATCGTTTCCGCCCCCGGCGGCGGGATCGAGGGCGGGTCGCGAGGGCGGCGGGCGCCCCGACGGCGCGGCCGGGCGGCCTCAGTCGGTCGGCCGCTCCTCGTCGACGCCGACCGCGCCAAGGTCGCGGACCGCCGCGCCGCAGTCCTCGCACGCCACCACCCGGCGGGTCGGCGTCTCGCCGGGGTTCATCGTCCCGCCGCAGCAGCCGTCCGCGACGGTCGTCTCCGCGAGCGACCCGCCACACGCCGGGCACGCCGGGAGGAACAGCCGCAACGGCGACGCCGCGGGCGCGCGGACCGGTTCGGCCACCCCGACGCGCTCCATCGCGCGGACCGCCGCCACGTCGGCGACGGCGTGGACGGGGCGGAGCCACACCGCCCCGGCGTCCCCCTCGACGGCGACCCCGTCGAACCGCGTCGACCCCTCCGCCTCGAAGGGGACGGCGTCGGCGGTCGCGGCCGCCAGCGCGTCGTCGTCGAGCGCCCGGAGTCGCTCCATCTCGTCGGTCCACGCCGTCTCGAACCCGTCCGTCAGGTGGAGGTCGCCGTCGCTCCCCTCGGTCACCACCCCGGCCTCCAGCATCGCGCCGAGCAGCTCCGCCGGGTCGTGGTCCCCGACCGCGAGGTCGTCGGACTCCCGGTCCGGGGAGCCGCCGGCGTCGTCGGCGCCGACGTGGGCGAAGTACGGCGCCAGCCCGGCGGCGCGCACCAGCCGCGGCGCGAACGCGGGGGTTCCGGGGACGACGTAGCCGCGGACGGCGATCAGCGCCGCGCCCGCCGCGAGCACGAGCAGCGCCGCGGGGATCGAGACGACTGCCACGGCCGCGCCCGCGAGGGCGACCGCGGCGGCGTTGACGGCGGTGCAGGGCCAACACCGGTCGGCGCCGGTGTACTCCGGTCTGCGGAGCCTGTCGAGCACGCTCACGCCCGGGAGTGGCGGCCGGAGCCGCATAGCCGTTGCCGACACCGACGGAGGACGAAGGTCCGCCTCATTCGGCGTCCGTCCCCCCGGCGTCGACCGGGGCGGAGTGGCGGTGGACCTCGGCGCCGCAGTCGGCACAGCCCAGCACGACCCGCGGGGAGTCCCGGCCGGGGATCTCGTCGGCGTACCCGTCCGCGGACGGCCGTTCGACGAGGTCGTCGCCGCAGACGGGGCACTCCGGCGTGAACAGTCGCAGCGGCGTCGCGGCCGGCGCGCGGGCGACCGCGGGCACGTCGAACGACTCCATCGCGAGCACGGCGGCCACGTCGGCGATGGCGTCCGCGGGTCGGAGCCAGGCGACGCCCGCCTCGCCCTCGACCCGGATCCCGCCGTAGGCGCGTTCGCCCTCGGCCTCGAACGGGACCGCCCGCGCGGTCACCTCGATCAGTTCCTCGGGCTCGAGCGCCCGGAGGCGCTCCATCTCGTCGGTCCAGGCCGCCTCGAACGCGTCGGTGAGGTACAACGCGTCGCCGTCCTCGCCCGCCGTCAGCACGCCCGCTCGCAGCATCGTGTCGAGCAGGTCCGCCGGGTCGCTGTCTGGCGCGAGCGGGTCGGAGGCTCGCGACGGCTCCTCGCGACGGTCGTCGTCGTCGGCGGCGTCGAACGCGGTCACGACCGTGTGTGTGTACGCCGGAGGCGAATAGACGTTTCCGAAGCGCCGCGGGTCGCCGCCGCTCGCCGGCCGGTCGTGACGGTCGCGAAAACGGAACCGAGAGAGGGGGGAACGCGCCTACAGCTCGACGGCTTCCTTCTGCCCGAGCGACTCGGGGGTCGTGAAGCGGATGCTCGTGGTCGCGCCCGACATCGTGTTGATCTTGATCGTGACCTCCTCGCCCTCGCCCAGCGCCGCCGGCGAGTCGCTCAGCGTGAGGTCGAACTCGATGTTGAAGCGGTCGTCCGCGTCGTTGAGCACGGTGTCGGAGTCGTCCGTGTTCTTCACCGCGGTCGTGTTGAACTGCCAGCCGGCCTCGCCGGAGCTGTTGTGCGTCAGCGTCTCGGTCCCCTGCGGGCCGATCCAGTTGATCGTCGCGTTCGAGAGGTCGATCTCGCCGGCGCCCGGCGCCTGCGTCACCGTCACGTTCACCTGCTCGATCGTGTCGTCCGGGATGCTGTCGCTGCTGTTGGTGTTGACCGACCCGGTCGTGACGACCTCTTGGAGGCGGTTGCTGACCTGTTTACTGCTCTGTTGGCCGGTCTCTTGCGACTTGCTCTGGAGGAAGCCCGCGGTGTTGATCAGGACGCCGGCGGCGATCGCCGCCACCAGCACCATCGCGATGAACACGATGAGCGTCCCGATACCGACCTGCCCGCGCTCTTCCTCGTCCGTGATGAATTCGAACATGGGTTGATCTGCTTCGGCGCTATGCGGGTGAGATCCCCGTCGGGATTTAACGGAAGCGCCCCGGGTATCGGAACCGATACTCGACCCGGTCGGTCAGTGGACCGCGAGGTGGTCGCCGATGTCCTCGCGGACGATCTCGCCGCAGAACTCACAGCGGACGCCGTCGTCGACGACCCCGAACGCGGACTCGACGGGCTCGTCGGCGTTCGTGATGCAGTTGTGGTTCGGGCAGGTGAGCAGGCCGACGACGCGCTCGGGACGCTCGACGCGCTTCTTGTCGACCACCTCGAACTCGCGCACGATGTTGACCGTCGCCTCCGGCGCGAGCAGCGACAGCACGTCGACCTCGCCCTGGCTCAGTTCGCGGTCCTCCACCTTCACCACGTCCTTCGTCCCCAGTTTGTCCGAGGGGACGTTCATCCCGATGGAGACGCCGACGCCCTCGTCGCCGTCGATGCCGAGGATCGCGAGCACGTTCAGCGCCTGCCCGCCGGTGATGTGGTCGATGACGGTGCCGTCGCGGATCTTCGAGACGCGCAGTTCGCGTTCCGGCTCGCTCATCGGCCACCCCCGTCGGTCGCGACCGGGTCGTCGGCGGCGCCGTCCCCGGCGAGCAGTCCGTCGAGCAGCGCCATCCGCACCGGGACGCCGTTGTGGGCCTGCGCGAAGTAGGCGGCGTACTCGCTGTCGTCGACGTCGGGCGCGATCTCGTCGACGCGCGGCAGCGGGTGCATCACGGTGAGGTCGTCGCGGGCGGCTTCGAGGGTCTCGGCGTCGATGCGGTACTGGCCCGCGACCTTCTGGTACTCGTTCTCGTCGGGGAAGCGCTCGCGCTGGATGCGCGTGACGTACAGCACGTCCAGCTCCGGGAGCACCTCGTCGAGGTCGGTGTGTTCGCGGAGCCGGGCGCCGGCGTCGTGGAGGTCGAACTGGACGCTCCGGGGGAGCCGCAGCGACTCCGGGCTGACGAAGTGCATCCGGGCGTCGAACTCGGTGAGCGCCGACGCGAGCGAGTGGACCGTCCGCCCGTACTTCAGGTCGCCCATGATCCCGACCGTCAGGTCGTCGAGCCCGGCGCGCTCGCGCATCGTGTACAGGTCGAGCAGGGTCTGACTCGGGTGTTGCCCGGCGCCGTCGCCGGCGTTGACGACCGGCACGTCGACGAACTGGGAGGCGAGCTTGGCCGCCCCCTCGCTGGGGTGGCGGAGGACGATGCCGTCGGCGTACCCCTCGATGACGCGGACGGTGTCGGCCAGCGACTCCCCCTTCTTCACCGACGACGACTCCACCGTCCCCATGTCGACGGTGTCGCCGCCGAGGCGCTTCATCGCGGTGTCGAACGACATCTTGGTGCGCGTGCTCGGCTCGAAGAAGCACAGCGCCAGCAGGGTGTCGTCGTAGCGGCCGGCGGCGGCGTCCGGGTCGGCGTCGAGTTCGGCCGCTCGGTCCAGCACGGCCTCGATGTCCTCCCGGGTGAGCTGGCCCGCCGAGAGGAGGTGGTCGTGTCGCATCGATCGATACGGCGTCGGCGCGTCCCTTCAATCGCTCGGCTCGACGATCCCGCCGCTTGCCTGCGGTTTTGCACGGTGATGCTGTCCGGTGTCGCCGCGGTTTCGAGATTCGTAACGGGCCATCGGTCGCGGCTCCCCGGTCGCGGGACCGTGCGGGGCGCGCGACGAGGGACGGGTTCACGGCGACGGGTCACGACCGATCGGAGCCGCGCGAGCGGTCGCACGGTGGTCACCTCGGATCCGGATCGTCGCGGTCGCGGCCGCAGACCGCTATCGATCACGTGGTCACACGGCGGCCACGGACGCGTTCAACACACCGGCTTCACGTCGATCCCCATCCCAGCCAGCGCGTCGGCGTAGTCGTCGTACGCGATCTGCACCACGTACTCGGCGACCATCCGCGCGCGCTCCCAGTCGTCCTCGTCGGCACACAGGTCGTCGAGGAGCGCGACCCCCCGGTCGAGCTCCGCCTCGGTCTCCGCGCGGAGGTCGCGAAAGAGGTCCGCCCGCCGCTCGTCCCCCTCGTTGACGAAGAACGAGACGATCTGGAGGTGGGTGCGGTCGCTGACGAGGCCACGCCCGACGGTCCCGGCGGCGACGCGCTCGACGGCGTCCTCGCGGGCCCGGAGGTACGTGTGCATCGCGCCGCCGTCGGCGGGGTCGTGGTCGCCGTCCAGCGCCGCCAGCGAGTCGAGCACGCGCTCGCGGTGGTCGCGCTCGCGGTCGGCCAGCCACGCGAACAGCTCGCGGGCCGCGTCGTCCGTCTCGTCGTCGGCCCACCCGGCGAACGTCGTGTGGGCGGCGTGCTCGGAGTCGGCCGCCGCGGTCAACACCGCCGTCGGCTCCAGCGTCGCGTCGGTGAGCGCGATCAGGAGCTTGTTCGAGCCGAGGCGGTCCAACTCGGTCGCCTTCGCGCCCGCCACCGCCTCGCGGAACGTCTCGCCGTCCATGTCCGATCGGTCGACGAGGGCGGCGTTAACGTTTCCCCCGAGCGACACCACCGAACGCGTATGGCACAGATCGACGCCGGCGAGATCCTGCCGAACGAGCACGTCCGACAGCAGGCGATCGAGGGACGGCTCACCCAACTCCACCGCGGGCACGCCTACGCCGAGGAGGGCGACACCTTCGAGATCGACGGCACGACGTTCGAGGTGACGGCGATCGACCGTCGCACGCTGGGCGACCTCACCGACGAGGACGCCCGCGCGGAGGGCTCCGAGGACCTCGCGGCGTACAAACGGCGGCTCGAACGCGTCCACGACTCCTTCGAGTGGGACGACGACAGCGAGGTCGTCCGCCACGCGTTCGAGCCGCGGGAGTGAGGCGGCCGTGACCGACCACGACCCCGGTCGCGGCCCCCGGCCGACGCCGCGGCGGGCGGCCTCGGCGGCGACCCCGGCGGCGAGGTCGCCCCCGAGACGCTCGCGCGACTGCTGCGCGACGGCGGGCACGTCTCCGTCCTCGACGTGCGCGACCGCCCCGAGTTCGAGGCGTGGCACGTCGACGGCCGCGGCGTCGTCGCCCGGCAGGTCGCCCACGTCCAGTTCGTCGCCGCCGGCGCGCGCGGCGAGCCGACGGCCCCGCTCCCGGACGACCTCCCCGAGCCGATCGTCGTCGTCTGCGGGCGCGGCGCGGCCAGCGCCGACGTGGCGACCCGGCTGGCCGACGCCGGCGTCGACGCGGTGAACCTCGCGGGCGGCATGGACGCGTGGGCCGAGACGTACCTCGCCGAGCCGCTCGTCCGGCGCGGCGACCTCACGGTGGTCCAGTACCAGCGCCCGTCCTCCGGGTGCCTCGCGCACCTCGTCGTCGCGGGCCGCGGCGACGACCGCGAGGCGCTCGTCGTCGACCCGCTCCGGGCGTTCGCCGACCGCTACGTCGCCGACGCCGCCGAGTACGGTGCGACCCTCCGCTACGCCGTCGACACGCACGTCCACGCCGACCACGTCAGCGGGATCCGCGCCGTACGCGAGGCGACCGACGGCGACGCCGAGGCGGTGCTCCCGGCGGGCGCGACCGAGCGCGGCCTCGCGTTCGAACCCCGCCTCCTCGCGGACGGCGACACGCTCCGCGTCGGCGACGCCGCCGTCTCGGCGGTCCACGCGCCGGGCCACACGAGCGAGCTGACGTGTCTGCGGCTCCACCGCGACGACCCGGACGCGGGCGACGTCCTGTTCACGGGCGACGCGCTGTTCCTCCGGAGCGTCGGCCGCCCCGACTTGGAGGCGGGCGACGCGGGGGCGCGCGACCTCGCCGAACGGGGGTACGACTCCCTCCACGACCGCCTGCTCGCGCTCCCGGAGGACACGCTCGTCGCGCCGGGCCACTTCGCCGACCTCGCGGACGCCCGGGGCGACGGCTACGCCGCGCCGCTGGCCGCGGTGCGCGACCTCGACGTGCTCGGGCTCGACCGCGAGGCGTTCGTCGAGCGCGTCGCCTCCTCGCTGCCGCCGCGGCCCGCCAACCACGAGCGGATCGTGGCGACGAACCTCGGGCGCGCGTCGATGACCGACGACGAGGCGTTCGAGGCGGAGCTCGGGCCCAACAACTGTGCGGTGAACTGATCCGGCCGCGGCGCCGGTCTCACGCCCTCGCGCGCGCCGGCTCACGGATCACGGCGTCGCCGTCGCCGGGGCCACGGCGACCCCCACGGCCCCGGGCGCTACCGGCTCACGCCGACTCGGCGTCCGCCGGCGTGGGGTCGCTCCGGGCGTCGGGGGCGGCCGGGAACCGCATCCGCACGCTGACGCCGGACGGCTCGCGGTTGTCCATCTCCAGTTCGCCGTCGGACAGTTCGACGATCCAGTAGATCACCCACAGGCCGAGCCCGGTGACGTGCTGGAGCGGGAGCTCCCGGGTCGCGCGGATCGCCGCGAGCTCCTCCTCGGGGACGCTCGACCCGTCGTCGACGACCTCGACGGCGACCCAGTCCCCGACGCGCTCGACGCGCACCGCGACCGACACCGTGGCCGGGTCGTTGTGGACGGCGACGTTCTCGAGCGTCTCGTGGACGGCGGCGGCGGCGTCGCGGTGCGCTTTCGCCCACGCGTCGTCGTCGGTCGACACCGTCACCGTCGCCTCCGGGTACGTCTCCCGGAACCACGACACCTCCTCGCGCGCCACCGCCCCGAGGTCCGTGTCGACGACGCCCGTGTCGTTCCAGAGGTTCGCGAGCGTCTGTGCCTTCTCGGAGAGCCCGTACACCCGGTCGACGTGCTCGCTGAGCCGTTCGAGGTCGCGCTCGACGGTCTCGTCGTCGGTCGCCGCCATCGCCCCCTCCGCGATGCCGCGGACGATCGTCACCTCGTTGCGGATGTTGTGCCGGAGCACCCGCTGGAGGACGGTCAACCGTCCCGCGACCCGGACCTGTGCGGCACGCTCGTCGTGGACGCGCTGCACGTAGTAGCCCACCAGCGACCCCGCGCTGGCCCCCAGGCTCCACCCGATCGAGACGATGAACCACGCCTCGGTGATGGGCTCGTTCGTCACCCGGCGCGCGCCGAGGTACAGCGCCGACAGCGAGCCGACGACCACCCCCGTGAGTAGCCCCGTCGCGACGATCCGCCACACCCGCTCGGCGTCGAACGACTCCCGGACGGTGCGCCACGTGACGAACACGAGCGCGAGCGCGAACACCAGCAGGATCGACGCCTCGGCCGCCTCGACGAACACGTCGTCGCGGTCGAGCCGGACGTGGAGGACCGCCAGACAGAGGATCGACGCCGCCAGCAGGGCGGGACTCAGGCGCGCCGCCCGGGTTCGATTCACGTCCTCCCGTTCGTAGCCACCGTGAAACCAGTTCCGGCGTCGCGTCCGCTCGTCAGACGCCCGTCACCCGTCAGTCGTCGTCCGCCGCGGCGGCGTCGGCCGCGGCGGCGTCCTGTTCGATGCTCGGCGGGTACTTCCCGCGGTCGAGCTTCAGGTCCGACTGCGCGCGCGCCATGCACGTCAGCGCGTACGTCTCCGCTTCCTCCTCGGTGAGCGCGCGGGCGACGGCGGCGTCCTGCGCGACCTCCCCCTCGACGATCTCGGCGGTACAGGCCAGACACATCCCGACGCGACAGGAGTACTCCTGTGCGATCCCCTCCTCGATGCAGGCGTTCAGGATGGTCTGCTTGTCGGACACCTCGATCGTCTCGCCGGTGCCGACGAACTCCACCGTGTACTCGGTCATGCAAGCACGGTTCTCGGGTTCCCCTTTCTACGTTTCGCTTGTCACCAGTGCGGCCTCGCCCAGGCCGGGCGAACGACGGGCCACACCGGGCGCGCCGCCGCCGACCGACCGAGCTACCGGCCGTCGAACTCCGGCTGGCGCTTGTCGGTGAACGCGTCGACGCCCTCGGCGTGGTCCTCGGACTCCAAGACGGCCGCCTGCGCGCCGGCCTCGTGTTCGATCGCCTCCCCGAGCGTCGCGAACTCCGAGCGGAGGAGCCGCTTCGAGGTGCGCAAGGCGACGGTCGGCCCCGACGCGATGCGGTCGACCAGCATCGAGACCTTCGCGTCGAACTGGTCGTCCGGCACCGCGTGGTTGACGACGCCCAACTCCGCCGCGCGCTCGGCGCTCAGGAGTTCGCCCGTGTAGACGAGTTCCTTGGCGACGTTCTCGCCGACGAGCTTCGGGAGGAGGTAGGAGGTGCCCGAGTCGACCGCGAGGCCGACCTCGCGGAAGCCGAAGCCGATCTGGGCGTCCTCGTGGAGCGCGGTCACGTCGCAGGCGATGGCGAGGTTCGCGCCCGCGCCGAACGCCGCGCCGTCGACCGTCGCGACGGTCGGGAACTCGCACTCGTACAGCCGCTTCACACAGCGGCCGATGTCCTGGATGACGTGGCGGACGGCGTGGTCGACGGGCGCGTCGGAGGCCTGTCGCTCCAGCATCGAGGAGATGTCACCGCCCGCGCAGAACGCCGGGCCGGCGCCCTCGACGACGACACAGCGGGTGTCGCCGCCCTCGATGGCGTCGAGGGCGGCCTCGATGCCGTCGGTCATCGCGACCGACAGGGCGTTGCGCTTGTCGGGGTCGTTCAGGCGGACGGTCGCGACCCCGTCGTCGTCGCGTTCGAGCCGCACGATACCGTCGGAGAACTCGGTGACGTCTGCCATACCGGGGCGTCGTGGCCCCGGGTTATGGCCGTTTCCCCGTCACTTCGCCGCGGCGGGCGCGTCGGGGGTGGCTGGTGCGGCTCGGCCGGCGGGACCGCCTACTCGCCGCGCAGTTCGAACTTCTGGACCTTCCCGGTCGTCGTCCGCGGCAGTTCCTCGACGAACTCCACCTCGCGGGGGTGTTTGTACTCCGCGAGGTTGTCGAGGCAGAACTGCTTGATCGCCTCGGGCGTCACGTCCGTCCCCGGCTTGGGGACGACGAACGCCTTCACCGTCTCCCCGCGCCGGTCGTCGGGGATGCCGACGACGGCCGCGTCGGCGACCGCCTCGTGCTCGAACAACAACTCCTCGACCTCGCGCGGGTAGACGTTGTACCCCGCGGTGTTGATCATGTGCTTCTCGCGGTCGACGATGTAGAAGTAGCCGTCCGCGTCGTGGTAGCCGATGTCGCCGGTGTGGAACCAGCGCTTCCCGTCCCACTCGGTGAACACCTCCTCGTTGGCGTCCGGGCGGTCGTGGTACCCCTGCATCACGTTCGGCCCGCTGACGACGACCTCGCCGGTGATGTCGTCGAGGTCGACGTCCTCCTCGTCGACGGGCCCCTCGTCGACCGGCGGCACCTGCTCGAAGTCGTGGTCGACGATCATCGCGGAGACGCCCGGCAGCGTCTTGCCGATGGAGCCGACCCGGCGGCCCTTCCCGGGTGTGTTGAAGTGAGTGACCGGGCTGGTCTCGGTGAGCCCGTACCCCTCGTAGATCTTCGCGTCGAACAGCTCCTCGAAGCGGCGCAACACCTCGACGGGGATGCCCGACCCGCCGACGCCACACAGCCGGAGGCTGGAGAGGTCGCGCTCGGCGGCGTCGGGCTGGTTGATCATGTCGTTGTACATCGCGGGCACCCCGTGCATCATCGTCAACTCCGCCGACTCGATGAGGTCGAACGCCTGCTGGGCGTCCCACGCGGGCAGGGGGGTAGTAGGCGCCGCCGTCGAACAGCGTCGCGTTCATCACGACGGTCATGCCGTAGATGTGGAACAGCGGGAGCACGCCCAGCTGGCGGTCGTCCGTCGAGATGCCGCCCGGGACGAGCGACGCCGACATCTCGGCGTTCGACGCGAGGTTGTCGTGGGTGAGGAGGACGCCCTTCGGGGTGCCCGTGGTGCCGGAAGTGTACGGCTGGCAGGCGATGTCGTCGTCCGCGCGGGCGACGGTGTCGAACTCCGGGGCGCCGCAGAACTCCTCGAAGGAGACGGTGCCCTCGACGGCCTCGCCGACCGTCACGACCGTGTGGACGTCCGTCTCGTCGCGTACCTCCGCGACGTGTCCGGCGAGGTCCGGAAGCGTGACGACGACCTCCGCGCCGGAGTCGGAGAGCATGTGTTCGATCTCCCGGGCCTTGTACTGCGGGTTCATGGGAACGACGACCCCGCCCGCGCGCAGCGTGCCGTGGAACCCGACCACGAACTGCGGGAGGTTCGGCAGGTAGATGCCGACGCGGCCGCCGGCCTCGACGCCGGCGTCGGCCAGCCCGGACGCGAACGCGCCCGTCTGCCCCCACAGCTCCCGGTAGGCGATGTCGGTCCCCTTGAACGAGACGGCGGTCTCGCCGGGGTGGTCCTCGACGGTCGAACCGACGTGCGTGACGAGGTTTGTCATGCCACCACACCGGAAGGACGGTCGCGGCTAAAGTCTTTCCCGGACGTTCACGTAGGTCGCCGCCGTCTCCCGAACGCTCCGCGGGCGCCCCCGGGCCGGAGCCGGTGGGGTCAAAGCCCGCGCGCCCCTCCAGGAGGGTATGAGCGATCCGACCGACCGGACGCCCGACGCCGGTCCCGCACGCCCGACACGCAGACGCCTCCTCGCGGCCGTCGGGGCGGGCGGCGTCGCGGCGCTGGCCGGCTGCTCCGGCGGGGGCGCCGAGACCGACTCGGGGCCGTACAACGGCTACCTCGCGGACGCCGCCGGCTTCGACGGCGAGGCCGTCGACCGCACCGGGAACGCCGAGGTGACCGTCGCCGTCGGCACGGGCGACGGCTTCGCGTTCGACCCCGTCGCCGTCCGCGTCTCGCCCGGCACGACCGTCGTCTGGGAGTGGACCGGGATGGGGAGCCGCCACAACGTCGTCGCCGAGGACGGCGGGTTCGAGAGCAACTACTACGCCTCCGAGGGTCAGACGTTCTCCCACGAGTTCCGGGAGCCCGGCGTCACGAAGTACTACTGCACGCCCCACCGGAACCTCGGCATGGTCGGCGTCGTCGAGGTGGCCGAGGAGTCGGCGTAGCCCGCCGCGGGCGGCTCACACCACGCCGTCGAACGCCTCGCCCGCGACGCCCGGTCCCGCCGGAACGGCGATCCGTCCGTCGGCGACCGGCGCGGGGTCGTCGTCGACGACGCCCCGCGCCAACAGCCCGCCGGTCGCGAGGCCGTGTGCGCGGTCGCCCCCGCCGGGGACCGCGGCGGCGACGTGGACGGCGGCGGCGCGTGCGACGGCGGCGTCGATCGTCGTGGTGACGACCGTGTCGACGCCGCGGTCGGCGAGGCGGCGCGCCGCGGCGACGGTCGCCCCCGGCCCGCCCTGCGCCATCGGCTTGAGGACGGCCACGTCCGCGTGTCCTCGACCGGGTCGGGCCACCCCTCCGCCCCGCTCGGGGCGTTCACCGCCTCGTCGACGGCGATGGGGACGCCGCGACCGCGGAGCGCGCGGAGCGCCCCGTGGTCGCCGGCGGCGACCGGCTGTTCGAGGTACTCCAACGCGACGCCGCCGAGCGCGTCGACGGCGCGTTCGGCCTCCTCGCGACGCCACGCGCCGTTCGCGTCCGCCCGGAGCCCGACGGCGTCGCCGACCGCGTCGCGGACGGCCCGGAGGCGGTCGACGTCCTCGGCGACGCCGCGGGCGCCGACCTTGCACTTCAGGCAGTCGAACCCGTCGGCGACGGCGGCCTCGGCGGCCGCCACCGTCTCGTCGACGCTCCCGTCGCCGACGGTCGCGTTGACCGGGACCGCCGTCGCCGGGGCGTCGAGCCCCGCCTCGGCGGCCAGCGAGGCGGCCAGCGGTCGGCCGTCGCGGCGCGCCGTCGCGTCGGCGACCGCCAGCGACAGCGCGTGGGCGGCCGCCGGAGGGAGGTCGTCGACCGCCACCGGCTCGTCCCGGTCGACGGCCGCGCGGGCCCCGCGGAGCGCGGCGAGACACGCCTCCGCCGGCTCCGTCCACGGCGGGAGCGGGGCGGCCTCGCCCACGCCGCGGCACGGGCGCCCGTCGGCGAACGCCCCTCCAGCGCGACGATCGCCACCCGGCGCTCGTCGATCTCCCCGTCGCGGTGCCGAGGGGCGAGCGCAGCGGGAGCGTGCGCTCGACGAGCCGCAGCCGCGCGTCGGCCGGGTCGAGGCCGAACCCCGACATCAGAACGCCAGCCCGACCGCGAACAGCGCGGCGAACGCCGCGAGCAGCTTCCCGGTCCGCTCCAGCGCGGGGTTCAGCACGTCGCCCGCGGTCTCGGTCAGCACCGTCCGCGTCAGCGGCACGGCCAGCGGGAGCGTCGCGAGCGGCAGCAGCGTCGTGAGGTCGCCCGTCGACAGCCAGAACACGACCGGGACCGTGTACGCCATCCCGAGGAGGAGGACGAACTGCGCCCGCGAGAAGCCGTAGCCGAAGCGGACCGTGAGCGTGTTCTTGCCCGTCTCGGCGTCCTCCTCGCGGTCCCGGAGGTTGTTGACGACGAGGATGTTCGTCGAGACGGCGGCGATCGGAAGCGAGGCGACCAGCGCCGCGGGCGGCACCAGCTCCGGGCCGGGGACGAGGGTGAGGAACGCGACGCCCGCCTCGGCCGCGGCCTGTACGTAGTAGGTGCCCGTGACGGCGACGAGGCCGAAGAAGACGAACACGAACACGTCGCCGAGCCCGTGGTACGCCAGCGGGTACGGGCCGCCCGTGTAGGCGACGCCCATCGCCACCGAGACGAGGCCGACGATCATGATGGGGAGGCCGGCGACGGCGACGAGGTACGCGCCGACGACGACGGCCGCGAGGAACGTGAGCCACATCGCGCGTTTCACCTCCGCCGGCTCGATGAGCCCGCCCGCGGTGACGCGGGTGAACCCCTGACGGTCCGCGGTGTCGGCGCCCTTCTCGGCGTCGTAGTAGTCGTTCGCGAAGTTCGTGCCGATCTGGATCAGCGCCGCGCCGACGAGCGCGACCAGCGCGGGCAGCGGCGCGAACACGCCGTCGCGGACCGCCAGTCCGGTGCCGACGAGCACCGGCGCCAGCGCGGCCGGCAGCGTCTGCGGGCGGGCGGCGATCACCCACGCCTCGCGTCTGGAGATGTCCGCCTGCCCCGTCTCCGTACTCATTGTCGGGAGGTGGGGCGGGCGGGGCAAGAAGGGTGGGCTTCCCGGTCGTCGCGGCGACGGCTCAGTAGTGCCAGGGGAACTGCGAGAAGTCCTGCTCGCGCCCCTCGAGGAACGCGTCGCGCCCCTCCTGCGCCTCCGGCGTCATGTACGCCAGCCGCGTCGCCTCGCCGGCGAACACCTGCTGGCCGACCATCCCGTCGTCGGTCATGTTGAACGCGAACTTCAGCATCCGCATCGCCGTCGGCGACTTGCTCGTCATCTCGTCGGCCCACTCCAGCGCCACGTCCTCCAGTTCCTCGTGGGGGATCGCCTCGTTCGCCATCCCCATGTCCACCGCCTCCGCGGCGGAGTACGTCTTCCCGCGGAAGAACACCTCGCGCGCCTTCTTCTGGCCGACCTGCTTCGCGAGGTACGCGGAGCCGAACCCGCCGTCGAAGCTCGCCACGTCGGGGTCCGTCTGGAGGAACTTCGCGTGCTCGTCGCTCGCGAGCGTGAGGTCACAGACCACGTGCAGGGAGTGGCCGCCGCCGACCGCCCACCCCGGCACGACGGCCACGACGGGCTTGGGCATGAAGCGGATGAGCCGCTGGACTTCGAGGATGTGGAGGCGGCCCGCCTTCGCCTCGCGGACCAACTCGTCGTCGGACTCGTCGGCCTCGTCGTCGTCGCGGTACTCGTACCCCGACTCGCCGCGCACCGACTGGTCGCCGCCCGAGCAGAACGCCCAGCCGCCGTCCTTCTCGGAGGGGCCGTTCCCCGTGAGGAGGACACAGCCGATGTCGGCCCGCTTGCGGGCGTGGTCGAGCGCGGCGTACAGTTCGTCGACGGTGCCGGGGCGGAACGCGTTGCGTTTCCCGGGGCGGTCGAACGCGATGCGGACGGTCGGCGAGTCGACCGCGCGGTGGTAGGTGATGTCGTCGAACGCGTCGCTGCCGTCGACCGGCTCCCACAGGTCCGGGTCGAAGATCGCCGAGACGGTGTCCGTGTCGCTCATGCAGGAGCGGCGGCGGGAGCGCGCAAAAAGGTGCGCGTGTCGCCCGGCCGGAGGCGGCGCCGGGCTACCGCTCGCGACGGCGCCGGTCGGTCCGGAGCGCGTACACGTCCCGGTAGCGCTGGTCGGGGTCCGGGCCCCCGACGGGCGCCGCGGCGAACGCGTCCGGGAACGCGACCCCGGCGACGAGCGCGAACGACACCGTCAGGACCGTCGCCGCGGCGGCCGCGACCCCGTCGAGGGCCCAGCTACCGATCGCGAGGCCGGTCACCCCGAGCACGACGCCGTTGTAGTACAGCACCCGGACCCACAGGCCCCGCGCGAGTCCCCGCGGCCACCGCGCGAAGCGGTCGTCGCGCCGGTGGAGGCGGTCGTGCCGGACGAGCGCGAGGCCGAGGAGGAACGCGAAGTAGCCGAGCACGAGCGGCACGGAGCCGTCCCGGGGGACCAGCCGGATCGACACGAGCAGCGCGGGGAACCCCACCAGCCCGTGTTCGATGAACGTGTCGAACAGGTCCTCGAGGAGCCTGCCCACGGAGTCGTTGCCGCGGCGGCTCGCGTGGCGCGCCGCCGCCTCCCCGTCGCCCTCGCTCATGGTCGACCGGTGGCGACGGCGACTGATAAATCCCTCTCGCGGGCGCGCCCGGGCGCCCGACCGCCGGGAACCGCCGGGGACCGTCCGGTGTCGGCCGTGACCGCCCGTGACCGTCCGCGGCGGCGGCCGGCTACCGTTCCGCGACGCGCTCGGCGACCTCGTCGGCGAGGGCCTCGCGCACCCGGTGGCTCGCCTCGGCGTCGCTCGTCACCTCGATCACCTCCGTCCCCTCGCTCGACACGCTCTCCCGGTACCGGTCGCGGAACGTCTCGCGGTCGTCGCCGTCGACGCGGGCGAACGAGAGGTCGTACAGCGCCCCGGTCGGCTCGAAGTCGAGGCCGTGGGGCGTCTTGAACTGCCCCGTGAACGGCGGGTCGAACCGCTCGATGGGGAGCATGTGGAAGATGCCGCCGCCGTCGTTGTTGACCACGACGACCGTCGCGTCCACGTCACAGCGGCCCAGCGCGAGCAGGCCGTTCATGTCGTGGTAGTACGCCAGATCCCCCGTCACGAGCGTCAGGTCGTCCGTCGTCGCCGACCCCGCGCCCAGCGCCGTCGAGACGATGCCGTCGATGCCCGAGGCGCCGCGGTTCCCCAGCATCGTGAGTCCCTTCGCGGCCGGGGCGGCGAACCGATCGGCGTCGCGCACGGGCATGGAGTTCGAGACGAACACGGTCGACGGCTCCGGCGCGAGGTCGACCACGTCGGCGAGGACGCGCCCCTCGAAGAAGCGCTCCTCGGCGTCGACGGCGTCCCAGTGGGCGGCCTCGGCGGCCTCCCAGCGCTCGCGCCACGCCGTCGAGTCCGGTCCGCCGACGTGTCGCGACAGCGCGCCACAGAGGCGAGAGGGGTCGGCGACGACGAGATCCGTCGCGGTGAACTCCGCCTCGCGCCACCCGCCCGCGGGGTCGACGACGAGTTGGCGGGCGTCGGTGCCCGCGAGGTACTTCCGCAGCGGCTTGGAGGTGGGCGAGGCGCCGAACCGGAGCACCACCTCCGGATCGGGCCAGTCGGCGGGCGCCCCGTTCGCGAGGACGCCGTCGTAGCCGCCCAGCACCGGCGCGACGCGCGTCGCCGACCCGAAGCGCAGCCCCGACAGCGGGTCCACGAGCAGGGGGAACCCGGTCGCGTGTGCCAGCGCCGTCACCGCCTGCGGGTCGGGGCCGGGCGGGTCCGCGGGGCCGGCGACGAGCAGGCCCCGCTCGGCGGAGAGCGCCTCCGCGAGCCGCCGGACGCCGCGGTCGTCGGGCATCGGGTGGCCCGCCGTCGTCGAGACGAACGGCTCGTCGCCGTCGCGCCCCTCGGCCGCGAGACGCGGCAGGTCGGCGGGGACGTCGCCCTCGACCGCGACGGGTTCGAGCGGCTTGCGGAACGGGACGTTCAGGTGGACCGGGCCGGCGGGCGTCCCCTCGGCGGTCGAGACGGCGCGCGCGAGGTCCGTCCGGAGCGAGCGGAGCTTCCGGTCGTCGGCCTCGGGCTCGGGGAGGTCCTTGTACCAGCGGACGGCGTCGCCGTACAGTTTCTCCTGGTCGACGGTCTGGTTCGCCCCCGAGTCGCGCAGTTCCGGCGGGCGATCCGCCGTGAGCAGGAGCATCGGGACGCGCGACTGTGCCGCCTCCATCACCGCGGGGTGGAAGTTGGCGGCGGCGGTGCCGGAGGTACACACGAGCGGCGTCACCGCGCCGGTGCGGCGGGCGCGGCCGAGCGCGAAGAACGCCGACGCGCGCTCGTCGAGGTGGGAGAACACGTGGACGTCGGGGTGGCGGTCGAACGCGACGGTCAGCGGCGTCGAGCGCGACCCGGGCGTGATACAGACGGCGTCGACGCCGGCGGCCGCGAGTTCGTCGGCGACGGCGCGACCCCAGAGGGTGTTCCGGTTCGGCGCGCTGCCTGCGGTCATGCCCCGGGCTTCGACCGGCGAGCGGATAAACGGGGCGTGTCCGGATCGCGGCGACGTCGCCGACCGCCGCGACCCGCGCGGCGCGGACGGCCGAAGCCAGCCGGGAACCATCACGCACGCAGACACTTCCCGACCGATCCCGACTGACTCCCCATGCGACTGCCAGAGACGCGCACGGTGTTCGCCGACCGGCTGACGTTCCCGACGGACCGCGAGACGGTGGTGACGCGGGTCGGCGACGTGCGACTGGAGGCGCCCAACGGCGAGGACACGACGGTCGCGACGGTCCTCGACCGCGCGTCGGTGTCGACGTTCGCGTCGGCGGACGACCTCCACGCCACGCTCGTGGCGTTCGTCGGCGACGCGTTCGTCGGCCGGAAGTTCTACGACGACCGCGGCGACCAGACCGCCGTCGACACCGACCAGCAGTCGTTCTGACGGCGACTACCCGAGCAGCCGACCGTGTTCGACTTTCATGCACCGGTCTTGGGCGGTGAGCAGGCCGGCCGCCTCGGCGCGCGCGAGCGCCTCGTCGTCGGTGATCCCGAGCTGGAGCCACACGCCCTCGACGTCGCCGCGGTCCTCGTGGCGCGCGAGCACCTCGTCGACGATGCCGGCGACCTCGTCGCCGGGGCGGAACACGTCGACGAGCCCGATCGCCTCGTCGACGTCGGCGAGCGAGTCGTACGCCTCGCGGCCGAGGACCTCGTCGGCGTACGGGTTCACCGGGATCACCTCGTAGCCGTGCGCTTGGAGGTACTTCGGGACGTCGTGGGCGGCCTTGCCGGGCGTGCTCGAGCAGCCGACGACCGCGACGGGGTCCATCGAGAGCAGTTCGCGCAGGCCGTCGTCGTCGGTGACTGGCATACCCACACCTGCGTCGTGTCGAGTCAAAAGCGTTCGTGCGCCGACACCGGCCGGCCGTGCGAGCGACTACGCGTTCGCGAGCCGCACCGTCGGCTCCCCGTCCTCCCGCGTCTCGATGATGCCGTCGAACAGCTGTTTCAGCGTGTTCATCGTCTGGTCGTCGTGGGCCGTCGAGTCGATGCAGTACAGCCCGAGGCCGTCGACGCTCTGGATCCGACCGGTGAACACGTGGAGGAAGCGGAACACGGTCTGGAGGTCCGAGTACATCAGCAGCGTCGACAGCGAGTGGACCATCACCCGGTTCTGGCGGATGCCGCGGTCCTTGTAGAACGCCTCGAGGAACTCCGAGAGCTTGATCCCGATCCCGGTCATGTCGACCGGCGAGGAGGTGTACTTGATGCGGTCGCTGTCGCGCACGTCGCCGACGCCCTGCTGGCGGGTGACGGTGTCCACGACGGCGACCGGCCGACCCTCGTACGACTCGCGTTTCTCGAACTGCGAGAGGAGCCGGTCGGCGGAGTCCTTCGTCGTCACCATGATCGCCCCCTCTCCCTTGCGGGTGCCCTCGGCGAGCACGTCCAGGGCCAGCTCCCGCTTGCCGCTCAGCGGCGGGCCGGTCACCAGGACGTTGGAGCCGGGCTCGATTTCGGCCTCGAGGGTGTCGACCTCGTACATCAGCGTGCCTCCGGGCGGGGGTCGACGCGGACGGCGCGCTCTCGCGGGCTCGTCGGTCGCTCCGTCACGCCGGGCGTCATCCAACTACCCAACCCTTGCTGTGAGCCGGTATTATTCTTTATGATTGGGAAGACGACGGGACGACGGCTGCCGATCCGTCGGGCGCCGTCCGCGCCGCTCACGCGACGACCGTGGCGGCGCGTCCCGCGACGAACGCCGCCGCCGCCAGGAACGTCCCCCGTTTGATCCACGTCTGGGCGGTTCCGGGGTCGCGAAAGCCCCACGCCGTCGCGCCCAGCATCGTCGCGTCCGCCGGCACGACCAACACGAGGTACGCCAGCCCGAACGTCCCCCCGAGGACCGGGAGCGCGCTCGCGAGCGTCGCCACGGCCATCACGGCCGTCGCCAGCGCCAGCGCCGTCCGTTCGCCGACGACGATGGGGAGCGTCCGGAGCCCCTCCTCGCGGTCGCCGGCGACGTCCTCGACGTCCTTCACCACCTCGCGGGCGAACGTCGCCGTCGCCGCCAGCGCGAACAGCGTCCACGTCGGCGACGCGATCGGCCCGACGGCCGCCGCGCCGAACAGGAACGTCGAGCCGGTGAGGTACGCGACGACGAGGTTGCCCACCGCCGGCAACCCCTTGAACAGCTGTGTGTACGCCACCAGCGCCAGCAGGTTCGCCACGGCGATGCCCAGCGCCAGCGGCGGGAGCGACACCGCCGCGACGACCGCCGCGAGGAACAGCGCCGCCGCGTACGCCGCCGCGGCGCGCGCCGACACGCGACCGCTCGGGATCGGCCGGTCCGGGCGGTTCACCGCGTCGATGTCGCGGTCGAAGTAGTCGTTGACCGCGTTGCCCGCGCCCGTCGCCGCGACGGTCGCGACGACCGCCAGCGCGACCGCTCGCGTCGACCCGAGTCCGCCCGCGACGAACGCGCCGACGAACGTCAACACGCCCGCGGCGACGGCGTTGCCGACGCGAGCGAGTTCGAGGTAGCCGCCCAGCGTGCGTGTCGCTGCCATCGTTCCCCGGCACCGACCGACCGGGGATAAGCGACGCGGAACGGCCGCGCGGCTCGCGGTGTATCGAGAGATTGCCCGGGCGAGTTGACGCCCGAGCGTCCCGGTGCCACTGATCCGCCGGTGGATTCTGCGACCATGCGGCAAGCCCGACACCGGGACCCAACCCAACATGGAACCAACGCCCGTCCGACTGCCCGCCTCCGCCCCGACCGTTGTGGCCGTCGTCGCCGATCGGTGACAATCAACTGTGGTATAAATATCTTCGGCTACGGGGCGTCGACCGGAAGCGCGGGACTTAAGCGGGACAGTCGGGTATCTGGACGCGAAGGGCGCTTAGCTCAGTCTGGACAGAGTGCTTGGCTTCGGACCAAGTTGCCGCGGGTTCAAATCCTGCAGCGCCCATTCGTTTCTCGAACGGTCCGAATCCGATAGACGTGGGCGGGTTGTTTATATACCAACCGTGGCTGCTGACTTTGATTTCGTTCGATGGGCGAACGATTCCGAACGATCGTGCTTCCGTCTGGGGTTTGCGCACATCTAAACCGGGGTGAAATAGTCATAATCATTGACTCGTTGGATGTGACAGCGAATGCTGATCGTTGTCTCGCGCGCGCAGTTCTCTACGAACGAGACTAACAGGCATTTTGGATTGGAATCAACGATCTTGCTTGAGCCTGTGCGCGCGAACGGCTCCGGCGTTTCTTCGCTGATCTCACCGCTCTCAGTGTGAGCAATCGCGGTGGCTGAGTGGTTGATGCGATAGTAGACGCATTGCTGGCTCGAAGTAGTAGGCTGTCCGTGTTGGCCACCTAGTGCCGTGACCGTAGTAGACGCAATTTGTCAGGGACCGTCGAATTGTTTTTACCCTTCAGCTTGACTCGCGTCGTAGACAGCACTCCGAAGATGCCTAGTTATCGCATCCTGCACCTCGTCGTTGTCCATAAACTTCGCAAAGAGCTTCCTGATTCTGGTCCATCCGGTCAATGAACATATTGGTCAGAGCGTCGTCGAACTCCAGCGCGAAGTTCTCCATATTGTTCACTTGAGCCGAACGGCGAAGCCGATCGTCCTCCAGCGCATCCTCCTTCAACTGGTCCAAGAACAGTTGATCGGCGTCGGTGAAGTCCGTCCCAAGTTCTTCGTTGATTCGGTCGACGATGCGTGAAAGCTCCACCTCGTCGTCCTCAGACGATCCGGTTCCAGTATCGCTCGGTGAGGAGACACCTTTCCCAGACGGTCCGAGGTCGATGCTTCCCTCCTCGTTCTTTTCCAGTCGGTAGTACTGGAGTGCGAGCTCGTCATCAAACTCGACACTGGAGCCGCCTGAACGGGGGAGTTCCTTGTAGAGGAACCTGCCGAATGTGTAGAGTTTCTCAAGCTCTTCGTCGGCGTAGTTGACAATCTGCGACTGGAACTTGTAGAGGCGGAGGAACGAGCGGAGTTTCGATATGAACTCGTCCTGCTTCTCGACTGTCGCGGTCTTGAATTGGTGCCTTGCTGGCTGCACAAGGCTACTCAGCTTTGCGTGCGCTCCCTCGGTCCCGGTGTTCGACGGGTCGAAGAACGCTTCCGCGAAACGATCGACTTCCTCTTCCCTGTAGATTCTGAACGCGTCGAGTTCCGCTTCCAACTGGTAGATATGCTGGGGATCGGTCTTACCGTCCAACGTCGTCTTTTCGTAGTAGGGCTCGAACGCCTCACGGATATCCTCGTGATCGTTCTCGAAGTCGAGGACGAACGTGTCGTCCTTCCCCGCGTAGCGACGGTTGAGCCGTGACAACGTCTGGACGGCCTGGATCCCGGAGAGCCGCTTATCGACGTACATCGTGTGCAAGCGGGGCTGGTCGAAGCCAGTCTGGTACTTGTCGGCGACGACGAGAACACGGTGCTCCGGCGTGTCGAACACGCTCGGAAGTTCCGACTCCTTGATCCCGTCGTTCATTCCCTCCTCGGTGTACTCGATACCACCGTCTTCGACTGTCCCGGAGAAGGCGACGAGCGTTCCGAGGTCATACCCTTGCTCGTCAGTGTACTCGTCGATCGCCTTCTTGTAGCGAACGGCGGCCTTCCGCGAGGACGTCACGATCATTGCCTTCGCCTTGCCGCCGATCTTCTTGCTCGTGTGCTCCCGGAAGTGCTCAACGATGATCTCGACCTTCTGTGAGATGTTGTGCGGGTGGAGCTTCAGGTACTTCGAGACCGCCTTGACCGCCTTCTTCTCCGGCACCTCCGGATCCTCCTCGATGGCCTTGGCGATGCCGTAGAACGTCTCGTAGGTCGTGTAGTTCTGCAACACGTCGAGGATGAACCCCTCCTCAATCGCCTGCTTCATCGAGTAGAGGTGGAACGGCTCGGGGTCTTCACCGTCCACGCTGTGGCCGAACGCCTGCAACGTCTTCCCCTTCGGCGTCGCGGTGAACGCGAAGAAACTGAGGTTCTCTTGGTTCCCCCGTGTCTCCGCCGCCTGCGCGATGGCGTCTTCGGCGTCCGCGTCGTCCGGGAGGTCCAACCCCGAGAGGATCTGTTTCATCTCGTGGGCCATCTCTCCCGACTGGCTACTGTGCGCCTCGTCAACGACGACAGCGTAGTCCCGTTCGGGCAGCTTCTTCGCGTGTTCGACGACGTGCGGGAACGTCTGGAGCGTCGTGATGACGACCGGCTTTCCGGCTTCCAACGCCTCCGCGAGTTCCTCAGACTTCGAACGTCCTTCTCCCTTGATCGCGTGGACGATCCCCGTCTTGTGGTCCAACTCGTAGATGGTGTTGCGAAGCTGTTCGTCTAGGACCGTGCGGTCGGTGACGACGACGACGCCGTCGTACACCGCTTCGTCGTTCGTGTCGTGCAGTGAGACGAGGCGATGGACGAGCCACGCGATGGACTTGCTCTTCCCGCTTCCGGTGGAGTGCTGGATGAGGTAGTCCTCACCCGCGCCGTTCTCGCGCGTACTGGCGATCAACTTCCGGACGCATTCGAGCTGGTGGTACCGAGGGAAGATCATCGTCTCTTCTTCCCCCACCTTCACGCCGTCCTGGTAGATCTCCTCCGTGTCGATGTGGATGAACCGCTGGATGATCTCCATCCAACTGTCCTTCTCCCACACCTCCTTCCAGAGATATGCCGTCCGGTGATCGTCTTCGACCGGCGGATTCCCAGCGCCCTTCTCGTGACCCTTATTGAACGGGAGGAAGCTGGTATCGTCGCCGTTCAGTTCGGTCGTGTACGCGACCTCACGGGTGTCGATCGCGAAGTGAACGAGTGCCCCGCGCTTGAACCGGAGCGCAGGCTCGCCGGGGTCGCGGTCCTGCTTGTACTGCCGCTTCGCGTGGTCGACGGTCTGATCTGTCTGGGGGTTCTTCAACTCCGCCGTCGCGACCGGCAGGCCGTTGAGACTCAATGCGAGGTCAATCTCTAGAGACTGATCGGTCGGGGAGTATCGGAACTGCCGCGTCACACCCAACTGGTTCGCCTCGTAGCGGCGCTGCACCTCGGGGTTCTTCCCCGTGTTCGGTTGGAAGTACGCGAGATCGATGCGGGTGCCGGTGGTTCGGAAGCCGTGGCGGAGGAGGTGAAGGGTGCCGTGATTCTCTAGTGCGCTCGTGAGTTCGCGGAGGAACCGTTCCTCAGCCTTCCCCTTATATGCGTTCTCCAGCTTCGCCCACTGGTCGGGCTGTGTCTCCTGAACGAACGAGACGACGACGTCGGGGAAGATCCCGCGTTCGGCGTCGAAGTTGCTCTTGTGGATTTGCTCGTAGCCACGGTCGAGCAGTTGGCTTTCTATGTGCGTCTCAAAGGCCTGCTCGTCGTACTGATTGCTCATACAGGTTGATCTTGCATATCACCTCGTTCCTCGCTTACATCAATCTGGCCCGTTACAGCAGCAGTGATCAGGGCTTGGCGCTTTTCGGAAAGTAGTTCTCTAATTGATTCGATATTTTTGCTCACCTGACTAAGTTGATCGATTTTCGAGTCGAGGGATCTTGCGATCATTGTTTGTTCGTCTTCCGGAGGAACAGGGATTATTCCCCTCCTCAAGTCATACAAGTTCACTCCTTGAACTGTCGCACCTCTGGATACCAAATCCATCTGCTGACGGAAAGGCTCAGATTGCAGAGCATATTGTAGCCAATCGGGATCAATATGCTCTTTTGGCGAGATCCTCGCAGTATCCTGGGTCAGATTGGCACCTTCCAACTCAGGAGGGATTTTGACCACTCGGCCAACGCTGCCACGAATTTCGTATACTAAGTCTCCAGCATCCAATTCGGACCTGCTGTATTGGTTAGATTTTTGCTCAGTTGTTTTCGATAACAACTCTGGATCAAGTCGCTCTGGCTTACAGTCGCCGCCTTTGATGATTGGAACCCCCTCATCACGATTAGGCCCTGGCTTAATGATGCCATAGACTATCGGTGTATGGGATTTGCGCAGGTGATTCAGCCTCTTTAATTCCCAACCATAAGGGATTTGATCATACCATTCTGAATCAACATTAAAGAAAGATCGGTCTTGGTGAACACCGCTGACTACCTCGTTAGTTATTAGCGATTTTTTGTACTCATCTAGTAGCAATTTTAATTCGTCTAAATAATCTATTGACTCAAATATCCCCGATGATTTCTTCTTGATGTATCTTGAAATATCTGCTTGCACCGGCAGGGGTGGGACAGGGATCTTGAGGTTGCCCAAATCTGCCGACCCAATAGCCGGATAGGAAACACCAGTTGAATTCGCAACAATCCACTCAATGTATGGGTTCGCTCGAATACAATAAGACAGATACTGAGGGAGAACATTCTGTTGAGGTCTAAGCACTGCAAATCCAGAGGACACAACTGTATTCTCTGTTGGTTCATCGATATAAGCTATTGCCCTCAGATACGTTCTCACAGTGGAAACTATTGTATCTCCATGGCATACCAATCGTTTGGCACGGCTTGGGGCTTCTCCAAATGTGATCTCCTCATCGAAGGTGATTTCCCCACGATCACTGACGGAGGAAATGTCAATATATTTTATTTTGTCATTTTGATCAAACTCCCCGGTCACAGAATCAGGGTTGATCTCGCAGGCATATTTCAACGGAACGAGTGACCAATCTGAGGGGATACTAGTCACTGGTGCGTCTTCTTCGCCGACAGTAGTTGTCTCAATTGTCATTTTTCTGTGAGCGAATTCAGCATATCCACAAGTTCATTCTCTACCTCGGATATTTCTGAATTGATCTCACTAACTGGACGTGGCGGGGTGTACTTGTGGAAGTATTTTTCAAATTTTATCTCATACCCGACTACACCAAGTGCGCCATCTTGATCGTCGTGATATTTACTGCTCTCATTAATCCACGCATTTTGCGAGTACGGTGCGACCTCTTCCTCAAAGTATTCGCGAATGTCCGTCCCAAGGGGAACACGCTCCTTCTCACGTAGGTCCGTATCGTGCTCGGGATTACCATTCCCGTCGCGACAGATCTCCGCTTCAGGGTCACGTTCACCCAGCGCCCGTTCGATGGCGTTGTAGACGCTGTTTCGCACGTCCAACCCCTTCATATTGAGCGTCAACTCCACCTCGTTCATAAACGCCTCGCGATCCATCCAGACTTCGTCGCTGTCGAGTTCACCGAGCGCCGCCTTGATCCCTTCCTGGACTTCCTCGTCGCGGTTCGTGAACGCACGTTCGTCGTCGAGAGACTCGATCGCCTCCTCGGTCGCCCGGAAGCGTAACCGAAGCGGGCGGTCGATGACGATGCGGCGGTAGCCGAACTCTTGGTTGTCGACGACCTTCGAGCGCCCGTTGTCGTCGAGGTCGCCGAAGATCCGCGTGATCTCGGAGATGTGCTCTTCGGTGAGTTTGTGACGCTTCTCGCCGAGGCTCTCGTCCATCTCCTCGTACAGTTCGCGGGCGTCGATGAGCTGCGTCTTGCCCTTCCGTTCCTCGGGCTTGTCGTTCGATAGCACCCAGATGTACGTCCGGATCCCCGTGTTGTAGAAGAGGTTCTCCGGGAGCCCGACGATCGCCTCAAGCCAATCGTTCTCCAGGATCCAGCGCCGGATCGCCGACTCTCCGCTGTTGGGACCGCCGTTGAACAACGGCGATCCGTTGAACACGATGGCGAGGCGTGACCCACCCTCGTCGGTGTCCTTGCGCTTGCTGAGCATGTGCTGGAGGAACAGCATCGAACCGTCGTTCACGCGCGGCGTCCCAGCGCCGAATCGACCGGCGAACCCTTTCTCCTCGTGTTCGCGCTCGATCTCTTCTTTGACCTTCTTCCACGAGACGCCGAACGGGGGATTCGAGAGCATATAGTCGAACGTCCGCCCCTCGAAGCCGTCGTTCGTGAAGGAGTTCCCGTACGCGATGTTCTCCGGGTCCTGCCCCTTGAGGAGCATATCGGAGTTACAGACCGCGTACGACTCGGGGTTGAGCTCCTGCCCGTAGACGTGGAGGCTTGCGTCACCATTCATCGCGCGGACGTGGTCCTCGGCGACGCTGAGCATCCCACCGGTCCCACACGCAGGGTCGTAGAGGGTCCGAACCGCGCCACCTTCGGTTAGGATTTGGTCGTCCTCGCTGAAGATGAGGTTCACCATCAGCTCGATGACCTCTCGGGGGGTGAAGTGCTCCCCAGCGGTCTCGTTGCTGAGCTCGTTGAACTTCCGGATGAGCTCCTCGTAGATGTACCCCATCTCCTCGTTGGGGACCGTGTCGGGGTGGAGGTCGATCTCGGCGAACGACTGCATCACCTTAAACAGGAGATCCGCTTCGGCGAGTCGCTCGATCTGGTGGTCGAAGTCGAACTTGTCGAATATCTCCTTCGTCTCCTCGTCGTACTGGTTGATGTAGTAGTCGAGGTTCTCGGCGAGCTGGTCCGGGTCGTTGCACAGCGACTCGAAGGTGTACGTACTCGTGTTGTACACCTCCGCGTTCGCCGCGCGTCTCAGCGCCGGTGCCTTGTTCTCGATTCCGGACTCTTGGAGCTGCTCGTACCGCTCCAGTACTTCGTCCTTGTTACGCTCCGTGACACAGTCGAGGCGACGGAGGACGGTCAGCGGGAGGATGACCTTCTGGTACTCCGACTGCTTGTAGTCCCCTCGGAGAAGGTCCGCGATAGACCAAATAAAATCCGCCTTCTCGTTGAAGTTGTCTACCATCTATTCTGGGGATGGCGAGTCACTTGGATAAACGGTCCGGTGAAGATACCTGCCCAGTCGCTACTGGTCATCGAAATCAGTCCCGGTTGACGGTT
This sequence comes from Halobaculum litoreum, assembly GCF_030127125.1. GTDB lineage: Archaea > Halobacteriota > Halobacteria > Halobacteriales > Haloferacaceae > Halobaculum > Halobaculum litoreum. The sequence goes on from NZ_CP126156.1 coordinate 366,661, forward strand.
CAAAATGCGCTACAGTTACTGCACCGATTCTCAACAACAGTGCGGCTACGCTTAGGTTCGGTCCAGGTGAGATTGTCTGTCGCTGAGGGTCATAGATGATGACACCAGCGTCCTGAAGTGCCGGTAGATGCGTCTGCGAGAGCGAATTGTACACGTTTCGATATGGCTCGCCCGTCGCATGGGAGACTTGCACTTGTTCCTCACGTGCAGAGATCTCACGAGCGAGAGACCGAAGAGGTACTACTGGGAGTTCGCGCTCGTAGAGAATAGAGATAGTCTGCCTGCGGCGGGGCGTCCGTAGAATATGGTAGAGGTTGGACTCAAAGTCGTCTCCTGCTTCGTTGTTCATGACTGTGCGATTGGATCGTTGACTATTCTGACGGTGTTGACGGCATTAACTCCTTCGTAGGAGCAAACGTGTAACAGATGTGATAGCAGAAGTCGGCCAATGGAAAACGGACCAGGCCGTCCGCCTTCGGTCTCAGACGATCAGATACTGGGGGTCTTCGAATCGGCAGTAGACCCGGTACTAACGGCGTCGGAGGTCGCGGAACGGCTTGGAATGGGGCGGCGGGGGATCCTCACTCGACTTGAATCCCTCGAAGAACAGGGATATCTCCGCTCAAAGAAAGTCGGCGGAAGAAGTACTGTTTGGTGGTACCCTGGACACAGTTCTACAAGACCAGTAAACCCCGAATAGATGGCTCGGTCTACTGTAGGTTTTGAACGACGGATTCCACTGGAATCATCAGAATCACTTTTGACTACACGTAGCGTGGCCGAATCAAGAGCAATCACTTAATCAAACTCTGGCTTCCCGACATACTGATCAAACCAGCGGGATGCATCCAACTGAGAAATTTTCCGCAGCTGGCGGAGTCGCAACACTTCCTCGGCTATCTCTGATTCCTCTGATGGCAAGTCCTGTTGAATACCCTGCAGGTAGTTGTCCCGCAACACGAGGTTTCCGTAGTTGAGATCGAGATCCACACCGATCTCCCGGTAAGTCTGGAGGTTGTCGTGCTGGTACTCCCGGTATCCCCGCTCAATACCCCCCTCAACGAGTCCCTGCATCAGGACTTGCGTCTCCTGCTTGCCCCCCGCGTACATCCCGTAGCTGAAGAACTCGAAAAGATCCAACCAACTCCAGAGCAACTGGTCAATGTCTGGGTGGGCTGAGGTCCGCCCCTCTTCGTCCAGTTGTCGGCGCTCACGCGACCAATCGTAGGCGGGTTCGAACAGCTGTTGGATGTCCGCAACAGGGAGGTTCTGGGCGATTATGTGGAAGTCGTAGAGGGCGTTCTTGATCCTTTCTCGAATATTGTAGCGACGTACATTCTGGGCGTTTCTATCGAGATTTTCGCCAGCTCGACCGAGTAGGATTTGGCGGTCGCGCTTGGTCAGGATCCCCCGGTCTCGTTCGACCCAATCGAATTCTTCCGACATATCTTAGCTCACCAGCTAATTGTGATGCCATATTACTTATCTGCTGGGCTTATGCTGCAAATCAGTTAATTTCACCCCTGTCCTGGTTGGACGTGTATGTCCGGTCTTGGACTACTCGCGGCGGTAGCGATGTTCACACTGACAAATGTATTCGCGGGGATGCTCCCGACAACGTTCACCGGTGATGCCCAGTTCGCCGTCTGGCTGGTCGCGCTCGTCGTCGCCATCGCCAGCTATATTTCGGTCGAGCAGGCGATGGCAAGTGCTCGGTAAAAAAAGGGAAGCTCTTGTCGCAGGTTCTCTTCATATATTGATTGGTGAGTACGACCACAGCCGATAGGCGGTCAAGTTGGCTTTCAGTTACCTGCTGCAGTTACAATTCTCATCATCGGGCCCAGTTCAACAGCCATTGACCCACTAGGGCAGTTCAATTACCTAAGAATCAATGACCGATTGAGCAAGTTCGGGGAACGCATAGTATAGGTAGTCAAATCTCGCCATGCCTGAACCAGCACCCAACACCCAATCTCGAGATCCAATTGACCCTGAAAGCGTAATTTCTCAACTCTGCGGCGACTCATTCGCGAGGTGGTATGACGATCGTGAGTTTCGACAGAACATTCTAGAAGGGCAGCCATATTTCAACGATCTAAATATATTGGATGATCCGAATCGCCACAGCCCAAGTGGCTTATTGAACTGCCACCGAAAGCAGTTCTATCAGAAGCTGAACTCGCCCAGAGAGAAAGCGAATCCTGATGGCATCTTCTGGTTTGGAACCGCTTTCGAAGAGCAGATCGTACTGCCATTTATACAAGATCTAGCCTCGGAGGTTGGAGGATACGTTCGAAAGCATGATTGGATCGATTACAGTACGGAGGTAGACAACACCGAATTACGATTCAAAGGAAGAACAGATCCTCTGATTGTTGATTCCGACTCGGTACCAATCGTTCCGATTGAAGTTAAAACGAGAAAGTCGGTCGAGTCGCTCGATTCGCCCTCCCCCAAACACAGGGCACAGCTTCACGCGTACATAGTTGGTCTGAGCCGCAAGTACGAAATCAAGCCGCCTGATGGGGTAATTCTGTACGGAAGCCGAGAGACGTTCGACGTCAAGACCTTTCACATTGAGTACAGCGAGCAGTTTTGGGACGAAGTTGTAGTCCCCTGGGCAGCAACGCAAACGACCTCGCTTCTCGACGAAAATCTCCCACCAGCAGACCCAGAACAAGAGTGGGAGTGTGGATATTGCTCCTATAGAGAGCGCTGTGGTAAAGGAAAATCGCCAGTGAAAGATAGCGGTGCCCACGGATTTGTTCCAGGATACACAGAATATCCCCACGAGAATGTGGAAGAGTACTTACGCCTGTTTCCAAGCGCCGCTATCCCCTCTGCAATTGCTTCGAAATTCCCCGATCTTGCTTCGGACCATTCCATCCAGGAGTGGTCCTGTGACCGCTGTGGATACTGTGCCGAGTGGGACGCCGTCAAATCAGCTGGAGAGCCACTCTGTCCAGAGTGTGCTGAGGATGATATCTTGATATCGCTCTCACGACCAGAAATGCCCACGGTGGTCCCTGATGAGTGATGCAAACGTCGGTACCTGTGCCAATCTGTGCCCTCTCTGTGGATCCAAGTCAGGGCTGGATCCAGAGTACATGTTCGAGCAGGTCTGCGCTAATTGTGGCTTTGTTCTAGATGGTAACGACCCCAAGTTGTTCTTCCAGTCACAGAGGCCAGCAAGTGAATCCAATTTGGCGACTGAATCGTGGCTTGAGTTCGCTTCGGTACGCAACGCGACTGAGGATCGCTTAGTCACCGCTATTGATACCATTGAGCAGCTGGGGCTACTGCTGGGCTTAGGAACTCAGTCTCGGATTCGAGGCGCAGAAATTTTCGGCCGTCTATTCGTTAATGGCGACACACACGGACGCAGAACCGAGGAACTTGCTACAGCCGCACTGTACTGGGCAGTGCGAACCGCTGACCAGCCAGTTCCGATGACAGTGTTCGCTCGATTCGGTGAAATCGAAAACTCTTCGCTCCGTCACTCCATTGACACGGTCCGTTCAGTTCTGGACATTCCAATCCCTCCAACTACACCAACAGATTACGTGGGATACCTATCTCACAGGCTCGAACTCACCGATTCAGAAGCTAATGATCTGAATCAGCGTCTTCAATCGTTTGAGGCCGTCTGTGAATGGACGGGTAGAAATCCGATAGGCGTTGCAGCTGCAGCAGTCTACCGACTACTGGATGGCGATAAGACACAGGCGGAAATCTGTGAGGCAGCAGGGATCTCCACCGAGACGATCCGGGTCAGAATAGCCGAGTTAGCAGAGGCAAGAGTCAATGATGAATGAGGCTCTGTCAGAATCTCAGGATTCAGGGGTGGACGATTATGTTGCCGTGGCGATTTATGCTCGAACATCGTCGAAGAGCCAGCAGTTTGGCTATTCTCTCAACGAGCAAGTTCGCCAGTGCTTGAAGCAGTGCGAGGTACAAAATTGGACAGTTCGGTTCATCTATCGAGATGAGGCTGAAAGTGGGAAAGACATAGAGCGCCCGATGTTCCAAAAGATGATGGCTGGAGCGGAGCGGCGTTGGTTCGACGTGATACTCTTCTGGAAGTTGGATCGCTTCTCAAGGAGTCTTATGCACGCCGTACAACTGGAATCGGGTCTTCGGGAATACGGAGTTGGTCTGTTCAGCGTCACCGAGCAGATAGACACCACCACTGCTGCAGGTCGGTTCAACTTCCGCAACATCGCGAGTGCAGCGGAGTTTGAACGCGACATGATACAGCAACGGACTCAGATGGGCCTCAGAGCCCTCGCGATGGATCACAAGTGGCCGAACGACCGACCACCCTTGGGGTACACGAAGCTCCCAGACGAAAGGCTCTCTATCGACTCTGAGGCATCCGACCTCGTACGAGCCATATTTGAATCATACATCGAGGAGCGTTCCATGCCCAGAGTTGCGAGGAAACTAAACGAGAATAGATCTCTGACAAGTCAAGGTAACAAATGGTGTCCTCGGGCAGTAGGAGATATTCTGCGAAATGAACTCTATACTGGGCAGTATTCAGTAGGAGATGTCTCTGAGTATGTTTCTGAATACAGAATTATCCCTGATGACGTATTCGTACGAGCGACTGAAATAAGAATGCGGTTTCAGAACCGCTCCGTGCCGCAACGTCAGATGGAACCCTCTCGAAAAGAGCGGATCGTACGGGATGTAATGGATACCTATGTCGAATTCTTGAAGTCCGGTCAAGCATCGTTAACGGACCCCAAGAAAACTATCTGAGTTTGGGAGGAGTGACGTACTACACATTGAAGGTGTATCCAGCGGTGCTAACGAATGATGTGGATGGTAAAATCAACAGAGGTGGCCGTCGCTACCGGTCGAACCGTTGCTACGGCCAAAGTACTTCTTCAGTTCTTCAGTTGGTCCAAGAGGCTCCAGAAGTCCGGTAGCTTCTGAAGGAGTTCCATGTGTTCGTAATCGCTGTCTCGGGGCCACTTACGCGACTTCCCGCACTCAGTGCAGCGATACATGTGGCCCTTGATTGGTGCACCGGTGATCGATCGCTGTCCGTCTTTCACCAGCGCACCACGGCATGATTCGCACCGCAATTCGACTAGAGGGCTGGACTCAACGACAGTGAACAGGTCGAACTCTTGGATGAAATCTACAAGCCCTTTTGAGTTGTCAGTTTCATATTTCTGGTTCTTCTCTTCGATGATACGTTGCGCTTCGTCGAACGTTCTCTCGTCGACGATCTGAAGCTCTGGTTCATCTCGAATTTTCCTTCCTTCGTAGTCGAGTGCGGTGTTTTCGGGGAGTTGCGGTTTCCCTTTGTACGCGAATTCTTGGAGTAGGGTTTTCACACGGTGGCCATCGAGGACATCACCGTGTCTTTGTTCAATACGTCGTTTCGCTTCTTGATATACCTCACAGTCCACGAATTCCTCAAACAGGTCTTTGACGATAGGTGCTTTTTCAGCGTTCTTCTGAATCCAGTCATCGTCAGTTAGATCGTAACCAAGCGGAACGATGGGGTTGACTGCTTTCCAATTCTTTTTCTCGATGAAACTTCGGGCCATCGATTCCTTCGATTTCCTGATTCGGAAATCGTTGTTCAGCTGTGCCATGAGCGACATGAGCGTGGTTTGCATGAGACCACGGGTGCTTGAGACGTCTTTCTGACCAGACGGAGTGATCAGAGTCACGTCACATTCTGTTTGAAGAATGTAGATGAAGTAGAGCGTCTCAGCTGCTGCTCGACCGATTCGGTCAACATCTTGAACGAGAAGATATGACGGCCCCTCCATTTGCGCTTCTCGGAATACCCGCTGAATACCATCTCGCTCAAAACTACCACCGGTTTGCGCCCGATCTTGGATCGGTTCGCAGTGAAGTGGGATGTCTTCGTTCTTAGCTATGCGTTTCAGTTGATCGACTTGTGTTTCTAGGCTATCTCCTTCACGAGCCTGTTTTTGACTACTGACCCGTGCGTAGATGATGCCAGTGTCCTCGCTCTCGTCAGATTGGTCTTCTCCGTTCCAACAGTCTGGCTTGGAACCCGCGTTGGGAGAGTTCTGAGAGGTGTCTTCGAAGTTGGTTAACTCAGACTGCTCCTTCACCGATGACGAGAGTAGAACTAGTGGAACTATCCAACTCAAGATGCTAACACGGCTGATCTGCTGATAAGAGGTCTGCCCCTGAGTACTTATAGAGGGTAGGATACGGAGAGGGTACCCTGAGCGTATCCGACCTTTCTTAAGTAGTCTGTGGCAGATGCTGCGTAGCTTATAAACAGTTGGATGGAACCAGATCGCGGCCAGAGCAACGAACATTACAGATATCCTCCTTCATCGACATCTTGGTGCAGTCGCTCGAGCCGACGACGACGGAACTTACGACGCTGTTCGGGGGTTCGCTCGTCGTAATGTTTCTCGATGACCGATTCACTCACATCGCAACGGGCACTGAGCGTTCCGACCCTGAGCCCCTGTTGGCGCATCTGTGAGATGTATCCATGGCGGAGCGCGTACGGTGGCCGACTCGATGGACACTTCGACGCTTTATCACTGCTCTTGGCTGCCTCACACGATGCCGGATCCTTGTCATGTGGACAGCCCGAACCGATCTCACACGGTCGGCTCCACTTGTAGATATATTTCCGCATCGTCGACTTCGAAAGACGTCCCCTTGTTGAGGTGAGGAACGGATGTCGTCCAGAAGGCGAAGTCGAATCAACCCGATGGTGTTCGACGTAGTCGCGGAAGATCTCTGCGACGTCGTTGTTGATGACAAGCTCAGTTTCACCTTTTTCACCGTTCTTGAGCGATGTCTCGCTTGGCCGATGTCGGAAGGCAAGGTAGGGCTCGTCGCCCTCTAGACGGAGATCTTTGAGATCGAGTGAGTGCAGACAACCAGGACGACGACCTGTGTGAGCATGGAAGGCCCAGACGACGTGATCTGCAGTTGCGTATCTGTAACTCGAGAGGTGCTCAAGAATATCCTTGACACGGCTGTCAGAGATATCGATGTCTCGGACTCCTTCCCCTTCTGCAAGGGTTGGTGGATCAATGCGCTCGTGCAGACCCGACCGGACAGCCTCTATGTCCTCTAAGAATTTGATGAAGTCCCGAAGAAGGTACAGATCATCCCGCATAGTCTTCGGTGACAGCGGTGAATCACCGTTGTGACTGTCTTTTCGACGCCAGTGACGATACTGCGTGAGCTGCCGAATGGTCACTTCACTCAGGACGTCGATCCCCCGCATCTCGCAGAATCCTAAGAAGTACTCTAGCTTCCTTCGATATTCTTCTGTGGTGTTAGATCGGACAGTAAACGACTTGTGCTCTAAGAATTCGGACACACCTTCTTTGGGTGTGATTTCCTCCAGACTACCAGTTACACTCTCGAGAAACTCCGGATTTTCCGCGAGGAGCTGACTGAGGAGTTCTTCGGTGCGTGTCTCGGTCACGCTTCATCACCTTTGGACTTGTTCGAGCAGCGATTCCACTCTCGGGTTGTGATTTGCAATTTCGCGTTCATATTCTATAAGGCGATTTGAGGAGAACTGGAGATCAGTTGAACTGTCTTAGCAGCCAGAATCGATGTTTCAATTATCTTACTTCTGACTGCGTCTTTAACCTCAAAAACGCCACACGTCCACGGAAGAAAAATTCTAATTCGACACGCCATTTACACAACAAACTGATCTCACAAACCGAGCGAGAATTTCTCCTCGTCCTAACGCAAAGATTCCTTGATCTTGTTACAGGCTCGAGCCCCGTTGACACCGTGCCGTTCACACACTTCCTCGAACCGATCCTTTCCAGAAATACGGGCATCAAATGATTTCAGCCGGCTTGCCTCTTCATCGCCGACATAGGCGATCGCTCCTAAAGCCAGCCCGACGATTCCGCCGTTCTGATTAAAACGACGTCCGTCGATGGAACCTACGATTTCACGAACGCGGGTTCTTTGGTATCGGGTTATCCCTACGGCAGTAGCTAAAGCTGCAGCTACTCGAAGTTTATCTAAGTGCGTTCGACGGCTCGTTTCGTCACGAAGCCAGTCGTGCTGATGTCGCCAGAGTCGGTCGTACTGCTTCTCATTACGATCATCACCTGTTTCATCAGCATAAAACGTCGTTCGCGCGGATCTGAATGGAATCAATTTAGTCAGATCGCCTTGCTGCGGCATGCACTCGCGAATCGTCAATGAGCCATCCCCAGACTTCTTGGATATTAACTGACCAGCCGCGGTGGAGCCATCTTCAAGATCAATCGTCTTTCTCCAATAGTCGTCAAATCTACTCATACTATGCACCGCCAACTATAGGCTACTGTTCACAGTCTACTTAAAGAAATGTCGGTGAAGGCTGAGCCAGACACCTACTATTGACCTGCCGTAGCAAAGCCGCCAATGATTCAATTGAAATCACACTTCCTTAACTTGTCAATGGAAGCGCACAGAAGTCGAATGCACATTCATCAATCCACGTTCGAGAAGATTAGTCGCAAATGCACGGTTCGTCAACTGATTACTGAGTCGGTGATCTGCTGACTTGACTACAAACTCTTCTTACTCACCCGCGTGTCCTTCTGTGATTTGTTGAAGTGGAAACTGCCTCGAGAGGATCAGTTCACTCCGATTCAAATGCTCTGACTCGGCCCGCCTCGTCTCCAATTACCAACAGTCCGTCTATCTCAGTGGCCGCCGAATAAGGTTCTGCGAGTTTCATCTCGATTAATACCTTCCCGCTATCAGGGTCAATCGATTTGAGATGGCCGTCAGCTCTGAAATATGCGCGGTTCCCAACGGCTTGGACGGGGCCAGCACGGTGGTCACTACCAACCTTGGGCTGGTACACGACATCACCGCTCCGGTCAACACCGAGCAACCGATTTCCGATATGAACAAATGCAAGATCGCCAACGCGAGCCACGCCATCCACGTGCAGCGGTTGGTTCCATGAGTGTGGCAATTCGATATTCCGAATAACGGAATTACGTCTGCGATCTAAAGCAACAAGCATGACATCGCCGTTTCTGTCTTCACCGCAGTAGTACGAAACCCGCTCGTCATCTGTCAGTGATGTGATTCGGTCAACTGCAGCGTTCGGGATTTCCTGTCTCGAATCAATGTTCGTTGACCCAACTGACTCAATGAATCGGTTATCGGTGAAATAGACACTATCACCGACGGCGTCCATACCAGTGTAGTCAGACCGGAATTTCCAAAGTGAGCTTCCGTCGGTCGAGTCAAACCCCTCTAGATATTCGTCCGGCGTCATCCCGCCATCAGCTTCGTATCCGATGACGACAGCCGAGTCGGCGACCGTTATACTGGGAACCCGATATCTAGTGTCGAACTCTCGTTCGACTGTCCATCGCTCTGCGCCGGTACTGGTGTCAATAGCTGTGATTTGTGTTCCCCCGGCATACACAAGGGTCCCGGCGGCAACTGCGATTTGATCGTACAATTCTACGCCAGGGTCAACTGTCCACTCTTCTCCACCGGACTGGGAGAGCCGCTTGATAAGCCCCGATCCTGTTTGAACGATCACGCCCTCACCGTCCGTGTACAGTTGCGAGATCGGCTCCGGCACAGCCAAGTCGTAGGACCACGCCTCGGTGAGACCAACCGACTGTTCTGTGGCCGCTGCGGTGGCTTGTTGGTTTGGCTGGTCGGTCGTGTCTGCGGCTGCAGCCGCAGAGTTGGAACCTGATTGTTGCTGAGTCGAAGGACCAGACTGTGTCGAATTGAACAGTGTCGCTCCGATCCCGAATCCGAATAGTCCAGTTGCACCGGCGGCCAACAGTAACCGCCGTGTAGAACCTCGACGACCCCCTTCCTCACCTGTGTCGGCTATCCGATCGGTGCCAGGGTCTCGGTCATGACCTTGCTTGCTAGATGTTGATTCAGAATGTGATGCTCGGTGTGAGGTCCTCTGCGAGGCAGTGCCGTCGCTGTCGTGGCGTGAATTCGAATTTTTCCGTCTTCTTCTTCGGTCATTCTCGCCAGTAGTTGAGTTAGCTTGTCCCGCTCTCTGATGTGAGGATTGTTTTGAACCGCTTGAGGTCGAACCTTGACTGGTCCCACTATCTGTCCCTCTATCTGAGCGAGTCGATTTGTCAGTATTTGTCTGGTGTGTCCACGATGCCGAATCTCCAGTCGAGTCGTCAGTGGTGCCTTCGGAGTCAGTCGCTGTCTGGTCAGCAGAGTCACCCGCACTGGATTCGGAATCGGAGCCAGTTGATGATGCGGTTGTATCATCCGTATCGGAGCCCTCTTCGCCGAAGACGTCGCTCCAACTCCCAGCGAAAGTTGTGCCGAACCCAATCGCCTCCTCACCAAGAAGGACCGCCTTTGCCCGATTGATATCGATTGTCCGCTGTGACGCCGCTTTTATTTCGGCTTCTGAAGCGCCCGTTCCGCGGAGCGCATCGCCGCTGTTAGTCTTGATCCACTCTTTCCAAGCCCCTTTGATTTCGTCAGGTGAGGCTGATGAGTCGACACCCAGAATCTGTCGCAATCGCTTGTGAGTAACGTCACGGCTCATCTATTCTATGAGAAAAACGAACGAAGGCAGTCGAATTCGTGATCTGTTCACAGTGTTCGCCTGAGGTCAGTTTGGGGACATAAACGTATCTGAGACAGATCAAGTATTGATAACAGGTGGCTCCATCGCCTATAGGTTGTCAAGATACTCCCTACGCTGTTCCATCTTCTCCCGCTCTGTCCGTTGATCGTAATGCCGGTCTAAGACTCCCTCAGAGACATTAGCTCGATCACTGACAGCAGGTTTTGGCCACCCATGATTGAGCGCATACGTGATCCCGCCTCGGCGGATAGCGTGTGGGCTCCTGCTGGAGGGACACTTGGATGCTTCATCGTAACTAGTCGCGTCGCACATAGGACGCGTTCGTCCGTGTGGACACTCGATACCGATCTCGCAGGGACGGGTCCACCGATAACAGTCCCCTCTGAGGGTAGTCGTGTGAGCACGCCCTTTAGAAGTCGAAATCAATGGTTGACGTCCATACTGGTCAACTGCGTCCCCCCTCGTTATTTCTATCCAGTCGTCAAGAACAGTACAGACATCCTCTGAGAGTGCGATGAACCGTTGACCACTCTCCTTGTTCTTGATTGGGGTTCCTGTCTCTGGCCGATGGACCACACGGAGAGATTGATCCACCGGGTCATAATCATCAAGATCGAGAGCATGAGCCGCACCGACCCGCATCATCGTGTGCCACAATAATGTGAGTACTACATGTGGGCGTGAGGCATACTCGAATTTGTTCAGATGATTCAAAATTGCTTCAGCGCGATCACTGTCCAGCATCACCGTTCGGACGTTGTCTCCGTCCCCCAGATCTGGTGAAAGCACCTTGGTGTGTAGGTCTCGCTCAACCCCCTCTATCGATTCCAGCCACCGAATGAACACACGGAGCGTGTCCATCTGCGTTTTTTCGGTGACGGGCTTGAGACCGCCTTCCTCACGCCGCCAGAGTCGGAAGTAGTGGAGGTCTCGACCAGTGATGTCGTTCAGGTTGGTGATTCTCTGTTGATCACACCATCGAATGAAGTGTCCTAGCCGCGAACGGTGCGAATAGATTGTTGCTTGTGATGTCTCATGCTCACGGTCGGTGAGATAGAGGTCGAGTGCTGATTCTGGATTGATCGGTTCTAGCGACATAGTTTGTTGTCTGCGACCCCCTCGGAAACGCCCACTCAGATCGGTCGCCTTACGGCCTCTAAGCGAAATCATTCGACACTCGAACAGAAGCCTGCCTCGCCCATCGCTTCTCGAACAGGCCAAATCCGGCAGACGTGGATGGGTTCTTTATAAGCGACTGTGGCTGCTGAGAGCGAGTTCGTTCGATAGGCGCACGATTCTGGACGAGCGTGCTTCCCGATGGGATTCTCGCAAAGATAGACGAGCGTCGAATAGCGATAATCAATGGCTCGTTGGATGTTTCGGCGACCACTAACTGGTTGGACTCAGCGAATCCGATGCCGTCGCGGTGTGGCAAACGATCGATGTCGGCGGGTGAGATGGTACCACGGCCACGGTCATGTGAGGACAGATGGCGGAACCTATCCCCTATCGTTCGACGGTCGGGTCCGCTCGCTCCTGGGCAAACAGGTCGAGGACGATCTTCGAGCCGCCAAGTATGACAGGGCCAACGAACAGGCCGATGGTCCCGAACAGAACCATTCCCCCGAAGATACCCACCGATCGTCGCGACGTTGATCGCCCCGCTCCGGTTGATGATCGCCGGTCGAAGATAGGGTCCGAGGCGCTGACCACCGACCCGTAGACGAAAAACAGTACCGCGGTAGTGGGGCGATCGATCGCCGAAAGGTACCCCGATCAGGACGTCTGTCGCTGGCAGATGGGATTTGATGGGCTATTTTCGGACCTTCGACAACGAATTCCGCAAGCTCTGGTAGTCTATCTCGGTCTGTGGTGAACTCTTTCCCTTGATGTATTCATCAAAGATGTACTCGATATCACCAGTGGTGATGTCGAATATCCCAATCCCTGAAGGGCCGATTGGAGGCCAGTGTTCAGGGTCATCGCCATGGTTCCGGGTTTGGTGTTCGATGAATTCCGTCTCATGGCCGTGGTAGTCGTCATCTGTGAGGAGCGAATTGAAGTGTTTGTGTGTTTGGACCTCGACGCGACGCGCACCATGCTTGTTCTCCCGAACAGCCCTGTAGAACGCCAGTAATGCGTCTATCCGGAGATGGACCACAGTGCTCTTGATAATTGACCCATCAGCGTACCGCTCATTGAGCTTCCTTGCAAACCCGACCAGATTGCTTGTGTTCAATTGGGGGGTGACGAAGATGAAGCCCGAAAAGTGAGTGAGGTCTGCATCGCGTTCATCCATGCCTGATTTATCATGGATTATCTTGGGATACTTCGTCATATTTCGCTGATTATTTGCTGTAAGCTCGTGCGGCTCGTTCTCGGGGCTCGAATACTTCGCATCCCACATATATACATCAGCTCCCCCATTTGGGCGTTGCATACACAGCACCCCGTCTGGGACTTCTTCCCCAGCCATTGTAGTCCCAAACATTCTGGAAGTCATGAAACAGTAGTTCAATAGCGTGTTGACGATGTACTCAAAATCGTCTTCATCGATGGCAGTGACGCCATCGCGCTTGTGGCGATGATTTGTGTACAGGTTCTCAGCGATTTCTGCACGCTGTTCGATGTCGGTCAGGGAATCCACTGCGCGAGCTGCGTCCAAGAGGTCCCAGATCTGACTCTCAAACGCTGAATCATCAGCGTTGAACAAGTCGGCGAAATGTGCGTATGGAAGGTTGAGATCGTCGAACTGGTCGCGGTTGTTGACGCCCTCGCCGACAAGGATGAAACACGCCTGCCGACCGTACAACTTGATCGTTTCTGCGACCGACCGTGGCAGTCGCTCTGTACAAAGATGAATGTCAACCACGTCGGTTACGTGTTCATTATCTCTCAGCAGATCCAAATCAGCAACAAGAATCGATCTGTCGAATGTATGGCCCAGGAACGTCAGTTTGTCTTTCATCTGGACTGATGAATTATCAGTGGCCGTCTTGACTCGGCTCTGAACCCAATTTCGAAGCGCTTCGAAATCGGTGTTGAACTCAAAGGTCTGCTGACGATGTTTCTGGGTCAGGTCGATTTCTCGCCCACACTCACAGATTACGCTTTCTGCATCAGGACTCTCAGAGATATCCACACGCTCACCGCAACCGATGGCTGCAGCTGTCTCGTAATCGTCGTCCTTGCGTGACGTGCAATCTATGAATACCTTCTCTTCTCGTTCTCCGAGGTCAGCATCTTCGAGCGCGTCAAACTGCTCCTCAATATTCGCCCAATCGTTTCTAAATGAGTGGGCCAAGATCTTATCGACCGACGGCATCAGTTTGAGGAGACGTAGAACGGTTGAATGTCGAGGATCTTTTCCATGTCTTGTTCGAACTCTTCGCGCTCATCATCAGTCAGGCCGGCGGCCTGGTATCGCACGTACCACTCGTAGCTGTCTGCTTGACGCGGGAACAATGTGTACGTCTTCCCGTCTTTGGAAATCACGATCTGAGCGACATCACGCATGTCATCAACGAAGCCAGAGTTGACGTTGCGAATGTCTCGAATTGCTGGCAGGATCTTCTGCCCTTCCGTTCGCATCGTCAGTCTGGGACCGTTACTAAGCCCGGAGTCTGAGGCCTTTACGCCCATCACGGTGTGCTTGGATAGCTTGTCGATGGCCTGAATCGCGTCAAATGGGCTGAGGTTGTTGAAGTGGGTATTCGGTTTGCGCTCTTCAGCGCTATCGAATTGGACTGACTGTGACTTGAACGTCGAGCCCAACTGCTCACGAATCGAGCTTGCAGTCGTATTTTTCTCGGTGTACACGTCCACGAACTTGTCGTAAAACCGTGTCACGACGTACTCCGCCTGTTCGACCTCTTCGTTGGTACGCGCCTGTGGGTCGACAGCGTCGCGGTAATGACGCTTGATTGTAATGTACTCGTCGCCCTCATACTCGAAGTCACACCACTTCCGAGCCTCACGGTTGGTCGATTTGGCGACATCTTCGAACTTGCCGATGTCGATATTTCCTGTCGGATTAGCGATCTTCGACGCGTTTTTTCCAATTGCCTTCGGCTTCGGGCGATCGATGTGGGATAGCGAGAAGATGCTTTTCAGGGCATCCTGGTCGTACAAGTACAGAAAAAGCGTCTTGCCGACTCTCCGGCCCTGCTTGTTCAGATCATCGTACAGATCCTGATACCCCGGCTCGACTGTGAGTTGATCGTAGTAATATGAGATGTACTTCTCTTTAATGCCACGTGTAAATTCAAATGCAGCGTACAGGCACTTCAGCCCTTCAGGATCAAGACTATCGATATGATCGAAGGTGTCAGATTTGCTTTGCTTGGCCTTGGTGCGTGACGACTTCCCCTTGACCTGTTCCCAGACGATTTTCACCGCGTCCATATTAATCGCCGGTCGGGAAACGCTATTGCGTGCGGCCCCTCGCTTCTCGTCGTCTGTCCATTTGTTATTGATGAGGTTCCCTGCAACTTCGAGGTCGATCCACGTGTCCGCATCGTATTTCAGCGGAGTGATAGAGGATGACGTAGACATGCTATCAACGAAATATTCAGATTATATAAGGGTTATGTGCTGGTTTTCAGATGATTCAAAATTGCTGCTGTGCTGTTCCTGTCTCCCATCGCCGTTCGGACGTTGTTGCCGTCCCTAAGAACGGGTCAAAGTACCTTGGTGTCGAGGCCTTACTCGACACCCTCTATCGATTCCAGCCACCGAAGATTCTGGGTCAATTGGCTCTAACGACATATTGGGTTGGTTGCGATCCCTCGAAAATGGCATCATCTCGCCCTCCCAGATCGACCACCTCACAGCCTCTAAGGGAAATCGTTCGTATTACGAACAGAAGCCTGCAGCGCCCATCGCTTCTCGAACGGGCAACCTCCGGTAGGCGTGGGAAGGCTGGTCGTGTATCTCCCCATACTGCCGAGTGTGAGGTCGGTCGATGTGCGAACGGTTCCGATCGAGCGCGCTCCCTGCTGAGGTCTCCGCGTATCCAGAACGAGGGCCGAATCGCGATGGCCAATGACGTGTGAATGTGACAGCGGACCTCTCCGACGGCTTGTCGTCGCTCGACCACGGTGGCCTACGAGTGGGGTCGAGAGCCGGGACGTCTCGACGTCGCGACTACCGGTCGAGGAGGAACTGCTCGAGGACGCGGGCGGTGCCGCGCCGGATCGTCTCGCTGGCGGTCGAGGTGTCGACGCCCAACGCGTCGGCGACCTCCGCGAGGGTGCAGTCGCGCGGCACCTCGAAGTACCCGAGGCGCTCGGCGGCGGTGAGACACTCCAGTTGACGGTCGGTGAGCAGGTCGCCGTCCGCCTCCCGGTGGACGACCGACAGCAGGTCGTACCGGACCCCGCTGGCGTCCAGCGTGTCGCCGAACGCGTCGAAGTCCGACCGCGTCGCCGTGATGCCGAACGTCATCGCGCCGTCCTCCACGAGCAGCGGGAACTCGGGCAGGAGCGAACTCCCGCCGAGGAACTCGAACAACGCCTGGTCGCGCGTCTCGTACTTCGAGAGCGCGCGCTCGCCGTCGCAGTGGAGGAGTTCGTGTGCGACGACGTCGCGGTGGTCGGCGATCGCGGCGGCGACACGCCGGGGGTCGTCGGCCCGGATCTCGCCGAGTTCGAGCGTCCGGTCGCCGGTCGGTGCGGCCGCCAACAGACGGAGGCTCGCGTTCGGGAACGCCCGGGACACGTCGCCGATCCAGAGGTCGCTCGGCAGCCGCAGGCGGAAGCGAGCCCGGATCACGAGGCTCCCCCGCCGCGACGGTGGTGGCACGTCACGCCGTTCATCTGCGGGTGGTGGGGGACGTGGCTCCTTAACCCCGGGGGCGGTCGCTCACGCCGACGCGCGCACCCACAGACGGAGCGAGTACAGCGCACCCGCTCCGACGACGCCGACGAGCGCGAGCAGGATCGCGAACGCGAGATAGCCGAACGCCGGGTCGGCGTACGGGAGTATCACGTCGGCCGGCGGCTCGACCGCCCACGGCGATAGGTGGAAGAACGCGAGCATCCCCGTCCCGAGCGTCATCACGACGGTCCAGTACCCGGACCCGGCCCGCCCGGTCAGCGAGAGGGCGAACCCCCCGACGACGAGCGGGTAGATGAGGAGGCTGTAGGTGAACGGATTCACCTCGGGGGTGATCGGCCAGCCGACGTGGTTGCCCCGGATCACGTGGTCGAGGTGGTGCGCCAGCCCGAGCAGCGTCGCGACCCCGAACAGGAGGTAGGCTCGCGGACGCAGCGATCCCGGCCACGAGTCGTCTGCCGACGGCGTCCCCGTGTCGTCCTGCTCACCCGCGGTGCCCGTTCTCCGGCGGTCGTTCGGCCGCGTGGGCTCGTCCATACTCGTGGCGGGGCCCCGGTCGCGGAGAGTATTTGCCCAACACGTTGGGTTCGCACGGTCGGGGTCCGGCTGTGGCACGCACGGGAACGGCGGGGGCCCTCGGGACCGACGACTCGCTCCCGAGCACGAACCGTCGGTCACGACGTCGGTCACCGGCCACCGCGGGACCCCTCGTCGCCGAATCAGCGGGTGGCTCGTGGCGCTTCGCCGCCGTCGCCCTCCGTCCCCCCGTCGACGCGCTCCACCAACACCCGGTCGACGAGCAGGTCGACGCCCTCGGGCGACGGGAAGAACTCGGCGACGGTCTCCGAGCCGTCGTCCTCGAGCGTGCCGAACGTGTACTCGTCGCCGTCGAGTGTCCGCGGCCGGAACCGAAGCTCCTGCCCGCCGAGCGGCGTCTCGTGAACGAGCACGAGCGTCGGGCCGTCGCGCTCGACGGTCACGGTGTGGAAGCCGCCGTCCGAGGCGTACCGACCGGTCAGCGAGTCCAGCGTCTCGTCGAGGGCGGTCCGCGGCGACACGGCCGCCAGCACTGTGTCGGTGAGGTCGGCGAGGAGTTCGACCGCGAGGGTCTCGGGCGACCGGCGCGGCGGCGCGGCACAGCCGATCGCGATGCCGAGCCCCCGCTCCCGCAGGAACCCGGCGTACCCGGCCGACACGCCCGTGTTTCCGCTGTGCCCGACCAGCCGGTCGCCGTCGAACGGCCGGACGTACCAGCCGTAGCCGTACCCGACCGGTTCGCCGCCGACCGGGGTCCGCACCACGACCTGCGCGTCGTACGCCTCGTCCGCCAGCGCGGCCCCGAACGCGGACCCGCCGTCGATGTGGCGGCGGAGGAACGCCGCCACGTCGGTCACGGGGGCGAGCAGCCCGCCGATCGGTTCGAAGGCGAAGTGGTCGGGGTACGTCGCGGGCCGGAGGTCCGCGCCCGCCCGCAGGTGCGGCGTGGCGACATCGTCGTCGCCCGCGGCGGCGCCGACGTCGAACGTCGTTCGCGTCATTCCGGCGGGCGTGAGGACGGTCCGATCGACGAACTCCCGGAAGGGCTCCCCGGAGACGGCCTCGACGAGTCGGGCCAGGACGACGTAGCCGGAGTTGGAGTAGAGGAACCGCTGGCGGTCGGTGAGACGCCGGTCGCTCCGACCGGCGAGGAACGCCTCGAAGTCGGACCAGTCGTCGAGCGACACACCCAGGTCGGTGTCGAGCACCGTCGCCGCGAGGACGTGGGCGTCGAGGTCGTCCGAGGGCATCCCCGAGGTGTGGGTCAACAGGTCGCGGACGGTCACCGGCTCGCCGGGGACGGCGTCGAAGTAGGGGACGTAGGTCGCGACCGGATCGGTGACCTCGAGGGCGCCTCGGTCGACGAGCGCCCGCACAGCCGTGGCCGTCACCGTCTTCGTCACTGACCCCACCCCGTACCGGGTCGTCGGCGTGGCCGGCAGTTCCGGGTCGAGCGACCGGTGGCCGTAGCCGGCGGCGTGGACGAGGTCGGTGTCGTCGGTGATCGCGACGCTCGCCCCCGGACAGTCGGCGTCGGCGAGCCACGCCGTGACGAGGTCGTCGATCCGGTGCCGGGTCGGGAAGTCCGTCTCCTGAACCATACACTCCCGAAACCGACTGCGGAGATAGGCTCTCGGAGCACTCAATTACTATAAGAAATCCATCACAACAGGCTAAGTCCCCCCGCTCACGACGTGGGGGCATCCGATGGTGACCGGCGACGAGGCGACCGGGGAGGAGGAGGCGCTGACGGCGGTAGTCGGGTTGGTCGGCCACGAGACGCGGGCGGGTGTCCTCCTGGCGCTCGCCGAACGACAGCGGGAGCGCCCGCGCGAGCCGTGGGTGGGGTTCGCCGACCTCCGGCGGGCGGTCGGCCACGACGACCCCGGGAACTTCAACTACCACCTCCAGCGGCTGGTCGGGACGCTCGTCACGCGGACGGACGACGGCTACCGGCTCTCGAACGTCGGCCAGCGGTTCGTCGGGGTGCTCCGGTCGGGGCGGTACGGCGCCTCGACCGCCCCGGAGGTGGGCCGACACGACGTGGACTGTCCCGTCTGCGGCGCGGTCGCGACCGTGGACGTCCGCGACGGGTCGGTGCGCTTCGACTGCCCGGCCGGCCACTCGTTCGTCACCAACGTCGGCCCGGAACTCCTGGCGACGCGGGGCCTCGACGAGACGATGCGCGTCGCGATGCACCGCATGCGCTACGAGACGGAGTCCATCCGCCTGGGCGTCTGCCCGCTCTGTGACGGGGCGGCGTCCGGGGAACTCACACACGACCCGACGCGAACGCCGTCCGTCGTCCGTTCGGCGACGTGTGACCGCTGCGGCCTCCACCTCCGGACGACCGCCGGAGGGGTGGTCCTCCACCACCCGGCCGTCGTGTCGCTGTGCCACGCCCACGGGATCGACGTCCGCGACGACGCCTGGTCGGTGCTGACGACCCACGTCGGGGAGCCGACGGTCCTGCAGGAGGCGCCGCTCCGCGTCGCCGTCCCGGTCACGGTGGCGGCCGAGACGGTCACGCTCTCGCTCGACGAGCGCGGCCGGGTCACGGCGGTGGAGGGGCCGACGTGACGTGCCGCGCGGCGGCGTCACACGCGCCGACGTGGCGGGGAGTCGACGCTCGACACGCGCCCCGGATCAACCGAGGTACACCGCCGCGAGATACGCGGCGACGACCACGTCGTACACCACACAGAAGGGGACGTACCACCCGACGATGGTCGCGCCGAACCCCGACTCCGGGTGGTGGAGGGTGTCCCAGACCGCGTGGCCGGCGTAGCCGAGTATCCAGAGCGGGGCCCACACCCAGAGCCCGAGGACCGCCAGCCCGCAGAACAGCGCGATGCCCGCGAACTCCGTCGCCATCGCTCGGACACCGCCGTCGAGCGACGCGAACCCGGCGTACGGGGCGGCGATGAACACGAGTATCATCGCGTGCAGGTCGGCCGCCAGCGTCGGGGGGGAGGAGTTCGCTGAGGGCGACGGTGAGCGCCGCGAGGCCGACACCGACGGCCAGCGGCCGGGACTGGAACCGGAAGCGTCCGGAGCGGACCGACGGCGGGCCGGTCATCCGCCCCCCCTCGGCCGGTTCGAACCGACCGTACAGCGAGTACGCGATGGCGACGAGGCCGAGCAGCTCGGCGCCGTTCGTCGTCACCACGACGAGGTAGTTCGGCAGCGCGGTGAACGTCGAGAGGAACAGCGACAGCACCGCCGGCACCGCCGTCAGGAGGACGATGCCGGCCGCGAGGTAGAGCATCGGTCGCGAGGCGTTGCGGCGGTAGCCTTGGTAGGCCTTCCGCGCGATGACGAGGCCGAGAATCGCCGAGAGCAGGAACGTCGCCAGCACGGCCAGCACCTGCGCGGTCTCGCCGGTCCGGGTCACCTGCATGGGGAGCGCCGGGTCGATCATCGCAGCCCCTCGTAGAGTCTGGTGAAGCGGTCGGCGGTCGACTCCTCGGCGCCGTCGACGCGGACGGCGTACTCGCCGTCCGCGAACGTGACGGTGACGCGGTCGACGGCGGTCCGGTAGACGCCGTAGTGGTGCCCGCTGGCCTCGTACCGGAGCTCCTCCACGAGGAGGCCGGCGGACTGGAGGTCCTCGACCCGGCGGTAGACGGTCGGTGGGGAGGCGTCGATGGCGTCTGCGAGTTGCTTGGCTGACATTTGGTCTCGGCTGGCCGCCGTGAGGATGGCGCGGGCGTACTCGTCGTCGAGGAGGCGGAGCACCTCCGCCCGGTCCACGTCCTCACTCACAACGGACGGGCGGGCCGAGGGGGGTTGTACGGTGCGGCACAGTTTCTGGGTGAGAAACTCGGCTTCCCGCCTTATGATTTCCCCCAACACAGTGGAGGCCGTGATGCGAACGACCACCACGACGCCGCGCTCGGTCGCGCAGGCGTTCCTGACCGCACCCGTCCGCCCCCAGACGTACAAGAACCTCGCGTACCTCGCGCTCCAGTTCCCGCTCGGCGTCGCGTACTTCGTGCTGCTGGTCCCCGCCCTCGGCTTCGGACTGGGATCGCTCCCGCTGCTCGTCCTGCTCGGCCTGCCGGCTGTCGGCGCGCTGGTGGTCGGCGTCGCGACGATGACCGTCGACCGCGCGGTGACGGCCGCCCTCCTCCCGGTCGAACTTGAGCGCCACACCGCCGGCGCGTCGCTCGACGACGGCGTCGTCGTCTACCTAACGGATCTCCTGTTTGACCCCGGAACGTACCTCAGCGTCGTGTTCGTCCTCGCGAAGTTCGCGGTCGGTATCGCCACGTTCGTCGTACTCACCGTGTCCGGCACGCTGGTCGCGGTCGCCCTCGCGGCGCCGTTCCTCTACGACCACCCCGATGCGACCCTCACGATCCCGCTGCCGGCGGCGGTCGGCGGCGGACTGGTCGCCGTCGACACGCTCCCCGAGGCGCTCGCGTTCGCCGCCCTCGGCGTCGTCGGCGCGGTCCTCGTCGTGAACCTGTGGAACGCGATCGCGTGGCTCCTCGGCGAGGCGACGACGCTGGCCTGCCGGCACGCCCGCGTCCTCGATGTCGGGTCGGCCGTGGAACCGGACCGCGCGTAACTACGATAGCCCCTCCCCCACACCACCACGCATGTCGACTCCCTCCGAAACCCGCGGCGGCCCGACCGAGAGCCTCTTGGGCGTGGTCCGCGCCGTCTTCGGCGTCCCGTTCCGTCCCCGGACCTACGGGAACCTCGCGTACCTCGCGCTCCAGTTCCCGCTCGGCCTCGCGTACTTCACCGCGCTCGTCACCCTGCTGGCGCTGGGGCTGGGGCTCTCGGTCGTCGGTGTCGGGGTCCCGATCCTGCTGGGGACGCTCGTCCTCGCCACCGCCGGCATCCGGGTCGAGACCCTGCTGGCGGACACGCTGCTGTCCGTCGACGTGCGGTCCCGACGGGTCGGCGTCGACCGCTCGGACGGCGTCGTCGCCTACGCGACGGACCTCGTGCTCGACGCCGGGACGTACGTCGGGTTAGCGTTTCTCCTGGCGAAACTGGCCGTCGGCGTCGTCGCGTTCACCCTGCTGACGTTCCTCGGGACGCTGACGGCGTCGCTGTTGGCCGCCCCGTTCCTCTACGACCTGCCGGGGTCGTACCGCGTGTTCTACGACACGACGCTGACGTTCGCCCCCCGGATCCGGTTCGTGCAGGACCTCTGGTCGATCACGTTCGCGCCGGTGATCACGGTCTCGGAGTGGAACGTGGACACGCTGGGCGAGGCGCTCGTCGTCGCCGCGTTCGGACTGCTCGTGCTCGTTCTCTCGCTGCACGTCCTGAACGCCCTCGCCTACGGTCTCGGGGTCGCCACCGCGCGCGTCCTCGGCCACGCGCGGTCGCTCGACGTCTGAACGCCGCCTCCGTGGCGCACGTCGGGACCTCCGTCGCGGCGAGCGCCGTCCCGGCGTGGCCGTGCACCCCACACGGGGACCGCCGAACCGCCCGGTCGCTGGGCGGCGCCCCAACGCGTTGGGCGAACAGCGAACCAGCCGCACGCCCACCCTCCGGTGTGACACGAACGACCGACGGCGGAACGAGCGGGGCGGGCGGATGAGCGGGCCGGGCCTCCGGTCGCGGCAGCGACTCGTCCACCTCGCCCTCGGGACGACGCTGGGCGTGTACCTCTACTCGCCGCTGGGCAGCGTGGCGGCGTTCGAACTCGCGGTGCGGGCGCTGGTGTTCCCGGCGCTGGCGCTCTCGGGGCTGCTGTTGTGGAAAGGGCACCACGTCGAGCGGGTCCTGCGCCGACGAGCGTGACACGGGAGCCGACGGCGGGGCCGTTCGCCCGCCCGTCGGGGCGGCCGGAACGCTCGGGTCAGCGGCCCTCGAGACACCGCTCGACGGCGCGCCGAACGCGGAGTTCGCGCGGGTCGTCCCACACGTGTGTCCCCATCCGGGTCGGCGTGTAGGCGAAGCCCAGGTCGCGCTCGGGGTCGGCGAAGGCGAACGACCCGCCGGCGCCGGGGGCGCCGAACGCGGCGTCGCTGCCGAACGCGAAGCCCGCGAACGGCTTCCAGTACCCCAGCGAGTACGCCGTCTCCGTGCCGAGGATCGCGTCCCTCGACCCGCGGGTCGGCGGGACGCCCGGAGCCGCGAGCGCGTCGAGCGTGTCGCGGCCGACGCCCAGCGGGTCGCCGTCGGTCGCGAGCGCCCCGTAGAGGCGGGCCAGCGCCCGTGCGGTTCCGGTGCCGTTGCCGGCGGGGATCTCGAGGCGGCGCCACTCGGGCGCGTTCAGCGCCGCGGGCGTCGAGACGTCGAACGGGTTCATGGCCCGCGAGACGGTCGACCAGGGGACGGCGAGCCCGAGCAGCAGCCGGGGCGGGAACGACCCGAGGTTCCGGAGGGCGTCGAGCGGGCCGAACGGCTCCACGTGTGCGACCCGGTCGTCGGCCGACGCCGGGACGCCGATGTGGAACGTCTCGCCCAGCGGGGCGAACAGTTCCTCGGCGGCGTACGTGCCGAGCGTCCGCCCGCGGGGGTCGGTCCGGCGGAGGAGTTCGCTCTCGTACCACCCGAGCGACCACGCGTGGTAGCCGTGGCGGGTCCCCGGCTCCCAGTCCGGCGCTTTCGCCGCGAGGCGGTCCACGAGCGAGTCGCGCGCCGCGACGTCCGCGGGGGTCAGCTTCCGTCCCACCGCGGCGACGCCGGCCTGGTGAGCCAGCAGCTGGCGGACGGTGACGTCGCCTTTCCCGTGCCTGGCGAACGCCGGCCAGTGGTCGGCGACGCGGTCGTCGTAGTCGAGATAGCCGCGCGACCGGGCGTGCGCCATCGCCGTCGCGGCGACGCCCTTGGTCGTCGAGAACACCAGGGCGAGCGTGTCCTCGGTCCACGGTTCGGTCCGGTCGGCGTCGCGGTACCCGCCCCACAGGTCGACGACGAGCTCGCCGCGGTGGCAGACGGCGCACGCGGCGCCGAGTTCGTCCGGCGCCCGGAGCGTCTCCCGGAACGCCGACTCGACCGGTTCGAACCCGGGGGCGACCCGCCCGCCGAGCGGCGGGTCAGACGACACGACGACGGCCTCCGTCGGCACGAACACTCGAGTTCACGGTCACCGGTCGCTCCCCGGCGACGTACCTGTATCCCCACGATGTTGGGGGGCGGGGAGCACACCGGGCAACCGGGGGGAGCGCTCGCCCGACTCAGCCGTCGGCGGTGCCACAGGCCATCTCCGTCGAGACGGTCCGGACGCTCGGGTCGGGGTCGCTCACGTCGAACGTCGTGGTCGCACTGTTGCAGTCGAACGACGACGCCGCGATCGTCTCCGTGACGCCGCCGCCGCCGGCGACGGCGACGGTCAGGCTGTAGTTCCCGACGTGGTCGATCTCCCCGAGGACGGTGGTGTTCGGGAACGACCGGAACGAGCCGTCGTACACCGACTCGCCGTCGCGGCGGACGACGAGCGTCACGTTCCGGGTCGCGCTCCCCTCGTTCACGATGCGGACCGTGTGTGGGGGTTCGTCCGGGCCGAGCGTCCCCGCCGCGCCGTCGACGTCGAGCGGCGGTTCGTCGGGGCCGGAGGTGGCGGCGGACGGCGACTGCGTCGACCGATCGGGGGCGTCCGTGGGGGCGCCGGGCCCGGCCGCTCCCGTACAGCCGGCCAGTACGGCGACGACGAGGACGGCCAGCGCCAGTGTGGTTCGGGACACGTCCCGAGTCGGGCGCCCCGCGAAATAGGTCTCGCGTAGACGCAAACGGGCGTTTGTCTCACAGCGCTCGAGGGAGACGACGCACGAGGACGACATCGGCGCCGAGCAGTACCCGGCGGTGCGGGAGTTCGTCAGCGAGACGTTCGCGCGGGGACTGGCCGCCGACGGGACGTAGCCGGGCTCCCGGCTCCGCCGTCGGCCGGTCCGGCCGGCGGGCGACCCGTTCGAGTATCACCGCCAATAACGAGCCCCCGATCAGTTATACCGTCCCGCCCGGAACCGGCCGTTCGAGGCTCCATGCCGTCCGCCGCGTTCGAACTCACGACCGTCGCCGGGCTGGTAGCGATGTCGCTGGCGATGTTCCTCGCGGGGGCGTTCGCGTGGGTGGTTCCCGACTTCCTCACGTACATCGGGCGGATGCCCGACCCCTCCCCGTTCACCCAGCTGGTGTTCTTCCCGTGGGTGTTCGAGGGCGCGTACCTCCTGATCCTGCTGTTCGAGTACCCGCCGGAGCTGGTGATCGTCGTCTGTTTCGGCGTCGTCGCGGGGGCGACGTTCCTCCAGCCGGTGTTCACCGACCCCGAGGTGGAGCGGTGGCCCTCGCGGTTCGTCGGGGTGATCCTCGGCATCGCCTGTCTGGGGCTGACGATCCTGCTCCTGTGACCGCCCCTCGGGGCGGGGTCAGGCCGACTCGTCGCGCGCTCGCGCCCACGTCGCCGGCACGTCGGCGCCGCCCTCGACGGTGAGACGCCCCTCGAAGCGCGCGAACGTGGGGTTGCGGACGAACCGTCCGCCGACGACCGCCTCGCCGAGGCCGAACTTCGTCGCCTCCGCCAGCAGGCTCTCGGGGACGTACGAGAACAGCGCCGCGAGCCGGTCGAGGTCGTCCCGCGAGTTCATCCGCATGAGCGCGAGGTTGTCGCACTGCGAGAGGACGTTCTCCGGGAGCTTCCCCGGCCGCTGTGTGGCCACCAGGAGGTACTGCCCGTACTTGCGCCCCTCCGCGGCGACGCGCGTCACGGCGTCGGTCGCGGCCGCGTGGAGGGCGTCGCGGGGGTCGCGCGGACAGACGTTGTGCGCCTCGTCGACGACGACGAGCGTCGGCCGCCGGCGCGTCCGGTCGCGCCACAACCGCGCGAGGACGGCGTTCGCGACGACCGCTCCCTCGGCGGCCGACCCGAGCGTCCCCACGTCGAGGACCAGACACCGCCAGTCGTCGCCCGCCAGCGTGTCGACCACCGAGGACTCCCCCGGGGCGGCCCACACCTCCCAGTCCGCCACGCCGAGGTTCGCGATCCGCAGGCCGAGGCGTCGGGCGTCCGCGCCGTACTCGCGGCCGAGCGCGTCGCGGACCTCCGCCCACGAGTACGGCTCGTCGCCGAGCCCGTCGACCAGGTCGCGGAAGGCGCGGTACTCGTCCGGGTCCTCGAGCGGGTCGAGGCCGAGCACCGTCGCCTGCTCCTCGGCCCCGAGGTCGCCGAACCGGAGGCGCAACACGTCGGTGTCGGCGTCGCCGTCGTCGGGGACGCGCCCGCCCTCGGCCGCGACCGACCGCGGGCGGGCCACCCGGAGGCGCTCGGTGGCGCGCTCGTACTCGGCGACCGTGCGCTCGTACTCGGCCGCCGACAGGGGGGTGGCCCGGAGTCGGTTCACCTCCTCGCGCGGCCGGACGGTGTCGAGCCGCACGAAGTCCGAGTTGGGGTCCACGACGACGATCCGGAGGTCGGTCTCGACGAGCAGGCGTTCGAGCAGGATCCCCAGCGAGAACGTCTTGCCCGACCCCGACTGGCCACACAGGAACGTGTGGCGACCGAACCCGGCGGCGTCGAGCCGCACGGTCGCGCCGCCCTCGACGGACAGCGCCCGCCCGATCGGGAGGGCGGCGGTCCGCCCCGATCCGGCGAGGTACCGGTCGACCGTCGCGGCGTCCGCCCGCGCGATCGACGCCGTCTCGAAGGCGTCGTCGGCGTCGGTCGCCGCGATCCCCTCCCCCGTGATCCGGCCGAGCAGCACCCCCTCGCCGTCGAGCGCCCGCACGCGCAGGCGGTCGGTCACGCCGGAGACGCTCACGCCCGGCGGCAGGACGTCCCGGTCGCGCAGGTCCAGTTCGAACCCCAACTCCGCGCCCTCCCGGTCGACGACGGTCTTCGTGACCACCTGTCCGAGGTACGCCGTCCCGCCCGACGTCGACAGCCCGACGTAGCCGCCGACCGGGACCGGGAGCGACAGGGGGGATTCGTACTCGAACGTCCGGCCGTCGACCGAGTACGCCACCGC
Source organism: Halobaculum litoreum (assembly GCF_030127125.1). Classification (GTDB taxonomy): domain Archaea; phylum Halobacteriota; class Halobacteria; order Halobacteriales; family Haloferacaceae; genus Halobaculum; species Halobaculum litoreum. The sequence goes on from NZ_CP126156.1 coordinate 393,547, forward strand.
GGCGACGCTCCGTCGGGCGCGGTCCGTCAGGTAGTCGTGCAGCGCGCGGACGTCGCCGCGGACCGCCTCCAGCCGGTCCTCGTCGATCCCGCCGTCGGCTCGGACGGCGCGACCTCGCCGTCTTCCGGGGGTGTGCGTCACGATCCGCCTACGATACTCGCCCGGACTGCATAGCCGCCGCGACCGTTCCGGGGTGGTGACAACGGGGCGACCGCGGCGGCCGCGACCCGCGCTCCCTCGCCCCGCCGCGCCGTGTGGCGATCCCCGCCGTGCGGGAGTCGTCGCAGCCTCGCCGTACCGTTCGCCCCGACCGCGGCGGGCGTCCCACGGCCGCCCGACCCCACCGGTCCGCGAACGGGCACGTACTCGGCGTCGGCCCGCCCTTCCCGACGACGGCGGCGCCGGTCGGCGTCCGGCCGTCGTGGCGGCCAGCGGGGAGGTCCGAGTCGGCACGGTCGGCCCACCCGGAACCGTCGATATCCATAACAAAGCCGCCACGACGCGTCCGTTGTCACGGGTGACGGGACGCCCGTTACACCGGAGAAACACAACTATGGCAACGACATCGACGACAGACGCGTACGACCGGACGGTCGCGGAGATCGAGGAGTCGCTCGGCATGGTGCCCGGGTTCTTCGGCGACCTGAACCAGGAGGACCTCGTCAACGAGTGGCCGACGTTCAAGCGGCTCACTCTCGAGGAGACCGTCGTCCCCGCGAAGTACAAGGAGCTGATCAACCTCGCGGTCGCGTCGAACCTGAAGTGCCCGTACTGCATCAACTTCCACCGCGGGGCCGCGAAGCTCCACGGCGCGACCGACGAGGAGTTGGCCGAGGTGGCGTTCCTCGCGGGCGCGACGCCGCGCTGGAGCAGCATGATCCACGCGCAGGAGTACGACCTCGGGACGTTCAAACGCGAGGTGGGCGAGATGGCGGCCCACCTCCAGTCGCACATGCCGACCGACGACTGACGCCGCCCGACCGCGCCGCCGGAGGCGTGCTACCCCTTTTCGCGGACACACGGTCGCCGAGGCGACCGGCCGCCCGTCACACCGCCCCGTCGCTCACTCGTCTTCGAGCAGGCCCATGTCCTCGACCACCAGGTCCGCGATGCGGTCGGCGATGGCCGGGTCGACGCGGGCGGCCTCCTCGCCGTCGTGACGGGTCCGGTTGTGCCGCTCCAGCTGGTCGGCGAGGTCGGACAGCGGCACCCGCGTGCTCGTGCCGCACTCCTCGCAGACGATCGGTACGGTCGGCTCGTCGTCCCCGTCGGCGCTCATACGGGTCGGTGGTGTGCGAGCGAGCCTAAACGGGTCGGTTCACGAGCGGCGCCGGTCCGGCGCGCTCCGCCGGCGGGGTCAGCCCAGCCGTTCGGGGTCGACGCCGTCGCCGAGCCGTTCGAGGCGGTCGCTGGCACGGACGCCCGAGAGCAGCACCGTGACGCCGAACGACTCGGCTGTCGGGTCCGGGTGGTCGCCCCACCGGATCTCGGGGACGCCCGTCTCCTCGCCGACGAGCGCCCGGGCGCGCTCGACGCCGCGTCGGCTGAGCCACGCCGGGGGCGCGTGGAACACGACGGCCGCGCGGGACGCGCTCGCGACGTCACACGGCATCGAGAGGCGGTGGGTCACGGCCTTCCGGGCCGTGTTGACCGCGACCGACACCGCCTCGCCCTCGTCGACGTCCGGGTCGCCGCCGCCGAAGCGGTCGAGCAGGCCGCCGACGACGCCCTCCCGGCGGCCGTTGTCGACGGCGGTGCTCGCGGCGCCGACGGCGGAGACGCCGCCGGCGCCGAACGTGTTGGTCAGTTCGCTCGCGTCGAGCACACGCTCGGGCGTGGGGTCGGCGGCCTCGCCGGCGGCACACAGCGCGCCGAGGCGCGTCGCGATCGCCTCGTCGGCGGTCGGCCACGCGGCGGCGTACGACGCCCCGCTGGCGCGCCACACGTCGAGGTCCGCGGCGACGAGGTCGTCGGCGCCGGCCCTGAGCGCCCGCACCGCGTCCGCGGCGTTCGACGCCAGCGGTCGGTCCGGGCCGCTCGGCGCGGCGTCGGGGTCGCGTCGCTTCGGTCCGTCGGCCGTGTCGACGGCGTCCCCGTCGCCGCCCGCCTCGGCGTCCCCCGGGAGGACGCCCAGCACGTACACCGGCGTGCCAGTCACCTGCCCGAGCACGTCGACGACCGCCGGGGCGACCGCCGCGCCGGTGCCGCCGCCGAGGGCCGCACAGACGACCGTCGCGTCGATGCGCCCGACCGGGAGGGCGTCGACCGCGGCCTGCAGCTCGGGGCGCTCCTCGCGGGCGATCTCGGCGGCCAACTCCGCGTCGCCGCCGGTGCCGCGACCGTCCGTGTGGACCGCCCCGAGCAGGTGTCGGTCGTCGTCGGCGACGCGGTCGAGCGACTCCAAGGCGGCGGCGTCCGTGTCGACGGCGACGGCGCGAACGAGGTACTCCGTCGCCCGCCGTGCGTCGTCCGCGACGAGGGCGTCCGCCAGGGCGTTCCCGCCCCCGCCGACGCCGACGACTCCGATCTCCATACGGTGAGGCGCTCGCCCGGGCGCATAACCGTGACGGAGCGCCCGACCCGCGCGGGACGCCGGCGGGGGACGCGCCGGCGGCCGCCCGCGCCGGGGAAAGCGGTATGCGTCGCCCCGCCGACACGCGACCATGGTCGAACTCGTGTCCGTCGCGGCGGTGGCAGACAACGGCGTCATCGGCGACGACGGCGAACTCCCGTGGCCCTCCATCCCCGCCGACAAGGAGCAGTACCGCGCGCGCATCGCGAACGACCCCGTGATCCTCGGCCGGAAGACGTTCGACTCGATGCGCGACGACCTCCCGGGCGCCGCCCAGATCGTCCTCTCGCGCAGCGTCGACTCCTTCGACGTCGCCACCGCCCACCACGCGGCCGACGTCGAGGCGGCGGTCGCGGTCGCCGAGTCGCTCGGCGCCGACACGGCGTACGTCATCGGCGGCGGGAAGATCTACGAGCTGTTCCAGCCCCACGTCGACCGCATGGCGCTCAGCCGCGTCCACGGCAGCTACGACGGGGACTCGCAGTACCCCGAGTGGGACGCGGCCGACTGGGAGTTGGTCGAGTCGACGGCGTACGACCGCTTCACCCTCGAGGAGTGGGTCCGCGTCGACCGCGACGGCGCCGACACGGGCGCGGCGTGAGCGGGGCGGCGGCCGCCCGCCCGCCTGCGCCCGGCGGAAACCGATAGGTAGCTCGCGCCCGTGGCACGACCGTGACACCGACTCCGCTCCCGCTGCTCGCGCCCGTGCCGCTGTCGATCCCGCTGTTGTTCCTCGTCGGCGTCGGCGGCGGCGTCCTCGCGACGCTCGCGATGGACCGGGCGATGGACCGCCTCGACGAGGGGTGGACGCCGCCGAGCGTCGCCAGCGGCGTCCTCACCGACACCCACCCCGACGAGTCGCCCGACCGCCTCGCCACGGCGGTCCACTACGTCGCCGGGACGCTGTCGGGCGCGCTGTACGTGTGGCTCCTGCTCGCGGTCGCGAGCGTCCTCGGACCGGGCGCGGCGGCGACGGTCGTCGCCGGCGTGGCGATGTACCCGCTGATGGTCGGGTTCTTCGCGCTCGTCGTGCTGCCGCGCTCGGTCGGGATGGCCCGCCAGCGACTGCGCGCGACCCGGCGTGCGTGGGCGATCGAGGCGGCCGTGTACCTCCTCGTGCTCGTGCCGGTCGTCGGCGTCGCCGCGGCGCTCCTGTAGTCGCGGCCGGCCCCGCCACGGGGCGACCGGGGGAACGGTTTTCACGGCGACCGCCGTCTCGTCGCCGTGTTCCGACGCATCCGCGAGACGGCCCCCGCCGGCCTCGTCCCGCTGGCGTGGGCGTTCGCCGTCGCCGCCCACCTCGGCGCCGTCGGCGACCGCCCCGTCCTGATCGCGCACCTCGTGATGGACGCGCTGCTCGTCCTGTTCGTCGTCCTCTCGTGGACCGACATGCGCACGGGCGTGCTCCGGGCGTGGCGCACCGTGATCCTCGTCGGCATCCCCGTGACGCTCGCGGGCACCGCCGGCCTCCTCGCGCCGGGGCTCGGGACGACGCCGCTGCTCGTGTCGGTCGTCGGCTGGATGCTGCTGCCCGCGCCGGCGCTGTGGTACACGGCGCGTGCGTCCGCCGGGACGGCTCGCCCCGTGAACCGCGCGGCCGCGGCGCTGTCGCTCGTCGGCGCGGCGGTGTATCTCGCGGGCGTGTTCGTCGGCGGTCCGACCGACCCGTTGCTCGCGCTCGCGGTCCCCGGCCTCGCGCTCGTCGGCGTCGGGCAGACCGCCGGCATCGTCGACGCCGTCGTGCGCTACTGAGCCGTCGTCCGTCGCCGCCTTACCGCCCCTCCCACTCCGGCTCGCGGTCCTCGAAGAACGCGTCGATGCCCTCGTCCTTGTCGGCGGTCGCGAACAGCCCGACGAACAGCTCCGACTCGTAGTCGAGCCCCTCGTCCAGCCCCATCCGCGAGGCCGCCCGCACGGCGGTCTTGGCGTACTCCAGCGCAACGGGGCTCTTGTCGGCCATCGACGCCGCCAACTCGTACACGCGGTCGTCGAACGCCCCGTCGCCGTGGACCTCGTCGACGAGGCCGATTTCGTCCGCCTCCGCGGCGTCGACCAGTTCCCCCGAGAGGATCAGCTTCATCGCCTGCCCCTCGCCGACGAGGCGGACGAGCCGCTGGGTGCCGCCGCCGCCGGGGATGATCCCGAGGTTGATCTCGGGCTGGCCGAGCTTCGCCCGCTCGTGGGCGATCCGGACGTCGCACGCCTGCGCGAGTTCGCAGCCGCCGCCGAGCGCGTGGCCGTTGAGTCGCGCGATCACCGGCTGCCGGAGATCGGCGACCGTCTCGTACACGCGGGGGCGCTCGCTCGCCCGGCGCTGTTCGAGCATGTCCCGCTCGCGGAGTTCGCCGACGTCGGCGCCGGCGACGAACGCCTTCGCCTCGTCGGCGCCCGTGAGGACGACCACCCGGACGCCGCTGTCGGGCGCCTCGACCGCCGCGAGCACCGCCGTCAGCTCCTCGCGCACCTGCGCGTTCAGCGCGTTCCGCGCCGCCGGCCGGCGGATCGTCACCGTCGCCACCCCGTCGACGCGGTCGCCGACCGCGCAGTCGACGACGTCGCAGTCGGCCGCGACCGTCTCCGGGTCGGCCGCCGGATCGGGGTCAGACATCGTCCGCCCCCGCGTCGGCCGGCTCGTCGACGGGACGGACGGCCTCGCCGTCCGCCCAGACGTAGAACCCCTCGCCGGTCTTCTTGCCCAGCTTCCCCGCGCGGACCTTCCGTTTGAGCGCCTGCGGCGGGCGGAATCGCTCGCCCAACTCCTCGCGGAGGTGCTCGAGGATGTCGAGGCGCACGTCGAGGCCGACCACGTCCGTCAGCTCCAGCGGGCCCACCGGGTGGTTGTACCCCAACTCCATCGCGGCGTCGATGTCCGCGACGCCGGCGACGCCCGTCTCGTACATCCGGATCGCCTCGACGCCGAGGGCGACGCCCAGCCGCGAGGAGGCGAAGCCGGGGGAGTCGCGCACCTCGACGGTCGCCTTCCCCAGCGAGTCGACGAACGCCCGGGCCGTCGCGAGGGTCGCGTCGTCGGTCCGCTCGGCGACGACGACCTCGACCAGCCCCATGAGGTGGACCGGGTTGAAGAAGTGGAGGCCGAGCAGGCGTTCGGGGCGGTCGAGCCCGCTCGCCAGCTCGGTCACCGACAGCGCGGAGGTGTTCGACGCCAGCACCGCGTCGGCGGCGACGTGGTCCTCCGCCTCGGCGAGCGTCTCCCGCTTCAGGTCGAGGTCCTCGGGCACCGCTTCGACGACGAGGTCGGCGCCGGCGGCGGCCGCCGCCAGGTCCGTCGTCCCCGCGATCCGGTCGAGCGCCGCCTCGCGCTCGGCCGGGGTCACCTTCCCGCGGTCGACGCCCTCGGCGAGCGTCGCGTCGACGCTCGCGACGCCGTCCTCGACGTACGCCTCCTCGGCGTCCCGGAGGGCGACGTCGTGGCCGGCGGTGGCGGCCGCGTGCGCGATGCCGCTCCCCATCGTGCCCGCGCCCAGTACGGTGATTCGCATGGGGTGAGGCGGCCGCGCGTCGGCATAAGCGTGGGTGATGGCCCCCCGCGAGCCCGCGGCGTGACCGACCGGACACCGACCCGTCGCCATCGGATCGGGATCTGGTTGAAGCACCTATGTAGTGCGGTCGTGGGCGTGCACCTATCGATGGAGCACGGCGATCTCACGGTCAGCGAACTGTACGACGTCCTGAGCGACCGCGCGCGACGCCGCCTGCTGTGGACGATGCTCGACCGGGGACACCCGGGCACCGTTCGCGTCCCGGAGGAGCTTCCCCGCCTCGACGCGGGCCGCCGCGAGACGCGGATCCGGTTCGTGCACGTCCACCTGCCGAAGCTCGTCGACACCGGCCTCGTCCGGTGGGACGACGACGAACTCCGGATGGGCGCGGCGTTCGACGGCGCCGAGCCGATCCTGACGGCGGCGCGCCGGGAGGAGCGGACGACACCGCTTCCGGGGGCGGTGTGATCGTGCGGCGCGGACGCGGTCGGGCGACGTCGGTCGCGGCGCCGGAGGGCGGTCGATGGTAGCCGAGTCGCGGCTCCCGGTCGCGGTGATCGAGGCGATCGCCGACGCGCGCGGCGTCACGCCGCTGGAGCTGGAGTTCAACCTCCACGACTGGATCGACGCCGACGCGTTGAACGCGCTGTCGTCGCTCCGGAGCGACGACTGGCACTTCGTGTTCACCGTCGACGGCCACCGCGTCACCGTCGACGGCCCCGACCGGATCCTCGTCGACGGCGAGGCGGTCGGGGACTGCCCGGCCACCCGCACCTGACCCGTCCGGACGCCCGGGCCCGGCCGCCGCCGTTCGCCGTCGCCCGCGACTCAGTCGGTGGGTTCCGGGCGGTACTCCCTGCTGACGGCCTTCCACCGGTTCGAGCGGAACCGCCGGGCGTTCACCACGAGCGGCACCGCCGTCTCGGCGACCAGCGCGACGAGCAGGCCCCCCACGCCCAGCGCCGGCACGACCGTGCCGGCCCACGCGAGCGGCAGCGCCGCGAGGTACGCGCCGACGAGCGTCGCGACGAACGGCACCCGCGTGTCGCCCGCGCCGCGCAACGCGCCGGTGATCGACCCGTCGACGCCGAGCGCGACGACGCTCACCGCGGCGACGCGGACGAAGTCCGCCGACAGCGCCCGGTTCGCGGGGTCGTCGACGAACACGCCCGCGATGGGGTCCGCGAGCGCGAGGACGACCGCGGCCGCGAGGAGGTACACCAGCACCGACAGCCGGGTGATCCCCCGGCCGTACGCCTCCGCCTCCGCCTCGTCGCCGCGGCCGAGCTCCTGCCCGACGAGCGTCGAGGCGGCGATGGAGAACCCCCACGAGAAGCTGCCGACGAGCGCGCGCACCTGCCGGCCGACGCCGACGGCGGCGACCGCGACCGGGCCGAACGTCGCGGCGATGGCGAGCAGGGGGAACACGACGAGCCCCTGCGCCGCGCGGCGGGCGACAAGCGGGGCGGACACCCGGCCGATCTGGGCGAGCAGCTCGCGGTCCGCGCCCGACCCGCGCAGCCGCAGGGGGACCGGGCTGGCGCCGCGCCCCGGAGGTAGCTCCGGCCGGTCATCCCCCACGCGAACACGACGGTGACCAGCGCCGTCGCCAGCGCGGTGCCGAGGGCGGCCCCCTCGACGCCCATCCCCAGCCCCAGAACGAACGCCCCCGAGAGGGCGATGTTCGCGACGGCGCCGCCGGCGCGCACGACCATCGGGGTGAGCGTGTCGCCGACGCCGGCGTACGTCCGGCTGGCGACGAGGTTCAGGAACTCGAACAGGAGGCCGGGGGCGACGACCGCGAGGTACGCCGCGCCGTAGCCGACGCTGTCGGCGTCGTCGCCGAGGACGCCGATCAGCGGCTCGGCGCCGACCGCGAACGCGACGACCGCCGGCACCGCGAGCGCGACCGACAGGAGGACGCTGAGACGGACGACCGCCGCGGCGCGGTCGTCGTCGCCGCCGCCGTGGTTCTGCGAGACGAGCGAGACGGTGCCGCCCGCGAGGCCGATGGCGACGAACTTCGCGAGCATCCAGAACGCGTTCGCGAGCGTCAGCCCCGCGACGGCGGCCGGGCCGATGACCAGCCCCACGAGCGCCAGGTCGACCGTCCGCTTCGACATGATCGCGAACCCGGTGACGATGCGGGGCCACGCGAGGTCGGTCGTCGCGTGCAGGCGGCGCTCGTCGATGACGCCGGCGTCGGCCAGCGCGCGGGCCAGCGCCGACCCGGCGCGACGGAGCCGTGACACGCCCGAACGCAGGGTCGCGCGACGCTAATCGCTTCCGTTCGACGCCGCGGCGTGGGCGGCGACAGCGCGGCTCACGCCAGCAACAGGCCGGCGACCGCGCCCGTCGTGAGGACGGTGAGGGCGTCGGCGGTCGGCCCGCTCCACCCCGCGTCGGCGACGAGGAACCGCCCGCGCTCGCACACCGCCTCGGGGTCGGCCGCCACCGCGAGGTCGCCGTTCGACAGCGCCGCCCAGTACGCCAGCGGCGCGATGGCGACCAGCCGCAGGTCCGACCCGCCGGGGAGGACGGCGTCGAGCACGGCCGCGACCCCGACGTACGCCAGCGGCGCCAGCGCCACGGCTCGCACGACGAGCGTCGGCGTCGACTCCGGCACGCGGGCGTCGAAGCGACCGAGCGGGCGCCCGCGCCCCTCCCACGCCGGCAGCACCTCCACCTCGGCGCGGAGGCCGAACAGCCGCGCGACCGCGGCGTGGGCCGCCTCGTGGGGGAGGACGGCGGCGGCGACGAGGAACCGACCGATGCGTGACACGGCCGAGGTAGTCGCCCGACGGACAAAAGGGGTCGTGCGCGCCGCCGCCGCGGGCGGTAGAGTTTCGCGGCTGGCGGCCGTCGTGCCGGCGATGCCCTCCACACGGAGAGCCGCCCTCCGCCTCGCCGGCTCGGCGCTCGTCGCCCCGACCGCCGGCTGTGTCGACGCCGGACCGGACGACCTCCCGCCCCGAAGCGACGGCGACTTCCTCCTGTTGTCCAACGGCGCGACGAGCCGGCGAGCCCTGTCGGTGGTCGTCGAACGGGACGGCGAGCGCGTCGCCGGCGGGCGATACCGGCTCCCCGCCGACGCGTCGGCGACGCTCGCCCTTGACCTGCGCACGACCACACACACGCTCCGTGCCGTCGCTCACGACGGCGCCGCGGTCTGGCGGTCGTGGTCGTGGCCGCGGGAGCGGTGTGTCTACTCGTCGGGGTGGGGAGTCGGGGACCCGACGCCGGAGACGGCCACGTCCACCGGCGACGCCGCGGTCATGGGGGCTGGCCTGTCCCTGTACGCGGACGACGTACACTTCCGCGAGTGCGTGGCCGAGCGCGTCGGCCACGCCCGCCGACCTCGTGCGGAGCGCTATCGGGTCGGGGACGCCGCCCGACCGCCGGCGTAGTCGCTGACGGCGACGCCGTTCACTCCCCGCTCGGGTACTCGTCGGGGTACGTCTCGTCGGCCATCGGGTTCTCGCGGTCGGTCGGCGGCTCTTGGACGGCGACGAACGGCTCCTCTTCGAGGTACTCGACCAGCGAGGTGGTGCCGACGAAGCCGCACGGCGACTTGCGCAGTTGGACGTACTGGAGGCCGCTCTCGGAGAGCCACGTCTCGATCACCTGCTCGGCGGTGTTCTCGAGGAACGCCGACACCTCGTCGGTCGCCACCCCGGGGTTGTGGACGTGGACGAGCGTGTCAGCCGGGCGGACGAGCCGCGACTCCTCGTGGTAGCGCAGTTCTCGCGTCGCCGCCGGGGAGAGGGCGTTCACGTACGCGTCGGCGTTCACCAGCGACGTGAGGTCGGCGTCGTCCCCCTCGGGGCGGATCGCGGCGAACGCCTCGCGCACCTCCGCGGCGCGCTCGGGGGCGTGGACGCCCTCGCAGTCGGCGTCCCACGTGCCGATGAGGTCGACGACGTGGAGGCGGCCGTCCGCGAGCAGCTCGTCGGCGTCGTAGCCGAACCCGGAAAGTACCGTCCGCAGGCCGTGCGGGCGCAGGTGGATCGTCGGCACGACGGCGACGCGGTCGCCGCGGTCCAGCGCCGCCCGGAGGATCGACCCGAGGAACGTCGACACGTTCGCGGTGCCGTCGTGTTCGAACAGCACGCCCGCGCCGGCGACGATGCCGCCGCCGACGAGTTGGTCGAAGCCGGCCACCCCGACGGGCCGGTGGCCGTGGGTCTTCACCGCCGGCGGCTGGCTCCGCCGCCCGGGCACCGCCCGGGCGCCGCGCTCGGCGTCGATGTGGAGTTCGAGCCGGCGGGTGTCGTGGTCGACGCCGCGGAGCTTCGCGACCTCGACGAAGCGGTGGCTGTCGTCGCGCACCCGCTCGCGCGACAGCGCGAGCACGCCGTGGGCGGCGTACTGGAGCAGGTCGCCGACCGAGTCGGCGCCGCCGTCCTCGGCGGTGAACAGCGCCGTCGCCGACCCCTCGTCGGTGAGCGTCGCGATCACGTCGAGGACCACCCGGCGGTAGGTGTGGGCGTCGGTGAACCCCGCGAGCCCGTTCGCGGAGTCGACGACGACCCGGTCGTAGTCGGCGTAGCGGCGGAACTCCTCGCGCAGCGTCCCGGGCGTCAACGGGCGGGTGTACTCTCCGAAAGCGAGGTCGCCGCCGACGCTGGCGTCGTCGTCGAGCCGTTGGAGGGTGAGCGTCTCCTCGGCTCCGTCGGGGTCGTCGAGGGTGACGCCCGGGGTCGCGTGCAGGGAGAGCACGTCGAGGCGGTCGTCGTCGAGGGCGAACGGGAACGCCGCGAACGACTGGGCCACGTCGTCGAGGGTCTGTTCGGTCGTCACGTACAGGCACCGCTCGCCCGCGCGCACGCCGGCGTCGAGGAACTGCATGCTCAGCGTCGACTTCCCCGTCCCGGGACCGCCCCGCGCCAGGGTGGTCTGTCCGCGGGGGAGGCCGCCGCGCAGCATCCGGTCGAGCACCTCGTCCCCGACGCTGGCAGTCGCGTCGTCGCTCATTCCTCCGAGAAGGCCCGTGAACCGACTTAACCGTACCGTCGGCGGCGAGGCGCGAGCGCCCGCCGCGACGGTCCTCCGAGGGGTTGAAGTGGCGCGGCCGCGTCCCTCGATCCATGCAGATCGGTTCGCGCCGCTGTCTCGTCAACCCCCACAGCGGCACCGGCGACCACGCCGACCGCGTCCGCCGGGCGATGGAGGCGCGCGGCTTCGCCGTCACCGAGACCGACAGCGCCGCCCACACCGTCGAGTTGGCCGCCGAGGCCGGCCGCGAGGGCGTCGACGCTCGCGGTCTGCGGCGGCGACGGGACGATCAACGACGCGATCCGGGGGCTGTTCCGCGCCGACGCGCTCGGCGACACCACGCTCGCGGTGCTGCCCGGGGGGACGGCGAACCTCCTCGCGGGCACCCTCGGCGTCGAGTCGCTCGACCACGGCATCGAACTGTCCGACACCGGCGAGGCGCGCCCGCTCGACGTGGGCGTCGCCGAGGGCGCCGCCGGGGAGTCCACGGAGCCGTTCCTCGTGTCGTGTATCGCGGGCCTCCCCGCGAACGCCAGCACCGACACCTCCGGGGAGCTGAAGGAGCGGTTCGGCACCCTCGCGTTCCTCCTCACCGGCGCCCGCGAGACGGTGGCGTTCGACGGGCTCGACGTGCGCGTCGCGTCGCCGACGACAACGTGGGCGGGCGAGGCGACGTGCGTGCTCGTCGGCAACGCCCGGAAGTTCGTCGAGGAGGGCGGACAGGCCGACATGGAGGACGGCGAGTTCGACGTGGTCGTCGTCGAGCGGATGCCGGCGTCGGGCATGGCCGTCGAGGCGGCCGTCCACCGCCTGCTCGGCGAGGGCACCGAGGGCGTCACCCACTTCCGGGCGGGCGAACTCCACGTCGCCGCCGACGGCGACGAGCCGATCACGTTCAGCCGCGACGGCGAGGTGGCGACCCACGAGCGCCTCGACTTCCGCGCCCTCCCCGGCGCGCTCGACGTGCGGGTGGGCGACGACTACGTCCCGCACCCCGAGTAGCCGCCGGCCGGACGCGTCGGCGATCCGACGCGACCCGCCGCGCTCCGTCGGCCTTTTGTCCGGGTCGCCACTCCGCCGAGCCGATGGACTCCGGGGAGGCGGCGGCCGACGGCGACGCGGGGGCGGACGCCGACGCGGCCACCGACGCCGCCGACGCCGCCGGCGGGCGGTTCGCGGACGGCGAGTCCCCGGACGAGCGGCTCGCGGACGCGCTCGAACGGGTCGCCCACGGGGCGGTCGTCTCGACGCCGAGCATCCTCCTCCAGCGCGGCCTGGCGCTCGCGTTCACCGCGCTTCTCACCAACACGTTCGCCGCGGGGCCGTACGGCCTGTTCGCGCTGGCGCGGCGGCTCCAACGGTTCTTGCGACGGCTCGCGCTCGGGTTCGCCGGCGGGCTCAGCCGGTTCCTCCCGACGACGGAGACGGCCGCCGAGCGCGACGCCATCGCGACGTTCGCGGTCGCGCTCGTCGTCGCGGTCGCGGCGCTGTTCGGCGCGGCGCTGTACGTCGCGGCGCCGACGGTCGCCGCGCGCTCGGGCGAGGCGCCCCGGTTCGCGCTGTACCTCCGCGTGTTCGCCGTGGGGCTGCCGGCGTCGGTCGCGCTGTTCGCCGTCGCGCGGCTCATGCGCGCCACCGAGGAGGTGACGGCGCTGAACCTCCTCCAGCGGCTCGCGTTCCCGGCCGCCCAACTGGTCGTCGGCGCCGTCGGCGCCGTCGTGCTCGGCGACCTCGTCGGCGTCGCGGTCGGCGTCCCGCTGGCGATGGGGGTCGTCGCGCTCGGCGGCGCGGCGTGGCTCGCGCGGTCGCGCGGCTTCCGCCCCGGATCCGCGTCCCCGACGGCGACGCCGTCCGGCGGCGCTACGTCGGCTACACGTTCCCGCTGTTCCTCAGCGGCTTCGCGACGACGACCCAGCGGCTCGGCTTCTACCCCCTCATCGCGGTGTTCCTCTCGGGCACGGCCGGCGGCGTGTTCGCGGTGGGCGTGCTCGTCGGGAGTCTCGTGCGCCTGCCGCTGATGGCGATCAACCAGTTCGTCCCGCCGGTCGCGGCCGCGCTCAACGACGAGGGGCACGGCGAGGCGCTGGCGCGGCTGTACCACGTCACGAGCCGGATCGTCCTCGTCGGCGTCGCCGCCCTCTCGATCCCGGTGGTCGTGTACCGCGAGTCGGTGATGGCGCTGTTCGGGCCGACGTTCGTCCGCTACGCGCCGCTGCTCCCGGGGTTCGTCGCCGCGCAGTTCCTCGCGTGTGCCGCCGGGAGCGTCGGCATCCTCCTGCGGATGACCGACCACCAGCGCGCCCTCCTCGTCGTCAACACCGCCATCACGCTGTTCCTCGCGGTCACGGCGATCCCGCTGACGATCGAGTTCGGCCTCGCGGGACTCGTCGCCAGTTACCTGCTCATGCTCGGCGTGAACAACGGGCTGGAGGTGGCGGTGTTGTACCGCGTCGAGGGGCTCCAGCCGTTCACGCTCGCGCACGGGAAGCCGCTCGTCGCGGCGCTCCCGTTCGTGCTCGTCGCGCTCGCGGCGCGGGCGGCGCTTCCCGGGGCCGCGGCCGCGGTCGTCGGCACCGCCGTCGGGCTCGCGGCGTACGCCGCCGTGTTGTGGGCGCTGGGGTTCTCCGCGGCCGAGCGCCGGCTGGTGGCGGTGCTGGTCGAGCGGTACGGGGCGGCGTTCGGCCGCCTCCGCCGGCGCCTCGGCGACGCCTGACGACCGGGCGGTCGTCGGCCGCCGCGGTCGCGGTAAACTGCGGTGAACTCGCGTCGCGCCGTCGTCGGTAGCTACAGGAACCCTGCCGGCAACACGCCCAGTATGGCCGACGTAGACCCCGACGCCGCCGAGGCGATGCCCGCCGGACCGGACCGCGCCGACCCCCCGTTCGAGGGACCCGACCTCTCCGGGTCGACCGCGTTCGTCACCGGGACGACCCGGGGCATCGGCAAGCGGATCGCGCTCACGCTCGCCGAACACGGCTGTAACGTCGTCTCGACGGGGAAGACCGCCGAACCCGGCGGCGACCTCCCCGGCACGATCCACAAGACGGCCGAGCAGTGCGAGGCCCGCGGCGTCGACGCCCACGCGATCCAGCTGAACGTGCGCGACGAGGACGCCGTCGAGGCGGCCGTCGAGGAGGCGATCGATGAGTTCGGCACGGTCGACATCGTGATCAACAACGCCTCGGCGATCCAGTTGGCGAACGTCGCCGACCTCCCCGCGAACCGCTTCGACCTGCTGACGGACGTGAACGTCCGCGGCACGTACCTCGTCTCGCGGGCGTTCCTCCCGCACCTCCGCGAGCAGGCGGGCGGGTGGATCCTCACGAACGCGCCGCCGATCGCCGTCGACCGCGCGCCCGGCAAGGCCGCCTACGCGTGGTCGAAGCTCGGCATGTCGTTCGTCACGCTGTCGCTCGCGCAGGAACTCGCGGGCGACGACATCGGCTGTAACACGTTCTGGCCGGTCACCGCGGTCGACACCCGCGCGACCCGCTACTTCGGGCTCGGTACCGAGGACGACTGGCGGACGCCGCACGTGCTCGCGGACGCCGTGCTGGCGATCCTCGACCGCGACCCGGGCGAGTACACCGGGCACTCGGTGTACGACGAGGACCTCCTGCGCGCCGCGGGGGCGACCGACGCGGACCTCTCGGCGTACAACTGCACCGAGGGCGACCCCGCACCCACCTCCGCGCAGATGTTCGACCCCGAGTACGTCCGCGAGTAGTCGGGGGCGACCCGACCGCTGGGCACGGTTCCGGCGCCGCCGGAACTGCCACCGAGCACTTTTGACTGGCGCGCCGACTCGGGTGCGTGCGCCTCTCCACCATCGTGTTGCTAGTCGGTCTCGGCCTGTTCGTGCTCCCGATCCCGGGAACGTTCATTCTCGGCGGGCTGACGCTGCTCGTCGGCGGGGGCCTGCGCTTCCTGGGGGAGTGAGCAGCCCGCTCGCGGTTCCGGGGCCGCGGCTCAGGTGACGCCGCCGCCGCGCGGGTCGTACTCCAGGTGGGCGTCCGCCGCGACGATCTCGTCGATCGTCTCGACCACGCGGTACACGTCTTCGAAGCGGGTGTACATGGGCGCCGGACAGACGCGGACGACGTTCGGCGGCCGGAAGTCGACGACAACGCCGCGGTCGCGCAGCGCCTCGCTCACGCGGTACCCCTCCGGGTGTTCGATGGCGACGTGGCCGCCGCGGCGGGGGTGCTCCCGCGGGGTTCCCACGGAGAAGTCGTCGCCGAGGCGGTCGTCGACCAACTCGATCAGGTAGTCGGTGAGCGCGAGCGACTTCTCGCGGACGCGCTCGACGCCCGCCTCGCGGATCAACTCGGTCGCGCCCTCGATGGGCGCCGACGACAGCATCGGCACGGTGCCGATCTGCCAGGCGCCGGCGGTGCCGGCGTGGTCGTACGTGTGGCGCATCTCGAACTGCGTCGACTTGTCGTTGCCCCACCAGCCCGCCAGCGCGGGGGTGGCGTCGTGGTGGCGCTCGTGGACGTACAGCCCCGCCGTCGCGCCGGGGCCGCCGTTGAGGTACTTGTACGAACACCACACCGCGAAGTCGGCGCCCTCGTCGTCGCGGCCGGCGTCGCCGAGCGCGTGGTCGACGACCCCCACCGAGTGGGCGCAGTCGAACCCCGCGAGCGCGCCGTGCTCGTGGGCGGCGGCGGTGATCCGGTCGACGTCCAGCAGCTGGCCCGAGCGGTACAGCACCGACGGCATGAACACGATGCCGACGTCGTCGCGCTCGCGGAGCGCGGCCTCGACGTCGGCCTCGTCGATCGTTCGGCCGTCCCGGGACTCGACGGCGACCAACTGCTCGTCGGGGTCGATGCCGCGCTGGCGGAACTGCGCGCGGATCGCGTAGTGGTCGGTCGGGAAGTCCAGATCGTTGACGAGCACCGCGGGCGGGTCGGCCGCGGGGTCGGGGCCGGCGGGGGTGCCGGGCAGGGTGTCGAGGAAGGTCCCGATCAGCGTGTGGATGTTCACCGTCGTCGAGTTGGCGACGACGACCTCCTCCTCGCGGGCGCCGACCAGCGGCGCGAGCAGGTCGCCGAGGTGCTCGCCGTAGTGGAACCAGTCGGGGTCGGCCGCCTCCCACCCCCGGATCGCCAGCTCCCGCCACTCGTCGACGACGCGCTCCAGCGTCGCGAGCGCGGCGTCTGGCGCCAGCCCCAGCGAGTTGCCGTCCATGTAGCGCTCGCCGTCGGGCACCGCGAAGTGGTCGCGGTAGCCGGCGAGGGGGTCGGCGGCGTCGCGCTCGCGGGCGCCCTCCAGGGTGTGGGCGGACTCCGTCCCGGCGGCGTCCGTGTCGGTCATGCGGCCGGGTTGGGAGGGCGGGGGCAAGGGCTTGCCGCCTCCGGCCGGGTCAGCCGTCGCCGGCCGGCTCGTCCGTCCCGCGCCCGTCGTCGGCGCCGTGGTCGCCCACGAGCAGGAGGAGGCCGCCGGCGACGACGACGCCCGCGGCGACCGCGAACGAGACGGTCCGCACGGCGCCGGCGTACCCCAGCGGCTCGGTGAGGAGCGTGACGACGGCGCCCATCGCGACCGGCGCCCCGGTCGAGCCGACGCGGCCGACGGACTCGCCGAGGCTGACGAGCCCCCGCGGAGGTCGTCGCCCGCGAGCCCGGTGATCGCCGAGCGGTACAGCGTGAGCGCGACCGAGAACCCCGCGCCGACGGGGACGCCCGCAAGCAGCGCGACCGGGACCGACGGGGCCGCCGCCAGCCCCGCGAGGCCGACGGCGGCGACGACCAGCGCCGCGAACGTCGGAGCGGTCCGGCCGAACCGCGCGGTGACGCGCCCCGTCTGGGTCGTCGCCGCGGCGCTGGTGACGGAGGCGACGGCGACGAGCGCGCCCGCCGCGCCGGGCGACCCGCCGAGCAGGCGCACCACCACGATGGAGTTGTAGGTGAGGAACGCGAACCAGAGGAACCCCGGCGCGGCGCGGCCGACGAGCGTCGCCGCGACCCGACCGCGGGTCGCGAGCGCGAGCAGGTCGCGCACGCCCGCCCCGTCGTCGTCGGCGTCGCCGCCGAGGTCGGCCGACTCGTCGAACACCAGCCACACCGCCACCGCGACTGGGAGCGCCGCGGCGTACAGCGCGAACGGCGCCCACCACGCGAGCGCGACGAGGAGGCCGGACAACAGCGGGAACACGGTGAGCGACGCCCCCACGGCGGTGAAGCGCACGCCCTGCGCCGCCGACTCGCGGGCGCCCGAGAACAGGTCGCCCGTCGCCGTGATCAGGATCGGCCCGATGCCGGTGTAGCCGACGCCCTGCAGGAGGCGGAGCCCGAGGGCGGCGCGGAAGTCGGTCGTGAGCGTCAGGGCGACGCCGGCGAGGCCGAACAGCGCCAGTCCCGCTGTCAACACCGGCTTGCGCCCGTAGCGGTCCGCGAGGACGCCCGAGAGGGGGATACAGACGATGCCGGGCGCGGTGAACGCCGACAGCAGGAGCGCGACCTCCGCGGGCGGCACGCCGTACGGGCCGGCGAGCGTCTCGACGACCGGGGAGACGACGGACGCGCCCATCGGCGAGATGAGCGACGCGAGGAGGAGGAGCCGGAAGTCCCGGTCGGCGAGCACGTCGGCGTCGGCGCCGACGATCGAACGGAGCGAGAGCGACACACGACCCGGTCGGCGGCGGCCGCGCAAGAGCCACACGGTCGCGGCCGACCCCACCGCGGCCCGCGCGGTCGACGGAATTCGGGCGGTTCATACCCGAGTCGCCCCTCGCGACGGGCATGACCGACGCCGACCCGGCCGCCGACGCCGCGGCCGACGCCGGACCGCACGCCGACCGCGACCCCGCGCTCGACCCGGCCGCCGCCGTCGTCGCCGACATCGAGGCGATGGGGGTGCCGCCGTGGCACGCCCTCTCCGTCGCGGAGGCGCGCCGGATCGAGGACGACCTGTTCGGGGGCGACGGCGGCCCCGACGAGCGGCTGCCGGTCGCCTCGACGCTCGATCTGGGCATCGAGGGGCCCGACGGCGACGACCTCCCGCTGCGGGTGTACCGGCCCGCCGAGACGCCCGCGCCGACGCTGGTGTTCTTCCACGGCGGCGGCTGGTGTCTCGGCACGCTCGACTCGGCGGACGACCTCGCGCGCCGCCTGTGCCGGCGCGTCGGCGC
The DNA here is from genome assembly GCF_030127125.1 of Halobaculum litoreum. GTDB lineage: Archaea > Halobacteriota > Halobacteria > Halobacteriales > Haloferacaceae > Halobaculum > Halobaculum litoreum. The sequence goes on from NZ_CP126156.1 coordinate 411,749, forward strand.
CGTGGTCGTCTCCGTCGACTACCGGCTGGCGCCCGAACACCCCTTCCCCGCGCCCGTCGACGACGCCGTCCGGGCGCTGGAGTGGACCCGCGAACACGGGGCGACGCTCGGCGGGAACGGCGTCGTCGGCGTCGCCGGCTCCTCGGCGGGCGGGACCCTCGCGGCGGCGGCGGCGCTCGCGACCCCCGACGACACGGTGCCGGCGGTCCAGACGCTGCTGTACCCGATCACCGACCGCGCGTTCGTCACCGACTCCTACGAGGCGAACGCCGACGGCCCGCTCCTGACCCGGGCGGACATGCGCCACTTCTGGCGGACGTACCTCCGCTCGGACGTCGACGCGGCCAACCCCTACGCCGCGCCGCTGCGGGCGGCCGACCTCTCGCACACCGCGCCCGCGGTCGTCGTCACCGGCGAGTGCGACCCGCTGCGCGACGACGGCGCCGCCTACGCCGCCCGGCTCGCGGACGCCGGCGTCGCGGTCGACCACCTCGACTACGACGGGATGTGCCACGGCTTCCTGTCGTTCGCCGACGACGTGGCCGCCGCCGACGCCGCGTTCGACGACCTCGCGGCGGCGACGCGCGACCGGCTCGCGGCCGCGGCCGACGACTGAGCCGGGTCCGACCCGGCGGCCTCACTCGTCGCCGATCCCGAGGGCGTCGAACAGACGGGCCGCGACGAGGTCGTCGACGAGGCCGAACAGCCGCTCGTCGTCGTCGGCGGCGTCGGCGAAGATCCCGAGCGGGATCTGGCCGCCGGCGACGTCGTGGTGGCCGCCCGCGCTGCCCACGTCGTCGAACGCTGCGCGCAGCACCTCCCCCGCGTGGACCCGCGGGTCCGGCGACCGGGCGCTGAGGTGGACCGCGTCGTGGACGATGCCGAAGACGATGGCCGTCTCGACGCCCTCCAGCGTCGCGAGGTAGTCGGCCGCCTGCGGCAGCGCGTCCCGCTCGCCGGTCCGACCGACGTGGGAGACGAGCACCGCGTGGGCGACCGTGCGGTTGGCGATGGCGGTCGCGATGGTGTCGAGCGTCTCGCCGGTCACCGACGGCGCGACGAGCCGGCGGAGCGTCTCCTGATCGACCGTGTCGTGGAGGAAGCCCGCGGCGTCGTACTCGGCGCGCGTCGTGCCGCGGAGGTACGCCAGCGTCTCGCTGCGGATCGCGATCGACAGCGCCGTCGCGAGCACCGAGTCCACCTCGGTGTCGAGCGCGCGGAGGTACTGCGTCATGATGGTCGCGGTGGCGCCGATCTCCTCGCGTCGGTCGACGAACGTCGCCTCGACGCCCTCCGCCGGGTGGTGGTCGACGACGACGTCGACGTGGGTGCCCTCCGGCACGTCGTTGTTGTCGCCGGGGATCGAGTGGTCGACGAACGCCAGCAGCGACCCCGGGGCGCGGTCGACGATCGCGTCGGCGTCGAACGCCTTGAGGTCGATGTCGAGGAGGTTGACGAACGCGCGGTTCTGCTGGTGGGAGATGTCGCCGCTGTAGAGGATGTGGCGCTCGTCGATGCCGGCCGCCGCCGCGATCCGGCCGAGCGCGAGCGCGCTGGCGAGACAGTCCGGGTCGGGGTTGTTGTGGCAGACGATGTTGATCTCGCTCCCGCCCGTGAGCAGGTCGTACAGCCGTTCGGGAGGGCTCATCCCCGATCCATCGCCGGGAGCGGGGTTAGCGGTGCCGTCGATTCGACGGCCGTCGGAATCGCTCGTGCCGGGCCGTCGACCCCGTCACTCCTCCCCGGAGAGGCGCTCGTAGGCGGCCCACGAGGCGTCCTCCGCGGGGGGCCGGACGCGCTCGCCGTCGACGAACACGCCCTCGCCCGCGCGGACCGCGCCGGCGTCGCCGACCGGCGTCCCCCGCGCCCGGAGCGCCGCGACGACGGCGTCGACCGCGCCGGGGTCGACGGCGACGAGGAGCGTCCCGGAGGTGGTACACGCCCACGGGTCCAGCTCCAGCGCCTCGCAGGCGGCCAGCGCCGCGTCGGCGGTCGGCACCGCCGCACGCTCGGCGTCGATGCGGACGCCCGCGGCCGCGGCCGTCTCGCACAGCGCGCCGCGGAGGCCGCCCTCCGTGGCGTCGTGCATCGCGGTGACGCCGGCGGGGGCGCCCGCGGCGACGGCCTCCCGTCCGGCGTCGGCGGCCGCGAGCGCGTCGCGCACCACGCTCGTCTCGTCGAGCAGGGCGGCGGCGTCGGCGACCGTCGACGCCGCGAGGCCGCGCTCGGCGAGCGCCTCCGGGTACAGCGAGGCGAACAGCCCCGCGGTCTCGACGCCCGGCCCCTTCGTGACGAGCAGGCGGTCGCCCGGGCGGGCCCCGTCGGGCCGGATCACGTCGTCGTGGTCGCCGACGCCGAGGACGGTGGCGGCGCCGACCCACGGGAGCGCGGCGTCGGGGTAGCGCGCGGTGTGGCCCGTGGGGACGGCGACGCCGAGCGCCTCGCACTCGGCGGCGACCGCGCGCCAGAAGCCCGCGAACTGCTCGTCGGTCACGTCCGGCGGGAGCGCGAACGAGGGGCAGAAGTGCGTCGGCCGGACGCCGGAGACGGCCACGTCGCCGAGCGCGAACGCCAGCGCGAACCGGCCGGCGCGCTCGGGGCCGAGGGCCGGGAGCATCGAGACGGGGTCGGTCGCGCAGACGACCGCCCGGCCGGCCACGTTGAGGACGCCGAAGTCGACGCCGTGGGCGGGGCCGAGGCGCACGTCGTCGCGGGCGGCGCCGGTCGCGGGACGGATCGTCGACTCGAACGTGTCGCGGTCGACCTTCCCCCGGCGCGGCGCGTCGTCGCTCATGGGTCGACGTGTCGGCGGGCGGGTGAAAGCGGTTCCGTCACGTCGTCGCCCGGGCGCGCCGTCCGGACGCGCGGCCGGACCGCTCCCGCGTCAGAACCGCGGCGCCATCGGGTGGGGCACCTCGTGTTCGGCGCGCTCGGCGGGCCGCTCCAGCGTCGCCTCGTGGCCGTCCGGCCACCGCACCGTGAGCCGCTCGGCGCGCTCGTCGCCGAGCCCGAAGTGGGCGACCGGCTCCATCTGACAGAGGTAGCCCGAGCCGGCACACACCACCTTCGTGCGCGTCCACGACGGCGTCTCGACGGTGACGGTCGCGCCGCGGGCCGGCGCGCCGTACTGCGTCGTCGGGCGCACCCGGAGCCAGTCGTTGTCGGTCGCGCCCGGCACGTCGTACAGCGTGAGCGGCTGGGCCGACAGTTCGCCGTGGACGACGAGCAGTTCGAGCGCGCCGTCGCCGTCGGCGTCGGCGACGGCCGCGCCGGTGCCGAGCCCGTCGGGCTCGCGCGCGGCGCCGACGTCCGTCGACGCCCAGCCGTCGGCCGTCTTGCGGAACAGCCGGTTCCGGTCGCCCATCGTGTTGCAGAACAGCTCCTCGCGGCCGTCGTTGTCGAAGTCTGCGGTCACGAGCGTGCGGGTCCGCGTCGCCGCCGCGAGGTCCGCGGGCGCCGCGTCGACGAACGTCGCCAGCCCGCCGTCGCTGCGGGTCCCGTCGCCGAGGGCCGGCGGGTCCGACCCCGCCGCACCCTCCGACGGCGTGAACAGGCGGCTCGGCGTCTCCCACCCGCCGACGGCGATGTCGCCGTCGGCCATCGTGACCCCGCGGGCGTTCGTCTCCGGGTCGGCGACGCCGACCGCCTCGGCGACCTCGCGGAAGTGGCCCCCTTCGTTGCGGAACAGCCGGTTCGGACCGCGCTCGACGCCGACGAACAGGTCCATCCGGTCGCTCACGATCGGGCCGGCGTACAGCGAGCGCGCGCCGTCCTTCAGGTCGAGTCCGACGGCCCCGACCATGTCCGACAGCTCCCCGTCGTCGCCCAGCTCGTAGAAGCGCGACGGGAGGCCGTAGCTGGCGACGAACACGCCGTAGCGCCCGGTGCCGTAGCGGTCCAGCGCGGCGACCGACCGGCCCGCCCGGAAGTTCCCCCGGCTGGCGTTGACGCCGAGGCCGAACAGGTCGCGCCAGCGGACGTCCGGGTGGTCCGGGCGCACGTCGACCGGGTCGAGGAGCAGGTCGGTGTCGCGGGTGTGCCCCTCGTAGGCGTCGGTGTTGTGGACGTAGATCTCCTCGGCGCCGTCGGCGTCGAGGTCGGCGGCGACGACGCCGATGGCGTGGCGCCCCTCGTCGGCGACCGCGGGCGTCGCCACGTCGCGCAAGGCGCCGTCGCGCCACGTCAGCAGGCGGTTGGCCGGTCCGTGCCCCGCGACGAGCACACAGGGACCGCTCACGCCGGGCGTGACGGCCGCCCCGTAGCCGCGGTGGGGCGTGTCGTCGGCGAGGTCGGCTGACCGGTCCGCGAACACGCGCCCCCTTCGGGGACGGGCGCACAAGAGCGCTCCGTTCCGCCCCACGAGGAACAACGCTTTTCGGACGCCGGACCGAACGACGGCGTATGGCAGACGACGACCCGACGGACGCAGGCGAGGGTACCGACGGCGACGAGGAGGCCGCCGAGGAGAAGTCCTTCCGCGAGCGGGTCGAGGAGATCCGCGAGCGACGCGAGCAGGAGCGCGAGGACGGCGAGGGCGGCGCCCCCTTCCCCGAGGAGATGATGGGCGGGGGCGGCCCCGGCGGGATGGGCGGCGGCGGCAACCCCTTCGCGCAGATGATGGGCGGGATGATGGGCGGGGGCGGCCCCGGCGGGATGGGCGGCGGCGCGCCCGGCATGGGCGGCCCCGGCGCCCGCGAGGAGGAGTCGGCCGGCAACGAGGAGCTGGTGCGCGAGGTGCGCCAGCTCCGCGACGAGGTCCGCGACGCGACCCGACAGCTCCAGCGGATCGCGCAGGCGCTGGAAGACGACTGACGGCGTCGTCCGGACGCGGCGGGCGCGGCACCGGAGCGCGACCGGTCGGACGGCGACGGCAACACGGCGGCGCCGAACCACACGTATCACTCCTTCGGATCCGGGGTATTCACCACCAGACGCGGCTATATGCGGCGGTCGACCGTATCGGTGCCCGCATGGCAGACTCCGAGTTCGCGATCCTGGCACGGTTCGAGGCGAAGCCCGAGAAGACCGAGGAGGTCGCCGAGTTCCTCCGCGGCGCACAGGAGGCCGCCGAGGCGGAGACGGGCATGACCTCGTGGTTCGCGGTCCGCTTCGACGAGACGCGCTTCGGCATCTTCGACACCTTCCCCGACGAGGCGGGGCGGCAGGCCCACCTCGAGGGCGAGATCGCGACCGCCCTGCTCGAGCGGGCGGACGACCTCCTCGTCGACGATCCCGACATCGACGCCGACGTCGACGTGCTCGCGGCGAAGCACGCCTGAACCGCCCCGCCGCGCCGACCGCCCCGACGCTCCGTTCTCGCCGAGTTACTCCGTCACCGCCGCGTACACCTCCGCCAGCCGGTCGACCGCGTGTTCGACGCTCGTCGCGTCGCGGCGGTCGAGACACGCCGCCGACAGCGCGTCGCGGTCGGCGAGCGTCCGGTCGATGGCGGCCGCGAACGCGGCGGTGTCGCCGCGGGGGTAGTGGGCGCCCGTCACCCCGTCGTCGACGGTGTCGGCGAGCGCGCCGGCGTTGACGCCGACGACCGGCGTGCCGCAGGCGTTCGCCTCCAGCGCGACGAGCCCCTGCGTCTCCACGGGCGAGGGGAACAGGAACGCGTCGAGGCCGGCGTAGAACGCGGGCAGCTCCTCGCGCGGGAGGAACCCGAGGAACCGCGCGTCGACGCCGGCCGCCTCGCAGGCCTCGCGCACCGCCTCGCGGGCGGGCCCGTCGCCGCCGAACACGAGCGTCGGCTCGCCGTCGGCCGCGGCCACCGCGGGCGGGATCTCCTCCAACTCCTTCTCGAAGCCGTGGCGGCCGGTGTAGCCGACGAGCGGCGCCTCGCCGGGGGCCGGGAGGTCGTGGCGGCGGCGGAACGCGCGGACCTCGTCGTCCGGCGGCCGGGCGAAGAAGTCGGTGTCGACGCCGTTGGGGACGACCTCGACGCGGCTGTGCACGCCGATGTTCCGGAGGTGCTCGCCCGCGGGCTCGCTCGGCACGACCACGGCGTCGGCGGCGTTCATGTAGCGCCGCTCGTAGCGGCGGGCCGCCCCCTCGACGACGGCCGCCGCCGGGCCGGCGGCGAGGTAGTCGGCGTACTCGGCGGTCGGCGTGTGGTAGGAGGCGACCAGCGGCGCGTCGAGCTTGCGCGCGAGGTACCACCCCGAGAGCCCCAGCGCGAAGGGGGTGTGGGCGTGGACGACCTCGGCGTCGTGGACCGCGTCGGGGACGCCCGGGAGCCCCATCCGGAAGCCGTCGTAGAAGGGGAAGCCGACGCTGCGGGTGGTGTACTCCCCCTCGCCGGGCTCGTAGTCGGGGGCGCCGGGGAACACGACGTCCATGCGGCCGCCGCGCTCGCGCCAGCGCCGCCGCCACGACTCCAGCGTGTACGTCACGCCGTTCACCGTCGGCAGGTACGTGTCGGTGAAGGCGGCGACGGTTCGGGGGGTCACTGGCTCGGGGCTTCTCCGGGTCGCGTGAAACCGGTTTCGTCTCGCCGGCGACGACGCGGCCCGACGGGGTGCGCGACGCCCGGCGGCGCGACGCTCACGCGAGCAGCTCCTCGTACGTCGCCACCAGCTCCTCGCCGACGCGGTCCAGCGAGTGTGCGGCGGCCGTCTCGCGGGCGTTCTCGCCGAGGCGCGCCCGGAGCTCGGGGTCGGCCGCGAGCCGTTCCAGCGCGTCGACCATCTCCCCGCGCGTCTCGCACAGGATGCAGTCGTGGCCGTCCGAGAAGTACTCGCGGAACACGGGGATGTCGCGCAGGACGCACGGCTTGCCGCACGCCATCGCCTCGAGCACGACGATGCCCTGGTTCTCCTCCTTCGTCGGGAAGAAGAACACGTCGCCGGCGCCGAACGCGCCGGGCTTGTCGTCGACCCAGCCGGTGAACGTGACGTTCTCCGGGGGGGTTCTGTGTCCACTTCCGCACCGTCGGCGACGCCTGCGGGCCGGCGTCGACGGTGCCGAACCACGCGAACTCGTGGTCGACGCGCTCGGCGACCTCGCAGAACGCGGTGAGCCCCCTTGCGCTCGAACACGGAGCCGACGGCGAACGCCACGACGCCGTCGAGGTCGTAGCGCGCGCGGTACTCCTCGCGGAAGTCGGCGTGGTCGGCGACCGAGTCGAGGTCGATGCCGTTCGACATCGCCCGGATCGGCGCGGCGACGGGGTACGCCTCCAGCCGGCGCTTGGTGTACTCCGAGGGCGTGAGCACCAGGTCCGCCCGCGAGTAGAACCACCGGAGGTAGCGGCGCAGCGCGGGCGCGACGGTGTTCGACCCGCGGAAGCTCTCGCGGAAGTCCTCGCTCGTGACGTGGCAGTGGAGGACGAGCGGCGTGTCGGTGCGTTTCGCGTACCGGGCCAACGCGAGGCTCGCGGGGCCGATGAGGTTCAGGTGGACCACGTCGACGTCCGCGAGGAACCCCCGGCCGCGGAGGCCGTCGCGGATGCCCGCCGCGGGGTCGCCCCCGGCCCACGGCGAGGTGACCACCTCGGCGTCGGCCCCGGCGGCGCGGGCGCGACGGAGCGCCTCGACCTGCTGGTCGTGGGCGGTGCCGATGCCGGCGCGGTCGAGTCGCGAGGCCAGTTCGAGGTAGTCGAGAACGCGCACGGTGTCTGTCGGCGCTTCTCCGGGGCGGGGTTTGAGCGTGCTGGATCCGTGGCGACCGGGGTCACGACAGCGGGTCGTCCGTCCCGGACCGCTCCTCGACGACGAACTGGCCCGCGGCCCGCGTCTGGCGCATCACCGTCGCCACCCGCACGGTGTACGTCGCCAGCAGGAAGAACGGGGCCAGCGCGGCCACGACGAGCAGCGTCGTCACGCCGTGGCGGCCGGTGACGGCGCCGGTGTGCAACAGCACGAACGCGGTGACCGTTACGACCGGGAGCGTCACGGCGACCAGCTGCCGCGAGAGGTCGGTGAACTCGCGCGTGATGTACAGCGTCTTGAAGTGCTCGCGCGAGGTCGCGAAGTGCTGGAGCAGGTCCAGCATCCGGTCGATCCGATCGGCCTCGTCGTCCGTGAGGCGGTCGCCGTGGGTCGTCCGCAGGCGCCTGAGCCCGGTCACCTGGGCGCCGTAGTCGTAGTCGACGGTCGCGAGGATGATGTCGAGGGTTCCCTCGGCATCCCGGAGCCCGTCCGAGACCGTGCGCGTCTGGGCGGCGAGTCGCTCCACGAAGCGGGCGAGGTCGGCGTCCGCGTCGCTGTCGCCCTCGAGCTCCTCCGCGAGCGCCTGCGCCTCCGCCAGCACCGCCGTGGCGACCGTCCGGAGGAACCGCGCCGGCTCCGCCGGACTGATCGGTTCGTCGACGAGCGCCTCCATGTCCCGCCGGAACTCCCGGACGGCCTCGATCCGCCGCAGCTGCTGGTCGAACGGGATCTGCTCTTGGGTGATGAACAGCGAGTTCACGGAGACGACGATGGACAACAGGAGGAGGTCGCCGCTGAGGAACGTCGTGAGCAGGGGGACCAACGACTCGCCGTGGGCGACGGCCACTGGCGACCGCTCCAGCACCGCGTTGGCGACCGGGCCGACGGTCGCCCACACCGCGACGACCGTGAGGGCGGTCACGCGGAGGCGCGACCCCTCGAACAGCAGCCACCGTCCCGGAGTCGTGCGGTCCATTCGGGCACACCGACACCCGCGACCCGTATCAATCCACGCGTCCCGGTCCCGGGGCCGGCCGGCCGCGAACGGGGAGCCCGGCGGCCGGATCCGCAACGCTTGACATCCGCAGCGCCGACCGCACAGTCCACGACGTGACACGCCGACTGTTCACCGCGCTGTGCGGGCTCGTCTTCCTCGTCAACTTCGGGCGGGTGGCGTTCGCGCCGCTCGTCCCCGAGTTCCAACAGGACTTGGGCCTTTCGGCGGCCGCGGTCGGCTCCGTCACCACCCTCGTGTGGGTCGGCACCGCCGCCCCGCGCATCCCGGTCGGCTGGGTGCTCACGAAGGTCGCCCGCGAGCGGGTCGTCCTCGCGACGGGGGTCGCGCTCTCGCTTGCGGCCGCGCTCACCGCGACCGCCGACTCCCTGCTGGCCCTCCGGGTCGGCGCCTTCGCCGTCGGCCTCGCCACCGGCGGCTACTTCGTCGCGGCGATCCCGCTGATCGGGGCGCTGTACCCGGACCGTCCCGGCCGCGCGGTCGGCGTCCACGGCACGGCGAGTCAGGTCGCCAGCGTCGTCGCGCCCGCGCTGGTCCTCGCGGCGATCGCGCGCGCCGGCGACTGGCGCGTCGTGTTCTCGCTGCTCGCGGTCGCCGCGCTCGTCGTCACCGCCGTGTTGGTCGCCGTCGTCCGCGGCCGGGGCGGCGTCGACGCGGCGGCCGACGGCGACGACGGCGCGCCGCCCCGGAACTTCCGCGCGGCGCTGTCGCACTGGCGGATCGTCCTCGCGGGGATGTCGCTCGTCGCCGTCGCCGGCTTCGCGTGGCAGGGGGTGTTCAACTTCTACGTCAGCTACCTGCTGTCGGAGGGGCTGTCGACCGCGGAGGCGAACCTCCTGCTCACCGTCGCGTTCGCCGCGGGCGTGCCGGCGTTCTGGCTCGGCGGCCGCCTCGCCGACCGGCTCCCGAAGGTGCCGTACCTGCTCGCGCTCAACGCCGCGTTCCTCGCGGCGCTCGTCGCGCTCACGTTCGCCGGGTCGCTCGCGGCGTTCGGCGTCGTCTCGGTCGTCATCGGCTACGCCGCCCACGCGCTGTTCCCCGCCGTCGACACGTACATGCTGTCGACGCTGCCGGCGCCCGACCGCGCGAGCGCCTACGCCGTCTTCTCCGGCGCCTCGCTGCTGCTGGAGGCGAACGGCTCCGGCGTCGTCGGCGCGCTCACCGACGCCGGCGTCGCGTTCGACTGGGTGTTCCGGCTGTTCGCGGCGGCCGTGGCCGTGCTGCTCGTCGTCGCCGGCGCGCTGTACCTCGCGGGCCGGTTCCCGACGCCGCTCGACGAGGCGGCGCCGGAGGCGTGAGCCGTCGGGCCGCCGGCGCGCCCCCGGCGCCGTCACCGGCGTCCCCGCCGTCCCGCTTTTCACCGCGCCGCCCCGAGCGTCCGCCGTGAGCGACGACGTCCCCGCGCCGCCGGTTCCCGAGGCCGCGCTCGCCGACGCCGGCTACGAGTTCGCCGGCGACGACACGACCGTCGGGTTCGACTCGCGGTTCGTCACGGTCGCGGTCCGCACGCGCTTCTACGACGACCCCGCGGTCGCCGACGCGCTCCCCACGACCGACGCCGACCGCGCCGCCCGCGCGTGTTTCGTCTCGCGGTGTCACTTCCGTCCCGGGTTCGAGCGCGCGCCCGTCTCGCCGGCCGCCGTCGTCGGCTTCGCCGCCGAGCAGGCGCGCGGCGAGTTCCTCGCGGACCTGCGCGACTCGGGGCTGCGGGACCTCGAGGCCGGCCCGACGCGCCGGTTCGCGTTCGACGACGTCGAGGGGCGACTGTTCGAGGTCGACGCCCACTACCCGGTCGACGCGACCGCCGCGGTCGCGGAGGCCACCTCGGGGACGCTCCGGGTCCCGGTCCGCGTGCTCGCGGCGATCCGGCCGTGGCGCGACACGTTCCTGCTCGCGGGCGCGGCGTACCCGACCGGGTCGCTGGTCGACGCGGTCGCGGCGGGCATCGACGTCGACGTCGACCGGGTGACCCTCACGCGGTCGTTCGACCCGGCCCCCGACGCGCGGGCGGCCGCCGTCGCCTTCCTTCGAATCGTGGGTACCGAAACTGAGTGAGGGGCCGTTACCATTAGATACCGGCGCCGCCCCGACTCGGCCGTGTCGACCGAGCGTCACGCGTCCATCGCCGACCGCGTCGAGGAGTACTGGGAGTGGGCGGCGGTCGCGCTGTTCCTGCTGGTGACGGTCGACCTGTTGACGACGATGTACGCGGCCGCCGCCGTGGGCCGCGCGGCGGAGGCGAACCCGTTGGTCCGGTGGGCGCTCGGCCGCCCGCTGGCGGTACTCGTCGGGATCAACCTCGCGGCCGTCGTCCTCGCGAGCGTCGTGTTCCACGGCGTCATCGAGACGTACCGCGTGACGCCCGTCCGGGTCCGCCCGTACTACGGCCTGGTGATCGAGGCGTGGCTCGGACTGCTCGTCGCCTCGGGGCTCGCGATCTACGCCAACAACCTCGCCGTGATCGTGCTCGGCGCGAGCCTGGTGTAGGCGGGGGAGCCGACTGCCGCTCCGGTCGCGGCGGGCGGCCCCACGACCGGGGCGGACCGGCCCGCGTCCGCTACTCCGCGTCCGCGTGGCGCTCCCAGAACCGCTCCAGCCCGAAGCGGAGCATGTCCGCGCTCACCGGGCGGAACTCATCGCGTTCGTACTCGGGGAGGTACTCCCGGACCCCGTTCCACGACTCGCGGGCGTAGCGGGCGTCCACCAGACACCGGACGCCCACCTCGTCGGTGCCGCGGATCACCCGCCCGATCGCCTGACGGGCCTTCCGGACCGCCGGCACCGTCAGCGCCGTCTCGAAGCCGTCGCCGAACTCGCGGTCGTACGCCGTCTTCACGGCGCGGGTCCGCGGCGACGACGTGTTGATGATGGGGACGCCGCAGACGACCGCCGCCGCGAGGCGGTCGCCCTCGTAGTCGACGCCCTCGGTGAGGGTGCCGCGGATGCTCGTGACGAGCACCTTCGCGTCGCCGGCGAAGAAGTCCGCCTTCAGCGACTCGGTGGCGGTGTCGTCGCTCGACTCGTCGAGCAGGACGGGCTTGTCGACCCGGGCGTCCGCGTCGAGTTCCCCCGCCATCCACTCGGCCTCGCCGTAGCTGGGCATCCCGACGAGCACGTTCCCGGGCGTGGTGCTCGCGACCTCGGCGGCGGCGTCGACGTGCGCCCGCCGCGTCTCGTTGTCCTCGCCCGGCGGCCCGCGGTTCGAGAAGGTGAACTTCGGCACGTCGAGCGCGAACGACGCGCGGTTCCCCTCGGGGAAGCCGAGCCCGTACGTCCGCTCCTCGACCGGCCGGCCCTCGGACTCGAGGTAGTTGAGGCCGGTCACCTCCCTGAACACGTCCAGCGGCGCGAGCGTCGCCGACATGAGGACGCCGCCGCCGAAGTCGGCGAGTCGTTCGCCGATGGCGTCGGCGGGCACGCAGTTGTGGAGCGCGAGCCGCGCGGAGTACGCCCGTCGCCACGAGTCCGGCGGCGCCGTCTCGTCCCACGTCCGATCCAGCTCCAACTCCCGGAAGTACGACTCGTGGTCGCAGCGGTACCACGCGTTCAGCGTCCGCCCGACGCCGGGCGCGGCGCGCTGGCGGTCCTCGTCTTCCGCCTCGTCGAGGATGCGTGCGACCACCGCGCCGACCTGTTCGGCGCGGGCCCACACGTCCTCCCCGTAGCCGGCGTCGCGCGCCCACTCGGTGATCTCGTCGACCGCGGGCGCTTCCGGGTCGCGCAGCGGGAGTTCCTCGTCGTCGAGGTCGGTCAGGTTCTCGCGCCAGCCGACGCGCTCGGCGTCGAGGAACTCCGTCACGCGGCGGTCGAGTTCCTCGCGGAGGTCGACGACGAACTCGCGCAGCAGTTGCACCTCGTCGAGGCTCACCTCGGCGTCGGCGAGTTCGCCGCGCACGAGGTCCGCGTCGGTCGTCCCCTGCGCGCGCTTGCCCGAGTCCTCGAACTGGACGGGCTGGATCACGCGGGTCAGCTCGTTCTCGGCGTCGCGCAGGCTCGCGTCGGCGACCCCGTCGGAGACGAGGTCCCGCACGCGGGGTTCGAGCATGTGCGCCTCGTCGCAGACGACGAACGTCGAGTCGTCGACGAGCGCGCCGGTGAACCCGCCCACCGTCGTCGGGTCGAACGCGTGGTAGTAGTTGCCGACGACGACCTCCACCTGCGGCAGGATCGCGCCCATCATCGAGTGCGGGCAGGTGCCGTGGCCCGCCGACAGCCGCACGAGCTCTTCGGCGTCGATGAGGCCGCGGTCGGTGAAGTCGAACGGGACGGCTTCGGCGGCGTCGCCGTCCTCGGGGAGGTCGTCGAGGTAGCGCGCGTAGAACGGACAGAACTCGACGCCGTCGCGCGTCGCGCTCCCGCCGTGTTCGGGCATCTCGGGGAGGTACGGCGTCGGCTCGCCGGCCGTCTCGAGGTAGTCGACGCCGTCGTCGCCGGTGTCGGCGAAGCCGGTCTGGGCGCGGCGGGCCTGCTCGACGAGCGCGCCCGCCGTCGTCTCGCCGCCGTCGGCGTCGCCGACGAGGTTCCGGGTGCGCTCGCGCAGCCCCTCGCAGCGCTCGTACACGTTCGTCGTGTCGACGCCGCCGCGGTTCTCGCGGGCGTACGGACACACGTCGGCCTTGCCGACGAGCGTCATCCCGGAGACGGGGCGCCAGTCGTCGGGCAGCCCCTCGTTGATCGTCCGGAGGTCCGCCTCGAACTGGCGGAGCTGTTGCTTGACGCTGGTGAGGACGAGCACGCGCTCGAAGTCGCTGTCGGGGTCGCGCACCAGGTCGATGCCGGCGGTCAGCGCCAGCATCGTCTTCCCGGTGCCGCAGGCGCCCTCGAGCGTCAGGAAGCCGTCGTCGGCGGCGACGGCGCGGGCGGCTTCGATGCCGTCCGCCTGTTCGGGGTACGGCTCGTCGTGCCCGAACACGCTGCGCCACGCCTCGTCCGTCGCCTCGCTCACGGTGGAATCGGGGATAGCCACGGGGTTCAATCCGTCGATGGTCCCGTCCCCGTACGTGAACCTTCGGGGGGTGTCGCCGGCCGGGTACCGGTCGCCGCCCCCGCCGCCCGTCTCCCCCGTGCCGCCCTACCGACGCGCCACGCAGACGAACGTCTCGCGCCGCGTCTCGGCGCGCTCGACGGTGAACCCGGCGTCCTCGAAGGCGCTCGCGGCGTCGCCGACGCCGAAGCGTTCGTCGCGGGGCGGCCCCGCCTCGCCCGGCCCGTCGCGGGTCCAGTCGACCGTGACGACGCGGCCGCCCGGGCGGACGACCCGCGCGAGCTCCGCGAGCGACGCGTCGCTCGCGTACTCGTGGTACGTCATCGTCGAGAACGCCGCGTCGAGCGCGTCGGCGGCGAACGGGAGGTCGTCGACGCCGGCGGTCACCGTCTCCACGGTCTCGGGGACGCCCTTCTCGCGGTACAGGTCGTGCATCTCGGCCTGCACGTCGACGGCGTAGCAGGTGCCGACGCGGGGAGCGACCGCGTCCGTGTAGAAGCCCGTCCCGGAGCCGAGGTCGGCGACCGCGGCGTCGGGCGCCGTCGCCAGCGCCGCGAGCAGTTCCTCGGCCGAGCAGTAGCGGAACCGGCCGGGGTCCTCGAGCGCGTCCGCGCGGTCGACGTCGAACGTGTGGAAGCCCATCGGGCGTCGTTCGGCGGGCGGGGGCTTTACACCCACGGGGGCGCGCCGCCGACGGGTCCGGGAGGGTTTAAGTCCGATCGCGGTGCACCGACTGGTATGTCCGTCCGTATCCGCCGCCCCGACGAACGCACGTGCGAGCGCTGCGGCCGCCAGGAGCGGTTCGACGTGGCCAGCGGGAGTTGGGTCGTCGCCGACGCGGACGCGGTCGGCGGCGTGTACTGCATCCACGAGTGGGACATCAACGGCACGTTCGTCCCGTTCGAGGAACTCGACGACCCCCGCGCCGACGCCTGAGACGACCGTGCCGACGCTGTACGTCACGGCCCCGCCCGGCGCGGCGGCGACTCTCGCCCGGACGCTCGTCGACGAGCGCCTCGCCGCCTGCGTCAACCGCGTCCCCTGCCGGTCGACGTACCGCTGGGACGGGGCGGTGGTCGCCGACGACCCCGAGGAGGTGCTGCTCGTGAAGACGAGCGACGAGCGCGTCGCCGAGGCGGAGGCCCGCATCCTCGAGGCCCACCCGTACGACACCCCCTGCGTCGAACGGTTCGCCCCCGACGCCGTCGCCGACCCGTTCGCCGCGTGGATCGACGAGGCGACGAGCCCGGAGTAGGGCGGGGTGCTTCAGGGCTCGGCCCGGTCGACCAGCCGCGACAACACCGCGAGCGTGCCGTCCATGTACCCGTCCGCGAGCACCTCGTCGGCGGCCGCGCGGGCCGCCTCGTCGGCGTTCGCGACCGCGTAGCTCTCGCCGGCGACGTCGAACGTGGAGACGTCGTTCATCGAGTCGCCGACGGCGACGAACTCGGCGGGGTCGCGGTCGAGGACGGCCGCGGCCTCCCGGAGCGCCGCGCCCTTGCTCACGTCGGGGTCGGTGAGGTGGTACGCGTAGCCGGTGTCGAGGAACGTCAGGTCGAACTCGTCGGCCACCTCGCGCAACAGCGCCTCGTCGGCGGTCAGGCGGGCGGCGACCTCCGTCTCGCGCCAGCGGTTGACGGTGTCGGCCTCGCCCCACCCGAGGTCGCCGCCGCGCTCGCGGAACGCCGCGACCGCGCGGGCGACCCGGTCGGCGTCGCCGGCGACCCGCACCGTCTCGTCGACGCAGACGACCCCGCCGTTCTCCGCGACCACCCGCTCGGGGACGCCCGCGAAGTGACACAGCGCGACCGGGTACGGGAACGACTTGCCCGTCGCGAGCACGACCGGCGCGGGCCACGCGGGGAGCGCGCGGAACACCCGCGGGTCGACGGTGTGGTCGGGCGTCGTCAGGGTGCCGTCGATGTCGAGCGCCAGCGGCGGGAGGTCGGCGTCGGCGGGGACGTCGAACGCCGGCGACTGCGCGGTCATGGGCGAAGCGTGGGCGCGGGCGGCGATAAGCGGTGGCGTTCGCGCGGGGCGGTCAGCGCATCCCGGGCGGCGGGCCGTCGTCGCCGAGGTCGTCGCCGTCCGTGTCGACGTCGAGCCCCATCTCCTCGCGCCGCTCGCGCAGCGCCTCGATCTGCCGCCGGTAGTACAGCAGGCCGCCGCCGCCGACGGCGAAGAACAGCGCGAACACCGCGCCGAAGATCTGCACGTCCTGCGGGAGGTAGAACTGGACGATCACCGAGCGCGACTGCACGTCGTCCCACCGGATGTGGAGGCGGCCGTCGGCGTCCGTGCTCGTCGCCGTGGGGGCGGGGCTGACGTCGCCGAACACCGGCAGCGACGTGCGACGGTTCGGCGGCAACACGACCTCGTAGGAGCCCCGCACGTACGTCGGCAGCGTGAAGCGCTTGGGCGTCGACCCCGCGGAGAACGCGACCCGGTCGCCGTCGACGTCGCCCTCGCCGGGCAGCTCGATCCGGACGACGTCGCGGGTCTGGTCGACCGCGCCGCGTTGACGGAGCTGGGTGCCGTTGATCACGGTGCCGTTCGGGTAGCGGTAGCGCACCGCCCGGACGTCGAGCGGGTTCGTGCCGCCGAGGCCGTCGCGGCGGAACAGCTCGATCTCGCTCCCGTTGACCGCGTACACCGCCGAGAAGCTCGCGTCGTCGTGGACCGTGATGTGGGCGTCGAGGTCGTCGTCGACGCTCTCGTTCCACGCGTACGAGCCGCCGCGCGGCTCCGCGTCGAGACGGTCGGCGGGGACCGAGCCGCCGCCGAGGAGGCCGAGACAGCCCGACAGCGACAACAGCACCACGAGCGCCGCCACGGGGAGGAGCCGTCTCCTGACCATCGGTTACTGGGGGATGACCGCCTTCAGTTCGGAGGGGAGGTAGCCGCCGATGGACGCGAGGAGGCCGGGCGCGTCCGTGTTCTCGCGACAGATGATGCTCTGCTCCAGCAGGCCGAGGCGCTCGACGGTGACGATGTCGTTGGCGTGGCCCGCCCGGTTGACGGTGGCGCGCGTCTCCGCCCGCGTCGCGGAGTTGACGTTGACGCGCCCCTGACCGCGGGTCCAGTCGTACAGGCGGTCGCGCTCGGCGTCGGCCAGTTCGTGGGCGCCGTCCGCGTCGTACACGAACCGCAGCGTCGTGTGTTGGACGATGCCGAACCGGTCGCGGATCTGTTCGGGCGTCCCGGCGCCGAGCCCGAGCCCGTCGGCCGGGATCCGGATCTCGGTGCCGGCGTCGAGGACGAACCCCTCGTCGTCCCATCCCTCCAGCGTGCCGGCGTACGTCTCGCCGTCGGTGAAGTGGTCGGTGACCTCGCCCCACTCCTCGCGGAGGAGGTTGCGCGCCACCGTCTCGTCGTCGCCGGAGACGGTGACGGAGACGAAGTCGTCGTGGCGGACGCCGACGTCGAACTCCACGTCGAGGTCGCCCAGCTCGTTGGCCACCAGCGACGTCATCCCGTCGAGCGCGCGCTCGCGAGCCTCGCCGGCGACGTAGCACTTGGTCGCGAGGACGACCATCTACGCTTCCGCCTCGGCTTCGTCGCGCTCGACGTTCAGCTCGTCGCGGAGCTGGTCGATGCGCCACTCCATCGCCTCCACCAGCCGGGAGTTCTCCATCGACTCCAGCGGCGAGCCGCACTCCGGGCACTCGAAGCCGAACTCCATCGCCTCCTCGAACTCGAAGCGGATGGAGTCGACCTCGCACAGGTAGAACTGGTGGTCGGACTCGTACGACCGCCGTCGGTCGAGCCCCTCGAGCAGGCGGTGCATCTCCTCCTCGAGGTTCTCCGGGATGTTCTCGTAGTGGAACGTCCACAGGTAGGTGAGCCACCCCGAGTCCTCGTCGCGGACGCGGCGGTACGACGCCAGGTCGTTCTCGTAGAGGATGAACAGCGCCCGGCGCACGTCGTTCAGTTCCAGCCCCATGTCCTCGGCGAGCTCCTCGTCGGTGACCTCGCCGTCCGGCGGGGCCGCCGCGACGGGCATCCCCGTCGGACCGACCAGCTCGTGGAGGTACTTCTGGATGACAGGGTCTCCGAGGAGGTCCTCAAAAGCCATTTGTCGAAACTGCGGGCGGCCGTCGGTTAAAGTCACCGACTCGTCGGATCCGGCGGCGTTCCGGCGCACGCCCGCGGCCGGCCGCACAGTTAACACCGGCCCACGCGACACGTCGACCCGACCGATGTCCGGGCAGTTCCCCACGGTGCCGACGGACGCGCTCGCCGACGGCGGGTGGCGCGAGCGCGAGCGCCGCGAGACGCGGGCGTTCGACGCCAAGGTGGTCGCCGTCGACGCCGCCACCCTCGTGTTCGAGGACGTCGCCCTCCGCGAGCGACTGCGGGCGGCGACCGGGCTCGACGGGCTGTGGCGCTTCTTCGTGGCGAGCCGGCTCACGCTCACGCCGCGGACGCCCCCTCGCCGTCGCTCACGAAGCTCGTCGCGAACCGCGGCCACGCCGGCTTCGCCGACACGCTCGCCGACCGCGGGTTCGAGGGGTCCGACGCGCGAACGACGACGGGCGGGCGGCGGCCGCGGCGGCGTTCGACGACGGCGTCCGGATCGCGGCGTACGACGCCCTCTGTCGGCTCGACGAGGTCGCCGTCCGCGCCCGCGGGTGGGCGGGGGTCGTGCCCCACGACGGCGCGTACCTCCTCGTCGGCGGGGCGTACCCGACGGCCGTCCGGGAGGCGCCCGACGCGGCGACCGCCGACGCCGTCGCGGCGGCGCTGGACGCCGAGGGGTTCCGCGAGGGCTGTTCGCGCTGATGCGCGACACGGGGTGAGACGTCCCGCGCGGGCTCAGTCGCGCCGGCGGCGACCCGCCAGCGCGCGGACGACCCCGACGAGGTCGACCCTCACGGGCGCGACGCCGAGGGCGCGCGCGACCGGGCCCGGCGACACGCCCGGGTCGACGCGGGCCACCTCGACGCCGCGGACGTACAGGCCGAGCGGGACGCGGTCGACGGGGGCGTCCGGCGGGAGGGGAGCGCGGCTCGGAGTCCGGCGAACGACCGCAGGGCCGCCAGCCGGTCGGCGTGCACCTCGACGCGACCGTCCCGCGACCGGATCCGGAGCGGCTCGCCGTCGACGGTCGCGTCGGCGTCGACGACGACCCGGAGGTCGCCGACCGCGATGCGGTCCGGCTCGTCGGGCGCCGCCGGGTCCGTCGACTCGTCGACCGGCGCCCCGGTCACGCCGCCGGGGTCGTCGCTCACTCGTCGTCCGGGTGCTCGCTCGAGGAGATGCGGAGCGTCCCGTTGAGCCGCCAGTGGGCGTGTTCGGCGTCCTCGCCCGCGGCGCTCGGCACGTCGACCTCCATGTCGTCGAACGTGTAGCTGATCTCGGCTCCGCGCCCGGTGAGCCGTTCGTACAGGGCGATCCCGAAGTCCGGCCACGTCGTCGTCTCCTCACCCCGCCGGTTCGGCGTGTCGTCGGCACTCATCTCGTGTCAGGCCAAGGGGTCGGACGGTCTTATCGGTGTCCCCGGTGCCGGTTCCGACGACGGCCGGCCCCGCGGGGGCGACTACCCCCGCAGGTCCACGCCGACGGCCGCGTGGAGTTCGCTCGGGTCGGCGTCGGCCAGCCGGTCGTCGGCGGGAACGAGCCGGTGGCGCGGCCGCCCCACCCCGACCGGCTCGCGGACCGTGTCGACCACGCCGGCGTCGACGAGGCGTGCCTTCGCGCGGGCGACCTCAGTGCGGCTCGAGACGCCGACCGACTCGGCCCAGTCCCCGAGACGCATCGCGAGCAGGCGGTTGCGGGCCGCGACGAGGGTACACGCCGTCACGTGGTCGAGGGGCTCGTCGCCGGTCCCCGGCCCGACGGCGTCGAACAGCGCCGCGAGGTCCGGCGCGGCGTCCGGCCACCGGTCGGCGAACGTGTCGAGCACCGTCTCCCGACCGGGTGTGTCGACCGACACCTCGTCGGCGCCGTCCCAGCGGTCCTCGTACGCCGCCGCGAGCGGTCCGTCGACGGCCCCGCCGCCCGACGCCCCGAGGACCGTCGCCGGCGCCGGGCCGGCGGCGGGGAGCGAGAACTGCGCCATGGCGCGCCCGTCGACGATCGCCAGCGACGACTCGACGGCGGCGGTCCGCACGGCGAGCCGGCCCGCCTCCATCGCGTCGGCCGCGTCCGCGGCCACGAGGAAGTCGTCGAGCGCGGCGTCGACCGTCTCGGGCGTGCACAACAGCCTGACCGACTGCGGCGGCGGCGCGTCGCCCGTGCGACGGTCGCGAAGCTCGGCGACGAGCGCGCGGACGGTCGCCGGCCCCGGGCCGACGAGGAGCGCCCGTTCGGCGCCCGCGATGCTCTCCCGGACGAGCTCGGAGGGGGAACGTGTCGTCACGACGGGGGATGAGGCGCACCGCGACTTCAGTTTTCAGATCCGCTCGCGTTGGATTTTCACTCGAGCAGGCGAGCGAACAGGAGGTAGCCGGTGTGGCCGACGCCGGCCGTGCTCGGCCGCGTACCGCGGTCGTCGACGGTCAACTCGCGTTGGATCGTCTCCATCGTCCGCACCTCCCCGAGCCCCGCGTCGCGGGCGGTCAGCTCCACCTCGCGGGCGTCCTCGACGAACGGGGTGTAGACGGCGACGTACCCGCCCGGGACGAGGAGCTCCGGCGCGCGCGCCACGACGGCGGCGGCGTCGCCGGTGTCGAGCGTCAGCAGGTCGAACGGCTCGCCGGCCGCCAGGTCGTCGAGGTCGTCGGTGAGGTCGCCGGTGCGGACCTCGACGCGGTCCGCGACGCCGCCCAGCCGCATGTTATCGCGGGCGTTCTCGGCGAACTCGGGGTCGACCTCGTAGGTGGTCACCTCGGCGCCGATGCGGCCGAGGTAGCCCGACAGCACGCCGGTTCCGGTGCCGGCGTCGAGCACGCGGTCGCCCGACTGCGCGCCCGTGTGGCCGATCACGAGCCCGACGTCGCGGGGCATCATCGGCGCCCCGGTGCGCTCGAAGTGGTTGAACAGGTCCGGGCCGCGGAGCCGACGGACGTGGAACACCTCGCCGAGATGCGTCTCCAGCGTCCGCCCGTGCTCGACGTCCTCGGGGACCTCCAGCACGCCGAGGTCCGTCTGGAGCTCGTCGCCGGGGGCGCGGAGGTACTCCCGGTCGGACTCGGCGTGGACGAGGAGGTACGAACTCACTCCAGCCGGGAGATGGCCGCCGCCAGGTCGCCGTCGGCCGCCTCCAGCGCCGCGCGCGCCTCGTCCTCGGTGACGTTGGCGCGGGTGGCGACCAGCTGGACGTCGTCGTCGGGCACCGCGCCGTCGGCGTCGGCGGCCGCGTCCTCGTCCGCGTCGCCCTCGATCGCGGCGTCGGCGGACGCGACCGTCTCGGGCGAGCCGACGATCTGGTACGTCTCCTGACCCTGCGCGTCCATCTTCGTGACCTGCGGCGCCTCGAACACGAGGTCCTCGTCGGCCGTCTTGATGACGACTTCCTCGGCGTCGATCTCGGTCACGTCGATGCCCATCTGCTTCATCATCTGCTGCATCTTGCGCGGGTTCATCCCGCCGCCTCCGAACATACGCGGCGAGTCGGCCGCGGCGAGCAAAAGCATGGCGAAGGCACCGCCCGGCGGCCCCGCGCCGACGGGTCGGCGCGGACTCCGCCGCCACCCCCGGATTCATCCCCGCGCCGCTCCTGCGGCGAGTGTGTACCTCTCCCACCGGACGTGGCCGGAACTCGGGGACTACGTCGCCGAGGAGTCGCTCGCGGTCGTCCCCCTCGGGTCGACCGAACAGCACGGCCCGCACCTGCCGCTGGCGACGGACTACCTCATCGCCGAGGCGCTCGCGCGCGACGCCACCGACCGCACGGGCTACCTCTGTACGCCCCCCGTCCGCATCGCCGTCTCCGAACACCACCGGCAGTTCCACGGGACGATGTGGGTCGACCCCGAGGTGTTCCGCGACTACGTCGAGAGCTTCTCGCGCAACCTCGCGTACCACGGCGTCGACCGCATCGTCTACGTGAACGCCCACGGCGGCAACGTCCAACACCTCCGCGAGGTCGGGCGGCGCCTCCGCCGCGACGAGACCGCCTTCGCCGTCGAGTGGATGTGGGACGAGTCGATCCCGGACCTGGTGTCGGAGGCGTTCGAACACAACGGGCCCCACGGCGGCCCGAAGGAGACGGCGATGGTCATGCACATCGCCGAGGAACTGGTCAGGGAAGACCGCCTCGCTGACGCCCGCGACGGCGGCCTCGTCGACCTCGCGGACGCCGAGACGATGAAGTTCGGCTCGCGGACGTTCTACGACTCGCCGGACAACTCCGCGAACGGCGTCTTCGGCGACCAGACGGACGCCACCCCCGAGAAGGGCGCGGAGCTGTTCGAGGCCGCCAGCGACCAGCTGGTCCGGTTGCTGGAGTGGGTCGACGACCAGCCGTTCGCCGACCTCATGCCGGAGCCGCACGTCGACCCCCAGCCCGGGAGTCGTCGATGAGGGCGCCGCGGGCGGCGGACGTGGCGGCGCTGCTCGCGACGGCGCACGACACGGCGACGCCCGTCGACCCCGACGCGCTCCCCGCCGTCGACTCGGTGGCGACCGGCTACCGTGTCCAGGAGCGACTCGTCGACCGACTCCGCGCCGCCCGCGGCGACCCCGTCGGCTACAAGGTCGGCTTCACGAACCAGCGCGTCCGCGACGGGCTCGGCGTCGACGAGCCCGCCTACGGCCGCCTGCTCGGGGGACCGTCCGGTCGTCGCCCGCGAGGGTCGCCGCGGACGCGTTCGTCGGCGTCCGCGTCGAACCCGAGATCGCGTTCCGGCTCGCGTCCCCGCTCGCGGCCGACGCGGGCCGCCGGGCGGCGCGCGAGGCGGTCGGCGCGGCGGTCCCGGCGATCGAACTCGTCGACAGCCGCACCGGCTGGTCGTTCGACGCGCCGCTCGCGGTGGCGGACAACTCCCTCGACGCGGGGATCGTCTTGGGGTCCGACGTCGACCCCGCCGGGATCGCCCTCGGCGACGAGTCGGTCACGCTCCGCGTCGACGGCTCCCCCGTCGACTCCGGCGTCGGCGCGGACGTCCTCGGCAACCCGCTGGCGGCGCTCACGTGGCTCGCGGACGCCGTCGACGGCCTCGCGGCCGGCGCGCTCGTCACCACCGGGTCGCTGACGGAGCCGTTCCCGGTCGACGCCGGCGAGACGGTCACCGCGTCGTTCGCGTCGCTGGGCGACGTGACACTCCGCGTCGAGTAGGCGGACAGGCGACACCCGCGGCCCCCGCCACGACCGACGCCGAGCCCGTCGCGCCGTGTCGCACACCCGCCGCACGCGACGGGCCGGGACTCGGGGCACGGTGTGGGTGGGCTCGGCTTCCCGTTCGACCGTTCGCCGCGGGTCACTCAGTCCGTCTTCGTGCTCACCGCCAGTCCGGAGCCGACCGGCAGGACCGCCGTCTCGAAGGCGTCGTCCTCGCGAACCGTGTCGAGGTACGCCGCGATCCCGCGGGTCCGGTCGTCGTCCGCGTCGGGCGCGGCCGCGTCCCCCTCCAGCGCCCGCAGGAGGGCGTCGAAGTCGATGGGGCCGCGCATCACGTTGTCAGCGACGACGACGCCGCCCGGCGCCAGTTTCTCCCGGACGGCACGGAACGCGTCGGCGTACCGCTCCTTCTGGTGGTCGACGAGGACGACGTCGAAGGGGCCGTCGTACCGCTCGACGGTCGCCATCGCGTCCCCGTCCTCGAACTCGCACCGGTCCGCGAGGCCGGCCTCGCGCATGAACGCGCGTCCCCGGTCGAGTTCGTCCGCGTCGAACTCCGTGAGCACCACCCGGTCGGCGCCGCCCCGGAGGAACCACGACGCCGAGTAGCCGAAGCCGGAGCCGAACTCGAAGACGGTGCCGGCGTCGGTGAGACGGGCGAGGAGCCGGAGGACGGCGCCCGACTCGGGGCCGATGTTCGGGAAGTCGTGTTCGCGGGCGAACGCCGCCATCCGTGCCTGTACCTCGGTGTGCCCCGGGCCCGCCGCGCGGACGAACCGGGAGATATCGTCGGAGAGGACCATACTGCTCGGTCGCGGTGCGGCGACTTAGGCGTGGGGCGAGGCCGGCCCGATACGGCGGGGCTCGGCGTCGGCGTTACGCCGAGAGGTAGCCGCCGAGAACGAGCAGGAGCAGGCCGACGCCGGCGGCCGCGCGCAGGAACGTGCCGCCGTCGCGGGCGGCGGTGCGGACCTTCCCCTCGTCGAGCGCCGAGCGGATCCTCGAGCCGCCGACCTCGACGAGCCCGGTCATCACGACCCACAGCCCGAGCATCGTGAGGACGACGTGGCCGCGCGGCGGCGCGAACAGCCCCTCGGCGCCGTAGACGGTCGCCGCCATGTGGCCGCCGGTCGCGAGGAACACGAGGGCGCCGATCCGGGTGATCCACGAGACGCCCGCGGTGATGCTGCCGAGCACTTCCGGGTTCATTTCGCCCGCCTTCGCGAGGGGGGATCACCTTCCACGCGGCGAGCACGACGGCGCCGACCCACAGGCCGGCGAACAGGGTGTGGAACACGTACGCCCCGGTGAGTACGGGATCGAGTTGTAGGGGAGCGACTTGCACGGGCGGTCCCACCCGGGGCAACGACATAAAGCCCGACACGACGGCGCCGACGACCGCGCCGTCTGCGGGCGACCGTCGTCGCGGCCGGTCCCGCCCCGTCGCGAGCGGGGGGTGGGTCTCCCCCCCCCGCTTAAGCCGCGGGCGCGTGTCTGCACGGGCATGTTCGACCCGGACGACCTCGAAGCGATCCGCGAGGGCAAGCGGGAGTGGGAGGAGGAGACCCTCTCGTCGACCCTCGACCGCTTCGGGGAGCGCAAGGAGGCGTTCGACACCGACACCGGCGGACAGGACGTGCAGCGCCTGTACACGCCCGACGACGTGGCCGACCTCGACTACGACGAGGACCTCGGCTTCCCCGGCGAGGAGCCGTACACGCGCGGCGTCTACCCGACGATGCACCGCGGGCGCCTGTGGACGATGCGCCAGTACGCGGGGATGGGCACCGCCGCGGAGACGAACGAGCGGTTCCAGTACCTCATCGATCAGGGCTCCTCGGGGCTGTCGATGGCGTTCGACCTCCCCACCCAGATGGGGTACGACTCCGACGCCGCGATGGCCGCCGGCGAGGTGGGGAAGTCGGGCGTCGCCATCGACTCGCTGGAGGACTTCGAGCGCGTGTTCGACGACATTCCCCTCGACGAGGTGTCGACGTCGATGACGATCAACGCCCCGGCGGCGGTGCTTTTGGCGATGTACGTCGCGGTCGGCGACCGACAGGGCGTCGACCGTGCCGAGCTCCGGGGCACCATCCAGAACGACATCATGAAGGAGTACATCGCGCGCAACCTCTACATCTACCCCCCCGGAGCCGTCGATGCGGCTCATCACGGACATCTTCGCCTTCTGTGCCGACGAGACGCCGAAGTTCAACACCATCTCCATCTCGGGGTACCACATCCGCGAGGCCGGCTCCACCGCCGCCCAGGAGATCGCGTTCACCCTCGGCAACGGCATCGAGTACGTGCAGGCGGCCGTCGACGCCGGCCTCGACGTCGACGAGTTCGCCCCGCAGCTCTCCTTCTTCTTCAACGCCCACAACAACGTCCTGGAGGAGGTGGCGAAGTTCCGCGCCGCCCGCCGGATGTGGGCGCAGATCATGGAGGAGCGCTTCGGCGCGGAGAACCCCAAGTCGAAGCAGCTGAAGTTCCACACCCAGACCGCCGGCTCGACGCTCACCGCCCAGCAGATCGAGAACAACGTCGTCCGGGTCGCCTACCAGGCGCTCGCGGCCGTCCTCGGCGGCACCCAGAGCCTCCACACCAACGGGAAAGACGAGGCGCTGTCGCTGCCGACCGAGCAGTCCGTCCGCACCGCCCTGCGCACCCAGCAGATCCTCGCCCACGAGTCGGGCGCCGCCGACACCATCGACCCGCTCGCGGGGAGCTACTACGTCGAGAGCCTCACCGACGGCATCGAGGCGGAGGCGTTCGAGATCCTCGAGGAGGTCGACACCCGCGGCGGGATGCTCGACGCCGTCAAGAGCCAGTGGGTCCAGCGGCAGATCCAGGACACCGCCTTCGAGCGCCAACGCGAGATCGAGGAGGGCGAGCGCGTCATCGTCGGCGTCAACGAGTTCCGGGTCGAGGACGACGAGCCGCAGATGGACCTCGAGGAGGTCTCCGAGGAGGAGGAACAGGCCCAGATCGACCGCGTGCAGGCGCTGCGCGACGACCGCGACCAGGAGGCGACCGACGCCGCCCTCGCGGGGCTGCGCGACGCGTGTCGGGGCGACCAGAACGTGATGCCCCACATCGTCGACGCGGTGAAGGCGTACGCGACGGTCGGGGAGATCTGCGACGTGATGCGCGAGGAGTTCGGCGAGTACAAGCCCGGGCAGTAGGCGCCGACGGCCCCGCTCGGGACACGGATTTTATCGCCCCGACCGTCGACCTGCCGGTATGCACCTCGACCACGCCGGGATCGCGACCGACGACGCCGCCGGCCTCGCTGCGCTGTACGCCGACCTCCTCGACTGTGAGGTCGTCCACGAGGAGGAGTTCGACGGCATGCGCGTCGTGTTCCTCGCGGTCGGCGACGCCTTCCTCGAACTGCTGGAACCGCTCGACGACGAGGGGACCATCGCCCGCTACGTCGAGCGAAACGGCGCGGGGATCCACCACCTCGCGTTCGCGACCGACGACCTCCCGGCGGCGCTCGCCCGCGCCCGCGACCTCGGCGTCGAGTTGATCGACGAGGAGCCGCGCCCCGGCGCGTGGGGCCACGAGGTCGCGTTCTGCCACCCCCGCGACACCGGCGGGATCCTCGTGGAGTTCGTCGAACACTGACCGGGGGCGGGGGGTCGCCCCCGTCCGATGGAAAGACGGTAGTGGGGGGCGGTCCATTCGAGGCCCATGCGCGATTGGCTCTCCCACCGCGTCGCCGCGACACCGGACGCCGAGGCGCTCGTCGTCGCCGCGACGGGGGAGTCGCTGACGTACGCGGACCTCGACGCCCGCGCGGAGGCGCTCGCCGGCCGGCTCGCCGGCCTCGGCATCGTCCCCGGCGACCACCTCGCCGTCGTGCTCGACAACCGCGTCGAGTACGTCGCGCTCGTCCACGCGGCGATGCGGCTGGGCGTCCGGCTCGTCCTCTGCTCGGACCGCCTCACCGCCCCGGAGCTCCGTCCGAAGCTCGACGCCGCCGACGCGACCGCGGTGGTGTGCGGCGCCGACACCGAGGCGGTCGCCGCCGCGGCGGCGCTCGGCGACGCGGCCGCCGGCGACACCGGATGGAACGAGGACGAGGGGTTCGAGCCCGCCCGCGTCGCCGACGAGGACGCGGACGCGGACGCCGACGGCGCGCGCTCCGTCCCGGTCGTCTCGCTCGACGAGCCCGCCGACGACCGGGTGGTCGACGTCGACGCCGCCCCGGACGGCGCCGTCCCCTCCGTCCACTGGGGCCGCGGCGACCGACTGCTCATGCTGTTCACCTCCGGCTCCACGGGCGAGCCGAAGCTCGTCTCGCTGACGCTGGGGAACGTCCTCGCGTCGGCGACGGCGTCGGCGTTCCGCCTCGGGGTGTTGCCGGACGACCGCTACCTCGCGACGCTGTCGCTGCACCACACCGGCGGCGTGATGCCGCTGTACCGGGCGACGCTGTACGGGACGAGCGTCGTCCTCCGGCGTGCGTTCGACGCCGGCGGCGCCGTCGACGACATCCGCGGCTACGAGGCGACGGGCGTGTCGCTCGTGCCGACGATGCTGTCGCGGATGCTCGACGCCCGCGGCACGCTCCCCAACTGTCTCCGGACCGTCCTGCTGGGGGGCGCGCCCGCCCCCGACGCGCTGATCGAGCGGTGTCGCAACTACTCGGTCCCCGTCCACCCCACGTGGGGGATGACCGAGGCGGCCTCGCAGATCACCACCGCGCGCCCGAAGGAGGCGTTCGACCGCGTCGGCACCGTCGGCCGCCCCCTCTTCTGGACGGACGTGAGCGTCCGCGACGACGAGGGAGCCGAGCTCCCGCCCGGGGAGACGGGCGAGTTGGTGGTGTCGGGACCGTCCGTCACCGCCGGCTACTACGGCGACCCCGAGGCGACCGACGCCGCCTTCACCGACGACGGCCGCCTCCGCACCGGCGACGTGGGGTACCGCGACGAGGACGGCTTCGTCTACGTGCTCAACCGCGTCGACGACCGGATCATCTCCGGCGGCGAGAACGTCGACCCGGGCGAGGTGACGGCGGCGCTGCGGGACCACCCCGGCGTCGCCGACGCCGCCGTCGTCGGCCTCCCCGACGAGGAGTGGGGCGAGCGCGTCGCCGCGCTCGTGGTCCGCTCGGACCCCGACGTGACCGCCGACGCCTTAGAGTCGTTCTGTCGCGAGCGGCTGGCGGGGTTCAAGCTCCCGCGAACGATCGCGTTCGCCGAGGAGCTCCCGCGGACCGTCTCCGGCTCCGTCCGGCGCCCGGACGTGCGCGAGACGCTCGCGGCCGCCGTCGGGGAGCCGGACCGGACGACGGACGACCGCGACGATCCGGCCGTAGAGGCGGACGACGGCGACGACCCGGCTGCGGAGGACGACGGCGCGGCCCCGGCCACGCCCGCCGCCGACCCCGACCCCGACGTCGACGACGAGGAGTAGCCCGGGCCGGCGCTATTTACCCCTGGGGCGTGTCGGGTCGGGGAGATGCCGCGCGCCACCCTCGTCGTCGACCTCGGCCCGGAGTCGTGGATCGGGAGCCTCTCCCGGAGCTACCCGGGCACGGTGTTCCGGCTCCTCGCGGCGATCCCGTTGACGGACGCCGACGGTTCGGGGCTGTTCTCGGTCGCCGCCGAGGACGGCGGGGACCTCGACGCGGTCGTGCGGGACCTCCGGGGGCACGCGACCGTGCGCGACGTCGAGGTGCTGCGCGCCGGCGACGGCGAGCGCCTCGTCGCCTTCGACACGAGCGAGCCGTTCCTCCAGGAGGCGCTGCGGAACGCCGGCGTCCCGTTCGAACCGCCGGTGACGGTGCGCGGCGGCGAGGCGACCCTCTCGGTGACGACGCCGGCCGACCGGCTCTCGTCGCTGGGCGACGCGCTCCGGGCGGCCGGCTACGGGTTCCGGGTGGCGGCCGTCCACCAGCGGATCGACGGGGCGAGCGTCCTCACCGACCGACAGTCGACCGTCGTCGCCCGCGCGGTCGAGGCCGGGTACTACGACACCCCCCGCGAGTGTACGCTGTCGGGGCTGGCCGAGGAACTGGACCGCGCGAAGTCGACCGTGAGCGAGACGCTCCACCGTGCGGAGTCGAACCTCGCGAAGCGGTACGTCTCCGACCGGAGCGCGCTCGCCGGTCTCGGAACCGCCGGCGGCCGCGGCGGCGAGTAGCGGCCGGCGGCGCGCGATCGCCCGTCCGCCTCCGTAAACGCGACTCCCGGGGTTCGCGGTTCCACGGACGTTATGGTCGGGCCGTCCCGAGTGGGGATCATGAACACGGATCTCGGTCTGTTGGACGAGTCGCTGGTTCCCGAGCACGCCCGCGAGGTCAAGCGCGAGGCCCGCGCGTTCGCCGAGGAACACATCGCTCCCGTCGCCGAGGAGCACTTCCGCGCCGACGACTACCCGACGGAGGTGCTGGAGGCGGGTCAGGAGGCCGGCCTCGTCGGGCAGGACATCCCCGAGGAGTACGGCGGCCGCGGCTTCGACATCTACGAGATGCTCGCGCTCGCCGAGGAGTTCTACCGCGCCGACGCCGGCATCGGCCTCACGCTGATGCTCGCCTCCTTCGGCAACGAGTTGGTGTACGACTACGGCACCGACGAGCAGTGCGAGGAGTACGTCCGCCCGGTCGCCGAGGGCGAGCAGATCTCCGGGCTCGCGGTGTCGGAGCCGCAGACCGGCTCCGACCTCGCGGGCATGACGACGAAGGCGGAGAAGGTCGAGGGCGGCTACGAGATCACCGGCGAGAAGTACTGGGTCGGCAACGCCGTCGAGGCCGACTGGCTCACCGTCTACGCGAAGACGGGCGACTCCGACGACCGCTACGGCAACTACTCCTGTTTCATCGTCGAGACGGACCGCGACGGCTACGAGGCCGAGCACATCCCCGAGAAGATGGGGATGCGCGCGTCCAAACAGGGCCACATCGTGATGGAGGACTGCTTCGTCCCCGAGGAGAACCTCATCGGCGCCGAGGGCGGCGGCTTCTACATGCTCGCGGACTTCTTCAACCACGGGCGCGTCGTCGTCGGCGGCCACGGGCTCGGCCTCGCCGCCGCCGCCATCGAGGAGGCGTGGGACTTCGTCCACGACCGCGAGGCGTTCAACCGCTCCATCTCGGACTTCCAGTCGGTCCAGCACGACCTCGCGGACATGCTGACCGAGTTCCAGGCCGCCCGCGCGCTCAACTGGCGGGCCGCCGAGAAGCTCGCCAACCACGAGGACGCCGGCCTGTGGGCGGCGATGGCGAAGCTCAAGTCGACGGAAATGGCCGTCGACTGCGCCGAGCGCGGGATGCAGCTCCACGGCGGCCGCTCGATCCTGACCGAGCGCCGCATCGCCCGCGTGTACCGCGACGTGCGCATCCCCGTCATCTACGAGGGCGCCAGCGAGGTCCAGCGCAACCTCGTGTACCGCCAGAGCAAGTAACCGCGACCGCGAGCGGCCGCGAACCGGCCGGTCGCGGCGACCGAACGCCCCGTGTCGTCCGCCCCGCGCCGTCGGCCGTCCGGGTGTGGGTGTGAATGTCGTCTTTGCGTATCAAATCCAAAATTCGGACGCCTCACGCCCTGTAGTGGACGTTCGTCGGAAGCCGTCTGTCAGGTAACCAAAAGACTCTATATGCGCCGTGCCAACGGGCGGGACGAAGGAGGAACTCGGAATGGCCAAGGACACCGTTCGATACCCGGACAAGGTCGTCGACGAGATCGACTCGCTCGTCGAGGACGGCGTCTTCGAGAGCAAGTCCGAGTTCTACCGGTTCTCGGCGGAGTACGTGCTCGCGCTCGTCAGCGACGACTGGGAGCCGGAGACGTTCAACTACGGGGAGATCCGCGAGGAACTGGACCTGAAGAAGGAGCCGGTGCTGATCGGCGCCGACGGCGGCCGCGACTTCCTCAACGCCGTCATCACCGTGCGCCAACTCGGCCTGCGTAACGACTTCGACGAGGCCGAACAGTTCATCGACGAGAACTACGAGACCACCGACCGCTCGGGGATGATCCTCGAGGAACTGCTGCGGGTGTACCGCGACCGCGCCGAGGGCGGGTCGGGCTCCAGCGCCTGACCGGCCGACCGGGTCGCGGCCGCGTTCGTTCTACGTCCGTCCGTCTACGTCCCGCGAGCGACGGCGTCGGCCGGCTCGGGCGCCTATCCGCGGGGGAGCGGACGCGAACGCACGGCCTCGTCCGCCTCCACGCGCTCGCGCTGCCCGTCGCGGACCGGCTGCTCGCGGAGGGGACGCTCGACCCGGCGGCCGAGCCCACTGACGGATCGGACGCCTGACCTCCCCGGTGCGGCCTCGCCCGGACCGGTACCGTCTACATCCTCCCGACCACACGGTCGCGTATGCGACTGGAACGGTACTGGGGCGTCGGGCCGAAGACGGCGGAGACGCTCGCCGACGCCATCGGCGAGGAGGCCGCCGTCGCCGCCATCGAGTCGGCCGACGTGCGCGCGCTCGTCGAGGCCGGGGTCCCCCGCGGCCGGGCGACCCGCGTCCTCCGTCGGGCGAACGGGAAAGCGGGGATGGAGCTGTTCGGGACGCGCGACGCCCGGGAGGTGTACGACGACCTCCTCGACATCGCGGCGGGCTACGCCGTCACCGACCACGCCGCCGACCGCGTGCGCGTGCTCACGCCGCTCACGAGCGCCGAGCGCCGCCGGGAACGCCTCGACGACGTGCTGGAGGCGCGCGACGCGTGGACCGCCCTCGACGACGACGCTCGCGAGGCGGTGATCGCCGCGTTCGCCGAGTACGACGAGGCCGGCGGCACCGACCGGGCGGCCCTGGAGTGTGCGCTGGCGCTGCGCGCGGCCGGCCTGCGCGGCGGGACGTTCGCCGCGCTCGACGGCGTCGACGAGGCGGCGCTCCGGGAGGCGGCCGACGCGTTGGCCGTGCTCACCGACGACGGCGTCGCCGCGGGCGCCGACGACCGCCTCGACCGCCTCCGCGAGCAGGCGGCCGACGTGCGCGCCCTCGCCGACTCCGCGTTCGGCGTCGTGGAGACCGTCCGCGGGCGCGGCGCCCGCGACGCCGACGCGTTCCGCTCGGCCGTCGTCGAGTACGTCGCCGCCGAGACGGGACTGGACCGCGGCCGCGTGCGCTCGGCCGCCCCCGACGACGCCGTCGACTCCGCCGACTACGTCGGGGGGACGCTGCGGACGCTCGCGGCGGAACTGGAGACGGCCGCGGACGAGCGGGCCGCCGAGGTCCGCGCCGCGCTGGAGGCGGACGTCGACGACGACGACGTCGACGTGGACGGCGTCGCGTCGGCGGTCGCCGACATCGCCTTCCGCCTGTCGCTGGCGCGGTTCGCCGTCGCCCACGACCTCGTCGCGCCCGACCTCGACGGCGACGGCGTCGCCGTGGCGAACGCTCGGAACCTCTTCCTGTCGGGCGACGTCCAGCCGGTCTCGTACGGCGTCGGCGACCACTCGCTCGACGTCGCCCCCGCTGACGACCGCGTCGCCGTGCTCACCGGCGCCAACTCCGGCGGGAAGACGACGCTGCTGGAGACGGTGTGTCAGGTGGTCGTGCTCGCGTCGATGGGCCTGCCCGTCCCCGCGGACGCCGCGGAGGTCGGCCGGTTCGACACGGTCGTGTTCCACCGTCGGCACGCCTCGTTCAACGCCGGGGTGCTGGAGTCGACGCTGAAGTCCGTCGTCCCGCCGCTCGTCGGCGAGGGACGGACGCTGATGCTCGTCGACGAGTTCGAGGCGATCACCGAGCCCGGGCGCGCGGCGGACCTGCTCAACGGGCTCGTCGAGCTCACCGTCGACCGCGGCGCTGTCGGCGTGTACGTCACCCACCTCGCGGCGGACCTGTCGCCGCTCCCCGACGCCGCCCGCGTGGACGGCATCTTCGCGGAGGGGCTCACCGCGGATCTGGAACTGCTCGTCGACTACCAGCCCCGCTTCGGCGTCGTCGGCAAGTCGACGCCGGAGTTCATCGTCTCGCGGCTCGTCGCGAACGCCTCCGACCGCGCGGTCCGACAGGGGTTCGAGGAGCTCGCGGCGGCCGTCGGCGAGGAGGCGGTCCAGCGGACGCTGTCGGACGTCGAGTGGTCGGGGTGAGGCCGCGGCCCGGGGAACGGCGTCCCGGGGCCGTCACCCGAACGCGCCGAGACTCGACTGGAGGTCCCGGTCGCCGCCGCCCTCCTCGAGTTCGTAGCCGACGAGGTCGCGCATGTCGACGGCGTACGTCGTCCCGCGGTTCTCCAGCACCAGCACCCGTCCCTTCGTCCCGACGACCGTCCCGGCGGCGACGGTCTCGGCGACCGGGCGCTCGGCGAGGGCGAGCCCGTAGTCGAACTCGAACGACGCCTCGTAGTCGACGCCGTCGAGCAGGCGCTCCCACGCGGCCGCGTCCACCGCGTCGCCGAGCCCCGCGATCTTCGTCGGGACGCGCACCCGGTCCGGGAGGCCGTCGGCGTCCGGGCGCGGCGCGGCCGCCCCGCCGTCGGGCGCGTCGCGGTCGAGCCCGCGGGCGGCGATCGACGACTCGATCTCCCGGGCGATCCGGCCGTCGTCGACCGTCCGCAGGTGGATCGCCCGGTCGGCGCCCTGCTCGCGCAGGCGGGTGTCGAGGCGCCACTCCCTCGTCACGCCCACCTTGAACACGTCGGGGGCGAACGCCGCGACGTAGATCGCGTGGTCGTCGAAGCAGTCCATCTCGGCTTTCAGGCACGTCCCGGTACACCGCGCGCACACCCACGTCGAGCGGTGGTCCTCGCAGTACGGCGCGGCGTCGTTCCCGCAGGCGACGTGGCCGTCCTCGTGGACGGCGCCCGCGCAGCGACGCTCGCCGAGGCGCCACGAGAGGTCGGTGCCGGGGTCGAGAGCCACCCGGTCGGCGTCGCCGGTCGCGACGCCGGGCGGCGCCGCCGGGTCGGGGGCGCCGTCGCTGACGAACAGCCCGCCGGACGGCGTGTCGTAGCCCACGACCTGCACGGTCGTCCGTAACGGGCCGCGGCGTATATCCGTGTCCCATTCGGCGACGGCCGCCGCCTCGGTCGGTGGACCCGCCTCAAGATTCGTCTCCGAACGAGGATAACCTTAGCGCTCGGACAAGTTACTACTGAATAACTATACAGTAATTTGAATGAGTTTCCATCAGAATTATATGTGGGTGCCACGCCTTCACGTTCGTCATGGTATATCGTGACGGGAAGACGCGACGTGACGTACTGAAGGCGACCGGCGCGGCGGTCGCGACGACCGGACTCGCGGGCATGGCCTCGGCCTCGCCCGGCACCGTCGAGGTGAACGTCGGCTACAGCGCCGACAGCGGCAAGCGAGCCGCGAAGGCGGAGGCCGACGAGGTCGTCCGGGAGTTCAACTTCGACGCGGTGACGATCCGCGTCAACGAGAACGCGATCGAGGGCCTGAGCAGGCGCCCCGACGTGCGCTACGTCGAGAAGAACGGCCGGATGCACGCGCTCGCCCAGCGGACGCCGTGGGGCATCGACCGCACGGACTCGGAGGTCGCCCACGCGAACGGCTCGACCGGCGCGGGCGCCGACGTGGCGATCCTCGACACGGGGATCGACTCCGACCACCCCGACCTGCGGGCGAACCTCGGCTCGGGCCGGGCGTTCGTGAAGGCGCGCGGGAAGTACCAGTACGACTGGGACGACGACAACGACCACGGCACCCACTGCGCCGGCACCGCCGGCGCGGACGACGACACGCAGGGCGTCGTCGGCGTCTCCACCGAGGCGACGCTGCACGCGGTGAAGGTGCTCGACAAGCGCGGCTCGGGGAGCTTCTCCGACATCGCCGCCGGCGTCGAGTACGTCGCCGACCGGGGCTGGGACGTCGGCTCGATGAGCCTCGGCGCCTCCGCCGGCTCGGCGGCGCTGCGCGACGCGTGCCAGTACGCCGTCGACCGCGGCGTGCTCCTCGTCGCCGCGGCGGGCAACTCCGGCCCCTGCACGGACTGCGTGGGCTACCCCGCCGCCTACCCCGAGTGTGTGGCCGTCTCCTCGTCCGCCAGCGACGACTCGCTGTCGAGCTTCTCCTCGACCGGCCCGGAGGTCGACATCATCGCGCCCGGCACGGACGTGTACTCGACGGTGCCCGGCGGGTCGTACGCCACCTTCTCGGGCACATCGATGGCGACGCCCCACGTCGCGGGCGCCGCGGGCCAACTGATGGCCGACGGCTACACCGCCAGCGAGGCGCGCTCGCGGCTGACGAACACGGCCGAGGACCTTGGCCTCGCGTCGAACGAGCAGGGCGCGGGCCTCCTCGACACCGCCGCCGCGCTCGGCTACACGTCCACCGACGACTGATCCGCCCGCGTCCCCGCACGACCCGTACGTTCTTTTCGCTCCGCTGATACGCGTAGGTATGGCCGACACGCTGGCGGCGACGCTGACGGTGACGCCGACCGAGGAGGGCCTCGAACTGACGCTGACGGTCGAGAACGTCGGGGACGACGCCGTCGACTGTTCGTTCGCCGACGGCCAGCGCGCCGAGTTCGTCGCCGTCGACGCCGACGGCGCGGAGGCGTGGCGCTGGAGCGACGACCGCGGCTTCGCGATGGCGCTCGGGAACGAGACGCTCGCGCCCGGCGAGACGGTCGCCTACGACGCCGTCTGGGCGTCGCCGCCCGCGGGCGAGTACGAGGTCACGGGGTCGTTGGCGGCGACCGACGCGGCGGCGTCGGCGACGATGACGGTCGTCGTGCCGGGCGGTCGGTGACCGCGTCGGAACGGGCGACGGGCGGGGCCGACGGGGCGGGGAGGGGACGAACGCGGGGCCCGAACGGGGTCACTCCCCGGCGGGGCGGCCGAGACTGACGGTGCGGTCGTTGATACGGTGCATGGCGGTCGCGACTTCGGCGTAGGTTGCTTGGCGGTACGCGTTCATACTAACGTGTATGCGCTCCGAGTAGAAATAGTTTTTCACGACCGAGTAAACAATTCGTTCGAAGGGTTGACACCCCGTGTGGGGCCCCAGACGCGCGGGCGCGGCCTCAGCGCAGTTCCGCGAGGAGGTCGCGGGTGGCCGCGCGGACGGCGTCGTCGCTGGAGGCCGGCGGCTCCCAGCCCAGCGCAGAGAGCTTCTCGACCGACAGGCGCATCTTCGGCACGTCGCCCGTCCAGCCGCGGTCGCCGCCGGTGTACCTGTACTCGGGGTCGAGCCCCATCTCGTCGGCGACGATGTCGGCGATACGGTTCACGGAGGTCGTCGTGCGCGACCCGAGGTTGTACGTGTTGAGGTCGCGCGCGCCGTGTTCGACGACGTGGCACATCGCGTCGACGCAGTCGGTGACGTGGAGGTACGACTTCTCCTGCCGGCCGTCGCCGAGGATCTCCAGTTCGTCGGGGTCGGCCTGCAGCTTCTGGATGAAGTCGGGGATCACGTTGCCGCGCTGGTACGGGCCGACGATGTTGGCGAAGCGGTACACCCACGCGGTGACGCCGTAGCTCTTGGCGTACGTCGAGATCAGCGCCTCGTCCGCGAGTTTCGACGAGCCGTAGATGCTGATCGGC
Organism: Halobaculum litoreum; assembly: GCF_030127125.1. Lineage (GTDB taxonomy): Archaea > Halobacteriota > Halobacteria > Halobacteriales > Haloferacaceae > Halobaculum > Halobaculum litoreum. Next base: position 448,110 of record NZ_CP126156.1, read on the forward strand.
TCCAGCGGCGCGTAGTCCTCGGGCGTCGGACGGGGCGCCTCGCCGTACACCGTCGACGAGGAGGTGAACGCGAGGTTCGTGACGTCGGCCTCGTCCATCGCCTCGAGGACGTTGTACGTCATCTCGGTGTTCTCCTCGAACAGTCGGCGGTCGTCGTCGAAGTTCGTGTCCGTGTACGCCGCGAGGTGGAACACGACGTCGAGGTCGTCGGTCACGGCCGCCGCGGCGTCGGCCGCGTCGGTGAGGTCCGCCTCGACCACGTCGACGCCGTCGGGGACGCGGTCGCGCTCCCCCTTCGAGAAGTCGTCGACGACGCGTACGTCCGCGCCGTACGCGGTGGTCAGGTGGCCCGCGAGGTGCGAGCCGATGAGGCCGCCGCCGCCCGTGACGAGGGCGGTCGCGTCGGTCAAGTCCATGGCGAAACGGCGGCCGAGCGGGGAAAGTGCCTTCCGGTCGCGTCCGGTCGATCGGCCCCGGAGCCCCTACTCGGCGGTCGCCTCGGCGTCGTCGGCCGCCGCCGTCGCCCCCGTGGCGTCCTCGGCGGCCGCGTCGGCGCCGTCGGCCGCGAGCGGCTCATCGATGCCGAGGAGGCCGGCGCTGCGTTCCCACAGCTCCCGTTGCGCGCGGGGGTCCTGTGCCTCCGTCGAGGGCTTCTTCTCGCGCAGGTCCGCGAAGTAGCGGCCGGTGGTGTCGGCGACGTCGTCGGCGACGGCGAGGTACACCGCGGTGGCGGCGCCGTCGGCGGGCGTCGTCACGAACGGGAGCTTGCCGAGCCCGCCGGCGGCTTTCGACAGCGGCCCCGGGAGGTGCCGGAAGAACCCCGACCCCGGGATGGCCCCGGGGTGGAAGCTGTTGGACGTGACGTCGCGGTCGTGGTCGCGCAGCCGTCGGCCGAGTTCGGCGGCGAACTGGACGTTCGCGAGCTTCGACCGCTGGTACGCCCGCCACGAGGAGAAGTCGTCGAGCGCCGTCACCGCGTCGAGGTCGATCCGGTCCCCGCGGTGGGCCTCCGAGGCGGTCGTGACGACCCGCGCGCCGTCCGCGAGATCGTCGAGCAGCTCCGCGGTGAGCTGGTACGGGGAGAGGTGGTTCACGTGGAAGGTGTACTCGACGCCGAGGTCGGTGAGCTGCGGCTCGCGGAAGTAGCCGCCGGCGTTGTTGATCAGGACGTCGAGGCCGTCGTCGCCGGCCGCCTTCCGCGTCCGGTCGGCCAGCCGGGACACCTCGTCGGGGTCGGCGAAGTCGGCGCGGACGAACTCCGCGGTGCCCTCGTTCACGGCGTCCTCGATCGCGTCGACGACCTCGCCGCCGGCCTCGTCGTCGCGCCCGTGGACGACCACGTGTGCACCGAGTCGGCCGAGTGCGCGGGCCGTCTCGCGACCGATGCCGCTTGTCGAGCCGGTCACGAGGGCGGTACTGCCGACGATCCGGTCGTCGCCGACGCCGGCGACGTCCTCGGGGAACTTCGTCATAGACGATCGGAGGTGTCGGACGGCTAAAGACTCGTTGGCGGCGGCGACCGCGGCGGACGGCGTCGCTCGCTCGGTCTGTGGTCGATGGGCTCGGCCCTCCGGCCCTCGCCGCCGTCCTCCGCGGTCTCGCTCGCTCACGCCGTTCGCTCCGTTCGCTCGGTGTGTGTGTGGTCGATGGGCGGCTCGGCCCTCCGGACCTCGCCGCCGTCCCCCGCGGTCTCGCTCGCTCACGCCGTTCGCTCGCTCGACCGCGCGCGAAGCGAACCGCCCTTACCCCGCGGCGCCGACGCTCCGGTATGACCGACGACGTCGTCGTCCTCCGGTACGGTCACCGCCCGGGGCGGGACGACCGGATGACGACCCACGTGGGGCTGACCGCGCGCGCGCTGGGCGCCGACCGGGTGGTGCTCCCGGACAACGCCGGCCAGTCCGCCGAGACGATCCGCGACATCACCGACCGCTTCGGCGGCCCGTTCGCCGTCGAACTCCGCGACGACCAGCGCGCGTACGCCCGGCGGTTCGAGGGGACGGTCGTCCACCTCACGATGTACGGCGAGCGCGTGCAGGACGTCGAGGCCGACGTCCGCGGCGACTCCGTGGACGCGGACACGCCGCTGCTCGTCGTCGTCGGCGGCGAGAAGGTGCCGTTCGACTTCTACGAGGAGGCCGACTACAACGTCGGCGTCACGAACCAGCCGCACTCGGAGGTCGCCGGCCTCGCCGTCTTCCTCGACCGCCTGTTCGAGGGCGCCGAACTGGAGCGCGAGTGGACCGACGCCGACCGCGTCGTGCTCCCGCAGGAGACGGGGAAGCGGGTCGTCGACCCCGCGACGGCGGCCGCCGAGCGCGACGGCGACGACGGGGACGCCGCGGCCGACGACGCGTAGGACGGTCGACCCGGGGGCGCCGACGGCGCCGGTCGGGCTCGCAGTGTCGCTCGCCGGCGGCCCGCTACGGTCCGCGCGACCGGACCGACCTCGGAGGGGAGTAGCGGCGGGGAACGGGGTCGTCCCGGCTCAGTGGTCGTCCTCGCGCCACTTGTGCCCGCACTCGGTGCAGGTGAAGAAGCGCGTCTCCGACTCGTCGGCCGACCGGATCTGCTTCATCTCGTAGCGCACCGTCCGCACCTCGTCGCAGTCGGGGCACTTCTGTTCGACCGTCGGGCCGATCTCCGACTGGTCCATCTCGGAGACGTCGACGACGGCGCTCCCCTCCTGTCCCTGCGTCGTCGTCATGCCGGCCTCCTTGGCCGCGTCGCGGAGCTCCTCGTGGCCGCACGAGTCGCACACCCACTTCTCGTCGTCCGCCTTCATCATCGAACCGCACTCGTCGCAGAAGTTCATACCGGCCTCGTCGGCCGTCCTCGTACTTAACGTCCGGGGTCTCCGTCCGCCGCCGGATCCCGCCGCCGTCGGGGGGTACCGCTCAGGCGTCGCCCTCGGACTGACCGGGTTCCCCCACCGCCTCGATGGGGAGCGCGGACTGGAGGTCGGTGTACAGGTCCTCGGCGCTGCGGAACTGTTCGCTGGGGCACTCGGAGATGTAGCGGCCGAGGTTGCCCTCGCCGTCGGCGAACAGCACGGTGGTGTCGCCGAACTCGCCGGCGGCGGCCGCGCGGCTCACCGGGTACTCCAGTTCCTCGAACAGCGACTCCACCCGGGACAGTTTGACTTCGGACATAGGTCGTCGATACGCGCCCCGGCCGTATCAGCGTGGTGTCGGATCGCCGCCGACCGGGGATCGGCCCCCAGCGCGGGCGTCACCCCCGGAACAGCCGCCGGATCTCGTCGATGACGTCGCCCTCCGCGGCGACGAGGTACGTCGCCCCCGGCGTCAGCGCCGTGTCCGCGCCGGCGACGTGCTCGCCCTCGGCGCCGGAGATGACGAGGCTCCCCCGCGGGAGCGACACCTCCCGGAGGGTCCGGCCCGCGACCGGGGCCGACTCCGCGACCGTCACCTCGATCACCTCCAACTCCCCGGCGAGCGCCTCGATCGTGCGGACCACCTCGCCGCCCTCGATCTCGTTGACCGCGCGGCGGGCGCCGGCGCGCTCGGGGTAGACGACGTGGTCGACGAACGGCTCGAACTCGGCGGTGTCCGGCTCCGTCGTCCGCAACACGGTGCGGACCTCCGGGGCGAGCCGCTTGGCCGCGAGACACACCGCGAGGTTGGTGCCGAGCGTGTTCGTCAGCGCGGCGACCACGTCGGCGCGCCCGGGCGCCGCCTGTGCGAGCACCGACGGGCGCGCGGCGTCCCCCTCGATGATCGTCGCGACGTACTCGTCGGCGGCCGCGGCGACCCGCTCGGGGTTGCGCTCGACGATCACCACGTCGTGGCCGCGCTCGGCGAGCGAGCGCGCGCTCTCCAGCCCGACGCGACCGCTCCCGACGACGACGACCCTCAGGTCCTCACGCGCGCTCATCGTTCCTCCTCCGTGTCAGTCGCGTCGGGATCCACTTCTACTTCCCGGGCGTCGCCGTCGGCCGGAGACGCCCCCTCGCGCTCGCCCCACGGGTCGGGGTCGGCCGTCGTCGGCGTGTCGACCACGACCGGGGCGTCCGCGTCCCCGTCGGCGCCCGACGCCGACCCACCCGCCGCCGACGTCGGGCCATCGTCGACCGCCGGCTCGCCGCGCCCGAACGGGATCGACGGGCGGTGGAGGGCGACGTAGAACACGACGCCGATCCCGAGCCACCCGATCGCGATCGCCCACGTCTCCGGCGAGATGAACAGGCCCAACAGGAGGTTCAACACGATCCCGAGCAGCGGCGCGGCCGGGTAGAACGGCACCTCGAAGGGGCGCGCGAGGTTCGGCCGCTGTCGCCGCAGGCGGATCACCGCGAGGTTCACCACGGCGAACCCGAGCAGCGAGAACAGGCTCGCGAGGTTGCCGACGACCCGGATCGGCGCCACGAGCGTCGCGATCAGCATCACCACCGCGCTGGCGGCGATGGCGAGCCACGGCGTCCCGAACCGGGGGGTGGATCCGCCCGAGGCGGGCCGGCAGTTGGCGCTCGCGGCCCATCGCGAACGCGACGCGGCTCGACCCGATGACGACGGCGTTGAGCGCGCTGATCGTCGAGAACACCGCGCCGAACGCGATGAGCGCCCCGCCGAGCGGCGCGCCGAACACGCCCACGTCGGGCATGAAGCCGATCGCCGCCTCCGCGACGGCGGTCTCGCCGGCGGCCGCCAACAGCTTCCGGGCCGAGCGTCCCGATGGCGACGCCGACGACGAGGAGGTAGACGACGACCGTCACGACCACCGACGCGAGGATCGCCCGCGGGATGTTCGTCGTCGGGTTCTCCACCTCCTCGGTGACGGTGGCGATCAGGTCGTACCCCTGGAACGCGATGAACGTCAGCCCCATCGCCGGGAGGACGGTGAGCGCGCCGCCCTCGGCCGGGAACAGCGGGACGAAGTTGGCGCCGTCGATCGCGCCGATGCCGAACGCGACGAACACGAGGAGGATGACGATCTTCACCGCGGTCACGAGCGTCTCGGCGCCGCCGGACGCCTCCGTCGACACGGCGTTCAGCCCGACGAACGAGACGACCGCGAACAGCGCGTACGCCACGATCCACGGCTCCGAGGAGGGGAGGCCGGGCCAGTAGAGGTGGACCAACTCGACGAAGTTCGACGAGAAGCCCAGCGCGTACAGCGCCCCGGCGGCCATGTACGTGAACCACCGCGTCCACCCCATCACGAACGCGACCGGCGAGGAGAACGCCTCGCGGACGTACGCGTAGCCGCCGCCGTTCTTCGGGATCGCCGCCGCCAACTCCGCGTACGACAGCGCGGTGAACGTCGTCACGCCGCCGTTGAGCGCGAACGCGACGATGGCCCCCGCGCCGGCGGTCTCGGCGGCCAGCCCCGTCAGCACGAAGATCCCCGCGCCGATCATCGCCCCGATGCCGATCATCGTGGCGTCCAACAGCCCGAGGTTCGTCGCCGGCGAGCGACGACCGTGCGTCCCGCTCATCGCGCCACCGCCATGTGCTGTGGTACCGTTTCGACCGCGGCGTGGAAAACGTGCCGACGGTGTCACGACCCCGAGAGCGACCCGGACGGCGCGTGGAGCCGCCCGGGCCCCGCTCGCACTCCGTCGGCTCGCTCCCTCCGGTCGCTCGACGGCGCCCGTCTCGTGGCGGCTCGGGCCGCGCGGCTCCGCCGCGCCCACCTCGCCGCCGGAAGCCGAGGGCTCGCGTCGCTCGCCCTCGCCCCGCTCGCACTCCGTCGTCTCGCTCCCTCCGGTCGCTCGACGACGCCTTACTCGAACTCGGGGTCGCGCTTCTCCACGAACGCGTCCATCCCCTCGCGCTGGTCGTGGGTCCCGAACAGCCCCGAGAACACGCGCTGTTCGTACTCCAGCCCCGCGGCGAGCCCCGTCTCGTACGACTGGTTGATCGCCTCCTTCGCGGCCGCCAGCGCGAAGCGGGGCTGGGCGGCCAGGTCCGCGGTGAGGTCGTCGATCCGCGCGTCCAACTGGTCGTGGGCGACGACCTCGCCGACCAGCCCGTACTCGTGGGCGTCGGTCGCGTCGATGCGCTCGCCGAACAGGATCAGCCGCCGCGCCACCTCGTCGTTCACGAGCCGCGGGAGCCGCTGGGTGCCGCCCCACCCGGGCACGATCCCCAGATCGATCTCCGTCTGCCCGAACACCGCGTTCTCGGCGGCGACGCGCAGGTCACACGCCAGCGCGAGCTCGCAGCCCCCGCCGAACGCGTACCCGTTCACCGCCGCGACCGACGGCGCCGGGAACGTCTCCAGCGACCGCGCGACGTCGTGACCCAACTCGGCGTACGCCTGCGCCTCCGGCGTCCCGAGGTCCTTCATGTAGGAGATGTCCGCCCCGGCGATGAACGCCGTGTCGCCCGCGCCGGTGAGCACGAGCGCGCGGGCGTCGGCCGCCTCCGCCTCGGCGATCGCCGATCGGAGCGCCTCCAGCGTCGCCACGTTGAGCGCGTTCAGTTTGTCTGGCCGGTCGACGGTGATGGTCGCGACGCCGTCGGTCACCTCGAAGCGGAGTGTGTCCCACTCGGACATACCCGCCGTGTCTCGGTGCGGCGAGAAAGCCGTACGGGTCGCGGACCGGCACTTCGTCGACACACGCGTGCCCGACTAGTACCAGAATAACCGTGCGTACGGCCGGTTTCGGCGCGACTTACAATAGATCGATCCAGCGGATCCGGGACCAATGTCGACGATCGAACGAACCGTGTACGACGACCGCGCCCCGCCGCCGCTCGACCGGCCGACCCTCCCGCGACGCCCCGCCCACGACACCGTGGTGCTCGTCGCGCCGACGTACTTCGACGTCCGCTACCGGATCAACCCCTACATGGGCGGCCGCGTCGACGCCGCCCGCGCGCGCAGCGAGTGGGACCGCCTGCGCCGCGTGTACGAACGCTACGCCGAGCGCGTCGTCGTCCTCGATCCGGACCGGTACGGCACGCCGGCCCCCGGCGGGGCCGACCACGTCCCGCCCGCCGCGCTCCCGGACCTCGTGTTCGCCGCGAACCTCGGGTTCCCGACGGCGGACGGCGGGGCCGTCGTGCGTGCGCGGATGGCCACCGACGAGCGCGCCGGCGAGCCCGCGCACTTCGCTCGCTGGTGTCGCGCGGTCGGCTACGAGGTGTACGACCTCCCCGGGGACGTCGCCTTCGAGGGCGCGGGCGACGCCGTCTGGCACCCCGGCCGGCGGCTCGTGTGGGGCGGCCACGGCGTCCGCACGGACCGCGCGGCGTACGACGACGTCGCCGGCCTCGTCGACGCGCCGGTCGTGACGCTGGAACTGTCCGACGACCGCTTCTACCACCTCGACGTCTGCTTCGCCCCGCTGACCGAGTCGACCGCCCTTGTCGTGCCGGAGGCGTTCACCGAGGCCGGGCGCGCCAGCATCGACGCGCTGTTCGACGAGGTGGTCGAGGTGCCGCTCGCGGAGGCGACGGGCGACCTCGCGTGCAACTGCCACTGCGTCGACGGCGAACACGTCCTCCTCGCCGCGGGGAACCCCGAGACGGAGCGCCGACTGCGCGAGGCGGGGTTCACGCCGGTGCCGGTCGCGACCGGCGAGTTCCGGAAGGCGGGCGGGTCGGTGCGCTGTCTGTCGCTGACGCTGGGGTGAGGCACACGCGGGGGCCGCCGCCGGACCGCCCGGCGACTCGCGGAACCGGGACGCCCAAATACTGCGCCCGGGAACCCTCCCGCCATGAGCGACCTCACCGACGAGGAGTTGGAGCGCCTCGGCGACGTGGTGCGGCTCCAGCCGACGAAGAACAGCGAACTCGGCGACCGGTGGGGGATGGACAGCGGCAGCGACGTGCACGGCTATCTGGAGAACCACCTGAAGGACTACTACTACCGCGACGACAACAGCCTCATCCGCGCGACGAGCGAGGCGGCCGAGCTCACCGGCGTCGAGCCGGGCATCGTCGACGACGGCGACGACCCGGACGCGGTGCCGGAGCGCCTCACCGTCCCCGAACTTCACGCGCAGGTGTTCCGCGTCGTCGCCGACCACGACGAGCGCTCGGAGTCGGTCGTCTCCGTGCTGAACAAGGTCCGCGAGGCGTACGGCGTCGACCCCGGGGCGGGCGACGTGCGCCGCGCGCTCCAGAGCCTCCGCCGGAAGAACGTCGTCGAAGTGGTCTACCGGACGGTGCCGACGTTCAAGCTGGCGGTGCCGCGCGAGGACGTCGAGGTCGTCGCCGAGAGCGAGGCGTAGGCGGTCCGTCGGTCACTCGCCCGCCCGTTCGCGCTCCCGCTCGCGGCGCCGCTCCAACAGCGCCCGGACCCCCTTCCCCGGCCCGCCCTCGACCGGCCAGCCGTTCGTCCGCCACCCCGGCGGCTCCGGCGAGAACGACGGACAGCCGCCCTTGCACTCGGCGGCCGTGGGGACCCGTCCCTTCGCGGCGCAGTACGGGACGAGCGCGCGCCCCCGTCGCCGGAGCTCGAAGTGGCGACAGTCCGGCCGCATCGTCTCGCGGAACGAGCGCCACCCCTTCCCGTAGGCGCGCTCGGCCAGCAGCAGGCGGCGTCGCGGGTCGCCGTCGGCGCGCAGCGTCGTCGGGTGCCACACGACCTCGCCGGCGTCGGCGGCGACGCCGTCGGCGAAGTCGAACTCCAGCACGCCCACCTCGACGGGCATGTCCTCCAACAGGGCGGGCGAGACGCGCTCGCCGGTCGCGCCGGTCGCGACCCACACCTCGTCGGCGAGGCCGGCCTCCACGTCGTGGCGGAGCTGGTCGGCGAGTGCCCGCGCGGCGCTGGCGTCCAGATCCGGCTTGTTCTCGACCGCGACGACGCGCTCGACCCAGTCGGGGTACTCGCGGACGCGGCGGAACTCGATCCGGCCGTTCGCACCGGGCCGCTTCTCGACGAGGTCCAGCGCCGCCGCCCGGTGGATCGCCTCGCGGACGTAGCGCCACGGGAACCCCGGGTCGTCGAGCGCGTCGCGGTACCACGTCCACTCGGCCGGCGCGCCGCGGACGACGCGCAGCAGGTCCGAGTCCAGTCCGTCCTCGCCGAACGCCCGACGGGCCGCGAACGCGTCGGGGTCGACCTCGACGACGACCGTGTCCCAGCGACGGTCGCGGGTGCCGAGCTGTCGGGCGACGACGGCCGGGCGGCGTCCCTCGGCGGGGTGCCACGCCAACTCCGCCCACCGACACACGAGCAGTTCGAAGGCGAACTCGCTGTCGCCCGGACCCGGAAACACGTGCCTCCGTGGGGTCAGCGCCGACTAACGCCTTTCGGTGACGGCGCGGCCGCTGCGGGGCGTGGGGTCGAACCGCGACGCGACTGGGGGTCGCGCGGCGTCAGGTCTCGCTGTCGAGCAGGTAGCCCTCGGCCTCGGTGGCCGCGAGCTCGTCGAGGTAGTCGTGCGCGTCGCGGAGGATGTCCCGGGGACCGTCCTGGGTGATGGTGTTGAGCGCCTGCTCGTAGTCGCGCCACTGGAGGTCGCGGTGTTCGGTGGACAGCTCCGCGGAGGCCTCGAACGAGTGGGCGATGAACAGGTGCACCGTCTTGTGGATGGTGTCGCCGCCCGCCTCGAACACGTAGTCGTACTCCTCGCGGAAGCCGTCGATGAGCCGGAAGTCCTCGACTCCCGCCTCCTCGGTCACTTCCCTGATCGCCGTCTGCTGGAGCTCCTCTTCCCCTTCGACCCCGCCCTTGGGAAACTCCCAGTCCCCGGGTCGGCTCTTCAGGAGCAGGTACTCCCGTTTGCCGCGGGTGTCGCGGAAGAGGATGGCTCCAGCGCTAGTCGCTTCGACCGGCATTGCCGACAGGTAAGCAACCCCGGTTCAAGAGTATGTCGGAGCGGAAACCCCCTGCCCGCGGGCGAGGGACGCCGAAACGACACGAGCGGCGGCGAGCGGGCGCGCGGGGGTGCCGGGGCGGCCACGCGCCGCCGGCCATGTCACCCCGCCACGTGGCGAGGAACGGGTAGATGCGTTTTTCACGCTCTGGCGACACGGGTGGTGTAGACCCCCAGCTCATGACCTTCGTAACCAAACTCCGATTCCAAAGCGGGGATCGGGCCGCGCTCGACGACACCGTGAACAGCCTGCGATCCATGCTCGAACGCAAGGGCGCCGAGTGCAAGGGCCCCCACACCGAGCCCGCCGAACGCGTCCGCGTGCCGCTGTACGAGGGCCTCTCCTCGGGCGACTCCCTCGGTAACTGGGAGTTCGAGGTGTTCGCGCGCCGCCTCGAGATCCACGGCAACGACCACATCGCCCGCGAGGTCGGCCACATGGACTTCCCCGACTCCGTCCACGTCGAGATCGAAGTCGAGCAGAAGAAGCCGCTCGGCTACCGGCAGAACTGAAGCCGCGCCCCGCGGAGTCACCGCCGTGTACGTCCACGTCAACGCCGCCGTCTCCGCCGACGGGAAGCTCTCCTCGCGCCGCCGCGAACAGGTCCGGATCAGCGGCGCCGCCGACTTCGACCGCGTCGACCGGATCCGCGCGGCCGCCGACGCCGTCCTCGTCGGCGTCGGCACGGTGCTCGCGGACGACCCCCACCTCACGCTCGACGAGGAGGACCGCCGCGTCCAGCGGCTCCGCAACGGCCGCCCCGGCAACCCCGCGCGCGTCGTCGCGGACTCGCGCGCCCGCACGCCCACCGACGCCCGGATCCTCGACGACGAGGCGACCACCTACCTGCTCGTGAGCGACCGCGCGCCCCCGACCGCCGCGACGCGCTGCGCGAGGCCGGCGCCGAGGTCGTCGCCGCCGGCGGCGACGACGGCCGCGTCGACTTCCGCGCGGCGTTCGACGCGCTCGAACGCGAGGGCGTCGAGCGCACGATGGTCGAGGGGGCGGCGAGGTCATCTTCTCGCTGTTCGACGCCGACCTCGTCGACGAACTCACGCTGTACGTCGGTTCGCTCGTGATCGGCGGCCGCGAGGCGCCGACGCTCGCCGACGGCGAGGGGTTCGTCGACGACTTCCCGCGACTCGACCTCGTCGACGTGGCCCGCGTCGACGACGGCGTGCTGTTGTCGTACGAACCCTGAGAGGGGACGCCGGGCCGCCGTCGCCGTGCGCCGGCCGCCGCCGACGGTCGTGCGTGCCGCCGACATTCGTGTGGAACGGTTATCCCCGCGACTCGCCAACGACGGGGCATGAGCAGCCAGACCGCCGCGACCGAGCCGATCCACGTCGAGAGCGTCGAGCAGTTCGAGGAGCTGACGAGCGAGGGGATCGTCCTCGTCGACTACTACGCCGACTGGTGTGGGCCGTGCAAGATGCTGGAGCCGACCGTCGAGGCGCTCGCCGCCGAGGAGGAGGACCTCACCGTGCTGAAGGTCGACGTCGACGCGTTCCAGGGGCTCGCACAGGACGCCGGCGTCCGCGGCATCCCGGCGCTGCAGTTCTACGCGAACGGCGAGCCCGCCGAGCGCCTCGTCGGCGTCCAGGAGAAGGAGAACCTCCAGCGCGTGCTCGCGTCGCTGCGGTAGTCGCCGCCCCTACTCCTCGACGGGCGCGAACGCCTCGACGAGCGCGTCGTGCGCCTCGTCGTTCGAGGCGATCAACCCGGTCGCCCCGGGCGTCCAGCGGTCGCCGTGGACGTCCGTGACGCGGCCGCCGGCCCGCCGTACGAGGTGGACGCCGGCGACGGTGTCCCAGTCGTTGAGCGCGACCGTCGAGACGGTCGCCTCCAGTTCCCCGGTCGCGACGCCCGACAGCGCCGCCTGCGCGCAGCCGAACCGCCGGACGTCGCCGAACGAGTCGAGCACCGTCCCGACGACGGCCGTCAGCTCCCGCCGGTGGCGCGGGGAGACGCCGAAGACGGGGTTCACGGTGAACGCCGCGGTGTCGGTCGTGTCGCTCACCGTCGCCGGGTCGCCGTCGCGGCGCGTCCCGGCGTCGCCGGCGACGTACAGGTCGCCCGTCGCCGGCGCGTAGTTGGCGGCCGCGACCGGTTCGCCGTCGCGGCAGGCGGCGACGCTCGTCATCCACACCCGGTTGCCGGCGGCGTAGTTCACCGTCCCGTCGACCGGGTCGACGACCCACGCGTCGCCCGTCGCCGGCACCGTCTTCCGTGCGTCCTCCTCCTCGCCGACGAACGCGTCGTCGGGGTACGCGTCGGCGAGGAAGCCGGCGACCGTCTCCTGCACGGCCCGGTCGACGGCGGTGACCGCGTCCATCGGGCCGTCCGCCTTCGTCTCCACCGCCGGCGCCGAGCGGAACGACTCCATCGCGCGGTCCCCGCCGCGGCGGGCGGCCGCGATCGCCGTCTCGAGCCGGTCGCTCGCGTCGTCTGCCATACCGGTCGCTCGGGCGGCCGGTACAAACCTCGGTCGGTCCCCGCCGGCGGGGGCCGCGGGTGGGTCAGTGGACCCGGCCCACGGCGACCGCGTGGTCCGCGCGTTCGGCGTGGTCGTCGGCGACCCGGGCGGCCTCCTCCTCGGTGGGGCGCAGCGACTCGGTGCGACAGTCGCGACAGACGACGTGGAACAGGGAGTGGCTCATGCGGGCGGCCCCACACGGCGCCACCCAATTAGTATCGGCCGACTAACCCGTCCGAAACTGCCGATCCGGCGCTCGCGACCGCCGGCTACGCCGACTCGACCGACTCGGCCGCCGCGTCGCGCTCGACCTCCGCGGCGCGGGCGCGCGCCCGCTCGACGACGGAGGGCGGCGCCTCGAACTCCAGGTCCACCTGGCGGCCGTCGTACTCCTCGCGCTCGACGTGGCCGTTGTCGTGGACCCACGAGACGAGGCTCATCGCCTCGTCCGACAGCGGGAGCAGCAGGCGTTCGCGCTTCCAGTCCGGCAACTCCGCCTCGACGCGGCCACACAGCGTCTCGATGCGGTCGCCCGTGAGCCCCGACACGCACACGGGGTTCGGCGCCAGCGCCGACAGCGCCTCGCGCTTGCGCCGGAGTTCGTCGTCGTCGACGCGGTCGACCTTGTTGAACACCGTGACGATGGGCGCCTCGTTGCGCTCGTACAGCGTGTCGTGGGAGGTGACCAGCTTCTCGCGCATCTCCTCGACCGGCTCGCTCGCGTCGACGACCAGCAGGACCAGATCCGCGTGGTACACCGAGTCGAGCGTCGACTTGAACGACTCCACCAGCCAGTGCGGGAGGTCGGAGATGAACCCCACCGTGTCCGTGAGCAGGACGTCCCGTTTCCCCGTGTTCGCGCGGCGGGTGGTCGTCCCGAGCGTCGTGAACAGTTGGTTCTGCGACTCGGCGGTCGTGTCGATGTCGGGGTGTTTCTCGGCGTTCTCGTCGACGTCGAGGTCGTCGGCGAGTCGCCGGAGCAGCGTCGACTTGCCGGCGTTCGTGTACCCCGCGAGCGCGACGAGGTCGAACCCCGACTCGCGACGACGCTCGCGACGCTCCTCCTCCTTCTCGGCGATGGCGTCGAGTTCGTCCTTGATACGGCTGATCTGGGACTTGATGTCGCGCTCGCGCGACTCGTCGTACTCGCCCAGCCCCATGAACCCGGGGCGCTCGTCGCGCTTGGCGAGGCTGGCCTTCACCTCCGCGCGCGGGAGCTCGTAGCGGAGCTCCGCGAGTTCGACCTGCAGTTGCGCCTTGCGAGTCCGGGCGCGCTGCCCGAAGATGTCGAGGATCAGCGTGAAGCGGTCGATCACCTCGACGCCCTCCGGGAGCTTCGACCCGATGTTGAACGTCTGGTAGGGGCCCACCTCGTTGTCGATGATCACCACGTCCGCGTCCTCGCGGACGACCAGCGCGGCGAGTTCCTCCGCCTTCCCCTCGCCGAAGTGGTAGGCTGGGTCCTGGTCGCGCGTCTGCGTGAGCGACGCGGTCACCTCGTAGCCGGCCGCGGCCGCCAGCTCGGTGATCTCGGTCAGGTCGGCGCGCCCGCTGTCGACCCGTTTGGCGACGACGGCCGTGAGGTCCTCGCCGGTACGGCGGTCAGGGATGGGTACCGTCCACCCCGTGGTTCGAGTCGTGTCGCATACGCGCGGGTACGCGGCCGGTGGACTTCAATTCCGCGCCGACCCCGTTCGACCGGCCGGACCCGGAGAGCCGAACACAGCCGGCCGCAACGCGGAGGGCGACCGACACGAACCTGTCGACACGTACCCCACAAACGACTTAACGGGGGACGGCCCATCCCGGGGTATGCCAGGGCCAGAAGTGATCGCACAGTTGGGTATCGACCCCCAGAAACTCGGGCTCGAACTCGGGACGGGCGCCGTGATCGGCGGGATCATCGGGTTCGCGGCCAAGAAGGTCGCGAAGCTGATCGCCGTCATCATCGGGCTGGAGCTCGCGCTGTTCAAGTTCCTCGAGTCGCGGGAGATCCTCACCGTCAACTGGGACAAGCTCGGGGGCACGTTCATGTCCGCGGGCGAGGCCGCCACCGCGAGTACGCCGCCGACGTGGGTCCAGACGATCCTCTCGACGCTGTCGGTGTCGGCCGGCTTCACCGGCGGCTTCTTCATCGGGTTCAAGCGCGGATAACGGCGCACCGACACCGCGACCGACGGCCGGCCCGCCGTGCCGGTCCCCGCTCCGTCACCGTCGACTGATCTCGTCTTCCTCTTTGACGACGCGGGTGTCCGCTTCCCCGCTCGACACCTCGTTCACGAGGTCGTAGAACTCGTTTTGCAGCCCCGCGGGGAACGTCACGACGCCGACCCACGAGCCGTCGTTTTGCCACTCCTCGCGCTCGAGGTCGCCGAACTCGCGCACTTTCGCCTGTCCCGAGCCCGCGTAGTCCGCCGGGAGCTGGACCGCGATGGTCACCTCGTCGAACCGGATCGGGATCACCGGCCGCAGCGCCTCCAGCGCGTCGTCGATCTGGTTCTCCACGGGCTCCATCGGGTCGAGCGTGAACCCGGCCTCCTCCAGCGCGCGCTCGATACGCTCGGGCGGGTGCGGCGCGTCGTCCATCTGCGGGTTCACCGCGTTGCGGGTGATCTTGTTGATCAGCTGTTTCTCCTTCTGCTCGAGCATCTCCTTTCGCTGCTCGGCGGTGATCTGGATCTCCCCGCGGCGGACGATCTCCGGGATGATCTCCATCGGGTCGGTCGTGCCGAACACCTCCTCGACGTCCTCCTCGGGCGGGCGGTCGCCGCGGGAGGCGTTCTCGAACACGTCCTCGGCGGCGATCACGTCCTCGAGGTCGCCGTCGAACTCGCCGCGCTTCATCGCCAGCGCCGCGTCCGGGTCGATGAGCACTTCGAAGCGGGTGCCGTGGGATTCCAGCCGCGCGGTGACGGCCTCGTCGAGTGATATCATGGACGGTGATACTCCGTCCGGCATTAAAAGGTATCCGCCGACCGTGAGGCGGTGGTCGGTCGGGATCGATACGGGGCGGTGGTGCCCGGCTACTGGAGGACGGTCTTCTCCTTCGACACGACTTCGACGTCCGTGATCCGCGTGTCGGGGTAGCCGCCGGTGGCGTCCTTCTCGGCGGCCTTCACCATGTCCCAGACGACGTTCAGGCCCGTGGTGACGCCCTCCAGCGCCTCCATCTCGCAGCCGGTCGTTCCGGTCGTCTCGACGGCGACCTCGAGGTCGATGCGGTCGTCGTGGACGGCGAACTCGGTGTCGACGTTCGT
The DNA here is from genome assembly GCF_030127125.1 of Halobaculum litoreum. Taxonomy (GTDB): domain Archaea; phylum Halobacteriota; class Halobacteria; order Halobacteriales; family Haloferacaceae; genus Halobaculum; species Halobaculum litoreum. The sequence continues at coordinate 463,637 of NZ_CP126156.1, forward strand.
GATCGGGATCTGGTGGCACATCGGGATCGTCTCCCACGTGTGTTTCACCGCCTGCACCGCGCCGACGCGGGCGGTCGCGAGCACGTCGCCCTTCTTCAGCTCGTTCCCCCGGACCGCCTCGACGGTCGACTCCGTGAGGTGGATCGTGCCGCGGGCGACCGCCCGGCGCGCCGAGTCGGGCTTGTCGCCGACGTTCACCATCTGCACGTCGCCGGCCGCGTCGGTGTGGGTCAGGTCGTCGTCCCGGTCGGCCGCCGCGTCGGCGCCGGGGGTCGCGTCGTCGCTCATGTCACTCCCCACCGTCTCGAAGGGCTTGGGGGATGCGGTCCGGGAGGTCCGACGCCGCGAGCCCGTCGCCGTACGACTCGGCGGCGTCGTCGCCCGCGAGCCCGTTCGCGTACGCCGCCAGCGACGCCGCCTGCAAGGGGGACTCGATCTGTGCCGCGAGCGCGCCCGCGACGCCGGCGAGCACGTCGCCGGTGCCGCCGACGGTCATCCCGGGATTGCCGGTGCGCCCGACGCGCGTCTCCTCGCCGTCGCTGACCACGTCGTACGCTCCCTTCACGAGCAGCGTGTGACCGACCTCGGCGGCGAACTCGCGGACGCGGTCGGCGCGGTCGCGCCAGTCGTCCGCGGTAGTGCCGCCCATCTTCCGCAACTCGCCCTGGTGTGGCGTACAGATCAACTCCGCGTCGGTGTCGACCTCGGGGACGACCTGGAGCGCGTCGGCGTCGACGACCGCGCGGCCGTCGTAGCCCGCGAGGAACTCGCCGACGGCGTCGAGCGTGGACTCGTCGTTCCCGAGCCCTGGCCCGAAGACGACGGTGTCGTGGCCCGCGGCGAGGTCGAGGATGCGCTCGACGTGCGGCGGCGCGAGGTGCTCGCCTGCGAACGGGCGGACGATGAGGTCCGGCCCGTACCCCTGGATCTCGCGGGCGACGTGGTCGGGGCACGCGACCCGGACGAGGTCCGCGCCGGCGCGGAGGGCCGCGCGGGCTGCGAGCGCGGGCGCGCCGGTGTACGGTCCCCCGCCGACGACGAGCACTTCCCCGTTGTCCCCCTTGTGGGAGTCGCTCGCCCGTCGGAGCGCGCGCAGGTCGCCCGGGCCGACGAACGTCTCGGCCGCGTCGGGGATGCCGATGTCGGCGACGGTGACGGCCGCGTCGAGGCTCCCCAACCCGGGTTTCTCGTCGTGGAAGGTGACCACCCGGTCGGCGTCGACGGCGACCCCCGCCGCCTCGCCGGTGTCGGCGTCGACGCCCGAGGGGCGTCCACGGAGACGACGGGCACGTCCGCCGCGTTCAGTCGCCGGGCGACGGCGGCCTCCGGCTCGCGGAGCGCGCCGGTCACGCCGGTGCCCAGCATCGCGTCGACGACGAGGTCGGGGGCGTGCTCGTCGAGGTCGAACGCCCGGGAGTCGCCGACCGCCTCGGTCGCCGCCTCGCTCGCGACGAGCGCGTCCCAGTTCGCCCGCGCGATGTCCGTCGCGATCGTCTCGGGGCGCCCGAGGAGGACGACGTGCGCCTCGTAGTCGTCGAGGAACCGCGCCGCCACCATCGCGTCGCCGCCGTTGTTGCCGCGGCCACACACGAGGAGGACGCGGGCGCCCGGGTCGGCGTGCTCACGGACGGCGTCGGCGACGGCGTTGCCCGACGACTCCATCAGCTGCCTGCGGGGGACGCCGAGCGCCGCGGCGTTGCGGTCGACCATCGCCATCCGCTCGGAGGTGATCATGGCTCTGTGGGCGCTTCGCGCGGGAACGTGTAAAGCGCGCGGGTGATCCCCGGCGGGAGGGAGCCGCGCCGGCGTGGTCGTCGTCGTCATCGCACCGCGGCCACCCGTCGACCCGAAACCGCTATCCGACGCAGTCACGCACCTCCGGCACCCGGAGCGTCGCGACACGAATGAACGAGACACGGATCGCCGAGGAACGCATCGACCGGCTCGCCGCCTTCGCCCGCGAGATGGCCCGCGCCGGCGAGCACGACCGCGCCCGCGAGGCGGTGCGGCTCGCCCGCCGGGTCGCCGAGCGGCATCGCTGCGGCGTCCCCCGGCGCTTCGAGCGGTTCACCTGCGACGCCTGCGACGCGTACCTGCTCCCCGGTCGAAACGCCCGCGTCCGCCTCCAGGAGGGGAGCCACGTCGTCGTCCGCTGCGACTGCGGGGCGACCGCCCGCTACCCGTACGGGGAGTGATCCGCCGGCGCCGTCGTCCGCGGAGGTCGCGAACGGGAACGTTCAAACCGCTTCCGCCGGTAGCGAGCCCATGACCGATCAGGAGCGCCGAAAGCGCGCCCACGACCTCGACGTGACCGTCTGGGTCGGGAAGAAGGGCGTCTCCGCCGTCGTCGACGAACTGGACGACCAGCTGACGGATCGCGACCTCGTGAAGGTGAAGTTCCACCGCTCGGCACAGGCCGGGACCGACGTCGACGAGCTGGCGGCCGACCTCGCGGATCGGGTGTCCGCCGACCTCGTCGAGACGCGCGGCCACACGGCGGTCCTCCACCGATGAGGCTCGGACTGCCGGTGTTGCAGACGGGAACCGGCACCCCGACCGGTGACGGTGGCGGCGGCGGCGACGGCGCCACGGCGGAGCTGCTCACCACGCCCGTCGCCAACTTCCTCGCGGACGTGGGCGTCCCGCCGACGCTCGCGGAGCCGTTGGGCGGGGGGATCACCTTCGCCGTCGTCCTCCTCGTGTTCTACCTCGGCAGCCGCCTGTTCGTCGTGCCGCTCGTCGACCGCGTGCTCGAGGCTCGGGGGCTCGACACCCACGCGAAGCGCCCGCTCCGGAAGGTGGCGAACGTCGTCGTCGTGTTCGCCGGGATCGCCGTCGGCTTCGGTCTCGCGGGCTACGGCGACTTCCTCCAGTCGCTGGCGACCATCGCCGCGGCGGCGACGCTCGCCATCGGCTTCGCGATGCAGGACGTGATCAAGAACTTCGTCGCGGGCATCTTCATCTTCACCGACCGGCCGTTCCGCATCGGCGACTGGATCGAGTGGGACGGCAACTCCGGCATCGTCGAGGACATCTCCTTTCGCGTCTCCCGCGTCCGCACCTTCGACAACGAACTCCTGACGGTTCCGAACTCCCAGCTCACCGACGGCGTCATCAAGAACCCCGTCGCGAAGGACACCCTCCGCATGCAGTTCCTGTTCGGCATCGGCTACGGCGACGACATCGACCACGCCACCGAGATCATCGTCGAGGAGGCCGAGCGCCACCCCGACATCCTCTCGGACCCCGCGCCCTCGGTCCGCCTCACCGAACTCGGCGACAGCTACGTCGGCCTCAAGAGCCGCATCTGGATCGCCAACCCCTCGCGCGCAGACTTCGTCAAGATCCGCGGCGAGTACGTGACGAACGTGAAGAACCGCTTCGACGAGGAGGGCATCGAGATCCCGTTCCCGCAGCGCGACCTCTCGGGTAACGTGGAGCTCAACACGCCCGCCGAGGGCGCCGCGGCGCTGGGCGACGACTGAGAACTGCCGAAAGATTTCGCGTTCGACCCGCGGGCCGACTTACTCGTCCAGCACCTGCCGGGCGATCGTGTTGCGCAGGATCTCGCTGGTGCCCTCGTAGATCTCGTTGAGCTTCGCGTCGCGGTAGTAGCGCTCGACGGGGAAGTCCTTCGTGTAGCCGTAGCCGCCGTGGATCTGGATCGCCTCGTTGGCCACCTCGCGGCTGATCTCGCTGGCGTACAGCTTCGCCTGCGCGGCCTCCTTGATGAACGGCTCGCCCTTGATCTTCAGGTCGGCCGCCTTGTGCATGAGCAGCTCCGCCGCCTGCAGCTTCGTGTCCATGTCCGCGATCTTGTGCTGGATCGCCTGGAACTGCGAGATGGGGCCGCCGAACTGGTCGCGCTCGGTCGCGTACTGGGCCGCCTCCTCCAAGGCGGCGCGTGCGATGCCGACGCCGCGGGCGGCGATGGTGATCCGCCCGCCGTTGAGCGTCTTCAGCGCCTGCACGAAGCCGTCGCCCTCGTCGCCGAGCAGGCGGTCCTCGGGGAGGTACAGGTCGTCGAAGCGGAGTTCGGCCGTCGGACAGCCCTTGTCGCCGAGCTTGTGTTCGGTGCCCTCGACGACGAAGCCGTCGTCCTCCTCGGGCCGGACGACGAACGAGGAGATGCCCTTGTTGCCGGCGTCGGGGTCGGTCTTCGCGAACAGCGTCACCGTGTCGGCGACCGAGCCGTTCGAGATCCAGAGTTTGCCGCCGTTGACGACGTAACCGTCGCCGTCCTTCTCCGCCGTGGTCTCCATCGCGGGCACGTCCGAACCGGCGCCCGCCTCCGACAGCGCGAACGCGCCGATGTCGCGCCCCTCCGCCAGCGGCGTGAGGTACTCCCGCTTCTGCTCCTCGTTCCCGAAGGCGTACAGCATGTTGCCCGCCAGCGAGATGTGCGCGGCGACGACGGTGCCGAGCCCGCCCGAGCCGCGGGAGATCTCCGAGAGGCCGAGCGCGTAGCTGTGGTAGTCGAGGTCGGCGCCGCCGTACTCCTCGGGGAACGGCATCCCCATGAGGCCCAACTCGGCCATCTGGTCCACGAGGTCGCGCGGGAACTCGTCCTCCTCGTCGATCTCGGCGGCCCGCGGCACGATCTCCTCGTCGACGAACTCCGCGACCATGTCGCGGATCTGCTGTTGCTCGGTCGTCAAGCCGAAGTCCATGGTCGACCCTGTGGGTTGGCGGGCTTCAATCTTTGCGGTGTCGCCGCGGACGCGGGGACTGCCGGCGACCGCGGGGCGGTTCGGCCGCCGAGCCGCGGGGGTGTGTCACCCCGCCGCACCACACAGTACTTTTGAACCCTCCTACCTAACGCCCTTCCAACCGAATGCCCGACGCCGACCGCCCAACCGCGACCCACCCCGACGCCGACCTCGCGTGGTGCCACGAGGCCGTGCAGGGGGTCTCGCGTACCTTCGCGCTGACAGTCGACACTCTCGACGAACCGATGTCGTCGTACATCTGTCTCGGCTATCTCGTCTGCCGTATCGCCGACACCGTCGAGGACGCCGACCACATCGCCCCGGACGAACAGGCGGCGCTCCTCCGGGAGTTCGACGCCGCGCTCGACCCCGAGGACGACACGACCGCGACCGGGTTCCGCGCGTCGGTCGACCCGCACCTGCCGCCCGAGGGGGAACGCTCGGCCGACTGGGCGGTCGTCGCCAACGTCGAGCGCGTGTTCGCCACCTTCGAGGCGCTCCCGCCGGAGGTGCGCGCGGCGGTCGTCCCGCCCGCCCGCGAGATGGCGACCGGGATGGCCGACTTCGTCGAGCGCTACGCCGACGACGGCGGCCTCCGCATCGAGACCAAAGGCGAGCTGGAGGAGTACTGCTACTACGTCGCCGGCACCGTCGGGAACCTGATCACGAACCTCGTCACCACCCTCGGCAACGTCGACGAGGAGCGCACCGAGCGGCTGTACGCCGTCGCCGAGGAGTTCGGCCTGCTCCTGCAGCTCGTCAACGTCGCGAAGGACGTCCACGACGACTACACCGAGGAGAACAACGTCTACCTCCCCGCCGAGTGGCTCGACGAGGAGGGCGTCCCCCAAGAGCGGGTCGTCGCGCCCGAGAACCGTGACGGCACCGCGAACGTCGTCTCCCGGACCGCCGGCTTCGCCCGCGGCTTCCTCGACGGCGCCCAGACGTACCTCGAACACGTCCCGCTGGTCGAGGGGAACACCCTCGCGGCGTGGGCCATCCCGTACCTGCTCGCGGTCGGCACCCTGCGGGAACTCTCCGCCCACCCCGAGCGCGCCGTCACCGGCGAGGGCGTGAAGGTGAGCCGCGAGGAGGTGTTCGCCGTCGTGACGGCGGCCCACCGCCACGGTCGCGACGCGCTGCCGCGCCTCCGCGAGTCCATCGCCAGCCAGCCGTTCCACACGACGCCCTCGGCGGCGGACTGAGCGACCGTCGTCGGCGAACGCCCCGGTCACACGACCGTGTCGGGCGGCCCGTCGCCCGTTCGATCGCTCCCGCCGAACGCGTTCCCCTGTGTGGGGTGCGACCGGAACGATGGCCGGTCGACCGAACGACTTTCTCTGCGGCGACCCAATCGTCGACGACTCATGGTCCAGACCGACTCCGACTCCGACCTCGCGGTCGGCGACGTCGCGCCCGGCTTCGAGTTGCCGGGCACCGACGGCGACACGCACGCGCTCGACGGCTTCGACACCGACGCCGTGCTGGTCGTGTTCACCTGCAACCACTGCCCGTACGCGAAGGCGAAGTTCGACCTCCTGAACCGCCTCGCCGACGAGTACGACGACTGTACGGTCGTCGGCGTCAACCCCAACGACGACGCGGAGTACCCCGAGGACTCGTTCGAGACGATGGTGGAGTACGTCGAGTCGGGGACGGTCGCGTACGACGCGTACCTCCGCGACGAGACGGCCGCGGTCGCCCGCGCGTACGGGGCGGTCTGCACGCCCGACCCGTTCCTCCTGCGACGCGACGGCGACGAGTACCGGCTGGCGTACCACGGCCGCCTCGACGACGCGCTCAACCCCGACGACGAGGCGACCGCGTACTACATCGAGGAGGCCATCGACGCCGTGCTGGCGGGCGAGGAGGTGGACCTCGACCCCGGCCCCAGCCGCGGCTGTTCGATCAAGTGGCCGTAGCGCCGTCGGCCCGCCACCGCCTCCTCAGGCGGTCTCGCCGGCCGACTCCGCGGCCTCCTCGGCCAGCTCCTCGAACGTCCGGCGCGCGTTCTCGACGGCTTTCTCGCGTTTGGCGGGGTACGCCTCCACCTTCGCCCGGAAGGTGATCCCCGGGCCGAGTTCGGCGCGGCCCTTGAACGCCGCCTGCTTGTCGAGCCGGAGGAACAGCGAGTTGTTGTCGTCGACGCGCTCGTCCAGCTCGGCGAGCACCTGATCCCACTCGGCCAGGTCCGAGAGCCGCGAGAGGACGTGCCGGACGTCGTCGGCGCGCTCGACGCGCGCCGAGAGGACGACGATCCGGTCGCCGTGGTGCCCGGTGTTGACGACGCGGTCGACCTCGAACTCCTCCGGGAGGAACGCCCGGAGGGCGTCCGCGACCCGCTTCTCGTCCTCGGTGGCGTAACAGAAGGTCCGCAGATCGACGTAGTGGAACGGAATGGAGCCCATGATACCCGTTCGTAGGCGGGTCGGCATGAAAAGCGTTGGACTCGCGGCCCGCCGGATCGGTTCGTTTTCGTGTCGGCCGCGGCTCTCGACGAGCGAATGTCGCCGGCCGTCCTCCGCTACTACCTCTACAAGGCGACCCGGGCGGTGGAGCTGTACCGGCCGGTGATGTACCTCTACTTCGTCTCCGTCGGCCTCTCGTTCACCCAGATCGCGCTGCTCGAGGCGGCGTACAACGTGACCACGGTCGTCGCCGAGGTGCCGACCGGCTACGTCGGCGACGTGATCGGACGCCGACTCAGCCTCGTCGTCGGCACGGCGGTCATCGCGACGACGCTCGCGGGGATCGCGTTCGCGACGACGTTCCCGGCGCTGCTCGCGCTGTACGTGCTGTGGTCGGTCGGCTACGCCTTCCGCTCCGGCAGCGAGGACGCGTGGCTGTACGACTCGCTCGTCGGCGACGGGGAGTTCGCGACCGTCCGCGGCCGGGGGGAGTCGGTCGCGCTCGCGGTCGGCGTGGGGGGCGCCGTCGTCGGGGGGTGGCTCGCCGGCGTCGACCTCACGTACCCGTTCCTCGTCGCGGCCGTCGTCACCGGCGTCGGCGCCGCCGTCCTCCTCACCGTGGACGACCCGGCGGACGCCGACGAGTCGTTCGACCCGCTCACCCCCCGACGTGCGCTCGAGGCCGTCCGGACGGCCCTCTCGGACGCGCGCCTCCGGTCGTTCGTCCCCTACTACTACGTGTTGTTCTCGGCGGTGACGTACCTCGTGTTCATCTTCCTCCAGCCGCGCATCGAGGCGGTCGCCGCCGAGGGCACGGTTGCGGCGGTCGTCGGCGCCGCCGGCGGCGTGGAGCCGTTCCTCGGCTGGTACTACGCGGGGATCAGCCTCGTCGGGGCGGTCCTCACCGGGCGTGCGGGGTGGATCCGGGAGACCGTCGGCGTGGGGACGTGGTTCCTCGCGACGCCGTTCGCCGTCGCCGCCCTGCTCGTCGGGCAGTGGGCGGTCCCGCTGTTCGCGCTGCCGGCGTTCCTCCTCGTGCGCGGCGTCTCGGAGGCGAGTTCCGTGTTCGCCGCGACGTACGTCAACGACCGCGTCGCCTCGCTCGGGCGCGCGACGACGCTGTCGGCGCTGGCGATGGTGTCGGGCCTGACGGTCGTCCCGTTCCAACTCGCCGGCGGCGGCCTCTCCGACCGGTTCTCGCCGGGGGTCGCGCTGGGCGTGGCGGGGGTCGTCCTCGCCGTCGGCTCGCTGGCGCTGATCGCGTGGCGCGTCCCCGTCCCCCGGTCGTTCGGGACCGAGGCTCCCCGGCCGAGGAGTGAGGCCGCCGCGCGCACGCATCACGGCGGCGGCGCGGCTCGGCGGTCGCGACGAACGGCGTCGGAAGCGGGACGTCCCGCCGTGAGAAGTTACTCCTCGTCGTCGTCGGCGTCGTCGCCCGCGGCCGCCTCCAGCGCGTCGGCGGGGACGCCCTGTTCCTGTCCGTCCTCGAAGCTGACGGTGTACGTCGCGTCGCCGAACATCGTCTCCATCACCTGCGTCACGGTGCCCGTCTCGCCGTCGTACTCGCTGTGCACGTCGTGCAGGACGACGCTGTCCTCCTTCTCGAACTCGGTCATGTCCCGGCGTTCGGCACGGCGGTACAAAAGGTCGCTGAAGCGTCACCGCGACCGGGAGGCCGGGCCGCGTCGGGCGCCGCTCGCGCGGTCCCCGCCGTCCCCGCGGTCGCCGGTCGCCGCGGCCCGGCGCCGGTACAGGGCCGCGCCCACACGGAGCGCCCAGACGCCCCCGGCCACGAGGGCGACGACGGCGCCGACCAGCGCCGCCGCCGCACACGCGGTCGCGAGCGCGTCCAGTCGCGACGCCACCCCGACCGGCAGCGCTCCCACGGCGGCCGTGCCGGCGGCCCCGGCGGCGCGCCCGGCCACCGCGCTCGCGACGACCGCAACCGCGGCCGCGGCGGCCGCCACGAACGGGAGCCACGGCGTGATCCGCCGCCGCGCGACGCGGCGCGACCGCGTTCCGGTCCCTCGGCGCCCGTCGACGCGGTCGGCGGCGATCGCGGTCGGCGAGACGCCCGCGGCGGACGGGCCGCCGCCGGCGCCGCCGGGCCGACTCTCCGTTCGCTCCGCGTCCGACGACGACATCGATCCGACGTGGTGCGCTCCGGGTCTTAAACTTTGTTCACGGTCAGAAGAGCGAAATTATCTCACTCGCCCGCGACGAGGATCACGGCGACGACGGCGAAGGCGACGCCGAGGAGTTTCCGCGCGGTGACCGGTTCGTCGAGGAGGACGACGCCGACGGCCGAGGAGGCGACGAAGAACATCGCGAAGACCGGCGCGACGACGGAGACGCGACCGACCGAGAGGGCGCGGTAGTACGCGAGGATGCCGACGCCGAGACAGACGCCGGCCGCGAGGACGTACCGCATCCGCGGGTCGGCGAACTGGTCGAGGACGCTCTCGCCGGTGACGCCGATGACGCCGACGGTGAGCACGACGAGGACGGTGTTGGCCACCAGCGCGGCGACCGTGCTCGGGATCGCCCCCTCTCCGGCGGTGGCGAGGCGCATCAGCGGCGCAACGAGCGAGTACGCCCCCATCGCGACGACCGCCCACACGAGGTAGTTCATACGCCACGTCGGGGACAGCGCCGTTTGAGCGGTTCGAAACGGCGACGGCGCCGCCGGCCGAAGCCGGGGGGTCGCCGGCGGCGGGGCGGGACGGGGCGACCCGCCGTGTGGTGTGGTCGCGGATATCGCACCGGGCGAAACCGCTTTGCCCGGGCGAGCGGACTCGGAGACATGGACGAGGCAACCCGAACCCTGATCGACGCGCTCGTCGCCGACGCTCGCGAGTCCACCGCCGACCTGGCCCGCCAGACCGGGCTCGACGAGGCGGCCGTGGCCGAGGCGCTGGCGGAGTTGGAGGAGTCGGGTGCCCTGCGCGGCTACACGGCGATCGTCGACTGGGACGAACTCGACGAGGAGCACATCTCCGCGGTCGTGGAGGTGAACGTGGAGCTGGACCGCGAGACCGACTACGACGACGTGGCCCGCCGCATCGCCGAGTCGCCCGCGGTCGACTCGCTGCGGCTGATGTCGGGCGACTACGACTTCGCCGTCCACGTCTCCGGCTCGTCGATGGGCGACGTGTCGCGGTTCGTCTCCGAGGAGGTCGCCCCGCTCCCGGCCGTGACGAAGACCGTGACCCACTACGTGATGGAGACGTACAAGGAGCGCGGGATGCGCTTCACCGACGGCGACGACGACGACCGACTCTCGGTGACGCCATGAGCGGGGACGAACGACCCGACGGCGGCACGGAGGGCACGACGGACGCCCCGAGCGACGGCGTCCGGACGGACGGCTCCCGGTTCGCCCCCGCCGACCGCGTCGCCTCGGTGGCACCCTCGGGGATCCGGGAGTTCTTCGAGGTCGCCGAGTCCCGCGACGACGTGATCTCGCTGGGCGTCGGGGAGCCGGACTTCACCGCGCCGTGGCCCGCGCGCTCGGCCGCCGTGGACTCACTCGAACGCGGCCGCACCAGCTACACCGCCAACCGGGGTACCGAGGAGCTCCGACGCGCGATCGCCGGGCGCGTCACCCGGTACGGCCAGTCGTACGACCCCGACGAGGAGATCCTCGTCACGACGGGCGCCTCGGAGGCGGTCGACCTCGCCTTCCGCGCGTTCGTGAACCCCGGGGACACCGTGGCGCTGCCGACGCCGACGTACGTCTCCTACGAACCGGGCGTGCGCTTCGCCGGCGGCGAGCCGCTCCCCGTCCGCACGCGCCACGAGGACGACTGGGCGCTCACGACCGACGCCCTCTCCGAGGCGGGCGTCGACGAGGCCGACGTGCTCGTGCTCTGTTACCCCAACAACCCGACGGGCGCCACGATGGACGCCGACGAGATGGACGCGGTCGCGGCGTTCTGTCGCGAGCACGACCTGCTCGTCATCGCCGACGAGATCTACGCGGCGCTCACCTACGACGGCGACCACGAGTCGGTCGCCACGCGGCCGGGGATGCGTGAGCGGACGGTCGTCATCAACGGGTTCTCGAAGGCGTACGCGATGACCGGGCTCAGACTGGGGTACGCGATGGGGCCCCCCGAGGCGGTCGCGGCGATGACGAAGGTCCACCAGTACACGATGCTGTCGGCGCCGACGACCGCCCAACACGCCGCGCTCGCGGCACTGGACCGGTGTGACGAGGACGTCGAACGGATGCGCCGCGAGTACGACAGGCGCCGGCGCTACGTCGTCGCGCGGCTCAGCGAACTCGGGCTGGCGGTGGCCGAACCGGGCGGGGCGTTCTACGCGTTCCCCCGCGTCGCCGACGTCGCCCCGGACGGGGACGCCCGCGCGTTCGCGACCGAGCTGCTGGAGGCGGAGGGCGTCGCCGCCGTGCCCGGGACCGCCTTCGGCGAGGGCGGGCGGGGCCACATCCGCATCTCGTACGCGACGGGGATGGACGACCTGAAGGAGGCGATGGCGCGGCTGGAACGGTTCCTCTCGTAGCCGTCGCTCGCGACTCGTTGTTCGTCGTGGATCGACGAGCCGTCGTCGGCCGTCGCTCCGCCCGGTTCAGAGGTCCTCGAAGTCGGCGTCGTCGAACAGGTCGTCGTCGTCGTCGCCGTCGAACTCGCGGAACGCGCTGTCGAAGTCGTCCTCGCCGAACCCGGCGACGTCCTCGTCGAGCTCCGCGCGCAGCTCCTTCGCGCGCCGCTCGAGTTCGTGGTACTCCTCGGAGTCCTCGAGGGCCGCGCGACCCTTCTCGGACTCCAGCACCCCCATCTTCGACGACACCGCGAAGAACTCCTGCATGCGCGAGTCGTACTGCGAGCGGCCGTACAGTCCCTCGACCGTCTCCAACAGCGACTCCCGGGTGACGGGCTTGACGAGGTAGTCGTCGAACCCCATGGCGACGATGTCGAAGTCCGGCTCGACGGCCGTCACCATCGCCACGCGGGCGTCGACGCCGCGGTCGCGAACCTCGTCGAGCACCTCGTCGCCGGACAGCCCCGGCATCCGTCGGTCGAGCAGGATCACGTCGACGTCGTCGGCGAGCTGGTCGAGCGCCTCGTGACCGCCGTACGCGGTTCGCACGTCGTACTCGGCCCCGAGCCACGCCGCGTACAGGTCCGCGAGGTCCGGTTCGTCCTCGACCACGAGCACCACCGGCTGCTCGTCTGTGTGGTCCGCGTCGGCGGTCGTGGTGTCCTCACTCATTCTGGGGGGCTCCGTCCGTTCGTACGTCTGTCGCGGACGGGAGCATATCAATATACCCCTTACCGTGCGGCGGTCCCGCCGCTCGATGCCGCGGGCGCGTCGGGTCGCCCGAACGCCGTCCGGCCATTGTCTGGAATTGGCGCCGCCGGGTACTTAATCGTATGCGATGTGACGGCTTCCGGAGAAAACGGTGTGGGTCGGGTGACGTTTTCGCGTCACGCCGCTGTGGTGCCCCACGATCCGCGGTGGCCACCAGCCACCGTCGATACCTACGCGCGCAGCCGTCGAAAGCGTACCGGCCGCCCCGGCGCGCCCGCGCTCCCGGGAACCGAACCGGTTCGGGCGCGCGCCGGGCCCAGGGGGCCGCGGTCCCGGCCGCTCACTCGGGACTGTAGTTCGGCGCCTCGTCGGTGATGGTCACGTCGTGGGGGTGGCCCTCGGTCTGGCCCGCCTGCGACACGCGGACGAACTCCGCGCGCTCCTTGAACCCGGGGAGCGTCTCCGCGCCGACGTACCCCATGCCGGAGCGCATCCCGCCGACGAGCTGGTGGAGCTCCGCCGCGAGCGGTCCCTTGTACGGCGTCGCCGCCTCGACGCCCTCGGGGACGAAGTCCTCGTCCTCCTCGGCGTCCTTGAGGTAGCGGTCGCCGCCGCCCTCGGACATCGCGCCGACCGAGCCCATGCCGCGGTACTGCTTGTAGCGCTTGCCGTTCATCGTGATGACGCGGCCGGGCGCCTCGTCGGTGCCCGCGAAGTACGAGCCGAGCATGACGGCGTCGGCGCCGGCGGCGACGGCCTTGATCGCGTCGCCCGAGTAGCGGATCCCCCCGTCGGCGATGACGGGGACGCCCTCGCGGGCGGCCACGTCGGCGACCTGCGCGACGGCGGTGATCTGGGGCATCCCGGCGCCGGAGACGACGCGGGTGGTACAGATCGAACCCGGACCGATGCCGACCTTCAGGCCGTCGGCGAAGTCGACGGCGGCCTCGGCGGCCTCGCGGGTGCCGATGTTGCCGACGACCACGTCCGCGTCGACCTCCGCTTTGATCGCCTCCGCGGCGTCGAGGACGTTGAGGTTGTGCGCGTGCGCACAGTCGATGAACAGCACGTCCGCGCCCGCCGCGTCGGCGGCGACGGCGCGCTCCTCCTCGAACGGGCCGACGGCGACGCCGACGCGCAGCGACCCCTCCTCGTCGCGGGCGGCGTCGGTGTGCTCGCGCCGCGCGAGCACGCCCTGCATCGTCACCAGCCCGACGAGCCGGTTCTCGTCGTCGACGACGGGGACGCGCTCGATCTTGTGGTCGTACATCAGCTCCAGCGCCTCGCGGGCGCCCACGTCGTCGGCGGCGGTGACGACCTCGTCGGTCATCGCCTCCGAGACCGCGTCGGACTCGCCGACCTCCAGGTACGGCCGGATGTCGGTGCCGGAGATGATGCCGAGCACGCGGTCGTCCTCGTCGACGACGGGCGCGCCGGAGACGCCCTCGCGTTCCATCATCGCGTCGACCTCGCGGACGGGCTGGTCGGGGGAGGCCGTGACGACGTTCTCGCGTCGGATCACGAGTTCGTCGGCGCGCTTCACGCGCTCGACCTCCGCGGCGGTCTCCTCGACGGACATGTTGCGGTGGAGCACGCCGAGCCCGCCCTCGCGGGCAATCGCGATCGCGAGTTCCGACTCGGTGACCGTGTCCATCGCCGCCGAGAGGACGGGGATGGTCAGCTCCACGTTCGTGGACACCCGCGTCGACACGTCCGCCTCGTCGGGCTCGACCCGGCTCTCCTTGGGGCGAAGGAGCACGTCGTCGAACGTCAACGCTTCCGGTACCTCCAGTTTCTGTGAGAACGGACTGCCGTCGGAACCGTCTTGCGCCATATCAACGGTGGCGGCGGCCACCGCAAAAACGTTGCGAGAATCGGCCCGCTGGGGGAGGGATTCACACACGTCCGTGCACAGATCGCCCCGCGACGCGTCGCCGCCCCGGCCGTCGCGCGGCCACGCCGGCACCGACGTGGGGACGGCCGACGGCGGTCCGCGAGCGCCGCGCGCAAGAATTGCGCGTCGCTCCTCCGGTTTCCGAGGGTCCCACGGGCCGGTCGCGCGTTCGCCGACGGACCGTCACGGGTGTACTTATACCCTGCCGAGGGTTCGTTCGGACTGTGTGGGCACGTCCCACGCAATCATTAAGTCTCGGCTGCCACAGAGTACGGATATGGACCTCGAGTCCCGCATCGCAACGGGTATCGTCGGCCGGGTGAGCGACAACGCTGCACTCCCGACATTTATTCCGTTCAAACGCGGACTCAACTGGTGGACAGGGGAACGCGCGTTCTCCGCCCGAGCGGCCGTCGCCTCCGGGTCGTCACCAGATCCCCGTCCGGCCGAGGGTTACGCCGGGTCGTATCGCTGACCCGTGAGTACCTCAGCACACCCCATCGCGCTCCGCCTCGAGCGGCGCGTCGGCGGCGCGACCCGGCTGCTGGCGACGGTGATGGCGCTCCCGCTGATCGACGGCATCTTCCCCGCGCTCGTGATCGCGGGCGCCATCGACGACCCGATCGGCATCGTCGAGACCGGGCTGCTCATCTTCGGTGGCTCCGCGACGATGGCGGTCGTCCTCGCGGAGATGGAGGGGACGCCCCGCGAGAAGGCGCTCTCGATCCTCCTGCTGGGGGCGGTGTTGATCCCGGTGGCGATGGCGGAGGCCGCCCTCGCCGAGACGATCCAGAGCCTGCTCGACACGGACCTGTTCCACCGCTTCGCCGCGGTCGTGATCCTCGCGATCGCCGCCAAGACCGCCAGCGCCGAGATCGGCGAGTACCTCCCGAGCCCCGGCGCGATCATCGGGCTGGGCCTGCTGGCGTCGTTCCAGCCGGCGAACCCCGAGTTGGCGTTCACCCTCGACGCGGCGATGACCGAACGGCTCCTCCACGCGGGGGCGGCCGCCGGCGTCGGCGTCGGGTTCGCGTTGTCGGTGGCGCTGGGCGGTGACCACCTCCGCGACCGGGTCGACATCGACCGCTTCCGGTTCGGCTCGGCCGTCGCGCTCGGCACGCTCGCGCTGTCGGTGTCGGGGCTGCTCCCGACCGAACAGCCGGTCGCGCTGGCGGTGCTGTGTGTCGCCGGCCTGTTCGCCTACGACCCGAGCGCCGGCGTCGACGCGGTCGGCGCCGGCGGCGACGACGACGCGCCCGGGACGGCCGCGGCGTCGGCCGTCGAGTCCCCCGTCGGCGGGGCGGTGACCACCGACGGCGGCGACGCGGTCGGCCACGACGGGGCCGGCGTCGCCGACGCCGCGACCGGGGACCGCGACCCGGACGCGGGCGTCGCGTTCGGGAGCACTCCCACGGCGTCGGCGGCCGGGATCGACCCCGTCGACGCCGAGGGGGCGCCGTCCGAGGGCGACGCCGCGGGCGACGACGACGAGCCGTCGCGCGCGCCGTGGCTGTGACCGGCCCGTCGCGGCCGCCGTGTGCCCGCCACCGTCGGTAACCGCGACGTTTTACCGCCGTCCGCCTCCATCGGGGCGTATGAGCAACCGTGTCGTCGAAGGGCGGATGGTCACGCCGAAGCGGCTCGCGGAGATCGTCGAGGGCGACTCCGTGATGGACGCCGAACCGATCGAGGACGCCGACCGCGACTGCCCCGACTGTGGGGGCGACGTCATCTCGGTCGGGTACATGCCGAGCGTGACGGAGTTCGTCACCGCCTACAAGTGTCAGGAGTGTCCGTGGGGCGAGACCGACCGCGCGTAGGCGGATCCGATCGAAATCCCTTTAGGTATCTCGCGGGAACGAACGACTGCACGGGGTCGTGGCCAAGCCCGGTATGGCGACTGACTCCAGAGGCAACGCGCCCGGTGACGAACTCCAGACTGATATACCGAGCGTCCGACTGATCATCGGACGCGACGACGACCCTCTGGAGTACCGAGGTGCCGACCGGAGATATCAGTCGATCGGGGGTTCAAATCCCTCCGACCCCATTCTCTCGTGCGTCCGTGGCCGCGAGCGACGGGTGTCCCGTCGCGTGCGAAGCGTCCTCCCGGCCGGACGGACGACGCCTCGGAGCACCGATCTCGACGCGGCCGGAGTGCGGTCCCGGTCATGGTTCGGCCGCTCGGTGAATACACGTACTTATCCCACTCCATCACCAACCGTCGGCCATGAGCGACGACTCCCACAACCGGAAACCCCTCCGGATGCCGGACGACAACCAGGTGTTCGCGACAGTGACCGAGATGCTCGGCGGCCGCCGCGTGACGCTGCGGTGTGCCGACGGGGTCGAGCGGATGGGCCGCATCCCCGGCCGAATGCGCTTCCGAACGTGGGTCAAGGAGGGCGACATCGTCATCGCCGAGCCGTGGGACTGGCAAGACGAGAAGGCCGAGGTCGTCTGGCGCTACGAGTCCGACGACGCCCAGCAGCTCCGCGAAGAAGGCCACATCCAGTAACTCCGACTCCTACTCCGCGCCCGTCTCGACCGACTCCAGCCCTCGCTTTGCGAGCGACAGGTCCGGGTGTCGACAGGGGGCTCCCCGCCGGCACGCGGCTGTCGGTGCCCGCGGCCGCCCGGACGGCTCGCTGTGACCCGACGCCGGGGTCGGCGACGACCCGCGGCCCCCGGCGTTCACGACCGCGGCGGCGAGGCCGCCAGCCCGGCCGCGAGCGCCGCGAGGTCCTCGGGCGTCCGGTCGAGGTCGTTGTGCCACCGTGCGGGGACGCTCGCGCGGCCGTGTCGCGCCCCCGCGACGGCCCCGGCGACCGCGCCCAGGGCGCCGGCGGCCCCGCCGCGGCTCACGGCGGCGACCGTCGCTTCCTCCACGTCCGCCGCGGGGACGCCCTCGTGGAGCGCGGTCTCCAACAGGTCGACCGCGTCGCCGTCGGTCGCCAGCGTCACCGCGCTTCGGTCGCCGACGACCGCCAGCGTCTCCCGGACGGGCACCGGCACGCCGCGCTCGACCGCGGCGGTCCGTGCGGTCGCCAGCGCGGCGTCGACCGTCGCCCCGTCGACGAGGGCGCCGACCACGACCGCGAGCGCGGCGGCCGCCCCTCGGTTCGCGCGTCGTCCGCACCCACACGCCGGGCACGCTCGACGGCGGTCGACGCCCGTCGCGCCGGCGACGCGTCGAGCAGGCCGACCGGCACGGCCGCCGCGAGCGTCGCGCCCGGCGTCGGCTCGGGGTCGTCGTCGCGGTCGGGCGACTCCGTGGGTGTCGGTCCGTCGTTCGTGACCACACGACACGTCCGGGTCGCGGCGGCGGTGAGTGCGGTGGTGCGACCGGCGCGCCGGCCGTCGGCCCCGAGGAGGTCGGTGACGCGGCCGTAGCGGTCGCGCACCGCCGCCGCGGTGTCGCCGACGACCGGGCGGCCGAGCGCGTCGCCACACGCGAGGCCGACGAGGGCGCCCGCGGCGCGGTCGCGGCGGCCGGCCGTGGAACCGTCGCTCATCGTCGGAAGGGGGGCGGCGGCGGACACAAACGTATCGGCTCGCGGGCGACGGTTCGCCGGTCGGCGGGCGACGGTCTCCGGTCAGCCGTCGACGACGGCCGCGTCGAGGAGCCGTCTGGCCGCGTCCGGGTCCTTCTCGGAGACGATCACGAGTTCGAGCGCGTCCCACCGGTGGCCGCCGTGGCGGAGGCGTTCGACCGCGCTCACCAGCCCGTCGTCGAGGGCGGCGTGTTCGACGAACGCGTCCAAGAGGAGGTCGGCGTGGGTCGCGACCGGGTCGTCGACGTCCGCGTCGACGGACCGGTCAGTCGGGTTCAGGGTCATGTGGGTAGGGGGGTTTTCGACGACACGGGCCGGGATGCGACCCGCGCCTCGCCGACTCCACACCCGACACGGGTATCAGCGTGGTGGCCGGGCCGGTCGAACCGGCCGGCTCGACGAACCCTCTCGCGCTCGGGCCGTCGCGGTCGCGGTCAGGCGAACTCGACGAGCGTGCCGTCGTACCGGCAGTCCTCCAGCGCGTGTTTGGCGGCGTAGCCGGCCTCGTGGGGGGTTTCGCCGGTGCCCACGCCGACCTTGAGTTGGACGTCGACGTCGTCGACGACGTGGTCGATGGCGCCCATGTACTCGTCGTGGCCGAGCGACGGACACGCCGCGATGACGTTGTCGCCGCCGACGAAGAACGAGAGCGCGCCGTGCTCCTCGCGCATGTACTTCATCAGGCTCGCGTAGCCGTGTTCGATGTTGATGAACGAGTCGAACTCGTTCATGCGGTCGGTGTACTTGCCGGTCGCGTCGTTCACGTCGAAGTGGGCGATGTGGACGTCGTCGTCGGTCGAGTCGGTGAGAAACTCGCCCGCGAACGCCTCGCTGCGGTCCGACGACTGGGCCGACCCCGCGGCCTGGACCCGCTGGGTCGCGGACTCGAGCGCCTCGATCGGCACCTCGTCGACGCCGACGCCGAGGCTGACGGTGACGGGGAAGCGGTTCCCGACCGACTCCTGGAGGACCTCGTGGTCGCGCCGGTCGAGGCCGTTCGTCACGGCCACCATGTTGTCGAAGCGGGTGAAGAAGACGTAGCCGCCCCGGTTGCCGATGTACTGTGCCAGATCCGCGAACAGGCGCGACTGGAGCGTCTGGAGGTCCATCTCCCGACGAGGCTCCGGCGTCACGGTCCACGGGCCGTAGTTGTCGATCTGCACCAGGGTCAACTGCGCGGCGGTCACTGTACTCCGATCCCGGAGCCCACGACACATACACGTTACCGTTCACGATTCCGTGATACCAGATCGCTTCGCCGGAACCGCGGCGGTCTTGTCCGTCCGTCGGGCCGGGCGGCGCGACCGCCGGGCGACGGCTTCAACAGCGGCCCGCCCGTAGCGAGCCCGTGATTCGCGGCGTCGTACTCGACGTGGACGGGACGGTGGTCAGGGGACGCGACCCGCTCCCCGGCGCGCCCGCGGCCCTGTCGCGCCTCCGGGCGTGGGGGCTGTCGATCTGTTTCTGCTCGAACAACCCGACGAAGGGGCCGCCGGCGTACGTCGAGCGGCTCGCGGCCGCCGGCATCGACGCCGCCGAGTCGGAGGTGGTCACCGCGGCCGACAGCACGGTGGCGTACCTCCGGGAGCACCACGCCGACGACGCGCTGTACGTCCTCGGGGAGGACGGGCTGATCGAGCAGTTGGAGGCGGCCGGCCTCGCCGTCGCGACCGACCACGCCGACGCGACGGCCGGCGTCGTCTCCATCGACCGCTCGTTCGACTACGACGACCTCGCGACGGCGCTGTGGGCGCTCGGCGACGGCACGCCGTACGTCGGCACCGACCCCGACCGCGTCATCCCCGCCCCGGAGGCGTTCGTCCCCGGCTCCGGCGCCGTGATCAACGCCGTCAGCGGCGTCCTCGACCACGAGCCGGACGCCGTGCTCGGCAAGCCGTCGGCGACGGCGCGCGACCTCGTGCTCGACAGCCTCGGCGTCCCCGCCGAGGAGTGTCTCGTCGTCGGCGACCGCCTCGACACGGACGTCGCGCTCGGGGCCGAGGCGGGGATGACGACGGCGCTCGTCCTCACGGGGGTCGCCGACCGCGACGACGTCGCCGCGTCGCCGTACGACCCCGACTACGTCCTCGCGGACCTCTCGGAGCTCGACGACGTGCTCGCCGCCGAACGGCGAGCGGAGTGACCGGAGCGACCTGAGCGACCGGTGCGGTCGACCGCGCCGTCGGCCCCGCCCGCCGTCCGGGTGGCCGCCGGAAGCGACCGTCCGATCGGGATATAGCCGCCTCGCGTGCGGAACCGTTCTCCGGCCGCGAGTGAACGGCCGAACGCGGAACCAAGTGTGATATTGTCTGACAAAGACTTATACCACGGGATGTGGTATTGTGTACCATGGAAGAGCGCGACTCACCGTACGTCTTCCGCGACGAGCCGGACGACCCCGTCGGGGGTACGAACGACCACACCGACGAGGACGTGGTCATCATCGACGGCCGCGCCATGACGTACCGAACGTACCGGGGCGACGGCGACCCCGCCCGCTGAGCGCGCCGGCCGCCGCGGCGGCGGCTCGCGAACCGTCCGTGTCGTCGAAAGAACCGCGAGCGACCGCGACGCGTCGCGCCGCCTCAGAACGCGTCGCCGTGCGTCGTGACGTCGGCGTGGAGCCCCTCGCGCAGCGCCGAGTGGACGTGACAGATGCCCTCGGCACGCTCGACGATCTCCGCGAGCGTCTCGTCGTCGAGGTCGGCCTCGACGTAGATGTCGAAGCTGATGGACGTCAGGTCGTCGTCGTCGTCCAGCGACGCGGCGGCGTCGATCTGGACCTTCCCGAGGTCGTCGTGACCCCGCTGGCGGCCGCCGACGCGGAACGCGGGCAGGAAACAGGAGGCGTAGTCCGCCACCAACACCGAGTTGGGATCGGGACCGTCCTCGCCCAGCGCGTCGATCGTCAGCTCGAAGTCGCCGACCTGACTCGTGCTCGTGAACCCTTCCTCGCTGACCGTGGAGGTCTCGATGTCGGACATGTGCGTCCGGTGAGTGGGGTGCTCGACGCGTAAACCTTGTTACTGCGGCGACGCGGCGACGGCGCCTCAGTAGGCGTCGCCGCCGATCGTGAACGTCTCGTCGCCCTCCAGCACCACGACCTCCGCGTCGTTGCCGGTGCCGTCGACCTCGCGGACGAAGTCGTCCACGTCGATCTCGATCGGAGGGAACGTGTCGTAGTGCATCGGGAACGCGTAGTCGGGGTCACACCAGTCGACGGCGACGGCCGCCTGCCACGGGCCCATGGTGAAGTGGTCGCCGCACGGCACCGCGACCGCGTCCGGCTCGAGGAAGGGACCGATCACGTCCTTCATCTCCGACATCAGCGCCGTGTCGCCGGCGTGGTAGAACGTCGTGTTCTCGGCGTCGGTCGTCTGTGTGGGCTTCTGCGTGGAGATCACGAACCCGGCCGGCATCCCGACCTCGTGTTCGTACCCGGTGTTCAGCCCGGAGGTGTGGTCCGCGCGGACCATCGTGACGAACGCGTCGTCGCACTCGACGGTGCCGCCCAGGTTCATGCCGATCGGGTCCTCGAACCCGTGCTCCTCGCCCAGATACGCCGTGATCTCGGGCGTCGCGACGAGCGTCGCGTCCGAGAACTCGCCGGCGTGGGCGACGTGGTCCGCGTGACCGTGGGTGATCAGGACGTAGTCCGGGTCGGTCACGTCCGACGGCTCCAGCGACGTGTGGGGGTTGTCGAAGAACGGATCGATCAGCAGGCGCGTGTCGCCGATCTCGACGGCCCACGTGGAGTGGCCGTGCCAGGTGAGGTCCATTGCGGACATACGCCCTACCGTTCGCCCGAGTTACACATAAAACCGGTCGCCGACGGAGAGAACGGCCGCCCGCGGTGTGTTCGTCGCGCGCGACGCCGTCGCCGCGGTCGCGGTCAGTCGGCCGCCTGTGCGCCCGCCCGGGCCGCCCGCGCGCCCCCGAGGTAGCCGACGTAGTCGTCGAGGTCGAGCGCGAACCCCCGTTCGCGCGCCTCCTCGGCGTCGATCCACGAGAACGAGAACTCGCTCCCGTGCTCGGCGCCGCCGTCGCGGACGACGTGGACCCACTCGTCGCGCGGCTCGTGGACCCGCGCGTGGTAGAAGTGCCGCACGTACGCCTTCGGCGGCGACTCCCGCCGGGTCCACACGTCGGTCGCGACCTTCTCGACGCTCGACAGCGTCGCCAGTCCGCTCTCCTCGCGGACCTCACGGAACACCGCCGACCGGGGTCGTTCGCCGGGTTCGATGGTCCCCTTCGGGATCTGGAGCCCCTCGTGGCCGGGCCCCTCGAACACCAGCAGTTCCGAGCCGCCGCGCGTGATGTACGCGCACGCCTTCCCGACGTACGTCGTCTCCGGCTCGTGCATACGCGTCCGAAGCCGATTGTGGATGTTAAAGGCACCCCTGATGTTGTTTGGACACGTACCCAACCGAACTAGGAAATACTAGGTGTATCGTGCGGCCGCCCGGGCGGCCGCCGGTCGATCCCTCAGACCGTGAACCGGGTGACGGTGGTGGCGGCGCGCTCCAGGTCGGAGCCGTTGGCGGCGGCGACGGTGATGTCGTTCTCGCCGTAGCCGATGTCGAGGGTCGCCTCGAACTCCCCGTCTGTCGGGGTGAGGATCGCCGAGTCGACCGGCGTCGTCACGGCGACGCGCTCGCCGGTCGTCTCGCCGGAGACGACGACGGTGTTCCCCTGGAAGTTCGTGTCGACGCGCAGCGCCGGCTTCTCGTCGCTGTCGTGGAGGCGCCGTTCGAGGAAGCGCTCGCGGACGAACGTCGGCGTCTCCACGGGTTCGCCGGCGTCGATGCCGTGCGCGAGGCGGACGTACTGGGCCATCGACCACGCCAGCGGCGTCGCGCTCCCGGTGCCCTCGCCGTACTCCCAGTCGTACTCGGTGCGGTAGTCGCGGTCCCACACCTGCTCGGGGATCATCCGCCCGGAGTTGGCGAACCGCTGCATCGTCCGCAACAGCGCCGCCGGCTCCAAGTCCTCCCCGCGACCGGTCCCCTCGGCGTCGGCCAGCAGTTCGTACTCCCCGCGCTCGCCGGTCAGGAGGGGCCACAGCCGCCCCTTCCCGTGGTTCTCGACGGACCACGGCGCGCCGACGTCACCCTCGTCGCGCTCGCCGTAGCCGTCGCCGTTGTAGCGGTAGAACGCCGCGCCCGCGGGCAGGTCGACGCGGATGGTGTCGTCGACCTCCCGCACGGAGTTGCGGACCGTCTCGTCGTCCCACGGCTTGATCCCGAGCCGGACCAAGTCGAGGAACCCGGCGTCGATGATGTCCCGCTCGTCGAGGCGGGGCCCGTTGTTCGCGAGTGTGCGCAGGTGTCCCGCGTCGGGGTCGCCGTCCCGGGTGACCCGCACGTAGTACGGCGTGTGGGTGTGGCGGTCGGTGCCGGTCGTCGTCGCGGTCCACGTCTCCACCTCGTCGGCCCACCGGTCCGCGAGCGCGAGCCACACGAGCGCGTCGGCGTCGTGGCCGCTCTCGACGGCGAGCTTCCCGGCGCACGCGAGCCCGGCGATCTCGGCGGCGATGGAGGACGGCGAGTAGCCGGACTCCTCCTCCCAGCGCTCCTGGGCGCTGAACGGGCCGTTGCGGGCGACGTAGTCGGCCGAGCGACGGACGTTCTCGTACCCGTACAGGGTGTCCTCGAACTCCACCCCGTTCTCCCAGAGGTGGTACGCCATCACCGCGGGGAACGAGATGTTGTCCATCTGCTCGCCGCCCCAGCGGGTGATCCCGTTGAGGTAGGTGTTCTGCGGGATGAACCCGTCCTCGTCCTGCTGGTACTCGTAGATGTACTCCAGCTGGTCGATGGCCGTCTCGATGTCGCCGGTCAACTCGGCGGCCGTGAACACCTGGTAGAGGTCGCGCGCCCACACGAAGTTGTAGCCGTACCCCTTCTGCTCGTCGGCGTGGACGGCCTCGCCCCACGGCACCGACGGGGAGGCGACGGAGGCGCCGCGGTACGTCTTGTCCTCGACGGCGCGCAGCGTCATCAGCGCCGCCCGGTACTGGTCGGCGAGCTCCGCGTCGCCGGAGACGGAGTCCGGCAGCGGCTTCTCCGCGAGGAACTCCTGCCACGTGTAGCGGTACGCCTCGCGGACGGTCTCGTAGCCGTGGGCGAGCGCCCCGACGGCCTCGCCGAGCGCCGCCGACGCGTCCGCCTGTCGGGCGAACCCGAGCGCGAGCGTCTCGGTCGTCCGCCGTCCGGACCCGACCCGGCCGACGAGCACGACGTTGTCGTCGTCCACCGACGAGCGCGTCGTCGGCACCGCGCCCTCCGTGAACAGCGTCGAGAGGTCGTCGCTGCCGGCGGCCGCGACGGTCGCCCAGTCGAACCGGTCGCTCGTCGCCATCGCCACGGCGACCGAGTAGGCGTTGCCGTCCTCGTCGACGAGCATCGCGTCGCCCGACTCGCCCGTGTACGCCTCGGCGTCGCGCGCGACCAGGTGGTGGCTCCCCGGCTGACCCAGGCGGAGCCCCCGGTCGCGGTTCCCCGTGTTCGTGAGCGCGGTGTCGGCGACGGCGAACACGTCGTACTCGGTGCGGTCGTCCGACCGGAAGTCGATGTCCGCCACCAGCGCGTCGTGGTTCGGGTCGACGGCGTACTCGACGCGTAGCGTCCACTCGTGACCCCGGCCGTCGCCCGTCTCGGTGATCTCGTGGGCGAACAACAGCGCGTCGTCGGCCGTCGGGACCACCCGCCGCTCGACGGTGTCGTCGTCCGAGCGGCGCCCCTCGACGTGGGTGCGGACGGTGTAGTCGCCGTCGCTCGCCGAGACGATGAAGTCCAGCGTCCGCAGGTTCATGAGGTCGACCCGCGGGAAGCGCACCTCCGTGAGCGCCCCCTCCGTCATCGTGAACCACACCCGGGAGGCGTCCCTGGCGTCGTGGTCGGCGACGGTGGCGACGCCGAACTTCTCGCCGGTCGTCCAGCGCGGCCGGTCGCTCGGGGCCGTCGGCGGCGCCGCCGCGCTCGGCAGCGCGTCGTCTCGGCCAGCGTGGCCGTCACCCGCAGGCGGAACCCGTGGGCGTACCCCAGCGGCGTCGCGCTGTCGGGCGTGCCGTCGTCGTACCACTGCTCGGGGAGGTAGCCCGTCGGCGTCGTCAGCGGGCCGTCGTCCTCCAGCAGCGCGTACAGTTCGGCCGCGCGGTCGAACATCCACTCGGCGGTCTGCTCGCGGCCGCGCTCGGCCAGCAGCGCGCCCAGCCCCGCGGCCCCGGCGGCGCCCATCCCGGTCGCGAGCGTCCAGACCTTCTCGCCGTCCTGGCCCTCCGTGCGCCAGTTGTCGCCCTCGTAGCGGATCAGCCCCGCGACGCTCGACTCGTCGGCCTCGCGGTACAGCCCGTCGAGCGCCGCCCGGAGGTGGTCGGCGACCCGGTCGACGTCCGCCTCGGTGACGTGCAGGCCGTCGACCGCGGCCACGGCCCGCACGGCGTCGACCACCGAGAACGTCGCGGCGTCGAGGCGGTCGTCGAGACCATCGTCCGTGCGCCGCATCCCGTACGCCCGGGCCTCCTCGTCCCAGAGCTCGTCGAGGGCGTCGAACGTCTCCTCGGCGCCCGCGCGGCCGCGCTCGCGGAGGTCCTCGCTCACCGGCGCGCGCGCGACGGCGGCGTACGCCTCGACGAACGTCGCGGCGGTGTGGGTGAACTGGCCGGCCATGTCCTCCCAGAGGTTCTGACACCGCCGGGGAGCCCGTCGTCGCCGCGCGCCTCCTCGAGCGCGTCGACGCCGGCGGCGACGGCCTCGCGGATCCGGCGCTCGTCGGCGGTCGGCAGCTCCTCGTCGTACTCGCGGAGGAACGTCGCGAGGAAGTTGACGGTGAGCGCGGTCTGGTCGGCCTGGTACTCGTCGGAGTCGGCGCGCCCCTCGACGCGGGCGTTCGCCCACCCCGGAGCCAGCGAGCCGTCGACCGCCCACACCCGGTGGGGCCACGAGCCGTCCGACTGCTGGCAGTCGCAGTAGAAGCGGGCGGCGCGGGCGAACGCCTCGACGTCGACGCCGAGGCCGAGGTCGCGGCTCGACTCCAGCAGGTGCTGGGAGATCCGCGCGTCGTCGCGGAACCACGTGTAGCCGTAGCCGCCGGAGTTCCGGAAGAACGGGTCGAACTCGGGGCCGGCGATCCGCGCGCCGCTGGGCGCCTCGAGCAGGTCGAGCGCCCGCAGGTCGGAGCGGACGGTCCGCTTGCGGCGCGTCTCCTCGGGGACCGAGACGGTGGCGCGCTCGCGGGCGACGGTCCGGAGTTCGTCGGCGCCGGCGTGCTCGATGGCGGTGTCACACAGGCGTGCCAGCGCGGCGTCGCGCTCGTCGTCGTCGGCCAGCGAGGTGACGAGGGTCGTCCGCAGCCCCCGGCCCGCACGCTCCAGCGGCGCGGTGACGACGACGTCGCCGCTGAGGTGGGTGTCCTCGTATCGGTTGATCGCCCCCTCGCGCGGGAGCGCGACGGGGTCGGGGTTCAGCAGTTCCTCGAACCGTTCGGGGATCTGTGCGCGGACGTCGCTGAGGCCGGTCGAGGCGGTGACGTAGTCGTGTTCCTCCCGGTGGAACACCTCGACGGCGTCGCCGTCGAGCGGGCCGGCGCCCTCGTGGATCAGCCGGCCGACGCGCGTCTCCTGGCCCTCGGGGGCCAGCGTCAGGAAGGCCACGAGGTGGGCCTCCGGCGGGATCGACCCGCGGAGTTCGACGTGGGTGAGGTGTTCGCGTCCCAGCGTGAGGTCGTACTGGTGGACGGTGAACTCGCCGGCGTCGTACTCCGTCTCCACGAGCGTCGTCTCGCGGTAGTAGTGCTGGCGGACCGTCTCCAGTTCGTCGAACCAGAAGGTCCGGTCGCCGGTCTCGATGCCGAACCGCGACCGGTCGATCCCGGACAGACCCGACAGCGACGAGGAGAAGTCCCGGATCGCGCCGGAGGGAGCGACGTGGACCAGCCGCTCCCCCTGTCCGGAGAGCGCACCGTCGACAGTGCTGGCGGTGCCGGTGGCGCCGTGCCCCCGGTCGCGTTTGTAGTCGTTGAGTGCCGTTCGAAGCCGCATTCACCCGTGCAACTACTCCCGTGGTTAAAGACTCCGCGGTACGTGAGCAGGGCACACTCAGCCGTCGGTCCGGCGGCACGGCTCCGCGGACGGCCGGCGACCCGGCCGCACGGGCGCCCGCGGTCCGGCGGGGCGCCTTACGCCCCGACCGGCACCACGACCACGTCGTCGACGACGACGCCGTCGCCGTCGCCGACGACGGACTCGCCCGTCACGAGGTCCGTCCCGTCGACGGCGGCGTCGACCGCCACCGTCGCGGGCCCCGAGGCGAAGTTGAGGACGACGACGACGGCCTCGCCGTCGGCGGCCTCGCGGCGGTACGCGACGACGGAGTCGGCCGCGCCCTCGCGCACCTCGTAGTCGACCCGCTCCAGCGACGCCCGGTGGGCCAGCGCGGGGTGGTCGCCCCGCAGCGCGAGCAGCCGCCGGTAGTGCTCGGTGAGGTCCTCGCGGGCGTTCTCGTAGTCGAGTTGGTCGCGCCGGCCCAACTGGCCGGTCTCCTGCCCCGCGTACACCATCGGCGCCCCGGGGAGGGTCGCCAGCGCCCCGGCGGAGGCGAACGCGGCCGACTCCCCGTAGGAGGCGAGGTAGCGCGTCTCGTCGTGGTTCTCGTGGTACAGCATGAACGACGCGTGGTCCGGGAAGCCGATCTTCCGGCGCTGGTCGACGGCGTCGAGCACCGCCTCGGCCGGCTCGTTGCCCGCGCCGACCTCGCGGAGCGTGAACGCCGTCGTCGAGTCGAAGTGCATGTCGAACAGCCCCGCCTGGAAGTCGGGGATGTACGGGATGGTCTCGTCGAGCAGGAAGAACTCCGAGTCCATCGCCTTCACGCGGTCGTGGACCTCCGTCCAGAAGCCGTTGGGGACGGCCCACGCCATGTCACACCGGAAGCCGTCGACCATCGGCGCCCACTCGTCGACCGCGTCGAGCAGGTGGCGGCGCACCTCCAGCGACGAGAAGTCGAAGTTGGCGATCAGCTCCCAGTCGAAGTACGTGCCCGGCTCGCCGTTCTCCTGCCACTCGTACCAGTCGTAGTACTCGCTGTCGGGGTTGTGGTACGCGTCCTCGAAGAACGGGTGGTCGCGCGCCGAGTGGTTGCACACGAGGTCGAACAGGACGTTCATGCCCCGCTCGTGGGCCGCGTCGATCAGGCGCTGGTACTCCTCGCGGCCGCCGAGGTCGGCGGCGATCTCGAAGAAGTCGACGATGTTGTAGCCGTGCGGGGCGCCGTCGTGCTGGAGCACCGGCGTCAGCCACAGCGTGTCGACCCCCAGCTCGTCGAGGCGGTCGAGCTGCTGGCGGATCGCCTCGAACGGCTTGCGGTCGTGCTCGGGGTCGGCGAACGTGCGGACGTACACCTCGTAGATGGTCGCGTCGAGCGCCCACTCGGGCGGGTCGTACGGCCGGTCGACGAGGACGCCGTCGGCGGCGCTGTCGGCGCGGACCGCCCCGCCGTCGGCGAGCGTCTCGCGGCGGATGTCGACGGCGTCGGTGACCCCGTACGCCTCGTCGCTGACGGCGACGGCGTAGACGCGCGCCCGCTCCGGGAGCCGGTCGCGGGCGACGGTGAGCGTCCGGCCGTCGACGGCGACGTCGGCCTCGGTCAGTTCGTCGCGGTCGTCGAGCATGAACGCCACCTCGGTCCCCGGCTCGTCCGGGTCGACCGCCGCGCGGACGCGCACCTCGTCGTCGTCGACCTCGACCGACAGGTGGACGCGCGGGCGCTCGACGCCGCCGCGCCCGCCGATGCCGGCGCGCGCGGAGCCGCTGGCCCCGCCGGACTGCCCGACCTCCCGCGCGGAGCCCGACTGCCCGCTGGCGCCGGACATCCCGCTGGCGCCGGAGCCCCGCCCAGTTCGCCGTGGGGGCGGTCTCGGCGGCGAACGCGCGGACGGTGAGGTCGTGGCTCCGCCCGCCGCCGGAGAGCCGCAGGCGGTACCGCCCGGCGACATCGGGCGTGAACCACTGGACGGCCTCGTCGCCGTCGACGTCGGCCTCGGAGCCGGTCGGCGCCTCGACGACTCGCCACTCGTAGTCGACGCTGGGATCGGGATCGCGGGGAGCGAGTTCGACGGACTCGCCCACGGCGCACACGCGAGGGTGTCCTGGATGTTCCATGCCGAGTGGCTTGTTCGGCGACGGTTTCGCTCTTTCGCCCGGGACAGTACCTACGGGGGGTCGGGGAACCCCTAAGTGGACCGCGGGGGATGTCGGAGTATGGAGGGGACCCCAGACGACGCGCCCGCCGCGGACGACGACGCCACCCCCGAACAGGACCGCCCGGTCTCCGTCGAGGTCGACATCGCCGGCGGCCGCACGACCGTCCTCGTCACCGGCGACCGCGACGCCGCCGTCGTCGTCGAGTCCGCCTCGGGCGAGCACATCTACCTCCCGCCCGAGGACTTCCGGCGGCCCCCCGAGTCGGGCGAGGCGGCCCGTCAGGACGCGTACGGCACCGGCCCGCGGACCTCGGACAGCCCGTACCAGTCGGTGTCGGACAGTCCCTACCAGTCGGTCGCGAGCGACAGCCCGTACCAGTCGCCCGGCGAGTCGGACAGCCCGTACCAGCGCGGCGGCCCGACACCCGACCGTGTCGGCCTCGAACCCACCGCCGACGGCTTCCGGATCGTCCACCCGGAGCCCGTCACGGACTTCCGGCTCCTCCGGTAGCCCGGCCGGTCCCGCGACCGCTCACTCGGCGTCGTCGCGCCGCTTCTCCGCGAGGATCCGCTCGTAGAACGCCACGTGCTCGTCGGCGACCTCGTCCCACGTGCGCACCTCGTACTCGATGGGGGTGTCGAGCGACAGCGCGTAGTCGATCCCGTCGGCGATCGAGTCGGAGTTCGGCTCCACCTCGATGAGGCAGTCGTCGGGAAGCACCTCCGCGGCGCCGCTGGGCCCCGCGACGACGCGGGTGCCGACCGACAGCGCCTCGACGATGGTGATGCCGAACGGCTCCGCGAGCGACGGCGAGACGAACAGATCCGCGCTCGCGTAGTAGTCGCCCAGTTCCTCCTCGGGGAGGTAGCCGACGAACTCGACCCGGTCCTCGATGTCGAGCAGCTCGACGAAGCGTTTCAGCTGGTCGGTGAGGTGGCCCGTCCCGCCGATGACGAGCGTCACGTCGTCGCGCGCCAGTTTCGGGAGCGCGTACAGCAGGTACGACAGCCCTTTCTGGTCGGTGTGGCGGCCGACGAAGAACAGCATCGGGCCGTCGATGTCGAGTTCGGCCTTGACGTCCCGGCCGGTCGGCTCGACCGACGAGAAGCCGTTGTAGATGACCTCGGCGTCGCGGCCGTACTCGTGTTTGATCTTCCCCGCCGTGAACTCGCTCACCGCCAGCAGGTGGTCCGAGCGGTTCACGACGCGCTGTTCGGTGCGCTTCTCGCGCTCGGGCGGGACGGTGTTGCGGTCGGACGACAGCGAGTGGAACGTCGTGACCCACTCCACGTCGTGGCTGGCCTGCGCGCGCGATCCCGGGTTGTAGCCGAACCAGTCGTTCGTGTGGACGACGTCCGCGTCGGCCGCGCGCTCGACGAACGCCCCGGAGAGGCGGCCGATCCGGGTGATGATGTCGCCGTCGCCCGTCGGCACGCCGTGGATGTTCTCCCACCCGTCGGGGGCGTACTCCGCCGGGAGGACCAGTTCGACCTCGACCCCCTCGCGCTCGTCCAGTCGGGTGAACAGCTCCCCCACGGCGGTGTCCAGCCCGCCGGTCACGTTCGGCGGGAACCCCCACCCGAGCATCAGGACCGTGTACGTCATTGCCAGTCGTATCGCGGGACCGGTACTTAGTCCCCGGGCGTCGAACGCGGCGCTGGCGCCGCCCGGGCGACCGAGAGACCCGACACTTCATACGCCCCGGCCGCCTTGGCCCGCCAATGCGATTCGACCGACGCAGCGGCGTCCTGCTCCACCCGACGGCGTTGCCGGGGGCCCACGGCATCGGCGACCTCGGGGCGGGCGCACGCTCGTTCATCGACTTCCTCGACCGGGCCGACCAGACCGTGTGGCAGGTGTGTCCCCTGGGGCCGACCGCGGGCATCCACGGCCACTCGCCGTACCAGACGTTCTCCGGGTTCGCCGGCAACCCGCTCCTCGTCGACCTCCGCGAGTTGGCCGACCGCGGCTACCTCGCCGACGGCGACCTCGCGGCCGACGACGCCGGCTTCTCCCCCCACGAGGTGCAGTACGAGGCGGTGGCGTCGTTCAAACTGGACCGCCTCCGGACGGCGTTCGACCGGTTCCGCGCGGAGGGGTCGCCCGACGACCATGCCGCCTTCGCCGACTACCGCGAGCGCGAGGCCGACTGGCTCGCCGACTACACCCTGTTCCGCGCGCTGAAAGCCGAGTTCGGCGGCGAGCTCTGGACGGAGTGGCCCGAACCCGTGCGCACGCGCGACCCGGACACCCTCGCCGACTACCGGGAGGACCTGGCCGACGAGGTCGCCTTCCGCGCGTTCTGCCAGTGGACGTTCGACCGCCAGTGGGCCGACGTCCGCGCGTACGCGGCCGAGCGGGGGATCGACGTGCTCGGGGACCTCCCCATCTACGTCGCCCTCGACTCCGCGGACGTGTGGGCCGCCCCGGCGGCGTTCGACCTCGACGAGGACAACCGCCCCGCGGCCGTGGCCGGCGTCCCGCCGAACATGGGCGACAGCGGCCAGCGGTGGGGGAACCCGGTGTACGACTGGGACCATCTCGCGGAAACGGGGTACGACTGGTGGCTCGGCCGCCTCCGTCGGCTGTTCGAGTTGGTCGACTACGCACGCCTCGACCACTTCAAGGGGTTCGACGAGTTCTGGGCGATCCCCGCCGACAGCGACGACCCCTCCGCCGGCGAGTGGCGCGAGGGGCCGGGCCACGCGTTCTTCGAGGCCGTCCGCGACGAGTTCGGCGAACTGCCGTTCGTCGCGGAGGACCTGGGCTTCCTCGACGCCGAGAGCGCCTCGCTGCGTGAGGCGTTCGACATCCCCGGGATGCGCGTCCCCCAGTACGCCGACTGGTGCCAGCAGGGGCACCTCTACCAGCCGATGCACTACCCCGAGGACTCCGTGGGCTACACCTCGACACACGACAGCGACACCGTCGTCGGCTACTACGACTCGCTGGGCGACGAACAGCGCGACTGCCTCCACTACAACCTCGGCACCGACGGCGCCGAGATCGAGTGGGACGTGATCGAGGCGGTGTGGAACTCCGAATCGACGCTCGCGGTGACGACGATGCAGGACCTCCTCGGCCTCGACAGCCACGCCCGGTTCAACACTCCGGGCACGGCGACGGGCAACTGGCGCTGGCGCGTCACCGACGCCGGGCTCGACGACGCCGTGGCCGACCGGCTCGCGCGGATCACCGACGCGACGGTCCGGTAGCGTCGGGTTCGATATCAGTTCTGATTCCTCGTGGCCGAGGTATTTGTAGGAGACCCCCTTCGGCAGTGGTAACCGCCGCGAGCGGGCGGGACGAGACCACAACATGTTCGAATTCATCACGGACGAGGAAGAGCGCGGGCAGGTCGGTATCGGGACACTCATCGTGTTCATCGCGATGGTGCTGGTGGCGGCGATCGCCGCCGGCGTCCTGATCAACACCGCGGGCTTCCTCCAGAGCAAGTCGCAAGAGACCGGACAACAGAGCAGTAAGCAGGTCAGTAACCGCCTCCAGGAGGTCGTCACGACCGGGACGGTGAACCAGTCCGACGGCACGATCCACACCGTCAACGTCACCGTCACGCAGGCGCCCGGGGCGGGCGAGATCGACCTCTCGAACGCGACGATCAACTGGATCGGCCCGCAGGGGACCGAGACGCTGACGCACACCGACTCCACCGAGACCGGGTGGGAGTTCAAGACGCACGCGGTGAAGAACACCGACAACTCCGACACCGTGCTCAACGACGCGGACGACCGCTTCAACATCGAGTTCGAGCTCCAGGACTACAGCAACGGTCCGGCCGCGGCGCCGAACAACCTCGCCGAGGGCTCCGAAGTCACGATCAAGATCAACACGATGTCCGGCGCGACCACGAGCATCCGCTTCACCGTCCCCGAGTCGCTCGGGCAGAAGCAGGCTATCGAACTGTAGACCTGCCGACGAACCGCGGTTCTCCGTTTTTCGCGACCCACAGCGACGGCGCCGTCGTTGTGGCGAGCGCGCGACACACAACGACTAAGCCGCGACCGGCCGACCCGGCGGGCATGCGATACGCCCGTATTCGGGACCCGGCCGGGGCGGTCCGACGCGGCAGGTACGACGACGGCGTCGTGACCGCCGCGGGAACGGCGTTCGACACCGACCGCGACGACGTGGACCTGCTCGCGCCGTGCGAACCGTCGAAGATCGTCTGTGTCGGCCGCAACTACGCCGACCACGCCGAGGAACTCGGGAACGAGGTGCCGGACCGCCCGCTGTTGTTCCTCAAGCCCCCGAACGCCGTCGCCGACCCCGGGTCGACGGTCACCCTCCCCGCCGGGAAGGACCGTGTGGATCACGAGGCGGAGATCGCCGTCGTGATCGGCGAACAGGCCCGCAACGTCGCCGCCGGGGAGGCGATGGACTACGTCGCGGGGTTCACCTGTCTGAACGACGTGTCCAACCGCGACGACCAGAACCGCGAGCAGAACTGGGTGCGCGGCAAGGCGTTCGACGGCGCCGCGCCGATCGGCCCGTGCCTCGCCGACCCCGAACACGTCCCGGCCGACGCCGGGGTCGAACTGCGCGTGAACGGGGAGACCCGCCAGTCCTCCTCGCGCGACTACTTCATGTTCTCCGTCCCGGAGCTCGTGGCGGAGATCACGGCGTACATGACTCTCGAACCGGGCGACGTCGTCTCGACGGGGACGCCCGCGGGCGTGGCCCCGCTGGCGGACGGCGACCGCGTCGAGGTCGAAGTCGAGGGCGTCGGCGTCCTCGAACACGACGTCCGGCAGGCCTGAGCGGCGGGCCGAGACGCGACCGCTGCCACGCCGGAGCGCGATCCCGACGAATCGAGCGCGTCCGTCGCTCCGAGTCACGATCGCTGTGGCTGCCTCGGTCGACGAAATCGGGCACCGTAGGTCGTGATCGAGAAGCCGGTCTCGGTCGGCGTGGGTTACAGTCCGGAGACGAGGTCCCGCAGCACCGCCTCGGGGTCGTCGGCCTTCGCGACGCCGGAGGCGAGCAACACGCCCGTCGCCCCCAACTCGCCGGCGGCGGCGACGTCCTCGCCTGTGGAGACGCCGGCGCCACAGAACAGGTCCACGTCGGCGTCGACCGCCTCGACGGCCGCCACGGAGTCCTCCACGATAGCGGGGTCGGCCGACGCGACCGACACGTCGCCGCCGATGAGTTCCGGCGGCTCGACCGCGACCGCGTCGGGCCCCAGCGCGGCGGCCGCGCCGGACTGCGCGGGGTTGTTGGCGCAGACGCACGTCTCCAGTCCCGCGCGCGCGGCGGCCGCGAGCGAGCCGTCGATGTCGGCGAGTTTCAGCCGGTTCTCGGAGTGGTTGATCAGCGTGCCCGTCGCGCCGGCGTCGGCGACCGCCTCCGCGAGCGTCGAACCGGTGTGGCTCCCGTGCTCGACGGGCGAGACGTGTTGGGCCCACGTCTCGACGCCGGTGTCGGCGACGGCCGACAGGTGGGCCGCCTGCGGGGCGACGGCGATCCGCGCGCCGGTGTCGGCGGCGACGCTCGCGCACGCCTCGGCGATCTCGATCGGGTCACACGGGTACGCCTTGAGGTTGACGAGGATCAGGGTATCGGAGTCGCTCACGACCGGTGTGTCGTGGGCGCCGGTGAAAAGTGGCGTCGGTCGCGACAGCGTTCGCGGTCGGGCGGTCTCGAACCGACCGCGCCCCGCGGGCCGTCAGTTGTCGTTGCGCTTGACGACGTCGCCGAGGGTCATGCTCCCCGAGGAGGAGCTCTCCCAGTCGGCGTCGTCGACGGACTCCCCTTCGACCAGCGAGATGCCGAGTTTGCGCTCGAGCTTCCGCTGCACCTCGTCGGACGGCAGGATGTCCCCCCCGCTCCAGCTTGCGGATGACGGAGGCCTTCTCGTTGATGTCCTTCGCGAGGTCCTCTTGGCTCATCCCGGTCGCCTCGCGCGCCTGCCGGATCCGGTCGTCGTAGTCGGCGGCGACGGTGTCCATGTCGTCGAACATGTCGCGCCGACGCCGCGACGAGGAGGACGAGGAGGAGGACGACGAACTCGACGAGGAGGACGACGAAGACGAAGACGAGGTGGAGTACTTCGTCGAGGCCGAGGACGTGCTCTCCGTGCGCACCTCGGTGCCGAAGTCCGAGCAGTCCGAACACAAGCTCGAGCTCCGCGCCCTCGACTTTCGTGGTGGTGAGCGACGCCTTCTCCGCGCCGCACATCTCACACTGGGGCATACCTCTCCGTTGCGCGTTGCGCGGTATAAAACGTGTGCCACGGCCGGCGATCCGTGTTCGATTTATATACTCCGATTATCGTTAGTTGGTTCTGATCGGGTGTTATCAGAATGTTTCCGATATCTTGAATTCATATGCAACGTTCTTGGAAGATACGATGTCCGAAAGCGACACCACGATGACGGAGTTCCTGGCCGACCACCCGCGGATGATGGGCGCGCTGTTCACGCTCGTGCTGTTGCTGAGTAGTGGTGTTTCAACAGCAGTTGCGGGGAACGCACACGTATCCGGCCCGTAATCACGTCGTCAACTGATTCTCTATCGTGGAAAGGGATTGATCGGAGATGTCGATATTCCAGATCAATTCTCGCCCGACCCGGATCGGGAAGCGTCCCATTTTCGAACAGTCAACCAAGGCGGAAGTGTTTGTCTCGATAGTATCACCTCTACCTGTGCCGATCCAACGCATATCGACACCACGGATGATCGGTCGACTCATTCCTCCAAGCCCGTGCCGCAGCGTTGGATACCATTGCGGCACTAAATCGACTGAATCCGAATCAAGGTCAATATCCTCCACGTTCAGCACATACGCGACGGCAGTAGTGCACTGACACAACTGCACCAGCGGGTCGCCGACGATGCTGTACGC
This sequence comes from Halobaculum litoreum, assembly GCF_030127125.1. Classification (GTDB taxonomy): domain Archaea; phylum Halobacteriota; class Halobacteria; order Halobacteriales; family Haloferacaceae; genus Halobaculum; species Halobaculum litoreum. The sequence continues at coordinate 499,541 of NZ_CP126156.1, forward strand.
GTTCCCGGCGAACGGTCCCGTCCCGACCACGTCCAACGCCGCGTACAGCGGGAAGCCGGCGTCGAACAGCCGCGCGAGGTCCCGCCCCACCCGCGTCGCCAGCGAGTTGGGGAGGTCCGTCAGCGAGACGACGCCCCCGAGCGCGCCCGCCTCGACGAGCGCCATCCCCTGCCGGTACGACGTGCAGGCGTTGAGCAGGAACGCGTCGACGCCGGTCTCCGCGAGGTCCCGGAGGTCGAGGAAGCCGTCGGCACACTGCATCCCCCGCTCGTCGACGTGGCCCACGTAGTGGAAGAAGTCGTGGTCGTCGCTCAGGAGGGCGCGCAACTCGGCGACCGTCAGGTCGCGTTCCTCGCGGATGTCGAAGGTGACGTGGTCGCGAAAGCCGTACGTGTCGCCCAACTCCTCGACCATCGCCTCGTCGTTGCAGACGACGGTGACGCCGATGGTGAGGTCCTCCGCCGGCGTGCGGTCGAGGCGGCGGCGGTACGCCTCGACGGTGGGTTTGGCCGCGCCCATCGGGTAGCCCGGCCCGACCCACGACTGGGCGATGCTGTCGGCGGGCACCGGCGTCACGACGGTCTCGGAGTCGTCGCCGTCGTTCTGCGTCGACCCCCTGAGCAGGGAGGCGGGCACCGCGTCGGTCGCGAGCCCGGGCGGGTCGCCGTCGCTCGCGCTCCGCGTCAGCGTCGCCGCCTCGACGGCGGCGCTCGACGCGCGCACGAAGTCGTCCAGTTGACCGACGCCGGCCGCCTCCGACTCGGGCCGCGGCGGCGGCGACCGGACCACCGAGAGGTCCGCCGCGAGGAACGGGAGGACGCTCGCGTTCTCGTCCGCCGGCGTCACGTCCGTCGTGTACGGCCACTCGAGACAGTCGAGCGTCGCCGCGGTCGGCACCTCGAGGTACGCCGCCGTCCGCTCGGCCAGCGAGGCCTCGTACCACGCCTCCCACGGGGGGTCGAGGCGTTCGGTCAGGGTCTCGTGGACGTCGAGGTCGACGTCGTACAGCCCGACCGAGCACGCGCGCGTCGCACAGTCGAGGGTGAAACAGTGCCGCAGGAGCTCCCCGAGCGTCGACGCGAGCGCGTCCGGTTCGCTCGGGAGGTCGTGACGCACGTCCCCCGTCCGGAGGTACGGCGCGTCGCTCTCGACGACCGTCGCCGCGAGGTAGAACGCGAGCGGCGCCGCGGCGTACAGCGCGTCGTACTCGAACGGGAGCCCGAGGGCGACGTCCGTGTCGACGCGCTCGACGAAGCGCGGCGTCTCGAACGTCTCGCCGCGCTCGAACAGCGGCGGGTGCCCGCGGAGCGTCGGGAACGACCGCTCGGGCGAGGTCGTCGCCAACGCCGACCCGAACGTCGAGATCGCCCGGGCGACGCCGGCGGGCGTCTCGGGGACGGTGACCGTCCCCGCCGGGGTCGTCCGTCGCGACCGCGCGCCGACGACCAGCCCGCCTCCGGCGACGGACACCCGCGGGTACTGGTTCTCGTAGGACACCCGTCCCGGGCCCTCGAGCGCGACGTACGTCTTCAGCGGGGCGGTCGACAGCTCGAGCACGTGGGGCCCCGCCGGCACGCGGGCGGGCGCCTCCGCCGTCGCCGTCGCCACGACGCGGTTGTCGGCGTCGCGCACGTACACGTCGGCCGTACACAGCGGGACGACCGCCGTGGCGTCGATCCGCCAACAGGCGTCGACCGGGGCGGCGAACCGGTCGGCGGCGGCGACCCGCTCGGCACGCACCCGCGGCGGTCGCGCGACGGTCCCGTCCGTCTCCACGGCGACGGGGAGCCGGACCTCCTCGATCGAGTCGACGATCTCGAACGCGCCGGGCGCCCCGCGGGCCGCGGCGACGAGTGTCACCGGCGCTTCGGTCGCGACGCCGTCCGGGTCCTCGGTCGCCCCCTCGACCACGTCGGCGTCGACACCGCTCCCGAGGCCGTCCGCTCTCGGCGCCGACGGTCGCTCTCGGTCGGTCATGCGGTCACCGGAGGGGGTTCCACTCGGTGGCGCCCCACTCGAGGATGTGCCAGCGCTCCTCGGGGACGGGCGACCCGTCCCGCGAGCGGAGCTCGACGATCACGTCGAGTTCGTCGCCGAGGGCGTCGGCCGTGTCGTCGACGACGGGGTCCGCTCGGGGGTCGCCGGACGCCGGCCGGGGGAGGTGGAGGTGGGCCATCCCGCCGCGGTCGCGTGTCTCCCCGGCGATCGACCGGAGGAGGTCCCGCGCGGGCTCGGTACCGACCGTCGCACACAGCGCGTCCGCGCGGTAGAGGCCGACCCGGAGCGCGAGCCGTCCCGGATCCTCCACGGCTACCGCGTCCATCGCCTCGAACACGGCGGCGGCGACGGCCTCGGCGTCCCACGACGCGTCGGGGGAGCCGCCGTCGAGGTCGAGGCGGTCGGGCGAGTCCGTCGCTGTCGGCGCCTCCCCGTTCGTGTGGGACAGCTCCGAGACGGCCGCCGGGTCGCGGACCGAGCCGTCGAGGCGGACGACCGTCGTCTCGTCGTCGGCGCTCGGGTCGGCCCCCTCCGGGAGCCACGGTGTCGGCGAGGCCCCGGCCTCGGTGAGCGCGAGCAGGCGTTGCCGGCGACGGTCCGGTTCGCCGAAGTAGCGCGACGCGGCGACCCGGTAGGCCGCGTCGGGCGCGTCGCCCGTCACCAACACGCAACAGCCGTCCTCGAGTTCGGCGAGCGCCGCCGAGAGCGTCGACTCCCGGCCCCGCGGGAGTCCGTCGTCGGCCCCGGTCGCGTCGGCCGTACCGGTCATAGCTCCCTCATACGAGTGCGGGAACAAAAGCGTTGGTTAGTTCACAAGCCGGGATCGCCGCCCGACGCAGCGACCGGGCGGCCGCGGGTCACTCCAACGACGTCCACGCGCCCCAGAACCGCTGGAGCGCGGTGAAGTGGCCGACGACCGCGAACACGACCAACAGGATCGCCACGGCGCCGAAGCCGGCCACGAGCGGCCCGGGGACGACCGCGGCGACGACGCCGACGACGCCGACGAGCGCGAGGCGGTCGGCGCGCCCGAGCAGGCCGCCGTACTCGCGCCCGATCCCGACCGCCTGGATCTGCGTCCCGAGGTACGAAGTCATCAACACGCCCGTCACCGCCGCGAGGCCGATCCCGAACCGGCCGATCCCGGCCGCGAGCCCGACCAACACCGCGATGTCGGCGTAGCGGTCGAGCACGTGATCGAGCAGGTCGCCGCCGGAGGAGTCGGTCCCCTGTGCCCGCGCCAGCGCGCCGTCGACGAGGTCGAGCCAGCCGTTCAGGAACACCAGCACCGACCCCGCGACGTACGCGAGCGGCGCCGCCGACGGCGGCTGGAGACCGAACGCGACGCCGGCGGCGACCGCACAGGCGAACGCGATCACGCTCACGCCGTCCGGGGAGAGGCCGACCGCGTCGGCCGCCCGCACGAACGGCGACAGTCCCTTCTCCGCCCACGGTCTGAACTGGTCGAGCGTCATAGGTACTCCACGAAGTCGACCTCGCCGGCCGACGGCGCGCGGTCGCCGTCGAGGACGCGGCCGAGTTCGGCGGCGACGCGCTCGGGGTCGCGCTCGGTCGTGTCGATCTCGTACACGCGCTCGGCGCCGAACCGCTCGACCGCCTCGCCGAGGATCACGTCCAGCGCCTCGCTCTCGCGGTTCTCACGGGCGCTCGTCTCGCCCTCGCCGCGCTCGAGCAGTCGCTCCTCCAGCACGTCCGGCCGACACCGCAACACGGCGACGCGGTCCGCGTCGAGGTGGTGTGCGAGGTGGGAGTCGACGACCCCGGTCCAGTCGCCGAGGTGGGCCGCGACGGCGTCGAGGTCGGCGACGAGCGAGTCGCGCTCGGCGTCGCGCTCGGTGTACAGCCCCTCCTCGCGGATCAGGTCGTTCAGGTGGACGACCTCGACGCCCCGCTCGGCGGCGAGCATGTCGGTCGCGGTCGTCTTCCCCGTCCCCGGCGTCCCGGTGACGACGAGGCGGTCGGCGGCGCCGTCCGGGGCGTCGGTGTCGACGGCGCCGGCGGCGTCGCTCGCGTCGGTCACGCTTCGGCCCCGAGCCCCAGCTCAGCGAGCACCTCGTTGAGCGTCTCGACGGCGGTCCGCGTCTCCGCCTCCGTCCCGCACGAGATCCGAACGCACTCGGGCAGCCCGAACGAGCCGGTGTCGCGGACGATGACGCCGCGCGCTTGCGCGCGCTCGGCGACGGCCGCGCCGTCGCCGACTTCCGCGAGCACGAAGTTGCCCGCGCTGTCGAAGGTGGGCGCGTCGAGTTCGGCCGCGATGTAGTCGCGCGCCCACGCGGCGGTCTCGACGCTCCGCTCGACGTGTTCGTCGTCGTCGAGGGCGGCGATGGCCGCGTCGAGCGCGACGGCGTTGGCCGCGAACGGCGTGTTCACCCGGGCGTACGCGTCGCCCCACGCCTCGGGGACGAGCGCGTAGCCGATGCGGAGGCCGGCGAGCCCGTACGCCTTCGAGAAGGTGCGCGTGACGGCGACGTTCTCGTACTCGTCGAGGAGGCCGGCGGCGGAGGGCGTGTCGGTGTACTCGCCGTACGCCTCGTCGGCGACGACGAGCGTCTCCTCGTCGACGCCGTCCAGCAGCGCGACGAGTTCCTCGCGCGGCAGTTCGGTGCCGGCGGGGTTGTGCGGGGACGTGACGTACACGACCCGCTCGCCGTCGTAGGCGTCGAGGATCCGGTCGGCCGTCTGCGCGAAGCCGTCGGCCTTCTCGACGGGGTACGTCGCCACCTCGCCGTGGTGGTACCGGGCGCTCATCGGGTAGTAGGCGAACCCCGGTTCGGGCACCAACACGGTGTCGCCGGGCGCGAGCGTCGCGCGGGCGAGGTAGTCGAGCGCGCCGTCCGCGCCGGGACTCACCCACACCTGTTCGGGGGACAGGTCCCACTTGGCGGCCAGTTTCTCGGTGAGGTCCGTGTGGGCGGCCTTCGGGTAGACGTGGGCGTCCTCGGCGGCCGCCTTCGCGGCCGCGACGGCCTTCGGCGACGGGCCGAACGGGTTCTCGTTCGAGGAGAGCTTCACCAACTCGTCGGGGTCGACGCCCAACTCGCGGGCCACCTCCTCGACGCCGCGGCCGGGGACGTACGGCGCGTTCGCCGAGAGGTCGCGCGTGTTCATGCGGGAACGCAGTAGTGGACGCTTCTTAAGCGTGCTCACACCGGGCGGCGGCCCCGTCGACGCCGCCCCCGACCCGGGTCGTGCCCCGGCCGCGGCCCGCGGATTCACGGCCGTGCGGCCCGTACCCGCGCCGATGACCGACACCGACCCGACGGCCCGCCGCGACGAGGCCGTGCGCGCGCTCGTCGACCGCGACCCCGCCCGCGCGGGCGACCTGTACAGTCTCGTCGCCCGCGGCGTCCTCGCGGGCCGCGAGGCCGAGGGCCACGACCGCGCCGTCCTCGGCGAGGACGCGAGCTACGGGGGTACGGGCTCCGCTACCTCCTGCTCGCGGCGTTCGCCTACCGCGCCGCCGGGGCCGACCGCCGGGCCCGCCTGCGCGCCCGCGAGGGGAACGCCGTCGCCGCCGACTACGCGGGCGTCCTCGACTCGGCCGCGGAGCGCGCCTGTTGCTTCGAGGCGATGGGCGACTTCGGCGCCGCTGGCGGGCTCGGCGACGACGGCGCCGACGCGTACGACCGCGCCGTCGGCTGTACCGCGCGGCGGACGAGCCCGAGCCGCTGTCGCGCGCGACCGAGCCGCTCTTCGAGGCCGTCCGGCTCGGCCCCCAGCAGGCGGCCCGCAACACGACCCACGGGTTCGACTGGGACGACCTCCACGGCTCGGACCCCGGCTCGGGCGAGTACCTCGCCCACCGCGCGCGGTTCAAGCGCTCGCGGGTGCCGCGGATCGCCGAAACCGTCGCCGACACCGGGTTCCTCGCGCCCCCGCGGGGGACGACGGAGCACAACAACGCGGTGTACGTCTGTCCGGAGTGCGAGCGCTCGGAGGTGAACTGGATCGCCGGGATGGAGGTGTGTCTCGACTGCGACGTGCCCATGCGCGAGCGGTAGCCCCGCGGGTCGTCACACGCCGAGCACGCGCCGCAGGCGTCCGACGACGCCGTCGCCGCCGTCGTCGCCGAACAGCTCGCGCTCGACGGCGTCGAGTTCCTCGTCGCCGAAGCGGTCGTCCGCGCGCGCCTCGACGAGCCAGTCGCGCCACTCCTCGTCGGCGAGCACGCCCCGCGACTCCGGGCCCCACTGCTCGCGGAGTTCCGCGCGGTCCGCGAAGGGGACGTCCATGTCGCCGCCGCCCCACACGAGCGGCGAGAGGGCGAACGCGTACTCCTCGTGGTCGAGCGGGCGGAAGCGGTACGGGTAGCCGTTGAAGCAGAACACCTCGTCGGTGCCGACCGTCTCGCCCGTCGGGAGCTCGAGCGTCGCGTCCATACCGAGGGGTGGCGCTCGACGCGGATGTGCCTTCGGCCCGCGGCGGCTACTCCCCGCAGGCGTCGCCGAGGGCGTCGGCGCGTCGCCGCGCCTCCTCGACGACCGACGGCTTGCCGGCGAACTCGACGGCGACGGCGTCGGCGCCGTACGTCGCGTCGGCGTCGCCGTGTTCGTGGAGCCACGAGAGGAACGCCTGCGCCGCGCCGGAGTTCGGGACGGCGAAGGAGGCCGTCGCGCCGGGAAGCGCGTCGACCAGCGCCGACCGGAGGCGGTCGAGGCCCGCGCCGTCGAGCGCGCTGACCGCCACGGGCTCGCGGGTGTCGACGTCGCCCCCGGCGAGCACGTCGGCGACGGCCGCGAGCGCCGCCGCCCGTCCGTCGTCGTCGAGACGGTCGACCTTGTTCACGACGGGGATCACCGGCCCCGTCGCGTCGGCCGCCAGCACCTCCACCGTCGTCTCCAGCCGGCGGCGCAGGCGGTCCTCGTCGGCGCTGGCGTCCACGACCGCCAGCACCGCGTCCGCGGCGGCGATCTCGTCGAGCGTCGCCGAGAACGAGCGCACGAGGTCGTGGGGGAGGTCCGCGACCAGCCCGACGGTGTCGGTACACAGCACCCGCCGGCCGTCCAGCGTCGCCCGCCGGGTGGTCGTCTCCAGCGTCTCGAACAGGCGGTCCTCGGCGGTCGCCGCTTCGGCGAGGTCCGCGTGCCCCTCGGCCGACGGCGGCGCCACGGCCATGTCGTCGGCGAGCCGCCGGAGCAGCGTCGACTTCCCCGCGTTCGTGTAGCCCGCCAGCGCGACGAGGTCGAACCCCTCCGCGCGGCGCCGCTCGCGGCGGTCGGCCGCGGCGTCGGTGATCCCGTCGAGCTTCGCCTCTAGCGCGTCGATGCGGCGCTCGGCGTCGAGCACGGGCGACCCCTTCTCGAAGAACGCCCGGTTCAGCGCCGACTCCCCCTCCGCCCGTTCGAGCCGGGGGAGTTCGTACCGCAGCGTCGCCAGCTCCGCCTGCGTGCGGGCGGCGGTCGAGCCGGCGCCCGCGACGAAGATCTCCAACACGAGCCGGTAGCGGTCCACCAGCGTCGTCCCCGCCGGGAGCAGCGTCAACAGGTCCGCGTACTGCCCCGGAGAGAGTTCGCCGTCGAACACCACCGCGTCGGCGTCCGCGTCGGCGACGACGTCGGCCAGGTCCCGGGCCTTGCCCGCGCCGAGGTTGTACCGGCGGTCCTCGGCGCGCCGTTGCGTCAGTTCCCCGACGACGTCGTAGCCGGCCGCCGCCGCGAGGCGTCGGATCTCGGTCGTGTCGGGCGTGTCGTCTGCGTCGCGGGCGGCGACCACCGCCCGTCCGTCCGTCAGTCTATTTCGTACGTTCACTGTGTGTCGTGACCGCGGGCCCGCCGGCGTCGGGAGGGGAGTCCCGACGATGGCGAACGCGCGGTCGGTCGCTCGTCGGTCGGTCTTCTCGGGGGCGAGACCCCCGCCGTGCCGAGCGACGCGTCCTCGCCGACGCGCCGGTCAGCGGGACGGAGAACTGGGCTCCATGGGCGTCCGGTGTCCGTGCTCCGTGATGAGGGTTTCCCCGACGTGTGGATCGGTGACACCTGTTGCGTCGGCCACGACGAATAGGTCCCTGAACGGTTCTTTTCGATTCACGGTAGTATTATTACACACTATTCTTCGTGTAGATACGCAATGTCAAAACATAGCAGACGGGGCGTCCTCAAGGGGATCGGGGCGGCCGCAGTCGGTGTGGGTCTCGGTGCGGGGCAGGTGAGTGCGAGCGCGGCCGACGAGCGGTTCCTCGTCAACCTCCGCGAGGTCTCCCGGAGCGAGATCCCCGACGACGTGGAGATCGTCCACGACCTCTCGCAGTCGGACGTCCTCGTCGCGCGCGGCGACGAGACGACGGTCGGGACGAGCGCCGCGACGGTGCCGGACATCGCGTTCGACCTGAGCGACGACCGGACCGGCGCCGTCGTCGCGGCCGACGGCCCGACCGCCGCCGGCGAGGGCAACAGCCACAACCACGACGGCCCCGCGAACAACTCGGAGTATCAGTGGGACAAACGCGTCCAGAACCTCAGCAACGACCTGACGGACAAGCCCGGCAACGGGAAGACGGTGCACGACGTGACCACCGGCGAGGGGACGCGCGTCGCCGTCGTCGACTCCGGCGTCTACGACGGCCACCCCGACCTCGCGGACGTCGTCGACGACGACCTCTCGCGGAACTTCACGACCGACCCGTTCGACTGGCGGCCCAACGGGGCCGGCAACCACGGCACCCACGTCGCCGGCACGATCGCCGCGACGAACAGCAACGACGGCCCCGACGGCGGCGTTCTCGGCACGGCGCCCGACACCGAGATCGTCTCGCTGCGGATGTTCTCCGGACTCGAAGGTTACTTCGGCGACGGCCTCGCCGCGTGGGAGTACGCCGCCGAGATCGGCTGTGACGCGATCAACTACAGCGTCGGCTACACCGTCTCGGACACCGAGGAGTACCCGGGCCTGCTCCAACTGGAGCAGATCATCAGTCAGGTGGCGACGACGGTCCGCTCGCAGGGGACGGTCATCGTCAACTCCGCCGGCAACGCCTCGCTCGACATGGACGCTCCGAACCAGCTCAGCCTCCCGACCGAGGCCGACGACGTGTTCGGCGTCGCCGCCACCGGCCCCATCGGCTTCAGTTGGGGCGACGAACAGGACGACAACGAGGAGAAGTGGCTGTCCGGGAACCGCCTCGAGGAGCCGACGACCCAGCCCGCCGTGTACACGAACTACGGCGGCGCCGTCGACGTGAGCGCCGCGGGCGGCAACTACGACTACGAGGAGATCGTCGTCGAGGAGAACTTGAAGGCGTACAACGACCTCGTGTTCTCGACGATCAACACGACCGACGACGACGGGAACGTCGTCCCCGGCTACGGCTGGAAAGCCGGCACCTCGATGGCCGCGCCGCAGGTCGCGGGCGCGGTCGCGCTCGTGAAGTCGCTGCGTCCCGACGCCACTCCCGACGAGGTGGAGGGACTCATCCAAGAGACCGCGTCGATGCCCGAGGAGGGCGAACGCTACCACGGCGCCGGCCACCTCGACCTCGAGGAACTCGTCAAGCGCGCCTGAACCGGCACCGACCGCCGGGATCCGGTTTCGTCGTTACTCCGACTCGTCGCTCTCCACAGCGTCGTCGCCGTCCCCGTCGACCGCCTCGATGAGGTAGTGGGCCTCGTCTTGACGGACGAGGTCGGCCTCCTCGCGCATGCTGACGACGTAGCCGGTCGGGCCGCGCTCCAGTTCGTGCGCCGCGCTCACGCGCACGAGGTTTCCGATCACCTGTGCCGACGGGGGCGCCTGCGCGGCGCCGCAGTCGTACACGGTGAGCAGCTCGTTGCCGTCGCGGGTCTCGTACACGATGACCCGTGCGTGCGGGGCGAGCCGCCAGCGGTCGTCGCCGCTGGGCGGCAGTTTCAGCGTCACGGCGACAGGTCCGGGTCGAGGCCGGCGGCCGCCTCGATCTCGGCGACCACCTCCACGAGCTCCTGTTCGTCGGCGTGGTCGCCGTACACCCGGCGCACGAGGTCCGGCAGGGTGTAGGCGTACTCGCCCCCGCTGCGGTGTTCGACGAACCCCGCCCGGCGGAGCACCTTGTTGCGGGCGTACGCGTACGTCCGGTCGCCCGAGCCGTTCGCCGACCGGTGGGCCGCGAACGGCGTCGACCGCCCCGCCGCGCGGTACGCCGCGAGCATCCCGCGGGTCACGTCCTCCAGCGACTCCACCGCCCGGACGAACCCCGCGACGACCGCCTCGCGGTGGCGCAGTTCGTCCCCGTCGACGAACGCGGCCGCGCCGTCGGCCTCGTCGAACCCCGACCGCGACCGGGCCGGCGAGATGTCGACGCCGTCGGTCGGCGGGACGGCGTCGGCGACGCGGCCGTCGCTCGCCCCACCGTCGGCGGCGTCGCCCGCGGCGGCCGACGTCCCGTTCGTCGCCGCCACCGCGGCCCCCTCGCGGCCGTCGCCGGCGTCGTGGGTCGCGCCGTCCGCGTCGGCCGTCGCGTCCGCGGCGGCGCCGGGCTCCTCGTAGTCGTGTAGCTCCGACTGGTCGTCGTTCACCGGGCTGCCGAACGCGTCGTCCCCGTCGCGTCGTCGGGGCTCGGGGGCGGAGCCGTCCGCCGGCGGCCCGCCCGTCCCGGCGGCGTCCCGGCTGCGGTTCCGGCCCGTGCCGCCGCGGTACGGCGCCTCGGCCTTCTGGAGCAGCGCCTGCGCGAACTTGTCCGCCATGTTCGACATGTCCCGCGCCTCCTCCAGTTCCCGTTCGAGTTGGGTGATGCGCTGGTTCTTCTTGTCCAACTCCTGCCGGAGGTCCGCCAGCTCCGACTCCGTGCGCTCGCGCTCGTCGGTGATCGTCTTCAGCTCGGAGACGAGGTCGCCCGAGACGGACTTCAGGTCGGGGCGCTCGAAGTCGTCGAGGCCGGGCGTGGCGCCCGCGTCGAACGTCGTCTTGCGGCGGAACTGGACCCGCCTGATCGACTCGGCCCAGTCGGTCATCAGGAACGCCTCGCCGTCGTCCATGTCCTCGATGGCCTCGCCGTACTCGCTGCCGAGGATCCGGGAGACGACCTTCGTGTCGTTGTCCCAGGTGAGCCGGTGCCAGCAGAGCCAGTCGCACTGGGTAATGAAGTCCTTCTTCACGTCCGCGGGGCGCTGGGAGATGCCGACGATGCCGAGGCCGTGTTTGCGCCCGCGCTTGCCGATCTTGATGAGGGTCTTGCCGGTCTTGTCCATCCCCGCGCCCTCGGGGATGTACTCGTGGCACTCCTCGACGAGCATGAGGAACGGCTTCTTCAGCTTCTTCTCCTTGGCGAACAGTTGGCGCGCGGTCTCGCGGATCAGCTCGGAGGCCTCGTCCTCGTCGAGGTAGCCCGACACGTCGAGGATGATCGGGACGTTCTCTTCGAGCGCGAGCGAGGCGATCTTCCCCGCGTGCTCGGCCGACACTTGGATGTCGCACTCCTCGTCGGCGCCGACGTGGAGGATCTCGAACTCCTCTTTCAGCCCGTAGTACTCGCCGTCGGAGTCGACGATGAGCACCGGAAAGCTGTTCGCGAGGAGCTTCTCGATGACGACGGAGGCGGTGTTGGACTTCCCGCTGCCGGACTTGCCCGTGATGAAGCCGCGCCCCGTCAGGATCTCGACCACCGGCAGCGAGATCGGCGTTCCCGGCGAAAGACCCGACTCGCCGCCGACGCCGTCGCTCACGTCCGCGACGGTGATGGTCTCGTCGCTCATTACCCCACCCTGACGCCCGCCCCGGCTTAACTCCAGCCGTCCGGTCGGACGCGCGTCAGACGCCGCGGGGCGACCCGCGGCCGCGCTCGCCGCCGTCTCCGCCGGGAGCCGACGCGGCGAGGGCGCCGTATCCGAACAGCAATGTGGGGGGGCGCGTGAACCGCCGGACGATGCGGGTATTCGAGACCGAACTTCCAGGGGTGGGCCGGCGGTACACCGCGAAGTTCCCCGACGGCGGCCAGTTCGTCATCGTCCATCGCAACGACGGGCGGCGCCGAACCTACTGGCGGGGGGGGAGGCCGACGGCGACAGCGAGCCGCTGTTCGAACTCACCGAGTCGCAGGCGCGCACGATCGGCGAACTGTTCGAGGGGAGCTACTTCTCCCCCCGTCGCGGCCGACCTCGACGACGCCTTCGAGGAGGCGCCGATCCGTTCGGTCGGGATCGACGCCGGGTCGCCGGTCGCGGACGCGACGATCCGGGAGACGGGGATCCGGAGCAGGACCGGCGCGTCGATCCTCGCGATCCGCCGCGGCGACGACCTCCTCTCGAACCCCGACCCGGACACCGCGATCCGGGCGGGCGACACGCTCGTCGTCGTTGGGACCGAGGAGGCCTACGACGCGCTCGACCGGCTCCTCGCGGGGTAGTCTCCCGCACGTGGTCGCCCTTCCACCCCTGTTGACGGTCGGCGTCGCGCTCGTCGCGCTGGCCGTCGCCGGCGGGATCGCGCGCCGGCTCGGCCACTCGGTCATCGCCGCCTACATCCTCGTGGGGATCCTCGTCGGGCCGGCGGCACCGACGGTCGGCGCGACGCCGCTGACCCTGCTCGCGACGCCCGACTCGCTGCGGCTGTTGGCCGACCTCGGCGTCGTCCTGTTGCTGTTCTTCGTCGGGCTGGAGCTCGGTCTCGACCACCTGTTCGCCGAACGGGACCGGTTCCTCCGCGCGAGCGTCGCCGACGTGGGCATCAGCCTCCCGCTGGGTGTCGGCGTCGGCCTCGCGCTCGGCTTCTCGTGGCTGGAGGCGGCGTTCGTCGGCCTGATCGTGTTCAACTCCTCCACGGTGATCGTCGCGAAGTCGCTCACGGACCTGGGGTGGATCGCCGATCCGGAGAGCCACGTGGTGCTCGGCGTCCTCGTCGTCGAGGACGTGCTGACGGCGCTGGGGTTCGCGGTGCTGTCGGTGTTCCTCGTGCGCGGGGCGGACGTCTCCGGCGCGGTGGCGTCCGTCGGCAGGTCGTTGGCGTTCCTGCTCGTGCTCGTCGCGGCGGCGTACTACGGCGCGGGGCTGCTCGAACGCGCGTTCGACGGCGACTCGGGCGAGCTGTTCTCGCTCGGCGTCGTCGGCCTCGGGGCGGCCGTCGCCGGCGCCGGGCTCGCGGTCGGGGTGAGCGAGGCGGTCGCGGCGTTCGTCGTCGGCACCGCCTTCGGGCGCACCCACCACGCCGCCCGGATCGAACGGCTGCTCGCGCCGGTGCGCGACCTGTTCGCGGCGGTGTTCTTCCTCGCGATCGGCCTGGCGACCGACCCGCGGCTGTTGACCGCGACGGCGGGGATCGTCGCGGTCGCCACGGTCGTCACCGTCTCCGGCCAACTGGTGAGCGGCTCGCTCGCCGGGCTCGCGTACGGACTGGACCGCCGTCGCGCGGTCCGGGTCGGCTGTGCGTTGGCTCCCCGGGGGGAGTTCTCGCTGGTCATCGCGGCGTTCCTCGCCACGGCCGGCACGACCCCGGCGCTCCGGGAGACGATCCCCGCGTTCACCGTCGGCTACGTCCTCGTGACCAGCGTGCTCGGCACGGTGCTGATGCGACACGCCGACCGGATCCACGCGCTCGTCCCCGTCCGTCGCCCCGGCGCCGACCCGGACGACGGCTGAGGCGGCCGCGACGGTCCCCGCCCGGCCGGCTCACTCGAACTCCCCGAGGTCGACCTGTCCGCGTCGCCGCCGCCCCCGGCGCTCGCGCGTCGCGTCCGCGTCGCCCTCGTCGGCCCACTCGTCGAGCGTCGCGTCGCCGGACATCGTCCGGCGGCTCACCGCCGACGCCGACTCGTCGTCGCCGGCCTCGGCGTCGGCGGCCCCCCCGCTCGCGTCGGCGGTCGCGGCCCCCTCGTACCCCTCGAGGGTCGCCTGCTCCTCGGCGGCAAAGGAGAGGTTCGACACGCGCACGCCGAGTTTCCTCACCGTCTCCCCCGCGAACTCCGCGAGCAGGTCCAGCGCCACCGTCTCGACGAGGTCGGGGTCGTCGACCGGACCCGACAGCGACTCGGCGCGCGTGTTCACGTCGTACGGCGGCCGCACCACCTTCACGCCGATGGTGCGGTACATGGCGTCGCGCGAGCGGGCGCGCTCGGCGACGTCGGCCGCGAGCGCGCGGACCTTCTCCCGTTGGGCCTCGGCGTCGTCCGTCCGGCCGGCCGACTCGCGCGACAACGACTTCGGGCGCCCGGTCGGCGTCACCTCGCGGTCGTCGCGGCCGTTCGCGCGGTCGTGGAACTCGCGGCCGCGCGACCCGAAGCGGGCCTCGAGGTCGGCGGGGTCGGCCGCCGCGAGGTCGCCGGCGGTCTCGATCCCCGCGTCCGCGAGGTCGCTCGCGGTGACGGGCCCGACGCCGTGGATGTCCGAGACCGGGAGCGGCGCGAGGAAGTCGGCGACGGTGCCGGGCGGGACGACCGTGAGCCCCTCGGGCTTGTCGTGGTCGGAGGCGACCTTCGCGGTCGCCATGTTCGGCGCGACGCCGACGCTCGCGGGGACGCCCGCCTCCCGCTCGATGCGCTCGCGCACGTACCGCGCGAACCCCTCCGCGAGGGTGCGGTCGCCCTCGTCGCCGTCGCCGACCGTCTCCCACGACGTGCGGTCGGTCACGTCGAGGTACGCCTCGTCGATGCTCACCTCCCGCACCGTGTCGGCCACGTCGTGCAGGACCGCCTTCACCTCCGCCGCGACCGACTTGTAGAACGCCATGTCGACCGGCCGGTAGTGGCCGGCCTCCGCCGGGTCGGGTGCGTCGGGGTCGGCCGGGTCGGCGTCGGCCGCCCGCGGGAGCCGCTCGAGGGCCCGCGAGATCGGTTGGGCCGACTCGACGCCGAACGCGCGGGCCTCGTAGCTGGCGGTCGCGACGGCGCCGATGTCGTCGCCCGGCTCGTACCCCATCCCCACGACGACCGCCTCGCCCGCGAGCGCCGGCTCCTTCAGCCGCTCGCAGGAGGCGTAGAAACAGTCCATGTCGACGTGCAGGATCACGCGCTCCCCGCGGTCGTCCGTCGGCGCGCCGGGGAGCGTCTCCTCCATGGTGAGCGGTGGGACCCCGATCCTCCAAAAGCTTCGCCACCCGCGGCGGAAGTGAAGCCGCCCGCCGCGTCGGCGGGTTCGCGGCCGCGGGCCGCTACTTCAGCCGTTCCTGGAGCACCGACGGGTGTGCGGCCGTCACGCCGTCGACGCCGCCGATCGCCTCGGAGATCACGTCGCCGAGTTCGTCGCCGTCGGCCGCCCGCACCTCGGCCATGAACATGTGGTCGCCCGACGAGGAGTACAGCGACTCCACGGCGTCCAGTTCCTTCAGCGCCCGCGTCGCCTCGACGTAGCGCTCGCTGTCCACGTCGATGCCCACCAGCGCGATCGTCTGCCCCGAGAGCTTCTTGGGGTCGACCTGCGCCGAGTAGCCGACGATCACGCCCTCGTCCTCGAGTTGGTTGATGTACTTGCGCACCGTCGGCTTGGAGACGCCGGCGCGGTCGGCGATCTCCGCGTAGGAGGCCTGCGCATCCTCCTCGAGCGCTTCGAGGATGCGATCGGCCGTAGAGGAGGTACTCATTGCCGAATCGTTTCGCGCGACAGAAAAAATACCTTGCGAAGAGAAAAACGGGTTTGTCGGCAGGTGAGTCGCGGCGAGGGACGCCCGCTACGGCCGTGTGCGGGCCGTTCGGGGCGCCGACGCCGCCGGGCGGCTCACTTGTGCTTGTCGATGAACGAGTCGTACGAGCGCTCCCACTCGTAGTCGTCGTCGAAGTAGCGCTCGGCGAGGGGCTCGTCGGGCATCTCGCCGATCTGCTGTTTCTCCTGCTGGTAGGAGGGGCGCTCGTCGTCGCGGTAGTAGACGCCGGTGAGCACCTCGCCCTCGTACAGCTTGTCCTCCGTCTCGCGCATCAGCTCCTGGGCGTCGGCGCGGTTCGTCGGGTCGAAGTCGTAGTCGTCCGACTCGTTGATGTCCGTGTACGGGACGTACTGCTTGGCGTCCTTGTTCCACGTCGGGCACTGGGTCAGGAAGTCGATGTGCGCGAACCCGTCGTGCTCCATCGCCTCCTTCAGGATGCGCTGGGCCTGGTTCGGGTTGACGGCCGCCGTGCGGGCGACGAACGACGCGCCCGAGGTGAGCGACAGCGACAGCGGGCGGATCGGCGACTTCGCCGAGCCGTGGGGCTGGGTCTTCGACTTGTGGCCCTTCGGGGAGGTGGGCGAGGTCTGGCCCTTCGTGAGGCCGAAGATCTCGTTGTTGAACACGACGTACGTCATGTCGTGGTTCTCCCGGGCGGTGTGCATGAAGTGGTTCCCGCCGATGCCGTAGCCGTCGCCGTCACCGCCCGCGGCGACGACCTCGACGCCGGGGTTGGCGAGCTTCGCCGCCCGGGCGACGGGCAGCGAACGGCCGTGGATCGTGTGGAACCCGTAGCTGTCGAGGTAGCTGTTCAGCTTGCCCGAACAGCCGATCCCCGTCACGAGCAGCGTCTCCTCGGGCGTGCGGCCGACCTCGGGCAGCGCGCCCTTCAGCGCCTTCAGGACGCCGAAGTCGCCACAGCCGGGACACCACGTGGGCTGGGGCTCGATCTCGGGGGTGTACTCGTTGCGGTCGATCTCGCGTTCCTCACCGATGGCACTGAATGCGCTCATTGTTAGTCACCTGCCGCGGGGACGAACTTCGTCTCGTTGCCGGGGAGCTCCCCGTCCTCGACGACGTTCGTGGTGAACCCCTCGACGATCTCTCGCGGCTCGAAGGGGTTCCCGTTGTACTTCAGCAGCGAGGAGAGCATCTCCCCGTGCGTGCCGAGTTCCTTCTGGGTCAGCCCGCGGAACTGGGCCGACGCGTTCATCTCGACGACGAGCGCCTCGTCGACGGAGTCGAGGAACACGCGTACCGCCTCGGTCGGGTACGGCGCCAGCTCGGCGACCGTCAGCGCCTTCACCGACGTGCCGTCGTCGTTGAGGCGGTCGACGGCCTCCTCGACGGTCCCCTGCTGGGAACCGAACGTGAGGATGCCGTAGTCGGCGTCCTCGGGGCCGTGCTCGACGAGCAGGCCGTCGTCGTCGAGGTCGGCGCGGATCGCGTCGAGCTTGCGCTCGCGGCGGTCCATCTGCGCGACCCGGTTGTCGGGGTCCTCGCTGATGTGGCCCGCCGGGTTGTGCTCGTTGCCGGTCGCGAGGAAGCGCCCGCCCTTCTGGCCGGGCACCGAGCGCGGCGAGACGCCGTCCTCGCCGTCGTGCTGGAAGCGGTGGAACTTGCCGTCGCCCGTGTGGGGCTGCTCGGCCAGCTCCTCCTCGGTGAGCGTCATCCCGATGTCCGGGTTGGGCTCGCGGTCGAAGTGCGAGGCCGGGACGTTCGTGAGTTCTCCCGACAGCTTCTGGTCGTAGACGATCATCGTCGGGATCTGGTACTCGTAGGCGAGCTGGAACGCCCGCCGCGACGCCTCGTACGCCTCGGCGACGGTGCCGGGCGCGAGGACGACGCGCTGGGAGTCGCCCTGCGACGTGTACAGGACGTGCTCGAGGTCGGCCTGCTCGGGCTTCGTCGGCATCCCCGTCGAGGGACCCGCGCGCATCGCCTCGATCAACACGAGCGGCGTCTCGGTCATCTCCGCGAGACCGAGCGGCTCGCCCATCAGGGCGAACCCGCCGCCGGAGGAGCCGGACATGGCCTTGACGCCCATGTGGGAGGCGCCGATGGCGAGCGCGGCCGCGGCGATCTCGTCTTCGACCTGCTCGGAGATCCCGCCCAGCTCGGGCAGGTTCTGGCTCATGATGGTGAACACCTCGGTCCACGGCGTCATGGGGTAGCCCGCGATGAAGCGGCACCCCTCGTCGATGGCGCCGTAGGCGATGGCGTCGGAGCCGGACATCAGGACCTGCTCCTCGTCGTGTTCGCCCGTCGGGACGGACACGTCGGGGGCGTCGACGTCGTACTCCTCGTTCACGAGGTCGTACGCCGTCTGCATGATCTCGATGTTCGGCTCGAGGATCTTCTCGGGCATCGCGTCGCGCATCAGCTCCTCGATGGCCTCCAGCGGAATGCCGGTGATGGCGCAGGTGACGCCGACGCCGGCGGTGTTGCGCATGACCTCGCGCCCCTGCTCGCGGGCGAGCGAGCGCAGGTCCATGTCGTACACGTGCCAGTCGTTCTCCTCGACGCGCTCCTCGAAGTCGGGGATCTCGGCGGGGTCGAGCAGGCCGGAGTCGTACACGATGACCCCGCCCTCGCGGAGTTCGTCGAGGTTCTCCGCCAGCGGTTTGACCTCCTCGTTCCCGTAGTAGGCCTCCTCCTGCGGGTTCCGGGCGAACGAGTCGCCCAGCGCCAGCAGGAAGTTGTAGCCGTCGCCGCGGGACTTGACCGGGTCGGCGGAGGCACGTACTTCGACGTACGTGTGGCCGCCGCGGATCCGCGAGGGGTAGTGACGATGCGTGAAAACGTGGAGCCCCGATCGCATCAGGGCCTTGGCGAAGTTCTGACTGGTCGAGGCGATGCCGTCCCCGGACCCGCCAGCGATCCGCCAGATGAGTTCGTCGTCTGACATAGGTACTGATCGGCCCTCCGATGGGCAGTATACGAAGGTTGAATTGCCCGAGTGAAATGCCTTGCTATAGGTTCGCAAAGGGACGATCGTGAGGGTTTCGGGATCCGCGCGGTCGCGGCCGTACCGACCGATCCTGGCGATCCGACGACAAGACCGCCCGTGAGTACATTTAACACACATCGGCCGGACGCCCCACTCATGTCATCCGAGTATCCGGACGCGGTTGCGGCGTTCGCGGGGCGGTTGGGGCGGTCGAGCGGCGGTGGCCGTCGCGAGTGCGGTCCACGGCTCCCGGACCGTCGTGCCGTCGAGCGACGGGAGTGTGGCCCGGACACCGACCGAGCGGTCCGCGGCACCGCGGCCGCGCTCGCGCGGATGCGAGGCGGGGAGCCCGGGTCGACGCGAACTGCTTCGACCGTGACCGACGGGTAGCCGTCGTGCCGAAGGGGTGTGGGAACGTTGGTTCCGCAATTGCATACGCTAAGTTTATAGTGCAAAAAGAATCAGCCACCCCAACGGATGCGCATCGCGTCGCTCGCCCTCGTAGTGGTCCTGCTCGTCTCGGCGGTCACGACTCCCGTCGCCGGTCACCCCGGTCCGGAGAACGACCCGCCGCTCGCCGACGCCGGGCTCGACCAGACGGTCGAACGTGGGGCGACCGTGTGGCTCGACGGCGGTGGCTCGCTCGATCCGGACGGCGAGATCGAATCGTACCGGTGGGCCATCGAGACCCCGACCGGCGACACGATCGACCCGGACGACCCCGACGCGGTCTCCACGACGTTCGTGCCGGAGTCCGTCGGACGCTACGCGGTCACGCTGACGGTCACGGACGACCACGGGGTGACGCGGAACGACACCCTGTACGTCGAGGTGTCCTCGCGGTCGGGGTCCGACCCCGCCGACGCGCCGGCGAACGAGTCCCCGCCGCACGCGAACGAACCGCCGACCGGCGGGATCGCGGGCCCGGATACGGTCACCTCGGGAGAGCCCACGACGTTCACGGCCGACGTGTACGACCCCGACGGCGACGTCGTCTCGTACGCGTGGTCGGACGGCCAGTCGGGCGCCGAGGTGACCAAGACCGTCGACATCCCGCCGGGGGAGACGTTCGCGTTCTCCGTCCGGGCGACGGACGACGACGGCGCGACCCGGACGTTCCGGAAGACGGTGGAGGTACGCGCCGAAGGCGGTCCGTCCGGGCGGGAGCCGACCATCGATCCGGCCAACCAGCAGCCCAGCGTGCGGATCGTCGGGCCCGACCGGGTCGCGACGAACCAGTCGGTGACGTACGCGCTCGCCGGGTCGGACCCCGATGGTCGGATCGTCCGGTGGGAGTGGCCGGGACGCACGGCTACCGGGCCTTCGATCGACCTCGCGTGGACGACTCCGACGACGGTGACGCTCCGCGGTGTCGTGACCGACGACGACGGCGCGACCGCGGTCGCGACGAAGACCGTTGAGGTGTACGACGAGGGACCGCCGGTGGTCGATATCGCCGGCCCCGACACCGCACCGGTCGGGACCACGCAGGAGTACACGCTGGAGGCCTACGACCCCGACGGCGGCAACTTGACGATCTCGTGGGATCCATCGCAGAACCAGTTGGAGCGCGTGAACGATCGGTTCGTCAATCACGTCGGGATCGAGGGTGAACTGGGTGAAACTGTCGAGGTCCGTGCGATCGTGACAGACGACGAGGGGAACACCGTGATCGCGGTGAAAGAGACCGAAGTGGAGAACTCGGAGGATGCGGAAGACACCCAGGGTGTACCACAGCTCTCGAAGATCAGGTGGGGATACGTTCACGACGCTCCGACGCGGACGGGTGACGCGGATACGATCGAACACGCGACCTACGAGTTCGCGGCGTCCGTCTCTCACAACGAATCGAAGTTGGTTCGAGCGAGGTGGACGGTCAACGACTCGGTCGAGTCGGGGTACACCGAGTCGCTCGGTCGGTTCCGCGGGAGCGAGACGACCGGCATCGAACACACGTTCGTCTCGGAGACCGGCGGGATGGTCTCCAGAGAGGTCACGGTGCGTGTCGTGGACGCGGACGGACAGCGGGACAAACAGAAGTGGGTGAGCCGGGTGCATTCGGTGCAGTCCCACGACGACGTCGTGTTCTCCGCGAGGGCGTCCCGCGACGGGCCCCCCCAAGTCGAACGTGCGTGTCGAACCGGGGCAGGAGGTCGTGTTCACCGTGGGAGCCTACCAGAACTACCGACTGGTCTTCGGCGACGGCACGTCGACTGAGGGGGGCCGGAACTCCCGGGAAGACGAACGTCGCTATCCCACACACCTACGATGATCCGGGTACGTACACCGTCAGGCTGATCTCGACGCAGGGATCCGAGGGTGAAGCGATCGGAACGGCGACCGTCACGGTCAGACCGCGGACGTATGTCGAGTACTGGTACGACGTCCGATCTGGGAAGACGGACCAAGTGGTTTCAGAGGATCTGCCCTCTAATGCTGACTGGAGAAGAGTCACCATTCACGACTCCGGGAGAACCTACACCGGTCGGACCGTCACGTTCCCGCAAGATTCCGGGCGGTTGGCGATGCTCGATGGGAGTTGGAAACTGAACGCCACAACTCACGAGGAACGCACACGACGGATCACTCGCATCGAGAAGAGCGACCCCGACGGATCGGGCGACGAGTGGACGCTGGTCGAACGCGACGTCCACACCGAGACGCAGGTCTACTACGAGGACAGATACGAGTGGTACGACAGCAAGTTCGACCGGGCGGGTTGGACGTACACCGGGCAAGTCCGAACGGATCGCGTGGTGATCGGTGACGGCCACGATCACGACCGTCAGAAACACCGACGGACGACCCGGTCGTGCAGTAACTGGGATCTCGACGTGGGTCCGTTCGGTGGGTTCTCGAAGAAGTGCGACGAGTGGGACTACGATACGGAGACGTGGTACACCGGCCACGATCACGATGGCCGGACGTACTACGATACCGAGTACCAGTACAAAACAGAGGTGGAGCGGACGAAGACGGTGACCTACCACAAGTACGCGGGCGAGGAAACGCGAACGGTTACGCTGAAGACCTTTGCAGAGACCGAACCGTGGGTCGAGTGGCTGTGGGAGAAAGACAGCGGCGAAGTCGAGGAACGATACGCGCTCGAGGAGCCACGGTCCGGGTCGTACATCGCGGGGACCCTCCGGGTCGTCGAAGTTCGGTGCGGCTCCGAGGAGAGCCACCACGACGAGGTGATGTGCTAGCGACCGACAATTATTAAACGCACAAGAGATTAGATTTCAATTGAGCTCATCGAAATATATGGTTGAGAGAACTGCTCACGGAGGACAGAGATGAGACGAAAACTACTGTTGGGACTCGCCGTCCTCTCGCTCGTAACAGGCTGTCTCTCACCGAGTGGGACACAATCGACCGAGCTGAATACTGATGACCAGACAGAAGCCCCTCCACTTAACGGGGGCTCAGACCCTCCCGAGTACGCACACAAGCAACCTGACAGCGAGGTGAACACCCCGGAGCCTCTGGATAACAAGACTACCAGAGACGATATTAATGTAACCTTAGCTGAAAGGCTGCTGAAGAAAAAAGTCGATGACCATCGTGATTCGAATAATGTCGGTGGTCTAATAGCTGATCCCCGTCTCGCTCGCATCGCACGTCACCACTCCTACGACATGGTGAAACGGGACTTCTTCTCCCACACGAACCCGGATAACCAGACGTACACCGACCGGCTGCAAGAGAGCGATTACGCTTGTGGTGGTGGGTGGGAGAACATCAGTGGCACTATCTGGAAAACGAACGGTACACGGACCGAAGAACAACTTGCCGAGCAGTTTCTGATCAACTTCATCGAATCGCCGCCACACAACACGGCGATGATCGACTCGGACATGACGACGATCGGCGTCGGCATATACGTCGCCGAGAACGGTCACGCCTACGTGACCATGGCTCTCTGTGACGCCGACCCGCTTCCCGAGGACGGAGGGGACGACGACGAATGACCCGGCGCGACCGCCACACCACGCCTACGCGGAGGCAGATCATCGCCGCGACCGCGACGACCGGTCTCGCGGGAGTCTCGGGCTGTCTCGGGTGGCTCGACGACACAGACGAGGACCCGCCGGGCGGGTGGCAGACCGAGGAGGTCACGACGGCCGCACCGACCGAGACGTTCAGCTTTCGAGAGGGGACCCGAACGCCGTACGCCGGGGTCGGGCAGATCTACGCCGGCGGGAACACGCTCGTCGCGATCTACTTCGACTACGCCCACCGACCGTCGATCCGGTGGTGGCGCGAGGAGTTCCCGAAGCTCTCGGACCTCCTCGCGGAGGACGCGTTCCGGCCCACGCTGTTGATGTACCCCGTGCCCGTCGACGAGTGGTCGATGCTCCTCCCGTGTGCGCTGTTCGAGGTGCGCGCCCGCGGCACCCGCGAGGACGCGTGGAGCTTCCACGAGGGGCTCGTCGCGGCGGCTCCCGACTACTCGTTCGACCTCCTCGGCGACCTCGCCGCCGAAGTCGGCGTCGACGGCGACGCGGTCGTCGAGGCCGCGCGGTCGCGACGGCGGCGCAATCAGGCGACCTCCGACCGAGCCCTCGGACGCGACAGCGGCGTCGGCGCGGCCGACCTCCCGGCGTTCAGGTGGGGGACCGACCCGATCGACGCCGACTCCGCCGCGGGCCTGCGGGAGTTCGTCGAGCAGCACCGATAGGATACCCAGCGCGGGTCCGGCGCCCGCGTCGTGTTCACCACGGCGGCGCGTGGACTCCCTCGGGCGTCAGTTCTCGTCCGTCGGTCGCTCGGCGTGGTACTCGGTGTCGTACTCGCCGACATGCCCGTCGAGGCGGTCGGGGTTGATCCGGCCCCCCAGCAACATGAAGTCGAGCACCGTGCAGTACAGCATCGCCTCGACGACCGGCACCGCACGCGGCGGGAGCACCGGGTCGTGGCGCCCGACGACCTGCACCTGCTTCTCCTCGCCCGTCTCCCAGTCGACGGTGGTCTGCTCTTTCGGGATGGACGTGGGCGCGTGCCACGTCACCTCGCCGTAGATCGGTTCGCCGGTGGTGATGCCGCCCTGCAGGCCGCCGTGGTCGTTGCCGACGGGCACCGGGTCGCCCGCCTCGCTGACCACGTCGTCGCGGTCGCCCTCGTCGAACGCCCAGTCCTCGTTGCGGTCGATGCCGGCGACCTCGCGTGCGTCGCGCCCGAGGCCGAACTCGAACGCCGTCGTCGCGGGGATGGACATCATCGCCTGCCCGAGCCGCGCGGGGACCGAGTCGAACCGCGGGGCGCCCAGCCCGCGCGGGACGCCGCGGGCCTCGAACTCGATGGCGCCGCCGATGGAGTCGCCCGCCTGCTGGTACTCGTCGATCAGCTCGCGCATCCGCTCGGCCGTCTCGGGGTGGGCACAGCGGACCTCGTTCTCCTCGCTGTGTTCGAGCAGCTCCTCGAACGTGACCTCGGGGGCGACGACGTCGCCGATCTGGTTGACGTGCGCCTTGATCTGCACGTCGTACTCGCTCTGGTCGATCACCGCCTTCGCGATGGCGCCCGCGGCGACCCAGTTCACCGTCTCGCGGGCCGACGAGCGACCGCCGCCACCCCAGTTGCGCGTGCCGAACTTCGCCGAGTAGGTGTAGTCGCCGTGGCTCGGCCGCGGGGCGGTGACGAACGGCTCGTACTTGCCCGAGCGGGCGTCCTTGTTCTGGATCACCATCCCCACCGGCGTCCCCGTGGTGTAGCCGTCCTGGATCCCGGAGTTGATCGTCACCTCGTCCGGCTCGCCGCGGCTGGTCGTGATCATCGACTGCCCGGGCTTGCGCCGGTCCAACTCCCGCTGGATCCGTTCCTCGTCGAGTTCGACGCCCGCGGGCACCCCCGACACGGTACACCCCATCGCCTCGCCGTGGCTCTCGCCGTACGTCGTCAGCCGGAACAGCCGGCCGAACTCGTTCCCGTTCATGTGCGTGTTCGGTCGGTCGGCGGTATAAAATGCGGCGAAGGGCCGAAGAACCGCCGGAGCGTCGCGGCGGCGCCCCCGCCGCGCTGCGCGGGTGAGCGGAGGGCGATCAGCGCTCGCGCACCCGCATCCGCACCGGCACCGTCGGCCGCGTCGTGATGCTCGCCTCCAGATTCGCCTCCAGGTCGGCCGGCTCGACGACCTCGAACGACCGCCGGCGCAGCACCGTCGCCAGCACCAGCTTCGCCTCCAGCAGCGCGAAGCGGTCGCCGACACAGCGGCGCGGGCCCGACGCGAACGGGAAGTACGCCAGCGGGTGGAGCGCCGACTCCATCTCGTCGGTCCAGCGCTCGGGCCGGAACTCGTGGGGGGCGTCGTAGTGGTCGGGGTCGCGGTGGACGATCCACTGGCTCAACGACACCGGCGTCCCCGCGGGCACCTCGTAGCCGCCGAGCACGACGTCCTCGGTCGGCTCCCGGAGGATGCCGTGCACCGGCGGGAGGATCCGCATCGACTCGGTGACGACCTTGTCGAGGTACTCGAGGTCGCGGACGCTGTCGAAGCCGGCCGGCTCCTCGCCGAGTTCCGCCTCCAGCTCGGCGAGCAGTTTCTCCTCCACCTCGGGGTGGCGCGCGAGCAGGTGGAGCGTGAACGTGAGCGACAGCGCCGTCGTCTCGTGGCCCGCGAGGAGGAGCGTCTTCACCTCGTCGCGCACCTGGTCGGCGCCCATCCGCTCGCCCTCCTCGTCGACGGCCGTCAGCAGCGCCGACACGACGTCGGCCTCCGGCTCCACGTCGCCCTCGCGCAGCGCCCGCCGCTTCTCGTCGACCAACTCGTCGACGATCAGGTCGAGGGACGCGACCGCCTCCCGGAGCCGCTCGCGGCTCGGCGTCGGCACCGCCGCCGGGAGCAGGTCGACCAGGCTCGCCCCGGCGGACGCCTCCATGACGGTGTCGAGCGCGCCGCCGATCGCGGGGGTGCGGTCGCGGATGTCGACGCCCATCAGCGCGCGGGCGACGATCTCCAGCGTCAGCTCCATCATGTCGCGGTGGACGTTCCGGACCGCGCCGTCGTCCCACCGGTCGACCGCGCGGTCGGTCGTCTCGACCATCATGTCGGCGTAGCCCGCGATCCGCTTCGGCGTGAACGCGGGCTGGATGAGGTGGCGCTGGCGCCGCCAGAACTCCCCCTCGCTGTTGAGCAGGCCGTTGCCGAGCACCGGACGGAGCTGCTGTTGGAACAGCTCCCCCTTGACGAACGTCTCGTTCTCGGTGACGAGCACCTGCTGGACCACGTCGGGGTCGGTCACGAGGAAGATGTCCTGTCCGAGCACCCGATACCGGGCGACGCCGCCGTGTTCGGCGGCGACGCGGTCGCGGAACGCGAAGAAGTCCCGACTGTTCTCCAGGTACGACCCGAGGACGGGGAGCCCGTCCGGGCCGGGCACCGCCTCGAACGGCAACGCCGTCTCCGCAGTGTCGCTCATACGGGTGGGTTCGTGTCGGTCGACATAGCCGTTGGTGAACCCGGGCTCGGTTCCGCGCGGTTGCCGCGCCCCGAGGGGTCGGCCGGGGGCCCCCGACGGGGGCGGCCGCCGGTCAGAACGCCGCGTCCAACACGGCCCGCGCGTCAGCGACGGTCAGGTCGTACCCGGCGGGCGCGTACGACAGCAGCGAGTCCGCGGCGGCGACGCGTGCGGCCTCGTCGAGCCCCGCCTCGTCGACGCCGTCGACCGCCGACAGCGACCCCGGCAGGTCGAGCGCGTCGCGCACCCGTTCGACCTCGGCGACGGCGCCCTCGACGGAGTCGGCGTCGAACGCCGCCGCGAGCAGCGAGAGGTCGACGCCGGCGTCCGCCATCGCCCGGAGCGCGTGCGGGGCGACGGCCGCGTGGGCCAGGCCCTGCTGGATGCCGAAGGCGTCGCGCAGGCCGTGGCCGAACGCGTGGATCACGTTGATCGTCATGTCGCCGGGCCGCGAGATGCCGTACTGCGCGAGGATCACCCCCGCGACCGCGCGGTCCATCGCCGCCGGGTCGTCCGTCATCGCCGGGAGACCGTCGGCGAGGAGCCGGATCGCCCGGGTCGCCGTCGCGTCGGTCACCGCCGTCCGCGTGCCGGCGTACAGCGACTCCACCGCCTTGTCGAAGCCGTTCATCGCCGAGCCGGCCAGCACGCCCGCGGGCGTCGTCTCGAACAGCGCGGGGTCGTACCACAGCGCCGTCGGCATCAGCGCCGCGCCGCCGACGCCGGTCGACACCGTCTCCGTGCCGCCGGCGCCGTCGTCGACCTCGGCGGTGATGCCGGCGATCACCGACAGGTCGGCGCCCGCGAGCGTCGTCGGCACCGGGAACAGCGGGGTCAGCCCCGCCGGGTCGTCGGGGGTCGCGATGCCGCCCGTCTCGGCCACCTCGGCGCGGGCGTCGGCGAGCGACAGGCCGCGCGCGCGCAGCACCGACGCCACCGTCGCCACGTCGAGGCTGGAGCCGCCGCCGACCGGGACGACCGCGTCCGCCCCGAGGGCGTCCGCGCGCTCGACGACCCGGGCCGCCTCCCGGAGCCGCTTGTCCGGGGTCGTGCCGGCGAACACCTCCGCGAGGCGGTCGCCGAGGCCGCCCTCGATCGGCTCCATCAGGTCGGCGTTGGCGGCGACGTTCGAGCCGCAGACGACGAGCGCGGTGTCGAGCCCGCGGTCGGCGAGCGCGTCGCCGAGGCCGTCGACCGCGCCCCGCCCGTAGCGGATCGCGCCGGGGTCGTAGTCGAACGCGAACGGCGGCGTGTCGAGGTCGGTCATACGGCTCGCCTCGCGCGCCCCGGCGAAAACGGCATCGGCGGCGGAACCGTCCCGCACCGAGGGCGGACCCGCCCCGGACGCGCGACACGGCGCCGGAACGGCCGGAACCGGGCCCCGACCGCCCGACCGGCGACGGTCGGACGTGTGTCGACAAACGTGTTTATGTACCGTAATATTGAAACTAAATCTTTGCCTAGTGTTATCGACCGTGGCGTGGTATCGGACGCCGATGACCGAACTCGACCGGCTCGACGAGCGCGTTGCGGACGCGACCGCGGTGTTGGTCGTGGCGCCGTCGGGGTCGGTTCCGGACGGGGACGTGTGCACCGACCTCCTCGCGGGCGACGACCCGACGGCGGGGTGCGTGTTGAGCGTGACCGCGTCGATCGCCCCGGACGACCGGCTCGCGCTGTGGCAGGGCGCCGTCGGCGACCGCCGGCCGCGACGCGCGGCGGTCGTCGACGCCCGGTCGGGGAGGCCGGCGGCTCGACGTCGGTGTCGGCCGACCCCGCCGTCTCGCTCGACGTCCTCCCGCCGACGGCGACGGCGATGGACCTCGGGATGGCCGTCGCCCGCCGGCTGGGCGCGTGGACCGAGGACCCCGGGCCGACCCGGCTGTGTCTCCACGCCGTGGAGACGCTGGTCGAGCGGTACGACCCGCGGGAACTCGAGCACCTGCTCGGCGGGCTCAACACGCTGTGTGCGGCCGACGACGTCGCCGCCCACCACCACCTCGACGCGGGCGACGTGGGCGCCGGCGTGGTGGCGGACATCGCGCCCCTGTACGACGTCGTCGCCCGATACGACGGGGACGGGTGGACGGTCGGCCCGCCGTCGGCGGTGGTCGACACGGCCGACGGCTCCGCCGCCGCCGCCGCGGGGTCGCCCCCGTCCGCCGACGTTGACGAGGTGCTCGACCTCGTCGCGCACCCGCACCGGCGGGCGCTGTTGGCCGAGCTGGTCGAGCGGGCGGGCGGCGACGGGACCGCGGCGCTGTCGTTCGACGCCGCGGTGACGACGGTTCGCGAGCGGGCGAGCGCGGACGACGCTCGGCGGATCGGGATCGCCCTCCACCACGTCCACCTGCCGAAGCTCGCCGCGGCGGGGTCGTCGCGTTCGACGCCGACGCGGGCGTCGTCCGCTACCGACGGGACCCGGGCGTCGAGGCGCTGCTGCGGGCGGCCCGGCGACTCCGCACCGACTGACCGACAGGCGGACACCGGCACCGCCGGTCCCTCACCGACCTACTCGACGGAGACGGCCGCCCCGAGGTCGGCCATCGTCCCGAAGAAGCCGGGGAACGACACGTCGACGTGTTCGGCGCCGGTGACGGTCGTCTCGCCGTCGGCGACGAGCCCCGCGACCGTCAGCGCCATCACGAGGCGGTGGTCGCCGCGGCCGTGGACCGTCGCGCCGTGCAGCGTCGAGGCGTCCCCGTGGACCGTCAGCGAGTCCTGTCGCTCGGTGACGCGGGCGCCCATCGCCTCCAGCGACTCCGCCATGGCGGCGACGCGGTCGGTCTCCTTGTAGCGGACGTGCTCGGCGTTCGCGATGCGCGTCTCGCCGTCGGCGACCGCGCCGAGCACGGCGATCGTCGGGAGCAGGTCGGGCGTGTCGCCGACGTCGACCTCGACGCCCGAGAGGTCGCCGCCGCGGACGACGATCTCGCCGGCGGCCTCGTCCCAGTCGACGGCGGCGCCCATCCGGTCGAGCACGTCGACGATCGCCGAGTCGCCCTGCGCGCTCGGGCGGGCGCCCTCGACGACGACCGCCTCCCCGTCCGCCGGGGCGACGGCGCCGGCCGCGAGGAGGTACGACATCGACGAGAAGTCGCCCGGCACCGCGTACTCGTCGGCGGCGTACGTCTGCCCGCCGGGGACGCGGAACCCGGCGGCCGTGCGCTCGGTGTCGACGCCGAAGTCGGCGAGCACCTCGCGGGTGATCTCGACGTACGGCGCGGACTTCAGCTCGGTTTCGAGCTCGACGGTCACCCCGTCGTCGGTGACGGCGCCGGCCATGAGGAGGGCGGTGACGAACTGCGAGGAGACGTCGCCGGGGATGGCGACCTCGCCCCCGCCCATCGCGTCGCCGACGACGAGCGGCGCTTGCCCGTTGTGCCGCGTCGACTCGGCCCGGCCGCCGAGGTCGTCGACGGCGTCGAGGAGCGCCCCTGCGGGCGCGAGCGGAGCGAGTCGTCGCCCGTGAGGACGGCGAGCCCCTCGGTCAGCCCGGCGGCGGCCGTGACGAGCCGCATCGTCGTCCCCGAGTTCGCGCAGTCGACCACGTCGTCGGGGGTGGCGGGGCGGCCGTCGAACCCGTCGACCGTGACGGCGCTGGCGTCGTCGGCCCAGTCGACGGCGCCGCCGAACGCGGCGACGGCGCGGCCGGTCGCGCGCGGGTCCGCCGAGTCGAGCGGGTCGGTGACGACCGTGCCCTCGCCGTAGCCCGCGGCGAGGATCGCGCGGTGGGTGTAGCTCTTCGACGGCGGGGCGCGGGCGCGGCCGGCGACGCGAGACGGGGAGACGTGAGCGTCCATGCTCCGACCGTGCGCTCGCCGGGGCAAGTGTGTACCGACCGCGACAGCCGTTGCTGGTCCGCGTGGTCGGCTCGAGAACGGAGCGGGGTCGTCGTCGGTCAGTCGGTTCGGGGCGCGAGCGTCAACACGCCGTCGCTACACACCGTCACCTTGCACTCGAGGTACTCGAACGTCACCTCGGCCCAGTGCGTCGCGGACGGGCGGCCGCTCCCGACGACCGCGTCGAGCGCGTCCGGGTCGATCGCGTTCGCCAACGGCTCCATCGTCGCCGGGTCCCTGTCGGTCGCCTCCGCGACGGCGCGGGCTACGTCGACCGAGATCTCGCCGACCGTCGGGTCGAACGTGCTGTACTGCACCTCGGCGTCGCCGGCGCTCGCGCCCGCCCCCTGTGAGGTCGATCCGGTCGTGGTGTCTCCTGTCCTCATCCCTATCCCACCGGACTCCGGTACCGGGCATGGCTCTCACCCCTGACTATGTAACGGGGTACTTATCCGAACTCGGCCGCCTCGGCGCCGAGTTCGTGCTCCAACAGGTTGCGCGTCCCCCGCCGCAGGCGTTCGGCCAGCGACTGCCGGGAGATGTCGAGCAGCCCCGCCACGTCCTCCAGCGTCGCCGTCCGCGGGCTGTCGTAGTAGCCGGCCGCGAACGCGGCCGAGAGCGCCTCCCGCTGGGCGTCGGTCAGCGTCGTCTCCGCGCCCGGGAGGACGTCCTCGGTGAGCGACTCCAGTCGGAGGCGGATGTCGCGCTCGGCGCAGAAGCGCTGGAACTCCCCCAGCGCACCGTGTTTCTCGCTCCGGACGTCGAACGTCCACCGGCCGCCCCGCCCCGTCCCGGACAGCAGGGTCAGCCCGGACTCGATGAACCCGGTCACCACCCCGCCCTCGATGAGCCGGAACGTACACCGGTACAGGAGGGTGTCGTCGACCTCGTCGACCAGACTCACCTCCTCGACGTACTCGGTCCCGGCGACGGCCTCGGCGACCTCCTCGGCGGTCGCGCTGTGGACCCAGAAGTACGGCACGGCGGCCTCCGCCGTCGGGATGACCCGTTCGAGTTCGACCACCGCCTCGGGGAGCCCGGTGAGCGCGCGCCCCAACTCGAAGTCGTCCTCGTCGATACTGATCCGCGCGAGCACGCTCATGGGGGCCGTATGCGATACCGGCGATTGAACTTGCCGGCGAATACGCCCGTTATCAGTCGTAAAGGCGGCTGTTGCGTCCGTTTAGCGATCGGTCTGATCTCCGTCGTCGTCGCCGCACGGTCCTCCCTCGCCCCGCCCGCCGCCGCCCGCCCCCGGCCGCGTTCCCCGCGACGAAAACGCCTATCCCGGCCGTCGTCCCACGGTCGGACATGACACGCGACCGCTCGGCGCTCGACGACCTGCTCGCGGCGGCCGGCGACGACGCCTACTGCATCGAGGCCGGCAGCGCCGACTCGAACCAGCTGTACCTCTCGGGGTTCGACGCGCCGGACCCGTTCTTCACCGCCTACACCGGCGACGAACTCGCCGTGCTCGTCTCCGGGCTGGAGTACGGCCGCGCTCGCAAGGAGTCGCACGCCGACACGGTCGCCCGGCTGTCGTCGTACGACTACGCGACCCGCGCCGCCGACGAGGGGCGGGCGACGGCGCTGGCGGGCGTGTACGCCGACTTCCTCGCCGACTTGGGCGTCGAGTCGACGCTGGTGCCCGAGCGGTTCCCCGTCGGCGTCGCCGACGGCCTGCGCGACCACGGCGTCGCCGTCGACGTGGACCGCGACGACGTCGTCGAGACGCTCCGCGCGACGAAGACCGACGAGGAAGCCGACGCGGTGCGCCGCGCCACCGCGGCCAACGAGGCCGCGATGGCGGCCGCCGAGGACCTGATCGCCGACGCCGACGTCGCCGCCGACGGGACGCTCCTGCTCGCGGACGACGCCGGCGAGGCGACCCTGACGAGCGAGCGCGTGAAGGAGGCGATCGAGGTGACGCTGCTGCGCCACGGCTGCGCGCTCGACGAGACCATCGTCGCCTGCGGCGCCGACGCGGCCGACCCCCACGACCGCGGGAGCGGCCCGCTGGCGGCGGGCGAGCCGATCATCGTCGACATCTTCCCCCGCGAGAAGGCGAGCAAGTACCACTCCGACATGACGCGCACGTTCTCGAAGGGGGCGCCGAGCGACACCGTCGCCGAGTGGTTCGACCTGACCCACGAGGCGCTCGACGCCGCGCTCGACGCCGTCGAGCCCGGCGCCACGGGCGCGGACGTGCACGCCGCCGCCTGCGAGGTGTACGAGGACGCCGGCCACCCGACGCTGCGCGCCGACCCCGACACGGAGACGGGGTTCATCCACTCGACGGGCCACGGCGTCGGGCTCGACGTCCACGAACAGCCCGGGCTCAACCCCCGCGGGGGCGAGCTGGAGGCGGGACAGGTGATCACGGTCGAGCCGGGGCTGTACGACCCCGAGGTCGGCGGCGTCCGCATCGAGGACATCGTGATCGTCACCGAGGACGGCTACGAGAACCTCACCGGGGACTACCCGGTCGAGCTGGTCGTCGAATGACCGCGACGCCCGACCGCCGACGCGGCTTTGCGCCCCGCGACCGTACGGGCGGCCGTGAGCCTGTTCGAACGCATCGCCGACGCGTTCCGCGAGCCGGACGCCCGCGCGCCGTCCACGGAGGCCGCCGTGACTGACGACGACGCCGGCCCGGGCGAGGAGTCGGCCGGTGAGGACCCCGCGGAGCCGGCCGCCGACGACCTGACCGACGCGGTCGTGGCCGTCTGCCAGCGCGCGCCCGAGGGGATCCGGACGTACACCATCGAGGTGACCGCAGAGGGCGGCGAGATCGTGGAGGTCGCGCCCGGCCTCCTCGAGGCGCACTTCGAGGTCGTCGACGGCGGCGTGGGCGCCGACCGCGTCACCGTCCGCGCGGTCGACTTCCGCGGCGAGGCCCGCCGCGTCGAGGCGGAGACCCTCGTCGGCGTGCGCCTCGCGGACCCCGTCCCGATGGCGGACGTGCGGATGCGCCTCGTCGCCGCCGAGGACCACGACGGCGACACGCTGCCGTCGGAGTGGTTCCGGATCGCGTCCGTCGAGTAGGGCGCCTCGCCACCGGACCGACGGGCGCGCCCCGTCGCCCCGACCGACACGCTTTCGGTCGCGACACGGATAGCGGGTGCCATGAAGCTGCTCGTCGTCGGCGCCGGCGAGATGGGTCGGTGGGCCGCGCGCACCCTCCGTCCCGTCGCCGACCGCGTCGCGCTGGCGGACACGAACCCGCAGGCCGCGATGGACGCCGCCGAGGCCGTCGTCGACGGGCGGGTCGTCCCGGTCGACACCGACGAGCCGTTCGACTGCGTCGTCCTCGCGGTGCCCATCCCGGCGGTCGCCGACGCGGTCGCGGGCTACGCCGCCAACGCGGCCGACGGCGCGCTCGTCGACGTCTCCGGCGTGATGGGCGCGCCGCTGGCCGCGATGGCCGAGCACGCCCGCGACGAGTACGCCAGTTTCCACCCGCTGTTCGCCCCGCCGCGCGGCCCCGGCCGGATCGCGTACGTCCCCGGCGAGGCCGGGCCGGTCGTCGAGGCGGTCGCCGACCGCTTTCGCGCCGTGGACAACGAGGTGTTCGAGACGACCGCCGCCGAGCACGACGACGCCATGGGGAAGGTCCAGACGGGCGCCCACGCCGCCGTGTTGGCGTACGCGCTCGCCGCCGGCGACGTCGACGACCGCTTCCACACGCCGGTCTCGGAGCCCCTCGCGGAGCTGGCGCGCACCGTCACCGAGGGCGAACCGCGCGTGTACGCGGACATCCGGGAGGCGTTCGACGGGGCCGACGCCGTCGCCGAGGCCGCCCGGGCGCTCGCCGCCGCCGACCGCGAGGAGTTCGCCGCGCTGTTCGCCGCCGCCCGCGAGGCCGTCGACGGCGACTCGCGCGTCGCGGACGCCGCGGACGCCGGGGCCGGGACGGAGCCGACCGACGGCGGCCCCGACGCCGCCCCGGACGCCGACGACTGACGCGGCGGATCGACGCGAGACAGAACCGTTACCCACGCCGACCGAGTAGCGCCGCGTATGACCCAGTCGCACGCCGCGCCCGGCGTCGACCCCGCACGCGCCGCGCCGTCGCAGCCGCCGTCGGAGGTGGCGCCGTGAGCGTCGACCGCGAGGCGCTGCGCGACACCGCGAAGTACCTCCGCAACGCCCGCCCCGTCGACCCCGACGAGGTGTACGAGTACCTCCCGGACCGACCGCACCCGGCGGTCGTGCGCACCGCCCTCCGCGAGGAGGCGTTCGACCTCGGCCTGTTCGAGCGCGACGACGGCACGTTCGTCCCCGTCGACGACGAGCCGGTCGACCCGCCGGGATGGGCGCCGGAGGCGCTGCCCGCCGACCACGTCGAGACGGTCGAGGACCTCCTGTTCGAGCGGTACGGCCTCGACTGGCACGAGGGGGAGTCGGGCGACGCGCTCCGCGAGACGGTCGACCGGATGAAGGAGGACTACTACCGCGGGCGCCGCGTCGAGTACGACGCCGACGCCGCCCTCGCGTACGCCGTCTACCACCAGCCGGACTTCTACGCCGCCGTCGGCTACGTGCTCGACCGTCTCGCCGACCGCGGCCTGCTCCCGCGTCGCCTCCGCGTGCTCGACGTGGGCGCCGGCACGGGCGGCCCCGCGCTCGCGCTCCACGACTACCTCCCCGACGACGCGCTCGTCGACTACCACGCGCTCGAACCCAGCGCCAACGCCGACGTGCTCGACGAGGTGCTGGCCGACACCCGCCGGAACTTCCACACGACCGTCCACCGAGAGACCGCAGAGGCGTTCGACCCCGACGACGCGGGCGCGGTGGACCTGCTCCTGTTCGGCAACGTCCTCTCGGAGCTGGCCGACCCGGAGGCGGTCGTCGACCGCTACCTCGACGCCGTCGCCGCCGACGGCTCGTGCGTGCTGCTCGCCCCCGCGGACCTGGAGACGTCGACCGGGATGCGCCGCGTCGAGCGCGCGCTCACGCCGCCCGACGGCGACACGAGCGTGTACGCGCCCGACCTCCGCCTGTGGCCCGGCGACGCGCCCGACGACCGCGGCTGGTCGTTCGAGGAGCGCCGCGACCTCGCGGTCCCGTCCTTCCAGCGGAAGCTCGACGAGGCGGCGACCCGCGCGTACGACGAGGAGCCCGGCACGTACGTCAACACGGACGTGAAGTTCTCGTGGGCGGTGCTCCGCCCGGACGGCGAGCGACGCCACCCCGTCGTCGCCGGCGCCGAGCGCCACCACCGCATGGCCGAGTCGGAGGCGCACGTCACCGACCGCGTCAACCTCCTGTGTGTGAAGCTCTCGGCGAACCTCGCGCCCCACGACGACGCGAACCCGCTGTTCAAGGTGGGCGACGGCAGCGAGCGACTGGAGCACTACCTCGTGCTCACCGGGGAGTCCGTCCTCAACCGCGACCTCCGGGAGGCGCCGTACGGCGCGGTCCTCTCCGTGGAGAACGTGCTCGTGCTGTGGAACGACGACGAGGGCGCGTACAACCTCGTGGTCGACAAGGAGACCGTGGTCGACCTCGTGGCCGCCTGAGCGGGACCGAGCGCCGCCCCCCGGCTCAGGCCGGGCCGTACCGCGCCACGCCGACCCGCGCCGCCGCGACCGCGACGGCGCCGAGCACGACCACGACGCCGACCGCGAGGAACGACGTCGCGTCGGGGTTGCCGACGGCGAGCCGCGCGGCGACGTTCGCGGGGTTGACCGGCGACAGCGCCGCCAGTCCGAACAGCCCGAGGACGCCCAGCGAGTACACCGTCTGTGCGGCCCGCCGGTCCGGCGCCGTCAGCGCCAGCGCCGCGCCCAGCGCCGTCACCAGCGCCGCCAGTCCCGCGGTCAGCCCGAGGAGCGCGAGCACGCCGACGGCGGTCGCGAGCGGGCCCCCGCCGGGCGCGATGGCGGTGCCGTTGACCGACAGCAGTCCCAGCCACAGCGCCGCCTGCACGGGGGCGAGCCCCGCGGCCGCGAGCAGCTTCCCCTCCACGATGTCGGTCATCGTGACGGGCGCCACCCGGAGCAGTTCGAGCGTCCCGCGCTCCAGTTCCTCGGTGAGCGAGTCGACCGTCACCGAGCCGGCGATGAACACCGGGAGGAACAGCAGGAGCGGGACGAGCACCGTGTAGGTGAAGCCGAAGTACGGCGACGCCCCGGCGCTCGGCGGGAGCGCGAGCGTCTCGGCGGTCAGCGACGCCGAGCGCTGGTCGCGCTCCAGCCGCTCGAACGCGCGCAGCGCCTCGCGGGCGCGCACCACGACCAGCGTCGTCGCGACGTTGCTGTCGGGGACGAGCACCCGTACCTCCACCCGTCCTTGTGTCGTCCCGGTCGCGAGCATCGCCGCGTCGACGCGCCCGTCGGCGAACGCGTCCGCGGCGGCCTGCCGGCTGCCGAACAGCCGCGCGTCCATCCCGTCGGTCCGGTCGACCGCCCGGGCGAGGTCCCCCGCGTCGTCGCCCGCGACGGCCGTCTCGACCGAGTAGCCCGCGGCCGACCCGGGGTCGTACAGCGAGACGAGGCCGACGACGAGGAACGACGAGAACGCCGCCACGAACAGCTGGATGAGCAGCGCGAGCACGATGGTCTTCTCCGCCCGCAGCGACGCCAACTCGCGTTTGGCGATGGTCCACCGCGGGTCGCGGCCGGTGCGGTCGCCCGCGGCGACCGTGCCCGGCACCGGGTTGGGCGCGTCCGCCGGGACGCCCGCCCCGCCGCCGTCGGTGTCGACGCGGCGGTCGCGGTCGCCGCCCTCGGCCCGCGCGTCGTCACCCAAGGGCGCTCACCACCGTGAGGTCGTACGCGAAGTGGATCGCCATCGCGACCGCGAGCGTGAGGAGCCACGACCGGATCCCCCGTGTGGCACCGACCGCCGCGACGGCGGCGGTGACGACGTGGAGCACGAGCGGGAGCGCGAGCAGCGCCAGCCCGCCGAGCACGCCGATGTCGGCGCCCACGCCGGACGTGGCGAACGCCGCCTCCCCGAGCGGGAGCGAGCCGAGGCCGACGATCTGGACGACGCCGGTCGCCTTCTCGGCGACGAAGAAGCCCGCGCCCGACAGCGCGCCCAACTTCAGCGCCGTCGGGAGGTCCGCCTCGAAGCGCGACCCGTGGAAGCCCGCGAACACCGCGACCCCCTTGGCGAACTCCTCGACGACGGCGACGACGACGAGCAGGCCGACGATCGCCGCCCCCTGCGGGAGCGCGAACAGCAGCGCCAGCGCGAGCAGTTCGGCGACGAACACGAACGGGAGCGACAGCGCCGCCAACAGCGCCACGTCGCTGGGGCGGTGGAGCCGCACCGCCAAAGCGTCGAGGAACTTCAGCGGCACCGCGCGCTGGGTGAACATGTCCTCCTCGCGGTACACGCCGATGCCCAGCGCGAACAGCGTCCCCGCGACGAGGTAGAACGGCCCCGTGGAGAACAGGTACTCGCCGATCGACACCGCCTCCCCCTGCAGGTCGCGGACGACGAGGGTGAGCGGCGAGATGAGCGCCACCGGCGTCACCGTCGCGAAGATGGCCGGGACGAACGCGTACGTCGTCAGCGCGACCGAGACGGTGACCGTCACGAAGGTGAGCTCCTTGAACGAGCGCGCGAACATCGCGCCGACGAACGTCGCCGCGAGGAACACCAGCGCGATGGGGAACACCGCCGCGACCGACAGCGGGCCGCCCCCGCCGCCGGAGGCGACCGAGACGCCGGCGGCGATCACCGCCGTCGCCGCGAGCGCGACCCCCGCGTACGGGAGCGTCTTCCCGGCGACGATGTCGGTCTTCGACAGCGGCGCGACGAGGAGCAGCTCGCCGCGGCGGTTGATCCGCTCGTTGAGGATCGTGGAGCCGTACGCTTGGATGACGAAGTTCATCGGGACGAGGAACGCGAACGCGAGCACGAGCGACGAGAAGGGGAACGGCGGCGCGATCTCCGCGGGCGACCCCGTCGGCTGCCCGCCGAACAGCGGCCCCGCGGCGCCCCCGAAGTCCGGGACGCCGAGCGCGCCGTCGCCGGAGCCGCCCCCGCCCGCGGCGTCGCCGCCGCCCGCGCCTGTGTCGGCGTCTCCCGACCCGCCGGCCCCGCCTCCCGCGTCGCCCGCGGCACCCGCCCCGACCGCGCCGTCGCTCGCGCCGACGCGCTCGCTGGCGCGCTCGACGTAGCTGAGGGTGACGCCGACCGGGAACGCCGCCGACTGGTTCGCTTCGGCCGCGAGCAGCCGCCCGTTGTGGCGTTCGACGGCCGACCGGAACGCCGCGAGCGCGGCCTCGCCCTTCGGGGTGTCGGCGACCGAGACGCTCGCCTCGCGGTCGCTCGGGTCGCGGTCGTCGACGTACACGTCGGCGCCGGGCGCGCCGACCGGCACCGGTTCCAGCGGCGTCGACTGCGCGACCGGCTCGTGGTAGGGGCTGTCCGGGCTCACCGCGACGGCGTAGATGTCCTCGTCGAGCGCGACGCCCCCCGCGAGGAGGCCGCCGGCGACGACGCCGAGGGTGAGCAGGAGCGCGACGGCGCCCAACACCGCCGTTCGGCGGTCGACGGTCCCCGTCGTCCGGGACACCTCCCACCGCGCCACCCGGAGCAGCTTCCGGGGGAGAGCCTCACGGCTCGCGTCCCCCGCCGTCGGTCGTCGCCTCCGGGGGCGACTCGCGGTCGCGGTCGTCGTCCGAGGCGCGCGCGCCGTCGGCGCCCGGGTCGACTCGCCGGCTCCCGGGCATCGGCTGGCCGGCGACGTCGAGGAAGATCTCCTCGAGCGTCGACTCGCGCGTCCGGATGTCGACGACCTCGCCGCCGGCGGCGTCGGCGGCCGCGCGCAGCTCCTCGACGGCGGCCATCGAGTCGACGACCGTGCGGTGGCGGTCGCCGTCCGGCTCGCTCCCCTCGACGGGCACCGTCGTGAACACCCGGTAGCTCGTCTCGCCGTGCTCGGCGCGGATCTCCTCGACGGTGCCGCGGGCGACGATGCGCCCCTCGTTCATGATGACGACGCGGTCACACACCGACTCGACGTGGTAGAGGTTGTGCGCGGAGAACAGCACCGTCTTGCCCGCGTCGGCGAGCGCGCGGACGTACTCCAGCACGTAGTTCGTCGTGAGGGGGTCGAGCCCCGACGCCGGCTCGTCGTAGATGAGCACGTCCGGGTCGTTGACGAGCGAGCGCGCGATGGCGACCTTCCGCTTCATCCCCTTCGACACGTCGCCGAGGCGACGGTCGCGGTGTTCCAGTTCCAGATCGTCGAGCGCGGTCTCGATCCGCCGATTCGCCGTCTCGCGGGGCACCTCGTACAGGTCGGCGAAGAAGCGGAGGTAGCTCCGCGCGGTCATGTCCTCGTACAGCGGCGACTCCTCCGGGAGGAACCCCAACGCGGTGCGTGTCTCCGGGTCGCCGGCGGGCGCGCCCGCCACCTCGACCGTGCCGGCGGTCGGCTCGATGAGCCCCGCCAGCGTCTTCAGCGTCGTCGTCTTGCCCGCCCCGTTCGGGCCGACGACGCCGAAGATCTCCCCGGCTCCACGTCGAAGGTACTCCCGTGCACGGCGACGAAGTCGCCGTACACCTTCCGCAGGCCGTCGACGGTTATCACACCTCCCGGTTCGGTCGGGCCGATATAGGCCCGTCGCCGCGGCTATCGGCGGTGAGAACGATCCGCCGGCGGCGACACCCCCGACATCGCCGCCCGGTCCGCGCCCGCCGCCGGCGTCACTCGTGTGGCGGGTACTCGACGTAGCCGAACGTGGTGAACCGCTCCGGCTTCGACTCCGTCGACCCGTCCCGCGCGGTGTAGCGATCCGCCGGCGAGGCGCCGGCCGTCCCCCGCTCCGTCCCCGCCCACGCGTCCACGACGCCGCTCGCCATCGCCCCGCTGTAGGAGTCGACGGTCGTCTGCTGTCCCATACCGGATCCATCAACCTCGGCACACTTATTCGTTTCTGTCGATTACTCGCGTTCGAGTAAAGATTTCTACCGAGCGCTATCGAGCGCTCCCTTCCCCGACGGACGGACGCGTCGCTGTGGGGGGCGTCGTGGTGTCGCGCGGCGGCCCCGCCGGCCGAGCCGACGGCTGGCGGACAGTCCTGATCGGAGAACGCGTCGTCGTCGCGGAGTTACTCGTCGCCGCCGTCGGTTCGCGGGTCGGGTTTCTCGTTGCCTCGCTCCCACACTCGGTCCGCCGAGGCTCCGTTCGGTGCTGTGTGGCTGACCTCTCGCATCGTTCGTTCTGCCATCGTGACACACACCAGCACGCGGAGGTATTTCAGCGTTGCATGAATCTCCCTTAGACACACGATACCATATTAACATCATTATACACGCCGCCACCCCCGCTCGACGCCCGTCCACTTCCGCGGCGAGACGGCCGCCGGGATCGGACGCGCGGGCGGGGCGGCGCCTCGGACGGCGCGCGGGGGCAAGGGTAATGCACGGGGGGCCGGACCACCGGCGTATGGATCGGACTGTCACCGAGTTACTCCGGGCCAACGAGGGCCACGCCAGGGAGTTCGCCTCCCGGTTCGACGCCGTTCAGGAGGCCCAACACCCCGAGGCCGTGACGGTCTGTTGCTCGGACTCGCGGGTGTTACAGGACCACGTCTTCGACAACCACACGCCGGGCCGGCTGTTCACCTGCGGCAACATCGGCAACCGCGTCGTCCAACGCACCGCGGTCGGCGACACCGTGTCGGGCGACGTGTTGTACCCGCTGGAACACACCGGCACCCGCGTGGCCGTCGTCGTCGGCCACACGGGGTGTGGCGCCGTCACGGCGACGTACGCCGCGCTGACCGACGGGCTCTCCGAGCCGCCCGGGATCGAGCACTGTCTCGACCTGCTCGGCCCCCACCTCGAGCCGGGGGTCGACATGCTCCCCGACGGCCTCGACGAGGCCGACGCCGTGAACCGGCTCGTCGAGTACAACGTCGACCGACAGGTGGGCGTCCTCCTCGACAGCGACGACGTTCCCGACGACACCGACGTCGTGGGCGTCGTGTACGACTTCCAGGACGTGTACGGCGGCGAACGCGGCGAGGTCCACGTCGTCAACGTGGACGGCGAGCGGGACGTGGCGACGCTTCGGGACGCCCACCCCGCCGTCGCCGACCGGATCCGGCGGCTCTGGGAGTACTGATGGCCGACGGCCCCCTGCTCGCCGGGCGGACCGACTGGATGAGCGCCGACGGGGCGGCCGTCCTCGCGCGCCGCCCCGTGTTCTACGGCCGTTGCGACCGGCACTCGGCGGTGCACGGCCACCGGGCGCTCGTCCGGTCGCTCCGGCCGTTCGACGACCACCCCGACGCCGACCGGATCGTCGCCGGGGCCGACGACCGACTCACCCGCGACGGCGCTCGAACGCCGCCCGAACCGCCTCGCTCGGCGCGAGTCCGTCGAGTTCGGCCGCGACGTCGACGTCGGCGAGCTCCTCGGCGCCGGCGGGCGTCCGCTGCAACACGCCGACGTGGTAGAGGTACGACAGCCGGAGCAGCCACCGGGCGTGGTCGTACTCGGCGGCGGCGCCGATCCGGTAGGTCGTCCAGCCGGACTCCGTCAGCAGGTGGTGGACGCCGGTGTGGCCCTCGTCGATCAGGACGTCGCGCAGCGCCCGGAGGTACGCGATGTCGAGCATCCCCCACTCGTGGACGTGGCCGATCTCCCGGGGGCCGACGCGGAACTCCGTCCCGCCGAAGCGGTGGTCGGCCACCGTCACGTGGGGCCACGAGCCGGCTTCCTCGATCAGTTCCGCGACCGTCTCCCGCACCGCGGCGCGTTCGGATGACATGCCGACGGAACGTCGTGTGAGGGGATAAGCGAGCGCCCGAGCGCCGTTCCGGGCCGCGCCGGCGCACCCACCCGCGTTGCAACGCCCCTGTGACGTGAGGAACGCTCTATGCGCGTCGCCGGGTACGTCTCGGGTATGGCGAGCGGCCCGCTCCGGTCGGCGACGGCAGGTCCGTGCCTCCCGTCCACGGCGGCCGTCCTCCAGACGGCGACCGGGACCCCGGGCGTCGGCCCCGGCGAACTCGCGGACTACGGCCCCGCGGTCGTCAGGGCCGCCTGGTTCCTCGCCGGCTTCCTCGCGGTGGTGTTCGTCGGTCGGCTGGTCGTCGAGCCGACGGTGAAACGCGCCGTCCGGCGGCGGAACCGGAACAACCCGCGGCTGCGCGACGCCGTCTCGCTGTACGTGCGGGTGGTCTTCGTGGTCGCCGGCGTCGTCGTCGGCGTCGGCGTCGCCGGCTACGGTCGCGGGCTCGGGAGCTCGGCGCTCATCATCGGGGCGGTGACGCTGGCGCTCGGCGTCGCCGGGCAGGAGCTCATCGGGTCGCTCATCGGCGGCACCGCGCTGGTGTTCGACCCGGAGTTCAACGTCGGCGACTACATCAGCTGGCCGGGCGGCGAGGGCACCGTGCGCAGCATCGCGCTGCGCGCCACCAGGGTGGCGACTCCGAACGGGGAACTGGTCACGGTCCCGAACACGGTGTTGACGAACGAGCCGATCACGCGGCCGTTCGGCCGCGGCAACTACCGCGTCGTCGACCGGTTCGCCGTCGGCTACGACGCCGACGTGGACGAGGCGGTCGCGCTGTTCGAGGCGGCGGCGGCCGACCTCGACGCCGTGCTGTCGGAGCCGTCGCCGGCGGTGTACGTCGACGAACTCGGCCCGGACGCCGTCCGCATCAGCGCCCACTACTGGATCGAGGACCCCGACCGCAGTCGGGTGTTCGCCGTGCGCTCGGCGTACGCGCGGGCGGTGAAACGCCGGCTCGAGGCGGCGGACGTCGAGATCAGTCCGCCCGCCAAACGGGAGGTCCGCGGCCGCATCGACGTCGGGGGTCGCGACGACCGCTGAGGGGACGGCGCCGGTTCCGCCGCCCGCGGGGCCGTCTCAGCGGCTCTCCCGTTGCTCGACTTTGTTCAACTCGATGAGCAGCCGGAAGATCGCCTTCACGAGGTTCGAGTCCACCTCGAAGCGCTCGGCGTTGGCGCCGGCGCGGTCCATCACCGCCTGTTCTTGGGTCTCGTCGGTCGTCGGCAGGTCGTTGTGCGCCTTCACCTCGGCGATG
This sequence comes from Halobaculum litoreum, assembly GCF_030127125.1. Classification (GTDB taxonomy): domain Archaea; phylum Halobacteriota; class Halobacteria; order Halobacteriales; family Haloferacaceae; genus Halobaculum; species Halobaculum litoreum. The sequence continues at coordinate 542,373 of NZ_CP126156.1, forward strand.
GTGTCGGCGACGTACGTCCGCCGGGCGATCAACTCGACGAGGTCGCGGTCGATCTCGGCGATCTCCTCGCGCAGTTCGTCCAGCCCCATGCCCTCCAGTTCGGCCGCCGTGTCGTCGGTGTCCTCGTAGCTCATGGTGTCGTCCTCGTGTCGGTGTCGCGGATCACAGCACCCGGGCCCCCCGGCGGCGCGTCTCGACGAGCCGGGTCGCCCCGTCGCGCCCGCCCCACCGGTCGCGGATCGCCGCGAGGTCGTCGCGGCCGCCGACGGCGACGACGCTCGGGCCGGTCCCCGACAGCGAGACGCCGTCGCAGTCGGCCATCGCCTCGACCGCCGGGTCGGTCGGGAAGCCGAGCGCCGCCGAGAAGGCGAGCCCGTTCACGGTCATCGCCCGGCCGTAGTCGCCGTCGAGCGCCAGCTCGGTCGCGGCTCGGCCATCGGCGCCACGCGCTCGCAGGCGGCCGCGTCGGCGTCCGCCGAGTAGGCGCGCTCGGGCGGCGTCCACACCAGCGCGTGCGAGGCGAACGGCTCCTCGTGGGCCAGTAGTTCGTCGCCCGCGTTGTCGGTGACGGTGACGCCGCCGAGCATCGACGCCGAGGCGTCGTCGAACGCGCCGGTGACGGTCACGCCGGCGTCGCGGGCGGCCCGCACGCCGACACGACACGCCTCCGTCTTCGACACGTCCGCGTCGGGGTCGTTCGCGGCCTCCAGCCCGAGCGCCGACAGCGTCGCCAGCACGGTCGCGTTCGCGGCCGCGCTCGAACTCTTCAGTCCCGCCGCGGTCGGCACGTCGCTGGCCGTCTCGACGGTGCCGCCCTCGCCGGTGCCGTACCGGTCGACGCACCGCTCGACGCACCGCTCGATCAGCGTCGTGTCGCCGTCGGGGGCGCCCGCGATGGCGCCGGAGACGGCGTCGGCGTCGGGGTCGAGCCGCACCGTCGCGGTCGTCTCCAGGTCCAGCGCGAACGCGGAGCCGCGGCCCGTCGCGAGGGCGTTGACGACGGTGCCTGCTCCGGGGGCGGCGGCGCGTCCGTCCATGGGTCGACGGGCGCGTTCGCCGAGGTTCAAGCTGGCGGTCGCGTCAATCGTCCGGCGGGACCCGGCCCGCCCCGGCGGCGCCGGTCAGCGGTACCGGACGCGGCGGTAGGCGTGTGCCACGTCCAGCCGCTTCCGGTCGGTCGACCCGTCGACGCCGCTCCCGCGCTCGAGGCGGAGGTCGGCGCCCACGGACCGCTCCTCGCCCGGCGCGAACCCGGCCTCGTCGCCGAACGCGCGGCTCCCGTAGCCGCTGGCGACGAGCCGGCGGTCGTCGTCGTCGCCGCCCAGCGGCGTGTAGTACACGTCGAAGCGGAGCTCCACCAGTCCGAACGTGACGTCGCCGACGTTGCGGAACCGCGCGTACGGGCGGACGCCGGACGCGCCCGGCCCGTCGAAGCCGGCGTCGAGCAGGCGGAGCGACCCCCGCGGCGGCGCGCGCGCCCGGGTCGGCGTCGCGGTCGCGGTCTGCGTGGGGGTCTCCGCGGGCGTCGGCGTCGCGGTCGACTCGGCCGCGCCGCCGGTGTCCGTCGCCGTCGCGGCCGGGGGCCCGTCGGTGTCCGTCGTCGCCGTCGCGTCGGTACCCGTGCCCGGGTACGACACCGTCGACGAGTCGGTACAGCCGGCCGTCGCCGCGGCGACCGCGCCGGCGACGGCGGCCAGCAGGTCGCGTCGCGACGGGCGACGGCGGGTCACTCGCCGACCCCCGCGCCCAGCGTGGCGCTCCCGGCGGCGACACCGCCGGCCGCCAGCGACGCGACGACCGCCGGCCCGACCGCCTGTCCGAACGAGAACACCTGTCCGCCGCCGGCGCCGCCCGCCCCGCCGACGACGCCGACGAGGAGCGCGACGCCCGCGAGGAGGGCGCCCGCGACGCCGGCGGCGCCGGCGACCCCGCCGCCCGCCGCGGGCTGACGTACCCCGTCCCGGCGACCGTCCCGACGACGGCGGCGACGGCGACCAGCGCGACGAGGCCGGCGGTGGCGGTCGCCTGCGCGGCGAGCGCGAGATACGTCGGGCCGAACCTCGCGGCGTCGCCGCCGGCGTCGGCGAGGAACTGCGCGCGCGCCCAGTCGGCGCCGACGAAGCCGACGAGCGCGAGGCCGACGCCGACGAGCGCGTAGCCCCCGGCGACCACCGCGACCGCCCGGCGGTCCGCGACGCGCACGGTCAGGCACCCCCAGCCACGTCCGCTCGTGCAGCCCGCCCCAGTCGACGCGCTCCTCCCACGCGGTGCGGTCGGCCCCCGTCACGAGCAGGTGCTCGCCGGCCCGACACGCCAGCGCGTACGTCACGTCGCCGCCGCGGTCGTAGTACACCCGGTCCCACGTCGCGTCGCCGAGCGGGTACGTCCCCTCCCGGGAGACGCGGTCGAGCAGCCGACTCCGCGCCCGCGCGGCCGTCGCCGCGTCCCGGTACCGCTGCACGAGCACCGCGTTCCCGGGGCGCGTCCGCGGCCGGCGGTCGGGGAAGTCGCGCCGGCGGTCCGTCCGGTCGAGCCGGTGTGCGCCGACGAGGAGCGTCGACGCCCGCCCGGAGCGCACGAACGTCGGGCGGTACGCGTCGACCACGCCCCCGCGGTCGGCGTCGGTCAGCGGGGGGGCGAGCAGCCGACGCTCTCCCACCGGCCGCTCCACGACGTTCGGGTACTCCCCCGGGTCCTCGGTCGCCCGGTCGAACGCGTACGCCCGGAACCCGGGGGCGCGGTCGAACGGCGCCGTGTCGGGCCCGGAGGCCTCGTCGTCGCCGTCGCGGTCACGGCCGTCGTCGCCGACCCACGCGAGTTGGAACAGCATCGGTCGCGCCGGGTCGCGCTCGCCGCCGCGCAGGCGGTCCACCGCGCGGTTCCGGATCGGGCCGCGGGAGAGCGCCCGCGCGACGTAGGGGTCGGTCCGCATCCCGGCGGCGAACTCCCGGAGGCGTCCGAGCTCCTCGCGCGTCCGGTCGTGGTCCCCCCGGCGTGCGAACTTCCGCGCCACGTCGAGGTGGAGGGCGGTCCGGTCCCGCAGTCGAGTCGGGGCGTGGAAGTGGGCCCCGACGGCGTCGTCGGCGGCGGCGAGCCGGTCCGCGGCGGCGTCGCGGAGCGCCTCCACGTCGTCGACGGCGACGGTCGACCGCGTCGCGAGCGCCCCCGCGGCGCTCGCGAGACCGGCCACCGCCCGGCGGTAGGCGGCGACCGCCGCCGGATACGTCACGGCGAACCACCGGATCTCGTCGGCGACGCGGCGGGTCCGGTCCGCCAACGCCGGGTTCGACGGCTCCGGCGCGGCCGCCCCGCGCGGCGCCGCCGTCCCCGGCGTGTCGGCCCCGGCCGCCGCGGCGGCGTCCGTCACACCGGCGCCGTCGCCCGAGGGGTAGCGGACGTTCGAGCCGTCGGCGAGACAGCCGCCGGTCAGCGTCGCGAGCACGCCGGCCGTGCCCGCCAACACGTCCCGCCTGTCGTACATGGCCGCGTCTGCGTGTCACCGGCGGATAAAGACAGGGGGAAGCGAGACGCCCCGTCGCCCGGCCGTCCGGCCGACCGCCGACCCGCGACTGCGGGCGGCTCGGCCCTTCGGACCTCGCCGCCGTCGGTCGAGGCCTCGGTCGCTTCCTTCGGTCGCTCGCCCGCAACTGTGGGCGGCTCGGCCCTTCGGACCTCGCCGCCGCCGTTCGAGGCCTCCGTCGCTCCCTCCGGTCGCTCGCCCGCAACCGTGGGCGGCTCGGCCCTTCGGACCTCGCCGCCGTCGATCGAGGCCTCCGTCGCTCCCTCCGGTCGCTCGCCCGCAACCGTGGGCGGCTCGGCCCTTCGGACCTCGCCGCCGCCGTTCGAGGCCTCCGTCGCTCCCTCCGGTCGCCGACCCGCAACTGTGGGCGGCTCGGCCCTTCGGACCTCGCCGCCGTCGATCGAGGCCTCCGTCGCTCCCTCCGGTCGCTCGCCCGCAACCGTGGGCGGCTCGGCCCTTCGGACCTCGCCGCCGTCGATCGAGGCCTCCGTCGCTCCCTCCGGTCGCTCCGTCGGCCTCGCTCTCGCCGCGCTTATCGGCGCCGCCGCCCCACGTCGGGGTATGAGCGCCCCCAACCGCAACGACATCGCCCCCGCGAGCGTCTCGGTCGCCCTCCGGGAGGAGGGGGTCGAGGTCGAGTACCTCGACGGCCGCGTCACCTTCTACCACGGCGTCCCGCAGGTGGTCGAGGACACCCTCACCACGCCGCCCGGCAAGGAGACGCACGTCCTCGTCACCGACCCGACGGAGACCGAGGGCGTGCTGGTGTACGTGAACGACCTGAAGACCCACGACGACATCCTCGAACAGACCGGCGTCGGGCGCGTCGTCCTCGGCGAGGGCGCCGAGGAGGAGCTGTTCCCGGGCGTCGTCGCGCGCCGCCCGGGCGGCCAGCGCACCGAGATCGAGGCCGACCCCGAGGTCGCCGGCGGGCGCGTGTTCGCGTTCGTCGAGGACGACTGGGGCGAGGACAGCTACGAGTTCGTCGCGGCCGGCGCCGAGGGCGACGGCGACGACCCCGGCGCGGGGGAGTGAGATGAGCCTCCGCAAGCCGTGGCGCGACCTCGACCGGTCGACCGTCGGCGCCGTGCCCGACCGCTACGGCGTGTACGAGTTGGGGGACGCCGACGGCGCGTCGCTCGGCTGGGCCGTGGGCGTGCTGCGCGACGAACTGAAAGAGGAGTTGGCGTACGGCGACGCGGCGAAGGTGCGGTGGGTCGTCGCGGAGTCGCGCGACCACGCCGAGCGGCTCGCGGACGACCGCTTCTGAGCGCCGGTCGGCGCCGGCGAACGACCCCCGGATCCCGGCGTCACTGGAGGTACGACGGGTCCTCGGCGTCGCAGTGCTCCTCGTGCTGCTCGGCGTCCGTCTGGTCGCTGAGCAGCAGCCCGCACGCGTCACAGCGGTACCAGGTCATCTCGTCCCGCTCGGTTGCCGTGACCATAGGTAGCACTCGTCACTCCGCGGGTAAATCGCTACCGGCGCCCAACGGGAGCGGGGACCGCCGCGCCGTCCGGCGGTGGCGGCTCAGAAGTCGGGGAGGTCGTCGGGCGCCTCGAACTCGCTCTCCCAGTCGACGTACTCCGCTTTGAGCACCTCACAGACGACCTGTCCGAACTCGGTGAGCGCGGCGTTGACCGCCGACACCTGCGCCCAACTGTCGAGGTCGGGGTGGAGGTCGCGCTCCTTCCAGTCCTCCGGGATGCCGGGCGCGTGATAGCCCACGCGGTCGGCGAAGTCGTCCCAGAAGAAGTCGAAGCCGGCGAACAGGTCGAGCTCGCCCGCGATGCGCCACGCGTCGGCGTCGATGTCGGCGTCGGCCGCCCAGCGCTCGAACGCCGTCTCCCACGCCCCCTCCCGCAGGAACGCCTCCAGCTCCTCGCGGTGGTACTCGTCGCCCCCGACCTCGGTGTCGTCGTACTGACTGGGGTCGACGGTCGCGAGCGTCGGCGGCGGGGGGACCTCGGCGTCCAGACTCATGCGTCGTCGTTGCCGCGGCGCGGGCAAATGCCTGCCGGAGCCCCGAAGCGCCGCGCCGTCGCCGCGCCGCCGGGGAGCGCCGCTGGACGCCGTTCGACGCCGTCGCCCGGAGCGCCGGAGTTATTCGAGTGAGCGCCCAAACGTGTGTCATGCCAACACGACGCGACTTCCTCGCGGGCCTGTCGGCCGTCGGCGCTGCCGGCGCGGCCGGCTGTGTGCAGGTCGGCTCGACGGGGCGCGCGCCGAGCGCGGCCGCCTCGACCGGGGCCGACGCGGGCGACGACACCGAGGTGGCCGCCCAGCTCCCGAGCGGCACCGAGACCGAGGTGTACCGCGCGACGATCGACTCGGTCGTCGGGATCCTCAACTACGGGTCGAACGGGCCACAGGGGAGCGGCTCGGGGTTCGTCGCCGGCGACGGCTACGTCGTGACGAACCAGCACGTCGTCGCGGGCGCGAGGGACGTCCGGCTCCGGTTCCAGGACAACACCTGGCGCGACGCCGAGATCGTCGGCACCGACGCCTACTCCGACCTCGCGGTGTTGCGCCCGGAGCGCACGCCGGCGTTCGCGACGCCGCTGTCGTGGGTCGACACCGACCCCGAGCCGCCCGTGGGGACGCCGGTGATGGCGATCGGGTCGCCGTACGGCTTCAGCGGCTCCGCGTCGACCGGGATCGTCTCCGGGGTCGACCGCGTGCTCTCCGCGCCCAACAACTTCACCGTCGCCGACTCGGTGCAGACCGACGCCGCGCTCAACCCCGGCAACTCCGGCGGCCCGCTGGTCACCTACGACGGCGGCGTCGCCGCGGTCGCCGCCCGCGGCGGCGGCGACAACCTCGGGTTCGGCGTCTCGGCGGCGCTGTCGAAGCGGGTCGTCCCCGCGCTCGCGGCCACCGGCGAGTACGAACACTCGTTCATGGGCGTACGGCTGATCGAGGTGTCGCCGACCATCGCCGAGGCGTACGACCTCGGCGACGTCGGCGGCGTGCTCATCGTCGAGGTGATGGACGGCGGGCCCGCGGCGGGCGTCCTCCGGGGTACCGACGGCGAGACCACCGTCGACGGCGTGTCGGTCCCCACCGGCGGCGACGTCGTCGTCGGCGTCGGCGGCACCGATGTGGCGGTGCAGGCGGACCTCTCGAACTACCTCGCGCTGGAGACGTCGCCGGGCGACACGGTCCCGTTCAGGGTCGTCCGCGACGGCGCCGAGACGACCGTCGAGTTCGAACTCGGGGCGCGCCCCGACCCGACCGCCTGAGCGCCCCGTCGGCCGGGCGGTCCGTCCTCACTCGAGCCGGTCGGCGACGTCGCGCAGTTGCGCGCGGCGCTCCTCGGTCGCCTCCTCGCGGAGCGCCGTCTCCTCGGCGGTCGGACACTCGAGGGCCGGCACCGGCGTCGGCGTCCCCTCCTCGTCGAGCGCGACGAAGGTGAGGAACGAGGTCGTCGTCCGGCGCTCCTCGCCGGTCTTCGGGTTCTCGGCGCGCACGTCCACCTTCACGTCGACGCTGGTGCGCCCCGTGTTGAACACGTACGCCTCGAGGACGGCGACCTCCCCGAGGTCGATGGGCGCGATGAAGTCGACGTGGTCGAGCGACGCCGTGACGCACTGGCGGCGGGCGAACCGCATCGCCGCGATGGCCCCGCAGATGTCCATCCAGTGGAGCACCGCCCCGCCCAGCGCCCGGCCGAGGTTGTTCGTGTCGTTCGGGAGGATGAGCTCCGTCATCTCCGTGTGGGACGCCGCGAGCGTGGTGTCCCGGTCGTCCGGATCCGGCGTGTCGCGCATGGCCGGCCGTTCCGTCGCCGCCGGTATCAACCCCGCCGGTCGCGGTATCGGCCGAGTACTTATGTCGTGCCTCCCGATACCGTCGGCCGTGATAACGAACCGCGAGATCGCGTCGAGCGCCCTCCTGAACGAGGCGCTCGACGAGGTGGTCGAGTCGGCGGTCGACAACGGGTTCGAGCGCGGCGAACTGGCGGCGGTGTTCCGCGACCGCGCGGCGGCCCTCGAGGCCGAGGCGGACGGCGACGGGGCGGCGGGCGTCGAGGCGGCCGACGTCGAAGCGGACGGCGTCGACGACGGCGCCTGAACGGGGCGGGCCTCAGCGGTAGCGGTACTCGTCGTCGGTGTCGGAGGAGCCGGAGCCGCCGGTGTCGCGGGGGCCGTCCGACGGCGACCGGCCGGGCTCGTCGTCGTCGAGTTCGATCGTCTCGGGCGGCTGGCCGGCGGCGTCGATCACGTCGTCGCTGATCCGGATCGGACACTCCAGCCGGACCGCCAGCGCGATGGCGTCGCTCGGGCGCGCGTCGAACGTGAACTGTTCGGGCTGGCCGTCCACGTAGCGCTCGGCGGTGAGCTTCCCGTAGAACGTGCCGTCCGCGAGGTCGTCGATCCGGACGGAGTCGACCGCGCCGCCGAACTCCGTCACCATCTCGACGAGCAGGTCGTGGGTGAGCGGGCGGTCGAACGCCTCGCCCGCGAGCCCGCCGCGGATCGACCGCGCCTGGTCGGCCGTGACGAAGATCGGCAGGTACTCCCCGCGCGCCCGGAGGACGACCGCGGGCACCTCCTCGCCGTTCGGCCCCGCCCCCACCCCGATGCCGGCGACTTCGGCCTCGTGGTCCATACGCGACCCACGCGGTCCGGGCATGAATACCTACCGCGGCGCCCCCCTCGCCGACGCCGTCGGCGCTCGGGCCCACGCCCCGTCGTGTCGGCGGCGTGGGACTCCGACAGGCGTATACCGGCCGGCCGGAAAGACGGCGCCAATGAGTTACGGAACCGAGTCGCACGCGGGTGAACACCCGTGAGCCGCGACCCCGACGGGGTCGACGGTCCCGCGGCCGCCGCGGGCGACGACGGCGCGCCCGCCGGCGACGCCACCGGCGGTCCCGCCCCCGGCACCACGCCACAGCCCTCCAACGAGCGCGGCGAGGGGAGCGTCCGGGTCGTCGGCACCGCCCACGTCTCGGAGGCGTCCGTCCGCGAGGTGGAGGAAACCGTCGCCGAGGCGCGCCCGGACATCGTCGCCGTCGAACTCGACGAGGGGCGCTACCGGCAGATGAGAGGCGAGACGCCGGACGACCTCGACCCCGGCGACCTGCTGAAGGGGAACACCGTCTTCCAGTTCCTCGCGTACTGGATGCTGTCGTACGTCCAGACGCGGATGGGCGAGCGCTTCGACATCGACCCGGGCGCGGAGCTGCTGGCGGCCGTCGACACCGCCGAGGAGCTCGGCATCTCCGTCGCCCTCGTCGACCGCGACATCCAGACGACGATCCAGCGGTTCTGGGCCCGCCTCTCGGTCGTCGAGAAGCTCCGCATGGTCGGCGCGCTCGCGTTCGGGATCACCGACCCGCGGGTCGCCGGCGTCACCTTCGGGCTCGTCGTCGGCCTCCTGCTGGGGCCGGCGATCGGCCTGTTCGGCGGCGCCGTCGGCATCACCGGCGCCGTCCTGACGCGTGTCGGCGTCGGCGCGCTCGCCGGGGCGCTCGCCGGCTACCTCGGGTACCGCGCCGCCGCCGCCTCGCTCGGCGGCGACGCCGATGCGGACGCGCCGGGCGGCGTGACGACCCTCGGCGTCGGCGCGGTCGTCGCCGTCGCGGTCGCGGGGGCGGTCGTGGTCACCGGCGTCGGCGTCGCGCCAGTCGCGGGCCTCCTGTCGGGCACCGTCCTCACCGCGGTCGGGAGCCTGACGCTCGGGCTCGCGGCCGGCCTCGGCGTCGGCGCCGTCGCGGCGCTGGCCATCGGCGCGCTGGGGATCGCCCCCGCCGCCGACGAGGAGTTCGAGGAGTTCGACCCGGACGAACTCACCGACGCGGACGTCGTGACGGCGATGATGGAGGAGTTCCGCCAGTTCTCGCCGGGCGGCGCGGAGGCGCTCATCGACGAGCGCGACGCGTACATCGCCCACCAGTTGGTCGGCCTCCGCAACGAGGGGTACGACGTGGTGGCGGTCGTCGGCGCGGGCCACCGCGCGGGCATCGAGTCGTACCTCGAGGCGCCGGAGACGCTCCCCCCCGATGGAGTCGCTCGTCGGCGCCGCGAAGTCCGGCGGCGTCCCGTGGGGGAAGCTCGCCGCCTTCGGCATCTCGGCGGCGTTCATCGCCTTCTTCGTCCTCTTGGCGATGGCTGGCGTCCGCAACGAACAGCTGCTCACGCTGTTCGCCGCGTGGTTCCTGATCAACGGCGTGTTCGCCGCCGGCCTCGCGAAGCTCGCGGGCGCGCGGTGGCGCTCGGCCGGCGTCGGCGGCGCCGTCGCGTGGATGACCTCCGTGAACCCCCCTGCTCGCGCCGGGGTGGTTCACCGGCTACATGGAGCTGCGTCACCTCACGGTGAACGTCTCCGATATCGGCACGCTGAACGAGCTGCTGTCCGACGAGACGCGGCCGATCCGGGCGATCGTCTCGGACATGCTCGACGTGCCGCTGTTCCGGCTCATCGTCGTCGTCGCGGCGACGAACGTCGGGAGCCTGATCGCGTCGGTGCTGTTCGCGACGTACGTCGTGCCGGCGTTCGCGCAGTCGCTGGAGCCGAGCATCACGGAGCTGATGATCGAGGGCGCCCGCGAGTCCGCCCGGATCATCTGGGGGGCCGTCGCGTGAGCCGGGGCGACGCCCGCGCCGACGGCGGCACGGCGACCGGCTACGCCGCCGCCGCGCGACGGCTCACCTTCTCGACGCGCGAACTCCGCGACTTCGGCGTCGCGTGGGTGGCGCTGTCGGTCGCGTTCACCGTCTTCTTCGCCGGCGGCGGCAACACGGTCGTCCGGAACCTCTCGCTGGGCGCGTACGGCACGCTCGGCGGGCTGTTCCTCGTCAGCCTCGTCACCGCCGGGGTGGCGTTCCTGCTGCACGAACTCGCGCACAAGGTCGTCGCCGTCCGCTACGGCCAGCGCGCCGCCTTCCGCGCGGACTACGGGATGCTGTTCCTCGCGGTCGTCGCGGCGACGGCGGGGTTCCTGTTCGCCGCGCCCGGCGCGGTCCACCACGCCGGCCGGATCACGAAGCGGCAGAACGGGCTCATCGCGCTCGCCGGCCCGGTGGTCAACCTCGCGCTCGCGGCCGTGTTCGCCCCGCTGTTCGTCGTCGGCCTGCTCGGGTTCTCGGGCGCCGCGCTCACGGTCGGCACGTACGGCGTCGCGGTGAACCTCCTGCTGGCGGCGTTCAACCTCATCCCGTTCGGCCCGCTCGACGGCGCGACCGTCCGCGAGTGGTCGACCGCGGTGTGGCTCGCCGCGTTCCTCCCGAGCGCGGTGCTGGCGGCCGGCTTCGCGGTCGTGTTCGTCGTCAGGCTGTTTTGAGGGTCGCGGCCGTCGCACGCCCGCGGCCTCCCGCCGGTCCGCTGTCCCCGCACGGTCGTGGGCGGCTCGGCCCGGGGACCTCGCCGCCGTCTTCCCGCGGCCTCCCTTCAGTCCGCTGCCCCCCGCGTCCGTGGGCGGCTCGGCCCGGAGACCTCGCCGCCGTCTTCCCGCGGCCTCCCTTCAGTCCGCTGCCCCCGCGTCCGTGGGCGGCTCGGCCCGGAGACCTCGCCGCCGTCTTCCCGCGGCCTCCCTTCAGTCCGCTGCCCCCCGCGTCCGTGGGCGGCTCGGCCCGGAGACCTCGCCGCCGTCTTCCCGCGGCCTCCCTTCGGTCGGCCGCGCTGTCGGTGCGCTTTTGCTCCCGCCCGAACCCCTCACGAGCATGACCGACGACGCCGCGGGGGACGACGGGGACGCCGAGGAAGCCGAGGAGGGACTGACGTACGCCGACGCCGGCGTCGACATCGACGCCAGCGAGGCGGCGACGGCGGCGCTCGTCTCGGCCGTCGGCGACGCCGGCGCCGAGGGGAGCGACTACGCCGGCCTGCTCGACATCGGCGACCGCTACCTCGCGCTCGCGACCGACGGCGTCGGCACGAAACTGCTCGTCGCGGAGGCGCTCGGCGACTACTCGACGGTCGGCATCGACTGCATCGCGATGAACGCGAACGACCTCGTCGCCGCCGGCGTCGACCCCGTCGCCTTCGTCGACTACCTCGCGGTCGACGAACCCGACGAGACGTTCTCCGAGCAGGTCGGCGCGGGCCTGCGCGAGGGCGCCGAGCGCGCCGGCGTCGCCCTCGTCGGCGGCGAGACGGCGGTGATGCCCGAGGTGATCAAGGGACTCGATCTGGCGGGCACCTGCGCGGGTCTCGTCGCCAAGGACGCCGTGTTCGACGGCCACGCCGAACCGGGCGACGCGCTCGTCGGCTGGGCCTCCTCGGGCATCCACTCCAACGGGCTCACGCTCGCCCGCGAGGCCGTCACCCGGACCCACGAGTACACTGACGACTGCCCGTTCGAGGGGTACGACACGGTCGGCGAGGCCCTCCTCGAGCCGACGCGCATCTACGCCGACCTGCTGGCGCCGATGCGCGAGTACGGCGTCCGCGGCGCCGCCCACGTCACCGGCGGCGGGTGGACCAACCTCGAACGCCTCGGCGACAACCGCTACGAGGTGACCGACCCGTGGCCGGTCCAGCCCGTCTTCGAGTTCGTGCGGGCGGAGGGCAACGTGAGCGACGAGGAGATGCACCGCACCTTCAACATGGGGACCGGCTTCGTCGCGGCCGTCGACCCCGACCGCGCGGAGGCGTTGGCCGACGAGACGGACGGCCGCGTCGTCGGCGCGGTCGCCGAAGGCGACGGCGTCGCGATCCGCGGGCTGGAGCTGTAGCCGGCCGGATCACTCGGCTCGTTCCCGCTCCCGCCCGGCCGCCGACTCGCGCTCCCCGCCCGTCGCCTCGGCCGCGTCGCGGAGCCCCCGCCCGTGGCCGGGCGCCGCCGCCGTCTCGACGCGCCCCTCGTCGTCGACGCGGGGGAGGTGCCGCCCGAGCGCGTCGACCACGGCCGCCACGTCGTCGGGGTCGTCGCGCTCGAACGACAGCGTCGGGTGGAGCCACGTGTCGCGTCGGATCTCGACCTCCTCGTCCGTGACCCGGTACCCCTCCAGCGTCTCCCAGCCGTGGAACCGCTCGCCGATCCGGACCCCCGCGTCGGTGACGGCCGCCCGCGGGGCGTCGTCGGCGTCGGTCCCGTCGGCGTCTCGGTCGTCCTCGTTTCCGCCCTCGTCGTCGCCCGCGGCCGACAGCACCGTACTCCCGGCGGTGACGAGCGTCGCGACCGACGTGAACAGCGCGGTCCCCACGCCGTCGCCGAACAGGTCGAACAGGCCGGCGGCCGCGAGCCCGACGGCGCCGATGGCCGCGACGGCCGCGCCCGCCAGCGCGGTGCGACCGGGCCCGTCGCCGCCGAAGCGGACGTGGACCGTCGCGTCGTCGATCCGCCGGCGACTCGTCTCCGTCTCCGCGAGCCACAGCGCGGCCATCGCCGGGAGACACGACGCCACGCCGGCGAGGGCGACCCACGCGGCCGGCGTCCCGGGAGCGGTCGCGCCGAGCGCCACCGCCAGCCACCCGAGCCCGGAGAGCAGCGCCCCCCGAGGGCGGCGGGGGTCGACACCGACGAGAGTCCGGCCGCGAGGTCGTCGACGGCGGTCGCGCCCGCGAACGCGACGGCGGCGACCCCCGCGGCGACGCCGAGCGCCAGCGCCGGGTCCGGAGGGACGCCGGGCAGCAGCGTCGTCGCGGGAGCGACCACCGACGCGGCGTAGAGGGCGACCGACGCGGGCAGCGCCCGCCGTCGGAGTCCGTGGAGGGTCGTCATCGCCGGGGACGTGTCCGCGTGTCGGAATAGATCCGGGCGTCGGCGACCGCGCGGCACGGCCCGTCGGTGCCGCGGCGCTCTTGAGGGTCGCGCCCGAACCCGGCGTATGCCCATCGACGCGGACCCCGCCGACCTCGCGCTCGTCGGCGACCTCGTCGCCCGCGAGCGCCGCAGCGAGCGCCTCGCGCTCCACGCCGCCGAGTTGGACCGCACGTACAGCTACTTCGACCTGTGTAACACCGCGTACAAGGTCGGCAACGTCCTCAGCCACCGCGGCGTCCGCGAGGGCGACCGGCTCGTCGTCGACCCCACGCCGCTCCCGGAGCCGGTGCTCACGTTCCTCGGCGCCGCCCTGCTCGGCGCCGTCACCGAGTTCGACGCCGACCCCCTCGCGGGTGCGACGCGCGCGGCGTCGTCGTCCCCGTCGCCCGCGAGGGCGAGTTCGACCTCCCCGGCGGCTCCAAGCTGATCTGCTTCGGCGGCGACCCCGAGCGCCCGGAGACGACCCACTGGGAGCAGGAGGTGTGGAGCGAGAACCCCGCGTTCCCGCCGACGTTCCACGACCCCGCGGACCCCGTCCTGCGCGATCCGGACGCCGACCGGACGTACTCGCACGCCGAACTCCTCGACGGCGCCCGCGACGCGGCCGCCACCCTCGAACTGGACGCCGACTCCCGCGTCGCGGTGCGGGCACCCCTGACCGACCCCCGGACGGTCGCCGCGGGCGTGCTCGCGCCGCTGCTCGTCGGCGGGGCGGTCGCGCTCCCGGAGGGCGACGCGCCGCTCGACGCGACGGCGGCGGTGGTGGGGACGGACGGGACTGCGGCGGAAGAGCGGACGCTCTCGGTGGACGCGGTGTCGCTCTAGCGCGCCTCCCGCAACGCCTCCAGCGCCTCGGGGTTCTCCATCGACGAGAGGTCGCCCGGGTCCTCGCCCTCGTACACGGAGGCGATGGCGCGGCGGATGATCTTCCCCGACTGCGTCTTGGGGAACGCGTCGACGAACAGGATCTCGCGGGGTCGGAACGGCTTGCCGTGCTCCGCGCCCACGAGCGCGCGCAGGTCCGCCTTCAGCTCGTCGCTCGGCTCGACGCCCGGTTCGAGGACGACGTACGCGACGACCGCCGTCCCGGTGGTGTCGTCGTCGACGCCGACGGCCGCGGCCTGGTTCACCGCGTCGTGGTCGATGAGAACGCCCTCGATCTCGGCGGGGCCGACCTTCCGGCCGGCGACGTTGAGCGTGTCGTCGGCGCGGCCGTGGAGGAACCAGAAGCCGTCCGCGTCCTTCTGGGCCCAGTCGCCGTGGTTCCACAGCGGCGGGTCGGTGAACGTCGACCAGTACTCCTCCAGGTAGCGCTCGTCGCCCGACCAGAGGCTCTTGGTCATGCTCGGACAGGAGTCGCGCGCGACGAGGTAGCCGCGCTCGTGGGTGTCGGCGATGCTGTCGCCGTCCTCGTCGACGATGTCGATGGCCATGCCGAGTCCGGGCCCGCCGAGCGTGCACGGCTTGAGCGGCTGGTCGGGCATCGGCATGAGGAAGCAGCCGCAGATCTCCGTGCCGCCGGAGATGTTGACGATGGGCGCCTCGCCGCCGCCGACGTGCTCGTAGAACCACAGCCAGCTCTCGGGGTCCCACGGCTCCCCGGTCGACCCGAGGATGCGGAGGCTGGAGAGGTCGTGGCCCTCGACGTGGTCGTCGCCGTACTTCCGGAGCGCGCGGATCGCGGTCGGGGAGATGCCGAACTGCGTCACGTCGTGGCGGTCGATCATCTCCCAGAAGCGGTCGGGTCCGGGGTGGTCGGGCGCCCCCTCGTACATGAGCACCGTCCCGCCGAACGTGTGGTTCCCGATCAGCGTCCACGGCCCCATCATCCAGCCGATGTCCGACACCCACCAGAACACGTCGCCGGGCCGCTGGTCGAAGCCGAAGTGGATCTCTTTAGCGCACTGTAGCTGGACGCCGGCGTGGGTGTGGACGATGCCCTTCGGCGTGCCCGTCGTCCCCGAGGAGTACAGGAGCATCGACTCCTGATCGCTGGGGAGCGACTTCGTCTCGTACTCGGCCGCCCGCGGGGCGACCGCGTCGGCCCACCACTCGTCGCGGCCCTCGGTCCACGGCACGTCGACGTCGCTCGACGGGTCGCTGCCCCCGAGTCGGTCGTACACGACCACGTCCTCGACGTGGCCCACCTCTTCGATGGCCTCGTCGGCGGCGTCCTTCAGCGTCACCTCGCTCCCGCGGCGGTGGAAGCCGTCCGCGGTGAACAGCACCGCACAGCCGGAGTCGTCGATGCGCGTCGCGGTCGCGTCGACGCCGAACCCGGAGAAGATGGGGACCGCGATCGCGCCGACCTTGAAACAGCCGTACAGGATGCTCATCACCTCCGGCACCATCGGCATGTAGAGCCCGACCGTGTCGCCTGTCTCGACGCCGACCGACTCGAGGTAGTTGGCGACGCGGTCGGTCTGCGCGCGGAGGTCGCCGAACGTCACCTCGCGCGTGTCGCCGGGTTCGCCCTCCCAGACGCACGCCACGTCGTCGCGGGCGTCGCCGGCGGCGTGGCGGTCGAGCACGTTGTGCGCGAGGTTGATCTCGCCGCCGGGGTACCAGTCGGTGAACTGCGGGCCGTCCGTGTCGTCGCGGACGGCGTCGTACGGCTCGTAGAACTCGATCCCGAGGTAGTCGACGAGTTCGTCCCAGAACCAGTCGACGCCGGAGGCCGGCTCCCCTTCGACGTCGGTCGTCGTGCGCTCGATCAGTTCCTCGTAGCCGTCGACGTCGTACGCCCGCTCGAACGCCCGGACGTTCGTCGCCTCGGCGACCGCCTCGTCGGGTCGGTGGACCACGGTGTCGGTGTCGACCGTCGGGGCCGGATCCTCGCTCATGTCCGGCCGTTTTTGCGGGGAGGGCAAGTAGTTTTACACGACTGCCGCGCACCGCCGGTATGGCTCCCGCCGACGGCGACGAGTTCGACCCGGACAGCGCGTTCGACCTGACCGGCCGCGTCGCCGTCGTCACCGGCGGCACCCGCGGCATCGGCCGCGCCGTCGCGCTCGGCCTCGCCAACGCCGGCGCCGACGTGGTGCCGACGAGCCGGACCCCGAGGACGTCGCGGCCGCCGTCGACGCCGTCGAGGCCCGCGGCGTCGACTCGCTCGCGCACCCGACGGACGTGACCGACGCGGACGACGTGACCGACCTGTTCGCGGCCGTCGAGGCCGCGTTCGGCGGCGTCGGCGTCGTCGTCAACAACGCCGGCGTCAACCCCGACGGCGCGCTCGGGCCGCCGGAGGCGACGACCGAGGCCGCCGAGGCGACCGTGCTGGACGTGAACCTCCGCGGCGCGCTCCGGTGTGCACGCGCGGCCGCCGCGAGCCTCCGCGCGAGCGACGGCGGCGCGCTGGTCAACGTCGCCTCCGTCGGCGGCCTCGTCGGCCTCCCGCGCCAGCACCCGTACGTCGCCTCGAAACACGGGCTCGTCGGGATCACGAAGTCGATGGCGCTCGACTGGGCGCCGGACGTGCGCGTCAACGCCGTCGCCCCCGGCTACGTGCTCACCGACCTGACGGCGGACATCGAGGGGAACGAGCGCCTGCTGGCGTCGATCCGCGACCGCACGCCGCTGGCCCGGTTCGCCGAGCCCGCGGAGGTCGCCGGCCCGGTCGTGTTCCTCGCGAGCGACGCCGCCAGCTACGTCACCGGCGCGTGCCTGAGCGTGGACGGCGGGTGGACGGCGCGGTAGTCGGCACCCGGCGGCCCGCCGCCGGGGACGTGTCCCCCCACAAACGGTAACTCCCGGGGCCACGTACCGCTCGCTATGTACGTCCGCGACGCCAAGAACCGTGACGAGGCGTGGCTGCTCGACCGCATCGAGGAGATGGGCCTCGACGAGCGGTCGTTCCGGTCGCGGGACTACGTCATCGCGGTCGAGGAGGGGTCGAACACCCGCGCGGGGTTCGGCCGCCTGCGGATCCACAAGACCGACGACGGCGACTTCGTCGAGTTGACCGGCATCGGCGTGCTGGAGTCGTGGCGCGGGCAGGGCGTCGGCGCACACGTCGTCGAGCGGCTCGTCGAGTCTGCCGGCGACGACGGCTTCGACGAGATCTACTGTTTCACCCCGGCGGCGTCGTACCTCGAACAGTTCGGGTTCGCGGCCCTCGACGCCGACGAGGTGCCCGACGCGCTCGCCGGCCGACTCGACGTGGTGCGCGGCGACAGCGACGGGACGGTCGCCGCCATGCGGCTCGACCGCGGCGAGTTCGCGATGCCCGACCGGCTCCGCGAGCGGTTCAAGCACGCGACCGCCGAGGGCGACGCCGCCGAGCCGTCGGTCGAGGAGACGGCCGAGGACTTCGGCATCGACCCCGAGGAGGCGACCTACAAGTACGACACCGGCCGGTAGGCGGGCCGCTTCGCCGGCCCCCGACGCTCCCCCGTCAGGTCCGCCCCTCGAGGAAGTCCGTCGAGAATACGAGGTACGCCAGCACCGAACAGAACAGGATCGGCGGGAGGATCGCGAACCCCCACAGCGGGTCGATCCCCCAGAACAGCAGCAGCACCACGTCGCCGAGCCCGATCGCGAGGAACGGCAACACCGCCACGACCGCCCAGAACCGGCTCCGCCCGGACTCGTCGTCCTCGGCCTCCTCGGCCGCGAACTCTCCCGACTCGCCGCCGTCGCGGGCGCTCGTCGCCATACCCGAAGTCGGAGCCGCGGCCACAAAAGGGGCCCGCTCGGGCGCGACCGGGCACGGCGCCGGCCCGGCGGTCGACTGGTCAGCCGGTCGGCCGGGCGGCGGGTAGACTCAGTTCACGGCGTCGTCGTCGAACCGGGAGGCGACGGTCACGAGGCCGAACAGCGTGCCGACGACGAGCAGCGACAACACGGCGCCGTACAGCGCCATCGCCGCCGGCGACCCCGGGAGCGTGACGGCCCCGAACACGGTCACCGCGGGCACGGCGTTGTTGGCGGCGACGACGTAGCCCGCCGCGGCCGCGAACAGCGTCACCACGGCCGCCGCGCCGGCGAGGTACGGCCGGCCCGACGCCTCGACGGCCTCCGCCTCCCCCTCGATCAGGCGCTCGCCGCCGGCGTCGTCGTCGGCCGTCGCTCGGTCGCTCACGACCGCGGGTAGGACCGCGACCCACAAGGCGCTGTCGGGGGCGGATCGCGGGCCCCCGGCGCGTCGCCGGCGGGCCGTCGGCCGGGACGGCCCACGATTAAGTGTGCGGCCGCGGTCGGTCGCGGTATGACCGACGACTCCGCCGCGCCGGCCGCCCCCGGCGACGACCCGCTGGTCGCGGCCGCCCGCGAGGCGTTCGCCGACGCGTACGTCCCCTACTCCGAGTACCCCGTCGGCGCCGCCCTCCGCGCGGCCGACGGCACCGTCTTCGTGGGCTGTAACATCGAGAACGCGAACTACTCCAACTCCCTGCACGCCGAGGAGGTCGCCGTCGCCGAGGCCGTCAAGCGGGGGTACACCGAGTTCGACCGCCTCGCCGTCGCCTCCGACGCCCGCGACGGCGTCACCCCCTGTGGAATGTGCCGGCAGACGCTCGCGGAGTTCTGCGACGCCGACCTCGAGGTCGTCTGCGACGAGGGCGACGCGGTGTCGACGTACACCCTCGGGGAGCTCATCCCGGAGACGATCAGTCTCCAGACGCTGACCGACGCCGAGGAGCGCCGCCGACAGCGGTAGGCCCCCGCGCACTCGCCGCGGTCGACGGCGCTACTCGACCCGCCGCGCGCCGACGAGGAACGCCGGGTTCCGCGACCCGCGGCGCTCGAACGCCGTGTCGAGGACGAACGAGAGCCGCCAGCCCCGTTCGGCCGCGAACAGCTCCCGGAGCTCCGCGCGCGACAGCGACGCCCACGTCGCGGCGACGTCGTCCGCGCGGGCGTCACACAGGAGGAAGTAGTCTCCGCCGGGCCGGAGCGTCCGCCGGATCGACTCGACGGCGCGCCGTCGCTCGCGCGGGCCCAGACAGTGGAGCATCGCCGAGTCGACCACCGTGTCCGCCCGGAGGCCGAGGTCGCCGAGGCGGAGCGCGTCCCACACGAGGAACTGCGCCGGGACGCGTCGCCACCGCGCCTTCTCGCGCGCCTGCCGGATCGCCGACGGCGCCACGTCGACGCCGAGCACCTCGTGCCCGCGGCGCGCGAGGAACAGCGACAGCTCGCCCGTGCCGCAGCCGACCTCGATCACCCGTCGGCCGACGCGGCCGGCCTCCGCGAGGTGGACGAACGCGCGCTGCGGGCGGCCGATGTCCCAGTTGGGCGGGGCGCTCCGGTAGCTCGCGTCGAAGCCGTAGGCCGCCGCGGGGTTGACGTAGTCGAGGCCGGGGTCGACGGGCGGTGTCACCTCGGGACCGACGCACGAGGGAGGCTTAGTTCCCGGCGACGCTTCGCCCGCCGGATCACACGCCGTCGCGTGCTCGGGGCGGTACGGCGGTGGAGCCGGCTGCGCACGGTTGACCGTCCGCGTGGTGGGGGTCCGCGTTCGACCTGCACCGCCCGCGCGGTACACACGTGGACGCCCCGGCCGCTTCGACGACGTCGGTCGCCTCGGAGAAACGAGCGAACTACAAGGCGGCTTCCAGTAGCTCCGGGACATGAGCGACCACGGCCCCAGCGACGACAGCGAGGACCCGAACGCGGAGGTCCAGTACCACATCGAAGTCGGGCCCGACGACGTGGCCGACACCGTCCTCCTCCCCGGCAACCCCGAGCGCGTCGACAAGGTGACCGCGCTGTGGGACGACCACGAGGAGAAGGCGTACCACCGCGAGTACCGCACCGCGACGGGCACGTACGACGGCGAGCCCCTGTCGGTCACCTCCACCGGGATCGGCTCCCCCTCGGCCGCCATCGCCGTCGAGGAGCTCGCCCGTGCGGGCGCTGACACCTTCATCCGCGTCGGCTCCTGCGGCGCCATCCAGCCGGAGATGGACATCGGCGACCTCGTCATCACCGCCGGCGCCGTCCGGCAGGAGGGGACGAG
This sequence comes from Halobaculum litoreum, assembly GCF_030127125.1. Taxonomy (GTDB): domain Archaea; phylum Halobacteriota; class Halobacteria; order Halobacteriales; family Haloferacaceae; genus Halobaculum; species Halobaculum litoreum. The sequence continues at coordinate 562,564 of NZ_CP126156.1, forward strand.
CAAGGAGTACGTCCGCGAGGACTACCCGGCCGCCGCCGACCACGAGGTCATCTCCGCGCTCGTCGCCGCCGCCGAACGCCTCGGCTACGACTACCACGTCGGGATCACCATGTCCGCCGACTCCTTCTACGCCGGGCAGGGCCGCCCGGGGTTCGAGGGCTTCCGCGCCGCCGGCGCCGACGACCTCGTCGACGAGTTGCGCGAGGCGAACGTCAAGAACATCGAGATGGAGGCGGCCGCGATCACCACCGTCGCGAACGTGTACGGCCTGCGCGCCGGCGCCGTCTGCACGGTGTACGCCAACCGCGTCACCGGGGAGTTCCGCACCGAGGGCGAGTCGCGCGCCGCCGAGTGTGCGAGCCTCGCGGCCGCGTTGCTCGCCCGGATGGACGAGGTGAAGCGCGAGGCGGGCGTCGACCGCTGGCACGCCGGCCTGTCGCTGGAGTAGTCGCCGGCCGTCGCCGCGCCCGGTGACGGGCGCCGACGGGTCGCGACCGACACGGATCCGTCCCGAACGGATCGGCCGGCTGCGCCTCCGGACGCGTCGGTTGCTGGCGGTTTCAACACGCCTTTATCCTCCCCCTCGGAAGGCGAACCCATGAGCCAGCAGGTCGTCGTCGTCGGGGCCGGGTACGCCGGTGCCGGGACGGTGAAAGCGTTCGAGGACGCCATCGAACCGGGCGAGGCAGAGCTGACGTGGGTCTCCGACCACGAGTACCACCTCGTCCTCCACGAGTCGCACCGCGTCATCCGCAAGCCCGCGGTGGAGTCGAAGGTCGCCATCCCGGTCGACGAGATCAAAGGCGACGACACGCAGTTCGTGAAGGGTCGCGTCGTCGAGGTCGACACCGACGAGCAGGTCGTCCACACGCGCGGCGGCGAGGCGATCGACTACGACTACCTCCTCGTGGGCGTCGGCTCGGCGACCGCGTTCTTCGGCATCCCGGGGCTGCGCGAGCACGCGCTCACGCTCAAGAGCCTCGACGACGCCCGCGAGATCCACCAGGCGGTCAAGACCGCCGGGCAGGACGCGACCACGACCGACCCCGCGAAGGTGCTCGTCGGCGGCGCCGGCCTCTCCGGCATCCAGTCGGCCGGCGAGATCGCGGAGTTCCGCGACGACAACAAGGCCCCCATCGAGATCGAACTCGTCGAGGGGCTCGACTCGGTGTTCCCGAACAACGACCCCGAGGTGCAGGGCGCGATCCGCAAGCGCCTCGACGACAAGGACATCGGCGTCTCCACCGGCGAGTTCATCTCGAAGGTCGACGAGAACGCCGTCTACCTCGGCGGCGCCGAGGAGGAGTACTACGGCGAGGACGGCGAGGGCGACGCGCCCGCCGAGGATGAGATCGACTTCTCCGACGACCTCGTGATGGACTACGACGTGCTGCTGTGGACGGGCGGCATCACGGGGCAGCCGGAGGTCGAGGAGTTCCACCTCGACGCCGACGACCGTTCGAACCGCGTGTACGCGGAGTCGACGTTCGAGACGAGCGACGACAACGTGTTCGCCATCGGCGACACCGCACTCGTCGACCAGGGAGACGAGGAGTTCGCCCCGCCGACCGCGCAGGCCGCCTGGCAGGCCGCCGAGGTCGCCGGCGAGAACCTCGCGCGCGCCGTCCGCGGCGCCCCGCTCAAGTCGTGGCAACACGAGGACAAGGGGACGCTCATCTCCGTCGGCGAGGAGGCCGTCGCCCACGACGTGCAGGTGCCGGGGTTCTCGGTCCTGCCGAACACCTTCGGCGGGCCGGCCGCGAAGGCGCTGAAGAAGGCCGTGGCGAGCCGCTGGATCGCCGACGTCTCCGGGTACGGGCGCGCGCTCAACGCCTGGAGCGACATGTGACCGCGGCCGCGTAACCCGCCGCGCGGCGCGGCCGCGACCGATCGCCGTCCACTTCTCCACACCGTCGCCGCTCGCGATGTCTCCGTAGCGACGGCCCAGTCGACCCGGCGGTCGCTCGCCGTTCGGGCGCGGTTCGCTCGCAGAAGCACGCGGCACGCGACGCATCGGTTCCGACGTGGCGGGCCGAACCGCGACCCGACGCGGCGGCTTAGTGCTCGGGCGGCTCGGCCGGCGCCTTCATCCCGTCGATCTTGAGGATGAGGACGGAGGCGGTGTCGTCTTTCCCGTCGACGGTGCCGTCGATCACCAGCTTCGAGAGGGGCGTCGGGCCGACGGTGACGGCGTCGCCCTCGTGGAAGTCGCGGACCGACCCCTGCAGGTGGATCTCGGCGCGACACAGCTCGGGGTGGTGGACCGACGTGAGGTTGATCTCCTGGACGTTCACGTTGTCGAGGCGCTCGTCGTTGTGGAACAGCGGCGTCGACGCCGGCTCGTCGAGGCTCTGGAGGTCGAGCGCCTCGAAGGCGTTCGCGGTCGGCTTGTAGCCCCCCTTCGGCCCCGGTACCCCCTCGACCAGCTGGAGCGCCTTCAGACTCTGCATCTGGTTGCGGATCGTGCCCGCGTTGCGGCCGACGGCCTCGGCGATGGTCTCGCCCTTCACCGCGTCCTCCTCCTCGCGGTAGAGGTTCACCAGTTCGTTCAGTATCTTCCGCTGGCTGTCGGTGAGCTCGATGGACGACATTTGTTCACGGTTTTCCGGGAACCCGCTTAAAACCACGGACCCGGGAGACGCGCGGTGGTGGATCCCACAGTCCGGACCCGCCTGCCCGCGCGGCGACAGGAGGGCCCCGCGGACCGGTACGTCTTTGTCTCCGGCCGGGAGACGTGCGATATGAACGACGCACGCGTGCTCGTCACCGGGGGGGCGGGGTTCATCGGGTCGAACCTCGCGAACACGCTCGCGGCCGACGGCAACGACGTGATCGCGCTGGACAACGAGTACCTGGGCACCCACGAGAACCTCGCCGACGACGTGGAGTTCGTCGAGGCCGACGTCCTCGACGACGACCTGCCGACGGACGTGGACGTGGTGTTCCACCTGGCGGCGCTGTCGTCCCGGGAGATGCTCGAGGAACACCCGCGGCAGGGCGCCCGCGTCAACATCGAGGGGTTCGTCAACGTCGTCGAGCAGGCCCGCGCCGACGGCTGTGACACGGTCGTGTACGCGTCGACCTCCTCCATCTACGGGAGCCAGACCGACCCGTGTCCGGAGGACATGGCCGTGGAGGCGTCGACGGGGTACGACGCCTCGATGATGGGGCGCGAGCGCTACGCCGAGTACTACGACGACTTCTACGAGGACCTCACGCTCGCGGGGATGCGCTTCTTCTCCGTGTACCAGGGGTACGGCGGCAACGAGGAGCACAAGGGCCAGTACGCCAACACCGTCTCGCAGTTCGCCGCCCAGATCGCCGACGGCGAGGCGCCGGTCCTGTGGGGCGACGGCTCACAGACGCGCGACTTCACACACGTCACCGACATCGTGGCGGGATTGGTCCTCGCGGCGGAGCACGAACTCTCCGGCGTGTACAACCTCGGCACGGGCGAGAGCTACTCGTTCAACGAGATGGTCGCGATGATCAACGACGCGCTCGGCACCGACGTCGAACCGGAGTACGAGCCGGTGCCGCTCGACAACTACGTGTACCACACGAAGGCCGACGCCTCGAAGTTCAAGGCGGCGACCGGCTGGGAGCCCGAGGTCGACTTCGCCGACGGCGTGCGCGAGGTGTGCGCGCCGTACCTCGACGACTGACGGGCGCGGATCCCACGTTTCAAGCCCCGGGCAGCCGCCGATCCGGGTATGACCGTCCGCATCATCGGCGTGCCGACCGACTACGGCCAGGACCGACGCGGCGTGGACATGGGCCCGTCAGCCATCCGCTACGGCGGCCTCGCGGAGGCGCTGGCGTCCGCCGGGGCGGAGGTCGTCGACGACGGCGACCTCGCGGTCCCGCGGGCCGAGGAGCGCGACCCCGACTCCCGCCAGCCCAGCGAGGGCAACGCCAAGTTCCTCCGCGAGACCGAGGAGGTGACGACGGCGCTGGCCGGCCGGGTCGCCGACGCGGTCGGGGCCGGGGAGACGCCGCTCGTGCTCGGCGGGGACCACTCGGTCGCCATCGGCTCGCTGAAGGGGAGCGCCCGCGACGCCGAGATCGGCGCCGTCTGGTTCGACGCCCACGGCGACTACAACACGCCCACCACGTCGCCGTCGGGCAACGTCCACGGGATGCCGCTGGCGGCCGCCCTCGGCTACGACGACTGGGACGGCGTCGAGTGGGCGAACGCCCCGGGACTGCGCGAGGAGAACGTCGCGTACGTCGGCCTGCGCGCGCTCGACGACACCGAGCGGGCGGCGATCCGCGACTCGGAGATGACGGCGTACACGATGTCGGACATCGACGAGCGGGGGATCACCGACGTGGTCGAAGCCGCGCTGTCGGTCGCCTCCGCCGGGGTCGACGGCATCCACGTCAGCCTCGACATGGACTGGCTCGACCCGGGGATCGCTCCGGGCGTGGGGACGCCGGTTCGCGGCGGCGTCACCTACCGCGAGGCCCACCACGCCATGGAGTTGGTCGCCGCCGCCGACGCCGTCCGGTCGATGGAGGTGGTCGAGGTGAACCCCGTCCTCGACGAGTCCAACGAGACGGCGGCGCTGGCGACCGAACTCGTCGCCAGCGCGTTCGGCAAGCGCATCCTCTGAGACGGCGGTCGCGCCCCGGGACGGGCCGGGCTCGATTTTAAGTAGCTGTGTGCGCTGAATCCCATCGCCCGCTGTGGACGGGCGCGATGCCGGAATGACGGCCCCCGAGGGCGCTCGGGGGCGGTGACTCTTCGCGACACGACGACCGACCGCCGCGAGCCGTCGGCTCGTCGGTCGGCCGGCGACGCGAAAACGGGGGCCGGTCGGGCTACTCCTCGCCGTCCTCGGCCGTGCGCTCGCCCGAGACGCGGTCCGCCGGGAAGCGTCGACGGCGGCGACGGCGTCGCCGGCGTCGAGGTCCATCACGGTCACGCCCATCGTGTTCCGGCCGATGGTGGAGATGTCCTCGACGCGAGTGCGCATGATCTGGCCCTCGGCGCTCATCGCGAACAGGTGGTCGCCGTAGGTGACCGTCTCGAGGGCGCAGACGGGTCCGTTGCGCTCGTTCGTCTTGATGTCGATGAGTCCCTTGCCGTTGCGGCTCTGCTTGCGGTACTCGGAGAGGTCGGTCCGCTTGCCGTAGCCGTGCTCGGTGACGGTGAGGACCCAGTCGTGGGCCTCACGGTCGATGGCGGCGAGCCCGGCGACGCGGTCGTCGCCCTCCAGGTCGATCCCCCGGACGCCGCGGGCGGTGCGGCCCATCGCGCGCACCTCGTCCTCGTCGAAGCGGATCGCCATCCCGTCGCGGGTGCCGATGACGAGGTCGCGGCCCCCGTCGGTGACCTCGACGTCCGCCAGCGCGTCCCCCTCCACGAGACTGATCGCGCGGATCCCGGTCGAGAGGATGTTGTCGAACTCGTCGCCGGCGGTGCGTTTCACGTAGCCGCCCTCGGTCGCCATCGTGAGGTACTCGTCGCCGGTGAGGTCGTCCGTGTTGACGACCGCGGTCAACTCCTCGTCGTCGTCGAGGTCGAGGACGTTCACCGCCGACTTCCCGCGGGCGGTGCGGCCCATCTCCGGCACCTGATACGTCTTCAGCTGGTAGACGCGGCCCTTGTCCGTGAAGCACAGGAGGTAGTCGTGCGTCGAGGCGACGAACACCGAGGAGACGCGGTCGCCCTCCTTCAGGTCGGTGCCGATGATCCCCTTCCCCCCGCGATTCTGCGCGCGGAACTGGGCGGCGGGCATCCGCTTGATGTAGTCGTCCTCCGAGAGCACGACGACCGACTCCTCCTCCGGGATGAGGTCCTCGTGGGTGACGGTGCCGGTGTCCTCGACGAACCCCGTGCGGCGCTCGTCGTCGTACCGGTCTTTGATCTCGCGGAGCTCGTCTTTGATCACCCCGAGGAGTTCGTCCTCGGAGTCGAGGATCTCCGTGAGGCGCTCGATGGTCGCCTGTACGTCCTCGTACTCCCGTTCGATCTCGGCTGCCTCCATCGAGGTGAGCGACCCGAGCTGCATCCGGACGATGTGCTCGGCCTGCTCCTCGCTGAACTCGAAGGCGTTCCGCAGCGCCGTCTTCGCGGCGTCGCGGTCCTCGCTCTCGCGGATCGTCTCGACGACGTCCTCGACGTTCTCCAACGCCTTCAGCCGCCCTTCGAGGATGTGGGCGCGGTCCTCGGCCTCCTCGAGGTCGAACTGCGAGCGCCGGGTGACGACCTCCTTGCGGTGGTCGATGTAGTGTTCGAGCGTCTCCTTCAGCGTGAGCACCTTCGGCTGGCCGTCGACCAGCGCGAGGTTGATCACGCCGAAGGTGGACTCCAGGTGGTGCTCGAGCAGTTGGTTCTTCACCACCTCGACGTTCGCGCCGCGTTTCAGCTCGATGACGACGCGGACGCCCTCGCGGTCGGACTCGTCGCGCAGGTCCGAGATGCCCTCGATGACGCCCTCGTTCACGTCGTTGGCGATGCGCTCGACGATGCGCGCTTTGTTCTCCTGGTACGGCAGTTCGGTGACGACGATCCGCTTGCGGTCGTTGCCGAACTCCTCGACGTCCATCTCCGCGCGGACGCGCACGCGGCCGCGGCCGGTCGTGTACGCCTCGCGGACGGAGTTGCGGCCGACGATGTTGGCGCCCGTCGGGAAGTCCGGCCCCTTCACGTGCTCCATCAGGTCCGCGACCGTCGCGTCGGGGTCGTCGATCAGTTCGATGGTCGCGTCGATCACCTCGCCGAGGTTGTGCGGCGGCACCTTCGTCGACATCCCGACCGCGATGCCGGTCGAGCCGTTGACCAGCAGGTTCGGGTACGCCGCCGGGAGCACGTCCGGCTCCTCGAGGCGGTCGTCGTAGTTGGCGGTGAAGTCGACGGTGTCCTTCTCGATGTCCGCCAGCAGCTCCTCGGCGATGGAGGACATCCGCGCCTCCGTGTACCGCATCGCCGCGGCGGGGTCGCCGTCCATCGAGCCGAAGTTCCCCTGCCCGTCGACGAGCGGGTAGCGCATGGAGAACTCCTGGGCCATGTTCACCAGCGTGTCGTAGATGGCCTGGTCGCCGTGGGGGTGGTAGTCACCCATCGTCTCGCCGACCACGGAGGAGGACTTCCGGTGGCTGGTGTTGGAGGTGACGCCCATCTCGTGCATCGCGTAGAGGATGCGCCGGTGGACGGGCTTCAGCCCGTCGCGGACGTCGGGGAGCGCCCGCCCCGCGATGACGGACATCGCGTAGTCGATGTACGACTGCTCCATCTCGTCCTCGATGCGGACGCGGTCGATCTGGGCCGCGCGGACGTCCTGCGGGTCGACCGGTGCGTCCGAACTCATCGATACACCTCGCCGTCGTGCGTGTGTCGTGTCGTCATGTGCGTCGCCTGCATCGGTGTCAGATGTCCACCCAGTCGGCCTCGGGCGCGTGCTCCTTGATGAACTGCTTACGCGGCTCGACGGAGTCGCCCATCAGGACGTTGAACATCCGGTCGGCGGCCGCGGCGTCGTCGATCGTGATCTGCTTGAGCACCCGGTTCTCCGGGTTCATCGTCGTCTCCCACAGCTGTTCGGGGTTCATCTCCCCGAGCCCCTTGAACCGCTGGACGCGGTCGGGCTTCCCGTCGCACTTCTCCTCGACGATCCGCTCGCGCTCGGCCTCGGTCATGGCGTCGTACGTCTCGCCCCTGTAGCGGATGCGGTACAGCGGCGGTTGGGCCGCGTACACGTACCCCGCCTCGACGAGCGGGCGCATGTGCCGGTAGAACAGCGTGAGCAGCAGCGTCCGGATGTGGGCGCCGTCGACGTCGGCGTCGGTCATCATGATGACCTTCTTGTAGCGCGCCTCCTCGATGTCGAACTCGTCGCCGATGCTCGTGCCGACGGCGGTGATCATGTTCCGGATCTCCTCGTTCTGGAGCACCCGGTCGAGGCGGTGTTTCTCGACGTTCAGGATCTTCCCGCCCAGCGGGAGGATCGCCTGGAACTCGGGGTTGCGCCCCTGCTTCGCGGAGCCGCCCGCGGAGTCGCCCTCCACAATGAACAGTTCGGAGTCCTCCGGGTCGCGAGACTGACAGTCCGCGAGCTTGCCGGGCAGCGCCGTCGACTCCAGCGCCGACTTGCGCCGCGTCAGCTCCTCGGCCTGCTTGGCGGCCTTGCGGGCGCGGGCGGCCTCGGCGGCCTTGCTGACGATCGTCTCGGCGACGTCCGGGTGCTCCTCGAAGTACGTGCCGAGGTGTTCGTGGACCGCCGACTCGACGATGCCGCGCACCTCGGAGTTCCCCAGCTTCGTCTTCGTCTGCCCCTCGAACTGCGGGTCGGGGTGTTTCACCGAGATGACCGCGGTGAGCCCCTCGCGGACGTCCTCGCCCTTGAGGTTGCCGTCGAGGTCGCCGATGAGCCCCTCGCTGTTGGCGTAGTCGTTGACGACGCGGGTGAGCGCCGTCTTGAAGCCGGTGAGGTGGGTGCCGCCCTCGCGGGTGTTGATGTTGTTGGCGAACGCGTGGACCGACCCCTGCAGTTCGTCGGTCGCCTGCATCGCCACCTCGACGAGCACGGAGCCGTCCTCGGCCTCCTCCTCGTCGGCGAAGTAGACGACGTCGCGGTGCAGCGGCGTCCGCGTCTCGTTGAGGTACTCGACGAACTCGCGGATGCCGCCCTCGTAGAGGAACGTCTCCTCGGTGCCGTCGCGCTCGTCGGCGAGCGTGATGGTGACGCCGGAGTTGAGGAACGCCAGCTCGCGCAGCCGGTTGCCGAGCGTGTCGAACGAGAAGTCCGTCGTCTCGAAGATGTCCGTGTCCGGCCAGAACCGGATCGTCGTGCCCGTCTTCTCGCCGTCCTCCATCGGCCGGACCCGCTCGAAGGCGCCCTCCTCGGGCTCGCCGTGGTCGAAGCGGTGTTTCCAGACGGCGCCGTCGCGTTTCACCTCCACCTCCAACCAGTGTGAGAGGGCGTTGACGACCGAGACGCCGACCCCGTGGAGCCCGCCCGACACCTGGTACGACTTGTTGTCGAACTTCCCGCCCGCGTGGAGGATCGTCATGATGACCTCCAGCGCCGGGCGCTCGTACTTCTCGTGGGTGTCGACCGGGATGCCGCGACCGTCGTCGGACACCGAGACGGAGCCGTCGTCGTGGACGGTCACCTCGATGTGGTCGCAGTAGCCCGCGAGCGCCTCGTCGATGGAGTTGTCGACGACCTCGTAGACCAGATGGTGGAGGCTGCGAGAGTCCGTAGAACCGATGTACATCGCCGGGCGCTTGCGGACGGCCTGGAGGCCCTCCAACACCTGGATCTGCCCGGCACCGTACTCACTATCCCCTGAGCCTGACATAGGAACCTTACCGTACCCTAACGGGTCCCCGGTTATAAGTCCTCTCACGCGCGCGCGTGAGCGCCCCGTCATCCCGTCCGGCGGTCGGGTGCGTCCGTCCCCCTTCGTTCGACCCTCCCCGCGCTCCACGGGCGCCGAGCGGGCGCTGACCGAACGGTCAGTCTCGGCGGCGCCCTGTCGGCCCGTCGCGGCCCGTGCCGACGGCGGTGTGGCCGGCCGTCGGTCCCCCGGTTCACTTTCACCGCGGTGAGGACACGGTTATAACCCCACGTCGGATACGACCCCGTACGAGAATGACGTCGTTCCAGTCGCAACTCGGCGAGGACCAGGGGATCGCCGACGAGCTGGCCGAGGGCCAGCGGGAGATCTCCATCGCCGAGTTCTTCGAGAAGAACAAGCACATGCTCGGGTTCGACTCGGGCGCCCGCGGGCTGGTCACCGCCGTCAAGGAGGCCGTCGACAACGCGCTCGACGCCTGCGAGGAGGCGGGGATCCGGCCGGACATCTACGTCGAGATCAGGGAGGTCGGCGACTACTACCGCCTGATCGTCGAGGACAACGGCCCGGGGATCACCAAGGCGCAGCTCCCGAAGGTGTTCGGGAAACTGCTGTACGGCTCCCGGTTCCACGCCCGCGAGCAGTCGCGCGGCCAGCAGGGGATCGGCATCTCCGCGGCCGTCCTCTACTCGCAGCTCACCTCCGGCAAGCCCGCGAAGATCACCTCGCGGCCGAAGGGGGAGGCCGACGCGCAGTACTTCGAGCTGATCATCGACACGGACACGAACGAACCGGAGATCAAAGCCGAGCGCACCACCTCGTGGGACCGCTCGCACGGCACCCGGATCGAGGTGGAGATGGAGGCGAACATGCGCGCGCGCCAGCAGCTCCACGACTACATCAAACACACCGCGGTCGTCAACCCGCACGCCCGGCTCGAACTGCGCGAGCCGGGGCTGGACGCGCCGCTGAAGTTCGAGCGCGGCACCGACCAGCTTCCGGCGGAGACGGAGGAGATCCGCCCCCACCCGCACGGGGTCGAACTCGGCACGCTGATCAAGATGCTGGAGGCGACCGAGAGCTACTCCGTCTCGGGGTTCCTGCAGGAGGAGTTCACCCGGGTCGGCCGGAAGACGGCCGACAAGGTGGTCGACAACTTCCGCGACCGTCACTTCGGCCGCGAACTCGGCTGGAGCGCCGACGAGGAGCCGGTGACGGCCGCGCTCACCGACGCCGTCTCGAACAAGGGCGCGGCGGCGACCGGCTTCTTCGCCGAGGAGGTGGCGAGCACGCTCGCCTCGCGCGAACGCACCAGCTACTCCGAGTTGGTCGGCATCGTCGACAACGTCGCCGAGGCCGCCGAGGACGAGTACGGCACGCGCTTCGGCGCCACCGTGCGCGAGAACGCGGTCGCGGCCGCGTGGGCGGCGATGACGGCGTTCGACGCCGACGAGGACGTCGACGAACTCACCGACGACCTGTACCCGCTCGTCGACGAGGCCACCTCCACCCGGAAGGACGACGCCGTCGTCGCCGGGATGGCCGAGCGATTGGCGCGCCGGTTCGCCGCCGACGACGAGCGCACGCGTGCGACCCACAAGCGACTGCAGGCGCTCGTCGACGAGGCGGCCGACGACACCGAGGAGTTCGACGACGCCACCTTCGGCGACACCGCCCGCGAGAACGTCGTCGAGGCGCTGTGGTCACGGATGGTCACCGTCCCCGACGACGTGCCGAAGGTGCGCGAGGCGGCCGAGCGCCGCGACACCGCCAGCGAGCTGCTGGAGGCGATGCGCGAGACGGACATCCTCGCGCCGCCGACCGACTGTCTCGCGCCCATCACCTCGGAGCTCGTCGAGGCGGGCCTCCGCAAGGAGTTCGACGCGGACTTCTACGCGGCGGCCACGCGCGACGCCGAGGTCCACGGCGGCGACCCGTTCATCGTCGAGGCCGGCATCGCCTACGGCGGCGAGTTGGACGAGGGCGGGCAGGTCGACCTCCTCCGGTTCGCCAACCGCGTGCCGCTGGTGTACCAGCGCGGGGCGTGTGCGACCACGGACGTGGTCAAGCGCATCGGCTGGCGCAACTACGGGCTCGACCAGCCCGGCGGCTCGGGGATGCCGAACGGCCCCGCCGTCATCATGATCCACGTCGCCTCGACGAACGTCCCGTTCACCAGCGAGTCGAAGGACGCGCTCGCCAACATCCCCGCGATCGAAGACGAGATCGAACTCGCCGTCCGGGAGGCGGCGCGCGAACTGAAGTCGTACCTGAACAAGCGGCGCTCGATGCAGAAGCGCCGCGAGAAACAGGACGTGCTCGGGCGGATCCTCCCGGAGATGGCCGACAAGGTCGCGGAGGTGACCGGCCGCGAGCGGCCGAACATCGACGCGGCGCTGGCGCGCATCATGAACAACGTCGGGATCGAGCGCGAGCGCGACGGCGACACCGTCCGACTGATCGTCGAGAACCACTCCGACCGCAACGAGGCGCCCGACGTGACCGACATCGTCAGCGTCGAACCGACGGACGTGCCCGAGGAGGCGACCGTCGTCGACCTCGACGGCGAGTGGTTCGTGAAGTGGAACCCGACGGTCGCGGCCGGCGAGGAGGCGGTGTTGGAGTACACCGTCGCCGGCGACGCGGAGTTCGACGTGAACGTGGACGGCATCGAGACCGAGAAGCTGACCGTGAACGCCTGATATGAGCGCAGACACACCCGAATCCGACACCCGACTGAACGAGGAGAAGGCCCGCGAGCAGCTGATCGAACTCGCGGCGGAGTTCTACGACCAGTTCGACCACGGGGACATCCCCGAGATGACGCTCCCCACGCGGACGAAGAGCAACATCGTCTTCGACGAGGAGGCGGGCGTGTGGGTGTACGGCGACCGCACCTCCACGCGCTCGGCCAACTCCGTCCGGGGGGCGCGCAAGCTCCTGAAGGCGGTGTACGCCGTCGAGTTCCTCGCCCAACAGCTCGAGGAGAACCGCTCGTCGACCCTGCGTGAGCTGTACTACCTCAGCGAGTCGTGGGACTCCGAGGAGGCGCAGTTCAGCACGCAGGACGAGTCGAACCAGCTGATCGAGGACCTGGAGATCGTCTCCGGCGTCACCCGCGAGGACTTCCACATGCGCCCGGAGGAGTCGGGCGCGAAGGTGATGGGGCCGCTGAAGATCCGCGAGCAGACCCGCCGCGGCGACCGCGAGATCCACTGTCAGGAGGACGTCGGGCAGGGCGGCTACCAGATCCCGAACAACCCCGACACCATCGAGTTCCTCGACAACGACGCCGAGTTCGTCCTCTGCGTCGAGACCGGCGGGATGCGCGACCGCCTCGTCGAGAACGGCTTCGACGTCGACTACGACTCGATCGTCGTCCACCTCGGCGGCCAGCCCGCCCGCGCGACCCGCCGGCTCACCAAGCGCCTGCACGACGAACTCGACCTCCCGGTCGTGGTGTTCTGTGACGGCGACCCGTGGTCGTACCGCATCTTCGGCTCCGTCGCCTACGGGTCGATCAAGTCCGCGCACCTCTCGGAGTACCTCGCGACGCCGGAGGCGAAGTACGTGGGGATCCGCCCGCAGGACATCGTCGACTACGACCTGCCGACCGACCCGCTGTCGGACTCCGACGTCAACGCCCTCGAGTCGGAGCTGGAGGACCCGCGCTTCCAGACCGACTTCTGGACCGAGCAGATCGAGCTCCAGCTCGACATCGAGAAGAAGGCCGAGCAGCAGGCGCTCGCCGCGCAGGGGCTCGACTTCGTCACCGACACCTACCTCCCCGAGCGGCTCGGGGAGATGGGCGTCCTCTGAGGGCGCTACCGGGGGTCCGACTCGACCTCGGGCTCCCGTTCGCTCGCCCCGGCCGTGGAGCGGTCGCGGCGCGCGTCGCCGCGCGCGCCGCGCTCGGCCCGCATCCGGGCCAGTTCGGCGTCGATCTCGTCGTCGTCGAACGGGCCGGCCGTCTCGTCGGCACAGGCGGCGCAGTACACGTTCTCCCCCGACGAGGCGGTCCGCACCGGGAGGCCGGCGACGTACAGCCGCTCGGCGTAGCGGCGGTGCTCGCCGTGGAACACGCGGCGGCCGCAGGCGGCACACGGCTCGGAGGGGTTGCGGACGCGCTCGCGCTCGACGGTCCGCTCGGTGCCGAACGTGCCGGGCGACTTCACGCCGTCGCGGGCGACCCGGGGCAGCGAGACGACGGCCAGCGCCGACAGGACGAACACCAGCGCGCCGAGCACCGTCGCGAGCAGGGAGGCGTCGGCGATCAGCGCGGCCGCGAACCACACCAGCCCGACGAACAGGAGGCCGCCGCCGGCGAGCGTCGCGAGGACGGTCCCGAGCCCGGGGCCGCCGTCGCCGCCGGACAGCGACCGCTCGGTCCCGTCGGCGTACACCTCGCGCCGCGGCGCGCCCGAACTGTACCGGTACAGCGCGTACAGGAGGTTCCCGATCCCGCCGGTCAACAGGAACAGGACGACGTGGACCGGGATCCGGCCGAAGCCGCGCTTGCGGAGGACGACCCGCTCGCCGTCGTCGGCGAGCGTCTCCCACCCTCGGCGTGGAGGTCGTCGACCCGACGGCGGAGCCACGCGCGGTCCTCGGCGCTGGGGGCGCGGCGGGCGCCGCCGGCGCCGGCGCCGGCGACGGGCGTCGCGGCGCCGCAGTCCGAGCAGAACCGGTCGTGGGGGGCGACCACCGCGCCGCAGTCGGGGCAGCCGGCGGGGTCGTGGCCGTGGGAGGCACCGGAGGGCATCTCGACGGTATGTCACTCACGGGAGGGGAAGTAGCTTGCGTGCGGTGTCGTTGCCCGGTAGCGACGGGATCGGTTCGCCGCGCCGGCTCACGCGGTCGTCTCGTCGAGCGCGACCGGCACCGCCCGCTTCGCCACGTCGCTCGCGAACGCGGCGGAGTCGGCTTCGAGGAACTCGAGCGTGTTGTAGTGGATCGGGACGACGAGGTCGGGGTCCATGCGCTCGGCGAGGGCGGCGGCCTCGGGGCCGCTCATGCAGACGTCGCCCGAGATGTTGGCGAGGAACAGCGACACGTCGAGTTCGGCGAACGCGTCGAGCGCGTCGGAGTCGCCGGGCCAGAACACCGAGGTGTCGTCCGCGCCGACGGTGAAGCGGTAGCCGACGCCCGACCCCTCCGGGTGCGGCACGGAGCCGTCGCGGTTCGCGTGGGACCCGTCGGGGTCGTTGTACGCGGGCACCGACCACACGTCGCCGACGCCGTCGACGGCGACGTGGTCGGCGTCGCCGACGCGGACGACCTCGAACGGCAGGTCCTCGACCGGCTTCACGTCGCGGTCGATGGCGCCCGCGTCGACGCCCTCGAACACCACGACGGTCGCGTCGTCGGCGGCGACGCGCTCGATCCCCTCGGAGTCGTAGTGGTGGTCGTGGGTGACGACGACGAGGTCGGCGTCCATCGGCCGGTGGTCGGTGGCGCGCGGGTGGGCCGCGTCCTTCGGGTTGCCGCCGCCGGGGGGCGTCCACTCGCCGGTGAGCACGCCGTAGCGGCCCGGGTCGGTGTAGACGACGGTGCCGTCCGCGCTCTCGATCCGCGCCGTCGCGTAGCCGTACCACGTCACCCGGAGGTCGTCGTGCCTGACGGTCATGTGCGATGGAGGGGCCGGGACGCGCCTATAAGTACCGCTCCCCGAGCGGCCCGGCGGAGAACCCGACGGCGAACAGGAACAGGACGACCGTGAGGGCGGCGAGCCGCAGCGTCGTCGACAGCGAACTCCCGCCGGCGGCGACGGCGACGGTGGCGACGAGCGCCGCGGCGGCGGCGACGGCGAGCAACACCTGTAACGGGTACTCGCGGAGGATCCGGCGTGTGTCCATGTGCGAGCGCACGACCGCCCCCGAGTAGTGTCTTGTCACTCGGCGGCGAGGGGGGGCCGTCGGCGTCGCCGGGTCAGTCGTCGGCGTCGTCGCCCGCGAGCCGCCGGAGACGGGACAGCGTGTCGGCGTCGGCCGGCGCCTTGTCGTCGCGCACGGCGACGAACCGCGGGAACCGCAGGGCGTACCCCGAGCCGTACGTCGGCGACGTTCTGGATCTCCTCGTACCCCACCTCGAACACGACCGCGGGGGCGAACCGGACGGACTGGCCGGACTCGGACTCCACGTGCGGCTCCAGCAGCGCGGTCAACTCCGCCAACTCCTCGTCGGTGATCCCGGTCGCGACCCTGCCGACGACGGCGTGGTCGCCGGCCGTGCCGTCCCCCTCGTCGGCGGCCCGCACCGCCACCTCGAACGTGCCGAACTGCTCGGCCCGCCGGCCCTCGCCCCACTCGGCGCCGGTGACGACGAGGTCGAGCGTCTCGACGTCGGGCTTGCGCTTGAGCCACTCCTTCCCGCGGTTGCCGGGGTCGTACGTCGAGTCCGGGCGCTTGAGCATCACGCCCTCGTGGCCGGCCGCGAGCGCGTCGGCCTCGAACGCCTCGATCGCGGCGGCGTCCCCGGAGACGAGGGTCTCGGAGACGCCCTCGTCGAGGACCTCGCGGAGCCGCTCGTGGCGCTCGGTCAGCGGCGCGTCGAGCAGGTCGTCGCCGCCGGCGTGGAGGCAGTCGAACGCCCGGAGCTCCACCCGGACCTCCTCGCGCATCCGGTCGACGTCGTGCTTGCGACGGAACCGGCGCAGGATCTCCTGGAAGGGGAGCGGCTCGCCGTCGTCGGCGACGGCGACCGCCTCGCCGTCGAGGATCGCCGGCGCGGTCGCGTGCTCGCGCACGTGCTCGACGAGTTCCGGCAGCGCCGCGGTGACGTCCTCCATGTTGCGCGAGTAGACGGAGACGGGTCCCGCACCGGGGGCGGCCGCGTCGGATCCGGCGTCGGCGTCCGGGGCCGCCTCGTAGTGGATCTGGACGCGCGCGCCGTCGTACTTCGTCTCGGCGACGGCCTCGCCCCACGTGTCCAGCGCGTCGGCGACGGTGCCCGCCTGCGCGAGCATCGACCGGACCGGCCGCCCCACCTCCAGCGAGACGCGCGGAGGCCGGCCGCGCCGTCGTCGCGGGCGAGTTCGGCGACCACCCCGTGGTCGTTCGTCACCTGCAGCGCCCGCTCGACGAGCGCGACGAGCGCCTCGGTGCGGTCCGCGTCGTCGCGCTCCTCCGTCGGCGTCGTCACCGACGCGCCGAGGAACGCCTCGGCGGTCGCGTCCCGGAGCGTCCCCGAGCCGACGCCGATCCGCATCTCGCCGAGGACGAGCCGCGCGAGGTACTTCGCCTCCGTCGGCGTCGCGCGGTTGAACAGCCCGAACAGGGTGTCGAGCCGGAACGACTCGCTCCCGTCGCCGGTCGCCTCGGCGACGGCGACGAGGTCGTCGTACACCGCCCGCACGGTGAGGCCGTCGTCGTCGCCGCCGGCCGCGAACGCCCCCAGCCCGGTCTGTCCCCCCAGGTCGAGCCCGGCGGCGACGGCGCCGATCTCGCCGGTCTCCGCGAGGCGCGTCTCGATCGTCGCCGCGGTGACGTTCGCGCCGGCGGCGCGCGCCAGCGCCCGGTGACACAGCGCCGGACCGACCGACAGCGTCCGGCCGTCCCAGCCGGGGAACACCGCCCCCGGAGGAAGCGCGCGACGACGGGGAGGTCGTCGCCGGCGGCCGCGAGCGTCTCCGCGACGACGCCGACCGTCGCGAGGTCGCCCTCCTCGGCGGCGGCCGCGTCGGCGCGCTCGGCGAACGTAGCGAACTCCATGCCCGCCCGGAGTCGGGCGGCGCGCAAAACTCCGACGACTCCGGACGTCCCGACGGGACGACCCGGCGGCCCGTCGCGGCTCAGCCCAACTCGCCGAGGTCGGCCTCGATGTCGGCGGCGGTCGGGTCGGCGGCGTCGCGCCGGATCTCGAGCTGTTCGTCGAGCCACTGTTCCTGTCGCTCCCGCCCGCCGATCCCCGCGAGCGGCTCGAGCGTCTTCGCGCCCGCGGCCGCCGTCCGACTGAGCAGCCCGCCGCGCTCCTTCAGCGCGGTCCGAGTGGGCCGGTCGGCGAACACGACGAGGCGGTCGTACTCCTGTTTCCGCACCCGCGAGGCCACGTCGGCGACGACGTCCATCGACCACCGGGCCTGCTCGGCCGGCTCCAGCTCCGTGAACTCGCGGTCGATCCCCTCCACCTCCTCGTCCGGGTCGAGCACGCCGTGTCGCTCCGAGAGGACGACCCACTCGTCACAGACCAACGTCGCCAGCTCGGCCTTCTTCGTGAAGAACGCCGTCGCGTAGCGGTCGAGCGCGCGCCCCCGGCCCCGGAACGGACAGGCGCCTGCCTGCACGAGTCCGAACGTCTCCATGCGCTACCCGTCCGAGTCGTGTTTTATAAATCTTGGTTCTCGATTTCGATATGTGACTCGGCCGGAGGGTTGAACACGGCGGCGCGACCACCGGGGTGCATGAGCGACGGCGACCCGGATCTGGCCGCGAGGGTGAACGAGGTGTTGGAGACGGACGCCGAGGCGTTCGAGGCGCGCGCGGCCGCCGACGCCGAGACCGTGAAGGCGGAGCTGCGCGACGGCACCTTCGACAACCACCAGTCGATCGTCGGGTTGGAGTACGAGTTCTACGCGGTGTCGGAGGGCCGGTGGCGCGAGTCCGGCGCGGGCTCCGAGGACGACCCGGACGCGTACCACCTGAGTCGGGTGCCGCGACGGCTGCTCGACCTCATCGGCTTCGAGAAGGAGTTGGGGCTCCACAACGCCGAGATGACGACCAGCCCCCAACCCCTCAACGCGGCGGGGCTGCGGGCGCAGGCCTCGGAGGTGCGCGCGCGGCTGACGGCCGCGCTCGACACGACGGGCGCCGAGGGGATGCGGCTGGTCTCCGACGGGATGTGGACGATCCCCCCGGTGGGCGAGACCGCGCGCGACTACCTCGGTGACGCCGTCGAGGTCGACGGCGTGCGGATCGCGACGAACATGAGCGACGCGGTGCGCTACCACGCGATGGCCAACAGCGCCGGCGTCGACGAGTTCGCCGTCGACGCGCCCCACGTCGAGGCGAGCGCCGGCACCGTGATGCCCGAGAGCCTCATCACCTCGATCCAACCCCACTACCAGGTCGCCAGCGCCGAGGACGTCCCCCAGTACCACGACCTCGCGTTGCGGATCGCCGGCCCCCTGCTCGCGCTGGGCGTCAACGCGCCGTTCTTCCCGCCGGACCTGTACGCCGCCGACGCGACCGCCGAGGACGTGCTCCGGGACGGCTGGCACGAGAACCGCGTCGCCGTCTTCGAGTCCGTCCTCAACCGCGAGGGCGCCGAGAAGGTGACGTTCCCCGCCGACCTCGACTCCGTCGCGGAGGCGGTCGACCGCGTCGCCGCCGACGCGACGATGGTGCCGATGGAGGTGCCCGAGGGGGACCGGTTCGACGACGCGTTCGCCACCCTCCGGCGGAAACACGGCACCTACTGGCGGTGGGTGCGGCCGGTGTTCGACGGGGCGACGCGCTCGGCCGCCAACGCCCGCATCGAGTTCCGCCCGATCCCCGCTCAGCCGACCGTCCGCGACTCGATCGCGTTCCTCGCGGCGTTCGCGGGGCTCATGGAGAGCCTCCCCCGGCGGCACCACCCGGTCGCGGACCTCGACTGGGAGACGGCCGAGGCGAACTTCTACGCCGCCGTCCGCGACGGTATCGACGCCGACCTCTCGTGGGTGACGAACGACGGCGTCGAGACGAGCGACCGGGCGGTGCTGTTCGACGACCTCCTCGCCCACGCCGAGGCGGGACTGGAGGACGCCGGCGTGCCCGCGGCGGCGGCCGAGACGTACGTCGAACCGCTCCGGTGGCGCGCCGAGCGCGGGGTGACCCCGCGGGTTGGAAGCGCGAGCGGGTGCGCGAGCGCCTCGCCGACGGCGCCGACCTCGCCGACGCGATCCGCGGGATGCAACGCACCTACATCGACCGGCAGACCGGGACGCTCGTCGACGGGACGTTCGCCGACTGGATCGAGCCGTAGCCCGGAGTCGCGACGGCGGTCGTCGTCGCCCACGCGGTCAGAACCCGAGGTGGGAGGTCGAACTCGGTCCGTCGTCGCCGTCGCGCTCGCCCGCGTGTCGGAACGTGTACCTCTCGTCGACGAGGCGCACCGCGCCGTCGGTCACGTCCACCGTCACCTCCGTGAGCGTCGTCCCCGCGGCCGGCCCGTTGTCACACTCGCCGGAGCAGGCGTCGAACATCGACCCGTGCTTCGGACAGATCACCTCGCCGTTCCGGGTCGCGGCGCCGCGCCCCTGGTCGAGCCGTTGGAACTCGTGGGGGCAGACGTTCACCCACGCGCGCACGCCCGGCGGCTCCTCGCAGCGCACGAGGATCACCTCCGTGTCCTCGCCGTGGCGGTCGCTGGCGACGAACAGGTACGACCCGTCGTCCGGTACCTCCTCGACGGCGGCGATCCGCGAGCCGGTCGACATCGGCGGCCGTTCGGCGGCGAGCGACAAAAAGGGGTGTCGGGAAACGGTCTTGTGCCGGCGCCCCCGAGGGGCCGCCGTGACAGAGACGGCCCCCGGCGTCGCGCTCCGCGACGGGATCGAGATCCGCCTCGCGGACGGCACGACCGTCGTCGCCGACGCCCGCGACCCCGCCGGCGACGTGACCGCCCTCACGCACGCCCACGGCGACCACCTGTTCGGCGGCGACCCCGGGCCCGTCGTCTGCTCGGCGGCGACCGCCGACATCGCCCGCGCCCGTCGCCCGGAGGCGGACGTCGCGGTGACGACCGACCCGCGGGTCGAGCTGGTGAACGCCGGCCACGTCGCCGGCTCGCGCGCCGTGGTCGTCACCGACCCCGACGACGGGACGCGCTACTGCTACACCGGCGACTGCTCGACGCGCGACCGCCTGTACCTCGACGGCTTCGACCCGCCCGAGGCGGACGTGCTCGTCGTCGAGACCACCTACGGCGAGCCGCGGTACCGGCTCCCACCGCAGGCCGCCGTCGAGGGGGCGGTCGTCGACTGGCTCGCGGACACGGCCGACACGCCCGTTCTGCTGTTCGGCTACTCGCTGGGGCGCGCCCAGAAGCTGCAGGTGCTGGCCGAGCGCGCGGGACGCGACCGCGTGTTCGCCACCGAGGCCGTCCGCCGCGTGAACCGCGCGATGGAGCCGCACGTGGACGCGACGTTCCCGGTCGCGCCGTACGCCGACGGGGTGGACCTGCGGCCCGGCGACGCGCTGGTGCTCCCGCCGTCCGCGGCCCGTCGCGACTGGGTGACCCGGCTCCGGGAGCGCCACGACGCGCCGGCGGCCGGCTTCTCCGGCTGGGCGGTCGACGACTCGTTCCGGTACCGCGGCGGCTACGACGTCACCTTCGCGCTGTCGGACCACTGCGACTTCGACGAGCTGAACGCCGTCGTCGACGCCGTCGACCCCGAACGCGTGTACACGACCCACGGGTCGACCGACGCGTTCGCCGACCACCTCGTCTCGCGCGGCTACGACGCGCGGGCGCTGCGGGCGAACCAGACGTCGCTGGGGGAGTTCTGAGCCGTCGACCGCGCGGCCGACGCCGTCAGCGACGTGCCTCGGGGTCGTACTCGGGCACGTCGCCGACGCCGTAGTCGAAGTAGGTGCACGCGCCGTACGCGACGGCCGCCCACGCGACGGCGACGGCGACGCCCGCGACGATCAGCGCCGGGCGGTCGCGGACGCCGCCGGCGACCAGTCCGACGAGGATACTCGCCAGTGCCGGCGTGACGACGATCCAAAAGCGCGTCTCGAAGTCGAACATCGGGCCGGGCGAGTCCCCGCCTTACGCGGTCAGCTCGTCGATGTCCTTGTGTTTCGTGATCTCGACGCCCTCCTCGGTGACGACGGCGACGTTGATCCCGTTGCCGGAGGCGGTGTCGCGCTCGACCGCGGACTTGATCGCGCGGGCGGCGACGCGCTTGGCCTCCTCGACGGAGAGGTCCTCGCTGTACTCCTGCTCGAGCACGCCGAGCGCGAACTGCGAGCCGGAGCCGGTGACCGTGTACTCCTCCTCGGTCATGCCGCCGGCCGCGTCGATGGAGTAGACGTGGGCGCCCTCGTCGTCGACGCCGCCGAGGATCGGCTGGACGATGAAGAACGCGCCCGAGCGGAGGAGGTTGCCGGTGAGCGTCGACAGCGCCTGCATGCTCATGTCCTTGCCGCGGCGGGCCTCGTACAGGTTCGTCTCGGCCTTCAGCGTCTGGATGAGGTTCTGCGCCGCCGACACCGAGCCCGCGATGGTGAGGGCGCCGGTGGGGTGGATCTCCTCGACCTTCTGGACGTCCTTCGAGGAGACCATCCGGCCCAGCGAGGCGCGCATGTCGGTCGCGAGCACGACGCCCTCCTCGGTGCGGAGGCCGACGGTCGTCGTCCCGGTCTTCATCTCGCCCTCGCCGGTCGCCTGCGCGCGACGCTCGTCGGCGTGGGGGAACTCCCCGAGCTCCGGCCCGAACACGGTCTCCTCGCCGCCGATCGCGTCGAGGTCCGCGAGGTCACTAGATGGTCGCATTGACTCGCGGTACGGCTCCGTCGCTGATAAATGCACCCCTTCAGGAACTCGCCGACGGCGGCGCTATCGCTCGGTCTCGGCCGTCGCGGCCGGCGTCTCGTCGTCGTCGGTCGCCGCGTCGACGGCGGCGTCGTAGGCGTCGTGGATCCGGGCCACGACCGTCCCCATCGGGAGGCGGACCCCGAGGCGACGGCTCATGAGGACGAACGGGAACACACAGATCCCCGCGAGGACGGTGAGGTGGTGGAGCGCGTGGAGTCCGGCGTGGCGGACGGCGCGTGCGGCGTGGGTCATACCCTTGGTCTCCGGTGCCGCCGCACCTGCGTATAAGTCTGTTGGCCGCTCGGATCCGCTCGATCGCGGCGCAGTCGGGCGATCGGCTCGTCACCGCCCCGGCGAGTGGGGGCCAGCCGATTCGCGCCGTTGAGACCCGCACCTTCGCCGGGAGGGACACCGAGGATTTCGATAAGTTACGGGAATCCACGGCGTCCCGTCCGGGTCCCCACGCGGGGGATCCGGCGGCTGTGGCGGGTGGAACACGGGTGGAACGAAGAGGCGGCGAGGGTCGGAAAACGGGCACCAGCGGGGCGTCGCGACCGAGCGGGGTCGTCAGTCGCTGACCGCTCCGGGGGGTCGCGCGGTCGTCGTCGACGGCGAGGCCCTGCCGACGGAAGCTGCGCGGCCAGTTCCTCGGTCGTGATCCCGGCCCGGGTCGCGGCCTGCTCCAGGGAGAGCGACGTTCCGCGGTACAGTGTCAGCGCCGTCGTCAGTGCTTGCAGGGACATGTGTCGTACGACTCGTTCAGACTGTGGCCGTACGTAAAGCAGTTTCGGAATTTTCTGTGTGTATCGACTGCGCATGGAGAGAACACCCGACGAACGTCCTTCGATCTCCGGTATCGGTTCCGATCGATGCGAACGACGGCGCGAGTGACGCGGTCGGCGGGGCCCCTCGTTCCGACGGGAGCGCGCCCGGCGACCGCTCGGTCCGGGCCGCCGAATCAACGGGTTATTGTCCACAGGTCCGGGATGGAGCGTATGAGCAACTATCTCGTCGCCCTCGAGGCGGCGTGGCTGGTCCGCGACGTCGAGGCGATCGACGACGCCATCGGCGTGGCGGTGAGCGAGGCAGGTCGGCGACTCAACGAGGCGAACAAGGAGTTCGTTGACGTGGAGGTGGGGGCGACGCCGTGCCCCGCCTGCGGCGAGCCGTTCGACTCGGCGTTCATCGCGGCCTCCACCGCGCTCGTCGGGCTGATGCTCGAGATCGACGTGTTCAACGCCGACAGCGAGGAGCACGCCACCCGCATCGCCAAGAGCGAGGTCGGCGGGGCGCTGCGCGACGTGCCGCTCGACGTCATCGACGTCGTCGAGACCGAGGCCGACGAGGACGACGAGCGGTAGTCGCGACCGGCTCCGCGCCGGTCCGCCCGCACGGCGCGCCGGCGCGAAGCCGTCGCCCGACCGAACGCTTTTCAATTACCAACGGTAATTCCGGCGTATGGAACTCCCGACGCGCCAGGACCTGCGCGAGCGCCGGACGGCGCTCGACTTGACCCAAAGCGCCCTCGCGGAGCGCGCGGACGTGTCGCAGCCGCTGATCGCCCGGATCGAGGGGGGCGACGTCGACCCCCGACTGTCGACGCTGCGGCGGATCGTCGAGGCGCTCGACGAGGTGGAGGGCGACGTCGTCCGCGCGAGCGACATCATGCACCAGTCGGTGATCAGCGTCGCGCCCGACCAGTCCGTGCGCGAGGCGGTCGACCTCATGGAGGGGGAGGCGTACTCCCAACTGCCGGTGATCCAGAACGGGACGCCGGTCGGCTCCATCTCCTTCTCCGACGTGAACAAGGCGGGCGAGGACGCCGCCGACCTCCCGGTGAGCGAGGTCATGTCGGAGTCGTTCCCGCCGGTCAGCCCCGACGCGACCGTCGACGAGATCCGGAACCTCCTCGAACACTACAAGGCGGTCGTCGTCACCGAGGGCGGCGACGCCGCGGGGATCATCACCGAAGCGGATCTGGCGGCGCAGTTGTCCTGAGAACGCGAGCCGCAACGACGCCGGCCGCGCCGACGCGGTCTACAGCGAGTTCTTGATCTTCTCGAAGAAGCCCTCGCTCACGTCGATCTCCTCGCCGCCGGCCTCCGCGAACGCTTCGAGCGCCTCCCGTTGCTCCGTGTTGAGGTCCTCCGGCGTCACGACCTGCACGTTGACGTAGAGGTCGCCGTTCCCGCGGCGGCGCAGGCGCGGCATCCCCTTCCCCTTCAGCCGGAACGTCTCGCCGCTCTGGGTGCCCGCGGGCACCTCGAACTCGACGCTCCCGTCGAGCGTCTCCAGCGTCACCGTGTCGCCGAACACCGCCTGCGGGAACGACACCGGCTCGGTGAGGTGGAGGTCGGCGCCGTCGCGCTCGAAGCGGTCGTCGCCCTCGACGCGCACCTCGATGAGCAGGTCGCCGTCGCGGGCGCCGGGCTCGCCCGGCGCGCCCTCGCCCTCCATGCGGAGGGTCTGGCCGTCCTGGATACCGCCGGGCACGTCGACCGTCAGCGTCGTCTCCTCGCGGGTGATCCCCGAGCCGTCGCACACCGCGCAGTCCTCGGAGTAGGTCTCGCCTTCGCCCTCGCAGGCGGGACAGGTGGTCGTCTGTTGGACCCGCCCGAGCGGCGTCTGTTGGACGCGCGTCACCTGCCCGCGGCCGTCGCACTGCGTGCAGGTGCGGACGTCGGCGTCCTCCGGGTGGCCGGAGCCGTCGCACTCGTCACACCGCGTCGGGCGCGCGACGGAGAACTGCTTGGTGACGCCGTCGTGTGCCTCCTGCAGGTCGATGTCGAGGTTCGTCCGGAGGTCCTTCCCCGGACGCGGGCCGCCGCGACCGCGGCCGCCGCCGCCCCCGAACAGGTCGTTGAAGATGTCGCCGATGCCGCCCATGCCGCCGGCGCCGCCGCCCATCCCCCGAACGGGTCGCCGCCCATGCCGCCGGCGCCCGCGCCGCCGGCGCCGCCGTCGAAGCCGCCGCGCTTCTCGGCCTGCTCGAACCGCTCGTGACCCATGCGGTCGTACGCCTGGCGCTTCTCCTCGTCGGTGAGGACCTCCTTGGCCTTCTTCACCTGCTTGAACTTCTCCTCGGCGTCGTCGGCGTCGCTGACGTCCGGGTGGTACTCCGTCGCCTTCTGCCGGTACGCCTGTTTGATCTCGTCCTCGGAGGCGTCGCGGGACACCCCGAGCACGTCGTAGAAGTCCTCGCTCATTCGTTGTTCGTGGATACGTCCCTCCGGCTATTTCAATCGCGTGGCTTCCGGGACGACTGTTCGCTCCGGGACAGTTCGGTGTCGCCGTCGGCGGGGGCCGTCCTCCCGCCGCGTCGCAGAACGACCGCTCGGGTCGACCGGCGTCGACCGGTCGGTCGCCGAGGGCGACTACTCGTCGTCGTCCTCGACGTCCTCGAAGTCGGCGTCGACGAACTCCTCGTCGTCACCCTCGGCGCCGGCGTCGGGACCGCCGCCCATGCCGCCCATCCCGCCCATGCCGCCGGGACCGGCGCCGCCCGCGCCGCCCGGGCCGGCCTGGGCCTGCTGGGCCTGCTGCTGGTACATCTGCTTGCCGATCTCCTGGAGCGCCTCCGAGAGTTCCTCGGTGGCCTCCTCCAGTTCGTCGGCGTCGGCCTCCTCGTCGCCGAGCACGTCCTGGACGTTGTCGATCTCCTCGCGGATGTCCGCCTCGAGGTCGTCGTCGACGTTCTCCTCGTTCTCCTCGAGCAGGGTTTCGGCGCGCTGGATCGCGCTCTCGGCCTCGTTGCGGGCCTCGATGCGGCGCCGGCGCTCCTCGTCCTCCTCGGCGTGCTGCTCGGCCTCCTGCTGCATCCGGTCGATCTCCTCGTCGGAGAGGCCCGCGCCGCCCTCGATGGTGATCGACTCGGCGTTGCCCGAGCCCTTGTCCTCGGCCTCGACGTTGACGATGCCGTTCTCGTCGATGTTGAACGACACCTCGATCTGCGGGGTGCCCGCGGGCGCCGGCGGGATGCCGGTGAGCTGGAACTCGCCGAGCTGTTCGTTCTCCTCGGCGATCTCGCGCTCGCCCTGGAACACGCGCACGTCGACGGACGTCTGGTTCGCGGCGGCCGTCGTGAAGATCTTCGACTCCTCGGTCGGGATGGTCGTGTTCTTCTCGATGAGCCGCTCGAACAGGCCGCCCTTCACCTCGATCCCCAGCGACAGCGGGGTGACGTCGAGGAGAACGAGGTCGTCCACGTCGCCCGAGAGGACGCCGCCCTGGATGGCCGCGCCCAGCGCGACCGCCTCGTCGGGGTTGACGTTCTTCTTCGGCTCGGTGCCGAGGATCTCGGTCACCTTCTCCTGCACCTGCGGCATCCGGGTGGAGCCGCCGACGAGGATGACCTCGTCGATGTCGTCGGCGTCGTAGCCGGCGTCCGCGAGCGCCTGCTCGGTCGGCTCGACCGTGCGGTCGATGAGGTCCGCGGTGATGTTCTCGAACGTCGCGCGGGTGATCTCCGTCTCCAGGTGGACCGGCCCGGAGTCGGTCGCCGTGATGAACGGGAGGTTGACGCTCGCCTGCTTGCGCGAGGACAGCTCGATCTTCGCCTCCTCGGCGGCGTCCTTCAGGCGCTGGAGCGCCTGCCGGTCCTCGCGGAGGTCGATGCCGTGGTCGTTCTGGAACTCCTCGGCGAGGTGGTCGATGATCGCCTCGTCCCAGTCGTCGCCGCCGAGGTCGTTGTCCCCGTTCGTCGCGACGACCTCGTACACGCCGCCGCCCAGATCGAGGACGCTCACGTCGAAGGTGCCGCCCCCGAGGTCGTACACCATGACGGTCTGGTCGGACTCGTCGTCGAGTCCGTACGCCATCGACGCCGCGGTCGGCTCGTTGACGATGCGCTCGACCTCGAAGCCGGCGATCTCGCCGGCGTCCTTCGTCGCCTGGCGCTGCTTGTCGTTGAAGTACGCGGGCACCGTGATGACCGCCTTCTCGACGTCGTCGCCGAGGTACTCCTCGGCGTCGCGCTTGATCTTCTGGAGGATCATCGCCGAGATCTGCTGGGGCGTGTAGTCCTCCCCGTCGATCTCGACGGTGTAGTCCTCCTCGCCCATGTGCCGCTTGATCGACTGGATCGTGCGGTCGGGGTTCTGGACGGCCTGGTTCTTCGCGGGCTTGCCGACGAGTCGCTCCCCGTCGTCGGTGAACGCGACCACCGACGGCGTCGTCCGGTCGCCCTCGCCGTTGACGATGATCTCCGGGTCGTCGCCCTCCATCACCGCGAACGCCGAGTTCGTGGTCCCCAGGTCGATTCCGAGGATCTTGTTGGTCGCCATCTTGGCCACCGATAGCGCCGCGAGTCCGTTAAACGTTACTAGACAGGGCGTACCGCGGTCACCCCCCAAGTCGTCGCCCGCTTGCGATTACGGATCCACGCCCCTCACACGAGTGGCAACGCTTATCACGAACCGCGAACGCAGCCGACCGCCCCCCTCGCGTCGCCCCGACGGCGTCGCCGCCCCGACTCACTCGAGGGCGGACGGCCCCTCCCGCAGCGCCGCGACGGCGTCGGCGACGATCGCCTCGCGGTCGGGCGAGGCGAAACACTCGTGGCCGCCGTCGTACAGCCGGATCCGGTCGGCGGGGAGGCGCTCGCCGATCGCGTCGGTGCCGACGAGGCCGTCCGTCAGCGTGCAGAAGGCGACCGCCTCGTCGCCGGCCGCCGGCAGCGACGCCTGCGCCCGTCGGATCTCGCGCACGAACGACGGGGCGAGCGCGTTCGCCTCGCGGGCCGACGGCTCCGCGAGCGCGCCGAGGGTGTCCCGGTCGGCCTCCACGGACACCAGTTCGCGGCTCGTCGGCAGCGCCCCCAGCACGCGGAACGGGAGGCGCTGGCTCGGGTGGAGCCCCCACCACGGGCTGAGGTGGACCGCGCGTTCGGGGAGCGTCCCGCTCGCGACGGCGTGGGCCGCGATCAGGCCCCCCGTCGAGTGGGAGAGCACCCGGTCGAACGCCGGGGCGTCCGCGACGTACGCCGCCAGCGGGGCGAGGTACTCGTCCTCGAAGCTCCGCACGTTCGTCGGGATCTCGCAGGCGTGCGTTCGGTACCCCTCGTCGGCGAGCGCGTCGAGCAGCCAGCGCGGCTCGGGCTGGGCGGCGGTGTTCCCCCACCCCATCACGAACAGCAGCGGCTCCCCGTCGTCGGGTCCGTGGACGGTGAACTCCATGCGCTCCCTGCACGCGACCGACACAAAACGCTACGGGGCCCTCGCGGCTCGGTCCCCGCCTACTCCTCGTCGCTGACGGTGACCTGCGCGGCCTCGATCACCTTGTCGGCCATCTCGTACCCGTCCTTGTACACGTCGGCGACGGTGCCGGCGGGCTGGTCGGAGTCGACGCGCATCATCACCTCGTGGCGCTCGGGGTCGACGTCCTCGCCGGGGTCGGGGCTGATGACCGCGACGTTCTCGTCGCCGAGGATCCGGTCGAACGTCTCCAGCGTGGACTCGACCCCGGGGCGGATGTCGACGTCCTCCTCCTGGTCGAGCGCGCGCACGAGGTTGTCGCGCACCTCGGTCAGCCGGCTCACGAGGTCCTCCGTGGCCCGCGCCTTCTCCTGTTCCTGTCGCTTCTTCGCGCGCTTCTTGTAGTTCTGGAAGTCGGCCTTCGTCCGGCGCAGGCTCGACTCCAGTTCCTCGACGCGGTCGGCCGCGTCGGCGGCCTCCCGTTCGAGCGCGGCGACCCGTTCGGCGAGGTCGTCGTCGTACGCGGCCGCCTCGTCGGCCAGCGGCGTCTCCTCGACCGACTCCGCGGGGCCGTCGGCCCCGTCGGGCTCCTCGTCGGCGGTCGGCGCGTCCGGCTCGGGCTCGTCGTGTCCGGCGTCGGCCTCGTCGCTCATACCCCACCGAAGCGGTCGCGCGGAAATACGGATTGCGGATCCGGGCGTCGCCGGCGACTCACTCGCCGCCGTCGCCCTCGGCCGGGTCGTCGCCGGCGGCGGCCGCGCGGAGGTCGTCGATCCGGGTCGCCAGCACCGACAGCGCCGCGTCGGCGTCGACGTACCCCTTGTCGTACTCGTCGTACACGTCGTCGGCGCCCGCGAGGAACGCCGCGACCGCCTCGTTGATCCCGCCCGCCTCGGCCGCGTCCGCGTCGTCGTCGCTCATACCCGTCGGTTCGGCGGGTCCGCTTGTGTGACTTACGGGCGGGCCGCGGCGACGGCGGCCCGCGCCGTAAGCTCGGCGTACCGGCCCGGGCCGACGGACTAACGAACCGGCCGGAGCCCGAACGCCCGACCGACGTGGCAGACAGTCCCCGCCCGGACCCGCCCGACGACCGGACGGCCGCCCCGACGCGGACGGCCGGCGCCCTCGCGGTCGCGCGCGGCGTCGTCGAGCGCGGGCGCTCGGCGGGCGTCGGCTTCCTCGCGGCGGCGGTCGCGTACTACGCGCTCGTCTCGCTGGTCCCGCTGGTGGCGCTGGCGGCGCTGGCGCTGGCGACGGTCGCCGGCGAGGCCGTCGCCGACCGGGTGGTCCTCGCCCTCGGCGAGTCGCTCTCCGTCTCCGGCAGGGAGACCGTCCGACGGGTGCTCACGTCGGCGGCCGGCCGGGCGCGCGCGACCGTCGTCGGGGTCGCGGTGCTCCTGTGGGGCGCGGTCCGCCTGTTCCGCGGGCTCGACCGGTCCGTCGCCCGGGTGTACGGCGTCGACGACGGCGGCACCGCCCGCCGGGCCCGCGACGCCGTCGCCGCGCTCGCGGCGGTGGTGACGGCCGCGGTCGCGCTCGTCGGGGTCGCCCTGCTCGCCCCCGCGTGGGCCCCGGCCGGCCCGGTCGCGGCGGCCGCCGGGTGGGTCCTCCGCGTCGCCGTCCTCGTCGTCCTCCTCGTGCCCGCCTTCCGCGTGCTCCCCGACGCGCGAGTCACCGTCCGGGAGGTGCTCCCCGGCTGCGTCGTGACGGCCGTCGGCTGGACCGCGCTGTTCGTCGGGTTCGAGCGGCTGGTCGGGCTCGCCGGCGGGAGTCCGCTCTCGGGCGCGCTCGGCGGCGCCGTCCTCGCGGTCACGTGGCTGTACGCCGCGGCGTACGTCTTCCTCGTGGGCGTCGTCGTCGACGCCGAACTCGCGGCCCGGTGAGCGCGGTCGCCGTCGCCCGCTCGCGGTTCACGTGCCCGCGACGGCGAACTTATGGCGCGCCGGCGACGACTCCCGCCCGTGTCGTCGGTCACCCTCACGTACGAGGACGGGACGGTCCGGGTCGCCGGCGCGCCCGACGAGTCGCTCCCCGGCGTCGAGGCGGACGCGCGCTCGGGCGACCGCCGCGCCCCCGCCCACCGCTACGCCGCCGTCCGCGACGCGCTCCGCGAGCGCGGTCACGACGTGACCGACCGCGTCCTCGACCTCGCCCCCTCCCCGCGCTGTCGTCCGGCTACACCCTCCGCGAGTACCAGCGGGCCGCGCTCGACGCCTGGCGCGACGCCGGCCGCCGGGGCGTCCTCGAACTCCCCACCGGGAGCGGCAAGACCGTCATCGCGTTGGCGGCGATCGCCGCCGCGGGGACGCCGGCGCTCGTCGTCGTCCCGACGGTCGACCTGCTGGAGCAGTGGAACCGCGAGCTGTCGTCGACGTTCGACGTCCCCGTCGGCCGCCTCGGCGGCGGCGAGCAGACGGTGGAAGCGGTCACCGTGTCGACGTACGACTCGGCGTACCTCCGCGCCGACGAGCTGGGCGACCGGTTCGGCCTGCTCGTGTTCGACGAGGTCCACCACCTCGGCGGCGAGGGGTACCGCGACGTCGCGCGGCTGTTCGCGGCCCCCGCCCGCCTCGGCCTCACCGCGACGTTCGAGCGCCCGGACGGCGCCCACGAGGCGGTCGCCGACCTCGTCGGGCCGGTCGTGTACGCGCTCGACGCCGACGACCTCGCGGGCGAACACCTCGCGGACTACGAGGTGCGCCGCGTCGAGGTGGAGCTGACCGACGCCGAGCGAGAGCGCTACGAGGCCGCGCAGGGCACGTTCGTCGACTACGTCCGCGACGCCGGCATCACGTTCCGCTCGGGATCGGACTACCAGGAACTCGTGAAGCGGTCGGGGAACGACCCGCGCGCACGCGAGGCGCTGCTCGCCAAGCAGCGCGCCCGCGAGGTGATGATGAACGCCGACGCGAAACTCGACGAACTCGCGCGGATCCTCGACCGCCACCGCGGCGAGCGCGTCATCGTGTTCACCGCCCACACCGCGCTCGTGTACCGCATCTCCGAGCGGTTCCTGATCCCCGCGATCACCGCCGAGACGGGCGTCGAGGAGCGCCGCGAGACGCTCGACCGCTTCCGCGCGGGCACGTACTCCCGCGTCGTCGCGGCGAACGTCCTCGACGAGGGGGTCGACGTCCCCGAGGCCAGCGTCGGCGTCATCCTCTCGGGCAGCGGCTCCGAGCGGGAGTTCACCCAGCGACTCGGCCGCGTCCTCCGCCCCGGCGCCGACGGGACGAAGACCGCGACGCTGTACGAACTGGTGACGAGCGAGACTGCGGAAGAACGGGTCGCACAACGGCGCCGGTGACGGGCTCAGTTCGGGCGGACGTCGACGCGGATCGACCCGCCGCTGCTGAACTCGTCGAAGCCGAACGACGTCTCCAGCGTCACCTCCGTCCGTTCGCCGGGGCCGACGGTCACCTCCGCGGCGACGGTCTCCTCGCGAGCGTCCTCGCCCGAGCCGGCGGCGACGGTCGCCTCCACGACGCCCGACCGCGACTCGCCGGCGGCGTTCTCGACGGTGACGACCACGAGGAGGTCGCCGTCGTCCCCCTCCACGTCGGCGAAGTCGGCGACGACGAGGCCCGTGTCGGACGGCTCGGTGGGGACGGGCGAGCGCGGCGGCGTCAACGGGCCGGACGGCGCGGCGGGGGGTGCAGCCGGCGAGCGCGGCGGCGACGCCGGCGGTCGCGGCGCGCGCGAGCGACCCGAGGAGACGGCGACGGTTCACGTGCCGTGGGTTTCGTGGATCCGGTATGAGCCTTGTCCATTCGCCCACGCCGGCACCGTCGCCGCTTTACCCCCGCCGGCCCACGCGTCGGTAGACCGGTCGTGATCACGAAGGACCTCCTCCGCGTCAGCCGCCGCGGCGGCTACCGCCCGCAGTTCGTCGCCGGCGACGACGACGCCCGCCGTCTCGCCGCACGGGTGCTCGGCGTGTTCCAGGGCCACGTCGGGGAGCGACGGCGCGACCTCGACGCGGCGCTGGAGCGCCTCGAGCGCGACGCCGACGACTTCAAACTCGTCCGCGGGTTCGCCTCGCTGCTGGAGCGCGAGGCCGCCTTCGAGACCCGGGCGCCCCTGCCGCCCCGGCGCGCCCGCCGGGTCGCCTTCGAGGCCGCCGAAGCGGCGGGGGTCGCGAGCGACGCCGAGCGCGAGACGGCCCTCGCGCGCGCCGCCGACGGGCTCGGCGTCGACCCGGCCGACGTTGAGGCCTCGCTGTACGCCGACCGCGACGCCGAACGGGTGCTCACGGACTTCGACTCGCGGTGGACGCCCGAGCAACTGCTCGTCCAGTACGACCTCTCGCTGGCCCAGACGGCGCTGTTCGACGCGACCGAGGTGCGCGTCCGCTCGACGGACCCGAAGGCGCTCGTCTCCGCGGCCAAACGCCTCGGGCTCCTGTACGAGATCCGGGTCGTCGACGACGGGGACGGCCCGACCGACCGCGAGGTGGTCGTCACCGGGCCGGACGCGCTGTTCCGCCGGACGCGCCGCTACGGCACCGCCTTCGCCCGGCTGCTGCGAACCGTCGCGGCGACCGCCGGCGAGTGGACGCTGGCGGCCGACATCGACGACCGCGGCCGCGAGTACCTGCTCGAACTCACCCACGACGACGTCTCCGTCCCGGGCGTCGAGCCGCTCGCGGAGCCGGCGTTCGACTCCGGCGTCGAGGCGGACTTCGCCGCCCGGTTCCGAGCGCTCGACCTCGACTGGGACCTCACCCGCGAGCCGGAGCCGCTCCGGGTCGGCACGAGCGTGATGATCCCCGACTTCGCGTTCGAGTACCGCCACGCCGACTACCGCGTGTTCTTCGAGGTGATGGGCTTCTGGACGCCCGAGTACGTCGAGAAGAAGCTCGACCAGCTCGACCGCGTCGAGGACGTGGAACTGGTCGTCGCCGTCGACGAGTCGCTCGGCGTCGGCGAGGAGATCGCCGCCCGCGACCACCGCGTCGTCACCTACTCGGGCACCGTCCGCGTGAAGGACGTGGTCGACGTGCTCCGCGAGTACGAGGCCGCCCTCGCGGGCGAGGTGACCGCTGACCTCCCCGCGGAACTCGTTCCCGATCGGGAGGTCGTGCGGGTCGAGGACCTGGCCGCCGAGCACGGCGTGCCGACGGACGCGCTCGACGACGTGACGTTCCCCGAGCACCGCCGCCTCGGCGCCACGCTCGTGCGCCCGGCGGTGCTGGACCGCGTCGGCGACGACATCGAAGCCGGGATGGCGTACGCCGACGCGGAGTCGGTGTTGTCCGACGCGGGCCTCACCGACGCGAGCGCGGCGCTGTCGGCGCTGGACTACCGCGTCGAGTGGGAGGGGCTCGGCGGGGGGACGGTGCGCGAGAAGGGCGAGGACGGCGACGGCGGCGACGGGTAGCTCCGGCTTACAGCTCCGGCAACTCCTCTTGGTACCCCTTCGGCACGACCGACCGGAGTTCGTCGTACAGGTACAGGCCCACGCCGATGGGCACGCGCTCGCCGGCGAGGTCGTGGGCCGCGATCAGGTAGCCCCAGTCGCCGTCCCACTCGGGGAGGTCCTGGTCGTGGCCGGCGGCGAACGCCGTCGCCTCCCCCGGCGACAGGTCGATCACGTTCCGGGTCGCGAGGTGGCCCCACTTGCGGACCGCCGTCGTCGTCGGCTTCCAGTGCTCCTGCCGGGTGCGGAGGAACGTCATCCCGACGCCCTCGCGGTCCTGCGGGCTGGGGAGGTCGGCCGCGAACGCCCAGACCTTCCCCTTCCCCTTCTCCCAGAAGGTGTGGTCCGCGAACGTCTCCGGCGGGACGCCGAAGCGCGTCTCCCACCACTCCAGCACCTCGGCGCGCGTGGCGCGGCCGTCGACCTCGCGGTCGTCTGCGGTCGCGGGCAGGCGGTCGAACTGCCCCCCGTCGTTGCCGGGGGCGCCCTCGCCGTCGCTCACGCGCCCACCTCCGCGTCGGCCGCGGCGTCGTCCGGCGCTCCGCCGACTCGGAGCTTCGCGAGGAAGAACCCGCCCGTGTCGTTGTGGTGCGGGTACACCCGCGTCGCGCGCGTCACCTGCTCGTCGTACGTCTCGTCGTGCCACTCGATGACCCCGGGGACCGACTCCAGCGGGCAGTCCCAGTCGACGACCTCGCAGTCCTCCTCGCGGAGCACGTGGTCGAGGACGGCCTCGTTCTCCTCGGGGGCGAACGTACACGTCGAGTAGACGACGGTGCCGCCGGGGCGCGTCGCCTGCACCGCGCGCCGGAGGATGCCCTTCTGGATGCCCGCGACCTCGTGGACGTGGTCCAGCGTCCACGTGTCGAACGCGTCGGGGTTCTTCCGGATCGTCCCCTCACACGAGCAGGGCGCGTCGACGAGCGTCGCGTCGAACGTCTCGAACCCGAACCCGTTGAGCGAGTAGTTGCGCGCGTCCTGCTGGTCGACGACGAGGTTCGTCGCGCCGAGGCGCTCGGCGTTGTGGCGCAGCGCCGACAGCCGGCCGAGGCTCGTGTCGTTGCCGACGAGCACGCCCGAGTCGTCCATCAGCGCCGCGAGTTGGGTCGTCTTGCTCCCCGGCGCGGCGCAGGTGTCCCACACGCGGGTGCCGGGGTCGGGGTCCAGCGCCATCGCCGGGAGACACGACACCTCCTCTTGGCCGTGGACCCAGCCGTGGGCGTACGGCCACGTCGTGCCGGGCGAGCGGTCGGCCATGCGGAACAGGCCGTCGTGCCAGTCGACGCGCTCGTAGTCGGTGCTCTCCGCGTCGAACGCGCGGGCGACGCGGTCGGCGTCGGCCGCGAGCGTGTTGACGCGGACGACCGACGGGAGCGGCCGGTCGCAGGCGGCCCGGAACGCGGCCTCGTCGTCGACGAGGGGGAGGTAGCGCTCGAGCACGCCGTCGTCGTCGTTCATACCACGCCATCCGCGCCGGCGCGGTAGTCGCTTTCGGACCGCGCGGACGCGCCGCCGGGGCGCCGCGCCGGCGTAGCTTTATGTCACACTCCGAGCGACACGGGCTATGGGACACATCGACGTGGTCGCCGAGCGCTCGTTCGACGAGCCGGTGTTGGTCGAGGGGCTGCCCGGCGTCGGCCTCGTGGGGAAGATCGTCGTCGACCACCTGGTGGAGGCGCTCGACATGGAGCTGTACGCGACCGTCCACTGCGAGGCGCTGCCCGCGGCGGCCGCCTACACCGGCGGCGACCGTGCGGTGCGGACGCCGCTCCGGCTGTACGCGGCGCCCGAGGCGGACCTGCTGGTGCTCCAGTCGGACGTGCCCGTCTCCCCGGACGCCGCCGAGGAGTTCGCCGCGTGCATCGAGGGGTGGTTCCGCGAGGAGTCGGTCACGCCGCTGTACGTCGCGGGACTGCCCCGCGAGGGGGCGACCGACGCAGCGGCCGCGGACGGACGCGAGGACGGCGGCGAAGACGACGCGGCGCCGGCGTCGTCGCTCAGGGGGCTCGCGGTCGGCTCGGGGGCGGCCCTGCTCGACGACGTCGGCGTGCCGGCGCCCGAGTCCGCGGGGCTGATCTCCGGGCCGACGGGCGCGCTGTTGGCCCACGCGATGGCGCGCGACCTGCCCGCCGTCGGGCTGGTCGTCGACGTGGACCCGCAGTTCCCCGACCCCGCGGCCGCCCGCGTCGTGCTGGAGGAAGCGGTCGAGCCGATCACCGGCGTCGACGTCGACGTCGAGGCGCTGACGGCGCAGGCAGAGCGCATCCAGCGTGCGAAAGAACAGCTGGCCGTACAGATGCGCGGCCGGGACGACGAGGCCATCTCGCAGGCACAGCGGCTCCGGATGTACCAGTAGCGTCGTCCGGAGCGTGACGCCGCCGCCGCGGCCGGGAGCGGGGTCGCTCCCCCGCGAGCGACCGTGCCGGGGACCGCCACTCCGTGTGGGATGGGGAAACGACTAACACCGCCGCCGCCACCCCTTCCAGCATGACGCAGTTCTCCGACCGCGTGGAGCGCATCTCCATCAGCGGCATCCGCGAGGTGTTCGAGGCCGCCGGCGCCGACGCCATCAACCTCGGGCTGGGCCAGCCGGACTTCCCGACGCCCGACCACGCCAAGCGCGCGGCGATCGACGCCATCGAGGCCGGCGACACCGACGCCTACACCGGGAACAAGGGGATCCCGGCGCTGCGCGAGGCGATCGCCGCGCGCCACGAGGCGGACATGGGCGTGACGGTGTCCCCCGACGACGTGATCGCCACCGCCGGGGGGAGCGAGGCGCTCCACCTCGCGATGGAGGCGCACGTCGACCACGGGGAGGAGGTGCTCATCCCCGACCCGGGGTTCGTCGCCTACGACGCGCTCGCGAAGCTCGCGGGCGGCGAGCCGGTGCCGGTCCCGCTGCGCGAGGATCTCACCATCGACCCCGCCGCCGTCGAGGAGCGGATCACCGACGACACCGCCGCGTTCGTCGTGAACTCGCCCGGCAACCCGACGGGCACCGTCTCCTCGGAGGCGGACGTCCGCGAGTTCGCCCGCATCGCGCGCGAACACGACGTGCTGTGCGTCTCCGACGAGGTGTACGCGCCGTTCGTGTTCGACGGCGAGCACCGCTCGCCGCTGGAGTTCGAGCGCGACAACGTCGTCGTCGTCGACGCCTGTTCGAAGCGCTACTCGATGACGGGGTGGCGGCTCGGCTGGGTCACCGGGTCGAGCGAGCGGATCGAACGGATGCTCCGCGTCCACCAGTACGTGCAGGCCTGTGCGTCCGCCCCCGCCCAGTTCGCCGCCGAAGCCGCCCTCTCGGGGCCGCAGGGCGTGGTCGACGAGATGCGCGACGCCTACGAGCGTCGCCGCGACCTCGTCGTCTCGGGGCTCGCCGACGCCGGGCTCGAGTGTCCCAGCCCGCAGGGCGCCTTCTACGCGATGCCGCGGGTGCCCGACGGCTTCGTCGACGAGTGCATCGAGCGCGGGGTGATCGTCGTCCCCGGCGAGGCGTTCGGCGAGCACGGCGCCGGGCACGCGCGCATCTCGTACGCCGCCGGCGAGGACGACCTGCGCGACGCGCTGGAGCTGATCGCCGAGGCCGCCGAGGCGGTCCGGTAACCCCGTGGCGGAGTTCGCCCCCGCCCTCGGCGAGCGCCCGACCTCGCTCGGCGAGCTCCGCGGGGCCGTCCCCGTCTGCGACCGCGTCGCCTACTTCAACACGGGCGCCACCGGCCCGTCGCCGGCCCGGGTGCTCGACGCCGCCGCGGCGTGGGAGCGGTTCCACAAGGTCGACGTGCTCGCGGACGCCGACCCCTACGAGATCGGCTTCGCCGAGTACGAGCGCCTCCGCGAGCGGTTCGCCGGCTTCCTCGGCGTCGACGCCGACGCCGTCGGCCTCACCGAGAGCACCGCCGACGGCGTCAGCGCCGTCGCGGCGGCGTACGACTGGTCGCCCGGCGACGTGGTCGTCCGCACGGACCTGGAACACCCCGCGGGCACGCTCCCGTTCGACCGCCTCGCGCGCCGGCGCGGCGTCGAGGTGCGGGTCGTCGAGGCGCCCGACGGCCGCGTCGACACGGACGCGTTCGCGGACGCCGTCGCCGACGCCACGATGGCGTGTTTCTCCTCGCTGTCGTGGAACTACGGCACCCGGCTCCCCGTCCGGGAGCTGTGCGAGATCGCCGCCGACGCGGGCGCGTTCACGCTCGTCGACGCGGTGCAGTCGCCCGGCCAGCGCCCGCTCGCGCTCCCCGAGTGGGGCGCCGACGCCGTCGCCTGTTCGGGCCACAAGTGGTGTCTCGGCCCGTGGGGCGCGGGTCTCCTCGCCGTCGACCCCGCCGTCGACGACGACCTCCGGCCCGCGCAGGTGAGCTACCGGAGCGTCGAGGAGGCGATGGCCGACGAGTACCACCTCAAGCCGGGCGGCGCGCGCTTCGAGCGCGGCACCGCGTCGCTCGCGCCGCACGTCGGCCTCCGGGAGGCGGTCGGGACGCTGGAGGCGGTCGGCCTCGACGCGGTCCACGACCGCGTCCTCGCCCTCGCCGCCCGGCTGACCGACCGCGTCGACGACGAGCGACTGCTGTCGCCCGCCGAGCCGGAGTCGGGGCTGGTCACGGTCGACGTCGCCGACCCCGAGGCGACCGTCGAGCGACTCCACGACGAGGGGCTGGTGATCCGCGACCTCCCCGAGCCCGCGGCGGTGCGGGCGTCGGTCCACGCGTTCAACACGGAGGAGGAGGTGGACCGACTCGCGGCCGCGCTGAACGGGGAGCCGTAGGCGAGCGTCGCGGTCGCGCCGACGCCCGTCGTGACCCTAAACCGACGCGATCGGTCCTTCCGAGGACGCCATCGGACCGGTGACCGCAACCGAACGTGTCCGAAGGTGGAACTGTTCGGTGAGCGCCCGGCAGAAACAGCGTTGCTCGCGACGCGAGGAGTGGACGTGATGAACCGGCGACAGTACGCGACCCTCCTCGGGGCGACGGCGTTGGGAGGCGCCGGCGTCGTCCGAGCAGTAGGCGCGAAGACGAACGGTGGAGCCATCGAGCGAGCAGCCGACGTTCCCCGGGCACAGGAGGATCCGACGACCACTCCCACGCCCGACTCGTCGTCGACCGGATTCGGCCCCCAGACGTTCACGGGGACCGGCACCGCGACGACCGAGGAGTTCGACCTCCGCCGCGGCCCGATCACGGCGGCGTTCGCCGTCGACGGCGACGCCGCGTTTACGGCGCAGTTGCTGGCCGTCGAAGGCGATGACTACGAGGACGTGTACCTCGCGATCCTGCTCGCGCCCGCCGAGGGGGCGCAGGTGGCCGCGGTCAACGTCCCGGGGCCGCACGTCCTCAACATCGAGACAGACGGAGCGTGGGAGGTGACACTCGCCCAACCGACGGCCACGGCGGGACAGTCACTCCCTGCCGAAGCGTCCGGATCGGGCCCCGCGTACGTCGACCTCGTCGCGTTCGACGGCGTGACGCGGGTGACCGGCAGCCACGAGGGGTCCTCGAACTTCATCGTCGAGACCGTGCCGCTCGACCCGGACGACTTCGGCGAACTGGTGTTCAACGAGATCGGTCAGTTCGAGGGGACGACGACCGCACGGATCGACGGTCCGTCCTACGTGAACGTGAACGCCGACGGGGACTGGACGCTGTCGTTCGAGTGAACTCGGAGCGGTCCCGCGCTACTTGGCGGTCGAGACGATCTTGATCACGTCGCCCTCCTCCAGTTCGGTGTCCTCGCCGATCCGCCGGTCCGCCTTCGCGTCGACCGCGTGGAGGTAGCCGTCGCCGATGTCGGTGTGGACGGTGTACGCGAGGTCCTTCGGGCCGCTGCCGCGCGGCAGCAGGAACGCGTCCGGGAGGACGTTCCCCTGCCCGTCGGTCCACTTGGACTCGTTTTGCACGGGGAACGCCGTGATCAGGTCCAGCAGGCCGTACACCGCCTCGTTCAGCGCTTGCTGGACGCCGGTCCCGCCGAACTCGCCCATCACCTCGCGGATCTGTTCGAGCCCCGTCGCCTGCTGGTCGCTCAGGTCGCCGACGACCTCGAAGTCCTCGTCGCCGGGGTCGTAGTCGACGACGCCCGCCTCCGCCGCCCGCCGGAGGGCGAGTTCGCCGTCGGCGGTGGCGGGGATCACGGGCTTGTCCGTCTCGCGCAGGCGCTCGACGTTCTCCGGCGGCGCGATGTCGGCCTTGTTGGCGACGAGGACGATGGGCTTGGTCCGGGCGCGGATGTCCGCGGCGAGCGCCTCGCGGTCCTCGTCGCTCCACTGGATCGGGTCGTCGGGGTACTCCAGCCCGCGGAGCACGAGCGCGACGTCGTGCTCGCTCGCGCCGAACCCGGTGAGCAGGTCCGTCAGCGCCTCCTCGAGGTCGAACTCCGGGGAGCGCGACTTGCGTTCGACCGACTCCCAGTTGTGCTCGAGGATCCCCGCGAGCCACGCGTCCATCTCGGCCTCGACGAAGTCGACCTCCTCGACGGGGTCGTACTCGCCGACCTCGACCGGTTCGCCCTCGGCGTTGGTCGCACCGGCGGCGTCGACGACCTGGAGGATCACGTCGGCGTCGGTGAGGGCGTCGAGGAACTGGTTGCCGAGACCGCGCCCCTCCGCGGCGCCGGGGACGAGGCCGGCGACGTCGAGCAGTTCGACGGGGACGTAGCGCTTCCCGTCGTGACAGTCCTCGTCGCCGCACCGCTCCGCGCGCGTCAGGCAGGGACAGTCGGTGCGGACGTGGGTGACGCCCCGGTTCGGGTCGATCGTCGTGAACGGGTAGTTGCCCACGTCCACGTCGGCCATCGTCGCGGCCGTGTAGAAGGTGGACTTGCCCGCGTTGGGCTTGCCCGCGAGCGCGATGGATATCATGGGGACGTGTCCTCGGGCGCGGCGAAAGGCGCTTTCGGTCGGCCGACCCGTCCGACCCCGCACGCGACCCCCGGAGTTACGGGGCCGGCCCGCAACCGGGACACCGTATGGCAGTTCCCGCCGCCGCCCTCGCGGTCGACGCCGTGCTCGTGGCCGCGGGCGTCGCGGCGCTGTGGGCCGGCGCGCGGCTGCTTGTCGGCTCGTCCGTCCGGCTCGCGCGCCGACTCGGCCTCTCGGACCTCCTGATCGGCGTGACGGTCGTCGCCGTCGGCACGTCGAGCCCGGAGATCGTCGTCACCCTCCGGGCCGCCCTCACCGGCGCGGGCGAGTTGGCCGTCGGGAACGTCGTCGGCTCGAACGTGTACAACCTCGCGGTCGTGCTCGGCGTCGTCGCGGTTGTCGGGTCGTTCCCCGTCGACCGGCGGATCGTCCACCGCGACGGCGTCGCCCTCGTGGCGGCGACGGCGGCCGCGGCCGCGGCCGTCGCCGACCTCCGCGTCACCGCCGTCGAGGGGCGGCGCTGCTGGCCGGGCTGGTCGCGTACACCGTCGTCTCGATCCGCGCCGGCACCGTCGCCGGCGCCGAGCGCGGCGACACCGCCGACACCGCCGACGGCGAGGAGCCCCGCCGCCCGCCGCCGCGACCGACG
Source organism: Halobaculum litoreum (assembly GCF_030127125.1). Lineage (GTDB taxonomy): Archaea > Halobacteriota > Halobacteria > Halobacteriales > Haloferacaceae > Halobaculum > Halobaculum litoreum. The sequence goes on from NZ_CP126156.1 coordinate 603,503, forward strand.
GCGACGGCGTCGACCGGCAGCCGGCCGACCCGGTGGACCTGTCGACGCCGGCCCGCCGGCTGGCGACGGGGCCGGCCCGCGACGCGGCGCTCGTCGTCGTCGGCCTGGCGGTCGTCCTGCTCGGCGGCGACCTGCTCGTCGGCGCGGCGGTCCGGATCGCGCGGACGGCCGGGGTCTCCGAGTGGGTGATCGGGGGGACCGTCGTCGCCGCGGGCACCTCGACCCCGGAGTTCGCCGTCTCGCTCGTCGCGGTTCGCCAGGGGAGCCTCGGCGTCTCCGTCGGCAACGTCGTCGGGTCGAGCGTGTTCAACGTCCTCGGGGTCCTCGGGCTCGCCTCGCTGGTGACCACGCTGACGGTCGGCCCCGAGGCGCTGTGGAGCGTGGCGTGGCTCGTCGCGCTCACCGTCGTCGTCGTCGCGGCGCTGTGGTCCGGCCGCCGGCTCTCGCGGGTGGAGGGCGTCGCGCTGGCGCTGTCGGAGGTCGTCCGCTGGGCGCTCAACCTCCTCCGCGTCGTCGGCTGACGCGCCCGCCGCGTTCGGCGCCGGCGCCGGTGCCGTCCGCTTAACTACCCCCGCGAGCTACCTCCCGCCATGACCACGCTCTCGTTCGACGAGACCGGCGTCGACGTCGTCTACCAGGGGACGGAGTTCCGACTGGAGAAGGAGCTGATCGAGGAGGCCACCGAGAAGTCGTACGTCGACGTCACCGACCACGAGGTGCTGCAGATCGTCGAGAAGCGGCCGTCGCTGTCGGGCGAACCGCGCCGCATCGGCGACATCGTCTGAGCGGGCGCCGCGTTCACCCCGCCCGCTGGCGCGGCCGCGACGGTCAGTCCGCGCCGAGGCTCGTCCCGATCGGGTCGTCGTCCGGGACGGTCTCGCGGTGGAGGCGCCCGGCGACCACGTCCGCGAGCGTGCGGAGGTTCACCGTGTCGTCGCGGTTGTACGAGACGAGCCGTTCGAGCGCCCGCTCGTCGCCGCGCTCGTACTCGTGCCACAGCCGCACGGCGTCCCGACCGGTGATCTCCGGCCCGTCGCGGGCGATCCCCAACTCCTTCTCGATTGGTTTGAGGCCGCCGGACAGCCCGACCTTCTTGCACGGGTACATGAGGTCGAGGTGGGGGGTGTCGACCTCCATCCCGAGCGCGGTCTCGAGGAACGGCACGTCGAAGCGCGCGCCGTTGAACGTGACGAGCAGGTCGGCCGCGTCGAACTGCTCGCGGACGGGCTCCGCCGAGAGGTCCTCCCCCTGCACGAGCGTCGTCGTGTCGCCGTCGCGGTGGAACGAGACGGTCGTGACGCGGTCGCGCTCGGGCGACAGTCCGGTGGTCTCGATGTCGAAGAAGCACGCGCCGTCGCGGAAGTCCTCGTACAGCCGCCAGCGCTCCCCCGACGGGAACCGCTCGTCGAAGAAGCGGGCGTCGCGGTCGTCGAGGCGCTCGCCCGCCTCGTCGACGAACGCCTCGATGCGGCTCGCCGTCGTCGCGCCGACGCCCGGCGCGCGGTCGACCCGGAACTCGTCCCACTCGCGGATGCCGTTCTCCCACATGCGGCGCTCGGTCGTCGCGCCGACCCCCTCGACCGGAATGAAGCTGTTTCTGATGCGCATGGTCGCTGTGTGTCGCGGGCCGCGTTCGCTCCCCGTCGAGCGTCGGCCGCGACCGCGTGTCCGTTCGACGTGGGGTCGTACCGCGGCTAAAGGGTTCGGATGCGGTCGGCGCGACGCCGCGCGCGGCGCCGGGACGACGACGGGGGAGGGACACCGCCGGCGGCCGCGGTACCGTTAACCCCGGACCGGCCCAACGGTATCGCGACAGACGATGTGTGGACGCTACTCCCTCGCCGCCACGGCCGCGGAACTGGCCGAGCGGTTCGACGCGGCCGTCCCCGACGACTGGGGGCCGCGGTACAACTGCTCGCCGGGACAGGACCTCCCGGTGCTCGCGGCCGACGACCCCGACGCGTTCCGCCGGATGACGTGGGGGTTCACCCCGCCGTGGGCCGACGAGTCGTTCGACCTGATCAACGCACGGACCGAGACGGTCGACGAGAAGCGCACGTTCGCCGACGCGTTCGCCTCGCGGCGCTGTCTCGTCCCCGCCGACGGCTTCTACGAGTGGAGCGACCACGCCGGCGAGAAACGCCCGTACCGGGTCGCGTTCGACGACGAGCGCACCTTCGCGATGGCGGGGATCCACGCGACGTGGGAGCCGCCGCAGCGACAGGCCGGGCTCGGCGAGTGGGGCGGCGGGAGCGACGGCGACGACGCCGGCGGCGACGCCGAGCGCGTCGAGTCGTTCGCCGTCCTCACCACCGAGCCGAACGACCGGATCCGCGACCTCCACCACCGGATGGCGGTCGTGTTGCCGCGCGACCGCGAGCGCGAGTGGCTGGCGGGCGACCTCGGGAAGGCGGCACTCCTGGAGCCGTACCCCGGCGACGACCTCCGGTGGTACCCCGTCTCGACGCGGGTGAACTCCCCGGCGAACGACGACCCATCGCTGATCGAGGAGGTCGAGGCGTAGCCGCCCCGGGCGGGGATCCGGTTCCTACTTCCCGACCGCACACGCACCGACAGCCGTGCCCGACCGCCGCCCGCGCTTCGAGCCCGTCGACCTCGCCCAGCAGGCGGTCGGCGCGCTGGTCGTCGCGGGCGGCCTGCTCATCCCCGCGGACATCTGGGTCGTCGCCGGCGGGATGTCCCTCGCGCACGCCGTCGTCGGGACGACGCTGACGCTGGGGCTCACCTACCTCGCGCTGTACACCGCCGTCGAGCGTCGCGACCCGACCGTCGAGCGGTCCGTCGCCGGCCTCCCGCTCCGGTTCCTCTCCACGGTCGGCGTGGCCGTCGTCGTCTCGCTCGGCGTCGTCGGGGTGTACGGGCTCCCGCTGGAGGGGAGCCAGTCGGCGACCGAGGCCGCCAAGGCGGTGCTCGTGGTCACGTTCTTCACGGCGCTCGTCGCCGCGGCCGCCGACGCCGCGCTGGAGTAGCCGGCCTCGACGGCCTCCTCGCTTCACACGCCCACGTCGCGCAGCGTCGCGGCCCCGTTCTCCAGAGACCCAGGTCTCCCGGACGAGGAACTGCTCGTCGGTGGAGGCGGCGGCGGTCATCCCGGCACGGTCGACCACGCGCACCTCCGCGAGCGGGCCGTCGGTCGGCGCCCCCTCGTCCCGATCCGACCGGCCCCGGATCCGTCGTCCGGGGCGAACTGCGCCCGTGGGCTCCGCCCGGAATTAGATATAGCGACATGCAGTTTGTGAGATCGATACGCGCCGGACAATGAAACTGTGCCGACGTTCGAAGTTCCAACAGATTTCTTCGGGATGGCGGGTGTGACGCTCGAAGCGGGGAGTCGACCCGGCGGTGTCGACGACGCGCGCGGCGTCCGCGGTCGGGTCGGCCGCGACGGCCGGATCACTCAAGCAGGGAGTACACGTGCCGTTCGTACGTCTCGCGGACGTTGTCGCCCCAGTTGTGGGTGTACGTGTCGATGATGTCGCCGGCCACGTCGCCGCGGAGGTACTTCACGACGCCGCGGTCGCCCGTCCGGTCGCGGAGGTGGGTAGTGAAGAAGTGCCGGAAGTAGTGGGGCGTGACGTTCTCGGTCGCCCCGGCGCCGGCCTCGTACCAGCCGGCCTCGCCCGCGTGGTCGCGGACGACGCGCGCCACCTGTTCGGGCGTGAGCCGCTCGCCCCAACCGCTCCCCGTGGCGACGAACAGGGGCTCGGCGTCCGAGGCGGCGTCGGGGCGGATCGCGAGCCAGCGGACGAGCGTCTCCGCGAGTTCCCCGTCGACGGGGACGACCGTCCCGCGCTTGCGCTTGTTCGAGGCGGTGCGCTCCGCGCCGTTGTAGCGCTCGCCCACCGCGGGCTCGCTGGCCACGTACAGCGAGTCGGGGCGCCCGTCCAACTGCGCTCGCCCGCCGAGCGTGTATCCCGGCAGCTGCCGATCCAGCGTCAGATCCCGCAGATCGAGGTTACACACCTCTCCCACGCGCATCCCCGTCTTCAGGAGCGTGACGATTAGCGCCCGGTCGAGCGGGTGGGCGATGCCGGCGACGAACTCGCGCATCCGAGGCACCGAGATCTCCCGGCGAGTCGGGTCGGTGTCGATCCGCTCGTCGAGTTCCTCCATCACCAGCGCCATCGGGTTCGCCTCGAAGGCACCCACCTGCGTCATGTACGCGTAGAACCGGTGGAGGTACGCCGCGTAGGTGGCCGTGGTCGAGTCGGCCAGGTCCGGGTCGCGACGGAGCGCGTGCACGAACGCCATGCAGTCCCGGTGGGACGCCGCCGCGGGGTCGGCGGCGCTGCCGGCGGGCCCGCGCTCCGGCGACGCGAGGAACCCCTCGAACCGCCGGAGGACGCGGCCGTACTCGGCGCGTGTGCGCTGGCTCTTGCCGTGGAGCTCCATGTCCTCGAGGAAGTAGCCGACGGGGTCGTCGTCGGCGCCGGCGTCCGCGCGGTCGGCGGCGCTCATCGGTCCACCCGCACGTAGCCGCCGTCGCGACCGCTGTAGCGAACCAGCCCCCGCGACTGGAGCGCACCCATCGTCTCGTCGACCCGTTCCTCGACGTCGCCGGCGACCGCCTCGACCAGTTCGTCGAACGACATGACACCCTCGCGATCCAGCGCCGCGAGGAGGGGCGTTTCGAGCCCGTCACCCCCGGGGTTCGAGGGGGGAGAAGCACCCTCCAGTTCCCCGGCAGTCGTTGCCGGATCCTCGCGGTCGGCGTCCGTCGACGCCTCGACGCCCCGGGGCGGCCCGAGCTCGTCGGCGATCCCGAGGTCGCGGCGGCCTGCCTGGACCATCGTCCGGACGAACTCCGACTGGGACATCCCGAGGCGGTCGGCCTCGGCCACCCACGCCTCCTTCTGGTACGCCGGCACCCGTGCGGTCACCGCGACCCGTTCGGTGTCGGCGTCGGCCTCGCTCATACCCGCACCACCGACCCCACCCACATCAATCTGATGCAAACGTGAGTCCTAAGTATCTAATTCTGTGCGTTGCACCGAATCCGGTTTCGCCTTATTTGTGTCTCTGGAGCCCTCAAACCTCGATTATGGGTGTTCTCGGAGCTATCTCGGTCGTCGGATCGTGATGCAATCCCACAGCTTATATTTCGACGGTGTCGTCCCAGTCTCTCGTCTCGAGCGCGATGCGGTGTCGCTGAAGGGCGGCGTCGACGGGACGGATCGGACTCGATCCGAACGCGGTACGGGCCGCGGCGATCCTCGTCGACGCCCCACCGACGACCGTGGACGGCGGTCGTCGAGGCTCCGACCCGAGGAACTGCGACGACGAACTGGTCTCCCGCCGGTCGCCGCGGGCCGTCGGGCAGCCGACACGCCGCGGCCCGAAGGAGGCCCCGACCTCTATCGCGCGAGGAACGGTCGTGAAGCGGGCCGGCGGAGCCGGCGATTCGTGCGGGAGCACCCTATACGGACCTGCACTGGGTACGGCGACGGGGGTGGAACCGGGGACCCCGCCGAACGAGAGTCGTAGGGGGGCGACGCTCGCGACGACGGGAGTGGCGGCCGTCTCGCCGGCTGAATCCCCGTGGCGGCGACGGACCGCGCCCAGAGCGGCTCGCCGGGCGCCGGCCGCCGCGAGGCGTCGCGAGCGCCCCGTCACGCCGGTTCCTCGGGAGTGGCGTCGGCTTGCTCGCGGTGCTCGACTCGCCGACGTCACAGGCTGTGAGGGGCCCGGTGCGTTCCTTCGAGGCAGTCGGCTCCCCGCCCACCGGGCGTCTGAACGACGCTGTGTCGCCGGCGTTCGGGCTCGACCGGCTGGGCCGTGTTGTCAGCACGAGGACGAATTGTGTCGCACGCCGATCTCATAAACTGCGTATCGCGATACCCAAACGGACCCCCTCGGCGATCGAAAGCGGTGTCGAGAACCGCGACAGGAACCGGGGGAGAGTGGGGGGTCGTCAGTCGTCCCGGCGGGCGTACCGCTCGTCGATGGCGGCCGCCGGGGAGTCGTACTCGTCGGTGTGGCGGACGCACGCGCTGGTGCGGCCGTCCCCGTCGACGACGTGTGCCTCCGGCCGCTCGCGGTTGCACACCGAGCCGAACGCCTCCCGGAGCACCGCGGCGGCCTCCTCGTCCTCGCCACGTCGGGCGAACCGGACGGCGTCCTCGACGGCCGCGCGGGCCTCCGAGGTGAGCGGCCCCTCGCCCTCCTGCGGGGACTGTTCGCCGGGGTGCCAGCCGAACAGGTCCGCGACGACTTCGTCGATGTCGTTCGCGTCGGCCGCGAGGCCGAGGCTCCGGCGGAGCCGGTCGGTGAGCCCGTCCTCCAGCGAGGCGCGCTCGCGCAACACCGTGTCGAGGGCGTCGATCCCGTCCCACGCCGTCTCCGGCAGGTCGGCGAACGCGGCCGGGCGGACCCGCGCGGGGCACCGCGTCGCGAAACGACACCCCTGCGGCGGGTCCCGCGGCGACGGCGGCGTCCCCCGCAGGGTCACCCGGTCGCGGTCGGTGCCGGTGTGGCTCCCGGGGATCGCCGACAGCAGCGACACGGTGTACGGGTGTGCGGGGTCGTTGTACACCGCCTCGGTGTCGCCGAGTTCGACGATGTCGCCGAGGTACATCACGGCGACGCGGTCGGCGATGTGCCGCACGACCGAGAGGTCGTGGGCGATGAACAGGTACGTCAAGCCGAGTTCGTCCTGGAGGTCCTCGAGGAGGTTGATCACGCGGGCCTGCACGCTCACGTCGAGCGCCGACACCGGCTCGTCGAGCACCATGAACTCCGGTTCGAGCGCGAGCGCGCGGGCGATGCCGATGCGCTGGCGCTGGCCCCCGGAGAACTGGTGGGGGTAGCGGTAGTAGTGTTCCTCGTTCAGCCCGACGAGGTCGATCAACTCGAACACGCGCTCCTTGCGCTCGGCTTTCGTCCCCTGCTCGTGGGCGTCGAGCGGTTCCCGGATGATCTCCCCGACGGTCATGCGGTCGTTGAGGCTCGCCTCGGGGTCCTGGAACACCATCTGGGCGTCCCGCTGCCACTCGCGCAGTTGCTTGCCCGAGAGGCGCGCGACCTCGCGGCCGTCGGAGACGACCTCGCCGTCGGTGGCGCTCTCCAGCCCGAGGATCGTCCGCCCGAGCGTCGTCTTCCCGCAGCCGGACTCGCCGACGAGCCCGAGCGTCTCCCCCTTCCGGATGTCGAAGGAGACGCCGTCGACGGCCTTCACCGGGTCGCCGGTCAGGAAGCCGTCGTCCTCGTAGTACTTCTTCAGGTTCCGGACCTCGACCAGCGGGTCGCGCTGGGCCCCGTCGGCGTCGGTCCCGTCGGTCCCGTCGGGCGCCGCGCCGTCGCCCGCGGGCGCGTCGCTCCGGCTCACCGCCGTTCACCCCCGTCGGCCGCGGCGTCGCCGTCGGCGGCCGCGGTCGCCGCGCCCGTCGGGTCGCGGTCGTACCTCCTCGTGGAGCAGACACGCCGCCGTCTGGTCGGGGCCGACGCGGACGTGCTCGGGGTGGACCCGTTCGCAGGCGTCGAACGCGTCGGGACACCGCGGCGCGTACCGGCAGTCGCTCGCGGACTCCGTCGGCGTCGGCACCTCGCCCTCGATCGTCGGGAGGCGGTCGCCCGTGGCCGTCCGGCCGGGGATCGACGCGAGCAGCCCACGGGTGTACGGGTGGGCGGGGCCGTCGAAGAGGGTCTCGACGGGCGCCGACTCGACCACCTCGCCGGCGTACATCACGTTGACGCGGTCGGCGGTCTCCTCGATGACGCCCATGTCGTGGGTGATGAACAGGATCGCGAGGTCCTCCTCGCGCTGGAGGTCGTCCAGCAGTTCGAGGATCTGCGCTTGGATCGTCACGTCGAGCGCGGTCGTCGGCTCGTCACACACGAGCAGGTCCGGGTCACACGCCAGCGCCATCGCGATGACGGCCCGCTGGCGCATCCCGCCGGAGAACTGGTGGGGGTACTCGCCGACGCGCCGCCGCGCGTCGGGGATCCCCACCGCCTCCAGCAGGCGCACGGCCTCCTCGCGGGCGGCCTGTCCGCGGAGCCCCTGGTGGATCCGCAGCGCCTCGCGGATCTGGTTGCCGACGGTGTACACGGGGTTCATCGAGTTGATCGGGTCCTGGAACACGATCGAGAGGTCGCCGCGGTGGCGCTCCCAGTTCCCGCCGGTCAGCTCCTCGCCGCGGAACCGGATCGACCCCGACTCGATCGTCCCCGGCGACTCGATGAGCCCGAGGATCGAGCGGGCCGTCACCGACTTCCCCGACCCCGACTCGCCGACGACGCCGACGGTCTCCCCCTCCGACACCTCGAAGGAGACCCCGTCGACCGCGCGGATCGTCTCCTTGTCCGTGTGGAAGACGGTGGTGAGGTCCTCGACCGCGAGCAGCGGCTCGTCGCCGTCGGCGCCGTCGTCCGGGGCGGCCATCAGGCACCACCCCCGCGGCCGCCGGCCTCGCCCTCGGCGGAGTCGGACTCCGGATCGATGGCATCGCGGATGCCGTCGCCCATGGCGTTGAACCCGGTGACGACGAGCGTGATGAGCGCGCCCGGGATCAGGCTGATGTGCCACGAGGCGGTCGTGACGTACTCCTGGCCGGCGTTGACCGCGCGCCCCCACTCGGGCGTCGGCGGGTCGACGCCGAGGCCGAGGAACGACAGCCCGGCGATGGCGATGATGGCGCCGCCGAGCGTCATCGAGCCGTAGATGAGCAGGTAGCCGGTGATGTACGGCAGCATGTGCTTGCGCATGATGGTGCCGGGGGTCTGCCCGAACGAGCGGGCGGCGTCGACCCACTCCTGTTCGGACACCTGCAGGGCGGGGCCGCGCAGGGAACGCCACATGTACGGCCAGCCCGTCCCCGCGAAGATGAGCGCGAGGACGAACGCGCCGCTGTACAGGTTCCCGATCCACGTCCCCGCGAGGACGACCGACAGCATGATGAGCAACAGGAGTTGGGGCATCCCCATCACGGAGTCGGACAGGAGGATCAGCCCGTCGTCGACGCGGCCCTTGTAGTACGCCGACAGGAGCGCGAACACGGTCGCCACCCCCGCCGACAGCCCGACCGACAGGAGGCCGATCACCAGCGAGATGCGCGATCCGGCGGCGATGAACGTGAACAGGTCCTTCCCCGACGGGAGGGTCCCGAACGGGTGGAACCGACCGAAGTCGTCGTAGCTCCACGGGCCGACGTTCGTCTGCGCGTTGCCCTGCGAGCGCGACCCGAGGTTCGCGTCGCCGACCGGGGAGGTGGCGACCTCGCTCCCGGTCCAGTAGCTGATCTGGTGGCTGTACGGGTTCGCGAGGTTCTGGTCGACGGTGGTCGGGCCGAGCGCGGGCGCGAACACCGCCATCGTGACGAACATGAACACGACCGCGAGGCCGAACAGGCCCCACCGGTGGCCGCGCAGCCGGTCGACGGTGTCGTCGCGCGGGGTCCAGTCGGCGACGCGGTAGTGCGTGCGGTACCACTCGAAGCCGACGTACACCCAGAGGAGACACGCGAACGCGTACGCGTACACGAGGGCGACCCGGATCAGCCACGCCCAGGCGGGCTGGAGGCCGAGGAACGTGCCGACGTACGCCGAGCCGTTCCAGTACCCCTGGTTCGGGATCGTCTCCCGGGACAGGAGGGTGGGGACGCCGCCGGCGGCGTCCGCGAGCGCGGCCACGCTCGCGGCGTCGCCGACGCCCGGGAGCGCCCCGACGAGGTCGGCGAGCAGGCGGAGGCTCACCTCCGCGAGCGCGCCGGCCTCGACGAGCAGCAACAGCGCCGCGACCCCGCCCCAGATCACGGCGGGGCGGGGGTGTGCGAGCAGGCGGTCGGTGAGCGGGTCGGCGTCGGCCTCCGCGAGGACGGACTCGGAGCCGGTGAGCGAGCTCATCGGTTCAGGCCTCCTCGTACCCGACGCGCGGGTCGATGATGGTGTACAGGATGTCCTGTGCGATGTTGATGACGAGCATGAGCACGATGAAGACGAACATCAGCGTCCCGACGAGCGGGAGGTCGCCCTGGATGGCGGCCTTGAAGAACAGGAACCCCATCCCCTGGATGCCGAAGACGGACTCCACGAGGACCGAGCCCCCGATTAGCAGGAACGCCTCGCTGGTGATGATCGGGACGAGCGGGACCAGGGCGTTGCGGAGGATGTGTTTCCACACGAGCGCGCGGTCGGAGACGCCCTTCGCCTTCGCGAGGTCGATGTACTTCTGCGAGCGCGTCTCCAGCACGGCGGTGCGGCCGATCCGCATCTCGTTGCCCATCGACGCCGACCCGAGCACGAGCGCCGCCGGCAGGATCTTCTTCGTCGCCGCGAGCGTCTCCCCCGGTTGGGTGAGGAGCGCCCACGGCCGGCCGGCCATGTAGCTGAGCTGCGGGTTGCCGGTGACGCCCGACGGGAGGTCGATCAGGAACGTGTCCCAGTCGAACCCCAGGAGCGTCTCCGAGGACACCAGCAGCGACAGCAGGATCACGGCGAGCCAGAAGTTCGGCATCGCGCGCCAGACGATCCCGGAGACGGACGCGAGGTAGTCGGCGAGCGTGTTCGACCGGAGCCCCGCGTAGAAGCCCAGGGGGATCCCGACGAACACCGCGATCAGCACGGACCAGAAGCCGAGCCACACCGTTCGAGGCAGGAAGTCCATGACGAGCGCGTTCACGTTCGAGCCGGGGTACAACAGCCACGTCTGGCCCAGGTCGAGCGTGAACAGGTTCGCCATCCAGTCGAGGTAGTGCTCCAGGGGCGGGCGGTTCAAGCCGAGCTGTTCGCGAGCCGCCTCGTAGCGCTCGGTGTTCTGTGTCTGCGTGTTGCTGAGGACGTTCGCCGCCGGGTCGATCGGGCCCTGGAAGATGATGAACCAGGTCATGCTGGTTCCGAGCCACAGGACCGGGATCGACATCAGCAGCCGTTTGCCCAGGTATCTCCACTTGCTCATTGGTCAGGGTCGGTGTCCGTGGTCGTGGACCGCTCCGCTCGGTTCCGAAAAGGGGTGGTCGGGTCGGCGCGATACGTCGCGGGAGCCACGGCGTGTTACTCCCGGTCGATGGTGACCGTGTTGAACGTCTGGTTCTCCATCGTGCCGTGCATCCGGACGTCGACGTCCTGCGACCAGACGCGCTGGTAGACGGTGTGGGTGGTGGGCAGCTCCTGGACGAACTCCCAGTTGATCTCCTCTTGGATGTAGTACGCGACGTTGCGCGCGCGCTGCTCCTCCTCCCCGGGCCCGCGGTTGGGCACGTAGTTGTCCTCCCAGCCGTCCTCCGAGACCTTCATCATCGGGTCGAACTCGCCGTACTGGCTCGGCGTCGACGAGGAGTAGCCCGCCTCGTCGATGGCGTTCGCGAGGTCGTCGGCCGTCACCGGCTCGATGAACACCGCGGCGGTGCCCTGGCCGTCGGTGTCGCTGGCGGGCGTGACCGTGACGTGCTGCTCCTCCACCTCGTCGGGCAGCGCCTCCAGCAGGTCCTGCTTGATCGTCTCGGGGTCGTTCCCGTTGAAGTCGAGCCCGGGCGCCTCCGTCCGGGTCGTCCACCGGGTGAACATGTTGCCGGGACTGTCGTACGGCGGGATGAACCGGAGGAAGTTGTCCGACTCCGGCCACTCCATCCCGTCGCCGAGCGCGAACATGTCCATCGACCCGTTGATCGCGTTCGAGATGATGGTCCCGAAGTCGGCCTTCGTGATGTCGAGGTCGATGTACGCGCTGGCGGCCTTGTCGCGCAGGCGTCCCGCGATGGAGTCCCACGCCGAGTTCCCCGAGAAGACGGTGAACTCCATGCTGTAGCGGTTGTCCTCGCCGTAGCCGGCCTCCTCCATCACGGCCTTCGCCTCCTGGAGCTTTGTCTCGCCGACGCCGTACGGGTAGCCGTCGCTCGCGGAGTCGAGTTCGTTCCGGAAGCCGTCCTCGACGTGCTTCTGGTAGTTCTCGGACGGCTCCTCGCCGTCGCGCGCCATGAACACCGGCGGCGGCGTGAGGTGGTACGCCGGGTCCGGCAGCCCCTTGTACACCTGCTGGGCGATCTGGTCCTGATTCAGGAGGTACGCGATCGCCTGCCGCGGCGCCTTCTCGGTCCGCGTGCAGTTGAAGACGATGTAGTCGGTGTCGAGAGCGGTCGCCTCGCCGTAGTTCACCTCGGTGCCGTTGTCGAGGGTGTACGTCCCCGTGCGGTAGGAGCCGCGGTTGCGGTCGATCGACCGGTTCTGGGGGTTGAACTGGGCGGTCGGGAACTCCCCGAGGATGTCGAGGTTCCCGTTACGGAACCGCTGGAAGCGCGTGCTCGCGTTGCCGATGACGGTGTAGACGATCCCGTCGATGTACGGCCCCTCGCCCCAGTAGTCGTCGTAGGCGGCGAGTTCGAGCTGGTCGCCCTTGCTCCAGGCGTCGACCTCGAACGGGCCGGTACCCGCGAAGAACGGGCCGTCGCCGGACGTGGAGAAGTACTCGTTGTAGGAGTACTCGCCCTCGTAGAGGAGGCCGTCGAGGCCGTGGCTCTCGTAGTCCTTCGGGTAGTCGACCGAGCCCGCGGGGATGACGCCGAACGCGCCGCCGGCGATCTGCGAGATCACCGCGTGGAACGGCGTCTCCATGTCGAACTCGAAGGTGTAGTCGTCCACCGCGCGCACCGCCAGCGAGCCGGGGACGTAGTTCGTCACCGACTCGCCGGTGTTCCCCTCGTGGGCGAGGGTGAACGTCGAGCCGACGATGTCGTCGGCGTTGCGCGTCTCCTCGGCGCCCGCGAGGCGCTCCCACGAGTAGACGAAGTCCTCGGCCGTCAGTTCCTGGCCGTCGTGGAACGTGACGTCCTCGCGGAGCGTGAACGTGTAGGTGATCCCGTCGTCGGAGACCTCGTAGTCCGTCGCCAGTTCGCCGACCGGCGGCAAGTCGCCGTCCGGGAACGCCATCAACGACTGCTGGTACTGGTTGTACCCCGCGCCCGACCCCTTCGCGTTCACCGGGTCGAGCGTCTGGATGGGCCCCTCGGACGCCATCTGGAGCGTCCCGCCCGTGTAGGACTTCTCCGGTTCCGGGGTGGCCGTCGCCGTGTCGACCTCGGTCGCGGTCTCGGTGTCGGCCGCGGTCGACTCCTGGTTCGGTTGGTTGCCTGAGCAGCCCGCGAGCGCCGCCGCCACGCCCGAGCCTGCCGCCGTGAGAAAGCGCCGCCGAGTGGTGTCCTCGGACATCGGGTGAACACGACCGCGGATAGACAAAATATCTTGTCATCTGCATCCATGTGCGTATCCATAGCCCTCGGGACACCTATCGAACCCACTACCGTGTATTCAACACGGTCGTCGAATATCGTCCCCCGGCGACAGGTCCCGGCGGCGCGGGCGAGACCGAGGGGGTTTTGCACGGGGTGTCCGAGCACACGGCCACATGGCCTCACCCCTCGACAGGACGGACGGACCGACCGGCTCGGTCGTGGCGCGCCTCGACCGCCCGCGCAGCGACGAACGGACCCGGCTCGCGGTCGTCGCCGACCCGCACCTCTCGACGGAGGCGTCGGGCACCTCGAAGCTGTTCGAGCGCACCGAGGAGCACGTCGCCGCCGCCGTGGCCGACGCCGCCGAGCGCGACGCCGACGCGCTCCTCTCGGTCGGCGACATCACGAAGGACGGCGAGCCGTGGAACTTCGACCGGTTCGACGAGCTGATCGCCGACCTCGACGTGCCGTTCTACTCGGTGCCCGGCAACCACGACGTGCCCAAGGCGGGCTACGACCACGAGAACCTCCCGATGGCGGCGTTCGCCGAGCGGTACACGCCCGACGGGCAGGGCTTTCCGTTTCACGTCGCCGTCGGCGGGATCGACGTGATCGGCGTCAACACCGCCGGAACCGAGGAGTGGCTGTACGACTCGCACGCGGGGACGGTTCCCGAGGAGCAGCTCGCGGAGCTCGACGACCTGTTGGCCGCGGCGGAGACGCCGCTCGTGCTCGCGCACCACAACCTCCCGGCGATGTCCGAACAGGTCCACGACCACCGCGACCTCGCCGAGCCGGACATGTTCGTCCCGCCGGAGATGGACGACCCCGAGCCGTTCGTCGAGACGCTCGAACGCCACGACACGCCGCTGCTGCTCACCGGGCACCTCCACATGCCGTCGGCGGCCGAGCAGGGGTCGGTCCGGGAGCTGATGATGCCGACGACCTGCTCGTTCCCGCAGGGGTACTGTCTCGTCGACGTCGGCCCCGAGGGCACCGAGGTGCGGTTCGTCCCCGTCGCCGACTTCGACGGGATGGTCGTCGGCCACCGCGAGCGCTCGACGGACTCCGTCACCGCCCGGGGGCTGACCGCGATGGCGGCCGCCCGGCTGGCGCAGTTCCCGCTGGTCGAGGAGTGAGGATGCCCGACGGCGACGCCGATCGGAGCGACGTTCCGGCCGAGCGAACGCCGGGGTCGCCGTCGGTCGTGACCGTCGGGGCCGCGACCGTCGACGCCACCTACCACGTCTCGAACATCCCCGAGCCCGACGGCGGGGCCTACGCCGACACCGTCGCCGAGTCGTTCGGCGGCGTCGGCGCGAACGTCGCCTGCGCGGTCGCCCGACTGGGCCGGTCGGCGGGGCTGGTCGCTCGCCTCGGAGACGACGACGCCGGGGCCCGCATCGCCGCGGACCTCGCCGCCTCGCCCGTCGACGACCGCCGCGTCCGCCGGGAGCCGGGCACGAGCACGCACTGCGTGATACTCCGGGACGGCGGCGGGAGACGGAGCATCGTCACCGCCGGCGACTCCGCGAGCCGGCTCCGCGCGACCGACGCGGACCGGCGCTACCTCGCCGGCGCCGACGCCGTGTTCCTCACGGCGTACAATCCCGACCCGGTCCACCGCGCCCTCCTCGATATCGCGGGCGCGTCCGACGCGCCGCCGGTCGTGTTCGACCTCTCGGGGCCGCTGCCGGAGTTGGCCGGGCGGGGCGCGAGCGAGGCGACGATCGACCGCTGGGTCGAGGCGGCGGACCTGTTCGTCGTCGGCGACGTGGCCGCCGAGTCGTACCTCGGCTGTACGGGTCGGGCCGCCGCCGCGGGCCCGCGACCGAGGCGCCCACCGCGTCGCCGCCACGTCCGGGGCCGCCGGCGCCGTGCTGGCCAACGACTCGGGTGTGTACGAACTGCCGGCGTTCGACGTGTCCGTGGTCGACGAGACCGGCGCCGGCGACGCGTACGCCGCCGCGCTGATCGACCGGTGGATCCTCGCGGGCGTGCCCCCGCGCGAGGCGGGGCGGTTCGCCGCGGCGGCGGCCGCACACAACGTCGCCGCCGAGGGCGCCCGCGGCGGGCTGGCGACGCGGGCGGCGGTCCGGTCGTTCCTCGCGGACCGGTAGCTCCGATTCCCGCCGCTGTACCGCGATCCCCTCGACGGATTCGAGTCCGTCCGGAACCCACTCACTCGGGCGTTCCACGGTCCCCGGCGCCCGGTTCAGTTCCGGGCGGCCTCGACCAGTTCGCGGACGCGCTCGACCGACACCGGCTCGCCGACGTCGCCGTCCTCCTTGAGCGCGGTCCCCACGATGACGCCGTCCGCGAGGTCGAGCAGGTCCCCGACCGTGTCGGCGGTGACGCCGCTGCCGACGACCACCGGGGTGTCGAGGTCGTTCGCGTCGCGGCGCTCGACGGCGTGTTCGAGGTCCGAGCGGTCGGTCTCGTGGCCGGTGCCGGTGCCGCTGACGACGACCCCGTCCGCGAGGCCGCGTTCGACGCCGTCGGCGACCGACTCCGCGGTGAAGCCGCGGGCCGCGATGGGTGCGGAGTGTTTCACGTCGTGGTCGGCGAGGACGGCCACGTCCGCGCCGAGGCGCTCGCGGAGGCGCATCGTCTCGTGGGCCTTCCCGTCGATGACGCCCTGGTCGGTGACGCGCGCCCCGGTGTGGACGTTGATCCGGACGAAGTCGCCGCCGGCGGCGGCCGCGACCGAGAGGGCGGCGTCGCCGTCGTTCCGGAGGACGTTCACGCCCACGGGCACGTCCACCGTCTCGACGACCGCCCGGGTCGCGCGGGTCATGCTCGCGACCACGTGTTTGGGGACGTCGTCCGGGTAGAACGGGGCGTCGCCGAAGTTCTCCACCATGACCGCGTCGACGCCGCCGGCGGCGAGGCGCTCGGCGTCGCGCTCGGCGGCCGCGACGACCCCGGCCCGGTCGCCGTCGAACTTCGGCGCGCCGGGCAGCGGGGGGAGGTGAACCATTCCGATCACGGGCTGTCGGCCGTCGGCGAAGAGGGAGTCGAACACGCCGGTCGCTTCCGGGTGTTCCGGTGTCAGTCTGCCGGTTCGACCCGAATAGCGTCGGCCTACAGCCGACAGAAACCCGGCGGTCGTCCGTCGCGTACACGCCATCTCGCTATATCGAATCGGTGCCGAGACCGGGCCGGCAGCAGGGGACGGACGCGCGGCTGTGGAGTCGGCGTCGGTCGGTGGTCGGGGGGCCGATCAGGAGACGAACGAGTCGATGGTCTCCGGCCGGAACTCGAAGCGCGCGCCGCCGTCGGCGGAGTCGGTGACCGTCACCGACCAGCCGTGCGCCTCCGCGATCCCGGAGACGATGCCCAGCCCGAGCCCCGTCCCGGTTCCACCGGTGTAGCCGAACTCGAGCACGCGGTCGCGTTCGTCCGGGGGGATCCCCGGGCCGTCGTCGGCGACCGCGAACCCCGACTCGTCGACGCGGTCGACGGTCACGGCGACCGACTCGCCGGCGTGTTCGACCGCGTTGCGGAAGAGGTTCTCCAACAGCGCCCGCAGCCGCTTCGGGTCGGCCTCGACGACGGTGTCGGCGGCCACCGTCAGGGTGGCCGACGGGGCGTCGACGGTCGTCCAGGCGTCGGCCGCGGCGTCGGCGATCGAGACCGGCGAGGCGTCGGTGACCGGGTCGTTCACGCCCCGGAGCGACTCCAGGGAGGCCACCAGCTCGAACAGGCGTTCGACGCCGCTGTCGACCGCGTCGAGGTTCCGCCGCACCGCCTCGTCGCCGGGGGCGGTCGCCTCGCGCGCGAGGTCGGTCCGCCCCGAGATGAGCGGATCGCGTTGCGCGCGTCGTGGGCGACGGCGCCGGCGAGCGACTCCAGCCGGTCGCGCTCCTCGCGGAGCAGCCGTTCCCGCTCGGCCTGTTCGGACACCTCGCGACAGACGCGCGCGACGCTGGTGTCGGCGCCGACGACCGACTCGCGGGGGACGTGCAGCACCTCGAACGTCCGCGTCCGCTCCCCGCAGACGACCTCGACGCGCTGGGAGACGGCCGCCCCCGCCTCGACGGCGCGCTCGGAGTGGTCCGCGAGCGCCGACGCCACGTCCGACGGCAGGAGGTCCCGGTCGGTCGACCCCACCGCCGCCTCCGGCGACACGCCGAGGAGGTCGCCGCACGCCTCGTTGACGAGCCGGTAGCGGCCGTCCTCCAGCACGGCCATCGCGTCGTCGGCGTGCTCGACGAGGACGCGGTGGCGCTCGGCGCGGGCGCGCTCCGTCTCCGAGTCGGTGACGTCGGCGACGGCGACGACGACGTACTCCGTCTCGCGGCCCTCCGACACCGGCGCCGCGTCCGCGGCGATCAGACGGCGGGTCCCGTCGGGGAACGCGATCGCGTGGCGGACGTCGTACACCGCCTCGCCCGTTCGAGCCGCCGTCTCGTAGGCGGACTCGCCGGTCGTGTAGCGGCCGCCGAGGTCGACGTACTCCCACGTCGGCGCCGGGTACGTCTCGCCGGGCGGCTCCGACACCGGGCCGCTCCGGGGGTCCCCGTCGCCCCCGAGCCGGAGGATCTCCCGTGCCCGGCGGTTGGCGTACACGATGTCGTCGCCGTCGGTGTCCACGAGGAGGACGCCGTTGGGGGTGGTCTCCAGCACGGTGCCGAACAGCCGTCGCTCCGCCCGGAGGGCCGCCTCCGTCCGGCGACGATCCACCGCCGCCTCCACGCGGTCGGCCAACTGCGTGTACGAGTCGCTCCCGCCCTTACGGACGTAGTCGGTGACGCCGGCGGAGATCGCGTCGCTCGCGACCTCCTCGCTCCCGCGCCCGGTGAACAGCAGGAACGGGAGGTCCGGCCAGCGCTCGCGCACGCTCGCGAGGAGGTCGAGGCCGTCGCGCCCGGGCAGCTCGTAGTCGCTCACGACGCAGTCGACCGGGGGGTCCCCGGCCGCGACGACCGCCTCGGCGTCGTCGGGACCCGCCACGGTCGTGACGGTCACGTCGTCGAGCGACCGGCGCAGTCGCTCCGCGACCAGTTGCCGGATCCCCCTGTCGTCGTCGACGCACACCACGTGTGCGGGGGAGCCACTCATCGACGCGCTGTACCGATGCGGCTCCCATAACGTTGTCCGTTGCTCGCGACTCCGCGACGCCGCACGCAACGGCGCCCGCGCCGCCGTCGATTCCCCGCTCCCGCCCGCCCGGCGGTTGTTCCCCCGCTACTCCGGCGCGAGCGCCGTCTCGACGCCGCTGGCGAGCGCGATCTCCAGCGACCGGGTCGCCTTGGTCGCCTCCGCCTCGTTCTCCATGAGCACCGTCTCGCTGGGGAACAGGTCCTCGCCGAGCACGAGCCCGTGCTCGCGCGCGGTGCCGCCCGTGACGGTGAGGTAGACGCCCACGCCCGCCTCGGCGATGGCGGCCTCCTCCTCCTGCCCGGCGTCGGGGTAGACGAACTCCACGCCGGCGAGCGCGTCGGTGCCGATGACCGCCTCCACGAGGCGCTCGTAGCGGGGCGAGATGCACAGCGGCCCCTCGTAGTCGGCGACGAACGCGCGGTCGAGGTCCTCGCCGTCCGGGACCGCGTCCGGCGTCGCCATCAGCGTGTGGCGGACCGTGTCGCCGAGCCCCGTCGCGACGCGGACGTCGGTGTCTCGGGGGTCGATCCGGGCGTTCACGTCCGCGAGGTCGGCGACCCCCTCCGGCTCCAGTCCGACGACCTCCTCGAGGACGAGGTCCGCCGAGTCGAACCCCAGCGCGACGTCGTGGGTGCGCAGCGCGCGGAACGGCTCCTCGCGGCCGACCAGCCGGACCGTGGTACCGTCGACGTCGACGAGCGCGGAGTCGAACACGATCCGGCGCGGGTGGCCCTCGCGGTCGTCGCGCATCAGCGTGTACTCCGGCCCGCGGCCGTCGGGGTCGCTGTAGGCGGCGAGCCGCTCGTACACCCCGCGGTCGTCGGCCTGTCGGCCCTTCGTCACCGCCTTCTCGTAGCGGAGCGTCGAGGAGACGTCGTCCGCGAGCGCGGTCGCGTCCTCGTCCGCGAGCGCGGTCGCGTCCTCGCCCGCGACCGCCGCGAACCGTTCGAGGGTGGCCTCCAGCGGCCGCCCCTTGCGGGGCACGGCGACGGAGACGGGTCTGCTCATTGGCGGAACGTGGGAACCCCCGTGCAAAAGCGGCGCGTTTCGACCGCGCGCCCGGTCGCTACTCCTCGTTGGCCGCCTCGCCGTCGACGCCGGCGCCGTCCGCACCGCCCGCGCCGCCCGCGCCGCCGGGACCGAACACCGACGAGAGGCGCTCGCGGAACTGCTCGAACTCGGCCAGTTCGTCGTGGACGGCCTCCATCTCGGCGCGCACCTCCGACAGTTCGTCGTCGACCATCGCCGAGACGGACTCCACGTCGTCGGCGACGGAGGCGACCTCCTCGCGGATCTCGGCGACCGCCTCGTCCTCGTCGGCGACCTCCTCGGCGAGGTCGTCGAGGTCAGCGCGCACCTCAGACAGCGACGCCTCCAGCGCCTCCTCCGTCTCCGCGAGGTCGTCGCCCCAGCCGTCGACCTCGTCCCAGACGGCGTCGACCTCCTCGTTGGCGGAGGCGACGTCCGAGCGGAGCGTCTCCACGTCGTCGTGGAGCGTCTCGCGCTCGTCCGCGGCGGCGTCGAGTTCGCTCCACGTCTCGTCGAGCGACTCGTCCAGCGCGTCGAGATCCGCCTGCAGCCCGTCCATCCACTCGCTCGCGATGCCGTTCTCGTCGATGAACTCCTCCATCGCGTCGGCGTAGGCGGCCATGTCCTCGACCTTCGACTGGAGGCGGGCGATCCGCGCGTCGACGCTCGTCGAGTAGTCGAGCTCCAGCTCCTCCTTCAGCACCGCCCGGTCCGCCTCCGAGACGTTCCCGGAGCGGAGCTCCTCCGCGAGCGCGGCCGCGACGCCGCCGGCGGCGACGCCGGCCGCGGGGGTCGCGGGCGCGACGTCGTCCGCCGCCTCGTCCTCGTCGTCGGCGTCGGCGTCTGCGGCATCGTCGTCCACGTCGACACCGTCGCCGCCGAGGTCGAGCGGCTCGTCCGCCGGCACGTCGTCGTCGGGGTCGCCGTCCCCCTCGTCGGCGTCGACCTCGTCCGGCTCCTCGCCGTCGAGGTCGAGCGGCTCCGGCGCCTCGTCGTCCGCCTCGGCGACCGCCTCCGCGTCGTCGTCCTCGTACTCGTCGTCGTCCTCGTCCGTCGCCTCCGCCTCGTCGTCGCCGAGGTCGAGCGGCTCGTCGGCCGGCGAGTCCCCGAGGTCGTCGTCCGCCTCGGCGGCCTCGTCGTCGAGCCCGAGCGGGTCGTCGTCCCCGTCGGGCGCGTCGGCGACGCCGAGGTCGTCCTCGGCGGCCGCCAGATCCAGCCCGCCGTCGTCGTCCCCGCCGTCGCCGCCGGCGAGCACGTCGCGGACGGCCTGCGAGGAGTCGTCGCCGAGCACGTCGGCCACGTCGCCGACGGGGTCGTCCCCCTCCGCCACCTCCTCGACGGTCGGCTCCGTGAGGAACCGCGACCCGTCCTCGGCGTCGGGGTCGTCCATCCGGATGCCGTAGACGGTGACGACCTCCTCGCCGGGGTCGAGCCGGCGTCGGTACTCGACGCGGTGGTCCTGGTAGGCGGTCCAGTGCTCGGACTCGTACTCCGGGTGGAACCCGATGCGGTCCATCGGGAAGTCCTCCGGGATGTGGTCGACGAGACTGAACTCCGTCGGCTCGTCCCGGTCGGAGCGGAGGGTGAACTCGATGGCGGGTACGGGGAACTCGTCGGCGCTGTACCGCTTGTCGACGGTCACACCGTCCCCCTCGACGGTGACGCCGCCGTCTGCGTCGGGCCCCTGACTCATGGATACACCGTACCTCACTCGGTATAAAAAGCCACCGGGCCGATTATCGCTCGGGTCGGAACGTGGGCCGCGGGTCGCGGTCGACGGGCCCGCGTCGGTTCGCCCGGGACGCCTCACCCGGGACGCCTCACCGACCGTGGCTCACTCGGTGACGACGGTCACCGGTCGGTCGGCCTCGAGGATGATCCGCTGGGTGTCGTCGCCGAACAGGGCCTTCCCCGTCGGGGAGCGCTTCGCGCCGGTGACGAACACGTGGTCGCAGTCGCGCTCGCGCGCCTCCCGCAGCACCGTCTCGGCCCGCTCGCCGACGCTGCCGACCGCCTCGTACTCGATGCCGACCCCCTCCAGCACCTCGCGGCCGATGTCGGAGGCGTACGCGCGGGCCCCCTCGACGGCCTGCCCGACGCTGTACGTGGAGTCGCCGCGCGTCACCTGCTGGAGCTGCTCGCGCTGTTCGTCGTACTCGTCCTCGTCGGTGACGTGCAACAGGGTGAGCGTCGCGTCGACGCCGGCGGCGAGTTCGCCCGCCTCGCGGGTCAGCGTCTTGGCGGTCTCGGTCGGCCCGACGACGGCGAGTGCGTGGTCCATACGCCCCGACTGTGGACAGGGGGATGAAAAACCCCGCTGTTCGGACGCGTCCGGCCGCACTGCGGGCGGCCGCGGTCGAGGCCCGGCGTCTCAGAGGTCGATCCGGTCGCCGATCTCGACGACCTCGAGCCGCTCGGGGAACGCGAAGCTCCGGACGTGCTCGTGGAGGGCCGTCGGGTCGGCGGTCAGCCCCTTCCACATGTCCCAGTGGCTCGGGAGCAGCCGGTCGGCCCGGAGCGCCTCGGCGATCTCGACGGCCTGGTTCTCGTCGCAGTACCACCGAGTGCGCTGCGGTTCGCGGGTCTCCTTGTCCGGGACCCGGCCGACGGAGCCGAACGCGACGACCGCGAGGTCGACGTCGTACGTCTCGCCCAGATCGGCGAAGCCGTCGTGGGGCTTGGTGTCGCCGCCGTGGAAGACCGTGGTGTCGCCGTACCGGATCACGTAGCCGACGGGGTGGGTCGCGTCCGCGTCGGCGACCTCGACCACGTCGATCTCGAACCCGCCCACCGAGAACGAGTCGCCCTCGTCGACCTCGTTCAGCTGGTCGGGATCCACGTCCCAGCCGTCGGTCCACCCCTCCGTCTCGGTCACGGCGAGGGAGTCGTCGGCCGCGTAGAACGGCGCCCCGGAGTTCGCGAGGATCGGCGCCTGCGACGGGCCGTGGGTGTGGTCGGTGTGCTCGTGGGTCGCCAGCACCGCGTCGGCGTCGTACACGTCGTGGGGGTCGAACGGGACGGGGATCATCCGCACCGTCCGCGGCGGGTCGCCGAGGCCGACGTACGGGTCGATCCAGACGCTCGTCTCGTCGCTCCCCTTCAGGACGAAGCCGTTGCAGCCGAGGTACCAGACGGCCACGCCGTCGGGTTCGGCGGCCTCGATCGTTCGCGGGAGCCAGTCGCCCCAGTCGGACGCGATCCGCGGGTCGCTCGTGTCGCTCATGGCCCCCGGTTCCCGGAGGGGGCAGTAAGGCGTGTCGGCTCGCCCGGCGGACCCGTCCCGCATCCGACCGTCCGGATCGTCCCTCGGGACGACGTTTCACGCCGGCTACCGTCGGGAACCCGGCTCCTAACTATCAGTCGTGGGGCCTTCGCCCCAAAGCATATGCCGGAGAGCACGACACCGAGTGACATGGAGACGGGAGTACACCGGACCCTGGAGTTCGCGGCGATGCGCGACAACATCGCGGAGTGCGTCGACCTCCTCGACGCACAGACGTTCGGCTACCGGTCGAGTTAGTCCCCGTCCCACGCCCGGTTCAGGTCGCGTCCGACCATCCCGAGGCCGGGGAGCGTGGCGAGCGAGTTGATCAGGCCGCCTACGAGCGGCAGCGCCGTCAGCGCCGCGAACACCAGCGCGCCCACCAGCACCTCCGTCCCGCCGGGCTCGCCGCCGTCCCTCGTGACGGCGGTCCCGACCACCACGACGACGACCGCCGTGCCGAGGATCCCCATCGCGGCGAGGACGAACATGCCGGGGATGGCGATCAGGAGCCCGATCACGGTGAGCCCGATCAGCACCAACACGATCGGCACGCCGATGCCGGTGATCAGCCCCCAGACGACCGTCTCGCCAGGGTCGTCGCGGAACTCCCGAACCTTCGCCGTGGCGTACGCGGGCTTGACGGCGACGAGGACGCCGCCGAGCAGGAGGTAGACGACGAGGCCGACGCCGAAGTCGAGGAGGACAGCCGCCCCGGCGTCGAGTCCCGTCGCCGGGTCCCGGACGCCGGACTGTGCGGCGGCGCTCCCGACGGCGACGGCCGCGAGCGCGACGGCCGCGCCGGCGGCGCCGACGAGCGTGCGTGTGGAGGGCATCGTCGGCGAAGGCGTCGCCGAGCGTGAATAGCTTGTGATCGTGATCTCCCGAAGACACTTACCGCGGCTCGGCGAGCCGGCGGTGTGCACAGACGCGCCCTCCTCGCGTCGGTCGCGCTCGGCGCGGCCGGCTGTCTCGCGCCCGCTGGCGACTCGGCCGCGAGCGCGACCCGGTCGGCGCCGCCCGCCGACACGGCCGAGTCGTCGACGACCGACCCCGAACTCGGCGTCCCGGCCGGCGAGGCCGGCGGCCCCCCGCCCGACGACACGGTCGCGCGCGTGGTCTGGTGGGGATCAGAGCGACCGACGGACCCCGTTCGACTGGTGGCCGAGCCCCGGTCGGGCGGGCTCCCGGCCGCGACGTTCCGGTTCTCGCTCGTCAACGACAGCGACCGCCGGTTCGCGTACAACCCGTACGACTGGGGGCTGTGGAAACGTGTCGACGGCTCGTGGTTCTACGTCGCGCCGCGGATCGTCCCGCAGCCACTCTCGTTCCTTCCGCCGGGCGGGACGGAAACGTGGACGCTCGTCGTCGGCGGCGACGACGAGTCGGCGGCGGGCGAGGGGGCCGGGGACGCGATCACCACCGACCGCCTCGGCGGCGGGACGTACGCCTTCGAGACCGACGGCTCGTTCGAGGGGCAACGGTACACGGAGTCGACGAGGCTGGCGGTTCGGTTCGTCCTGTCGGGCGACCCCCTGACGCCGACGCTCGACAGTTCGGTGACGGAGACGACCCGCGACGGCTCGACGGTGACAGTCCGCACCGACGTGCCCTCCGGCGAGGACACCCGGCCGTGCGTGTTCGTCGTCGAGCGCGTCGACGAGCCGACCGCCGAGCGCAGGATCGCCGAACAGATCGTCCGCGACCCGCTGTTGCGGAAGACGCTCCCGGCGTTCGAGGCGGGTGTCGACCGCGTGCGCTTGGTGGAGCCGAACGGGGCGGTCCCGCCCTTCGGCGTGAGCGAGCCCCGGACGTTCCGCTACGCGGGGGAGTCGTACCGAGTCACCGCACACGAAGCCGAGCCGGGAACGGCGACGGAATCGGGAACGGCGACGGAATCGGGGACGGAGACGGAATCGGGAACGGTGACGGAATCGGGGACGGTGACGGAATCGGGCACCGCCGGCGGGTAGCCGGCGACCGGGCGACCTACCAGGTGCCGTGGAACGTGTCGAACTCCAGGTTCTCCAGCGGCTCGTTGCCCACCGCGATCTCGTACTCGCCGGGCGTGAGCATCGGCTTGTGGAAGCGGGGGCCGTCGTCGGTCGTGATGCGCGGACAGCCGGTGTTGACGAACGCGTCGAAGTCGAAGTTGCGGAGGCGGTCCGGCGTCACCTCGTCCATCGTGATGAGGTGGGCGTTGTCGTTCTCCTCGACGATCTCCTCGGCCTTCTCCCAGCGACCCTGCCCGATCTTCGTGCAGAAGATGACGCCGAACGTGTCGGCGTCCATCGCGCGGTGGACGGCGCCGTAGCGCTGCTTGAGGAACTTCTCGGTGTCGGCGACCTTCACGACGTTGTTGACGGGGTCGCCGATGACGACCGTCTTGTCGGGGTGTTCCATCGCGAGGCCGAGCGGGTGGAACTTCCCGCCGCCGACGTACAGTACCTGGTCGGCGTCGATGTCGGCGGAGGCGTAGTTGCAGCCGAGCACCTGCCCCTCGTGGGTGAGGCGGTCGTCGCCGCGGCGGGTGTGCACCTCGTAGCCGCGCTCCTCCAGCCAGTCGACCATGTCGCCGAAGAGGTTCATGTGCTGGGCCGTCGTGACGAGGCCCACGTCGGGGTCGTCCTCGGGGTCCGCGAGCTCCGCCAGCGACTCCTCCATGATCGGGAAGGGGTCGACGTTCGAGAACAGCGGGACGTAGATGATCTTGTCCGACTCCTTCATCGGCGAGTGGCCGAAGTGGACGAACACGTCACACCGGCGCATGAGGTAGGTGTCGAGGTCGCACGCGCCGTAGCACGGCTGCCCGGAGATGAGGTAGGTGACGTCGTCGGTCAGCTCGCGGAGGTCGTCGGCGACCGCGGGCGCGCGGCGCTTCAGCCCCTCCGGGAACTGGAGGCCGACCTTGTCGGCGTCGCGCTCCTCGACCGCCTCGACGATGCGGTCGAGTTCGTAGTCCCACTCGCGGTCGTGTTTGAGCGACATCCCCGTCTTGGTGAGGTCGCCCTCGGTCCGCTGGCTCATTGCACCCGGATACCGACTGGAGCCGGTTAAGCGGCGCGCTCCACGAACACCCGCGAGAACGCCTCGCACGGCGCCGATACCGCCTTGTCGAACGCCGCCGCATCCCGAGGCGTGACCGGACACCGCTTCCACGTCGTCGACGTGTTCACCCGCGGCGGCGAGCGCTTCACCGGCAACCAACTGGCCGTGTTCCACGACGCCGCCGACGTCGACGCCGCGGCGGCGCTCGCGCTCACCCGCGAGACGAACTTCTCCGAGTGCACCTTCGTCGACGGGCCCCGCGCCGACGACGGGGACGGGGCCGGCTACGACGTGCGGATCTTCGACCCGGCCGAGGAGATCCCGTTCGCGGGCCACCCGACGCTCGGCACGGCCGCGGTCCTGCGCGAACTCGTCGGCGGTGGCGGTGGCGGTGGAGTTAGCGAGCGCGACACCGGCGACCCGCCCGACGGCCCGCCGGACGACCTCACCCTCCATCTCGGCGTCGGCCCGATCGACGTGTGGGTCGAGGCGCGCGACGGCCGCGAGGAGTACTGGATGCGACAGATCACCCCGGACCTCGGCGGCAGCGTCGCGCCCGAACTGGTCGCCCCCGCGCTCGGCCTCGACGCCGCTGACGTCGACCGCCGCGCGCCCGTTCGGTCGGTGTCGACCGGGCTCCCGACGCTGGTCGTCCCCCTCACGTCGGTCGCGGCCGTCGAGCGGGCCGCGACGACCGACCCCGCCTACACCGACCTGCTCGACGCGGTCGGCGAGCACAACCTCCTCGTCGTCGCGCGCGGCGGCGTCGACGGCGGCGACCTCCACGCCCGGGTGTTCGCCGACTACGCCGGCGTCCCCGAGGACCCCGCGACCGGGTCGGCGGCCGGCTGTCTCGCCGGCTGGCTGCTCGAACACGGGTGGCTCGGCGACGGGCCGGTCGCGGCGACGGTCGAACAGGGGTACGAACTGGGCCGCCCCTCCCGCCTCCGGATCCGCGCCGAGCGCGACGTGGACGGCGCCCCCGCGGTCGAGGTGGGGGCGGCGTCGTCCCCGTCGCCGAGGGACGACTGTTGTAGCGCCGGCGGCCGAACGCGCGGCTCACACGCCCGGCACCAGCCGCGTCACGCCGAGCGTCTCCAACACCATCCACACGAGGAACACGCCGTACATGGCGAGCAACGCGATCGCCTCGGGCCGGTCCAGCTCTAAGTCCGTCCGCGTGACGACGAGGAACCCGAGCGTCGCGATCGTCAGGAAGCCCATCATCGGGACGGCCGTGCCGAAGTCGAGGTCGATGCGCCCGCCGGGCACGAGTAACACGCCGACCGGGACGGCCACCAGGAGGTCGAAGGTGTTGCTCCCGAGCACGTTCGCGAGGCTCGTCGGCCCGCGGCCGGCCTCGGCCGCCCGCACCGAGACGACGGTGTCCGGCAGGCTGGTCCCGGCGGCGACGACGGTCAGCCCCCAGACGGCCGAGGGGACGCCGAGGGCGGCCTCCAGCGACACCGCCGCCTCGACGAGCGCCTCGACGCCGACGAGGATGCCGAGGATCGACCCGACGAGGAGCAGCCACTGCCGGCCCGCGTCCACGTCGTCGACGTCGGGAGCGTCGTAGTCGGACACGTCCTGCGCTTGGATGAACAGGTACACCGCGTACAGCCCGAGCGGGATGAGCGCCAGCGGTCGCGTCAGCGTCGAGACGAGCCCGTCGGCGACCGGCTGTGGGGTGTAGATCACCCCGAGCGAGAAGGTGAGCAACAGGACCGCGACCGCGAGCATGTAGAACTGCGTCTCCTTGTACACGACGTCGCGGTCGGCGCGGAGCCCGCGGCCGCGGAGCGCGCTCCACCCCGGGATGACGAGGATGTTGAACACCGCCGAGCCGACGATGGCGCCCACCCCGAGGTCGAAGTTGTCGTACAGCAACACCGAGAACACGACGCTCGTCAGTTCCGGGAACGACGAGCCGATGGCGGCGATCACCGCGCCCTGCACGACCGCGGGGAGGCCGTAGTGGGCGCCGAGGCGCTCGCTCGCGGATTCGAGGCGGCCGCCGGCGACCCAGACGATCGCCGTTCCCACGGCGATGAGCCCGACCGCGGCGAGGACTGAGACCATACCGGTCGGCCGGCCGCCGAGGTCGAAAACCCTCCGACTCCGACTACGCGATGTCGCGGGAGGTGTCGATGGCGACCTGCTCCTCGAGCTTCAGCTTCACCGTCTCGTCGAGCGCGCGCCCGCCGCGGAACTTCGGCACGGCCAGCTTGTTCACCACGTCCGTCCCGCGGATCTCGGTGTCGAGGTCCCAGACGACGTCGGCGACGTGCTCGGTCATCCCGCGGTTCACGGGCTCGTCGCGCCCCTTCATCGCGTGGAGGAAGGCGACGCTGCCCGTGTTCACCATCGCGGTCTGCAGCTCGGTGAGGAACCGCCGGTAGCGCGAGCGGTCGGTCCGCTCCAGCGGGTCGACCACGTCGACGATGAGGTTCGCCCGCTCGGGGAGCGCCCCGACGAGCCGGTTGGCGGCGTCCAGCGGCGCGTCGCCGCCGATGTCGCGCACCGTCGGGGTGCCCACCCGCGAGCGCGTGCGGTCCAGCGCGTCCCGCACCGCCTGGTCCGACCGCATCGTCGTGAGGTACAGCGTGCCGCGCGCCGCCGTCAGCTCGTACAACAGCAGCTCCGACTGGCTGGCCGGGTCCGCGGAGAAGGAGACGATGCTGCCCGCCGGGATCCCGCCGTCGAACCGACGGTCGAGCACCTCGATCCCGGTCGACAGCCGCTCCTGCATGCGACACACTGACGAACCGCTGTGTGATAATCGTTTCTCACGCGATCCGACGGGATTTTTCCGGGACCGCCGCCGTCCCCGCCAGCGCCGTCGCGAGCGCGTCGTACGTCGATTCGATCCGTTCCGACCCCACGACCGGCGGGTCGACCCGCGGCACCGTCGCGAGGACACGACAGCCCAGCAGGGCCGACAGCCCCGGCGGCGCGACCGTCGCGCGGGAGACCACCGCGCCGACGACGGGCGTCCCCAGTCGCCGGGCGACGGCGACGGTCTTCGCCGTGTCCCGCGCCGCGGCCGCGCACGCCTCGGTGACGACGAGGACGCCGTCGGCGGCGCGCAGCGGGGCGACGGCGTCGGACGCGGCGCCCGCCGGACAGTCGACGAGGACGGCCGTCTCCGCCGGGGGTCGGCGGCGACCGCGCGGAACAGCCGGCCGGGGTCGACGTCGTCGGGGCCGCCGGCGCCGGGAGTAGTAGGCCGTCCGCCGTCCCGTCGACCGGAACCGCGGCGTCGAGCGGGCCGGCGCCCCCGCCGTCGAGCGCGGCCGTCCGCCGCGGGCCGCCGACGAGCGCGCCCAGATCCGGCAGGTCCCAGTCGCCGTCGACCGCGAGCGTCGGCCGGCCCCGCCGACCGAACGCCCGCGCCAGTTCGACCGTCGCGGTCGTCTTCCCCGTGCCGCCCTTGCCGCTCGCGATGGCCAACACGGGGACGCTGTGTCGCTATCCGGTTTCAACGCTCGCGTCGCCGGCGCCGCCGCTGTCCGACGGGCGCGCGGAGAACGGGGGTCGCCGACGCCGCGGGCCGGTGCCGGTCAGTCCTGACAGCAGCCGCCGGCCTCGCCGCCGAAGTCGACGAGCAGTTCCGCCGAGATGGCCTCGTTGAGCCGTTCGAGGCGGTCTCGGAGCTCGTCTTGCGCTTCGACGTACTCCTTCATCACCGGGAGCGCGTGGAGTTCCTGTTGGGCGGCCTGCACCTTCTCGAGCGTCTCCTGGTCGGCGCGGCCGGCCTGCCGCGCCATCGCGAACTCCTGGCGGAGCTGTTCGAACTCGGAGATGCGCTCCTGTGCTTCCTCGTCGGCCTGCACCGCCGCCTTCGCCTCCTCGAAGCGCCGGTACGTCGGCGTGTCGGCGATGGCGTCGCCGAGTTCGCGCGCGAGGGCCTCGACCGAGTCGTCCGTCGCCGCCTCCGGGGCGTCGGTCTCGATGCTCATACCTGGGGTAGGAATCGGCGGCTGTTAAGCCCCGCGACTGGGGATCCGCGCGGTCGCGGCGGCCGTCGCCCCCTCACACGACCGCGGCGTACGCCGCCGCCGCGAGCGTGACGAGCACGACGAGGACGATCCAGTTGCGGGCGGTGTCGACCGCGCCGTACGGACCGCCCTTCCGGCTGAAGAGGTACGCGAAGTAGACGACCAGCGGCGCCAGCCGCAGCGGCGTCGACACCGCGATGCCGACCAGGAGGTCGACGCCGACGGTGAGGACGAGCGCGCCGGCGGCGGCCGCGCCGGCCACCGTGAGGTCCTCGCGGGCGTCGTCGAGATCCATCTACACGCCGGGTGGACCGATCGGAAGTAATCGGTGTCGGTTCGCGGTCGGGTCGGCGCCGGGTCGGTCGCGCCGACCTGGCCGACCGGGGACGCGGGGCGTTACTCCTCGGCGTCCTCGAGCTCCTCGACGAGCTCGTCGGCGTCGACGTCGACGTCGTCCATGTCCACGTCGTCGAGGGCCTCCTCGATGTCCTCGCCGCCCATGCCGCCGCCCATACCGCCCATCATGCCGCCCATGCCGCCCATCATGCCGCCGGAGCCGTCGATGACCTCCTCGACGACGACGCGGTCGAGGTCGAGGCGGCCCATGATGTCCTGGGCGATCTGCTGCTTGGAGAACATCCACTGCTGGTTCATCTGCATCATCGGGGTGGCCTCGATGTACAGCGTGCGGCGCTCGACCTCCTCGGTCTCGGTCTCCTTGTCGACCTCGCCGGTCTCCTCGTCGGTCTCGACGGTGACGGGGACCTCCTGCTCGACGGTCTCGACCTCGATGCGGACCTCGGGGGCCTCCTGGAGGTACATCCCGAGCAGGCCGGCGGCCTGCTCCTCCTCGTCGTCGACGACGCCGAGGATCTCGTACTCGTACTCCAGGTCGTCGCCCGCCAGCGGGTGGTTGAAGTCGACGCGCGAGCGCCCGCCGATGACCGTCTCGACGTACCCCTGCTCGCCGTCGATGGTGACCTGCGCGCCGGGGTAGCGGTCGTCCTCCGGGATCTTCTCGGCGCTCACCGTGCGCACGTCGTCGGGGTCGAACTCGCCGAACGCCTCCGCGGCGGGGACGACGACGGTGTTGCCGTCGCCGACCGCCTTGCCGAGCAGGTCCTCGTCGACGGAGTCGAACACGTGCCCCTCGCCGACGACGACGGTTCGCGGGGAGAAATCGTACTCGTCGTCGTCGATGCCGGCCTCCTCGGCGACCTCCTTGCGCGTGGTGTCGACGACGCGACCCTCCTCGTCGCCCTCGGTCGCGGTGCGGACGGTGTAGTCCAGCCGGACGAAGTCGCCGTTCTGGATCCCGTCGGTGGACTCCTCGGTCTCGGACTCGGCGTCCTCGCTCGCCTCATCGCCGGCGTCGGCGGCCTCGGCCGCCTCCGCCTGCTCTTCTTCGCTCATGTGCCCACCGTCGCTCGTCCGCTTCTTAACAGTCACGTTTCGGTCGGACGGCCCACAGGACCCGTGATCGACGGACGGCGCGACGATCGGCCGGTCGCGCCACCCTTTTCCTCGCCCGGTACGACCGCCGCGATATGTACGAGGTGGAGGTGAAGGTCCGCGCCGACCACGACGCCGTCCGCGCCCGGCTCGACGCCGTCGGCGCCGAGCACACCCGGCGGGTCGAGCAGGTCGACACCTACTACGACGCCCCGCACCGCGACTTCGCGGAGACCGACGAGGCCCTCCGGCTCCGACGCGAGACGGTCCGCGAGGCGTCGGGCGACGACGGCCACGACGGGCGCGAGGGTCGAACCGAGACGCGGGTGACGTACAAGGGCCCCCTCGTCGAGGCCGCGTCGAAGACCCGCGAGGAGTTCGAGACAGCCGTCGCGGACGCCGGGGCCGTCGAGGGCATCCTCGCCGGGCTGGGGTTCGAGCCGGCCGCCACCGTCGAGAAGGAGCGCGACTGCTACGCCGTCGACGGCTACACCGTCACCGTCGACGCCGTCGCCGGGGTCGGGGAGTTCGTCGAGGTCGAACGCGAGGCCGCCGAGGCGGACATCGAGGCGGCGCGGGAGGGCGCGTACGCCGTCCTCCGGGAGCTCGGTCTCGACCCCGACGACCAGATCCTGACCTCCTACCTCGGCCTCCTGTTGGAGGGGCAATAGTCGCCGGAGAATACCTCAGAGTTATCTCCGTGCCCCGGACTGTTTTCGCAAGTTATAGTGCGACCGGTGTCCTCACGCCGGACAATGAGGAACATCCAGGTCTCCGAGCTCGACCGGCGCGCGGTCGAGGACCAGGAGGTAGAGATCGTCGAGCGGAAGGGGATCGGCCACCCCGACTCCATCTGCGACGGCATCGCCGAGGCCGTCTCCCGCGGCCTCTCGCAGCTGTACCTCGACCGCGTCGGGCACGTGCTCCACTACAACACCGACGAGACGCAGTTGGTCGCGGGCCGCGCGGCCCCCGCCTACGGCGGCGGCGAGGTGCTCGACCCGATCTACGTGCTCGTCGTCGGCCGCGCGACGAAGGAGTACGAGTTGGAGACGGACGACGGCCGGACGCGCGAACTCACCCTCCCCGTCGAGCGCGTCGCGCTGGAGTCGGCCCGCGACTACGTCGAGGAGCACGTCCCCGAGCTCGAGGTGGGCTCGGACATCGTGATCGACGTCGACCTCGGCGAGGGCTCGGGCGACCTGCAGGACGTGTTCGGCGAGGACGACGTGCAGGTGCCGATGGCGAACGACACCTCCTTCGGCGTCGGCCACGCGCCGCTCACGGAGACCGAGCGGATCGTGCTGGAGGCCGAGCGCGAACTGAACGGCGCGTACGCCGCGGACAACCCCGAACTCGGGCAGGACGTGAAGATCATGGGCAAGCGCGAGGGCGACGTCATCGACATCACCGTCGCCGCCGCGATGATCGACGCCCACATCGCCGACCAGGCGGAGTACGTGGCGGCGACCGAGCGCGTCGAGGCGTTCGTCACCGACCTCGCGCAGTCGCACACCGACCGCGAGGTGCACGTCGACGTGAACACCGCCGACGACCTCGAGGAGGGCTCCATCTACCTCACGACGACCGGCACCTCCGCCGAGCAGGGCGACGACGGCTCCGTCGGCCGCGGCAACCGCGCCAACGGGCTCATCACGCCGAACCGCCCGATGAGCATGGAGGCGACCTCTGGCAAGAACCCGGTGAACCACATCGGGAAGATCTACAACCTCCTGTCGACGGACATCGCCGAGGCCGTCACCCAGGAGGTCGACGGCATCCGCGACCTGCAGGTCCGGCTCCTCTCGCAGATCGGCCGGCCGATCGACCGGCCGCACGTCGCCGACGCGCAGGTCGTCACCGAGGAGGGCGTCGCCGTCTCCGACATCGAGGAGGAAGCGACCGCGATCATCGACGAGCGCCTCGCCAACGTCACCGACGTGACCCGCCGGGTCATCGAGGGCGAGCTGTCGACGTTCTGAGGGGGCGCACCCCACCGGTTTTCGAGTGTGTCTGACGCCGAGCGGACGCGCCGGCGAGCGCGGGGGGCTCCGCTCGGCCGTCGGCGCCGCTCGGGCGGGGGGAGTGTCGGTCTCGGAGAGGCCGTCCGGGAGGCGGCTCCTCAGACCGCGCCGAGTTCGCGCGCGAGGTACGTCGCGATGTCGGTGTCGGCCGACTCGACGAAGCGGGCGACCTCCGCGCCGTCCCGGAAGACGACCACCGTGGGGATGTGCGTGACGCCGTACTCGTCCATGCCGGGCCCCCGCTTCTCGCCGTCGACCTTCTCGACGGGGAACTGCTCGACGCGCTCGCCGGGCACGCCGGCCGCCGCGAGCGCGGCCGCGAACCGCGGCAGTTGCCCGGTGCAGTCGGGACACCAGTCGCCGCCCCACACCTTGTACGTCAGGTCGTCGTCGCCGAGGGCGGCGACCACGTCGGCGTTCGCGTCGGCGTCGAAGCCGTCGCCCGGTTCCATCGTCGAGAGGCTCGCACTCATGCCCGACAGTGGGGCTGGACGGCGGTTAAGCGCGACGCCGGCGGCAGATCCGACGGTGCGGCGTGACGGGCCGGCCGCGCTCGTGCGCCGCGACCGCCGGACGGCTTGCCGTCGACGCGAGGCCCTTTAGTCGCGACGCGAGTAGCGTGGGTATGGACGAATCCGTCCTCGACACCATCGGGACGCCGCTGGTGCGGGTGAACTCGCCGCCGGGCGCGACGGTGGCGGCGAAACTGGAGTCGCGCAACCCCGGCGGCTCCGCCAAGGACCGACCGGCGCTCCGCATGATCGAACGGGCGGAAGCGGCCGGCGAGATCCGGCCGGGCGACGCGCTCGTGGAGCCGACCTCCGGCAACACGGGGATCGGCCTCGCGATGGCCGGCGCGGCGAAGGGGTACGACGTCACGCTCGTGATGCCCGCCTCCAAGAGCGAGGAGCGCCGGCGCGTCATGGCCGCCTACGGGGCCGACCTCGAACTGGTCGACGGCGGCATCGAGGACGCGAAAGCCCGCGCCGACGAACTGGAGGCCGGGGGGATGACGCAGCTCCGACAGTTCGACAACCCCGCCAACCCCGAGGCGCACTACGAGACGACCGCCGAGGAGGTGCTCGCCCAGTTGGACGGCCGCGAGCCGGACGCCCTCGTCGCGGGCGTCGGCACCGGCGGGACGATCACCGGGATCGGCCGACGGCTCCGCGAGGAGTTCCCCGGGATGGACGTGGTCGCCGTCGAACCCGTCGACTCGGCGGTGCTGTCGGGCGAGGAGCCGACGGCCGACTCCTTCCAGGGGATGGGACCGGGGTTCGTCAGCCCGAACCTCGACACGGACCTGCTCGACGGCGTGCTCACCGTCGACGTCGAGGAAGCGGAGGCGGAGTGCCGCCGCCTCGCCCGCGAGGAGGGGATCCTCGTCGGACAGTCCTCGGGCGCCTCGCAGGTCCGGGCGTACGACGTGGCCGCGGCGTTCGCCGCCGGCGACGACCCCGGCTACCGCGACGTCGCCGTCGACGGGTGGGCGCCCCGCGAGGACGACCGCGTCGGCGTCGCCGGCGACGACCCGCTGGTGCTCACGGCGTTCTGGGACTCCGGCGAGCGCTACCTCTCGACGGGCCTGTTCGACTGAGACGGCGACGACTCACTCCGCCAGCAGGAACTCCTCGACCAGTTCGAGGAAGCGGTCCGGGCACTCTCTGGGCGGCCAGTGGCCACAGTCGGGGAGGACGCGTGTCGTCGCGTCGGGGATCAGCGTCCCCGCGCGGACCGCCCACGCGACCGGGACCAGCGGGTCGGCTTCGCCGTGGACGACGAGCGTCGGGACCGTCAGGTCCGGAAGCCGGTCGACGTAGTTCGTCCGGAGCCCGGTCGGACCCACCTCGCTGCGCTGGAACGCGGTGAACGACCGCCCCGCGTCCCCGCGGCGGACGGCCCGCACCGCGTCGTCGAGGAGTGCGGGCGTCACGGCGTCCCCGGACCCGACGATGCCCCTGAGCGCGACCCACAGGAGTAGCCGACTCCGTCGCAGCGCCGCCCACGCGAGGTCGGTAACGAACGGGAGGCGGGTGAACAGGTAGCCGAGCGGGCCGCCCGGGATCCGACCGCCGAGTCCGTAGCTGTCGACGAGCACCAGTCGGTCGACCCGGTCGGGCGCGTCGAGCGTGTACCCGAGTGCGGCCCCGCCGCCCATCGAGACACCGACGAGCGCGACGCGGTCGAGACCCACCGCGTCGAGGAACCCCGCGAGCGTGTCCCGGTAGTACGGGATCGAGTACGGGGCGTCCGGGCGGTCGGAGCCGCCGTAGCCGGGCCAGTCGAGGGCGTACACCGGCCGCACGTCGGCGAGCGCCGGGAACGTCTCACGCCACGACAGCGCCGCCTCGTCGAGGCCGCCGCCGTGGAGCAACACTACCGGAACCCCGTCGCGCCCCTCGCCGGCGACGTGGTAGCGGACGCGTACGCCGTCGACGACGACGGTCCGCGAGTCCGCGCAGGCGACGCGCACGGTTACCCCTCGAACTCCGCGCGCGTCACCCGCACCCGGACGGTCTCGTCGACGTCGCGGAGGTCGTACGTCGGGAGGTCGGCGTCGTCGCTGCGCGCGAGGTACATCGGCTCGACGAGCGCCCCCTCCGCGACGCCGTACACCTTCAGGAACCGGTCGGTCTCCTCGCGGCGGATCGCGTCGTTGCGGACGGCCGTCGCGAGGTCGCGCGAGAGCCACTCGTCGGGGTCGACCGAGGGCTCGCGGATCAACACCTCGTCGACGAAGCGCACGAGGTACCAGTTGAGGTCGTTGCACAGCGACACCGCCGCGCCGAGGCTGACGGTGTCGAGCGCCAGCGAGTTCTCGAACGGCGCGCGCAGGTCGTAGGTGGCGAGCGCCTCGCGCGCCGTCTCCCGCGAGAGCAGCTCGAAGCGGAGGTCGGCCTCGGGGTCGCCGACGAGACAGACCGTGGTCATACTCGCCGGTCGCCGCCGGCCGGCAAAGCGGTTACGCTCGGGCGGCCGCGCGGCGGCGTCGCGAGCGCGGGGGTGGCGAGGGGGATCGCCTCACTCCCGTGCGCCCCACTCCAGCGCGGCCCGGAGGTCGTGGTTCGGGGGCGAACACGTGAAGTCGCGGCAGGCGTACGCCGTGGGGGCGTCGTCGCGCGCCGCCCGCCCCCGCCAGACCGGCGGCGCCTCCTCGAGGCCCAGCGTCGCCAGCCACGCGTCGAGGCCGTCGTCGCTCGACGGCCGCGGCGCGACGATCACGCCCGGGAGGTAGCGGCTCGCGAGCGTGTCCCACCACTCCGCGGGGAGGTCGTCGCACGCCAGCGTCAGCTCGAACGGGCCGCTCTCGGCGCGGGCGGCCGCCAGCGCCAGGGTCACGTGTTCCAGCGGCGACGTCGTCACCGCGTCGGCGTGGGTCGCGAGCACGTCCCGGGCGACCGCCTCGAAGTCGGCGTCCGGCGCGAACACGTCGAGGTCGAGCAGCAGCCGCGTCGCGACGCCGAGGCTCGACGGCGTGGAGGCGTCGCTCGGCTCCTGCGGGCGGACGACGGCTCCTCGCCGTCGGCGGGCGTCGCGTAGATGGTGCCGTCGGCCTCGTCGTAGAACGCGTCGACGACGACGCGCGCCAACTCGAGCGCGAACGCGAGGTGGTCGACCTCGCCGGTGACGCCGTACAGCTCCAGCGCGGCGCGCCCGAGGTACGCGTAGTCCTCGAGGTAGCCGACGCCCTTCACCTCGCCGTCGCCGACGGCGTCGCCCTCGCGTTCGATGTACCGGCGGCTGAGTCGGTCGCCGTCCCAGAGGTGGTCGCGGACGAACGCGAGCGCCCGCTCGCCGCGGTCGGCGAGCGCGGGGTCGAGGGTGCGGGCCCCCGCGGCGAACGCCGAGATCGCCAGCCCGTTCCACCCGGCGAGCACCTTCTCGTCGCGCGGCGGGCGCTCGCGCTCGGCCTCCCGGAAGTCGAACAGCGCGGTCCGGGCGTGCACCAGGCGCTCGCGCACCTCGTCCACCGACAGGTCGTACTCGTCGGCGAGGTCGTCGGCGGGCGTCGCGCGGGTGAGCACCGTCGTGCCGCGCTCGAAGTTGCCGCCCGGCTCGACGCCGAAGCGATCGCACACCAGATCGACCGTCTCCTCGTCGTCGAGGCCGGCGGCGGCGAGCGCCTCGGCGACCGTCTCGGGCGTCCACACGTAGAACTCGCCCTCGCCCTCGCCGGAGTCGGCGTCGAGGGTGCCGTAGAAGCCGCCGTCGGGGTGGGACAGTTCGCGCTCCATGAACGCGAGCGTCTCCTGTGCGGTGCGGGCGTAGGTGGGTCGCCCGACGAGGCGGTGGGCGTCGAGGAACACGCGCGCCAACTCGGCGTTGTCGTACAGCATCTTCTCGAAGTGGGGGACGACCCACTCGCGGTCGGTGCAGTAGCG
Organism: Halobaculum litoreum; assembly: GCF_030127125.1. GTDB lineage: Archaea > Halobacteriota > Halobacteria > Halobacteriales > Haloferacaceae > Halobaculum > Halobaculum litoreum. The sequence continues at coordinate 640,985 of NZ_CP126156.1, forward strand.
GTGGAACCCGCCGCCCACCTGGTCGTACAGGCCGCCGTCGGCCATCGCGTCGAGCGTCTCGACGGCGACGTTCAGCGGCTCCTCGCGGCCGCTGCGCGCGTACGCCTGCATGAGCAGGTCGACGCGGCCGGTCTGCGGGAACTTCGGCCCCTTCCGGCCGAACCCCCCGTGCTCGCGGTCGGCGCTCCGGAGGGCGGCGGTGACGGCGTCGGAGAGCACGTCGGCGTCGGGGAGGGCGTCGCCGGCCTCGTCCGCGGCCGCGCCGTCCCGGGTCGGCGCCGGCGACCCGTCGCCGGACGACTCCAACTCGTCGCGCGCGGCGCTCGTCCACTGCTCGGCGCGGGCCTCCATGTCCGCGCGCTGCTCGGGGTCGTTCCAGGAGTTCGCGAGGTTGCGACAGATCTCGAGGAACCCCGGCATCCCCTGGCGCCCGTCGCGCGGGAAGTACGTGCCGACGTAGAACGGCTTCCCGTCGGGCGTGAGCCACACCGAGAGGGGCCAGCCGCCGCGCCCGTTGACGAGCTGGTTCACGGTCTGGTACACGCGGTCGACGTCGGGGCGCTCCTCGCGGTCGACCTTGACGGGGACGAACGACTCGTTCAACACCTCGGCGACCGCTTCGTCCTCGAACGACTCCTCCTCCATGACGTGACACCAGTGGCACGCCGAGTAGCCGACCGACAGGAAGACCGGCACGTCGCGCTCGCGGGCCGCCGCGAGCGCGTCGTCGTCCCACGGCTGCCAGTGCACGGGGTTGTCGGCGTGCTGGCGCAGGTAGGGGCTGGCTTCCTCGTCCAGCCGGTTTCGCGCCGTCGGATCGCTCATTGTCGGCGCGTCGGCGGCGGGAGGGATAAGCGGGCCGGCCGCGGAACGACACGGCCCGCGATCGCGCCCCGCGCGACGCCGATCCGATACACGAACACGCACAACGAGACCCACAGACACCGCAAAGACTACACGCCCGTGCACGGTGTCGTCGGGTATGACGGAGACCGTACTCCTGGTCGGCGGCGGCGGTCGCGAACACGCCATCGCCCGCGCGCTCGCCGACGACGCCGCGCTGTACGCCTGTGCGAGCAACCGCAACCCCGGCATCGCCGCGCTGGCCGACGGCTTCGAGACGGCCGAGGAGCGCGACGCCGACGCCGTCGTCGCCTACGCGGAGGCCGTGGACGCGGACCTCGCGGTCATCGGCCCGGAGTCGGCGCTGGAGGCGGGGGTCGCCGACGCGCTCGACGCCGCCGGCGTGTACACGTTCGGCCCGCGCGCCGCCGAGGCGCGCATCGAGACGGACAAGGCGTTCCAGCGGCGGTTCATGGACGAGCACGACGTCCCCGGCAACCCGGACTTCGCGACGTTCGACGACGCGGGGGCCGCCGCCGACTACGTCGCCGAGTACGACGGCGACGTGGCGGTCAAGCCGGTGGGGCTCACCGGCGGGAAGGGCGTCCGCGTGACGGGCGACCAGCTCACGACCGAGGCGGCGGTCGAGTACATCCGCGACGCCGAGTGGGACGAGTGGGTGATCGAGGAGCGCCTCGTCGGCGAGGAGTTCACCGTGCAGGCGTTCGTCGCCGACGGCGAGGTGCGCACGACGCCCGCGGTGCAGGACCACAAGCGCGCCTACGAGGGCGACGAGGGACCCAACACCGGCGGGATGGGGAGCTACACCGACACCGGACTGACGCTCCCGTTCATGGACGAGGCCGACTACGAGGCCGCCGTCGACGTGATCGAGGCGGTCGTCGACGCCCTCCCCGAGTACAAGGGCGTGCTGTACGGCCAGTTCATGCTCACCGCCGAGGGGCCGAAGGTGGTGGAGTTCAACGCCCGCTTCGGCGACCCCGAGGCGATGAACACCCTGCCCGTGCTGGAGACGCCGTTCCTCGACGTGCTGACGGCCGCCCGGGACGGCGAGTCGCTCCCCGACCTCTCCTTCTCCGGGGAGGCGACCGTCTGTAAGTACGCGGTGCCCGCGGGCTACCCGGTCGAGCCGGACGCCGGCGCGCGCATCGAGGTCGACGAGTCGAGCGTCGGCGACGCCCTCCTCTTCTACGCGAGCGTCGACCAGCGCGAGGACGGCCTGTACACGACCACCTCGCGCTCCTTCGCGGTCGTCGGGCTGGGCGACTCCATCGCCGAGGCCGAGGCCGACGCCGAGGCGGCGCTGTCGACGGTCGACGACGGGTTCCACGTCCGCCACGACATCGGCACCGCCGACCTCGTGCGGTCGCGCGTCGACCACATGGCCGCCTTGCGCGGCGAGTAGCTCCGCCGGCGACACGGGGGTTCCCCGCCGCCGCCGACGCACGAGATTGATAACCGCGGGCGCCGACACCGAACCGTGAGCAGCGACGACGCCGCGACACCCGAGGAGACGGCCGCCGAGGCCGACGACGCGGTCGACGACGGGCCGCCGGCCCGCTACGACCGCCTGGAGCGGCACCCGACGCCCGGCGGGCGCAACTCCCTGCGCTACTGGACGGACGCGAAGTCGCCCGCGACGGTCGCGCTCAACTACCTCGTCGTGTGGCTGATCCGGGTCTCCCCGAGCCTGCGGCTCAAGAGTTGGCTCCTCCGCCGCCTCGGCGCGACCGTCGGGGCAGGGGTCTCGTGGGGGTTGGAGGCGACGCCGGACGTGTTCTGGCCCGAGCGGATCGCGGTGGGCGACGACGTCATCGTCGGCTACGACTCCGTCCTCCTGTGTCACGAGTTCCTGCAGGACGAGTACCGCCTCGGCGACGTGGTCGTCGGCGACCGGGCGATGCTGGGCGCGAACGTGACCGTCCTCCCGGGCGTCCACATCGGCGCCGACGCGCAGGTGGCCGCGAACTCGCTGGTCGCCGACGACGTGCCCCCGGGCACGACCGTCGCGGGCGTCCCGGCCGAACCGGTGGCGCGCGACGGCTCGACGGACGAGCGGTCCGACGACGACGCCGGGGAGTGAGGACCCCTACTCGCGGACCCGGACGATCCCTTCGGTGAACGCCCGGCGGTTCGGCACGACGTACTCGGCGCCGTCGCTCTCGACGTGCGTGACGAACACGTTCACCTCCTGGACGACGCCGTCGGTGTCGCCGATGCGGACGCGGTCGCCGATGCTGTACGGCTGTTCGAGCAGGAGGTACAGCCCCGCCGCGCCCGACGCCAGCAGGTCGCGGAAGGCGAGCCCGCACAGCAACACGAGCGCGAAGCCGTAGGTGCCGAGCAGGACGACCAGCGCGGCGGTGTCGACGCCGACCTGCCCGAGCGCGACCAGCGCCGCGACGAAGATGACCGACCACTTCGCGGCCGTCGGGACGACGCCGGTCTGCGGGAGCTTCACGCCGCGGAGCCGGTCGTTGACGAGCAGCTCGACCTTGTCGCCGACGACGAGGCCGACGATGAGCACGAGGACCGCGAGGAACAGGGCGGGGAGGAACTCGGCGGTACGGTTCCAGAAGTCGGAGATGTAGCGCACCTGCGCGATGGTGAGCGCGACGATGACGCTCAGGATGAAGATGAAGTACCCCGAGAGGTTCGCGACCAGCGACACCGTCGACGTGCCGAACTCGCGGGCGGTGCGCTCGAAGGCGGTGCCCTCGATGGTCTCGGGGACGCCGGCGCCGACGAGGATCCGCCGGTTGATCCGGACGACGAGGAAGCCGAGGAACGCCCCGAGGACGATCACCCCGAACGCCAGCCACAGCCGGGCCGGCAGGCTCGTCACCGCGCCGGCGACGGCGTCGGTCGCCGACTGGAGCGGCGTCGGGACGGGAGCGGCGCCGGGAGCCACGCTCGCGGCCGACGGGGGCGAGGCGAACTGGCGCATCCGTCAGTACTCCTCCGGGTCGAGTTCGAGGACGAGCGACCCGCCCTTGAACGCGCGAACGAGCCCGTCGGACTCCGAGAGGACGATGGCGATGGCGTTCGTGTCGCGGGTGATGGCGCCGCCGGCCATGTGGCGCGCGCCCAACCCCTTCGGGATGTCGACGCCCTCCGCGCCCGGTTCGAGGTAGCGGTACGCCGAGACGATCTTGCCGGAGTCGCTGATGACGAACGCGCCGTCGAGCCGGGAGAACTCCTTGAGCATCACGTTCACGATGGGGTCGCCGACGTGGACGTGCGACTTCTCGAAGGGGTTGTAGCTCAGCGGGCGGGACTTGTTCATCACCTTCCCCGCGTCGCCGACGACGAACAGCGCGCCGACGGGCTTGCCCTTCTGCCCCTTCTTCCCCAACTCGATCGCCACGTCGAACACGTCGCGCACGACGTTGGGGTCCGCGCGGGAGTTGGCGAACAGGTCGAAGATGCCCGAGTGCATCGACTCGGTGACGGGCGTGCGCACGACGCCGTCGATGGGGTCGCCGAACACGCCGACCGCGCAGGCGATCACGTCGCCCTCGGCGCAGTAGCCGTGGTCCATCGCGCCCTCGATCCCGAAGCGGATCCGGTCGCGGACGTTGTCGAACTCCAGCGGGAGTTCGACGTACCGCTCGGCGTCGTGGTCGTTCTCCGGGGCGACGACGACCGCCGGTTCGTCGTCGATCACCCGGTAGTCGTCGTAGGTCGATCCCGTCGGCGAGAAGAGGAACACCCCGTCGACGTCCGCGACGAGGTCGGCGAGGAGGTCGGCCGAGGTAGTCATGCGTCCAAGGTTTCTCGGCGCGGGCATATCGGTTTCGGCACCGTCATGCGTCCGTCTTGCGGTCCGGCCGGGCCGCCCCGGCGTCGCCGCCGTCAGACGGGGCGGCGCCCCGGTCAGGCCACGTCCTGTCCGCACAGTTGGACCGCCCAGGCGTCGGCGTCGGTCGGGTCGACGTCGGCCGCCGTCCACGGCACCCGCCCGCGGGGGTCGGCGTCCGCGGGGACGGGGGAGCGCACGACCTGCGTCGTCCGGGTGGCGACACTCGAGAGGGGGAACGCGTCGTCCCGCCGGAAGCCGCACCGACGGAGGGCTTCGGGGGGGACTGTCGTCCCCGCGCACTTCACCACGTCGGCGTCCGCGGCGTCGGCGACGACCGCCGACAGCAGCGCCTCGTAGCTCCCGGCCGGCGCCGAGCCGTCGGCCGGCTGGACGTCCATCACCCACACCTGCCGGAGGTCGTCCTCGGTCGCCGCCGCGACCAGACCCGCGACCGGTTCGCCCGCGGACCGGACGAGGTACGCCGTCGGGTCCCAACGGGGGTTCGCGAACCGCCACCGGTAGAACGGGACGTCCCGGCGGACGTGCACCTCGTCGGGGACGCCGGCGCGGTACAGGTCGACCAGCGTCGTCGCGGGGACCGCGTCGTGGCGCTCGACGGTCCACCCGTCGGCGTCGCTCCCGGTCGCCAGCGACGAGACGCCGCGCACGAGGGAGAGGCCGGCCTGTCCGAGCGCGAGCGCGCCCTTCGCCCCGAGGCGGTCGGTCGGCAGCCGGTCGCCGGCGAGCCGTTCGAGGTCCTGCACGCGGTAGTGCGTGGGGACCGACCCGACCTCGGTCCACCCCTGGTCGCGCAGTCCGGGGAGGATCGCCTCCGAGGGGTAGTTGAAGTAGCAGCCGGCGGGACCGTCGGCGTAGCGGTCGAGGAGCCCCTCGGTCATCATGGTGAACACGCCGCGTCGGCGGTGGTCGGGATGCACCATCCAGTCGGCCGGCTGGAACGCCAGCGCGGTGCGGTCCCCGACGGCGAGCCTGAAGGCCACGCACGGCTCGGCACCGACGATCGATCCGTCGGTCTCGGCGACGACCATCGGAACCTCGTCGACGTAGGGGTTCTCCTCGAAGCGCCAGCGGAACCAGTCACGGCCCTTCCGCCGGCCCCAGACCGCCTCGTACAGGTCGAGGAACCCGGATCTGTCGCCGGGATCGTACCCTCGGATCGTCGTCTGCGGGTGGGTCGACGCGGATCCCATGTGAGCGCACGCGACGTGTATCGAGTTGGTAATGGGGAGCTTTCCCGCCGCCGGCTCGCCGCGGCCGAGCGCGCCCCGGTCGCCGGTCGCCCGCGTCGGGCCGGCGCCCGGACCGTGTCTCGGGCTATCGGTTCGGTGTTCGATTAGTCGGACCGTTCCGGACGCGACACCGCAGTCGGGACCTCCGGCGGGTCGGCGGACGGCGGACCGGTGACGGCCGCGTCGCTCGGCCGTGTCCCTCGCGTCGCCTCGGGTCGGCGTGGAGAACCGTCCGGGGGCTCGCGGCGCTCGCCCCACGCATGCGCGGGACCGGATTCGAACCGGCGGACCCCTATGGGACAGCGTCCTAAGCGCTGCGCCGTTGGCCTGGCTTGGCTACCCGCGCTCGCCCTCACGTACCCCGAATCGCGGTAAGTAGCTGTCGGACCGGGGCGACAGTTTATGAGCGACGACCCCGAAGCGCCGACCGGATGTACCGGGCACGCGACGAGGTCGACAACGAGGAGTGGCTCGCGCAGCTCCAGCGCGCCGCCGAGTCGCTCGACCTCTCCTCGGAGGCCCGTTCGAACGCCACCGACCTGTTCCTCTCGGGCGTCCCCGAGGCCGACCGCTCGAAGCCCGCGATGGCGGCGGCGGCGCTGTACGCCGGCGCCCTCATCGCCGGCGACGAGCGGCCGCAGACCGCCGTCGCCGAGGCGATGGACGCCACCCGGCTCTCCGTCCAACAACACTGGAAGGACGTCCTCGAGGACGCCGGCTTCCGCCCGCCGTCGTGGTGAGCGGCGCGGCCGCCGGCCCCGCCGCCCGACGCGACCCTACTCGGTGAGCAGTCGGTACGCCAACAGCGCCAACCCCGCGAACGCCGCGAGCTGGCCCAGCAGGAACAGCGCCCCGCCGACGTACGCGAGCAGGCTGCCGGGGTCGCGGCCGCCGACCCGGATCGCCTGATAGCCGAACAGGAGCGCGAGCCCGCCGGCGAGGAGCAGCTGTGTCGCGCGCGAGCGCCGCGTCAGCCAGCCGACGGCGTCCACGGGCGACCTACTCCGCGTCCGGCGGGGCGGTGCCGCGGCCCTCGCGCTCGGGCGTGAGGTTCCCGTGCCGGTCGATCTCGCCCCGGACGATCCGTGTCGAGGAGATGCGGTCGCCGTCCTCGGCGGGGACGTGGTCGACGACCTCGATCCGCAGGCTCGGGAGGCCCTTCTGCTCGCGGATCTCGTTGACCCGTTCGGCGCCCGACTGCGTCTCCGGGGAGACGATGAGCGCGTCGAACCCCGGCTCGATCGCGATCCCGGTCGGCTTCGTGAGTTCGCGGATCTCGTACCGCCGGCCGTACTCGTCGGCCAACGGCGACAGCTCCGCCTCGAGGTCGCGCCGGCGCTCCTCGAACGGGCGGACGTAGCGGTCCGTGTGGCGCGTCTCCGGGGCCAGCTCGTCGGACGTGAGCCCGACGGTGAGGTCCCCGAGTTCGAACGCGCGCTCGAACAGCGCGCGGTGGCCGTCGTGGACCGGATCGAACGTCCCGCCCAGCGCGACGTGCATACCCGGCGGTGGTGGCCCCGACACCTAAAAGCGACGTTACTCCCCGTCGCCGCCGTCGCGGCCGGCTCGCGGGCGTTACTCGTCGGCCTCGGTCGTCTCGACCGAGATCCGAACCGGGTCGTCGGACCCGTCGTCCGTGCCGCCGTCGCCGCTGAGGCGCGCGTCGAGGTTGAACACCGTGTTGAGTTGGTCCTGCACCTCGCCGACCGCACCCTCGACGAGCGCCGCCGGCTCGATGGCCTCGTACTCGTAGGGGTTGTTGCCGGCGCCGGCCGCCTCCCGTTTCGTCCGGGTCACCGTCTCCTCGCCGTGGAGCTCCGCCAGCGCCTCGCGGACGGTGCTCGGGTACAGCCCGGTGCCCTCGGCGACCTCGTCGCTCGTCGACCCCGGGTGTTCGCGGAGGTAGACGTAGATCCGGGCGCGCGTCTCCGTGTCGAGCAGCCACGACAGCAGGTCGACGATCCGCTCGTCGAAGCCGTCGGCGACCTCCGTCGCGCTCTCCTCGATCCGCTCGGCGGCCTCCCTGAGCTCGCCGCGCTCGCGCTCCTCGTCGGCGGCGCCGTCCGACTCGTGGCCGTCCTCGGTGGCTTCGTCGGTAGACATGTGTCGCTAGCCGCTGGTCGGAACTGCGGAGGGAAAACCCCGTCGCCCGGTACGGTTCCCGATAGCCGGGAGGACCCGCACGGACGGCGCCGCGACGCCGGTCACGCGTCGTGTTCGTCGAGCAGGAGCGCGCGGCACAGCGCGTCGAGGCCGCCGGCGTCGCGGATGCGGCGCTGGCGGGCCGCGCCCGACTCCCGCTCCAGCAGGAACCGGGGGCCCTCGACGCCGAGCCGGTCGCACTGGCGGTCGACGACCGTCGGGAGGTCCACCGTCGACTCGCCGTCGCGGTCGAGGAACGACGCGTCGCGGCCGTGGCGGACCGCGCGCCACTTGTTCTCGTCGAGGAGTTCCCGGCGGAGCCCGCGGCCGTCGCCGCCGGCCGCCGCGTCCGGCGCCGCCTCGTCCTCGTAGCGTTCGGCGAGGTCGACGACGAGCGCGTGCACCCACTCGACGAACGCGACGACGACGTCGGGGTTCGACTGGCCGTCGGGGGTGCGCACCTCGACGGTGCCGTGGCCGGTGTGCGGGCGCACGTCGAACCACAGCTCGCCGCGGTCCTCGATGGAGCCGTGCTCGACCATCCGACGCTCGAAGTCCCGGTACGCCGCGAACGAGTCGAAGTAGCCCGGCATCCCCGTGTTGGGGAGGTTCTCGAACACCGTCGCGCGCGCCGACGCCAAGCCCGTGTCGAACCCGTTCCAGAACGGGGAGTTGGCCGACAGCGCGAGCATCGGCGGGAGGCTCCACCGCAGTTCGTTCGCGACCCACGTCGCCTTGTCCGCGTCGTCGACGCCGACGTGGACGTGGAGGCCGGCGGTCGTGTTGCGGTGTTGCGGGTAGCGGATCCGGTCCAACTGCGAGCGGTAGCGGGGCTTCTCGGCGTGGTCGAGGTCGCGCCACACCGCCGCGGGGTGGAGGCCCGCGCCCGCGACCCGGAGGTCGTACGACCCGGCGTGCTCGACGAGCGCCTCGCGGACGGCGACGACGCGGTCGCGGACGTCGCCGGGGTCCTCGATCAGCGGCGTCTGACTCTCGACGACGAACTTGAACAGTTCGTGGTCGATGCGTCCCGCGAGCGGCTCGGGCGGCTCGCGCTCGCCGTACACCAGTCGGTCGCTCCCGGAGGCGGGGCGGCCCTCGTCGTCGACGACGTAGAACTCCTCCTCGACACCCAGGGTGCCCATCCGGTCGAACGCCGCGGCCGAACCCGTGTCCATCGGCGACGGCTTCGACGTGGGGCGATAAATAGGTCGGGAAACCGGGCGTGTCGTGTCCGCGGCCGTGGCTGTCGACGCCGTCGCGGCCGACCACGCCGACGCGGCGTCACTTCGGCGTCGCCACGACGCCGAGGTGGTCCTCGTGGTAGCGGTCCAGCGACCGGGTCTCCAGCACCTCGTACGCCTCCCGCAGCTCCGCGAGCACCTCGTCGAACACGGCGTCGGGAGCGGCGGCGACGTCCTCCGAGCGGGCCTTCACCGCGAGCAGGAGGCGGCCGTCCTCGGCGAGGAACCGCCGATTGCGCACCGCCACGTCCGCCTGCCCGCGGGTCGCGACGTCCTGCACGAGCACGTCGCAGTCGGCCTCGACGACGTGGGCGTACGTCTCCGGCCGGCGCGCGTCCTTGAGCAGCGGGAACAGGTTCGGGCGCGACGCACAGGCGTCGAGGAGGTCGCGGACGGGGCGCGGCGAGAACTCGACGGCGTACGTCGGCCCCGCGAAGTCGGCGACGTGGCTCACGGTGGTGCCGTTGGCCGCCCCGAGGTACAGGGCCGTCTCGCCGCCCGCCAGCCCGGTGTCCATCCCGAGCGCCAGCATCGCGCCGAGCTTCGAGCGCCCGGCGTCCCACGCGCGCCACTCGCCGTCGGTCGGCTCGCCGTACACCGGCTCGCCACGGGTGCAGAGCCGCTCGCGACCGTCGACCTCGCGGCGTTCCACGCCCTCCGGGAGGGTGTCACTCACCGTCGCCACCCCCGCCGGCCGCGTCGGGGGCACGCGCACGGATCGTGCGCATCCGCTCGTCCAACTCCGCCTCCAGTTCGGGGCGGTAGTCGCCGGAGTAGTGGTCGATGCGGGCGGCGATGGTGAGCTTCCCGGCGAGCGCGCGGGAGGCGGAGCCGCGGTCCTCGGGGCGGGTGCCGCGGACGTACTCGTGGGTGTAGATGATCCCGTGTTTCGGCGAGGAGCCGTGGCCGCGGAGGTGCGCGAACAGCGCGTCCTCCGCCCCGAGCACCTGCAGGGTGCCGGAGGGCTTCTTCGCCAGCGGCTCCAGTCCGCCCGCCAGCGAGATCAGGCGGGCGGCGAGCACCGGCCCCGCCAGCGCCGCGAGGTTCGGCGCGGCGACCGGCGCGCGCGACTCGATGAACCCCGCCAACTCGTCGGCCTCCGCGGCGAGGTCGGCGACGCGCGTCGCCAGCGACACCACGCGCTCCTCGGCGGGTCCGTCGGGGTCGCGCTCGGCGAGGGCGCGACAGCCGTCGACACCGGTGCCAGCGTCGGGGAACAGCGTCCCGGCCCACTCCGAGACGCGCTCGGCGAGTTCGTTGGCGACGCGCTCGGCGTCGTCCATGGCGCGGACGGCGTGGAGCAGTTGGCGGTCGTCGGCGCGCTCGCGCTCGTCGACCGCGGCGCGGGTCGCCGCGACCGTCGCCTCGCGCAGTTTCGCGTAGTAGTCGTCCTCGTCGGTCGCGAACCCGGCGTCGACGGCCGCGGCCGGCCAGTCGGCGGGCGCGTTCGCCGAGCCGTCCCTGACGCGGTCGGCCGGCGTCTCCTCGTCGCCGACGGCGAACCAGCCCGCGGCCGCGGCGTCGTTGCTCGTCATACGGGCCCGTTCCCCGCCGCCGTTGATTAGCGTTGTCTCCGCGGGCGGGGATACGAACCGAGTAACCTTTGCCCGCTACTGTTCACCACCCGGCCATGCAACAGCCGGACCTCGACCGACCCGAGGCGCCCGACGTCGGCGAACTCACCCCGCCCGAGCGCACGCTGATGGGCCCCGGCCCGAGCGACGTCGATCCGCGGGTGCTCCGCGCGATGAGCACGCCGCTGGTCGGCCACCTCGACCCCGCGTTCGTCGACATCATGGACGAGACCCAGGAGCTGCTCCGCTACACGTTCCGGACCGACAACCGGTGGACCATCCCCGTCTCCGGCACGGGGTCGGCGTCGATGGAGGCGGCCATCGGCAACCTCGTCGAGCCGGGCGACACGATGCTCGTGCCCACGAACGGCTACTTCGGCGGCCGGATGGCCGAGATGGCGCGTCGCGCCGGCGGCGACGTCGTCGAGGTCGACGCCCCGTGGGGCGAGCCGCTCGACCCCGTCGACGTGCAGGCCGCCTTCGACGAACACCAGCCCGACGTGTTCGGGTTCGTCCACGCCGAGACCTCGACCGGCGTGTTGCAGCCGGCGGTGTCGGAGCTGACGAGCATCGCCCACGACCACGACGCGTTCGTGATCGCCGACTGCGTCACCTCGCTGGGCGGCGTCCCGCTGGAGGTCGACGAGTGGGACGTCGACGCCGCCTACTCCGGGCCCCAGAAGTGTCTCTCGTGTCCGCCCGGCGCGTCGCCGCTGACGCTGAACGACCGCGCGATGGACAAGGTGCTCTCCCGCGAGGAGCCCGCCCGCTCGTGGTACCTCGACCTGTCGCTGCTGGAGGGGTACTGGGGCGAGGAGCGCGCGTACCACCACACGGCGCCGATCACGAACGTGTACGCGCTCCGCGAGGCGCTGCGGCTCGTCGCCGAGGAGGGTATCGAGGCGCGCTGGAGGCGCCACCGCGAGACCGCGGGCGCGCTCAAGGCCGGGCTGGAGGCGATGGGGCTGGAGACGAACGCCGCCGAGGAGTACTGGCTGCCGAGCCTCAACGCGGTGCGCGTGCCCGACGGCGTCGACGACGGCGCCGTCATCGCGGACCTGCTGGAGCACTACGACCTGGAGATCGCCTCCGGTCTCGGCGACCTCGCGGGGGAGATCTTCCGGATCGGCTGTATGGGCCACTCCGCGCGGCCGGGGAACGTCTCGCTGCTCGTCTCCGCGCTCGGCCAGACGCTCGCCGAGCACGGCGCCGCCGTCGACGTCGGGGCGGGCGTCGAGGCGACCGCCGAGCGGCTGTAACGGCCCCTCACCCCGACGCCGTCGTCCCGACGGCCACCAGGTCCAAGTGTCGTGCGGGGCGACCTGCGGGTCACATGGACGAGGTACTCGAGGCCGCGGAGGTCGTGGCGGACTCGGAACTGGAGGGGGCCGTCGTCTGGCTGTGCAGGGTCGTCGGCATCCTGCTCGCGGTGGCCGGCGCGGGGCTGTGGCTGTTCACCGGCGCCGGGCTGTTGTGGCTCCCGGCGATCCTCATGGTCGGCGGCCTCCTGCTGGCGACGGTGCCCCAACTCCTGCTGGAGTTGGCCGGCGTGTTCGCCTGACACGGGCGGGCCGACCGGACGCGGCGCCGCGTCGACCACTTTTTCGTCTCGCCGTCCCAACGGGACGCCGTATGTACGAGGACATCCTGCTGGCGACCAACGGCGGCAACGCGTCGATCAACGCCACCGACCACGCGCTGGAACTGGCCGCGGACCGCGCCCGACTGCTCGACGACCTCGACGTGGCCGTCGAGCGGGAGGCGACGCTGCACGCGCTGTTCGTCGTCGACGAGGCCGCGATCACGACGTACTCGGGCGACGAGTACGTCGACGGCCACGAGGGGCCGGAGTACGGCTTCGAGGACCTCGGCGAGGAGACGCTCGCCGACGTGCGCGAGCGCGGCGAGGCCGCCGGCGTCTCCGTCGAGACGTACCTCCAGCACGGCACGCCCGAGGAGACGATCCTCGAGGTGGCCGACGAGGTCGACGCCGACCTGATCGTCGCCGGGAGCCAGCGCCGTCCCGACGAGTACCGGATGCTCGTGGGGAGCGTCACCGAGCGCGTCGTCCGCGCGAGCGACCGCCCCGTGCTGGTCGTGAAGACGCCCGTCGACGAGGCGGGCGAGCCGCTCGTGTGAGGCGGCCGCCGCGCGGTCGCACGCTCACCACTCGCCGAGCGCGTTCGCGCCGTGGAAGCGCCACAACACGCCGAGGAAGGTGAGCGCGCCGAGCACGGCGAACCCGCCGCCGAGGTAGAACACCGAGTCCATCCCGACGTTCGCCATCAGCCACCCGCCGACGACGGGCGCGATCACGGAGCCGGGGCGCCACACCAACTCGCGGATGCCGAAGCTGGAGGCGACGCCCTCCCCGTCGCTGCCCTCGTCGGCGAACAGCGCCATGCTCGCGGGCTCGCGGAAGCTGTCGGCGACTCCCAGCCCGCAGTTGAGGAGGACGAGGGGGACGAACGCGGCGGAGACCGCCCCGACGACGGGGTAGGCGGTCGGGAGCCCGAGCGCCTCGCCGAGCATCGGCGTGAACGGCACCGCGAGCGCGACGAGGCCGTACGCGCCGCCGCCGGCGAACACGAACAGCGCGCGGCCGGCGGAGTCGGAGAGGCGGCCGGTGTACGGCTGGAACAGCATGTTCGTGAACTTCTCGGAGACGGTGATGACGGCGACCGCGAACGCGGGGTACGCGAGCCCGCCGTTGACCGCGGCGTAGCCCGCGAAGAACGGGATCCAGTTGCGGACGAGCGTGACGGCGACGGCGTACTGGGCGCGGAAGGAGGTGAGCGTGAGGATCCGACGGTTCACCGCCAGATCGGAGAACGGGAACCCCTCGATGCGGGTGTCGTCGTCGGACAGCAGCAGCGCGGTCGCGCCGAAGGTGACGACGTACAGCGCGGAGATGAGGAGGAACACCTCGCGGGCGCCGTCGAAGTAGTCGTACAGGAACCCCGCCGACAGGCCGCCGAGGATGGAGGCGGCGAAGGCGGCGGCGTTGGCGCGACCGATCCGGTTGGCGCGCGTGCCGCGCGTCGCGAGTTCGCCGACCAGCCCCAGCGTCATCAGCCCCATCCCGGTGAACACGACGCCCTGTGCCGCGCGGACGGCGAGCAGTTGGGGCTCGGTCGCGGCGAACGCGAACGCCCCGTACGTGGCGATGCCGACGGCGAGCGTGCCAAGCAGGACCAGTCGCTTGTCGTAGCGGTCGCCCGCCCACGCGAGCGGGACGACCATCACGGTCTGGGCGAGCGTGTAGACGGTGTAGAACAGGCCCGCGCCGACGCCCGCGATGCCGAGGTCGGCCGCCAGCTTCGGGAAGAGGATGACCAGCGAGATGCTCCCGAAGCCGCCGGCGAACCGCGAGAGGTACAGCGTCCAAAACTGGAGGGGCGAGGCCGAGGAGTCGGTCACGTTCCGGCGTTCGCGGGGGGAGTGAAATGGCCGTCGAACCCGCGCGGTCGACTGGGGGGCTCTTGACCCCGGCGGGCGTACCGCCGGCGTGGTCTCCCTGCTCGACACGTACATCGAGAACCGCGAGCGCGTCCAGCCGGACGACACCAACAACTACGACACCGCCCACGGCGGCAACGTCGCCAAGTGGATGGACGAGGTCGGCGCGATGTCGGCGATGCGCCTCGCGGGCAACCCCTGTGTCACGGCCAGCATCGACCGGCTCGACTTCGCGCGCCCCATCCCGCGGGGCGACACCTGCGTCATCGAGTCGTACGTGTACGCGACGGGACGCACCTCGGTGCGGGTCCGTCTGCGGGCGTTCCGCGAGACGCCGGAGACCGGCGCGCGCGAGTTGACGACGGAGGCGACGTTCGTCTTCGTCGCGCTCGACGAGGACCGCCGGCCCACGCCGGTGCCGGATCTGGCGGTCGACGGCGAGCGCGAGGAAGAAGCCGGCGGGCGGCGCTGGCGGCCGAACCGGACGAGCCGGACCGGTAGGCCGGTGCGGCGCCGTGGTCCGTCCCCCGACCACGCCGGAACCGTCCCGGCGACGGCGTTCGAGGCGACGACCCGGGTCGTCGCCGGCGGCAGACTTATCCGTGTGAGGTCGAACGGACGGCAGTGAGTTCCCCACGGCCGCCACAGGTACTCGCCGATGAAGTCGTCGCGAGCGACGACCGCGACGGCCGGCCGCTCGTCGTCGCCGGACCGCCGAACGCCCTCGACGGCGAGGCGTCCGGCGTCGGCGACGCGCTCCTCGTCGGCGACGGCGGCACGGTCTCGACGTTCTTCCGCGGGTTCACAAGGACCGAGTTGGACGGCCCGCCGGCGGCGTGGGACCTCAACTTCGACCGCGAGGTGTGGGGGCCGCGCGACGGCTGGGTGTCGTTCACGACCGACCAGACGTTCCTCGGCGGCACCGACGACCCCGCGGACGTCGTCGCGGAACTGCGGATCGTCGCGGGACAGCTGTCGGAGTTGGAAGCCGTGACGCGGTGAGCGGCGCTCGTCGTCGTTGCGCCGCGAGAAGGACGGGCTTGGAGGGAGTTGAACCACGCCGTGGGCTCGCTTCGCTCGCCCCCGTCTACCTCAACTCCCGCCGCGCGGATCGAGCCCCGCGGCGCGGACGACTCGCTTCGCTCGTCGTCGTTGCGCCGCGAGAGTGACGGGCTTGGAGGGAGTTGAACCCCCGACCGACGGATTAAGAGTCCGTCGCTCTCCCTGACTGAGCTACAAGCCCTTGCGTTTCCACGAAGCGAGGGTACGCTAAAAGACCTTCCGTTTCCCGGACGGCGCCGGCGTGAACGAACATCACCGCTTAAGTGCCGTCCGGCCGGATTCCGGGCTACATGAGTACCGGGGTCACCGTCTCCTCGATGTCGACCTACGCCATCCTCGGGTGTGGGAGCGTCGGCCACGCGGTCGCCGACGAGTTGACCGACGAGGAGAAGGACGTGCTGATCCTCGACCGCGACGAGTCGCGCGTCGAGGCGTTGCGCGACCAGGACCTGAACGCGCAGGTGCAGGACATCGCCGAGCCCGGCGTGGTCGACGCGGTCGCCGACCGCGACGTGATCCTCATCCTCTCGTCGGACGTCGACGCCAACAAGGCCGCCGTCCGCGCCATCCGCGAGCGCGGCTCCGACCAGTACGTCGTCGTCCGCGCCTCCGACCCCGTCAGCGAGGACGAACTCGCCGACCTCGGCGCGGACGTGGTGATCAACCCCTCCACCGTCATCGCCGACTCCGCGCTCCGCTCGCTCGAGTCGGGCGAGTTGGAGTACAAGGCCCGCCAGCTGGCGGACATCCTCCGCGCGACGAACGGGAAGCTCGCGGTGCTGGCACACGACAACCCCGACCCCGACTCCATCGCCGCCGCCGTCGCGCTGACGGCCATCGCGGCCGAGTACGGCGTCGAGGCCGACATCCTCTACGACGGCGAGATCGGCCACCAAGAGAACCGCGCGTTCGTGAACACGCTCGGCATCGAACTGCACGCCCGCGAGGACGCCCAGCCATTGTCGGAGTACGGCGCGCTCGCGCTCGTCGACTACGCCGAGACCGGCGGCGACGACATCGACGCCGACGTCGACGTGTACATCGACCACGACGAGCCGGAGGCCCTCATCGACGCCGAGTTCACCGACATCCGGAAGAACGTCTCCGCCACGTCGACGATCCTCACGAAGTACCTCCAGGAGTTCGACCTCTCTCCCAGCGAGACGGTCGCGACCGCCCTGCTGTACGGGATCCGCGCTGAGACGGTCGACTTCAAGCGCGACACCACGCCCGCCGACCTCACCGCCGCGGCGTACCTCCACCCGTTCGCCAACCACGACACGCTCGAGGACGTCGAGTCGCCGAGCATGAGCCCGGAGACGTTGGACGTGCTCGCGGAGGCGATCCAGAACCGCGAGGTCCACGGCAGCCACCTCATCTCCAACGCCGGGTTCGTTCGCGACCGCGAGGCGCTCGCGCAGGCGGCCCAACAGCTCCTCAACCTCGAGGGGATCACCACCTCCGCGGTGTTCGGCATCGCAGAGGACACCATCACGCTCGCGGCGCGCTCGAAGGACATCCGCATCAACATCGGCAACGTCCTGCGCGACGGCTTCTCGGACGTCGGCGAGGCGGTCGGCCACTCCAAACAGGGCACCGCCGAGATCCCGCTCGGGCTGTTCACGGGCATCGAGGCGACCGAGTCGAACCGCGACACGCTCCTCCAGCTGTCGGAGGAGGCGGTGCGGAAGAAGCTGTTCGACGCGATGGGCGTCGAGAGTTCGCCCGGGTCGGGGTCGCCGGAGTCGGCGAACGGGTCGTAACTACTGTTCCATCCACCAGGACGTCGTTCTCGGGACCACTCCGCGAGCCTCCGTCGGCAGCCGCGGCGTTCCCGGGCCGGTTCTCGACGCCGATAGGTTCGGAGCAACGTTTATGTGGTACGTGGTACCATGATGCATGTATAGGAGGTGGTCGTCATCGAAGGACACACACGGACGGACGACCGGGACCGACCGACCGACCCGCACGCTGCGGGCGGTCGTACCTTCGGCAGCGACGAGGACCGCGGCGAAATCGGGTATCGGGCGGGAACCTGCACAGCGAGCTAACCGGGCACCGAGCGACGATCGGCACAGCGCGGGAACCGAGTATCGAGCGGCGACCGGCACAGCGCGGGAACCACACCTGCCACGACGAGCGGTCCGCCGGTCGGACCCCTCATCGGGCGTCCTGTTGCGAGTACCCGGGAGTGGTCACTCCCGAACGCGTCGACCGGTCGAAGAACCGAACGGCGCCCGCCGTTATCGGGCGATCAGACCTGCTGTTCCTCGGCGGTTTCGTCCTTGAGCCGCTCGATGGTGTCGTTGATCAGGATGACGTCGCCGACCGCGCGGACCCAGCGGTACGGGATCATGACGCCCTTACCGGGCTCGATCCGGCTCGCGAACAGTTCGTCGCTCAGTTGCGACAGCGCGAGCCCGGTGACGGTCTGCCCGTCCAGGTCGAGGCGCACGTCCTCGACCTCCCCCACGAAGACGCCGTTGTTGGAGTAGACCTCCCGCCCGACGAGGGTGGTGATCTCCTGCGGCGCCGCGTCTGCGTGCATACGCCGTTCTGCGGTACGGCGGGTCTTAAAATCGTTCCTCGCACACCGACGCGTGTCCGACGCCCGGCACACGGGGCGGCGGCGCGGTCGGCCCGGGGCGGCCGCGTGGTCGACGTAGCCGTGGGACCGCCGCCTACTCGGGGGCGATGGCCTCGACGGGGTGTTCGGTTCGGCCCCCGAGGAGCGCGTCCAACTGCTCACAGCAGGAGGTGCCCGACGCGAGCACGCGCTCGGCGTCGCCGAACTGGTCGGCCAGCGGCTCGCCGACGTCCATCGACAGCGCGTAGTACTCCGACTTGTAGCCGAAGCTGCCCGCCATCCCGCAACACTCGGTGTCGGAGACGGTCACGCCGTAGCCGAGGCGCTCCAGCACCGCGACGGTGTGGTCCGCGAGCCCGAGCGTGCGCTGCTGGCAGTGGGCGTGGTAGGCGACGGGCGCGCCGTCGCCCGCGGTCAGCCCCTCGGCGGCGGCGCCGTTCTCCAGCAGCCCGAACACGTACTCCAGCACCTCGTAGCTGTTCGCGGCGAGGCGCTCGGCACCGTCCCCGCCGAGGAGCGTTCCGTACTCGCGGTCGAACGCCGCGAGGTCGCTCGGCTCGACGACGACCACGTCCCGGCCCGCGTCGACCTCGGGGAGCAGCGCGTCGCGGCAGCGTTCGGCCTTCCGGCGCGCGGTCTCGACCATCCCCTGCGACAGCGGCGCGCGACCGCTCCCGACCGCCGCCGACTCCGGGACCGTCACCCGCACGCCGAGCGCCTCCAGCGTGCGGACCGCCGCCTTCCCGCGGTCGACGGCGACGTGGTTGGTGTAGATGTCGGGGTACAGCACCGCCTCGCGGCGGGCCATCGACTCGCTCACCCGCGGGCCGCCGCGGGCCGCGAACCAGTCCACGAGCGTCTCGCGCCGGAACGACGGGAGGTCGCGCTCCCGCGTGACGCCGAGCCAGCGGTCCATCGCGGCGCGCACCGGCCCGAGGTTCGCCCCCCAGTTCGACACCGGCGCGGTCGCGCTCCCCAGCCGCGCCAGCGTCTCGAAGTTGCCGAACAGTCGCTTGGCCGGGTCCAGTCCGCCGGGTTCGTCGTCCGGCGTCAGCCCCTCGACGAGCGAGTCGAACGTGCCGGGGTCGGCGCCGCGGTTCACGCGGTCGCGGACGACGGTGTTGATCCACGGGATGTCGATCTCGACGGGACACGCGGGGACGCACCGCGTGCAGCCCGTACAGAGGTCGTTGAACTCGGCGGCGGTGTCGAGCCCCTCGACGCCGGCCTCCCAGCCGGTGGCGATGCCGCCGGAGTACGTCTCCCCGCCGAAGGCGTGGCCGCCGACCGACTGGAAGTTGCCACAGGAGTTCGAGCAGGCGCCACAGCGGATGCAGTACAGCGTCTCGCGGAGGTCGTCGTCCGCGCGCATGTCGAGCCTGCCGTTGTCGACGAGCACGAGGTGGAACTCCCGGTCGGGGTGCGGGTCGGTCGCGCCGTCGCCCGTCCGGGCCCCCGGCGCGGCCATCGGCTCGTCGGGGGCGGCGAAGTCGACCGGCGGCGACGGCGTCGGCGGCGTGAGCAACGACACGTACGAGGTGATGTCCTGTCCGGTGCCGGAGCGGCCGATCAGCTCGACGAACGGGGCCAGATCTTCGACGGAGGGGACCACCTTCTCGACGCCCGCGACCGCGACGTGCGTGTCGGGGACGACCGCGGTCTTGCGGGCGTTCCCCTCGCTGGTGACGAGCGCGAGCGACCCCGAGTCGGCGGTGAGGAAGTTCGCCCCCGTCACGCCCACGTCGGCCTCGCGGATCTCCGCGAGGAGCTTCTCGCGGGCGAACCGCGTCAGCTCCTCGGCGGTCTCCGGGCGGTCGTCGGCGGGGAGGTCGAACGTCTCCGCGAACAGGTCGGCGATCCCCTCCCGGGACTTGTGGATCGCGGGCCCGACGATGTGGCTCGGCGCCTCGTCGGCCAACTGGAGCACCCACTCCCCGAGGTCGGTCTCGGTGACGCGCGCGCCGTCGGCCTCGAGCGCCGCGTTCAGCTCCACCTCCTCGGTGGTCATCGACTTGCTCTTGACGACGTTCGCGCCGTCGACCACCTCGCGTACGTAGGCGGTCGCGTCGTCGTCGTCGGCGGCGACGTACAGGTGGCCGCCGCGCGCCTCCACCGCCTCGCGGAGGTCGTCGATCAGCTCGGGCAGGCGCTCGATCGCGTCCTCCTTGATCGCCCGCGCCTCCCCCTTCAACGCCTCGTACTCGTCGAGTGTCGCCGTCGAGTCGATGCGCCCGCGGTTGAAGCCGCGCGTGTTCTCGGCGACGGCGTCGCCCTCCGTCTCCAGCAGGTGCCGGATGCGGCGAGCCCGCTCGGCCTTGGAGTCGGGCTTACTCATCTCGCCCCTCCCGTGTGCCGTCGGCGCCGGGGTCGCCGTCGGCCGCCTCCACGAGCACCACGTCGACCTCGCGCGGGCCGTGCGCGCCGATGACGAGGTCGCCCATGTCGGCGGTCGCGGAGGGGCCGGTCGCCAACACGGCGCTGGCGCCGTCGCGCAGTCGGTCCCCGAGGGCGTCGATCGCCTCGCGCATCCCCGGCACGAGGTCGGCGGCGCGCACGACGACGACGTGGCGCTCCGGGAACAGCGACACCTGCTCGCTGCCGGCGGCGTCGGCCGGCAGGACGACGGTCCCGTAGTCGGCGATGCCGAGGCTCGCGGCGGTGACGCCGGTGGCGGCGGCGTCGAGGTCGGCCGGCGTCGGATCGGTGGCGACCGACGGCGGCAGGGCGAGGCCGTCGGGCAACGCGACGCCGACGGCCGGCGGATCCACCAGGGTCGCGACCGCGTCGGTGACGCCGTCGGGAGCGACCCGGTGGACGGTGGCGTGGTGTCGCTCGACGTTCTCGACGAACGCCGACCGCGTGTCCGTGGTCATGTCGGGACCTTGCGAAGCCGGGCGCTTGTGTGTTGCGTTGACACGGGCCGCGAAGCGCGGAAGCACTCCCCCGCGGGCTTATGTCACTCGCACACACACCGAGACACACCCGATGTCTTCCGATCTCCCGTCCCCGCCCGGCGACGGGCCGGACCTGACGGACGCCGACTACGACTACGCGGCCGACGACGTGGCCGAGCCCGGCCTCGTCGCCGACCTCGAGGACCTGGTCGACGGCGACGTCCGGTTCGACACCTACTCCAAACAGCTGTACGCGACCGACGCCTCGGCGTACCGGCGCACCCCCATCGGCGTCGTCCTCCCGCGCCACACCGACGACGTGGCCGCGGTGATGTCGTACTGTGCCGCCGAGGGGATCCCGGTGCTCCCGCGCGGCGGCGGCACGTCGTTGGCCGGCCAGACGGTGAACGAGGCGGTCGTCCTCGACTTCACCCGCTACATGGACGGCATCCACGAGGTCGACCCCGACGCGCGCGAGGCGACCGTCGACGCCGGCGCCGTCGTCGAGGCGGTCAACGAGGCCGCGGCGCCCCACGGGCTGAAGTTCGGCCCGGACCCGGCGTGGCGCGACAAGTCCGCCGTCGGCGGCGCCATCGGCAACAACTCCACCGGCTCGCACTCGCTGAAGTACGGCAAGACCGACGCGTACGTCGAGGAGGTGGAGGTCGTGCTCGCGGACGGCTCCGTCGAGACGTTCGGGGAGGTCGCGGTCGAGACGATGCGCGCGGAGGCGGACCCGGACGGCGAGCTGCTGGAGCGCATCTACGCCGAACTCGTCCGCATCGTCGACGAGGAGGCCGACGCCGTGACCGAGCGGTACCCGGACATGAAGCGCAACGTCTCCGGGTACAACCTCGACGTGCTCGTCGACGAGGCGCGCGGCGAGTGGGCCGACCAGGGGATCGGTGCCGGCGGCACCGGCGAGCCGGGGACGGTGAACCTCGCTCGACTGCTGTGTGGGAGCGAGGGGACGCTCGGCATCGTCACCGAGGCGACCGTCTCGCTGGTCGAGGTGCCCGAGACGAAGGCGGTCGCGCTGCTCACCTACGACTCGCTGAACGAGGCGATGGACGACGTGGCGCCGATCCTCGAACACGACCCCGCGGCCGTCGAGGTGATGGACGACACGCTCCTCGATCTGGCCCGCCAGACGACGGAGTTCGGGGACGTCGTCGGCCTGCTCCCGGACGGCACCGACTCGGTCCTGCTCGTGGAGTTCTACGCCGAGGACGACGACGAGGGGCGCGAGAAGGTGGCGGACCTGGTCGCGGACCGGTGCCCCGGCACCG
Source organism: Halobaculum litoreum (assembly GCF_030127125.1). Taxonomy (GTDB): domain Archaea; phylum Halobacteriota; class Halobacteria; order Halobacteriales; family Haloferacaceae; genus Halobaculum; species Halobaculum litoreum. The sequence goes on from NZ_CP126156.1 coordinate 663,152, forward strand.
ACACCGTCGTCGAGCCGACCGCCGACCGGGTCGACACCGACGAGCCGATCCGGGCGCGGGCGGCGATGGAGGCCCACGACGCCGACGAGCGCGCGACGTTCTGGAAGATGCGCAAGTCCGGGCTGCCGATCCTCCTCGGGCGCACCTCCGACGCCAAGCACATCTCGTTCATCGAGGACTGCGCGGTGCCGCCCGAACACCTCTCCGAGTACGTCGAGGGGTTCCAGGAGCTGCTCGAGGAGGTCGGCACGTTCGCGTCGTTCTACGCCCACGCCGGGCCGGGCGTGCTCCACGTCCGCCCGCTGGTGGACACGAAGTCGCTGGAGGGGATGGAGCAGTTGGAGCGCATCGCCGAGGGGGCGACCGACCTCGTCGTGGAGTACGGCGGCAGCGTCTCCGGCGAGCACGGCGACGGCCGCGCGCGCACCCAGTGGAACCGGAAGCTGTACGGCGACGACCTCTGGAACGTGTTCCGCGACCTCAAGGCGGCGTTCGACCCGGACTGGCTGCTCAACCCGGGCAACGTCTGCGGCGACCACTCGCTCACCGAGCACCTCCGGTTCGACCCGGAGTACGCCTTCGACGCGGGGTTCGACCCCGAACTCCACTGGGACAACGAGAACGGCTTCCGGGGGATGGCGGAGCTGTGTCACGGCTGCGGCGGCTGTCGCGGCGGCCAGTCGACGACCGGCGGCGTGATGTGCCCGACGTTCCGCGCGGCCGACGAGGAGATCCAGAGCACCCGCGGCCGGGCGAACCTCCTCCGTGGCGCGATGTCGGGAGAGCTCCCGGCGGATCCGTTCTCCGAGGAGTTCGCCGACGAGGTGCTGGACCTGTGTATCGGCTGTAAGGGCTGCAAGCGCAACTGTCCCAGCGGCGTCGACATGGCGAAATTGAAGGCCGAAGTCGCCCACGAGCGCCACGAGCGCGAGGGGGCGAGCCTGCGCGACCGCCTGTTCGCCAACATCAACCTCGTCTCGCGCGTCGGGTCGGCGCTGGCGCCGCTGTCGAACTGGGCGACGAAGCTCCCGGGGTCGGGGGTGGTCGCCGAGAAGGCGCTCGGGATCGCCGCCGAGCGCGACCTCCCGGCGTTCCGCCGGACGACGCTGCGCGACTGGTACGAGGCCCGCGGCGGGTCGGCGGTGAGCGAGGCCGACGCGGACCGGATCGCGGTGCTCGTCCCGGACACCTACACCAACTACAACCACCCCGAGGCGGGGAAGGCGGCGGTGCGGGTGCTGGAGGCGGCGGGCGTGCGCGTCGAACTCGCGGACGTGGAGGACACCGGGCGACCGGCCCACAGCATGGGCTTCCTCGACACCGCCCGCGAGCGGACGGCCGCGGCGGTCGACGACCTCGCGCCGCGGGTGGACGAGGGCCGCGACGTGGTCGTCGTCGAGCCGAGCGAGGCCGTGATGCTCCAGTCTGACCTGCTCGACTTCCACGACACCGCGGCCGCCGCCGCGGTCGCCGCCAACAGCTACGGCGTGCTGGAGTACGTCGACGCGTTCCGGCTCGACGAGGCGATGGACCTCGCCGGGGACGGCTCGCTCACCTACCACGGGCACTGCCACCAGAAGGCGACGAAGAAGGACCACCACGCCGTCGGCGTCCTCCGGCGCGCGGGGTACGCCGTCGACCCGCTCGACTCCACGTGCTGCGGGATGGCCGGGAGCTTCGGCTACGAGGCCGAACACTACTCGATGAGCACGGCCATCGCGAGCATCCTCTACGACCAAGTCGACGCCAGTCCGGGCGAGACGGTCGTCGCGCCGGGCGCCTCGTGTCGCTCGCAGTTGGGCGACCGCGAGGGCGCCGGCGAGGAGCCGCCGCATCCGGTCGAGAAGCTGGCCGCCGCGCTGGCGTGAGGCCGGAGCCGCGCGGCGCCGCACCCCTTCCCCGCCGGCGACGCCGCCGGCGTGCCCGGCGCGACAGCGTTAACACGTGTCGTGCCGACCCGGCCGTATGAATCGACTGACGGCGCTCCCGCTGATCGGCTTCCTCTCGGTGTTCGGGGTGTTGTACTTCTTCGGCCGCGGTTCCGACGGCGTCCCGCTGAACGACAGCGTCGGCGGGTTCCTGCTGGGCCTGCTCGCCGTCCTCGCCCTGGTGGCCGGGTTCTCGTTCGCCCGCGGCTACCGCGGCGACGACGAGACGGAGTGAGGGAGCGGCCGTCCGCGTCCGGGTTCGGGGACGCGCGACGGGCGCACGCCGGCCGGCCCGGACGAACGAACACGTCGTCGAGGGCGTCGCCGACCACGACCGCGTCGTCGCCGTGTGACGCCTACAGGTCGTCGAGAACGGCGCCGAACGCCGCCAGCGCGGCCTCGCAGTCGTCGGGGGTCCGACCCAGCGAGACGCGGACCCCCTCGTCGAGCCCGAAGAACCGCCCCGGGACGACGAGCACGCCGGCGTCCCACGCCGCCGCGGCGACGGCGTCGCCGTCGGCGCGCTCGTGTTCGAGGTAGGCGAACGGCGCCCCGGCGTCGACGTGGCCCGAGAGGTCGTCGCGTCCGTCGACGAACGACCGGAGGAGGTCGTGGTTCGTGCGGCAGTGCTCGCGCGCCTCGGCGACGAGCGCGTCGCGGTTGGCGAAGAACCGTCGGGCGAGGGCGGTACTCGGGGCCGCCAGCGCCGGGACGTACTGCTCGACCTGTCGCGCCCGCTCGACGAACCGCTCGGGGCCGACGATCCACCCGACGCGCAGGCCGCCGAGGCCGTGGAACTTGGTCAGCGACCCGACGGCGACCGTCGACGGCAGGCCCGCGCCGGTCGGCCCGCCGAACGGCCCCGCGCCGTCGTCGACGGTGTACGGCGCGTACACCTCGTCGACGAGCAGGTAGCCGCCCTCGTCGTCGACGGCGGCCGCCACCTCCGCCAGCGTCGACCGCGTCGACAGCCGGCCCGTCGGGTTGTGCCGGTTCGTCACCGTCGCGTGCCCGAGCGGCCCGGGCAGGTCGGCCGCCGCCGCCGCCACCCGCTCGGCGTCGAGCGCGGCGTCGCCGTCCGGCCGGCGGAAGCGACCGACCCGGAGCCCCAGCGTGCGCGGCGTCTCGACGAGCGGCTCGTACCCCGGCTTCTCGACCAGCGCCCACGGGCGCGGGGCCTCCTCGTCACCGTCGCCGGACTCGGCTGCGGGCGCTCGCTCGCGTGCCAGCGCGCCCGCCGTCGCGCTCGCGAGGAAGCCGGCGTGTGTCGCGCCCGCCGCCGGCAACACCCGCGACTCGTGGACGTCGTACTCCGCGGCCACGTACTCGCGGAGGCCGGTGTCGTCGTCCGGGGCGTCCAGCCCGGCGAGCCGCGGCGGCACGGGGTCGGCGTGCGTCGGCGGCGCGACGCTCCGGAGGTCGCTGGAGCCGAGGTCGTGGTCGGCGGCCTCGGGACGACCCTCGATCCACTGGAGGTACGAGAGCGGCGGAAACATACACCGGCGTTCGGGGCGCGGGGCAAAAGCGCTCCGTCACCGGCGTGACCCCGACCCCTCCCGGAGCGGGGCGTACGCCGCGGCGGCGGCCGCGAGTGCGTCGTCGACGCCGGGGTACCGCGCGAGGTGCGCCGGGCACCCGCAGTCGGAGGAACCGAACCCCGGCACCGGCTCGGCGGCGGCCCCGTCGGCCGCCAGCGTCCGCGCGACCCGACACTCCGCGTCGCGACCGCCGCCCGCGCGCTCGACGCCGACGAGCGACACCGCCGGGTGCCCGCCGAGGTAGTCGACGTGCCAGTGGCGGACGCCGTGGTCGCCGGCCGCGACGCGTCGGTGGCGGTCGACCCGCGAGAAGCCGCCGGCGCCAAGCGCGCTGCCGGTGTAGGCGTAGCCGCCGGCGGGGAGCCGGCGGTCGCCGAGCGCGCCCACCGCGACGTCGATCGGCCGCGGAACCGCGAACACCAGCGTGTAGGTGCCGCCGTCGCTCACGGGTCGGGGCGGTCGCCGGCGTCCGTGTCGTCCCCGTCGGCCCGCGTCGGGGCGTCCGCGAGCGTCGTCTGGACGGACTCGCTGCGCTCGTGGTCGAGGAGGCGACGCTTCAGCGCCGGCCCGCCCGCCGCCGAGAAGCCGCCGACCCCGTCGGCGGCGACGACGCGGTGGCACGGCACGAGCAGCGGGACGGGGTTGCGGCCGCAGGCCGCGCCGACCGGCTGCGGCGCGTTGCCGAGGTCGGCGGCGACGTCGCCGTACGTCCGCGTCTCGCCGTACGGGATGGCCGCCATCGCGCCCATCACGCGGCCGAGGAAGCCGTCCGGGTAGCGCACCGGGAGGTCGAACGACTCGCGGCTCCCCGTCCGGTACTCCCGCGCCTGCCGGCGGATCTCGTCGGTCGGGGCGTCGACGTACGCGGCGTCCACGACGAGTTCGCCGCCCGGCACCGTCAGCGTCACCGGGTCGTCGTACTCGCGCGCCTTCGCCCTCCGGTCCATACCGAGGGGGTCACACCCCGGCGGTAATCAATGCTGGCCCCGACGGGAGCGCTTTTCCCGGGTCGGCGGCTACTACAGCGTATGCGACATCCGGCCGACAGGCTCGCGGCGCTCCCGGACGCCGCGTTCGCCGGCTTCGTCGAGCGGCTCGGCGCCGTCTGGCCGGTGTACGACGCCGCCGCCGCCCCCGTGACGCCGGACGGGACGGCGGAGCTGTCGCTCGCGCGCGAGCGACCGGACGGGGAACCGGAGCGGGCGGTCGTGCGGGTGTGTCGCGCGGACGTGACCGTCGCGGACGTGAACGACTTCGCCGTGTTCGTCGCCGAGCGCGGGCTCTCGTTCGCGGTGCTGGCGACCGTCGGCGACGTCGCGCCGGAGGCGACCCGTCGCGCCCGGGCGGCGCCCGTCGACCTGTACGACGGCGTCGGACTGGTGTCGCTGGCGCGCGACGCCGGTATCGACGTCCCCGGCGCCGACGCCGACCGCGACCCGGGGGTCGACCCGTGACCCGCGTCGAGGCCGGCGTCGAGGTGGACGCCGCCCCCGAGGCCGTGTGGCGGGTGCTGCTCGCGTTCGACGACTACCCCGACTGGAACCCGCTGATCCGGCGCGTCGACGGCCGCGCGGAGGCCGACCGGCGCCTCCGAGTCCTCCTCACCCAGCGGGGGCTCCCCCCGACGGTCATCGCGCCGACCGTGACGCGCGTCGAGCCGGCGCGCGAACTGGCGTGGCGCTCGGCGGCGCCCGTCCCCGGGTCGTTCGACGCCACCCACCGGTTCCTGCTGGAGCCGCTCGACGACGGCACCCGGACGCGGTTCACGCAGGTCGAGACGTTCGGAGGCGTCGCCGGCGCGCTCGTCCCCGGCCCGCTGCGCGACCGGCTCCGCGCCGGCTTCGAGACGATGAACGAGGCGCTGCGCGAGCGCGCGGAGTCGACCATCCCGGTCGCCGACGCCCGCGAGTAGCGACCCGCGCCGCGGCGGCCGGGGCGACCGGAACCGGTAAGCGCGCGCCGGCCCACGGATCGACAGCCGTGGACGACACCGTCGAGTGGCTGCGCTCGCGCCCGTACTACGAGGGACAGGTCGCCGACAGCCGCACCCTCCCGGGGCGCGAGGCCGCCTTCGCCGACGTGGAGTTGGAGCCCCGACTGGCGAGCGCGCTCGCCGACGACGGCATCGACTCGCTGTACCGCCACCAGGCCGAGGCCGTCGAGGCGGTGCGCGACGGCGGCGACGTGGTGCTCGCGACCCGGACCGCGAGCGGGAAGTCGCTCGCGTACACCGTGCCCGCGTTCGAGCGGGCGATGGACCACGGCGGCCGGACGCTGTACCTCGCGCCGCAGAACGCGCTGATCGCCGACCAGGAGGAGACGCTGTCGGAGCTGGCCCACGGGCTCGGCTTCGGGTCGCGCGTCTCCGTCGAACAGTACACCGGCCGCCTGTCGAAGGCCGAGAAGCGGGACGTGCGCGACCGCCAGCCGACAGTCCTGCTGTCGAACCCGGACATGCTCCACTACGGGCTGCTCCCGTGGGCGTACAAGCACTGGGAGTGGTTCTTCGGCTCGCTGGAGACGGTCGTCATCGACGAGGTGCACGGCTACCGGGGCGTGTTCGGGAGCCACGTCGCGCTGGTGATGCGCCGGCTCAACCGGATCTGCGAGCGCTACGGGGCGGACCCGCAGTTCGTCTGCTGTTCGGCCACCATCGGCAACCCCGTCGAGCACGCCGCCCGCGTCACGGCGCGGCCGGAGTCGACCTTCACGCTCGTCGACGAGGACACCTCCGCGCGCGGCCCGCGCCACTGGGTGCTGTGGAACCCACCGGAGTACACCGGCGAGCAGGCGGATCGGCAGTCGGGACGGCGCAAGTCGAGCCACACCGAGACGAAGCGGCTGTTCTGCGACCTCGTGCAGGAGGGGTACCAGACGCTGGTGTTCACCCGCGCCCGCCAGACCGCCGAGCGGTACGCGACCGACGCCGCCAAGGAGTTGCGCCGGCGCGGCGAAGGGGACGTCGCCAATCGCGTGGAGGCGTACCAGGCGAGCCTCACGAACGAGCGCCGCCGCGAGATCGAACGCGGCCTCCACAGCGGCGACGTGGCGGGCGTGTGGTCGACGAACGCGCTGGAACTCGGCGTCGACGTCGGGGGGCTGGACGCGGTGATCCTCGACGGCTACCCCGGCACGCGGATGTCCGCGTTCCAGCAGGCCGGCCGCGCGGGGCGCGGCACCGACGACGCGCTCGTCGTCATGGTCGGCGGCGAGGACCAACTCGACCAGTACCTGATGGCGAACCCGGACGACCTGTTCGAGGGCGACCCCGAGCGGGCGATGGTCGACCCGGAGAACGCCGAGTTGCTGCCGAGTCACGTCGCCAGCGCCGCCGACGAGAACTGGCTGCGCCCCGAGGACGCGAGCCACTTCGGCGACTCCTTCGAGTCCGTGGTGGAGGCGCTGGAGGCCGACGGCACCCTCGAACGGATGGACACCTCCCGGGGGCCGCGATGGACGTACGACGGGCCGGGGAGCGCCCAACACTCGATGAGCCTGCGCACCATCGACGACCGCGAGGTCGACCTCGTGGACGCCCGCAACAACGACACGATCGCGTCGCTGTCGTTCGGCGACGCGCTGCGCGACGCCCACCCCGGCGCCATCTACCACCACCAGGGGCAGACGTACGAGGTCGACGAGTTGGACCTCGGCAAAGACGTGGCCCGTCTCCGGCCGACGTGGGCCGACTACTACACCCGGGTGCTGACCGACAAGGACGTGACCGTCAACGAGGACCTCCGGAGCCGGCCGCTCGACGCCCGCGACGACGTCGAGGTGCGGTTCGCGGACGTCACCGTCGCCGAACAGATCACCGGCTTCGAGCGCAAGGACGGCTCGACCGGCGAGACGATGGGCGCGGAGGCGCTCGACCTGCCGGAGACGGAGCTGCGGACGCGGGGGTTGTACTACACCGTCCCCGAGGACGTGGAACGCGAGATGCGCGCGCTGGCGACCGCGGCGGGCCGCGGCGAGGCGGGGTTCAACGGCGGCATCCACGCGGCCGAGCACGGCTCCATCTCGCTCATGCCGCTGGACCTGCTGTGTGACCGCGCCGACATCGGCGGCGTGTCGACGCCGTTCCACCCACACACCGGGCAGTCGACGGTGTTCATCTACGACGGCTACCCCGGCGGCGTCGGGCTGACGCGGGCGTCGTACCGGTCGGCCGACCGCCTGCTCGCGCGGACGGCGAAGATGATCGCCGCCTGCGACTGCGCCGACGGCTGTCCGGCGTGTGTCCAGTCGCCCCACTGCGGCAACGCCAACGAGCCGCTGTCGAAGCCCGAAGCGGTCGTCCTGCTGAACGCGCTCGCCGGCACCGACGAGCCGGTGCCGGCCGCGACGGACCGTCCGAACGACGGCGGGTCGGACGACACCTGATCGGAACCGATATGCGGTTGCACCGACGAATTTTGCCCGAACCGCAATCCGCCGATTTCGAGAGGTACAACGCCCGTTGTACCATATTTTCACTCACAGCGGAGTAAACTTCGGAAAGTCTTAAGTGTCGTCTGGAGGAACCGTGACATGGCTCCACGCACGGAGGAACGATGATGAAGGACACGGAACTCAACAGACGAGACGTACTGAAGGGCGCCGGCGGCGTCGGCGCCGCGGGCATGCTCGGCCTCGCCGGCTGTATGGGCGGCGGCGGTGGCGGCGGCAACGCCCCCGTCGAGGTGCTCCACGGCTGGACGGGCGGCGACGGCGCGACGGCCGCCGATGCCCTCGAGGAGGCGTTCAACGAGGCCCACCCCGACACCGAACTCGACATGAACCCCATCGGCGGGGGCGGCAACCAGAACCTGGACGCGGTCGTCGCGAACCGCCTCCAGAACGACAACCCGCCGAGTTCGTTCGCGAACTGGCCGGGCCCCAACCTCGCGCGCTACGAGGGCGTGTTGGGCGACATCTCCGACCTCTGGGAGGAGGCCGGCTTCACCGACTCCCACATCGACGAGGCCGTCGACCTGCACCAGTACAACGGCGCGTTCCGCGCCGTCCCACTCGGGTCGCACCGGCTCAACTGCCTGTTCTACAACGTCTCCGTCGTCGAGGAGGCGGGGGTCGACCCCGACTCGCTGACGAGCGCGGAGGACCTGCTCGGCGCGCTGGAGACGGTCGCCACCGAGACGGACAAGATCCCGATGACCCACGGCGGGAGCGGGACCTGGACGAAGGCGCAGCTGTTCGGCGTCATGCTGCTGTCGACGGCCGGCTACGACAGCTACATGAGCTTCGTCGACGGCAGCCCGAACCGCGGCGACGTGGTCGGCGCGCTCGACGCGCTCGCGACGGTGTTCGAGAACTACATCAACGAGGACTCCGCGTCGATCGGGCTGACGGAGTCCAACCAGAACATCATCGAGGGCGAGGCCGCCTTCATCCACCAGGGCAACTGGGCGGCCGGCGCGTATCGGAACGCGGACGGGTTCGACTACAACGAGGACTGGGGCTTCAAGACGTTCCCCGGGACGGAGGGGATGTACACGCTCCACTTCGACTCGTTCCTCTACCCGTCGAACAACCCGAGCCCCGAGGCGACGCGGACGTGGCTCGAGTTCGTCGGCGGCACGGAAGCCCAGATCGCGTTCAACCAGTACAAGGGCTCGATCCCGACGCGGACGGACGTCGACATGGGCGAGTTCGGCCCGTACCTGCAGGAGACCGCCGAGGACTTCGCGAACGCCGAGCAGCGCCCGCCGAACATCCAGCACGGGCTGGGCATCTCCGCGGAGCAGCGCTCGGCGCTCAACGACGTGATCGCCAGCGAGTTCTCCGGCCCGTACAACGTCGAGGCCGCCGCCGACGGCATCGTCGACGCCGTCTCAAACTGAGCGCGTCCCCATGCGCGACATTCTTTCGAGCACTCGAACACGGCTCCGGCGCGCCCTGCGCGGCGGGGACAGTGACGACGACGCCGTGACGGACGACGGCCGCGTCGCGACCGACGGCGGGACGGCCGCGGGCGGCGCGGCCGGCGCGGCCGGCACCGGGGGGCTCCTCGACCGCCTCGACGAGCGGATCGGCGAGGACTTCACCGAGTCGGCGGTGTTCTGGCTGCCGCCGTTCCTCCTGATGGGGCTGTTCGTGTACGGCGCCATCGCGTGGAACTTCGTCATCTCGCTGACCGACTACCAGGGGTTCGTGGGGCCGGACTACTCGGACCTCGACTTCGAGATGTACGTCCGGGCGGCCAACGACGCCGGCGTGATCGAGGCGACGGTCAACACGTTCCTGTTGGTTGTCTCGTTCACGGCGGTCGCGCTCGCCTTCGGACTGGTGTTGGCGATCCTCGTCGACCGCGACATCCGCTTCGAGAACACGTTCCGCACCATCTACCTGCTCCCGATGAGCCTGTCGTTCGTGGTGACGGCGCAGTTCTGGCTGTGGATGTACAACTTCAACAACGGCGTCGTGAACATCCTCCTCGGCACGGTCGGGATCGGCCCGATCAACTGGATCGGCAACTCACAGATCGTGTTGTGGGCGGTCGTGTTCGCGCTGGTGTGGCAGTTCTCGGGGTACACGATGGTCGTGTACCTCGCGGGCCTGCGCGCCATCCCGCGGGAGCACTTCGAGGCCGCACGCGTCGACGGCGCGTCGACGCTGAAGATGTACTGGCGGGTGATCGTCCCGCAGTTGAAGGGGTCGACCATCAGCGCCGCCATCGTCCTGATGGTGTTCGCGCTGAAGGCGTTCGACTTCCTCTACTCGCTGGTCAGCGGCTACCGCCCGCCGAACGGCACGGACATCCTCGCGACCAAGATGGTCCGCGAGGCGTACAGCGTGAACAACTGGGCGTACGCGTCGGCCATCGCCATCATCCTGTTCCTGATGGCGCTGTCGATCATCGGCCCGTACCTCTACTACCAGTACAGCAAGGGTGAGCTATGAGCGACGCACCAACCACCGACGGCGAACAGTCGGGCGCCCTCGCGGGCGTCCGCGAGGACCTCGCGGGACTGGACGGCTACCGCGTCGCGCTGTACGCGGCCGTGCTCGGCCTGACGGCCTTCTACCTGACGCCGATCGAGTCGGGGCTCGTCACCGCGTTCAAGACGAACCCGGAGGGCGTCTCCTCGACGCTCCCGTTCGCGCCGCCGCCGGGCGAGTTCTTCACGCTGGAGAAGTGGGAGACCGCCGTCCAGGCGCTCGGGCGGGGCATGGTCAACAGCGCCCTGTACGCCGTCCCCGCGACGGTGATCTCGGCGCTGTTGGGGAGCTTCGCCGCCTACGGGCTGACGCAGGCCGACTGGCGCGCCCGCTACAAAGCGCCGATCCTCGCGATGTTCGTCGCGGCGATCTTCATCCCGTACCAGGCGGTGCTCGTCCCCCTCTCGCAGTTCTGGGGGTCGGTGCCGCTGGCGGAGGTGTTGACCCCGCTGTGGGTCGCCGGCGTCCCGCGGGCGTACACCGGCGTGATCGAGCTGATCGTCACGCACGTCGCCTACGGGATCCCGATCTGTATGGTGCTGTTCCGCGGCTACTACACGACCGTCAGCGAGGAGATGATCGAGGCCGCGCGCCTCGACGGGGCGACGTTCGCGCGGGTGTACCGCCGGATCGTCTTCCCCATCTCGACGCCGATGTTCGCGGTCGTCCTCATCTACCAGTTCACCCAGATCTGGAACGACCTCCTGTTCGCGCTGATCCTCGTGTCCACCGAGTCGAGCCCGGCCGCGCCGGTCGTGCTCATCCTCGCGGGCCTCGGGGAGTCGCAGGAGGGACAGGACTTCGCGCTCCGGATGGCCGGGGCGTTCGTGGCCGCGCTGCCGACGCTCATCGTGTACGTCCTGTTCGGCGACGAGTTCGCCGAGGGGGTCGCCTCGTGAACCGACGCGGACGGGGCGCGACGCCGACCGCCGCAACACCCACGGTCCCGGGCGAGGGACCCACGACTATCGACCGGCTCGGGTCGCCGCGCCGGACACACGGAGGGATCTGACATGGCACGACTCGAACTCGACGACGTACGGAAGGTGTTCACCGACGACGACGGCTCCGACATCGTCGCCGTCGACGACGTGAGCGTCGACATCGCGGACGGGGAGTTCCTCGTCCTCGTGGGCCCCTCGGGCTGCGGGAAGTCGACGACGCTGCGGATGATCGCCGGGCTGGAGTCGGTCTCCGGCGGCGACATCCGCCTCGGCGGCCGCTCGATCGTGAACAAGAAGCCGCAGAACCGGGACATCGCGATGGTGTTCCAGTCGTACGCGCTGTACCCGCACATGACGACGCGCCAGAACATGTCCTTCGGACTCGAGGAGTCCACGGACCTCTCCGACGAGGAGATCGCCGAGCGCGTCGAGAACGCCGCCGACCTGCTGTCGATCCCGGAGCTGCTCGACCGCAAGCCCGGCGAGCTGTCCGGCGGCCAGCAGCAGCGCGTCGCGCTCGGCCGCGCCATCGTGCGCGAGCCCGAGGTGTTCCTGATGGACGAGCCGCTGTCCAACCTGGACGCGAAGCTCCGCTCGCAGATGCGGACGGAGCTCCAGCGCATTCAGGAGGATCTGGACACCACGACCGTGTACGTCACCCACGACCAGACGGAGGCGATGACGATGGGCGACCGGATCGCCGTCCTCGACGGCGGCGAACTCCAGCAGGCGGGGACGCCCCTGGAGTGTTACCACCGCCCGGCGAACCGCTTCGTCGCGGGGTTCATCGGCGAGCCGTCGATGAACTTCTTCGACATGGACGTCGAGGGCGACCGCCTCGTCGGCGACCGCTTCGAGTACGCGCTGACCGACGAGCAGGCGACCGCCGTCGCGAACGCGGGCACCGTCACCCTCGGGATCCGCCCCGAGGACATCGCGGTGACGGTGGGCTCGGAGGCGACCGCCGACAACGAGTTCCCGACCGTCGTCGACGTGGTGGAGCCGATGGGCAACGAGAACGCCGTGTACCTCGGCTTCGAGGCCGACCCGACGAACCCGTTCGTCGCCACCGTCGGCGGGATGCGCCAGCTCGACGCGGACGAGCGCGTCGTCGCGCGGTTCCCGGCGGACGCGATCCACCTGTTCGACGGGGCGACGGGCGAGGCGCTGCACAACCGCGCGCTCGACGAGGGCGCCGAGGTCGAGCCGCGCGTCTGAGCGGCCCGCCACTCGTCTCGCCGACGCGCGCGCCGTCGTCGGCCCGCGCCCGGTCAGACCACGCTGATCACGATCCCGAGCAGGACCAGCGCGAGGATCACGAGCGACACGATCAGGAAGAACAGGTCGGAGCCGTCCATGCGCCCCGCTACGCCGGCGGCGCCGAAAACGTTCGGGTACGCCGGTCGGGTCAGAGGTCGACGTCCGGTTCGTCCAGACTCCGCGCGTGGAGGTACGCGGCCGCGACCTGGAGACAGACGCCGAGCACGAGCGCGGTGACGGCGACCGTGGCGACGTCCAGGCTCACCCCGCTGGGCGCGTAGGGGTTCCCGCCGCCGAAGTCGACCCACGCGCGCACCGTGTCGACGCCGCCGAACCCGAGCAGCACGAACGTGTACGTCGCGACGGTGGCGACGCCGCCTGTCGCGAGCCCCACCATCGAGCCGAGGTCCTCGAGGTTGAGCACCGAGTGGGCGGTGTGTTCGTCGAAGTCGTCGCCGCGCGCGAGGCGGATGGCCGCCACGGCGACGAGTCCGAGGCCGCCGGCCGCGACGACGCCGACGGCGACGAGCGCGACGAGGCCGACCTTCGGCGCCGCCGCGGCGACCGGGCCGCCGAAGTAGGCCCGTCGGAGCTCCGCCGGCAACAGCGCCAGCACGGGGAGCACGCCCGCCAGCACGTGGAGCAGGTAGCTCTGGAGCGTGAGTTTACGGGTTACCGACTGTTTGAACCAGCCGAACCGCTGGTAGCGAACCCGTTCGTACGCTGAGTCGGACAGGAGCGCGGAGGCGATCGGGTCGTCACGGGTCATTGGCTGGAGTACGCCTCACCCGGCTTAACGATACTGCTTGTCACAGCCCGGCGATCGGATACCGACAGGGTAGGGCCACTCACACCCGTCGTACGGGCGGCCTTCCGTCCCCGAAGGTCGCGCCTACCGTCTCGGGCCGCGTCGACCGTCGGGGTCACCGCGCCGACCCGCGAGCGGCGTCCGCCGCCGACGCCCCGTACCCGCCGGCGGGGAGGCGCTCGACGCAGTTGCGGCAGAACCGGAACGTGTCGTCGTTGGCGGCGTCACAGCTGTGACACCGGACCGTCCCCGACCGGTCCGCCCCCGGCCCCCGCCGGACGCGTCCGTCCGCGGCGCCCGCGGTCGACTCCGGCGTCGACGCCGGCGCCGCGTCGGGGCCGTCGCTCACCCCGTGGCCGTCGCCGCCGTCGCGCCTGACGCCGGCGTACACCACTAACGCCACCTGCAGGGCGAACAGCGCGACGATGACGGCGAGGAACGTGACCTCGACCATGTGTATCGTGCACATATGTCTCCCATCCGCTAATACGTTCCGTCGGTTGCCATCCGACGCGACCTCGGCGACCGCCGCGGTCGACCCGGTGATCCGGCCGCGGGGCTGCCAACGGGTAACGGAGGGCCGGACAGGATGACGGGCCCCGGCGTATTGCCCGCGGGCCGGGTGCGACACGGCGCCGGCGTCGGCGTCCACTCGACGCGGGCGTCTCGACGGAAGCATCTCCCACAAGATCGGCCCGTTCGGGCTGTTCGAACCGTTCCGCATCGACCCGCCGCCCCCGCTCGGGGTCGGCCGGGGCGCGGGGTCGGCTTACGCCTCCTGCGTCCGCGCGAGGTCGGCGAACTTCTCGCGCACCTTCCGGATCTTCGGCTCGGCGTTGAACGTGCAGTAGCTGTCGCCGGGGTTCTTATCGTAGTAGTCCTGGTGGTACTCCTCGGCCTCGTAGAACGCCTCGAGGGGTTCGATCTCGGTGACGATCTCGTCGTCGTAGGCGCCCTCCTCGGCGAGTTCGACGACGAAGCGCTCGACCGTCTCGCGCTGCTCGTCCGTCTCGTAGAGGACGATGGAGCGGTACTGGGTGCCCACGTCGGGGCCCTGTCGGTTCAGCGTCGTCGGGTCGTGGACGGTGAAGAACACGCCCAGCAGGTCCGCGTAGGTGATCTCGTCGGGGTCGTACTCGACGCGGGTGACCTCTGCGTGGCCCGTCTCCTCGCGGCACACCGCCTCGTAGGTAGGGTTCTCGACGTGGCCGCCGGCGTAGCCGGAGGTGACCTCGCGGACGCCCGCCAGTTCCTTGAACGCCGCCTCCGTGCACCAGAAGCAGCCGCCGCCGAACGTCGCGGTCTCGGTGTCGCTCACGGGCGATCGGAGGTGCTCGCGCGGGTTAAGGCTCCCGCAGACGGCGACTCGGGCGGGCGCGCGGGCGCCGACGCGACGGACAAACGCTTTGGTCCCCCCGGCCGACGCATCCGTCGTGACCGGAGACGCCCAGTACGGGTCGGCGTCGCGCACCCCGCTGCGCCCCGAAGCGGTCCCCGCCGGGACCAACGTGTTGATCGCCGGCCCCGGACTCACCGGGAAACGAGAGGTCCTCCTCGACCTGCTGGGGGCGGCCCCCGACCCGGCGGCGATGCTGGTGACGACGAAACACGGGGTCGACCGGTTCCGCGAGGGGTTCCGCGACCGCTACGGCGACGAGCGCTCGCTGCAGTTCGTCGACTGCGTCTCCCGACAGCGGTCGATGGCGGTCGCACGCGACACCGCGGCGGTGAGCCACGTGAGCGGCCCCGGCGACCTCACGGGGATCGGGATCCTCGCGAGCGGGCAGCTGTACGACTGGTACCGCGCCGACGAGCGGGTCCGCGGCGCGCTGGGTCTCCACTCGCTGTCGACGCTGTTGATGTACGCTGACCTCCGCCGGGTGTACCAGTTCATGCACGTCCTCACCGGGCGCGTCGACGGCGCCGACTGCGTCGGCGCGTACGCGCTCGACACGGTGGCGTCCGACCCGGAGCCGGCCGCCCGCTTCACGCAGCTGTGCGACGCGGTCGTCGACACCAGACAGACCGACGAGGGACGCGAACTGCGGGTCCGCGGCGGGCGGTTCGGCCCGCGCTCGTGGACCGCGTTCTGAGGGAGGGAGGCGACGGGCGTGGGGGGCGCGGCGGCGGTCTCAGTCGTCGTCGAGGTGTCGACCGACCAGATCGACCAGCGGCGACGCCTCGCGGTCGAACACGAACAGGATGCCGGACCACTCGCCGGTGGGGAAGGAGGCGACCAGTACCTCGTCGTACCAGCGGATCGTCGCGTCGAGCGTCCCGTAGTCGTGGAGGGGCGCGTCGCGCTGGGGGTCGCCCAGTCCCTTGAGTACGAGTTCCTCCATGCGCTGGCGCAGCTCCGCGGGCGGGAACTGCTCGCGGACGTCGTCGCGGACGAACAACGGTTCGATCGCTTGCCCCTCGTAGCGGACGGCCGTCCGGAGGGTCTCGACGTCCTCGCGGACCGACTCGATGAGGTCGCGGATCTCCGTGTCCAGCGTCGCGAGTTCGTCGGCCGCCCCGTCGAGTTCCTCGTCGAGGTCGGTCGGCGGGTCCTCCAGCTCCTCGGTCAGGGCCTCGTCGAGCGGCTCGGCGGGGGCGTCGTCGGTCACGGCGCGAACGTCGCCCCTGTGTCGCATCAAGCTACCGGTGGGGTCGACGGTGCCCGCCCGCCGCGGCGGCGACGGCCCCCGCCGCCCCGCCGTGGTCACCCCTCGACCGGGTCGACGCCCTCGAAGTAGCGGTCGTAGTGGCGCGCACAGCCGGGGTTGAACGCGGCGCCGCAGTCCGGGCACGCGAAGTCGGCCTCGAGGTACGTCCCGACCGCGAGGCGCGCGCCGCAGACGCCACACAGGACCGCGGGCTCGTCGAACCGGTCGCGCGGCCAGGCCGCGGCCGCGTGGTCGGCGGTCGCCTCGTGGCAGGCCGCACACGCGAAGAACGCCTCACAGCAGCCGAACCGGAGGGCGATCACGTCGGTCGGCCCGTCGTAGTGCCCGCAGCGCGTCTCGGGGCCGACGTCGACGCCGCGAACGGTCGTGTCGTGGACGCGTCGCCGCACGACCGTACACGCGACGACGCGCGGCAAAACCGTTGCGGCGGTCGCCGTCGCGACGGTTATCGGCCGCCTTACTATCTCCCGTCCGGCGCTGTGGTCGATCGCTCGCGGGGGCGGTACCCGGCCACGCCGGCGCGAGTGGGGGGACGACGGTCCTCGCCGCACCCGCGCGCCCCGCGCGGTGTGTACCCGGGAGACGGCCGGCTCTTCATGGACACCCTCGGGCGGCCCCGACGGGCCGCCCGCCCCGGGTCGACCACGCACGTCGTGTGACGAGCGCACGCTCGGTCCCGCAGTCGTGCCTCTCGCGCCCGTCCCGTCGAGGATACCGAACGAGTAACAATAGTCGCGAGCGCTCTCGCATAGATCACTCGCCGACGGGGTTCGTCGCCGCCCCGACGCGAGTACCGTTCGAGTCGTGCGGCCGACCGACGCGGCGTCGGTCGACGACGCTCGGACACCGCCGACAGCGGCTCCCCGGCCGACTGTCTGCCATCGCATCGCACCACACCCGGTCGCGTTCTCCACGGCGCGACCGACTCCGGTTCCGGCCCGGCGGGTGATTCCCCAACCCGTCACCCGCTTTCTTTGGTCACCCGACGCCTCGACCCGGAACATCGCCTCGGCGGGATCGATCGTCGTACTCGTCGGTCACGTCGTCGCCGTCCCCGCTCCGAACGGGGGGTGGCTGCCGTCGCGTTCGGCGGTGGCGCGGAGTCGATCGCCCGTCACGGCACCGTCGGCCCCGGACGACCGGTCGGCGCGCGACCGCGTTCGGACGACTGGAGAAGGTATATACTGGGCGAGTCTGAGCATCCGACAATGGAGATCAACAAGGCAGTCATCCCCGCGGGCGGGTACGGGACGCGGTTCCTGCCGGTGACGAAGGCACAGCCCAAGGAGATGATGCCGGTGCTGGACAAACCGACGATCCAGTACGTCGTCGAGGAGGTGGTCGAGGCGGGCATCGACGACATCATCATCGTCACCGGCCGCGGGAAGAACTCCCTCGAGAACCACTTCGACAAGTCCTACGAGCTGGAGCACGAACTGGAGAAGAGCGGCAAGTACGACCGGCTGGAGCGGGTTCGGGGGATCACCGAGCTCGCCGACATCCACTACATCCGGCAACAGGACCGCAACGGGCTGGGGGAGGCCGTCATGTACGCCGAGGACCACATCGGCGGCGAGCCGTTCGCGCTGCTGCTCGGCGACAACTTCATCCAAAGCGAGACGCCGCCGATCGCACAGCTGATCGAGACGGCCGAGGAGTACGGGGAGTCGGTCGTCGCGCTCGAAGAGATCCCGTGGGAGAACGTCTCCTCGTACGGGATCGCCGACGTCGAGGACACCGCCGGCGAGAGCTACCCCGTCCGGGACTTCGTGGAGAAGCCGGCGCGCGAGGACGCGCCGTCGAACCTCGCGATCGTCGGGCGGTACGTGTTCACGCCCGAGATCTTCGACCACCTGCGGGCGATCGAGCCGGCGCCCGACGGCGAGATCGAGTTGACCGACGCGATGCGTCGGCTCGACCGCGTCCGCGGGCGCGCGGTCGACGGGGACCGCTTCCACATCGGGAACGTCCCCGACTGGCTGGAGGCGAACATCCAGATGGCGCTGCGCCACGACGACGGGGAGCTGTTCGAGACGGTCAGGCAGACGCTCCGGGAGGAACTCGAGGACTGAGCCGCCCGGGCCCGGAGCTCGTCGGGGGAGAAGACGTCGAGCGGACGGTGCGACGGTGCGGTCGGCGGCGAGTCGGGCCGTCGACCCGCGGGACGGGCGTCGGTCGGCGACCGGCGCCGCTCAGAAGGGAGCCTGCGGCCCCTCGTCGTCCTCGCCGTCCGAGGACTCGCCGGGGAACGAGGGGGACATGCCGCCGTCGGAGTGACCCATGCCGCCGAGGTCGCCGTCCGCGCCCGAACCCATCCCGGTGTCGGCGACGACCTCGTTGATCTCGGGGATCTCCTTGGTCATGCGCGACTTGATCGCCTGGATCGTCATCGGCGAGATGCCGCACCCGGAGCAGGCGCCGCCCAGCGAGATGTGGACCTCGCCCGTCTCGCGGTCGAGGTGCTGGATGGCCGCGCTCCCGCCGTGCATCTGGATCTGCGGGAAGTTGCGGCGCAGGAAGTTCGTCACGCGCTCGCGCAGTTCGTCCTCGCCGCCGTCGTCCTGAGAGTCGGCGCTCATACGTGAGGTGAGTGGGGCGACGTGTATATACCTTGCTTCGACGGGGGCGCCGCGGCCGCGACCGTTCCGAGGAGGGACACACCGGATTTCGAGTGCTCCGATCCCGCGGGACACGCCCGGGGGTCGACCCGCCGTCGGCGGCCGCGACGCCGCGAGCCGGCTGGAGAGCCGGGGGCGGGATTCGAACCCGCGAAGTCTCGATTACAAGTCGAGTGCATGCACCGCCCATGCTCCCCCGGCGCGGTGCGTTACTACTGGAGCCTCCGTTTAATTGCTATCGCTTCCGGCACCGGGCAAGTGCTTCTCCAACTCGACGCGGTGGAGCGCGTAGCCGTGCCGTTCGTAGAAGCGGCGGGCGTTCGTGTTGGCGGCCATCGCCTCCAACGACACGACGTCGGCGCCGCCGTCGGCCAACAGGGCCTCGGCGCGTTCGAGCAGCCGCGATCCGACGCCCCGGTCCCGGTACGCCGGTCGCACGTAGAGGTTGTACACGACCCCGCGGGCGACGTCCTGGGCGTATCGGCCGTCCTCCCGGCCGAAGCTGACGAACCCCACGAGGTCGTCGCCGTCGTCGTCGCCTCGGTCCGGGCCGCGAGCCGTCGCGACCAACAGTCCGCCGGAGACGGCCGCGCGCGCGACCGCGTCGGCGGCCGCGGTACGGTTGGGACCGGCGAGCAGGTGGGTCCCGTGCGGTCGCTGACCCTCGGCGAGTTCGATCCACAGGCCGGCGACCGCGTCGACGTCCTCGATGCTCCCCCGTTCGATCGCGACGCGCCCGCCGCTCCCGTCGTCCGAGCCGTCGCGAGTCATCGATGGGACGTGCGTGCCGCCCGGGCTTGGCGTTTGTGCCGCCGGGAGAACCTGTCGGCGC
Source organism: Halobaculum litoreum (assembly GCF_030127125.1). Classification (GTDB taxonomy): domain Archaea; phylum Halobacteriota; class Halobacteria; order Halobacteriales; family Haloferacaceae; genus Halobaculum; species Halobaculum litoreum. The sequence goes on from NZ_CP126156.1 coordinate 682,688, forward strand.
GTCGACCATCCGGCGGCGCTGAAAGAACGGTTAAGTGTATCGGGCCACCTCTCGAACCGTGAGAAGGAACACCAATGGGCATTAGCGAAACGTACACACGCGGCAGAGAACTCGCCGTCGAACGGCCGTTCGTCCTCGTCGTGGCGGCCGTCCTCGCGCTGCTCGGGTTCGACGTCGTCCGCCAGTTGGCGACGCCCGGCGGGCTGTCGACCGCCCGACTCGCCACGTATCTCTGGGACGGGCTCGTCGTCGGCCTCTCGATCGGGCTCGCCGGCGTCGGCCTCTCGATGACGTACAGCATCCTGAACTTCGCGAACTTCGGTCACGGCGACTACGTCACCTCCGGCGCGTTCGCCGGCTGGGCGGTGACGTGGCTGTTCGCCGGCGCCGGCCAGTTCGACCTGTCGACGCTGCTGTTCATCGGCTCGCTGTCGACGACCGACCTCGGCGTGTCGATCCTGTCGACGCCGCTGGCGATCGTCGTCGGCCTCGTCGTCGCGGCGGCCGCCGCGATCGTCCTCTCGCTGGCGATCGACCGGGTCGTCTACCGGCCGATGCGCGACCAGGAGGGGATCGCCCTGTTGATCGCGTCGATCGGCGTCGCGCTGGCGCTGCGCTACACGATCTACATCGTGTTCGGCCAGCGCACCCGCGGGCTCACCGACGCGCAGTCGGTGCCCGAGCTCGCGCTGCCGGTCGGCGGCGGCCAGACGCTCGCCATCGGCGGCCACGAGGTCACGCTCGTCGTCGTCGCCGCGACGCTCATGTTGGGCGTCCACCTCCTCTTGCAGACCACGAAGCTTGGGAAGGCGATGCGCGCGATGGCCGACAACGAGGACCTCGCGCGCGTCACCGGGATCCCCACCGAGCGGGTCGTCCGCTTCACCTGGATCATCGGCGGCGGGCTCGCGGGCGCCGGCGGCTTCCTCATCGCGCTCGAACGCGGCGCGATGAACTTCCAGTTCGGCTGGGTCCTCCTGCTGCTCATCTTCGCGGCGGTCATCCTCGGCGGCATCGGATCCATCTACGGCGCGATGTTCGGCGGCGTGACGATGGGGCTCGCACAGAACCTCTCGCTGGTGTGGATCCCCAGCGAGTTCTCCACGGTCGCCGCCTTCGGCGTCATGATCTTCGTCCTGCTGTTCAAGCCGGAGGGGCTGTTCTCCGGGGTGACGACGGCATGAGTTCGCCCACGGAGACCGCCGACGCCTCGGCCGCGACCGGCGCCGGCGACGGCCGCGAGATCCCCGGGTGGACGCCGTACCGCGCGTGGTTCCGCGACCAGTGGGCGCAGGGCGGCGCCGTCGCGTGGGGCACGGCCCTCGGCCACCTGTTCGTCGGGCTGGTCGCGTTCGCGCTCGTCGTCGGGTTCGACGTGGGGTCGCTCCCGATCGGCGGGAGCCTCGTGTGGTTCGTCTACCTCTCGCTGACGGTCGTGGTGCTGTACGCCGCGACCGCGCCGCCCGCGGAGCCGTACGTCGCGTGGCTCGACGACCGGTGGATGGAGTCCGACACGGACAAACTGCTGATCATCCTCGGTCACGTCGTCGCCGTCTTCTTCCTGTTCGCCGTCGCGCTCGGCCTCCCGTTCAACGGGCTGGCGGGCGCGCTCGGCTCGGTGTTCTTCTTCACCGCCGTGTACGCGATGATGGTGTTGGCGCTGAACCTCCACTGGGGGTACGCGGGCATCTTCAACATCGGTATCGCGGGCTTCATGGCCGTCGGCGTGTACGTCATGGCGATCCTGTCGACGCCGGTCGACGCCGGCCCGACCGGGGTGCCCGGCCTCGGGCTCCCGCTCCCCATCGGCATCCTCGGGGGGGTCGTCGCGGCCGCGGTCGTGGGGTTGGTGGCGGCGCTGCCCGCCCTCCGCCTGCGCGCGGACTACTTCGCCATCGTCACGGTCGCGCTCTCGGAGATCATCCGTCTGAGCCTGAACTCCCGGGTGCTCCAGGAGTTCACCGTCGCGGGCGTGACCACCGGCACCGGCGGGGCGACCGGCAAGACGATGCCGGGCAACCCGATCCGGCTGCTGTTCTACGAGAGCTTCGACCCCGGCGCCGGGCCGGCGCTGCTCGGCTCGGTGCTGTTCCCGGTGTTCGAGGGACTGCGGGTCCAACTGATCCCGCCGAACTCGTTCCTCGTGGGCGTCGTCCCGTTGCCGGCGTTCACGCTCGATCTGGCGGTGGAACCGCCGGTGATCGTCAACTGGGCGTACGTCGCCGTGCTCGTCGGCGCCGTGGCGCTGTTCTACGTCCTGCTCGTCCGGACGGGCAACTCCCCGTTCGGGCGCGTGCTCAAGGCGATCCGCGAGGACGAGGTCGTCGCGAAGTCGCTCGGGAAGGACACGAACCGCTTCAAGATCGTCGCGTTCATGTTCGGCTGCGGGCTGATGGGGCTGGGCGGCATCCTCTGGCAGGGGAGTCAGGGGTTCGCCAACCCGAACGCCTTCCGGCCGATCATCACGTTCTACATCTGGGTCGCGCTCATCATCGGCGGCGCCGGCTCCAACACCGGCAGCGTCCTCGGGGGCGCGCTGTTCGCCGGCCTCATCTGGGAGGGGCCGGTGTACGTGCGCCGGGTCGTCACCAACTACGTCGAGTTGGGCGGCACGCCGGGGACGTTCCCGGCCGCCGTCGGCCCGTTCGTCGAGGGCGAGGTGCTCCCGTTCCTCGCGTACATGCTCGGCAACATCTCGGCGCTCCGGTTCGTGCTCGTGGGCGTCATCCTCGTCGCGTTGATGCAGACCCGTCCGGAGGGGCTGCTCGGCCACCGGAAGGAGGAGGCCGCCGCCATCCCGCTGGGTCGCCCGACGGAGCGGGCGGGCGGCGAGGGCGGCACCCCTCGGCCGACGCGGTCGCGGACGGGGGCGACGGCGCGGAGGGGGTGACCGATGAGCGCCGACGCCGAGCCGACGGCGGACGACGCCGAGGACACCGCGGAGGTCGCCGCGGCCGCACAGGGCGCGCGCGACGCCGCGGGGCACCCGCTCGTCGTACAGGACCTGCGGAAGACGTTCGGCGGCATCACGGCCGTCGACGGGGCGAGCTTCTCCGTCGAGGAGGGCTCGCTCACGGGACTCATCGGCCCCAACGGCGCCGGGAAGTCGACGACGTTCAACTGCATCACGGGCGTCCACACGCCCACCTCGGGGTCGGTGACGTTCCGCGGGAACGACATCACCGGGATGGCGCCCCACCAGATCGCCCGACAGGGGCTGGTGCGGACGTTCCAGATCGCCCGCGAACTCCCCGACATGACGGTGCTGGAGAACATGATGCTCGCCCCGCAGGGGCAGTCGGGCGAGCGGCTCAGCCACGCGATCCTCCCCGGCCTGCGCGACGGCGTGGTCGCCGAGGAGGAGGAGCTGTTGGAGCGGGCGTGGCAACAGTTGGAGTTCTTCGAGATCGACCACCTCGCCGAGGAGTACGCGGGCAACCTCTCGGGCGGCCAGCGGAAACTGCTCGAGATGGCGCGCGCGCTGATGACCGACCCGTCGATGGTGCTGCTCGACGAGCCGCTGGCGGGCGTCAACCCGACGCTGGAGGAGAAACTGCTGGACCGGATCCACGAACTCCGCGAGAGGGGGAACACGTTCCTCTTCGTGGAACACGACATGGACGTCATCATGGACAACTGCGAACACGTCATCGTCATGCACCAGGGACGGGTGCTCGCGGAGGGCACCCCAGAACAGGTCACGAGCGACGAGCGCGTCGTCGAGGCGTACCTCGGAGGCGACGTATGAGCGGCGAGGCCGACCACCGGGAGCCCGCCGAGCGATCGGCGGAGGCGGCAGGCGACGGGGCGGACGCCGCCGCGGGCGACGCGGTCGCCGACGACGCCGCGACCGGCGCGGTCCGCGCGGCCGACGCCGCGCTCCCCGAGGAGAGCCTGCTGCGCGTCCGCGACCTCGACGCCGGCTACGGCGACCTCCAGATCCTCACGTCGGTCGACATGGACGTCGGCGACGGCGAGTACGTCACCATCGTCGGCCCCAACGGCGCCGGCAAGTCGACGGTGATGAAGTCCGTGTTCGGGCTCACCACCTACATGGGCGGCACCGTCGAGTTCGACGGCGAGACGATCCACGGGCGCTCGCCCGACGAGATCATCCACGAGGGGATCGGGTACGTCCCGCAAAACGAGAACGTGTTCGAGAGCCTCACCGTCCGGGAGAACCTCGAGATGGGGGCGTACATCCTCGACGAGGTGCCGGAGGACCAGATCGAGTGGGTGTACGAGCGGTTCCCGATCCTCCGGGAGCGCTCGGACCAGCGCGCCGGCACCATGTCCGGCGGCCAGCGCCAGATGCTCGCGATGGGTCGCGCGCTGATGCTCGACCCCGACCTCCTGTTGCTCGACGAGCCGTCGGCGGGGCTCGCGCCCGACCTCGTCCAGGAGATGTTCGACCGCATCGACCGGATCAACGACGACGGCACGGCGGTCCTCATGGTCGAGCAGAACGCCAAGCAGGCGCTGCGCCGCTGTGACCGCGGCTACGTGCTCGTGAACGGCGAGAACGCCTACGTCGACACCGGCGACGCGCTGTTGGCCGACGAACAGGTCCGCAAGGACTTCCTCGGCGGGTAGTCCTCGCGGACCAGTCCTCCGTTCTCCACGGCCGCCGACAGTCTCGGCACGACCGGGAGCGTCGCCGCTCCATTGACTCGACGAGCAGCATCCTCACGCCCGTCACACACCGACCCGAGCGGCCCCTCGGACGACTTCGCCGACCCGGACAGCCACCGGTGGGAGGCGGCCAACGGAGTCGGCCGGCGTCCGTCCGCGAGCGCGGCGCCGCCGCTCGGGGGTCGGCGTCGTGAGAACGGCGGAACCGCTTACGCCAGCGTGTAGCGACCGTCGGCCTTCTCGACGTGCCCGCCCTCGCGCAGCGTCTTCAGAATGGAGTACAGGGAGATGCGCTTCATCGACAGGCCGTCACAGAGGTCGTCCTCGCACACCGCGCCGTGGGTGGCGAGGTAGAGGTACACCAGCTTCGCCCGCGGGGAGTCGACCGCCGCGGGGACCTGTGTCATCGGCGTCTCCGGGTTCGTATCGAGCGCGTCCGCCTGCGTCGTGGCCATCTTGTCGTGACACAACGCTTCGACACACGTAAAACCACGGTACGACGTTCGTCGAAACCGCCCGCACGACGGCGCTGACTGCCGTTCTCGGGGACGAGATGGAATTACGCGGGTCCGAGTAAATCGGTCTCGGGCCGGGATCGGCGGTCGGTTTCGACTGTCGACGGAGACGCGACCGACGGGAGAAGGGATCGACGGGGAATCCGGCGCGGGACTCAGTACGAGCGGATCTTCGGCTCGTACTCCTTGTCCTCGCCCTCGAGGATGACGGGCTTGTACCACAGCTCCGGCGTCCCGTCGTTCCACGACAGCATCGTGTGCTTGAGCCACTCGTCGTCCTTGCGCTCCTGCGCCTCCGCGCGCCAGTGGGCGCCGCGGAACTCCTCGCGCGCGAGCGCGCCGAGGGTGATCGCCTCGGCGGTGTCGAGGATGTTGCGCGTCTCGATGGTCTGGATGAGGTCCGTGTTGAACGTGCGCGACGGGTCCTTCACGAACACGTCGCGGTAGCGCTCGCGCGCCTCCGCGATGTCCTCGAGGGCCTGCTTGAGGCCCTCCTCCTCGCGGAACACGTTCACGTTCCGCGTCATGCTCTTCTGCACGTCGGAGCGGATCTCGGCGTGCTGGACGCCGTCGTCGCGGTCCATCAGCGACTGGATGCGGGCGCGCTCGCGCTTGACGGCGTGCTCGACCACGTCGTGCCCCGACAGCGACCCGGTGTCGGCGGCGACGCCGCCGTCGGCGACCGCGTCGCCCGCGGGCTCGACCTCGCCGGGCTGGACCGGCGTGTCGACCTCGCCCAGCTCGTACTCGCCCTGCTGGCCGGTCTCGATCTCCGCGGTGCCCAGATCCTTGCCCGCGGCGTGCTGGCCCGCGCGCTTGCCGAACACGATGAGCTCCGGCAGGGCGTTCCCGCCGAGGCGGTTCGAGCCGTGGACGGAGGCGCAGGCGCACTCGCCGGCGGCGTACAGCCCGCCGACGCACGTCTCGCCGTTCTCGTCGGTCTCGATGCCGCCCATCGCGTAGTGCTGGCCGGGCTTGACCGGCATCGGCTCCTCGAGCCCGTCGACGCCCTCGAAGTCCTTCGCGAGGTGGAGGATGTTCTCCAGCCGGTCGGTGATGCGGTCCTCCCCGAGGTGGCGCATGTCGAGGTGGACGTACTCGTCGTCGATGCCGCGCCCCTCGTTCACCTCGCTCAGCTCGGCGCGGGAGACGACGTCGCGGGAGGCGAGCTCGCCGGCGTTGCTCGCGTAGCCGTACTCGAACATGAAGCGCTCGCCCTCGCTGTTGTAGAGGATGCCCCCCTCGCCGCGGACACCCTCGGAGATGAGCACGCCCGTGCTGGGCAGGCTCGTCGGGTGGAACTGGATGAACTCCATGTCCTCGATGGGGACGCCCGCGCGGTACGCCATCGCGACGCCGTCGCCGGTGTTGGAGACGGCGTTGGTGGTGTGGTCGAACACCTGGCCGAGGCCGCCGGTCGCGAGGATGACGCCCTCCTTCGCGCGGAAGCCGGACAGCTCGCCGCTCTGGATGTCGTAGGCGACGACGCCGTGGCAGGTGCGGTCCTCGGGGCGCTCCTCGTCGGTGACCGCCAGATCCGAGACGTACCACTCGTCGTACACGGTGATGCCGCGCTTGACGAGCTGTTCGTACATCGTGTGGAGCAGCTGGTGGCCGGTCTCGGCGCCCGCGTACGTCGTCCGCGGGAACGAGAGGCCGCCGAACGGTCGCTGGGAGACGCGGCCGTCGTCCTCGCGCGAGAACGCCATCCCCCAGTGCTCCAGCTGGATGACCTCCTTCGGGGACTCCTTACAGAGCGTCTCGATGGCGGGGGCGTCGCCGAGGTAGTCCGACCCCTTCATCGTGTCGTAGGCGTGGTCCTGCCACGAGTCGCCCTCGCGCAGGGCGGCGTTGATCCCGCCTTCCGCCGCACCCGTGTGGCTGCGCACCGGGTGGAGCTTCGAGACGATCGCAACGTCCGCGCCCTCCTCCTGGGCGGCGATGGCAGCGCGGAGTCCCGCGCCGCCGGCGCCGACCACGATAACGTCGTGTTCGTACATGGTGTCGTGTGGTGTGTGTCGTGTGTCCGCTCGTCCGTCCGCGCCGGATTCCCGACCGTGCGTCGCTGAACTCGCTTGGGGTTCCGGCTACTTCAATCGCGTGCCGATCCGAGTCGCTGGGGCCCGAGCCTACCAGAACTTCAGGTTGTTCTTCACGGCCTCCCGCTTGAGCTCCTGGATGTGCTCGGTGAGCGGGATGTCCTTCGGGCACACTTCGGTGCACGAGAACTGGGTCTGGCACCGCCAGACGCCGTTCTCCTGCTCGATGATGTTGAGCCGGTGCTGCTTGCGGTCCTCGCCCTCGCGCTCGTCCATGGCGAAGCGGTACGCCTTGTTGATCGCGGCGGGACCGAGGTACTCGTTGTTGCCCGCGGCGATGTTGCACGAGGACATGCACGCGCCACACCAGATGCAGCGCGTGGACATCTTCACCTTCTCGCGGTTCGCCCGCGACTGGCGCTGCTCCTCCAGTTCGCCGTCGGGGAGCTCGTCGGCGTCGAAGTACGGCTCGACCGCCTCCATCTGGTCGTAGAAGTGGTCCATGTCGACGACCAGGTCCTTCTCGACGTCGGCGTGCGGGAGCGGCTCGACGCGCACCGGCTCGTCGAGGTCCGACAGCTGCGTCTTGCAGCCGAGGCGCTGGCGGCCGTTGACGAACAGCGCGTCGGACCCACAGATCGCCTGCCGGCAGGAGTGCCGGAAGGTGAGCGAGGAGTCGAACGTGTCGCGGGCGTAGATGAGCGCGTCGAGGACGGTCATCCCCTTCTTGAACGGGACGTGGAAGTCGTCGAAGCGCGGCTCCTGTTTGCCCTCGACTTCGGGGTCGAAGCGGAACACCTTCAGGTGGTAGGTGTCCTCCTCGGCGTTCGCGCGCTCCTCGGCCTCCCGCCGGGCGCGCTCCTCGCGCTCGGCGCGGCCCTCGGCCTTCTTGCGCATCCGCTCCTCCTGCGCGGGCGCGAGTGGCTCGCTGTGCTCGACGTCGGTCTCGGCCTCGGTCTCCGTCTCGGTCTCTGGTACTTGCGTGCTCATTGGTCAGAAGGTGGGGAGGCCCGCCCAGGCGTTCGCGGTCCGGATCCCCTGGACGACGAGCACGAGGCTCGCCGCGATCAGCGTGTACTTGACGACCCGCTTCGGCGTCCCGGTCAGTCCCTGGTTCTCGAGGGCGTTGTAGACGCCGTTGACGCCGTGGAACGTCGCCGTGATCAGGAACAGCACCATCAGCGAGTAGTACGCGAGGCTCTCCATCCGGGCGCTCGACATCGCGAACGTGACCTCGTCGGCGTGGTTGACGAAGTGGAGCAGGAAGAAGTGGAACGCCAGCACCACGACGAGGAACCCGGCGGTGATCCGCTGCCACAGCCAGCGGCGGCCGCCCTTCTCGAACGAGGAGTATCGCTCCGCCATCTCAGAACACCCCCGCGAGGAACGTCGGCACCGACGCGACGACGATCGCGCCCGTCAAGATCAGCGACGCGTAGAAGCTCTTGTCCTGGCTGTCCAATCCGACCCCGAGGTCCACCAGCAGCAGCCGGCAGCCGTTCAGGATGTGGAAGACGGCCACGGCGAGCAGGCCGACCTCGAGGATGCGGACGACCAACAGGCTCTCGAGCGTCACGATGACCGTGGTGTACACGTCGTTGTTCGCCGCGATGACCTCCGAGGACTGTCCGGCCGCGGAGATGGCGGTACTCAGCACCGCGATGTGGGTGAAGAGGTAGCCCACGAGCACCCAGCCCGTGAACTTGTGGAACACCCAAGCCCACATCCCCGCCGAGAACTCCCGCCAGCGGCCGAAGTCCTCGACGAGGCCTCTGTCATACGACTGGCTCATACGTACTGTGGCTCCGGCCTACGGTGGTATAGTAGTTACGTGACGCACCCGCACGGTCCGCGAGCCAGCCGGGCCCGTCGAGGGCGGTCGTGTCGAACGGGCGAACTGTTTTGTCGCTGGATCCCCCACCCCGACCGATGAGCGAGGAGACGACCGAGCGCGCCGGCGCGGCGTTCTCGTTCCTCGGCGACGGGCTCCGGCTGGCGGTCCTCAGGGCGCTGGCGGCCGGGGAGCCGCCCGCCGGCCCCCGCGAGGGAGCGGTCGCGTACAGCGATCTCCGCCGCGAGGTCGGCGAGCGCGACAGCGGGAAGTTCAGCTACCACCTCGACAAACTCACCGGCCGGTTCGTCGAGAAGGTCGACGGCGGCTACCGGCTCCGCGAGCCGGGGCGGGAGGTGGTCCGGCTGCTGGACCGCGGCGTCGTCGACGGGCCGGCCGAGTTCGAGCCGACGGCGGTGCCGGCGCGGTGTCCGCTGTGCGGGGGCGACGTCCACGTCCGCTACGGCGACCACCACGTCGTGACCTGCTGTGGCGACTGCGAGGGGCTGTTCGGCGCCGACGGCACCCCCGACGGCACCCTCACCGGCGTCGTCCTCCCGCCGGCGACCGTCGAGGGGCGCGACCCCGCCGCGCTGTTCGAGCACGCACACCGCGTCTTCCGCCGTCGGCTGCGCGCCATGGTCGACGGCCTGTGCCTCGAGTGCGGCGGCGACGTCGAGCGACGCCTCCGGCGGTGCCCCGACCACGACGCGCCGACGGGTCGCACCTGTGGCACGTGCGGCACCGCCTACCCGGTGCTCGCGGAGTTGGTGTGTACGGTGTGTGGTCGCGGCCGCGTCACGCACCCGCTGTTCGGCAACCCCGACACGGAGGACGCGACGGTCGTCGCCGACCCGGCGCGCCCGTGGGACCGCCTCGCCGCGCTGTTGTCGTGGGACGCGACCGCCCTCCCCGGCGACGCCGCGGGCGAGGTCGCGTTCGAGCGCCCGGACGGTCGGGTCCGGGTGGTCCTCGACGACGACCTCGGCGTGGCGGAGTGAGCGCGGGACCCGTCGACCCTCGCCGCCTCACTCCAGTCCGACGGTCGGACTCTGCTCCATCTCCACGACCCGCCGCGTGCGGCGGTCCAACTCCACGAGGTGACACAGCGGGTTCCCGGGGTAGACGACGGGGTTCTCCAGCACGCCGACGAGCAGGCCGGTGAACGGCGCCTCGACGTGGACGTTGTCGTCCTTGAACGGGTTCGTGATCGTGCAGACGGTGTCCCCCTCGTGGACGAGCGACCCGCGCTCGAAGTGCATGTCGACCATGCCGCCGGCGTCCGCGCGGAGCCACGTCTTCTCGCGCTCGTCGGTGATGACGGTGCGCCAGCCCGGCCACCGGACGGACTCGGCGGCCAGCATCTCGTACTCCGCGAACACCGAGCGGACGCCCGCGAGCGCCTCGTCGATCAGGCCGCGCTGGAAGCGGTGAGCCTCGCCCATCTCGACGGTGATCGTCGGCGTGCCGTCGACGGCGGCCTCCGTCCGGAGCATCCCGGAGGAGCCCTCGCTGTCGATGATGACGTTCGTCCCGTACGCCCGCGCGAGGCGGCCGACGTCCGCGTCCGCCATGTCGGCGCGGACGTGGATCATGTTCGTCCGCCCCCGGGTGGAGGTGTGGAAGTCCAGCCCGAAGTCGCACGGCTCGATGAAGTTGGTGTAGATGCGGGCGGCCATCCGCTTGGCGCTCGTGGAGTCGGCCGCGCCCGGGAACGAGCGGTTCAGGTCGCGGTCGTACACCGGGAGGTAGCGCTGCTGGGCGAGGAAGCCCGGGACGTTCAACACCGGGAGGCAGATGAGCGTCCCCGCCAGCGCCTCGAGGTCCCACTCGTGGGCGACCTCCCGCACCACCTCGATCCCGTTGAGTTCGTCGCCGTGGGCCGCCGCCGAGAGGAACGCCGTCGGCCCCGGGCGCGCCCCGTTGATGATCGTCACGGGGATGCGCACGGGGTCCCCGAGGTACGTCTCCGACACCACGAACCGGATGTTCTGTCGTTCGCCTGGGCCCACCCGCCCGCCGTTGTAGGTGAATGACCCGTCGTCGCTCATGTCCGCCGGTGTGCGACGGAGGGTGATAAAGCACGCCACAGCCGGGCGGGCGGGAACGGCCGTCCCGTGTGAACGGGGCCACGCCGCCCACCGCACGTTCCGGGACGGTATCGGGCGCCTCGTGGCCCGTGTCCGTTCCTGACACGGCTTCGCCGGACCGGGACACATTTCACGCCGCCGCCGAGTCACCAACGCATGACCGAGGATCCGGTACGTGTGGGGGTGCTCTCGCTGCACACGAGCAAGGAGTCGAAAGCCATCTGCAACGCCGTCGAGGCGCTGGGCCACGAGCCGGTCTGGCTGCGCCGCGAGAACGCCGCCGTCAGCATCGACGCCGGCGAGGTGACGATCGAACCCGACGTCGACGTGGTCGCCAACCGGATGCTGCTGTCGAATATCGAGCATCCGGCCGAGGGCCTCGGCCTCGCCCACACGTTCGGCCGGGCGCGACCGATCCTCAACGACCCCTCGGCCGTCCTCACCGCGATGCACAAGTTCGCCTCGGCCGTCGCGCTCGCGGAGGCCGGTGTGCGCGTCCCCGACGCGCTGCTGGCGCTGTCGAACGACCGTCTCAACGACGGCCGCACCCGCTTCGGCGACGAGGGCGTGTACAAGACCGCCATCGGCACCCACGGCGGCGGCACGTGGAAGGTCGACCTCACGGAGCCGGTGAACCCGCAGGTCGGGAACCGGCAGGCGTTCCTCCAGCAGCTCATCGACCGCGACGACGCGCGCCACCACGACACCCGCGTGTACGTCGTCGGCGGCGAGGTTGTCGGCGCGATGAACCGCTACGCCCCGGAGGACGACTGGCGCACGAACGTCGCCCTCGGCGGCGACGTGGAGGACGCCACCGACTCGCTCGACGACGAGGCCCGCGAGATGGCGCTTCGCGCCGCCGAGACCATCGGCCTCGACTACGCCGGCGTCGACCTCGTACAGGGGTACGACGGCTGGTACGTGCTGGAGGTCAACCCCACTGCGGGGTTCAAGGGCCTGTTCAAGGCCAGCGGCCGCTCGCCGGCGCCCCACATCGCGCGGCTCGCGATCGAACGCGTCGGCGGCGACGTCGACGACGAACGCGTGACGGACCTGTCGGCGGTGCTCGACGACTCGACGCCCGCGTGCATGCCGTCGCGGCGTCGGATCAACGAGGGTCAGGTGCCGATCATCGGCTACATCGAGGAGGTGAACGTCGCCGGGACGCAGGGCGCGACGAAGGCGTACGCCAAGTCCGACACGGGCGCGACGCGCTCGTCAATCGACACCAGTCTGGCCGCAGAGATCGGCGCGGGTCCGATCAAGAGCATGACGCGCGTGAAGTCGGGGTCGGTGAAGTCCGGGAAGGCGCGGCCGGTCGTCGACCTCGTCGTCGGGATCGGCGGCGAACAGCACACCGTCACCGCGAGCGTCGAGGACCGTTCGCACATGGAGTACCCCGTCCTCCTCGGCCGCGACATCCTCCAGCACTACCGCGTCGACGTGCAGCGCCGCGCCGACGACGCCAACACCCCCGACCTCGACGAGGAGGAAGAGGAGGGGCTCGAGGAGTAGCGTTCGGGAGCGACCCGCACGCCGGCCGCGGGCCGGACCGCTTTTCCCGCTCGCCTCACGAGTGGAGTGTATGGGCTTCGGGAGCTACGACGAATCCGAGCAGGAACGGCAACAGAACGACGGCGGCGACGCGGGCGACGGCTCGACGGTCGACGCCCACGAGAACGACCACGACGGCACCGCCAGCTTCGAGGCGGGCGCCTCGACCGACGACCTCGTCTCCGCGCTCTCGGAGATGAAAGACGACGAGGACGACGAGTAACTCCCCGACGCCGCGGCCCCGTGCGGCGTTCCGACCGCCGCTCGCACGTCCGATATCTTCTCCGATAATTTGCGCCGAAGGTATATTGCTCACGTCGCCGCCGGAGTAGATACGCCCGGTTCGTTGTCGCGAACGGGTGGGAGCAAGACATCCCAATGTTCGAATTCATCACGGACGAGGAAGAGCGCGGGCAGGTCGGTATCGGGACGCTCATCGTGTTCATCGCGATGGTGCTGGTGGCGGCGATCGCCGCCGGCGTCCTGATCAACACCGCGGGCTTCCTCCAGAGCAAGTCGCAGGAGACCGGCCAACAGAGCAGCAAGCAGGTCAGTAACCGCCTCCAGGAGGTCGCCACCGTCGGGAACGTCACCGACGCCGGCGACATCGACCTCGTCAACGTCACGGTCACGCAGGCCGCGGGTGCCGGCGAGATCGACGTGCACAACGCGACTGTGACGTGGATCGGCCCACAGGGCACGGTTCAGCTGCAGTCGACGACGTCGAACTTCTCCACCCAGAGCCAACTCGACGACAGCGGTTCGTCGAACTACTACTCGTACGAGTCGGTGAAGAACGTCGCCGGGAACGAGAACGTTCTCAACGACCCCGACGACCGGCTCAACCTGATCTTCGACGTGAACTCGTTCGCGAGCAGTAACCTCGACGAGGGCGAGGAGGTCACGATCAAGATCAACACGATGTCCGGCGCGACTACGAGCATCCGCTTCACCGTCCCCGAGTCGCTCGGGCAGAAGGAAGCGGTCGAGCTGTAGCGCGGCTCCCTTTCTCTCCTCTCTCGATTCCCCGCGCCGAGAGCGGCCGTGCCGGTCGTCACTCCCCGCCGACGACCTCGTCGACGCTCTCGGCGATGTCCTCCTTCGCGCGCCACAGGTACAGCGACGCGTAGCTGCGGTACGGCGCCCACCGAGCCGCCGCCTCGACCATCTCGGCGCGGCTCATCTCTCTCGCGTACAGTTCCTCCATCCCCTTCCGGATCCCCAGGTCGCCGACGGGGAACACGTCCGGGCGGCCGAGCGTGAACAGCAGTTGCATGTTCGCGGTCCACTCGCCGACGCCGGTGATCGCCGTCAGCGCCTCGCGGACCTCGTCGTCGCTCATCGCGGCGAACGTCTCGCGGTCCCACCCGTGGTCGTCGAACGCCTCGGCGACGTTGCGCACGTATCGGGTCTTCTGCCGGGAGAGGCCGGCGTCCTTCAACACCTGCTCGTCGGCCGCGAGGATCCCCGCGGGCGTCACCTCGACGGCGTCGAACAGGCGGTCGCGGGTCGCGGCCGCGGAGGCCATCGACACCTGCTGGCGGAGGATCGAGACGACGAGCCGCTCGAAGGGGTCGTCGGCCGGGTCGATGGTCAGCGGGCCGTGGCGCTCGATCACCGGCCCGAGCAGGTCGTCCTCCCGGAGCGCGGCGAGCGCCTCCCGGTCGGCGGGGTCGAGGGCGTCGAAGCCGTCGGCGTCGGAGTCGACTGGCATAGCCGTCCCTGGACACGGCGACGAGAAACGGGTTTCGGCGGGACCGGGACGACGCCCCGACCGAGCCCGGGGAACGAGAACTGCGGGAAACGGGCGACGTGTTGGCGTCGGGCCGGAGGGAAACGTTGAATCGGCGGGCCTCCAACGCGACGCACATGGACGTTGATGACGTAGAGACGATCGCGGTTCTCGGCGCGGGGAACATGGGCCACGGCATCGCGGAGGTGGCCGCCCTCGCCGGGTTCGAGGTGCACATGCGGGACATCAACGAGGAGTTCGTCCGGAAGGGGTACGACCAGATCGAGTGGTCGCTGGGCAAACTCGCCGAGAAGGACCAGATCTCCGAGGCCGAGGCCGACGCCGCCCTGGAGCGCGTCACGGCGGTCGTCCCCGTCGAGGACGCCGTCGCCGACGCGGACCTGATCGTCGAGGCGGTGCCGGAGAAGATGGACATCAAGAAGGACGTGTACGCCGACGTCGAGGCGCACGCGCCCGACCACGCCGTGTTCGCCTCGAACACGTCGAGCCTCTCGATCACGGAGCTGTCGGAGGTGACCGACCGCGAGGAGCGCTTCTGCGGGATGCACTTCTTCAACCCGCCCGTGCGGATGCAGCTCGTCGAGGTCATCTCGGGCGCCCACACCGACGACGCGACGCTCGACCTCGTCGAGGACGTCGCCGAGCGGATGGGGAAGACGCCGGTGCGCGTCCGCAAGGACTCGCCCGGCTTCATCGTCAACCGCGTGCTCGTCCCGTTGATGAACGAGGCCGCGTGGCTCGTCCACGAGGGCGAGGCGACCATCGAGGAGGTCGACTCCACGACGAAGTACGACCTGGGCCTCCCGATGGGGAGCTTCGAGCTGGCCGACCAGGTCGGCATCGACGTGGGCGTCCACGTCCTCGAGTACATGCACGAGGTGCTCGGCGACGCCTACGAGCCGTGCCCGCTCCTCACGGAGAAGGTCGACAACGAGACCCTCGGCAAGAAGACCGGCGAGGGGTTCTACGACTACGAGAACGGCGGCGCGGACGTGCCCTCGGACGCGGTCTCCGAGGACGTGAAGCACGCGCTGCTGGCGGTGATGGCCAACGAGGTCGCCGGCCTGATCGGCAACGACGTCGCCGACGCCGACGCCATCGACAAGGCCGTGAAGCTGGGCGCCGGCTTCCCCGACGGCCCCGCGAAGATGGCCGACGCGGCCGGCCTCGACGCCCTGCTGGAGACGCTCGACGAGCGGCACGAGGCCACCGAGGCCGAGCGCTACGCCGCCGTCGACTACCTCCGCGAGCTCGTCGACGCCGGCGAGGGCTTCTACGGCGGCGACGACGAGGACGACGGGGTCGACTTCGAGACGATCCGGATCGAGCGCGACGGGAAGGTGGGCCACATCGTGCTCGACCGCCCGCACCGGATGAACACCATCTCCGGCGAGATGCTCGACGAACTCGGCGTCGCCATCGACGACCTCGACGGGGACGACGACGTGCGTGCCGTGCTCGTCACCGGCGAGGGCGACCGCGCGTTCTCCGCGGGCGCCGACGTGCAGAGCATGGCCGCCGGCGGCGGCGACCCCCTGCACTCGGTCGAGTTGTCGCGCAAGGGGCAGTCGACGTTCGGGAAGTTCGAGGCCGCCGACGTGCCGGTCGTCGCCGGCATCGACGGCTACTGTCTCGGCGGCGGGATGGAGTTCTCGACGTGCGCGGACATGCGGATCGCCTCCGAGCGCTCCGAGCTGGGCCAGCCCGAACACAACCTCGGCCTCCTGCCGGGGTGGGGCGGCACCCAGCGCCTGCGCCACATCGTCGGCGAGGGGCGCGCCAAGGAGATCATCTTCACGGCCGACCGCTACGAGGCCGAGGAGATGGAGCGCTACGGCTTCCTGAACGAGGTCGTCGCCAACGACGAACTCGAGGATCGCGCGATGGAGTTGGCGAAGGACCTGGCCGCCGGCCCGCCCGTCGCCCAGCGCTACACGAAGCGCGCGATGCTCGCGGGGCGCGACGACACCGACGCCGGGCTGGAGATCGAGGCACAGGCGTTCGGCCAGCTGATGAACACGGACGACCTCATGGAGGGCGTGATGGCGTTCATGTCCAACGAGGAGCCGGAGTTCGAAGGGAAGTAAGCGAGACGCGAGCGTAGCGAGCGTCTCGGGAAAGCGGCGGCGAGGTCCGTGGGCCGAGCCGCCCAGCAACTCGTAGTGTCCGAGCGAAGCGACCGAGCGGCTCGGAAAGACGGCCGAGCGGTCCTGTGACCCTCCGCCCAATAGAACACGGGGCCGTCATGCAGCGGGCGTCTCGGACGGACAGCGGGGGACAGACGCGCCCGGAGGTTCGCACTCACGGGACCTTGGGGCTCGTGAACGGCGAGGGCCCGTCGTCCCCACCGACCGCGACGACTACGAGAGCTTGAACGCCCGGATGGTGTCCCGCTTGGTCGGCTCTTTCACGACCTGCACCCCGCCCAGCGGCGAGAACACCTCCTTCCAGTTGCGGTGGTACAGCGGGAACTCGTCGTTGACGTAGCTCACCTCCGCGCCGTCGCGGCCGCGTTCGGCGCCGTTCCCCTCGTTCTCCACGCTCACGAGCAGGTCGCCGGCGACGCGGACGACCTCCTCGAACACCCACGCGTCGTCCGGGTGGACGTGCTGGAGCGTCTCGACGGAGTAGACGGCGTCGAACGCGTCGTCGGCGAACTCGGGGAGCAGGTCCTCGATGGCGCCCGTGTGGAACTCGCCCGTCTCCGCGAGCTCGGGGAACGTCTCGGCCATCACGTCGAACGACTCGTCGTTGATGTCGACGCCGGCGAGCCGGTCGAAGCCGTTGCGCCGGAGGTGTTCGAGGTGGCGGCCGGAGCCACAGCCGAGTTCGAGCACCCGCGCGTCGGCGCCGACGTAGAACTCGATGGCCGACAGCAGGGCCTCGCTCGTGTCGTCCGGACCCTTGTGCGCGTAGTACCGCGGGGAGAACTCCCCCTCGCGCTCCGCCCAGTCGTCGCGGACCTCGTCGGGGTTCATACCGAGTGACTGGAGCCGCGGCGGTTTACCTCCGCCGGAGTCGCGACGGCCGCCGCGCGCCCGCCCCGCCCGACGAACCGGGACCGGGCGTCTCACTCGAACAGCCGAGTGATCACCGTCGCCTCCGCGCGCTGGAGGTGTTCGCCGACCGTCGAGCGCGACCGTCCCAGCGCCGCCGCGACATCCGCGATCGTCGCGCCGCGCGGGGTGTCGTAGTAGCCGAGGTCGACGGCGGTCGCCAGCGCCTCCCGCTGGCGGTCGGTCAACGCGTCCCCCGCGTCGGGCCGGTCGATCCGCCCGCGCCCGACGCGCTCCACGTCGACCCTGATGTCGCCCGGGACCGCCGCGACGGCCGCCTGCACGTCCGCCTCCGTCCCGACGAGCGTGACGGTGCTGCTGCCGTCGTCGTTCCACTCGACCGGCGGGACCGTCATCAGGCTCCCGCGGGTGAAGTGCTCCCACAGCGCCCGCGACTCGGCGGGGGCGCGCCCCTCGATCAGACAGTAACACGAGCGGTCGTCGATCGGCACGACCTCGTGGGCGGTGACTTCGGGGTCGTCCGCGAGCACCGTCGCGAGCGCCTCGTGGTCGCCCCGGACGTGCAGGAGGAAGCCCGCCGGGGGGTCGGCGACGTTCCAGTTGACCGTCCGGACCGACTCGACGTCCGGGGAGTCGGTGAGGTACTCGTACAGGGCGGGGGTGTCGAGCGACTGCGGGTGGATGGTGATCCGTGCGCGTTTCATCGTCGGTGTGCGCGCCGTGGCACGCGAGACCCGTCGGCCGACCGGCACATGAATGCGCCGGAGGGATCCGGCACAAGCGACTCGCTCGGGCCGCGCCACCCCCCTCCGTGGTCCGACACGCGACGAGCGGGCGACTGGCGAACCGCCGGACGAGCACCGAACCGCGGCCGCGAGTCGCCGATCCGGCGAGGGTGGCGCCGTGAGCCGGGACCTGTGGGTCGTCGCGGCCGCGGTGGTGCTGTCCGTCGCCGCGGTCCCGGCCGCGCTGAGCGTCCTCCTCCCCGCGCTCGCTCGCGACGGCCTCGCCGCGCGTCCGGTCGGGGTCGGCGTCGTCGCCATGGCGCCCGGCTTCCTGATGGGCGCGGTCGGCCTGTGGCTGTGCGCCCGCGGGTGAGCGCGCGGCGCCCGTCACCGGAGCGCGACCGACAGCGCCACGCCGTCGCCGTCGACACGGCGGTACCGCGGGGTCTCGCCCGAGCGGTCCACGGCGAACACGTCGAGCGAGACGACCAGTCGCCCGACCGCCGGGAGCGTCGCCCGGACCACCGGCCCGGTCGCCGTCACGACGAGGTACGGCGGCGCCGCCACGGGCGCGGCGGGGAGCCGGACCCCGAGCGCGTCCGCGGCGGTCGCCAGGAGGGCCGGGAGCCGGTCGAGCGCGCCGGCGGCCGCCAGCGCCTCGCGCAGCGCCGGCACCACCGCGTCGCGGTCGGCCGTCGCGTCCCCGGCCCACCGGTCGGCGACCGCGTCGGCGCAGGCGTCGACGGCGTCGAACAGCGGCCCGTGTTCGGCCAGCAGGCGCTCGCGGACGGCGGTCGTGGGGTCGGGGCCGTCGCCGGCGTCGGTCACGGTGGAGGGATCCGGCGGGGCGGTGGTAAGCCCGTCGGGGAGCGGCGCCGGGACGGCGTCGGCACCGACCGCTTTTTCCCCGGCGACCGCCGACCGTGGCCCATGAGCATGACCGCCGCCGACGTCGAGGCCGCCATCGAGGCGGGCATCGAGGACTGCGAGGCGACCGTCACGACGCCGCGGGCGCCCGACCCGGACCACGAGGACGCCCACTTCGCCGCCGTCGTCGTCTCGCCCGCCTTCGAGGGGAAGTCGCTCGTCCAGCAACACCAACTCGTGTACGACGCCGTCGGCGACGCGATGACGAAGGAGGTCCACGCGCTGGAGATCAAGACGTACACGCCCGAGGAGTACGCGGAACACGGCGAGTAGGCCGGGACTCACCCGAGACGGGCGCGTCCCGCGGGCAAGGCCGTCTCTCCGCGTCGCCCGCCGCGGCTACTCCTCCTCGACGCCGACGATCCGGACGTCGTCGCCGACCGCGAGGTGCGCGCCGACGCTCTCGGCCGGCACGACCGTGTTCGTCATCAGCCGGAAGTAGTGGTCGAAGCGGTCGCCGCCGCTCCACGCGGGCATCGTCGCCCGCCGCTTCTCGACGAACCGCGCGCGGAAGTCGGGGTACTCCGCGCCCGTGTCGGGGTCGCGGGCGGGGACGGCACAGCGCTGGCAGGGGTTGACGCCGAGCAGGTCGGCGTCGCCGACGCGGACGCGGACGCGCCGGCCGCGGTCGGCGACGAGCCGGTCCTCGAAGAACGCCTCGTCGCTCGCGACTTCGAGGTTCGGGCGGAGCCGCCGGCGCACCGAGTCGACGTCGAGGCCGTCGTACCACGACGCCACCTCGCGGAGCGTCCCCGTCGCGAGCACGGTCGGCCCCGCGAGCTCCGTGTCGTCCGGGTAACCGCCCGGGCGGTCGTCCACCAACCGCACCTCGTAGCCGAGGAACGCGCCGACCCACGCCGCGAGCGCGTCCCCCTCGTCGTCGAGGCGGAAGGTGTCGGGGGCGGGCGCGTCGTCGTCGTGGGGCGCCGCGAGGGCGACGGTCCGAGCGTCGAGGTCGAACTCGGCGCGGACGCGGTGGATCCGCCGCTCGTTCTTCCCGTTCACGTAGTCGCCGTCGGCGTCGAGCAGGGCGAACTCCCGGTCGGGGGCGAGGCCGCCGCCGGGGGCGAGCGCCGCGGCGTCGACGCCGACGCCGTCGAGCGCCTTCACGGGGTACACGCGGACGCGGTCGAGCGTCGTCGTGTGGGCGTCGTCGGTCACGACTGCGAGGGCGGGCGCGGCGAAGGTAAACGGGTCGGTCGCACGCCCTCCCCGCGTGGCGGCCGCTCCGGCGAACCGGCGGCGGGCGGCAGAACGGGGTCGCGGACCGTCGTCGACCCGGGACGGGGGCGGCGGGCCCTACTCCTCCTCTTCGGTGGTCTCGTCGTCGTCCTCGTCGCGTTCGAGGTCGAGTTCGGCGACGAGGTCGGCGATCTCCTCGGCCGTGAAGGCGGTGTACCCCGCCTCCGACACCGTCGACAGCGACACGTCGTCGGCCGACAGCTCGTCGTTCGCCTCGAACAGCGCGCGCAGCGCCAGCCCGATGCCGTCGTCGAGGGTGAGTTCCTCGCTCCACTCCTCCTCGAGCAGCTCCTGGATCTGCTGGCGGGAGCCGCCGATGGCGGTCGCCTTCCACTCGTGGGGCGTGCCCGAGGGGTCGGCGCCGAACAGCCGCGGCGCGCCGTTCTCGTAGCCGCCGATGAGCAGCGCGGCGCCGTACGGCCGGGTGCCGCCGCGCTGGGTGTTCTCCTGGATGTGGTCGGTGATGTACTTCGTCAGCGTCTCGACGCCGACCGGCTCGCGGTAGCGCAGGCGGTTGCCCTGCGCCATCCGGCGGGCGTAGTCGATGAGCTGGCGCGCGTCGGCGACGTGGCCGGCGCTGGCGGTGCCGACGTGGTCGTCGAGCTTGTGGAGCTTCTCGATGGACTCCGACTCCATCAGGCTCGAGGACGCCTGCGCCTGCGCCGCGAGCACGACGCCGTCGGTCGTGCGCACGCCCACCGAGGGGGCGCCGCGCGAGACGGCCTCGCGCGCGTACTCCACCTGGTAGATGCGGCCGTCCGGCGAGAACAGCGAGGTCCCGCGGTCGTACGCCTGCTGGTCGTTACCCCTCATCGGTCACCACCGACGTGAATCGTCGTCGCGAGTACGGTCATCGGTCCACGGTATGGGACCACGTCGGAAAAAGCCTCCCTAAACGGAGCTTTAGCTGCCCCGCCGAAACCGGGCGACACCGGCGCGTCCGTGCGGGCCCGGTCGCCGCCGGCCGGTCACTCGTCGTCGACGACCGGCGCGTCCGACGCGTTCGTCTTCACGCTCTCGATGCCCTCGTGGGCCTTCTGTTTGCTCGCGTACCCCTCGCCGGAGTCGGCGATGATGTTGCCGTTGTCGTGGACGAGGCGCCAGCGCCACTCGTCGGCGTGGTCGCGGTACACCTCGAAGGTAGCCTTGCTCGGCATGGACGGGCCGTCAGCCCCCGGCGGCTAAGGCGTGCCGGCCGATCACTCGCGCCCGTCGCGTTCGGTCGGCGGGGCGTCGTCGGCCTCGGCGGCGTCCCACGACGCGAGCGGCTCACCCCCGAGGACGAAGTCCTCGCCGGGGTGCTCGGTGAACACCACGTACACCGTGTGCTCGGGGACGCCGAAGCGGTCGCCGAGCGCCGCGGTCAGCCGCCGCGCGAGTTCGTGGCGCTGCTCGACGGTCCGCCCCGCCCGGACGTCGGCGTTCACGACCGCGACCGGCTCGCCGTCGGCCGCCCGGCCGATCCGGGGGTCGGTCTCGGCGAGGATCACGCCCACGTGGTCGGTGCCGGTGTCCATCACGTCGGCGTACGTCTCGGCGACCCGGGGGGCGAACGCGTCGCGGTCGGCGTCGTCGACGGGGACCGAGAGGTCGAATCGGAGGTGTGGCACGCGTGCCCGCTCCACGCGCCGAGGGATAAGCGTCAGGTGGACCGCTCGGCGACGACCGCCCCGCTCGCGTCCCGCAGCGTCACCGTCTCGCCGTCGTTGTTGAGGGTGGGTCGGTCGCGCCCCCAGTACAGGTCCGTGTCGGTGTCCTCGCCGCTCCCGACGTGGACGGTGAGCGTCGCATCGGCCGCGAGCGTCGTCCCGTCGGGGAACCGGTACCCGAAGCCGGCCGCGTCGGTGAGCGTCCACCCCGAGAGGTCGACCGACGACTCCCCGCGGTTGCGGACCACCACGTACTCGTCGTTCAGGTTCTCCCCGTCGGGACCGTCGGCGTCGGCGTGGATCCGGGCGATCACGACGCCCTCGCCGTCGTCGGTGGCGCCGGCCGTCGTCGCGCTCCCGCCGACGGGCCCGGGCGTGCCGTCGCGACACGACCACACCCCCGACCCGCGGCCATCGCGCGCTCCTCGGCGGCATAGAACCGGTCGCCGCGCTCGAACGCCGAGTCGTACACGCGGGCGAGGCCGCGGTCGACGAGCGCGTAGTTGACCGAGCCGCCGTCGTGGTGGACGTACACGAGCAGGCGGTCGTAGTAGCCCCGGCGGGGCTCGTTGGCGTCGAACGCGAGGACGACCTCCTCGCCGAGCAGGCGGTCGCGTGCGTAGGCGCTGGCGCGGTCGCCGGCCTCGGCGAGGCACGCCCGGCCGGCGTCGGTGTCGGGGACGCCCTCGAACTCGGCGGGCGTGTTCTCGGCGTACACCTCCGGCGTGTCGACGCCGAGCAGGCGGGCGGTGTCGGTCGTGCCGTTGTCGTACTCGAACCGGAGCGTGTCGCCGTCGACGACCTCGACCACGGTGACGCGGAGGCCGTCGGCGGGCGGGGCCACGGTCCGCGCCGTGCCGTCGCCCGCGGGCGGCGCGGTCGGCGTCGCGTCGCCGCCGGCTCCCGACCCCGCCGGGGTCGCGACGCAGCCGGCGCACACGAGGAGGAGACAGCAGACGAGCGCGGGCCCGGCGCGGTGCATACCGCCGGCACACGCGCCGGGCGGAAAGCCGTTCGGGGGCCGACGCCGCGGCGGTGCGGTCGCCCCGGCGGGACGCCGCGCCCGTTCGCCGCGGGGTCAGCGCCGCCGGTCGTACGTCACGAAGTCGAACTCGTCGCGCGCCTCGCGCTCGGTCTCGACCCACGCGTCGGCGTCGAACGCCGGGAACTCGGTGTCGCCGTCGTACGCCTCGTGGACCTCGGTGAGCACCAGCCGGTCGGCGACGGCGAGGAACTGCTCGTACACCGTCTCGCCGCCGATCACGTACACGGTGTCGACGCCGAGCGCCTCCGCCGTGCGCTCGGCGGCCGCCAGCGCGTCGGCCACGGAGTCGGCGACGACCACATCGTCGGGGAGGTCCGGCGCGGACCGCGACAGCACGACGTTCGTCCGGTCGGGGAGCGGGCCGCCGAGGTCGGCCGCGATCGACTCGTACGTCCGTCGACCCATCACGACGGGGTGGCCCGTCGTCGTCTCCTTGAAGCGGCGCAGGTCCGCCGGGAAGTGCCACGGCATCCCGCCGTCGGCGCCGATGACGCCGTTGGCGGCGACGGCGGCCACGAGCGCGACCCGGAGCCCGGCGGCGTCCACGTCGGCGTCCGCCGCGGGGCGGTCGGCGGGGTCGGTGTCGTCCCCCGCCATCACTCGGCGACCGCGAACTCGATCCCCGGCGCGGGGTCGTACCCACGGAGTTCGATGTCGTCGTACGTCAACTCGTCGAGCGGCTTGTCGGCCACGCGGAGGTCGGGCCGCTCCCGCGGTTCGCGCCCGAGTTGGCGGAGCAGGCCCGGGACGTGGTCCTTGCGCTCGTCGCCGTCGGCCTCGGGGGGTGCCTCCGCCTCCACCCAGTCGGCGAGGCGTTCGTACTCCTCGCGGGAGTCGGCGTCGGCGAGCCCCTCGGCGAGCATGGCGCGCGTGTCGTCGGCGCCGTACCAGTCGCCGCGGTCGCCGGTGCCGCAGTAGACGTGGGCGTCGACGATGCTGTGAGCGAACGTGCCCGGCTCGAAGCCGGTGCGCTGGGCGACGGCGGTCAGCAGGATCGAGTAGGCGGCGATGTTGAACGGGACGCCGAGCGCGAGGTCGCCCGAGCGCTGCGTGAGGTGGAGGTTCAGCCGGTCGCCCTGCACGTTGAACACGAACGTGTAGTGGCACGGCGGGAGCGTCGAGACGGTGGCGTTGGCGGGGTGCCACGCGTTCACGACGATGCGCCGGGAGTTGGGGTGCTCGCGGAGCGTGTCGAGCACGTACGCCAACTGGTCGAACGTGCGCTCGTCGTCGTTCAGCCAGCGGTGGCCGTCGTCGGGCCACGTCTCCCCCTCGAGCCCCTCCTCGGGGACCGGGTACCGCCGCCAGAAACGCCCGTAGGCGGTGTCGAGGCGTCCCTCCTCGTCGGCCCACGCGTCCCAGATGCCCGTCTTCTCGCGGAGGTCGCGGACGTGCTCCTCGCCCGAGAGGTACCACAGCAGTTCGTGGATCAGCGACCGCCAGCGAAAGCCCGAGAGGTCCTTCGTCGTCAGGAGGGGGAACCCCTCCGCGAGGTCGGCCTCGTAGTGCGCCGAGAACGCCGACAGCGTGTCGACGCCGGTCCGGTTCGGCTTGTACGTGCCGTCCCGGATCACGTCCTCGACGGTCGAGAGGTACTGCTTCATGGTGGCGTCGTTCGGCCGGGGGGGCAAAACCGTATGGGGAACCGGCCGCACGCGGGGGTCGGAGTGCCGTCGTGGTCCGGCCTACAGGTCGCAGTCGAAACACCAGAACGCCTCGCGGAGCCGCTCGTGCCGCTCCTCGTCGATCCCGTGGACGGCGGCGAGTTCCGCCATGTCGCAGTACGGTCGGTTGCGTTGGATGCGCGCGAACAACTCCCCGTCGAAGCCCGGGAGCGCCGTGACGCGTGCGGGCGGCACGACGTTGATCTCCGTCCACAGCTCCTCCCACGTCGGGTCGCCCGCGAACACGTCGTCGGCTCTGAGGGCTCGCTCGTGGGCCTCCTCGACGCCGTAGCCGGCGGCACGGAAGCGGATCTCGTTCAGTTCGTGGTGGAGGATGTACCGCTCGTACGGCCGGAGGTACTCGGTGAGCCACACCTCGTTCGCGGGGACGCCCTCGCGGCGGGCGGCGGGCGGCGCGATCCGCTCGCCCTCGTACTCGACGTTGTAGAAGGCGTTGTAGCGGGCCATGCGCTCGTGTGGCTTGTACACGACGTCCCAGCCGCGGGCCTCCATCTCCGCACGCGGGTCGATCGCGTCGGGGTCGTACCCACCCATACGCGGTCGTTCGGGCCGGCGACTGCTATCGGTTTCGCCGCTGCGCGGGTACGACGCGGCGCCCGCCGCGACGGGAACCCCCAAGACCCGCCGCCACCAACGCCCGGCCGTGATCCACAACCTCGCCGCCGGCGTGCAGGCGTTCACCAGCAACGCGTTCCTCGTCGCCGGTCCCGCGAGCGCCGACTCGCCCGCGGCCGACGACGACGGCGACACCGGCCGGCGCGTCCTCGTCGACACCGGGTCGAACTTCGACGTGCTCCCCGGCATCGACGAGCGTGTCGACGACCTCGACGCCGTCGTCCTCACCCACACCCACCGCGACCACGTCGGCAACGTCAAGGCCGTGTGTGACGCGTACGGCGTCGAGACGTGGGGGTTCGACACGGAGCAGCCGGCCGTCGACAACGCGATCCCGGACGGGGGCACCGTCGAACTGGGGCTCGGGACGTACGAGGCGCTCCACACGCCCGGCCACAAGGACGACCACCTCTGTCTGTACGACGAGGCGGCGGGCGTGCTGTTCGCGGGCGACCTGATCTTCCAGAACGGCGGGTTCGGGCGGACGGACCTCGAGGAGGGCGACCGCGAGGCCCTGATCCGCAGCATCGACCGCGTTCGCGACCGCGTCGACGAGGGCCTCGCGGAGCTGCACGTCGGGCACGGGCCGAGCGTGCTCGACGCGCCGTTCGACCACGTCGAGCTGGCCGCGCGGGCGGCGCGGATGCGGTAGCTCGCGCACCGCGGTCGGCTCCCCGTCGGCTCCTCGACGGCTACTCGTCGGCGCCGTCCGCGACGTCGCCGTCCTCCCGCAGGCCGTAGTACCCCGGCTCCTCGTCGGTGCGCGGCTCGGCGACGACGAGGTCGTCGGCGTTGACGATCACCCACGGGATCGCCCAGTCGAGCAGGATCTCCTCGGTGCCCTCGTCGATCTCGGCGTCAGGCTCCAACCCCTGGAGGAGGCGTGCGATCTCGTACACCGTGTACATCTGTCCGGGCGCCAGCAGCTCCGCGGGCGTGTAGAAGTCGCAGGGATACAGCGCGGAGAAGTCGTCCTTGTCCGTCGGCATACACGGCCGTTGGCCCGGCCGCCGCTAAAGCCCGACGGCTCCGGCGTCGGTTACGTCGGGAGGTCCGCCGCGGTGCCGCACTCGGGACACTCGAACGCCATCCCCTCCTCGGCCGGGATCGCGGCGAGGGCGTCGTGGCCGCACTCGCGGCACTCGACCGGGACCCGGACCTCGGTGGAGTCGGCGGGCGCACCGAGCGCGAGCGCCTCGACGGGCTCGTCGCCCTCGTTGCTCCCCGTCTGGTACTCGCCGGGCGCGAAGCGGATCGCCTCGCCCGCGGCGACGTCGACCGTCTCCTCGGGCGTCTCGAACGTCGCCGTCCCCGAGAGGACCACGAACAGTTCCTCCTGGTCGAGGTGGGTGTGCATCCCGCCGGAGAACCCCTCTCCGGGTGCCAGTTCGTAGTGGTTGATCGCCAGGTCCTCGGCGCCCAGCGGGTCGGCCAGCTTCCGCATCGTCACGCCGTTGCCGAAGCCGCCCTCGGCTACGTCGTCGATGTCGACGTGTTCCATCGTCCGTGGCCAGGGTCGGCTCCGTGATGAATCGTGCGCCGCCGGCAGCCCCCACTACCCCCCCTCGGCCGAGGCGGCCGGCCGCGGGCGACTCGCACACCGTGGTCACGTCGCCGGCGGTCGCCGCGACGGCCCCACCGGGGAACCAGTCGGCTCGTTCGACGTCGAGGTCCGCCGGCCGGCCGAGGATCGACGGCGCCGTCGCTGGGCGGGTCGTGTCGAAAGAAACGCGAGGTCTGCTCGGACCCCCTCCGGGTCCGTTCGTCGTCGTCCGACTTACTCGAACAGCTCGACGGCCTGCTCGTAGCGCGTGCTGGGCTCGTCCCAGTCGACGACCTCGAAGAACGCGCTCACGAAGTCGCCGCGCGCCGGGCCGTAGTCGTAGTAGTACGAGTGCTCCCAGACGTCGAGCGCGAGGATCGGGTGGCCGCCCCAGATCGCGCCCTGGTCGTGCTTGTCGACGACCACGTTGCGGAGCTGGTTCGAGAACGTGTCGTACACGAGCAGCGCCCAGCCGGAGGCGTTGCCGGCGGCCGCCTCGAACTCGCCCTTCCACGCCTCGTAGGAGCCGAAGTCCTCGGCGATCCGGTCGGCGAGCGCGCCCGACGGCTCGTCGCCGCCCTCGGGGCTCATGTTCTGCCAGAACAGGTCGTGCAGGATGTGGCCCGACGAGTTGTGCGTCACGCTGCGGATCGCGCTCGCGGACGAACCGAAGTCGCCGCTCTCGCGGTTCTCGGCGAGCGTCTCCTCGGCGGAGTTCCAGCCGTTGACGTACCCCTGGTGGTGGGTGTCGTGGTGCCACGTGAGCACCTGCTCGCTGATGTGCGGTTCGAGTGCGTCGTAGTCGTACGGCAGCGGGTCGAGTTCGTAGCTCATGATTGTGTTCCTCCGACCGTTACAACGGCGCGATAGCTGTTAAAGATTGAGAAGGTGACTGGTAGCACTTGACAAGACCGTTTCGATCCGCGCCCCGGTCGAGTCGGGCGATCGGCGGCGTCGCTCGGCCCGGGCCCTCGCGGGGTCGATTCACCTCAGGTTCGCGTACGTGTGCCCGCGTCGACAGCCGGGCGCGAACTCGCGGCCCGGCTCGCCGGTACCGACGGAGGAACCACTCCCACCCGAGTAGTGGGGGGTGTGCGCGGGTGGCGCGGCGTCGGACTGGTCGCGGGGTGGCAGGTGTCGGCGAGCGTCTGCTTCTACGCCGTGTTCGCGACGACGGCGTTCCTGCGGGCCGACTTCGGCCTCACGCGCTTCCGGACCGGGCTCGCGGTGACGGCGGTGATCGCCGGCTACACGCTCGCGCTGTTCGCCGCCGGCGCGGTCGTCGACGCCTACGGCGAGCGCCGTCCGATGGTCGGCGGGCTCTCGGCGATGGGGGCGGGCTGTGTCGCCGTCGCGTTCGCGCCCTCCTACCCGCTGGTGCTCGGGGCGCTGTTCCTCGTCGGCGTCGCCTACGCCACGGCGATGCCGGCGACGAACCGCGCGGTGCTGGTCGTCGCCCCCGACGGCGCCCGCAACCTCGCGATGAACGTGAAGCAGGTCGGCGTCACCGTCGGCTCGGGGCTGTCGGCCGGCGTCGTCACCGTCGCGGGCACGGGCGGCGACTGGGGGACGGGTTCCTCGTCGCGGCCGGCGTCGCGGCGCTCGTCGCGCTCGCGTTCGCCGGCGGCTACGGCGGACGGCCGGGCTCGGGGGCTCGCGTTCCCCGACGTCCGCGGGCTGTTGGCGGGCGCGGGCTACCGCGGCCTGCTCGTCGCGGGCTTCTTCCTCGGCGCGGCGGTGTTCACCACGACCGGCTACGTCGTGCTCTACATGACCGACTCCGTGCTCGCCTCGGCCGCGCTGGCCGGGGGCACGCTCGCCGCGATCCAGGGCACGGGCAGCCTCGGTCGCCTCGGAGGCGGCGCCATCGCCGACCGGCTCCCGACGCCGGCGGCGACGGCGAACGCGCGCGTCCTGCTCGTCCAGTCGGTCGTCACCGCCGTCGGCTTCGTCGTCGTCACGCTCGTCGGCGCGCCGACGGTCGCGGCCGTCGCGTTCGCGCTGTTGGGCTTCTTCG
Source organism: Halobaculum litoreum (assembly GCF_030127125.1). Taxonomy (GTDB): domain Archaea; phylum Halobacteriota; class Halobacteria; order Halobacteriales; family Haloferacaceae; genus Halobaculum; species Halobaculum litoreum. The sequence continues at coordinate 711,567 of NZ_CP126156.1, forward strand.
TCCTGGGGTTCCCGGGGATGTACTACGGCTGTCTCACCGCGCTCGTCGACGACGACGAGGTGGGCGCGGCGACGGCGGGCGGCCAGACCGCGATCAACCTCGGCGGCCTCCTCGCGCCCCCCGCCTTCGGCTACCTCGCGGACACCGCCGGCTACGCGCTCGGCTGGTACGGGCTCGCGGGCTGTGCGGCGCTGGCGGCGGTCGCGCTGGTGCCGCTGGTGCGGGAGTGAGGGCGCCCCGGCAGGGGGTCGCGGTCCGGGCTACTCGCCGCCGGCGATGGCGCCCGGCTCGTACGCCGCGTGCTGGCGGGTGTACTCCATCGTCGTCGCCACTGACTCCGCGACCTCGGCGCCGGCCTCGCGCTCCACGATGTGCAGCGCCAGGTCGATGCCGGAGGTGACGCCGCCCGCGGAGAGCACGTCGCCGTCGTCGACGACGCGCTCCTCGCGCACCTCCGCGGCCGTCTCCCGGAGGTCGTCGAGCGCCGAGGCGTGGGTCACCGCCGGCCGGCCGTCGAACACGCCCGCCTTCGCGAGCAGCATCCCGCCGGTGCAGACCGAGGCGACGGTCGCGCCGGCGTCGTGGTGGGCCGCGACGGCGTCGGGGACGGCGCCGCGCTCGTACTCGGCCCGCGCGCCGGCGCTGCTGCGGTCGTTCCAGCCGCCGCCCGGGACGACGAGCAGGTCCACCCCGCCCGGGTCGGGGAGCGCGCCCTCGCTCTCGACGCGCATGCCGTGGCTCGCGGTCACCGGACCCGGACCGTCGAGCGCGACCAGTCGGGTGTGGAAGTCGGCGCCGACGGCCTCGGCGTTGCGGAACACCTCGAACGGGCCGACCGCGTCCAACTCGTCGAACCCCTCGTACAGCAACACGGCGACGTTCATGCCGGTCGTTCGGACGCCGGGGGGATAGCCGTGCCGAGGGCGGCGACGGACGCGGCGACAAGACCCATCACGCAGCCGTCGCTGGCGTCGGTATGGGTCACTGTCCCCACTGCGAGACCGACCTCCGCGAACTGGTCGAGAGCGACACCGACGCCCGCTACGCCGGCGGCGTGACCGTGTGGGAGTGCGCCGCGTGCGGGGCGATCCTCGGGACGAGCGGCGTCGGCGTCTGAGCGCTGTTCGCCGCTGGTCGCCGGCGGTCGGCTCCGGCCGGCTCAGTCGGCGCTGGCGCCCTCCTCCTCCTCGCCGCGGGCGCGCTTGAACATCGAGAGGGCCCGCTCGCGCATCTCCGAGTGGTCGACGACCGGGTCGGGGTACTGCGGCGCGAGCTGCCGGCGCCGGCCCACGGAAAGTTCGTGCCACGAGTGGACGTCGTCGGCGGAGACGCTCGCGAGTTCGGGGACGTACTCCTTGACGTACTCGGCGTCCGGGTCGTAGCGCTCGCCCTGCGTCATCGGGTTGAAGATGCGGAAGTACGGCTGGGCGTCCGTCCCGGTGGAGGCGGCCCACTGCCAGCCGCCGTTGTCGTTGGCGGTGTCGTGGTCCGCGAGGTGCTCCTTGAAGTGGGCGTAGCCGTGGCGCCAGTCCAGCAGGAGGTCCTTCGTGAGGAACGAGGCGACGATCATCCGCACGCGGTTGTGCATGTACGCCTCCGCCTTCAGCTGGCGCATCCCGGCGTCGACGATGGGGTAGCCCGTCTCCCCCTCCTTCCACGCCTGCAGGTCCGCCATCGCCTCGTCGTCGTCGCGCCACTCGATGTCGTGCTCGTACTCCTTGTAGTTGCGATCCACCACCTCGGGATTCGCCCACAGCACCTGCGTGTAGAACTCCCGCCACGCGAGCTGCGACTGGAACTCCTCGACCGCCCCGACGGCGTCGTCGTCGCCGTCGGCGTCCGCCTCGGCCTTCGCGGTCGCCGTCGCCTCGTACACCTCGCGCACGCCGACGGTCCCCCACTTGAGGTCCGTCGAGAGCCGCGAGGTGGCGTGTTTCCCCGGATAGTCGCGGTCCTCGTCGTAGCGGTAGATCGCCTCCTCGCAGAAGGCGGCGAGGCGCTCGCGGGCGGCGGCGGTCCCCGCCTCCTGCACGTCCGCCGCCGGCTCGGAGAACCCCAGCTCCTCGACCGTCGGGAGGTCGGCGCCGGTCACGGCCGCGAGGTCGTCGGCGGTCGGCGCGTCGAACGGGTCGTGTTTGTCGCGGTCGCGCCACTTCTTCCAGAAGTAGGTGTAGACGGCGTACGGGTCGCCCGCGTTCGTCGTGATCGTGCCGGGCTCGTGGTGGACGGCGTCGTGGCGCGTCTCGCGGGCGACGCCGGCGTCGTCGAGCGCCATGCGGACCCGCGCGTCCCGCTCGCGGGCGAGCCCCGAGTAGTCCTCGTTCCAGAACACGGCGTCGGCGTCGTGCTCGGCGGCGAGTCGAGGGCTCGTCGGCGGGGTCGCCGCGGGCGACGACCAGGTCCGAGCCGCGGTCGCGGTAGTCGGCCCGCAGCGCGGCGAGCGCGTCGAGCATGAACCGGACGCGCGGGTCCGCCCCGTGTGCGAGCACGTCGTCGTCGAAGACGAACACCGGCACGACCGTGTCGCCGTCGGCGGCCGCGGCGAGCCCGCGGTTGTCGGCCACCCGGAGGTCCCGTCGGTGCCAGAACAGTCGCATGGAGGTGTCCTCGGGGGGCGCGGTAGTAACGCTACTGGCGCCCGTCGCCGCGGGCGGGGCGTCGGCCGGGGTAGCTTCTTACGCCCCGGTCCGCTTCGGAGGGGTATGACACACCGCGACGTCTCCCTGCCCGTCGCCGCCCAGCCCTCGCTCGACGGTGTCTTCTCGCTGGCCGAGGACGCCGAGGACCTCGGCTACGACCGGGTGTGGCTCCCCGAGACGTGGGGGCGCGACGCCGTGACGGCGCTCGCGCTCGCCGCCGAGCGCACCGACACCGTCGGCCTCGGCACCTCCATCGTGAACGTCTACTCCCGCTCGCCGGCGCTGCTCGGGCAGACGGCGGCCACCCTGCAGGAGGCCAGCGACGGGCGGTTCCGCCTCGGGGTCGGCCCCTCCGGGCCGGCCGTGATCGAGGGGTGGCACGGCGCCGACTTCGGCAACCCCCTCAAGCGCACCCGCGAGGCGGTCGAGGTGACGAAACGCGTGCTCTCGGGCGAGCCGGTCGACTACGACGGCGACGTGTTCACCCTCGACGGCTTCCGACTCCGGCAGGGCCCGCCCGCCCACCCCGTCGCCGTCGACGCCGCGGGGATGGGACCGAAGGCGGTCGAACTGTGCGGGCGGTTCGCCGACGGCTGGCACGCGCTCATGCTCACGCCGGACGGCCTGCGCGAGCGCTTGGCGGCGTTCCGCCGCGGTGGGGAGTTGGGCGACCGCGAGCCCGACGACCAGCGAGTGACCGTGTCGCTCACCTGCTGTGCGCTCTCGGACGCCGACCGGGCGCGCGAGTCGGCCCGCCAGCACGTCGCCTTCTACGTCGCCGCGATGGGCGACTTCTACCGGAACGCCCTCGCCGCACAGGGCCACGGCGACGTCGCCGACACGATCCGTCGGCGGTGGCACGACGACGACCGCGAGGGCGCGCTGGCGGCGCTGGACGACGACCTCCTCGACGACCTCGCGGCGGCGGGGTCGCCCGAGCGCGCCCGCGAGACGGTCGAGCGGTTCGCGGCCATCGACGGCGTCGACGCCGTGGCGGTGTCGTTCCCGCGCGCCGCCGAGGCCGACGAGATCCGCGAGACGATGGAGGTACTGGCGCCGTGAGCGACGGGGACGCGAGCGACGGCGACCGGGAGGCCGGAGACGCGGCCGAGTCCGCGGTGGCGCCCGACGACGCGTTCGCCGCCCTCGGCGACGAGACGCGCCTGCGGACCGTGCGCGAACTCGCCGCGGCCGAGGGGCCGCTCGGGTTCACCGAGCTGTTCGAGCGCGTCGTCGACGACCCCGCGAAGCCGTCGGCGGGGTTCGCCTACCACCTGCGGAAACTGAACGGCCGCTACGTCGACACCGACGACGAGGGGCGCTACCGCCTGACGTTCGCCGGCCGGCAGGCCGCCCGCGCGCTCGCGGCCGGGGTGTACACCGAGCGGGTGGATCGGGACCCGGAGGGCGTCGACGGCGACTGCCCGGTCTGCGGGGCGGCGTCGCTGGAGGCGCGGATCGCCGACAACCACGTCGCCGTCGCCTGCGTCGCCTGCGGGACGGAACTGCTCGCGCTCCCGTTCCCCCCGAGCGGCGTCCGCGGCCGCGACACCGACGCCGTCCTCGACGCCTTCGACGCGTACCACCGCGCCCGGTTGCGCCAACTGGCGGACGGCGTCTGCCCCGACTGCGCGGGTCGCGCCGCCGGTCGGATCGCGTTCGTCGAACCGACCGCGCTCCCGGGCGTCCCCGAGGGGGAGTCGCGCCCGGTGGTCGCCGGCGCCTGCGAGGAGTGCGACTTCCTCGTCCGGGTGCCGGTGTCGGTCGCGCTCGCGGACCACCCGACCGTCGTCGCCTTCCTCGACGACCACGGGGTCGACGCCCGCGACCGTCCCCTGTGGAACCTCGGCCCCGAGTGGAGCGAGGCCGTGCTGTCGACCGACCCGCCCGCCGTCCGGGTGTCGGTCGCGCTCGGCGGCGAGGTGCTCGCCCTCCTCGTCGGCAACGGCCCGACGGTCGTGGACGCCGAGCGGACGAGCGACGGGACGCGAGAACGCGGAGACAACGGGCGGAACGGCGGAGGCGACCGGGACGAGGTGGCGGGCGCGGCCGTCGGGGGAAGCGAGGACGATCGCGACGACGATCAGGAGGCGACCGCGTCGGGGTCGTCGTAGACGCGGGCGTCGACGCCCGCGGCCGTGAGCGTCACCGACTGGAGCCCGTTGCCGGAGGCGGTGTCGCGCTCGCTCGCGGCGGCGACCGCCCGAGCCGCCAGCGCCTCGGCGTCGGCGACCGACAGCCCGGCCTCGTAGCCGTCCTCGAGGGTGCCGTAGGCGAAGGGCCCGCCGGAGCCGTCGGCGGCGAACGGCTGTTCGAGCACGGACCCCCCGGCGTCGAAGGTGAACAGCCGAGCCCGGTCGGCGTCGACGCCGCCCAGCAGGTGCTGGACGCCGTACGGCTGTCGACGCATCGCGCTCGCCGCGTAGCCCGCGAGCGCCGTCGTCGACATCGTCCGGCCGCGCCGGAGTTCGTACAGCCGGCGTTCGGCGTCGAGGTCGGCGACGAGCGCCTGCGCCCCGGACACCGACCCGGTGAACGCCAGCGCCGCCGAGTCGCCGAGCGGGTGGACCTTCTGTGCGTCCTTGCTCGACACCATGCGGCCGAGGCTCGCGCGGCGGTCCGACGCGAGCACCACCGCGTCGCCCGCCGCGCCACGGGGAGCGTCCGCGGCGTCGTCGCGACCGGTGTCGCCGTCGGCGGCGTGCTGGAACGTGTCGGTTCGTGCGACGATCCCGACGACGGTCGTGCCGAGGGACGTCTCGTTCGGAGTCGTGTCGTCCATACGCTTCGGAGCGGCCGCCGACGGATAAGTATCAGCTAAAATATCGTTTAGCGGGCGGGCGAACCCGGGCCGGGCGGGCGTCGCTCACGGCGGGTCGACCCGGTCGCGCCGGCCGTCGAGACCGCGAACCGCTCGCCGCGCCGGCGTTCGAGGAGGCGGAGGAGTCGCTCCGCCCAGTCGAGCTTTCGCGCCTTCATCCCGTCCACGTCGGGGTCGTCGAAGTCCCACCCGGGGAACACGAGGCGGTCGGCGCCGCAGGCATCCGCGAGGAACGCGGCGCGGTCGCCGTCGGTGAAGCCGCCGAAGTTGGCGACGGCGTCGACCGGGGCGGCCTGCGTGGTGACGAGCGTGTGGGCGGCGTCGTAGCGGGGGAGCCACTCGTCGACGAGGGGGCCGTTGTCGCCGTGGGCGTGGGCGACGACGACGGCGCCGCGGTCGGTCCGCCGGCGCCCGGTGTCGGGGTTCTTGTCGAGGTCCGTCACCATCGCGTCCGTCTCGACCCCGCAGTCGGCGAGGCGGTCGGTCGCGGTGGAGGCGGCGAACACGCGGTCGGCGTCGCGCGCGAGCGCCGCGTCGGCCTCCAGCGACGGGCCCGCCCCGGCGACGGCGACGGTGTCGCCGGCGCAGTCGAGGCGGTCGAGGTCGAACGCGGTCGCGTAGGCGGCCGCCCGGTCGCGGACGCGCTCGTCGGCGGCGCGCTCGAACCCGAAGTCGGTGAGGATCGCCTCGTAGATCGGCTCCCAGTCGGTGAACTCCATGGTGGTGACTACCCGGGTTGCGGCGCTCAGTAATACGGGATCGGGCCGGAAACGGCACCAGAGTACCCCTACCCGCGGTGCCTTCCCGGCTTCCAACCGTGGGTAGCGACGGATCGGGTATAAGTTTTCTTACTCCGTCGGACGTTCGACCGACGCCAAGGCGGCGTCCAAGGCCTCGGTGACGCCGTTCGCGGCGTCTGCGCTCTCGGCGAGCGCTCGCGACGTGCCCACGAGCAGCGCCGTCGACTCGGCCTCGCCGACGGCGAGGACGGCCGTCGACTCCGCGACGGCGGCCCGCAGCGCGCCCAGTTCCTCCGCGTCGAGGCCGCCGAACTCGTACACCCGCGCGACGGCGTCCCCGGCCGCGGCCGGGTCGCCGCCGACCCGATCGAGGTGGCGGCGGGCGTCGCCGACGGTCGTCACGTCCAACTCCTCGACGGAGACGTCGTCCGAGCGACGTGTGCGCTCGCGGGCGAACTCCTTCCCGATGAGCGCGGCGTCGCGCGTCTCGGCCACGTCGTGCGTCCGGACGATGTGGGCGCCGCGCTCGACCGCCATCGACGTCGCCGCCAGCGAGACGGGCAGCGCCCCCTCGGTGTCGCGGCCGGCGACGCTCCGGAGGAAGTTCTTGCGGTTGATCGACACGAGGATCGGCCGGCCGTAGCCGCGGAACTCCCGCAGGCGGTGGAACGTCTCGCGGTCGTGGGCGAGCGTCTTCGCCTCCGACCAGCCGCCGAAGGCGGGGTCGACGATGGTCTTGTCGGTGAAGCCGTTGAGCGACAGCGCCTCGTAGATGTCGTCGACCTCCTCGACGGCGCCGGGGCGTTCGAGGTCCGGCGGCGACGCCATCTTGGCGACGGCGGCGTCGAACTCCTCGCAGACGCGCGGCATCTCGGGGTCGGCGAAGCCGCAGATGTCGTTCACCATGTCGAACCCGCGAGACAGCGCCGCCTCCGCGACCTCGTGGTAGCGCGTCTCGATGGAGAAGACGGCGTCGCCGGAGACGCTCTCGACGGTCTCGACGGCGGTGTCGAGGCGCTCCAGCTCCTGCTCGGCCGTGAGCACGTCGAACTTCTTGTTCGCCGACTCGAGGCCGACGTCGACGATGTCGGCGCCCTCGCCGATCAGTTCCTCGTCGACGTACGCCGCCGCCTCGCTCGGGTCGTCGTACACGCTCGGGTCGTAGGGGGACTCCCGGGAGACGTTCAACACGCCCATGATCCGGGGCGGGTGGTCGTCCCCGATACCGAGGCCGGCGGCGTCGACAGTTCGCATGGACACGTCCTCGGGCGGCACCGGTTTCGGTGTTGTGGTCGCGGCGCCCGCGGGCGATCCGGGCCGGCCGGCCGCGGCGGTCGCCCGGCCGCCGGACCCGGGAGCGCGCCGCTTATCCCGAACGCGCGGCAAGGGCCGGCAAATGGGTAAGGTGAGCATCGGCCTGCGCGGCTGGCGCTTCGACGAGGAGGACATCTTCACCGACGCCGGCGGCTGGCGGCCGCTGGAGGAGATCCCGCAGGAGCCCCGCCACCGGCTCGTCCGCCTGCAGGTGGTCATGAACAAGCCGTGCGACGCCTGCTACCTGATCCACGGCGACGAGGAGATCCAGCGGTGCCGGGTGGCGAGCATCGTGTACGGCGAACCGCTCGACGAGGTGCTGCTGTGCGACGAGCACGAGGCCGACTTCCTGTTCTGGTTCCGCGAGCGCGGCGGCTCGACCATCGCCGGCGAGGAGACGTTCCGCGACGCGTTCCACGAGTGGTTCGACGACGGCGGCCGCGCGCCCGACGGCTACGGCGGGATGGACCACGTCGAGGAGGCGCCCGAGGAGCTCCCCGACCTGCGCGACCCCGAGACGCTGTACGAGGACGACGACCTGCTGGCCGACGAGCGGCCGGACTTCGACGACGCGGCCGCGGCCGACGAGGGCGACGCCGAAGGCGACAACGAAGGCAACGAGGCGGACGCCGTTGACGACGGCGACCTCGACGTGGACGACCTCGACCTCGACCGGGAGTACCCCTCATGAGCGACGGGGACGCGGGGACCGGAACCGGGGCGGGCCACGCCGACCGCGAGTTCGTCGTCGTCGTGGTCGAACCGGAGACGCCCGGGAACGTCGGCACCATCGCGCGGGCGATGAAGAACTTCGGCCTGTCCGACCTGAAGCTCGTCGACCCCCCCGAGATCGACCGCGACAGCGAGGCGTACGGCTTCGCGGGCCACGCCCGCGAGGACGTGCTCCCGAACGCCGACGAGGTGACCCTCGACGAGGTCGTCGAGACGTACCACACGGTCGGCACCACCGCCATCACCGGCGAGGACGCCCGCCGTCACGTCCGGTTCCCGTTCAAGACGCCCGCCGAACTGCGCGAGTCGCTGGCGACGGTCGACACCGACACCGCGCTGGTGTTCGGGCGCGAGGGCACCGGGCTGAGCAACGACGAACTGGAGCGGCTGGACGAGGTCATCTCCATCCCCGCCAACCCGGCGTACCCCGTGATGAACCTCGGGCAGGCGGCGACGGTGACGCTGTACGAACTGCGGTCGCTGTTCCTCGACGACTACCAGCTCCCGGACGTCGACCACGAGCGAGCCGACGAGCGCGACATCGAGCGGTTCTACGAGCAGTTCTCGGCGTTCCTCGACCGCGCGGAGTCGCGCGACCACAAACGCGAGCGCAGCGAGCGACTGATCCGCCGGCTCGTCGGGCGCGCCCACCCCACGGCCAAGGAGATGACGACGCTCACCGGCGTGTTCCGGCGCGCGAGCGACCTCATGGACCACGCCGACCACGCCGACCGCGAACGCCCGGACGACGCGGACGCGCGGTAGCCGGCGTCGCGGCGACGGGTCGCCCGCGTCGGCGACTCACTCCCGGTCATCGGCCCCGGCGTCGCGCGACTCCACGGGGCCGTCCTCCCGGCGGAGGTACATCACGTTCCCGACCATGTGGAACACCTGCTCGTCGTCCTGATTGTACGTCTCCGTCCGCGCCCGTACGAGGCCGCGATCGGGGCGCTCGGGCACCGTCTCGACCACCTCGTTCTCGATGCGGAGCGTGTCGCCCGGCCGGACGGGGACGCGCCACCGGAGGTCGTCGACCCCCTTGGCGCCGACGGTGGCGGCGTCGGCGAGCGTCCCGTCGACGAGCAGGCGCATCGTCATCGCCGCGGTGTGCCACCCGGACGCGATCACGCCGCCGTACGGCGACTCGCTCGCGGCGCGCTCGGGGTCGACGTGGAACCACTGCGGGTCGTAGCGCTCGGCGAACCGGAGCACCTCCTCGCGGGCGACCTCGTACGAGCCGTGCGTCGAGACGTCGCCGACGGCGACGTCCTCGTAGAAGACGGGCATACCCCGACGCTTCGCCGGCGAGCACATGAAACCCGGTGTGGGTCGGCGCGCGACGCCGTCGGTAGGAGCCGGTTACCCCGGTCGTGGCGGCTCGTTGACCCGTGAATTCACCTGAACGGTCGACGTATATATGTCCGTCAGTCGCTATCGGTCGAACGCCCCTACCCGGGTGTGCCGACGCGCGCTCGTCGTGTGAACGCGCGCCCTACGCGGTCGTGGCGCGGGGGAGTCGACGCTGGGGGATCGGGTCGACGTGAACCCTCCGCCCCGCGGCCGCCTTCTGAACCGACCGTCGTCGCGAGCGGCGGCCACGCGGCGCCGCCGGTCCGCCGCGGCGGCCCTCGTGGGTCGGATCCGGACCCGTTTTGGGGGCGCACGCTGAACCTCGGCGTAATGAACGACGACCTCAGGGAGCGCGTGCGCGCCGAGGCGGAGAAGCACGCGCTCTACAACGCCCTCAAGCACGGCTCGGACCCCGACGTGGGCGCGATCATGGGCCCGCTGATGGGCGAGAACCCCGACTTCCGGCAGCACGGCGACGAGATCCCCGGCGCGGTCGCGCCGGTCGTCGCGGACGTGAGCGGGATGGACGACGCCGCCCGCCGCGACCGCCTGCTCGAACTGGACCCCGACCTCGTCGCGGAGCTGGAGGCCGAAGACGAGGGCGACGACCAGGTGCTCCCGGACCTCCCGAACGCCGACGAGTACGACGAGATCCGGATGCGGCTGGCGCCGAACCCCAACGGCCCGTGGCACCTCGGCTCCGCCCGCATGCCCGCCGTCATCGGGACGTACAAGGAGATCTACGACGGGTGGATGCTCTGCCGGTTCGACGACACCGACCCCGAGACGAAGCGGCCGGACCTGGACGCGTACGACGCCATCATCGAGTCGATCGAGTACCTCGGCTTCGAACCGGACGAGGTGCTGAAGGCGAGCGACCGCGTCGAGACGTACTACGACCACGCCCGCGACCTCATCGACGCCGGCGGCGCGTACACCTGCTCGTGTCCCGCCGAACACTTCCGGAGCCTGAAAGCCGACGCGGAGCCGTGTGAACACCGCGACAAGGCCGTCGACACCGTCCGCGAGGAGTTCGAGGCGATGGTCGACGGCGAGTACGGCGACGGCGAGATGGTGCTGCGCGTGAAGACCGATATCGAGCACAAGAACCCCGCGCTGCGGGACTTCGTCGCCTTCCGGATGGTCGACACGCCCCACCCCCGGCCCGAGGCCGCGGCGTACCGCGCGTGGCCGATGCTCGACTTCCAGTCGGGCATCGACGACCACCTCACGGGCGTCACCCACATCGTCCGCGGCATCGACCTGCAGGACTCCGCCAAGCGCCAGCGGTTCGTGTACGACTACTTCGGCTGGGAGTACCCCGAGGTCGTCCACTGGGGCCACGTCCAGATCGACGCGTACGACGTGCCGATGTCCACCTCGACGATCAAAGAGCGGGTCGACGCCGGCGAGTTGACCGGCTGGGACGACCCGCGCGCGCCGACGCTGGCGTCGGTGCAGCGGCGCGGCATCCGCGGCGAGGCCATCGTCGACGCGATGGTCGATCTGGGCGTGTCGACGAGCAACGTCGACCTCGCGATGTCGAGCATCTACGCGAACAACCGCGACCTCGTCGACGACGACACCGACCGCCGGTTCCTCGTGCGCGACGCCGCCGAGTCCGACGCCGCCGGCCGGGACCGGCTTCCCGCCGGCCCCGCCGAGTCGTTCGCGCTCGCGGGCGACGTGCCCGCCGTCGGCCACCCGCCGCTGCACCCGAACGACGAGGAACGGGGCGAGCGCGACGTGCCCGCCGGCGATGGCGTGCTGCTGGAGGCCGACGACGTGCCCGCCGACGGCGAGCGCGTCTGGCTGAAGGGGTTCGGCTGCTTCCGGCGCGACGGCGACGCGCTCGCGTGGGTCGGCACCGACATCGCCCTCGTCCGCGAGGAGAACGTCCCCGTCGTCCACTGGGTCGGCGCGGGCGACGACGAGCACGTCCGCGTCCGCCTCCGCACCATGGACGGCGACGTGGTCGGCTACGCCGAACCCGGCTACGCCGACTACGAGGCCGACGACCTCGTGCAGTTCGAGCGCGTCGGCTTCGCCCGCTTCGACGCCGCGCCCGCCGACGGCGACGACGAGTTCGTCGCGTTCTACGCGCACCCGTAGTCCCCGGGGGTGCGTCCGCGGCGCCGGTTCCCAGCCGCGGCTACCGCCAGCGGTAGCTACTTGCCACGGGGTACGTGATCGATCGTCATGATCGACGACATCGCCGACGGCGAGACGGCACACAACTACGTCGGCGGCGCGTGGCGCGAGGCGACCGGCGACGGGGCCGGCGAGGTGGTGAACCCCGCGACGGGCGAGCGGATCGGCTCGGTCGGCTTTTCGTCGGCCGCCGACGAGGACGAGGCGGTCGCGCTCGCCAACGAAGCGTTCGAGTCGTGGTCGACGACCGCCGTCGAGGAGCGCATCCAGCCGCTGTTCCGCCTGAAGGCGCTGTTGGAGGAGCACCAGGAGTCGCTCGCGGAGGTGCTCGTCACCGAACACGGGAAGACGAAGGCGGAGGCGATGGGCGAGATCCGCCGGGGGATCGAGAACGTCGAGGTCGCCTGCGGCATCCCGACGATGATGCAGGCGGGACACCTCCCGCACGCCGCGCCGGACATCGACGAGACGGCGGTGCGCCAGCCGCTCGGGACGGTCGTCGCGGTGACGCCGTTCAACTTCCCCGCGATGATCCCGCTGTGGTTCCTCCCGTACGCCGTCGCGACGGGCAACACGTTCGTGTTGAAGCCCAGCGAACGCGACCCGTTCACCGCCGACCGGATCGCCCGCCTCGTCGACGCGGCGGGGTTCCCCGACGGCGTCGTCAACGTCGTCCACGGCGGCCCCGACACGGTGAACCGACTGATCACCCACGACGGGATCGAGGCGGTGTCGTTCGTCGGGTCGACGCCCATCGCGAAGCACGTGTACGAGACCGCCGCGGGCGCGGGCAAGCGCGTGCAGGCGCAGGGCGGCGCGAAGAACCACGTCGTCGTCTCGGCGAACGCGGACCTGGAGTTCGCGGCCGAGCAGACGTGTTCGTCGGCGTTCGCCAACGCCGGCCAGCGCTGTCTCGCCAACCCGGTCGCCGTCGTCGAGGACGCGGTGTACGACGAGTTCGCGGAGCTTCTGGTGGCGGAGGCGGCGGCGATGGAGGTCGGCCCCGGACTCGACGAGGGAACCGACATGGGCCCGCTCGTCTCGGGGCCGCACCGGGACTCGGTGCTGGAGTACGTCGAGGCGGGCGTCGAGGAGGGCGCCGAGGTGCTGCTCGACGGGCGCGAGCGCGACGTACCGAGCGAGGGGTACCACCTCGGGCCGACCGTGTTCGGCGACGTCGACCCGGACGCGACGGTGGCGCGCGAGGAGATCTTCGGGCCGGTGCTCGCGCTGATCCGGGCGGAGGACTTCGACGACGCCGTGTCGCTGGTGAACCGGTCGCAGTTCGGCAACGCCGCGTCGCTGTTCACCCGCGACGGCGGCGAGGCGCGGCAGTTCCGGCTGGAGGTCGACGCGGGCAACGTCGGCGTCAACGTCGGCACCGCCGCGGCGATGGCGTTCTTCCACTTCGGCGGCGACAAGGAGTCGTTCTTCGGCGACCTGCACGCGCAGGGCGACGACGCCGTTCGGTTCTACACCGACGAGACGGTGTACATCGAGCGGTGGCCCGACGAGTGATCGGGCGGACGTGTCGGGGGCGACACCGGCCGACGTGACGGCTGAGCGGGGGAATGCTTTACAACCACGCCTCGCCGTGATACGGTAGATGGATCGCGACGGGGAGCCGACGGCAGGGGCGCAGGGAACGGACAGCGCCGCCCCGGACGCGCTGGACGCGGTGCTCCTCGACCGGCTGACGGACGGGTTCTACGCCCTCGACGACGAGTGGCGCTTCGTCTACCTCAACGACCGTGCCCGGGAGCTGTTCGCACAGACGGCCGACCTCGACCCGTCGGAGTCGTTCGTCGGCGACGAGATCTGGGAGCGGTTCCCCGACATCGTCGGCACGCCGTTCCACGCCCGGCTCACCGAGGCCATGGAGACGGGCGAGCCCGCCGACGTCGAGGCGTACTACGAGCCCAGCGACACGTGGTACCGGGTCCGCGCGTACCCCGACGACACCGGGCTGTCGGCTGTCGTCCGCGACGTGACCGAGCAGTACCGGCAGGAGGAGACGCTCCGCGCCCGGGAGGAGTCGCTCAGACGGATCACGGAGGCGGTCGCCGACGCCGACTCGTCGTTCGAGGAGCGGGTGGACGAACTGCTGTCCGTGGGACAGGACGTGTTGGGGACGGCGTACGGCACCCTCTCGCGGATCCGCGACGACACGTACGTCTTCGAGGTGGTGCGGGCGCCCGACGACCTGTTCGAGGCGGGCGACACGGTCGACCTCGGCGAGACCAACTGCGAGCGGGTGGTGCTCTCCGAGGAGTCGCTGTCGCTCCGCGACGTCGGGACCGACGAGGAGTTGGCCGCCAAGGCGGCCTTCTCGGAGCTGGGCATCTCCTGTTACGTCGGCGCGCCGGTGGTCGTCGACGGCGAGGTGTACGGGACGTTCTGCTTCTACGACCGCGAGCCGCGGACCGAGCCGTTCGCCGACTGGCAGGTGACGCTGGTCGACCTGATGGCGGAGTGGGTGTCGTCGGCGCTGGAGCGGCAGGTCGTCGAGGAGGACCTCCGCAGACAGAACGACCGGCTGGAGGAGTTCGCCGCCATCGTGAGCCACGACCTCCGGAACCCGCTGGCGGTCGCGAAGGGGCAAACGGAGCTGGCCGCCGAGGAGTGCGACAGCGAACACCTCGACAAGGCCCGCCGGGCCCACGACCGGATGGACCGGATCGTCTCGGACGTGTTGACGATGGCACGGGGCGGCCGCGTCGTGGAGGACCCGGACGAGATCGACCTCGGGCGGGTCGCCCGCGACGCGTGGGAGACGGTCGACACCCGGGCGGCGACGCTCGACGCCGCGGCCGCCCCGCGGATCGTCGCCGACGAGAGCCGGCTCGTCCAACTGCTGGAGAACCTGTTCCGCAACGCCGTCGAACACGGGGGCGACGACGTCGCCGTGCGGGTCGAGGCGACGCCCCGCGGGTTCGCCGTCGCCGACGACGGACCGGGGATCCCGGCGGCGGACCGCGACTCCGTGTTCGACCACGGCTACACCAGCCGGGAGGAGGGGACCGGGTTCGGGCTCAGCATCGTCCGCGAGATCGCGGGCGCCCACGGCTGGACGGTGTCGGTCGAGGAGTCGGCCGGCGGCGGGGCACGCTTCGTGTTCGACGACGTGGCGGCCGCGTGACGGACGGCGCCGGTCGCCGACCACGCCGGAGTCGGCGTGCCCCGCGTTGACACGGCCGTGACGGGCTCACACGGCCACCGACCCTTTCGTGACGTTTAAGTAGAGCCTCCGAGTTACACCGAACGCAGACACTGTAGGGGCACCGGGTCCCGAGTCCGGAGCCGAGATGGCTCGCGCGGCGACGATACAGCACACGGTGTTGCGGTAGCCAAGCCTGGCCCAAGGCGCTGGGTTGCTAACTCAGTGGCGCAAGCCTCCGGGGTTCGAATCCCCGCCGCAACGCTGACCACCCAGACAAGACATGAGTGCAGAAGAACCAGAGGACGCGCCCGACGCGGAGGACGACGACGACCTCCAGTACTTCGTCCGAATCGGCCAGACGGACCTGGACGGGACGAAGAGCGTCGAGCGCAGCCTCAGCGACATGAACGGCATCGGCCAGCGCACCGCGCGCCTGGTGGCCGAGGCCGCCGGCGTGGATCGAACCGCCACGTTCGGTCGCCTCGAGCAGGACGACATCGACAGCGTCGTCGACGTCGTCGAGAACTTCTCGGAGCACGTGCCCGAGTGGATGGTCAACCGGCAGAAGGACTTCTTCACCGGCGAGACCGCCCACATCGTGGGCTCGGACCTCAACGAGAAGCGCCGCCACGACATCAACCGGATGAAGATGATCGACTCCTACAAGGGTATCCGCCACAAGCGCGGACAGAAGGTCCGCGGGCAGCGGACGAAGTCCACCGGCCGGACGGAGGGTACCATCGGGGTCAACGTCGAGGAGATCCGCGAGGAGCAGGCTGAGGAAGCCGCGGGTGAGGACGAATGAGCACCGGAACCTCCACCAAGCGCTACGAGACGCCGAACCACCCGTACCAGGGCGAGCGCATCGACGAGGAGTCGGACCTGCTCTCCCGCTACGGCCTGAAGAACAAAGAGGAGCTGTGGCGCGCGCAGTCGGAACTGCGCCGCTACCGCCGCGAGGCGCGACGCCTCATCGGCGAGTCGCAGGGCGACGTCGACGCCGCCAACGAGGCCGGCGCCGACTTCGTCGCGCGGCTCCAGCGGCTGGGTATCCTCGACGACACCGAGGCGATCACGGGCGTCCTGTCGCTGGACGTGACCGACGTCCTCGAGCGTCGCCTCCAGACGGTCGCCTACCGGAAGGGCGTCGGCAACTCGCCGAAGCAGGCGCGGCAGTTCATCCTCCACGGCCACGTGGTCGTCGGGGACGCCCGCGTCACCCGCCCCTCCTACAAGGTCGAGACCGCCGAGGAGGACCTCGTCGACTTCGACGAGATCAGCCCGCTCGCAGACGAACTCCACCCCGAACGCGCGGAGGGTCAGTAAATGAGTGAATCCGAGAACACCGAGAGCCGCTGGGCGATCGCGAACGTGTTCGCGTCGTTCAACAACACGCTCATCACGGTGACCGACATCACGGGGGCCGAGACGCTGATCAAGTCCTCGGGCGGCGCCGTGGTGAAGCAGAACCGCGACGAGGCGTCGCCGTACGCGGCCATGCAGATGGCCGAGGGCGTCGCCGAGCAGCTGAGGGCGCAGGGTATCGAGGGCGTCCACGTCCGCATCCGCGGGCCCGGTGGCAACGCCCAGAAGTCCCCGGGGCCGGGCGCGCAGCCGACCATCCGCGCGCTCGCCCGTGCCGGGATCGAGATCGGTCGCATCGAGGACGTGACCCCGATCCCCCACGACGGGACGCGAGCACCCAAGAAGAACCGCCTGTAACCCATGGCAGACGACTTCGACGTCGAGGTAGTCACCCGAGACGACCGATCCGTGCGGCTGCTGGTCCGCGGGCTCACCCCCGCGGTAGCCAACGGGCTGCGCCGGACGATGCTCTCGGAGGTGCCGACGTTCTCCATCGACACCGTCCGGTTCGTGGAGAACTCGTCGGTGATGTTCGACGAGATGGTCGGGCTCCGCCTGGGGCTCGTCCCGCTGACGACGCCGCTCGACGACTACGAGGTCGGCGACACCGTCACCCTCGCGCTCGACGTCGAGGGGCCGGCGACGGCGTACTCGGGCGACATCGAGACGTCCGACGACCTCGTCCAGCCCGCCGACGAGAACGTCCCCATCATCGAACTGAAGGAGGGACAGCGGCTGGAGTTCGAGGCCGACGCCGTCCTCGACAGCGGCAAGGAACACGCGAAACACCAGGGCGGCGTGGCCGTCGGCTACCGCCACCTGCAGCGCGTCGAGGTCGTCGGCGACGCCGACGAGTTCGACGACGAGGAGCCCCACATCCTCCGCGGCGTCATCGAGACGGAGGACGGCGAACTCGTCCACACCGACGAGTTCGGCGCCGACCTCACGAACCGGTACCCGGGCAAGGAGCTCGCGGTCACCGACGTGCCCGGCGCGTTCGTCTTCCACGTCGAGTCCGACGGGTCCCTGCCCGTCGAGGAACTCACCCTCCGTGCGGTCCGGTCGCTGCGTGACCGCGCGGACGAACTGGCAGAGAAGGTCGCAGTCTAACCACAGACAATGACTCCGTCCCACACCCCCGACCCGTCCGCCCGCGCGGCGCCGACCGGCCAGCGGCGTCGCCGTCACCGTCCCGCACGGAGGGTTCGGACCGAAGGGGTTATCCGGTGGGACGGCAAACGACGGGACGCGAGCAGGGGTAGCCCAGTCTGGCCAACGGCGCAGCGTTCAGGGCGCTGTCCTTTAGGGGTTCGCAGGTTCAAATCCTGCCCCCTGCACTCCCGTCTTCTCACACCCGACTCGGTTCCGACCGGGTCGACCACTCCCACTCAGGAGGTACTCGTATGAGTAGTAGCAAGACCAATCCGAGACTTCAGAACCTCATCGCCGAACTGAAGTCGGTCGCGCGGTCGTCCGATGCCAACGTCTGGCAGGACGTCGCCGACCGGCTCGAAAAGCCGCGGCGCACGCACGCGGAGGTCAACCTCGGCCGCATCGAGCGGTACGCCAACGAGGACGAGACCGTCGTCGTGCCGGGCAAGGTGCTCGGCTCGGGCGTGCTCCGCAAGGACGTCACCGTCGCCGCCGTCGACTTCTCCGGCACCGCCGAGACGAAGATCGACCAGGCCGGCGAGGCCGTCCGGCTGGAGGAAGCGCTGTCGAACAACCCCGAAGGAACCGACGTCAGGGTGATCCGATGAGTCTCGCAGAGTTCGAGGCCGACGTCGTCGTCGACGGGCGCGACGCCATCGTGGGTCGCGTCGCGTCGCAGGTCGCACAGCGCGCGCTCGACGGCGAGCGCGTCGCGATCGTCAACGCCGAGCGCGCCGTGATCACGGGTAACACCGAGTTCACGATGGAGAAGTTCCGCACGCGCGCCAACCTCGGTTCCGACTCGGGGCCGTACTACCCGAAGCGGCCGGACCGCATCTTCAAGCGCTCCGTCCGCGGGATGCTGCCGTACAAGACCACGAAGGGTCGCGAGGCGTTCGAGAACGTCCGCGTGTACGTCGGCAACCCGTTCGAGTCCGAGACCGTCTCGCCCGACGAGGACGCTCCCGAACCGGAGGTCCTCGAGGGCACCTCGCTCGATCGCCTGTCGAACATCAAGTTCACCACCCTCGGCGAGATCGCCGAGGACCTGGGGGCCAACGTCACATGGTAACGAACACGTCCGGAAAGAAGAAGACCGCAGTCGCCCGCGCGACCGTCACCGACGGCGAAGGGCGCGTGCGTATCGACTCCCAGCCCGTCGAGCTGGTCGAACCGGAGATGGCTCGCCTGAAGATGCTGGAGCCGTTCCGCGTCGCCGGCGAGGACCTCCGCTCGGAGGTCGACGTCGAGGTCAGCGTCAACGGCGGCGGCTTCGCGGGGCAGGCCGACGCGGTCCGCACCGCCATCGCCCGCGGCCTCGTGGAGCACCGCAACGACGCGGAGCTTCGCGACGCGTTCATGAACTTCGACCGCTCGCTGCTGGTGAACGACTCCCGGCAGAGCGAACCCAAGAAGTGGGGCGGGCCCGGCGCGCGTGCTCGCTACCAGAAGTCGTACCGCTGAGGTGATCCACCCATGATGATCCCCGTCCGGTGTTTCACGTGCGGCAACGTCATCGGTGAACACTGGGAGGAGTTCAAGGCCCGCGCCCGCGAGGGCGACGAGGACCCTGCGGCGGTCCTCGACGAGCTGGGCGTGAACCGACACTGCTGTCGGCGGATGATGGTCAGCCACACCGACCTCGTCGACGTCGTCTCCCCCTACCAATGAGCGGGAACCTGCAGTACAACCGGTACGAGAAAGCCCGGATCCTGGGCGCGCGAGCGCTGCAGCTGGCGTACGGCGCGCCGGTGCTCGTCGACAGCGACCAGTCCGAACCGATCCTCATCGCGGCCGAGGAGTACGACGCCGGCGTGTTGCCGTTCACCGTCCGGCGGGGGGGCAAGTAGATGACCCGCATCGACGCCGTCTCGCTGCGCCGCGTCCTCGACTCCCGGGGCAACCCGACCGTCGAGGCGGACGTGCTCACCGAGTCGGGCGGCTTCGGCCGCGCGGCGGCGCCCTCCGGGGCGTCCACCGGGGAGTACGAGGCGATCGAGCTGCCCCCGAAGGAGGCGATCGCGAAGGCCCGCGAGCACGCGGTGCCGCGCCTCGTCGGGGCGGTCCACGCGGGCAACCAGCGCGACGCCGACGCGGCGCTGCACGCCGCCGACGGCACCGAGGACTTCTCGGAGATCGGCGCCAACAGCGCCGTCGCCATCTCGATGGCGGCGTCGAAGGCCGGCGCCGACGTGGTGGGCGCGCCGCTGTTCCAGCACCTCGGGGGCACGTTCCGCGACGCGGACCGCACGTTCCCGGTCCCGCTGGGGAACGTCGTGGGCGGCGGCGAGCACGCCGCCGACGCGACGCACATCCAGGAGTTCCTCTCGGCGCCCGTGGGCGCCCCGTCGGTGGCGGAGGCCGTCTTCGCCAACGCGGAGGTGCACGCGGCGGTCGCCGATATCCTCGACGAGCGCGGCATCGCCGCCGCGAAGGGCGACGAGGGCGCGTGGGCGCCCGCCGTCGACGACAGCGAGGCGTTCGAGATCGTCGAGGAGGCGACCGCCCGCGTCGAGGACGCGGTCGGCTTCGAGATCAAGTTCGGCCTCGACGTGGCCGCGTCTGAACTCTGGGACGCCGACGCCGGCGTCTACCGCTACGGCGACGACGAGCGCACGCCCGACGAGCAGGTCGACTACATGGCCGAGTTGGTCGACGACTACGACCTCGCGTACGTCGAGGACCCGCTCGACGAGGACGACTACGACGGCTTCGCCGAGCTGACCGAGCGCGTCGGCGACCGCACGCTGATCTGCGGCGACGACCTGTTCGTCACGAACGTCGAGCGCCTCTCGCGGGGCATCGACGAGGGCGCGGCCAACAGCATCCTGATCAAGCCGAACCAGATCGGGACGCTGTCGGACGCGTTCGACGCCGTGGAGCTGGCCCAGCGCAACGGGCTGGACGCGGTCGTCTCCCACCGCTCCGGCGAGACCGAGGACACGACGATCGCACACCTCGCCGTCGCGACCGACGCCTCGTTCATCAAGACGGGGACGGTCGGCGGCGAGCGCACCGCAAAGCTGAACGAACTCATCCGCATCGCGGAGGAGGCAGTATGAGCGAAAGCGAGAACGACACCGAAGAGGCGCCCGACGCCGAGGAGGAGGTCGAGGAGACCGCCGCGGCCGAGGAGTCGCCCGACGAGACCGAGGAACAGCCGACGGAGACCGAGGAGGCGGCCGACGAGGCCGCCGCGGACGAGGCGGACGCCGAGGAGGAGGCGGACGCGGGTCCGCGCTTCGACGAGGACGTCATGCCGGACGAGGAGGCGGACCTCCTCATCCCCGTCGAGGACTACCTCTCGGCGGGTGTCCACATCGGGACCCAGCAGAAGACGAAGGACATGGAGCGGTTCATCCACCGCGTCCGCGACGACGGCCTGTACGTGCTCGACGTGAGCCAGACGGACGGCCGCATCCGCACGGCCGCGTCGTTCCTGGCGAACTACGACCCCGAGCAGGTGCTCGTCACCTCCTCGCGCCAGTACGGTCGCTTCCCCGCCGAGAAGTTCGCCGACGCCATCGGTGCGCGCGCCCGCACCGGGCGCTTCATCCCGGGGACGCTGACGAACCCCGAGTACGCCGGCTACATCGAGCCGGACGTCGTGGTCGTCACCGACCCCATCGGCGACGCGCAGGCGGTGAAGGAGGCCATCACGGTCGGCATCCCCGTCATCGCGATGTGTGACTCCAACAACCAGGTGTCGAACGTCGACCTGGTCATCCCGACCAACAACAAGGGTCGCCGCGCCCTGTCGGTCGTCTACTGGCTGCTGGCCAACGAGACGCTCGACAACCGCGGCGCCGAGCCCGGCTACGCCCTCGAGGACTTCGAGGCCGAACTGTAAGCCGGCGGCTGACTTTCGATCACTCCTTCGATATCCGCCTCCCCAGCGGCGGCGCCGGCCGCGACGGGAGCGGCGAGACCCGCGCTCCGGCCGCCGTGTCGCACGGGCGCCACGGCTCCGCGACCGCGTGGCGTCGTCCCTCCCCAGGGTCGTCGATCGTCGGCGTTACCGTGCGAGCAGGTCCTCGGCGTCGGCCATGGTGGCCGCGCGGCGGTCGGCCCCCGACCGCGCGGCCCTCGCCCACGCGGACGACCGTGCAGGCGCCGGCCATCCGGAGGAACGTCTCCCACTCGCCGAGGGCGCCGAGGGCGCCCCCGTGGGCGGCGAACTCGCGCACGTCGACGATGACGTCGAAGCGCGCGTCGCAGCCTTCGGCGACGTGGCGGGCGCGTGCCATCGTACGCACCACGTCCGCGGCGCCGAACTCGCCGACGAGTTCGACCCGGAGCACCGTCCCGTCGCGGCTTCGGTCCACGCTGGGCGTCGGCTCCGGTTCGATGGTCGAACTCATGCCAATCGATACCACGGCAGGGAGTATAATTCCACCCCTCCGAGTATCAGAGAAGATACTCCGCGGGGCGTGGCGGAACCGGCCGGGACGGCGCGGTTCTGGACACCCGTGGGTCGCCGCCGCGGGGGACCGGGTGAACGAGCCGGTCGCCCGCCGGGCTGCGTTCCCGGGCGGCGCGCGCGAGCCGAAACGGCTGTTAGGGGCGCGGTGGTGCGAACGGGTATGACCACCTGTAGCGCGCCGGGGAAGGTGTACCTCTTCGGCGAGCACGCGGTCGTCTACGGCGAGCCGGCGGTGCCGTGTGCGGTCGAGCGCCGCGCGCGAGTCAGCGTCGAGCCGCGCGAGGACGACCGCGTCCGCGTGGACGCGGCGGACCTCTCGCTCGACGGCTTCACCGTGACGTGGGGCGGGAGCATCGACGACCGGCCGGACGTCGACGTGCCCGCGCCGCTGCTGGCGGCGGCGATGGAGTACATCGAGGCGGCCGTCGACCAGGCTCGCGCGGCCGCGGCCGCGCCCGACGCCGGCTTCGACATCACCGTCGAGTCGGACATCCCGCTGGGCGCGGGCTTGGGGAGTTCGGCGGCGGTCGTCGTCGCCGGCATCGACGCGGCCACCCGTGCGCTGGGCACCGAACTCCCACCCGAGGAGGTCGCCCGCCGCGCCTACGAGGCGGAGTACGAGGTGCAGGACGGCCAGGCGTCGCGCGCGGACACGTACTGCTCGGCGATGGGCGGGGCCGTCCGCGTCGAGGGCGACGACACCCGGACGATCGACGCCCCGGCGCTCCCGTTCGTCGTCGGCTACGACGGCGGCGCCGGCGACACGGGCGAACTCGTCGCCGGGGTGCGCGCGCTGCGCGAGGAGCACGCGTTCGCCGCCGACACCGTCGAGACGGTGGGCGACCTCACCCGCGAGGGCGAGCGCCTGCTCGCCGAGGCCGACCCGGACGCGCCGCCGAGCGAGGCCCTGCTCGCCGATCTGGGCGAGCTGATGGACTTCAACCACGGCCTGCTGGCGGCGCTCGGCGTCTCCTCGCGCTCGCTGGACGCGATGGTGTGGGCCGCCCGCGAGGCGGGCGCGCACGGCGCGAAGCTCACCGGTGCGGGCGGCGGCGGCTGCACCGTCGCGCTTGACCCGACCGACGAGACCGAACACGCCCTCGGCTACACCGCCGAGTGCGAGCAGTCGTTCCGCGCCGAGTTGGCGACCGAGGGCGTCCGCGTGGAGGACCGATGACGACCGTCCTCAAGCTCGGCGGCTCGGTGATCACCGAGAAGGACCGCCCCGAGACGCTCGACGGGGAGACGCTCGCGGCGCTGGCGACGGCGGTCGCCGACGCCGGCGTCGACGACCTCGTGGTCGTCCACGGCGGCGGCTCGTTCGGCCACCACCACGCCGCCGAACACGGCGTGACCACGACCGAGGGGATCCGCGACGTGGGCGGCGTGATGGACGTCCACGGCGCGATGACGACGCTCAACCGCTTCGTCCTCTCGCGACTCCACGCCGAGGACGTGCCCGCGGTGCCGGTCCACCCGCTCTCGGCGGCCGTGCGCGACGCCGACGGCGCTCTCACGCTGATGACCGACCAGGTCGCGACGATGCTCGGGGAGGGGTTCGTCCCGGTCCTCCACGGCGACGGCGTCGTCCACGCCGGCGAGGGCGTCACGGTGCTGTCCGGCGACGAGCTCGTGACGGAACTGGCGGCGGCGCTCGACGCCGACCGCGTCGGGCTGTGCTCGACCGTGCCGGGGGTGCTCGACGCCGACGACGAGGTGATCCCCCGGATCGACGACTTCGACGCCGTGGCGGACGTGCTCGGCGTCAGCGACGCGACGGACGTCACCGGCGGGATGGCCGCGAAGGTCCGGGAGCTGCTGGATCTGGGGTCGCCCGCGTACGTGTTCGGGCCCGACGCCGTCGCGGGCTTCCTCGCCGGCGACGACGTGGGCACCCGGATCGGGTAGCCCGGGGAGGGCCGCCGGCGGGGCGGGCGACCGGGGGACGGCCGCAGGAGGGCCGGTGGGTCAGTCGATCCGTCGGCGGAGCGCCGCACGGATCGGCCCCCGCTGGACGAGCACGAACGCGACGAGGACACACGCGAACCCCTGCACGGTCCGCCCGGCGAGCGTCTCCCCGAGGACGAGGAAGCCGAACAGCGCCGCGAACGGCGGGATGGCGTACTCCAACAGCCCCGCGCGGATCGGGCCCAGTCGGTCGAGCAGCCGGAAGTACAGCAGGAACCCGCCCGCACCGGGGACGACCGCGAGGTAGAGGAGCCACGCGACCCCGGTCGCCGAGGGGGCCAGCCCCGCGGGCGACTGTCCCAGCGCCGCCGCGGCGACGTGGAGGAGGAGGGCGCCGACGGCCGCCATCCACGCCTGCAGCGCGAGCGGCCCCAGCGTCGCGTCGTCCTCGCGGGTGGTCACCGCGCCGGCGACCCACGCGACCGCCGACGCGAACACGAACAGGGTGCCGAGCGTGGTCGCGGCCGTGCCCGGACCGCCGGCGACCGCGCGGCCCCCGTCGCTTGGAGGAGCGCCCGGACCCGGTCGGCGTCCGGGTCGGCGATGAGCACGAGGCCCGCGAACCCCACGAGGATGCCGACGGCGCCGACGGCGTCGATGCGGTCGTCGGGGCGGAGCGCGCGGGCGGCGACCGGCGTGAGCACCGGGATCAGTCCCAGCAGGGTGGCCGCGACCGCGCTGGGGACGTACTGCTGGCCGGTGAACAACAGCGCGTGGTGGAGGCCGATGGAGAAGGCGCCGCCCGCGAGGATCGGCGCGAGGTCGCCCCGGCCGGCGGGGCGCAGTCCGCGGCCGGTCGCGACCGCGACCGCCACCAGCGTCGCCGCCGCGGCGCCGAAGCGCAGCGCCGCCAGCAGCACGGGCGGGAAGTCGGCGAGGGCGGCCTTCGTCGCGACGAACGCCGTCCCCCACAGCGCCGCGAGCGCGAGGAAGCCCGCGGCGTCGCGGTTCACGCGCCGCTCCCGGCGGTGCGGTCGCCGGACGACGCCCGGCGGCCCCTCACGCTCGAAGCGGAGGCCGTCGCGGGCGACGCGCACGTCGCCGTCGAAGCCGCGTTCGACCGACGCGATCATCTCCTCGTGGTTCCCCTCCGTGTGGGGGTACAGGTGGGTGAGGTACACGCGGTCGACGTCGGTGCCCGCCAGCGCCTCGCCGAGTTGGGTCGGCGTCGGGTGGTTGTCCACGTCGACCTCGTCGGGGAACGAGCAGTCGTGGGCGAGCACGCGCGCGCCGTCGGCGAAGTTCGCCAGCCCCGCGAACGCCTCCGAGTCGCCCGAGAACACGAAGTCGCCGCCGGCATCGGCGTCGGCGTCGGCGTCCGCGGCCTCCGTGCCCGCGTCGCCCCCGCGGTCGGCGAACCGGTAGGCGAGACACGGCTTGGAGTGGCGCGTCTCGAACGCCTCCACGTCGAGGCCGGCCAGCGAGAACTCGGTGCCGGCGTGGACCTCGCGCACGCTCACGTCGACGCGGCCGTCGAGGTACTCGTACTCGCCGACGGCGAACAGGTCGTCGACGAGCGCCTTCGTCCCGGGCGGGCCGACGACGGTGAGGCGCTCCTCGCCGGCGAGCCACCGCGCCTTCACCAGCGGGAGCAGGTCGGCGACGTGGTCGAGGTGGTGGTGGGTGAGCAGCACCGTCGAGACCGCCTCGTAGCCGGGGTCGGTCTGGGAGAGCCGGTGGAGGACGCCGGCACCGCAGTCGACGAGGAGGGGGCGCCGGTCGCCCGGGGCGGCCTCGACGAGCAGCCCGGTCTGGACGCGGTCGGCGACCGGCATCGCCGAGCCCGTGCCGAGGAAGGTGACGCGCATACCGACGGCGTCGCGGGCGCGCCGGGAAGTGGTTGCGGTTCGGGCGGTCGCGGCGACGACCCGGGCGCCGGGACGGGCGCAACCGTCGGGCTCGCGCCCGCGTGCGCCCGCCCACAACCCACTTACCCGCGGGACGCCTTGCGATCCCAATGACCGAGGGCCGGGATCTGCTCGCGGCGACCGACGCCGACTACGACTTCGATCCCGCGACCGTCGACATCGCGGACGCGGCCGTGCTCGACCGGCTCGAACCCAGCGTACGCGAGTGGTGGGTCGACGAGTTCGGCGCGTACGTCGGCGGCAACGGCGGCTTCTTCACCCCGCCCCAGCGGGAGGCGATCCCCCTCATCGACGAGGGGGAGAACGCGCTCGTCTGCTCGCCGACGGGGTCGGGCAAGACCCTCTCGGCGTTCACCGCGATCCTCAACGACCTCTTCCGGCGCGAACGCGAGCGAGACGACGGGCTCGACAACAGCGTCTACTGTTTGTACGTCTCGCCGCTGAAGTCGCTCGCGAACGACATCACCCGCAACCTCGCCGAGCCCATCGCGGGCATCGCCGAGAACCTCGCCGCCCGCGGCCACGAGACGGGCGTGCGGCAGGCGATCCGCCACGGCGACACCCCCGACAGCGAGCGCCGGAAGATGTTGGAGGAGACCCCCCACGTGTTGAACACGACGCCGGAGACGCTGGCGATCCTGCTCAACTCCCCGAAGTTCAAGGAGAAACTCCGGTCGGTCGAGTACGTCGTCGTCGACGAGATCCACTCGCTGGCGGAGAACAAGCGCGGCACCCACCTCGCCGTCTCGCTGGAGCGGCTCGAACGCCTCTGTGCGTCGTCGCCGACGCGGATCGGCTGTTCGGCGACCGTCGAGCCGCTGTCGACGATGGCGGAGTTCCTCGTCGGCGGGGAGTACGACCCCGACGACGGGGAGTGGACGCCCCGCGACTACGAAATCGTCGACACCCGGTTCGTCCGCGAGTTCGACCTCCGCTTGGAGTGTCCCACCGACGACCTGATCGACACGCCCCGCGACGTGGTGAACGAGCGCTTCTACGACCGGCTCCACGACCTGATCGAGAGCCACGAGAACACGCTGGTGTTCACGAACACGCGGTCGGGCGCCGAGCGCGTGCTCACGAACCTCCGGGAGGGGTTCGGCTACGACGACTCGGACTCCGGCTGCCACCACGGGTCGATGTCGAAGGAGCACCGCGAGGCGATCGAAGAACAGCTCAAGACCGGAGACGTCGACGTGGTGACGACCTCGACGTCGCTGGAACTCGGGATCGACATGCCCCACATCGACCTCGTGGTGCAGGTCGGCTCGCCCAAGTCGGTCGCCTCCCTCCTCCAACGCGTCGGGCGCGCGGGCCACCGGCTCGGCCAGACCGTCGAGGGCCGGGTGATCGCGCTCGACCGCGACGAGTTGGTCGAGTGTGCGGTGATGCTCGAGAAGGCCGAGGAGGGGTTCGTCGACCGGGTGTTCGTCCCCGAGGAGGCGCAGGACGTCGCCGCCCAGCAGGTGTACGGGATGGCGATCAACTCGGTGAAGCGCGAGGCGGACGTGCTCGACACGCTCCGGTCGGCGTACCCCTACCGCGCGTACTCCGAAGCCGACTGGGAACAGCTCATGCGGTACCTCACCGCCGACTACCCCGGGATGGAGGAGAAGAACGTGTACGCGAAGGTGTGGCGCGACACGAACGACCCGCCCGACGGCGAGTACCACTACGAGGAGTTCGACGTGGGCGAGCCGCTGATCGGCAAGCGCGGCCGGATGGCACGCGTCATCTACATGACGAACCTCGGCACCATCCCCGACTCGTTCACCATCGACGTGTTCGTCCGCGGCTCCGACGAGTGGGTGGGGCAACTCGACGAGGAGTACCTCGACACGCTGGAGAAGGGCGACGTGTTCCAGTTGGGCGGCGGCACCTACCAGTTCAGCTACCGCCGCGGGTCGAAGGTGTACGTCGACCCCTCCGGCAAGCGCCCCACCGTCCCCTCGTGGTTCTCCGAGCGGCTCCCCCTCAGCTACGACCTCGGGCGCGAGATCCTCGACTTCCAGGGCGCGGTGATCGAGCGCCTCTCCGCGGGCGGCCCCGCGGCCGCGCGCCGGTGGCTCCGCGACCTCCCGCTGGACGAGAACTCCGTGCGGGCGATCACGCGGATGTTCGACGAGCAGCGGCGCTACCTCGGGCCCGAGGGCGTCTCCACCCACGAGCGGCTGGTCGTCGAGCAGGTGCTCGACCGGGCGGAGTACCGCCGCCACTACCACGTCCACAGCAACTACGGGCGGGAGTTCAACGACGGGCTCTCGCGGCTGGTGGCGTACCGCTGTTCGCGCCGGGCGAACACGAACGTGCAGGTCGCCGTCGCCGACAACGGCTTCACGGTGACGATGCCGCTGAACCGGAAGGTGGACGTCGCCGACGTGGTGGCGTCCATCGACCCCGACGACGTGTACCCGGATCTGCGGGCGGCGCTGCAGGGGACGGACCTGCTGAAGCGGTACTTCCGGATCAACGCGACGCGGTCGCTGATGATCCTCAAGCGCTACAAGGGGTACGAGAAGTCCGCCGCCCAGCAACAGGTGTCCTCGGAGATGCTCATCTCGTTCGCGGAGGACCTCGACTCGTTCGCGGTGATGGAGGAGACGTACCGCGAGATCGTCGAGGACAAACTGAACGTCGCCGGGATCCGCGAGGTGTTGGCCGACGTGCAGGCCGGCGACCTCGAGGTGGTCGAACACGAGGTCGACACGCCGTCGCCGCGGGCGTTCGGGCTCGCGACGCTCATGGCCAGCGACGTCGTGCTCGCCGAGGACGAGAACGCCGTGTTGCGGGAGTTCCACGCCCGCGTGATGGAGGAGTTGGGGGAGGACGCGGACGACGGCGTGTTCGCGGAGGGCGGCGCCACCGGCGCGGAGTGAGGCGCCGACGCGCGCGTTCGGCCCCGCGTCCGCGACGGGGTCCCCGCGGCCGGATCGGCGCCGCCGGACCCCACATGGTTTACCGCAGGCACCCGTAGCCGTCGCCATGGAGTCGTTGGATCCCCGCGTCCGCCTCGCGTGGGTCGTGGGGGCGCTCGTCCCCGGGGCCGTCATCGCGGCCGTCGCCGTCGGCGCCGCGCGCATCGGCGCGCCGGTGCCGCTGACGGGGGCGCTCGCGTTCGCGGCCGCGGTCGTCACGCTGGGGCTGATCGCCGCCGTCTACCGCTACCGCGTGTGGCGCTTCGAGGTGCGCGAGGACTCGCTGTTCATCGTCCGCGGCGTGCTCACCCGCGTCGACACGTCGGTCCCGTACGTCCGCGTCCAGCACGTCGACACCCGGCGCGGGCCGCTCGAGCGCGCGCTCGGGCTGGCCTCCGTCGTCGTGTACACCGCCGGGTCGCGCGGCGCCGACATCACCATCCCCGGCCTCACGCCCGCACGGGCCGGCGAGCTACGCGAGCGACTGCGCGAGCTCGCGACCGAGTCGGAGTTCGACGCGGTCTGATGGCCCGGCTCCACCCGCTGTCGGCGGCGGTGAGCGCCCTCCGGTCGGGCGGCCAGCTCGCGCTGTTCGCGCTGTTCGCCGGCACCGCCTTCGGCGGGATGGGCGGCGGGTTCGACGCGTCGGCGCTGGCGTTCGCGCCCGCGGCGTTCCTCGTCGGCGGCGCGCTGTCGCTGGTTCGGTGGTACCGGTTCGAGTACGAGGTGCTCCCCGAGCGGCTGGTCGTGCGCTCGGGCGTGCTCTCGCGCCAGGAACGGGAGATCCCGCTCCGGCGGATCCAGAACGTCGACGTGCGCCGCAGCGTCCTCCAGCGCGCGCTCGGGCTCGCGACCGTCAGCGTCGAGACCGCCGGCGGCGGGTCGACGGAGGCGACGCTGGACGCGGTGTCGGCCGACGAGGCCGACCGCCTCCGCGAGGACCTCGGCCGTCGCGCACGGGCGGCACGGGACGGCCGGACGGGAGCCGCCGACGACGCCGGGACCGCGGACGCGACGTCGGCGACGACGACCGACACCGACGCCGGGGCCGTCGGCGTGGACGCGCCCCCCGAGGACCGCGAGACGCTGTACGAGCTCTCGGGGCGACGGTTCGCGACGCTGTGTGCGGTGTCGTTCCGGCCGAGCGCCGTGATCGCGCCGTTCGTCGGCGCGAGCATCTTCGACGACCTCGTCGTCGACGGCTTCAGGCTGCTCGTGCGCGCCGGCATCGTGGACGTGGACGTCGGGCCGGCCGACGTCCCCTCGCTGGGGGTGGCCGACCTCCTGTACCTCGGCGCGCTCGGGGTCGGCTCGTTCCTGCTCGTCGTGTGGGTCGTGAGCGGCGTCCTCACGTTCGTGCGCTACTACGGGTTCCGGCTGGAGCGCGTCGACGACGAACTCCGGTACGAGCGGGGGCTGCTCGGCCGCTACAGCGGGACGGTCCCGCTGTCGAAGGTGCAGACGGTCACCGTCTCGGAGAACGCCGCGATGCGCCGGCTGGGGTACGCCAGCCTCACCGTCGACACGGCGGGCGCGGCCCCCGGCTCGAACGGCGACGGCGGCGGCGCGGAGACGGCGGTGCCGCTCGACACCCGCGAGCGCGTCGGTCGGCTCGCCGACGACCTCCGGGCGACGCTGGCGGGCGACGACGCCTCGTGGACGACCGACGCAGACCTCGACGACGCCTTCGGCGAGGCCGTCGTCGAGCGCCCGCCCGCCCGCGCCCGCCGTCGCTACGTCGCCCGCTACGCGCTGGCGGCGCTGGCGGTGACGGCCGTCGCCGTCGGCGTCGACCGGTTCGCGTTCGGCCTCCCGCGGTACCTCCCGCTCGTGCCGCTCGTGGGGCTCGTGCTCGCGCCGCTGGCGGGCCACCTGACGTGGGCGAACCGCGGCCACGCGACCGTCGACGACGGGCTGGTCACCCGCACCGGCGTGCTCCGTCGACACACGCGGCTGGTGCCGTACTTCCGCCTCCAGACGGTGTTCGTCTCGCGGACGCTGTTCCAGCGCCGCCGCGACCTCGCGTCGGTCGTCGGCGACTCGGCGTCCTCGTCGCGGCTGCTCGGCGGCGACGCGACCGCCTACGACGTCGACGGCGCCGAGGCGGACGACCTGCGGGAGGAGCTGTTGGCGCGCCTGCGCTCGGACCTCGCGGCGAAGCGACGGCGACGGCGTACGCGGCGCCGGCCGCCGACCCCGCCCGAACAGACGGACGACGAACAGGCGGACGACGGCCCCGCCGCCGACGGAGCGCCCGACGACACGGCCGGCGGCGACGCCGCGGGCGCCGCGGACGGGTCGCGGTCGTTCGAGTGGGTCGACCCCACGGGGAACGGCGCGGCCCGCACCGAGGGCGGGGAGGAGGGGCCGGACGGCGAGGGGGCCCCGGCGGCGCCGACGACGGCGAGTCGGAGCGGTAGCTCACACCAACAGCGTGCTCAAGGCGTCGGGAACGACGAGCACGCGACTCCCGGGGGCGACCGCGTCGGCCGGCGACGGCGCGGCGCGCATGAGGCACGCCTCGACGACCTCGGGGTGGTCGCTGTTCGTCACCCACACCTCGTGGTCGCGCAGCGCCCGCGCGAGCACGAACGCCCGCTGAGCGCCCGGCTCGTACCCCCGACGCATCGTCTCGAACACGTCGGCGGCCGAGGAGCCCGCCGACAGTCGGTCGTAGAAGCGTCGCTCCCCGCGGCCCTCGCCGGCGCCCTCGGTGAGCCGCGCGGGGAGGACGACCCGGCCGCCCCCGCGCAGGGGTTTCGCGCCCCGAGGATCACGTACGTCGCCGCGCGGCTCGTCTGGTAGAGGTTCGCGTCCTTCGGGGCGGGGACGCCGCCGACGACGGCGTCGTACTCGCCCGCCACCTCGACGGACAGCGCCGCGCGGGCGGTGTCGGCGAGGTCGCGCACGACCGCGCGCGGCTCGCCCGCGGCGGCGCCGAGGATGCCGGCGGGGCCGTGGGTGACGTTGACGCAGAAGTCCGGCCCGGCGAGGTCGCCCGCGCGGTCGAGGAACTCGCGGAACGGGTTGTCGTCGACGCGGCCGAGGCGCACGCCCGGCTCCGCGAGCATCTCCGGCCCGTGGGTGTAGCGGATGAGGGGCTCGGCGCCGGCGCCGACGACGACCGTCTTGGCGCCGCCGGAGAAGCCGGCGTACTGGTGCGGCTCGACCATCCCGGTCGCGAGCACCGCGTCCGCGTCGGCGACCGCGGGGTTGACGCGGACGGAGACGCCGTCGACCGTGCCCACTTCGACGGCGGCGTCGGGGTCGTGGTTCTCGGCGCGGTCGGCGAACTCGCCGAGGCCGTCGCGGATCTCCTCGTCGGTCATCGGACGGTGGAGGCCCAGCCCGAGCACGATGGTCACGGCGTCGCGGTCGACGGGGAGCCGGTCGAGCATCGCGGCGACCAGTTCCTCGTCGGGCGTCGCGCGCGTCACGTCGGTGACGACGACCGCCACCTCGTCGTTCGCGTCGACGACCTCGCCGATCGGGGGGCCGTGCGGCTCGTCGAGCGCGGCCTCGGCGGCCTCCCGGGGTCGACCGCCTCGCCGCCCGCCGGGACCGCCGTGTCGACGTCGCAGTCCGGCAGCCGGACCGACAGCGTCGCGTCGCCGAACGGGAGGTCGTACACGTCGTCGGTCATGGGAGGCGAGTCGCTCCCGGCGAGCAAAAGCCCCCGGGCGCCCGGCGGGCTCGTCGAACTACCGGCGCGCCCACTCCAGCATCCGGGCGTAGAACGGCTCCGACGCCAGCGCCTCGGCGTCGCCGACGAGACACAGCGCCTTCTTCGCCCGCGTCAGGGCGACGTTGACGCGGCGGGTGTCCTCGAAGACGGGCGAGTCGAGGTCGCCGGTGGCGACGAACGAGACGACGATCACCTCCTCGCTCGACCCCTGGAAGCGGTCGACCGTGTCGACGGTCACGTCCGTCCGGCGGCCGATCTCGGCGACCTGCGCCCGGAACGGCGCGATGACGCCGATGTCGTCGGGGTCGACGCCGGCGGCGACGTACGCGTCGACGACCGCGGCGACGCGGTCGGCCTCGACGGGGTTGGCGTTCCCCTCGCGCGCGCCGTCGGGGTCGACGAAGCTCACGCCGTCGCCCAACTCGGGTGGGAGGTCCGCGGTGTCGACGCCCAGATCCGCGAGCGTCTGGCCGGCCACCTCGGGCGTCGCCGGGCGGAGCTTCCCGTCGTAGAACTCCCGCGAGGAGAACGCCTGGATGCGCTGGCTCATCCGGTACTGCCGGTCGAGCATCACGCCGGCGTCGGGGTGGTCCTCGATGAGCCGCTGGAACAGCGACTCCCGGAGGCGGTTCTCGGCGCGCACGACCGGCGGGAGCTGTTGGTGGTCGCCGACGAGCACGAAGCGGTCGGCGAGGTTCACCGCCGCGAGCGTCCCCGGTTCGGTCAGCTGTGAGGCCTCGTCGACGAGCGCGACGTCGAACTCCTGTTCGCGCATCGTGCGCGAGCCGCAGGTGGAGGTCGTCGCGGCGACGACCGGCGCCGAGTTCAGCGTCGCGGCGCGGTCGTTCGGCTCGCCGCGCGTGACCAGCCGGATGTCCTGCATGTCGCCGCGCACGCCCGTCTCGGTACCGACGCGCAAGGCGTCGTCGAACCCCTGCTCGCGGAGCGCCTCCAGCGCGTTGTCGACGGCGCGGTTCGTGAACGCCGACAGCAGCACGCGGTTCCCGCGGTCGACGAGCGCGCGGACGATGCGGGCGATGGTGTACGTCTTCCCGGTGCCGGGCGGCCCGTGGACGAGCGCGAAGTCCTCGGCGGTGACGGCTCCGGTCACCGCCTCGTTCTGTGCCTCGTTGTTGTCGATGAACGGTTCGGCGTCGGCGTCGCGGGCGCCGAACGCGGGCTCGCGGCGCCCGAACAGCACGTCCTTGCGGTCGGGGTCGCCCTTGAGGACGAAGTCGTGGACGGCCGTGTGCATCCGCGACACCGACAGCTCGGAGGGGTACACGTCGAGGCGGCGGAGTTCGACCGGCTCGTCCGTCTCGACGACGACCTCGTCGCCCAGTTTCTCGATGCGGCCCAACTCGGCGTGGCCCGAGGCGGGGTCGCCGTCCGACGCCAGCGCCACGTCGCCCTCGCGGAGCTTCGAGACGGCGTCCGAGTCCTTGCGCGCGGTGAGTCGCCACCGGCCGTCGCCGATCGGCTCTCGAGACAGGGGAGTGAGGTCGATCAGCGCGCGGTCGTCGGCGGCGCGTTCGGCGGCGGTCTGCTCCCACAGCTTCCGGTACTCGGCGTGGGTCTCGCGGCGTTCCTCCTCCAGCGCGCGGTACGTCTCCTCGAAGTACGTCCGCTCTTCCTCGGGCAGCGGCTGTCCGATCTGGCCGGCTTTCGACTCTTGGTCGAGCCGTCCCGACACGACCATGCAGGTGTCCTGCTCGAAGCAGTACTCGCACTTCGCGTCGGCCTCGTACCCCGTCGGGACGGTCATGTCGAACTCCGTCGCCGCGATCTCGTTGCGCTGGCGGACGACGAAGTCGAGGAACCCCTTCCCGACGGAGAACTCCTTGGCCGGCGAGAGGTCGCCCGACTCCTCGCCGCGGTCGAGCGCGGTGTTCTTCGTGTACAGGAGGGTGCCGGTGTCGACCTCCACCCCGCGCTCGCGCAGGAGGAGCGCGTAACACGCCGCCTGCACCTTGTCCTGGAACCGCGGCTCGCGCTTGAGGTTCTTCCCGGTCTTCAACTCGACGGGCTGGCCACGCCGGAGCGCGTCGGCGCGCCCCTTCACCCCGAAGGTGGGCGAGATGAGCGTGTACTCCGAGCGCCACTCCGTCTCGTCGGGGCCGCCGTCCCAGTCGTCTCCGTCTCCGTCGGCGTCGCCCCAGTCGCCGAGCGTGCTGTCGCCCGTCGTGGCGGCTGCGTCGGCGCCGTCGGCACCGTCCGCGCCGTCGGCCGCCGACAGCCGCCCCTGGCTCAGCCACCCCTCGATGGCGGCGGCGTTGCGGCGCACCTCGTCGGCGACCTCGTCGCGCTCCATCCCGAGCAGGCCGAGTTCGAGGCCGGCCTCCGCGACGCGGTCGTCGATGGAGTCCTCGAGGTCGACGCCGCGCAGCAGGTCGCCGAACACCTCGTGGACGACCGTCCCCTTCACCACGGGGTAGTTGAGCGGGATACCCGAGAGCTTGTTCAGGTAGTACATCCGCGGGCACTGCACCCACGAGCGGATGTCGGTCACGTCGACGAGGAAGTCGGGTTCGAGGACGACGTACGACTCCTGGGAGGTGGTGTACCCCTCGCGGTCGCCGTAGTCGTCGCGCTCGGCGTCCGTGACGAGCAGTTCCATCCCCTCCTCGGCGTGCTCGGCGGTGTGGGTCCACTTCCCCCAGAGGGTGACGGTGACCGGGTCGCCCGCGCCGCCGTCCGGCCGGAGCGTCAACTCGGCGAGGTCGCGCTCGCCGTAGCGCGTGCTCACCTGCCGGACCTCGCCGACGTCGAGGAGGGGACCGCGAACGTTCACTACCCGAAGGGACGGGTGCGGGGGAAAAACGGTGTCGGTGCCGCGACCCGGGGCGGCGGCCGCGGCCGCGGCGACCTTTATCGGGCGTGGCCGCCCATCGACGACCATGGAGTACCTCGCGGTCGCGGTGCCGTGGCGGGACCTCGCGGCCGAGACGGACGGGACGCTCGCCGGGAAACATCGCGTGCTCACCCGGGTCGTCGCGCCCGCGATGCGGGAGGCGACGGACCGCGGGTCGGTGTCGCTGTGGTTCCACTCGTTTTGGGACGCCGCGGGTCGCTACGAGGTGCCGACGCTGCGGGTCGTCTGCGGCACCGACGCCGACCCGGTCGCCGCCGGCGCGGACGTGGCGGACGCGCTGGAGGCCCGCGGGCTCGACGCGCTCGGCTACGACATCGACCTCGCGTACGACGCCGACCGGCTGCGCGGCTACTGGGGCGACCACCTCGCGGCGTGGTGCGAGGCGAAGGCGCGGCTGTCGTCGCTGGCGGTCGCGGCGGTCGAGGGCGGCCTCGGCGAGCCGTACGCGTTCCACCGGACGGTGAACCGCCCGGGGCACGTCTGGGCGAACATGCTCGGCTGTTCGTACCTCGCGGAGGCGGGCGTGTACACGGCGCTCGCGCGCGGCTACCTCCGGCTGCTCAACCTCGGCGACGGCCCGCAGTCGGCGGCGGTCCGCGAGGCGATGGCCGCCCTCGACGAGGCCGCCGCCGCGCTCCCGGACCCGATGCGCGAACTCGACACCGACGAGCTGGCCGCGGTCAACGCCAGCGGGACGCGGACGCCGGACGCCGACGAGTGACGCGCGGCGCTCACGACCCGGTCTCGTTCGCGAGCGCGGCGTCGACCCACGGCGGCCGCGGCACGGTCGTCGCCGAGACGTTCGACACCCGGACGTCGACGGTCACCGACATCGGCTCGCCGTACTCGGTCGTCCGGTAGCGGACGGTCGCGCGTTCGATGACGCCCTCGTCGGTGACGACGACCAGCACCGAGACGTTCGAGCGCAGCGGGACCGACGGCTGGCCGGCGTCGGCCTCGGTGAGCCGGTGGTGAACCGTCCCGTTCCGCGTCGTGGCTCCCGAGTACACCAGGCTGTACGGGCCGAGGATCTCGCGGATCTCGGCGGCGCCCGTCGGGCTGAACGCCCGCTGACGGGGGACGTCGGTGTCGTGAACGACGGTGCCCGCGCCGTCGTCGCCCACGCGACGGACGGAGACGGTGTCGTTGCGCCACAGCGTACGGTTGACGGAGTCGCCGTCGGCCAGCCGGTACGGCGTCTCCTCGGCCTCCGACACGAGGAACTGCTCGGGGGGAGCCGCGTACGACCGGACGACCGTGTCGAGCAGGACGGAGCCGTTCGTGTGCGTCCGGGTGCGCGACACCTCGACCGTCACCGACCGGCCGTCGAGCGCGTCCTCGTGGGCGGCCGTCACCGCCCGCGTGTCGACGCCGTCGGCCGTGACCCCCCGCGGAAGTGCCGACGCCGTCGGCGTCGGCGAGGCGGTCGGCGTGTCGTCGAGCGCGGGGTTGACGGTCCGGGCGTCGGGGCCGCCGGTGTCGGTCACGCCGCCACAGCCGGCGAGCAGGAGACACAGCGACAGGAGGACGGCGAGACGGGGAGGGCGCATCGGCGGCGCGTACCGAACGCGGCGTGGTAAGTCTTCGGTCGGGAGAGTACCCGACGGGTCGGCCTACGCCCCGTCCTCGGCCTCGAACGTCACCGTCGTCAGCGTCCGGTCGAGGTGACACACCTCGTGGGGCGGGTCGCCGTCGACGGAGGCGATGCGGTACTCCGCGTCGAAGTCGGCGCCGAGCGGCTCGCACAGTTCGTGGCTCGGACAGTCGACGTGGGGACACGGCCCCTCCAGCGACGCCCGCGAGCCGGCGTACGCGCCCCGGGAGGCGACGTTCGCGGAGATGGTCGCGGGCTCGACCTCGACGGCGCGGACGGTCCCCTCGGCGTGGACCGCGCAGTCGAGCGCCTGCGTGTTGTCGCGGACGCCCGTGACGCGGTAGCGCCGCCCCTCGGCGAGGTTGAGGCACTGGCCGCGGTACGGACAGCCGTCGCAGGCGCTCGCGGCGCCGTGGAAGACGAACTCGGTCCCCTCCTCCGCGAGCGCGGTGCCGACGAGCGTGACGGTTGACATGCCCTCGGCTACCCGGTCCCCGGAGTTAACGCCGTCGCCGGCGCGCCCGTCGCGACCCGGGTCAGTCGCCCCGGACGAGCGCGTCGAGTTCGTCGAGGTACGCCTCCCGCGGCACCTGGTAGGCGCCGCGGTAGTCGATCGCGCCCGCCGCGAACCGGCTCGTCACGTCGGCGACCCCGTCGACGGCCGCAGCCCGCTCGTCGAACGTCCGCGACTCCGCCTCCACCTCCGGCTCTAAGAACAGCGTGACGTGCCACTCGTCGGTCCGGTACTGGCCCGAGCCCGGTCGCGCGCGCCGCGAGCCGTTCGTCAGGTACACCGTCGGGAGACACGGCGCCGGGAAGCGGTCGGCGTCGAACACGTCCGGCCGGTAGACGACGATGGCTCGCCCGCCCGGCTCCTCGTTCCACACGCGCCAGCCGTCGCCGAGGGCGCTCGGGTCGACCGAGACGTCCGCCCCGTCGGCCCACCCGTCCGGTTCGGCGGCCGCGTCGTCGCCGGTCTCGCCGTGTTCGTCGGTCATACCGCTCGATAGCGCGGCCGCGGGCTTAGGCGCCACGCTCGGCGCCCCGCCGACGGCTATCCACCGCCTACGGGCGTCGAAGGGGCGGGTTGCCGGCGGCTCGGACGAGGCTACCGGGCGTCGGTACCGGCAGGCGTCGCCGACACGCTTATCTGTGTTAACACCTACCACAACATTACAGTCTCGGTCCGACCACGGGACGGAGGCAGCGACCCCCACCGATCGCCCTCACGACGAGTTCTGTTGGAGACGACGCCCACGCCGGTCGCGCAGCGGTTGTGTGGTATGGTAAGACATGACGGTTCCGCGGCTGCCGAGAGGCGCGCCGACGGGGCGGGCGTCCGCACGCCTCCCGGGAGCCCACGAGCGGCACCGTCGCGGTCGTCCCCGCAGACGTGGCCCACACATGAGCGACCAGACAGAGAACGCGGATCATACCGCACCAGGGGAGGTGGCGAGCACGCACACGCTCGCGGAACTGAGCGAGAAGTACCGGCGGTCGGTCCCCGAGGACCTCCGGGAGGCGAAGCCCTTCGCGTGGTACCTCGAGGAGGTGGTGGCGGACCCGCGCGTCGCGCGCAACGCCCACCAGCGCGTCGCCGACATGTTCGACCACTACGGGACGCGCTACGACGAGGACGCCGGCGTCGTCGAGTACCTGCTCGCCTCGGAGGACCCGCTCCACGACGGCGAGAACACGTTCTACGGCCGGGAGGTCCACGAGTCCATCCACGAGTTCGTGAACAAGGTGAAGTCCGGGGCGCGCGGCCTCGGGCCCGAGAAGCGGATCAAACTGCTGCTCGGGCCGGTGGGGTCGGGCAAGAGCCACTTCGACTGGCTCGTCCGGCGCTACTTCGAGGACTACACGCGCTCCGACGCGGGCCGGATGTACACGTTCCGGTGGACGGACCTGTGCTCGGTGATCGAGGACCAGGACCCCGCCGACGACACCGTCCGGTCGGCGATGAACCAGGACCCGCTCGTGTTGCTCCCGCAGGAGCAGCGCGACGAGGTGATAGCGGCGATGAACGAGGCGCTCGACGCGCCGTACACGATCCGCAACGAGCAGAGCCTCGACCCGGCGTCGGGCTTCTACATGGACGAACTGCTCGCCCACTACGAGGACGACCTCCAGCAGGTGCTGGAGAACCACGTCGAGGTCGTGCGGCTCGTCGCCGACGAGAACCAGCGCCGCTGCATCGAGACGTTCGAGCCGAAGGACAAGAAGAACCAAGACGAGACGGAGCTGACGGGCGACGTCAACTACTCGAAGCTCGCGGTGTACGGCGAGAACGACCCCCGCGCGTTCGACTACGCGGGGGCGTTCTGCAACGCCAACCGCGGCATCTTCTCCGGCGAGGAGCTGCTGAAGCTCCAGCGGGAGTTCCTGTACGACTTCCTCCACGCCAGTCAAGAGCAGACGATCAAGCCGCGCAACAACCCCCGCATCGACATCGACCAGGTGATCGTCGGCCGGACGAACATGCCCGAGTACCGGGACAAGAAGGGCGACGAGAAGATGGAGGCGTTCAACGACCGCACCAAGCGGATCGACTACCCGTACGTCCTCGAGTACGAGCAGGAGGCGGAGATCTACCGGAAGATGCTCCGCAACGCCGACGTGCCCGACATCCACATCGAGCCCCACGCCATGGAGATGGCGGGGCTGTTCGGCGTGCTCACCCGGCTGGAGGAGCCCACCGACGAGTCGGTGTCGCTCATCCAGAAGGTGAAGGCGTACAACGGCGAGATCGACGAGACCGACGAGATCGACGAGCGCAAACTCCGCGAGAACGGCG
The DNA here is from genome assembly GCF_030127125.1 of Halobaculum litoreum. Lineage (GTDB taxonomy): Archaea > Halobacteriota > Halobacteria > Halobacteriales > Haloferacaceae > Halobaculum > Halobaculum litoreum. The sequence goes on from NZ_CP126156.1 coordinate 751,113, forward strand.
ACCAGGTCGCCGACATCGCCGAGGGGATGGAGGGCGTCTCCGCCCGCTTCGTCGGCGACGAGATCGCCGAGGCGATCATGGACTCCAGGCACCGCGGCCGGGGGTACCTCTCCCCGCTGGCGGTGTTCAAGCACTTCGAGAACAACCTCGAGAACCACGGCTCGATCCCCGAGGAGAAGCTCGACACGTACCACCGCTACCTCGAACTCGTCCGCGAGGAGTACAAGGAGCGCGCCATCGAGGACGTCCGCCACGCGCTCGCGTACGACCTCGACGAGATCCGCCGGCAGGGCGAGAAGTACATGGACCACGTGATGGCGTACATCGACGACACGACCGTCGAGGACGACCTCACGGGCCGCGAGCAGGAGCCCGACGAGACGTTCCTGCGCTCGGTCGAGGAGAAGCTGGAGGTGCCGGGCGACCGCAAGGACGACTTCCGCCAGGAGGTCGCCAACTGGGTCTCCCGGCGCGCCCGCGAGGGGTCGAGCTTCGACCCGCAGAACAACGACCGGCTCCGCCGCGCGCTGGAGCGCAAGCTGTGGGAGGACAAGAAACACAACATCAACTTCTCCGCGCTGGTGTCGGCCGGCGAGTTGGACGACGACGAGCGCTCGGCGTGGGTCGACGCCCTGACCGAGCAGGGCTACTCCGAGGACGGCGCCCGCGAGGTGCTGGAGTTCGCCGGCGCGGAGGTCGCCAAGAGCGAGCTCGAGGACTGAGATGACCGACTACCTCGCGCGCGCCGACGAAGCGCTGGAGGGGGCCTACGAGCCGCCCCGGTCGCTGGCGGAGTTCGTGGACCTGGCGTTCGAGCGCCCGGGCGTCGCCAGCCACGCCGCCAAGTACCTCCTGTCGGCCGTCGAGTCGATGGGCACCCGCACGGTCGTCGAGGAGGGCGTCGAGCGCGAGCGCTACCGCTTCTTCGACGACCCCGCCAACGACGGCGAACACGCGGTCCTCGGCAACACGGGCGTGCTCAACGCCTTCGTCGACGACCTCCGCACGGTCGCCGCCGGCCGCGGGAAAGAGGAGAAGATCCACTGGTTCGACGGCCCCACCGCCACGGGCAAGTCCGAGCTGAAGCGGTGTCTGATCAACGGCCTGCGGGCGTACTCGAAGACGGAGGCCGGGCGTCGCTACACCGTCGAGTGGAACATCGCCGCCCGCGACGAGGAGCGGGGGCTCAGCTACGCGGCCGAGGAGGACACCGACGACGACTGGTACGAGTCGCCGGTGCAGTCGAACCCGCTGTCGGTGTTCCCCGACGAGGTGCGCGACGAGTTGGTCGCGGCGCTCAACGAGACGCACGGCGACCACATCCCGGTCCGCGCGGAGTCGGACCTGGACCCGTTCAGCCGCGAGGCGTTCGACATCCTCGAGGAGCGCTACCGCCGCGCGGGCCGCCGGGACCTGTTCTCGGCGACGACCGACCGCCGGCACCTGCGCGTGAAGAACTACGTCGTCGACGTGGGCGCGGGCATCGGCGTCCTCCACGCGGAGGACGACGGCTCGCCGAAGGAGCGGCTCGTCGGCTCGTGGATGCCCGGGATGCTCCGGGAGCTCAACTCCCGGGGCCGCAAGGACCCGCGCGCGTTCAGCTACGACGGCGTGCTCTCGCAGGGGAACGGCCTCGTCACCGTCGTCGAGGACGCCAGCCAGCACGCGGACCTGCTGCGCAAGCTGTTGAACGTCCCCGACGAGAAGCGCGTGAAGCTCGACAAGGGGATCGGGATGGACCTGGACACGCAGTTGGTCGTCATCTCGAACCCGGATCTGGACGCGGAGTTGGAGCAGTTCGCCGACCGCAACGACCGCGACCCGCTGAAGGCGCTCAAGCGCCGGCTCGACCGCCACGAGTTCCGCTACCTCACCAGCGTCTCCCTGGAGACGGAGCTGATCCACCGGGAGCTGACCGACGAGACGACCGTGTGGGCCGACCTCGTCGACGCGCCCGACCCGGAGACGGAACACGAGCGCCTGCGCGAGCGGATGGCGCGCCCGCTGACGGTGCGGATGCGCGACGAGCGCGGGCGGATGCGCGACCGCGAACTCGCGCCCCACGCGCTGGAGGCGGCGGCGACGTACGCCGTCGTCACCCGGCTCGACGCCGAGGACCTCCCCAACTCGGTGGGGCTCGTCGACAAGGCGCTGCTGTTCGACCGCGGGTTCGTCCGCGACGGCGAGGAGCGCGTCGCCGCCGACGAGTACGAGTTCGACGGCGAGGACGGCCGCCACGGCATCCCGGTCACGTACACCCGCGACACGATCGCCGACCTGCTCCACGACGAGACCGACCGCGTCCACCCCGAGTTGCGCGTCGAGGACGTGCTCACGCCCGAGGACGTGCTCCACGCGATGGCCGAGGGGCTGGCGACGGCGCCGGTGTTCTCGCGCGCGGAGATCGCCGAGTACGAGAGCCGGCTGGCGACGGTGAAGGCCCACGTGTTCGACCTCCAGGAGGCGGACGTGCTCGACGCCGTGCTCGCGGACAAGGGCGTCGCCGAGGAGACCGTCGAGGAGTACGTCGAACACGTGTTCGCGTGGGACGCCGACGAGCAGGTCGCCACCGACCGCGGCGCGGTCGACCCCGACCCGCTGTTGATGAAGGTGTTCGAGACGGAGCACCTCGGCCGGTTCGACGCCGACGACTACGCGGGCAACGAGCCCGAAGAGGCCGTCGAGACGTTCCGCCGCGACACCGTGATCACGGCGCTGAACCGCTACGCGTGGGAGCACCGCGACGAGGACTTCTCGGTGGCGGACGTCGACCTCTCGACGGTGCCCGTCATCCGGGCGGTGTTGGAGGCGCACTCGTGGGAGGACGTCCGCCGCATCTACGAGGACCTCGACCCCGGCCAGTGGGACGACCCGCCGGCCGACACCGAGACGGCGCGCGTGAAGGCGCGCACCATCGACCACATGACCACCGAACAGGGGTACAGCGAGGCGTCGGCCGAGCTTGCCAGCAGACACGTGATGCGCGAGGTGAAGGGCGGATGGGACTGAGGGAGGACCTCGAACGGTTCCGGGAGATCGGCGACCGGCGCCGCCCCGACCTGGCGGAGTTCATCCGCGAGGGCGACCTCTCGGGCTCCTCGCGCGACCGGGTCCGCATCCCGGTGAAGCTCGTCGACCTGCCGAGCTTCGAGTACAGCCAGCGCGACATGGGGGGCGTCGGCCAAGGACAGGGCGGCACGCCCCAGCCGGGCCAGCCCGTCGACGTGCCCGGCGACCCCGGGGACGCCGACGGCGACGGCGACGAGGACGGCGACCCCGGCGAGGAGGGCGGCGAGCACGACTACTACGAGATGGACCCCGAGGAGTTCGCCCAGGAGCTCGACGAGGAACTGGGGCTCGACCTCGAGCCGAAGGGCAAGCGCGTCGTCGAGGAGGTGGAGGGCGACTTCACCGAGCTGACGCGGGCGGGGCCCAACTCCACGCTCGACTTCGAGCAGCTGTTCAAGCGCGGCCTCAAGCGCAAGCTCGCGACCGACTTCGACGAGGGGTACGTGCGCGAGGCGTGTCGCGTCGCCGGCGCCGACGCGCGCGACGTGTTCGAGTTCTGCCGCGCCGACAACGTGCTCGTCTCGTTGGCGTGGATCCGCGACGCGTACGACGAGCTGGCCGCCGAGGGGGTCGCGATGGACGAGTACGCCGACTTCGACGACTTCGCCGACCGCGTCGAGCGGGAGACGGTGAGCGCCCGGATCCGCCGGGACGGCCTGCGCGACGTGCCGTTCCGCCGCGAGGACGAGCGCTACCGCCAGCCCGAGGTGATCGAGAAGAAGCAGAAGAACGTCGTCGTCGTCAACATCCGCGACGTGTCCGGCTCGATGCGCAAGACGAAGCGCGAGCTCGTCGAGCGCACGTTCACGCCGCTGGACTGGTACCTCACCGGGAAGTACGACGAGGCGGAGTTCCGCTACGTCGCCCACGACGCCGACGCGTGGGAGGTCGAGCGCGGGGAGTTCTTCGGCATCCGCTCGGGCGGCGGCACCCGCATCTCCAGCGCGTACGCGCTGGCCGCGGAGATCCTCGAGGAGTACCCGTGGAGCGAGTGGAACCGCTACGTGTTCGCCGCCGGCGACTCCGAGAACTCCAGCAACGACACCGTCGAGAACGTCGTGCCGCTGATGCGCGAGATCCCGGCGAACCTCCACGCGTACGTGGAGACCCAGCCGGGCGGCAACACGATCAACGCCACCCACGCCGAGGAGGTGGAGCGCGAGTTGGCCGACCGCGACAACGTCGTGGTCGCCCGCGTCGCCGGGCCCGAGGACGTCCCCGACGCGATCCGGAAGATCCTCTCGACGGAGGGCACCTGACATGATCCACGACGACAGAGTCGCGACCCGGCGCGTCGCCGCCGGGCTGGAGGAGCCGGCCGAGAAGGCGAGGGAGCTCGCCGAGAAGCTGGGCCTCCGCCCGTACCCGGTGCGCTACTGGGTCGTGACACACGAGGAGATGAACCGACTCATCGCCTACGACGGGTTCCAGACGCGGTACCCGCACTGGCGGTGGGGGATGAAGTACGACCGCCAGCGCAAGCAGGACACGTTCGGGATGGGGAAGGCGTTCGAGATCGTCAACAACGACAACCCCTGCCACGCGTTCCTGCAGGAGTCGAACACGGACGCCGACCAGAAGGCCGTCATCACGCACGTCGAGGCGCACGCGGACTTCTTCCGCAACAACGAGTGGTTCGGCCGCTTCGCCGGCGACCGCGAGGAGCCGAACGCCGCCGCGATGCTGGAGCGCCACGCCGACGCCATCGCGAGCTACGTGGACGACCCCGAGGTCGACCGCGGCGACGTCGAGCGGCTGATCGACGCCGTGCTGTGCGTCGAGGACACCATCGACCAGCACCGGGCGCTGGCCGCCGAGCGCGGCGTCGAGGACGCCGACGCCGACCTCGTCGACATCGAGGAGCGCCTCGACCGCCTCGGTCTGTCGGCGGAGGTGCGCGACCAGGTGTTCGACGACGAGTGGATCGACGCCCAACGGGAGGGCGAACACCTCCCCGAGCCGCGCCTCGACGTGGTGCGGTACCTCCGCGAGCACGGCAAGCGGTTCGACGCCGAGGAGGGGAAGGCCGTCGACCGCGAGCCGTGGATGGACGACGTGATCGAGCTGTTGCGCCGCGAGTCGTACTACTTCGCGCCCCAGAAGCTGACGAAGGTGATGAACGAGGGGTGGGCCAGCTACTGGGAGTCGCTGATGATGGGCGACGAGCGCTTCGCCGGCGACGACGAGTTCGTCACCTACGCCGACCACATGAGCCGCGTGCTCGGCTCGCCCGGGCTCAACCCCTACGCGCTGGGGCTCGCCATCTGGCAGTACGTCGAGAACACGGCGAACCGCCGGGAGGTCGTCGACAAGCTCCTGCGCGTCGAGGGCGTCACGTGGCGCACCCTCCACGACGTGGTCGACTTCGACGCGGTCGCGGACCTGCTGGAGCCGGACCCGGCGATCGCCGGGCTCACCGCCGACACCCTCGAGCACCTCGACCCCGAGGACCCGCGCGTCGACGCCGACGCGCTCGAGCGGGCGCTGGTCGGCGACCTCGACGCCGACGCGTACCCGTGGGCGGTGCTCACCTACGAGGGGCTGTGCGAGCGGCACTTCTCGCTGTCGAAGCCCGCCAACCGCGGCTTCCTCCAGCGCGTGGGGCGTTCGGAGCTGGAGCGGCTCGCCCGGTACATGTTCGACGACGAGGTGTACCCCGACGTGGAGACGGCGCTGGCGGACGTCGACTACGGCGCCGGCTGGGAGCGCATGCGCGAGGTGCGCGAGAGCCACAACGACGTGACGTTCATCGACGAGTTCCTCACCGAGGAGTTCGTCGTCGAGGGGAACTACTTCACCTACGAGTACTCCCACGCGGCCGGCGGCTACCGCGTCGCCAGCGTCGACCCCGACGACGTGAAGAAGAAGCTCCTGTTGCGGTTCACCAACTTCGGGAAACCCACCATCGCGGTGTACGACGGCAACTACGACAACCGCGGCGAACTCCTGCTCGGCCACCGGTACAACGGCGTCGCGCTCGACCTCCCGAAGGCGACGAAGACGCTGGAGCGGGTGTTCGAGCTGTGGGGGCGCCCGGTGAACCTCGCGACGGTCGTCACCGAGTACGACGACCACGAGCTGGAGGTCGCGCGCCGGCGCGGCCGCGAGCCCCGCGGCGAGGAGGCGGCGATCCGCCTGCGCTACGACGGCGACCAGGTGGAACGCCACGAACTGGAGCCGGCGTTGGCCGACCGGATCGCGGCCGCCGACGCCGACTACGACACCAAGCCCGACGAGTGGCTGGCCTGAGCCGGCGCCGCCGGCCCGCGTCCGGCCGTCCGGTACGGCCGGCGGGTTGTCGTCCCGACGGCGAACGCGTTGAAGTCCGTCCCGGCCGTAGCCGGGACGATGGCCGACGACACGGCGGTAGTCTGGTTCAGACGCGACCTGCGGGTCCACGACAACGAGGCGTTGCTGGAGGCGTGTGACGCCGACGCGGTGCTCCCGGTGTACGCGTTCGACCCCCGCGAGTACGGCGAACGCGAGTTCGGCGGCCGGAGCTCCTTCCGCTTCGAGAAGACCGGCGCCCACCGCACCCGCTTCCGCCGCGAGGCGGTCGCCGACCTCCGCGAGCGCCTGCGCGAGCGCGGGTCGGACCTCGTGGTCCGCCACGAGCGCCCGGAGGTGGTCGTCCCGGCGGTCGCGAAGGCGGTCGACGCCGACGTCGTGCACTTCCAGACGCTCCCGACGGCCGAGGAGGCCGGCGTCGAGAACGCCGTCCGGAACCGGCTCCGCGGGCTCGGCGTCACCCCCGCTCGCCACTGGACGCACACGCTGTACCACCTGAACGACCTCCCCGTCGAGTACACCGACATCTCCGACACCTACACCAGTTTCCGCGAGACCGTCGAGAACGATGCGAAGGTCCGGGAGCCGCTCCCCGACCCGACCCTGCCGGGGGCACCGGTCGACGCCGTCGGCGCCGGCTCGATCCCGTCGAACGCGGATCTGGGCGTCGACGACACCGACCACGACGACCGCGGGGCGGTCGGCTTCGAGGGGGGCGAGTCGGCGGGACTGGACCGCCTCGACCGCTACCTGTTCGAGGAGGACCGCCTGCGCGAGTACAAACAGACGCGCAACGGCCTGCTGGGGCAGGGGTTCTCCTCGAAGCTGTCGGCGTGGCTCAACGAGGGCTGTCTGTCGCCGCGGCGGGTTCGCCGCGAGGTGAAGCGCTACGAGCGCGAGCGGGTCGCGAACGACTCGACGTACTGGCTCCTGTTCGAGTTGATCTGGCGTGACTTCTTCCAGTTCCAGTTCGCCAAGCACGGCACCGACTTCTTCGGGCGGGGCGGCATCCGCGGCCGCGACGACATCCACTGGCGCGAGGACGACGAGCAGTTCGAGCGCTGGGCCGCCGGCGAGACCGGCATCCCGTTCGTCGACGCGGCGATGCGGGAGCTGAACGCGACGGGCTACCAGAGCAACCGCGCGCGCCAGAACGCCGCCTCGTTCCTCGCGAACAACCTCCGGCTCGACTGGCGCCGCGGGGCGGCGTACTTCGAGACGCAGTTGGTCGACTACGACCCCGCGTCGAACTACGGCAACTGGGCGTACATCGCGGGCGTCGGCAACGACAACCGCGACCGCTACTTCGACATCCTCAAACAGGCGTCGAAGTACGACGGCGCGGGCGAGTACGTGAACCACTGGCTCCCGGAGCTGTCGGAGGTCCCGCCCGGCAAGGTGCACGAGCCGTGGGAGCTGACCGAGGCCGAGCAGGCCGAGTACGGCGTGCAGTTGGGGATGGACTACCCGGAGCCGATGATCGATCTGGAGGAGAGCTACCGGAAGCTCCGGTGACAGCCCGCCCCACTCCGGCGCCGCTGGCAGTTCACCGGTCGGCGGGAGTCGTGACCGGGGTTTAGCGCCCCCGGCGACGACGCGGGCGTATGGCCACGACAACCGCCCCGCGGACGATCCGGGAGCGCATCGACGACGACGCCGTCGCCCTCGGCGTGCTCGACACGACGTACAGCCCGACCCTCGTGGAGTTGTTCGGCGACCTCGGTCTGGACTTCGTGTGGATCGACCTCGAACACGGCGGCCCGAGTCCCGACGGCCCCCACCTCGAACACCTCCTCCGCGCGGCCGAACGCACGGGGATCGACCTGCTCGTCCGGACACCCGACGCGCGGCCGGCGACCGTGCGGAAGTGCCTCGACCTCGGCGTTCGGTCGCTGTTCCTCCCGCGCATCGAGTCCGCCCACGAGGTCGCCCGGGCCGTGCGGTCGGCGCGGTTCCGCGTCGACGGGGTCCCCGGGGACCGGGGGCTCGCCTCGCCGCGCGCGAGTCGGTGGGGGACCGTCGACGACTACGTCGCCCGCGAGGACCGCGAGACGCTGATCGGGACGACCGTCGAGACGCGCGCGGCGGTCGACGATCTCGACGCCATCCTCGACATTCCGGAGCTGGGGTTCGTGTTCGTCGGCCCGTTCGACCTCTCGGTGTCGTTGGGCCACCCCGGCGAACTCGACCACCCCGACGTGCGGGACGCCGTCGAGACGGTCGTGTCGAAGACGCTCGACGCCGGCGTGCCGCTCGGCGGCCTCGGCTTCGGGATGGACGACGTGAACGCGAAGGCGGACGCGGGCTACCGGATCCTCAACCTGGGGAGCACGACCGGCGTCCTGGCGGGCGCCGTGGACGACTGGGTCGACGCCTACGACGGCGAGCGGCGCACGACGTGACCGGTGGCGGTCGCTCGGCGACGGCGGTGTGCGACAGAAGTGCTCGGTATGGGATTTGAACCCATGTCGTCGGCTCGAAAGGCCAACATGATTGGCCGGACTACACCAACCGAGCGTACTCTCTGCTACCCCGCGGGACGTGTTAATCCCATCGGATCCGACCGATGGCGGGGCCCTCGGCGTGTGGCGGCCTCCCGTGCCGCGTGCGTGGCCGTCAGGTCCAGTCGTCCAACCCGGTCTGGGTGAGCGCGTCGCCGATGCGCTCGAAGCCGCGCGCCACCTCGTCGGGGTCGACCTCCCACTCGTCGACGACGTACGCGCGGGCGGCGTCCACGTCGGGCGTGATCCGCGTGTCGATGTCGTAGTCGTCGGTGACCGGCGGGGAGCGGAAGAACTCGCGGACGCGCTCGGCGTTGGGGATGTCGGCGTCGCGGGCGTCGAGGACGGCGAACAGGTCGCCGTGCTCCTTCACCGCCTTCAGGGCGGTCTTGGGGCCGATGCCGCGCACGCCCTCGTTGAAGTCCGTGCCGCACAGCATCGCCACGTCGACGAGCTGTTGTTGGGTGAGGTCGTGGTCCGCGAGCGTCCGCTCGAGGTCCATCAGCTCCGGGTCGCCCGAGGAGGTGAGCTGTCGCAGCGTGAGCGGCCCGCCGAACAGGATCGTGTCGTAGTCCTCGCTCCCCGTGTAGTCGGCGTCGCCGACGCGGTTCATGTAGGCGCACTGCGCTTCCCCCTCGGCGGGCGCCTCGACGACCGGCACGTCGAGCAGGCGCAACACCTCCCGGGAGGTCTCGTGGATCGTGTCCGTGAGCCGCTGGGTGCGCGCCTCGAGCCGGGCGGCCTCGACGGAGTCGCCGCGCTCCTCGGCCGCCTTCCGGCGCTGTTCGGCCTGCTCGCGGGCTTCGCGGCGCTTCGCCACCTCGTCGTCCTTGAGGTCGGTGACGCCGCCGTCGAACACGAACACGGGCGTCAGGTCGTGCTCGAAGAACTTCGGGAGCCCCTGCACGATGCCGATGAGGTTCGCGACCTCCTTCCCGTCGGCGGTCGTGTAGCGGTGTTCGCTGGTGAACTTCACCGTCGTCGTGAGGTAGCGGTACAGCCAGTTGTGCGCGTCCACCGCGACGACCCCGGAGACGTCGTCGAAGGAGACGTCCTCGATGTGCGCGATGTCACGGAGATCCGCGTTTCCCATCGTCGGTGTCTGGGTCCGGCGGCGTTTGAAGCTCCCGAGTCGAGTGCGCGGCCGGGCGTCGCCCGCGGCTCAGGCCGTCGGGTCGGCGTCGTCCACGGGCGGCGGGCCGCGCTCGCGCTTCTCGCGGACGAACGCGCGCTCCGCGTCGTCGAGGTCGTCGCGGTCGGCGATGGTGTCGAGCCCCGCGCGGTACGTCTCGGGGTCGACTCGCGCGGACTCGCTCGCGGGGCGCTCCAGCACCAACTCGGCGATCCCCGTCTCGCGACCCGTCCACGCGAACCCGACCTTGTGGAGCGCCTCGTAGCTGTAGGCGTTGTTGACGGCGATGCGGACGCGCTCGTACCCCCGCTCGGCGGCGCGGGCGACGACGAACGCACAGAGGCGCGGGCCGACACCCTCGCGGCGGCGCTCCCGGCGGACGCTCACGTAGCGGAGCCACAGCGCGTCGGGGTCGGTGCGGTCCTCGCTGAACGCGACGATGCCGACGGGCGCGACGTACTCGCGCTTCGGCTCGTCGGGGACCCGGAACCGCTGCCCGTCGTCGAGCGCGACGGCCTTGCCGGTGCTCGACATGGCGAACTTGCCGGCGTAGGCGTACGCGCGGTGGTCGAGGCGCACGAGGACGTCGTCCGCGGGCCACCCGAGCAGTCGGAACTCCACGCGTCGCCTTCGCGGCCGCGGGGCTTCAGCGCCACGGCTACGGTCGTGGGGCGCGTCGGGGCGTCCATGTTGGGTCACGGGGACGTGCGCTTCTTCGACCGGATCGCCCCGCTGTACGACGTGTTCATGCCGCCGGTCCGCGCCGAGGACCTCCGCGCGGGGCTCGCGTTCGCCCACCGCCCCGTCGAGCGCGTCGTCGACCTCGGCGGGGGACGGGGCGCGCGAGCCGCACCCTCGGCGAGCTCGGCGTCGAGGCGACCGTGTTCGACTACTCCGCGGGGATGCTCCGACGGGCGCGCGAGGCGGGGGTCGACGGCGTCCGCGCCGACGCCGCCCGGCTCCCGCTCCGCGACGGCGCCGTCGACGCCGTCGTCGTCACCGACGCGCTCCACCACTTCCCGGACGTCCCCGGCGCGCTCGCGGAGGCGGCCCGCGTGCTCGCGCCCGGCGGCGTCGTCGTCGTCCGGGAGTTCGACCCCGGACGGTGCGGGGCCGGGCGCTGGTCGCCGTCGAGGGGCTCGCCCGGATGGACTCGCGGTTCTTCGCCGACCGGGAGCTGGCCGACCTGCTCGTCGACGCCGGCCTGCGCGGCCACGTCGTCGACCCGGGGTTCGGCTACACGGTCGTCGGCGTGCAGGCGACCGGGGCGGGCGAGGCCGCGCCCGCGGCCGCCGGGCGCGCGACCGGGGACGCGGGCGGGGACGCCGACGCGGAACGGGGGCGTTAAGCCGGATCGGACGGACACCCCGGTATGGCAACGGACTCGGGTACGGACTCGTTCCTCGCGAACCGGGTCGACACGGCCGCTCTCCCGCTGGCGGTCGGCGACCTGCTCGTCATCGTCGCGTTCATCTACGCCGGCACGCTCCAGCACGGGACGGTGCCGTTCCCGCTGGCGGGGGTCGGCGACGTGGTCGCTCTGCTGGCGGTGGCGGCGCCGTTCCTCGTCGGCTGGGCGGTCGCCGCGCCGCTCGTGGGCGCGTACTCCGCGGGCGCCGCCGAGTCGGCGAAGGCGTCGGTCCCGCTGGCGGTGCGCTCGTGGGTCCCGGCGGCCGTCGTCGGGCTCCTCCTGCGCGCGACGCCGTACGTCGACGGCGGGGTCGCCCCGACGTTCGCCGGCGTCATCCTCGTCGTCGGCGCGGTGTCGCTCGGACTGTGGCGCTACGTCGCCGGCAACCTGTTCTGAGGCTCCCGCCGTGTTGCTCGTCGTCGGCGACAGCGTCCCGCTGGGCCACCGGAGCGACGCGCTCGCGTGGCCCCACCGCGTCCCCCCGCTGCTCGACGGCGACCGGGACGAGCCGGTGTCCGTCCACGCCCGGACGGGCGTCGCGCTCGCCGACCTCGCGGCCACCGTCGCCGACGCGGTCGCGCGCACCGCGAGCGAGCCCTCGCTGACCGTCCTCGTCCACGCCGGCCACAACGACGCCCAACTTCGCGAGGGGGCGCCGCGGGTCGACCCGGCCGCCTTCCGCGACGCCGCGGGCGCCCTCGACCGTCGCCTCGACGCCCACCCCGCCGTGGACCGCCACCTGTTCGTCGGGCTCGTCCCGTTGCTGCCGTCGGATCGGCCCGGAGCGGTCCCGTTCGCCGACGTCCAGCCGGCGCGCTCGCTCGCGTACGACGACCTGCTCGCGTGGACCGTCGCCGAGCACGTCCCGCTCGCCCGGCCGGTGTCGGCGTGGCGCGACCGGACCGTCGACGGCGTCCACCCGACCGGCGACGGCCACGGCTACGTGGCCGACCGGGTGGCGGCCGCGCTGCACGGGGACGGCCGAACCCTCGACTGACGGCCCGGCGGCTGCGGGTCGTGAAGCAGTCGGTGAGGCTGGGATTCGAACCCAGGAGGCTTGCGCCATCTGCTTTCAAGGCAGACGCAATAGGCCACTCTGCCACCTCACCACGTGCCGCAGTACCGCAGGCGCGGACTAAAGCGGTTCCCTTCGGTGCGCCCCCGCCGTCCGGGGACCCGAATCCAGAGGTGCCGACGGGCAGCCGTCGGTTAGCCGGCGGCGAACCGCGGCCGACGGGGAGGGGGCCGCCGTCGACCCCGAGCCGGAGTCGCCCGCACAGGTGGTGGGGGACGGCGGGCGCGACCTCCGCGGGGACGACGGTCGCCGGTAGCCGCCCGCCGCGGGCGGGTCAGCCGTCGAGGACGACCGCGCCGTCGCGGACGCGGAGGCCGCGGTCGTGGACGAACGTGGCGGTGTGCTCCGGCACGACCCGTTCGGCGGCGATCCGGGCCCACAACACGGGAAGGAGGTCGCGGAGGTCGGCGGCCGTCTCGACGCCGACGTGCAGCGGGAGGAAATCGACGGCGTGGCCGGCGTCGTTCGCACGGTCGACGAGCGTCTCCAGCTCGGGCCCCTCGAAGGCGTCCGCGTAGTCGACGGGCGCGGTGAAGCCCGCGTAGTAGGTGCGCCCGCGGGTCGACGGCCCGAGGACGGTCTGGTGTTGGCGCAGTTTCATCGCCGCCGAGTCGACCACCGGACGCGTGAGCAGCGGCGCCGTCCCGCGCGTCACGGCGACGGAGTCGACCCCCTCCTCGCGCAGCAGGTGCGTCGCGGTGTTGCCGGCCCGCGCGGAGAACGTCGACCCCACCTGCGGCTCGAAGCGCGCGTCGGTCACGTCCTCGAGCGCGTCGCCGGCGAGCGCGCGCAACTCGGCCTCGCTCGACGTGTCGTCGACGTGTTCGTCGGGGAGCAGGTCGTCGGGGCGGACGTTCACCAGCAGGTCGCCGCCGGAGCGCTCGACGGCGCGCATCGTGTCCTTCAGCGTCGCGGCGTACAACGCCGCCGCGTCGGCGGCCGACAGCGGCGTCGTCTCGACGAGGTCCGACAGTACGAGTCCGGGGCGCGGGGGGTCGGCGAGGACGGCGACGACGGTCATACCGGCCACTCGGCGGCCACGCCAAAGGGGTTTATCAAACGCCCCGCCCGAGGGGTCGGTATGCAGATCACGGCGACGCTCGTCCGCCTCGGTTCGATCGGTTCGGTGCTGGTCGCGGTCGCCGCGGTCGGCCTCCTGCTCGTCGGCGGGGTCGGCGCGGCGGGCGTGCCCGTCGTCGGCCTGCTCGCGACGGCGGCGTTCCTCGCGGTCGCGACCGTCGCCGCGGTCGCGTGGGGCCGCGGCGGGGCGCTCGCGCGGTGGGAGACGCGGTACTGGTAGGGGCCGCCGGCCGGCGCGGCGGGTCGCCGCCCGTCAGCGGCTCCGCCGCCCCTTCGTCTGGCGGTAGTCCCGCGAGAAGACGTTCTCCAGCACGTGCTCGACGAACGCGTCGGCGTCGGCGTCGGTGAGGTCGGCGAGGTCTCTCATCGGCAACAGCTCGAAGCCGCGGCCGCGCACGGTGGTGGCGTGCTCGGCGTCGGCGTCGAAGGAGTCGGGCGCGCGGGTGGTGTACTCGATGGCGAGCGCCTCCAGCGCCCGCTGGCCGACCGGGACGATCAACTCGGGGTTGATCATCCGCACCTCCGCCGTGAGGAAGGCGTCGCAGTGTAGCACCTCCTCGTCGCTCGGGGGGCGCTCGGGGTGGCGACAGCGCGTGAGGTAGGTGGTGAACACGTTCTGCAGGTCGGGCTCGGCGGCGTCGGGCGGGGAGCGCGACAGGCCCAACTCGCCGAGCACCCGCTGGATCCGCTCGCCCGCCGCGTCGCCCGTGAACGGGACGCCCGTGCGCTCGGCGCCGGCGCTCGGCGCCTCGCCGAGGACCACCACCTCGGCCTCGGCGTCGCCGTAGCCGTGGACCACTCGCTCGCGGCAGTCGACGAGCGCCGGACAGTGCTGGCAGTCGGTGTCCATCCCGTACGGGTTCGAGAGCTCCTCCTGGTGCGGCACTACCCGGTGTTCGGTGGCTGTGGGGGTTAACGATGTGGGTGGGCGCCCGCGGACCGGGAGCGGACCCGTGCGCGCCGGGCCATCCCGGTCGGGTGTGGGGACGAACGCCGCGACGCCGCGGTCGCCGCGGGCGCCGCGCCCGGGTCACTCCTCGGCGGGGTCGGCGGGGTCGCCGCGGTCGCCGGGTTCGGCGCGGATGGCGTCGTCGCCGTCGGCACGGTAGGCTCGCGCGGGCCGGCGGTCCCTGAGGGGCGGCCCGAACAGCCGCTGCCGGAGCGACCGGTCGGACGGGCGTTCGGCCAACAGGACCGAACACTCCACGTCGTTGACCACGTCGAGGTGTAGCGAGTCCCGGACGAGCCGCGAGAGCAGGCCCTGTTCGGTCGCGCCCATGAACAGCATCGTGCTGTCGGCGGCGGCGGCGGCGATCGCCGACTCCACGTCGCCGGACGCGACGGTGACCGACACGTCCGTCAGGTCGTGTTCGGCGGCCCAGTCGCGGAGGAACGCCCGGCCGGCCGGCTCGTCCGCCTCGTCGGCGACGACGTGGAGCAGTTCGACCTCCGCGTTCGCGACCGTCTGGAGCGCCCGCACCACCTCGGCGTTCAGGTCGGAGTCGGGCCCCCCGGCGGTCGGCAACAGGATCCGCGACGGGTCGAGGCCGCGGTCGTTGGCGATCAGGAAGTCACACGGCAGCCGGTTCGCGAGTTCGTCCAGCGCCCGCTCGGCGCGGGCCGACCCCCACAGCCCCTCCCGGTCCCAGTCCATCACGACGAGGTCCGGGCTGGTCCGGCGCGCGAGCGTGAACACCTCCTCGAACGAGCGCGGCGTGACGACGGTCGACGTCTCCAGGTGGACGTCGTGTCGGTCGCCGATCGCCCGCGCGTCCGCCAGGAGGCGGTTCGACTCGGCCCGGATGCGCGCCTGTTCGTCGTCGCCGGGGTCGGCGGACCACCGCCGCGGCGCCTGCACGACGTGGACGACGTGGACCTTCCCCTTCCGGTGGGCGCTCGCCAGCCGGCAGGCGAGTTCGACGACGCCCGACTCCGTCCGGGGGTTGCCGATCGGCACCATGACGCGGTACGCCTCCGGGTCGCGGACGATCTCCTCGACGGTGTCGATCACGGGGACGTACGACCGCCCGGCCAGCGGCCCGACCAGCCACTCCCGCGGCGACAGGCGGCGCACGTCGCTGAACCGCTCGATCTGCAGGCGCCGGTCGGACGTCTGGTAGTAGTTGACGACGGTCACCAGGACGACGCCGCCGAGCGTGTTGCCCAGCAACACCGGGAGGACGAACCCGCCCAGCGCGGGGACGGGGTTGACGCCGGCGGTCAACGCGAGGTACACGACCTCCGTGAACGACACCACGACGTGGTAGAGGTTCCCCATCGGGATCGCGAGGAACGCGAGGTAGACGACGAGCAGCCGCGAGGTGGTGTCCCGGACCGCGAAGTTGATCCAGACGACGCCGGCGACGATCAGGCCCGCGAACGCCGCCTTGACGAACAGCGCCGACGCGGGGGTGGCGATCCCCTTGCGCGCGAACTCCGCGGCCACCGACGCGGTCGCGGGGTCGAACACGCCGCCGTACGCCAGCGCGACCGCCCCGAGGCCGCCGCCGAGGAAGTTCCCCGCGAGCACGATCAGCCAGTGGCGCACCAGCGTCGGGACGGAGACGAGTCGCTCCAGCGTCAGCGCCACCGGCGGCAGCGTGTTCTCGGTGTACAGCTGGTAGCCGCCGACGATGATGTAGACGAACCCGAGCGGGTACAGCAGGACGCCGACGAACTTCGTGTCGGCCGTCGCCGTCACCGAGGCGTACAGCAGGAACGTCACCGTGATCGCGAACCCCGCAGCCAGCGCGCTGAAGAACAGTTCCCGCGTCCCGGACGTGACCTCGTGGTCGGCGTCGGCGACCACCCGCTGGTACACCTCGTCCGTCGAGAAGTGGTCGGCGAGCACCGCCTCGGCGCCGCCGTGCGCGGCGTGGCCGTCGTCGCGATCGGGGTCCGAACTGGTACCGGCCATGTCAGTGGTGGTTCTCCAGAGTGCGGAGACAAGTAGCTTCATACTCGCGGTCCCAGCGACGGCACGTCGCCGCGGACGCGCCGTCGGGGGGCGGCCGCCTCACGCCCGCTTTCGGATCTCCTCGCGGAGCACGTCGCTGACGACCTCGCCGTCGGCCTTCCCGCGCAGCGCGCCCATCGCCTCGCCCATCAGCCCGGAGAACGCGCCCATCCCCTCGGCCTCCACTTGGTCGGCGTTGCGCTCGACGACCTCGGCGACGGCCACGCGCACCTCCTCCTCGTCGACGCCCGAGAGGCCGGCCTCCTCCACGGCCGCTTCGGCCGACAGCGACGGGTCCTCCGCGAGCACGGTGAGCACGTCGTTGACGCCCTCCTTCGCCAACTCGCCCGACTCGACCAGCCCGAACACCTCGCGGAGGTGGTCGTCCGTCAGCCGCTCCACGGGCACGTCGTCGCGGCGCAGTTCCGTCAGCGTCGACTCCAGCGTCGTCGCCGCGAACGTGGGGGCGACGCCGTCGGCGACGACCGACTCGAACAGCGGCATCCGGCGGCCGTACGCGACCTGCTCGGCGAGGCCGGCGTCGAGCCCGTGCTCGGACCGGTAGCGGTCGACCTTCTCCGTGAGCAGTTCGGGGGTCTCCACGTCGCTGGGGTCCGGCTCGACCGGCGGCACGTCCGTCTCGGGGTACAGCCGCGCCGCGCCCGGCAGCGGCCGGAGGTAGCGCGTCGTCCCGTCGTCGTTCGCGCCGCGCGTCTCCTCGGGGACGCCGTCGACGGCGACGGCCGCGCGGTCGGCGGCCGCCTCGATCGCCGACGCGGCCGTCTCGGGGTCGTCGGCGACGAGCGCGACCGCGTCGCCGTCGGCGGCGTCGACGGCCGCGCGCAGCGCCGCGACCTCGTCGGCGGTGACGCCGTACGCCGGGAGCTCGTCCGTGTGGAAGATGCCGCCCGCCCCGTGGCGCTTGGCGTGGTCGGACAGTTCGGTGCCGAGGCGCCGGTCCGGCGCGATCTCCCGCCCGACGACGCCGTCGAAGCCCTCGAGCCGTACTGCGTGGACCTCGCCGCCCGAGTTCAGCGCCCCCGCGATGACGCCGGAGTCGGTGTCGGCGAACACGTCGGTCACGTCCGTCGGCTCGCCCACCGCGGCGTCGCGGTCGTCGAGGACGGCGGCGATGTCGACCAGTTCCTTCTGGCGGCGCACCTCCGTCTCGACGATCTCGTCGATCTGGTCGAGCGCCTGTACGCCCTTGATCTCGACGCGGGCGCCCTCGGCGATGGAGACGTTCACGTCCTGCCGGATCGTGCCGAGCCCGCGCTTCACCTTCCCCGTCGAGCGCAGGAGCATCCCGATGCGCTGGGCGGCCTCGCGGGCCTGCGCGGGCGTGGAGATGTCCGGCTTCGTGCCGATCTCGACCAGCGGGATGCCGAGGCGGTCCAGCGAGTAGCGCACGCCCTCGTCGGTCTCCGCGACGCGCTTGGCCGACTCCTCCTCGAGCATGAGGTCCTCGATGCCGACGGGGCCGTCGGACGTCTCGATCTCGCCCTCCTGTGCGAGCAGCGTCGAGCGCTGGAACCCGGAGGTGTTCGACCCGTCGATGACGATCTTGCGCATCACGTGCGCCTGGTCGACGACGGCCATGTCGAGCAGGTCGGCGATCTGCATCGCCACGTCGAGCGCCTCGCCGTCCATCTCGTGGGGCGGCTCGTCGTCCTCCTCGACGAGACACGTGGAGTCGTACGCGAGGTACTCGAACGTGCGGTCGACCTGCGACTCCTCCAGCGCGGCGTCGTCGATCTCGCCCAGCTCCGACTTCGTCGGGTGGAGGTAGCGGGTGATCGTCCGCGTCGACTCCTCGGGCTCGCGGAGCCGGGTCGGCGAGTCACAGAACAGCTTCGTCGCGGTGTCGAGTTGCTGGTGGATCTCCAGCCCCGCGACGAGGCCGAGGTCCTCGGGGTCGAACGACTGCTCGGTCATTGCGCGGACGTGCGGCGGCCGGGGAGAAAAAGGGTGTGAGTCGGGCGCGCCCCCACGACACCCCGTCGGCCGCCGTGTGTGGCCGAGCCGTCAGTCGACGCGCTTCAGGCCTTCGCCGATACCGGTCGCCTCGCAGTCCTCCTCGGGACACGTGTAGTGCCAGCCGTCTTCAGTCGCCTGTCCCTCGGGGAACTCCGCGCCGCATCGACGGCAGCGCAGGAGGTCTCGACCGGTCGCTCGCGCGGTGAGCTGAGGCATATCCGTCCCTTCGAGCGGGAGGAATTGAACGTACCGGTCTTTCACGGGGCGCAACGCCGCGAACACGGCCGATCGAACGTTCGAAGGCCGACCGGGCGGCGGGGCACGGATCGCGTCCCGCCGTCGGTCGGACAGCCCGGACAACGCAAGCGTTACCGCACGTTAGGTTTCGAACTAGCGGGGACCGACCACAGCGTGAACGTATTCGACCAGCAACACGACGCGAACGGTCGGTCCGCGGCCCGACGGAACGGACCCGACGCTGTCGCCCGATCACGCGAACTTACCTGTCGACGGAGCGGCAGTACGACCCCCGGGAGGTGTATGTCGTGTGCTAGCACATTCACACGCTCGCGGGACGGTGTGACGCGGGTTCGGGATCCGTGGTGTGGACGCCCCGGGCGAAGCGATCCGGCCTCGGCACCGCGGTATGCTTTGGTTGCTGTCGGGTAGCGTCCCGTTCGCCTTCGATCCCGGGGTAGGTTGAATACGCGCGGCGTCGACCGACGGACGATGCGCGACCTCGACGAGACGGACATGGAGATCCTGCGGATGCTCGCGGCGGACGGTCGCCGCTCCTACAGCGACATCGGCGAGGCGGTCGACCTGTCGGCCCCCGCGGTGTCGGACCGCGTCTCGCGACTGCGGGAGTCTGGCGTGATCCGCCGGTTCACCATCGACGTCGACCGGTCGACGCTGCGGGCGGGCACCCCCGTCCTCATCCGGTTCGCCGTGCCGCCCGGCGGCGCCGGCGAGGTCCGCGAGGCGCTGCGCGGGAGCGAGGCCGTCGAACACGTGTTCACGACCGCCGACAGCGACGTGGTGGCGTACGCCCGCGTGGAGGACGAGGCCGTCGGCGACTGGGTCGTCGCCGTCGTCGGGGTCGACGCCATCGAGGACTACGACGTCGACCTCGTGTCGGACGTGGACTGGACGCCGAGCGTCCGCGCGACGGAGTTCGCGCTCGAGTGTGCCGAGTGCGGCAACAGCGTCACGAGCGAGGGGGTCGCCGCCCGGGTCGGCGGCACCCTGTACCACTTCTGCTGTCCGACCTGTGAGGCGAGCTTCGCGGAGCGGTACGAACGGTTGGAGGAGGGGGCGACCTGATCGGGATCGGCGTCGGACCGGCGGCGCCTACTCCTCGCCGAGGATGCCGCGGTGGGTCATCGCCTCGGGGTCGAGCACCTCGTCGGCCTCGGCCTCCGTGAGGTACCCCTTCTCCAGCACGACCTCGCGGACGGTCTTCCCCTCCTTGAGCGCGGTCTTGGCGACCTCGCTGGCCTTGTCGTAGCCGATGGCGGGGTTGAGCGCCGTCGCCAGCGCCATCGACTGCTCGACGCGTTCGGCCGCGTACTCCTCGTTGGCCTCCAGCTTGGCGACGAAGCGCTCGCCGAACACCTCGCTGGCGTTCGCCAACAGCTCGGTCGACTGGAGGAAGTTGTGCGCCAGCACCGGCTTGTAGAGGTTGAGGTCGATCTGCCCCTCGGCGGCGCCCGCGGAGACGGCGGCGTCGTTGCCGACGACCTGCTTGTGGACCTGGTTCACCGCCTCCGCGACGACGGGGTTGATCTTCCCGGGCATGATCGACGAGCCGGGCTGGTTCTCGGGCTGTTCGATCTCGCCGAGGCCGTTGCGCGGGCCGGAGGCGAGCAGACGCAGGTCGTTGGCGATCTTGTTGAGACTCCCGGCGACGGTGCGGAGGGCGCCGTGGGCCTCCGACATCGCGTCGTGGGCCGCCTGCGCCTCGAAGTGGTTGTCCGCCTCGCGGAACTGGGTGTTCGTCTCCTCGGAGATGTACTCCGCGGCGAGTTCGGGGAACTCGGGGTCGGTGTTGAGGCCGGTCCCGACGGCGGTCCCGCCCAAGGCGAGCTCGCGGAGGTGGTAGCGCACGTCGCCGACGCGCTTGATCCCCTTCTGGATCTGGGCGCGATAGCCGCCGAACTCCTGACCGAGCCGGACGGGCGTCGCGTCCTGCAGGTGGGTGCGGCCGGTCTTGACGACGCCGTCGAACTCCGCCTCCTTCTGTTCGAGGGCCGCGTGGAGCTCCTCGAGGGCGGGCATGAGGTCCTTCTCGACGGCTTCCAGCGCGGCGACGTGCATCGCCGTCGGGATCACGTCGTTGCTGGACTGCCCGAAGTTGACGTGGTCGTTGGGGTGGATGACGCGGTCGCCGACCTCGGCGCCGGTGATCTCGGCGGCGCGGTTGGCGATCACCTCGTTGGCGTTCATGTTCGAGGAGGTGCCGGAGCCGGTCTGGAACACGTCGACCGGGAACTGGTCGTCGTGGTCGCCGGCGATGACCTCGTCGGCCGCCTCCACGATGGCGGCGGCGGTGTCCGCCTCGAGGTGACCGAGGTCGCGGTTGGCCTGCGCGGCCGCCTTCTTCACGACGCCGAGCGCGCGGACGAACCGGCGCCCGAAGGTGACCCCGCTGATGGGGAAGTTCTCGACGGCGCGCTGGGTCTGTGCGCCCCAGTAGGCGTCGGCGGGCACCTGCATGTCGCCGAGGCTGTCGGACTCGGTGCGGAACTCGTTGGTGTCCTCGCTCATGGCCGGCGAGTCGGGGGGCGTCGTCGTAAAAGCCACCGATACGCCCCTGTGTGGCCGGTACGCGCGGGGGGTGTTCACACGGCTGGCTCACGTTCAAGTGTGACTCGGCTGATGGGAGCACCGAGGGGCGACGTGCCCCGTATCGACCGACGAGAGCCGCCGCACACGATCGACGATGTCTCCCCGAACGCCGGCACACGGCCGGCACGACGACCCGTATCGCCCTCCGACGAACCTCGCGACCGCGTTCGCCGTCGCCGCCGCGGTCCCGCTGGCGCTGTTCGCCCTCCACCGCCCGGCGTTCGTGGCCGGCGCCGTCGTCGGCGCCGTCGCGACCGCCGCGCTCGCGCGGTGACCGCCGCCGCGGTCGTGCCAGCGTCGCCCCGCGACCCCGCGCACGGCCCGCCGCCGCCGATGCCTGTTTCCCCCCGCGGCCCCACGGTCAGGTATGGCGACGTACCGACGCCGCGTGCGAGTCGCGGCGCCGTTCGACGAAGTGTGGGCGTTCCACTCGCGTATCGACGGGCTCGAAGCGCTGACGCCCGACTTCATGAACCTCCGGGTGGACCGCATCGTCGGCCCCGACGGCGAGGACGACCCCGAGGTGCTCGAGGCGGGGAGCCGGATCGAGATGAGCATGCGCCCGTTCGGCGTCGGCCCGCGCCAGCCGTGGACCTCCGTCATCCGGGAGCGCGAGGCGGGCGACGGCGAGGCGCAGTTCGTCGACACCATGGAGGAGGGACCGTTCCCCACGTGGCGCCACACCCACCGGTTCTACGCCGCGGGCGAGGACGCGACCGTCGTCGACGACCGCGTGGAGTACGAACTCCCCGGCGGCTCGCTCGGCAGGGCGGCGTCGCCGCTCGGCTGGGTCGGGTTCGAACCCATGTTCCGCTACCGGCACCGCGAGACGCGCAAGCGGCTGGAGTAGCGGCGGCGCGTCACGACTCGCGGGCGCGCGTCGTCGTCACCACGCCGGCGAGGACCACCGCGCCCCCGACGAGCGTGACCGCCGACGGCACCTCCGCGAGCAGCAGCACCGCGAGGAGGGTGCTCCCGACCGGCTCGCCGAGTAGCGAGACGCTCACGACGCTGGACTCGACGTGGGCGAGCGCCCAGTTGATCACGGTGTGGCCGAACACGCCCGGGCCGGCGGCCATGGCGAGGAACAGCAGCCACTCCTCGAGGGGGTACGCGAACAGGGGGTGCCCCCGGACCAGCGTCGCCGCGAGCAGCGTCACCGCGCACGTCGCGTACACCACGATCACGTACGGCAGCAGCGGGAGCCGCTGGCGGATCGAGCGGCCGAGGAGCACGTACGCCCCGGCCGTCGCGGCGCCGACGACGGCGAGCGCGTTGCCGAGGAGGGGGTCCGGCCCCGCGACGGCGGCGCCGGCGCCCAGCAGGGCGTCGCCGACGCTCATCAGCGCCATCCCGGCGAGCGCGACCCCGATCCCCACGACGGTCCGGCGTCCCACCCGTTCGTCGAGCAGCGCCCACGCGCCGACCACGACGAACAGCGGCTGCGCCTGCACGAGCGTCACGCTGGCGGCGACGCTCGTCCACCGGAGGCTCTCGAACCACGAGGCGAAGTGGACCGCGAGCGCGACGCCGGCGGCGCCCGCGAGGAGCAGGTCCCGGCCGCCGATGTCGCGGAACGCCGCGCGGTCGCTCGGCCGCGCGAGCGCGAGGGGGAGCAACAACGCGATCGTGAACACGACGCGGTACAGCGCCTTCACGAGGCTGGGCGCGCCGCTCCACTCGACGAGGATGGCGCTCGTCGAGACGGCCAACACGGCCACGGCGAGTCCGGCAAGCGGCGGGACGCGCTCCTCGAGCGCGTCGATCGCGTCCAGCGTCGACACGTCTGCGCGTACGCGAGTCCGCGGGAAGGCCTTGCGGTTCCGGCGGTAGCGCGGTGGAATCGGCCGACTGGCGACGCTGGGTGTCCTCCCGAGGGACGACGGCACCGCGGGCGGTACGTCGCGCGACCGCTGGACGCCCGCGGGCGACGGTCAGGTCACGGGGCGTTTGCCCCCCTGATCGGGGATAAGGGTTCGCGGCCGGTCAGGCGTCGGCGGTCGGGTCGTCGTCGCCGGCGTAGTCGGGGCGCTCCTCGTACGCGATGGGGTCCTCGAGGCCGAGGCGCTGGAACGCCTGGAGCCGGAAGGCACACGAGTCGCAGGTGCCGCACGCCGGCGCCTCGTCCCGATAACAGCTCCACGTCAGGTCGTACGGGACGCCCAGTTCCGTCCCGCGCTCGGCGATGTCGGTCTTCGAGTCCTCGACGAACGGGACGACGACGTCGATACTCGTCTCGGGCTTGGTCCCCACGTCGACCATCGCCTCGAACGCCGCGAAGAACTCGGGGCGGCAGTCGGGGTAGCCGGCGTAGTCCTCCGAGTGGGCGCCGACGAACACCGCCTCGCAGCCGTTCGCCTCGGCGTAGGAGACGGCCATCGAGAGCAGGTTCGCGTTCCGGAACGGGACGTACGACGAGGGGATCTCGTCGGCGTCGGCGTCCATGTCGGCGTCCGCGACGGCCATCGAGTCGTCGGTGAGCGAGGAGGCGCCGATGCGCGCGAGGTGGTCCGTCTCGATGTGGAGGAAGTCGGCCACGCCCATCTCGTCGCGCAGCGCCTCCGCGCAGGCGAACTCCTTCGACTCGGTGGTCTGTCCGTAGGAGGTGTGTAGGAAGTGGAGGTCGTACCCGCGCTCGCGGGCCTCGTAGGCGGTCGTGGCGGAGTCCATCCCGCCGGAGACGAGCACGACCGCGCCGGGGCGGTCGCCGCCGTCGGCGCGGGAGTCGGCGGCGCGGTCGGCGGACGGGACGGTCGGGTCGGCGGACTCGGTGGGTGTCGTGTCGGTCATGGTCAGGTCTCGGGGGCGTCGTTCCACAGGTCGACGTGGATGCGCGGCGTGTACCGGAAGCCGTACTCGGCGGCCAACTCCGCGACGGTCGTGCGGGTGCCGGCCAACTGCTCGCGGGTCCGGCCCTCGGGCATGAGGAGGACGTCGGTGTCGGGGACGGGGACGGACGCGGCGGCGCGGACCCGCTCGACGAGGTCGACCACCTCGGCCACGTCGTCGCGGCCGGTGACGACGAACTTCAACTGGCTGTCGTAGCGGTCGACCAGCGTCGCGAGCGCGTCGACGTCGACGCGGGCCGCCTCGTGGCGCTCGGCCCAGTCGCCGGCGTCGGCCCCGTCGGGGGCGCGCTCGGGCGTCGGCGTCGACGAGGCGAGCTTCGGGCTGACGCTGGCGAGGTCGATCGGGACGTCGGCCGGCGGCACGACGGTGCCGTTCGTCTCGACGGTGAGGTGGTACTCGTCGCCGAGGCGGCGGAGCAGCTCGAAGCTCTCGTCGTGGATCGTCGGCTCGCCGCCGGTGAGGACGACGTGGGACGGGTCGCGGGCGTGCACCTCGCTCACGACGTCGGCCACGCTCAGCCACGCGTGGGTCGGCTCCCACGAGGTGTGGTAGGAGTCGCAGAACCAACAGCGGAGGTTACAGCCGCTCGTGCGGACGAACGTGCTGGGGACGCCGGCGAGTTTCCCCTCGCCCTGCAGCGAGGCGAACAGCTCGTTGACCGGCAGCGCCGGCCCGTCGGGGGCGGTCTCCGGGCGGTCGACGTCGCTCGTGACGGGCATCGATCAGACGCCGCCCGCACACAGTTCGCTCGTCTCGGCGACCGTGACCGACACGGCGGAGACGCGGTCTGGGAGGCGCGCCGCGAGCTTCTCCTCCAGCACGACGCTCATCACCTCGGCGGTCGGGGGCGCGTCGAGGACGACCAGCGCGTCCTCGTCGCCCGAGGCGGCGAACCCCTCGACGAGCGGGTCGCCCGCCTCGACGAGGAAGCGGTGGTCCCACTCGTCGATGACGGCGGTCACCGCCCCCTTGTCGACGACCCAGCCCTCGGGGCCGAGTTCGCCGGCGATCCGGACGGTCACCTCGTAGTTGTGGCCGTGCGGCCGACTGCACTTGCCGTCGTGGCGCAGCAGGCGGTGCCCCGCGGAGATCCGGATCGGTCGGTCGCCGCCGACGGTCAGCTCGCGCTCGCCCGCCGCGGCGAGGCGGTCGACCACCGCCGCGTCGTCGCGACCGGCGTCCGAGTGTTCTTCGAGTGCTCCGGAAGTCATACCCGGAGAATACCACGTTCGACATAAGTATCTGTTCACCCGGGACCGCGGGAGGGGACGGACTCGCCGGGACCGCTTTACCCCTGTGTCCCGACACTCCGGCCGTGACGACGGAACGGGACACGGCCGACGCGGTTCCGGTGCGCGTTCGCCACGCCGACGGCGAGGTGCTCCTCCGCGTCGAGCACGGGGCGATGCTGAGGGACGCCCTGCTGGCCGCCGACGAGCGGCGCGACGACGTGGACCTGTCGCCGTACGCGCGGGCGACGGAGCGACTCAACTGCGGCGGGCGCGGGCTGTGTGCCACCTGCGGCGTGCGGGTCGTCGAGGGGCCCGACGCCGACCACTGGCACGACCGCCTCGCCGCCCGGTTCGGCTACCCGCGGCTCTCGTGTCGGATCCGCGTCGTCGCGCCGATGACGGTCGAACTCGTCGCCGACAAGCGGGTGTGGGGCGGCCGTGAGCCGTGACGGTCGGACCCGTCAACCGGCCTGCACGTAGAGGAACTCGTAAGTACACCCGACCGAACACGAACGTCGTGACCACCGGCTACGGCGACAGCGAGCCCCGTCCCCGCGTGCTCCACGTCGACGACGACGAGTCGTTCCTGGACTTGGTGGCCGCGTTCCTCGTCGACCGGCACGGGTTCGAGGTGGTCTCGGTGTCGACCGTCGGCGAGGGGCTCGACGTGCTCGCCGACGCCGACTGTTCGGTCGAGTGTGTCGTGAGCGACTACGAGATGCCGGGCGCGGACGGCCTCGAGTTCCTGCGCCGGGTCCGCGAGGTCGCGCCGGACCTCCCGTTCGTGCTGTACACCGGCCGCGGGAGCGAGTCGGTCGCGGCCGACGCCATCGCCGCCGGCGTGACCGAGTACATCCAGAAGGAGACCGGCACCGCGCAGTACGCCGTCCTCGCCAACCGCATCGAACAGGCGGTCGACCGCTACCGCGCGGACCGGCGCGCGGACCGGCGCGCCGTGGCGTTGGAGTCCGCACGCGAGGGCATCGCCCTGCTCGACGCCGACGGCCGGTTCGAGTACGTGAACCCCGCCTACGCCGCGCTGTACCAGCACGAACCCCAGACGCTCCGTGGGGCCGACTGGCGGACTGTCCACCCCGACTCGGCGGTCGAGCACATCGAGTCGGAGGTGCTGCCCGCAGTCGACGCCGACGGGGGGTGGAGCGGCACCTCGACGGGACTCCGGGCGGACGGGTCGACGTTCCCCGAGGCGAAGTCGATCCGCCCGGTCCCCGGCGGCGGCTACGTGATCGTCGTGTGGGACCGCTCGCGGCGGCACCGACAGTTCTCGACCCGGCGACCCGCGGACGACTGACCGGGGCGGGGGAGCCGAACGGGAGCGCGCCCGGGGCGTGGACGCCGAGTCGCCGTCGGCACGCGATTCCGGCCGTACCGGGCTTCAAAGGCCTTTTTGTCGACCAGGACGTGGCTGAGGTGCTACCGATGCTGGGGGCGATAGACGACCGGACGGTCGGCGCCGGGCTGGTCAGCGGGCTCGGGGGGCTGTTCGTGATCGGCACCACGGTGAGCGTGCTCCAGGACGTGTACGCGGTCGGCGACTCGGCGACCGCGGCCGTCCTCGAGAACGCGCCGTTCGCCGTCGTGGCGGCGGGGTTGATCGTCGCGGGAGTGTGGCTCGACCGATCGGGGCTCGACGACGGGGCCGTCCGCCGCGTCGGCGTGCGGACGGCGCTGGGCGCCGCGGTCGTCGGGATCGCCTTCGGCTGGCTTGTGATCTCACAGCAGTTCGTCCGCGGCCGCGTCCAGCCGGTCGCGTTGGCCTGGCACACCGTCGCGGTCGGCGCCGTGGCCGCCTTCGCCATCGGCGTCTACCGGGCGCGCCTCGCCGACCGTCGGGCGGCGCTGTCGGCCGAGCGGGACCGCTTCGCGGCGCTGTTCGAGAACGTCCCCATCTCCGTCCTCGCGGTCCGCGGGGCCGACGACGGCGCGCGGATCGTCGCCGCCAACCCGGCGTTCGAGTCGGTGTTCGGCTACGGGGAGGGCGCCGTCCGCGACCGCCGCGTCGACGACGTGTTGGTCCCCGCCGGCGACGACCGGTCCGCGGTCGGCCCCGCGTCCCCCGACTCCCTCCGGCACGAACGCGGCGAGTGGACGGGCCGGGAGGTGACGCTGGAGACGGAGACGGGGCTGCGGACGTTCCTGTGTGCGACCGTCCCGGTCGACGCCGGCGACGTGGCCGGCTACCTCCTGTACGTCGACGTGACCGACCGCGAGCAGCGCAAGGAGCGCCTGCGCGTGCTCTCCCGTGTCCTGCGGCACAACATCCGCAACAAACTCACCGTGATCCGGGGCCACGCCGAACGCCTCGCGACCGGGAGCGTCCCGCCCGCCGACCGCGAGGACGTCGCCGGGGCGGTGTTGACCGCCGCGGACGACCTCCACGGGGTCAGCGAGCGCGCCCGCTCCGTCGAGGCGACCATCGCCGAGCACCAGCCGACACGGACGGTCGACCTGGCCGCGGTCGCGCGCGAGGCGGCCGCCGAGGTCCGGGCGGAGTTCCCGTCCGCGACGCTGGAGACGGCGCTCCCCTCGACCGCCCCCGTCGACGCCACCTCGGCGCTGGTGACGGCCGTCGAGGAGTGTCTCCGGAACGCCGTCGCCCACGACGACGACGCCGCGCCCCTCGCTCGGGTCCGTATCGACGAGTCCGACGACGGCTACTACGAACTCCGGGTCGAGGACGACGGCCCCGGGATCCCGGACACGGAGTGGCGCCACATCGTCGCCGGCGCCGACCGGTCGGAGCTGACCCACAGCAGCGGCATCGGCCTGTGGGCGGTGTACTGGATCGTGACCGACGTCGGCGGCGAGTTCTCGGTCGACGTCGGCGACGAGTCCGGGTCGACGGTCACCCTACGACTACCGGCGGCACGACAGCTCGCCGCCACGGGCCCCGAGTCGCCCGACGCGGGTGCGGCCGGCTCGGATTGACGGGGCGGTGCCCCGGGTCGACCGCGTCGACGCCGGTGCCCGACCGACGGCCGCACGGCTCCGGGGTGTGAGTCCGTCGAGGAGTCCGGGTTCCCCGATTTGAACGGGGGGCAAGCCGATCTACAGTCGGCTGCTCTACCAGGCTGAGCTAAACCCGGGTACGATGCTATATTCCCCGCGTTTCGGACTTAAGGGTTCCCATTCGGTGCCCGTTCGGTACGGCGAACCACGGTGCCGTCGCGGGGTTTATCGCGTCCGGAGCGAACACGGCGAACGACATGGGCGACGACGAGAGCCGACAGGCGACGTTCGGTGCCGACGGCGAACTCTCGGAGCGCGACCCCGACGCCGACGGGACGAACGACTTCGGCGAGCCGAAGGGGGCCGACGAGACCGACGGCGGGTTCAACCGCTTCGCGGTGTCGAGCCTGCTCCAGAAGGCCGTCCGCCGCTCCGACGAGGAGGTCGCCGCGTGGGCGGCGTGGGAACTGGCGCGCTCGGGGTTCGCGTGGAACCTCTGGGAGCGCCTCCACCTGTACGTCGTCGAGGACCTCGCGGCGGGACAGGACGTCGCGCTCCTCGTCGACCGCTACGAGACGCTCGCGACCGAGCGGTGGGAGCCCGGCGAGTGGCGCGGCCGGCTGTGTGCGGTCCACGCCGCGCTCGCGTGCGCCCGGGCCCGCTCCTCGCGCGAGGGCCCGAACGCCGACGAGTTCTTCCGCAACGCCGCGGACGCGCGCGTCGAGGCGCGCGAGACCGGATCCGACCCGGCCGCCGACTTCCCGGTCGGCGCGTTCGAGCCGGGCGGCGAGTACGACGTCGCCTTCGACCAACACACCGGCGAGGGGAGCCGCCTCGGCCGCGGCGCCGAGTTCTTCAAGACCCACGGCGCGCGCGTCGGCCCGGAGGGGGAAGGCGACCCGAGCGCGCGCTGGCAGCGGCTCAACATGGCGCTGCACGACGCGGACTTCTCGGGCGCACAGATCGCCCACGCCCTCGACCCGGTCGACGCCGACGAGCGGTGGGCGGAGCCGTCGTTCGACGACGGGGGATGAACGGCGCCGCCTTCGGCGAGGCGGACGAGTCGGTCGTCCGGCTGACGGACCGCCTCGCGACGGAGCACGTCGCGGTCAACTGGTACACCCTCCCCCCGGGGGACGGGTTCCCGGGCGGCCTCCACGCCCACGCCGACCAAGAGGAGGTGTTCGTCGTCGTCGCGGGCGTCGCGCGGTTCGAGACGCTCGACGGCCCCGTGCGCGTCGCGGCGGGCGAGGCCGTCCGGTTCGCGCCCGGGGAGTTCCAGACCGGGGAGAACGCCGGCGACACCCCGCTGGTCGCGCTCGCGCTCGGCGCCCCGCGCGACGGCGACGACGTCCGCGTCCCGGCGACGTGTCTGGACTGCGGGGCGAACGCGCTCCGGCTCGACACCGCCGGCGGGCCGACGTTCGTGTGTCCCGACTGCGGCGCCGAGCACACCCCCGCCCCGTGCCCCGACTGCGCGAGCGACCGCCTCGCGTTCGCGACCGACGCCGCCCACGACCCGATCGTCGAGTGCGACGACTGCGGATCGCGGTTCGCGGACGCGCCGCTGGCGACGGAGTGAGGCGTCGACGCGGGCGGGCGACTACTCCACGGTCCGCTCGTGGACCCGGATCCCCTTCTCCGCGAGGTGGTTCATCTGCCGCTGGGCGAAGTCCTCCTCGCTGGTGCCGCGCGTCGCGAGCACGTACACGAGCGCGGAGCCGGCGGGCCGCATCGTCCGCCCCGCGCGCTGGGCGCCCTGCCGGCGGCTCCCTCCGAGGCCGGAGGCGACGACGGCGAGTTCGGCGTTCGGGAGGTCGATCCCCTCGTCGGCGATGCGCGAGACGACGAGCGTGCGGTGCTGGCCCTGGCGGAACTCCTCGAACAGCCGCTGGCGGACGTGGTGGCGCGTCTCCCCGGAGACGAACGGGACGCCCAACTCGGCGGCGAGCGCCTCGCCCTGGTCGAGGTAGTCGACGAACACAAGCGCCCGCGCGTCGCCGTGTTGTCGGCGGAGGCGGCGCACCTCCTCGGCCTTCGCGGGGTTGCGCGCGGCGGCCATGTGGCGCTCGCGCCCGTCCGCGCTGGCCCACTCGTTGCGCGCGTCGTCGTCGCGCCACGGCACGTACCGGATCTCGACCTCCGGCTCCTGCACGAAGCCGGCGTCGAACAGCGCCCCCCAGTCGGTGCCGATCGGCGGGCCGATCAGCGTGAAGATCTCCTCCTCGTTGTCGTCCTCGCGGACCGGGGTCGCGGACAGGCCGAGTCGGTGTTTGCTCTGGAGGTCCGCCGACCGGCGGTACACGTCGGCCGGGATGTGCTGGCACTCGTCGTACACGATCAGCCCCCACTCCCGGGAGTCGAACAGCGAACGGTGGCGGTCCATCCCGGCGGTCTGGTACGTCGCGATCGTCACCGGGCGGATCGCCTTCTCGCCGCCGTGGTACTCGCCGATCCGGTCCTCGTCGAGGTCGGTGTGCGCGAGGATCTCCGTCTTCCACTGGCCCGCCAACTCGCGGGAGGGGACGAGAATCAGCGTCTCGCCGCCGACCGCCTCCAGCGCGCCCAGCGCCGCGACGGTCTTGCCCGAGCCGGGCGGCGCGACGAACACGCCGGCGCGCTGCTCGGCGAAGCGCTCGACCCAGTCGGCCTGGTACGCGCGCAGGTCCGTCTCGAGGGTCACGTCGAGCGGCTCGCCCGACTCCAGGTCGCGGCGGTCGACGACGGGGTAGCCCGCCTCGTACAGCACCCGCTTCAGGCGGCCGATCGCCTCGTCGTTCACCCACGAGGCGGTGTCGGAGAGATCCGCCTGCAACACCGACGCGTCGAGCTTCTGGCGGGCGACGTTGCCCATCAGCTCCTCGCGGTCGGCCTCCAACACGGTGTAGCCGTCCTCGTGGGTCCGCAGGCGGAACTGGCGCGCCCGTTTCCACTGGTTCTCCACCCACTCCTCGAGGTGGGGCGAGCGCCGCGGCAGCACCGAGCGCATCCGCGCCAACAGCTCGCCGAACTCCTCGAACGGCGCCGCCCAGACGTCCTCCTGCCGGATCTCGTAGAGGTAGCCGCGGGTCCCGGGCTCGGTCCCCGTCGAGTCGACGAGGTGGGCGAAGTCCGCCAGCATCGCCCGGGTGTACTGGGTCGGCTGGTCGACGACGACCTGCCGCCGGGAGGGGAACAGCACGACCCGCTCGCGCTCTGCGAGGTCGCCCCACGAGTTCGGGTAGTAGACGATGGGGTCCGAGGCGACGTCGAGCCGGTCGACCGTCCCCGCGTCGACGAGCGCGTCCAACTGCTCGCGAGCGGCACCCTGCTCGCGCTCCGTCTCGCGGGCCACGTCGCTGGCCGTCACGACCGGCCGCTCGGTCGCCTCGACGGCGTCGTAGAACCGGTCGATCGTCAGGGACGGCGCGTCGTGCGCCGCGTCGTCGCCCGCCGCGCCCGGCGTCGCGTCGGCGGCCTCGTCCGCGTCGTCGGCGTCGGGGGCGGGGGCGTCGTCGTCCGTCATCGACGGGGCGTACGCGGCCGCCGGGTAAATGGCCGCCGTTCGTCCCGGCGCCGCGCCGGCGGCGCCCGGTCACCCCGCGCAAGCGACTTGAC
Source organism: Halobaculum litoreum (assembly GCF_030127125.1). Lineage (GTDB taxonomy): Archaea > Halobacteriota > Halobacteria > Halobacteriales > Haloferacaceae > Halobaculum > Halobaculum litoreum. The sequence goes on from NZ_CP126156.1 coordinate 783,098, forward strand.
CCCACGGCCCCTACGTCGGGCGATGACGACGCGGCTCCTCGACGCCGGCGCCGACGCCATGCGCGAACGCGGGTACGACGTGTCCTACCCCGACAGCGGCGCCGAACCGCCGGCGGTCGCCGTCCCCGGCGACGGCGCGGACGCGCCGTTCGGCGACCCCGTCGAGACCGCGCTCGACCCGCTGGCGGACGCCGACCCGACGACGGTGCTCTCGCGGCTGTGGACGAACCGGAACCACGACCGCGCGACCCTGTTCGTCGTCGACGACCGCGCGACCGCCGACGCCGTCGCGGACCTCCTCGCGCCCCCGCTGGGCGTCGTTTCCGCCGACGAGCAGGGCCGGCGCGTGTTCTTCGACGGGCCGGACCGCGTCCCGCTCGCGGAGGGCGGGTACGCCGCGGTGCCGGCCGGCGACGCCGTCGAGTGGCGCGAGAGCGGCGAGGGGGAGACGTTCCGGCTGGAACTGCGTGCCGACGACGGGACGGTGCTGGGCGCCCTCGACGGCGTCGGCGCGCTCGACTGCCCGCCGCGCGCGACGTTCCCGTACGGGTACGAGCGCGACGCCGACAAGCGGATCCGCGTGTTCGACTTCCGTGGCCGCCCCGTCGAGACGTTCCCGGGCGTCAAGGCGATGCGCGCGGGCGGCTTCGCGCCGGTCGCCGCGCCGCTGGTGCCCGAGCACATGCTCGACGGGGACGTCGACGGCTGGTGGGGGTGCTCGTCGCCGCCGACGGCGCCGTCGTCTCCGCCCCGGCCGACTCCGCCGAGCGGTGAGGGCGGCGGCCGCGGTCGCGGACCGCCGCGAGCGCCGGCGGGCGGTTACCGGTCGTCGCAGGGGAGTTCGCACAGTTCGCGCTTCGAGCGGAAGCGTGCGCCGCAGTCGGCACACTCGACGTGCCCCTCGCCGGCGGCGGTGCGGACGCGGTGGCCGCCGACCGCGAACGGGCGCGCGACGACCCGCGGACGGATCCGGCCCGGGATCTGTCGGTCCTTGTGCTCCGACAGGTCCGCGCGGAGCCGGATCGTGTGGACGTCGTGCTCGCTCCACCGGTCCGACGCCAGCGCCGTCTCCCAGTCGTCGACCTCCGTCCAGCCGGTGACGAGCACCGGCGACGGGGTCTCCGTGTCGCCCACGACGACGACGAACCGGACGCCGTCGCGGACGACCGCGAACCGCCAGCCGTCGGTCGAGTTCCAGCGGAGCTGGCCGTTCCTGATGGCGTCGCCCGCGACGGGGAGGGTGATGTAGCGGCCCTGCTGGCGGAGGCGGTGTCTGAAGTGGTCGGTCTGCGCGTACAGCCCCGGGTCGCGTTCGGGAGGGGTGGAGACGTCTCGTCCCCGTTCGGGGGTGCCGGGCGAGCGGGTCCGAGCCCGGGTGTTCGTGTACGAGCCGCCGCGACCGGTGTGCGCCGACGCCGGGGCGGCGTCGGCGGCGCCCTGTCGGGAAGCCACTATGGTACCGAGTGTGTGTCCGGAGTATATACCTGTTTCCCCGGTAGTGACACCCGTGCCACGCGGAGGCACGGACGGCCGGTCCTACCGGGTCGCCGCGGGCGCTCGATCGGGGAGCCGATCCGGGACCGGCGACCCTACCCGAGCAGGCCGAGCGCCTCGATGCGGTCGACGATCTCCTCGACGGCCTCCTCGGCGTCGTCGGTCCGTTTGCCGCCCGTGATGACGATCTTGCCCGAGCCGAACAGGAGGATCACCACGTCCGGCTCGTCCATGCGGTAGACGAGACCGGGGAACTGCTCCGGTTCGTACTCGACGTCCTCGAGGCCCAGGCCGATGGCGAGGGCGTTGAGGTTGAGCTGGTGGCCCAGGTCCGCCGACGAGACGATGTTCTGGACGGTGATGTCGGGGTCGTCCTCGACGGGGATCTTCAGCCCGCGGAGCTTCTCGAAGATGATCCCGAGCGCGTCGTGGACGTCGTCGATGCTCTTGGCGCCGGTGCAGACGATCTTCCCCGAGCGGAAGATGAGCGCGGCCGCCTTGGGGTTCTGCGTGCGGTACACCAGGCCGGGGAAGTTGTCCGGGTTGAAGTCGGCACCCGGGAGGTCCTCTGCCAGCGCTTCGAGGTCGAGCTCCTGCCCGATCCCCGTCGATGCTACAACGTTCTGAATCTCGATGGATTCTGCCGGGTCCGTCATGCGTCGTCGTTCCTCACTCTCCCTTTATAAACCGACAGGTTATAAAGCCGGGTGTCTCGGTGGTCGCCCGCTCCCGGTCGGATCGGCGCTCGGGGGTCGTTCACCGACGGTCGGCCAGCGCCCGCTCGACCGCGGCCCGCCCACACCCCGCGAGCGAGGCCGCTCGGGCCGGTGACACGTCGAATCGCTCACACGCGACGGCCGCGCCGACCGCCGCCGGCGCGTGTCCCGACCCCCGGACCCGTCGTCCGGCCCGCCCGCGACCGGGGTCGTGCGCGGGGTCGGCGCCGTCGGAGGGGCGGACGGGGACGCGCCGAAGGCCGGGTCGCGCTCGCGGAGGCCGACCCACGAGACGAGCGTCGTGGACAGCGCGGTGAGAGCCGGGTCCTCGCCGGCGGCCGCGCGCAGCGGGTCGAGCGCGCCGACCAGCGCGAGCGCGCGACGCGACTCGCCGGCGGTCAGCGCGTGTTCGATCGCGGCGTCCTGCACCGCCTCCACGGGCCGGTCCGGGTCCCTCTGCCCTGCCATCGACCCCGCTACGGGGCCCAGCCTCAAAACTCCGCCATCACTTGCGATACTTCCCCCAGTAAATTTATGTCGGATCCGGCGTCACGTCTGTTCGATATGGCTGCAGAGGGGATCGAGCGACCGGTCGGGGCCCTACACGCCGACACGACCTCGCTCGCGGACGCGGCGTCCGTCGCCGGCGGCGATCACGTCGCGTTGATCGCGGACGGGTCGGTCGACGAGTGGCACGGGGCGGTGACCGGGTCGAACGGCGACGGGCCGCGGCGGTCCTACCTCGTCAGCGTCGACGACACCGTGCGCGGGGCGGCCGCGGCGGCCCCCGGAGCGGACGGGCGCGCCGTCGGCGGCGGCGTCGTGCTGGCGACCGCCGAGGGACCGATGCCCGACCTCGTCGGCTACCTCCGCGAGGTGCTCGAGGAGACGGTCACGGGGGACGCCGGCTCCGTGGTCGTCGACGACCTCGGGGCGGTGCTGCCTGCGGACGCGGACCCGGTCGCCGCGGTCGACGACCTGCTCGCCCTCGCGGCGGAGTTCGGCGTCGAGTTCCACGCGCGCGTCGGCGGCGACGGCGAGGCGGTGTCGGCGCTGGCGCGCCGCCTCCCCGGCGCGGACGCCGCCGCGGACCGCGCCCTCGCCGAGCGGCTCGTGGCGCACCTGCGCGAGACCGACCCGACGAACTTCGGCTACCTCCGGCGCCACTGGACGGAGGCGCGCCGCGGACTCACCGCCGTCGGGATGACGTACCCGCAGTCGAAGCAGGTCCACGCCGCCATCCCCGACCCCGAGACGACGCCGCGGACGCTCGGGGCGGCGCTGCAGGCGCTGGTGAAGCTCGGCGCGCTCGGCGTCTGGGGCGACACCGTCGCCGCGAACCGCTACGACCTCACCGGTCACGACCCGGCCCGCGTCGACGCCGTCGGCGCGGTGCTCGACGACGCCGACGACTGACGCGCCCGCGGCGCACCACCGGTCGTCCCCTCGCTTCTCGCGCCCGTTCCCCGTCGCCGGAGGGCCGCCCTCGCCCGTCGGTCACTCCTCGGGCGGCGCCAACGTGTGCGCGACCACCTCGCCGTCGGGTCGCATCGTGACCGTGCCGAGCGTGACCGTCTCGTCGACGGCGGCGGTCCGGGCGACCGCGCGGAGCGTCTCGCGCTGGTCGAGCGTCTCCCACGTCACCCGCTCGATGCGCCGCTGGAACTCGTCGGGGTCGTCCCACCCCGAGTCGATGTCCGAGGGGACGTGGACGACGAACCGGAACTCGTCGTCGGCGACGTGGATCCCGACCCCGAACGTGTCGCCGTCGTCGCTCATGGTCGCGCTACTGGACGGGCGCGCAAGAGTCCGTCGGGCCGGCCGCGGTGGGAAATTACAAGCCGCCGAGGACGAACCCCCCGACGTGACGATCGAAGTCGAGTGTCGGCTGTTCGGCCCCTTCCGCGAGGACGCCGGGGTCGACGCGGTGGTCCGCGAGACGACCGCGACCACGGTCGGCGGCCTGCTCCGCGAACTCGAGCGCGACTACCCCGCGCTCGCCGGGCGGCTCGTCGACGAGGCCGCCGGCACCACCGCCGGCTCGACGGTGGTGACGAAGGCGAAGAAGAACGTCCGCCACCTCGACGGCCTCGACACGCCGCTCACGGACGGCGACGTGATCCGGCTCGTCCCGTCGGTGTACGGCGGGTGAGGCGCGGGCCCGCGGACGGTCGGCGGGGCGTCGCTCCCCGCCCCCGTCTCGGTCTCAGTCGTCGGCGACGGCCCCGTACCCCACCGCCGTCTCGGTCGGCGAGTCGAGGGCGTCGTCGGGGACGGTACCGTCGGCGTTCCACCCGCGCGCCGCGTAGTACTCCTGGAGGGCCGCCTCCAGGTCCGGCACCTCGTCGTCGTAGGGGAGGCGGTCGTCCGCGACGTCTTTCCCGCGACGGTTGTTGAAGTGGCGCTCGCGCGCGACGACGCGGGCACCGATCTCCAGCAGGTGTTCGTAGTCGGTCTCCAGCAGCGCGGCGAGGCGGTCGTCGGTGACGTAGTCCCCCGCGAACGCGCAGACGACGCCCGAGTCGCGGATCACGTTGCGGTTCTCCTCGTGGACCAGCCGCTCCGCCTTCCCGAGGGTGCCCTCCGGGTCCAACTCGCCCGAGTACTCCAAACCGAGCATCCCGGCGTACATGTGGTCGGCGCCGCGGTTCGCGACCGCGTAGCTGAGCCCTTGGCCGTGGAGGACGCGCCCGTCGTGGGCGGCGAACTCCATCCCCTTCACCGTGTAGTCGGTCACGCCGAGTTCCTCGTGGGCGCGGTGAACGCCCTCCGCGAGCAGGTCGCCGCGGTCGGTCTCCCGCGTCGCGATCTCGCGGAGCACCTCGCGGGCCAACGCGGCGTTGCCGAACTCGTCTTCGGCCTTGAGGTAGGCGGCGACGGTGACGCCCGCGGAGATGGTGTCCATCCCGAGTTCGTCGCACAGCTCGTTGGCCTCCATCACGTCGACGATGTCGCCCACGCCCTGACACGAGCCGAACGAGTAGACGGTCTCGAACTCCGGCCCCTCCGTCTCGACGCCGCGCTCCTCGTCGCGCGTGGGGAGCTTGCAGGCGTAGGCGCACTGCGAGCAGGCGCCCCGCTTGTACTTCTTCTCCTCGACGGCGTTGCCGCCGATGGCGGCCGCCGACTCGAACTCGTACTCGTCGAAGTAGCGGGTCGGCAGCGCGAAGTTGTCGTTGATGAACTCCGTGCCGCCGGTGGTCCCCTGTCGCTTCATGCGGTCGTCGGAGGTGGCCGCCTCCCGGTGGACGTCCGCTGCCGGGGGGGTTCGCCACCTCGACGTCCGGCCGGGCGCTCCCGTCGCCCGCGAAGGTGACGCACTTGACGTTCTTGCTCCCGAGCACCGCGCCGAGGCCGCCGCGGCCGAACGCCCGCGAGTCGAACGTCATCACCGAGGCGAAGCGCACGAGGTTCTCGCCGGCCGGGCCGACCGCGATGCAGTCTTCGGGGCCGAGGTCGTGTTCGTCGGCCACGTACTCCGACACCGCGGACACCTCCGCGCCCGCGAGGTCGGGGACGGCTTCGAACTCAACGCCGTCGTCGCGGACGTGGACCGCGAGCGGCTCGTCGCTCGCGCCGACGAACTCGACGACCGAGTAGCCCGTGTCGGCGAAGTTGCGCGAGAGGTAGCCGCCGGCGTTCGTGGAGGCGAGCCCGTCGGTCAGCGGCGACAGCGCGGTCATGTTCATCCGCCCCGTGAAGCTCATCCGGCTCAGCTGGAGCGGTCCCGTCGAGAGGTACGCGCGGTTCTCCGGGCCGAACGGGTCGGCGTCGGTCGGGATGCGCTCGTGTGCCAGCGCCGTCGCGGCCGCCCGGCCGCCGATGAACTCCGCGAGCGTCTCCGAGATGTCCGTCTCCTCGACGGTTCGGTCGGTCACGTCGACCGTCAGGAGCGGTCCCTTCGCGGTGAGCATACCGACTCCTTCGAGTCGCCCGTGAAAACCGTGTCCACTACCGACCGCCCCGCCCGCCTCAGATCGTGTCGGTCGGGCCGTGTTCGGCCGCCATCCGGGTCGCCTCCGTCGCGTACCGCTCGCGGTCCTCGTCGTCGACGGCGCCCAACTGGTCGCGCGCGACCACCATCGACACGGGCGTCTCGCGCTGGTCGGCGAAACTCGTCAGCGCGCGCTCCTTGCGGACGTACCGCTCGCCGTCCGTCGTGGCGTACACGAGGATGATCAGGTTCAGCTCGTCGTCGCCGTAGGTGCGCTCCGCGAGCCACACCCGCTCCTCGTCCGCCGCGACCCTCGCGGCGTCGCGTTCGGTGCTCATGGTCGGATCTACCCGGCGGTCGGGCAAAAGGACACGGCCGGGTCCCGGCTCCCGGGAGTCAGCGACGCTTCGGGACGGCGACCACGCGGGCGTCCGTCCCGTTCGAGCGCGGCGGCGTCACCCACAGCCACGCGGCGTCCGCGCGACGCTGCAGGTCGTCGAGGTCGTCGACGCTCACCTGCCAGATGTTCCGGTACGCCGTCGTCGCGAGGTCGCTCGCGACGCGGATCCGCGCCCCCTCGACGACGGGGTCGTCGCCGGCGTTCGGTCCGCGTCGCTGCCCGTCGATCTCGAACTCGATCTCCATCCCACATCTACGCCGGCGAACGACATCTCCGTATCGGCGCGTCGTCCGCGAGCGTTTATCACCAAGAGGGAGACCACGCCCCGGGTGGCCTGACGGTCGACGCGGACCGAACGCGGGTGTGCGACGCCGCGGTCCGCGACCCTCCCCACCTGCCGTCGACGGAACGCAGGAGACGGCGTCGCCTGTCAGCCAGTCGGTGACGGTGAGCCGCGCCGTCAGTCGTCGGTCGGTGCGGGGGCGGCGTCGCGCTCGTCGTCGTCGGCGGGGGTTCCGCGCGGGTCCGCGTCGCGCCACGTCCCGCGGCGGTACCAGAGGTAGGCGATGACGGCGCCGGCCGTGTTCGAGACGGCGAACGCGATCCAGATCCCCGTCGAGTCGAACGCGGGGATCGGGATCCCGGCGATGTCGGGGCGCGCGAGGCCGAGCGCGGTCGGGATCCGGATGACGCCGAGCATCAGGATCGAGATGGCGGCGGCGGTCATGGTCTTCCCTGCGCCCCGGAAGCTCCCGGTGTACGCGCGCATCACGCCGATGAACCCGAAGGTGGGCGCGACCCACCGGAGGAAGTCCGCGGTCACCGTGACCACCTCGGGATCCGGGGTGAACAGCGCCGCGATCGGCCGCGCCGCGAAGATGGTGAGGACGCCGACCGCCGCGAGGATGACGAACATGTACTTCGCCGCGAGGCCGGCGGCCGTCGCCGCGCGGTCGGGCTTGCCCGCGCCGATGTTCTGCCCGGTCATCGTCTCGACGCCGCGGGCGACGGCGATGGCCGGGAGGAAGATGACCGAGAACACCCGGACGCCGATCCCGTAGCCGGCGACGACGGTCGTCGGGAACAGCCCGACGATGACGAGCATCAGGTTCACCGACAGCGAGCGCCCCGTCATCTCGACGGAGGCGGGAACCCCGATGCGGACGATCTGCCGGGCGTACGTGAGGTTCGGCACCATGTCCACGGGCACGATCTGGACGCCGCGGTTCCCCCGGAGCATGACCGCCATCCCGACGACGAACGCCAGCGCCCGCGAGAAGATCGTCGCGTAGGCGGCGCCGGCGACCCCGAGCTCCGGGAAGACCCACCACCCGAAGATGAGGAACGGGTCGATGACGATGTTGACGACGACCGTGAGCAGCATCACCAGCATCGGCGTGATCGTGTCGCCGTAGCCGCGCATCAGCGCGGTGAACACGAAGAAGCCGAACATGAACGGGAGCCCGGCCGAGATGATGCGCATGTACGCCGTGGCGCCGGGCAGGACCTCCGGCGACGCCCCCAGCAGGGCGAGGAAGTCGCCGACGACGACGTAGCCGGCCGCGCCGAGCACCATCGACGCGAGGACGGCGAACGACACCGTCTGGGAGGCGGCGTACTTCGCTTCGTCCTCCTCCTCGGCGCCCACGTGCTGGGCGACCAGCACCGACCCCGCGACGGTGATCCCCATCCCGAGCGAGAACAGCAGGAACACCATCGGGAACGCGAACGAGATCGCCGCCAGCGCCTCCGTGCTGTAGCGCCCGAGCCACAGGGTGTCCGCGAGGTTGTACGCCGTCTGGAGCAGGTTCGTGACGACGATCGGCAACGAGAGGTAGAACAACGGCTTCCCGATGCTCCCGTCCGTGAGGTCGAACTCCTCGCGACCCTTGAACACCGAGGAGAGCCGTTCGCGGACGCTCATCGCGACGTGACCTCCTCGGTCCCGTCGTCGGCGGCCGCGTCCGTTGGCTCCTCGACGGTCGTCGCGTCGGTGTGAGCGGGGCTCACCGGCACCTCGGCGCCGTCGACGAGCAGGTCGAGGAGGTCCTCGACGAGGTGCTCGCGCATGCTCACCACGTCCGCGCCGATGGCGGCCGCGCGCGTCCACGTGCCGTGGATGTACGTGAGGACGTGGTCGGCGATCTCGTCGGGCTCGGTGTCGGGGCCGTACTGGCCGGCCTCGACCGCCGCCGCGACGAGCGCGGCCACCTCGCCGTGGAGGTCGGCGTCGAACCGGCGCAACACTTGCCGGTAGCCGTCGCGGTACGGCGCCTGCGCTTTGATCTCCATGAACGCCGTGTTGAACTGGCGGTCGCCCTCGTCGTCGACGGGGTCGAGCACCCGACGGACGAGCGCGACCAGTCGCTCGACGGGCGTGCCGTCCGGGTGGTCGGCGATCTCCTCGAGGAACCCCTCGTGGAGGTACGCGAGGAACGACCGGAAGAGGTCGTCCTTCCCGTCGAAGTGGTAGTGGAGGGCGGCTTTGCTCTTGTCCGTCTCGTCGGCGATGTCCTGCATGGTGAGGTCGGCGTACCCGTGCTTGCACAGCGCGCGGTACGTCGCCTCCATGAACGCCGTCCGTGTGTCCTGCTCGTTGCTCATCGTGTCGGGGGTGAGGGGTGCGGCGCAGCGGCCGCGTTCGAACTAACTAACTGGCCAGTCAGTCAAAAACGGATCGGCTCCGGACGACCGTGTGTCGTTCTCTCGTGTCACGGTTTCGCGGTCCGCGTCGGTGGCTATTTCAGGCCCCGTGGCGGCGTGCGGGTATGGATGCCGAGAACTTCTTGTTCGTCTCAGCCGACGCCGCGCTGATCACCGACCTGGCCTGGCAAGTCCATCGGGAGGGCCACGACGTGAAGTACTACATCGAAGCCGACTCGGACGACGAAATCGGCGACGGGTTCGTCCCCAAGACGGACGACTGGCGTGGTGAGGTGGAGTGGGCCGACGTGATCATCTTCGACGACATCTGGGTCGGCTCGGACGTCGGTACAGGTGCGCTCGCTGAGGAACTCCGGGAGCAAGGGAAAGCAGTCGTCGGTGGCACCCCGAACACCGATCAGCTCGAAGAGGATCGCGGCTACGCAATGGACGTCCTCGAATCGCACGGAGTCAACACGATCGAGCACCACGTCTTTGAGGACTTCGACGCCGGCATCCAGCACGTCAGAGAGCATCCCGCCCCGTACGTGATCAAGCCGCTCGGGGAGGTACAGAACGTCAAGCGACTCCTCTACGTCGGCAACGAGGACGACGGCAGCGACGTGGTGGACGTCCTGCGTGCCTACAAGAAGGCGTGGGGACACCGGATGAAGGGGTTCCAGCTCCAGCGGAAGGTCGAGGGTGTGGAGATCGCCATCTGTGGGTTCTTCAACGGCGAGCGGTTCATCGACCAGGTCAACTTCAATTTCGAGCACAAGAAGCTGTTCCCTGGAAACATCGGCCCGTCGACGGGCGAGATGGGGACGTCGATGTTCTGGGGCGGGCGGAACAAACTGTTCGAGGAGACGTTCGGCAAGCTCGAAGGCTGGCTCGCGGAGGAGGGGTACGTCGGGAGTATCGACATCAACTGCATCGTCAACGAGACCGGCATCTACCCGTTGGAGTTCACTCCACGGTTCGGCTATCCGACGATCGCGCTCCAAGAGGAGTCGTTCGAGTCCTCGACCGGGCAGTTCTTCTCCGACCTGGCCCACGGGAACGACCCCGAGTTGGAGGTTCACAACGGCTACCAGATCGGTGTCCGTGTCGTCTTGCCGCCGTTCCCCTTCGACGACGGAAAGACGTACGACGAGAACTCGCGCAACGCCGCGGTCGTCTTCCGGACCGAGAGCCGTGAGGGGATCCACCTGGAGGACACCAAGCGGGTCGACGGGCAGTGGCGCGTCGCCGGCGAGAGCGGCATGCCGCTCGTCGTCACCGGGAAAGGGGACACGATGCAGAACGCCCGCCGACGGGCCTACGAGCGCGTGGACGACATCGTCATTCCGAACCTCTACTACCGCGACGACATCGGTGAGCGGTGGGTCGACGGCGATGGCGACCGCCTCCAGACGTGGGGCTACCTCGGCCCGGCGTAGGGCGCCGGCTTCCGTCGCCGTGGCGACTATCCCCCCGGCGACCGACGGCACGGTCGCATGAGCGACACACCCGACGCGGCGGCGGCAGGCACGTTCGATCTCGACGGGGAGACGACGGTCAACAGGCTGGGCTTCGGCGCGATGCGGCTCTGTGGCCAGGGGATCGTCGGCGCGCCCGACGACGAGGGGAACGCACGCGCCGTGGCCCGCGCCGCCGTCGACCACGGCGTCGACTTCGTCGACACCGCGGACTCCTACGGCCCCGGCACCTCCGAGCGTCTCCTCCGCGAAGCGGGCGTCGTCGACGACGCGGTGGTCGCGACGAAGGCGGGCCTGCTCCGCGAGGCGGGCGGCGACTGGCTCCCCCACGGCGACCCGGACTACATCCGCAACCAAGTGCTGGTGAGCAAGGACCGCCTCGGGGTCGACACCATCGACCTGTACCAGTTCCACCGGCCGGACCCCGACACCCCGTTCGCGGACAGCGTGGCGGCGTTCGCCGAACTGAAAGACGAGGGTCACGTCGACCACGTCGGCCTGTCGAACGTCACGGTCGAGCAGTTGGACGAGGCGCGCGAGCACGTCGAGGTGGCGACCGTCCAGAACCAGTACAACGTCGCGAACCGCGAGGACGAGGCCGTCCTCCGGGCCTGCGAGGACGCCGACGTCGGCTTCGTTCCGTGGTTCCCGCTCGCGGCGGGCGATCTGGGCGCGGTCGGCGACGCGCTCGACGACGTCGCGGCGGGCCACGACGCGACCCGGCGGCAGGTGGCGCTCGCGTGGCTGCTCGGCCACTCGGACGTGACGCTCCCCATCCCGGGCACCTCCAGCGTCGAGCACCTCCGGGAGAACGTCGCCGCGGCGGAGCTGTCGCTGTCGGACGAGGAGCTCCGCCGGCTCGCGGACGCCGGCGAGTAGAACCGCGACGGCGTCTCAGGCGGCGCGCCAGGAGCGCAGGTCGATCCCGACGACCGCGAACACCGCGAGCAGGGCGACCAGCGAACCCACCACGAGCGCCGCGCTCGGAGCGAACACGAGCCCGTAGATGAGCGCCAGGAGGGCGGTCGCGCCGACAACCATGACCACCAGATACCGGATCAGCCAGTCCTCCGCCTCGCGCTCGCTCATTTCGTCCCGACCTTCTACCGCGGTCCGATAAAAGCGCGTCGGGATTCGTCCGCGACCCGCCGCGGGCGCGAGGACGCCGCGCCGGCCGGCCTCTCGGGCGGCGTCGCTCAGACGGCGCCGGCGGGCCAGACCGCCCACGCGAGCAGCCCGGCGGCGAGCGCGGCAGCGACGGCGTCGCCCCGGTCGAGCGACGACGGCGGCGGGGTGGGGTTCCACGACAGACAGCGCGCCCGCAGCGCGACCGCCAGCCGGTCGGTCCGGCCCAGCACCCGGTTCAGCCCCGCGGTCGTGACGATGCGGACGCGGTCGCGCAGCGGCCGCTCGTCGCCGAGGCGGGCGCGCATCGCCTCGCGGGTGCGCGCGAGGTCCGCCTGCAACACGGGGAGCAGCCGGAAGACGAGGCCCACCCCGACGCCGAGCAGTCGGCCCGGCCGTCCGGGGACGAGCCACGAGACGGCGGCCTCCGACTCCCGCACCGGGGTGGTGCGGACGTACGCGGCCGCGAGGCCGAGCAACAGCAGGCTGCGGTAGGAGGCCAGCGCGGGGGCGACAGCCGCCGTCGGCTCGACCCACGGCGCGCCGAGCCGCAGCGCCTCGACGATCGGGCCCGCCGCCAGCAGCGGGAGGACGACGCGGAACTCCGCGAGCGCGGTTCGCACCGGCGTCGCCGACCCGGCGAGCAGGACGACGGCCAGCGCGGTGAGCGCGGCGAGGCCCGACGGGGTGGTGTGTGCGAACGCGGCCGCCGCGAACGCGGTCTGGACGAGCAGTTTCGTCCGGGCGTCGAGGCGATGGGCGGCCGACTCGCCCGGGTCGTACGCGAGCATCAGTCGGGCCGCCGGACGCCGACCTCCCCGAGCGCCTCGACCGCTTCGGCGGGCGGCCCGTCGACCGCCACCTCGCCGTCGGCGAGCACGACGAGCCGGTCGGCCGGCGCGAGGACGTCGCGGAGGTCGTGTGTCACGAGGACGACACTGGTGCCGTTCCGGTGGAGGCCGCGCAGGTGCGCGAGGACGGACGCCCGGGCCGGCTCGTCGAGCCCGGCGAACGGCTCGTCGAGGACGAGGTGCGCGGGCTCCATCGCGAGCGCGCCGGCGATGGCGACGCGCTCCTGCTCGCCGCCCGAGAGGCGGTCGATCCGCTCGCCGCCCCGGCCGGCCATCTCGACGGCCGCCAGCGCCGCCTCGACCCGGGCGTCGACCGCCGCGCGGTCGAGGCCGAGGTTCTCGGGGCCGAACGCCACGTCGGCGGCGACGGTGGCGGCGACGAAGCAGTCGCGGGGCTCCTGGAACACCATCCCCACGCGGGTGCGCGCGGCGACGAGGTCGTCGCCGACGGGCGTACCGTCGACGGTCACCGTCCCCTCGTCGGGGGTCAACAGGCCGTTGAAGTGGCGCACCAGCGTCGACTTGCCGGAGCCGTTCGCGCCCGCGAGCACGAGGAACTCGCCGTCGGGGATCCGCAGCGACACGTCCGCGAGTGCGGCGACACGGCCCCCGCCGTCGCCGTCGTCGTTGTCGCCGTCGGAGTCGGGGCCGGCGTCGTACCGATGGGTCAAGCCGCGCGTCTCGATCACGGCCGGTCAGCGCGCGACGACGGCGTCGCTGCGGACGACGGCGACGGCCGCGGCGGCCTTGATCGCCTCGGCGGGGACGAACGGCACCGCGGCGACGAGCACCGCCGTCGCGAGGCTCACGTCGTTGACGAGGGCGTAGCCGGCCGTGCCGAACGCGTACACGACCAGCGTCGCCGCCGCCATCGCGCCCACGAGCCGCGCGAGGCTCGCGTCGCCGGGGTCGACGAGCTCGCCCGCGCCGTGGACGCCCAGCCCGACGACCCCGGCGGCGAACGGGTACGACCAGAGGTAGCCGCCCCACGGGCCGAACAGCGACCCCAGTCCCGCGCCGCCGCCGGCGAACACCGGCGCCCCGACGGCGCCGGCGGCGACGTAGATCGCCATCGACGCGGCGCCCCAGACCGGGCCGAGGAACACGCCCGCGAGGAACACGCCGAGCACCTGCAGGGTGAACGGCACGGAGGTGACCGGAAGCTGGAACGACACGTACGCGAACACGCCCGTCAGCGCCGCGAACAGCGCGGCGCGCGCGAGGTTGCCGACGACCTCCTCGCCGACGAGGTCGACTCCCTCGGTTGTCGTACTCATGGGCGTCCCGTAAACCGACTCGGGTAAAGGGGTTTACGGACTGTCGACGCGGCGGGGGTCGGGGCCACGCTTATGCGCCCAGCCCGTCCAATTCCCGGGAATGAGCGACACCGGGGGGCGCGACGACGAGCGCGAGGACGCCGGTACGCCGGCCACGGGCGCGCCGGAGGAGGCGTTCGCCCGCCTCGGCAACCGGATCCGCGTGGCGATCCTCGAGGCGCTCCACGAGGAGTTCGGCGGCGGCGACCGCGACGGGGCGCCGGTCCGGTACACCGAACTGCGGGAGGCGGTCGGGATCGAGGACAGCGGCCAGTTCGGCTACCACCTCAACCAGCTCCTCGGGGAGTTCGTCGGGAAGCGCGAACACGGCTACGTCCTGCTGTCGCCGGGGCGGGAGCTGGTCCACACGATCAAAAGCGGGGCGGTCGCCGCGACCGCCGGGAGCGCCGCCGGCGAGACGAACGCGGCGTGTTACCGCTGTGGGGCGCCGGTGACGGTGACGTACACCGGCGGGTACGTCGTGGCCTGCTGTACCGAGTGCCCGGGGGCGTTGGGGCTCGACCTCGTGCCCGACGGGGCCTTGAGTTCGATCCCCGTCCCGGCGGGCGCGGTCGGCGACGCCGTCGAGACGGCGCCGCGGGCGCTGCTCGACCGGTCCCACGGGCGGTTCTGCCACCGCGCGCGGATGTTCGGGGACGGGATCTGCCCGCGGTGTGGCGGGGAGTCGACCGCAACGATCGAGGTGTGCGACGACCACGACGGGGGCGAGGAACCGTGCTCCGCCTGCGGGGTTACGATGCCCGCGGTCGTGCGCACCACCTGCCGGGTGTGTGCGGAGGGCGGCATCGCGCCGGGCGCGACCGTGGTCAGCCACCGGACGCCGTTCCGGGAGGCGCTGGCGGCCGCCGGCGTCGACCGCCTCGGCTACGACGCGTTCGCGACGATGCTCCGGTGGCCGGCGACGGTGACCGACGCCGACGGCGACCCCGCCCTGCGGTACGACCTCCCGACCGTGGGGGGCGACGTGGTCGTCGACGGCGACCTCGACATCGCCGTCGAGGCCGTCGCGGACGGTCAGTAACGCGCCGCCAGCGTCTCGAACCGGTCGAGGTCGTGGCCGTACAGCACGTCGGCGTCGTGACGGCGCTCCAGTTCGCGCAGGGTCTCCAAGCTCTCGCGCCAGTCGCGGTCGCTCCACAGCAAGCCGGGACCGAGCGGCACGCCGTCGGCGTAGTTGGCGTCGACGTAACACTCGTCGCCGGCGACCAGCAGCGTCCCCGCGTCCGTCTCGACGCGCGCGCCGAGCAGGCCGGGGGTGTGGCCGGGGAGGTGGAGCAACTCGAAGCCGTCCGCGAGCGTGTGTCGGTGGCGCTTCACCACGCGCCAGTCGAGGTCGCCGTCGAAGTCGTCCGCGAGGTACGCGATGGAGCCCTCCGTCGTGTGCGCCGAGTAGAAGGCGAAGCCGAGCTCCTCGCGGTGGACGTACACCGGCGTGCCGGTGCCCGCGAACGCGTCGAGGTTGCCGGCGTGGTCGAGGTGGAGGTGGCTCATCACGACCGCGTCGACGTCCGCGAGGTCGTACCCCGCGCCGGCGAGGTCGCCCTCAAGGGTGTGTTCGTGGGCGTCGTGGGCCTCGAACGCGCCGTACAGCGGTTCGGGCCACGCCTCGGCCGCGTCGGTCGGCACCCCGGTGTCCCACAGGTAGGTGGTGCCGCCCGCCTCGATCACGGCGTTCCAGACGACGAACTCGATCCGCTCGTGGTCCGGGTTCGGGTCGGCCGCGCTCGCCATCGTCGCGCCGTCGACCACGTAGCCGTGGTCCGCTCGCACTCGTCCGCGGTCGATGAGGGTTACCTCCGCCATGTGTGACACGACGCGCGCGAACCGTATGAAGGCGCGCCCCGGGACGGGGCGGCGACGCGGGTGCCCCGGGCGCGTCAGGTCATCGCGTCCGGGGTCACCTCGGGGTGGTCGCGCACGTACGCGACCAGCCGGTCGACGTACGAGCCGAAGGCCGGCGGCGCCACGCCGGTCCCCGCGAGCGCGCGCCGCGTCGCGCCGTCGGCGTACTCCGTCGGGTGTGTGAGGTACGGGATCGTCTCCGGCTCCAGGTCGAGCAGGTCGCCGAGGAGCGGCGCCGAACACGCCGCCTTCGCGAGCCGCGGGTGCGTCGGCACCGGGAGGATCCGCCGGCCGGTCGCGCGCCCGAACGCCCGGTACAGCTCCGCGATCGTCGGCGGGTTCGGGTCACACAGTTGGTACGTGCCGCCGACGGTGCCGGACATCCCGCTGAGCGCCTCGACGGCGTCGACGACGTAGTCGCGCGGCACGAGGTTCAGCGTCGTCGCCCGCGGGTCGCCGAGTCGGGGCACGACCGCGACGCGGTGCTGGCGGCGGACGAGCGAGAGCAGGTAGTACGGGCCGTCGTACTTCTGTGTCTCGCCGGTCGCCGAGTCGCCGACGGCGATCGCCGGCCGGTACACCGTCGCCGGCAGGCCGTCGTCGCCCCCGTCGCCATCGTCGCCCTCGTCGCCCGCCATCGCCTCGCGCACGAGCACCTCCGCCCGGTGTTTCGTCGCCTCGTAGTGGTTGTTGAACGGCCCGGCCTCGGCGAGCATCTCCCCGGTGAACACGCCGTCGTAGCGCCCGCTCACGTAGCAGGTGCTCACGTAGTGGAGCCGGTCGAACCCGCCGGCCGCGGCGGCGGCCCGGCAGAGGTCGAGCACGTGGCGGGTGCCGTCGACGTTCACCGCCTCCGCGAGGTCGCGGTCGACGCCGAGGTCGTACACCGCCGCGAGGTGGTACACGAGGGACGTCTCCCGGGCGACCGCCTCGTGGTCGGGCAGGCCCAGATCCGGGTCGGTGATGTCGCCCTCGACGAGGTCGACCGTCGGCAGGTCCCCGTCGCCGTCGGCGGTCGCCGCGCCGTCGAGCAGGTCCGCCCGGCGGCGCTCGGCCGCCTCGCGGTAGTGGGACTGCACCAGCAACAGGAGCCGGTCCGCCGAGCCGTGGCGGTCGAGGAGCCGCTCGACGAGCGCCGACCCGAGGAACCCCGGGAACCCGGTGAGCAGCACCGTCGTCCCGTCGGTCATCGGCCGCCCCCGCGCCCGGGGAACCCGCGGAGCGCGCGCGACACCCGGATCCCGGCCCGCAGGAGGGCGTTCCCGACGCGCGCGGCCGGCCCGCGCAGGGGCGGGTCCGGCAGCGTCAGCGCGCCCGTCCGGGACACCGCGACCGTCTGCGACTCCGTGTACTTCAGTAGCCCCTCGCGGCCGTGGCGGCGGCCGAGCCCGGAGTCGCCGCGGCCCCCATCGGCGCGTCGACGGCGGCGTACGCCGAGACGTACGCGTCGTTCACCGACGCCGTACCCGAACGGATCCGTCGCGCGACGGCCGCGCCGCGGTCGGCGTCGCCGCTCCAGACGGACGCGTGCAGCCCGTAGTCGGTGTCGTTGGCGCGCTCGACCGCCTCGTCGGCGTCGGCCACCCGGTGGAGCGTGACCACGGGGCCGAACGTCTCCTCGCGGACGACGGCGTCGTCGGGGCCGGCGCCCTCCACCACCGTCGGCTCGTACACGTACGGTCCCACGTCAGGCCGGCGGCGACCGCCGGTGAGCACCTCCGCGCCCGCCGCGACCGCGTCGTCGACCGCGCCGGCGACCCGGTCGAGTTGCTCCGGCCCGATGAGCGAGCCCACGTCCGGGTCGTGTGTGAAGTCGACCCCGAGCGAGAGCCCGCGGGTCGCCGCGACGAGCCGGTCGCGGAACGCCTCGTAGACCGCGTCCTCGACGTAGATCCGTTCGACGGAGACGCACAACTGCCCCGCGTTCGGGTAGCAGGCCGCCACCGCGCCGTCGACGGCCGCGTCGACGTCGGCGTCGCCCAGCACCACCATCGGGTTCTTGCCGCCGAGTTCGAGCGAGGCGTCGACCAGCCGCCGCCCCGCCGTGGCCGCGACCTCCCGGCCGACGGCCGTGCTGCCGGTGAAGCCGACGAAGTCGACACGCTCGGTCAGCGCCGTGCCCGCCGTCTCGCCGGTGCCCGGGACGACGAGGAAGCAGTCGCGCGGGACGCCGGCGTCGAGCAGCAGTTCGCGGGCCGCCAGCGCGGTGTACGGCGTCGCCTCGGCGGGCTTGACGACGACGGTGTTGCCGGCGACCAGCGCCGGGAGCGCGTCGGAGACGACGAGCGTGAGCGGGTAGTTCCACGGCGTCACCAGCCCGACCACGCCCACGGGGTGACGGTGTTCGGTCGTGCGCGTGGCGAACGGGAGCGCCCCCGGCGGCGGGTCGCGCCGAGCAGCCCCGGCGCGCGCTCGGCGTAGTAGTCGGCGTTGGCGGCGACGCCCCACACCTCCTGGTAGGCGCCCTCGCGCTCCTTCCCGGTCTCCGCCTGCACCGCGTCCGCGAGCGCCCCGCGGCGGTCGAGCGCGAGGTCCGCCACCCGGTCGAGCACCGCGGCCCGCTCCCCGACCGATCGGTCCGCCCATCCGGGCTGTGCCGCCCGCGCCCGGTCGACGGCCGCCTCGACGTCGTCGACGCCGGCCGCGGGCAACGGCCGGAGCGGCTCGCCGGTGTGTGGCGACGGCTCCCGGAGCCAGCGCGCCGCCCCTCGGCCGCGCCCGTCGCGTCCCGGCCGGCGGCATCGACGGCTGCGTGTGCGTCCTCGTCCGGTCCCGTCGCCAGCCGCGCGAGCGCGGCGCGTCGATCCGTCGGGAACCGTGCCTCCAGCGTCGAGGACGTTCGCGTCATCGTCCGGGCCTCTCACCGGACCGACGTAACTGCACGGATCGGGGGCGTCGGCCCGTCTCGGCGGCGGCTCCCGGACCGTTCCGACCGTTTCGCCTCGGGCCGCCGGGCGCGTAGGCCCGGCCTTCCCGTCGGCGCTGCAACGGTGCGAAACCGTCCGACAGCGGGCCCGAAACGGTCCGAAACGACCGAGGGGGGGTTTTATTCTCGCCTGTCGTCCGGGAAGATGCCATGTCAGGAACGCCATCGCGAGCGGGGTTCGGTCCGACGCCGTCTGCTGGGGGGGGTCTCGGACACGAACGCGCTCGTCCTCGCTGCGCCGTCTCGCTCAGGGGGCACCTGCCCGTGTTCGAGAGAGGCACACGACGGGACGGCCGGGGCGGCGGGGGCGGGCGGATTCCTGCGCGTGGCGTTCACCCGAGCCGGGCGGAGCCCGCCCGGAGCGTGGGTTCGAGCGGCGGCCGACGGGGAGCGGACGTGCGCGTCGTCGACGCGACGCCGTGCCCGTCCGCCGGCGACGACGGGGGAGTGGTGACCGTCGCCGCGGCCGGCCCCTCGAACCTCACCGACCTCGGGGTGCGGATCACCGACGTGCTGGACGATATGGCGCCCCGAACGGGCCGTGCGGACGGGGGACCGCACGGCCCGGTCTGCTGTCTCGGGTCGCTCACCGCACTGCTCCAGTACGTCGACACCCGCCGCGCCTACCGGTTCGTGAACGCGGTGATGACGCGCGTGGCGACACACGGGGGATCCACCCACGCGCACATCGTCCCAGACGTCCACGACCGGCAGGCGATCGACACCATGGCGTCGCTGTTCGACCTCGTCGCGGAGCCGTCCACCGGCGGCGACGAGCTCGAGGTCGTCCGCAGCCGCTACCGCTGAACCGGGGCGACCGACGTATCCGTTATCGGATAGTTTCGTTCGAAATCGCTGTACTTGGCTGCTTTTGCAACAGTAACGAGCTCGATTGTTTCGGACCGTTGCGACAGTTTCGGCGTCGACGGCACGCGCGAGAAAGGGTTAAGCCGCTCCCGGCGAAGCGGGGAACAACAGGGGGATGTGTGCCACCACGTGGGGCGGGTCGACAGGGCCGGCGCTGGGCGTCGTCGTCGCGACGCTCGTGCTCCTCGGCGCGGTCGCCGGGGGAGTCGCCGGTGTCGGCGGGGCGACCGAGCGGTCGCTCGCCGCCGGCGAGATGACGGTGACGGAGAGCGGGTTCTCCGACCGGAACGTCGTCCTCGAGCGCGGGGGCGCGGTGTACCTGTGGGCCGACGAGCCGGCTCGCTTCACGATGACGCTCGAGACCGGACGCGGCGACGGCGAGGGGTACTACGAGGCGTGTCTCCGCTCGCGCACGCCCGACGGCGAGCGCCGCGAGATCGCCTGCGAGTCGCTCGTCCTCTCGGGCGGCACCACGACCGAGGTCGCCTTCCAGGTCGACTCGTGGACCGCGACCGACCCGGGACCGCGGTCGGTGGAGGCGGTCGTGACCGCGGAGACGCTCGACGCCGAGGTGGCGGTGAACGTCTCCCACGAGGTCGTGGTGATCCGGAAGGACGCCGACCCCGACGGCGACGGGGCGACGACGCGACGCGAGGTCGTCGCCGGGACGAACTTCTCGGTGGCCGACACGGACGGCGACGGCCTCTCCGACGGGCTCGAGCTCGACACCTACGGCACGGACCCCACCGTGGCCGACACGGACGGCGACGGCCTCTCCGACGGTCGCGAGGTGGAGGACACGAGAACCGACCCGCGGGCGACCGACACGGACGGGGACGGCCTCTCGGACAGCCGGGAGGTGACCGACACCCGCACCGCGCCGACCGAGGTGGACACGGACGGCGACGGGCTGCAGGACGGCCGCGAGGTCCGCGTCCACGACACGGACCCGACAGAGGTGGACACCGACGGCGACGGCCTCGTCGACGGCCGCGAGGTGACGGTCCACGACACGAACCCGCTGGTCGCGGACACGGACGACGACGGCCTGACCGACGCCCACGAGGTCCACGGCACGCTGACCGACCCCAACGCGGCCGACACGGACGGGGACGGCCTCTCGGACGGCCGCGAGGTGCACGACACGCGCACCGACCCCGACGACGCCGACACGGACGGGGACGGCCTCTCGGACGGCCGCGAGGTGAACGAGTACGGGACGAACCCGCTCGTCGTCGACACGGACGGCGACGGCCTCGCGGACGGCCGCGAGCTGAACGCGTTCGGCACGGACCCGCTGGCGGCCGACACCGACGCCGACGGGGTCGCCGACGCGCGCGAGGTGAACGCCGGCCCGGCCCCGCCGTGGATCCGGGTGTACGGCGCGGAGTTGCTCGCCGTGGTCGGTCCGACGGTGCTCGTCGTCGGCGGGTGGGTCACCAGACGCTACTGGCTCCCGCGGGTGCCCGAGCGAGCCCGCCGGACCGTCCGCGAGGACCCCGCCGTCCGGAACCTCCGGGCGGCGTTCCCGGCCGACCGCGCGGCGGCGATCCGCGGCGCCGTCGGGGGTGTGAGTCGCAGGCTCCGGTCGGCCGCCAGCGCGGCGCGGGCGGCCGCCGTCGACCCGTCGGACGGGGACGCCCGGGCGACGGAGGCCGACGGCGGCCGGTCCGCCGAGGACACCGCGGCCACGCGGCCGGGGACGGCGGCGTCGGCCGGGGCGTCCGACCCCGACGACGACGGCGGCTCCGCCGACGCGACCGCCGGCGGGGTCGACCGCGTGATGACGCCCGCCGAGGAGGTGACGGCGGTGCTGGAGGCCAACGGCGGCCGCCTGAAACAGTCCGAGATCGTCGACCGGACCGGCTGGTCGAAGTCGAAGGTGAGCCGGACCCTCTCGCGCATGGACGAGGACGACCGGATCGAGAAGACGACCATCGGTCGCGGCAACGTCATCTCCCTGCCGGACCACACGCCGGCGGGCGCGCGCTCCCCGTTCGACGACGAGTGAGAGCGCCGCCCGCCGTGAGCGGGCCCACGGGCCGGCGGCCGACGGTCAGCCCTCCGGGTGGACCTTCGTCTCCTCGACGTCGAGGGCGCCCTCCCTGACGGCCGCGAGGAGCCGCTCGTCCAGCGGCTCGTCGCTCCACCCCTCGGGGAGGTCGGCCGCGGAGACCGACTCGAGCGCGGCCGCCACCTCCGCGTGGACGAAGCGACCGTTGTCCCCGCACTCGTCACACGTTCGGATCAGGTACTGGACTCGGTACTCCCGCTCGATCGCCGCCGCGCAGTACGGGCAGACGTACGTCTCCGACACGACCCTCCGTTCGGGGCGCTGCTACTCGGTCGTTACGGGTCGCCGGCGTCGCCAGCGCCACCGGCGCCGGGGTCGGCGACCGGGCGGCGACCCGGTTCGGCTGGCGCGAGGGAGTCACCCGTCGAGCACGGCGCGGATCCGCTCGCGGTGGAACGCCACGGCGTCGTCCCCGTCGACTTCCGGATAGCGCGGCCGCGTCACGACGCCCGCACCGTCGACCGCCGAGCGGACGACCGCGGCTAGGCGGTACACCGACGGGACGCTCGGCAGGGGGCGTCGCTCCCGGTAGCCCGCGCGCACCGCCGTCGCGAGCGACCCGTCGTCGTCGAGATACCAGTCGCACACGAGGTGTTCGACCTTCGCGAGCGACAGCGCCGGATCCGCCGCCAGCGGCTGGCCCCAGTCGACCACCGCGGTCACCCGACCGTCGTCGACGAGGGCGTTCCCCGGCCGGAGATCCCACGGGTACAGCGTCGACGGCGGCGACGCGGGGAGCCGGGGGCGCTCGTCCGCGAGTTCGGCCCGGAGCCGCGGCCGGAGGTCGTCGAACCCGGCCGGCAGCGCGTCGACGCCGGCCGTCGCGTACCGCAGGAACCAGTCGGCCCAGTCGTCGCTCGCCTCGGGGATCCCGCCGGTCGTCTCCCGACGGCCGCCGACCGCCAGCGCCGACCCGGGGTCGGGGTCGTCGAGGACGGCCTCCCATCCCGCCGGCCCGCGGAGGCCGACCGGGCCGTACCCCTCGAACGCGAACGCCGCGTGGAGCCCGGCGAGGTAGCGGCCGAACTCCCGAGCGACCGCGGTTCGGCGGGCCGGAGCGAGCGCGACGAAGCGGGCGTGGAGGTCCTCGCCCGCCGCGTGCTCCGTGACGACGAACGCCCGTCCGTGCCCCGGGACGACGCCGCCCCCGAGCACCTCGGGCACGGGGACGTCGGTGCGGGCCGCGACCGAGCGCGCGAGCGCCGCCTCCGTCCGGAGCCCGCTCCCGGCCGGGGCGGTCTGGACCACCGCCGTCGCGGGCGCTCGGCCGTCGCCGAACCGGGCGACGACCGTCCGCTTCCGGTTGCCGGCGTGGACCGTCGTCACGGACTCCACGGTGCGACCGGGGAACGCCTCGTCGAGTGCCGCGTCTACGTCGCCGTACGGGCTTCCGTCTGCGTCGGCGTCGTCCCCGGCGTCCGTGTCCGCCCCGCGATCCTCGTCGGTTCCCTCGGTCATCGCGCGACGGTGGGCGGGAACTCCGTCAACGACGCGAGGACGTGTTCCGGGGCGAACGGCGACGGGTCCGGCCTGCCGTCGGCGGTTCGCGGGTGGTCGCCGTCGGGTGACGGCACCCACGCGGCCGGGAGCCCGGCGCCTTGCGCGCCCGCGACGTCGTGCTCCAGCGAGTCGCCGACGAACAGGGTCTCGCTCGGTCGCGACCCCAACAGCGAGCACGCCCGTTCGAACGGCTCCGGGTGGGGCTTGCGGCGGTCCATGTCGCCGGCGTACACCACCGCGTCGAGCTCCGCGAGCCCCAACGTCGCGATCTTCTGCGACTGCCGCCACTCCGGCCCGTTCGTCACCACCGCGACGGGACCCGCCTCGCGGGCCGTCGCCAGCGCCTCGCGGGCGCCGGGGGTGAACGACACCGCGCCGTGGTCGACCGCGTCGAGCAGCGCCGTCGCGAGCGCGTCGGCGTCGACTCCCGGCCGTCCGTGTCTCGCGGCGACGACCCGGAAGCCGGCCGCGAAGTACGCGTGCTCGGCGTTCGGCTCCGGCGGCCCCGTCAGTGCACGCCACAGGTCGCTCGGTTCGCCGAACCGGCCTACGCCCGCCCCCTCGAACGCCGCCGCGTACAGGTCGTTCGGGTCCTGGTCGCGCCGACAGACGGTGTCGTCGAGGTCGAACGCCACCGCCGCGTACCCCGTGTGGCTCATACCGTCGGTGGGTGTCGCCCCCGCAAAACGCGTTCGGCCCGACGAAAGCACTCGAAACCCGGTGTTCCGTCGAGGCGGCTCGCAGCGGATCCCCGGTCGACTGTGAAGCACTCGCAAACCGGTGTGTGGTGGATCGACGGGGCGACCCTCTGACACCGGTTTGCGAGTGCTTTCCGCACGAGGGTGGCGGGGGCGGCCGTCGCGACACCCCCTCGCGTATATTATATCGGTATCGATCTCTAGCTAGGAGGAGGAAGAGGAGGGAGTCGAGCAGGCCGGGATCGCTAGTCTGAGCGGGATCGGGAGTGCCGTGTCGTTCGCCGCGCTGTCCATTTAAGTAGTGGGTGGCGGTGCCGCCGCGGGCGGGGTGTCCCGACGCACCCACACGACCGGCCGAAGCACTCGAAATCCGGTGTGAGAGGGTCGTTCGCGGAGACGCGTTCCGGAGCCGTCCCCCGCGCTCCGGAGCGCTCACGAGAGGACGACGAGACGGCGGTGTTCAGACGGTAGCAGTCGCGAGCGCGACGAACGGCGTGTGGGCCGCAGGGTCACCGCGACGCGAACACTCGAAAACCGGTGTCCGGGTCGGCGCCGCGCGCCGCGGGCCGACGGGCGGGGGCCGCGCTCGCGGAAAGCACTCGAAAACCGGTGTGTGTCGTCCCCGTGAAGCCCGGCGCGTGGACGAGCCGTCGGTTCCTCGGAGGGGTCGAGAGGACGGGGCCGTGCTCCCGGGGCCGGTTCGGGGGCCGCGCGGCCCGGAACACTCGCAAACCGGTGGGGGTCGTCGCCGACGCGAGGCGAACACTCGCAGGCTCGCGCACGCACTCGTAGAACACTCGCAACCCCCCGGTTGAACACTCGAAAGCACGCGAAAGCACTCGAACTTCCACACGCTTATCAGGAGGCTGGTCTCACAGACGGGTGCGATATGGGGTCGAGTTCGATATTCGAGGACGACGTGGAGATCATCCGGAACGCGGACCTCTTCACGGAGGAGCACACGCCCGCGGAGATCCTCTGCCGCGACGAGGTGATGCAGGACTACGTGAACGCGCTCAAACCCGTGTACAAGGGCCGTCCGCCCCGGAACGCCTTCCTCTACGGCGACACCGGCGTCGGGAAGACGGCCGCGACAAAGTACCTGCTCCAGGAACTCGACGCCGACATCGACTCGCGCAACGCCGACTCGCCGGGCGACGAACGGGGGTTCACGTACGTGCGCGTGAACTGCCAGAACCTCGCGCCCGCCGACGGCACCGCCTCGTCGTACCAGGTCGCCATCGCGCTCGTGAACGAACTGCGCGACGGCGAGACGGTCTCCTCGACCGGGTACGCCGCCCGCGAGGTGTACGAGATGCTGTACGACGAACTCGACGACATCGGCGGCACCGTCCTCATCGTCCTCGACGAGGTCGACCGCGTCGGCGAGTCCGACACCCTGCTGTACGACCTCCCGCGCGCACGCGACATCGGGTACGTAGAGAACACCCGCATCGGCCTCATCGGCATCTCCAACGACTACACGTTCCGGTCGAACCTCTCGCCGAAGGTGCGGGACACGCTGTGTGAGACGGAGATCAAGTTCCCCGCCTACACCGCCGAGGAGCTCGAGGAGATCATCGAGGCGCGCGCCGAACGCGCGCTCCACGCCGACACCTACGGGAAGGAGGTGCTCTCGCTGTGTGCGGCGCTCGCGGTGCGGAACTCCTCGGGGAGCGCCCGCCGGGCGATGGACCTGCTCAAACAGGCGGCCGAACACGCCGAGAACGAGGGCCACGTCCCCATCCAGCCCGACGACGTGTACGCCGCGAAGGAAGAACTCGACTACGGCGACATGGTGGAGTCGGTCGCCGACCAGGACCAGCACAAACAGCTGATCCTCTCGGCGGTCGCGCGCCTCGACGCGGACGGTCGCACGCCCGTGCGCACGAAGGCGATCCACGCGGCGTACCGCCGGCTCGCGCAGGCCGCGGGCGACGACCCGCTCAGCCAGCGCGGGATGTACAACCACCTCACCCGACTCGACATGCTGGGGTTCCTCCACTCGTACCAGAACAACGAGGGGCTCCGCGGCGGCCAGTACAACACCTACGAACTGTCCGAGGCGCTCACCGTCGCCCAAGTCGAGGACGCCATCGCGGAGTCGGACCTCCTGCTCGACGGCGTCTCCCTCGACGTCGACCGCATCCTGCGGGACGCCGGACTGGCCGACACCTGATCGCGACTCCCCCGGCCGTCCCCCCGACCTCGTCCCCGACCGGTCGGCTCGTTCGTCTCGCTCGTCTCTCCCACAGACGCCGTCGTCCCCCCTCGTCGCCACCGTCCTCGCCCGATCCGACACCGGTTTTCGAGTGCTCGCCCGGCCGAGCGACTCGCTCCGCCGCGGTCACGCGCACTCGTGTGTTCGGACGCGCGAGACACGCGTCGAGCCCCGCTCGCCGGGTCGTGTCGACTCGACGACCGTGTACAGCGCGACCCTGTCGAGGTCGCCGTCGTGGGTCGCCTCCCACCGCGAACACAACGCCGACGCGACGTGGCCCCGGAGCGCCTCGTCGTCGCCCCACCGGACCACCTCGAGGTACTTCCGCCACCGAACGCTCGGGTAGCCCGTCCCACCGGCGCCGTCCCGCGACCAGCGGACCGCCCCGCCGCGGATCGCGTCGACTCGCGTCCCCGACTCGGTGGTCCCCACGGCGACGTAGCGGACGTCCTCCGAGGGCGGGTACGGCGCGAACATGTCCCACCGGGCGCCCTCGGGGGTTACGCCGGCGTCGTCGTCGACCGGGACGGCGACGTAGCCCAGCGCGGTCGCGTTCCACACGAGCACGCCGACCAGGAGGACGGCCGCGGCGACGCGCGATAGGCGGCGCAGCGTCGGCACCGCCGTGCGGCGCAGCGACGCACCCGTCCGCCGCGCGGCGGTCGCGACGGTCGAGCCGGGCACCTCGACCCGCGCGATCACGCCCTTCGAGGCGACGGCGCGGTGGAGCGCGGCCGGACGCAGCCGTCCGCGGACTCGCGCGAGCGCCGCGACCCCGGCGTTCCACCGGGGCTCGACGGCGTCCCACACGCGAGGGGGGAGACACGGGAGCAACGCGGCTACGCTGACCACGGGGAACAGCCCGACGGCTAGCGTGAGCGCCATCCCGGTGTGGGCGGCCGCGAACGCCCCGACGACCAGCGCGCGCGTCCGTCCGGTGGTCGCCACGAGCGCGGGTGCACAACACAACAGCGCGAGCCAGCCGACGCCGAGGGCAGCGAGCACGCGCGGCCGGCCTGCGAGCGCGTCCCCGAACAGGACGGTGAACGAGTCGAGGCTGAACACCATCGCCACGGCGGTGCCGTCGGTCCACGCGTCGCCGCGGAGCTTCACCGTCGCGTTGGCGACGTAGACGACCACCGGCTGTACCAACAACCCCACGGCGGCCGGGTGGAGCAACTGTCCGCCGTCGCGAGCGTCGGCGCTCCCCGCAGTCTCGACGCGCGTTCCGTTCGCACCCATCGCCATTCCCGTGCCGAGCGGGAGGAACACGCTCCACAACAACAGTCGCCGTAACAGCGAGTCGCCGCCGTTCAACACCAACGGGTTCCTGACGTGGAGCCCGGTCAGGAGCACCAGCGCACAGACGGCGGCGGCCTTCGTCCGGTAGCCCGCGACCAGACAGCCCGCCGCGATCCCCGTGAGCGCGAAGAGGAACGCGACCCACCAGTCGCCGCCGGTCAGGGTGTACAGGCTCGCGTGCGCCACAGTCGGGAACCGCTCCGCGAGGACCGATCGGGGGAGGACGCCGGTGTCGGTGTAGAAGAACCGGAGGAACCGCGCCCGGAGGCACACGTCGACGAGGAGCGTCGCCCCGAGCACGACCCGGAGCGCGACCAACGCACGCGGGTCCACCGACAGCCGAGCCCGCGCCGCGCTCCGAAGCCGCGCCCCGACGGGGGCGACCCACGAACGGAGGGCCACTGGTCGGACGAACCAGTCACTTCCCTGAATACTTTGTGACGCGTGGCCGGGCTGATCCACGCGCCCTCGGGCGGAAACTGTGAGAGACATACCCACGAGTACGCCTCCCTCGGCGCCTTCGAGACGACGGGCTTATACGTAACACTGCCATTCGATGTGATGTGAAGCGCGCCGCGGTCGGCGCGGCGACACGGTATGAGGATTCCGCCCCTGCGGTCCGCCGCAAGACGGTATCTGATGTGAGCCCCGATAGTTCGGTGACATCTGGTCGGTTCCACGATGTCGCCACGATATGACCCGCCACCCTCTCCCCTCACGGGGAGAAACATTCCGGTTGATCCTGCCGGAGGTCATTGCTATCGGAGTCCGATTTAGCCATGCTAGTCGCACGGGGTTAGACCCGTGGCGGAAAGCTCAGTAACACGTGGCCAAGCTGCCCTACAGATCGGGATATCCTCGGGAAACTGAGGGCAATCCCGAATACTGCTCCCACGCTTGAATGCGGGGAGCGGAAAACGCTCCGGCGCTGTAGGATGCGGCTGCGGCCGATTAGGTAGACGGTGGGGTAACGGCCCACCGTGCCGATAATCGGTACGGGTTGTGAGAGCAAGAACCCGGAGACGGAATCTGAGACAAGATTCCGGGCCCTACGGGGCGCAGCAGGCGCGAAACCTTTACACTGCACGACAGTGCGATAGGGGGACTCCGAGTGCGGAGGCATAGTGCCTTCGCTTTTGTGTACCGTAAGGTGGTACACGAATAAGAGCTGGGCAAGACCGGTGCCAGCCGCCGCGGTAATACCGGCAGCTCGAGTGATGACCGATCTTATTGGGCCTAAAGCGTCCGTAGCCGGCCGGGCAAGTCCGTCGGGAAATCTACCAGCTCAACTGGTAGGCGTCCGGCGGAAACTGCTCGGCTTGGGACAGGGAGACTCAAGGGGTACGTCCGGGGTAGGAGTGAAATCCCGTAATCCTGGACGGACCACCGATGGCGAAAGCACCTTGAGAGAACTGCTCCGACGGTCAGGGACGAAAGCTGGGGTCTCGAACCGGATTAGATACCCGGGTAGTCCCAGCTGTAAACGATGTTCGCTAGGTGCGACGCAGACTACGAGTCTGTGTTGTGCCGTAGGGAAGCCGAGAAGCGAACCGCCTGGGAAGTACGTCCGCAAGGATGAAACTTAAAGGAATTGGCGGGGGAGCACTACAACCGGAGGAGCCTGCGGTTTAATTGGACTCAACGCCGGACATCTCACCAGCTCCGACTGTTCGAATGAAGCTCAGTGTGATGAGCTTAGCAGACGATCAGAGAGGAGGTGCATGGCCGCCGTCAGCTCGTACCGTGAGGCGTCCTGTTAAGTCAGGCAACGAGCGAGACCCGCACTCTTAATTGCCAGCATGACCCTCGAGGTCGATGGGTACATTAGGAGGACTGCCGCCGCCAAGGCGGAGGAAGGAACGGGCAACGGTAGGTCAGTATGCCCCGAATGAGCTGGGCTACACGCGGGCTACAATGGTCGGGACAATGGGTTCCTACCCCGAGAGGGGACGGTAATCTCAGAAACCCGGTCGTAGTTCGGATTGTGGGCTGAAACTCGCCCACATGAAGCTGGATTCGGTAGTAATCGCGTGTCACAAGCGCGCGGTGAATACGTCCCTGCTCCTTGCACACACCGCCCGTCAAAGCACCCGAGTGAGGTCCGGATGAGGCCTGGGTTGCCAGGTCGAATCTGGGCTTCGCAAGGGGGCTTAAGTCGTAACAAGGTAGCCGTAGGGGAATCTGCGGCTGGATCACCTCCACAGACCGGGACCAGGACGACGTCCTGGCCCACCTTGGGTTTCGTCGTGGCGCTCGTGGATGCGACCAGACACCTTCGAACTATCGGGGCTCGTCAGACCTCGTGGTCATCGCCAGGGTTCGATTCCTTGGAGGTCACTCTCGTACCACGATTCGAATCGTGCCCCTTATGTGTGGCACGACGAGATGAAGAGGTACACACGATCGATGCACCATTCCGCGAGAGCGGGAATGGGAAGGGTCGATGCACGCTCCCGTGCCACCCACGGGACGTGCGATGACGACCGTATGTACGTGCAATCCAGACACCCACTGAACCCGATTCATCGGGTCCATTGGGTTCCACTCAGTATTGGCTACTGTGCCAGCTGGTGGATGGCTCGGCTCGAGAGCCGACGACGGACGTGCCAAGCTGCGATAAGCTCAGGGAAGCCGCATGGAGGCGAAGAACCTGAGATCTCCGAATGGGAATCCCTCTACAATTGCCTTGCGCAATGGGGAACGCTCCGAATTGAAACATCTCAGTAGGAGCAGGAAGAGAAATCAATCCGAGATGTCGTTACTAACGGCGAGTGAACGCGACACAGTCCAAACCGAAGCCCTCACGGGCAATGTGGTGTTCGGGCTGATACCAAGCAGTTCGAGTTCGTGAGAAGTCTCCTGGAACGGAGCACGATACAGGGCGACAGTCCCGTATCACGAACGCGACCTGCGGATCAGTTCCCAGAGTAGCGGGGGTTGGATATCCCTCGTGAATACCTCAGGCATCGACTGAGAAGACTAAACACTCCTCGAGACCGATAGCGAACAAGTAGCGTGAGCGAACGCTGAAAAGCACCCCGAGAAGGGCGGTGCAATAGGGCCTGAAATCAGCTGGCGATCGAGCGACGGGGCTTGAAAGGCCTCTCACAGAATGACCGTGGGGCGACCCACCAGTAAGACGTGAGAGGAGCCGAAGTTCCGTCGTGCGTTTTGAAAAACGAACCAGGGAGTGTACTGCTCCGGCGAGTCTAACTCGAGTATCGAGGAAGGCGCAGGGAAACCGACAAGGCCGCAGCATTGCGAGGGCCGCCGTGTTCAAGCGCGGGGAGTCGAAGCAGTACTACCCGAAACCGAGTGATCTACTCCGAGGCAGGATGAAGCGTGCCGAAAGGCACGTGGAGGTCCGTTAGCGTTGGTGTCCTACAATACCCTCGCGTGATCTTGGAGTAGGGGTGAAAGGCCCATCGAACTCGGCAACAGCTGGTTCCGACCGAAACATGTCGAAGCATGACCTCTCCTAAGGTAGTTCGTGCGGTAGAGCCACCGATTGGGAGACCCGCCTCCGAGAGGAGTCGGCCTCCCTGTCGAACTCCGAACGTACGAACGCCGCTGACGGAGGGAGTCCGGTGTCCCGGGGTAAGCTTGGGCACCGTGAGGGGAACAACCCAGAGTTAGGTTAATGACCCAAAGTGTGGATTAAGTGTAATCCTCTGAAGGTAGTCTTGAGCCCTAAACAGCCGGGAGGTGAGCTTAGAAGCAGCTACCCGCTAAGAAAAGCGTAACAGCTTACCGGCCGAGGTTCAAGGCGCCCAAAATGATCGGGACTCAAATCCACCTCTGATACCTAACCGCCCTCTTCACCGAGGGATCGTGTAGGTCGGCGTACTGTACGGATGGAAGCTCGGGCGAGAGCTCGCGTGGACCGTTCAGTAACGACAATCCTGGTCACAGTAGCAGCGATATTCGGGTGAGAACCTCGAAGGCCTAAAGAGTAAGAGTTCCTCGGCACTGCTAATCAGCCGAGGGTTAGCCGATCCTAAGTCCGGCCGTAATTCGAACCGGACGAACGGGCAACTGGTTAATATTCCAGTGCTACCACGCACTGAAAGTCGACGCCTCCGCAACCATCGTACCGGGCACTCGCCCGGTCCAATCAGGGAAGTCCGTGGAAGCCGTAACGGCACGAAGCGGACGAAGCCTGAAACAGCGCAAGACGGTGTTAGCAGGGGCCCGTGAAAAGACGAGCGTGGTACTCGTATCGAGATCCGACACAGGTACTCTGGCAGAGCAAGCCAAGGCCGACGGGAGCAACCGACGTTAGGGAATTCGGCAAGTTAGTCCCGTACGTTCGCAATAAGGGATGCCTGCCCTCGACGGGGCAGGTCGCAGTGACTCGGTGGCTCCGACTGTCTAGTAACAACACAGGTGACCGCAAATCCGTAAGGACTCGTACGGTCACTGAATCCTGCCCAGTGCAGGTATCTGAACACCTCGTACAAGAGGACGAAGGACCTGTCAACGGCGGGGGTAACTATGACCCTCTTAAGGTAGCGTAGTACCTTGTCGCTTCAGTAGCGACTCGCATGAATGGATCAACGAGAGCCACACTGTCCCAACGTTGGGCCCGGTGAACTGTACGTTCCAGTGCGGAGTCTGGAGACCCCCAAGGGGAAGCGAAGACCCTATAGAGCTTTACTGCAGGCTGTCGCTGGGACGTGGCCGCTAACGTGCAGGATAGGTAGGAGGCATTACACAGGTACCCGCGCTAGCGGGCCACCGAGCCATCACTGAAATACTACCCGTTAGTGGCTGCGACCCTCACTCCGGGAGGAGTACACCGGTAGCCGGGCAGTTTGACTGGGGCGGTACGCGCTCGAAAAGATATCGAGCGCGCCCCAAGATTTCCTCACGCGGGACAGGAACCCGCGGAAGAGCGCAAGAGCACAAGGAAGTCTGACAGTGTCATTCCAAGCGAGTGACGCTGACGCGAAAGCGTGGTCTAGCGAACGGATCAAGGGCCTCAATGGCCCGGATTTACGACAGAAAAGCTACCTTAGGGATAACAGAGTCGTCACGCGCAAGAGCACATATCGACCGCGTGGCTTGCTACCTCGATGTCGGTTCCCTCCATCCTGCCCGTGCAGAAGCGGGCAAGGGTGAGGTTGTTCGCCTATTAAAGGAGGTCGTGAGCTGGGTTTAGACCGTCGTGAGACAGGTCGGCTGCTATCTATTGGGGGTGTTACGGTACTTGACGAGAACGTTCGTATAGTACGAGAGGAACTACGAATGGTCGCCACTGGTGTATCGGTTGTCCGAGAGGGCAGCTGCCGAGAAGCTACGCGACACGGGGTAAGAGCTGAACGCATCTAAGCTCGAAACCCACTTGGAAAAGAAGTACCACCGAGGTCACTCGTAGAAGACGAGTTCGATAGACTCGGGGTGTACGCGTCGAGGCAACGAGACGTTCAGCCCGCGAGCACTAACAGACCGAGCCACACTCATATACTGGAGCCCGATGTTCCGTTGAATCGGGTTCAGGTGCTAACTGGATTGCACGTACATATCGGTCGGAGACCGACGTTGGCACACATCGGATCGTTCCCGATGGTCGGCCTTCGGGCGGCCATAGCGGCGGGGCACCACCCGTACCCATCCCGAACACGGAAGTTAAGCCCGCCAGCGTTCCGGCCAGTCCTGGAGTGCGAGAGCCTCTGGAAACACCGGTTCGCCGCCCACCACTCATACACGCAGTTCGAGAGCCCACCAGCACACGCGTGCTGGTGGGCTTTCTTCATTTACACACACGAACAGACCGCCAGCGACGGCCACCCCGAGCAGTCGCACCACTCTCGATGGCTTCCGGGGACCACTCGGCGATCGTCGAGCAGCTGCGCCGCCCGCACCGGCAGTCGATCAGAGGAGCAGCGAGACGACCGCGAGGACGAGGAAGGCGATCACGAGCCACTTCGCGATCGTCATGCTCAGCCCGGCGATGCCACGAGCACCGAAGACGGCGGCGACCACCGCGAGGACGAAGAACACGACCGCGTACTGGAGGAACTCGCCGGAGAACAACTGGAGCGGGGGCGCGGCGGTGGTCGCGAACCCCACTACGGGTGTGAGGGCGGTAGCCATCGGTGTCGAACACGCATGGGCGGCTCCTGCATTGTTACTGGCCCCGTACGAACGGGAGGCTCGAACGACGACCGAGTACGGGCGAGGTACGACCCAGACGGCCGTAGCTCGGCGATCGGGTCGAGAGAGAAGTGCTCCGGCAGGGATTTGAACCCTGGTCATTGCCGTGAGAGGGCAATATGATTGGCCGGACTACACCACCGGAGCGCGGTGATGCACTACCTGAGTGCAACCAAGGGTACGCCTGTAACCAGTAAAACGGTGTCGGTTCGACCCCGCCGTGTGTGGGTTTCTCGTGACGAGGTACGGGTCGGTTCGGCGGCGCGCGGCGGTCAGGCGGCGCCGCGCACGACGGGCGCCAGATCCTCGGTCCACCGGAGGAGCCGTTCGTCGCGTCCGAACCCGGCGACGACCTGTATCCCGACCGGAAGCCCGTCGACGGCGCCGGCCGGCAGGCCGACGGTGGGGAGTCCCGCGTGCGTCCACGGGAGGTTCAGCACCGGATCGCCGGTGTCGTCGAGCCCTCCGGCGCCGGCCCGGGCGCCGCGGGCGCGACCCACGCGTCGATCCCGTGCCGGTCGGCGACGGCGGCCAGCGACTCGCGGAGCGCCGCACGTCCCCGACGGCCTTCGACGACCGCGGCGACCGGCGCGTCGCGTCCCGTCTCGATCAGTTCGGCGGTCGCGTCGGCGTACCGGTCGGGGTAGGCGGCGTACCAGTCGCCGTGGGCGAGGGCGGCGTCGGCGGCGACGAGGGTGTCGTGGCGCTCGTTCACGGCGTCGATGTCGTCGAACGCGGCGGTCCGGACGACGTCGACCCCCGACTCGGAGAGCGCGTCGACCGCGGCCTCGAACGCCCGCTGTCCGCGCGCGGTGGCTTGGTCGAGGTAGGCTCCGTCCGGGACCCCGAGGGTGGGAGTGTCGGACGTCCCGAGGTCGCGGTTGTTCCAGTCGTCGAGCAGGACGGCGGCGGCGAGGCGCGCGCCGGCGGTGTCGCGGGTGAAGAACCCGACGTGGTCCACAGACGCCGACAGCGGGATCACCCCGTCGGTCGGGATCCGCCCGCGCGTCGGCTTGAAGCCGACGACGCCGCAGAACGCGGCCGGCCGGATCACCGACCCGACGGTCTGGGTACCGAGCGCGAGCGGCGTCGTGCCGGCGGCGACGGCCGCCGCGGAGCCGCTCGACGAGCCGCCGGGCGTGTGGTCGAGGGCGTGCGGGTTGCGCGTCGGACCGGGCGCGAAGTACGCGAACTCGGTGGTGTGCGTCTTGCCGGCCACGAGCGCGCCCGCCTCGCGGAGGCGTCGGACCGCGGTCGCCTCGGGCCCCGCGAGCGCGCCGGGCGGGAGGTCGGAGCCGGCCCGGGTGGGTAGCCCGTCCACGTGGAAGATGTCCTTCACCCCGACGGGGACGCCGAACAGCGGCGGACGGCCGTCGGGGTCCGGATGTCGGTCGACCAGCGCGCGCGCCTCCGCGGTCGACCACTCGCGCGACTTCGCGCCGTCGACCCACGCACGCACGGCGCCGTCGCGGTCGTCGATGCGGTCACACAGCGTCGCGGCGTACTCGACCGGCGATCGGTCGCCGGATCGGAGCGCTCCGGCGACGGGCGCGAGTCCCTCGCCGGCGGCGTCGATGTCCATGGCCGTGGCTTCCGGGTGACGGGTAGTAGTTCTATGTCATCCGTCGGCCGGTCGGGGGCGGCCCCCACGACCGACCGGCTCCCGACCGGGTGGTACCGTCGTCGAGTCTCCTCGCTCCCCTCCTCGCGTCGTCAGTTCCGCTTCGAGCGCGCTTCTCGCACGTCGGCGCCGTCGCGGAGTTTGTCCTCGCAGTTGGGACACACCCGTACGTTCTCCAGGCCGTCGGGCGCGAACACCCGGACGTACCGCTCCGTTACGAACCCACCACAGTTGGTACACTCCGGCATCGAGCGGACCCAATCACTTCATCCATAAAAAGGCACACCCCGATTCGGCGAGAGTTGCCGGGGGTGCTCGCGGCCGCCGAGCCCGCTCAGACGACGCGCTCGCCGGCCGCGAACACGGCGTTCGGCTCCTGCCACGCGTCGGCGTCCTCGGTGGGGTCGGCGTCGAGGACGACCAAGTCGGCGCGGTGGTCCTCGGCGACGAGGCCGACGTCGTCGAGCCCGCACAGCTCGGCGGCGGTGACGGTCGCCGCCTCCAGCGCCGCCGCCGGCGACAGGCCGAACTCGACCATGTACGCGAGTTCGTCGGCGATGCTGTCGAAGTAGTTGAACGGCGTGCCGGCGTCGGTCCCCATCGCGATGTCGACGCCGGCGGCCTGGGCGTGCTCGAACGAGGACTCGAACGCCTCGGCGGCGTCGACGGCCTTCTCCATGGCCGTGCGGGGGATCCCGGATTCGGGGTTCTCGACGATGTTCTGCAGGGCGGCGGCGGTCGGCACCCAGTAGGTGTCCTCGGCGGCCATCGCGTTCGCGGCCTCCCGGTCCATGAACGTCCCGTGCTCGATGCTCGTGATCCCGGCGTCGACGGCGTTCAGCAGTCCCTCCTTCCCGTGGGCGTGGGCGGCGGTCGGGACGCCCTTGGCGCCCGCGGCGTCGACGAGCGCGGCCAGTTCGTCGTAGGTGAGCTCCGGCGCCCCGGTCTGGGCGCCCTCGGTGAGGACGCCCCCGGTGGCCATACACTTCACCACGTCCGCGCCGAGTTTGAGCTGCTCGCGGGCGGCCTTGCGCACCTCGTCGGGGCCGTCGGCCTCGCGGCCGAACCAGTGGCCGTGGCCGCCGGTCATCACGACGTTCCGGCCCGCCGCGAGCACGCGCGGGCCGTCGAGTCGCCCCTCGGCGACCGCGCGGGCGGCGTCGAGCGCGACGGTCCCCTTCGCGCCGAGGTCGCGGACCGTCGTCACGCCCGCGCGAACCGCCTTCCGGAGGTTCGCGGCGACGACGTACGCGAGGTCGTAGTCGCTCATGTCCTGTGCGGTCGCCACGTCGGCCCGGCCGTCCATCATCAGGTGGACGTGCGCGTCGATCAACCCCGGGGCGACGAACTGTCCGCTCACGTCGGTCTCGGAGTCGCCCCGCCCCACGTCGCCGACGGCGACGATCCCGTCGTCCGCGATGGCGGCGTCGGCCTCGCGGACGCCGTCGGCGTCGACGACGGTGCCGTTCCTGAGTACGTGCATGAGCGTCGTGTCCAGCGCGGGGTTCCTAAAACCGCGGGTGGCGGCGGTCGACGCGGTCGCTGCGGGCGCGAAAAACGGAGGATCGGTGGACGGCCGAGCGCGTCGCGCTCAGGCCTCGAAGTCGATCGTCGAGAGCGTGTCGACGTTGCCCTCGACGTCGGTGTTGTACTGCAGGAACGCGTACGTGACGGCCGTCATGTCGCCGTTCTCGTCGAAGTCGACCGACGAGGAGGCGCCCTGGTAGTACACCGCGTCGCCGTTCGCGGCGGCGCGCAGCCCCTCGGGGAGGTTGCCGGGAGTGACCTCCAGCCCGTCGTTCGGGTTGGCGACGGTCCGCATCTCCTCTTTGATCGCGTCGCCGTCGTTGGAGCCGGCGACGACGTTCGCGAGCAGACAGACCGCGGAGGCGTCGTACGCGTGTGCGTTGAACACGCCGGGGGCGCGGTCGTACTCGTCTTCGTACAGCTGCGCGAACTCCTCTTGGCCGGGGCCGGTCGCCTGCGGCGTCGTGGCGTACACGTTCGCCATGTCGTTCCCGACCTCGTCGGGCAGCGTCGGGTCGACGAGGCCGTCCGTGACCAGCACGTCCGTGTCGTTGTTGTAGTTGTTGTAGAAGTCGCGGAAGATCTGGATCCCGGAGGCCGGGTAGCCGATGACGACGAGCATGCTCGGCGAGTCGTCCATCGCCGTCGACAGCGGCGAGGTGTAGCTGGACTGCTCCTGTTCGAACGCTACCGACTCCTGCACGGTGCCGGAGTGGTTGTCCTGGAACGCCTGCGTGAACGAGTCGGCCAGCGCCTGTCCGTAGTCGTTGTTGACGTAGAGGATGGACGCGCTGGAGTTCCCGAGTTCGTTGTCGGCGACCTGCGCCATCACCTGCCCCTGCAGGGCGTCGGAGGGCGCCGTCCGGAAGACGAGGTCGTTGTCGTCGAGCGTCGTCACGTTCGGCGACGTCGACGAGGGCGAGCAGCCGACCATGCTGTTGGGGATGAACACCTGCTGGGTGACCTGCAGGTTCACGCCGGAGGACGCCGGCCCCGTCACCGTGGGGTAGCCGGCGTTGGCGAGCGCGTTCGCCGCCTGGATCCCCGCCTGCGGGTCGGTCTGGGTGTCCTCCACCGTCTGGTCGAACTCGACGGGCATGTCGCCCGCCGCCCGGAGCTGCTTCACCGGGAGGGTGCCGCCGTCGCGGATCGGACCGCCGAGCGACGCGAGGTCGCCCGTCAGCGGCATCAGCACCGAGTGACGCACCGTCCGCATCGAGCCGGAGGACTCGGTGTCCTCCATCTCGGACTCCGTCTCTTCGGTGTCGCCGCCGCCGCCTCCTCCGCCACCGCCGCCGCCGCCCGAGTCGTTCTGTGTGATACAGCCAGCCAGCCCGACAACACCCGCCGTGCCGGCGCCCTTGAGGACGTCGCGACGGTCGATCTTTCGTGCCATGTGTGGGCCAATGCCGTAGCCGTTTATAAAGTTGACCGAATTTGTACGTATCACACCCAAGTATCAGATTTTTGTGAAGAAGATCGTGCGCGCGGCGGTCCGAGGAGCGGGGCGGACCGACATGCACAAGCGTCCGGCACCGGGACCGTTCACCGATGACCTACCCCTCGTTCGTCGTCGGCATCGCCGGGGGGACCGGCGCCGGCAAGACCACCGTCTCGCGGCTCATCACCGAGAGCGTCTCCGACTCGGTGACGCGCATCCCGCTGGACAACTACTACCGGGACCTGTCGCACCTCGAGTTGGCCGAGCGCGAGCAGGTGAACTACGACCACCCCGAGGCGTTCGAGTGGGACCTCCTGCGCGACCACCTCGAGACGCTCCTCTCGGGCGGCGACGTGGAGATGCCACAGTACGACTTCGAGGTCCACAACCGGAAGCCGGAGACGCTCACCGTGGAGCCGACGGACGTGATCGTCGTCGAGGGGATCCTCGCGCTGTACGACGAGGCGATCAACGACATGCTCGACCTCCGGCTGTACGTCGAGACCGACGCCGACGTGCGCATCCTGCGTCGCATCGAGCGCGACGTCGTCCAGCGCGGCCGCGACCTGGAGGGCGTCATCGACCAGTACCTCTCGACGGTGAAGCCGATGCACGAGCAGTTCATCGAGCCGACGAAGAAGCACGCCGACCTGATCATCCCCGAGGGCGCCAACCGCATGGCGATCAACCTCCTCGAGGAGAAGCTCCAGAACGAGGTCGACGGCGAGGGGACCCGTGGGTGGGAGCGTGAGGACTTCGAGCGCGAGATCGGCGGGCGGACCGCGCGCGGCTCCCCCGACCCCGAGTAGACGCCGGCGTCACCACCCGACCGGTCGCCGGGCTACAGCTGCCGCCAGCAGAACACCAGCTCGATCGGTTCGCCGACGGACGGCGGCGTGACGGTCGTCCTCGTCGCTTCCTCGAACCCCCGGCTCGCGTAGAACGCCAGCGCCGCCGTCTGTCCCGCGGTCGTCTCCAACACCAGCGCCTCGAACCCGTTCGCGCGTGCGCGGTCGACGACGGCGTCCAGCAGCCGCGACCCGAGGCCGCGGCGGTGGAACGCCGGGTGGACGTGCAGCCTCTTCACCTCGGCGAGCCGCCGCCCCGCGAGCGCGTCCACGCCCGCGACCGCCTCGCTCACGGACGCCGCGGGCGGGCGGAGCGCGCCGGTACCGACGAGGACGCCGTCGTCGACGGCGAGCGCGTCGGGCCGGTCGACGTCGGCGGCCGTCGCGGCCCCTGTCGGGGCGACGCAGCCCAGGAAGTCGCCGCCGGCGTCGACGTAGTCCGCGGGGAGGGTCTCGTCGGCCGGCGAGCCGGCGGCCTCCGGGTGGTACGCGCCGGTGTCACGGAGCGCCGCCTCGAACACCGCGGCGACGGCGGCGGCGTCGCTGGGGCGGACGCGGCGGACGCAGAACTCGTCGGACACGCCGCGCCGTCACCCGCGGGTGCGGGTGAACGCCTCCGCGCCCTCGTACGTCCAGTAGTCGTGGGCGCGCATCGTCGCGCCGATCTCCTTGTGGAACGCGACGATGTCCTCGAACTCGGTGTCGTCGTCGATGTGCTGGAACACGTCCTCCACGGCGACGACGGTGTCCGCGTCGAGGCGGATCGGGTGGTCGCCGAACTCCTCGCGGTAGTCGCCGGCGCGCAGCGGGAAGTCCTCCTCCTCGTCGACCTTCTTCACGAACACCGCGTGCCCGTACTTCCGGCGGCCCTCGCTCCCTTGCTCGCCGTCCGGGTCGTGGGGCCAGTCTCGCGAACTCATTGCCCTCGGCTAGTCGCGGGGGTCGATTAGTCGTTTCGCTCCCCGTCGCGGCGCCGCTCGTCGCGTCCGCCGTCGGCGACCGCGGTGGGCGCGGCGGTCGACCCGGCGGGCGCCGCGCGCGCGACCGCGACGCCGAGCACGTCCTCGGCGTGGGCCGCACACAGCCGCGGCGTGTCGGGTTCGACCGGGAACCCCCGGCGCTCCGTCGGGCCGTCGCGCTCGTCGAACTCGATGCGGTGGACGGGGAGCGCCACCGCGCCGGCTCCGTCACAGAACAGACAGTCCGGGCCGCCGTCGACGTACCCGTCGAGCAGCACGCGGCCGACCCGGTCGCGCTCGCAGGCCGCACAGAGGCCGCCGAGGACGCGGCCGTCGGACTCCCGGACGACGGCCCGGTCGTAGCGAACGCGGTCGTGGCATCGGATGCAGCGCATTGGTTCCCCGTGGTCGGCGGTTGCACGATGTGTTCTCGCTCCGGAGCATAACTGTTTCGCACAGGTGATACCGTGAGTATATAAATAAGTGCGGCGGCCGGACCCCGCGGACGACCCCCGAGTCGGCCGTCCGTGCCGACACCGACGGCTACATGGCTCCGCGCCCGCGTCGTTCGTGTGTGAACCGGAACGACAGATCCATCGTCGGGCTGACGATGTTGGCCCACGGGATGGTCCACACCTACGAGCTGTCGATTCCCATCTTCATCCCCATCTGGCTGACGCAGTTCGACGTGGTGTCGCTCGGCCCCGTCGAGGTGGCGGTCACGTCGGCGACGCTGGGGCTCCTCGTCACGGTCGGGTACGGGCTGTTCGGCCTCGGCGCGCTCCCCGGCGGCGTCCTCGTCGACCGGGTGGGGTCGCGGCGGCTGATCACCGCGTGTCTCGTCGGGATGGCCAGTTCCTTCCTCCTGCTGGGGCTCGCGCCGGGGCTGGTGGCCGTCACGCTCGCGATGGTCGTGTGGGGCGTCTCGGCGTCGGTGTACCACCCCGCGGGGCTCGCGCTCCTCTCGAAGGGCGTCGAGGAACGCGGCACGGGCTTCGCGTACCACGGCATCGCGGGCAACCTCGGTATCGGACTCGGGCCGCTGTTGACGGCGATCATGCTGCTGTTCCTCGACTGGCAGACGGTCGCGATGGTGCTGGCGGTGCCCGCGCTGTTGGCGGCGGGGTACGCCGTGCGCGCCCGCTTCGACGAGACGGCCGCCGTCGAGGCGGCGACCGACGGCGGCGAGGGCGGCGACTCCAAGGCGGACGCGGGTGTCGACTCCGTCGCGGAGTTCGTCTCGGAGTCGCGCGTGCTGTTCGCCGGGAGCTTCGCGCTCGTGTTCGTGGTCGTGATGCTCTCGGGGCTGTACTACCGCGGCGTCCTCACGTTCATGCCGGAGCTGCTCCAGGGGTTCCCCGGCTTCGAGCCGGTGCCGGTCGCCTCGCTGCTCCCCGCCGGGCTGGCCGACGCCGTCGGCGGCTCCGCCGGCCAGACGCTGTCGCCGGCGAACTACGTCTACTCCGGGCTCCTGATGATCGGCGTCCTCGGCCAGTACGCGGGCGGGAAGCTCACCGACCGGATGCCGGTCGAGCGGGGCCTCGCGCTCGGCTACGGGCTGCTCGGCGTCCTCGCGGTCCTGTTCCTCCCGGTCGCGAACCTCGGGTTCGTCCCGTTCCTCGCGTTCGGGGCGGTGCTGGGCGTCGCGCTGTTCGTCGTCCAGCCGTTCTACCAGGCGACCGTCGCCGAGTACACGCCCGCCGGCACCCGCGGCCTCTCGTACGGCTACACCTACCTCGGCGTGTTCGGCGTCGGCGCGCTCGGCGGCGCCATCGCGGG
Organism: Halobaculum litoreum; assembly: GCF_030127125.1. Lineage (GTDB taxonomy): Archaea > Halobacteriota > Halobacteria > Halobacteriales > Haloferacaceae > Halobaculum > Halobaculum litoreum. Next base: position 824,837 of record NZ_CP126156.1, read on the forward strand.
CGCCATCCTGACGTACGCGAACGAGCAGGTGCTGTTCGGCGTGCTCGCGGTCTTCGGCTTCCTCGCGGGCGCGATCGGCGTCGTCCTGGGGCGGCGCTGACGCGCTGGCGACCGTCGCCGGCCCCGACGCGTAACCGCGGGCCGCGCCGTCGCTCTCGCGATCCGAACACAGACGACAACACTCATACCGCAGACCCCGCTACGTGAACTCCGTCAGATGAACCGTCGCACACGCGAGTACCTCACGGGGCGCTTCGGCGACTACTACCGGAGCGCGAGCGTCTCCCCGCCGCCGCAGGCCAACGAGCGCGAGTGGGGACACATCCCGTTCACCGCGGGCGACGGCACGACCATGGTCCGCCACCAGTCGCTGCTCGACATCGGCGAGGTGGGGGAGTTCCTCACGCGCGAGGCGCCCCGTCACGCGTACTTCTCGGCGGCCCGCTACGACGACCCCGCGAACGGGTCGATGAGCGGGAAGGGGTGGCGCTCGGCGGATCTGGTCTTCGACCTCGACGCCGACCACCTCCCGGGCGTCGACCCGGAGGAGGCGGGCTACGGCGAGATGCTCGCCGCCTGCAAGGAGGAACTGCTCGCGCTGCTCGACATCCTGACGGCGGACTTCGGGTTCGCCGACGGGGACATGCAGGTCGTGTTCTCGGGCGGGCGCGGCTACCACGTCCACGTCCGCGACGACGCCGTCGCGGAGCTGGACTCGACCGCGCGCCGGGAGGTCGTCGACTACGTCCGCGCGGTCGACCTCAACTACGACGGCCTGATCGAGAAGCGGCCGAACGACCGCGGGACGACGCTGCAGAAACAGCTCCGCCGCGAGGGCGGGTGGGGGCGTCGCGTCCACGAGGCGCTCGTCGACTACGCCGAGGACCTGCTCGCGATGGACGAGGCCGACGCGCTCGCCGAACTGCAGGAGCTCGACGGCGTCGGTGAGAAGACGGCCCGCACCATCTACGGGGTGCTCGACCGCAACCCCGAAGGGGTGAAATCCGGGAACGTGGAGTTGGGTCCGGGCGCCTCGACGCTGGTGCGGGCCGTCGCCGAGCGCGTCACCGCCGACCAGACGGCGCCCATCGACGAACCCGTCACCACGGACATCCGGCGACTCATCCGCCTGCCGGGGAGCATCCACGGCGGGAGCGGCCTGCTCGTGTGCCCGCTGGAGCGCGACGAGGTCGCGGCGTTCGACCCGCTGACGGACGCGGTGCCGGACCGCTTCCGCGGGCGCGACATCCTCGTCGACGTCGAGGAACCGGGGCCGGTCGACGTGGGCGACGACAGAGATAAGGTGCCGGAGGGAATCGTCTCGGTACCCGAGTACGTCGGCGTGTTCCTCATGGCACGCGGACGAGCGCAGAAGGCGAGGGAGTAGCACACGATGGATCTGGACGAACTACGCTCGGTACAGTCGAAGGAACGCAGGAAGGACAGCCTCCAGCACCTGCGTGACTCCTTCTACGAGGACGTCGCGGCGTACCTCGCCGAGCGCAAGCGCCAGCGCGACGAGCGCGCCGCGGAGGTGAGCAACCCCTTCTCCGACAAGCGGGTCCGCAAGCTCTCCGACGAGATCGAGACCGCCGAGGAGGTCGTCGAGTCGCTGTACGAACGGCGCGTCGGCAAGGTGGTGAAGCTCTCGTCGTTCGCGGCCGCCGGCGCCCCCACCGACACGGAGGGGATGACGGTCCAGGAGGCGGAGCTGTTCGAGGACCTCGTCGTCCGGATCGAACAGAACAAAGACCGCGTCCTCGACGTGCTGGAGAACGGCGCCGGCGTCGACATCGGCGTCGGGGGCGGCTCCCCGGTCGAGGCCGAGGCCGACGCGCCGGCGGCGGCCGTCGGCGCCGACGCGGCCACGGGCGCGAGCGCGACCGACGCGAGCGCCCCCTCGTCGGACGCCCCCGCACCTCCGCCCGACACCCCGACCGACGACGACGGCGGCGGCGTCCTCGCGGACGCGATGGGCGGCGAGTCGCCGTCCGCCGGGGCCGACGCCGGGGCGACCGCCCCCGACACGGCCGCGGAGTCGCCGCCGGCGCCCGCGGAGGCGCCCGCCGGCGAGCCGGCCGATCAGCCCGCCGAGCCGTCGGATGGCCCGGGGAGTTCGTCCCGGGCTCCGAGCCCGACCGCGCGGGCGGCGCCCCGGACGTGGGCTCCGATCCGGGTCCCGAACCGTCGACCGACGCCGCGACCGCGGCCGACGACGACGCCGTCGACCGGCGGACGCTCCGGATCACCCGGGACGTGGGGTCGATCCTCGGCGTCGACGACGTCGAGTACGATCTGGCGGCCGACGACGTGGTGACGCTCCCGGCGGAGAACGCCGGGCCGCTCGTCGAGCGCGACGCCGCCGAACCCGTCGAGTAGTCGGTCGCCCGCGGCCGGTCGGGGGCGCGACGCGGATCGTTCTCGTGAGGCGGGGTCGTTCCACTCACCCACACCGACACGGCTTTTCGGCGGGCCGCCCCAACCCCGGCCATGCTCGACATCGGCACCGAGGCGCCCGGCTTCTCGCTCCCCGACCACGTCGGCCGCGAGGTCTCGCTCGACGAGTTCGACGGCAAGCGGGTCGTCCTCTACTTCTACCCGCGGGCGGACACCCCGGGCTGTACGACCGAGGCGTGCGGCTTCCGCGACGCCTACGACGAGTTCGAGGCGCGCGACACCGTCGTGCTCGGCGTCAGCGACGACCCGGTCGACGACCTCACGGCGTTCGCGCGCAAGCACGACCTCCCGTTCAGCCTGCTCTCGGATGAGGACGGATCGGTCGCGGCTGCGTACGACTCCTACGGCGAGAAGAACGTGTTCGGCAACGTCGTCGAGGGCGTGTTCCGCAACACGTACCTGATCGGCCCCGACGGAACGATCGAGCGCGTGTACGAGGGCGTCTCGCCCGAGGAGCACGCCGAAGAACTCCTCGCGGACATCGACGACCTGCGCGGCGAGTAGCCGGCCCGGGAACGGCGGGTGACGCGGGCCGACCGTTCACCACGACCGTCCGCGGAGTTGGCGCCGGATCGCCTCCCGCTTGACGAGCGCGAACCCGGCGACGACGACGAGGAACCCGACGACCGTGAGCGGCGTCACCGCCTCCTCCAGCAGCACGGCTCCGGCCACCGTCGCGACGACGGGGACGACGTAGCTCACGAGGTTGATCTCGAACGGCCCCAGCCGGTCGAGCAGCCCGAAGTAGATCGCGTACGCGAGCGCCGAGGCGAACACGCCGAGGAACGCCAGCGACACGAGCACCCGGGGCGACAGCGCCGTCGGGAGGGGCTGGGGCTCCCCGGCGGCGACGCTGAGCCCGTGGAGGACGACCGCGCCCAGCGCCATCCCCCACGCGGTCCGCGGGAGCGCGTCGGAGGGCGGCGCGAGCCACCGGGTGACGACGCTCCCGAAGGAGACGGCGACAGCCGCGACGAACACGAGCGCGACGCCGACGGTGGTGTCGCCGCCGAGGTTCGCGGGCGAGGGCTGCGCGACGAGCGCCACGCCGAGCACGCCGAGCGCGACGCCGACGTACCCCCGCAGGTCGAGGCTCCCCTCCCCGAGCAGCCAGACGGTGAAGAACGTCGTGAGGATGGGGTTGAGGCTGTACACGATCGAGGCGATGCCGCCGGTGGTGTACACCTGCCCGTACGCGAGGAAGGCGATGTTCGCCACGACGAACAGGAGACCGGCGACCGCGACGGCGCCCAGATCCGACGGGGTGCGCGGGATGGGGTCGTCGGCGGTCGCGAACACGTACCCCAACGCGACGAGCGCGCCCAGATCGAAGCGGTACGCGCCGAGCAGCAGCGGGTCGAGTTCGACGAGGCCGAACTCGATGGCGGGGAAGCTCCCGCCCCAGCACAGCCCGAGCGCGAGGAACAGCGCGGCGGTTCGGGCGGAACTCACGGAGTGGTCACGTCCGATCCGCCGGGCGGGACGGACTTGCGCGTTTCCGTTCGCCCCGGCGATCGCGGCGGCCGCGGCCGGCGCGCGGGTCGGGACCGCCCGCCGGTCACCGGCCCACCCGCTCGGCGACGCGCTCGATCCGCTCCCACTTCGCGTCGACGACGAACGGGAGCACGAACAGGACGACGACCAGCAGCGCGCCCGAGACGTTCCCCGGGAGGCCGAAGTTCGTCGGCAGCGACGACCCGAGGAACGCGCCCGTGTGCGACCCGGCGATCACGAACAGGAGTTGCCGGACGCCCCGACGACGCCGGTCCGAGCGGGTCTGGACCGGCCGTCGGGCCGCCACGCGTCCGTCGGTGTCGCTCGCCTCGGCGTCGGGCTCGTCCCCCCCGGCGGGGCCGTCGCTGTCGTCCATGTCGGGCACGCCGCACGGGGCGAGTAAAAAACGGGCCGTCGCGACTCAGTAGCCGCGGGTGATGAGGTAGTCGGCCAGGTCCGCCAGCAGGTCGCGCGCCGGCCCCTCGGGGAGCACCGAGAGTCGCCCCTTCGAGCGTTCGGTGAGGTCCTCGGCCATGTCGCGGGCGTAGGCGATCGAGCCCGCCTCCTCCAGCACCGCGACGGCCTCGTCCACCTCCGCCTCGCTCACCATCGCGGGCGTCTCCGCGCTGACGAGCGCGTCCACGTCGACACCCTGCTGGCGCGCGTGGAGCGTGATGAGCGTCTCCTTCTCCTCGACGAGGTCGGAGCCGCGCTGTTTCCCGAGCTTCTCGGAGGGCACCGTCAGGTCGAGCACGTCGTCCTGGATCTGGAACGCGCGCCCGGAGTCGACGCCGTACTGGTACAGCGCCTGCACCGTCTCGTCGTCGGCACCCATGAGGACCGCGGGGATGGCCGCCGACGCGCCGTACAGGACGGCGGTCTTCAGCTCGACCATCTCGAGGTACTCCTCGGGCGTGACGTCGTCGCGCGACTCGAAGTCGACGTCGAGCGACTGCCCCTCGCAGATGCGGGTGCACGCGGAGGCGAGTCGGTTGACCGCGTCGACGGTGTTCGCGGGGTCGGCGCCGGTGTCCGAGAGCAGCTCGAACGCCTTGGCGTACAGCGTGTCGCCGGCGAGGATCGCGGTCTCGGTGTCGTACGCGCGGTGGACCGCCGGCTCGCCGCGCCGGAGGTCGTCCTCGTCCATGATGTCGTCGTGGATGAGGGTGAACGACTGGATGACCTCGACGCTCACGGCCGCCCGCATCAGGTCGAACTCCTCGCCGTCGAGCGCCGGGAACGACCGGTAGTCGGTCGCGTCGTCGGCGTCGACCTCCGCGAGCGCCTCGCCGACCAGCAGCGCCGCCGTCGGCCGGAGGCGCTTGCCGCCGGCCTCGAGGATGTACCGGGTGGCCTCGTACAGCCGCTCGGGCTCGGCCATCGGGAGGTCCTCGTCGAGGGCGGCGTTGACGCGTTCGCGGCGCTGTCCGACCGCCGCGAGCACCCGTTCTGCCGTCGCGTCCTGCGCCATCGTCACTCGGTCAGCTGGATCATGTTGCCGTTCTGCGTGACGTGGAGGTCACGGCCGAGCTTGTACCCCTTGCGGCTCGCCAGGTCCACGTACGGCGCGAAGCCCTTCATGTCCTGGTGGGCCGGGATGACGTGCTGGGGTTCCAGCGCGTCGAGCATCTGGTAGTGCCCCTCCTCGCGGAGGTGGCCCGACACGTGGATGTCGTCGTAGATGCGCGCGCCCTGCATCTTCAGGAGGCGCTCGGACTGGTAGCGCTGCCCCTCGTTCGTCGGCTCCGGGATGACCCGCGCCGAGAAGACGACCTTGTCGCCGTCGTCCAGTTCGTACGGGGTCTCGCCGCGACCCATGCGGGTGAGCATCGCGCGCGGCTCGCCCTGGTGGCCCGTCACGATGGGGAGGTAGTTCTCCTTGCCCTCCTGCATGATCCGCTTGAAGGTGCGGTCGACGGACTTGCGGTGGCCGTACATCCCGAGGTCGTCCGGGAAGTCGACGAAGTTCAGGCGCTCGGCGGTGCCGGAGTACTTCTCCATCGAGCGACCGAGCAGCACCGGCTCGCGGCCGATCTCCTCGGCGAACTCGACGAGCGAGGAGACGCGCGACACGTGCGAGGAGAACGTCGTGGCGACGATGCCGCCGTCGTAGTCCTCGATGGACGTGAGCACGTCCTTCAGGTGGCGTCGGGCGACGGACTCGGAGGGCGTGCGGCCCTTCCGGCCGGCGTTGGTACAGTCCTCGATGTACGCGAGGACGCCGTTGCCCTCGCGGCCGATCTCGCGGAACCGCTGCATGTCGATGGGGTCCTCGAGGACCGGCGAGTGGTCCATCCGCTTGTCGAGGCCGTACACGACGGCGCCCTCGGGCGTGTGGACGACCGGGTTCACCGCGTCGATGATGGAGTGGGTGACGTGGACGAACTCGAGCTGGACGTTGCCGGAGTCGCCGATCTCCATCGTCTCGCCGGCCTCCATCTTGACGAGGTCGTTGTCGACGTTGAACTTGTTCTCGCCTTTGACCTGCTGTTTCACCAGTTCGATGGTGAACGGCGCGGAGACGATGGGGGCGTCGTAGCGGTGCGCCAGCTTCGAGATGGCGCCGATGTGGTCGAGGTGACCGTGCGTCGGCACGATCGCCTGCACGTCGCCCTCCATGTCGCTCATCACCCGGTCGTCCGGGATGGCGCCCATGTCGATCAGGTCGAGGCTGTGCATCTTCTCGGTCTCGACGTTGTCGTGGATCAGGACCTGACTCAGGTTGAGGCCCATGTCGAACACCACGATGTCGTCTCCCGCTCTGACTGCCGTCATCTGACGACCGACTTCCTCGTAGCCGCCGATCGTCGCGATTTCTACTTCCATGGTTGCGTTCGTTGGTTGTTGCGAGCGTGAATCCCGCGCGTCGCGCGCGCGGCCGATGCTCGTACGGAAAGCCCCGGTACGGGTCGCTGTGGACCCCGGCGTCTTACAGCGCGTCGGTCCGCAATCCCGCAATACGAGGTCGATCCCCGTACTTACCCGCGGGCCTGTGGTGTTTGTAGCGTATCGGTCCGGTGTTAAAACTGTGCGGGTTCGACCGCCGTCGGCCGCGACCCCCGAGCGTCGCTACGGCCGCCGAACGGCCGGTCGGCGCCGGTTCCGGCTCACAACGGGTCCGGTACGCTTAAACGGCAATCGGCCGACGGGGCGAACATGACTGGCCGTCCGCTCGACGTGCTGGAGGAGTCGCTCGACACGCCGGTGACCGTCCACCTGAAGGACGGCTCCGCGCACTTCGGCGTCCTCGCCGGCTACGACCAACACATGAACGTCGTCCTCGATCCGACGGAGCTGGAGGGCTCCACGGACGACGAAGTGGAAGACACAACGATTATCCGTGGCGACAACGTCGTTTCCATCAACGCATGACCGGAGCCGGAACGCCGTCTCAGGGGAAGAAGAACAAGACGACGCACGTCAAGTGTCGACGCTGCGGCGAGAAGTCCTACCACGTGAAGAAGAAGAAGTGCTCCTCCTGCGGCTTCGGGAAGTCCGCCAAGCGGCGCGACTACTCGTGGCAGTCGAAGGCCGGCGACAACTGAGCCGTCTCTCCTCTCACGTTCTCACGCTCCCGTAGCGACGGTGTCGCCGCTCGGCGCCGCTCGTCGGGGCGCCGTTCCGCCGCCGCCGGTGCTCGGCCGGTGCCCCCTCTGCGGGTGTGATGTACACGAACGCGCATACACTGGCTCCGAATCGCGGACACCTACACACGATAACGAGGGTTTTTGTGGAGCCGGTGTCCAGTACCTCCCATGCCACAGGGCGACCCCGGGGAGGGTACGTCGGCGCCGGTCACATCGCTCACGGAACCGCTCGGCGACGGCTCGCGCGAGCCGACGCCCGGCGACGGGCCGACGGAGAAGTGCGGCGTGGTCGGGGTGTCGCTGGCCGACCGGGACGCGGCCCGCCCGCTGTACTACTCGCTGTACGCGCTGCAACACCGCGGGCAGGACTCCGCGGGGATCGCCACCCACGACGGCTTCCAGCAACACAGCCACGTGGAGATGGGGCTCGTCGGCGACGCGTTCTCGCAGTCGGACCTCGACGGCCTCGCGGGGTCGGCGGGCATCGGCCACGTCCGCTACCCCACCGCCGGCGGCGTCAACGCCTGCTGTGCCCAGCCGTTCTCGGTGTCGTTCAAGTCCGGCGCGCTCGGGCTCGCGCACAACGGGAACCTCGTGAACGCCGACGAGATCCGCGACGAACTCGCGGGCGTCGGCCACGCGTTCACATCGCAGGGCGACACCGAGGTTATCGCCCACGACCTCGCGCGCAACCTCCTCGAGTCGGACCTGATCCGCGCGGTCAAGCGGACGATGAGCCGGATCCACGGGTCGTACTCGCTGACGGTGATGCACGACGACACCGTCCTCGGCGTGCGCGACCCGCGGGGGAACCGGCCGCTGTGTATCGGCGAACTGGAGGACGGCTACGTGATCGCCAGCGAGTCGGCCGCCATCGACACGCTCGACGGCGACCTCGTCCGCGACGTGCGGCCGGGCGAACTCGTGGTGCTCGAATCCGACGGCAGCGGCTTCGACTCCTACCGCCTGTTCGAGGAGGAGACCAGCGCCCACTGCTTCTTCGAGCACGTCTACTTCGCGCGCCCGGACTCGGTCATCGACGACACGCTCGTGTACGAGGCGCGGCGCGACCTCGGGCGGGCGCTGTGGGAGGAGGCCGGCGTCGACACCGACGTCGTCATGCCGGTGCCGGACTCCGGCCGGGCGTTCGCCTCGGGGTACGCCGACGCCGCCGCCGAGGACGACGCGGGCGTCGAGTTCGCCGAGGGGCTGATGAAGAACCGCTACGTCGGCCGGACGTTCATCATGCCGACGCAGGACGAGCGCGAGCGGGCGGTGCGCCTCAAGCTCAACCCGATCCGCTCGACGGTCGAGGGGCGGACGGTCACCCTCATCGACGACTCCATCGTCCGCGGGACGACCTCCACACAGCTGGTCCAACTGCTGCGCGACGCGGGCGCCGAGGAGGTGCACGTCCGCATCGGGGCGCCGGCCATCGTCGCCCCCTGTTACATGGGGATCGACATGGCGACCCGCGAGGAGCTGATCGCCGCGGACCGCTCGGTCGAGGAGGTGCGCGAGGCGATCGGCGCCGACTCGCTGTCGTACCTCTCGACGGACGCCGTCGCCGGCGCGCTGGCGTCGTCGAAGTCCGACCTGTGCCTCGGCTGTGTGACCGGCGAGTACCCGTACGACATCGACGGCGAGCCCACCGACCGCGACGTGCAGCGGCCGGCGGTCGGCGAGGCGCCCGCGGACGACTGAGCGGTCGCGGCCGCCGCTACCGCCGGCGGCGAGTGGCGAACAGGCGACACGCTCCGCGTCCGCGGACCGGCGTGTCGCACACCCGCGATCGGCCCGCGGCGTCCGTCACCGCATCGCCGCCGGTGGTCGCGTCCTACTACGTGAACCCCCGCGTGCGCCGAGGGGCGCCGACTCAGTACACCAGGTACAACAGCGCGTACACGACGACGCCGAGGGCGAACGACACCACCCACAGCGACGCCGCCACCCGCCCGACCCGCTTGTGGGCGGTGTCGAACAGCTCCGCGACCGGCCGCGTCGCCCCCAGCGTGAGCACGTAGACGACGAGCGGGACGCACACGACCGCCAGCAGGATGTGGACCGCCAGCAGCGGGAGGTAGACGAACCGTTCGACGACGGCCGGCCCGCCGAAGTCGGTCGTCCCGACCAACGCGATCCGGTAGAGGTAGCACACGAGGAACACGCCGAACAGGGCCGTCGAGGCGAGCATGAAGCGCCGGTGTGCGACGAAGTCGCGCCCCCGCGCCGCGCGGACACCGGCGAGGATCGTCGCGATCGCCGCCAGCGAGACGACGGCGTTGACGGTCGGGATCGCCTCGACGACGCCCGAGGGCGCCCGCGGGAGCAGTCCCGCGGGGACGAGCCCGCCGGCGGTCGCGAACACCGCCGCGAGCGCGACCGCGGAGACGGCGCCCGCGACGCCGAGGCTGTGATCGCGAACGAACCCTCGCAGCGGTCCCCCGGAGGCGGACGTGTCGGTACTCATTGCCGGTCAAACGATCGGGAGCACAAAGCCGTTTTCGGGGGCGGCGCCCGACCGCCCGGGTCGCGACACCGCCGTGTGCGACTCCCCACCGAGGGGCCGACCGAATGGAAAGCCCTTTATCCGTCACCGGGGTACGACGGAACGCGTACTGACGCACGATGCGTGGGTAGCCAAGCCAGGCCAACGGCGCAGCGTTGAGGGCGCTGTCCTGTAGAGGTCCGCCGGTTCAAATCCGGTCCCACGCATCCACACGGATGCAGGTGCTGTGCGCCCCTCGGGGCGCCCTACAGACAGCACCCACGCACAATCCTTCGGACGGCCACCCCCGACAGCGGTCGCGCCGTCGGTCCGGCCGCGCGTCGCGGCGGACAGAGAGTAACGGTTTTCCGCGGAGCAACCGCGTCGAACTGGTATGCACGCGATCACCGGCTCCGGGTGGATCGAGGTCATCTCGGGGTCGATGTTCTCCGGGAAGACCGAGGAGCTGTTGCGACGGCTCCGCCGCGCGGAGATCGCGGGTCAGGACATCGCCGTCTTCACGCCCGCGCTCGACGACCGCTACGGCGAGACGACCATCGGCTCGCACAACGGCCGCTCGTGGGAGGCGACCGTCGTCGACAACGAGGGCGAGGGCCCGTGGGAGCTGGTCGACGAGTTGAACGGGGAGATGGTCGTCGCCATCGACGAGGCGAACTTCTTCTCCGGCGCGCTCGTCGAGGTCTGCCAGACCCTCGCCGAGGACGACCGCCGCGTCATCGTCTCGGGCACCGACCAGACGTACCGCGGCGAGCCGTTCGACCCGCTCCCGGACCTGATGGCGGTCGCCGAGTACGTCGACAAGCTCCAAGCGATCTGCGCGGAGTGCGGCGAGCCGGCGACGCGGAACCAGCGGCTCATCGAGGGGGGAGCCCGCCCACGAGGACGACCCGACGTACCTCGTCGGCGCCGAGGAGAGCTACCAGGCGCGCTGCCGGCACTGTCACGTCGTCCGTCGCGACTGAGGACGGTCGACACCGGTGGCACGGGGAAACGGCGACGGGCGGCCGCCCGACGCTCCGCCATCGCAACGGTCAATGTCGCGCCGCCGCAAGGGCGACCGTGACGACGTGGGTCGAGAACCCCGAGGGGGGGACGGGCACGCGGGCCGGCGGCGGTCGCCCGTGCGTGGGTCGAGGTGCTGGTCAGGCCGACGCGCTTCTTCCGGACGGGCGTCGCTCCGGGCGACCAAGCACCCGGGCTCGTGTTCGCCGTCTGTGTCGCCGTCGCGTTCGCCGGGGTGCAGTTCGTCCTCGACCCCGTCACGATCCCGACGGCGTTCGGCGGTCCCGGCGTGTCCGCGGCGGTGTCGCTTTTGTTCGTGGCGGTGTTCCTCGCGCCCGCCGCCCTCCACCTGACGGCGGCGCTGCAGACGGTGGTGCTGATCCTGCTGGTCCGCGACCGGGCCGGCATCAGCGAGACGGTACAGGTGCTGGCGTACGCGAGCGCGCCGTGTGCGCTCGCCGGCCCGCCCGTCCCGGAGCTCCGAGCCGCCTGTGCGCTGTACGGGGCCGGCCTGCTCGCGCTGGGGGTCCGCGAGGTCCACGACACCTCGACCCTCCGGGCCGCGGTCGCGACCGCGCTCCCGTCGGCGCTGGTGTTCGGCGTCGGCTTCCGCGGGTTCGCGGCCGTCGAGACGCTCCTGACCCGGTGGTACATCGTCTGAGCGGCCCGTCCGTCCGGCCATCCGAGCGCCGTCGTGCGATCCGCACGGAACCGGGCCGGATCCGTCGCCGTCGGCGTTTCGACAACCGTTTTAGGCAGGGGACTCTGGCTCCACACAAATGGGCAAGTGTATCATCTGTGGTGCGTCCGTGGACGGACGCATCTGCGCCTCCCACGAGGAGGACGTCGTCTTCGAGTTCCGCGGCAACGACCCCCACCAACTCGTCGGGAACCGCTTCTACAGCGGCCTCGTCGACGGCTACGCCGACTTCGGCGTGTTCGTCGACCTGTCGTCGAACGTGACGGGGCTGCTCCACCGCTCGGAGCTCGACAAGCGGCTGGAGTCGCTCGACTGGGAGCCGGGCGACCAGGTGTTCGTCCAGGTGAAGAACGTCCGCGAGAACGGCGACGTCGACCTCGCGTGGTCGATCCGGCAGTCCGAGCGGGAGTTCCGCGGCGCGCTGGTCCAGGAGGGGACGACGGAACTGGAGCGCGACGACGGCGACGACGGCGACGACGACGCGGGCGGCGTGGTCCACAAGCCGACCCCCGACAGCCCCGGGGAGACCGGCGACGACGCGGACGAAAGCACCGAGTCGGCCGCCGACTCGGCCGCCGGGACGGACGCCGACGACGGCGGCTCCGACGCCGTGACGGACGCGTCCGGCGGCGACGACTCGGCCGCCGACGCCGACGCCACCGACGACGGGGACGACGTCGACGCCGTCCGCGACCGGAAGCAGGCGACGCCTGACGGCGAGGTCGAGCGCGTCGCCATCGGCACGCTCTCCGACCGCGTCGGCGAGTCGGTCCGCATCGAGGGCGAGGTCGTCGGCGCGCGCCAGACGGGCGGGCCGACCGTGTTCGAACTGCGCGACGAGACGGGCGTCGTCGACTGCGCGGCGTTCGTGCAGGCCGGCGTCCGCGCGTACCCCGAGATCGAGGTCGGCGACGTGGTCCGCCTCGACGGCGAGGTCGAGGTGCGCCGCAACGAGATCCAGGTGGAGACGGAGGCGCTCGCGGCGCTAGAGGGAAACGAAGCTGAGGCGGTCCAGCGCCGCCTCGCGGACGCCGTCACCGACGAGGCGCGCCCCGACGACCTCGTCACGCTGGGCGACCACGACGCCGTCGACGCCGTGGCCGACGACCTGCTCGACGCCGCCGAGGCGGTCCGCCGGGCGGTCATCGAGTCGCGCCCCGTCGTCGTCCGACACGCGGCGACCGCCGACGGCTACGTCGCCGGCGCCGCCGTCGAGCGCGCGGTGCTCCCGCTCGTCCGCGAGGAGCACGCCAAGAGCGACGCGGAGTACCACTACTTCACCCGCCGGCCGCTCGACGAGCCGGTGTACGACATGGACGCGGCGACCAAGGACGCGACGCGGATGCTCCAGGACCGCGACCGCCACGGCGAGCAGCTGCCGCTCGTGCTCCTCGTCGGGACGGGCTCGACGCGCGAGTCGATGGACGGGCTCGACCTGCTGGGCGTGTACGACGCCGAGCGCGTCGTCGTCGACGCGGCCGCGGCCGACCCCGAGATCGCCGAGGCCGTCGCGACGGTCGTCAACCCCGGGATCGCCGGCGCCGACGCGGCCGACCTGACGACCGGCGCGCTGGCGACGGTGCTCGCGGCGACGGTCAACCCCGACGTGTCGGACGACCTCGCGCACCTCCCCGCGGTCAGCTACTGGGCGGACGCCCCCGAGACGTACACCGCCCTCGCCGACGAGGCGGGGCGCGACGCCGAGCGCGTCGCCGAACTGCGCGAGGCCGTGGCGCTGGAGGCGTACTACCAGAGCTACCAGGACAAGCGCGAGCTCATCACGGACATCCTGTTCGGCGCCGAGGGCGGCGACCTCGCGGGCCACATCGCCGGGCAGTTCCGCGAGAAGCTGGAGACGGAACTCGACACCGCCGAGGCCAACATCGAGGAGCGCGAGGTCGACGGCCTCACCTTCGCGACGCTGGACGCCGACGCGTACAGCCACCGGTTCGACTTCCCCTCGACGACCCTGCTGGCGGACGAACTCCAGCGCCGTGGCGACCGCGACGCGACGGTCGTGTACGGCACCGACGAACTGTACGTCCGCGCCGACGACGCCGTCGACGTGCGCGAGGCCGCCGGCGACGCGACGATGGCGGTGCCCGACGCGGGCGTCACCGCCGTCGGCGTCCGCCAGGGCCGCGTCGAGTACCTCGCCGGCCGCCGCGACGCCGTGGTCGACGCGGTCGTCGACGCCGTCGCGGGCCAGCTGCACTGACGCGGCCCCGGACGCGACGCTCGTCCACCTCGCGGTTCTCCCGTGCCCGTCGGCCGGCCAGCGGCGCGTCGGCCCGGCGATCCACGAGCCACCGCCCGGGCACCCACCCGAACGAAACCCTTAGGCCCCGAACGCGACCAGTCACACCCAATGAGCGGGACCGCGGACTCGGATCCTGAGCTGTCGGCGTTCGCCGAGGAGTCCGACGAACCGGCGGCGTTCGAGCGGGCCTGCGCGCACCTCGTCGAGCGCATCCTCGACGGCGAGATCGACCGGGACGACCTCGAGTCCGCCAAGCTCGAGGCGTGCTCTGAGTTCTCCTCCCCGAAGGTGCCACAGAACACGGACCTCCTCCAGCGGGCCCCGGAGGGCCGCCGCGAGGCGGTCCGCGAGGTCGTCCGCCGCAAACCGGTCCGGACGGCGTCGGGCGTGTCGCCGGTCGCGATCATGACGGCCCCGCACATGTGCCCCCACGGGAAGTGCCTCTACTGCCCCGGCGGGCCCGCCTCCGAGTTCGACTCCTCCCAGAGCTACACCGGCCACGAGCCGGCGGCCGCCCGCGGCCAGCAGAACGACTACGACCCGTACGGGCAGGTGACCCTCCGGCTCGAACAGCTCCGCCACATCGGTCACCCCGTCGACAAGGCGGAGCTGATCCTGATGGGCGGGACGATGACGGCGCGCTCGCACGACTACCAGGAGTGGTTCGTCAAGCGGGCGTTACAGGCGATGAACGAGTACGACACCGACGCGCGCCCGAACCCCGCGGAGGGCCGGAGCTTCGCGCAGGACGCGGACGAGTACGACTTCGAGTACCTCGAGGACGTGAAGTCGCGCAACGAGTCGGCGGACGTCCGCTGCGTCGGGATCACGTTCGAGACGAAGCCCGACTGGTGCGACCCCGAGCAGATCGACCGGATGCTGAAGCTCGGCGGGACGAAAGTCGAGGTCGGGGTGCAGACGACGTACGAGCGGGTGAACCGCGAGATGCACCGCGGCCACGGCAACCAGGCGTCGATCGACGCGAACCGTCGCCTGCGCGACGCGGGGTTCAAGGTGGGGTTCCACATGATGCCGGGCCAGCCGGGGATGAGCCGCGAGATGTGTCGGGAGGACTTCCGCCAGCTGTTCGCGAACGCCGACTGGCGCCCGGACTACCTCAAGATCTACCCGACGCTCGTGGTGCGCGGCACCCGCGTGTACGACGCGTGGCGCCGCGACGAGTTCGAGCCGCTGGACAACGAGGCGGCCGCCGACCTCGTCGCCGACGCGATGAACGAGATCCCGAAGTACTGCCGCCTCCAGCGCGTCCAGCGCGACATCCCGGCGGACTTCATCGACGCCGGCGTCTGGAAGTCGAACCTCCGCCAGCTCGCCGAACAGCGGGCCGCCGAGAAGGGGTACGAGCTCCGGGACGTCCGCGCCCGCGAGGTCGGCCACAACGACGCCGACCCGACCCCCGAGGACGTGGAACTCGACGTGACCACCTACGAGTCCGGCGGCGGCATCGAACACTTCGTCAGCTTCGAGGACACCGCACAGGACCTGCTCGTCGGCTTCTGCCGCCTCCGGTTCCCCTCGTACTCGCACGCCGCCCCGGGCGCGGGCCCCGCGGCCGACGGCGACGCGGTCCGGCGCGAACTGGAGGACGCCGCGCTCGTCCGGGAGCTCCACGTGTACGGCTCGCCCGCGACGTTCGACGGCGGCGACGACGGACGCGACGGCGACTGGCAACACCGCGGCTACGGCCGCCGACTGCTGCGCGAAGCCGAGGACATCGCCGCCGACGCGGGGTTCCCGAAACTGTCGGTCATCTCCGGGATCGGCGTGCGCGGCTACTACCGCGACAAGCTCGGCTACTACCAGGACGGGCCGTACGTGAGCCGTCGCCTGTAGCACGGCCGCCGCTCCCGCCGACCGCGCGGAGCGACCGGCCGCCCGCTCGACGGGCCCGCGTCGGCGCAGGGACGCGTACCGATCGACTTTTTGCGACCTGTCGGCTCCCACGACTGTGCAGGGTACCTTCGTCGTGCAGTTGCGGAACACGCTTGAGGGGTTCGTCACCACCGAGGCGCGCCTCGCGGTGACGGTCGTCCTCCTCACGGCGGCCGCGGTCACCGCCCTGTTGTTGGCGCCGCGTGTCGTCCGGACGGTCCACCGCGTGACGCGCGACCGAGTGCTCGCCGACGAGCGCGTCCCGGTGCAGGCGTCGGAGTTCGACTGGGGGCTCCCGGTCACGGCGGTCGTCCGAACGCTCCAGTTCGCCGTGCTCATCGGCTGCGGCCTCGCCGTGCTCGTGGTGTGGGGGTTCGCGGACCTCGCGCTCCTCGCCGTCG
The DNA here is from genome assembly GCF_030127125.1 of Halobaculum litoreum. Lineage (GTDB taxonomy): Archaea > Halobacteriota > Halobacteria > Halobacteriales > Haloferacaceae > Halobaculum > Halobaculum litoreum. Next base: position 841,140 of record NZ_CP126156.1, read on the forward strand.
ACACGATGGCCGCGACGGTCCCGCGGATCGTCCAGGTCCTCGTCACCGTCGGTATCGTCGGCGGCGCGCTCGTCGGGATCGACGTGCTGGAGTCGCGACTCGACGACTACGCCGACGAGTCGGACGCGATCAACCAACACCAGAAGGGGATCGTATTCCGGGTGCTCCAGGTGGCGGTGCTCGCCGGGGCCGTGGTGGGGAGCCTCACCGTCTGGGGGGTGAACCTCGGCGGCCTGCTCGTCGGCGCCGGGTTCCTCGGCATCGTCATCGGCACCGCCGCGCGGACGACCATCGGCTCGCTCATCGCGGGGTTCGTCCTCATGTTCTCCCGGCCGTTCGAGTTGGGCGACTGGGTCGAGATCGACGGCGAGGAGGGGATCGTCGCCGACATCACCGTGATCAACACGCGCATCCGCACCGCCGACGGCGAGGTCGTCGTCATCCCGAACGAGCGGGTCGCGAACGCGACCGTCTCCAACCGGACCCGCCTCGGCCAACTCCGGCTGTCGGTCGACGTGGGCGTCGACTACGACGCCGGCGTCGACCGCGCGGAGTCGGTCGTCGCCGACGCGCTCGCGGAGGTAGCGCCCATCGAGTCGAACCCGCCGCCCCAGGTGTTCCCGAAGTCGCTGGGCGACTCCGCGGTCGTGCTGGAGTGCCGGTTCTGGATCGAGCACCCGAGCGCGCCGCGGCGCACCCTCGCGAAGGCGGCCGTCGTGCGCGACGTGAAGGCCGCCCTCGACGAGGCGGGCATCAAGATCCCGTACCCGCAGCGCGAACTGTCCGGACGCACGGAGACGGGCGGGTTCCGCGTCGCCGAGGAGGGCGCCGACCGCCCGGTCGCGGCGACGCCCGACGCCTCCGACGACTGACGCCGCCCCCGCCCGCCCTCGCGACCGCGCCGCCGCGGCGGCCGGCCGGGACCGATAGCTTTTGTGTCGAACCGCGTGGTGGGACGAGCGTGCTCGAAGAGCAGTTCGTGGACCTCGTCGGGACGGACCCCGTCGTCCAGGCGCTGGTCGGCGGCGTCGTCATCGCCGGGCTGAACATGGTGGGCGCGGTCACGGTGCTGGCCGTCCGCGACCCCGGCGAACGCGCGCTCGACACCGCGCTCGGCTTTGCCGCCGGCGTGATGCTCGCGGCGTCGTTCACCTCGCTCATCGTCCCCGGTATCGATCTCACGGAGGTCGTCGTGCCCGGCGTCCCCGCGACGGGGCTGCTCTCGCCGGTGCCGGTGCTCGTGGGCATCCTCCTCGGCGCGGCCGTCCTCGACCGGGCCGACCGCTGGGTGCCGCACGTCCACGTGTTGATCACGGGCCGCGAGCGCGACGACCAGACCGTCACCGACGCCAAGGTCGCCTCGGTGATCCTGTTCATCGTCGCGATCACGATCCACAACATGCCCGAGGGACTCGCCGTCGGCGTCGGCTTCGGCTCCGGCAACGTCGCCAACGGGCTCGCCCTCATGATCGCGATCGGCATCCAGAACATCCCGGAGGGGCTGGCCGTCTCGATCGCCGCGATCAACGCGGGGTTCGACCGGTCCTCCTACGCCGTCCTCACCGGGATCCGTTCGGGGCTGGTGGAGATCCCGCTCACGGTGCTGGGGGCGTTCGCGGTCGTCGCGGTCGAGCCGGTCCTCCCGTACGCCATGGGGTTCGCGGCGGGCGCGATGCTGTTCGTCATCTCCGACGAGATCCTCCCGGAGACGCACTCGCGGGGCCACGAGCGCGAGGCGACGCTCGGGACGATGGTCGGGGTGGTCGTGATGCTGTACCTCGACGTGGCGCTCGCCGCGTAACCCTCCTCGCTCGTCCGCGTCCGTGGGCGGGCGACGCTACTCGGCTACTCGGCGCCCGCGGTCTCGGCCAGCGCGCCCGCGAGCACCCGCGTCGCGTCGGCGCAGTCGTCCCAGTCGGTCCACTCGCGGGGGTTGTGGCTGATGCCGTCCCGCGAGGGGGCGAACAGGAGGCTCGCGTCCGTCACGCTCGCGACGTGCATCGTGTCGTGGGCGGCGCCGGAGTGCAGGTCCATCGTCTCCAGCCCGGCGGCCTCGCCCGCGCGGTGGGCCGCCTCGCGGAGGCGCTCGGCCATCGGGGTCGGCGCGAGGTCGAACGGGCGCGAGCACGCGGTGTCGACGCCGCGCTCGTCCTCCAGCCGGGCGAGCGCGTCGCGGACGGCGTCGACGATCGCCTCCATCGACCCGTACTCGGCGTCGCGGACGTCGACGCCGGCCTCGACGCGGCCGGGGACGACGTTCGTGGCGTTCGGCGACACGTCGAGCGAGCCGACGGTGCCGACGGCGGAGTCGCTCGTCGTGTCGACCACGTCGGTGGCGGCCGCCTCCACGTCGAGCACGAGCTCGGCGGCGGCCGCGAGCGCGTCCGTCCGGTCGTGCATGTGGGTCGCGCCCGCGTGGTTCGCCTCGCCGCGGATCTCCACGTCGAGGTGGGTGATCCCGGTGATGGTGGTGACGACGCCGACCGGGACGCCCGCCGCCTCCAGCGCCGTGTCCTGTTCGATGTGGAGCTCGTAGAAGGCGTCCCAGCCGCTCGCGTCGAGCCGCCCCTCGCCCCGGAAGCCGATCGACTCCAGCGCCTCGCCGAGCGTCACGCCGTCGTCGTCCTCGAGCGCGAGCGCCTCGTCGACGGTGCGCTCCCCGACCGCGACCGACGAACCGAGCAGCCCGTCGGCGAAGCGTTGACCCTCCTCCTCGGTGAACGAGACGACGACCACGGGCCGGTCGGGTGTGACGCCGGCGTCCCGCATCGCGCGGACGGCCTCCAGCGCGGCGTACACGCCGAGCGGGCCGTCGAAGATGCCGCCCTCCGGGACCGAGTCGAGGTGGCTCCCGGCGGCGACCGGCGCGGCCTCGGAGTCGGCGCCCTCGGGCACCCACCGGCCGGCGACGTTGCCGACGGCGTCGACGGTCACGTCGAGGCCGGCGGCGTCCAGCCGGTCGACGAGGTACTCGCGGGCGCGGCGGTTCGCCTCGGTGCCGGCGAGGACGGTCCGGCCCCGTCCCGCGGCGGCGTCGACGTCGCCGAAGGCGGCGGTCGCTTCGATGTCGTCGCGGAGACGGTCGGCGTCGACGGGGAGGTCCATGTCGACGGGTCGGGCCCGCGGGTGTTGGCTCTTTCCGAAGCGGCCGTCGCCGGGCGGATCCGGAGCCGCCGTCGCGGCGGTTCACACGGTTCGACAAGACTTATTCGCGCCCCCCGGCACCGAACGCGTATGAGCGACATCGTCGTCACCCTGCCGGACGGCTCGGAGCTGTCCGTGCCGGCGGGTGCCTCCGTGGAGGACGTGGCCTACGAGATCGGACCCGGACTCGGGAGCGACACCGTGGCCGGCGTCGTCGACGGCGAACTCGTCGACAAGGCCGCGCCCGTCCACGACGGCGCGCGCATCGAGATCGTCACCGACCAGTCCGACGAGTACCTCACGGTCCTGCGCCACTCGGCGGCACACGTGTTCGCGCAGGCGCTCCAGCGGGTGTTCCCGGAGGCGAAACTGGCCATCGGGCCGCCGACCGAGGAGGGGTTCTACTACGACGTCGCCGGCGTCGACATCGACGAGGACGACTTCGCGGCCATCGAGTCGGAGATGGCCGACATCGTCGCGGCCGACTACGAGATCCGACGGCTGGAGCTGTCCCGCGAGGAGGCGCTCGCCGCCTACGAGGACAACGAGTACAAGACCCAGATCCTCAACGAGGAGGCCGCCGGCGAGGACCCCGTCTCCGTGTACGAGCAGGACGACTGGCGCGACCTGTGTAAGGGGCCCCACGTCGAGTCCACCGGCGAGATCGGCGCGTTCGAACTGCTGAACATCTCGTCGGCCTACTGGCGCGGCGACGAGGAGAACGACCAGCTGACGCGCGTGTACGGGACGGCGTTCGAGTCCGAGTCGGACCTCGAGGAGTTCCTGACCATGCGCGAGCAGGCCGCCGAGCGCGACCACCGCAAGATCGCCCGCGAGATGGACCTGTTCTCCATCCCGACGATCACCGGGCCGGGCCTCCCGCTGTACCACCCCGCCGGGAAGACGATCCTCTCGGAGCTGGAGGAGTACGTCGACGAACTCAACGACGCCGCGGGCTACGGGAAGGTGGAGACGCCCCACGTGTTCCGCACGGAGCTGTGGGAGGAGTCCGGGCACTACGACAACTACGAGGACGACATGTTCCTCTTCGACGTCAACGACGAGGAGTACGGCCTCAAGCCCATGAACTGCCCGGGGCACGCGACCATCTTCGACCAGGGGTCGTGGAGCTACCGCGACTTGCCGATCCGCTACGCCGAACACGGGAAGGTGTACCGCAAGGAGCAGCGCGGCGAGCTGTCGGGCCTCTCGCGCACGTGGGCGTTCACCATCGACGACGGCCACCTGTTCGTGCGCCCCGACCAGATCGAGGCGGAGGTGCGGCAGGTGATGGACGGGATCGAGCAGGTGCTCGACACCTTCGACCTGGACGTCTCCGTCGACCTCGCGACCCGCCCGGAGAAGTCCGTCGGCAGCGACGAGGTGTGGGAGCAAGCCGAGAGCCAACTGGAGGCCGTGCTGGAGTCGTCCTCGCTGGAGTGGGGGATCGAACCGGGCGACGGCGCGTTCTACGGGCCGAAGATCGACTTCTCGTTCGAGGACGCCCTCGGCCGTTCGTGGGACGGCCCGACGGTCCAGCTCGACTTCACGATGCCCGAGCGGTTCGACCTGACGTACACGGGCGAGGACAACCAGGAGCACCGGCCGGTGATGATCCACCGCGCGCTGTACGGCAGCTACGAGCGCTTCTTCATGGTCCTCATCGAGCACTTCGCAGGTCGCTTCCCGTTCTGGCTCGCGCCCGAGCAGGTGCGCATCCTGCCCATCTCCGACGACAACCTCGGCTACGCGCACCGCGTGAAGAACGAGCTCTCGGAGTTCCGCGTCGAGGTCGAGGACCGCGACATGACGATCGGCCGGAAGATCCGCGCGGCCCACGACGACCGCGTCCCGTACATGGTCGTCGTCGGCGGCGACGAGGAGGAGGCCGAGACCGTCTCCGTCCGCGACCGCTTCGAGAACGAGCGCAACGACGTGCCCGTCTCCGAGTTCGTCGAGCACCTCCGGGGGGAGGTCGCCGACAGGACGGTGAAGCCGGACTTCGTCACCGACCACGACGGGTAGGCCCCGAGCCCGGCGCCGGCGCGGCCGCCCGTCGACGGTATCGGGTGCACGACAACGTTTAACACACTACCGCTACTATCTGTGAGCGATGGTCGGACGGTCATTCGTCTGTCGTGAGTGTGAATCGAGCGTCAGCCCGCTCTCCTACCGGGCGACGTGTCCGCGCTGTTCGGGACCGCTCGAACAGATCACACACACCGGGAACTGACCCGTGGAGGAGACGGACCACGCCGACGCCTCGGTCATCCGCCAGCTCGCGGTGACCGCGGACGACGTCGTCGCGGCGCTGGAAGCCCGCGAGCGCGGTCGCCGCGACGCGGTGCTCCGGATCACGCCGCCGTTCGCCGGCCGGATGCGCGCCCGCCTCCACGTCGCGGGCGGGGAGGGCGAGTACGACGGCGCCGAACCCATCCACGTCGAGCCGCGGGCGTTCGTGGCCGACGACTTCCCGCGGTTCCCCGGCGCCGGTGCGGAGCGCTGGCGCTCGGCGGCGCGCGACGCCCTCCAAGAACAAGTCGTCGTGAGCGGTTCCGACGGACCGGTGACGGTCCGGGTTCGGTACCTCGGGTAGCGTCGTTACAGGCGCTGCAGGTTCTTGGCCCGTGGCCCCTTCTCTGCCTCCTCGATGTCGAACTCGACTTCCTGTCCCTCCTCGAGGTCCGGCCCGCCGACGTCCTCCATGTGGAAGAAGACGTCCTCGTCCGCGTCCTCGGTCTCGATGAATCCGTAGCCGCCAGTGTCGTTGAAGAATGCGACCGTGCCTTTCGCCATTCGCGTGTACCTCGTCCGTCCTTGATGCGACTTCGGTATTTATATCTGTGGGTTGTGGTGACACGTCGCGAGGAGGACGCACTCGGGCCGTTCGGCGGGACTCAGACGGGGTGTTCGGTGCCGCTCGCCAGGGTGTGGGCGTTCTCCCGGCCCCGTTCCCCGACCTGCGCCGGGTACACCGCGACGGGGATCACGAAGTCCTCGCCGGAGCGCAGCGCCTCGGTGACGTGGACGAACACGTCGATCTCCTGGCCCTCGAACGTCGCGGTCGCCTCGTACCGGACGAACGTCCGCGGCTCCCCGAGCACCTCCACAGAGGACTCGCCGACCCGCGTCGGGTCGGATAGCCCCCCGTAGCTGCCGGCGAGCAGTTCGACGAGACGCCCGGGGTCGTAGTCGCCGACGGGGTTGAACGACTGCCCCGCCACCGCTACCGCGGGCGAGGAGACCGCGGCGAACACACCCGCCCGGACGGACCCGAGGACCGTGTCGACGGTCTTCTCGTAGGTGGTCACCTTGTTGATCACCTCGACGTCCGTGCCGGCGAACTCGCGGCTGACGGTCCGCGACTCGGTCCCTCGCTCCTCGTACCCGGTCTCGTCGGCGGCCGCCGCCGAGGTGCCCGCCGGCCGCGCCTCGAACGTCGTCGGCGAGCCCGAACAGCCGGCGAGCCCGACGGTCGTCGCGCCCGCGACGGCACCGATGAACGCTCGTCTGTCCATGTCCGGGCTCGAAGCGGCCGCCGAATAAGCCTCGTGGCCGGCCGTTCCGACACCGGCAGTCGACGGCCGAAGCCGTAACGCTCATACCGATGAAGCGTACACTATCGAACGCCTACGGACGGCCGTCCCGTCGTGTGCCTCTCTCATCCCCCCCAGGTACGACGTGGCCCCCGTGGGCATTTTGCTACCGCGCTCCCCTCGTTCGCCGAGCGACGCTCCTGAGCCGCCCTCGCGGCGTCAGGTCGAGGCGTCGCTCGGCCGACCCTTTCGGCCGTACCGGACGACACCCTCCTGCTCGTAGATCCGTCTGAACGCCGCGCGGACCGCGTCGCCCGCCGCGACCGCCTCGGGGTCGGCGTCACACACCTGCATGGGGAGGCTGACCGCCCGCCCGTCCCGCTCGAACCGGACGAGCGCGACCGGGTAGTCGCCGCCGCGTTCGGCCTGTCGCGCGAACTCGGGAGGCGCTCCGCCCGGGGAGACGCCGGTCACCGCCTCGACGACCCCCTCGCGGGGCAGCGGCGCGGGCGCGAACTCGACCAGCGCGTGGCAGTCCGGGCACGCGCCCTCCGGCGGGAACGCCAGCGCGCCGCAGTCCGGACACCGGCCCGCGCGGAGGCGGTACCGCGCCGGGATCGACCGCCGCCACGTCGGCACGGACACCGCCGCGCCGCCCCCGCCGGGGGCTCGTCGGGGACCACCTCGCCCCGGAGGCGGAGCGCCTCCGTGTAGGTCACCTCGCGGCCGCCGTCGAGCGTCCCCTCGACGGGGGCGACGCCGTCGACGACGAGCGCCTCGGCGCCGGCGCCGCTCCCCCAGCCGACGACGAGCGTGCGGGTGACGCCGGCGCGGAGCGCCTCGGCCAGCCCCGCCAGCGCCCCCGCGGCGCCGGTGTCGCCGAGCGTCCCGACGGGCGTGGTCACGGCGTCGCCGTCGAGCCCGACGGCGCGGGCGGCGCGCCCCGGTAGGTCGCCGTCCGGCGCGGTGACCGCGAGCGCGCCGGCCGTCCCGGGGTCGGGGACGTCGTCGTCGCCGGCGAGACCCTCGACCGCGGCCGCGACGGGCCGGACGAACGCCGCGCGGTCGTACCCGGTCACGCCGAGCCCCTCGACGTCGTCGCCGCCGCGGCGCCGGAACCGGGTGCCGGGGTAGTCGCTGGCGGCCTCGCTGTCGCCGACGAGTCGCGCCCCGCTCCCGTCGCCGCCGCCGAGGACGACCGCCGCCGCGCCGGCGCCGGCCGCGTGTCCCTCGGGCGCGGTGGGCGCCCCGGTCGGCGCGTCGGCGGCGACGACGAGCGCGGGGAACGCCCCGGCGTCGCGTGCGGCCCTGAGCGCTCGCGTGCCGGCGCGCGTGCTCCGCCCGGTGTATCCGGTGGTCGCGTCGGCGGGGACGCCCAGCGCCTCGCCCAGCCGCGGCGTGAGGTCCTCCTCGGCGAGCGGCGGCGTCGCGGTTCCGAACATCGCCCCCGCGAGGTCGCCCGCGGACAGGTCCGCCGCCTCCAGCGCGCGCTCGGCGGCCGCGACGGCCATCGTGAGCGCGTCCTCGTCGGGCGCCGGCACCGCGACGGCGTCGACGCCGCGGGCCTTCGAGCGCCCCCACGCGTTCGACACCTCGTCGCTCGGGAGCCGTGCGCGGGGCGCGTACACCCCCACACCGAGGATCCGGGCGTCCGCGTCGGGCCGCTCCCCGGCGGTCGGGCCGGGACCCGGGGTCGGCGCGCTCACGCCCCCGTCACCCCCGCGGCCTCGAACACGTGGACGACGGCCGCGCCGCCGGAGCCGCCGACGTTGTGCGTCAGGCCGCGCTCGGGGTCGTCGAGTTGGCGCTCGCCCGCGGTCCCGGTCAACTGGTCGAACGCCTCGACGGCCTGCCCCGCGCCGGTCGCGCCGATGGGGTGGCCCTTCGACTTGAGCCCGCCGGAGGTGTTGACCGGGAGATCCCCGTCGGCGGCGGTGACGCCGTCGCCGACGAGGTCGGCCGCCTCGCCCCGGCCACAGAACCCGAGGTCCTCGTACGCGAGCAGTTCGGCGATGGCGAAGCAGTCGTGCACCTCCGCGAAGTCGAGGTCGGTCCGGGGGTCGGCGACGCCGGCGGCGTCGTACGCCGCCTCGCCGGCGCGTTCGCTCGCCTCGACGGCGGTGTAGCTGTCGCGCTGGAACAGCCCCACGCGGTCGGAGGCGGCGCCGACGCCGGCGACGCGCACGCGGTCGTCGAAGGAGGCGGCGACGTCCTCGCCGGCGACGAACACGGCGGCCGCGCCGTCCGTCGTCGGACAGCAGTGGTACAGCGTGAGCGGGTCGGCGACGACGGCGGCGGCCTCGGCGTCCTCGACGGAACACTCGAAGCCGAGGTGGGCCTTCGGGTTCTCGGCGCCGTTGGCGTGGTTCTTCGCGGCCACCTCCGACATCGCCCGGCGCGGCGCGTCGTACTCGCGGAGGTACGCGTCGGCCATCTGGGCGTACACGCCGGAGAACGTCGTGCCGGCCATGCGCTCCCACTCCGTCTCGCCGGAGACGCCGAGCCAGTACTTCGTCGCCTCCGCGGAGGTGTCGGTCATCACCTCGACGCCGCCCGCGAGCACGAGGTCGGCCATCCCGGACTCCACGGCCATCACGGCCTGTCGGAGCGCGTAGCCGGAGGCGGCACACGCGTTCTCGACGCGCGTGCACGGCACCCCGTGGAGGCCGACGTGTTCGGTGACGGCGGGGCCCGCGAGCCCGATCTGTCGGCCGCCGACCCCCAGCGTCCCGACGAACGCCTCGTCCACCTCGCCCGGGTCGAGGTCGGCGGGCGCGGCCGCCTCGTACGCCTCCCGGAACAGCGTCCGGTACGTCTCCTCCGGGAACGAGCCGAACGCCGACTGGCCCGCCCCCACGATGTACGCGTCGGTCATGTCCGAACCGGGTCCGGCAGGGACGGTAAGTGTTGCCGGTCGGCGGCGCCGCGGGCGGGTGCCGACGGCGGCGGTCGGCCGAGGTGTAGCGGCGCCACGGGACCCGGGTCCGGACCCGTTCACCGCGCGGACGTCCGGCGGCACGACCATCGTCGTCGACGAGGTGACCCTCCCAGAGGGCGGCATCGTCACCGTCCACGACGCCACCCTCCTCGACGGCGACGCGCTCGGCTCGGTGCACAGCACCAGCGCGTACCTCGCGCCGGGCACCCACGAGAACGCCACGGTCGACCCCGACAGCGGCGTCGAGGCCGACGGGACGTTCGTCGCGATGCCGCACACGGACACGGACGACGACGACGAGACGTACGACTTCGTCGAAAGGAGGGCGGCGCCGACGGCCCGTACGCCTCCTCGCAGGGCGCCATCGTCGCCGCGGACGTGACGTGCACGGGCGAGTCGATGGCGACGTCGACCCCGATGGACACCGCCACCGAGGCGATGACCGAGACGGAGGTGGCCACGGAGACCGGCGGCGAGGCCGCCGAGACGTCCGGCCCCGGCTCGAGCGCGGTGCTCGGCGTAGTCGCCCTCTTGGGCGCGGCCCTGCTGGCGCTTCGGCGCGACCGAACGCCCCTCCGACACGACCGAACGGTTTTTATCCTCGTGATCTTGTCGGTGCGGCGTCGAATCGATCACGAATTCACACGCTACGGGCCGTTTCGACGGTGTGTACGGCGGTATCCCATCCGCGAAAGCTTTAATACCTGAATGCACGTAACGACTGGTAAGGACGACGGTCTGCGGCGGCAGTTTTTCGCCCTCCGCGTCGGCCGCGATCCGGGAGACCCATGAGCGAGTCAGAAACCACCATCAGCAGCTACACCGAGCGGGAGAAGAGCGCGAAAGAGCGACCCGCGGAGCGCGTCGAGGAGACGGAGTCCGTGCGCACCTGCCCCGAGTGCGGCGGGTCGGTCGTCGCCGACGAGGAGCACGGCGAGACGGTCTGTACGGACTGCGGGCTCGTCGTCGAGGAGGACGCCATCGACCGCGGCCCCGAGTGGCGGTCGTTCAGCCGCGACGGGGAGAGCAAGTCCCGCGTCGGCGCCCCCACGACGAAGATGATGCACGACAAGGGGCTGTCGACGAACATCGGCTGGCAGAACAAGGACGCCTACGGGAAGACCCTCTCGGCGGAGCGCCGCCAGCAGATGCAGCGCCTCCGCACGTGGCACGAGCGGTTCCGCACGCGCGACTCCAAGGAGCGCAACCTCAAGCAGGCGCTCGGCGAGATCGACCGCATGGCCTCCGCGCTGGGGCTGCCGGAGAACGTCCGCGAGACCGCGTCGGTCATCTACCGGCGCGCGCTCTCGGAGGACCTCCTCCCGGGTCGCTCCATCGAGGGCGTCGCCTCGGCGGCGCTGTACGCAGCCGCCCGGCAGGCGAACACCCCGCGGTCGCTCGACGAGCTGACCGCCGTGTCGCGCGTCGACCGCATGGAGCTCACCCGGACGTACCGCTACATCGTCCGCGAGCTCAAACTGGAGGTCGCCCCCGCCGACCCCGCGCAGTACGTCGGTCGGTTCGCCTCCGACCTCGACCTCTCCGACGAGGGCGAGTGGCGGGCGCGCGAACTGCTCAAGACCGCCCAAGAGACGGGCGTCACCAGCGGCAAGTCGCCGGTCGGCCTCGCGGCCGCCGCCGTCTACGCGGCGGCGCTGCTCACGAACGAGGCGCTCACCCAGAGCCAGGTCAGCGACGTGGCGGGCGTGAGCGAGGTGACGATCCGCAACCGCTACAAGGAGCTGCTCGACGCGGCCGAGTTCGCCGACGGCGAGCCCCTCGGCGGCCGCGCGAACGCCTGAGGCTCCCGGCTTCGACGCCGACCCGTCGCGACCCTTTCGTTTTCCCGCCGACCGACGACGACGCCGTCCGCGCGGTCGATTCCGTCCGTGTGACACCGCCACAAGCCTTTATTGGGCGGCACGGCAACCGGACGGCGTATGGTCGAGGCCTTCGTCCGACTGCTGTGTCCCGAGTGCTCGAAAGACTGGGAGGAAGGGCCGACCGACCTCCCGGGCCACCGCGAGAACTTCTCGTGTCCCTCCTGTCACGCGACCCGGCGGCTCGCGGAGTTCATGCGCACGGAGCGCGACCTCGACACGCTGAAACAGTTCCAGTAGCCCGTCTCAGGCACCGAGGCTGGTGATCGCCCCGCAGGCGTCGCACTTCAGCACGTCCGCACCGCCCTGCTCGACGATCCGCGTGTCCGGCAGCCCGCACTCCGAGCAGATGACGTACCCCTCGGTGTACTCGTGGACGGCGTCGGCGACGCGCGTCTGCTTGAAGTCGCCGGTGAGCCGGGCGCGCCCGGACTCGTCGATGCGCGCGGCCGTCCCCAGCTCGTCCTGCAGGAACCGCAGGAGGTCGTCCTCGTCGCGGTTGAGGCGGTCGACCAGCGTCTGGAAGTTCTCGACGACGGTGACGTTCCCCTCGGGGCGGACCTCCGGGTCGGGCACCTCGAAGCGCGACCCGCGCTCGTCGATGTCGGGCGTCTCCTCGATCGCACGACCTAACATCTCGTCGTAGTCCATGCGCGTGTGTAGGCGCGTGCGGACTGAAAAACGTTCACGGCCCGCCGTCGACGCCGCCCGTCGACCGGCACCGAGACCCGGCGGGCCCGACGGACACCTGACAACGGATCTGCGGTTTGACGCCCGCGCACGACCGAAATCGTCGGGTGAGTTCGCTCGTTTCCGGTCCGGGGGGACTGAACGGAACCGGAGTGGATCGTAAGGGGACCGACAAGTTAGCTCGACATACCTAAATCCGTTGGGCACCGTGCTAACGAGGCTCAAGATAAGCCTTTAACCCTCGGGTCGCAAGCCGAGTTCGTCCATGAAGAAGCAGGAGCTCATCCACCTGCACGGCCTTCTCAGCGAGGTACGCAGCGAGTACGAGGAGTGGGGAACCGACCTCGATCTCACCGAGTACCGAGAGTTGGGCGTGAAGCCGACGTCGATCCACCGGTCGAAGACGGATCACAAGGCGGCCGTGTTCAAGTTGGCCTCGGGAATCACATCGTCCGCGGAGTCGGAAGCGACGGAGCCCGTCGCGCCGAACGCCGACTGAAACCGCGCGCTTACTCCCGCGACCCCGACCCCCCGCGAGCGACGGCGTCGTCCTATCTCCCGTCGCGGTCCCGCGTCCGCTCCTCCTCGACCATCTCCTCGAACTCCGGGAGGAGGTCCTCGTCGGTCGCGTCGGCCCCCCGTGGCGACCGCTCGTCTCCGCGCTCGCCGCCGTCGTCCCCGGTGCCGTCGCCCCGGGCGTCCTCCTCCTCCTCCAGCGGCTCGACGCGCAACACCTTCAGCGGGATGTCGTGGAGCCGTTGGCCGATCTCCTTGCGGGCGATCCGCGAGGCGTGTTCCTCGCGCTCGACGTTGAACACCGTCATCTCCAGCTCCAAGGCGACGAGCGCCTCGTCCGCGGCGACGAACGCCGGCGTGAGCTGTTCGCCGTCGGGGGAGGTACGGGTCCCCATCGCGATCTCGACGTAGTTGAGGTCCGGATTCAGCATCTCCCCCGTCTTCGAGATCGCGATCCGGACCGCCTCGTCGGGTGTCTCGACGTCGTACACCGGCACCGCGGCCTCGACGACGACCCTGCAGTCCATGGGTAACTGTACCACTCCTCGGCGTATGAAGCTTCGGCCGGGACCGCCTCGTCCGTGCCACTCGTCGCCGTCGGGCCCCGTCACGGCGCCCCCGTCTCCTGTCGGCGTCACTCCCCGCCGGCGCGGAGGTAGTAGAACACGTACGTCTGCGCGTAGCCGGCGTACTCGCCCCCGAACCGCTCGCGGATCGCGCGGCTCGTCTCGGCGTAGCCGCCGGCGTCGCACTCGGGGTAGTAGTCGGCGATGGCCGTCCGGATCCACGTGTCGAGCGGCACCGCCTCGAGGAAGTCCAGCGAGAACAGCAGCACGCAGTCGGCCACCTTCTCGCCGACGCCGACGAACCGCGTGAGGTACTCGCGCGCGTCCTCGTACGCCATCCCGCGGACCGCGGTCGGGTCGGCCTCGCCGGTCGCGACCATCTCGGCGGTCCGCCGCACGTACGGCGCCCGGTAGCCGAGCGACAGGTCGCGGAGCTCGTCCTCCGTCCGGTCGGCCAACTGTGCGGGCGTCGGGAACGCGTGGTACTTCCGGCCGTCCATCGACACGGCGTCGCCGAACGACTCCGCCATCGCCATCTGCATCCCGTGGATGCGGCTGACGCGCATCTGGGCCGAGCAGATGAACGAGACGAGACACGGGAACGGCGGGTCGCGGACGAGCCGCATCCCCCGGTACGCCTCGTAGGCGCGCTCGAGCAGCGGGAGGTCCGGCGTCGCGTCGAGGACGGCGTCGAGGTCGTCGTCGAGGCGGAGCAGGTGCGTGAGCACCGGCACGGCGTCGGTCGTCGACTCCCACTCGAGGACCCCGCCGGTCTGGCGGACCCGGACGACCGCCCGCTCGTCCGTGACGCCGTCGAGCGGCGGGACGACCGTCTCGTACCAGTGGTCGCCGCCGTGGGCGGACATCGTCTCGTACATGTTCCCGTCCGCGCGGTCCCACAGGTACGTCTGGCCGCTCTCGACGGTCGCCTGCAGGTCGAACGGCCCGACCGACTCGAGGGGGATGGCCCCGGTTTCCATTACCGTCGGCAGGGGCGCGACGGGGTTCGGGGTTACGGTTCGGCGGCGCGGTCGCCGTCGCCGCCCCCGACTGCGGCGGCGGGTCCTCGTCGCCCCCCGCGTCGCCCGCCCCGTCCAGCGGCGACAGCTCCGCCCCGGTCGACGCGCGGTAGTCCCGGAGGACGACGTACAGTCCGAGGCCGACGAGCTCCCACACGACCAGCGCGGGCACGTGCCCGCCGAGCGGGTCGGACACCAGTTCGAACTCGAACACCGCCAGCGACACGCGGTGGAGCGTCAGCGCCAGCACCGTCGCGGGGTCGCTCGCGAGCGCGACGCCGAGCAGCGACGCCGCCACCGCGCCCCCGCCCAGCAGCGCCGCCCGCCCGCCGCCCGCCCGGGGCGCGAGCGCACAGGCCCGCCAGAGGTCGGGCCGCCGCGACGGCATCGCGACGACGGCGCCGACGACGGCCAGATACGACAGCGCCAGCCCGGGGACGGCGACGTACAGCGCGACCGCGACGAGGTCGGCGACGGCCAGCGCCGCCGCCGCCCCGTACACCGCCGCCAGCGCCGCCAGCGGGGGTCGCCCGGTCCGCGGCCCAGCGGCGGGAACAGTTCGGCCAGTCCGGCGAGCGTGCGCGCCGCCGGGACGCCGAGCGCGACGACCGCGGCGGCCCCCGCGACCGTCGAGACGGTCACCGTCACCACCACGGGGTCGACCGGGAGGTACGCCCCCACCGCGTCGGCCGCGGGGATGTCCGCGAGGTTCAGCCGCGTCCAGTCGATGACGCCGAGGGCGACGAACGCCGTCAGCGACACCAGCGCGGTCGCGGTCGCGGCGGCGAGGACGGGCGCGCTCGCGGCTGCTGTGGCGTCGCCGGTGTCCGGTTCGGCGTTCCGGTCGCCCGCCCGCCCGAGCGCCGCGTACGCCGCGGCCTCGACGCCGAGGAACGCGAACAGGGCCACTCCCGTCCCGCCGACCAGGGCACGCACCGGCGCCGCCCGGAGACCGAAGGTGGGGTACAGCGGGTCGAAGTTGCCGGCGACGAACTCCCCGACGCCGGGGACGAACGCCGCCGCCAGCAGCGCGCCGACGCCGCAGACGACCCCCCACGCCGGGAGCGCGGCCGCGATGGCGGCCCGGCGGGCCCCGAGCAGGTGGACGCCCAGCGCCGCCGCACACACCCCCACGGCGAGCAGTTCGCCCGCGGGGGCGCCAGCGCCCCGACGCCGGTCAGCGCGGCGAGCCCGGTCGGCGCGTCGAGCGTGCCGCGCACGTAGGCGCCGGTGCCCGCGGGGAGGGGGCCAGCCGCCCGAACCACTCCGCGAGCAGCGCGAGGAGCGCGACGTAGCCGGCGAGCGCCCCCACGCCGCGAGCGCGCCGGGGAGGCGCGACCCCGACACCCGGGCGACGGAGCCGTACACGGGGCCGCGCTCCGCGAACGGGCCGGAGGCGACGACGGCGAACGCGACGGCGAGACAGGCGACGCCGCCGCCGGCAAGCAGGTACGCGGCGGGCGCCTGCGGCCCCGCTCCCTGTGCGACGCCGCCGGGGACGTACAGCAGTCCGCCGCCGACCGCGGCCGCGAGGCCGACGCCCGCCGGGACGACGGCGCGCGCGACCGCGGGGAGTCGGCCGGAGTCCATGCGGGACCTGTGGCACGCGATACCAAAAATACGGGGGCGAGCGGGGGTCGTCCCGCCGCGTTCGGCCGCCGGCGACGGCGGCTCAGCGGTTGCGGCCGACCGGGAAGCCGACGCGGTCGGGCGCGTCGTTGAACTCGGCGACGATCCGGTCGTAGAGGTCGTTGCGGGTGCGCGTCGCCCGTCGGTGACCGACGAGGTACCGGAGCCGGAGCTCGACCCACGACTCCCGTTGGACGACGTTCACCGTGGGCCCGTCCGAGACCTCGAGCTCGACGGCCGTCTCCGAGAGCCGGTCGCGGTAGCCGTCGACGGCCGTCGCCATCTCCTCGCCCAGGTAGTCGTCGGCGACCGCGATCATCCGCTCGCGGGCGAACGCCAGGTCCGTCTCGTAGGCCACCTGGATCGCCAGTTCGTTCCAGACGTACGGGAAGGCGTCCCCGCCGAAGTTCACCACCTCCGAGGAGAGCACCTGGCTGTTCGGCACCGTCACCACGCGCCCGGAGGGCTGGTTCGTCGAGACGAGCGGGCCGTTGATCTCCCACAGCGTCGTGACGAAGAAGTCCACCTCCGTGACGTCGCCCGCGACGTCGCCCATCTGGACGCGGTCGCCGACGGCGTACGGCCGCTTCAACATCAGGTAGAACCAGCCCACCAGCGACAACAGCGGCTGCTGGAGCGCGAAGGTGACGGCGAAGCCGACGACGCCCAGCGAGACGAGCAGGCCCACCCAGCGGTCGGTGACCACGCCGAGCACGCCGGCGAGGGCGAGCGCGCCGAACGCCAACCGCAGGACGTTGCGGAGGTCGTGCGCCCGGCGTTTCGTCGCGCGCCGGACGGCGAAGCCGTACACCACGAAGTAGGCGCCGTTGGCCGCCAGTACGACCGCGGCGGCCAGGAGGAGCGTCGCCGCGACGGCGTCGGGCGAGGTCACGCCCGGCGTCGGCAACTCGAGGTCCGCGAGCGGCGTCGTCGCTGTCACGACGGCGGCGGCGACGGCGGCCGCCACCGCGCTCGCGAGCGAAGCGTACCCGATCGGTCGTCGCACGGTCCGTGGAATCGCCCGAGGGGCAAAACGGTTCGTATCCGGCCGTCGGGGCTCGCCAGCCGATCCCTAGCGGCGCTGATACCCCCGTGATCTGGCGAATCGGACAGGAGAGGCGCTCTGAGAGGGATCGTGTCCCATAACTTATGAAGATGTGACCGATAACTCGCGCATCTGTGACACAGCAGTCATGAGAAACACCTATATGACCCCTGTTCATAGTACGTGTTGTCTATGACTGGCTACCACGACTACGTCCTCGGTCTCATCCCGGCAGCGCTGCTCGGCATCACGTTCATGCTCGAGGGGCTGGGCTGGTCGATGCAGGTAGCCGTCCCCGTCGGGGGCGCCGTCGCCGCCGGGCTCGTCGCCCACGCGATGTTCGTCCGCGGCCCGGCCTCGGACCCGATGGTCGCCGACTCGCCGGCCCGCCCCGGAGCCCCGGAGGCCGGCACCGGCCCCCGCGCCCCGTCGAACCTCGACTGAGTCGCCCGGCCCGTCCCCCGCCTCGGCCCGCGGGCACGCCGCCGCCCACGTTTTTCACCTCGCCCGTCCAACCCCGAGCCATGACCGAGACGCTGTTCCTGACGAGCGAGGCGGTCGACGGCCTCGCCGACCCCGCCGACTACGTCGACGCGGTCCGCGACGCCTACCGCCAGGTCGGCGAGGGCGCCCCGGCGGACCCGCGGACGAAGCTCACGAACGAGGAGCCGCCGGGGTTCCTCACCACCTACGCCGCGGTCCTCCCGGAGACGGGGGCGATGGGCGGGTACACCTACTCCGCGGGCTTCGGCGCCCGCGACGCGTGGTTCATGACGCCGCTGTTCGACGCCGACTCCGGCGAGCCGCTGGCGCTGCTCGACGGCGCGTCGATGAACCCGTTCAAGACCGGTGCGGCGGGCGCCGTCGGCGTCGACGCGCTCGCCCGCGAGGACGCCACCTCGCTGGCGGTCATCGGCTCCGGCGCGCAGGCGAAGGGACAGCTCACGGCGACCGCGACCGTCCGCGACCTGGAGACGGTCTGGGTGTACTCCCCGACGAAGGAGCACCGCGAGGCGTTCGCCGGCGAGATGAACCCCCGCCTCGACGCCTCGGTCGCCGCCGTCGCCAGCGCCGACGCGGCCATCGAGGACGCCGACATCGTGATCACCGCGACGAACGCCTCCGAGCCGGTGTTCGACGGCGAGGCGCTCGAGCCCGGCACCCACGTCACCGCGATGGGGCAGTACGACCCGACCAAGCGGGAGCTCGACCACGCAACCGTCGAGCGCGCGACGTACGTCCCCGACCTCCGCGCCCGCGCCCTGCAGGACGCCGGCTCGTTCCTCTCGGCCGTCGAGGCGGGCGTCGTCGGCGAGGACCACGTGCACGCGGAGTTGGGCGAGGTCGTCGCGGGCGTCGAACCCGGCCGGACGAGCGACACCGAGGTCACCGTGTTCGACTCCGGCGGCACCGGCATCGAGACGGTCGCGGCCGCCTACCTCCTGTACGAGCGCGCACGGGAGGAGGGACTCGGGCAGTCCATCGACTTCGCGCCCGCGAGCGAGGCGTTGACCGGGGAGTAGGACAAGACTGATGCCCGGCAGGCCGCTCGCACCCGGCGTGACCGACTCGGCCGTCGCTCGGCTGGCCGCCCGCGCCCGCGCCGCGCCGTCGATCGCCGCCAGCGGGGGCCTCGCGCTGCTCGTCCTCGCGGGCGCCGGCGTGGCCCTGTCCACGTTCGTGGGCCCGACCGCGCTCCCGGACCCCGGCGGCCGCCGGCTGGGCACGGCGATCCTCGCGACGATGGTCGGCGTCGGGCTGCTGTGGCTGCTCGTCGTCGCCCGCGGCGTGTGGGGGGTGGCGACGTACCTCGACGGCGGCGACCGCCCGACGGGGCTGAACCTGGCACTGGCGGTCGTCGAGGGCGTGGTCGCGGCGGGGATGCTCGCCGTCGCCGGCGTCGCCGTGGCGCTGTCGGACACGGCCGGCGGCGCCGAGGCGCTCGCGGTCGGCGCCTACGTCGTCGCCGCCGTGGGGCTGGGGCTCGCGCTCGCGTCGGCGGCGCGGGCCGGCGTGGCGCTGCTGTCCCCGGCGTGACTCAGTCGTCGCTCGGCGCCGACGCGGTCGCCGCCGCGCGCTCGCGCCGCCGCACCCGGACGTGGAGCGCCGCCGCACACAGCACCGCGACCACGCCGCCGGCCGCGACGACGCCGAAGGCGACGCGGTACCCCTGTGCGGTGTACGCGCGGGCCCCGTCGACGACGGCGCCGGTCCAGTACGCGTCCAGCGCCGCGCCCATCACCGCCGGGAACACCGCCGCGCCGAAGTACGCCATCCCGTTGATCGTCCCCGTGGCGGCGCCGCTGTCGGCCGCGTGGCGCTCCTTGGCGACGGTGTAGGCGACCGAGGCGCCGCCGGTGACGCCCATGCCGACGAACAGCGCCGCCGAGACGACGACCAGCGGCGGCGTCACCGTGAGGAAGATGACGCCGTACGCGAGCAGGAACACCACACACGAGCCGAGGATCACCTCCGTCCGACGGCCGGTCCGGTCGGACACCGCCCCGAACAGCGGCGACCCGAGGGCGAAGCCGACGTTCGCCGCCAGCACCGTCGTCGCGGCCGTCGAGACGGGGACATCGTAGAGGTTCACGATGTAGGGGACGCCCCACAGCCCCACGACGGTGAAGTTCAGCCCGATGACGAGGAACAGCAGCACGCCCATCAGCCACGTGTCGACGTCCGAGAGCACGCGGCGGGCGCCCGCGAGCACCTCCCGGAGCGAGTCGTGGTCCGTCCCCGAGTCGGCGCCGGCGGGCCGGTCCTCGACGTTCGCGGGGCGGTCCCGGACGAACGCGCCGACCGCGAGCGCCGCGAGGAACACGCCGCCGGCCGAGGCGACCAGCACCGCGCGCCACCCGGTCGCCCCGGCGGCGACGGCCAACGGCGTCGTGGCGAGGATCCCCCCGACGCCGGCGGCGGCGATGGTGAAGCCGGTCATCGTCGCGAACTCCTCGGGGGCGTACCAGTTCGCACAGAAGCGCAACACGGCGACGTAGATGGCCGCACCGCTGAGGCCGGCGACGAAGCGCGCGGCGAACCCCACGGCGAGCGTGTCGGCGGCGGCGAAGCCGGCGACCCCGACGGCCATCCCCGCCAGCCCCACCGAGACGACGCGTCGGGGGCCGTACCGGTCGACGAGCAGCCCCGAGGGGAGCTGTGCGGCCGCGTAGATGTAGAAGAACGACGAGTGGAGCAGCCCCAACTCGGCGGCCGTGGCGTCGAAGACGGCCGCGAGGTCGCCGGACAGCACCGCCGTCGAGTTGCGGAAGAAGTTGACGAACAGGAACCCGAACGCGAGCGTCGCCCACATCAGGTGGCGCCGGTAGCGACGGGGGAAGACCATGTGTGCGTGTGTGTCGCACGTCGCGCTTGTAGCTTCGGGACCCGGCGAGCGCGGCAGCGGCGTCCGGCGGTCCCGTGCCCGCCTCCGGGCGTCGAGGCGCCTCTTACAGCGTCTTCCACATCCGCACGTGGTCGATGCCGTCCTCCTCGAACACGCCGACGGCGTCGTCGACGGCGTAGCCGAGGCGCTCGTAGAAGCCCGCCGCCCGCGTCTGCGCGTGCAACACCGCCGCCGGGAGGCCGCGCTCGCGTGCACGCCGCTCGGCCGCCGCCATCGCCCTCGCGCCCCACCCCTCCCCGCGGCGCTCGCGGGCGACGACGACGCGTTCGACCTTCGCGACGGGTCCGGGGTCGCGGCCGTAGGCGGCCCCGTCGACCGCGCGCAGCCGGGCGGTCGCCACCGCGTCGCCGGCGGCCTCGCGCACGAGGAGGTGGTCGACCCTCGAGCCGAGCGGGTCCTCGTCGTGCTCGTCCAGCTCCAGTTCCTCGGGGACGCCCTGTTCGTCGACGAACACGGCCATCCGCAGGTCGACGACGGCGTCCCAGTCGGCGGCGGTCGCGACGGGCGCCGCGGTCCAATCGGCGTCCGCGGGCGTGAGCCCGTCGCGTGGGCCGGCGGCGGCGTCCGTGTCGTCCGGAGCGCCTCCCGGCATCGTCACTGGAGGCGGTACCGCAGGAGCGCGGCGACGCCGCCGAGGTTGCGGAGCTGCTGCCCCGGCGCGAACTCGCCGGAGAAGACGACCACGTCGCCGCCCTTCTGCTCGGCCGTCGAGACGAGGTCGTTCACGTCGACGTCCCAGTCGCCCTCGCCTTGGCGCTCGGCGCGCAGGCGCTCGTCGACGATGAGCAGCGTCTCGATGGCGCCGAACTCGGCGGCCTCCATCGTCTCGTTGACGCCGTACGTCGCCTTCGCGCCCTGCGCGATGCGCTCGGTGAGCTCGTCGATCAGCTCGGCCTCGCGGGCGATCCGCGTCTCGCGTTGCACCTCGTCGACGGCGCCGCGCTTGAGCACCTCGTGGACGCCGCGGTCGCCCGCGGCGGAGGTGTCGACGACCGAGATGCGGTCGGAGAGGTCGCCGTAGTGCTCGTCGAGGTAGTCGTGGGCGTCGTTCTTCGTGAACCCGGGGCCCGCGAGGATCACCGCCTCGGCGTCGAGGTGGGACAGCGCCGACCCGAGTTCGTCGAACAGTTCGTCGCGGGGGCGGGCGTACTCGCCCTTCCCGGTCGGTTTGGTGAAGCTGGCGTACTCCTCGGTGCCGTACTGCTGGACGGTGTGGACGAACGCGGCGCCCTCCTCGACGGTCGCGATGGCGACGTCGGGCGCGCCGGTGGCCGCCTCGGCCTCCTCGATCCGGTCGATCTGGTCGGGTTTGAAGTGCTTCTCGATGACCAGTTCCTTGCGCTCCTCGACGTTGATCGTGTGGTGGTGGCCGATCTCGTCCTCGCGCGAGCAGCCGACGATGACGCCCCCCACCCGGAGGCGGTTGGCGAAGCGGGCGAACTCCACGTCGTCGACCTCGATGGTGACGCGCATGTGCTCGCGCTGGCCGCCCTTGTCGCGCAGTTGGTCGTCGTCGCGGGTGACGCGCCGGGTCGTGTCCGCCTCGACGAGGTCGCCGGGCTCGAGGACGTGCGAGAGGTGCCACAGGTCGTCCGTCGTCTCCGGGACGACCGTGAGGCGCTCGCGCCCCTCCTCGCCGCGGCCGCGCGAGTCGATTCGCATGGCTCGACGTGCGGCGGGCGCGTACAAAGGCCCTCCGAGACGGCGGGGCGCCGTCGGGGCGGTCGGCGTCGTGCGGCGCCTACAGCGTGTCCGTCGGCGTCGTCCGCGCGGTGTCGACCCCGCCGCGACCGCTCCGGCCGGTCGCCTCCGCGAAGCCGCGGGCGAAGCAGTAGTACGAGACGACCTGCCCGTAGAACAGCAGCGGGATCCCGACGAGCAGGAACACGAGCGGCCCGGCGACGGTGCCGATGACGGCGTTGAGGACGACGCCCAGCAGGACGCCGATCAGGTACTTCGACGACAGCGTCGCCTCCGTGATCGCGCTCACGTCGAACGCCGCGCCGATGCGCCCCTCGAGCGCGAAGTTGGTGAGCGCGGCCGGCAGGAGGTACGTGACGAGGATCGCGACCACCGTCGCGACGAGGAACAGCAGGACCCCGACGATGCCGAACGCCGCCAGCCCCGCCTCGCTCCCGGTCGCCCCGCCGATGCCGACGACGAACGTGGCGACGACGAACGGGACGGCGATGGCGAAGCCGTACACGAGCCCGACCACGATCAGCTTCAGCCCGTCGACGATCAGCGCCCCCCAGTCCGTGAAGGAGGGGGCCGCCTCCTCGCCCTCGGCCGCGGAGCGCAACACCCTGACCAGGTAGCCCTGGAGGACGAAGACCGGGACGATCAGGAAGCTGAACGCGAGCAACAGACCGCCGATCACCAGCGTGGCGAGGCGGTCGTCGTTGTTCAACGGGTACCGAAGCGCGTCCTCTAACATACCCGACCGGTCAGGAGCCCGGGGGTTAACGGTTTCCACCGACTCCGCGGGACAGCGCCGCGGCGGCCGCGACCTCGAGGTAGAACAGCCCGAAGAAGCCGAGCAGTCGCGTGAACCGCGTGCCCGCGCTGGCGAGCGCCGCGCCGAACAGCAGCAACACGCCGCCGACGGTCCACGCGTAGAAGTAGCGCCCGCTCGTCACGCTCGCCCACAGCCGCCGCCGGGCGAACGCCTCGCGGACGCGCCCGACCGTGCCGCCCGCCGGGTCCGCGCGGGCGTACCCCGCCAGCACCGCGGGGAGGGTACACGAGCGCGACCGCCAGCAGGAGCGTCACGGTCCCGCCGATCAGCGTCGCGCCGTAGCCGAGCGGCGTCGTCGGGTCGATCGGACCGCCGGCGGCGCCCCCCGACAGCGCCCCCCCGACGGTGACGACGAGGAGCACGACGGGCACGGTGAGGAACGCGACCGCGAGCAGGCAGCCGACGACTCCGTCGCGAAGCAGGCCCGCCGGCGACCGGAACGTCGGCAGGCGCGAGGGGTCCTCGGCGTCGCCGGCGGCGCCCAACACCCGCACCAGATACCCCATCACGGGGATCAGCGGCACCAGCGGGACGATCGCCGCGAGGACGTGGAGCCCGCCGCCGACGAGGAGCGCCTCCGTCGCCGCGCCGCGGTCGTCGCCGGTGCCGAACGGGAACCGGAGCGCCTCGGCGATCACGCGTCAGTCCCCGTGCACGTCGCTCTCGCCCGGCGGGAGGAACTCCTGCACCCGGTCGGCCGAGGCGACCTTGCGGACGAACGACTGGTCGGCGAACCGCTCCTTCAGCAGGCGGTAACACTTCATCGCGGCGTCGTTCTGCGCGAACTGCCCCGGGGTGAGCCGGATCGTCGTCTCCGCGCGCGGTTCGACCGCGCTCGGGGGGCCGCCGATCACCCGCGTCTCCGGCTCCACCTGGACGCCGACGGCGACCTCGGCGGCGACGTCGCGGTAGTAGTCGCGCTCGCCGCGGATCACGAACCCGCCCTTCTCGATGTACTCGCCGGACTCGGGCGTCTTCGAGACTTGGTCGGGGGTGACGACGTACGCGTCGCCGGCGCCGCGGCCGTCCTTCCACACCGAGGAGTAGGAGACGGCGAACTGCGCCGCCTCCCGGCGCGACTGCTCGGGGATGGTGACGTCGCGGGCGGCCTCCGAGGGGTCGGTCGCCTTGATCAGCGTGACGGGTCCGCCGTGGGCCTGCGCGTGGCAGAACAGGTCCCGGCCCTCCATGTAGTTCTTCACGAGCTCCTCGTTCTGGTCGGCGTTGCGCCCGCCGATGACGAGGAAGCCGTCGCTCGTCTCGAACCACCGGAAGCGGTCGTACCAGTGGTCGCGGTTGCGGACGGGCACCGACGCCCGCGAGAGCCAGTCGGTGGCCTCGTGCTCCTCGCCGTCGTCGTCGTCCGCCTCGTCGTCGCCGTCGTCGCGCTTCCACGCCTCCTTGCGCTGTTTCACCGCCTCGAGCTCCTCGCGGGTGTTCTCGATGGCCGCGAGCGCGCCCTCCTTCTTCTCCTCGATGCGCTTGGCCTCCTGATACAGCCGGTCGGCGTTCTTCTCGGGGCCCGTCTTCGCGTCGAGCGTGACGACGGTGTCGTCGAGGGCGACGTCGACGGTCCCCTCGGCGCCGTCGACGCCCTTCACGGCCTCGGCCGCCGGGATGCCGCGGTCGGCGCCCTCGAGGAACGTCTCGTCGATCTCCTCCCAGGAGCGCCCCTCCTCGCGGGCCCCCTGGATCGTGGTGAGCACGCCCGCGACGAGGTCGTAGTGGGCGTACACCGCCTCGGCCTTCTCGCGTTCGGCCTGCGCGCGCTCGTCGAAGTCGTCGATGGCGCCCTCCTGTTGGTCGATGATGCGCCGCTTCTTCGCGATCTCCGCCTCGAAGTCCGGCGCGTCGTCGACCTCCTCGTCCTCGGTGAGGTCGAGCCGGTGGAAGTACGTGTCCAGCGCGGCGTTGAAGTCGTCGAACGCCTCCGACTCCAGCCCGTCGCGCTCCTCCAGCGGCAGCGGCGTCACGTCGACCACCTCGCCGTCCTCCAGGTACACGCGGGGGGCGAGGTCGCCCGAGCGGAGCCGCTCGCCCATCCGCTCGATCGCGTCGTGGATCGCGCGGTACTGGTCCTCGCCGGCGTCCGCGATGGCCAGCGTCTTCTCGACGCCGGCGCGGGTGCAGAACTCCTCGGCGTACAGCCCGCCCATGTTGAGTTGGGTCGCGAGCGTCCGCACCACGTCCGTGTCCGACTCGTCCATCCGGGCCTCGAACACCTCGTAGCGCGCCTCGAAGGGGTCGATCCGCGACTGGGGGTACTCGTACCGGCTCCCGGGCGCGACGGTGCGCGACTTCAGCCGTACCGTCTCGAGGCTGCGCTGCACCTCGCCGGTCTCGTCGAGCACCGCGACGTTGCCCTCGCCGAACAGCTCGGCGACGACCGTCGTGTTCGCGTCGGGGCGGTCGAAGTCGAACGAGAGGATGCGGTCGAACTCGTACTGCTCGACGTCCGCCAACTCGCCGCCGGCGAGTCGCGAGCGGAGCGTCTTGGCGAACTCCGGGGGGCGACCCGGCGCGTCGGGGACGTGCGCGGGGTCGGCGACGTGACACCGCTTCACGTCGCCCGTCTCGACGAGGAGTTCGACCCGCCCGCGGTCGTAGTCGCGGAGCTTGAACCGGACGAGGTCGTCGCCGTAGAGGTAGACCTTGTCCACCTTCGCGCCCTCGTAGCGGGAGAGTTCCCCGACGAGGGCCGCGAGGTCGACGCTCGTCATTTCGGTCTTCGGGTCCATCTGATCGTCCGTGGGTACTTGCGGCGGGTGTTTGGGCGTTGCGGGATGGCCGCCGCGGCCGCGCGGTCCCCGGCCGGTCGCGACCGCCGCAACACCTAACCCCGAAAGCCTCCACCGCGGACGCATGATAGACGAGACGGTCGCCGAGATCCGCGAGATGCAGACGCACTCCTCGTCGGTCGTCGCGGTGAAGGCCGCCCGGTCGCTCGCCGACCTGCTCGACCGCGAGTACGCCACCCTCGACGAGTTCGAGCGCGACCTCGAACATAACGCCGGGGCGCTCAGGCGGGCGAACCCCTCGCACGCCAGCCTCCACCGGACGATGCGCGCGGTCACCGGCGACGTCCTCGGCCACGCCGACACCGTCGGCGGCGCGAAGGAGCTGCTCGAGATCGCCATCGACCAGGAGGTGTCCCGGGTCGAGACCGGCAAGCGCGAGGCCGCCCAAAACGCCGCCCGCACGTTCGCGGACGGCGAGACGTTCCTCACCCACGACTACTCCTCGACGGTGTTGGAGGCGGTCGAGGCGGCCGCGACCGGCGGCACACACATGACCGCCTACGTGACGGAGGCGCGCCCGCGCTACCTCGGCCGCAAGACCGCCCGCACGCTCGCGGCGATGGACCGCGTCGAGCCGCACCTCGCGGTCGACGCGGCGGCGGGCCACCTCCTGCGGGAACTGGACCCCGACCGCGTCGTCGTCGGGATGGACTGCATCGTCGGCGACACGCTGTACAACCGGGTCGGCACGTTCCCCATCGCCGCGGCGGCCGCCGAGTGCGACGTGCCGTTCGTCGTCGTCGGCTCCGGCACGAAGGTGATCGACGACGAGTTCCGCTTCGAGAACGAGTTCCGTCCGCCCAGCGAGGTGATGCTCGAGCCGGCCGACGGCATCGCCATCGAGAACCCCGCCTACGACGCCACCCCGATGCACCTCGTCAGCGAGGTCGTCACCGACGAGGGCGTCCTCGACCGGTGAGGCGGCGGGCGGCGGCCGGGCACCCGGCGTCGCTCACACCGCGTTCGCGGCGACCACGGTCGCGAACTCGCCCGCGACGAGCGCGACCGTCCCGACGACGACGCCGACGAAGTCGTCCCCGGAGAGGTGGGCCCGGAGCGCCGCCGCGGCGCTCGGGTAGCCCGGATCCGTCAACTCCGCGTCCGCCGCCGCCGAGGCGACGACGACCGCCCCGACGCTCGCCGCCCCCGCGACGACGACCGACGTCTCCAGTTCGTTCCACCCGGTCACGGAGACGACCGGGCCGAGCAGCCGGACCTCGTACGCGACGAGCGCCACGGCGGGGACCGCGACCGCGAGCGCCGCTCCCCGACCGCGACGCGGGTCGCCCTGAGCCAGCGGCCGGCCGCCCCCTCGGCGACCGCCGCGGCGACGACGCACGCGACCGCGTGGCCGACGACCAGTATCGCCAGCGCGAGCGCGTCCGGCTCCGGCGGCGGCGTCTGCAGCACCTGCACGGTCCCACCTCACGCGTCCGTCGAAAAGCTGTTTCGACGCCCCGGCGTCACTCGTCGGTCGGGACGCCTTCGCCGTCGACCGGCGTCGCCCGGACGCTGGCGACCTTGTACTCCGGGATGCCGCTCGTCGGGTCGAAGTGCTCGGCGGTGAGCCGGTTCACGGCGCTCTCGGCGAAGTGCATCGGGACGAACAGCACGCCGTCGCCGGGGCGGTCGCTCACCTCGGCGCGCACCTCGATGGCGCCGCGGGCCGACTCCACCCGGACGCGCCCCCCCGTCGACGATCCCCAGCCGGTCGGCGGTCGCGGGGTTCACCTCGACGAACGCCTCGCTCACGTGGTCGACCAGCCCCGGCACCTTCCGGGTGAGCGTCCCCGTGTGCCAGTGGTACAGCACCCGACCGCTCGTGAGCGTTAGGGGGGTACTCCTCGCTCGGGAGATCGCCCGGCTCGCCCGTGTCGGCGGGGACGAACCGCGCCTTCCCGTCGTCGAAGTTGAACTCCTCGTCGTACAGGTACGGCGTCCCCGGGTCGTCGGCGTCGCGGCACGGCCACTGGAGGCCGCCCTCCTCGCGGAGGCGGTCGTGGCTGATGCCGCCGTAGATCGGCGCGACCTCGGCGATCTCGTCCATGACCTCGGCCGGGCGGTCGTAGTCCCACGCCGGCCCCTCGTGGGCGATCCGGCGGGCGAGCGACTGGACGATCCGCCAGTCCTGGCGCGCGTCGCCGGGCGGGTCGGCCGCCTTCCCGACCAACTGGACGCGCCGCTCGGTGTTCGTCACGGTGCCCACCTTCTCGGAGACGGCCGACGCGGGGAGCACCACGTCGGCGTACGCCGTGGTCTCCGTCTCGAAGATGTCCTGCACGACGAGGAACTCGAGCGCCTCCAGCGCCTCCTCGGCGTGGGAGACGTCGGGCTCCGACAGCGCGGGGTTCTCGCCCATCACGTACAGCCCCTCGACGGTACCCGCGAGAGCCTCGGTGAACACCTCGGGCACCTTCAGCCCGACCTCGCCGGGCGGGCGGACGCCCCACGCGTCCTCGAACTCGTCGAGCACGGCGGGGTCGGTCACGTCGCGGTAGCCCGGCAGCGAGTTGGGGAGCGTCCCCATGTCGCCGCCGCCGCCCTGCACGTTGTTGTGGCCGCGGAACGGCGACACGCCCGCGCCGGGCTTGCCGACGTTGCCCGTGACGAGCGCCAGATCCGCGAGCGCGAGGACGTTCTGCGTGCCGTGGCTGTGTTGGGTCATCCCCATCGCCCAGCCGAACACGACCGAGTCGGCCGTCGCGACGGTCTCGGCCGCGCGCTCCAGTTCCTCGGCCGGGACGCCGGCGAGGCGCTCGACCTCGTCGGGCGTGAACGGCTCCACCTTCTCGACGAGCGCGTCGAAGTTGCGGGTGCGCTCGGCGACGAACTCGGCGTCGTGGAGGTCGTTGGCGACGATGTAGCGGATCAGCCCGTTGATCCACGCGACGTCGTAGCCGGGCGTCGTGCGGACGTACTGGCTCGCGTGCTCGGCGATCTCCACCTTCCGGGGGTCGAAGACTACGAGGTCGGCGCCGTCGTGGACGTTGCGCTTGATCCGCGTCGCCAACACCGGGTGGCTCTCGGTCGTGTTCGACCCGGTGATGAGGTAGGCGTCGGCCTCGCCGATGTCCTCGTTGATGCGGTTCGACATCGCGCCGAACCCGAGCGTCTGTTTCAGCGCCGCGACCGTCGACGAGTGGCACAGCCGGGCGCAGTTGTCGACGTTCTTCGTGCCCAACACCGTGCGGGCGAACTTCTGCAGCAGGTAGTCCTCCTCGTTCGTGCACTTCGAGGAGGCGAACGCCGCCAGCGCGTCCGGCCCGGACCGCTCGCGGATCGCCTCGAACCCCTCGGCGACCCGCGTGAGCGCCTCCTCCCACGACGCCGGGTGCAACTCGCCGTCGTCGCCGCGGACCAGCGGCGTCGTCAGCCGCTCGTCGGAGTCGGCGTACGCGAAGCCGAACTTCCCCTTCACGCAGGTGGAGAAGTCGTTGGCGGGCGCGTCCGCCGGGTCGTCGGTCGGCACCACCCCGAGCAGTTCGTCGTCCTTCGAGACGAGCTGGAAGCGGCAGCCGACGGCACAGTAGCCGCAGGTGGTCTCGGTGAAGTCGACGCCCCGCAGCCGGCGGTCGGCGACGCGGTCGGCGATGTCGAACAGCCACCCCTCCTTCAGCGTGCTCGCGGCGATCGACTCCGCGGTGTGCTCGCCCGCGAGCATCGCGGACCGACCCGCCTCGCCCGCCTTCCGTCTCGCCCACCGCAGCGCCGCCGCGAGGCCGTCGCGCTCGGCGCGCTCGTGGGTGGGGAGGGACCGTCGTCGCCCCCTCGCGCCGGCGCCGCCGGCCGCCGGTCTCGCTGGTCGCGCGGGCGGCCTTCTCGGCGTCGGCCCGCAGCGACTTCCCGACGCTGTTGGCGTGGGTGAACCCCGGGATGGGGAGCGTCGCGATGCCCGCCAGCCCCTGTTCGGTGAGCGAGCCGGTCGGACACACCGTCGCGCAGTGGCCGCAGGAGACGCACGCGGAGTCGGCCATCGTCTCGGCGTCCGACTGGAACCCGATCTCGGTGTCCTCGCCGGTGCCCTCCACCCGCAACACGCCCGACACCTGCACGTCGTTGCAGGCGTCGACACAGCGGGTGCAGGTGATGCACTTGTTGCGGTCGATCTGGATGAACGACGAGGTGTCGTCGAGCGGCTCGTACGCGCTGCGCTCGTCGAACACGCCGAACCGCGGCTCGTGGACGCCCGTCTCGATGGCGGCGTCCTGCAGTTCGCAGCGGCCGTTCTGGTTGCAGGTGGTACACCGGAGGTTGTGGTCCGACAACACCAGATCGAGGTTCACCTCCCGCGCCTCGCGGGCGTCGGCGGCGTCCGTGCGGACCGCGACGCCGTCCTCGACGGGCCTGGAACACGCCGCCACCAACTCGCCGTCGGCCTCGACGGTACACGTCCGACACGTCGAGCGCGGCCCGATGTCGTCCGAACAGTCGCCGCCGTCGCGGTCGTACGCGCACAGCGCCGGCACGGTGCCCTCGTACGGGACCCGCTCCATCGCGTCGAGGAGCGTCGACCCGGCGGGCACCGACACCTCGGTCCCGTCGACGGTGACCGTCACGGCGTCGCCCGCCGCCGCCGGCTCCGGCGTCGCGGCGTCCTCGCTCCCTCGCCGCACGAACAGGCGCCGCCGCAGCCGCCCGCGGCTCGCGTCTCCCCTCGCGGGTCGATCGGCGGGTCCGAGGCCGTCCCCGGCGTGAACGTCTCGGTCAGCGGCGTCGACGTGCGGGGGTCCGCCACCTCGGGGACCCGCGGGAGCGGCCCGGGCTCCTCCGGCTCGCCGTCCGCGTCGTTCGCGTCGTCGGCGCTCACAGCTCACACACCCCCGGGGCAGCGGCCGTCGGCGTGGGCGCGCAGGTCAGCCTCGAAGTCGTCGAGGGCGGTCGCCAGCGGCCGGGCGGCGTCGACGCCGAAGCCGCACAGCGACGTGCGCGCCATCGTGCGGGCCAGTTCCCGGAGGCGGTCGTCGGGGAACTCGCCGGCGTACACCCGCCTGAGCAGTTCGTGCGCGCGGACGCTCCCCGTCCGACACGGGACACAGCGCCCGCAGTTCTCCTCGCGGGCGACGCGGACCCGGCGGCCGGCGACGACCACCGGACACGCCCCGCCGGGGCCGTCCTCGTACGCCTCGACGGAGCCGTTCGTCCCCAGCCCCGCCCCCGTCAGCGCCGGGGCCGACACCGGCGTGTCGAGGTCGCGCGTCAGTCCGCCGAACTGCCCGCCGACGCAGGCGAACGCCGCCCGATCGCCGTCGCCGAGCGCCCGCGAGAGGCTCGCGTCCGTCGCCAGTTCGACGGTTCGGCGGTCGGGGCCGACCACCGTCACCAGCCGGGTGCCCGGGTCGGCCGCGTCGGGGTCGAGGTCGGGATCGTCGGGGAGGCGACGGCTCGCGCGACCGCCGCGAGCGTCCGCGGCGTGTGGACGAGCGTCGGTCGCTCGAACAGGCCCCACGCTTCGGGGCCCGGCGGGCGGCGCCGCGCCTCGACCCGGTCGGCCCCCTCCAGCGCCTCCAACAGCGCCGTCGGCTCGCCCGTCATGTACGCCGCGTCGGCGACCGCCACCTCGACGGTCGGGCCGCCCGCGCCGGCCACCGCGTCGCCGGCGGCGCGGACGCGGTCCGCGAGCACCGGCTCGCCGGTCGGGAGGGCGACGACCACGTCGGCGGCGTCGACGACGCGGGCGGCGAGCGCGGCGCCCGCGAGGACCCGTCCGGCGAGGCTCCCGACGAGCAGCCGGTCGGCGTCGACCTTCGGGTCCGCGTCGAGCGCGTTCACGACCACGACGGGGTCGCCGTCGGCGTCGCGGGCGGCGCGCCAGCCCCCGCGACCGGCTCGTCCCGCCGGGCGTCGCCCCACCCCCGACCGCGGAGGCCGAGCGCGGCGCACGACGCCAGCACGTCGTCGCCGTCCGCCGCCGGCACGTCGACGGCGACCGGGTCGACCCACCCGGCGCCCCGGAGGGTCCGTCTGACGCCCGCCGACAGCGGCCCGTCGCCGACGGGGAAGTCGCCGGGGGCCGCGTCGTGGTCGACGACCGCGTCGGCGTCGTCGGCGGGGAGGGCGCCCTCGGAGAGGACGCTCACCCGCGCCGCCGCCCCGTTGGGGTCGACCGCGCGGTACGTCGCGGTGCGGCCCCCGGGTGATCGCCACCAGCGGACCGTGGACCGTCCCGGGCGACCCGACCGCGCGAACCGAGACCGGCGCGTCGACGGCCTCGGCGGCACGCCGCGCCGCCGCGAGACGTCGCGCCCGCCGGCGGCGTCGAACGCGACGCGGACCGTCGCGGCGTCCGTGGGGGAAGATGACACACCGTGTCGTACCCCGGATTCGTCCAAAAGCGTTCGGGTGACTGAACGGTCGAACCGTCGGGTTTCGCCGGATGTCGGCCCGCTATCCACCGGGTGTGTACATCGACGGAGGCCCCGACGCGACCGCCGTCGACGTGGGTTCGCACGACGCTGTGACGCGGTCGGCCAGCTATGTCGCCGGCGCCGAACGGGCGCGTATGGACACCGACGACCGGATCCCGGTCACGCTGCTGTGCGGCCCGCTGGGCGCGGGGAAGACGACGCTCGTCAACCGGCTGGTGGCGAACCCGGGCGACCGGCGGCTCGCGGTCGTCCTCAACGACATGGGCGAGGTGAACGTCGACGCCGCGACGGTCGAACGCGAGAGCGAGGACGGCGTGGTCGACCTCTCGAACGGCTGCATCTGCTGTCGCCTCGGGGACGACCTCGTCGCGGAACTGCTCGACCTCGCCGACCGCCGGGAGTTCGACCACGTCGTGATCGAGGCGTCCGGGGTCTCCGAGCCGCTGCCGATCGCCCGCACGCTCACGGCGGCCGGCGAGGGGGGCGACCCCACCGAGCGCTTCCGGCTCGCCTCCGTGGTCGCCGTCGTCGACGCCTACGGCTTCTGGAAGGCGTTCGACCCCGAGGCCGGCCTCCCGGCCGACGCCCCCGAGCCGGAACGGCCGCTCGCGGAGGTGCTGGTCGACCAGATCGAGTTCTGCGACCGCCTGCTGCTCAACAAGTGCGACCTCGTGCCGGACGACGCCCTCGCCGCCGTCGAGGCGGCGATCCGGGAGCTGCAGCCGCGCGCGCCGATCCACCGCACCGCCGAGTCGGACGCCGACCCCGAGGTCGTCCTCGCGGGCGACTCCTTCGACTTCGACGCCGCGCGCCGCGCGCCCGGCTGGAGGCGTGCGCTGGCCGCGGGCCGGGACGGGGACGACGCGGCGGGCGCGGCGGCGTCCGGGGATCACGGCGGCCGCGGCCACGCACACGACCACGGGGACGTGCCCGCCGCGGTCGCCCACGGCGTCGAGTCGGTCGTGTACGAGCGCGAGCGCCCGTTCGACCCCGAGCGGTTCGCGGCGTGGCTCGCCGACTGGGACGGCCGCGTCGTCCGCGCGAAGGGGTTCGCCCACGTCGCGAGCCGCCCGGACACGGTGATGGGACTGAGTCAGGCCGGCCCGGTGGTCCGGTTCGGGCCGCTGGGCGAGTGGGGCGACGACGAACCGCGGACGCGACTCGTGTTCATCGGCCGCGGCGTCGACGACGGGTCCGTCGAGGCGGCGCTCGACGACTGTCTCGCGGCTCGGGGGGATTCGCCGGCGCGCGCGGACCCGGACGCCGACCCGTTCCCCGTCGAGCGGCGACTCGACCGCGAGTGAGGCTCACAGCACCTCCTCCCGGAGGTCGTCCCACTCCTCGTGGAAGCCGTACGTGGCCGTGCTCCCGCCGCCGGTCGCCCGCCGGTACACGTCGTCGTACCGCAGGAGGGTCGTCCAGCCGTCGTGGAAGCTGTAGTCGCAGTACTGGCACACGCGACCTGCTTCGTCGCTGTCGTGTTTATTGTTGGTGTGTACACAGCTACCACGTGTGTTCATATCGCTCCGCCTACTGGCCGGGTTATGGCCACGGGAATCAGCGGGGCGTGTGAACAGTGCGACTGGTTCTACCTGGGAACCGGCTACCCGGAAGTGACGAAGGCGTACCACGACCACCTCCGCGAGGAACACCCGCGGACGTGGCTCCGGCGCTGAGCGGGTCGGCGCCGAGCGACCGCGCGCGGAGAACGGGGACCGAGGGTCGCCGGCGACCGCCGCCGGCCGCCGCGAGCGGGCGCGGCGCTACGGCTCGAGGAGGACCTTCGTGACGCCCTCCTCGCGGTTGTCGAACTTCTCGTACATCTCGGGCGCCTCCTCCAGACTCACGCGGTGGGAGACGACCCAACTCGGGTCCGCGCGCCCCTCGATGATGAGGTCGCGCAGCTGCCGGTTGTACTGCTTCACGTTGCACTGGCCGGTCCCGAGCTTCTGTCCCTTCTCGAACAGCTTGCCGAAGTCGATGCCGAGGCGACCCTGCGCGGCCATCTCGTCGGGCGCGCCGGGGTCCGAGGGGACGTACAGCCCGGGGATCCCGAGTTGGCCCGTCGGACGGACGACCTGCACGAGTTGGTTCAGCACGACCGCCGGGTTCTCCCGCGCCGGGTCGTACGCGTCCGAGCCGGGGTCCGTGTCCGGGTCGATCGCCTGGTAGCCGACGGCGTCGACGCCCTTGTCGACCTCGCCGCCGTGCTGTTGGGTGATCTGGTCGACCGGGTCGCCCTCCTCGAAGTTGATCCCGGTGGCGTCGCAGTGCTGTTCGGCGAGTTCGAGCCGGCTGGGCACGCGGTCGACGACGTAGATCTCGGCCGCGCCCTTGATCTTGGCGCTGTAGGCGGCCATCAGCCCGACCGGCCCCGCGCCGAAGATCGCGACGGAGTCGCCCGGCTGGAGGTTCGCCAGTTCGGTGCCGTGCCACCCCGTCGGGAAGATGTCCGCCAGCAGGGCGAACGCGTCCTCGTGTTGGTCTCCCTCGGGCAGTTTCAGCGCGTTGAAGTCCGCGTACGGGATGCGGAGCTTCTCCGCCTGTCCCCCCTTGTACGGTCCCATCGCGACGTAGCCGTAGGCGCCGCCGGCGAAGCCGGGGTTGACGTTGGTACAGAACCCGGTGTAGCCGTTTTCGCAGTTCTCACAGAAGCCGCAGGCGACGTTGAACGGCGCGACGACGCGGTCGCCGACCGCCAGCGTCGACACGGCGTCCCCGACCTCCGTCACGACCCCCATGTTCTCGTGGCCGAACACGATGCCGGCCTCCGCGGCCGTCCGACCCTCGTACATGTGGAGGTCCGACCCGCAGATACAGCTGGTCGTGATGTCGATGACGACGTCGTTCGGGTGTTCGATCTCCGGTTCCTCGACGTCCTCGATGGCCACTTCCTTCGGGCCCTTGTAAACTACTGCTTGCATTGTCCGCACCCGATCCTCGCGGCCGGTTCACATCACTCCGCAAGCAGGTTCCAACGCCGCCCGAAATCGGCGGCCGGCGGCGCTCACGCGAGGTCGACGCGGACGCCGTCGGCGTCCGAGCGCTCGACGGCGTCGAGGACTCGCTGCACCTCGTACGCGTCCTCGAAGTCCGGGCGGAACGCCTCGTCGTCGCGGACCGCCGAGAGGAACTCGTAGTTCTCGTGGACGAACGTGTGCTCCCAGCCGATGACGTGGCCCGGCGGCCACCAGTGGTCGATGTACGGGTCGTCCTCGTCGGTGACCAGCACCGTCTCGTAGCCGCGGTCGTCGCCGGTCATCACCCGCAGTTCGTTCAGCCGCTCCAGCGAGAACTCCAGACTCCCCTTCGAGCCGTGCACCGCGATCGTGTGGTCGTTCTTGTGCCCCTCGGTCACCCGGCTGGCCTCGAACGTGCCCATCGC
Source organism: Halobaculum litoreum (assembly GCF_030127125.1). Lineage (GTDB taxonomy): Archaea > Halobacteriota > Halobacteria > Halobacteriales > Haloferacaceae > Halobaculum > Halobaculum litoreum. The sequence goes on from NZ_CP126156.1 coordinate 876,575, forward strand.
GCCGCTCTCGTACGTCACCTGCGCCGAGTACGCGTCGTCGACGGTGACCGGGCGGGTCTCGTCGGCGTCGCCCTCGACGGGGCGCTGTTCCGTGAACGTCCGGAGCTGTCCGGACACCGACGCGGCCTCGCCGACGCGGTCGCCGACGAGGAAGCGCGCGAGGTCGACCGTGTGCGCGCCCAGATCGCCGAGCGCGCCCGACCCGGCCAGCTCCTCGTCGTTGCGCCAGCTCCACGGCGCCTCCGGGTCCGACAGCCAGTCCTGGAGGTACCGCCCGCGGACCTGCCGGATCTCGCCGAGTTCGCCGTCGTCGATCAGCCGCTTCGCGTAGCGGATCGCGGGGACGAACCGGTAGTTGAACGCACAGCCGACCGGGACGTCCGCCTCGCGGGCGGCGTCGCGCATCCGCTCGGCGCCCGCCAGCGTCGGCGCCAGCGGCTTCTCACAGAGGACGGGCGTGCCGGCCGCCAGCGCGGCTACGGTCGGCTCGACGTGCAGGTGGTTCGGGCCGAGGTTGTAGAACGCGTCCACCTCGTCGACCACGTCGCGCCAGTCCGTCGCGGTGTGGGCGAAGCCGAGCGTGTCGGCGGCCTCCGCCAGCGCCGCCTCGTCGCGGCCGATCACGGTGTGTCGCTCCGTCTCCGGCGCGTCGTCGAAGAACATGGGGAGGCGGTCGAGCGCGTTCGCGTGCGCCTTGCCCATGAAGCGGTACCCCAGCACGCCGATCCGGATGGGTTCGTCTGTCATGTCGTGGTCACCTCGCGGTCACTCCGCCCAGTACGCCTCGCCGGGGCTCGTCTCGAACACGGCGCGGTCGAGCAGGTCGACCGCCTTCTCCAGCCCCTCGCGGGAGGAGGTGAGCGAGTCCTCGTGCTCGATGGAGAGCGCGCCGTCGTAGCCGACCATCCGGAGCGTGCTGACGAGGTCCTTCCAGTGTTCCTCGCCGTGGCCGTAGCCGACCGAGCGGAACAGCCACGAGCGGTTCCGCTCGTCGGTGTAGTCGGTCGTGTCGAGCACGCCCTTCTCGCGGGCCTGCGACTCGTACACCTTCGTGTCCTTCGCGTGGACGTGGTGGATGGCGTCGTGCTCGCCGAGCAGGCGGACGGCCTCCGTCACGTCGATGCCCTGCCAGTAGAGGTGCGAGGGGTCGAAGTTGGCGCCGACGCGCTCGTTCGTCAGTTCGCGCAGCTTCAGCATGCCGTGCGGCTCGTACACGAGCATGTTCGGGTGCATCTCGATGGCGAGGTCGACGCCGTGGTAGTCGGCGTGGGCCGCCAGGTCGGACCAGTACTCCTCGGCGACGCCCCACTGGTAGTCGTGGGCGTCGGCGTGCGCCGTCGGCCACGGCGCGGTGACCCAGTTGGGCACCTCGTCGTTCGGGCCGCCCGCCGGCAGGCCGGAGAAGCAGGTGACGGTGTTCACGTCGAACGCGTCGGCGAGTTCGACCGCCTCCCGGAGTTCGCGGTCGGCCTCGGCGGCCGTCTCCGCGTCCGGGTGGAGGGGGTTGTTGTGGGTGGCGAACGCGCTCACCCGCAGGTCGTGTTCCGCGAGGTCCGCCCGCAGCGCCTCGCGGGCCGCCTCGTCGGCCACCAACGCCTCCCGGTCGGTGTGTGCGGAGCCGGGCCACCCCCCGACGCCGAGTTCGACCGCGCTCACGCCGATGCCCGAGAGGTACTCGAACGCGTCGGCCCGCGATTCGCCGCCCAGCGGCACTGTCAGTACGCCGATGTCCATGCTCGCGGTTTGTACTACACACCGAATAAATCTGTATGTCGCCGCGGCCGGGCCGCCGGGCGGGCGGCCGCCGTGCGGTCCCCGCCCCGGCCTGAAGCGCGCCGTCACCTACGCGGTGGGGCCGTCCGGTTCGTTCGCGCCGGCCGCGCGGTCGAGGGGGTCCTCGAGTTCGCCCATCACCTCCTCGAAGGCGTCGGTGGCGGTGAGCAGGCCGTGGATCTCCCCCTCCGAGACGACGAGCGCGAGCTCCTGTCCCTCGACCTGGAACCGGTCGATGGCGTCGGCCACGCTGGTCGCGGGCGCCAGCGTCATCGGCGGCGTCGCAAGCGCCGCGAGGTCGACGCCGTCGTCGGTGAGGTCGTCCGTCTCGCGGATCACCGACGGCACGTACACGGTGCCGACGAACTCCTCGCCGTCGTCGCCGAGCAGCGGGAACCGGGTGTGGGGGTGTTCGCGCATCCGCTCGAGGTTCTCGGCGGCCGTGGCGCCCGTCGACAGCGTCACCATCTCGTCGGCCGGCACCATGATCTCGGCGACCGTGCGGTCGCCGACGCGGAGGGCGTTGACGACCTCCTCGCGGCGCTCGTCGGCGATCTCGCCCTCCTCGAGCGTCGACGACAGCTTCCGGCGGAGGTCCGCGCGGCTCTCGATGGCGTCCTGCTCGGTCTCCAGCCACGCGCCCGTCATCTCGACGCCGAACAGCTTCAGCGTCGCCTTCGCGATCCAGTCGCCGAAGGTGATCACCGGCGAGATGAGCTTGTGGAAGTAGTACAGCGGCGTCGCGCCGTAGCGGGACACCAGCCGCGAGCGCTCGACGCCGAGGTACGTCGGCGTCTGCTCGCCGTGGGTGAGGTGCAGGAGGTTGATGATGAGGAACCCGAGCAGGGCGCCGGCGCCGACCGACGCCAGCCCCGTGTTCGCGAACACGGGCTCGAACAGCGCCGCCAGCGCCGGTTCGGCGACGATGCCGACCGCGATACTCGACGCCGTGATCCCCACCTGACAGGTGGTGAGGTAGATCTCGAGGCTCTGTGTCATCTCCCACGCCCGTTCGAGCGCGGGGGTGCCGCCGACGAACTCCTCCTCCGTGAACTGTCGCGCCCGGGTGAGCGCGAACTCGATCGCGACGAAGAACCCGTTCGCGAGGATCAGCCCCAGTCCCGCGACGAGTCGCAGCACCACCTCGGCGCTCCCCATCGCTGTCGTGACCATCGGCCTCCCGTTGCGCCCGGGGGATCAAAAGTCGGACGGCTGATCCGACCGCGGCGGACGGTCGGCGCGGTCAGCCGTCGAGCCGGACCGCGCGGCCGGTCTCGGTCGACCGGTAGATGCCGTCGATGACGCGCTGGACCGTCAACGCCTGTTCGACCGTGTTGCGGGTCGGCTGTTCGCCGGCCTCGACGGCCTCGAGGAACGTCGCCTGCTCGGCGCGGTGGGTGTTCACCTCGCGCGTGTCGACGTCCGTGTCGGTGAGGTGGTGGCCGCCGCCGACGCCGTTCTCGTACAGCGTGAGGTCGCCGCTCCCGCGGTCGAAGTGTGCGCCCGCGTCGGTGCCGCGGACGTAGAAGTCGTTGTTCTCCGGCCGGTTCGTCGCCCACGCCGCCTCGAGCGAGATCGTCGCGCCGTCGGCCGTGCGGACGAACGCGGACACGGAGTCGTCGACGTCGAAGTCCTCCGGGCCGGAGTCGTCGCCCCACATGTCGATGAAGGTGTAGTCCTCGCGGTCGCCGAACTCCGAGCGCGCGACGCCCGAGACCTCGACGACCTCGGGGAAGTCGAGGAAGTACAGCGCCAGGTCGAGGGCGTGCACGCCGATGTCGATGAGGCTGCCGCCCCCCGACACCGCCTTGGTCGTGAACCACGAGCCCCGGCCGGGGACGCCCCGACGGCGCACGTAGTTCGCCTCGACGTGGGTCACGTCGCCGAGGCGACCCTCCGCCTGGTAGTGCTTCAGCACTTCGACGGGCGCGGCGAAGCGGTTGTTGAACCCGACCATGCAGATGCCGTCGGCGTCGGCGGCCGCGTCCGCGATCCGCTCGGCCGACTCCAGCGTGTGCGCCAGCGGCTTCTCCAGCATGACGTCGAGCCCGCGTTCGAGCGCGCTCACCGCGTACTCCTCGTGGAAGCGGTTGGGCGTGGTGATCAACACGGCGTCGACGAGGTCGAACAGCTCGTCGGCGTCCTCGAACGCGTGTGTGTGTCGAAGCGCTCGTAGAACCGTGCCCGCGCGTCGGCGTCGACGTCCATGCCGCCGACGAGGTCGGCGCCGAGCGCCTCCAACTGTTCCGCGTGGTGGTGGCCGATCCCGCCGAGCCCGACGATGCCGACGCGGACGTCGGACGGGTCGAAGCCGTCGACGAGGGTCATCGGCGCACCCCCCCTACTACTCGGAAGCGAGTAATTCATCTCGGTCGCACGAACGAGGGGGTGGTCAGTATAGTTGTCGTTCCTGCTCCTCCCGCTCGCGTTCCGCCTCCGCCTGCTCCTTCTTCGCGCGGCGGCCGCGGAGGAACTGCCGTGCGAGCGGCAGGAACCGGTTGCGCCCGTCGCGGGCGAGCGCGTACAGCCCGTACACCCACGGGACGAACAGCATCGTCACCGCCGCGAGGTACAGGGCCTCGACCATCCTTACTCGGCCTCCTCGCTTTGGGCGTCGGCGGCCGAGGCGGACGCGCGCGAGACGCCGTGGGTGATCGCGAGACTGGTCGAGTCGTCGAACAGGTGGATCTTCGCGCGGTCGAGCACGACCTCGACGAGGTCGCCCTCGGTGAGGTCGCTGTCGGGGGAGACGCTCATCAGCAGACTGTCGTCGCCGGCGGCGGTGCCGCCCATCCCGCCCTCGTTGTCCTCGTCGAGCATGAGGTACACGAAGATCTCGTCGCCCATCGGCTCGAGGACGTCCACCTCGGCCTCGATGGTCTCGGTGGGGTCGCTCGCGTCGTCGATGAACTCCGTCGGGTACACGTCCTCCGGCCGGACGCCGAGGGTGACCGCGTCGCCGGGCTTCGCGTCGATCCCGGTCGTGTCGAAGCTCACGTCGTAGAACTCCGAGGAGAAGCCGGTCTGCGTCAGCTGACCGGTCGTGAAGTTCATCGACGGCGAGCCGATGAAGCCGGCGACGAACTCGTTGCGCGGCTCGTTGTAACAGACCAGCGGCGGGTCGAACTGCTGGAGTTCGCCCTCGTTGATCACGGCGATGCGGTCGGACATCGTCATCGCCTCCGCCTGGTCGTGGGTGACGTACACGATGGTCGTGTCCAGTTCCTTGTGGAGGCGCTGGAGCTCCGTCCGCATGTGGACGCGCAGCTTCGCGTCGAGGTTCGCCAGCGGCTCGTCCATCAGGAACACGTCGGGGTTCCGCACGATGGCGCGGGCGATGGCGACGCGCTGGCGCTGGCCGCCGGACATCTCGTCGGGCATGCGGTCGAGCATCCCCTCCATCTGGACGATGCTGGCGGCGTTCTCGACGCGCCGGTCGATCTCCTCCTTCTCGTAGTTGCGCAGGCGCAGCCCGAAGGAGATGTTGTCGTACACGTCCATGTGCGGGAACAGCGCGATGTTCTGGAACACCATCGAGATGCCCCGGTCCTTCGGCGGGAGGTTCGTCACGTCGCGCTCGCCGATGTTGACGGTGCCCTCGCTGGGCGTCGTCAGGCCGGCGATCATCTCCATCGTCGTGGACTTGCCACACCCCGAGGGGCCGACGAGGGTGATGAACTCCCCGTCCTTGATGTCGAGGTTCATCTCCTCGACCGCGGTTACGTCCCCGTAGCGTTTCGTCACGTCCTGTAGGTGTACTCGTGCCATTGGTTTGTTACTCCTTGAGTGCGCCGGCGGTCAGTCCGCTGACGATGCGCTCCTGTGCGACCACGACGAGGATGGCGACCGGCACCACCGCGATGATGCTGCCGGCGGCCATCACGCCGTAGGTGACTTGGAACTGGCCCGCGCGCTGCAGGCTCAGCAGGCCCCCGACGATGGGGGCCCAGTTGGCCGGTTGGCCGTTGTTCATCAGCTGGCTGAAGAAGAACTCGTTGTAGACGGAGATGAAGGTGAGCACCCCGGCCGTCGCCACACCGGGCGCCGACAGCGGGATGATCACGCGGAACAGCGCGCCCAGCCGGGTCGTCCCCTCGACGCGCGCCGCGTCCTCCAGTCCGTCCGGGATCTGCCCGTAGAACGTCGTGAGGATGAAGATAGACAACGGCATGAACAGCGAGCTGAACGGGAGGATCATCGACCCGGGCGTGTTGTACAGACTCAGCCCGGGCACGACGTTCCCCGTGAACAGCTGGTACAGCGGCAGGAAGAACGCCGCCGGCGGGAAGTAGCTGATCGCGAGGATCAGCAGCATGAGCGGCGTGCGGCCGGGGAACTGCAGTCGGCCGAACACGTACCCCGCCAGACTCGCGAGCAACAACACGACGGCCGTCGTCGACAGCGCGAGCACCAGGCTGTTGAACATGTACCGCAGGAAGTTGACCCGGTCGAACACGTCGAGGAAGACCTCGAAGCGCGGCGCGGTCGGGAACAGCGCCAGCGGCGCGTTCTCCGGCGTCAACGCCAGCACGAGCAGGAAGTAGAACGGGAACAGCGTCGTCGCGAGGAAGAAGATCGTCGCGACGTAGAACATCGCGCGGTACGCCTTCTGGGGCTCTTTGATCGTCGAGGCGACCCACCGCTGGAAGGGGCCGCGCTTCAGCTCCGGTTCGCCCTGTACGCCGCCGTCCGTGCGCGTGTCCCTGCTCATGCCATCTCACCTCGCGCGTAGCCGACGATGTAGATCGACACCACGACGCCGATGACCGCCGCCGTGATGAACGCGATCGTCGCCGACGACCCGAGTAGCCGTTGGTTGAACGTCGTCACGACCAGACACGACAGCGACGGCACCGTCGTACACCCCGCGACCGTCTCGATCAGTCCGTAGATCCGCATCGCCTGGATGGTGCGGAACAGCATCGCGACCAGCACCGTCGGCAGGATGATCGGCAGGGTGATCAGCTTGAAGCGCTGCCACGGCGACGCGCCGGAGACCCGCGCCACGTCGTACAGGCTCCGGTCGATCGACTGCATCCCCGCGAGGATGAGCAGCGCCATGAACGCCGTCGTCTTCCACACGTCGGCCACGATGACGATCATCGTCGCGTCCTGCGCGTTCGCCAGCGGCGTGACCGACAGCAAGCCGAGTTGGTTCAGCAGCGCCGGGTCCTCCGCGGTCCCGACGAGGAACCCGATGTTCGGCTGGAACATCAGGAAGAAGATCATCCCCTGGACGACGATCGGGATCGCCCACGGGAGGATGATCGCGACCCGGACCCAGCGGCGACCGCGGAAGTCCTGGTCGAGGATCAGCGCCTGCACGAACCCGATCACGGTCTCGAACGAGACGCTGATGACCGTGAACAGGATCGTCACGGCGAGCGCGCTGTTGAACAGCGCCTGCACCGTGAGCGCCTGCGGCAGGAACGGCGACGGTAACAGCGCCGTCCGCTGCCCGGTGATGATGGCTACGTAGTTGTCCAACCCGACGAACTGCCCGACGCTCGCGGCGGCGAAGCTGTCGGCGAACAGCGACAGCCGCAACGTCGACAGCAGCGGCCAGAACGCGATGACCGCCAGCAACAGCATCGCCGGCGACAACAGCAGGTACGCGTACTGGGTTTCGGACAGGTTCTCCATCCAGCGGACGGCGCTCGCGTACGCGCCGGTCCGCGTCCCGCCGGACAGATCCCCCGTTTCTTGTTCTGTGCTCATGCGTCTTGCTAACCGTTGTTCATGATCGTAATAAGTGTGATGCGAGAGCGGGGTCGGTTTACGCCGAGCCCTCGATCTCCTCGAGCGACGACTTGAGGTCGCTCATCGCCTGCTCGGGCGTCTTCTCCTGGCGGAGCGCGTTGTTGACCTCGCTGGCGATCTGCGTCGACTCCTGCGTCCACACGGTGGTCACCGGACGCGGGAGCGTGTTGTTCGCGGCCACCTCGAGGCTGTCGACGTAGCGACCGATGATGTCGAGGCCGCGCGTCTCCTCGGTGTTGATGAGGTTCGGGAGCGGGGGGATCCACCCGCCGATCTCGGCCATCCGCAGCCGGACGGACTCCTCCTGCAGCGCCTGGAACAACTGCAGCGCCGCGCGCTTGCGCAGGTCCGACGCGTTCGGGTTGAGCGTGAGGTGCCACCCGCCCTGCGCGGCCGTCGTGCCGCCGATGGAGCTGTACTCGGAGTCCTCCTCGCTGACCGCGTACGGCACCGGCATGACGCCCAGGTCCTCGCCGAAGACGTCCTCGGCGCCGTTGATGTTGATCGAGTACGGCCAGTTACGCAGCGCGACCGCGTTCCCGTTCGTGAAGGGTTCGCGGGCGGGCTCCTCCGTGTACTGGACGACCGCCTGCGGCGAGATGTCCGCGTAGCCGTCGAGCGCGACGTCGTCGTCGGAGCCGTAGATGAACGTCCGGAGCATCCGGATGGCGTTGACGACGCCCTCGCCGTCGACGGTGATCGGTCGGTCGCCGACGGGGCCGAAGTAGTTCTCGAACTCGCCGAAGTACGAGCCGCCGTGCGAGCCCATGAACTCGATGAACGAACAACACGAGAGGCCCTCGTAGGAGGACCCCTGCCAGAGGAACCCGTTCTGGGTGCCCGTGGCCTCCTTGACCTCGGCGACGGTCTGGGAGAACTCGGACCACGTCATCGGCTCGGTGGCCCACGTCTCGAAGTCGTCGTCGCTGTAGCCCGCCTCCCGGAACAGGTCCTTGCGGTACTGGATCGTCGGCAGGTCGATGAACAGCGGGACGCCGAACAGGTCGCCGTCGGCGTTCTGGGCCGTCGCGACCATGTTCTCGATGTAGTTGTCCTGGATCTGGCTCGTGAGCGAGTCGGGCAGCGCCGAGCTCAGGTTCGCGAGCTGGTCGCGCGCGATGAACGGGATCGTCCACCCGTTGTCCATCATCAGGACCGTCGGGCGCTCCTGTCCGGCCGACAGGATCTGTTGGTACTGCGACTGTCGGTCGTCGGTGGTGAACGAGCCGGCGAGGAACTCGACCTCGATGTTCTCCGGCATGCCGCCGTCCTCGCGCAGGGTCTGGACGATGTCCTCCTGCGCGTTCGCGAAGTTCGAGTCGGCCGCGATCTGGATGGTCACGTCCTCCTCGGGCGGTTCGGTGTCGATCGGGTCCGACCCGCCGCCGCCGCCCCCGCCGCCGCCGAGACAGCCAGCCAAGCCGAGCGCGGCACCTGACGCCCCAGCAGCGGCGAGGTACTCCCGCCGCGATACGCCGTTCCGTGTCTTGTCGTCAGACATCGCCCGCTCATAGGGAACAATCGTTAATATAGGCTATGGGCTTTACAACACCTGTTGTTAACGAGCAGGTCGCTACGCGGCGCCGGGGCGCCGTGCGTCCACACCCCTCACGTCAGGTCGCAGGGACATATGTGCGACGGCCGACTCACGCGGTCGGTCCGTCGAGGAGCGTCAGCCGGGTGCCCTCGACGTCCTCGACGATGGCGCCCCAGCCGCCGACGCTGACCCGGTCGCCCTCGACGTCCACGTCGACGGTGACCTGGCCCGCCAGTTCGAACCCCGAGTTCGCCTCGTCCGCGAACGGGACGCGCACGTCGACGACGGTGCCCTCGACGGTGCAGGGGTCCCCCGTCACGGTGTCGTGTCCGTCGACGCGGATCCGGACCGGCTCGTGCTCCCAGTCGACCCGGCGGAGGTAACGGACGAGGTGACGCACGTCGAGGTACTCGCGGGGGAGGCCCTCGCCGGCGGCGTCGTACACCGTCTCCCACGGCTCCCACAGACAGGTGAGGAAGTACCAGTAGAACACGTACGTGTGCGTCCGGTCGTTGACGAGCACGCCGTAGCGGTCGTACGAGTCCGGGTGGTGTGCGAACGACGCCTGTCGGCGGTCCGCGAGCGCGACGAACGGCGCCGGCAACGGCCGGTGGCGCGCCTCCAGGCAGAGCCCCTCGAACTGCTCGGGGTCGGGCACCGCCTCGCCGTCGCCGGTGTGGACCGACACCCTGACCGAGACGCCGCGCTCGGTCGCCGCGCGGAGCGCGGGCGCCAGCCGGCCGAGGTTCGCCGTCGTCGTCGACAGCAGGATCTGGTGGGTCGCCTCCTCGATGAACGACTCCGCCCGCTCGATCACCGTCCGGAAGCGGGTGACGATGCTCGCGCCCCCGGCCTCCAGCTCGGGCTGTTCCCACCGGTCCTCGACCTCCTCGGCGGCCGCCTCCAGCCGGTTCGCGCGCCCCCGCAGGTCGTCCAACACGATCGACGGGCTGTGGGCCCGTGCGCGCAGCGACCCCTCCTCGTACGTCTCGATGTACTCCAACTCCTCCAGCGTCCGCAACACGTCGTAGATCCGCGGGGCGGGCACCCCGCTCGCGTCGGCCACGTCCGTCGCGGACGCGGTCCCCAGATCCAACAAGGCGACGTACGCGGCCGACTGGTACGGCGAGAGGCCCGCCGCCTCCAACGTCTCGACGAGCGACTCCGTGTCCATGGACTCCCGCCGTGCGGCACCGGCAAAACCGTACCGTCTGCCGTCCGCCGGGTCAGTCCTTCCCGGGGGCGGGCCACCGCGGCGTCTTCGGCTCGGCGATCCGGGCCACCTCCGCGTCGGTGAGGTCGACGCCGACGGCGCCGGCGTTCTCGCGGAGGTGTTCGCTCGTCCGCGGCCCGATGATCGGCGCGTCGACGACGTCCCGGTGGAGCAGCCACGCGAGCGCGACCTGTGCGGGCGTCGCCGCGCGCTCGGCGGCGACCGCGCGCACGGCGTCGAGCACCGCCCAGTTCTCCTCGGTGAACCGGTCGGCCGTGTACTCGTCCGCGTCCGCGCGGAGTCCCGCCTCCGGCTGGCTGTCGCGCTCGTACTTACCGGTGAGGAAGCCGCCCGCCAACGGCGACCACGGGATGACGCCCACGCCCTCGCCGGCGCACACGGGCAGGAGGTTCGCCTCCTCGTGGCGGTCGACGGCGTTGTACTCCGGCTGCATGCAGGTGAACCGCGAGTAGTCCTCGACGTCGCTGGTGTACAGCGCCTTCGTGAACCGGTAGGCGGTCATCGTCGACGCGCCGATGTAGCGCACCCGTCCCGACTCCACCAGGTGGTCGAGGGCCGCGAGCGTCTCCTCGATGGGGGTGTCGTCGTCCCAGCGGTGGATCTGGTAGAGGTCGATGTAGTCGGTGTCGAGGCGGTCGAGGCTCGCCTCCGCCTGATCGAGGATGTGCTTCCTCGAGAGCCCGCCCCCGTTGGGCCCGTCGTGCATGTCGAAGTACACCTTGGTGGCGAGGACGAGTTCGTCGCGGTCGGCCGAGGCGACGGCGTCGCCGACGATCTCCTCGCTCTCGCCGGCCGAGTAGACGTTCGCGGTGTCGAGGAAGTTGATCCCCAGGTCCAACGCCTCGTGGATCAGGTCGACGCTGGCGTCGCGATCGCCCATCATCCACGGCTCGCCGGAGCCGAAGTTCATACAGCCGAGACAGAGGCGCGAGACCTCCAGTCCGGTGTCGCCGAGGCGCGTGTACGTCATCGCCGGCGTCCCGTCCGCGTCGTCGTCGGTGGTACTCATGCACACGGTGTCGCCGGCGACGGCGATAAGCGTCGGGGGCCGGCGTCGGGACACGGGGACGGGGGACGCGGGAGCGGGGGACGCGGGAACGGGGGACGCGGCTACGCCTTGGGGTAGCGCGGCGACTTCGGCTCGGCGATCCGGTCGACCTGATCCGGCGTGAGATCCACCGACAGGGCGCCGACGTTCTCGCGGAGGTGCTCGCCCGTCCGGGGGCCGATGATCGGCGCGGTCACCACGTCGCGTTCGAGCAGCCACGCGAGCGCGACCTGCGCGGGGGAGGCGTCGACCTCCTCGGCGACCCCGCGGACGGCGTCGAGCACCGCCCAGTTCTCCTCGGTGAAGTAGCTCCGCACCGACTCCGAGGCGGCCCCGCGGGTCCCGTCGGCGGGGCCGGCCCCGCGCTCGTACTTGCCGGTGAGGAAGCCGCCCGCCAGCGGCGACCACGGGATGACGCCGACGCCCTCGCCCTCACACACCTCCAGCAGGTTCGCCTCCTCGTGGCGCGCGACCGCCGAGTACTCCGGCTGCATACACGTGAACCGCGAGTAGTCCTCGACGTCGCTTGTGTACAGCGCTTTCGTGAACCGGTAGGCGGTCATCGTCGACGCGCCGATGTAGCGCACCCGCCCCGTCTCGACGAGGTGGTCGAGCGCGGACAGCGTCTCCTCGATGGGGGTGTCGTCGTCCCAGCGGTGGATCTGGTAGAGGTCGATGTAGTCGGTGCCGAGCCGGTCGAGGCTCGCCTCCGCTTGATCGAGCACGTGCTTGCGCGACAGGCCGCCGGTGTTCGGGCCGTCGCCCATGTCGCCGTACACTTTGGTGGCGAGGACGAGTTCGTCGCGGTTCGCCGAGGCGACGGCGTCGCCGACGATCTCCTCGGACTCGCCCGTCGAGTAGACGTTCGCGGTGTCGAGGAAGTTGATCCCCAGGTCCAGCGCCTCGTGGATCAGGTCGACGCTGTCGTCGCGGTCGCCAACCATCCACGGGCGTTCGGTGCCGAAGTTCATGCAGCCGAGACAGAGGCGCGAGACCTCCAGCCCGGTGTCGCCGAGGCGGGTGTACGCCATGTCGGCCGGGTCGGTCATATCGACTCGCCCGTTCGGGGCGTGAATAAGCGCCGGTGGTCCGCCGGCCGGATGTGTGCAGATCACACGCAGGGAGGCGGCGTATCGGTCGCAAAGACAATCCTTAAACGACGCGACGGGGAATCCGAAAGCATGGCTGGAACCATCGAAGTGCTCGTTCCCGGCGGTCAGGCCAACCCCGGCCCGCCGCTCGGTCCCGAGCTCGGTCCGACGCCGGTCGACGTGCAGGCGGTCGTCGCCGAGATCAACGACAAGACCTCGGCGTTCGACGGCATGGAAGTGCCCGTCACGGTCGAGTACGACGACGACGGCTCCTTCGAGATCGAGGTCGGCGTCCCGCCGACGGCCGAGCTGATCAAAGACGAGGTCGGCTTCGACACCGGCTCGGGCGAGCCCCAGAAGGACTTCGTCGCCGACATGACGGTCGAACAGGTGCGGAAGGTCGCCGAGCAGAAGATGACCGACCTGCTCGCGTACGACGTGAAGGCCGCGGCCAAGGAGGTCGGCGGCACGTGCGCCTCCCTCGGCGTCACCATCGACGGCGAGGACGCCCGGACGTTCGACGACCGCGTCGACGCCGGCGAGTACGACGACGTTCTCGCCGACGAAGCGGCGGCGTAACGCGACCCGGGTTCCACTTCGTTTCTCGCGACCGGCCGCCGGTGCTCGGCGGCCCGCGCGCGCTCGCTCCGTACAGCGGCCGCGACGGCGACCCCGCGGCCGTCGTTCCACGCCCGTTGTGAGGTGCAGGGCGCTTAACTCCGCGGCGCGCGGTTCGAGGGTATGCACGACTACCACGCCCACTCGGTGTACTCCGACGGCGGCCACCTCGGGCCGATGCTCGACGCCGCCGCGGAGGCGGGCCTCGAGGGGGTGGGCTTCGCCGACCACTGCTCGGTCACGCGCGACGACCACTGGGTGGCGAAGCGCGACCGCTACGCGCGCCACTTCGACCTCACCTACGAGCGCCGGCGCGACGCCATCGAGCGGCTCCGCGGGGAGTACGACCTCGCGGTCCACGACGCCGTCGAGGTCGACTACGAGCCGGGGAGCGAGGACCGCATCGCGGCCTTCCTCGACGAGGCCGGCTTCGACTACGCCCTCGGGAGCGTCCACTACGTCGGCCGACACACGGTGTTCTCGTTCGAGGACTTCTCGACGCCCGGGACGCCCGCCCCCGAGACGGTCGTCGCGGACTACTACGACGCGGTCGTCGCGCTCGCGTCGTCGGAGCTGTTCGAGATCGCCGCCCACGTCGACGTGATCGAGGCACACCCGCAACTGGCCGGCCGCCGGACCGACGAACAGGTCCGCCGCGTCGCCGACGCGTTCGCCGCCTCGCGCACGGTCCCCGAGGTGAACGCCAAGCGGACGACACGCGACGGCGAGCCCGACCTCCACCCGACCGACGACCTGCTCCGTGCGCTCCGCGACCGCGGGGTCCGGTTCACCGTCGGCACCGACGCCCACCGACCGGGGGAGTTCGCCGAGCGCGTGGACGCGCTCGCACGCGTGTGCGACACGTACGACATCGAGCCGGTCTCGCCGGCCGACCTGCGTCGCCGCGGCGGGTCGCGACCCCGTCCGGCGGAGTAACGACCGTGTGAACGGTCGACGCGGCGGCCGAGCCTTCGACGGTCTTAAGTGTCGCGTGGGCGGACCTGACGGTGAGACAGGCGTACGCCTGTTTCACTGACCCGTAGGAGCATTCCTGCGTACTACGGAGGTGAAAAATGGCAGATTCAATCGAGGACGCAGTAACCCAGGCACTGGAGACCGCCCCCGCTCGCAACTTCCGCGAGACCGTGGACTTGGCGATCAACCTCCGGGATCTGGACCTCAACGACCCGTCGAATCGAGTCGACGACGAAGTCGTTCTCCCGGCCGGCACCGGTCAGGAGACGCAGATCGTCGTCATTGCGGAGGGTGAGACAGCCCTCCGTGCGGAAGACGTCGCCGACAGAGTCCTGTCCGGCAGCGACCTCTCGGATCTCGCATCCGAAGAGGGCGAGGCCAAGGATCTCGCCGATGAGACCGACTTCTTCATCGCCGAGGCCGACATGATGCAGGACGTCGCGTCCAACCTCGGGCGCATCCTGGGGCCGCGCGGCAAGATGCCGACGCCGCTCCAGCCCGACGACGACGTCGTCGAGACCGTCAACCGCATGAAAAACACCGTCCAGCTCCGCTCCCGGGACCGCCGCACGTTCCACACGCGCGTCGGCGCCCAGGACATGACCGCGGACGAGATCGCCGACAACATCGACGTGATCGTCCGCCGGCTGGAAGCGGATCTGGAGAAGGGGCCGCTCAACATCGACGCGATCTACGTCAAGACGACGATGGGTCCGTCCGTGGAGGTGCCCGTATGAGCAGTTCCGCCGAGGAGCGCAAGACCGAGACGATCCCGGAGTGGAAGCGCGAGGAGGTCGCCGAGCTCACCGAGTTCGTCGGCTCGTACGACGCCGTCGGCGTCGTCGACCTGACGGGCATCCCGAGCCGGCAGCTCCAAGACATGCGCCGCGACCTGTACGGACAGGCCGAGCTCCGGATGTCCCGCAACACCCTCATCCAGCGCGCGCTGGACGAGGTCGACGCGGGGATCGAGGACCTCGGACAGTTCGTCTCGGGCCACGTCGGCCTCATCGGGACGGACGACAACCCGTTCGGGCTGTACAAACAGCTCGAGGCGTCGAAGACGTCCGCGCCCATCGCGGCGGGCGAGGTCGCCCCGAACGACATCGTCATCCCGGAGGGTGACACGGGGGTCGACCCCGGGCCGTTCGTCGGCGAGCTCCAGCAGGTCGGCGCGGACGCGCGCATCCAAGACGGCTCCATCCAGGTGCTGTCCGACTCGCACGTCCTCGACGCCGGCGAGGTCGTCTCGAACGAGCTCGCGGGCGTGCTCGGCGAGCTCGGCATCGAGCCGAAGGAGGTCGGGCTGGACCTGCGCGCCGTCTTCGCCGACGGCGTGCTGTTCGAGCCCGAGGAACTCGCCATCGACGTGGACGAGTACCGCGCGGACGTCCAGTCCGCCGCGGCGGCGGCGCGCAACCTCTCGGTCAACGCCGCCTACCCGACCGCCCGCACCGCGGGCACCCTGCTCGGCAAGGCCGCCGGCGACGCGAAGGCCGTCGGTCTGTTCGCCGCCATCGAGGACGAGGAACTCATGCCCGACCTCATGGCGCGCGCGGACGCGCAGCTGCGCTCGCTCGCGGCCGCCATCGACGACGACGAGGCGCTCCCCGAGGAGCTCCGCGGCGTCGAGGCGCCCGCGGCCGAGCCGGCCGCCGAGGAGGAGACGGACGAATCGAGCGACGACGAGGACACGGAAGCCGAGTCCGACGACACCGACACCGACGACGACGACGGGGACGGTGCCGAGGGCCTCGGCGCGATGTTCGGATAAACACAACTACACAGGACAATGGAATACGTTTACGCTGCACTCATCCTGAACGAGACGGGCGAGGAGATCAACGAGGACAACGTCACGGCGGTGCTCGAAGCCGCCGGCGTCGACGTCGAGGAGTCCCGCGTGAAGGCCCTCGTGGCCGCGCTGGAGGACGTCGACATCGAGGAGGCCATCGAGACGGCCGCCGCCGCGCCCGCCGCGGGCGCCGCGGGCGGCGCCGCCGGCGGCTCCGACGACGAGGCGGAGGCCGACGACGGCGACGACGAGGCCGAGGAGGAGGCCGCCGACGAGGCCGCCGACGACGACGACGACGAGGACGACGCCTCCGGCGAGGGCCTGGGCGAACTCTTCGGCTGACGTCGGCGAGTCGCCTCGACTCGATCGATCCACCCGAGATCACACTTCTTTCGCCGCCGCCGCCGCCGCCAGCGACGGCGCCGTCGCGGCTCCCCGGGGGCCGAGCGTTGAAGGGCGATGACGACACCACTCCGTCGCGGTGCTCCCGACTCCAGCCGCGCCGGCCGGCACGCTCCTGCTCGCGTACACGCTCGGGGGCTGCGCGCTCGGCTGTTGTAGCGGGCTGATCCCGGGGCTCCACGCCAACAACTTCGCGTTCCTGCTGGCGGCGGCGGCGCCCGCCCTCGAGGCGCCGCCGGTGCCGCTCGGCTGTGCGATGCTCGCCGCCGGCGTCGTCCACACGTTCCTCGACGTGGTGCCGTCGCTCGCGCTGGGCGTGCCGGACGCGGCGATGGCGGCCGCGGCGCTCCCCGGCCACCGACTCGTCGCCGAGGGGCGCGGGCGGGAGGCGCTCCGGCTGTCCGCGGTCGGATCCGGCGTCGCGCTGGCCGCGGCGCTGCCGCTGGCGGTCGCCGTCACCGCAGGGATGCGGGTCGCGCTCCCGCTGCTCCGCCGGTGGCTCCCGGTCGTCCTCGGCGGCGTCGCCCTCCTGCTCGTCGTCACCGAACCGTCGACGCGGCGCCGGCTGGCCGGCGGGCTCTCGGTCGCGCTCGCGACGGCGCTGGGCCTCGTCACGCTGGACCTTCCCGTATCGGGACTCCTCCCCGCCGGCGGTGTGCTCGCCCCGCTGTTCGCCGGCCTGTTCGGCGTGCCGGTGCTGGTCGACGCCGCCGACGGCGCGGGGTGCCGCCGCAGGCCGACGCCCGCCTCGGGCTGTCGCGTCGGGAGCTCGCGGGCGCGGCCGCCGCGGGAACCGGCGGCGGGGCCGCCGTCGGCTACCTGCCGGGCGTGTCCGCCGGCGTGGCCGCGGTGCTCGCGCTCCCGGCGACCGTCGGCCGCGACCCCGCCCGCGAGTACGTCGTCGCGACCAGCGGCGCCAACACCGCGACGGCGGTGTTCGCGCTGTTCGCCTACCGCGCGTTCGACGCGCCCCGGTCGGGCGTCCTCGTCGCGATGCGCGAGGCGGGCGTCCCCGCGGTGCTCGGCCCGATGACGGCGGCGGTCGTCGTCGCCGGCGCGGTCGGCGTCCTCGGCGTCGTCGTCCTCGGCGACCGCGCCCTCCGGGCCGTCGGGGCGCTCCCCCACCGGCCGCTCGTCGCCGGCGCGCTCGCGTTCCTCGCGTTGTTGTCGGCTGGGTTCGCCGGGCCCGTCGGCGTGGTCGTCCTCGCCGCCGCCGCCGTCGTCGGCTTCGTCCCCGTCCGGCTCGGCTGTCGCCGGGTCCACCTCATGGGTGTGTTGTTGGGGCCGCTCGTGGTCGGGTGAGCGCGGTACTGCGGCCGCCCGGCTCGGGAGGCCGCCGGACCGGAGCGCCGGCTGAAAGACAATCGTTAAAAGTCGCGCGACGGAGTCTAGCCGTATGAGCCAGTCAGAGTCGGACCAGCGCTCCGAGCGGCGCTGTGTCTCCTGTGGCATCAACGTCGCCGGCACGGCGGCGGCGACGTTCAAGTGCCCCGACTGCGGCACGCAGGTCAGCCGCTGCGCGAAGTGCCGCAAGCAGAGCAACCTCTACGAGTGTCCCGACTGCGGCTTCCGGGGGCCCTGACCATGGGGAAGGTCGCCGCGAAGATGAAGGTCATGCCGCAGAGCCCCGAGATCGACCTCGACGAACTGCAGGAGAAGCTCGAGGCGTCCCTCCCGCAGGGCGCGGAGATCCGCAACGTCGAGCGCGACGACGTGGCGTTCGGCCTCGTCGCGCTGCTCCCGATGGTCGTCGTCCCCGACGACGCCGGCGGCACGGAGGCCGTCGAGGAGGCGTTCGCCGGCGTCGAGGGCGTCGAGTCGGTGAAGGTCGAGGAAGTCGGCCGCCTGTAAGTCGGCCGCGCCCGGGACCGCGTCCGGTCCCGTTCTCCCGCGTTCGCAACGTCACGGAGCCGCGGCGCCGTCGACGCCGACCGTCCGTCGGGGTCGCCACCGTCGGACGACCGTTACGAACCGAAACCACGAACCGAGAGACGGCGGTCCGATCGTGCGAAGGGTTGATTACGTATCACGGTCTCGGTACGACAGACCTTCACATGGGGATGTACGACCGGATCCTCGTCCCGACCGACGGCTCGGACGGCGTCGAGCGCGCGGTCCGCCACGCGATCGACCTCGCGGTCGAGCACGGCGCGACCGTCCACGCGGTGTACGTCGTCAACTCGGCGTCGTACGCCGGGATGCCGATGGAGTCGAGTTGGGAGGGGATCGACGAACTGCTCCGCCGCGACGCGGAGGACGCCGTCTCCCTCGTCGAGGCGCTCGGCGACGACTACGACGTGCCCGTCGAGACGGCGATCGTCGACGGCAGCCCGAGCCGCGAGATCGTCCGGTACGCCGAGGAGAACGACTGCGACCTCGTCGTCATGGGGACCCACGGCCGCGGCGGCATCGACAGACTCCTGTTGGGCAGCGTCGCCGAGAAGGTGGTCCGGGCGTCGTCGGTGCCGGTGCTCACCGTGCGTGTGACCGACCGCTCCTGACGGACGCCGCCGGCCGGCGCGGGCCCTCCGGGCGACCGACTCCTCGACCGTTCACTCCTCGGTCGGCCGGAGGTGCTCGCAGTCGCCCGCGGTGACGGTGACGCGTTCGGTGCCGGTGTCGACGACGAGCGCGCCGGGGAACTCGACGCCGACCGCCTCCCCCTCGACGACGCCGCCGGGGGTGTCGACCCGGACGCGCCGGCCGACGGTGTCGGCGTACTCCGCCCACGCGTCGACGGCGCCCCGGAGGTCGCCGCGGAGCGCGTGGAACTCCTCGAGGATCCGCTGGACGACCAGCCGTCGGTCGACCGGGGCGCCCCGTTCGGCGAGCAGGCTCGTGGCGTCGGCGTCCGGGGGGAGGTCGTCGGGGTCGACGTTCGCGTTGAGGCCGACGCCGACGACCAGCCACGACACCCGGTCGGCCTCGCCCTCCATCTCGGTGAGGATCCCGCAGAGCTTCCTGCCGCCGCGGGCGCCGCCCTCGCCGACGAGCACGTCGTTGGGCCACTTGATCCGGGCGTCGACGCCGGTCTCCCGGCAGGCGCGCGTCACGGCGACGGCCATCGCCAGCGTGAACGCCGGCGCGTGCGCCGGCGGGACGGACGGCCGACACAGGACCGAGAGCCAGACGCCGCCCGGGGGCGACACCCACTCGCGGTCGAGGCGACCGCGCGAGGCGGTCTGTTCGTCGGCGACGACGGCGACGCCGCCGCGCCCCTCGCGGCGAGGGCGCGCGCGCGGTCGTTCGTCGACCCGACGCGGTCGTGGTACTCGACGGCGAACGGCGCCTCGAGTCCGTACGCGATCGCCTCGCCCGAGTACCCCGTCACGTCCGTCACGGCGTAGCCGTCGTCGCCGCTCTCGACGGTCAAGCCCGCCTCGCGCAGCGCCTCCACGTGGTTCCAGACGGCCGCGCGGGAGACGCCGAGCCGCTCGGCCAGTCGCGGTCCGGAGACGGGGCCGTCCGCGAGCGCCGCCAGCAGTCGGCGACGCGTCGCGGGGAGCCCCACCGTGGCGGGGCCGCCCGCGGCCGTCTCGGCGCGTTCGGTCGGCGGGTCGTCCGCCCCGGTCACGGGTCGTCCCGTCCGCCGTCCGCGGACGCCAGCTCGGTCGCCTTCCCGTCGGCCCGCACGGTGATCACCGTCGCGTCCAGTTTGTCGTTGAGGAACGACTCGATGTCGGGGTCGGAGAACAGTTTGCGGATGGTGCGGCGCCAGCGGCTCGCCTGCTTCGCGCCGATGACGACGACGTCGGCCTGCTCGGCGGCGACCTCGTCGAGGATGGTCTCCTCGACGAGGAAGCCGCGACGGACCACGTAGCGCACCTCCGGCAGCGCGCCGAACTCGCGCTCGACCGCGCGCTTGAGACCGGTGCGCGTCACCTCCTTGCCGTCCTGGTACAGGTCGACGTGGAGGACGGTCAACTCGGCGTCGCGTTCGTCGGCGATCCGGATCGCCTCCGCCAGCGTCGCCCTCGAGTGTTTCGAGAGCGGGTAGCGCACCGGCACGACGACCAGAGTCATTGTCGTGTCGAACGCGCCGGCCCGTGTAAACACTTCCTCTTGCGACACACTCCCGCACCACCCGTCGACGAAACCGGGGGACGCGACCGCCGACACCCTCGCCGTCGTGTCCCGCCCCGTCCCTGTCCTCACACCTCGCCGTCGGGGTCGACCCCCTCGGCGGCGGCCGTCGAGACGCGTCGGATCCGTCCCTCGATCCGCGGGTCGACACCGAACTCGGCGATGTAGGCGGCGAGGACCTCGTGTTGGATGCCGTGTTCGCCCGCGCGGTGGTGCTCGTCGACGGCGGGGAACTCGTGGTCGGAGTGGAGGATGTACTCCGGCGTCGCGACGGTGTACAGCCGTTCGGGGTCGACCGCGTCGCCGTCGACGGTCGCCGAGACGAGCGCCTCACGGTCGTCGTCCCACACGACCGTCGCCCCGCTGACGTGGCCGTGCCACCAGTCGTCCTCGCCGAAGTCGACGACGGCGGCCGACATCTGGCGGAAGGCGTCCAGCAGCTCCGCGCCCGTGAGCTCCACCTCGACGATGGGCTCCTCGAACGGGAGCACCGACAGGAGGTCCGCCCGCGTGACCTCGCCGGCGAGGTCGTGGCCGAGCCGGAGGCCGCCGGCGTTCTGGAGCCCCACGTCCGCGTCGGCTGCCCACCGGTAGGCGTCGGCGACGAGGTTGCCGATCCGGCACTCGCCGCCGTGGATCGCCGCCTCGGTCCGGGGATCGGCTCGTCGACCCGGCCGACCGCCTCGTCCAGCCCGGCCGCGGCGATGCGCTCCCGGAGCGCGTCCGCGACGCGCTCGTCGACGGGCGCGTCGGCGGGACTGTGGCGCGCGACGGTCGCGCCGTCGTCGTCCAGCGTCACCTCGAGGACGGTGTGGCCGTTGACGCCCGGGCGGGTACAGAGGACGCCGTCGACCGCCTCGGCGCGCTCGCTGTGGACGTGGCCGCCGAGGACGAGGTCGACGCCGTCGACGCGTGCGAGGTCGTCGTCGCCGCCGCCGAGGTGGGAGACGGCGACGATCCGGTCGACGCCCTCCTCGCGGAGCGCGGCCACGCAGTCGCGGGCCGCGGCGTACGGGTCCGTGAACGTCATCTCGGCGGCCATGGGGTTCAACGAGGGCGTCGTCGGGTCCGTGACGCCGAAGAAGCCGACGCGGTCGCCGCCGACCCGGGCGACGGTCCACGGGACCACCCCTTCGGCGGCGCCGAACGGCTCGCCGGCCTCGTCGCGCACGTTCGCCGACACCCACGTCTGGGGCGAGTCGGCGACGACGTCGCGCGTCGCCG
This sequence comes from Halobaculum litoreum, assembly GCF_030127125.1. Classification (GTDB taxonomy): domain Archaea; phylum Halobacteriota; class Halobacteria; order Halobacteriales; family Haloferacaceae; genus Halobaculum; species Halobaculum litoreum. The sequence goes on from NZ_CP126156.1 coordinate 898,115, forward strand.
CGGGGCCGAAGTCGAAGTCGTGGTTGCCGAACGTCTCCACGTCGGTGTCGACGGCACGGTAGAAGTCGACCGCCTGTCGCCCCTCGGCGACCGTCGCCGCGACGCCGGGCGAGGTGTTGTCGCCGCTGCCGACGACCGCCGCGTCCGGGCCGTTCAGTTCCGCGATCAGGCCCGCGAGGCGACCGGCTCGCTCGGGGTCGTCGTAGACGTTCTCGATGTCCGAGTAGTGGAGGAACCGGGGCATTCAGTCGTCTGCACGCTACGGGGATGCGGGCAAGAACGCTCCGGGATCGGATCGGGTCGACGTTCCCGGCCGGAGCTGCCCGGAACCGCTCAGGGGAACGGGTGGTACGCCCGGTCGGGCTCGGCCTCGAACCCCATCGACGCGGACACCTCGTGCAGCCGCTCGCCGAAGAACGGCTCGGCCGTGAACAGCGGCTGCGCCGCGGGGACGAGCACCCGGACCCCCTCGAAGCCGAGCGCGGCCACGTCGCGGGTGGTGAGCCGCGCGGCGTACGCGTCGAGGTCGGCGTCGCCGAGGCGGTCGACGACGGCCGCGACCGCGTCGACGCCCGACAGGCCCGCGACCCCGTCGTCGGTCACGTCCGCCGCCGGGAGCGTCACCTCCGGCGAGACGAACTCGTGGACACGGGCGGGGAAGTCGGCGTACGCGCCGATCGCCCCCTGCTCGCCGCTCGCGCGCTCGGGGCCCATCGCCCGCAGCTCCATCCAGTTCTGGAGCGCCTCCGCGAGCGCGCTCCGGGCGGCGGCGGCGGCGTCGAGGTCGGCGGCCGACCCCATCGCGAACCGCGGCCACGCGCCCGTCTCGGCGTCCCGGTGGACCGCCACGCCCACCACGGGCACGTCGACGTCCTGCGTGAGCAGCAGCGTCGTCACCGAGAGGCCCTCCGCGCTCGCCCGCCGGCGGAGCGCGTCGAACCCCTCGTCGTCGACCGCCAGCCCCATCGGTTCGAACGTGGAGTACCACGACAGCATCGACGCGTCGCGCTCGACGGTCTCGTACAGCCCCGACAGCACCGCCTCCGCCGTCGAGTTGCCCAGCCCCAGCCCGGTGGTGATCGCGGGCGCGAACCGTTCGGCCGGCGGCGGGAACACCACGAACTCGGCCGGGAGCGACGCGGACTCCCCGGTGGCGAGGTCGACGCCGGCGACCCACGGGAGCCGCTCGTCCGCCGCCGGCGACTCGGCGTCGGCCGGCCGGACGAACCGGTCGACCGGCACCGCGTCGACCACGCCCTCCGTCGGCGCGGACCGGAACGCCGACGAGCGGTAGGTGCCCGCACAGTAGCGTTCGAGCGCCTCGCCGACGGCCTTCGCGTAGGCGGCGTCCCAGCCGTCGGCGACGCCGGCCGCGAACTCCGCACAGCGGGCGTCGGCGAACGCCGTCGTGTCGGCGGTCCGCGCGATGTAGTACGGCGCCGGGAACGACTCGCGCTCGCCCACCTCCGTCACGAGGCCGAGCCGGTCGTCGACCGCGCGGTCCATCCGGTCGACGGCGTCGTCGAGCGTCGCCGGGTCCGCGCGCTCGGCCACCTCGAACCCGTCGGGGGCGCTCCCGCAGTCACAGCCGGGGGACGGGAGGAACGACCGCTCCGGCCCGTCGACCTCGACGACGGTCCCCGCGACCGACTCGCCCGAGAGGTGGCGGATGGCGCGCCGCCCGGCGAGCGCGCCCGCGAAGCGGACGGCGCTGCGGGTGCCCCGCGGGGCGACGTCCGTCGCCGGCGCGTTCGCCCGGACGCGGTCCCGCAGACAGTCGTAACAGCCGGCGTCGGCGGAGAACACGGAGACGGCGGCGTCGAGCCCCTCGACCGGTCGGCCGCCGACGCCGCCCACCTCGACGGCGACCCACTCGTCGAGGTGCCGCGTCGCCGTCCGGAAGACGCCGTCGCCGGTCGTCGCGGCGACGACCGCGAAGTCGAACCCGTCGAGGAGGCCGGCCTCCACCTCCATCACGTTCGCGTCGAGGTCGGCGAACGCGTCCCGCAGGGGGGCGGCGGCGGGGTCGGGCGCGACGATGGCGATGTCCATGCCGCGCTCGTGGCACGAACCGCACAAAAAGGTGGTCGGTCGCGACGGACCCCGAGTCGGGGGTGTTGACCGCGACGGAGGGGGTGGACCGCGTCAGTTCAGCATCCGGTAGGCGACGCTGGCGAGCTCGTCGCTCTCGGCGGCGCGCAGGCGGTCGTCGCCGAGCTTCAGGCGCAGGCGCGGGCGGCCGACGTCGATGGGCACCTTCTCGGTGTCGATGAGGCCCATGTCCTCCAGCCGCGTCTTCGTCCGCGAGAACGTCGCCTTCGAGGCGATGCCGACGTCCTCGCCCCACTTGCTGATGTCGTACAGGAGGACGTCGTTCTTCGCGGCCACGAGCAGCGAGATGGTGACCTCGTCGAGGCCGTCGCCGTCGCCGCGGGCGGTCTCCAGCGAGTCGAGCACGCTGTCGAAGTCCGCGCGGACCGGCTCGCCGATGTCGTCGTCGAGCGAGCTGCGGATGCGCGAGAGCGCGGGCGTCCGGAGGTTGAACGACGGGGCGTCCGCCCAGCGCGTACGGTACGTGTCGTAGGCGTCGGCGATGAACGCCTCGTCGTCCGCGGCCAGCGCGGCGACGTGCTCGTCGGCACTCACGATCGCGTACAGCCGGTCCTCGCCGACGAACAGCGTGTTGTCGGCCCCCTCGTCGAGCTCGCGCAGCGTCATGCGCTCGGCGTCGACGAGGTCCGCGGCGTCGGCCGCGACGAGGAAGTCGTCCATCACGTCCTTCAGCAGCCGGTCGTCCGCGAGGACGTTCAGCGTCGGCAGCTCCTCGGCGTCGGCGCCGATGTCGATCAGCGACTCGATCACCGACTCCGTGGGGTCCACGACGACGAGGTCCCCCGTCGACTCCTCCAGCAGCGACCGGAGGAGGTCGTCCATCGTCTCTTCGAGCAGATTCGCGGTCATCGTTGCTACCACAGTCGCCTCGTGAATATTTAATACTAACGGGAATTCCGAGGAATCAACCGCTGAGGCGGCAGAATACGCGGTCGAGGTGGTGGATGGAAGCCTGCCTCGCCGTGAATTTTAAGTGTGATTACGTTTTGAGTGCGGGTATGGTACCAAGTGCTATGCTTGAACGTGCCGCGAACTCCCGCGTCGCGTCAGCGGCGAGCAACCACCCGAAAGCCGTCCTGACGACGCTGATGTTGCTCGTGCTCCTGCTCGCGGGCGACACCGCCGCCGCGACCGGGTTCGAGTTGAGCCCGTCGTCGTCCGGCGAAGTGTACCCCGGCCCGTAACGGCTCGAGCTACTCCCGGCCGAGCTTCTCTTCGAGCGTATCCGACCAGTGGAGGTCGCCGTCGTACAGCACAGCCGTGTCGGCGACCGCCATGTACTCCAGGAGCCGCGCACGGTCGATGGTGAACTCCAAGGTCTCGCCGAGCAGGTGGGTCTCGTTGGTCTCCTGCAGGTACGACCGGAACGCGCCGCCGGTTATCCACGGCGCGTCCATGAAGTAGCGCACTCGGTAGCGGTCGTCGCCCAGGTTGTCGACCTGGATGTCCGCGCCGACGAAGTCCTCCGACTGCGTGAGCACGTGGGTCCCGTCGCCGACGACCGCGTAGTCCTTCCCGGTCATGATCCGGCGTCGCGACTTGTCGAGCGCCCGTTCGATGCTGAAGCCGTTGACCATCAGTCGCGCGAACATCGTCCCGACGGTCGCCGCCTGGCTGTCGAGCACCTCGTTGAACGTGACGCCGCCGGCGACGCTCCCCTTGCGGACGAGTTCGATGCCCTCGTGGTACGAGCCGCAGGCGTTCAGGAAGAACGTCTGTGCGTTCGACTCCGCGAGGCTGCTCGCCGAGAGGTAGCCGTCGGCACACCGGAGCCCCTCCCGCTCGCAGTGCCCGATGTAGTGGACGAGGTCGTGACGCGACTCGAACACGGTCGCGAGTTCGTCGACGGCGAGGTTCTCGCGGAGCGAGACGTCGAGGTCGAGCGCTTCCGCGCGCCGTCGGTACAGGGCCGCCACCTCGGCGTGCTCGTCGCGCATCTCCCCGTCGTTGAGGATGGCGACCACCGAGGTGGGCTCGCCGGCGGCGTCGAGGTAGCGTGTCCGGTTCTCGTACGCCTCCGGGAGCGTCTTGAACGCGTCGATGGGGACGCCGTCGGCGAGCCAGCCGTGCGTTCGCCCGGGGCCCAGTTCCGGTTGGACCAGCTCGACGGAGGCGACGTCGCCCGGGGCCGCCCGGGCGGGACCGGCGTCCGCGCGGTAGAAGTCGTCGAGCGAGTTGTCCAACCACTCCGTCTCCGCGAGCGAGGCGGACTCGGCGATGCGGACGTGGGGCACGTTCGCCAGCAGGTGCGACAGCGTCGGGACGTGCTCGTATCGCGGCGCGATGGACATCGAGAGGTGCCAGTCGGGGAACCGGTCGGCGACGCGCTCGAACGGCACCGCCCGGTACGCGTCGAACCGCTCGGCGGGCGGCGCGGCGTACAGCGCGTCCGCGTCGACCCCGACCTCCTCGAGCACCGACGCGAGGCCGAGGTCCGACGCGTACGGCCCGCTCTCGCGGACCACACAGTCGAGGTAGAACGTTCGCTCGAGGAGTTCCCCGACGGCGTCCTGGAACTCGGGGAACGCCGGGAGCTCGTCGACGCCCCCGGGGGTCTCCACCCGCGGCGTCGCGCCCGGCTCGACGTCGACTCGGGCCCCGACGTAGTGGGCCAGCGGCGCGACCGGGAACAGGTACTCGAGGTCGGGGGGCACGACCAGCCGGGCGTCCGCGTCCTCGGTCCGGTCGCGGACCGCCGGCGGCACGGACAGCGTCTCGCCGAAGTCGACGCGGGGCGGTCGCCCCCGCATCGTGGCGAACGAGCGGTCGGCCGTCGCGGTCCGGTGTCCGGCGGGGAACGCCGACAGCGCCTCGGCGACGCCCGCGGGGGTTCGCGGGACGGTGACGACCTCCGTGTCGTTCTGGATCCCGGTGCTGAAGCCGATCGACACCGCGGTGGACTCGGGGAACCGGACGTGGAAGCGCTCGTAGTCGGGCTTCTCGACCGTCGCGGGCCCGTCGAACCGGACGTACGCGTGGACGCTACTGCCGATGTGGAGCACGTAGGCGCCGTCCGGGATCGACAGCGGTCCGGTGCCCGCGCCCAACTCGAACACCTCGCCGGTGTCGACCTCCCGGATGGGCGCGTACACCGGGGGGAACCCGAGGAGGTCGACGACCCCGGACAACACGACGTCCGGGGTCCGGGTGTCCTCCAGTCCGACCGCGCCGAGCGCGTCGTGGAGCGAGGGGGCCGACCCGCCGGGTGTCCACCCCTCCGTGCGGACGGTCAGGGTGTTCTTGGCGGCGTCGACCGCCCGGAGTCCCTCGTCGGTCGTCTCGATCTTCATCCGATCGGGCCCACCTCCGAAGGGGCTCCATTTAGCCCTATCGCCGGCGGGCGTCGTGGGGACGGATGGCTTTTTGTCGCCGCTGACCGGAACTCCGGTATGGAGTATCCCGAAGTTCGCGACACCGACCCCGCCGTCGCCGACGCCCTGGAGGGCGAGGTGCAGCGCCAGCGCGACACGCTGGCGATGATCGCCTCCGAGAACCACGTCTCCGAGGCCGTCCTCGAGGCGCAGGGGAGCGCCCTCACCAACAAGTACGCCGAGGGGTACCCCGGCAAGCGCTACTACGCCGGCTGCGAGTTCGCCGACGACGTCGAGGAGCTCGCCATCGAGCGGGCCAAGGAGCTGTGGGGCGCCGAGCACGTCAACGTCCAGCCCCACTCCGGCACGCAGGCGAACATGGCCGTCTACCTCGCGACGCTGGAGCCCGGCGACAAGATCCTCTCGCTGGAGCTGGAGCACGGCGGCCACCTCAGCCACGGCCACCCCGCGAACTTCGCCGGCCAGCTGTTCGAGGTCGAGCAGTACGGCGTCGACACGGAGACGGGCTACATCGACTACGAGGCGCTCGCCGAGCAGGCGGCCGCGTACGAGCCCGACATCGTCGTCTCGGGCTTCTCGGCGTACCCGCGCGAGGTCGAGTGGGAGCGCATCCAGGCCGTCGCCGACGACGTCGGCGCGTACCACCTCGCGGACATCGCCCACATCACCGGCCTGGTCGCCGCGGGCGTCCACGCCTCGCCGGTCGGCGTCGCCGACTTCGTCACCGGCTCCACGCACAAGACGATCCGCGCCGGCCGCGGCGGCATCGTCATGTGCGACGAGGAGCACGCCTCGGACATCGACTCGGCCGTCTTCCCCGGCGGGCAGGGCGGTCCCCTGATGCACAACATCGCGGGCAAGGCCGTCGGCTTCGGCGAGGCGCTGGAGCCCGCGTTCGGCGAGTACGCCCAGCAGGTGATCGACAACGCCGCCGCGCTGGCGGAGTCGTTCGCCGACAACGGGTTCGAGGTCGTCTCCGGCGGCACCGACACCCACCTCGTGCTCGTCGACCTGCGCGAGTCCCACCCCGACACCACCGGCGGCGACGCCGAGGACGCGCTCGCCGACGCGGGCATCGTCCTCAACGCGAACACCGTCCCCGGCGAGACGCGCTCGGCGTTCAACCCCTCGGGCATCCGCGCGGGCACCCCCGCGCTCACGACCCGCGGCTTCGACGAGGCCGCCTGCCGCGAGGTGGGCGACCTCATCTACCGGGTCGTCGACAACGTCGAGGACGACGACGTGATCGCGGAGGTCCGCGAGCGCGTCTCGGAACTGACCGACGAGCACCCGCTGTACGAGTAGGGTTCGGCGCGTCGGTCGGCCTCGTCGTCCGCACGTCGCGCCACCACACGTTCGTGCGTATTTTCACTACTCTGCAGCCGTGGTTGTGCACGAACCCGAGAATACTTACGCCTCGCCGCCGCCCCGTCGTGTATGACCGACATCGACGGCAACGCCGTCGCCGCCGAGATCCGATCGGGCGTGGCCGACTGCGTGGACACGCTCGGCGACGCGGGCGTCGAGCCGGCGCTCGCGACCGTACTGATGAGCGACGACCCCGCCAGCGAGACGTACGTCTCGATGAAGCAGAACGACTGCGAGGAGGTCGGGATGCGCGGCATCCACGTCGACGTCGACAACGACGCGCCCGCACGGGAGCTGTACGACACCATCGACGACCTCAACGCCGACGACTCCGTCCACGGCATCCTCGTCCAGATGCCCGTCGTCGACCACGTCGACACCCGCCGGGTCCTCCGGTCGGTCGACCCCGCGAAGGACGTCGACGGCTTCCACCCGGAGAACGTCGGGCGCCTCGTCGCCGGCAACCCCCGGTTCAAGCCCTGCACGCCCCACGGCATCCAGCGCCTGCTCGCGGCGGCCGACGTCGACCCCGAGGGGAAGGAGGCGGTCGTGATCGGTCGCTCGGACATCGTCGGGAAGCCGATGGCGAACCTCCTGTTCGGCCGCGCGGAGGGCGGCAACGCGACGACGACCGTCTGTCACTCGCGCACCGACGACCTCGCCGCGCACACCCGCCGTGCGGACATCGTCGTCGCGGCCGCGGGCGTCCCGGAGATGGTCACCGCCGACATGATCTCCGAGGGCGCGACCGTCGTCGACGTGGGGATCAACCGCGTCGAGCGCGACGACGAGTCCACCCTCGTCGGCGACGTCGACTACGACGACGTGGCGGGCAAAGCGGGCGCCATCACGCCGGTGCCCGGCGGCGTCGGCCCGATGACGCGCGCGATGCTGCTGTACAACACCGTGAAGGCCGCGAGCGAGCAGCACGACGTCGCGATCGAGTTGCCCTGAGCGGGATCGTCGGTTTTTCACGATCCCCCTCCGTGCCGCCGGCGATCAGCGATTCCCTCCGAGGAAGCTACACACGACGACGAGTACGACATGGAGGCGGCCGCGGCGGAGGAGGCCGCCTATCGGACCGCGGGCGCGGCCGAGCGCCGACGGTTCGTCCGCGAGACGCTGGCGCCGGCGCCCGGCGAGACAGTCGTCTCGGTCGGTCCCGGCCCGGGGTTCGAGCCGCTGGAACTGGCCGACGCAGTCGGTCCCGCGGGGCGCGTCGTGGGGGTCGACCGGTCGGTCCCGATGACGCGGTTGGCCCGCGACCGCCTGTCGGGCGTTCCCGAAGCCTCGGTCGTCGCGGGCGACGCGACCGCGCTCCCGCTCCCCGACGGCGCGGCCGACGCCGTCACGGCGGTGCAGGTCCTCCAGTACCTCGGGTCGCCGGGCGACGCCCTCGCGGAGATCCGACGGGTCCTCCGTCCCTCCGGCCGGGCGGCCGTGTTCCTCGTCGACTGGGACACCCTCGTCGTCCGCGGCGCCGACCGGTCGTCGACGGAGCGGGTGTTGACCGCGTGGCGGGACCACTGCCGGCACCCGACGCTCGGGTCGCGACTGCACGAGGCGGCGTCGGCGTCGGGGCTCGCGGTCCGGTCGGTCGACCCGTACGCGGTCGCCGCCCACGACCCGGTCGACGACTCCTTCGCCGGCCACCTCCTGGACTTCGTCGCCGAGTTCGTCGCCGACCACGGGGCGGTCGGCACGGCGGCGGCGACCCGGTGGCGCGAGCGGGTGGCGACGGCGACCGAGGAGGGCCGGGCGTTCGTGGGCGTCACCGGCTACTGTCACCTGCTGACGCCGGAGGACACCCCCTGACCGGCCGCGCGGTCTCAGAACTCCCGGCGCAACGCCTCCCGGGCGGCCGCCAACGCGTCGTCGTCCTCGGCGATGAGGTAGCGGCCCAACTCGACGGCAGCCGAGACCAGCGCGTCCGCCTCCGCCGGGTCGACGTCGCCCTCGAGCGCCTCCAGCCGTTTGGCGCGGTCGCGGACCGCCCCGAGGGTCCGACGGGCCGCCGCGTCGGGGTGGTCGTCGAGGTACGTCGCCACGTCCTGTCGGTACGCCAGTACCGCCTCGGCGGCGGCGAGCCCGCGCGCCTCGTGCATCCGCGGCGGGACCTCGCGGGCGGCCGGTCGCTCCCCGGTGTCGGCGGCCCGGAGGAGACTCGTGACGTACCACTCCTCGTCGTCGGTGACTCCGGGCGTCGACCCCTCCGGGCCGCGACGCCCGATCGTCGCGGCGGCGTTCCCCCGCCGGCCGACGCGATCCGGCCGTACACGTCGGCGGCGTGCTTGAGTTCGGTCGCCGCGAGGAACGCGTCGTCCAGCGGCGCTAGGTCGCCCCCGCGGATGAACCCCCGCTTGCGGAGGTACGTCCGACAGGCGTCCTTGACGTCGGCCACGAGGTCGGCCAGCGGCGCCTCGTCGAGGCGGACGAGCACCCCGTTCAAGTCGAGCTCCGCGGGCGTGTCCGTGTGCCGCCGCCGTTCGCCGGTGCCGACGCTGTGGAGGCTCCCGCAGTCGGGGCACGCGACGCTCCCGGTCTCGAAGTACGACCACCGGGTCCCGCACTCGGTACACTCGCGTTCGCCGCGGACTTCCATGGCCGCAATTGCGGGGCGACGGGCAAAACAGTTCACCACCGCCGGGCGGCGCGTCCGTACTCCGCCCCGCCATCCGCGCCGGGTCGTCGCTCGCCCGGTCGGCCCGGAGGATCCTGAAAAGCGGTTGTATGGGGCCTGACAGGCCGATTCACGCCAACTATATCTCCGGACCTGACGTACGGTCGACTGTTCCCGAGGGCGTCTCAGGGGGGAGACGCTCGGGACGGAGGAGCACCGACACCCGGCGCCGACCGCGGGATCGGCTCGTGCGGCGTCGTTCGCCGCCCCGGCACGCTTTTGTCGCCGCCGGGGCTCGCTGACCCCATGACGTTCTCCATCGCCGCGGTCGGCCCCTGGACGGGCGCCGGCGGCGTCGCCGCGCAGTCGAAGTTCGCCGCCGAGGCGGTCGCCGCGCTCACCGACGCCGACGGCGGAGACGAAGCTCGGTTGTTAGCCGCCGTCCGGCAGGGGCTCCAGCGGTACGATCGCCCGTGAGGCGGCCGTGAGCGACCGACGCACGAGGGCTCCTCGCCCGCGGGGCCGGCGATGACGAGCCACTTGGCCACCGCACAGTTGGTGACGGTGCTGCTCGCGCTGGCGGGTGCGGGCATCGCGCTCGCGGCCGGCATCGGCCTCGTCGCCGTCTACGTCAGGCTCGGCGACGCGGTCACCGTGTCGGACACGCGCCGCGCGTTCGGCCTGTGGGCGGCGGGAACGATCCTGTTGGCGGCCGGGACGCCCGGCGCCGTCCGGGGAGCGTCGCGGGGGTCGACGCGCTCCAGTCGCTCGCCATCGTCGCCGTCGCGCTGGGCGCGCTCGCGGTCGGCCTGGCGCCCGTCTACCTCTGGGGGGCGACGGAGTCTGGTGCTGCGGCGGAGCCCCGACGCTGATCCGCGCGGCGGCGCGCCTCAGCCCCGCTGGTCGATCAGCCGGTCGATGATGTCCCCGGTCGAGAGCAACTCCCCCTCGTACCGCGGCTCCCGCCCCGTCGCGCGCGTCACCTCGGCGTCGATCCCCTCGGCGGCGAGCGCGCCGGCGATGGCCGCCTCGTCGTGGTGCTGGTCGAACCCGAGCACGATCACGTCGGGGTCGATCTCGCGGACGGGGACGAAGAAGTCCTCGGGGTGGCCGAGGTGGGCCTCGTCGACCACCGACAGCGCCGCGACCATGTCCCGTCGCTGCCGGTCGTGGCACACCGGTTTCGGCTTGTGGGTGACGTTGTCGCGCCGGGCGACGATCACGTGGAGTTCGTCGCCGCGGGCCGCGGCGTCCTCGAGGTAGTGGAGGTGCCCCGGGTGGAGGATGTCGAAGGTGCCCTGCGCGAGCGCGGTCCGCGACCCGGCGGCGTCGGGGTCGTTCGCGGCCGCCGCCTTACCGTCCGTCCGCTCGGCGGCGTCCTCACTCATCGTACAGCTCCGCGTCGATGTCGGTCTGGTCGAAGTCGAAGAACGCCTCGTCCTCGGGCAGCGCCACGTCGAGCACGTCGAGGTCGCGGGGGTCGCCGTCGGAGTCGAACGCCTTCCAACAGCCGCGCTCGTACGGCGCGCCGACGATGATGTGGACCTCCCCCGCGTGGAACGTCGCGAGGTCGGCGTCCGAGGGGCGCAGGACGCCGTTGGGGTGGGAGTGGATCGACCCGACGGCCCGCGAGGAGTTCGGCCGCATGTGTTCCTGGACGGTCGCCGACTCCGGCGTCGATGTGGTGCCGGGGATCACGAGGACGTCGGTGATGACCTGCCCCCGCTTCTCCAGGCCGAGGTCGCGCGCGTCGGTCGCGCGGAGGAACCCCATGTACTCGTTCGGGTGGGTGTCCCGGGAGGCCTCCAACGCGAACTCGAGGGTCTCGGCGGCGATGCCGAGCACCTCGCTCGACCGGAACAGTCGCATTGTCCGAAGTCGGGTCGGACGCAAACTAAGGGTGTCGGTACGCGGAGCCACGGCTGCGTCGGCCCTCGCCGGCCCGCGGCCCGCCGTGGCTCCGACCCCGCTGGATCGATACTACAACCCTTAACACCTGCCGTCACTGACTTCCGTGTATGACTGATTCCGCCGCCGGGGACTCCGGCGAGAACGGGGCGGGGGATTCCCGACCCGCGGTCTACGAACTCGATCCGACGTGCACGCTCACCGACGTCGAGGTCGGCGCGCGCTACGTCGCGACGGTCAACGGCGTGGTCGACTACGGCGTCTTCGTCGACGTCTCCGAGGAGGTCTCGGGGCTGCTCCACGAGTCGAACCTCGACGGCGAGACGTTCGACGTCGGCGACGAACTGGTCGTCCTCCTCGAGGAGATCAAGGAGAACGGCGACGTGTCGTTCGACCTCGCGGACGTCGACCTCGAGGAGGCCGACGTGCTCGCCGTCGAGCACGAACCGGAGATCACCGCCGTCGCCGACGGCCGCGTGGGCGACCACGTCACCGTCGAGGGGGAGATCACCCAGATCAAGCAGACCGGCGGGCCGACCATCTTCCACGTCGCCGACGAGTCGGGCGTGCTCGCGGCCGCCGCCTTCCAGGAGGCCGGCGTCCGCGCGTACCCCGAGGTCGAGATCGGCGACGTCGCCCGCGTCGCCGGCACCGTCGAGGAGCACAACGGGGACAGACAGCTCGAGGTGGACGACGTGACCGTCCTCTCGGGCGAGGCCGCGGCCGCCGCCCGGGAACGGCTCGACGAGGCGATGGCCGAGCGCGCCGAGCCGTCGGCCGTCGACCCGCTCGTCGAGTGGGAGGCGTTCGAGTCGCTGCGCCCGGAACTCGAGGACCTCGCGCGCACGCTCCGCCGGACGGTGCTGGAGGGGCGCCCGATCCGCATCCGCCACCACGCCGACGGCGACGGCATGTGTGCGGCCATCCCGGTCCAACTCGCCTTGGAGAACTTCATCGAGGAGGTCCACGAGGGCGACGACGCCGCCCGCCACACGCTGAAGCGCCTCCCGAGCAAGGCGCCGTTCTACGAGATGGAGGACGTCACCCGCGACCTCAACTTCGCGCTCGAGGGGCGCGCCCGCCACGGGCAGAAGCTCCCGTTCCTGCTCATGCTCGACAACGGGTCGACCGAGGAGGACGTCCCCGCGTACAAGAACCTCGCCCACTACGACGTCCCCATCGCGGTCGTCGACCACCACCACCCCGACCCGGAGGCGGTGAACGACCTGCTCGACCACCACGTCAACCCCTACCTCCACGACGAGGACTATCGCATCACGACGGGGATGCTGTGCGTCGAGCTCGCGCGCCTCATCGACCCGAGCGTCACGGACGAACTGCGCCACGTGCCCGCCGTCGCGGGCTTGTCCGACCGCTCGAAGGCCGAGGTCATGGACGAGTTCCTCGCGCTCGCGGAGACGGCCGGCTACGACCGCGACGACATCGAGGACATCGGCGAGGCGCTCGACTACGCCGCCCACTGGCTGCGCTACAGCGAGGGGAAGACGCTCGTGGGCGACGTGCTCAACGTGGGCGCCGACGACGACGAGCGTCACCGCGACCTCGTCGAGTTCCTCTCGACGCGCGCGGCCCGCGACGTCGAAGAACAGCTCGACGCCGTCGAGCCGCACGTCGAACACGAGCGCCTCGACTCCGACGCGCACCTGTACCGCATCGACCTGGAGAACTTCGCCAAGCGGTTCACTTACCCCGCGCCGGGGAAGACGACCGGCGAACTCCACGACCGGAAGGTACGCGCGACGGGCGAGCCCGTCATCACCATCGGCTACGGCCCCGACTTCGCCGTCCTCCGTTCCGACGGCGTGCGCCTCGACATCCCGCAGATGGTCACGGAGCTGAACGAGGAGGTCCACGGCGGCGGCGTCTCCGGCGGCGGCCACCTCGTCGTCGGCTCGATCAAGTTCGTCGAGGGGCGCCGCGAGGACGTCATCGACGCGCTCGTCGAGAAGATGGCGGAGGCCGAACTCGACGAGGAGCTGTCGACGACGATCGAACTCGACGACTGAGCCGCTCGCTCGCGACCGCTCGCGACCGCTCTCTACCCGATCGGTCCACGGTCGTCCCCCTCCGACGGGCCGGGTCCCCCGTTTCCACCGTCGAACGCGAGCCGACGCCGGAGGTACAGCACGGTCCCCGCCGCCGCGCCCACCGCCGCGACGGCCACCAGCGGCGGGACGGCGCCCCCGGGTCGGCCGCCCTCGCCGCGCCAGTCGGCCTCGAAGCTCTCCCGGTAGTAGTCGGCGACGCCCGCGCCCTCCAGCGCGACGACGACCTCCCGGTTCTCCCCCGCGCTCGTCGGGTTCCAGTTCAGCGACCCCACCACCGCGGTGTCGTCGGCGACGACGCCCTTCGCGTGGACCTTGCCGAACGCCCCGCCCGGGTCGGCGACACGCGCCTCGAACGGCACCCCGGCGCGGTCGGCCCAGCGGTTCAGCGAGTCGACCAGCGCCGCGTTCTCCTCGGCGACGTACCACGCGTTCGACAGCAGCAGCCTGACCCGGACCCCTCGCTTGGCCGCCCGTCTGGTCGCCGCAAGCAACGCCCCCGGCTCGACGGTCGGCTGCAACACGTCGACCCGCCGCTCGGCGTCGTCGACGACCGCGACGACGCCCGCCTCGGCGTTGCCGGGCGCGGTCAACAGCGTCGCGCGCTCGACGCGGACCGTCGCCGGCGCGTGCCGGCGGGGGTGGCTGCCGGTCGCCGGCTGCGCGTCCGTGAACGTCCGGCCGGCGCGGAACGTCCGCCACGGGACGGCGTCGCGCCAGCCACGGTCGGCGGCGAACAGCTTCGCGAGGGCGTCGGCCGCCGTCGGCGACCGGAGCACCACGCCCCACCCCCGGTTGTCGGCGCCGCCGGTGCCGCTCGGCTTCCAGTTCTCCGTCGACACGACCGCGGCGTCGTCCGCGACGGCGTACTTGGCGTGGTGGTACCGGAACCGTGCGTGGGGCCCACTCACGACACGGACGTCGACCCCCGCATCGACCAGCCGGTCGAGGAGCCGTGCTTGGACGTCGGTGATCCCGCCGACGGGGGCGCCGTCGAGGAGGACCCGGACCCGGACGCCGCGCTCGCGGGCGGCGATCAGGTCGTCGGCGACGCGCTCGGAGGCGAAGGTGTACCCCGCGAGGAGCACGCGGTCCTCGGCCCGCCTGATCGGCTCGACGGCCGCCCCCGGCGCGTCCGGGAGGACGAACGCGGTGGCGTTCGCGGCCCCCAACGCGACCGGGTCGCGGGGCGCGTACCCGACGGGTCGCCACCGGTCCCCTCCGTCCGCGTCCCGCAGCCACCGCTCGCCCTCGGGGGCGTCCGCGTACGCCACCTCGTCGACGACGGTACCGTCCGGGCCGCCGCGCCGGAGGACGAGCCGTTCGCCCGCGTTCGACAGCGACAGCGGGGCGGCGACGACGCTCCCGTTCGGCGGCGCGACGATCGCCTCGGGGTCGTCGGTCACCAGCACCGCGCCCGCTCGACCGCGCTCGATACGGATCCGGTCCTCGCCGTCGCTCAGCGTCCAGTTCCCCCGGGGCAGTCGCAGCCGGACGTACTCGCCCGCGTCGCCGGCGGCGACGGGGTTCGGGAGCAGCGCCACGACCCGCGGGGCCGCGTCGGTCGCGGTCGCGCCGTCGGCACTCGTCGCGCCGGCCGTGGCGGCGCCCCCGACGACGGCGGCGCTCGCGACCACGAGGAGGAGCACGAGCGTGCCGCGGCGGCGGTCGCGTCCCACTGCGACGGAGTGGGCCCGTTCCGGTACTTGAACCCTCCCCGGCAACGGGGACGGCGCCGGACGCCTCCGGGCGGGTCGGGGTCGGCTCGCTTCGGTGTGTTTTTGCCGCGCCGCCGGTCCCTCTCGGTATGGTCGCCATCGCAGGCGGCGTGCGGCTGGTCGGCGCCGCGCTGGGCGCCGTCGGCGGCGCGCTCATCGCGCTGGAGTTCTTCCAAGTGCCGTCGTACGTCTCGTACCAGGAGGAGTGGGACAGCTACGACATCGACATCGCGCCCGCCGAGGTGACGGAGCACACGGCGCTGGGCCGCGCGGGCGGACTGCTCGTCGCGCTCGGGTTCGCGCTGCTGTTCGTCGGCGAACTGTTGTAGCACGGGGCGAGCGGGACGCGGCGGCGGCCCACCCGGCTTACGCCGCGGCTTCCTCGGCGCCGGCGTCGAGCGCGTCCCGGGCCTTCTCGGCCTCGGTCTGGACGATGAACGCGCGGTCGTCGTCGAACTCGGCGGCCGCCTCCAGGGCCGCCTCGGTGCCGATCTGCCGGAGCGCCCACAGCGCGGCCGCCCGGACGTTGTCGCTCTCGTCGTCGGCGGCGGCGTCGGCGAGCGGCTCCACGGCGCGCGTGTCGCCGATGAGGCCGAGCGCACGCGCCGCGTACGGCCGGACCTCGTCGTTCTCCATGGCGAGTTTGTTCGCGAGCGGTTGGACGGCGTCGGCGTGCCCGATCTCGCCGAGCGCTTTGAACGTCACCTTCTGGAGCGCGGGGTTGGAGTCGGAGTCGACGTAGTCGACGAGCGTCTCGACGGCGTCCTCGGCGGCCATCTTCCCGAGCGCCTTGATCGCGGCCTGGTCCCGCTTGCCGGCGCGCTGGTGCATCGCCTCGAACGCCCCCTGGTCGTTCATCCGGACGAGCGCGTTCAGCGCGTGCTCCTCCATGAACTCCGAGCCCAGCGAGTCGAGCGCGAGCAGCACCATCTCGACGTTGCCCGCCTGCTCGTGGGCCTTCAGCGCCGACAGCTCCGGCGGGAAGTCCTTGTAGTGACCGAGCACGTCGTAGAACCCCTGCGCCTGCAGCTGCTCGTACGTCTCGAGGTCGTCCCACTCCTCGGCGTCGTCGACGCCGGTCGCCAGCGCGTCGGTCGCCTCCAGCAGCGCCGCGATGGTGTCGGCGTCCTCGTCGGCGTCGAGGCCGGCGTCCTCGACGGCGCCCGTCGGCTCGTCGAGCGCGGCCGCGAGCGCCTCGGGGTCGTCGTCGCCGTCGCGCGAGAGCTCGGTCCCGAGCGCCTCGTTCACCGCGGCGACGAACTCGTCGACGACCGCGGGCAGGTCGGCCTCGCCGGCCTCGGTCCAGCGCGTGTCGCGGAGCGTCGCCTGCACGTCCGCGACGTCGTCGACGACGTCGGCGGCGTACGGGCCGCGCTGCTCCTCGAGGTCGTCGCGGAGGTCCGACAGCCGCGACTCGAGGTCCGCGCGGGGGTCCTCGGCCTCGTCGTCGTCCTCGTCCGGTTCGGGCAGGTCCGCGCGCTCGAGGTCCGCCTCGACCGCGTCGAGGTCGCCCTCCACGTCGTCGAGGTCGGCCTCGGTCTCGGCGGCCTCCAGCGCCTCGGCGGCCTCGTCCAGCCGGGCCTCCAGGTCCTCGGCGGACACCTCGGGGACGAGTTCCGTCTCCTCGGCCTCCTCGGCTTCCTCGGCCGGATCGTCGTCGCTCATGGCCGAGGATGGGTGTGTCGGCTACAAGGGCGTTTCCATATCCGGGGCCCGAACCGCCGGGCCTTCCCGCCGGGGCTGACGCCTGCGGGTATGCCGACCGTCGCCGTCCCGCACTTAGCCGTCGTCGACCTCGACCCGAACGTGCTCGCCGAACGGCGGGTGTTCGCCCCCGTGCTCGAACCCGCCGGCGGCACCGCCGGACGGCGTGGCCCCCGGCGACCGGCGGGACGACTAACTGAACGGAAACAGAAGTTCGCGATGTCGAAAGCGAACTTGTGTCAAATCCAGATTTAAGCCCTCGGAGCGCGTACGTCGACGTACAGTATGAGTACCCAGAAGCACGTGCGCAAGTCGGCGGGCGAGGTCACCGGTTCGGAGGCGCTGCGGATGGACGCCGAGAAGGCCCGACAGATCGTCGACGCGCTCAACACCGATCTCGCGGCGACGTACGTCCTCTACCACCAACTGAAGAAACACCACTGGAACGTCGAGGGCGCGGAGTTCCGCGACCTCCACCTGTTCCTCGGCGAGGCCGCCGAGCACGCCGAGGCGTTCGCGGACGAACTCGCCGAGCGGGCGCAGGCATTGGGCGGCGTCCCGCACGCCTCGATGGCGACGCTGCAGGCCGAAGCGCCGTTCGAGCCGGAGGACGAGGACGTGTACGACATCCGCACGTCGCTGGAGCACGACGTGGCGATGTACGGCGACGTCATCGAGAGCCTGCGCGAGCACGTCGAACTGGCCGACCGCCTCGGCGACTTCGCGACGGGCGAACTGCTCCGCGAGCACATCGTGCGGGTCGAACAGGACGCGCACCACCTCGAACACTACCTCGAGGACGACACGCTCGTCACCGCGGGCGCGATGGAGTAACAGCGGACGCCGTCGCCGGTCTCCCGTTTTTCGCCGACCGTTACTGCTCGACCGCGACCGTCAGGTCCGTCGCGATCCAGCCGTCGGCGTTGTCGTCCTCGGTGAACACGGTCCGGTCGGGTCGCGTTCGCAGCGCGGTCACGTTCACCGGCGGCGTCGCCGCCCGGACGGCGGCGTCGACGCGACGGTCCGCGAGCAGGTCCTCGCTCATTGGCACTCCCTCGCCGCCCGCCACGCAAATAGATTTTGGTCTGCCTAAACGACGGCTCGTCGCCACGTCCCGCCCCCGGCGGGGCCGCGTGGCGTCGTCAGTTCTCGCGGCCGATCCCGCACCCGGAGACGGTGTCGCACGCGACGCCGCGCTCCTCCAGCGCGTCGACGAGCGCGTTCATCCCGATTGCGTCGCTGGCGATGTGGCCGGTGACGACGAGGTTCTTCCCCGCGTCGGCGAACGCCTCGCGCAACTCCGCGGTGTCGCCGGCGCCGACGTGGATGTAGAGGACGGTGTCGACGCCGTGCTCGAAGTACGTGCGGGCGACCGACGCGCCGCCGTTGGTGCCGGCGGCGTGGTGGACCGCCACCTCGCCGAGGTCGTTGTCGCACTCGCCGAGGCGCAGGCGCACGTCCGTCTCGGCGTCCCGGAGCTCCGGGATCGCGCCGAGCGCGTCGACGAAGTCGCCGGCCGTCGCGCCCGCGGCCATGTCGTCGGCGACCTCGCGGAACACGCGGCGGCCGTACTCGTCGGGCGCGAGGTGCGTGTTGAGGTACGGCTGGTCGAGCAGCTCGGCGACGCTGGGGTCGTGTCGGTAGTTCATCGAGTGGCCGCCGTGGTCCATGCGCGAGCGGAGGTCGGCGACGGCCTCCTCGGCGACCTTCTCGGGGACGCCGTGGGCGGTCATGAACTCGACCTGTTTGTCGAGCACCTCCGGGAACTCGAGGCGGGCGCTCGTCCCCGTCGGGTGGTGCGCGAGCGCGAGGTCGTAGCCGCGGTCGTGCGCCAACTGGATCTCGGGCGACTCGAGGTCGATGCCGACCAGCGCCGTCTCGACGTCCTCGCCGGAGACGTACACCGTACTGTCGGCCGGTACCTCGTCCCACCCCACGAGGTCCAGACTGAGCTGCATGATCTCGTCCGTAGAGAGTCCCATGGCGCGACCGTGACGCGGTACGTGTGAAAACCCCCCGGGATCGACGGGCGGCGCGGCGGGGCCGCCGGGGGCCGCGACCTCGGTAGTGGCAAGGCCGTCGGCCGTCGCCAGCCGTTAGTAGCGCCCCCTCCCACCACGCACATGGTCGATCACCTGTTCTCGCCGCTCACGCTCCGTGGCACGGAGATACCGAACCGCGTGTTCGTCTCGCCGATGTGTCAGTATTCCTCGCCCGACGGGGTCGCGACCGACTGGCACCTCGTCCATCTCGGGTCGCGCGCCGTCGGCGGCGCCGGCCTCGTGATGACGGAGGCGACGGCCGTGTCGCCGGAGGGTCGGATCTCGCCGCAGGACCTCGGGATCTGGACGGGCGAACAGCGCGACGCGCTCGCGCCGATCGCCGACTTCGTCCGGTCGCAGGGGTCGGTGCCCGCGATCCAACTCGCCCACGCCGGCCGGAAGGCGTCGACGTACCGCCCGTGGGACGAGGACCGGGGTCCGGTCCCGGTCGAGGAGGGCGGCTGGGAGACGGTGGCGCCGTCGGGACCGTACCCGCGCGACGGCGACGAGGCGCCGACCCGCAGCCTCGCGACCGACGAGGTCGAGGGCGTTGTCGCCGACTTCGCCGACGCCGCCGAGCGCGCCCGCGAGGCCGGCTTCGAGGTCGCCGAGGTCCACGCCGCCCACGGCTACCTCCTCCACGAGTTCCTCTCGCCGGTCGCCAACGACCGCGACGACGAGTACGGCGGCTCCTTCGAGAACCGCACTCGCCTGCTCCGGGAGGTGACGGGTGCCGTCCGGTCGGTGTGGCCCGACGACAAGCCCGTGTTCGTGCGCATCTCCGCGACCGACTGGATCGACGACGAACCCTCGTGGGACGTCGACCAGTCGGCCCGGCTGGCGCCGCTGCTCGCCGAGGCCGGCGCGGACCTGATCGACGTGAGCGCGGGCGGCATCTCGCCCGCGCAGGACGTGCCGTACGCGGGACCGAACTACCAACTCCCGTACGCGGAGGTGATCCGCGAGCACGTCGCGGACGCCGGCGTCGACATCGCCGTCGCGTCGGTCGGCGGCATCACCGAACCCCAGCAGGCGGAGGCGGTCGTCGCCAACGGGCGCGCCGACGCGGTGTTGATGGCGCGGGAGTTCCTGCGGTCGCCGTACTGGCCGCTCCACGCCGCCCGCGAGTTGGGAGAGGACGTCGCGTGGCCGGTCCAGTACCGCCGCGCGAAGCCGCGCTGAGGGACCGCCGCCGTCGGGCGCCCGCCCCGGCCGCGCACCAACTGTTATCCCCGAACGCGAACAACACGATCCGTATGGCCGACCCCTTCCGGGACCCCCGCGACGACGAGGAGCTCGCCGCGCTCGTCGACGAACTGGAGACGACGCTCGCCGACCTCCGCGCCGAACTGACGGACCGCGAGCGAGAGCGGGGGGGACGCTCCCCCGACCGGCGACGCGACGACCGCGGCGGCCGCCGCCGACCGACCCGCGAGCCGCCGCGACCGCCCGCGGTGGGCGAACTGTTCCGCTTCACCAGCGACTACACGATCCCGACCGTCGTCGCGGTGCTCGAGGCGACCGTCGAGGCGCTCGAACTCCTCCAAGGCGTCATCGACCTCGCGGCGCCCGGAGAGACGCCCGAGCGGCGCCGCCGACGGAGCGGCCGGCGCGACCGCCGCGGGCTCGGGCGCTCGGTCCTCTCGGACGCGCTCGCCGACGGCGTGACCTCCGCGACCGACCGCGCGACCGCCGACGCCGCCGACGCGCTCGCGCGCCTCCGCGAGACGCTCGCCGAGGCCGACCTCCCGAACGACGACGAGAGCCGCGACCTCGTCGCCGACGCCCGCGACCTGAGCGCCGAGTTGGAGCGCCGGGTGCGCGAGTCGCGCGCGACGGTCGACCGCGAGCGGGAGCGCGAGCGCCGCGACGAGCGCGGCCGGGGCGGCCGGCGCGACGACGGTCCGGTGAGCATCGCCGTCGGCGGTCCCGACGGGACGACGGACGGTGACGACGAGCGGCGGGACGCCACGGACTCGCGGACGGACGCCGAGGACGACGACCCGGACGAGGAGGAGCCGGCGCCGCAGGTCGACGTCGACGCGGAACTGGAGTCGATCAAGCGTCGGATGGGGAAGTCGGACGACGCGGCCGACGGGCCCGACCGTTCGCCGGCCGAAGCCGCGGATACCGAGCCCGACGATGGGGACGACGGCGCCGACGGGTCCGACGACGGTGCCACCGCCGACGGCACGTCGGACACGGACGCCGACGACGAGAGGTAGGCCCGACGGGACGACGTCGACGGTCAGCGCACACAGCAGCCGCACCGGTCGCCGGCGCGGAGGGTTCTCGTCGGTCCGGCGGCGCCCTCTCCACAGCACCCCGCCGCGAGGTCGCGTCCACAGCGAACGTCGCGACACCCGCACGGGCAGTCACAGCACCCGCACGAGCAGTCGCAACACCCGCACCGGCACCCACGGGACCCCGCGAGCGCGCGGAGCGTCGCGATGGGGAGTTCGATCCGGTCGGTTCGGTCGGATTCGGGACGGCAGTCGCGGTCGTGTTCGGTCGTCATGCGGGCGGATGGACGGGGGCAACCGTCGTCGTCCCCCGTGCCCCCTGTCGCCGCCGACAGCCGCTGTCGGGCGCGACAGTCGGCGACGCGGTTATGTCCCGTCCGGCCGATCGTCGGCCGTGACCGACGACGATCCGGACGACCGGCACGAGCGGCTGGCGGACCTCCGCGCCGCGCTCTCGGGCAAGTGGGCGCTCCACGTCCTCGCGGGCCTGCGCGACGGTCCGCGGGGGTTCGGCGACCTCCACACGGACCTCGACGAGGTGCCGGAGAAGACGCTCGCGCGTCGCCTCCGCGACCTGCGGCTGCGGGGGCTGATCCGGCGGGAGGTCGCGGCGACGTCGCCGCCGACACCGCGCTACCGGCTCACGGACGGGGGCGAGCGGCTGGTCGCCGCGCTCGACGGGGTGACGCGCTCGGTGGAGTTCGTCGACTGTCCCCCCGACCTCGACTGTGCCGACGACTGCCGCGTCGGGACGGTCGACGGGGAGACGACGCGGCGCGCGCTGGCCGACTGTTGCTGAGAACGGGCGTCCGGCGGGGCCTCGACTACTCGACCGGCCGGAAGCGGAACCCGTCCCACTCCTGGCTCGCGGGCTCGCGGATCCCCGCCTCGGGGTCGCGCAGCTCCGCGCAGTAGACGGGCTCGACTTCGTCGCCGATGGCGAGGTCGCCGGTGGTCGCCTGCCCGATGGCGCGCACCGGCTCGCCGTCGACGTCGAACTCGACGACGGCGACGTGGTTCGGCTCGCGGACGCCCGGGGGCGTCGCCGTCGAGGTGGTCCACGTGACGACCTCCGCGGTGTGCTCGCTCAGGTCGACCGTGTCGACGGGCTCCTGGCCGCCCGGGCCGACCGGGTGCGCGGGGTAGGTGATCGACCCGTCCGGGTAGCGCGCCGCCTCGAAGGCGGGGGCGTCTTCGCCACCGTCGGTCGCGGGCTCGCTCGGCTCCCCCTCGCGGGTCGATCCGCTCCCCGCTCGGTTCGAGGGCGCGCTTCGCTCGCCCTCGCGGTCGCTCACGCGTCCACCCCCTCGAAGATCGCGGTGGTGACACAGTTCCCGAACCCGCCGACGTTGCACGCGAGACCGACGTCCGCGTCGACCTGTCGCTTGCCGGCCTCGCCGCGCAGTTGCTGGACGACCTCGTACGCCTGCGCGACGCCGGACGCCCCGAGCGGGTGGCCCTTCGACTTCAGCCCGCCGGAGGTGTTGATCGGGAGCTCGCCGTCGCGGTCGGTGCGCCCCTCCTCGACGGCCTTCCACCCCTCGCCCTTCTCGGCGAAGCCGAGGTCCTCGAACTGGAGGAACTCGAGGATCGTGAACATGTCGTGCAGTTCCGCCACGTCGACGTCGTCGGGCGACAGGCCGGCCATCTCGTAGGCCCGATCGCTGGACTCGACGACGCCGCGCATCGTCGTCGGGTCCGCGCGCTCGTGGACGACGTGGGTGTCCGTGGCGCCGCCGATGCCCGTGACGGTGACGTAGTCGTCGGCGTACTCCTCGGCGACCGACACCGGGCACAGCAGCAGCGCGGCCGACCCGTCCGTGATCGGGCAGAAGTCGTACAATCGCAGCGGGTCGGCGACGACGGGCGAGTCGAGCACCGTCTCCAGATCGACCTCCTTGCGGAACTGCGCGTGGGGGTTGTCGACGCCGTTCTTGTGGTTCTTCACGGCGACCTTCCCGAGGCTCTCGCGGGGCGCGTCGTACGTGTCGAGGTACAGGCGCGCGGTGAGCCCGGCGAAACTCGGCAGCGTCAGCCCGTGTTTGTACTCGCAGGGGTGCGTGAGCGACGCGATGACGTCCGTCGCTTCGGCGGTCGACCGGTGGGTCATCTTCTCGCCGCCGACGAGCAGCGTCATGTCGGAGGCGCCGGAGGCGACCGACTGCCACGCGGCGTAGATGCCCGCCCCGCCCGACGACGAGGTCTGGTCGATGCGGGCGGTGTACGCCGGCACCGCCTGCAGGTCGTGCGCGAGGGCGTTCGGGACGCCCGTCTGTCCCTCGAACTCCCCGCTGGCCATGTTCGACACGTACAGGTGCTCGACGGCGTCGGCCGACACGCCGGCGTCCTCCAGACACGCCTGTCCGGCCTCCGCCAGTAGCTGCCTGATCCACGCGTCCCGCTGCCCGAACCGGGTCATGGACGCGCCGACGATCGCGACGTCTTCCATACCCGAGCCTCCGCGGGCGTCTACTTCGGCGTTGCCCTTCGGACGGGACGGTCGCCTCCCAACCGACCGCCGCCGCGGGCGGGAGCCGACCGCCCGCGCCGACCGGGATCGATCGCCGTTAAGTGCGCGCCGCCCGGCGTTCCGACACCATGGACCTCGCCGACGCCGCACCCACCGCCGGGATCGTCGCCTGTCTGGCGCTGCTGCTCTCGTTGGCGGCGCCGCTGCTGTTGATCGCCGACGCCGGCACCGGGCTGTCGGTGTACTACGCCTCCGGGACGCTCGGCGCCGCCGGCGTCGGGTTCCTCGCGGCGCTGCTCGTGATCGTGTTCCTCTCGGGCAGACAGGAGCGCCGTCCGGCCGACACCGTCGCCGGCATCGCCGTCGTCGCCGGCCTCGCGCTGTTCGCGCTGGCCGCGGCGTGGGCGCTCGCCGTCGACGTGCAGAACCTCTACTCGTTCCCCGCGTCCGCGAAGCTGGATCCTGTGGCACCGCTGGCTCGTGCTCGGCGTGGCCGCGCTGGTGCCCGTCAGCGCCGGCGCCTACGCCCGGGCGGTGCTGTAACGCGGGCCGACGGCGACCGGAGACGCGCCGCGGTCGGGAGGGTCCGCGGCGGGGAGGCCGCGCGGTCACACGGTTTTCGCCGTCGGTCGGTCGTGCCGTACCGGAAGGCCCTTAAGTCGAACCGGACTACGTTGTGGTGGACTAGGTCGGGCAGTTAGGCCCTGCTCGTCTCCCGCCATAGAGTCTTCAGCGGGGACCGAACGCCGGCAGCGTCCGGGACGCCCGTCGTGGGCCTCGGAAGCTGACGGAGAAGCCTCGTCCGCCGGGGACGACGGTCCGCCGGGGCGCACCCGCAGGGGTGCCCTCCCACGGTTCGTCGGTGGCACCGGGTCAGGCGCGGAAGCGAGCAGCCCACCACCGGACGTTCGTCGCTCGTCGGGCCGCGGGGCGGAGTCAGCGACCGGGATTCCCCGCAGCGGAACTCCCGGGCAACGCCGGCCCGTCCGCCACTCATTCCGTCTTCACGACCCCGAGCGGCGGCACTCTCTCCCGTGACGTCGGTCGGCTCCCACCGACCGCGGCGGTGTCGCGACCGCAACCGCCGAGTACCTCCCGTCCCATGCGTGTGTATGAGCAGCGCCGAGGCCGACGGGATCACGGCGACGTACGAGGAGACCGACGGGGAGCGACAGCTGACGTTCGAGCGCGACGGCCGCCGTGCGGCGGTCGCACAGAACGTGGAGGGGTACGCCATGCTGAAGGTGCGCGAGGGCGGCCCCGCCGGCGACGAGTTGGAGCGCTACTACGGGTTCGACATGGCGCTGGACCACGTCGCCGAACTGCTCGGCGTCGCCGTGCACGACCTGCCGGTGCCGGAGGACGCCGCGGACATGGGGATGTAGACCGGGAGCGCCGGTTACAGCTCCGCGGTGTCGACGACGAGCCGGTGGCGACGCGGCTCGAAGCCGAGGCTGTCGTAGAACGCCCGGGCGCGTTCGTTGTCGGTGTCGACGTCGAGCGCGACCTGCGGGCAGTCCGCCGCCTCGGCGTACGAGGCGGCTCGCCCCACTAGATCGCGTGCGAGATCCCCGCCACGGTACAGCTCACGGACGTACAGGTCGTCGATCACCAGCCGGTCGGGGCGGTCGAACACGGTCGGCGCCGGCTCCCGTTCGGCGGCGACGAACCCGGCCAACGGCAGGTCGGCGGCGCCCAGCTCCGCGTCCGCGTCCACCCCGTCGGCGGCCGCGTCGTCGACGGCGATCCAGATCTCGAACCCGTCCTCCGCGAGCCGTCCCGATCGGAACTCGGCTTCGGCGTCGACGAGGTCGGCGTCGGGCCGGTCCGCCAACGCGAACTCCGCGACCGTTCGCTCCAACTCGCGGTTGTACGGAAGCCACAGTTCCTCGACGTAGCGACGCACGGCGGCCTCTTCAGCCGGGAGGGGACGTATGTGCACACCACAGCGCCCGGAAGGTGTCGGTAAGGGTCTTGTGTTCGTCGGGGCGGCGTCGCCGCGCCGACGCGGTCCCGGCTCAGTACGCGTACTCGTCCTCGGTCAACTGGACGTACCGGCCGCCCCGGTGCTTCCACTTGATCCACTGGTACCGGAGGAGGAGCTTCGTCGCCCCCCAGCCGGCGCCGAACTTCTGTTCGAACATCCGGTACCCGCGGCCGTCCGCCAGCATCCGCCGGCCGATGCGGAACGCGTCGTCCCAGTCGGCGGGGCCGTAGCCGCGACACAGCTCCGCCATCGCGACGTTGCGCAACACCTCGTCGCCGATGGCGTCGCGCCAGCGGTCGTTGTACGCCGACACGTCGCCCGCGGCGGCGAGTTCGCCCGCGATGGCGCCCGTGCGGACGGCGACGTGGTCGCCGCCCTCGTGGAACGCGCTGGTCGCCCCCATCGCGCCGCCAGTCACGCAGACGCCGGCGTCGACGGGGCTCTCGATCGGTTTGGTCGAGGAGATGGGGTACGTCTCGGTCCCCTTCGTCTTCCCGGCCTCCTCGACGAGGGGGAAGTCCTCCTCGATGTCGTACTCGTCGCCCCACTCGCGTTCGAGGAGACGGCGGACGTACTCCTTGCCCGAGGGGACGCGCTCGTCGTCCTCGTGGATGAGCGCGTACTGCTCGCGGTCGTCGATCTCGTCGAGGTCCATCCCGATGGGCATCGTCAGGCCGACGCGGCAGACGCGGTCTGCGTTGGGGAACACCCACGGGTACGCCGTGTGGCCGGGCATCACGCCCCACCAGAACTTGATGGCGCCGTCGACCTCGTCGTACACCTCCTGCGGGAACGTGCGGTACTCCTGGTAGGCGATGTGGTTGGTCCGCGTCGACGCGAGGCGCTCGGACGCCTTCGCGCCGTCCGGGAGGAGGTCGTCGAGGACGCGGTTCGTCACCGTGCGTTGCGGGCCGTCCGCGAGCACGAGGAAGTCCGCGCCGACCTCGTCGCCCGAGGCCAGCGAGAGCACGTGTCGCGGGTCGTCGCCGCCGACGCCGGCCGACGGGTCCGTCTCCACGCCCTTCACCGACGCCTTGACGCGGTACTCGGCGCCGGCCGCCTCGGCGCGGTCGCGCAGGAAGTCGTCGAAGCGGGCGCGGTGCATCGTGTACCCGAAGTGGTCGTAGCTGGACTCGATCCCCGTCGACCGGAGCGTACACGCCTCGTTCGGCCCGATGAACTCCGCGCGGTCGAGGTGGTCCTGCAGGACGCCCTCGGGGAACTCGTCCGGGTGGATGCCCATGATGTCGACCCAGTAGTCGAGGATGCCCGCGGCGTCCGTCGAGTCCGGGCCGAGCCGCTCGCGGTCCGCGCGGGGGACGCCCTTCTCCATGACGAGGGCGTCGGCCCCGTTCGAGGCGGCGGCGTGTGCGGCGGCCGACCCCGCCGGCCCCCCCGCCGACGATGGCGACGTCGACTCGTTGCATACCGTGAACGGGGCCGCCGTTCGGTCTTAAATCGCCCGAAGCGTCCACGAGCCCTCGGGGGGTCGGTCGCCCCCGCCCGCCGCCCGGGGGGAAGGCCTATCCCGTCCGGTCCCCGACCGGGGGTATGGATCTGACGCGGAGTCTCCGCGCGATCGCGGACGCCGCGGACGCACCCGACGGCGTCATCGACTGGGACGCCGTCGCCGAGGCGGCCAAGGGCGGCTGCGAGCCGGGCGACCTGCGGATGGAGCCGGCCGAGCGGACGGCGTTCGCCGACGACGTGCGGGCGGCCCGCGACGGGCTCCGCGCGGCCTCGGGGGTCGAGTTCGACCTCCCCGACAGCGTCGAGGTGCAACACCGCCACCACTGGATCGACGCGAACGTCGAGACGTTCCGCCGCGTGCTGGCCCCGCTGGAGGAGCAGGCCAGCGGCGTGTTCCCCGGCGTCGCCCGCTCGATCAACTCCGGGACGATGGCGGTGTCGCTGGCGTTCCTCGCGCGCAACGTCCTCGGGCAGTACGACCCCCTCCTGCTGGCGGGCGCCGACGAGACCGACCACGGGCTGTACTTCGTCCGCCCGAACATCCGGCGCGCGGCGGTCGAGCTCGACGTGGGCTACCCGCGGTTCCGGCGCTGGATCGCCTTCCACGAGGTCGCCCACGCCGCCGAGTTCGGCGCCGCGCCGTGGCTCCCCGGCTACCTCGAGGAGCGCGTCGAGGAGGGGATCGGCGCGCTGAGCGAGGGGGGCTCGCTGCTGGGCGCCGGCGCGCAGTCGCGCGAGGCGTTCCGCGAGCTTCAACACCGCGATGACCGCGGTCGAGGGGTACGCCGAACTCCTGATGGACCGCGCGTTCGACGACGAGTACGACGACCTCCGGGCGAAACTCGACGCGCGCCGGCAGGGCGGCGACCCGATCACGAACCTGCTGAAGCGGCTGCTCGGCTTCGGGATGAAACGGCGCCAGTACGAGCGCGGCGCGGCGTTCTTCGCGGCCGTCGCCGACGAGACCGACCTCCGGACCGCGTCGCTGGTGTGGGAGCGGGCCGAGAACCTCCCGACCGACGCGGAGTTCGACGACCCCGGCGCGTGGATCCGCCGGGTCGCCTGAGCCCCGCCGACGGGGTCGCGGCCCGACGCGCCGCCGGCCGGCGGCGGTCGCTCACCGCTTCGGCGAGAACTCCCGGAGCGTGCGCACGACGAACCACGTGAGCGCGAACCCGAGGACCGACGACACGCCGACGGCGGCGGCGAACTGCGCCGGCGTCGGGTCGACCTGGAGCGACACCAGGCCCCCGGAGATCCCGATGAGGACCACCAGCCCGATCTTGAGCCGGCGGTTCGTGGCATCGCGCTCCTCCTTGGTGATGCTCGGCCCGACCATCAGCGGTCCCGGTCGGTCGCGGTCGAGACGTGCATCCCGGCGAACGCCCAGCCGTCGTCGCTCGGCAGGAGCGTCCCGCTCCACCGCGTCTCGTACGTCCGTTCGGTGAACGCCTCCGTGTCGTACCACGAGAGGGTCACCGCGTCGCTGACCGCGGCCGTGGCCCCCCGCTCGACGACGCGGAGGTCGTGGCTCTCGACGTCCCAGTCGTCCGTCGTCCGCGTCTGTTCGCGGAGGCCGTTCGCGACGTCAGCGTAGCCGACCAACCGCTCGCCGATCCCGACTTTCACCGTCGCGGGCGACTCGACGAAGAACGGCGCGAGCGGTTCGCCCGCGCGGAGGGCGTCGTAGTACGCCCGAACCGTCTCCTCGGGTGTCATTGCCCGATCCTCGTGTCCGGGGGGCTTCAAGTCCGCGTTCCCGGCCGCGCGAACACCCCCGTCGTCGCCGGCGACAGCCGCAAGTGCGCGGCGCCCGTCGTACCCGTATGGGGTACCCTGTCAGCTACTACTGTCCACACTGCGGCACGCTCGTCGAACTGGAGCGCGACGGCTACCTCTCGGACAAGGCCGTCACCCCGTACCCGTTCGAGGGGTGGACGTACGCCGCGCCCGACGAGCCGTTCGAGGACGGCGCCGCCGACGGCGTCGCGTTCGTCTGCGGCGAGTCGCCAGCGCCCGCCGACGACGGCGCCGACGGCTGCGGCGAACGCTTCTACCTCTCGTTCGTGAAGTTCGAGGACGGCGAGGAACTCGACCCGCGACGCGCCGCCACCGACGGCGAGACGGTCGAACTCGCGGAGGGCCGCGGCCCGGACGCCCCGCGGGGACCGGACGGCCCGTCGGGACCGACGGGCGGCTTCTACTGAGGGCGCGGCCGTAGTCGTCGCGGGCGGCGGTGGCGTCCCCGGAACGGCCACCCGAACGTTTTCGTGGGAAGCCGGGGCCAGCGGGGCCGTGCGATGACCCTCGCCACGGCGCTTCCGCGGGTGTGCGACGCACCGCGCCGTGAACTGCCCCCGCGTCGCCTGTCAGCCCCTCCCTCCGCCTCGGCCGGCCTCACCCCTTGATGTTGCAGACGGGGAACGTCCGCGCGACCTTGTCGCCGATACCGAGCGCGTCGCTGACGCGGACGACCTCGTCGACGTCCTTGTACACGCCCGGCGCCTCCTCGGCGACGGTCGCGCCGGACTGCGCCTTCACGTAGATGTGGTCCTGGTCGCGGAGTTCGTCCTGCACCGTCTCGCCCCAGTACTCCTGTTTCGCGGCCGTCCGGCTCATCACCCGCCCGGCGCCGTGGGCGGTCGAGCCGAACGTCTCCGGCAGCGACTCGGCGCCGCCGACGAGCACGTAGCTGCCCGCGCCCATGCTCCCCGGGATGATCACGGGCTGGCCCACGTCGCGGTAGGCGGGCGGCACCTCCTCGCGGCCGGCGGGAAACGCGCGCGTCGCCCCCTTACGGTGGACGTACAGTTCGCGCTCCTCGTGGTCGACGGCGTCCGCCTCGGCGACCGCCGTCCCGTCGGCGTCGACGCCGACCTCGTGGACCTCCCGCTTGGCGATGTTGTGGGCGACGTCGTACAGCAGTTCCATCCCCAACTCGTCGGCGTCCATCCGGAACACGCGCTCGAACACGCGCCGGGTCCGGTGGGTGATGAGCTGTCGGTTCACCCACGCGAAGTTGATCGCCGCGCACATGGCGCCGTAGTACTCGTCGGCGAGTTCCGAGCCGGCGGGGGCGGCCGCGAGTTCCTTGTCGGGGAGCCGCTCCAGCAGGTCGCCGTGACGCTTCTCGATCCGTCTGAGGTAGTCCGTGCAGACCTGGTGGCCGAGCCCGCGCGACCCGCAGTGGATCAACACGACGATCTGGTCCTCGCGGAGCCCGAACGCCTCTGCCACCTCGCCGTCGAACACGTCCGTGACGCGCTGCACCTCGAGGAAGTGGTTGCCCGAGCCGAGGCTCCCGATCTGGTTGCGCCCGCGGTCCTTCGCCTTCTGCGAGACGAACTCCGGGCGGGCGTCCGGGCGGCGTCCCTCGTCCTCGCAGTGAGCGAGGTCGTCCTCGGTGGCGTACCCCTCCTCCAGCGCCCACTCCATCCCGCGTTCGAGGATCGCCTCGACGGTGTCGGCGTCGCCCTCGACGACGCCGCCGCCGCCCAGCCCGGAGGGAACGTTCGCGAAGAGGCTGTCGACCAACTCCTCCTCGGTGCCCCGGACGTCGTCGTAGGTGAGGTTCGTCCGGACCATCCGGACGCCGCAGTTGATGTCGTAGCCGACGGCGCCGGGCGAGATGCAGCCGTCGGTCGTGTCCGTGGCGCCGACGCCGCCGACGGGGAAGCCGTACCCCTGGTGCCCGTCGGGCATGCAGACGGCGTACTTCGTGATCCCGGGGAGGTGCGTCGAGTTCCGCAGTTGCTGGAGCGTGTTGTCGTCGGCGATCTGGTCGAGGAGCGCGTCGCTCGCGAGCACTCGCGCCGGGGCGTTCATCCCTCCCGACTGCGGGATCTCCCAGACGAACTCGCGGACCTTCCGGAGTTCGACCCCGTCGAACTCGCGGGTCTCGGGCGTGTCGGTCATACCCGTACCTCCCGTACCCCGACGGAATAGCGTTACTACCGGTCGGCGTCCGACGGGCCGCCGTCCGTGCGCGTCCCCTCGCCGTCGGCGTCGCCCCCGGCGGCCGCCCGCACGGCCCCCTTCCCGGTGCGGGGGACGCCCATCTCGTTGGGCGTGCGGAACAGCGCGGCGTCGAGCGACAGCGGGCCGGCGCCCGTGACCAACAGCGCCGACACGAGGCCGAACAGCGAGATGTGCGCCAACACCGGGTCGTCGGCGAGGCCGAACAGCGTCGTGGTGAACACGACGAACGCCGCCGCCGAGGAGGCCCGCGTGAACAGCCCGAGGACGAGCAACACGCCAAGGAACAGCTCGGTGAGCGAGGCGCCGAGCACCCACAGCTCCGGCGGCACCGGCGTCAGCGTCGAGAGGCCGTACTGCTCGACGACGGCCAGCGCCCGCGCAGGCGCGAGCAGTTTCTCGGCGAACGCGAGGTACGCGAAGACGACGCCCATCCCCACGCGGATCACGGTCGGGACGAACCGCCGGTACGGGTCGATCCGTTCGCCCACCGGCACGGCGAGCCGACGGTAGAACGGGTCGAACCGGGAGTAGACGGTCTCCTCGTTCGCCGCCAGTTGCGCGATGACGTGGTCGGCGCTCGGGCGTCCGCCGCCGACGAGCACGATGGCGAGCAGGCCGGCGCTGTACTCGAACGCGAAGAACAGCGACGGGTGCGACGGCAGCAACAGCAGGTACGACGCGAGCGCCGCCGCGGCCACGAAACGGGTCGCGAGCCCGAACAACAGCGCGAACCCCACGGCCACGCCGAACAGCCGGATCGGGATCGCCGTGTCCGCGGCGGTCACCAGCGGCGTGAACAGGTAGCCCGCGAACCCGGCGCCGACCATCGGCAGGCCGATGGCGAGCCGGAGCAGCCACGGGAGCAGATCGGTGTACGCGGCGAGCGCGCGGCGGATCGCCGTGACGTCCGCCCGGAGCGGCCGCACGCGTAAGTAGCCGACCATCGTCGCGACGACGGCCACGCCGCCCAACGCGAGCGGCGCGACGACCGTCGGCTCAGACAGCGCCGCGACCACGAACGCGACGGGGTCGCCCCGTTCGCTCGCGTCGGTCACGTACTCGACGTGGGCGGCGGCGACGCCGACGGTCGCGACCAGCGCGGCCGCCGCGCCGACGAGTCGGCCGCCAACACGGGGTGCAGTCTCCATCCCCGGATGTTGCGCCGGCTCGGGCCTAAGTGCTGTGGCGACGACTACACGTCGAACACGACGTACGCCCGCCAGCCGTCTGCCGTCTCCGCGAGTTCCATCTCGGAGTAGGTGACGGCCTTCACGTCGCGGGCGACCACGTCGGCGAACGGGACGCCGCGCGCCGACGCCTCGACGACCCACTCGCCGTCGACGGGCCCAACCCGTGCGCGGTGGTCGGCCGGGAGCACCGACCGGACGTCGCGCTCGTAGATGCACTCGTCGAGGTAGTCGAACAGCGCCGCTTCCGGCGACTCGGCGCGAACCTCGATCGGGAACCGCTCCCCGGTGTCGGGGACTTCGTCGCACATCGCCGCCGTGAGCCCGTTCGCGACCGCCGCGAACACGCCCCCCAGCGAGTCGGCCGTCGCGGCCACCGCGACGTCGGCGGTGTGGTCTCGAAGCTCGAACCGGCCGTCGTCGCCGTCGGCGCCGCCGTCGGCGACCGTGTCGGGGTCGTCGGTCACTGGTCCGCCGTGTCGTTCGTGGTCGGCCGGGATAACCTACCCGTCACGGTCCCCGTCGCGCGCCTCGCCGATGTCGGCCGCCTCGGTGACGGTCTCCGG
The DNA here is from genome assembly GCF_030127125.1 of Halobaculum litoreum. Taxonomy (GTDB): domain Archaea; phylum Halobacteriota; class Halobacteria; order Halobacteriales; family Haloferacaceae; genus Halobaculum; species Halobaculum litoreum. Next base: position 930,886 of record NZ_CP126156.1, read on the forward strand.
CCGGGCGTCGGTCTCCTCGCGCTCGCCGGCGGGTCGATCGCCCGCCCGCTCGGGGCGCTCCGACGGCGACTCGCGGTCGGCCGCCTCGCGGTCGGCCTCCCGCGCCGGCCGCGTCTCCGTCTCGTCGGTCTCGGCGGCGTACCGGCCGGCCTCCCGGGCGGGCGTCGTCGTCGCCTCCTCGCCGCCGTACAGCGAGTACGGCTGTCGTTCCTCGTCGCGGGACGGCTCCTCGTGCGGCTCCTCGCGTTGGGCGCGGGTCCGCCGCGCGATGTCGGTGGGGGTGCCCGACCGTTCGGGGGCGACCTGCCGGTCCCACTCCTCGTCGCGGTCGACGTCGACGTCGTCCTCGCGGCGGACGTCGGGCGAGTCGGCGTCGGGGTTCAGCTGTTGGTCGGCGTGTTCGATGCCGCCCAGCGTCCGGAGCTGCTCCTCGGAGAGCCCGTTCGCGGCCCCCGCGCCGCCGGAGCCGCCGGAGACGGCGACGCCGCTGGTGACGACCGCACGGATCCCCTCCTCGACGGTCATGTCGACGTCCATCACCTTGTCGGCGGGCATGTGGACGAGGTGGCCGCCCATCACCGGGTTGGGGGCCAGCGGGAGGAACAGCGTGAGCATCCGGTCGTGCCCCGTCGGCTCCCGGAGCGGGGGCGGCGTCTCCGTCGTGAGGAACCCCAGCGTGTACGCCCCCTCGTGGGGGAACTCGACGAGCTTCACGTCCCGGAAGTTCTGGGTGTCTTCCTCCAGCATCACGTCCGACATCTGCCGGAACGACTCGTAGACGGAGCCGATCCCCGGCACGTGCGCGACGGCGGCGTCGAAGTAGTCCACCGCGACCGCGCCCAGCCGCGTCGTGTTGATGAACAGGCCCATCACCACGATGACGTACACCAACACGATCGGCGTGAGCAGCTCGATGAGTGTCTCCTTGCCCACCGTGAGGACGCCGGCGGGCGTCGCCACGGCGAAACTCGTGTCCGGACCGACGCCCAACACGAGCGACGAGAACAGGTCGAGGTACTGATAGACGTACTGGCCGGCGACGGCGAGGACGATGAGCGAGACGAGGAGGGGCACCACGACGGCGACGCCCGTGACGAACGCGGCCCGGAACGCGCCGACCAGCGACCCGCCCATCTCACGGGCCGACCAACGCTGCATTATCCGACCCACGAGCGACGGTGATAAAACGGTGGTGCCCGCGCGACGGCCCGCGACCGCCGGCGACGGTGGAATTAAATGCGCGTCAGCAGTAGCTCTCTCCGAAGTGAGCGTCAACGTCGAGAAGCGCGTGGATCCCCCGGGCGACGCCACACACGGCGAGGCCGCGTGGGCGCTGAAAGAGGAGATCCGACAGCTGGAGGGCGTCCTGAAACAGCGGCGCGGCTTCTTCATGGACGCGTATCGCCGCGCGAACTGTCACCTGCTCGTCGAGGACGACGAGCTCGTCGGGTTCTCGTCCGCGCGCCGCGACGGCTACATCCTGTTTCTGGCCGTCGCGCCCCGCGTCCGGGGGCGCGGCTACGGCGAGCGCCTCGTCGCCGAGGTCGCCGACGAGAACCGGTCGGTGTCGTGCCACGCCCGCACGACCAACCGGGCGGCGCTGTCGTTCTACGAGCACATCGGCTTCGAGGTCGTCCGCCGCATCGAGAACTACTACGAGGACGGCGGCGACGCCTACTACCTCAAGCTCGGCGACGACTCCTCGCTGCGCGACCGGCTCTCGAAGTTCCTCCGGTAGGTCCGACGGGTCCGGTAGGGGTTTGTACGGCGACCGAGTAGGTGGGTTCGCACGCCTTCAGTCCCCGCCCCAGTAGACCCGCCAGGGTGCGATGACGGCGCGGAGAACCCGGGCGTGCGACACACGGCCGCCGCGAGCCGCGATCGCGGACGCCCGGCACGAGGGTTTCCCGGCCGACGCGGCACGCCGCCTCGGGATGACGCCGGCTCGTTAGTGTCCCGGGCGACACTCCGCCCGCACAGCCACAGCCACGTGGGAGCCGTCACGCACAGCTATGGTGGGCTGGCGGCTATCGGATACCATGAGTCGTGTCAACACTACTCGACCGAACCCGGCTCCCGGACCATGAGCGCCCACCCGGTGTTGCCCGGCGAGGAGTCGGTGCTGGCCACGGTCGACGCGGACGACCTGTACAAGTCCAACGGGACGATCAAGCGCAAGTACTACGAGCGGGGCTGGACCGGCTCCAGGAGGAACTCGTGCGGCTCCAGATGTGGGTGCGCGAGCAGGGGGCTCCGCGCGGTGGTGCTGTTCGACGGCCGCGACGCCGCGGGGAAGGGCGGGACCATCCACCGCATCACGCGCCGGACGAGTTCCCGGGTCGTGAAAGTCGTCGCGCTCGGGAAGCCGACCGAGCGCGAGCAGACCCAGTGGTACTTCCAGCGCTACGTGGAGCACCTGCCGGCCGCGGGCGAGGTGGTGCTGTTCGACCGGAGTTGGTACAACCGCGCGACCGTCGAGCGCGTCATGGGCTTCTGTACCGACGCGGAGTACGAGGAGTTCCTCCGGTCGGCCCCCGAGTTCGAGCGGATGCTCCAGCGGTCGGGCATCGTCCTCGTCAAGTACTGGTTCTCGATCAGCGACGAGGAACAGGAGCGACGCTTCCAGAAGCGCAGTCAGGACCCCAAGCGCCGGTGGAAGCTCAGTCCGATGGACCTGGAGGCGCGGAACCGCTGGGTGGACTACTCGCGGGCGAAGGACGCGATGTTCGAGCACACCGACACCGACGACTCGCCGTGGTACGTCGTGGACGCCGAGGTGAAGAAGCACGCGCGGCTCAACTGCATCACCCACCTGCTCGGCCGGATCGACTACGAGGACACGATGCCGGAGCCGGCCCCGTTGCCGCCGCGGGAGAGCGGCGCGGACTACGAGCGGCCGCCGATCGACTCCCAGCGCTGGGTGCCGGCGGTGTACGGGTCGAACCCCACGGACGCCGGGGGATGACGCCCGCGCGCGGTCACAGCCCGGCGACGTCCTCGATGGCGTCGGTGAGCCGGCGGATCGACTCGACGTCGTGTTCGCCCATGTGACCGATGCGGAACGTCTCCTCGCCGAGCTGCGAGCCGTAGCCGTTCGAGAACACCATGTCGTACTCCTCACTGACTCGCTCGATGGTGCCGGCCACGTCGATGCCCTGCGTGTTCTCGATGCAGCCGACGGTCTGTGACTCGTACCCCGCCTCGGGGAACACGTCGAAGTGCTCGCGGGCCCACTCCCGCGTGTACTCGGCCATCTCGCGGTGGCGCTCGGATCGGGCCTCGTGGCCCTCCTCCAGCATGTACTTCATCTGCTTGCGGTACGCGAGCATGACCGGGATGGCGGGCGTGGAGTGGGTCTGGCCCTTGCGGTCGTAGTAGTCGAGCGCCCGCTGGAAGCCGCCGTACCACGACGCGGAGTCCTTCGACAGCTCGCGCTCGTACGCCTCGGGGCTGACGACGCACACCGCCAGGCCCGGCGGCATGGCGAACGCCTTCTGGGTGGAGTTGAAGATGACGTCGATCCCGTGGGCGTCGATGTCGACGTAGTCGCCGCCCAGCGACGAGACCGCGTCGACGACGAAGTACGTGTCCGGGTACTCCGCGACGACGTCGCCGATCTCCTCGATCGGGTTGCGGACGCCGGTCGAACTCTCGTTCATCGCGAGGCCGACCACGTCGTAGTCGCGGTCGCGCTCCTCCAGTCGCTCGCGCACGTCCTCGGGCTTGACCGCCTTCCCCCAGTCGTACTCGAGGCGGTCGACGGTCTTGCCGAGGCGCTCGCCGACGTTGGCGAAGCGCTCGCTGAAGCTCCCGTTCGTCGCCACGAGCATGTGCTCGTCGACGAGGTTGAGCGTCGCGGCCTCCCAGAACTCGGTGCCGGAGGCCGTGAGGATCATCACCTCGTGGTCGGTGCCGAGGAACGTCTTGGTGTCCTCGACGATGGTCGTGTAGAGGTCCGTCATCCGGTCCATCCGGTGGCCGAACATCGGCTGCGCCATCTCCTCGATGACGTCCTCGCGCACCTCGGTCGGACCGGGAATGTACAGCGTCTTGTCGGGGTAGTCGTCGGTGTATTCTCGTTTCTCGGTCACGGAGCCCACCTACTGGCCCGACATCCGGGGCGGGGCGGCAAGGTGTTTGTGATCCGTCCGACCGCCCGCCCCGGCCCCGTCTCACTCCTCGCCCGCGGTCGCGCCCCCGTCGACCGTCACCGCCTCGGCGGGCCACCGCGGGGTGTGGCGCCGGCTCCCGTCGGCGAACCCGAGCCGGAACAGGTGTTGCGGCCGCGCGTCGAGGTCCAGCAGTCCGCGCAGCGTCTCGCGGCGGGCCGGCCGCTCGAGGATCTGGCTCATCGGGTGGACGGCGAGCCCCGCCGCGCTGGCGACGAGGGCGACCCGTTGGAACGCCCGCCCGGCCGCCACGCGCGAGCCGCGGTCGTCGTCCGCCGTCGAGAGCACCGCGACGGCCGGCGCCGACTCGATCAGCGCGGCGTTGCGACGGGCCTCGCGCCCGCCCACGTTCAGGTGGGTGACGGCCGCTCGGCCGACGCGGGCGAACGGCCACGAGTCGCCGAGCGCGCCGTTCCCGATCCACCGACCAAGCTCCCGGCGGTAGGCCTCGGAGCCCATCTGTGCGCGGTCCGCGGCGGCCTGCAACTCCGCGATCGCGCGCTTCGGTCGCTCCTCCCGGACGAGCCGGAGGGACACGTCGAAGTCGGCGACCTCGTCGCGGACCCTCTCGACCACGGGCGTCGGCACCGGCGTCCACCGGAACGGGCGGTGGTCGGTGTACCGCTCGGTGATCCGGTCGAACAGCGCCACGTCGCGGTGCGGGTTCCCGCCCGGGCCGACCTCCACGCGCGCGACGACCGGCCCCGAGGGCGGCGTCACGACCCGGCACGCGAGGCCGAACCGGCCGGCGGCGATCCGGAGCGTCTCGACCGCACAGCCCAGACTCAGGTGGAACTCGCGCCTGTCCGGGTCGGCCTCCCGGAGCCACCGGTCCTCGACCCCCCGGACGGCGACCGTGCCGTCGTCGTCGACCGCGAACGACCACGGCTGTGTGTTGTGGCTCGACGGCGCGAGGACCGCGTACCGGAGGAGGAAGCGGGCCTGCTCCGCGACCGTTCCCCCGGCCGGGAACCCGTCCGCGTCGACCCGCCACACGTCCCTCGTCAGCTGTGCGGGGTCCATGCCGCCGGCTTCGGGGCGCCCCCGATTCAGCGTGTCCACCGTTCCACGTTCGGTGGAAGCCGCCCGACGGCGCCGTCCCTCCGGCGCCGTGCCTCCGGCGCCGCGGCGGCGCGAGCCGCAATGGGAAGAATCACACCGGTCGGTACCCTCGGCTCGCACATGAGCGACGACGGCGACCGCGAGTTCCGCATCGAGACGGACGCCATCCACGCCGGGCAACAGCCCGACGAGGAGACGGGCGCGCTGATGACGCCCATCTACGCCAACTCCACGTACAAGCAGGACGGCCCCGGCGACCACCGCGGCTACGAGTACAGCCGCACCGGCAACCCCACCAGGACCGATCTGGAGGCGAACCTCGCGGCGCTGGAGGGCGGCGAGTTCGGCCGCGCGTTCGCTTCCGGGATGGGCGCCATCAACACCGTGCTCAACCTCCTCGAAGCCGGCGACCACGTCGTCACCGGCGACGACGTGTACGGCGGCACCCACCGCATCTTCACGCAGGTGTACGAGGACTACGACCTCGAGTTCGACTTCGTCGACACGACCGACCACGACGCCGTCCGCGACGCGATGCGCGAGGAGACCGCGCTGCTGTGGGTGGAGACGCCCACGAACCCCCTGATGCGCGTGAACGACATCGGCGCGCTCGCCGACGTCGCCCACGAGTACGACGCGCTCTGTGCGGTGGACAACACGTTCGCGACGCCGTACCTCCAGCGCCCGCTGGAGCACGGCGCCGACATCGTGAGCCACTCGCTGACGAAGTACCTCGGCGGCCACTCCGACGTGGTCGGCGGCGCGCTCGTCGTCGACGACGAGGAACTCGACGAGCGGATCGGCTTCTATCAGAACTCGGTGGGCGCGACGCCCGGCCCGTTCGACTGCTTCCTCGTCCTCCGCGGGACGAAGACGCTCCCCGTCCGGATGGACCGCCACTGCGACAACGCCCGCGACCTCGCCGCGTGGCTCGCCGATCACGACGCCGTCGACCGCGTGTACTACCCCGGCCTCGACTCCCACCCGCAACACGACCTCGCGAGCGCACAGATGGACGACTTCGGCGGGATGCTCTCCTTCGAGTTCGCCGGTAGCCTCGAACAGGCGAGTACGGTCGTCGAGGAGACCGAGGTGTTCACGCTCGCGGAGTCGCTCGGCGGCGTCGAGAGCCTCATCGAACAGCCGGCGGCGATGACCCACGCCGCGATCCCGAAGGAAGAACGCGAGGCCGCCGGGCTCACGGACGGTCTCATTCGCGTCTCCGTCGGCGTCGAGCACATCGACGACATGAAGGCCGACCTGCAGGCGGCGTTCGACGCGGCGCTGGAGTGAGTCGACCGCGGGCTCCCCCCGGCCGACGATCCGTCGCCGTCGCGGCCGCGGCGCCGACGGTTCCTCGGCGACCCGCGGGGGCGAATCGAGGAACCGCGGCTACGGCAATCCTCGCCGTCCTCGCCCGGATCCGAAGCGTCTTATCCGCGTGTGACACAGAGGCGCACAATGTCTCACCGAGTCGGTATCCTCGGCGCCACCGGCGCCGTCGGCCAGCGGTTCATCCAACTGCTCGACGACCACCCACAGTTCGACATCGCCTGTCTGACCGCCAGCGAGTCCTCCGCGGGCGAGCCGTACAGCGAGGCGGCGAAGTGGCGCCTCGACTCCGCCATCCCCGAATCCGTGCGCGACGTCACCGTTCGCGCGACCGACCCCGCGGCGATCCCCGACGACGTCGACCTCCTCTTCTCGTCGCTCCCCTCCGGCGTCGCCGCCGAGATCGAACCCGACCTGTGTGAGGCGGGCTACGTCGTCTCCTCGAACTCCTCGAACGCGCGGATGGCCGAGGACGTACCGCTCACCATCCCCGAGATCAACCCCGGCCACCTCGACCTCATCGAGGTGCAGCGCGACGAGCGCGGCTGGGACGGCGCGCTCGTGAAGAACCCCAACTGCTCGACGATCACGATGGTGCCGACGCTGGCGGCGCTCGACGGGTTCGGTCTGGAGCGGGTGCAGGTGTCGACCCTGCAGGCCGTCTCCGGCGCCGGCTACGACGGCGTCACCTCGATGGAGATCATCGACAACGCCATCCCCCACATCGGCGGCGAGGAGGAGAAGATGGAGACGGAGAGCCGGAAGCTCCTCGGCGAGTTCGACGGCGCCGAGCTGTCGCTGCACGACGCGGAGGTCGCCGCCTCCTGCAACCGGATCCCGACGATCGACGGCCACCTCGAGAACGTGTTCGCGGAGCTGGCCGCCGACCCCTCGGCCGACGAGGTCCGCGAGGCGATGGCGTCGTTCCCGAGCGCCGACCTCCCGTCCTCGCCCGAGCCGCTCATCCACGTGTTCGGCGACGACCGGCCCGAACGCCCCCAACCCCGGATGGACCGGATGCGCGGCGACGGGATGCAGGTCGTCGCCGGCGGCGTGCAGCCGACGGCCACGGGTGTGAAGTACAATTGCCTCGCGCACAACACGATCCGCGGCGCCGCCGGCGCCTCCGTCCTCAACGGCGAACTGCTCGCCAGCGAAGGCTGGATCTGACACCCCTCCCGGCCCCGGACGTGCCCGGGACCCGTCGGTCCCGCGGCCCGCGTCCGGGCTACCGCTCCAACGCGGCCGCGACCTTCTCGACGGGGTGGGGCGGCTGCCCGCTCGCCTCCTCGCGGTCGCCGAGTTGCGAGCGACACGACGCGCCCGGCGCGGTGATCGCCTCGGCCCGGCTCTCGTCGTGCGTCTCGAACAGCATCGAGCCGATCGCCTTCGACAGGTCGTAGTGTTCGGCCTCGTAGCCGAAGCTCCCGGCCATCCCGCAGCAGGTCGTGTCGAGCGGGTCGACGTCGTAGCCGGCGCGTCGGAGCACGCCCACCGCGTGGTGGTCGGTGTTCACGGCCTTCTGGTTGCAGTGGCCGTGGTACGCGAGCGGCTCGCCCGTCTCCGGGTCCTCGCGGAACGCCATCGCCTCGTCCAGCCGGTGGGTGTCGACGTACTCCAGCACGCCGTAGCTGGCGGCCGACACCGCCTCGACCGCGTCGCCGTCGAGCAGGTCGCGGTACTCGTCCTGGAACATCACCGCGTCGGAGGGCTCGACGAACACGACGGCGTACCCCTCCTCGACGAACGGCGCGAGCGTCTCGACGTTCGCGGCGGCGCGGTCGCGGGCCTTCTCCACGAACCCCGTCGAGAACGCCGCCCGTCCGGAGGCCGCGAGGTCGTCGGGGACGCGCACGTGGACGTTCGCGGCCTCCAACACCTCGACGGCGGCCATGCCCGCGTCGGGCATGCTGTAGTCGGTGTACGTGTCCGGGAACAGGACGACGCGGGCGTCCGCCTCGGCGGCGCTGACCGCGGCGCCGCCGCGGCGCGCGAACCGCTTGCGGAAGGTGTCGCGCGTGAACGTCGGCAGGTCGCGCTCCGCGGCGATGCCGAGCGTCCGCTCCATCGCCGTCCGCGCGCCGGGGAGCTTCGTCGCCGCGTTGGCGACGGGCGCGAGCGCGCTCCCGACCCGACTGGCGACGTCGACGTCGGCGAACAGCCGTTCGCGGAGGCCGGCCCCCTCGCGCTCGTGGTGCTCGTGTTTCACCTCCGCCTTCAGCTTCGCGAGGTCGACGCCCGTCGGGCAGTCGGACATACACCCCTTACAGCCGACACAGAGGCCGAGCACCTCCTCTTGGAACCGCTCGGAGTGGAGCTCCTCCTCGGGGAGCTCCCCCGAGATGGCCGCCCGGAGCATGTTCGCCCGCCCGCGGGTCGCCTGGATCTCCTCGCCCGAGGCGCGGTACGTCGGGCACATCACGTCGCCCTCCGTCTCCCGGCAGGTGCCGCAGCCGTTGCACAGCTCCACGAGGTGCGAGAAGCCGCCCTCGTCGTCGAAGTCGAGCGCCGTCTGCGGCTCGATGGAGTGGTACTCGGCGCCGTAACGGAGGTTCTCGCGCATGTCCGTGTCGGCGGCCGACTCGGGGTAGCCCCGGTCGGCGGCGGTGTCGCCGTCGACGTACACCACCTTCCCGGGGTTCATCCGCCAGTCGGGGTCGAACGCGCTCTTGAGGTCCTGGAACGCCCCCCACAGCTGTGGCCCGTACATCTTGGGGTTGAACTCCGTGCGCGCGAGGCCGTCGCCGTGCTCGCCGGAGAAGGCGCCGAAGTGGTCGAGCACGAGGTCCGTCACGTCGTCGGTGATCGAGTGCATCGTCTCGATCCCCTCGCCGTCCTTCAGGTTCAGGATCGGGCGGATGTGGAGCGTCCCCGACCCCGCGTGCGCGAAGTACGCCGCCGAGGTGCCGTGCGCCTCCAGCACGTCCTCGAACTCCTGGACGTACGCCGCGAGCTCCTCGGGCGGGACGGTCGCGTCCTCGATGAACGGGTACGGCTTCGGGTCGCCCTCCAGACTCATCAGGAGCGGGATGGCGGCCTTCCGGAGCTTCCAGAGCTTCCCCTGTGCCTCGTCGGAGTACGCCTCCAGCACGTCGAAGGCGGCGCCCGCGTCGACGAACTCCGCGGTCGTGTCGGCGACGGCGGCCTCGAAGTCGTCCACCAACTCGGAGTCCCACTCCAGCATGAGCGCGGCGGCCGTCCCGTCGGGGATCGGCTCCTCGTACTGGGCGTACTCGGTCGACTCGCGGGCGAGGCGGAACACCTCGTCGTCCATCAACTCCACCGCGCTCACCGGGTACTCCAGCGCGACCGGAACCGCCTCCATCGCGTCGACGAGGTCGTCGAAGCAGTACAGCGCGAGCGCGGTCTCCGCGGGCTTGGAGACGAGCGAGACGGTCGCCTCGACGACGGTGCCGAGCGTCCCCTCGGCGCCGACGAACAGTTTGCTGAGGTTGATCGCCTCCTCGCCGTCGTCGGTCTCGTAGATCACCTTGTGGAGGTTGTACCCCGACACCGACCGCTTGAGGTTCGGGTACTTCTCGGCGATCTCGTCGGCGTTGTCCCGGACCAGCCCCTCCACCGTCCGGTACAGCTCGGCTTCGACCCCGCCGCCGTCGATGATCGCCTCGTGTTCGTCGGAGCCGAGCACCACCTCGCGCGTGTGGATCCGGGTGCCGTCGGCGAGCACGACCTCCAACTCCTCGGTGTAGGCGTCGGTGATCCCGTAGCGAACCGAGTGGGCGCCCGTCGAGTTGTTGCCGATGCCGCCGACGACGGTCGCCCGGCCCGAGGAGGCGGGGTCGGGCGCGAACTTCAGGCCGTCCTCGGCGAGGCGGGCGTCGAGGTGGTCCTGCACGACGCCCGGCTGGACGGTCGCCTCCCTCGCGTCGGCGTCGACCGCGACGATGTCGTCCATGTGCCGCGACATGTCGAGGACGACACAGCCGGGACCGACCGCCTGCCCGGCGAGCGACGACCCCGTCCCGCGGGGCAACACCGGCACGTCGTGGTCGGCGGCCACCTCGTGGGCGGCGACGACGTCGTCGACGTCGCGCGGGCACACCACCCCCGCCGGCTTCGCCCGGTAGATGGAGCCGTCGGTGGCGTACAACACCTGCGCGTACTCGTCGAACTGGACCTCCCCGTCGACCCGTTCCCGGAGGTCCGACGCGAGCGCGGCGTACGCCGCCACGTCCGGCCGGTCGTGCCCCAGCGCGGCGGCGGACGTGTCCCACCGCGGGGACGCGTCCGGTTCCTGCGTTGCCATGCGGTACCCGAAGGAACAATCGTGTAAATAGTCTTTGTCGGCTGTTGTCACGTGACGAGGCTCCCGACGGGCGCCTTGCGGCGACGCCAACGGTTAACCCCGCCCGTGTGGGTGTGGAACGCATGGCGTTCATCCACGTCTGTCTCAACGTCGCCGACGCCGACCGCGCGGCCGACTGGTACGCGGAGCACCTCGGGTTCGAGCGCTCGTGGGAGTTCACGACCGCCGACGGCGACACCCGGAACCTGTACGTCGCCGACGAGAACGGGGTCGAACTCCAGCTGTCCGACACCGACGGCGACGACGAGTTCGACGAGGGCACCGCCTACGACCACATCGCCGTGAAGGTCGACGACGTCGACGCCGCGTTCGAGCGCATCGACCACCACGGCGTCGTGAAGGAGCCGGGCGACCAGCCGGAGGCGGGCGCGCGGACGGCGTTCCTGAAGGACCCGGACGGCCACACCGTCGAGTTGGTGCAGCCGCTGGGGTAGCGTCGCTGGACGCCGGCGGCGGGCGTCGCTTCCGGGCAAAACTGTGTCTGGAACGAACGTTTATGATAGTTCGCCGGGACCCCTGAATCGGTAGACATGAGTGTGCAACGCAATTACGAACGCGAGTTCGTTCGGACGTTCTTCACCTCTCCCACGGCGATCAAGGAGGGCGACGACTCGGCGAAGATGCTGCGGCGCGCGGCGAGCCTCCGCGGGATGCAGGCGCCCGACGTGTGGATCCCCGACAACGAGGACGCGACCGCGCCGAACATGCGCGCCGAGGGGGCGCGGAACATCGTCGAGGTCGTCGCCGAGCACGGCGCCGACTTCCCCGGCGAGATCCACCCGCGAATCGAGTGGCACCGGGACCGGCCGACGACCCGACTGAACGGGTTCGAGTACATGCGCGAGATCGCCGACCCCGAAAACGGCGCCGTCGAGCACATCGACGGCTTCGTGATCCCCGAGGTCGGGGACATCGACGACTGGAAGAAGGCCGACGAGGCGTTCCAGCTCGTCGAGGCCGAGCACGGACTGGAGGCGGGGAGCCTCTCGATGTCCGTGATCGTCGAGAGCGGCGAGGCCGAGATCGCTCTCAACCGCATCCGCGACGAGATGGGCAAGCCCTCGAACACCCTCGAACGGATGTTCATGCTCGTCGACGGCGAGGTCGACTACACGAAGGACATGCGGGCGATGACGCCCACCGGCGAACTGCCCGAGTGGCCCGAACTCCGCCACAACACCTCGAAGGGCGCCAGCGCCGCCGGCCTCGTCGCCGTCGACGGCCCGTACGACAACATCCGCGACGTGGAGGGGTACAAACAGCGCATGGAGGACAACCGCGCGAAGGGGATGACCGGCATCTGGTCGCTCACGCCCGGCCAGGTCGAGGTCGCGAACACGGCCCCGCTCCCGCCGGTCACGGGGACGTGGCTGCTCGACGTCGACGGCGAGGAGGTGGAACTGGTCGCCGACGGCGACACGCAGGTGTACGACGGCGACGACCTCTCGCTCGAGGCCACCGGCGACGGCTACGTCCTCACGGTCGGCGGCGACGAGCACCACCTCGACGAGGACGAGCTCCGCGAGCAACTGCTCGACATGACGTCGTACGTCCCGAGCATGGACGACATCGTCGACTCGATGGAGGAGTTCGAGGCGGCCAAGGAGTCCGGGATGGGCGCCATCGCGATGACGCAGGCGGCGACGCTCGTCATCGACGGCGTCGAGGTGTCGCTTGAGAAGGACCGCATGTGGGACGAAGCGACGTATCAGGCCGCCCAGACCCCCATCACCCTGTTCCAGGACGTGTACGAGCACCGCCCGGACCAGCACGAGGAGCTGGCGGAGCGGTACGGCGCGGACGTGGTCGAGCGGGCGACGCAGGTCGGGAGCTGAGCCCCGCTCGCCACCGCCCCCGCGTCGCCGCGAGGACAACGCTTTTTCACCGACCGCTCCGCACTCGCAGCCATGCGACTCGCACGCGCCCAGACCGCCGACGGCGTCCGCGAGGGGGGAGTACCGCGACGGCACGCTCGTCACGGACGACGCCGAGTACGAGGTCGACGAGGCCGACCTCCTCGCGCCCTGCGACCCGGACGCGCTGTTCTGCGTCGGCCGCAACTACGCGGCGACGCTCGACCAGATGGACTACGAGCGGCCCGAGGAGCCGGACTTCTTCATCAAACCGCCCCACAGCGTCGTCGGCCACCGGGACCCGATCCCGTACCCCGCGTGGACGGACGAACTCACCTACGCCGGGGAGCTGGTCGCCGTCATCGACGACCCCTGTTCGGACCTCGACCCCGCGGACGTGCCCGACGCCATCCGTGGCTACACCGTAATGAACGACGTCGACGCGCTCGACCAACAGGGCCGCACCGCGCGCAAGGCGTTCACCGCCTCCGGGCCGCTCGGCCCGTGGATCGAGACGGACCTCGACCCGACGGGCATCGACATGCACACCAACGTCGGCGGCGAGCGACGACAGGAGGCGAACACCGAACTGATGCTGTTCGACCCCTACGAGGTCGTCTCGTACCTCTCTCACCGCTTCGAGTTCCGCGCGGGCGACTGCGTCGCGTTCGGCTCGCCCGCGAACCCCGGCCTCGTCGAGACCGGCGAGGCGGTCGAGATCACTTACGAGGGCGTCGGCACCCTCGTCAACGACGTCGTCGACGGCCGCTGATCCACGCCGACGCCCCGGCCGCAATCAGCGGCGATACCTGCGGGCGTCGTTTTATCCCCGGGTCGGGTGTCGGACGCGACGATGACAGCCGGGAAGACGGGCGACCGCGGGGCGGCCGGAGCGGGAGCCACGGTCGACGGCGGGCCCGAACGACTGCTCGTCGTCAGCGGCGACGACGAGTGGGCACGACGCGTCGCGACGGCGTCGCGCGTCCCGGTCCGCCGGCTCCCGCCCGCGGACGCGGTCGCGCCGGAGACGGCCCTCGACGGCTACCCGGCGGCGGTCGTGGTAGACGGCGAGACGCCGAGCGAGCCGGTCGTCCCGTTCGCCGCGGTCCGGGACCGCTACCCCGACGCGGCGTGCCTGCTCGCGGGCGGGGGCGGTCGCGTCGACTGCGACGCCGACGGCGCCGGCGGCGACCGACCGATCGCTCGAGTACGTGCCCGAGCGGGCGCCGAGCGCCGTCGCCGCCGCCGCGGAGTTCGCGGTCGAGCGACGCACCCACCGCGGCTACCCCGTCGCGGAGCGCGAGGACGCCCGCGTCGCCGCCGTCGACTCCCTCGACAGGGGGCGGCTCCTCGAAGCGGGGGCGCTCGACGACCTCGCGACGGCGGTGACGAACGCCGTCGACGCGGACGCGGCCACGGTCGGACTGTTGGGCGAGTACCGCCTCCACGTCGTCGGCCGCTCGGACGGGGCGCTGCCGACCGCGGTCGACCGCGCCCGCAGCCTCTCGACGTACACGGTCCTCGAGGACGGGGTCCACGCGGTGCCCGACATCGCGGCCGACCCGCGCTTCGAGGCCGACAGCCTCGCGCTGGAGTACGGCCTGCGCTCGTACGCCGGGGTCGCCGTCCGCGTCGACGGCGCGGCCGTCGGGACGCTGTCGACGTTCCGCCGCGAACGCGGCCCGCCGGCCGCCGCCGACCGGGAGACGCTGCGACTCCTCGGCGGGGTCGCCGGCGACCTCCTGGAGGGATCGTCGCCGGCGCCGGCGACGAGGGGCGGCCGCGCTCGGCCGACTCGCGGACGACGACGGGCCGATTGCCTGAACCGCCGCCGGACCCCGGCCGCCGCCCCCCAGCCCTCGCGACCCGTGTCGGCCGGTCGCGCCGACGCTCGGCGTAACTAAGTGGGGCCGGGTCGTCGCTCGGCGCATGCGCGTCGTCGTCACCAGACAGAAGATCCACGGCCACCCGGCCGCCGAGTTCGTCGACGTCCTCCGCGAGCGCCTCCCCGACCACGACGTCGTCCTCGCGTCGACACCCGCCGAGGAGCGCGAGGCGGTCGCGACCGCCGACGCCGTCGCCGGCGAGGGGTTCGCGACCGGGGAACTCCTCGACGGGGCGGCGTCGCTGAAGCTGTTCGCCGGCGTGTACGCCGGCACCGGCCACCTCGACCTCGACGCCTTCGAGGCCGCGGGCGTCGCCGTCACCAACGCCTCCGGCGTCCACGCGCCCAACATCTCCGAGTACGTGATCGGGGCGCTCGTGTCGCTCGCCCGGGACTTCCGGCGGGCGACCCGCCAACAGGACCGGCGCGAGTGGCGCGCCTACCGGACCCGGGAGCTGTACGACTCGACCGTGACGGTCGTCGGCCTCGGCGCCATCGGCACGGCCGTCGTCGAGCGACTGGCCCCGTTCGGCGTGGAGACGCTCGGCGTCCGCCACTCGCCGGAGAAGGGCGGCCCGGTCGACGAGGTGTTCGGCTACGACGCGGTCCACGAGGCGCTCGCGCGGACCGACCACCTCGTGCTCGCGTGCCCGCTCACGGACACCACGGAGGGACTCGTCGACCGCGACGCCCTGAAGACGCTCCCGCCGCACGCGACGCTGGTCAACATCGCCCGCGGCCCCGTCGTCGACACGGACGCCCTCGTGCACGCGCTGCGGTGGAACCACGTCCGCGGGGCGTTCCTCGACGTGACCGACCCGGAGCCGCTCCCGGAGGACCACCCGTTGTGGGGGTTCGACGACGTGCACATCACCCCGCACAACGCCGGCCACACCCCGCGCTACTTCGAGCGCGTCGCCGACGTCCTCGCGGGGAACGTCCGCCGACTCGCCGCGGCCGACGGCGACGAGCTGCCGGAGCTGGAGAACCGCGTCGTCTGAGCGCGACCGCGGGGCTCCCGTCGTGATGTCGGCGACGGAACACGGTTTTTAACCCTCCGAGCGCGTAGCTGGGGCATGGCCAAGTACTCCACCGGGAGCGGCGGCGGGGGTGGCTCCGGCGACGCGTGCGAGCTGTGCGGCCGCGAGGACACCAAGCTGTCGCGGGCGAACGTCGCCGGCGCGAAGCTGCTCGTCTGTTCGGACTGTGCGCCGCACGACGACGACGCCGCCCGTCGCGGCTCCGGCCGCGGCGGGAGTGGCGGTGGCGGCGGCGGCAACCGCGACGCCGCGGAGCCGAGCCGCACGAAGCGCGCCGCCCAGAACGTCGCGAAGGCGATGGACGCCAACACCGGCGACTCCCGCCGCTGGGAGGAGCAGGGCACCGACTACGAGAAGGACCGCCTGCCGTACCTCGTGAAGGGGTACGGCGACGTCGTCGCCGACGCGCGACAGGAGGCCGGGCTGACCGCCGAGGACCTCGCCGCGGAGGTCGGCGTCGACGTGAAGCAGGTCCACGCCGTCGAGGAGGGGCGCGCCGCCCGCGCCGGTGTCGGCGGGTCGACGGTCCGGAGCATCGAACAGGCGCTCGACGTGACGCTCGTGGACGAGTAACGCGAGGCCGGCCGACCGGAGGGAGGGCGGCCTCGGAGGACGGCGGCGAGGTCTCGGGCCGAGCCGCCCACCTAACGGACCTTCCCGGCCGAACGGAGGGAGGGCGGCCTCGGAGGACGGCGGCGAGATCCCGTGCCGAACCGGGAACGGATCGGGCGATCCGGCCCGGCCCGTCTCCCGCCGCGCGCGACGCCGCCGCGGGCACATCGTTTTTCGGCTCCCGGGGCCACGGGCGGCCATGGGACACACACTCGCGGCCGAGCACCCGGAGGTCCGGGCGTTCGAGGCGACCGTCGAGTCGGTCGACGGCCGGGCGGTGACGCTGTCGGAGACGTACTTCTACCCCGAGGGCGGCGGCCAGCCCGCCGACCGCGGCACCCTCGGCGGCGTGTCGGTCGCGGACGTGCGGGCCGGCGCCGACGGCGTGGTGCACACGCTCGCCGAGGCGCCCGCGTTCGACGCGGGCGACGCCGTCGCGGGCGTCGTCGACGACGACTACCGGACGTACTGCATGCGCGCCCACACCGCCAGCCACGTGCTGTACGGCGCGGGCCGGCGGGTGCTCGACGACCTCGGCTACGGCGGGTTCGGGATCACCGACGAGAAGGTGCGCGTCGACTTCCGCACGTCGACCGACGTGACCGACGACGTGCTCGTCGAACTTGAGCGCCTCGTGAACCGCGCGGTGTGGGACTCGCGTGACGTGTCGTGGGCCGAGCGGCCGGTCGACGAGGCCCGCGGGGACGAGGCGGTGGCGTTCAACACGAAGACCGAGGAGGACGTGATGGCCGACGCCGACACGGTCCGCGTCGTGACGGTCGCGGGCTGGGACGCGGCGGCGTGCGGGGGGACCCACGTCGCGAACACCCGCGAGATCGGTCCCGTGACGGTGCTCGACCGCTCGAACCCCGGCGAGGGGCTCACCCGCGTCGAGTTCGCGGTCGGCCCGGCCGGCATCGACCGCCGGGCCGACACCCACCGCGGCGCCCGCGCCGCCGCCCGCGAACTCGGCGTCGCCGTGGCGGACCTCCCGGACGCGGTCGCCCGGGTTGCCGACGAGCGCGACCGCCTCGCCGCGGACCTCGAGGCGCTCCGCGAGGAGGTGCTCGTGGGACGACTGCGCGCGCTCGAAGCCGTCGGGGAGGAGGGACGCGCGCGCCGGGTCGGCGTCGTCGCCGGCTTCGAGGCGAACGCCGTCGGGGCGGCCGCGCAGACGCTCGTGGACGAGCCGGACGGTCCCGACGCGGTCGCCGCGGTCGGTGACGGGGACGCCCCGTTCGTGGTCGTCGCCTCCGCCGGCGACCTCGACGCCGGCGACGTGGTCGACGCCGTCACCGACGCGTTCGGCGGGGGCGGGGGCGGCTCGCCGCGGTTCGCGCAGGGCGGCGGACTGGCCGCCGACCCGGACGAGGTCGCGGCGTTCCTCCGCGAGTTCTGACGCCGGCGCGGGGACCGGCCGCCGGCGGCGGCGCGGTCGCCCGCCGGCACGACCGCCCGGCCGAGCGCTCACGCGCTCACCCGCTCGTCCGGGCACTCGCTCCGTCGGTCACTCGCCGGTCCGGCGGTCCCACCCGACGAACAGCGCCGCCAGCGTCAACACGGCGACCACCGCCGTGAGCGGCGAGAAGCCGGGGAAGCTCACGCCGGTCTCGCCCTGATCGGTCGTCTCGGCGGCCGTCGGCGACGGCGTCGGGGTCGGGTCGGGGGTCGCGGTCGGCGTGGGCGTCGCGGTCCGCTCGCGGACCACGGTCACCGTGAGCTCCCCGGATGTCAGCTCGTCGGACTCGGCGACGACGGTGCGGTCGCCCGCCTCGTCGAACCGCAGGGTGGCGGTGCCGTCGCCCCCGGTCGTGGCGACCTGCTCGCCGTCCACGAGCACGGCGGCGTCCGCGACGGGGTCGCCGTAGGCGTCGACGACGGTGACGACGGTTCGGCCGCCGACGAGGACGCGGGTGTTCACGGCGGTGACGTTCAGCTCCGGCGTCCGGCCGAGGTCCACCCGGATCGTCGCCGCCGACTCGCCGACGTCGACGGTCCGCTCGACGGTCTCGTACCCCTCCTTGGTCACGACGAGGTCGAGGTCCGCGTTCACGGGGACCTGCGCGGTCGCCTCGCCGTTGTCGAGCGTGCGGAAGGTGCCGGCCGTCTCCAGTTCGATCCGGGCGTCGGCGACGGGCTCGGCCGGGTCGAAGCGGTCGTCAGTCACGTCGAACGAGAGGGTGACCGAGCCGCGCTCGACGGCGACGGACTCGCGCGTCGACTCGCCGACGTCGACGTCGCGCGTCACCCGGTAGTAGCCCTGCTTCACCACGGTGAGGCCGTACTCGCGCTGTTCGATGGCGCCGGTGGTGAAGCCGCCGTTGGCGTTCGTGCGGCCGTTGACGACGACCTCGCCGTCGGCCCGCAGCACCACCCGCGTGTCGCCGACCGCGTCGCCGCCGGCGTCCGTGACGGTGACGGTGAGGCCGCCGCGCTCGCGGACCGTGACGGCGACCGTTTCCTCGGCGGCGTCCTCGACGACGTAGGGGTCGTTCCGCATGTACGTGGGGTGGTCGACGCCGATCTCGACGGTCGCGCCCTCGGGGACGTCGAGGAACGCGCGGCCGTTCCCGGCGGTGGTCGCGCTCGCGGAGCCGCCGTCCCACGAGGCCGTGAGGTCGGCGTTGCCGACCGGGTCGCCCGCGGGGGTCTCGAGCGCGACGGTGAGCGTGACGGTCGACTCCTGTGTCGCCGCGAGGGCGGACCGGTCGCCCGGGCCGGTCCCGGGGACCGGGGCGGCGGCGGCGACCGCCGGGGCGAGCGCGAGCAGGGCGACCGCTGTGAGGACCGCGGCGCGAGTGGGGAGGCGCATTCGTGTTCCCGAACGACGGCCCGACGGAAAGGTACGAACAGCTTTCGCGGCGACAAGGAGGCCGCTAACCCCGGCTCGACCGCGCGGCCCCCGGCGGTCAGTCACGCTTAACCCCCGCGCGCCGAAGGCGGGCGTATGGCACACGCGAACGCGGACGCGTACGGGCACTCCCCGTCGATGCTCGACGACGAGGAGCGTGCGATCCGCGAGGTGGTCCGGGAGGTCGCCGTCGAGGAACTCCGGCCGGGGGCACAGGCGGCCGACGAGACGGAGACGTTCCCCGAGGACGCGTGGGACACCCTCGCCGAGTTGGACCTCACGGGGCTGACGACGCCCGAGGCGTACGGCGGCTTCGACGCCGACCGCTCGACGTACGCGGTCGTCAACGAGGAACTCGCGTACGGCCAGTTGGCCGTCGCGACCGCCCTCTCGGTGCACTGTCTGGCCGCCTCCTGCATCGCCGACTTCGGCTCGGAGGCCGTCCGCGAGGAGTGGCTCCCCGACATGGTCGACGGCCGGCCGGTCGGGGCGTTCTGTCTCTCGGAACCGGGCGCCGGCTCCAACCCCGCGCAGATGACCACGACCGCGGAGCGCGACGGCGACGAGTACGTCCTGAACGGGGAGAAGCAGTGGATCACGAACGGCGAGCGCGCGGGCGTGTACATCGTGTTCGCGAAGACCGACGCCGACGACGACGGGTCGATCACGCAGTTCCTCGTCCCCGCCGACTACGACGGCGTCGAGGTCGGCAAGAGGGAGGAGAAGCTCGGCCTGCGCGCCTCCGACACCGTCGGGATGCAGTTCTCGGACGTGCGCGTCCCCGAGGCGTACCGCCTCACCGAGGAGGGTCGCGGGCTCTCCGCGGCCCTGCAGACCCTGACGGGCGGCCGGATCGCGATCGCGGCGCAGGCGGTCGGGCTCGCGCAGGCGGCGTTCGACGAGGCCCGCGAGTACGCCCACCAGCGCGAGCAGTTCGACGCGCCGATCGCCGAGATCGAGGCGGTGCGGAACAAGTTCGCGGAGATGGGGACGAAGGTGCAGGCGTCGCGCCTGCTCGTGCGCGAGGCCGCCCGGCAGGCCGACGCCGGCGAGGACCCCCGCCTCGCGGCGTCGATGGCGAAGTACTTCGCCAGCGAGTCCGCCGTCGACGTGACGAACGAGGCGGTCCAGATCCACGGCGGCTACGGCTACATGAGCGAGTTCGACGTCGAGCGGTTCTACCGCGACTCGAAGATCACGACCATCTACGAGGGGACGACCGAGATCCAGAAGACGATCATCGCGCGGGAGCTGTTGTGAGCCGATGACGGGCGACCCGTCCGCGGACGCGGCGGCAGACTACGCGGGGTACGACGCCGTCGTGTTCGACCTCGACGGCACGCTCGTGGACCTGGCGGTCGACTGGGCGGCCGCCGCCGGCGACGCGGTCGCGCTGTTCGAGGCCAACGGGCACGACGCCGCGGGCGCGGAGCTGTGGAGCCTGCTGGAACGCGCCGACGGCGCGGGGCTCCGCCCGGGCTGGAGGCCGTCCTCGCGGACCACGAGGTGCCCGGCGCGGAGGCGTCCGCCCGCCTCCCGCACGCCGACCACCTCCCGCTGGCGGTGCCGACGGGCGTCTGCTCGCTCAACTGCGAGGCCGCCTGTCGGACCGCGCTCGACCGCCACGACCTGACGCCCCACGTCGGGAGCGTCGTCGGGCGCGACTCGGTGGCGACGTACAAGCCGGACCCCGAGCCGCTGATCGCGACGCTGCGCGACCTCGGCGCGGACCCGGCGGCGGCGCTGTTCGTCGGCGACTCCGAACGCGACGCGGTGACCGCCGAGCGGGCCGGCGTCGACTTCCGCTGGGTCTGACGGGCCGTCGGGCCCGTCGGCGCCGCTCACGCCGCGCGCACGTTCTTCTCGTAGTAGTACGCGCCCACGGCGGTGACGATCCAGATCACGGCGCCGACGCGGATGGCGAAGGAGGCGCGCGCCGCCCACGTCGGGAGGACCACGAACGCGGACAGCGCGGCGACGAGCACCGACCCGAGGGTGACGGTGACGACGAACGTCGCCTGCATCACCCAGCCGTAGTCGACCCCGTCGGGGTCGGTCGTCTCGACGCGCTCGGGCACGCTCGGAGGGTGCGGCGCGACGGTGTAAGCCGTGTCGGTTCCGGTCCGGACGGCCCCGACCGACGTCGGCGGCCGCGTCAACAGCCGACGTCGGCGGGCGGCGACGGCACCGCGACCTCGTAGATCACGAGCGTTCGGCCCTCGCTCCGGAACACGATGGAGTACGTCTGTCCCGCCGCGGCGATCACGTCGAGCGCGCCGTCGCTCCCGCAGCCGTCCACGTGGGCGTACGACCCGGGGCCGACCGTCGGCCCGGCGGTCCACACGCTGCTCCACGGGATCTCGGTGCCGGATTCGTCGCGGATGAAGACCTCGGTGCCGTCGGCGGTCTCGCCGGCGCGGTGGTGGATCTCGATGTACGGCCGCCCGGAGTTGTCCGCGCCGTCGGCCGAGTACGCGGTCACGTCGAGGGCCACCTGCGGCGCCGGCTCGCCGAGCCGGTCGTCGAACCCGAACGCCAGCGTCCCGACGACGACGCCGAGGAGGACGACGACGACGACCATGAGCGCGACGCCGACGACCGGCGAGAGGCCGCGATCGGTCACGGTCGGTCGGTCGCGCCCCCACGGACATACCCGTTGTGCCGCGATTATCACGCGGCGAACCCGCCGACGCCGGGATCGCACGGATTAATCGGACCCCACCCCAAGCCGGGCGCATGGTGACGACGCGGGACCTCCGCGAACGGGCGGACGACGAGCCCATCACGATGCTGACGGCGTACGACGCGCCGACGGCCGAGATCGTCGACGAGGCCGGGATCGACGTGATCCTCGTCGGCGACTCGATGGGGAACGCCGTCCTCGGGCACGACTCGACGCTCCCGGTGACGGTGGAGGAGATGCACAGCCGGACGGCCGCCGTCGCGCGCGCGACCGAAGACGCGCTCGTCGTCGCGGACATGCCGTTCCTCTCGTTCGGCGTCGACGAGGCCGATAGCATCGAGAACGCCGGCCGGATGCTGAAGGAGGCCGACGCGGACGCGGTGAAACTGGAGTCGGGGCCCCACACCGTCGAGTTGACCCGGCGGCTCGCGGAGCTGGGGATCCCCGTGATGGCTCACCTCGGCCTGACACCACAACACGTCAACCAGCTCGGCGGGTACCAGCGGCAGGGGACCGACCCGGAGGCGGCCGAACGACTGCTCGATCTGGCCCGCGAACACGAGGCGGCGGGCGCGTTCTCGCTGGTCCTCGAACACGTGCCCGCGAACCTCGCCGAGCAGGTGACCGACGCGCTCGACATCCCGACCGTCGGCATCGGCGCGGGTCCGGAGACGGACGGGCAGGTGCTGGTGATCACCGACGTGCTCGGCCTCGACGAGTGGTCGCCGCCGTTCTCGAAGCAGTACGCCGACCTCCGGGGGGCGATGTCGGACGCCGTGACCGCCTACCGGGAGGAGGTCGAGCGCGGCGAGTTCCCCGCCGCAGAGCACAGCCACGTCGAGGACGACGTCGACGACGTGTACTGAGGCGGTCGCGGCCCGCGCCCGGCGCCGTGCCGTCTACAGACTGTCGAGGAAGGGACGGACGGCGTCGTTGAACGCCGCCGGGCGCTCCACCATCGCCATGTGCGCGGCGTCGTCGATCTCGACGAGCTCGCAGTCCGGGATCCCCTCGGCCAGGCGCTCGTGGAACCGGGGCGGCGTCAGGCCGTCGTGCTCGCCGACGACCGCGAGCGTCGGGACGTCGATCGCGTCGAGCCGGTCGCGGACGTCGAACGTGTGGCACGTCCGGAAGTCGCGCTCGACGACCGCACGCCCCGCGTCGTGCATCGCCGCCCGCGACCGGTCGAGCGTCTCCGCGTCGGCGTCGTGGAACAGCCGGTCGGGCTCGTGGAGGAACGCCACCGCGCGCTCGAAGTCGTCGCGGAGCCACACGAGCAGGTCCTCGAGCACCGTGAGCCGTGCGCCCGTCCCCGTCAACACCAGCCCGTCGAGCGGGAGGTCGTGTTCGAGCGCGACCCACATCGCGACCGCGCCGCCGAGGGAGTTGCCGACGAGGACGGACGCGTCGGTCTCCTCGGCGACGGCGACGACGTCCTCGGCGTACGCCTCCAGCGTCTCCGGGCCGGGTTCGGCGTCGACGTCCTCGCTCGCGCCGTGACCGCTCAGATCCAGCGCCGTCGTCGTCGTCTCGGACGCGAGCCGGAACTGGCCGGCCCACACCTCCCCGGTCCCCCCGCTCCCGTGGACGCACACCACTCCCGGCCCGTCGGCGTCCCCGCCGCGGCTTCTGTACGCGATGCGCCGTCCGTGCCGTTCGACGGTGTGCATACTCGCAGTCGTCCCGGACCCGTGATAAATCGGCCGGGAGCGTCCCGCGGTGCGGCGTCGGTCGGTGTGAACCGCGAGCCGACTCTCAGATCCGATTCCCGTCGCCGTATTGCGGTTTGTCGGCGATATCTTTATATACTGTGGCGTATTACTTGGGGTTAGGAACAGCATGACTCAACGACACACTACCGACCGTCGCGAGCGGTTCGTCCGCCGGTACGACTACCCGGACGGCACCGTCGTGGCGGCGGACCTGAACGCGGCCGACGACGACGTCCACGTGGACACCGTCGACGGCTCCGCGATCGTCGTCGTCGACCGCGAGGGCGGGGAGGAGGAGTTCGAGTTCGAGCTCCCCGGCCCGGCCGCAAGCGTTGACATCGAGAACGGCGTACTCACGATCCACATCGCATGAAACTCACCGTCAAACCCCTGAAACAGAAGGACGCCGGCCGACGCCTCGCCGCGATCGACCGCGTCGCCGCCGAGGAGCTCGACCTGTCGGGCGGTGACTACATCCGCATCGAGGGCGACTCGACCGCGATCGCCCGCGTCTGGCCGGGCTACCCCGAGGACGACGACACGGGCGTCGTCCGCATCGACGGCCAGCTCCGACAGGAGGCCGGCGTCGGCATCGACGACCGCGTCACCGTCGAGGCCGCCGACGTCGAGCCCGCCGAGCGCATCACCATCGCGCTCCCCCAGCAGTTCGGGATCCGCGGCAACGTCGGCTCGATCATCCGGGACAAGCTCTCGGGCCAGCCCGTCACGCAGGGGCAGACGATCCGCTTCCCGCTCGGCCTCGGGCTGATGGGCGGCGGCTCGCAGGCGGTCCCGCTGAAGATCGCCTCCACGAAGCCGTCGGGCACGGTCGTCATCACCGACTCCACGGAGGTCGACATCTCCGAGAAGCCCGCCGAGCAGATCGCCGACACCGCCGGCGGCGCCGGCGCGGAGACGCCGGACGTCACCTACGAGGACATCGGCGGCCTCGACGACGAGCTCGAACAGGTCCGCGAGATGATCGAGCTCCCGATGCGCCACCCGGAGCTGTTCAAGCGCCTCGGCATCGAGCCGCCGAAGGGCGTGCTCCTGCACGGCCCGCCGGGCACCGGGAAGACGCTCATCGCGAAGGCCGTCGCCAACGAGATCGACGCGCACTTCCAGACGCTGTCGGGCCCCGAGATCATGTCGAAGTACTACGGGGAGTCCGAGGAGCAGCTGCGCGAGGTGTTCGAGGAGGCCGCCGAGAACGCCCCCGCGATCGTCTTCATGGACGAACTGGACTCTATCGCGCCCAAACGGGAGGAGGCCGGCGGCGACGTCGAGCGCCGCGTCGTGGCCCAACTGCTCTCGCTGATGGACGGGCTGGAGGAGCGCGGCGAGGTCGTCGTCATCGGGGCGACCAACCGCGTCGACGCCATCGACCCGGCGCTGCGCCGCGGCGGCCGCTTTGACCGCGAGATCGAGGTCGGCGTCCCCGACCGCGACGGTCGCAAGGAGATCCTCCAGGTCCACACGCGGAACATGCCGCTGGCCGACGACATCGACATCGACGAGTACGCCGAGACGACCCACGGCTTCGTCGGCGCCGACCTCGAGAGCCTCGCGAAGGAGGCCGGCATGAACGCGCTGCGGCGCATCCGCCCGCAGATCGACCTCGAGGACGACGAGATCGACGCCGAGGTGCTGGAGTCGATCCAGGTGACCGGCGGCGACATGAAGGAGGCGCTCAAGGGCATCGAGCCGTCCGCGCTCCGGGAGGTGTTCGTCGAGGTCCCCGACGTGACCTGGGAGGACGTGGGCGGACTGGAGGACACGAAAGAGCGTCTCCGGGAGACGATCCAGTGGCCGCTGGACTACCCCGAGGTGTTCGAGGCGATGGACATGCAGTCCGCGAAGGGCGTGCTGATGTACGGCCCGCCGGGCACCGGGAAGACGCTGCTCGCGAAGGCGGTGGCCAACGAGTCCGACTCGAACTTCATCTCGGTGAAGGGACCGGAGCTGCTGAACAAGTACGTGGGCGAGTCCGAGAAGGGCGTCCGCGAGATCTTCAGCAAGGCCCGCGAGAACGCGCCGACCATCGTCTTCTTCGACGAGATCGACGCGATCGCGACCGAGCGCGGCCGCAACTCCGGCGACTCGGGGGTCTCCGAGCGCGTCGTCTCACAGCTCCTGACGGAACTCGACGGGCTGGAGACGCTCGAGGACGTGGTCGTCATCGCGACGACGAACCGTCCGGACCTCATCGACAACGCCCTGCTGCGCCCGGGCCGCCTCGACCGCCACGTCCACGTGCCGGTCCCCGAGGAGGACGGCCGCCGCAAGATCTTCGCGGTCCACACCCAGCACAAGCCGCTGGCCGACGACGTCGACCTCGAACGGCTCGCCCGCAAGACGAAGGGGTACGTCGGCGCCGACATCGAGGCGGTGTGCCGCGAGGCGTCGATGAACGCCACCCGGGAGTTCATCCAGTCGGTGTCGCCCGAGGAGATGAACGAGTCGGTGGGCAACGTCCGCGTGACGATGGCCCACTTCGAGGCGGCGCTGGAGGAGGTGAACCCCTCGGTCACCGAGGAGACCAAGCAGCGCTACGAGGAGATCGAACAGCGGTTCCAGAACCGCGAGGCGCGCGACGAACAGGAGTCGGAACTGGGCCGGACGTTCCAGTGAGCCCCGCGTAACGGGTCCGGCGACCCCGGACCGACCCATTTCGGACCGACCCATTTCGGACCGACGCCGCCGACATCGACCCGGTTACAGCCGCTTCTCCATCACGATCTCGTCGTAGTCGCGGTACGCCAGCGGGTAGTCGCCCGTCTTCCGGAAGCCACGGTCGCGGTAGAACTCGGGGAGAAACGGGTGCTCCTCGGGCGTGGTCAGCCGGACCGTCCCGTGGCCGTGTCTCCCGCTCCACCGTTCGGCCGCGTCGACCAGCGCGGCGCCGATGCCTTCGCCCTTCCGCGACTCGTGGACCGCGAGCCGACTCAGTTTCACCGCGTCGTCGTCGACCGGGTCCAGACGGACGCCGCCGACGACGGTCCCCTCCGCGACGGCGACGAGCACGTGGTCGTCGCGGATCCACTCGGTCACCGTCGCGTCGGTGGCCGACGCCGCTTTCGCGGGGAAGCCCAACTCGCGGTTCCGCGCGTACGCGCTGCGGTAGACGGCCGCGAGTCGCTCGGCGTCGTCGACCGTCGCAGTCCGGACGGCGATGTCGCTCACAGTTCCGCTACTCCCGCTGCAGCCCGCCGCGCTCTTTGATCTGCATGATCCGTCGGACGTTCAGGTAGATCTCCTCGGGGGAGGTGTCCTCGTCGGGGTCGTACAGGTCCGAGACGCGGTAGAGGATCGCCGAGAGCTGTTTCGACTCGCTGGAGTCGCCGCGCACGTCCTCGGCGACGGCGCGGAGGAACTCCCGGCTGTCGGCGTCGGCGGCGAACTCGGCCGCGGAGTCTGGCGCCAACTGCCAGTCGGGGTCGTCGTCCGCCCGGAGGCCCTCGGGGAGCCGCGCGTCCTCGTCGTCGCTCATACGTCGCATGCGAGGCCCCGGCGACAAAGCCGGTTCGAATCCGCGCGCTCGGCCCCGATTGCTCGTGAAAACCGGTGTCTCGGACGGCGGCCCCGTCGCCGCCCGGTCCCTACTGCGACGGCGTGTGCTGCTCGGTCCGCCGGCTCACCGCGCGCCGCTGGACGACCCCGACGTTGTTCGCGACGTTCTCGGTGACGATCTTGAACGCGTCGCCCACTTCGCCCGACTCGTCGTCGAGGACGACCGGCGCGCCCGTGTCGCCGCCGGTGCGCACCGACGGGTCCAGCGGGATGCCGCCGAGGAACGGGAGGTCGTTGTCGGCGGCGAACCGCTTGCCGCCCCCCTTGCCGAAGATGTCGTGTTCGCCCCCGCAGTCCGGGCAGACGAACCCGGACATGTTCTCGACGATCCCGAGCACGTTCGTGTCGTGCTTGCCGAACATCCGCAGGCCCTTGTTCGCGTCGTCGAGCGCGACCTCCTCGGGGGTGGTGACGATCACCGCGCCCGTGAGGGGGAGCGTCTGGAGGATGGTGAGCTGGGTGTCGCCCGTCCCCGGCGGCAGGTCGAGCACGAGGTAGTCGAGCGCGCCCCACTCGACGTCCTCGACGAGCTGGGTGAGCAGTTTGTGGACCATCGGGCCGCGCCAGATGACGGGGTCGTCCTCGCCGACGAGGAACGCCATGCTCATCAGCTTCATCCCGTACTTCTGCGGCGGGACGATCGTCTCCTGTTCGGTCGCCCGCGGCGCCTCGTCGGCGTCGACCATCCGCGGGACGTTCGGCCCGTACACGTCGGCGTCGAACAGCCCGACGCGCGCACCGAGCGCCGAGAGGCCGGCCGCGAGGTTGACCGCGACCGTCGACTTCCCGACGCCGCCCTTGCCCGAGGCGACGGCGATGACGTTCTTCACGTTCGGCAGCACCTCCTCCTCGCTCGACAGGCCCGAGTCGACCGACGCGGAGATGTCGAGCGCGTAGTCGGTGTCCGCGAGCGCGTCGCGGACGGCCTCGGCGATCCCCGTCTCGGTCGGTGCGTACGGCGCGCCGAGCGCCAGCGACACGCGGATCACGCCCTCCTCGTCGTCGACCTGCACCGCGTTCACCAGACCGAGCGAGACGATGTCCTCGCCCAGATCCGGGTCGTCGACACCGGCGAGTCGCTCGCGTACGGCGGCTTCGTCCATGTCGTCGCGTCGGCGAGCGCCCCGAATAAGGGTTTCCCACGGGGCCACCGCGGCGTCGCCGTCGGCCGATCGATGTATCGCCACGGATACGTCGGAAGTAACCTCGAACAGTTACAAATCTGCCGATGTGTCCCACAAGTTCAAGTACGCACGAACGAACGCATCTACATAATGCCGACACCGCTGGTCGACGACTTCGGGCGGGCGGTCACCGGGGTCCGCGTCTCGCTCACCGACCGGTGTAACTTCGACTGCGTCTACTGCCACAACGAGGGGCTCGGGGACACGCGCGGCCCGATGGACGCGCAGGACGACGAGATGTCCGCCGACGACGTCGTCCGGTTCCTGGAGGTCGCCGCCGAGTTCGGCGTCGACGCCGTGAAGTTCACCGGCGGCGAGCCGATGTTGCGCGACGACCTCGAGGAGATTGTCCGTCGGACCCCCGACTCGATGGAGACCTCGATGACGACGAACGGCACGTTCCTCCCGGGGCGCGCCGAGGCGCTCGTCGAGGCGGGGCTCGACCGCGTGAACGTCTCGCAGGACGCGCTCGACCCGGCGGCGTTCGCCGAGATCACGAAGTCGGGCGCCTACGAGAAGGTGATCGAGGGCGTGGAGGCCGCGCTCGACGCCGGCCTCGCGCCGGTGAAGCTCAACATGGTCGTGTTCGAGCACACCGCCGGCTACGTGGAGGGGATGGTCGACCACGTCGCCGAGAACGACGGGCTCCAGCTCCAGCTCATCGAGTACATGCCCGAGCTGACGGGGCGTCCCGAGTGGAACATCGACATCCAGCGGGTGCACGACTGGCTTGCGGACATCGCGGTCCGCGTCGAGCACCGCGAGATGCACGACCGCAGGCGGTACTACGTCGCGGGGGACGACGGCGGCGAGGGGATGGTCGAGATCGTCGACCCCGTCGAGAACGCCGGCTTCTGTGCGAACTGCGGGCGCGTCCGCGTCACCCACGAGGGGTACCTGAAGGGCTGTCTCAACCGCAACGACGACCTGAAGCCGATGGGCGAGATGACCGAACCCGAGATCCGCGAGGCGTTCCGAACGGTCGTCTCGAACCGGGTGCCGTACTACGGCGAGTACATGGTCCGGAACGACCGCGGCGAGTGGGAGGTCAACGAGGAGTACATCGGCGCCTGAACGGCGTCGACGTCGCCGGCCCCGTCGCGCGACACGTCCCGGCTCGTAGCGACGGGGCGGACCGCGACGGACGGCCCCGGGATCGACGGTGTGCGACACCGCCACACCGGAACCGCGGAACGCACCATTTATACGCCCGACAGGAGAACGCTCTCGCACGACTATGCCGAGTTCGAACGGACCCCTCAAGGGCACTCGTGGAAAGCTCTCGAACGACCCGCGCGACCGCGGGACCTCGCCGCCCCAGCGCGCGATCGCGGAGTTCGACGAGGGCCAGAAGGTCCACCTCAAGCTGGACCCCTCGGTCTCGGACGGCCGCTTCCACCCGCGCTTCAACGGCCACACCGGGACCGTCGTGGGCAAGCAGGGCGCCGCGTTCAAAGTCGAGATCGTCGACGGCTCCAAGGCCAAGACGATCATCGCCAAGCCCGCGCACCTGAAGGCCCAGACCGAGTGACGCGATGACGATCTTCAAGGAGAAACTGTCCGAGGAGTACCTCACCGTCTCGCAGGCGAAGGAGCTGCTGAGCGCGGTCGAGGCGGAGCGCGCGGCCGACGAGGACCGCGAGATGCGCTACGAACTGGCGCGGGCGGTCGACCACGTCAACCGCTTCGCGTTCCTCGGCCCCGACGAGTCGCTGGAGCTGGTCGAAGAGCTGCTGGAGCTGGAGAAGGTGGACGAACCGCAGGCGTACAAGATCGCCGACCTGCTGCCGCGCGACCGCACGGAGGTCCGCGCCGTGTACGCACAGGAGCGCTACGCGCTCGACGGCGACGAGCTCGACGCGATCCTCGACGTCGTCGCGAAGTACGCGTAACCGACCCCCGCTCCCCGACCGTCGACTCGGCGGCCGTCACCGTGACGCGGCGACGGCGACGACACTTTATCAACTCCGGCGACCTATCGGCCCGTATGAACGACGAGACCGACCCGGGATCAGCGGACGGGCCGTCGGACGCCGCGGTCGCCGAGGGGGCGAGCGCGGACGACGACCCCGAGTCGGACGCCGTCCACGCGTACGTCCTCGAGTACCTCCCGCACGGCCGCGCCGACGACGACCGTCCCCAGCACCGCCGCCCGGCGGTCGCCTACGGGCTCGGCGAGCGCGACTTCCGGCTGTTCGAGTTCGAGTTGACCGACGACGCCGAGTTCGGCATCGACGACCTCGTCCGGATCGAGCCGACCACCGCCGACGGGATCAAACGCGCGCGACGGGTGGGGTACGACGACCTCAACCGCGGCGCGCGCCAAGAACTGGAGTACGTCGTCGCGGACATCGTCGAGTCGAACGAGCGCCGGTTCGTCGACTTCTACAACGACGCCGAGCCGATCACCCTCCGCCTCCACCAGCTGAACCTCCTGCCGGGGATCGGCAAGAAACTGCGCAACAACGTCCTCGAGGCGCGCAAGCGCGGCCCGTTCGAGTCGTTCGCGGACGTGAGCGAGCGCGTCTCCGGCCTCCACGACCCGAAGGGGACGCTCGTCGAGCGCGTCATGGAGGAACTGCGCGACGACGACCTGAAGTACCGGATCTTCGTCGGCGTGGACGCGCCGACCGCGAACAAGACCTGAGGCCGACGCCGCCGTCCCGGCGGCGGCCCGTCGTCCGGCGCGTCCGGCTATGGACGGCTTTACACCCGTCGACCGCGAACGGCGGCCAATGACCGACGCCACCCCCGAGTTCCGCGACCCGGACGACCTCCGGCGCCGCGCGGGCGTGCGCGGCGACCCCGACCGCGACCAGCACTTCCTCGTCGACGACCGCGTACTCGACCGGCTGGCCGGCTACCTCCCCGCGGACGCCGACCGCTCGCACCTGCTGGAGATCGGCGGCGGGACGGGGGCGCTCACCGACCGACTGCTCGCGGCGGGCGACCGGGTCACGGTCGTCGAGCGCGACCGCGACCTCGCCGCGTTCCTGCGCGAGGAGTTCGCCGACGCGGTCGCCGCCGGCGCCCTCGACGTCGTCGCCGGCGACGCCCTCGACGTCGAGCTCCCCGACTTCTCCGCGTCCGTCTCGAACCTCCCGTACGGCGTCTCCTCGGAGGTGACGTTCCGGCTCCTCCCCCTCGGGAAGCCGCTCGTGTTGATGTTCCAGGCGGAGTTCGCCGACCGGATGGTGGCCGAGCCGGGGACCCCCGAGTACGGCCGGCTGTCCGTGTCGACCCAACACTACGCCGACGTCGAGATCGTCGAGCGCATCCCGCCGGAGGCGTTCGACCCGCAGCCGCGCGTCGACAGCGCGGTCGTCCGGTGTGTCCCCCGTGACCCCGACTACGAGGTCGACGACGAGGCGTTCTTCCTCCGGTTCGTGAAGGCGCTGTTCACTCAGCGACGCAAGACCGTGCGCAACGCGATCCGCAACACGGTCCACATCTCCGGCCTCGCCGACGGCGACGCGGTCGTCGCCGCCGCCGACGAAGCGCTCCTGTCGAAGCGGCCGGGCGACCTCCCGCCCGCCGAGTTCGCCGCGCTCGCGGAGTTGGCCGCCGAGACGACCGAGGTCGGCCCGGGACAGTGACACAGACCGACGGCGGCGCGTCCGAGCCGAGCCCGGTCATCGAGAGCCTCGCGGCGCTCGTCGACGCGATCCAGGCGGCGTTCCCCACGCCCGAATCGCGGGCCCTCGCGTCGCTGGTGGCGGTGATCGTCCTCGCGGCGGTCGTCGTGGCCGTCCGGCAGATCGGCCCGTGGCTCAAGGCCCGCACCGACGACAGCGACCTCCTGATCGAGTCGCTCCGGGCGGGGGTCGTCACGACGTCGATCGTGGCGTTCGGCCTGTTCCTCGTCGTCGTCTGGCGGGGCGTCGGGCTGGCCGTCGGGGTCCTCCCGACCGACACGGTCACCGGGCGAGCGGTCGTCCGGACGGTCCTGACGGTCGCCATCCTCGTGCTCGCGACGGCGACGACCCGGCTGACCAAGCGCGGGATCCGCGACTTCGGCCGGCGGAACGGGGCGCTCTCCGACCACCAGACGGAGATCACCCACCACGTCGTGCAGGTCGGCGTGTACGCGGTCGCGCTGTTGATCGTGTTCACCGTCTGGGGCGTCAACCCCGGCAACCTCCTCGTCGGCGCTGGGTTCGCGGGAATCGTGCTCGGCCTCGCGGCGAGGCAGACGCTGGGGGCCGTGCTCGCGGGCTTCGTCGTGCTGTTCTCCCGGCCGTTCGAGCTGGGCGACTGGGTGGTGATCGGCGACCAGGAGGGCGTCGTCACCGACATCACCATCGTCAACACCCAGATCCGGACGTTCGACGAGGAGTACGTGATGATCCCCAACGACGTCGTCACCGACACGGAGGTCGTGAACCGCTCGCGCAAGGGGCGGCTCCGGCTCAACCTCGACGTCGGCGTCGACTACGCCACCGACGTCGACGAGGCCGCCGCGATCGCCGAGGAGGCGATGCGCGGGCACGACCTGGTGCTCGACCAGCCGGACCCGCACGTGGTTCTCACGGGGTTCGGCGACTCCTCGGTCGGGCTCCGCCTGCGCTTCTTCATCGACAACCCCAGCGCCCGGAAGATGTGGAAGGCGCGCACGCGGGTCACGCTCGCGGTGAAGGAGGCGTTCGACGACGCGGGCATCAAGATCCCGTACCCGCAGCGCGAACTGTCCGGGCGCGCCGAGACGGGCGGGTTCCGCGTCGCCGGCGGCGAGGACCTCCCGGCCGCGCGCGGGTCGGCCGCGAACACGCAGACCGACGGCGGCGACCGCGGGGGCGACGGTGCCTGAGGACGCCCCGCGGTCCGACGGGACGCGCGACACGAGCACTCGCGACTCCCTCGCGGCCCGGCGGGGGCTCGACGCGCCCGTGTACGCTCCCGCGGAGGACTCCGGCCTCCTCGCGGAGGCGGCGGTCGAGCACGCCCGCGGGGCGACGCTGGAAGTCGGCACCGGCTCCGGCTGGGTGGCCGAGAGGGTGCGAACCGAGTCCGACGCGACGCGCGTGATCGGGAGCGACGTGAACCCCCACGCCGCCCGGCGGGCGCGCGACCGCGGCGTCGAGGCCGTCCGCGCGGACCTCCTGGGCCCGTTCCGCGACGGCGCCCTCGACACGGTGCTGTTCAATCCGCCGTACCTGCCGACGGACCCGGACAACGAGTGGGACGACTGGCAGGAGGCGGCGCTGTCGGGCGGCGAGTCCGGCCGGGACCTCATCGAGCCGTTCCTCGACGACCTCCCGCGCGCGCTCGCGCCCGACGGCGTGGCGCTGCTGCTCGTCTCCTCGCTGACCGGCTTCGCCGACGTCGTCGAGTACGCCGTCGACGCCGGCTTCCGGGCGGAGACGGTCGCCGAGGAGTCGTACCCGTTCGAGACGCTCTCGATCCTCGCGCTCCGACACCGGGAGTGAGGCCGAAGAATTACCGTGAGACATTAACCCGAACGACAAGTATTATGCGTCGGCATTTCGTAGCCGTGAGCGATGACCGACGTAGTCGCGACCACTCCGGGACTGTATCCGCTCCCGGACTGGGCGAAGGGGGAACTCTCCGACCTGAAGGGGCACCAGAAACACGACCTCATCGACGGCGCCGAGGGGGCGGCCGTCACCGACGTGTACGACGACGTCCGCGCCGAGGTCGTCGCCGACCAACGCGAGGCCGGCCTGGGCCGGATCGTCGAGGGGCAGGGCCGGTGGGACGATATGCTGGCGCACCCGCTGACCGTCCACGACAGCGTCGAGACGGGCGGCATCGTCCGCTACTACGACAACAACAACTTCTACCGCGACCCCCGGGTCGTCGACGACCTCGCCGCGTCGGGTGACGTCGCGGCGGAACTGACCGCGGCGACGGCCCACCTCGGGGACGACGACGCGCTGCAGGCCGTCCTCCCGGGCCCGTACACGCTCGCCGACCTCGCGACCGACGAACACTACGGCGACGAGGCGGCGTTCCTCGACGCCGTGGGCGAGTTCCTCGCGGGCGAGGTGGAGGCGTTCCCCGCCCACGAGACGCTGTTCCTCCTCGAGCCGTCGTTCGTGACGAACGCGCCCGACGACGACCTGAACGAGCTCGCGAGCGAGACGATCGACCGCGTGGCGGGCGCGACCGACGCCGACGTCGTCGTCCAGACGTACTGGGCGGCGTTCGAGGAGAAGGCGTACGCACACCTGATGGACGCCGACGTCGACGCCGTCGGCTTCGACTTCGTCGCGGCCGACCGCGAGGCGAACCTGGAGTGCGTCAACGAGCTCGGCACGAAAGACGACATCGCGCTCGGCTTGGTCGACGGCCAGAACACGCTCGTCGAGCAGCCCGAGACGGTCGCCGAGCGCGTCGACTGGGTCGACGACCAGATCCCCGCCCAGGAGTTCGACACCACCTACGTGACCCCCAACACCGAGACGTTCTACCTGCCCGTGAACAAACACAAGGCGAAGCTGTCGGTGCTCGCGGAGGCCGCCGGGATCGCGAACGCCGACGTCGCGGAGACGGAGGTGGAGGCGTGAGCCGCAACCCCGGGAACCGCGAGCAGTTCCGCCCCGAAGGGCACGAGACGGACCACTTCCTGCTGACGACCGTGGTCGGCTCGTACCCCAAGCCGAAGTGGCTCAACCGCGCCCGCGACCGCTTCGAGGACGACGACCACCAGTTCGGCGACGCGGAGTGGGCCGAGGCGACCGACGACGCCTGTCGCGTGATCACCCACGAGCACGAGCGCGCCGGCCTCGACACGGTCGTCGACGGCGAGATGCGCCGCGAGGAGATGGTGGAGTTCTTCGCGGAACGCATCGACGGCTACGAGTTCAACGGCCCCGTGAAGGTGTGGGGCCACAACTACTTCGACAAGCCGTCGGTCGTCGAGGACGTCGCGTACGACGAGCCGTGGCTCGTCGACGAGTTCGCGTTCGTCGACGACGTGGCGACGCGCCCGGTGAAGGTGCCGATCACGGGGCCGTACACGCTCGCCAACTGGGCGTTCAACGAGTCGTACCCGGACGACGAGGCGCTGGCGTACGACCTCGCCGACCTGGTGAACGAGGAGATCGAGAAGCTCGTCGAGGCGGGCGCCCGCTACATCCAGATCGACGAGCCGGCGCTGGCGACGACGCCGGACGACCACGCCATCGTCGGCGAGTGTCTCGAACGCATCGTCGCGGACATCCCCGACGAGGTCCGTATCGGCCTCCACGTCTGTTACGGGGACTACTCGCGCGTCTACCCCGAGATCAACGACTACCCGATCGACGAGTTCGACGTGGAGCTGTGCAACGACGACTACGAGCAGATCGAGACGTTCGCCGACGGCGAGTTCGCGCCCGACCTCGCGCTCGGCGTCGTCGACGCCCACGTCGCCGAGGTGGAGTCCGTCGAGGAGATCAAGGCCAACATCGAGCAGGGCCTGAAGGTCGTCCCCCCGGAGAAGCTCACCGTCAGCCCCGACTGCGGGCTGAAACTGCTCCCGCGCGAGGCGGCGTACGGGAAGATGGAGAACCTCGTGCAGGCGGCCCGCGAGGTCGAACAGGAACTGGACGCCGGCACCATCGACGTGCCCGCCGTCGGCGACGTCGCGCCGGCGGACGACTGACGCGGGGCGCGCGGCCGCTCCGGTGGAGACCCGCCCCGAGGGCCGGCCACGTCGGGCGCCTCTCCGTGTGCGGACGGTTCGCACGGTGACGAAAGCTCGCGTTTGAGCCTTCGTCGTGTTTAGTTGACACCGGTCCGACCCTTCGAGTGTCACATGCGACCGACGGAAACGACGACACTGGTCCTCGTGGCAGTCCTCGCGGTATCGGCCGTCGGCGTCGCGGGCGTCGCCGCCGCCCAAGGCGCCACCGAGGTGACCACGGTGAACGGGACGGTCCGTGTCCACGCGGCGGAGGACGCGACGATCGAGGGGACGACCGACCTCGACCCCGGGACGAACGTGACGGTGCGACTCAGGTCGACGGGTGAGACACAGCCGAGCTTCATCGCCACCGAGGAGGCGACCGTTCGCGAGGACGGCACGTTCGCGATCGGGCACGACTTCTCCCAGCACGCTCCCGGCGACACGTTCTCCGTGACCGTCCTGTACGACGACGCGACCGTCGCCGAGGTCGAGGGGCGGGTCGTCGCCGCGGACGCGGCGGTGACGCCGACGGAGACGACGAGTCCGACGCCGTACATCCACACGACCACGATCGACCGCCGGACCGACACGCTCGTCCCCGGGTTCGGCGCCGCGACGGCGGTCGCGGCCGCGTGTGTCGCACTCGTCGCCGTCGTCCGACGGATCGACTGACGCCGGGACACCCGACAACTGATAACCCACCGCCGCGAACGTCGGCGCCATGACCGACGGACCCCCGCTCGCCGAGGCGGTCGAGGCGACGGCCGACGACATCGCGACGATGGAGATCCGCGGCGCCGCCACCATCGCCCGCGCGGCCGCCGAGGCCGTCGCCGAACAGGCGGCCGAGACGGACGCGGACACCCCCGCCGCCTTCGAGCGGACGATGCGACACGCCGGCCGACGGCTGTACGGCACCCGCCCGACGGCCGTCTCGCTGCCCAACGCCCTCCGCTACACTCTCGGACGCATGGCGGGCGACGACGTGGAGACGCTCCGGAGTTCGCTGCTGGCGGCGACGACCGCCTTCACCGACCGCCTCGACCGCGCCCAGCGCGACCTCGGGCGCGTCGGCGCGAACCGCATCCGCGACGGCGACACGGTGATGACCCACTGCCACTCCACGGACGCGCTCGCGTGCGTCGAGGCGGCCGTCGGGCAGGGAAAGGAGGTGTCGGCGATCGTCAAGGAGACGCGCCCGCGCAACCAGGGGCACATCACCGCCACCGAACTCCGCGAGATGGGCGTCGACGTGACCCTGGTCGTCGACTCGGCCGCGCGCCGCTACCTCGACGACGTCGACCACGTGCTCGTCGGCGCCGACTCCATCGCCGCCGACGGCGGCGTCGTCAACAAGATCGGTACCTCGGGGCTCGCCGTCAACGCCCGCGAGCGCGGCGTCCCGATCATGGTCGCCGCCCAGACGATCAAACTCCACCCCGACACGCTCACCGGCCACACCGTCGAGATCGAGATGCGCGACGAGTCGGAGGTGATCGCCGACGACGCCCGCGCGGACATCGGCGACATCGCCGTCGAGAACCCCGCCTTCGACGTGACGCCGCCGCGGTACGTCGACGCCATCGTCACCGAGTCGGGGCAGTTCCCGCCCGAGAGCATCGTCACGCTCATGCGCGAGCTGTTCGGCGAGAGCGCCGACCGCCCGTGGGAGGAGCCGGACGGCACGACGGGGTCCGCCTCGTCCGCATGAGCCGCGACCGTTCGGGCGACCGCGCCCTCGCCGGCGCCGGCCGCCGCGACCGGCCGCGCGTGCTGTGTGCGGGCCACGTCAACTGGGACGTGACGCTCATCGTCGACCGCCTGCCCGCGCCCGACGGCGAGGTGCGCATCGAGCGTCGCCACCAGGCGGGCGGCGGGAGCGCCGCCAACGTCGCGGCCGTGCTCGCGGGGCTCGACTGCGACGCGGCGCTGTTCGGCTCCGTCGGCGACGACGAGTCCGGACTGCTCGCGGGCCGCGAACTGACGGACGCGGGGGTCCGGACCCACCTCGTCGACACCGACGGCGAGACGGCCGTCAAGTACCTGATCGTCGACGCCGACGGCGAGGTGATGGTGCTGTCGAACGAGGGGGCCAACGAGGCGTTCACGGCCGCCGACCTCCCCCGCGGGGCGCTCACGGCCGCGACGGACCTGTTGCACCTGACGAACCAGCCGCCGGCGGTCGCGGCCGCGCTCGCCGAGCGCGCCCGGGAGAACGGCGCGCTCGTGAGCTTCGCGCCCGGCCGGCAGTTCGCCGAGCGGGACTTCTCGGCGACGCTCCCGCTGGCGGACCTGGTGTTCTGCAACCGCCGGGAGGCGGCGGCGCTGCTCGACGAGGACGAACACGGCGACACGGCGTACGGCGCGCTCCGCGACGACGCCACGCTCGTCGTCACCCACGGCGCCGAGGGGTCGGAGGTGCACGACCGCGCGAGCGGCCGCACGGACACCCACGACGGCTTCGACGCGGACGTGGTCGACACGACCGGCGCCGGCGACGCGTTCGCGGCGGGCTTCCTCGCGGCGACGCTGGACGGCGGCGACCGCGACCGGGCGCTGGCGGTCGCGAACGCCTGCGGGGCGCTCGCGGCCGGCGAGGTGGGCGCGCGCGTCGAACTGACGTGGGAGCGGATCGACGCGTTCCTGACCGGGACCTGACCGGTCGGTCGCCTGTTACGGAACCCCTAAGGGGCGCGTGGTCGCACCTGCCCCCAACGAATGTCCGCTTCGACCCGAGGTGAGCAGCCGTGACGATGGAGGACCGCATCGACGAGCTCCGCGAGAAGCGTGCGGAGGCCGAGAAGGGGGGCGGCGAGGACCGGATCGAGCGCCAACACGAGAAGGGGAAGCTGACCGCGCGCGAGCGCATCGACTACTTCCTCGACGACGGCACGTTCCACGAGTTCGACCAGTTCCGCACCCACGACACCCACACCTTCGGGATGGAGGGCAAGCGGATCATGGGCGACGGCGTCGTCACCGGCTACGGCGAGGTGAACGGCCGGAAGACGTTCGTGTTCGCCCACGACTTCACCGTGTTCGGCGGGTCGCTCGGCGAGGTGTTCGCCGAGAAGGTGTGTAAGGTGATGGACAAGGCGATGGACGTCGGCGCGCCCGTCGTCGGCCTCAACGACTCCGCGGGCGCCCGCATCCAGGAGGGCGTCGGCTCGCTCGCCGGCTACGCGGAGATATTCCGGCGCAACACCGAGGCGTCGGGCGTCATCCCGCAGCTGTCGGGGATCATGGGCCCGTGCGCCGGCGGCGCGGTGTACTCCCCCGCCATCACGGACTTCGTGTTCATGGTGAAGGAGTCGAGCCACATGTTCATCACCGGGCCCGAGGTGATCAAGACGGTCACCGGGGAGGAGGTGAGCTTCGAGGAACTCGGCGGCGCCCAGACGCACGCCAGCACCTCCGGCGTCGCCCACTTCGCGGAGGACTCCGAGGAGGAGGCGCTCGACCACATGCGCCGCCTGCTGTCGTACCTCCCGCAGAACAACGTCGAGGACCCGCCGCGCGTCGAGCCGTGGGACGACCCCGAGCGCCGCGACGAGGAGCTCAACTCGATCGTCCCCGACGAGCCGCGCAAGCCGTACGACATCACGAACGTCGTCGACCGCGTCGTCGACGAGGGGTCGTTCTTCGAGACCCACGCCGACTTCGCGAAGAACATCGTCACCGGCTTCGCCCGCCTCGACGGCCGCTCGGTCGGCGTCGTCGCGAACCAGCCGCGGGTCAACGCCGGCACGCTCGACATCGAGTCCAGCGAGAAGGGCGCGCGCTTCGTCCGGTTCTGTGACGCGTTCAACGTCCCCATCCTCACGTTCGTCGACGTCCCCGGGTTCATGCCCGGCACCGACCAGGAGCACGGCGGCATCATCCGTCACGGCGCGAAGCTGCTGTACGCGTACTCGGAGGCGACCGTCCCCCTCCTGACCGTCATCACGCGCAAGGCGTACGGCGGCGCGTACGACGTCATGGCCTCCAAGCACATCGGCGGCGACGTGAACTACGCGTGGCCGACCGCCGAGATCGCGGTGATGGGGCCGCAGGGCGCGGTGAACATCCTCTACGACGACGAACTCGCCGACGCCGACGACCCCGAACAGAAGCGTCAGGAGCTGATCGACGAGTACCGCGAGGAGTTCGCCAACCCCTACACGGCCGCCGACAAGGGGTTCCTCGACGACGTGCTCGAGCCGCCGGAGACGCGGCCGCGGCTCATCGACGACCTGGAGATGCTCTCGTCGAAGCGCGACTCGCTCCCGGACAAGAAACACGGCAACATCCCGATCTGAGATGGCGACCGACGACCCCGACGCGGCCGACGAGCCGGACGCCCTCGCGCCGTCGCGGCTCGCCGACCGCCTGACGCTCCCGGACGACGCCGACGCGGAGGAGGCGGCCGCCATCGTCGCCGCCGTCGGCGCGCAGATCCGTGACAGCGAGGCCGCGGCCGCGGCGGCCGCGGCGGCCGAGGGCGAGGAGACGTGGGACGGCAAGCGGTGGGCGTTCGCCGGCCGACTCGACGCGCTCGGCGGCCGCCCCGCCCGCGTGCCGACGGGGGCGCCGACCGACGCGTGGGCCGCGAGCGGGCGAGCCGACCGCTTCTGACGGGACGGGTGGGGACCCCCGCGGGCGACTTCCCTCTCGCGGGTCGCGTCGTGACCGGTCCCGAACCGACGGTTTGAGTAGACGCCCTGCGGAAGCACCTCGCAAGAATGACCGAAACCCAGGGGTTCGACAAGGTGCTCGTCGCCAACCGCGGGGAGATCGCGGTGCGCGTGATGCGCGCGTGCGAGGAACTCGACATCGAGACGGTCGCGGTGTACTCCGAGGCCGACAAACACGGCGGGCACGTCCGCTACGCCGACGAGGCGTACAACGTCGGCCCGGCCCGCGCGGCCGACTCCTACCTCGACCAGGACGCGATCGTCGAGGCGGCCCGGAAGGCCGGCGCCGACGCGATCCACCCCGGGTACGGGTTCCTCGCGGAGAACGCCGACTTCGCCGCGAAGGTCGCCGACGCCGAGGGGATCACGTGGGTCGGCCCGACCAGCGAGGCGATGGAGTCGCTGGGCGAGAAGACGAAGGCCCGCAAGATCATGGACGGCGCGGACGTCCCCATCGTACCGGGGACGACCGACCCCGTCACCGAGGTCGAGGAGGTCACCGACTTCGGCGACGAGTACGGCTACCCCGTCGCGATCAAGGCGGAGGGCGGCGGCGGCGGCCGCGGGATGAAGGTCGTCGAGTCGGCCGACGAGGCGGCCGACCTGCTCCGGTCCGCCAAGCGCGAGGGGGAGGCGTACTTCTCGAATGACTCGGTGTACCTCGAGCGCTACCTCGAGAACCCGCGCCACATCGAGGTGCAGATCGTCGCCGACCAGCACGGCAACGTCCGCCACCTCGGCGAGCGCGACTGCTCGCTCCAGCGCCGCCACCAGAAGGTGATCGAGGAGGGGCCATCGCCCGCGCTGTCGGACGAGTTGCGCGAGCAGATCGGCGAGGCGGCGCGTCGCGGCGTCCGCGCGGCCGACTACACGAACGCGGGGACCGTCGAGTTCCTCGTCGAGGAGGACCTCGAGCGCGAGGACGGCGAGCTGCTCGGGCCGGACACGAACTTCTACTTCCTCGAAGTCAACACCCGGATCCAGGTGGAGCACACCGTCACCGAGGAGCTGA
Organism: Halobaculum litoreum; assembly: GCF_030127125.1. Taxonomy (GTDB): domain Archaea; phylum Halobacteriota; class Halobacteria; order Halobacteriales; family Haloferacaceae; genus Halobaculum; species Halobaculum litoreum. The sequence goes on from NZ_CP126156.1 coordinate 972,481, forward strand.
CGGGCATCGACATCGTGAAAGCGCAGCTGCGCGTCGCGATGGGCGAGGAGATCGGGTTCGCCCAAGAGGACGTCGAACTGGAGGGGCACGCGATGGAGTTCCGCATCAACGCGGAGAACGCGGCCGACGACTTCGCGCCCGCCAACAAAGGGAGCCTCGAGACGTACGACCCGCCGGGCGGCATCGGCGTCCGCCTCGACGACGCGCTCCGGCAGGGCGACGACATCGTCACCGACTACGACTCGATGATCGCGAAGCTGATCGTCCACGGGTCGGACCGCACCGAGTGTCTCGCCCGCTCGCGGCGCGCGCTCGCCGAGTACGACATCGAGGGCGTCGTCACCATCGTCCCGTTCCACCGCCTGATGCTCACCGACGAGCGCTTCGTCGGCGGCACGCACACGACGAAGTACCTCGACGAGGAGGCCGACCGCTCGACGTTCGCGGAGGCCCAGGAGAAGTGGGGCACCGGCGACGCCGCCGCCGACGACGGCGAGGAGTCGACCGAGCGGGAGTTCACCGTCGAGGTGAACGGCAAGCGCTTCGAGGTGAGCCTCGAGGAGCGCGGCGCGCCCGCCATCCCGACGCCGAACGGCGCCGGCGGCGGCTCCGGGCGGATGGAGCGCCCCGGCGTCGCCGCGGACGACGGCGACGACGAGGTCGTCGTCGAGGGGGACGGCGAGACGGTCGAGGCGGAGATGCAGGGCACCATCCTCTCGGTGAACGTCGCCGAGGGCGACGAGGTCGCCGCCGGCGACGTCGTCTGCGTGCTGGAGGCGATGAAGATGGAGAACGACGTCGTCGCCGACATGGGCGGCGTCGTTTCGCAGGTGCTCGTCGGCGAGGGCGACTCCGTCGACATGGGCGACGTGCTGGTCGTCCTGGAGTAAGTCGCCGCGTCGCGACCCCCGTCGGTCGCCGTGCACCGAAGCTGCAACATCCCGGACGATACCGATACGTCCGTTTCTGTCGTCTCTCCGATCGGTTATCCATGGCGACTCACAGCCCCACAGCCGACACCGAATCGGTCCTCACCCACCACCTCGACGCGTTCATGGACCAGGACATGGAGGAGATGCTGGCCGACTACACGGAGGACTCGGTCGTCGTCACGAGCACGAAGGGGACGTTCCGCGGCCTCGACGAGATCGAGACGCTGTTCGAGCAGTTCTTCGCGGAGTTCTCCCAGTCGCCGGTCGAGTTCGCGATGGACGAACAGCAGGTCGAGGGCGAGGTCGCGTACATCCGCTGGCACGCCGAGACGCCCGAACGGGTGTACGAGTTCGCGACCGACACGTTCGTGATCCGCGACGGGATCATCGAGACACAGACGTTCGCCGCGGAGACGACCCCGAAGAACTGACCGACCGCGTTTCGACCCGCCGCGTCCCGACTCCCGTCGGGGCCGCGGGCGTCAGATGCCGAACGTCGCGCGCAGCATGTCGCGCGTCCCCGGGCCCATCCCGACCGCCGTCACCGCGATGAGCAACAGCACCGCGTAGCGCGGCGACTCCTCGAACAGTTCCTCCTCGAAGATGGCGAGCACGAACACCGCCGCGACCAGTTTGACGACGAGGAACGGCCACGCCGCGCCCGCGGTGTCGACGATGAACTGGTTGACCGGGTGTTTGGGGACGAGGTTCGGGCCGGCGCCGAGCGCGACCATGTAGTCGAGGCCGACGACGTTCGCGACGCCGTCGAGCGCGTGCGCGCCGATGACGACGGCGCCGGCGGCGCCGGTGCCCGAGTGGACCCACGGGATCGCCGCCTTCGTCGCGTACCACGTCGCCGCGGTGGTGACCGCGGTACCCAGCAGGATGACACCGATCACCTGCGCGTAGAAGGTGACGACGGTGTCCGGCGCGAGCGCGAGCGCGACGAGGAACCCCACGGTGACGACGTTGAGCGCGACCCCGATCCACAGGATCGGCCGTTCGGTCGACGCGAGCGCGCCGTTTCGGTGGAGCGAGACGACGGCGACGACGGCCGCGAGGGTGATCGCGAAGACGGTGAAGTAGATGATCGGGCTGATGAGCAGCGTGTTCAGCGGGTAGCCGAACAGCGACGCCTCCATCGCGTTGTCGGCGTCCTCGACGACGCGCAGCGCGCCCCCGAAGAAGAAGTACGGGACGAGCGCGAGGAAGAAGTCGGTCGTCCGCGCGATGTCCAGCCGCTGCAACAGGAGCACGACGCCCGACAGCGCCACCAACAGCGTGACGACGTAGCCCGCCTCCGAGACGAGCGTGTAGCCGGGGTACGCGACCGGCTCCGCGGCCGCGGCACACTCGGCCGACGAGTAGAGGTACTCGACGCTGCTGCCGGGGCGGATCGCACACACCGCCGAGTTGGCGTCGGCCTGCACGGGGCCCCAGAAGTAGTGCCACAGGAAGCCGTCGTACACGGCCTCGGGGAACGCCAGCGCGCCCGCCGCGAGCGCGAGGGCCGCCGCCGCGACGGCCCCGAGGTACGCGCGCTCGGGAGAGGTGCCGAGCCGGTCCGCGAGCGAGGAGGTCGACATACCGGCACGCGGCGGCGCTCGTCGTTCAAGGTGTCGGTTCCGTGTGTGAGCGACACCGTCGGGGGGCGACGCGGCGGCGCGGCGGCGCGCGACGACGCCGTCGCTGGCGGGGCGGCTGTCGCGAGAACGTCGAATACCCGATTACGCCGCGGCCGCGCTGGACGCCTTCTTGCGCGTGATGTAGCCCGCGATGCGGTTGCGCACGCCCTTCGACTCGACGTTGGTCAGCCTCGCGACGTTCTCCTTGTTCGTCTCGAAGTCCGTGTTGAACGACTGCGGGTACTTCTCCAGCAGGAGCGTCGCCAGCTGCTTGACGTACTTCGGTTTGATCGCCATGTGCAATGGTACACGAAACGCGAACTAAAAGCGTTCGTTCCGGGCCGAACGGCGCGGCGTGCTACCCCTGCGGGCTGCCGTCGCCGTCGTCGCCGTCCTCCCGCCACCCGCTCGCCGCGCTCAGGGTCGCGAACGCCTCGCGCTCGGCGGGCCCGCCGCACCGCTCGACGACGGCCTCGAAGTAGCGGAGCCGCTCCAGCAGCGTCGCGGTGTCGTACGCCGGCACGTCCAGCCGCGAGGCGGCCACCGTCGCGTCGACGACCGCGCCGAACGCGCGGTTGATCGTCCGCACGCCCGTCCGCTCGACGGCCGCGTCGACGACGTGCAGGTGCCAGTCCACCCACTGCGTCCCGCCGCGCTCGCCGGCGTCGACGCGCTCGGCGTCGACCTCGGCCCACGCGTCCGCGGAGTCGAGCACGGGCGTCTCCTCCTCGCGAACCGTCGCGGCCGCGTCGACGAAGTCGCGCGGGTCGGTGACGAACTGGACGACGCCGCCGCCGCGCTCGCGGAAGTTGCGCCACGTGCGCGTCCGCCCCCACGTCCGGGCGCGGACCGGCGCGTCCGGGGCCCGCCCGTCGTGCGTGGGCGGGTGGAGGCCGAGCGCGGCGACGTTCCACAGGTCGTTCGGCCCGAGGGTCGCCACGACGGACTCGGTGACGCCCGCGAGCGAGACGGGCCAGTCGCCGTCCGCCGAGCCGGGGTCCGCCGCTCCGTCGTCCGCCCGTCCGCCGCCCCCCGCCCGTCGTCGCTCACACCGTCACCCCGCGTTCGAGCGCGACGAACAGCGCCGCCGCGGTCAGGTCGGCGGTCGTGCCGGGGTTGATCCCGCGGTCGACCAGCTCACCGGCCCACGACTCCGCCTCCGCGAGCGAGTCGACCGCCGCCGCGCGCTCGCGGACCTCCCGGGCGACCGCGGGGCCGTGCTGGGTGCGGACGAGCGTGTCGTCGGCCTCGGCCAGCAGGTCGAGGAACGCGCGGGCCGCCCGGTCGGCGACCGGCCCCTCGTCCGCCGCGACGGCCTCGGCCGCGCGGAACACGCGCGGGAACCCCTCGACCCAATCGCGGGCGTTCGCGTCGCCGGGCGTCCCCGCGTCGTCGACGGGCGCCGCCGACTCGGCCAGCACGTCGAACAGGGTGTGGCCGCGCTCGCGCAGCGCCGGCACCGCGTCGGCGCCGCGGCGCACGTCGAGGGCGTCCAGCCCCGGCGGCGGGTCCGCCACCGCGACGCCGACGTGCTCGAACGCCCGGTAGAAGCCGGCGGCGTCGTCGACCGTCGTCGCTTCACACACGGACCGAACCCCCTCGGGGGAGAGGTCGTCCGCGGCGGCCGCCCGGACGAGCGGCACGAGCAGGAGGAGACAGCCGAACTGCGTGTTCCCGCCCGACTGCTCGCTCATCCCGGCGACGGCCGCCTCGAACGCCTCGCCGACGGGGGCGCCCGCGGCGGCCCGGTCGAGCCCCGGTCGGGCGCCGACCGCGCCGGCGAGGAACTGCTCGAAGCGCAGGTCCGCGAGGTCGCGGCGGCGGTCGACGTTGCCCGGCTTCGGCGTCCCCGCGACCTCCACCAGCAGCGCGAGTTCGGCGTTCGCCGCGGGGCCGCGCCGCGGCGGGTCGACGCCCTCGCTCATCGGGGCGCCCCCGGCGACGGCCCGCGGCCGCGTGCCGAACGCACGGTCGCCGGGGACGCCGCGGTCCACTCGTCGACCGCCTCGCGGACGCGGCCGAGCACGCGCGGGTCGTCGCTCGGCCGCCCCACGCTCACCGCGTCGGCGCCGGCCGCGAGGTACTCCCGCGCCGTCGCGCGGTCGCGGACGCCGTTGTTCGCGATCACCACGAGGTCGGGGGCGGCGGCCTTCACGAGCGCGACCACGCCCTCGCTGTCCATCGCGTCGACGTGGACCGCGTCCGCGCCCGCGTCCGCCACGGCCCGCGCGGTCGCCGGGAGGTCGACCCCGTCGACCTCGGCGCGCACCTTCACGCTCACCTCGGCGCCCGCGTCGGCGGCGGCCGCGACGTACTCGCACAGCCGCTCGGTGTCGCCCAACAGCGTCTCGCCACAGCCCGCCTCGCACAGCTCCGACTGGCGGCAGTGGGCGTTCACCTCCACCACGGCGTCGTGGGCCGCACACGCCTCCGCCGCGCCCCGCACGGCGTCGACCGACGTGGCGCGGACGTTGACGCCGACCCGGAGGTCGGCGTCCGCGAGCGCGGCCACCTGCCCGTCGACCCACGCGATCGGGTCCGGCGGGAGGAACTCCGAGCGGTTGCGATCGGCGACGCTCGCCCGGGCGGCCTCGCGGGCGGCCCCGTCCACCGCGATGCCGCCGAGGAACGCGAGGCCGGCGTACGCGGCCCCCGCCCGGGCCCACGCCGCGTCCGCGACGCCCGAGAGGCTCGCGAGCGCGAGCGGCGTGTCGACGCCGAGGTCGGCGACGGTCGCCGCCCCGGTCGCGCGGCCCCCGCCGCCGCTCACCGCGCCACCTCCAGCGCCTCCCGGCACGCCCGCGCGACGCGGGCCGCGTCGGCCGTGTCGCCGATCCGGGTGTCCGTGCGGACGACCGGTCGGTCGAGCGCGGTGCCGTCGTCGTCGTCGAGCACGAACGCGTCGGCGAACGGGTACGCGTCGGCGACGCCCGCGGTGCTCGGCTCCCGACCCGTCCCGCGCATCAGGTCGGCGGCCGGGCCCGAGAACACCCGGTCCTCCACGAACGGCGAGACGGCGACGACGGTGGTCTCCGCGAGCGCCTCGCGGACCCCGTCGAGCGCGAGCATCGGCCCGATGCTCGTCACCGGGTTCGAGGGGCCGACCACCACGTCGTCGCGCAGGGCCTCGCGGACGGCGTCGGTCGGCGCCGCCGCGTCGGCGCCGCGGAACTCGACGTCCTCGACCGCCGGGGCGCCGCGTTCGGCGACCCAGTACTCCTGGAAGTGCAGCGGGCCGTCCTCGGTGTGGACGATCGTCGCCACCGGGTCGTCGCTCATCGGCACCACGTCGACGTCGAGGCCGAACGCCTCGGCGAGCGTGCGCGTCACCTCGGTGAGCGTGTGTCCCTCGTCGAGCAGGGAGGTGCGCGTGAGGTGGACCGCGCGGTCGCGGTCGCCGATCTCCATGAACTCCGCGACGCCCGAGAAGCGCCGCCAGCGGGCGATGTCGCGCCCCGCCGTCTGCGCCTCGTCGTCCAGGTACCGGGGGCCGCCCTCCAGCCCGGCGGCGTCGGCGAGTCGCGACAGTTCCGCGTGCGTCTCGGTCGTGTCGTCGGCGATCCCCCACCACCGCTCGGTGTCGAGGACGCCGCCGCCGTGGAACAGGACGGTGTCGACGTCCGGGCAGACGAGGTGGCCGCCGAGTTCGACGTCGTCGCCGGTGTTGCCGACGACCGTCGTCGACTCCGGGGCGAACACGCCCGCGGCACCGTCCAGCAGCTTCGGCGTGCCGGTGCCGCCGGCGAGGAACGTGACCATACCGCCGCTTGCATCCCGGCGGACTTGTACGCTGTCGTTGCGCCGGTCGGCTGTCGGCGTCCACAGGTTCAAGCCCCGCAGCCCCGCACCCGCACCCGTGATCAGATCCTTCGACGGGACGGCCCCGGACGTCCACGACGACGCGTACGTCGACGAGGCGGCGGTCGTCGTCGGCGACGTCGGACTGGCGGCGGGCGCGAGCGTGTGGCCGAACGCGACGCTGCGCGGCGACCACGGGCGCATCGAGGTCGGCCGCGACAGCAACGTGCAGGACGGCGCGGTGCTCCACGAGGACGCCGTGCTCGAACCGGAGGTGACCGTCGGCCACAACGCCATCGTCCACGCGGCCACGGTCGCCGAGGGCGCGCTCGTCGGGATGAACGCGGTCGTGCTCGACGACGCCCGCGTCGGCGAGGAGGCGGTCGTCGCCGCGGGCGCGGTCGTCACCGAGGGGACGCAGGTGCCGCCGCGGACGCTCGTCGCGGGCGTCCCCGCGGAGCCGAAAACGGAACTGGAGGACCCGCCCACGCGCGCGGCGGCCGCCCACTACACGGCACTCGCGGAGCGGTACGAGGAGACGAGCGAACGCGTCGAGTGACCGCCGCCTACTCGTCGTCCGCGGGGTCGGTGCGCGCCCGCTTCTCGGCGCGGCTGTCGCGCCGGTCGACGAGGAACTCCAGCAGGGCGCCGGCGGCGACGAGCAGCGACACCCACCGCGTGAGCGACACGTACCACTCGCTGGGCTCCAGGTCCTCCGGGTTGTCGTAGCCGGCGAGGAGGAGTCGGTTCGCGTAGGCGATGGTTCGTTCCGGGAACGCGGCCCCGGCGAGACCGAACACCACCGTCGTCAGGGTCGATTTCGTTCGACGCACGCGTCGACGTAGGGGGGCGACCGGTGAAAACCTCCCGGCGATCGCCGGCCGGTCACTCGCCGTCGCCACCGGACGCCCCGTCTTCGGTCGCCCCGCTCCGCGCGAGTCCGGGCGGTGTGGGGGTCGGCACCAGCGTCGCCGACAGCGACGCAGTGGCGGTCGCCTCGCGGTCGAACCGCCGCGCCGCCGCCACGCCGGCGGTGTCGGCCAGGAGGCCGTACGCCCCGCCCGACTGGCCGTCGTCCTCGCCGGCCTCGGCGACACGCATGTCGAACTCGACCTCGACGGTCGCCTCCCCGAACTGGTAGCGGGTCGGCGTCAGCCCCAGTTCCAACAGCGACCGGTCGACCGGGTCGGCGGCGGTCGTCGTCACCGACCCGTCGGCGTCCCGAGTCCGGACGAGCCGCGGCGTCACCGGCACCCGCGTCTCGGCGTACGTCCGCACCGACTCGGCCAGCCCACGGTCCAACTCCGCCTGTGCGGCCGCGACGCTGGCGGCGAGTCGGGACACCAACTCCTCGAACGGGACGTCGACGGGGGCGGCGCGCTCGCGCCCGGTCATCCGTCGGTCCGCGCGGCGTTCACGTCGACGGGTCGGTGTCGGTCCGGTCGTCGAACGTCTCGATCCGCGGCATGAGGAACTCCGGCGGCGGCACCGGCACCATCGTCGTCACGAGCCGGCTCGTCCCGTGGACCTCCTTGCCGAACTTCCGGTTGTGTTCGACCTCCGCGGAGACGTTCCAGCTGACGACCCCCCCAGTCGGCTTCGAACTCCGTCTCGACGGCGACGTTCGTCTCCGTCTGGAGCTGCGTCTTGATGTCCATCTCCACCTCGATGGTCGCCTCGCTGAACTGGTAGAACGTCGGCGCCAGCCCGACCTGTAGCAGCGACATCGTGACGACCTCCGGGTCGTCGAAAGTGATGCCGCTGTCGGTCACGTGTCGCGTCAGGTTCGTGACGATGTCGACCTCCTCGTCGGCCAGCGCCTGCGCGGTCGCGACCGAGTTCTTGTCTAGTGCGTGCTGGGCGTCCGCGACCCCCTTTCGCCAGCTTGTGCACCATGTCCGGGAGCGGTACGTCCAACAGTTCTTGTCCTACTGACATCCTTGTGCCTCGATAGTACGGCACGCGAGGAAACGAGATAAACGTATCTGGCGGCGGAACGAACCCGTGTTCCGACGCATCGCTCCGCGATCCGGTCGTTCGCTCCCCGCCCGTTCCGCCGCCGCCGTCGCCTTACACCCCGAGCGCGCTCCGCAATCGCTCCATGTCCACCGAGACGCCGCCGACGTGTGCGACCGCCGGCCGGTCGCGGAGCGACTCCGCGGCCGCGAAGTCGGCGTAGACGAGGTAGGCGTCGCCTTCGGCGAGGAAGACGGCGTCTCGCCCGCCGACGGCCTCCAGCAGCACTCGCTCGAACGCGGCGCGCGCCCCGTCGTCGCCGCGGTTCCCCGGCGCCGGAGTCACCACGAAGAAGCCCGCGTCGCCCGCGGGCCGCGTCACGTCGACCCGTGCGCCGAACGCCGTCGCGACGGCCGCCGGGTCCGCGCCGTCCCCGGTCGTCACCGCGTCTCACCCGCCAGCCGGCCGGCAGCGGCGACCCAGTCGTCGGCCCGAGAGGTCGAGGTGTTCGCCGCCGCGGCGACGCGGTCGACGTCCGCGGCCGCCAGCTCGGCGAACGTTTCGATCCCGGCGTCCACGAGCCGTTCGGCGTAGGTCGGGCCGATGCCGTCGATCCGTTCGAGGTCGTCCGGCTCAGCGGCCGGCGTCCCCTGTGACTCCCGGTCCGTCTCCTCCCCGGTCGGCCCGGTGTCGCCGGCCGCATCGGGGGCCGCGCTCGGGCGGGTCCCCTGCAGCGAGTCGTCGTCGGGTGCGGCGGCCCGCCCGACCGTGAGGTCGACGGGCGCGCCCGGCTCCGCGAGCGAGTAGCTCGACGGCAGCTGTGCCAGCACGCGCCCCGGCTCCCCGTCGTCCTCCGTCACCGCGCCGACGGCGAACCCGGCGGCCGCGAGCGTCTCCCGTGCGGCCGCCAGCGACCGGCCGACCAGCGGCGGCACCTCCCGCAGGTCCGCGGGGGTGACCCCGTCCTCGCCGACCGGCGCCGCCGACGGCGTCGCCCGCGGGCGGACGGCGAAGGAGACGTCCGACAGCCCCGCGGCGTCGGCGCCGACCAGCCCCGGCAGTTGGAGCGCGACGCCGTCCTCGTGGCGCACGCCCGTCCGCAGCGTCACCGACAGGTCCTCGACGGCGAACCCGGAGTCCGCCGCGGCGGCGTCGGCCTCCTCGGCGGCGAGCGCGAAGTCCGCGAACACTCGCGTCGCGGGGACGCTGGCGAGGGTCGGCAGCGGGGCAGCGCCTCCGGGCCGGAACACCTCCCGCGCCTCCCGGTCCTCGCGGTCCAGCAGGTCGGCCAGATCCGCACGCATCGCCGCCGCGAACGCCTCGGGGTCGAACTCCTCGGCCGCTTCGGCCTCCCGGGCGACCCGGTCGACCTCCGCCGCGAGACTCCCCAACCGCTGTGCGAGGGTGTCGTTCTCGGCGTCCAACCCCTCGACGCGCGTCCGCAACACGTCGCGCTCGGCGCGCAGTTCCGCCAGTTCGTCGCGCAGTTTCGTGTTCAGTTGCTCGGTCGCCTCGTACAGCCCGCCCAACTCCGCGCGCACGTCCGGTTCGAGCGTCTTCGCGTCGACCGTCGAGCGGGTGAACAGCGTGTACCCGCCGTCGCCGCCGCTACTCATCGCTCCCGTCCCGTCCGACGACGCGCCGCTCCGGCGGCACCGGCACCAACCGCATCGAGAGCGTGCTCGCCAACTCCGCGTCGACGTCGGCCGTCCGTGTGGCGCCCGCGTCGAGCGGCGTCGCCTTCACGTACGGTCGGTACCCGCGGACCGTCCCGCCGGCGTCGCGCTCGACCTCGGCGTCGACGCTGACGGCCAACTCGACGTCCACGTCGACCTCCGAGAAGCGGTACCACGGCGCGTCGATGGCGTAGGGAAGCTCCCCCCGCCGCCGCCGCGGCCTCCAACTCCCGCTGCACTTCGGCGGTTCGCCGGTCGAGCGCCGCCTGGCCGTCGGCCACCGCCAGCGCGATGTTCCTGACGACTTCGGCCATCGGCCGTGCCCCCCAATCCCCGGTGTTCATGCTACCGGCTCGCTTCGTACGTATTTATAGTTTCAGTACGAATAAATGTGTGTCGTGGTGTCGATCCCCGTGACTCGGTCGACGGGCGCCGGCGTCGGATCTGTGTTGGGCGACCCGTTCAGGCGTCGATCATCACTTCGGTCGCCTTGATCACGGCGGCGGCCTCCATCCCCTCTTCGAGCCCGAGGCGGTCCACGGAGGTCGCGGTGATCACGGAGGTGACCTGCTGTCCGTCGCCGAGTTCGATCGTGACCTCGGCGGCGAGGCCGTCGGTCCGGATGCTAGTGACGGTCCCGTGCAGGCTGTTACGTGCGCTGAGCGTCATACCGGTACCTCGTCGTGAGACGACATAAATCCGGACCGCGGTTCGCACACACGTCGCTCTCGGGCGGGCGGCGCGAAGAAACGGAACCCGCGGTCCGGCGTCGTCGTGCCGGCGTCAGTGGGACTCGTCCTCGTACACCCACTCGGCGGTGTCGAGGTCCCAGTCGACGAGTTCCTCGTCGTCGAAGAAGAGGGCGATCTCGCGCTCGTTGGCGCCCTCGTCCTCGTGGTCGGAGCCGTGGATCACGTTGTGGCCGAGGTCGAGCCCGAAGTCGCCGCGGATCGTGCCCGGGGCGGAGTCGGCGGGGTCGGTCTCGCCCATCATCTTGCGCACCTGCCGCGTCGCGTCGGCGCCCTCCCACACCATCGCGAAGACGGGGCCGGAGGTGATGAACTCGACGAGGCCCTCGAAGAACGGCTTGCCCTCGTGCTCGCCGTAGTGCTCGTGGGCGAGCTCCTCGTCGATCTGCATGAACTTCGCGCCGACCAGCTTCAGGCCGCGCTGCTCGAAGCGGGAGACGACGTCGCCGATGAGGCCGCGCTGCACGCCGTCGGGCTTGACCATCACGAACGTGCGCTCGTCGTGGTGGCTCATTCGCGCCCGGCCTCCGTCCAGTTCTGGTCGCGCGCCTCGCGACCCAGGTCCGCGTTCTTCTCGCACTTCGAGGAGCAGAAGTGCGTGACGCTGCCGTCGACGCTCACGAACATCGTGCCCGTGCCGGGCTCGATGTCGGCGCCGCAGTAGTCGCAGTCTCGTTGCTGGGGCATTGGCTTACTGACCTCCGATGGAGTCGGCGTCGCGCTGGGTCTCGCGCAGCTGGAGGACGTCCCCCATCCGGACGGGGCCCAGGACGTTCCGCGTGATGATGCGGCCCTGGTTCTCGCCCTCCTGGATGCGGCACTTGACCTGCATGGCCTCGCCGTGCATCCCGGTCTTGCCGACGATCTCGACGACCTCGGCGGGCGTGGAGCCGCTCTCTTGCTCTTCAGCGGACATGGTGGGTTACCGCAGTTCCTCGACCTTGCCGGCGATGTCCTCGACGTCGTCCTCGGCCTCGCCCGCCTCGGTGACGGCCGCGGCCGCGGAGCCGACCTCGAGGCCGGCGGCGTGGCCGACGTCGTCCTGCGTCTCGATGAAGACGTAGGCGATGCCCTTCTCCTCGCACAGCTCGGGGAGGTGCATGACGATCTCCTCCGGCTCGACGTCCTCGGCGATGTACACGAGCTTGGCGTTGCCGCGCTCGACGGCCTTGGTCGTCTCGTTGGTTCCCTTCTTCACGATACCGGTGTCGCGGGCCACCTCGAGCGCGTCGAGGCTTCGTTCCGCGAGGTCCGCCGGCGTCTCGTAGTCGACGTAGACTGACATTGTTGTGTGGCTTCCCGCTCGGTGGCTCGACACCTCCGCCGGTCGTAAGTCCCTGACGACGGAGCGGGTCACGACCCCGAGCAGGTCGTACTGCACGGATAATCGGGTTGGCCGTATAAACGTGTTCAATGTGCTGCGGCCGTGTGAGGGCACGACACGGGGACCGTCCGCATCCGCCGGCGCGCCCTACCGGTCCGCCGCGACCGCCCTGACCGGCGCGCCGTCGGCGTCCACGCGGAGGGGGAACGACCGGAGGACGAACCGCTCGGGCAGCGTCCCCGGGAGACGGAGGTTCTCGACGACGAACCGGCCGGCGCCCAGCAGTTCGTGGTGCGCGGGGACGCCCTCGGGCTCGTCGTCGCCGGCGCGGTCCGTCGGCGTCGGGTCCGGGTTGATCGTGTCGAGGCCGACCGCACAGCCGAGGTCGGCAACGTGTCGGGCGGCCGCGGCCGTCAGGTACGGATGGTCGAAGTACCGCTCCTCGCCCCAGTGGTCCCCCCACCCGGTCCGGAGCACGAGCATGTCGGTGTCGGCGTCGAGGGCGTCCCCGTCGGGGAGCACCGCCGGCGTGACCGGCTCGCGGGCGTCGAGTCCGCGGTCGGCGTCGGCGTCCCCGGCGAGGTCGACGAGCCGCGCCGCGAAGCGGAAGTCGCCGACGTCGAACGCGTCGAGCGTCGCCCCGTCCGGCTCCATGTGCGCGGGCGCGTCGATGTGGGTGCCGACGTGCGTGGTGAACGAGAGGTGGGTGACGCGGTAGCCGTCGTCGTCCATCGTCGCGCTCGCCTCCGCCGTCACGCCGGGGTCGCCCGGGTACACGGGCATCCCGGGCTCGATCCGACGGGTGAGGTCGACTGGGTCCATACCGTCGGCTCCCGGCGGCGGGAGGAGAGGCTGGCGATGCACGGCGCCGGCGACGAGCGGTCGACGACGCGCGGCGCCGGCGAGCACCGGCGGGCCGCGGTCGAAACGGGCAAGCCCCCGGCCCGTCCACACGCGAGCGTGACACGCGACGCGCTCGCGGCGCTCGCGGCCGACCTCCGCGCGGAGGCGCGCCGCACCGACCAGCGCCGCCTCCTCGTGCTCCACGGCGAGCGCGACGCCTGTATCGACGCCGCCTTCACCGCCGTCGAGGCGGCCGGGGTCGCGGACGAGGACGCCACGGTCCTCTCGACGCGAGAGGGGTTCCGGTTCGAGCGCCACCGTCCGAAACACGCCGGGCGGCTCCTCGGCACCACCCGCGAGGCGGTGGTGCTCGACGCGTTCGGCGAGTTCTCGCCCAACGCCGTCGGCCGGTCCGTCGGCGCGGTCGACGGGGGCGGCCTGTACGTGCTGCTCGCGCCGCCCCTCGACGAGTGGCCCGACCGCCGCGACGACTTCGACGAGTCGCTCGCGGTGCCGCCGTTCGGGCTCGACGACGTCTCCGGCCGCTTCCGGTCGCGGCTCGTCGCGACGCTCCGCACCCACCCCGGCGTCGCGGTCGTCGCGGTCGGCGACGACCCCGACGGCGCCGGCGACACGGTCGAGCGCGACGGGCTGACCGGGGACGACGCGCCAGCCTCGCCCGCGGCGCCGACGACGCCCGCCGGCGCCGCCTTCCCGGCCGCGGCATACGAGTCGTGTCTGACACGCGATCAGGCGCGCGCCGTGTCGTCGCTGGAACGGCTCCGGACCCCGGGGTCGGCGGTCGTCGTCGAGGCCGACCGCGGCCGCGGGAAGTCCAGCGCCGCCGGTCTCGCGGCCGCCGCGCTCGCCGCCGAGGGCCGGGACGTGCTCGTGACGGCGCCGTCGTTCGGCGGCGCCGCGGCGCTGTTCGAGCGCGCCCGCGCGCTCGCGAACGACCTCGGGGTCGCCCTCGCGGTCGACGAGGAGCGCACGCTCGTGCCCGAGGCCGGCGGCCGGGTCCGCTACCTCCCGCCCGCCGAGGCGGTCGGGGCGGCCGACGCGGTCGACGCCGTCGTCGCCGACGAGGCGGCCGCGCTCCCCGTGCGGCTGTTGACGGGGCTGCTCGACGCGCCCGCGGCGGCGTTCGTGACGACGGTCCACGGCTACGAGGGCGCGGGCCGGGGGTTCTCCGTCCGCTTCCGCGACCGCCTCGACGACGCCGACCGGCGCGTGACCGACGTTCGGATGGACGACCCGATCCGCTACGCGCGCGGCGACCCGGTGGAGGCGTGGGCGTTCCGCGCGCTGTTGCTGGACGCCCGGCCGCCGGTCGCCGCGGCCGTCGAGGACGCCACGCCCGAGTCCGTCGCGTACCGCGTCCTCGACGGCGACGACCTGCTCGCCGACGAGCACCTGCTGTCGGCTGCGTTCGGCCTCCTCGTCGTCGCACACTACCGGACGGAGCCGGACGACCTCGCGCGCCTGCTCGACGCGCCGAACCTCTCGGTACGGGCGCTGACACACGGCGGCCACGTGGTCTCGGTGGCGCTGCTCGCGCGGGAGGGCGGCCTCGACGAGGCGACCCGGGAGGCGATGTACGACGGCGAGCGCGTCCGCGGCAACATGCTCCCGGACGTGCTGACGAGCCAACTGCGCGACCCCGACGCCGCCGCGCCGACGGGCGCGCGCGTGGTCCGCATCGCGACCCACCACGCCGTCCGGAGCCGCGGGCTCGGCTCCCGGCTGCTCGACGAGGTCGCCGCCGAACTCGGCGACGACGTGGACTACCTCGGGACGGGGTTCGGCGCGACGCCGGAGTTGCTCGACTTCTGGCGGGCGAACGGCTACCGGACGGTCCACCTCGCGACCACGCGCAACGACGCCAGCGGCGAGCACTCCGCGCTGATGGTCCGCCCGACGAGCGACGCGGGCCGGCGGTTCGCCGGCCGCCACGCCCGCTGGTTCCGCGAGCGCGTCGGCGCGGTGCTGTCGGACGCCCTGTCCGATCTCGACCCGGACGTGGTGCGGGGCGCGCTCGCCGCCTGCGACGCGCCCGGCGAGCCGGTCGTCGACGTCACCGACTACGAGTGGCGGCTCACGGTCGCCGCGGCGTACGGGCCCGGGCTCGCGGACATGGCCCCGCGGCCGTTCCGCCGGCTCGCGCTTGCGCACCTGCTCGACGGCGACGCCGACCTCGCCGACCGGGCGGAGCGACTGCTCGTCCGCAAGGTGTTGCAGGCCCGCGAGTGGGAGGCCGTCACCGACGAGCTGGGGTACGTCTCGACCGCCGAGTGTATGCGCTCGCTCGGCCGGACGCTCCAGCCGCTGGTCGACCGCTACGGGGACGAGGCGGCGTTCGCCGAGCGCGCACGGTACGAGTGATCGGTCCGCCGGTGTCGCCGCGAGGGCGCCCCCGTGGGTCACCGGAGGGCGTCGGAGCCGTGGTCCTCGGGGGTCGCGCAACTGCCTTCACCCCGGTGGCCTCGACACCCGAGGCCGACCGCCGCGCGCCGACCCGCCGAACGCGGGCTTATGGTCGACCGCGACGACGTTCCGCCATGGTCGACCTCGTGACGGTCCTCGCGCTCGCCCTCCTCGTCGGCGCCGTCGTCGGCAGCGTCGTCCCGCTCGTGCCCGCGGGGCCGCTGTCGGTCGCGGGCGTCCTCCTGTACTACTTCCTCGCCCCGGCGTCGGCGCCGTCGCTGTGGGTCGGCTGGCTCGTCGTGTTCGTGGTCGTGGGCCTGCTCGCGTTCGCGATCGAACACCTCGGGGGCCCGCTCGCCTCGCGGGCCGGCGGCGCGGAGACGTCGACGATGGTGGTGGCGGGGCTGGCGTCGCTGGCGCTGTTCTTCGTCGTCGGCCCGCTCGGCATCGTCATCGGCACCGTCGCCGTCGTCCTCGCGGCGGAGCTGCGCGCCGGCAAGGAGCCCCGCCGCGCGGTCCGCGCGGCCGCCTTCACCGTCGCCGGCCTGCTCGCCTCGACGGTCGCCCAGTTCGTCATCACCGGCTCCATCCTCGCGGGCTTCGTGCTGTTCGTCTTCGTCCTCTGATCGCGGCTCCCGGCGCCGCCGGTCGCTCCCCGCGCCGCTCACGCGTCGTCGAGCGACTCGACCGCGCGGGCGACCCGCAACGCGAGCTCGTCCCCGCCGAGCGGGCCGACGACCTGCAGGCCGACCGGGAGCCCCTCGACCGTGCCGGCGGGCACCGACACCGCCGGGTTCCCGGTACAGTTGAACGGCGCGGTGTTCGCGAGCACCTCGCCCGGCGCGACGTCGCCTCCGGCCGCCGAGTCGCCCGACTCGCCCGCATCGGTCGGACCGTCCGGGTCGTCCCCGACGGCACCGAACGGCGGGGCCGGCATCGGCGTCGTCGGCGTGAGGAGCACGTCCACGCGGCCGAGACACGCCTGCGTGCGGCGGACGATCCGACGCCGGGCGTCCCACGCGTCGGCGTACGCGTCCGTCTCGGCCGCTAACGCGTGCCCCGTCTCGATCAGCCGCTCGACCCGCTCGGGCAGGTCCATCGCGGCGGGGGCCGCCCGGAGCGCGGCGCGCGTCGCGGCGTCGCGACCGTCGCCGAGGGTTGGCCGCCCGTCTCGACGACGCGGGCGAACTCGACGAGCGTGTGGACCTGGTTCACGAACGCGGCGTCCTCGTGTTCGGGGAACGGGAGCCGCTCGACGGTGACGCCGGGGAGGCCCGCCAGCGCCGTCACGGTGCCCTCGAACGCCGCGGCGACGCGCGGGGCGGCCGCCTCGACGAACGGCTCCGGGACGCCGACGCGGAGGCGGCCCAGCGGGTCGTCGAGCGCCTCCAGCGCGGCCGACGCCGGGGCGGGCGCCGACCCCGGGCGCAGCGGGTCCGCGCCGGCGACGGCGTCGAGCGTCCGGGCGGCCGTGGTGGCGTCGCGCGCGAGCACGCCCACGTGGTCGAGCGTCGGCGCGAGGTCGAGCACGCCCGTGCGCGGCACGCGGTCGTACGTCGGTTTCGCGCCGACGACGCCGCAGAACGCCGCCGGGACGCGGACGCTGCCGCCGGTGTCGGTGCCGACCGCCGCGTCGGCGAGGTCGCCGGCGACCGCCGCGGCGGCGCCGCTGGAGGAGCCGCCCGGCACCCGCTCGGCCGCCGCCGGGTTCCGGGTCGGGCCGGCGCGGCACGCCTCGCCGGTGACGCCGAGCGCGAGCGCGTCCATCCGGGTGGTGCCGACGAACGTCCCCCCGCGACCCGGAGGCGCTCGACCACCGTCGCGTCCGCCGTCGGTGTCCACGCCAGCGCGCCCGTCCCGGCGCGGTGGGTGAGCCCCGCGACGGCGACGTTGTCCTTCGTCGCCACGCGGAGGTCGGCGAGCGGCCCCTCGCCGGGGCCGACCGCCGTCGCCGGCGTGGCGAACGCGTCGTACGGGTCGTCGCGGGCGACCGGCTCGGCCGGCGGGAACGCCGGGTCGGTGTCGTCGCGGGGCACCGTCCGGAGTCGCGCCGCGTACCGTCGCGCGCGCTCCGCGGCCTCGGGCGACGGCTCGGGGTTCATGGCCGGGCCTTTGACCACCGAGGCAAAGGCGTTCCGGCGGCGCCGGGAGCGACCCCGCAGCGAAACGGGGGAACCGATCAGCGCCGCGACACGACGCCGAGGAGGTCGCGCGCCTCCGCCGGGGTTGCGACGGGGCGCCCCAACTCCCCGGCGACCCGGACCGCGCGCTCGACGAGCGCCGCGTTCGTCGCCCGTTCCCCCTTCCGGAGGTAGCTGTTGTCCTCCAGGCCGACGCGGACGTGGCCGCCCAACAGCATCGCCTGCGTCGTCAGCGGGAGCTGGTGGGGGCCGAAGCCGATCACGTTGAACGCCGCCCGCTCCGGGAGCTGGTCCACCATCCGCTGGAGGTTCGCCGGCGACGGCGGCGTGAGCGTCCCCGGGCCGAAGATGAGGTTCAGGTACGGCGGGTCGGCCAACTCGTCGAGGATCCGGAACGACTCGTTGAGGTGGCCGTTGTTGAACACCTCCAACTCGGGTTTGATCCCCCGCTCGCGCATCTCCGCGTGGAGGCCGTCGATCGTGTCGCGGGTGTTCTCGCTGGTGAGCCGGCGGCCGCGGTTCAGCGGCCCCATGTCGAGGCTCGCCATCTCCGGCGCCGGGTCGGTGCGCAGCGGCTCGGCCCGGAGCGCGTCGGGCGCCGCCGTCCCCCCGGTCGAGTGCTGGACGATCACGTCGTCGGTGGCGTCGCGGACGGCGTCGGTCACCGCCTGGAAGCGCTCGGTCGAGAACGCCCGTTCCCCGTTGTCGCGGCGCGCGTGCAGGTGGACGACCGCGGCGCCGGCCTCCTCGACGGCGGCGGCCGCCGCCGCGATCTCGGCGGGGGTCTCCGGGAGCTCCGGGTGCGCTTCCTTCCCCTGGATCCCGCCGGTGAGCGCCGCGGTGATCACGACGGGCTCGCCGTCGAGGTACTCCTCGTACGTCATTCGTCCCAGTCGAGGCCGGCGTCAGCGCGGAAGACCTCGCAGTCCGCTTCCGGGTCGAGGCCGTAGCGCTCGTTGCAGATGTCGGCGTGGACGGGCTGGACGAACTCGTCGGTCACGGTACAGAACGCGCGGGCGGTGTCGAACGACCGTTCGCCGTCCGACTCGCGGTAGTCGAGGTGTGGACAGGCCATGGCCCTCCGTTCGGCGCCGGCCCGCATCAAAGCGCGCGTCGGTGACACGGGCGTCACCGCCCGCTCCGGCTGTCCGGAGCCGCCCCGCGTCCACCGGCACGCGGCGGGCCCCTCACTCCCCCCAGCCGGCGTCGACCAGGTACTCCCGGAGCGTGTACGGCTCGAACGGGACCGCCTCGCGGAACGCCTCGGGGTCGGCCTCGACGGTGGCGAGGAACCGCATGAACGCCGCGAACCCCTCGTCGAGCGACGCCAGCGGCACCCGGACCGGCTCCACCTCGCGACCGAGCACGTCGGCGAAGACGTCGGCCAGCTCCGCGAGGGCGAGCCGTTCGGCGACCAACGGCACCGCGACGCCGGCGAACGCCTCCGGGTCGGCGAGCGCGGCCGCGGCCGTGCGGCCGATGTCGCGCGGGTCGACGGTCGCGTGGCGGGCGCCCTCTGGGAGCGGGAACGCGAGCCGCCCGGCCTCGATCTCCGCGCGCTGGCGCTCGAAGTTGCTGTGGAAGCTGAACGGGCGCAGGACCGTCGCGTCGGGGAACGCCGCCCACACGGCCGTCTCCACGTCGCCCTTGGCGTCGACGTGGGGGATGCCGGGGGTCGTGTGGGCCGCGCCGCCCGAGGAGAACACGTACCGCTCGACGGCGGCGTCGGCCGCCGCCGCGACCAGCGTCCGCCCCTGTGCGCGCTCGGTCGCCGGGTCGCCGGCGGTGACGCCGAACACCGCGTCGACGCCCGCCACCGCCGCGTCCATCGCCGCGCGGTCGGTCATGTCGCCGGCGACGACCGCGACCCCTCGCTCGCGGAGTCGCCGCGCGCCCGCGCCGTCGGCGTCGCGCGTCAGTCCGCGCACCTCGAACTCCCCGAACGCGCCCGACGCGAGGGCGTCGACCACCGCCCCGCCTTGGGTCCCCGTCGCACCGGCGACCAACACCGTCGGTCGGCCGCCGTCGCTCCGTCCCCCGCCGTCGGTCCGCTGCTGTCCAGTCACGTCACGACGATGGACTGTCGGGGGGATATAGCACCGACTCCGCTCCCGCGGAGTCGCTCCCGACCTCGGGAGCGACCGGTTATCTCCTCGCCGCGCGTATCCTCCTCGTGTCTACACGCTCCACGACCGACGCCGCGAGCCGGCCCGAGGCCGATCCGATCGCCCGACCCACCGCCGAACCCGCCGCCGACACCGTCGCGGTCGTCGGGTCGCCGCTGCGGCGCCGCGTCGTCGTCGCGCTGGCGCTGGCCCTCCTCGCGGCCGTCGCCACTCGCGCGCTCGCCGCCGTCGCGCTCGGCCCGGCGGCCGCGTCGTTCGACCCGCTCGGGATCGTGCCGCTGGCGGCGACCGCGACCGTCGCCGCGCTCGGTGCCGCGGCCGTCTACGCGGCGATCGGCCGGGTCAGCGACGCCCCCGAACGCACGTTCCTCGCCGTCTCGGCGGTCGTGTTGGCCGTCTCGTTCGTCCCGGTGGTCGCGGTGGGGCCGTCGATCCCGGGGGCGACGACCGTCGCGCTCGTCGTCCTCGGCCTCGCCCACGTCCTCGTGGCCGCGGGCGTCGTCGGCGGACTGACCGGGCGCGTCGCCTGATCGACGGGTCGCGCCGCCCGTTCGCTCGGCGGCGCCCCGGCGCGCTTCTCCTCCGACTCGTTCCAACCGCTCCGACTCACTCCAGCACCACGCCCTCGAACCCGCCCGTCATCACGAGCTCTTCCCCGTCGGCGTCGCCGCGGTAGCAGACGATGTCGGCCGTCATCTCCGCGCGGTCGTCGCGCCGGGTCACGTCCGTGACGGTCACCTCGCAGACGATGCGCTGGCCCGTGTACACCGGCCGGAGGAACTCGTAGGTCATCTCCCGCGCGAGCACGTCGAGGTCGCCGCCGATCTTCGTCGGCAGCGTCGCCGTGAGCAGGCCGTGGACGAGCAGCCGCCCCTCGTCGTCGGGCACCTCGTGGTGGTCGCCGCGGTCGCCGGAGACGTCGGCGAACGCACGCACGTCGTCGGTGGTGAAGGTCCGTTCGTGGCGGAGGACGCTGCCGGGGTCGGGGAGGTCGTCGGGGTGCACACGCGACGTGTCACCGCGACGGCGCTTGGACCTGTCGCCGACCGGGGGTGGCGATCGCCCCCGCCGGACCGGCTCGCCCCGGCTACGGGACGACCGCCTTCACGTCGCCCTGTCCGGCGCGGCGGACGACCGCCCGGACCGGGTCGCGGACGCCGGCGAGGTTGTCGCTGTCCCCGTCGAGCACGAGCAGACGGGCGTCGCGTCCCGGCTCGATCGCGCCGCAGTTCAGGCCGGCCACGGCGGCGCCGGCGGCGGTCGCCATCCGGAGCACCTCGACGGCGGTCGCGTCGGTGAGCTTCGCGGCGAACTCCATCTCGCGGAACATCGACGGGCTGTCGAGCATCACGTTGTCCGTGCCGAGCGCGACGGTCGTCCGGTCGAGCAGGTCGCGCAGCGGCGGGACGCCGACGCCCGTCACGAGGTTCGAGCGCGGGCAGACGACGACCGGCCACCCCTCGGCGGCGAGGCGGTCGAGGTGGCGCTCCTCCGGGTGGACCACGTGGACGAGGTGGTCGGGGTCGAGATCCATCGCCGCGTCGAGGTCGTGGGGGTCGCGCTCGCCGGCGTGGATGCCGAACAGTTTGCCGGCCGCGCGCGTGGCCGCCCGCTCGGCGTCGAAGTCTGCGTCGCGGGCGCCGCTGGCGCCGAAGCCCGCCGCGAACGGGTGTTCCATGGCGGCGACCGTCTCGCGCCCGAGCACGACCGACTCGACCGGGAGCCCGTCGACGGCCGCCGCGATGGCGTCGACGCCGGCGACGCCCCCTCGCGGAACTCCACGTGGGCGGTCGTCCCCGTGGCGTGCATGTACCGCAGCGAGCGCCGCATCGCGGCGACCAACTCCTCGTCGGGCGTCTCCCGGAGGATCCGGTGTTTCAGGCCGTCCGGCGGCGCGACGAGCGCGTCGAGGTCGAGTCTCCGGCCGGCCTCCTTCGCGACGGAGTCGCCGATGTGGGTGTGGGCGTTGACGAAGGCGGGACAGACGATGTCGTCGCTCGCGACCGACGCCTCCTCGATTGCGGCGATCGCGCCGTCCTCGACGACCACGCGCCCCTCGACGGCCTCGAAGTCCTCGCCCACGAGCACCGTCCCCTCGTACGTCTCCGTGTCGCCCGACCCCGGCTCGTCCGCGGCGGGGTCGGTCACCGGCCCGCCCCCGCCTCGAACTCGTCGAGGCTCGCGTTGACGCGGCGCCGCACGTCCGAGACGAGCGTGCCGTCCACGTCGAGGCCGAGCACGTCGACGGCGGCCTTCCCGACCCGTTCGGTCGCGTCGGCGACGGTGTACACGCCCATCCGCCACTGCTGTTTCTGGGCGGTCCGCAACCCCTCGACGAGCGGCGAGTGGTCGCCCAGCCGGCGGATCTCGCCGTTGACGAGCACCTCCGAGGTGGACTCCGTCATCGACGGCTCGCCGGGCACGTCGAGGACGACCTCGTCGGCGGGGACGGACGCCCGTTCGGCGATCTCCGCCTCCAACTCCCGCACCGCCTCGTGGTCGGCCTCGCGCAGGGCTTCGGGCGTGTCGTCGTACTCGGCCCACACGGCCCGCTTGAACAGGTCGCGCCGGTCGTAGCGTGCGGCGAACTCGGCGGTGGCCGGCTCCGTGCGCAGCGCCGAGACGAGGTCGTAGTCGTCCATCCGGCGCACCTGCCCGGCGTCGATGTCGGGCGTCGCCAGCAGGCGCTCGACGGCGCGCCGGAGCATCGCCTTCGAGATGCGGGCGACCGGGTGGGCGTACACCGTCGGCGTCATCAGCGCCCGCGCCATCAGCAGCGACTCGGCGGTCTGGACGTTCCCCTCGTCGAGCACGAGGTCGCCGTCGGCGAACGTCAACTCGCGGACGAGGCGTTCGTGGTCGATGGTGCCGTAGGGGACGCCGGTGTGGTGGGCGTCGCGCACGAGGTAGTCCATGCGGTCGACGTCGAGTTCGCCCGAGACGAGCTGGCCGTACTGCCCCTCGCCGGCGATGAGGCCGGCGATCCGCTCGGGGTCGAGGTCGTGCGCCTCCAGCACGTCGCCGACCTCCGTCTCGACGAGGAGGTCCGACACGTCGTCGTGGTAGAGGCCGGTGTGACGGTGGACCAGCTCCTCGACGTTGTGCGAGAACGGCGCGTGGCCGATGTCGTGGAGGAGGGCTGCGGCACGGACGCGCTCGGCCTCGACGCCCCCGATACCGATCGAGTCGAGCGCGCGGTCGGCGAGGTGGTACACGCCCAGCGAGTGCTCGAACCGGGTGTGGTTCGCGGAGGGGTACACCAGTTTCACGGTGCCCAGTTGGGCGATCCGTCGCAGCCGCTGGACCGGCCCCGTGTCGAGGAGGTCCGCCGCGACGCCGTCCACGGAGATGTGGTCGTGGACGGAGTCTTTGATCGTCGTCATCGACCCGGGGTTCGCCGTCGCCCGCTATAAACTGTCGGCGAGGGCCCGGGTGGGGCGGCGTCGTGTTTGCTCCGTGACGGACGGCCCGAAACCATATTCGCGCCCCGACCGTCCGCGGTCGTATGAGAGCAGGCACACGACGGTCCCTCTGGATAGCTGCCGGACTCGCCCTCCTCGTCGCGCTCGCGGGCTGTACCGGCGGCGGCGCACCGTACGAGAGCGCGCCGTCCGCCGAGGAGGTCGAGGCGGGCCACGAGGAGGCCCTGCGCGAGGCGGGGAGCTTCACGTACAACCAATCGGTCTCCGTCAACGGGAGCCTGTTCGACGTCACGAGCGACACGACCGCCGCGGTCGACCTCGACGGCGACGCGTACCTCGTCGAGACGCGGACCGGCGACTCCGGCGTCGCGGTGTACGCGCCGGGCGGGGAGCGGCCGTACGTCCGCACGCAGTCCGGCAACACGATCCGGTACGAGCGCGGGGAGAACGGGTCGGTGCCGAACGCGAGCCGCTTCGTCGCGCCGCCGCTGTCGGAGCTGTCCGACTCCTTCGAGTTCGCCGCCAACGGCACCGCACAGGTCGACGGGACACGGACGTACGTGTACGAGGCGAACCTCTCGACGCTGAACGAGTCGGCCGTCGGGCCGGTCGGCGAGGCGCTCGCCGAGGCCGAGGCGACCGACGCGACCGTCCGCGTGTACCTCCGGAGCGACGGGCTGGTGAAGCGCGTCCGCTACGCGTTCGTGGTCGACGGCTTCGGCGAGCCGACGCGGCTCTCCCTGACGCTCACCTACGAGGACGTCGGCTCCACGACGGTCGACGAGCCGTCGTGGCTGTCGGAGGCGGAGTCGGCGACGAGTTGAGTTCCGCGGCTCAGTCCCGGATCGGTCCCGCCCGCACGCCGAGGACCTCCTCGGCGGCGGCGGCGACGGCGTCCGTCTCCGCGGCGGGCGCGTACACGCCCATCCGCCAGCCGGCGCGCTGGGCGGCGCGCAGGCCCGCGACCAGCTCCGAGGCGTCCTCCAGTCGCTGGGGGACGCCGTCGACGACGACCCGGCTTCCGGCCTCGGTGAACGTCGGACGGCCGGGGGCGTCGACGACGACGTCGCGGGCGTCGACATCGGCGAGGGCCGCGATCTCGCGTTCCGCGGCGCGTTCGTCCCCGTGGTCCATCTCGACCACGTCCGCGGGCGTCGCCGACAGGTCCGTCCACACCGCCCGCTTGAACAGGTCGCGGTACTCGATGCGCTCGCCGAGGTGCGGGACGTGCTCGCGCAGGGCCACGAGGAGGTCGTGGTCGGCCATCCGCCGGAACCGCTCCACGTCGATGCCCGCGTCCGACTCCAGCAGTCGCTCGGAGGCGCGCTCCAGCATCGCGCCCGCCACCCGCGAGACGTGGTGCCGGTAGACGGTCGCGTCCATCAGCGCCCGCGCGAGCAGCAGCGACTCGGCGGTCTGGACGTTCCCCTCCGCGAGCACGAGCGCCCCGTCCCGGTACTGCAGTTCGCGGACGAGGCGTTCGTGGTCGATGGTGCCGTAGGGGACGCCGGTGTGGTGGGCGTCGCGCACGAGGTAGTCCATGCGGTCGACGTCGAGTTCGCCCGAGACGAGCTGGCCGAGTTCGCCCTCGCCGCGGACGATCGCGGCGACGCGGTCGACGGAGAGGCCGTGCGCGCGGAGGACGTCGCCCGCGTCCGTCCCGCCGAGGAGGTCGCCGAGTTCGTCGTGGTCGACGCCGGTGCGCCGCCGGATCACCTCCTCGGTCTGGTGGCCGTACGGCCCGTGGCCGACGTCGTGGAGGAGGGCGGCCGCGCGGAGGTGGCGGGCGCGGTCGCCGTCGACGCCGAGGTACTCCAGCGCGCGGTCGGCGAGGTGGTACACGCCCAGCGAGTGCTCGAACCGGGTGTGGGAGGCGGAGGGGTAGACGAGACGGACCGTCGAGAGCTGCTTGATGTGGCGCAGTCGCTGGAGGGTGCGCGTGTCGAGGAGGTCCGCGGCGACAGGGTCGAGGGTGATGTAGTCGTGGACGCTGTCCTTGATCGCCTTCATATGACTGTCTCGTATCGCGTGGGTCGGTGGTGTATGGTTACCGGTGTCCCCTCGGCCGCGCTCAGATCGGGACGCCGGACTCCTCGTAGTCGGTCCCGAGGATGACCATCGTCTGGGAGCGGTCGAACCCGTCCATCGTCGCGATCTGTCCGAACATCAGCTCGCGGAGGTCGTCGGTCGACTCCGCGTACACCCGCAACATCACGTCGTACTCGCCGGTCGTGAGGTGGACCTCTCGCACCCCCTCGACCTCGCGGAGCGTCTCCAGCGCCTCCTCCTCGTGGCCCTGCCGCACGCGCAGGCCGACGAACGCCGACACGCCGTAGCCCAGCGCCTTCGGGTCGACCTCCGCGCGGTAGCCCCGCAACACCCCCGCCTCCTCCAGCCGGGAGACGCGCTCGTGGACCGTCGCGCTCGACATGTCGATCCGGCGCGCCACCTCGCTGAACGGCGTCCGCGCGTCCTCCTGGAGGATCCGGAGGATGGCGCGATCGGTGTCGTCGAGTTCCATGGCCGTTCTCCCCGCCTCACGACCTTTGCAGTTCGGGTTCCCGCGACCGGGCGCTGGCCGGGGGGTTACGCTCGCTCGACGTCGCGGACCGCCCGCGCCGCCGCCAGCGCCTCGTCGTGGAGCGGGCCGTTCGAGGCGACCAGCCCCGTCGAGTCGTGACGCCACGGGTCGCCGTCGAGGTCCGTCACGGTCCCGCCGGCGGTGCGCACCATGTGGACGCCGGCGACGGTGTCCCACGGGTTGCACCGCACGTTCGTGAACGTCGCGTCGAGCGCGCCCTCGGCGACCATCGCGAGCGTCACCTGCGCGGAGCCGAACCGCCGCAGGTCGTTGAACCGCTCGACGACCTCCGTGCACGCGGCGGCGTACTCGTCGCGGGCGTCGAAGTCCCACCAGACGGTCGGCGTCGCCGCCGCGGTCTCGGGGTCGTCACGGTCGCTGACGGCGACCGGGTCGCCGTTGCGCGTCACGGCGTCGCCGTCGGCGACGTACACGTCGTCCATGGCGGGCAGCGCGACGGCCGAGGCGACCGGCTCGCCGTCGACGACGGCCGCGACCGCGGTGGCGAACGCGCGGATGTCGCGCACGTAGTTGTTCGTCCCGTCGATCGGGTCGATCACCCACGTCGCGCCCGCGTCGGGCACGGCCTTCAGTTCGTCCTCCTCCTCGCCGACGACCGCGTCGTCCGGGAACGCCTCCCGGATACGCTCGATCACGCGGCGCTGGCTCTCGCGGTCGGCCTCCGTCACCACGTTCGTCTTGCCGCCCTTGCGCTCCACGTCGATGTCGCGCCGGAAGTGCTCGCCGGCGACGGCCGCGCCCGCTCGCGCGGCGGCCGCCGCGACGGTCGCCCGGTCGCCCCCGCCGTCGTGTTCGCCTGTCGTCATGCACCGGTGTCCGTGAACCGGCACGGAATAGGCGTCGGTTCCGTCCCGTGGAGTTTAGCCCGTCGCCCGTGTGCGGGTGGGTATGGACGACGAGCCGGACGACCGCGACGGATCCGACGCGCCGGGCCTCCCGGAGCCCGCGGCGCCCGACGACGCGGACCTCCCGGCGGACGTGGAGGCGGCGCTCACCCAACTCGTCGAGGCCGCCCGCGACGCGGTCCGGGACGGCCGCACGGACGACGCGCTGGCGGCCGTCGACACCGCCCGGACGGTCGCCTCGAACAAGCTCCCGGCCGGGGACCGCAGGGACCGACTCGTCCACGGCTGCGACCGCGTCGCCGACCTCGCCGCGGACGACCCCGCCGTCGCGACCGAGTATCTCGCCGCGCTGCGGCGCCGGCTCCCGCCGTAGGTACACCTACTCGAAACTGAGTAGTAAATATCGGAAGATCCGCCGTTTTCCGGACTCACAGACCTCGAGGGCCGTTTACTCGAAACCGACTCAGACCGGAGTTAAGTGGGATCGGTGCCATTCGTCACTCAATGCGCCCGAGTGAGGCGGTCAGACAGATCGAATACGTGATCGACGCGACGACGACCGACGGCGGCCGACGCTGTGCGGCCGGCTACCGCCCGGCGTTCGAACGCGTCCACGCCGCCGGCGGCGGCGCCGACGTGGCCGATCTGGCGGCCACGCTCGGCGCGGAGGTGCGCGACGGCAGCCGTCCGGACCCCGCGGAGGCCGGCCGCGTCGCCGACGAACTGCTCGGCGTCGCGACCGACGGCGGCGAGTAGCCGTCCCCTTCTCCTCTCGGCGTCGCCCTCGCGAGCGACCGCTCCGACCCGGCTCCGTCGGCGCCGTGGCGGCCGCTCTCGGGGCTTGGGTCGGCAGTGAGTTGTGCGAGGGAAGAGCGCTCCGTGAGAGCGTCTTCCGCATCTCGGGGGTGGACCCCGGCGATGCGAGGGAAGGGATTTGAACCCTTGGACCTCTACAGGAGCGGATCTTGAGTCCGCCGCCGTTTCCGAGCTTGGCTACCCTCGCACGCACTCGCAGGGAGGCCGTGCCCGGGCCTTAATGCTCCGGTTTCCGACGACCGCAGCCCCCCCGACGGGGCTCGGCCCCGTGGCGCTCGGTCGGGGCCGGGGTCGGGGTCGGGTGCCGCGGAAGGGACCGAGGCGGCCGGCCGACCGGACGCTACCGGCCGCGACGCGGGGCCGTCCCGGCCTGCCGCAGCGACATGTAGAGGACGACGCCGAACGACCCCATCAGCAGCCCGAACTCGACGCCGTCGGGCGTGCCGGAGTTGCCGACGAGGAACAGCACGAAGCTCGCCGCCGCCGCCAGCAGCGCCAGGAGGTACAGCACGGCCGGCCGGGCGCCGGGGTCGGTGAGGATACGGACCGCCGCCGCGGCGTCGCGCCGGACGCCCTCGACCGCACCCCGCACTCGCCGTCGCAGCCAACGCAGTAGAGACATCGACGTGTCGGAGGACGCGACGGCGCGCATTAAACCCAACTTCCGCGGCACCGGTCGGGCGCGCCGCCGGGCGACGGAGTGATGGGGCTCGCCCGCCCACCGGCAGGCATGGACGACCACACGCGCGACCCGAGCGTCGCGCCGCCGCTCGGGAACCCGACGGGGTGGCGCCGCGAGGAGCGCGTCTGGGAACACGCCACCCTCCGCCGGGCGACCGAACACGGGGTGCGGCTGTTCAACGCCGGCGACTACCACGAGAGCCACGACTGCTTCGAGGACGAGTGGTACAACTACGGCGGCGGCTCCACCGAGAGCGCCTTCCTCCACGGGATGGTGCAGGTCGCCGCCGGCGCGTACAAACACTTCGACTTCGAGGACGACGGCGGGATGCGCAGCCTGTTCGAGACCGCGCTCCAGTACCTCCACGGCGTCCCCGGCGACTTCTACGGCGTCGACGTCGACGACGTGCGCGACACGCTCCGGCACGCCCTCGAGGACCCCGCGGTGCTCGGCGGCTGGCGGATCGAGCTCGACGGCCAGCGCGCCGAGGCGTACGAGGCCGACTACGAGTACGCCGCGTCGCTGGGACACTGAGCCGGTCGCCCGACTCGATCCCCGCCACCCGCGCGCTTTTCGTCGGCGGGCCGGACGCACGGGTATGCACGGCTTCGACCTGCTGCGCGAACTCACCGAGGCACACGGCCCCGTCGGCCACGAGCGCGAGCCCCGCGAGACCGTCGTCCGGGAGTTCGAGACGAGCGTCGACCGCGTCCGCGTCGACGCCATGGGGAACGCCGTCGGCACCGTCGAGGGCGACCCGGACGCCCCGGAACTGCTGATCGCGGCACATATGGACGAGATCGGGTTCGTCGTCCGGCACGTCGACGACGAGGGGTTCGTCCGCGTCCGCTCGCTGGGCGGGTGGAACGCCGAGGTGCTGCGGTCGATGCGGGTGCGCGTCCACGCCGACGACGGCGACGACCCCGTCGACGGCGTGATCGGCGCGGTGCCGGCGCACGTCCGCGACACCGACGGCGAGCAGGCCGTGACCGGCGTCGCCATCGATCTGGGCCTCGACGCCGCGGCGGCGCGCGAGCGCGTCGCCGTCGGCGACGCGGTGACGGCTCGTGCGCCGACCGAGCGGATCGGCGACTGCGTCGCGGGCAAGGCGCTCGACGACCGCGCCGGCGTCTGGGCGGTGCTCCGGGCGGCCGAGCGCGCCGCCCCCGCGGGGACGGTCCACTTCGTCGCGACGACCCAGGAGGAGGTCGGCCTGCGCGGCGCCGAGGGGCTCGCCGTCGACGCCGAGCCGGACCTCGCGCTCGCGGTCGACGGCACCCTCGAACGCTCGACGCCCGGCGTCGCGCCCGCGGACCGCGTGACGACGCTCGGCGACGGCGTCGGGATCAAACACCTCGACGCGACGGTCGTCCCCACGCCGGCGGTCGTCCGGCGGCTGGAGGCGCTCGCGGACGAACGGGGGATCCCGTACCAGCGCGAGGTCGCCGAGAACATCGGCACGGACACGGGCGCGCTCCAGACCGCGGCGGGGTCGACGCCCGTCGGCGCGGTGTCGGTCCCCGTTCGGTACCACCACTCGACCGTCGAGACGGCCCACGTCGACGACCTCGCGGCGACGGTCGACCTGCTCGTCGCCGCCGCGGAGGCGGGCGCGGACGGCCTGCGCTGAGCAGGCCCGGGCCGGGGTCGCCTCCGCCGGCGGCGGACGGGGAACGGTCGCGTGGGAATCCGCGACACGGTGAACCGTCGGCGGCGCGAACGTCGACCGCTCATGCCGAGCGACCCCGACCGGCTGTTGCGCGCGGGACTCGTCGTCGTCGCCGCGCTCGGGCTCGCCTCAATCGGCGTACTGGGGTACGTCGCCGCGACCGCCGGGGACGCCGACGACGCCGCGCCGATGCGCGCCGTGGAGTGGGGCTCGACCGCGTGAACGACACCCACGTCGGGGTCGTGCACGCGGGGGTCCCGCGGTGCCGACGGCCGACCTCCGCGTCACCGTCGACGGCATCGAACGACGGCCGGCGTGGGGCGCCGCGCGGATCGCCGAGGGCGACGCCGGCACCGTGCGCGCGGACCCGGGGTCGCGTGTGTCGCTGTTGTGGGACCGCTCGCGCGTGGACACGGTCGTGCTGGCCCGCTGGACGCTCCCGGCGACCGGGTGAGGGCGACACCGGCTTTCCAGTGCTAGGCAATATCTGCCAAACGTTATGCTCGGCGCTCCCGAACCCTCCCCCATGACAACGACGGCCTCCCTCGTCACCACCGTCGTCACCGGCGCGGTGCTCGTCGCCGTCGCTGCCTACGCCGTCCGGGCGTTCCCGTGGCAGCGGCTCCCCACCCGGGCGGCCGCGGCCCCGGGCAGCGGCGCGGGCGCGACGGCCGCGCTCCCCGGCGACACCGCACGGCCCTCGTGGGCGCCGGTCGCGCTCGGCGGGGTCGCCGTCGTCGCGCTCGGCGCCGGAGTGGGCGCGGCGCTCGTGCCCACGACGCCCGTGCTCGGGGCGCTCCTCGGGCTGTTCGCGGGGCTGATCGCGCTGTACGTCACGTGGGGGTCGTACCACATCTGTCGCGCCCGCGGCATGACGTACGCACAGGCGGTCGGCGTCGGGGTGTGGATCCTCGCGATGGTGTTCCTCGTGGGCGTGGTCGCCCGACTCGTCCTCGGCGGGTGATCCCGCGTGTCGGGTGACCCGGCGACGCGCGAGGGCGGCGCCGCGGAGCGGCGCTGGCCCGCCGGCGGCGTCCCCCTGCCGTCGGTCGGTCGACTCGGGGTCGCGCTGTGGGCCGCGGTGCTCGGCGTCGAGGCGGCGCTGCTCGTCGCGTACTTCTCGCTCGCCGACGCGACGGTGCTCCGCCTCGGCTACGTGCTCGCCCCGTTCGTCTGGATCGACGCCGGGATCTGGGCGGTCGCGCGGACCGACCCGCCGCCCGCGCCGCGGCGGCGCCGGCTCGCGGCGGGCACGCTGGCGACCGGCTACTTCCTCCTGTTGCTCGCGGTCACCGGCTTGCTCGGTCCCGGGTCGGGCGGCTCCGTCGTCTGGCTCGAACTCGGGGGCGGCTCGCCGGGGTGGGGGCCGGTGATCCGGTACGGCGGCGCGCTGGTGTCGGTCACGTTCGTCCCGTTCCGCGTCGTCGGCTACCTCGCGCTGGCGTACCTCGTGTACGTTGCGACGCTGGAGGCGAGCGCGGCCGCGCTGTCGGGCGCGCTCGGCCTCGCCGCGTGTGTGAGCTGTGGCTTCTCGGTGGTGCTCTCGCTGGTCGCCGGGCTCACGGGCGGGTCGGCCGCGGCGCTCGGCGCCGTGTACGCCGCCTCCGTCGAGGTGTCGACGGGCGTGTTCCTGCTCGCGGTGCTGCTGTTGACGCTCGGGCCGGACGCCGGGCGACGACTGGCGAAGCGACTCCGGTGACCCGGTCGAGCACCCCGCGGGGGCGGCGACGGCCCCTCAGAGGATCGAGTACGCCGCCGCGGCCGTGAGCGCGAGCGCGCCGAGCAGGCCGGCGGAGACGACGAGCGCCACGCCGCGAGGCTCGAACTTGAGGTGCTGGTAGTAGCCGACGACGAACAGCGCCTTCACCGCCGACAGCACCATGATCGCCGCGAACGCCGCCCAGTACGTCTCCTCGAGGAAGCCCGCCCGCTCGATGAGCACCTGTACCGTCGCGAGGACGAACAGGACCACGTAGATCGCCGTGTACACTTTGGTGGATGTCATTGTGGGTGCCTCACAGGATGTAGAACAGCGGGAACAGGAACAGCCAGACGACGTCGACGAAGTGCCAGTACAGGCCGAAGTGCTCGATGGGCTCGTCGTCGCCCATGTACGCCCCGCGGGACGCGCGGCCGATCATGTACAGCGTGACGAGGAGGCCGACCGCGACGTGGGCGCCGTGGAGCCCCGTCGTCAGGTAGAACGTCGACGACGCGATGTTCGTCGAGAGGTCCCAGCCGTTCGGGAACGCCGCCCCGTGGACGTGGAACAGGTGCTGCCACTCCAGCGCCTTGTTGATCAGGAACGCCACGCCCAGCCCGAACGTCGCCACGAGGCTCCCGACGAGCACGCGCGGCCGCTCCTCGCGCGCGGCCACCATCGCGATGACGACGCTGAAACTGCTCGTCAGCAGGAGGTAGGTGTTGATCAGTCCGGGCAGCGGGACGTGGGCCGCGGGGATCAGGTCGTGCCACGCCTGCCAGCCGTGGGCGACGCGGACGAACGCGTACGCGCCGATGAACGCCCCGAACAACACCACGTCGCTCGCGAGGAACACCCACATGCCGAGTTTGGTGTTCTCCACCTCCGCGAACGGCCACTGGGCGGCCCACTCGACGACGGGCCCGCCGAACGGCTCCATCGTCATCGCGACGAGCGCGCCGAGCGTGACGACCGCGCCCGACACCAGCAGTCCGAGGTAGACGCCGCCGGCCGTCCCGTCGACGAACGACCCCTGCCGGATGCCCGAGGCGCCCAACAGGGTGAGGAACGCCCCCGCGGCGACGATCACGGGCCAGACGCTCGCGTGGCTCTCGTGGCGGTCGTGGCCCGTCTCGACGGCCGTCGCGGGCGGCGTCACCCCTCGCGGCGGAGGAGCGTCCCGCCGTCGGCCGCGGCGGCGGCCGCCCCGCCGGCGCCCGTCGACTCGGCGCGCACCGTCGCCTCGTCGAGGTAGCGCAGTTCCCCCTCGGTGTAGTCGGGGTAGCCGTCGTAGTTCTCCAGCGGCGGCGGCGACGACACGGTCCACTCGGCGGTGCTGGCGTACTCCCAGGGGCTCGCGGACGCCTCCTCGCCGGCCCACGCGCTCCGGTAGAGGTTGTAGAACATGACGAGGAACGACGACCCCAGCAGGAAGCCGCCGACCGTCGCCAGTTGGTGCCACGGCTCCAGCGACGACTGGTAGGCGAACACGCGCCGCGGCGTCTCCCAGGCGACGAACATCGGGAAGTACAGCAGATTGAAGCCGACGAAGTACATCGCGAAGTGGACCTTCCCGAGGAACTCGTCGTACATCCGCCCCGTGAACTTGGGGAACCAGTAGTAGATGCCGCCGATCAGCGCCGTGACGCCGCCGACCATCACGTAGTGGAAGTGGGCGACGACCCAGTAGGTGCCCCGGAACTCGTAGTCGAGGACGACCGCGCCGAGGAACACCCCCGTGATCCCCCCGAGGATGAAGAGGACGAGCGCGCCGAAGTTGAAGAGGAACGGCGTCGAGAAGCGGATGTCCCCCTTCTTCAGCGTGTAGATGAGCGCGAACACCATCAGGTCGAACGGCAACGAGATGCCGATGGTGGTCGCCATGAACAGCGTCTTGACGTTCAGCGAGATGCTCGTCAGGAACATGTGGTGCATCCAGACGAAGAAGCTCTGCACCGCCACCAGGACCATCGCCGCGATGAACCACTTGCGGCCGACGATGCGGCGCCCGGTGAACGTCTGGAACACCTCCGCCATCACCCCGAGCGCGGGGAAGAACACGATGTACAC
Source organism: Halobaculum litoreum (assembly GCF_030127125.1). Lineage (GTDB taxonomy): Archaea > Halobacteriota > Halobacteria > Halobacteriales > Haloferacaceae > Halobaculum > Halobaculum litoreum. Next base: position 1,005,883 of record NZ_CP126156.1, read on the forward strand.
CTCCGGGTGACCGAAGAACCAGAACAGGTGGGTCCACAGCAGCGCGCCGCCGGGACTGCTCTGAGCGAAGTACATCGTCCCGAGGAGCCGGTCCGACGAGAGGACGAGCAGCGCCGCCAACAGCGCGGCGAACGCGAACAGCATCATCCAGACGGTGAGGAGGATCGTCCACGTGAACAGCGGCATCCGCCACAGCGACAGCCCCTTCGCCCGCATCCGGTGGATCGTGGTGATGAAGTTCACCCCGCCGACCGTCACCGAGGCCGTGAACAGGATCAGCGCGAACACCGTCGTCGTCGCGCCCAGACTCGGCATGAACGTCGGGACGTTCAGCGGCGCGTACATCGTCCACCCGCCCGAGAACGACGTGCCCTGGAAGAACGACACCCCGAACAGCAGCCCGGAGAACAGGTACAGCCAGTAGCTCAGGGCGTTCAGTCGCGGGAACGCGAGGTCCTTGGCGCCGATCTGCAGCGGCACGACGTAGTTCGCCAGCCCGATGGCCAGCGGCGAGAGGAACCAGAACACCATCAGCAGGCCGTGGGCCGAGACCGCCTGGTTGTACGCGACGGGGCCGAGCAGCCCCTCGCCGGGCGCGCGCGACACCCACAGCTGACTCCGGACCAACAGCGCCAGCACGCCCCCGAACACGAGGAAGAACAGCGAGGTGCCGACGTACAGCAACCCCACGTCCTTGTGGTTCGTCGTGACGAACCACCGCTTCAGCGTCGTCGCGTCCGGCAGCTCCGGGGTCGCGAGCCGGCTCGCGCCGTCGCTCACGCGCCCACCCCCTTGGCGGTCGTCGGGAGACGCGTCGGCCCGTCGGAGACCGTCGCGTTCGGGGCGCTCGCGTTCGCCGGGCCGGCGCTCGCGGACGTGTTCGCGTACCACGCCTCGTAGTCGGCCGGCTCCATGATCACCACCTCCGTGTCCATGAACGAGTGGCCCGACCCGCACAGCTCGTAGCAGTGGGCGGCGTACGTGCCCGGCTCGTCGGCCACGAACCAGGTGCTCGTCGTCTGGCCGGGGATGGCGTCCGTCTTCACCCGCAAGCCGGGGACCCCGAAGTTGTGGAACACGTCCCGCGAGGTGACCGTGAGGTGGACGTCGGTGTCCGCGGGCGCGCGCAGGACGGTGCTCCGGTGGCCGTTGGGGTACACGAACGTCCACGAGAACTGACCGCCGATCACCTCGACCTCCAGCGCCTCCGGGTCGGCCGCGCTCCGCCCGGGGTCCTCCACGTACAACAGCGTGAGGTACGTCCACGAGATGAGCGAGACGACGACGACCGCGCTCAGCCCGAAGGAGACGAACAGCTTCCCCCCGCCCTCGCTCCCCCGCGGGAGCTCCCCCAACACCGGCCGCGACACGTCCCCGTCGTCGTGTTCGGCGCCCCGGCGGTACTGGAACGCCTTCAGTCCCATGTAGCCGAGGACGACCGCGCCCACCAGCGTCCCGAGCACGAGGAACACCTCGAAGATGCTGTCGAACACCTGTACCCGGGTGCCTCTGGGCACGAGCCCGCCCCCGCCCGTGTGGAGCGGGAGCGCGAGACCACGCACCGTGTCACACGGTACCATTGTTCAGAGTTTGCGGCAATACTTGTTAGCGCTATCGACCATCTCACGACCGTGGGAGCGCCGACGGGTCCGGCGCGGCCGTCGGCTCAGACCCGGTGTTGCGGGATCCCGACCGTTCGGTCGAGGACGCCCGCGAGCACGGCGCCGTACACCCAGTGGGCGACGAGCGAGACGACGAGGAACGCGCCGACGGTCGCCGCGCCGCCCTCCGGCCAGAAGGCGGGCACGAACCCGGTCCAGAAGATCGTCGCGAACGTCGCCCCCCTGACCGCGCGCGGCCGCTCCGGCGGGAGGTACGCCCCCACGACGAGGAACACCGTCGGAAGCAACACGGTGCCGCCGGCGACGAACAGCGCGAGCCCGAGCGCGAGCGTCGGCTCGATGCCGAGCAGTCCCGTGAGCGGGACGAACTCGACGACGGGGTCCGCGCTGAACAGCCCGAGCGCCGCCGGGAGCCCGACCAACAGCGGAAGCATCACGAGCATCCCGAGCAGGCCGCCCAGCATCGCGAAGCCGAGCACCTTCACCGTGATCGGGATCGCCAGCTCCTCCCTCGTCTCCGCGACTGTCGTCTCCCCCGCCGCGAGCTCGGTCGGTTCGCTCATGGTCGGGGAGCGGTTCGTCGCGTCGGCTGTTAAACGCTAGCACACCGCATATTCATCTGACAGCGGATCGACCACGAACCGGCCGGAACCACGTCGCTCAAATGCATCCACCGCGGACACGGTGTATGCGTATCCACCAGCTCGGAGACGGGGTCCCCGAGGTGGCCGTCGTGGCCGGGATCCACGGCGACGAGCCGTGCGGTCCCCGCGCGGTCGAGCGGCTCCTCGCGGAGGGACCGGCCGTCGACCGGCCGGTGAAGCTCGTCGTCGCCAACGAGGCCGCGCTCGACGCCGGCGTCCGCTACGTCGAGGAGGACCTCAACCGCGTGTTCCCCGGCGACCCGAACGGCGACACGCTGGAGTCGCGCCTCGCCCACCGCCTGATGGCCGAACTGGAGGGGTGTACGGTGCTCGCGCTCCACTCGACGCAGTCGACGGCCGAGCCGTTCGCCGTCGCCGAGCGGGTCGACGAGATCGCCCGCGCCGTCGTCCCGCATCTGGGCGTCTCGAAGCTCCTCGAGACCGAGGGGCTCGCCGAGGGGCGGCTGATCCAACACCCCCACACCGTCGAGGTGGAGTGCGGGCTCCAGGGGAGCGAGGCGGCCGCCGAGAACGCCTACCGGCTCGTCCGCGGGTTCCTCGACGCGACGAACGCGCTGACGCGCGACGCGGACGCCCCACGGGCGGCCGACGGCGGCACCGAGGCGGGCTCCGGCGTCGACGTGTTCGAGCTGGTCGACCCCGTGCCGAAACCGCCCGCCGAGACGTACGAGGTGTTCGCCGAGAACTTCGTGGAGGTGTCCGCCGGCGAGCGGTTCGCCGCCGCCGACGGAGAGGTGTTCACCGCCGACCGGTCGTTCCACCCGGTGTTGATGTCGCCGTACGGCTACGAGGACCTGTTCGGCTACGCCGCCGACCGCGCGGGCCGCCTCGGCGACGGCACCGCGTAGGTCGTCGTCAGGCTTCGACGGCCTCGTCCAGTTCCTCCAACTCCTCGATCGGTTCGAGGTCGTCGCGCAGCAGTTTGCGGACCCCGACGCCGACCAGCACGAGCACCACCAGCCCGACCACCGCGCCGACCGCCTTGCCGGCGCCCGACCCCGACGACTCCTCGTCGCCGCCGATCTCGACGTCGGGCTCCTCCTCGTCCACCTCGTCGTCCGCGCCGCCGCCGATCACCGACGAGGGGCTGAAGTCGAGGCCGTCGTGTACGTGCAGTTCGAACAGCGTGATGTCTGCCATGCGTATCGGAACGCCCGCTGAACTGTTATTCGTTTGGGTGGTTCCTGCGAACACGTGACAGCGGCGCGAACCCGCCCCGGGGACGGGGCCGACCGTCGGCTTCAAGCGACCCCCGTCCCCCCGTCCGTCCATGGACACGGAACGACGCGCGTTCCTCGACGAGCTGTTGACGACCCCCTCGCCGTCGGGCTTCGAGACCGACGGCCAGCGCGTGTGGGTCGAGTACGTCCGCGCGTTCGCCGACGAGGTGACGACCGACGCGTACGGCAACGCCGTGGCCGTCCACGAGGGCGGCGGCGACGGCCCCGAGATCGCGTTCGCCGGCCACGCCGACGAGATCGGCTTCATGGTGCGACGGATCACCGACGAGGGGTTCCTCAGACTCACCCGGGTCGGCGGCGCCGACCGAACCGTCTCGAAGGGCCAACACGTCACCGTCCACGCCGCCGACGGGCCGGTCCAAGGCGTGATCGGCCAGACCGCGATCCACCTGCGCGACCCGAGCGACGACGAGGTGGAGGACGTCGCCGAGCAGTTCGTCGACGTGGGCGCGAGCGACGAGGGCGAGGCGCGCGAGCTGGTGGAGGTGGGCGACCCCGTCACGTTCTCCTCGACGGTCCACGACCTCCACGGAACGCGGCTCACCGCGCGGGGCATGGACAACCGCGTCGGGACGTGGGCCGCCGCGGAGGGGCTGCGCCGCGCGGTCGCGGCCGACGTCGACGCGACGGTGTACGCGGTCTCGACGGTCCAAGAGGAGGTCGGCCTCAACGGCGCGGAGATGGTCGGCTTCGACCTCGACCCCGACGTCGCGGTCGCCGTCGACGTCACCCACGCCACGGACAACCCCGACGTGAACGCGGAGTCCCGCGGGCCCGTCGAACTCGGGGGCGGTCCCGTCGTCGCCCGCGGGTCGGCGAACCACCCGACGGTCGTCGACCTCGCGCGCGCCGCCGCCGACGGGGCGGGGATCGACTACCAACTGCAGGCGGCGGGCATCCGCACCGGCACCGACGCCGACGCGTTCTTCACCAGCCGCGGCGGCACGCCCGCGCTCAACGTCGGCATCCCGAACCGTTACATGCACACGCCCGTCGAGGTCGTCGACACCGCCGACCTCGTCGCGGTCGCGGACCTGTTCGGCGCGATGGCCGAGCGCGCGCCGGCGTTCGCGCCGTTCGCGGTCGACGTCTGAGGGGGCCGTCCGCCCGCGGCCGGCGGCGCGACGCGGCGTCGACGCGGGCCGGTCAGACGCGGTCCCACTCGTAGAACCACCACGCCGCCCCGAGCAACAGCAGCCCCGCGCCCAGCGCGGAGGTGGCCGGCTCCGGGAACACGAACAGGAGGAAGCCGACGACGAGCACGGTCGACGGGGCGATGTCGTCCGACAGCGACGACCACGAGAGATCCATGTTCGTCCCCGACGTCGCGGGGGGGACTTGGGAGTTGTCGCCGCGGATCGGGGGACGGACCCGACCGGGAGGGGAGCGACCCGACGACCCTACCGTCGGTCGAGTTCGATCTCCTGCCCCTCGATGTCCTCGAAGGCGGCGACGAGGCCGCCGACGCTGACGTTGCCGCCCTCGGGGTCGGCGACCGTGAACGAGGCGACCTGCTCGGAGGCGTCGTACTCGTACTCGACGACCGGGCCCTCCACCCCGGATCTCGTTGCCCGTCTCGACGTCCCGGCCGGTGATGACGGCGCTGAACTCGCCGCCGACCTCGTGGATGTCCTTCACGGCGCGGCGGATGGAGGCGTACGTGCGCGGGAACGGCCGGTTCTCGCCGTCGACCGCGATGGTCTCGGCCGTCGACCACAGGACGGTGCCGAAGAAGCCCGAGACCAGGAAGCCGAGCGCCGAGCGGTTGAAGATGACGCCGTAGCGGTCGCGGTCGTCGCGCAGGGCGTCCTGCGTCGCGTACACGGAGTACTCGCCGTCGGCGACCGCGAGGACGGGCGTCGTGATCCCGCGCCGCCCGCGGGCCTCGGTCGCGACCGCGTCGTAGTCGAACTCGTCGGGCGAGGGCGCGCGTGCGGCCGGCGTGACGAGCAGTTCGACGGCGACGCCCTCCTCGATGCGTCGCTCCAGCGGCTCGCGGAACCGCCGCAGGAGGTCCGGCGTCAGCGACACCGCCAGTTCGTACTCGGCGGACTCGATCACCTCCTCGAGGTACCGGAGGATCGTCGAGCGCGACTTCACGAGCGACACCGCCTCCGTGTCCCGCGTCGGCGCGGTGTAGCGCGCCTCCAACTCGTCGACCATCTCCGACAGCGACGAGCGGATGTCGCCGAACGCCTCGTCGGGGTCGACCGCGACGATCTTCATCGGGCGCGACTCCCGCAGCTCCACCAGCCCGCGGTCCGAGAGGCTCCGCACCGTGTCGTACACGCGGGGCTGGGGGATGTCGGTCTCGCTGGCGATCTCGGAGGCCGTCAGCTCGCCGTGCTCCAGCACCGCGAGGTACGCGTCGATCTCGTACTCCCCGAGGTTGAAGCGCTCGCCGACGCGCTCCATCGTCGTCCGCAGGTCGTCGGTCATATCTCCGGATTCGGCGCCAGCACTAAGGGTTTTACTGAAAACCGAGTTGTACCGCGTTCCGGAACGCCGTATTTTCGCTGCGGGCGGGTCGGTCCCCCGGCGCGGGGCCGTCGCGGCCCCGTGGGGGCGCGCCCGGCGTCACATGTACATGCGGTCCGGCGGCTGCTCCTCCTCGGCGTGGTCGGCCAGCCGTTCCGCCAGCGTCCGGTAGTACTCGCCCACCTGCGTGGCGAACGACTCCAGCGGCGCGGTGTCGACGCCGAGTTCGTACACGTGTTCGACCGCCTCGACGAGCCTGACGGCGGCCTCCACGTCGGGGACCTGCGCGTGGACCGGCGTGACGAACACCGCGACCTCCAGATCCGACTCCATCGCGCGCGCCATCAGCGCCGCGTTCGTCCCGTCGAGGAAGCCGTTCGCCATCGGGGGGACCGGCCAGTCGTCCTCGGCCGCGGCCGCCGTGTCGGCCGACTCCCCGTCGGAGGGGGACGCCTCCGGCGGCTCCGTCGGCACTTCCGGGAAGTGGCGCGCGCGGTAGTCGTCGCTCGCGACGAAGAACGCCCGGTGTTCCTCGGGGCCGTGGGCGAAGGGGACGCCCGAGAGGACGGCGACCTCCTCGACGCCCGCCGACTCGGTCCACCCCAGTACGGCCTTCGAGAACGGCTCGGCGAGCGTCCCGGGGACGAACAGCTCGCCGACCAGCACCGTCACGTCGAGGTCCGGTCGCGAGAACAGCCGGGTCGGGTAGCGCGGCCGACCGTGTTCGAACGGCGTGATGGTGGGGACGCCGTCGGCGCGGATGTGGCCGGTGCGCTCCAACTCGAGGTGGTCGACGAGGTAGTCGGCCGCGGTCAGTCCCGCGAGCCCGAACTGCGAGAACCCGGCGATGACCGTCTCGGAGGGGTCGGCGTCGGTCGCCACGTGGAAGCTCGCGTCGCCCGCTTGGTAGTCCATGGCCGTCGCTTCGACCGTGCCCGTGTTAGCCCTACCGGGGCTCCCCGCGGCGCCGGCGCCGCGACCGCCCGAGGGGAACGCTTTTTCGAGCCGCCGCCGACGGCCGGGGTATGCAGACGGGGCCACCCGCGACGGCCGACACGCTCGCCGGCGTGCTGGCACAGGCAGCCGCCGACGGCGGGCTGGTGTCCACGCTGGCGAACGCCTACGAGCGGGCGCTCGGGTTCCCCGGCGTCAGCGTCGCCGTGATCCTGCTGTTCCTGGTCGTCGGCGTCGTCGCGGCGACGTACGTGGTCCGCCTGCTCGGCCGGCCGGTCGCGAAGCGGTTCGCCCGGGAGTCGGTCGCGCAGGTCGTGTTGCGCGGGGTCCGTGCCGCCGTCGTCCTGTTGTTCGGCTTCGCCGGGCTCAACGCCGCCGGCTTCGAATTGGGGAACATCGTCCTCTCCGTCGGGGTGTTCTCGGCGGTGGTGGGTATCATCCTCGCGCCGATCGTCGGCTCGGTGATCAGCGGCCTGTTCGTCCTCGCGGACCAGCCGTTCGAGATCGGCGATATGGTCGAACTCCCCGACGGGACCCGCGGGTTCGTCGAGGACATCACGCTGCGCTACACCAAGATCTTCACCGTCGACAACACCTTCGAGGTGATCCCCAACTCCTACGTGCGCGACCACCGCGTCACGAACCTCTCGGCCGAGGACGAGCGCACCCGCCTCACCCTCCCGATCCTCGTCACGTACGAGTCCGACATCGCGCGCGCCCGCTCGCTCATCGAGCGGGCGGCCGCCTCCTGCGAGGCGGTGATCGAGGGCGGGCCCGACGTCCGCATCGGCGTCGCGCGCTACCCCGCCAAGCCGACCTGCTACATCGACAGCTTCGGCGACCACGGCGTCGAGATCACGCTCCGCTACTGGGCACGCAACCCGTACAAGCCGTTGACCGTCCGCTCGCAGGTCCAGACGGCCGTGTGGAACATCCTCGAGGACGACCCCGACATCGACGTCGAGTTCGCCTACCCGCACAGCCACCTCGTGTTCGACGACACCAGCGGCGTCGCGCAGGTGGCGATGCGGGACCACGCGACCGTCGACCACGACCGCGGGACCCACGCCCACGACGACTCGACCGAGAACTGAACCGCGCGCCGTCGCAGGCGCCGGCCCGTCCCCCCGGGCCGGTCGCGCGGACGCGTTACTCCTGCAGCTTCGAACGCGACCTCGACCTCGGCCTGGTACTCGCGCCCCTCGACGGACGCGACCTCCACGCCGAACTCCTCGACCTCCACCCAGTGGACGTTGTCGAGCGTCGCCTCCGCCCGGTCGATGGCGTCGTCCGTCGCCGCGTCGAAGCTCTCGGTACTCCGGCCGATCAGCGTGATCTTCTTGAAGACCATGTGACAGGCATCGCCGGCGGACGGCAAAAAGGTACGCGCGAGAGGACACCGTCGGGAGCCGTGGGCCGGGGGTGCGGGTCCCGGTGTGGGTCCCGCCCCGCGCCCCCCGTCCCGCTCACCGCGTCCCGGAGCGGCCGTCCAGCCGCTCGGTGAGCGCGCCGACGACGTCGGTGAGGTGGGCGGTCCCCCACGTGGCGACGATCACCGCGCCGACGAGGTCGAAGATCAGGTCGAAGATGGTGTCCTCGAGACCGTACTGCGTGAGCACGCGTCCGGCGCCGACCGTCGCCGCGGCCTGCCCGATGGCGAACTCGATCACCTCCCAGAACACGCCGAAGGCGGCGACGAACACGAGGATGAACACGAACATGAACCGCGGCGGGAGGTACACCGCCTCGGTGTGTTCGTCGACCGCGCGGGCGACGGTGTAGCCGACGGCGGCGACCACCGACGACGATAGCGCGTGCGTCACGTGGTCGTAGAACGGGATGGGACTCGTCTCGTTGTAGAAGCTCTCGACGAGCCCCGGCACCCCGACGACGCCGAACGCGTGGAGGAACACGGCCGTGGTGATCCACAGCGTCAGTCCGGCGTCCATCGGGAGGTCGTACTCGCGCTCCAGTGCGGCCGGCAGGAACGTGACGCCGAGCGCGACGAGCCCGTTGACGACGACGCCGGTCGACCCGCGCTCCAGCCCGATGCCGATGAACATGAACAACAGCGCCTGCATCGCGCGGACCGCCTGTCGCTGCCGGCGCGCGGAGACGCCGAGGAGGTCGCGAACTCTCACGCCTCCGCCACCTCCACGTCGACCCGCGCGGCGCCGTCCGCGCGCCGACGGAAGTAGTACTCGAACAGCAGCCCCGCGAGCACGCCCGCGAGCGTCGCGGCGACGAAGTCCCACATCAGCGCCGTCTCGATCACCTCCTCCGGACGCCCGTCCAGCAGGTAACCCGTCCCGAGGACCGTGTCGGCGAGGTAGCGCGCGACGGCCCACACGCCCGCGGCGGCCATCGTGGTCAACGTCACGAAGAAGACGGCGAACGAGTGGCTCATCCGGACCGGAGTGAACACGTCGAACTCGACGGCGACGATGAGCGCCACCGTCGCCACCGCGAGGTAGGTCGTCACGCGGCCGGTGAACGTCATCCCGCCCACGGTCTCGCCGGCGACGAGCACGCGCCCGACCGCCGGCAGCGACGCCAGCCCGAGCACCTCCCACGGGAGCATCGCGGTCGCGTCGCGGTACGCCGCCGGCGGGACAACTGCGACGGCGACCACGCAGAGCACGAACGCGCCCCACATCTGCTCGCCGACCAGCAGCTCGCGCCCCGCCACCGCAGTCAGAAACGCCAAGATCGCCCAGCCCACCACCGCGTTCGTCCGGCGGTCCTCGACGACGGCTCGAAGCCCCGTCTGCGTCATCGTGCGCTCCGAGGGACGGCGGGGATAAAAAGTGGACGTACGTGGCCGCGCGACGCGGCGCCCGCGGTCCGCGCTCAGGCGACGCCCGCGAGGTACGCGAGCGCGTACGCGCTCGCCGCCAGCGTGACGGCGGTCAGCCCGGTGAACAGCGCCCGCTCGACCCCGGGGTTCGCGAACTCCGGGGCGAGCGCCGCGCGTCCCCGTCGGCGCACGCGGACCGGCACCGCGCCGACGACCCCCACGGCGAGCACCGAGAACACGAACGGGTACGACAGATCCAGCGTCGGCGCCGGGATGACGAACGCGCTCGCCGCGTACCCCGCGCCGGCGACCGCCCGCGGGTCGACCCGACGGGGGAGGTCGAACGGGCCGACCACCCGCCCGTCGCGCTCGGCGCGCAGGCGCGTCCAGACGATCACGGCGGCCCACACGGTCGCCAGCTCGATCGCGAACGCCCCGAGGAGGTGGAACACCGGGTCCGCCGACAGCGCGACGCGCGCGGTCAACACCTCGGTGGCGAACGGGTACAGAAGCGCCGGCGGCTCGCCGGTGAACACGTCGCCGAACGGGTGCGAGACGAGGCCGGCCAACGCGAGCCAGAACGTCGTCCGCGCCGCGATGTCGGTCCGGCGACGGATCCCCTCGCCCAGCGCCAGCGCGGTGACGACGAACGCCACCGTGACGAGCGCGGCCAGTCCGCCGCCGACGACGGCGGTGACGGCGACCAGCCCGGTCGCGAGCGCCAGCGCCGCCGCGCGCGCGCCGGTTCGGCCGTCCACCCACGCGGCCGCCGCGAGCGCGACCGCGGGGGCGACGACCAGCGAGTGGGTCACCGCACGGTGGACGACGTTGCCGGTCGCCCAGAACGACTCCGCGAGGCCGAGCGCGCCGGCACCCGTGCCGAGCGTTGAGACCACGCCCACGAGGGCGTAGCCGATGTCGACGTCGGGCGCGGCCGCGAACAGCCCCGCCACGCAGCCGAACGCGAGGGCTCGCGACGGGGGCTGTCCGCGACGGCGTGCGACGACGGCGACGAGCGCGAACGCCGCCAGCGCGTGACCCACGAACATGGAGTACATCTACCCCGTCATCGGATTTAAACTCGCGGACGACTCCGTCACACGGTGACACACGACGGGCCGAACCGGTTCGGTTCGCACGCCGAGCCGGGTCGCCCCGGGGTCAGCGGCCGCCGTCCGTCGCCGCCACGGCGACCCGTTCCGGGTCGACGTCGTCGAGCTTCGTCCACTTCTTCTCGATCTCGGCGTTCCCCCTGACGACGGTGTCGTCGTCCACCGTGAGCCGGGTCTTACGCAGTTCGATCGACTTGACCTCGCCGACGGTGCCGCCGATGTCGACGACGTCGCCGGGGTTGAAGTCCTCGTCGCGCAGGAGGTAGACGCCGGCGACGGCGTCGGCGATCATGTTCGACGTCGCGTACGAGACGCCGAGCGCGAGGAAGCCCGCGGCCGTCCCGAGCGACGTCGCGATGCCGTCGAGGCCGACGATCGAGAGGAACGACAGGCCGACCCCGAACCAGAGGAACACGGCGACGATGGTCGCGATGAACTGCCGGTAGACGGGCGACTCCCCGGAGACGGTCCGCTTGAGGAACACCTTGAGCCCCGTCATCACGAGTTTGATCCCGATCCCCGCGATCACGAGGAAGACGACGCCCGCGAGGATGTCCGGCAGGGCGGTCGTGATGTCGGTCAGGAACCGTCCGAGCGCGTCGCGGACGAGGGCCGTCCCCGACTGGAGCGGTAGCGGTGTCATGGACCGCTGTCCGAACGGATGCGACTTAGGTCCGGTGCCCGACGCCCGCTCGACGCCCCCGTGCACCCCGCCGCTGTCGCCGCGAGTGGCTCGTCACTCGTGGGCGGCGTCCCACTCGTCGGGCTTGCGGATGTTCCCGCACTCGTTGCACTCGATGCGCCCCATCGAGTCCATCGCGTTGTTCACCGTCTCGCAGTTGCCGCAGAAGTAGCCCCAGCGCACCTCGCCGGCCTCGTCGGCGTACGTGTGGAAGAACGGCGCCTTCGCCCCGCGCTCGCCGTCCGCGCGGTCGACGTAGAGGTCCCCGGCGGCCGTCTCGACGATCTCGAGGTTCATACCGTCCGGAGGGAGCCGACGCTGTTGAACATTCTGGGTCGCGAACGCGGACGGGTGTCGGGACGCGGGGTCGCTTACGTCCGGAACGACTCGCCGCAGCCGCACTCCGCCTCGACGTTCGGGTTCTCGACGTGGAAGCCGGCCGCCTGCAGGCCCGACTCGTAGTCCAGCGTCGAGCCGCCGATGTAGTTCATCGAGGCCGGGTCGACGAACACGCGCAGGCCGTGGTGTTCGGTGACGGTGTCCTCCTCCTCGGGTTCGGTGTCGAACCGCATCCCGTAGGAGAGCCCCGCACAGCCGCCCTGCTGGACGAACAGGCGCAGACCGCTCACGTCGGTGTCCATCCCCTCGCGCTCCATGAGGGAGACGGCTTCCTCGGCGGCCGCCGGCGTCACCGTGACGGCGGTGTCGAGGTCGCCGCCCCCGGACGCGTCGGTACTCATACAGGGTGAATTCGGGCACGTCCGTATAACCCTGACGCCGAGTCACACGGCTCGCCGGGAGCCGCTCACACGCGCGCCGTCGCCAGCAGCGCGCCGTCCTCGACGACGCCGGCGTCGACGTCGACCGCGCGAAAGCCCGCCCGTCGCAGCGCCGCGGTCAACGCCGCCGCGTCGAACGTCCGGATCGGCTCGCGCTCGCGGGCGACCGCCCCCTCCCCGGTCCGGTTGTCCGTGACGCGGTAGTCGGCGATCCGGACGAGGTCGCCGGTGCCGTCGCCGGCGTCGACGACGTCGACCGCGCGCTCGGCGGTGTAGCGCTCGTCGCGGAACACCGACGGGGAGTCCTCCGCGAGCGCGCGGCGGTCGGCGACGGCGTCGACGACGAGCGTCCCGCCGTCGTGGAGGTGGCGACGCAGCGTCGCGAGGCCGCGCGCGAGGTCGTCGCCGTGGAGGTGGGCGGTGAGGTACTCGAGCGACACCGCCGCGTCGAAGCGCCGATCCAGTTCCAACCCCGGCGTCGCGAGGTCCGCCTCGACCAGCGAGACGCCCTCGCTGGCGGCGACGTGATCGCCGGCGATCGACAGGAGTTCCGCGGAGTCGTCGACCCCGACGACCGCGCCGTGGCGCTCGGCCAGCGCGGGGAGGAGCCGCCCCACCCCACAGCCGGCGTCGAGGACGACCCGCGCGCTCGTCGGCACGCGCTCGGTGACCGCGAGCACCTGCGCGTCGTACCTCGCCTCCGCAGTCACCAGCAGCCGCTCGTAGATGGGCGCCAGCGTCGTGTACAGCGAGTGGTCCCCTCCCGGGTCGGCGAGGACGGCGTCACAGGCGTCCGCGAAAGTCGGCATTCGTCCGGCAATGGAGGGCCCGCCGTATAGCCGTGATGGGCACCGGAACCGTGGTCCGTCGCCCGGTCGAGTCGTCGCCTACTCCCCGTCCTCGAAGCGCGCCCGCACGCTCTCGGCGTGCGCCTCCAGCCCCTCCGCCTCCGCGAGCGTCGTCACGGTGTCCGCGAGGTCGCGCAGGCCGTCCGCCGACAGCCGCTGGACGGTCGACGACCGGAGGAACGTCTCCGTGGAGAGGCCGCCGAACGCCTTGGCGCCGCCGTTCGTCGGCAGCACGTGGTTCGTCCCCGACGCGTAGTCGCCGGCGGCCACCGGGGTGAACCGCCCGAGGAACGCCGAGCCGACGTTCGTGATCCGGTCGAGGAGCGCCTCGTCGTCGCGGGCCTGGATCGACAGGTGCTCGGCCGCGTACTCCTCGGCGAACAGCACCGCCTCCGGCATCGACCGCGCGAGGAGCACCCCCGAGGCGTCGTTGGCGAGCGCCGCCTCGATCGTCTCGGTGCGCTCTCGTTCGGGCGCCCGGGCGTCCAGTTCCGCACACACCGCCTCGGCGAGGTCGGCCGAGTCGGTCACGGCGACGACCGAGGCGTTCGGGTCGTGCTCGGCCTGCGCGAGCAGGTCGGCGGCGACCGCCGTCGGGTCGGCGCTGTCGTCGGCGAGCACGAGCACCTCCGAGGGGCCGGCGAGGAAGTCGATCTCCACGTCGCCGCGCACCTCGGCCTTCGCGGCCGTGACCCACTTGTTGCCCGGGCCGACGACCTTGCGGACCCGCGTGACCGTCTCGGTGCCGTACGCCAGCGCGGCGACGGCCTGCGCGCCGCCGACCGAGTAGACGGCGTCGGCGCCCGCCTCGTGGATCGCCGCGAGCGTCGCGGGGTTCACCTCGTCGGCCGGCGGCGTGACGACGGCGACGTGCTCGACGCCGGCCACCGTCGCGGGGACGACGCCCATCACCGCCGAGGAGGGGTAGGCGGCGGTGCCGCCGGGGACGTACACGCCGACGCGGTCGAGCGGGCGGAAGCGCTTGCCCAGCTCCCGTCCGTCGGCGAACTCGCGGGTCCAGTCCTCCGGGAGCTGGGCCTCGTGGAACGCGCGGACGTTCGCGATCGACTCGCGGATCGCCGCGAGCACGTCGTCGTCGACGGTCTCGACGGCGCGCTCGGCCTCGTCGGTGATGTCGACGTTCGCCACCTCGACGCCGTCGAACTCCCGTGAGAACGCCCGGAGGGCGGCGTCGCCCTCGTCGCGGACGCGCTCGACGATGTCGCGCACGTCGCCCCGCACCGCGTCGACGCCGGCGTCGCGCTCGAAGAACGCCCGCCGCTCGTCCGGCGAGAGGTCGGCGACCTGTCTCGGCTCCATGTCACGCCCGTGGTGGCCCGGCGGTAAACCGTTCCCGGAACGCGCGTGGGGGCGCGCCGTGCGTCACCCGTCGTGACCCGGACCGCCCGAGCCGCCGGCGGCCGCGGCTCAGGCGCCCAACTCGCGGTCGTCGGCGCCGGCCGGCGGGTCGGCCGGGTCCTCGCCGTCGCCGTCGCCGTCGACGGTCCGCCAGTAGAAGCGCGGGCCGAGCACGAGGTAGCCGAGCGCGAGGAACAGCAGCGCGAACGCGAACGACTCGCCGGCCATCCCGGTGAGGAGGATGGCGAACGCCTGGACGACGCCCATCACGAGCGCGTCCTGCGGGTGGAGGTCCGGGTAGCGCACCGGCGTCACCATCAGCGGCGCCGACACCGCCGCGAGCGCCAACACGACCGCGGGCGTGGCGAGTCCCGCCAGCACCGACGCCGCGATGACCGTCGCCGCCAGCGTCGTCTGCACCCCGTGGGTCGTCTTCGCGCCCTCGTCCTCGACGTTGTAGACGGCCAGCCGGATCACCGCGAACGCGACGTACGCCGCGGGGACGAACAGCCCGGCGGCGTACACCAGCGGCGCCGTGTCGAACGGGTACGCGCCGGTGACGGTGGCGGCGACGAGGAGGGCGGGCGCGACGCCGAACGACGCCACGTCCGCCAGCGAGTCGAGGTGGGGACCGACCGCGGTGCCGCCGTAGCGGCGCGCGAGCACGCCGTCCAGCCCGTCGGCGACCGCCCCCAGCAGGACGAGGCGGGCCGCCAGCCCGGGGTCGACGGCGACGAGCGCGGCGGCGAGCGTCCCCAGCGCGGCGTTGCCCGCGGTCACCGCGTCCGCGAGGCCGAGCCGGGAGAGGAACCGCGGCCGGTCGGTCATACCCGGGGCCACGGCACCGCTCGTCGTATGGTTTTCCATCCGGAACCGCCCCGTCGCCGCGGCGGACGTGTCCGCGGATCGCGCCGCCTAAACGCCTCGGGGACCACGTTCGAGGCATGAACCGACGCCGCTACCTCGCGGCCGCGGGCAGCGCGGTCGCCGCGTCGCTGGCGGGCTGTTCGGCCGTCCTCCCCGGCGCCGCCGCGGACGACTACGACGTCGGCATGACCGCCGAGGCGTTCACGCCGTACGAGATCACCGTCTCCGTCGGCGACACCGTCGTCTGGGAGAACACCTCCACCCGGGCCCACTCGGTGACCGCCTACGGGGAGCAGATCCCCGCCGACGCCGCCTACTTCGCGACCGGCGACTACGACTCCGAGGCCGCCGCCCGCGACGCGTGGGACGGGAACCGGGGGGCGATCACGTCCGGCGAACGCTACGAACACACCTTCGAGGTGCCCGGCGACTACACCTACTTCTGTATCCCCCACGAGCAGGCCGGCATGGTGGGCGTCGTCCGCGTCGAGGAGTGAGCGCCCATCGCCCGACCCGTCCGCCGCCCGCCCGCCTCGCCGTCCGACCGGCACGGCACAAGACGTTTGTACGCCGAGTCGTGTGATCGACTCACACACCATGGGGATCGCGAACCGCGTCGCCGACCTGCTCGTGCCCGGCCGTTCGGACCTGTACCGCTGTCGCGACTGCGGCGAACGGGCGACCGTGCCGGTGGCCGAGCCGTTGCGCCGGTGTCCGGCCTGCGGCTCGGCCGACGTGGCGCTGATCACGCGGCGGGCGAAGGTGTCCTGACGGGAGCCGCGGAGCCGCGGCTCGCCGGGCGTCGGTCGCGCGAAAAACGTCGGGTGCGGGGTCGCGTTACTCGTCGACGGCGACGTCCTCGTCCTCGACGTCGACCGCGGCCTCCTCCTCGGCGGCGATCTCTTCGGGACGCGCCTCGAGCTGGAGCTTCTGGATCTCGACGCGGCGCAGCGGGTACACCGTCTTCGCTTCGCCGTAGATCGCCGACGAGAGGCGCCCCTCGACGACGGAGTCGACCAGTTCCGCGAACGAGCGGTCCTCGGCGGCCTGCTCGACCAGGTCGATCATGATCTGGCGGATGGCCTGCTCCTGGGACCGGTCGGCCTTCTTCGTCGTGAACGCCACCGGGCTGACGCGGACGCGGTAGTCGTCGGTCGTGCGCACGGTGATGTGCAGGTCGACCTTAGAGGCGCCGCGGCGCACCATCGAACGGAGGTAGTCGCGTGTCAGTTCGTGCTTGACGAACTCCGTGTAGGCGGCGTCGGAGCCGACGTCCGTGATCTTGAACGTCAGCTTGGTGTTGTCCTGACCCTGGTCGCCCGTGATCTCGCCGAGCGTGGTGTCGACGTTGCGGCCGACCACCTGCTCGGGCTCCTCGGCCATCGTCTCGCCGAGCTCCGCGCGGTCGAACTGCTCGGGCGCGAGGACGGTGTACCAGCGCTTCCCCTGTCGTTGTCGTGAAACCGATCGTTCGCTCATGTGTCGTGTGTGTCGTGTGTGTCGTCAGCGGTGTCGCGGATGCCGTCCGCGTCGTTCGTGTCGGCCGCGTCCGCCGCGGCCGCCGTCCCCTGCGTCTCCCGCCCCGCCGCGGCCACGTCGTCGGCCACGCCGAGGTTCACGAGGTAGTCGTCCACCGAGGCGAGGAGGCCGCCGGTCGTCCCCCGCGTGACGCGGGTCCGCACCGTCGCCCCCTCGCTCGTCGTCGCGATGTCGTCCGTGTTGTCCGGCGCCAGCGCCGCGGCGACCCGGCGGGCCGTCTCGGCGTCGGCGTGGGCGGTCTCCACGACGGCCGTCCGTGCGGGCGCCTCGGCGGCGCGGTCGCCCCCGTCATCCGAGGGCCTCCCTGAAGCCGCCGATGAACGCCTGCACGTCGCCGCCGGTGAAGCGGGCGTCGCCGCCCCGCGCGTCGCCGACCACGTCGGCGTCGGAGTCGGTCGCCGCCACGCCCGCGCGCAACGCCGCCGTCGCGTCCGCGCCGCCGTCGCCGGCGGCCGCGGCGGCGTCGTCGGAGACGACCAGCGCCAGCGGCTCGGGCGAGGCGAAGTCGCGGACCACGCGTGCGGCGGCCGGCAGCGTCGACGCGTCGGCGGGGTCGGTCTCCACGCGGGCGACGAACACGCCGTCGTACCGCCCCGTCGTCGGGTCGGCGAGCACGCGGTGGACCGCCGCGCCGTGGTCGCGCCACGCGTCGAGCGCGGCGTCGGCGACGCCGGCGCCCAGCGCGAGCGACACCCCGAGTCCGGGGCCGGTCCGCGCGAGCACGTCGAACACGTCCGCCTGCCCGCCGAGCGTGGCGAACGGGCCAGTCGGCGTCGCGTGCGGCCGCAGCGCGCGCTCGACGGCGGCGACCGCCCGTTCGGGCGCGCCGTCGGTCGCGTCGAGCGCGACCGCCGAGGCGACCCGTCGGTGGGCGTCGTCGTCGGGGCCGTCGCCGACCCCGAGGTCGTCGAGCAGCGCGCGCGTCCCGGCGACGCCGCCGGAGTACGGCGCGCGGAACAGCGTCGAGTGGGCGAGTCCGTCCGCGAGGTCGGCCGTCGGGACGGCCACGCCGGGGCGTCGCTCCACGACGCCGCGGCGTTCCGCCTCCTCCAGCAGACTCCCGCTGCCGGCGTCGCCCGGGGCGGCGCCCGCGGCGACGACGCCGGCCAGCCCGACGAGCGGGTCCGGCTCGGCGCCGAGCGCGTCGACGGCGGCGGCCGCGACGGCCGACACGGGGCGGTCCCCGCTCGGGATCGCGGTCGCGTTCGGCGCCGTCCACCCGAGCGCGAGCGGCGTCCCGTCGCCGTCGGGGACGCCCGCGTCGCGCGTCGTGCGGACCTGGAACGCCGTGTTCCGTGCGGCGAGCGCGCGGGCGACGAGCCCGGCGGCCGCGAGCGCGTCGCCCGTCGGGCGGGCGTACACGCGGACGAACCCCGCCCCCGACAGCGCCGCGGCTACCCGTTCGGGGTCGGCCTCGGCCGGCGTGTCGGCGGCGGTTGACATCGTGTGGGGCCTCGTGTTGTGGGTGTGGAGCTTACGCGTCGTCCTCGAGGAGGTCGACCGCGGTCTCGTACGTGTACCGGAAGTCCTCGTCGAGCTTGTCGCCGCGGTAGTAGTTGACCAGGCGGCGGATCTTCGACTCGGTGTTCTGGAGCGCGCGCTTGTTCTGCGCGTCCTGCTGGTTCTCCGCCATGTGCTCGCGCAGGCGGACGGCCTGCTCCATCAGGTTGCGGAGGTCCTCGGGCAGCGACGACGCGGCGTCGTGCTCCTCGAGGATCTCGGTGACCTTCTTGCCGGTCGCGCGCTTGACGTTCGGGACGGGCGTGCCCTTCACGCCCTCGTCGCGCAGCTTCAGGCCGATGACGCTCGGGTCGTGGCCCTGCTCGGCGAGTTCGACGACGCGCGCTTCGACGTCGGCGGCGTCGACGTCGCTCCACTCCGGGGGTTCGTCTGCGACGGGGTTGTCCGAACCGGACGACCCACGTCGGCGGGTGTGCATTCGTGCCATTGTCTGAGTTGGAACGTCGGCCGCAGAAGCGAGCCACCGCCGGCTGTCGCTCCCGGTCGCGCCACACGGCGCGCTCGGGCAGTCGGCGGGGGCACATCCGCAATCCCAAGCCCACGAGGGGCGAGTCGGAGTTGCGGCCGTGCTGTTCCCGTTCGACAGGTCTGGGTCGCGCGCCTAATGGCTTTCCATCCGTCGCGCTCCGGACGTCGCGCCCGCGTGGGTGGGCGTGCCGTGGCCGACTCCAGTCGTAGCCCTTATGTACGGACCCGCGGTACTCGGTAGTGTAGGCGGGCTCGTAGATCAGTGGTAGATCGTTCCCTTGGCAGGGGAAAGGCCGTGGGTTCAAATCCCACCGAGTCCACTCGGTTTCTCACGCGACCTCTGGCCGGCAGAGTCCCGCGTCCGTCACCCCCAACTGCCGGGGAGCGTCCGCTCGTTCGCCAGGAGGAGTTCGATCGTCGCTTCGACCGTCGCGAACTCCCGGCCGCGCCGCACGGTCCCCGCGTCGGGGTCCCACTCGACGTAGCCGGCGTACGCGAGTTTCGGGAGGTGGACGTGTCGGAGCGCGAGCCGGTCGCGGTCGGTCGCGGTCGCCGCGACGTCGGCCGCCCGCACCTCCCCGTCGCCGCGCACCAGCCGTTCGAGCACGCGCCGCCGGACCGGGTGTGCGAGTTGCGTGAACAGTTCGTCCTGCCGATGGGTGTCGGTCGAACCGTTCTCGCCCGACGACTGTGTGCCACCGATTCCCATACACGGTGGTACGCGGACGGACGTGATACGTGTTGACGCTATGCTTCTTAGCTCCTCGAAGAACCACCGCAGCAGCTTCGCCTCCGCCCGGCGGAGGTGTCGCAGCCACGTCGACGACGCGATCCCCATCGCCGTCGCCACGTCCTCGGCACTGCTCGCCCGCGGCCACTCGAAGTAGCCCCCGAGGTAGGCGGCGCGGAGCGTCTCCCGTTGCCGGTCGGTCAAGGCTCCCGTGAGCGAGTCGCGGTACTGTCGGGTGGTCCGGATCGGTCGATCGAGCGTCCGCTTCGCGACGATCGTCGCGTCCGGGTACGCCGCCCGGATCCGGTCGGTCAGCTCCTGCAGGTCGGCGTCGGCCCCGATCTCGGAGACGACGGTCGTCGTCGTCCCCGACGTCGTCATCGACCGAACGCTCGCGCCGGCCAGCGTCAACGTCCGCGCCGGGGAGCGGTCGGTGTCGAGCTCGACGAGCGCGGCCTCGTCGTCCGTCGTCACGACTCTGACCGCGGCAAGGTCCGGGAGATCGGCGGCGGCCGCGGCGACCGCGTCGCCGTCGGCGCCGACCACGGTCACGTAGTGGAGCAGCCGGTCGTCGGACGTCGGGACGACTCCCTCGAACTCGCACCGGTCGCCCACGGCCGCCGCGAGGTCGGACAGCACGGTCGCCTCGGGGATCCGGAACGTCACCTCGATGACCGCGTCGGCGGCCAACGACCGTTGATAGCGTTCGGCACGTCGCCGCTCGCGGCCCGCCTCCACCCGCGCCTCGTGGCGCTCCGTCACGTCCCGGAGGATCGCGAGGTGGCGCCCGGGGAGGACGTCCGGCGTCGCCGCGAACTCGACGGTTCGCCGCTCCCCGTCCGGACGCTGGAGCGGGAACAACCCCCGGTCGAGCCCGTCCGAACGGAAGTCGCCCCACGCGCTCTCCACGTCGTAGCCCGGGGCGGCGAAGTCGGTGATGCGCTCGCCCAGCACCGCCTCGTACGGGAGCCCCAACAGTTCACAGGCCGCCGGGTTGGCGTCGACGTAGCGGGCGTCGTCGTCGGCGATCAGGATCGCGTCGAACGCCGCCTCGAAGACGGCGCGGTACTGCCTCGCCTTGTCGAGGTCCGTGTCGTCGCCCTCCGACGGCCGATCGGTCCCGGCGCCCGCCGCCGGGAGCCACCACACTCGCCCTCGAGCACCGACCTTCTTGGTCCGGAGGTCGCCGTCGGCGGCCAACCGTCGGAGCCGCTTGTACGCCGTGGTCCGGGCGCACCCGACCGCCTCGGCGACCTCCGTCGACGTGAACGGCTCGCCCGGCGCACCCTCGAACACGCTCACCAGCCCGCCGCCGCGATACCGCCCGCTCCCCCCCTCCTTCATACCGTGTCGGACGCGAGCCGATTCGATATCGTTGACGGTACTCCGGACCCGGGGGCGTCCCGACCCGCACGATCGACGCTCGCTCCGGCGCGACCGACCCACAACACGACGGCTCGCTGATAATTATTTATCGGATGTGATTCTATGGACAAAAGGGTTATTAGGGATAACGGTCGTAGCGTGGCCTACAGGACTACCGGGGGATGGAGCCCTCCGGGGGGGACTGTGGAAACCGAACCAATGGACTTCAACGCACTCTTCGACGACGACCGCGCCGTCAGCCCGGTGATCGGTGTGATCCTCATGGTCGCGATCACAGTGATCCTCGCGGCGGTGATCGGCTCGTTCGTCCTCGGCCTCGGCAACAGCGTACAGCAGACGGCACCGAACGCGAACTTCCAGTTCGACTTTGACAGTGGCACCGACACGGCTGTGGCAACGCACACTGGTGGTGACTCCATCCCGGCGAACCAACTGGAAGTAGTCGCAGGTAACACGACCACGACTTGGGGAAGTGACCCCGTAACTGCCGGTGTATCCTCCGGCGACGTCGACACGAGCGGTGCAGACACCGTCCGCGTGATCTGGTCGTCCGAGAACAACGAGACGTCTCAGACGCTCGCCGAGGAGAGCACCCCGTAACGCCGCGGACCGTTTCGCGCTTTTCGCAGACGCACTAGACCGATAGCCCTGCCTACACTTCACGACTGATACTCTGAAACGAACGTTTATACCGTGGCTTCCCGTTGTCCGCACGATGCCTTCAGGGGGGCCTCGCGGGCGTCGGGCGCAGGGCGACGTGATCGGGATCGTGTTGTTGCTGGCGATCACCGTCATCGGCGCCGGCACCGTCGTCGCGTTCGGCGGCGACGCCATCGACGGGATCCGCGAGTCGGCGACGACCGGCGCGGCCGAGCAGTCGATGACGCAGTTCGACTCCAAGGCCAGCCTCGTCGCCCACGGCGAGAGCGACACCCAGCGCGTTCGCCTCGCCGGGGCGGCCGACGGGGAACGGGTCGTCGACGCCGACGCCGGGTGGATGAACCTCACGGTCAGGAACGCCACCACCGGCGCGGTCGAGGAGGAACTCGGCAACGTCACCCTCGGCGCGGTCGTCTACCGCGACGGCGACGCCAGCGTCGCCTACCAAGGTGGCGGGGTGTGGCGGCAGTCGGCCGACGGCAGCTCGATGGTGTCGCCGCCGGAGTTCCACTACCGCGGGACGACGCTGACGCTCCCGCTCGTCCGGGTCGCCGGCGACCGCCGCCTCGACGAGGAGGTCGTCGTCCGACGGGCGAACGCGTCGACGGCGGTGTACCCCGACGCGAGCGCGGGGTACGCCAACCCCCTCGACGACGGGAAGGTCGTGATCACGGTCGGGAGCACGTACTACGAGGCGTGGGGTCGGTTCTTCGAGCAACGGACGAGCGGCGACGTCGTGGTCGACCACGGCAACGAGACCGCCACCGTCGAGCTGATCGTGCCGTTCGACACCGACTTCGACAACGCCGTCGCGTCGACCGCGCCCGGCGGCATCGACGCGAACCCCGGACCGCCGCCCAACCCCTACAACGTCGGCGTGTTCCAGCCGTCGGCCGACGACCTGATCGAGTCGCGCGTCGACGAGTGCGTGAACGACGCCGGCGCCTGCAACGAGTCGGCGCCGCCGGGGACGCTCGTGGGCGCCGAGTCGTACTTCGTGAACGGGAGCTACGCCGGCGACCTCACGGTCGACACCGCCGGCGGGAACGTGAGCCTCGTCGTGGCCGAGGACTTCGAGCCCGACTCCGTCACCGTCTCCGGGGGCGGTGTGTTGACCGTGTACGTCCGGGGGGACGTCGCCGTCGACGGCGGCGACACCGTCAACAACGGCGGCGACGCCCAGGACGTCCGCGTCGTCGTTCACTCCGACGGCTCCGTGAACTTCAACGGCAAGTACCGCTTCATCGGGTTTCTCTACGCGCCGGGCTCCGACGTCGACCTGAACGGGGGCGGCGGGAAGAACCACAAGAACGTCGAGGGCGGCATCGTCGGCGAGACGATCGACATCAACGGGAAGCCCAACAAGTTCGAGTACGACCCCACGGTCGCGAGCATCGACCTCGACGTGACCGCCAGCACGGCGCCGCGGATCACGTTCCTCCACGTGTCTGTCACCGAGGTCCGCGTCGAGGAGGACTGAGCGCGGCCGGGGCGGGTCGGACGCGGGTCTCCGGGCGCTCGCGCCGCCTCACCGCTCCAGTTCGACGCCGACGGCGGTCTGTTGGACGACGACGCTCTCGACGTCCTCGATCCGGTAGGTGACGGTGCCGTCGGCGGGGTCGGCGTCGACCGGCTGCATGCCCTGTTCCTCGAAGTAGCGTCCCCAGGCGTCGGCCCACGGCGAGGTGACGGTCACGGTCACGTCGATGTCCGGGCCGTCCGCCGAGACCAACTCCGCGGCCACGCCGCGCCCGACGACGTCCGTCCGGAGGAGCACGGTGGAGCTCCCGCCGAGCGCGCTCCGGTCGGCCGTCCGGCCGGCGATCACGAGCGGGATCAGCGTGTGATCGTCGACCACCCAGCCCGGGCCGTCGCGCATCACCGCCCCGCCGGGGTCGTCCCTGACGACCGCGCCGTACGTCGAGGCGACGGTGGTCCCCTCGTGCGAGTAGGTGATCGGCGTGCTGGTCGCGTTCAGCGTCACGTTCGCCCCCGACCCGGCGTCGACCGCCTCGACGGTGATCGCGGTGGACCCGTTGACCGCGAGCACTCCCCCGTTCAGTTTGATCTCGGTCGCCCGGCTCGGCGCGCCCTCCCGGGCCATGTCGTCGACGTTGTCGTCGAGGACCTCGAACGCCCGCTCCATGTTCTCCAGCTGTTCGTCCGACCGGAGGTCCTGCAGGGCGGGGTAGCCCGCCGCGTACACCGTGCCGACCGTCAGGACGATGAGCGAGAACACGAGCACGAAGCCGATCGCGTCGCTCTGTGCGCGGGTCACGCCGACCGCACCTCCAGATCCGCCCCGGTGTACACGATCTCGAGGTCGCCGCCCGAGACGGACGCTGCGGCCACCGGCGTGGCGGTCGCCGCCGACACCGACACGCGCACGTCCACCGACGTGGTCGACAGCGCGATGGTGGCGGGGTCGCCCGGCACCACCTCGACGGTGTACGTCGTCCCCGCGATGGTGTCGGGGTACGACCCGCGGACGACGACCTCGTCCGCGCCGGCGGCGACGAGCCGGTCGGCCGCGACGAGCCGGCCCGCCAACTGCTGCCCGACGACCTCCAGGCCCTCGCGGGTCGTCGCCTCGCGCTGGCTGTCGACGGTCCCGCCGGCGGCGACGAGCAGCCCGCTGATCAACAGCGCGGTGATCCCGAGCGTCAGCACGTACGACAGCGCGGTCGACGTCGCCCGGTCGCGCGAGTGGGGAGCTGACCCGCCGGGCGCGCCGTCGCGCCGCTTGTGGTCAGTCATCGTGCTCACCCGGGGCGACCCGGACCGTGTCCGCGTACTCCAGTTCGGCCGTCTGGTAGCTGATCGGCACCTCCACCGCGTAGACGGCGGGGACGTAGTACGGCGACCCGTCGCCGGGGTCGCCGTTGAGGTTCACGAGCCCGAGCAGCCCGGTGCCGCCCTCGGCGGTGAGTTCGTACGTCCCGACGGCGTTCGTCCCGTTCCGGTACCGCAGGTCGTAGTCGCCGGCGGTCCCCGCCGCCCAGTCGAGCCCGGGACACGGGTCGCCCGCGAGCGTGCCGGCGGTGAGGTCGACCGTCGCCGTCGCGGCGTCGACCGCGCAGACCTCGACGGCGGCGCCCCGGGCTCCCGCACGGCGACCGCGACCTCGTCGTTGTCCGCGGCCCGTCGGTAGACGTACGCGCGCCACTCGTCGGCGCCATCGTCGACGACGACGGTGAACGCGTCGCCGAGCGACCCCGGCGACGCGGGTTCCAGCGACGACCGGTCGACGGTCGCGGTGAACGCGCGCACCGACTCCGTGTCGCCAACGACCGTCCAGTCGTCCACGCCGTCGTCGGAGCGGAACGCCCGGCTCCCGTCGGTGTGGCGGACGAGCGTCCCCTCGACGTACGTCGCCGACCCCGTCTCGACCCGGGCGCCGGCGGCCAACCGGGCGGCCGACCCGCGCAGCAGGGCGTCGGCTCGACGACGCCGGCCGAGACGTTCGCCTCCAGCGCCGTCCACGAGCCGTACTCGGCGGCGTTCTCCCGTTCGACGACCCCGCCGACCCCGTCGACGACCGACGCGCGGTAGCCCAGCGCGTCGTGCTCGCCGACGCCGTCCTCGCGGGTCGCGAGGTTCTCGGTGAAGATGGCCGTGTTCGCCAACAGCACCAGCGCGACCAACACGACCGCGAGGGCGAGTCCGGTCACGAGGACGAGTTGGCCGCGCTCGTCGCCGTCGCTCCCGCCCGGCCCGGCGTCGTCCCGGCGTCGCCTCAGATCCGCCATACGACGATTCGCACCTCCATGACGCCGTACAGCGGGCCGTCGGGGTCGGCGTCCCCGACGTAGAACTCCCGGTCGGGCGCGGCCGCCACGTCGGCGAGCGTGCCCGCGCCGTCGCCGACGGGGTCGTCGTCGAACAGGACCACCGTCCGGCTCGCGGCGACGGCGTTGTCGCTGGGCGAGCCCATGTACACGATCCGGGTGCGACCCTGCCCGCCGGCGGTCGTCCGGTAGCGCACCTCGACGTTGAACGCGACGCGTTCGTCCCCGAACGTCCGGTTCAACGTCGCTCCCAACCCGGTGTCGGTGAACGGCGACCGGGCGTTCTCGTACACGCCCCCCTCGCCGCTGTCGACGAACCGCTGTCCCGACGTGTTCCAGTACAGCAGCGCCGGCGCGAGCGTCCCGTTGGCCTCCGCGGCCGCGAGGGTCCCCTCCGCCACCGCCGCCTGCTGGTTCTCGATGTGCTGGTTGGAGGTACTCGCCGTGAGCGGCGTCACCGCCGTCGCCTGCAGCGCGAACAGGACGCCGCTCAACAGGATGATCGCCGCCGCGAACCCCTCCAGCGTGTGTGCTTGTGCGCGCATCACCACACCCTCACGATCAGCGTCGCGTCGCGGCCGTCGAGCAGTACCGCCCGCCGCGACACCGACACGTCGGCGCCGCGGGGCGGCGCCTCCCCGGCCGCGAGCGTCGTCCCGTCGACGGTCGCGACGGCGTCGCCCGGGGTTTCGACGACCGTGACGTTCAGCGACCGGACGGTCGTGTCGACGCCCAGCGCGGCCGACAGGTCGCTCGCGTCGTCGTCGAAACGGCAGTCGGCGTCGGGCCCGACGGTGTCGAAGAAGTCCGCGGTACACGTGGCGTTCAACACCGACGGCCGCGTCGGAGCCGCGACGAGCAGGCCGTTCGCCAGCCGGTCGGCCGAGCGGTCCGCGACGACGGTCGCCTCGGTCGCGTCGTCGGTGAACGGCGCCGTCAGCGACGGGGCGAACGCGAACACGAACGCCACCACCAGCAGGAACACGCTGATGCCGACGGCGTAGTCGATGGTCGTCTGTCCGCGATCACGGCCCGCGTGCCCGCCCGCTCGCGCGGTCGGGACGCGCCCCCGTCGTTCGACCGGTCCCCCCGAGGGCATCAGGCGACCACCACCCAGACGCCGAGCGCGACCGACAACAGGATCACGACGAACTTCATCCCGCTCACGAGGTCGGCGCTGCGGATGTAGCCCGCGATGACCCCCGACAGCACCGCCTGGATCGTGACGGCGTGGAAGAACAGCACCGAGAGGCGGTCGACGTTGACGCCGCCGGCGAAGCCGCCGGAGCCGAGCCCGCCCCCGCCGCCCCCGCCGGTGCTCCCGGCCTGTGCCGTGAGGCCGGCGAGCACGTCGAGGAACCGGAGCTTCAGGATCGCCATCACCGCCAGCAGGGTGAGGTACGTCATCAGGATGATCGCGACCTGCATCCGCGAGCGGGACTTGCGCTCGCGGTCGATGTCGTCCTGGTTCTCCGACGCCTGCGCCGCGGTGGTCAGGACGTCGGTGATCTGGCTGGACGCCTGCTGGGCCTCCGAGATGAGCTTCACCGTCCGCGCGAGCCGCGGGATGTGGTACTTGTTGTTGAACTCGACGAGCGCCTCGCGCAGGCTCATCCCGTAGTTCACCTTCGCGTACATCACGTCGAACTCCTCGGCGAGTTTCCCGCTGGAGGTGTCCGCGGTCGTCCGGATCGACTCCAGCAGGGTCTGCCCGGTGTCGTTGGCCGAGGAGAGCTTGCGGAGGTTGTCCGAGAGCTTGTTCGTGATCCCCGAGCGGCGGATCTGGTGCCACTCGTAGAAGAACACCAGCGGCACGAGCGTCACGTACGCCGGCATGTACACCCACACGAACGTCGACCACACGGGGTTGTCGACGAACCCCTGGAACGACAGCGGCGCGTCGCCCGCGGCGACCGCGAACCCGAGCAACACCAGCGACGCCGGCACCGTCAACACCAGCGTGAACATGGGGTTGTCCCGGAAGAACACGTGGGGCGCCTTCAGTAGCTCCCGGGTGCGGAAGTTCCCCTCGCGCGAACGGATGCGGTCGAACACCGAGAGGTCGCCCGTGAACACCTCGACGAGACCGAGGTGGCGCAGCCCGCCGCGCTGCGCCTCGGCGAAGTGGTCGTCGACGCCGCCGGGGTCGAGGTAGCCGTCGCCCGGCTCGTCGCGCTTCACCGTCGAGACGAGCACGAGGAACCCCACGCCGATGAGCGGCGTGAGCAGGTACACCGTCGCCGTCAACAGGAAGTCCTGCCCCTGCCCGAGCATCGACATGATGACGAGGATGATGATGAGCAGCAGCGGGAACAGCGACAGCGTCATGTACATCTCGCCGAACAGCTCCAGCGTCTCCAGCGTCAGCTCCTGCTGCTGTTTGGCGGTCCGGAGGTGCTTCTCCTTCTTGTCGTAGAGGAACCGCTCCATGTCCCCGCCGGAGTTGATGATCGACAGCATGTCCGTGAGGAACTGCGCGAGGTCCTCGCTGGGCGTCTCGATCGCCTGCTGGCGGACGGCGTTCCGGTAGTCCGTCCCGAAGTAGCTCGTCTCCTGGACGATGCTCTGGAACTCCTTGGCGACCTCGCCGTACGTGTCGTCGGCCTTCGCCATCGCCTCGAGGATCTCCAGTTGGTTGAGGCCGCCCACCGAGAGGGCGTACATGAACGAGACGGCGTCCGCGAGGAGCATGTTGATCTCCCGTTTCCGGGCGTCGGCACGCTGGTACGGGATCGCCAGCAGCGTCCCGAAGCCCAGCCCGAAGCCGATGCTGCCGAACACCACGCCGCCGGAGACGACCGCCGCGGGGACGGTCAGCGACTCCAACAGCGCGGCGGTCTCGGCGGAGTCGACCGGGATGCCCAGCCCCACCGACTCGGCGGTCACCAGCCCGAGCGCGAACACGCCCCACCCGAGGAGCATCCCGACGACCCACAGCACCACGCCGACGAGGACGCCCACGCCCATCGCCCGCGAGACGTAGAGCTCGACGGGCTGGTTCATCCGCGCGGCGGTCAGCTTCTCGTCGACGCCGCCCACGAAGTCGCCGTCCTCGTCGAAGACGCGCTGGAACAGGGGGTAGAAGGCGTCGGCGAACCCCTGTGTGCTCCCGAACCCGCCCGCGTCGGTGTCGAGGCTCATCTACTCCTCCTCCGTGTCCTCCGGGGACTCCACCTCGCCGAACCCCCAGTCGTCGATGCCCTCGGCCTCGCCGTCGCCCTCGGCGGCGTCCGCGGCCGGCCTGTCCCCCTCCTCCTCGTCCGGCTCGGGGTCGTCGTCGTCCCCGAGGCCGCCCAAGTCGACGGGCGGCTCGTCGTCCGGTCCGTCGGGGGGGTCGCCCCCGGTCGGGGCCGCGTCCTCGTCGAACTGGTCGACCGCGTCGAACGCCGCCGTCGAGTCGGGGTCGGTGTCGCCGTCGGGTTCGTACTCCCCGGCGGTCAGTCCGCCGGCCGTGTCCCCGTCCGCCCGGTCGGGGTCGCCCAACCCGCCGACGTCGTCGAGGTCGTCGATGTCGAGCGGCTCCGGGCCGACGCCGTCGAACGGTTCGGCTTCGGGGTCGTCGTCCCCGGCCCGGTCGTCGGGGGCATCGGTGTCGGCCTCGTCGTCGGCGTCCGCGGCGAGTTCCTCGCCGGCGCCCGGTTCGGCGGCGACGTCGGCCGCGGGTTCGAGCGCGCCCAGCGCCGCGGCCACGCTGTCGGGGCGGTCGCCGCGGTACTGTTCGAGGATCGACTCCGCCTCCGCGAGGATCCGCGTCGCCTCCGCGGCCTGCGCGTCGGAGGGGTCCGGCCGCGGGACCATCTCCTCTTTGTCAGGGTCGACGTCGATGAGGACCGACTCCATCTCGCGGAGGTCGTCGAGGCTGGCCTCCAGCCGTTCGTTGGCCATCAGCGCGAGGATCGTCTCGGGGTCGTTGATGAACGCCTGCAGCGTCGCCGCCACCTGCGTGTACGTGTTGAGCCCGCGGTCGATGAGGTACGCGATGACCGCGCGGCGCTTCAACAGCTCCTCGTTGAGCGTCTCGACCCCCCACCCGCGGTCGAACATGATCTCCTGGAGCGTGTTCGAGTCGCCCATGTGGAGGAACTCGTCCGTCTCCGCCTGCCACTGGTACACGTCCTGAACGTTGATCTCGTCGTTCTCGGCGTCGTAGTGGTTGATCTCGGTGAGCGACTTGTTGCGGCGGACCTTGCTCCCCTGCACCCGCGTCTGGGTCTGGATGGAGACGAGGTCGAGCGCCGTGAACATCGTCTTCGAGACGTTGATCGGCTCGGTCGTGAACCGCTTGAGCACCTCCCCGACGTTGTCCGCGTGGAACGTCGTGTACGTGGTGTGGCCCGTAGACATGACCTGGAAGAGGGTGCGACCCTCCTCGCCGCGGATCTCGCCCATCACGATGTAGTCGGGGCGCTGCCGGAGCGCGGCCTCCAGCAGGTCGAACTCGTCGACGTCGCCGCCGTCGTCCTCGGCGAACGACGGGCGCGTCACGGAGGCGATCCAGTTGCGCTGCGGCAACTCGACCTCGCGGGTGTCCTCGATGGAGACGATCTTCGAGTTCGACGGGATGAACAGCGACACCGCGTTCAGGCTGGTCGTCTTCCCGGACGCCGTGCCGCCCGCGAAGATCAGCGACTTGTGGTTCTCGATGCACAGCCACAGGAACGCCATCTCGTCGAGCGAGAACGTCTTCCAGTTGATGAGGTCGATCGGCGTGAACGGGACGTCCTTGAACTGGCGGATCGTGTAGTTCGTCCCGTGGTCGGACACCTCCTTGCCGAGGGTGAGCTGGGCACGCGAGCCGTCCGGGAGGGTGGCGTCCACCTGCGGCCGGCGCTTGGAGATGCCCTTCCCGGAGCGCTGGGCGAGCTTCACGACGAAGTCGTCCAGCTCCTGCTCGCCGTGGTAGACGTTGGAGATGATCTGCTCGTAGTCGGAGTGGTAGACGAACACCGGCGAGTTGTAGCCGTCGACGGAGATGTCCTCCACGTTGATGTCGTGTTTCACGCCGTCGATGCGCTCGTAGCCGACGAAGTCGCGTTCGAGGTAGTACAGCGCCTTCATCACCGTGTACTCGGTGAGTGTGTCGGGGTCCTCCGCGATCACCGCCGGCTCGGGGCGCGCCGCGATCCCCTCGATCTCGCCGTCGGTGTCGCGCGGCGTCACGCCGAGCGCGCGGATCAGACGGCCGGCGGCGCCCTCGTCGTCGACCTCGACGCCGAACAGGTCCGCGAGCCGGTCGCCGAGGCCGGGCCCCTCCTCGCGCTCGTACAGGTCGTAGCGGTCGAGGAGGTCGTACGTCTCCTCGCGGATCGTCCGCCGGCGGTGGTCGTCGTCCGCGGCGACCTCCCCCTCGTCGGCGTACTTGATCGCCGAGCGGAGCTTCCCCTCGAGGAACTCCACCAGGTCCGTCTCGATCCGGTTCTGGTACGGTTCGACGACGTAGTACTTCTTCTCGTTCTCCTTCGTCGAGTGGAACACGATGACGAACGAGTACGGCTCGTTCACCCAGTAGCGCTCCACCTCGCGGAAGTGGCGCTTCTTCGGCATCGGCACCGCCTTCTCGAGGTCGTAGCGGTTCGCGACGGTCGTCACGCCGGTCGCGTCGCTGAAGAACGCGTCCTCGTCGACGTCGTCGGCGACGTCGACGGTGCGCTCGTCGACCACCTCGTCGAGTTCGGGCGCCCGCTTCGCGAGGTGGCCGAGCGTCTCCTCGACGCGATTGCAGTCGAAGCCGAGCGCCTCGCTTTTGTCCTCGTCGGTGAACTCGAGCGGCTCGCCCTCCTCGTCGACCGGCGGGTTCCCCTCCTCGTCGAGGAAGTACTCCTCGCGGTAGTCGTCCCAGGTGTAGATGTCCTTCCAGACGGGGGTCTCGTCGTACGCGAGGAGCGGGTGGCGGTCGGCGATGTCCTCGCCGAGCGCGCCGGCCCAGCCGAACGTCGCCGGCACCGCCACCGGCGCCATGTCGAGCGCGTCGGCGGCGACGTCCGTGACGCCGAGCGACTCCAAGTCCTCGGCGGTCGCGGCGCGCACCTCGACACGGACGACCTCTTCGCCGTCTTCGTCCTCCTCGACGACCTCCGTCCGGAGGAGTTCGGCGAGTTCGTCGGCCGCCTCCTCGTGTCCGTGCTCGCGCAGGAAGTCGGGCCACGTGTACTCCCCGACGACGACCGCATCCCCCGCCTCCGCGTCCGCCTCCCGCCCGGGCGCCTCCTCGTACCCGGCGGTGGACGGCACGTCAGCGTCGTCGGTAGCCATTGACTACTCTCAATCGGGCACCCACGTTAAATGCTTGCCCTCCATATCACCTGTGAGAAAGTCCACCTGACGGGCGCTTAAGGTGTCCGTACCACCGGATCCGCGACCGTCGTGTCGGAGTTTTGACCGGCTTCGGGAGTGTCGGAATCAACGCCGCGGAACGGGGACGGGCGTGACGGGATTCGAACCCGCGATCTAGCGGTTAGGAACCGCTCGCCGTGTCCGCTTGGCCACACGCCCCTACCGGTCGGGGGGTCGGCGCGCACAAAAGGGGTCCGGGACGGCGGTGTGGGCGGCGGGCGTCGTTCAGTTCTTCTCGGCGTCGGCCTCGACCGTCTCCTCGGTGGTGTCGGTCGTGTCTGCGGCGTCGGTCGTGTCGGCGGCGAACTCGTCGTCCTCCTCCTCGCCGTCCTGCATCGCCTGCAGTTCGTCCTCGACCTCCTCGCGACCCTTCTTGAACTCGCCCATCGCCTGGCCCGTCGAACGGGCGAGCTTGGGGATCTTGTTCGCGCCGAACAGCAGCACGAGCACGAGCAGGATGATGAGCATCTCGGGACCGCCCGGGATGGCACCGAACAGGGGTAGGGTGGTGAACATCTCTACTCCCGGCTTACCCGGTGGCAATTATAGGCTTTTTGGACTGAGCGGGATCGGGGATACAGCGCCTCAACACACCGATTCCCGCGAGAGCAGCGCTCCGATGGTAGTCGTTTCGCCACGGTTCCGATCGAACGGGCCCCCGATACGGCCGTTCTCCGGCGGATTGGCTCCGTGCTGCGCCGGCGACGACGGCCGGGGGGCGGCGTGTCGCGCGTGGCGACCGGGGAGCCGAGCGTTTTTGCGACCGGCCGTCGTCGTCGGTGTCGTGAGCGAACAGGCCGACACCCACGAGCCGTCGACGGCGGAGGACACCACGGTCAGGCGGTACGACCCCGACGCGGACCACGCGTTCCCCGACGAGCGGGTGAACGAGGTGCTCGACGCGATCGAGGCGGACACGGAGATCCGGACGTACCTCCGCGCACAGAACGTGAACGCCGTCACGCGCAAGGGGTACAACGACCACGGCGCCAAGCACATCGAGATCGTCCGCAACCGCGCGCTCCGGCTGTACGACCTCCTCAAGCGCGGCGGCGTCGAGTTCAACGGCGCGCGCGAGCAGGGGCTGTCGGAGGCCGACGAGCCGGTCGTCGTCGCGCTCGCCGCGACGCTCCACGACATCGGCCACGTCGTCCACCGCGACGAGCACGCGTACTACTCGATCCCGCTGGCAGCGGACGTGCTCGACCGCTTCCTCCGGCAGTTCGACTACTACGGCATCGAGGAGCGCGTCCGCGTGAAGGCGGAGGTCCTCCACGCGATCCTCTGTCACCACACCGAGGAGACGCCCCTCACGCGCGAAGCCGGCGTCATCCGGGTCGCCGACGCGCTCGACATGGAGCGGGGCCGTTCGCGGATCCCGTACGAGAAGGGCGGACGGGGGATCAACACCCTCTCCTCGCGGGCGATCACCAACGTCGAGTTGAAGCCGGGCGGCGACGGCGGCGGCGACGGCGACGCGACGCCGGTGCTCGTCGAGATCGAGATGGTCAACGCTGCCGGCGTCTACCAGGTCGACAACCTCCTGAAGGCGAAACTGCGCGACTCGCTCATCGAGGACCTCGTCCGGATCGTCGCGATCAACACCAAGGGCGACGACCAGCTCGTCGAGCGGATCGAGCTCTGAGTCGGCACCGCCCCCCGCCCGCCTCGCGCCCGGCCACCCGCCGGGGCGTGTCAGTACACCCCGAAGCCGACCGGGATGACGGATTTTAAGCGACGGTCCCCCGTTTCGATTCGTAACAGTAGTGCAACTCGGCAACTCCGTCGGACTCCTGCGCGACAGGGAGTTCGCGGCGCTCGCGGGCACGGCGTTCGCGCGCAGTCAGGCGTACTCGACGCTGCTGATCGCGCTGGCGCTGTACGCCGACCTGTTCGGCACGACCGGCACGGTCGAGGGGCTGTTCGGGACCGCCTTCGCCGTCGTCCAGTTGCTCATCGTCCTCCCGCTCGGTCGGCGGGTCGACACGGGCAACGCCAAACGCTGGCTGCTCGCGGGCCTCGCGGTCAACGTCGTCGTGTTCCTCGCGTTCATGCAGGTCGAGAGCGCGACCCACGTCGTCCTCGTCCGCGTGCTGCAGGGCGTCGGCGCCTCCATCCTCTGGATCACGGGGTCGACGGTCGTCGGCACGCTCGCGCCGGACGGCGAGAACGGCCGCTGGCTCGGCTCGTACAACCAGGTGGCCGCGTTCTCCAGCCTCGCGGGCGACCTCGTCGGCGGCTACCTCCTGTTCGCCGAGGGGTTCACCTTCACGTACCTCGTGCTCACGGCGGTCACCATCGGCGCGTTCGTCCTCGTCTTCCTCCACCTCCGGGACGACCCCGGCGGCGGCGCCGAGCGCGACGCCGGCGGCGGCGTGGCGACGCTGAAGGCGCTGCTCGAACTCCCGATGATCCGCGCGCTCGTCGTCTTCCGCCTCGCCTTCTCCGTCGGCAAGATGGCGGTGATCATCTTCCTGCCCATCCTCGCGGGCACGGAGTTCGGGCTGAACGCCTTCGCCATCGGGTGGATCCTCGCGGGCGGGAAGCTCACCAAGTCGCTCACGCAGGGGTACGTCGGCGACCTCTCCGACCGCGTCGGCAACAAGGAGTACTTCGTCGTCGTCGGGGCGATGCTGTACGGGCTCGGCACCGCACTCATCCCGCTGAGCTACTACTTCGAGGGGACCGTCGCGCCGGTCACGTTCCGGGCGTTCGGCGGGCCGCAGGCGCTCGGCGGCGCGTTCTTCAGCCTGTTCGTCGCGTACATGGTGCTCGGCGTCGCCGACTCGATCCGCCTGCCGGCGTCGATGTCGCTGTTCGTCGAGGAGGGGGAGCGCTACGACTCGGTCGCCTCCGCGATGAGCCTGCGCTCCATCTCGTGGAAGGTCGGGCAGGTGGCGGGACCGGTCGGCATCGGCGCCATCAAGGAGTACGTCTCGACGAGCGTCGCGTTCTACACGGCGGCCGGCTTCATCGTCGTCGCCTCGGGCGTCTTCTGGGTCGTGTTCCGCCGCGCGTCGGCGCGGGAAGCCGAACTCGCGGAGGTAGAACCGGACGTGGCCGACGACTGATACCGGCCCGTCACGCAGAGCCGAACGAGGGCTCGTATCCCGCCTCTCGTGCCGCGACGATCAGACACTCGGCGATGTCGTCTTTCGCGTCGTTGTACGCCGACGGATCGTTCGGATGTGCGGCCGCCGCGTGCCGCTTGGCCGACTCGTACGCCCGCCGCGCGTGGTCGTGGTCCCGCAGGTAGTCGCGAAACGTCAGGACTCGTCTCAGCCGCTCGGACCCCGTCGGGTGGAAGTGGAGGTTGTACTGCTGTGGAAGGTCGGGGTCGTAGCGCTCGAACGCGAGCCAGTCTTCCCGACGAGCGTTGAATTCGTAGCCCAGCGACTCGAGCGCCGACCGCTGGCGCTCGGCCGTCTCCATGTCGGGGACTACCGGACAGATGTCCACGATGGGCTTGGCCGCGAGGCCTGGAACGCTCGTGCTCCCGATGTGCTCCACGGCGACGACGCCGTCGTCGAACGCGTCGACGAGTCGGTCCCGTTCGGCATCGAAGCGGTCCGCCCACGCGTCGCGATACCCCCAGACCTCGATCGGCGTATGGTAGTCTGCCACGGTCGGGAATGTCAAGGATACGATATGTGAGTTGTGATCGACGCTGGTGGGATACGCGGTGCACCGGAGTTCGCTCACCACCCCGTACGTGCCTACACTGAGCGCTGACGGACGCCGTTGGTTCGGGATGTTGACACCCGTTACTCACACCACCGAACGGTCCTATCGATCGTCACGTACTGCGTCGAGAGAAGTGCGCCGGCCGGGATTTGAACCCGGGTCGATGGCTTGGAAGGCCATTGTCATACCAACTAGACCACCAGCGCGCGGTATCGACATGTTCCGCTTCCGCGTGGAGGAATAAGGGGTTTACCGTTTCGGGCGGCGAGTCGTCGAGCCGGGACGCTCGCTCCGCTCGCGGCTCGCCTCAGTCGTCCGCGGGCGCCTCGCCCTCGACGTCCTCGGCGGCCGCGCGGGGACCGGCGGCGTGGCCCTCGTGGGCGACCGCGGTCGCCATCAGGTCCGGCGAGATGGCGGGCACGTCCGACGCCGAGACGGGACCCAGCTCGGCGATGTCGTCGGTCGAACGGGGGAACGCGCGCAGGTCCATGTGGATCGCGATGCCGCACTTGGCGCCCTCGCCCATCGCGACGGGGATCTGGTTGTGGCCGGGCGTCAGGTCGCCGACGGCGTACACGCCCTCGACGGAGGTGCGGCCGTGGTCGTCGACGGCGACCTCGCCGGAGTCCTCCCGGTCGAGGCCGAGCGCGTCCGCCAGATCCGCCTGGTAGTTCGAGCCGTACATCGGGAACCCGCCCTTGTACTCGCGGACGGTGCCGTCCTCGAACTCGAAGCTCTCCAGCCAGCCGTCGTCGTCCTTGCTCATCCCGGTGATGTCCTCGTGGATCACGTCGACCGGGTGGTTCTCGACCATCTCCGCGGTGTCGTCGCTCCACGTCGGCTCCTCGCCGCGGGTGAGGATGTCCACCTCGTCGGTGAAGTTGAGCATGATCATCGCGACGTAGGCGGCGGAGTCGCCCGTCCCCATCACGTACACCGACTCGTCGACGAACATGTACGCGTCGCAGTGGAGGCAGTAGTGGAGCCCCATCCCCGTCCGCGGGAGCGGCGGCTCGGGGCGCTCGTCGGAGAACCCCGTCGCGAGGACGAGCCGCCGGGTGGTGTACTCGTCGTCGCCGGTGTCGACGCGGAAGCCGTCCGCGGGGTCGTCGCCGAGGGGCGCGGCGTCCTCGACGAAGCCGCGGACGTAGTCGGCGCCGTAGCTCTCGACCTGCTCCCGTGCCATCTGGAGGAACTCGTTGCCCGAGGTCTCCTCGCCCACGCCGATGACGTTGTGCGTGTCGCGCATCATCGCCGCGCGGCCGCCGCCGCGGTTCACGACGAGCGTGTCCAGTCCCAATCGGGTCGTGTACAGCGCGCTCGTCAGGCCCGCGGGACCGCCCCCGACCACCGTCACGTCGAAGTCGAACTCGTCGTCGGTGTGCATCTACACCGACGTTAGTGCCTCCCGCAGATAAAAACGCGTCCGGCTGTGCGACCCGAGCATCCACCCGGCACGCACTCACACACCGTCGGCGGCGTCGCGGCCCGCCGACGCCGCAGACTCACTCGGGCGCGACGACGGCGTAACAGTTGCCGCTGGAGACGGTCGACTCCACGACCCGGAGGTCGCTGGCGGCCAAATCGGCGTCGAACTCCGCGGGGGCGTAGATGTGGTAGAAGCGCGGGACCGTCTCCCCGCCGGGGAGCGTCCAGTCGACCTCGGCGTCGAAGCCCGCCTCGGCGTCCGCGGCCGCCTCGAAGCGGTCGTGGGCGGTGCTCCACGCGCTCACCAGCGCGCGACCGCCGGGCGCGAGGACGCGCGCCACCTCCGACAGCGACGCGACGCGCCGCTCCCGCGGTCGCAGGTGGTGGAGCGCCGCGACGTACACCGCCACGTCCGCCCGCCCGTCGCCGACCGGGAGTGCCCCGGCGTCGCCGCGGACGAACGAGACGGTCCCGTCGTACCCGCGCTCGCTCGCCCGCGTCCGCGCCTCCCGGAGTAAGCCGGCGCTCACGTCGACGCCGACCGCCTCGTCGACGCGTTCGCGCAGGGGCTCGCAGTGGCGACCGTTGCCGCAGCCGACGTCGAGGCCGACCGCGCCCTCGCGCCCGTCGAGGAACGACGTCACCTCGGGCCACGCGTACTCGCGCGTCTGCGAGAAGTGCGCCGCGATGCGGTCGTACGTAGCCGCCGTCGCGCCCACCCCGTCGCCGCCGACGCGGTCGGCGCCGCCGTCGGACCGCGAGCGCTCCCCCCCGCCGCCGGCGTGTTCGCCGGGGCTCATCCGATCACCAGGAAGGTGGCGTACGCGAGCAGGAGCATGACGGCGGCGTGTTTCACGCCGTCGCTCACCTTCCCTTCGCCGAGCTGTCCGGCGACGAGTCCCGAGGCGACCCCTTGGATCGCGGCGGCGTGGTAGAACAGCACGACGTACGTGTCGACGTTCACGCTCCCGAGGCCGTCGAGCGCGCCCGCGGAGACGCCGTTGGGGACGCCGGGGGCGCCGCCCGGACCGGCGAGCTGTGCGCCCTCGACGGCGGGGATGAACGCGACGGTCAGCGCGGCGATGATCCCCAGAAACACGAAAAACGAGATGTAGATGACGAGCAAGTACGTCACCATGACCTGTCGCCGCTCGCGGCGCAGCCGACGGGTCGCGCGCGCCTCGTCGGCCGCGATCTCCAGGACCGGCGCGACCTCGCCGCTGGCGTCGATGGCGTTCGTCACCAGCGCTACCGCGCGCGCGACCATCGGCGACCGGACGCGGTCGCGCATCCGGCCCAGCGCGGTCGACACGTCCGCCCCCCACTGGATGTCCCGCCACGTGCGGTCGATCTCCGGCGACAGGCGGTCGAGGTCCGAGCGGGTCAGCCGGCGGACGCTCTCGACGACCGTGAGGCCGGCGTCGTTGATGCTCGCCATCCGGTCGAGGAAGTCCGGCACCGCCCGCTCGACGGCGCGGGTCCGCCGTTTGTCGATCTCGTAGGCGGCGCCGTAGGCGACCAGCACGACCAGCGTCGCCTCGATCACCGCCGAGTCCGCCGCCCGGGCGACGGCGATGGGGGTCAGCGCCGCCGGTTCGGTTCGGACCGCGACCCACACCAGCCCCAGCGGCACCGTGACCAGCGCCGTGAGCGCGGGGCGTTCGAGCAACACCTCGCCGGGCCGCCGCAGCGAGTCGAGCAGGTCGCCGACCCGGTCGTAGGCGGCGAGCCGTTCCCGGTCGGCGCCCCAGCGGTCGCCGAACGTGCCGCCGTCCGAGCGCACCGCCGCGCCGCCCCCGCCCGGCACCCCGAGGACGCGGGGGTCCGTCGTCGCCTCGTCGGCCCGCGTCGGGTCGCCCGCCGAGCGGGTGATCGAGTCGATGTAGACGACGAAACCGAACGTCGCCAGCGGGACGCCGAGGTAGACGACGACGCGCAGGAGCGGCAGCGTGTCGCTGAGGACGATGCCGATGACGACGAGGATGGTGATGAAGAACAGCGGCCCCGCGACCAGCACCGTGACGTACGCCTCCGCGAACGTCGACACGAGTTCGAGGTACTGCTCCTGTTGGGACTCCGCCTCCTCCTGATAGCGCTCGTACTGGTCGTGGAGGAACCCCGAGAGGCTGCGCCCGCTGGCGAGGACCGACGCGAGGTTCTCCGCGAACTCGCCCATCGTCTCGGAGGGCGTCCGCGCGGACGTCCGCTCGAGGGCGGTCAGCACGTCGGTGCCGAACGTGTTCATGTCGCGGACGGCCACACCCAGTTCCCGGGCCGCCTCGCCGTACACCTCCTCGTTGCGCGCGAGCGTGTTCAACACGATGGGGAACGACATCCCCGACCGCGACAGCGCGTACACGAACGCCACGGTCCGCGGCAGCGTCGCCTCGATCCGGCCCGCCCGGGCGGTGGCGCGCTGGTCGAGCACCTGCCACCGCAGGGCGTACACGGCCAGCGCCGACCCCGGCCCGACGGTCGTCGCCGACACCAACAACAGCGGGAACAGCTCCACGACGCCGAGGTCGCCGACCCGGGTGAGGTCCGCGAGGAAGCCGAGCGTCGGCGGCACCGCCGCACGGACGGCGTCGCCGCCGATCCGCAACAGCGCCAACACCGCCGCCGCGACGTACACCCCGATCACGCTCCCCGCGACCCCGGCGACGCCGGCGTACAACAGGGTCGTCGCGGCGTACGCGCGGTGGGTGGTGTCGACGTGGGCCGCCCGCAGGCGGTCGCGTTGGCCGCCCCGCCGCGGGCTGCGGTCCGCGACGTAGGTCCCGAACAGGTGGACCGCGACCCGGGTCGTCGCCAGCGACGCCCGCGTGCTCACCGGGGCCGCCGCGACGGGGGCCACGAGCGCGAGCGCGAACACGAGCGGGACGTACGACAGCACCATCGCTCAGCCACCGTCCGCGGTGGGGTCGGTCGCGACGCGCCGGTCCTCGTCGCCGGCGTCCCGCAGCCGCGTCATCGTTCGCTCGGGGTCGGCGTAGTACTGGTTCACCAGCGCCGTGAACCGGCGGTAGTCGGTGACCCCCTGCTCGCGCAGCTGTTCGAGGAACGACCGACGGCGGCGCATCTCCGAGAGCAGCTCGGCGCGGCTCCACCCGCGCTCCTCCTGGATCTCCTCGAGCAGCGAGGAGTCGTTGCGTCGGAAGGTGTCCGTGTCGGCCTGCCACGAGAACACCGACGAGTAGTCGAGTTCGCCGGTGCGCTGGTCGACCCCGCCGATCTCGCCGACGGTCTTGGCGCGGCGGACGCGTTCGCCCTCGAAGCGGGTGAGCGTCTGGATCGACAGCATGTCGAGCGAGCGCACCATCGCCCGCGGGACGTTGATCGGCTCGTTCTCGAGGCGGTTGATCACCGTCTCGATGGAGTCGGCGTGCATCGTGGAGAAGGTGGTGTGGCCGGTGTTCATCGCCTGGAACAGCGTGAGCGCCTCCTCGCCGCGCACCTCGCCGACGACGATGTACTCCGGGCGGTGGCGCAGCGCCGAGCGCAGCAGGTCGTACATGTCGATGTCCTCCCCCTCGCCCATCCGCTCGCGGGTGACCGACGACAGCCAGTTGTCGTGGTACAGCGACAGCTCGCGGGTGTCCTCGATGGTGAGCACCTTCGAGCGCGGCGGCACGAACATCGACACCGCGTTCATCGAGGTGGTCTTCCCGGAGGCGGTGCCGCCGGCGAAGATGAGGCTCTTGTTGTGCTCGATGCAGATCCAGAAGTACGCCATCTGTTCGATCGAGAAGGTGCCGTACTCGATCAGGTCGATCGGCGTGAGCGGCTCCTCGGCGTACTGTCGGATCGTGAACGCCGAGCCCCGGGGCGTCACCTCCTCGCCGAGCGCCAACTCGGCGCGCGACCCGTCCGGCAGCGTCGTCTCGACGATGGGGTCGCCGACGGAGATGTGGCGGCCGGACTGCTGGGCCAGCCGGATCACGTAGTTGTCGAGCTCCTCCGCCTGGAAGACGACGTTCGTCTCGACGTCGGTGTACTCGTCGTGGTAGACGAACAGCGGCAGGTCGTAGCCGTCACAGGAGATGTCCTCGATGTGGCGGTCCGAGAGCAGCGCGTCGACCTTGCCGAACCCGCGAAAGTCGCGCCGGAGGTAGTACAACAGCGTGTGGAACGTCCGCATCCCGGCGTCGACGCCGTACTGTTCGAGGAGCTGGCGGAGCTCCCGTCTGAGCGTGTCCTCGTCCGCGCGCTCCACCTCGCCGCGGAACAACAGCGGGTCGCGGATGTCGTCGACCACCCGGCGCAACAGCGACGCCTCGAACTCGTCCAACTCCGGCTCGACGACGTGGTACAGGTGGTTGTCGTCGACGGTGTCGTAGGTGACGACGACGTACGCGTACGGCGCGTTCACCCAGTAGCGGTCGACCTCGTCGTGGTGCTCCGGCGGGTCGAACGACGCCAGCGGGCCGTCCTCGCCCGGCCGGAACGGGCGGACGGCGAGGTCGCTGCCGCGGAGGACCTCGAGCGTGCGCG
This sequence comes from Halobaculum litoreum, assembly GCF_030127125.1. GTDB lineage: Archaea > Halobacteriota > Halobacteria > Halobacteriales > Haloferacaceae > Halobaculum > Halobaculum litoreum. The sequence continues at coordinate 1,047,315 of NZ_CP126156.1, forward strand.
AGAGCCGTCGCCGGAGCGCCGACAGTCGGTCCTCGTCGCCGCCCGCTCCCGCGGTGTCCCCCGACATCGATATCTACGGGCCGTAGGGAAGTCCGGTACTTACCTTCTTCCCCGCGACTGCGGCGCCTGATAACCGGCGGCCGGAACCGGGACACGAGCTGGAGGTCCCGCGAGTGGGCGACCACGCGGCGGACCGGTCACGCCACGCGCTCGGCGCGCAGCAGGACCGCGCCGAGGAGCAACTGCACGAGCGCGCCCACGGGGAGCGACACCCCCGGGAGCCCCCCGCCGACGCCGACGGCGACCCCGAAGAAGCGCTCGGGGAACAGCACCGACGCGCCGACGAACAGGAGGGCGGCGACGACGAGCAGGGCGCCGAGCAGGCGTACCGGGTCGACGGGCCACGCCTCTACGCGCGCCTCCTCGCGGTAGTAGTACACCGCGATCGCGAACGCCGCGAGGTAGACGGCCGCCCCGGCGAGCCACAGGCCGTACGCCGGCCGGACGGACGTACCGCTCTGCAGGAGGTACGCCGACACGGGCGTCGAGACGCTCGTCGCCCGGAGGAACGGGAGCCCGAACGCGTAGCGCACCTGGAGGAACGGGAACCGCACGAACAGCACCGTCCCGCCGGCGACGGCGCCGTAGAACACGTTCCACGGGAGCAACGCGGCCGCCCACGTCGACAACACGGCGAGTTCCCCGGCGTACTCCGACCTCACCCAGACCATGGTGTGGCGACGGCCCCCCCGTGGCATAAAGCCGCGGGAACGCGGCGGGGGCTCCCGCGAGCGACCCCGCGATCCGGGCGGGGCGTTACGTACTTACACGCCCGTTCCCTACTCCGTAGTACGGAATGAGGCGCGATCACTTCGAGTTGGCTGTCGACGACGTCGACTGGGTAGACACGGACGGCGACCCCGAGAAGCCGCACGTGTACATCGACTTCCACGGGCCGGCCGACCTCCTCCGCGAGCGCCTCTCGGGCACCGACGGCGACCTGCTCGCGGCCGAGGAGACGGACGTCGCCTTCCGGCTCCAGGGCGACCACGAGCGCGACCCGGAGACGACGGGCGTCGTCGGGGTGACGAACCGCCTCACCGGCGACTTCGTCCTCGAACTCAACGAGGACGCCGAGGACGTGTTGCGGTTCATCCGGGCGGCCCGCGAGTACGGCCGCGCCGACGACGGCGACGGCCGCTACCGCGTCGAGATCGACGTCGACGGCGAGGAACTCGTCGCCTACGAGAAGGAGACGTTCCTCGTGTACGACGTGGACGGCAACCTCCTGCGCCACGAGAGCCTGATCCCCTCGGGCGTCGAGCTGTGAGGGCGCCGCCGGGTCGTCGACCGTCGAGCGACCGAAACGCGTTTCTCCCGCCGCTGGCCTACTCCGTCGCGTGAAGAACGTCACCGACCGCGTCTCGAACCCCTTCGGGATGGAGCCCGACTGCGACCGGTTCGTCCCGGGGTACGGCGACGCCAACGCCGACTTCCACGTGATCGGCGACCACCCCGGGGTCCACGGCGGGGTCGCCGCCGGCGTCCCGTTCGTCGGTCACGAGGCGGGCGACCGCCTGCTCGACGCGCTGGTCGAGGCGGGGCTGCTGGCCTCTGCGGGCGACCGCCCCGAGGTCGCGTCCACGTACCTCTCGTACCTCCACATGTGCGTCCCCGAGGGGCACCGCCTCGACGGCGACGGCTCGCCGTCGGCGGCCTCCTACGACGACATGGAGCGGTTCTTCGACGCCGAACTGCGCGCCATCGCCGCTCACGTGCTCCTCCCGGTCGGCGACCGGGCGACGCGCCACGTCCTGGAACAGTACACCGCACAGGCCCACAAGACCGAGGTCGACATGGAGACGCTCCACGGCCGCGAGATCCGGGGGTCGGGCTGGCTGGTGCTCCCGATCGCCGACCCCGCCGAGTGGACCGACGGCGAGGCGGGGCGACCCGGCCACGCCGCCCGCCTCGTCGACGCGCTGGCGACGCTCCGGTCGACCGACTACCGCCGCGAGTCCGACCTCGGGCGGTTCATCGCCGGGTCGGACCCGTACATGGTCCGGTAGTCGGCGAGCCGCCCGGTCGCGTCGGCCGCCGTCGCCCCGAGTCGGAAGCTTTTGCCGCCCCCCGACCCATCGCCGAACATGCACCGGATCCGTCTCGACAACACCGTCTTCGAGGGGCTCAACAACGTGTACGTCCTCGACGACGGGCCGGAGTTGGTCCTGATCGACGCCGGCGTCGCCCTCCCGGAGGTCCACGAGCAGTTGACCGAGGAGTTGGCGGCGCTGGGCCACGACGTCGCGGACGTCGACCGGGTGCTGCTCACCCACTGGCACTCCGACCACGCGGGGCTGGCCGGCGCCATCCAGTCGGCCTCGGGGGCGACGATCCACGTCCACGAGGCCGACGCTCCTCTCGTGGCGGGCGACGAGGCGAGCCTCCTCGAGGAGCGCGACCTGCAGGCCGAGAAGTTCCGCGAGTGGGGGATGCCCGACGACCGACGCGAAGAACTGTCCGAGTTCCTCGGGGACCACATGGACCTCGGCGGCGAGCCGTGCGAGGCGACGCCGTTCGTCGACGGCGACCGCTTCGAGGTGAACGGGCGCACCCTCGAGGCCGTCCACCTCCCGGGCCACGCCGCCGGTCTCACGGCGTTCCACGACGCCGGCGCCGACGAGGCGTTCGTCGGCGACGCCATCCTCCCGAAGTACACCCCGAACGTCGGCGGCGCGGACGTGCGCGTCGACGACCCGCTCGGGAGCTACGTCGCGAGCCTGCTGGCCCTCATCGACCTCGACCCCGACGTCGCGTGGCCGGGCCACCGCGACCGCATCGACGACCCGGCGGGGCGCGCCGCCACCATCCTGCGTCACCACGTCGAGCGCACGCGGAACGTCGTCGACGTGCTCCGGCGCGAGGGACCGTCGACGCCGTGGGCGGTGAGCGCCGCGCTGTTCGGCGACCTCCACGGCATCCACGTCCTCCACGGCCCGGGCGAGGCGTACGCCCACCTCGACCACCTCGCGGACCACGGCGTCGCCGAGCGCGACGGCACGCGCTACGCGCTGGTCGACGACGACCCCGACGTGGCGTCGCTGTTCCCCGACCCCGGGATCGATCGGGTCGTCGAGTGGGAGGGGTAGCCGGACACCGTCACGCGGCCCGGCCGCCGCGGCGACCGCGCGCATCCGGCGAACACAAGGTTGAAACCCGGCTCGGGCGAATCCTCCGCCAATGGAACTTCGCGTCATCGACAAGACGGACGAGGAACTCCGCATCGAGATCGCGGGCGAGGACCACACGTTCATGAACGTCCTCAAGGGACAGCTGCTGGAGACCGACGGCGTCGCCGCCGCGACCTACGACATGAACCCCGAGCAGTCCGGGGGCCAGACGGAGCCGATCCTCTCGATCAAGACCGAGGACGGGCTCGACCCGCTCGACGCGCTCGGGCAGGCCGCGACGGGCGTCTCGGAGAACCTCCGGACGCTGTACGACGACATCGAGGCCGCGTTCGCCGACGCCGACGCCGCCGAGGCCTGAGCCGCGCGCGACCGCCCGCTTCTCCCCGCCCGCTCACAGCTCCGGGAGCCGTTCGCCCGCCCGGATCGCCACGTCGAGCCAGTTGTCCACCGGCACCAGCGGGCACTCGTACGCCTCGCTGTACGCGCAGTAGGGGTTGTAGGCGTCGTTGAAGTCGAGCACCCAGTCGCCGTCGGCCGTCCGGTCGTCGGGCTCTTCCAAGTCGAGGTAGCGGCCGGCCGGGTACGTCGCCTCGCCGCTCGTCGCGTCGCGGAACGGCACCCACAGGCGGTGGTCGTCGCCCGGCGACCGGAACGCCTGTACGGTCACGTCCGCGCCGGCGACCCGGAACCGGAACTCGCCGACGGTGTCGTACTCGCGGGCGCCGTCCTGCGTCGTCTCGACGGTGATCCGCTCGGGGTCGTCGTGCTCGTGGAGCGTCGCCTCGACCCGGTACTCCGGGTCCGGGTCGAAGTAGCGGAGGCCGTCGAAGTCGTCGCGGGCGGCCCGGGGGACGGGCGAGCGCGGGTGCTCGCGGAAGAACTCGTCTTTCTTCCGGCGCGCCTCGCGGACGCGCTCGGCGTAGGCCGCGGGGTCGATGTCGGTGCTCACACGTCGGGATCCGCGGTCGCGAGCCAAGAACCTTCAGCGGCTGTGTCCGCCCCGCGCCGCGGCGCGCCGGCGCTCAGATCCGGACCGGGACGCCGTGGTCAGCGAGGTACCGCTTCACCTCGTCGATGCCGTACTCGTCGAAGTGGAAGATGGAGGCGGCGAGGCCGGCGTCGGCGTTCGCCTCGACGAACACCTCCTCCATGTGCTCGGGGCCGCCACAGCCGGAGGAGGCGATGACGGGCGTCGAGACGGCGTCACACACGGCCTTCGTCAGCGGGATGTCGTAGCCGTCCTTCGTCCCGTCGGCGTCGATGGAGTTGACGAACAGTTCGCCGGCGCCGCGTTCCTCGGCCTCCCTCGCCCACGTGACGACGTCGATGCCGGTGCCCTCGCGTCCGCCCTTCACGGTGCACTCGAACCAGCACTCGCGGCCGTCCTCCAGCGTGACGTAGTGGTCGCCCTCGTCGTCGAAGCGGCGGCGCGCATCGACGGAGATGACGATGCACTGGCTGCCGAAGGCGTCGGCGCCCTCGGTGATGAGGTCGGGGTTCGCGATGGCGCCGGAGTTGACGGACACCTTGTCCGCGCCGGCACGGAGCGTCTCCTTGATGTCGGCCTTCGTCCGGATCCCGCCGCCGACGGTGAGCGGGATGAAGCACTCGTCGGCCACCGCCGACACGGTCTCGAGCATCGTCTCGCGCCCCTCGGCACTGGCGGTGATGTCGAGGAAGACGAACTCGTCGGCGCCGGCCTCGTTGTACTTCTTGGCCATCTCCACCGGGTCGCCCGAGTACTCGAGGTTCTCGAAGTTCACCCCGGTGTAGACGGCGGCGTTCTCGTCGTCGTCGAGGTCGACGTCGATACACGGGATGATCCGCTTCGTGAGAGTCATACCGGCGATAGCCGCGACCGGGGTTTCACCGTTTCGCCTGTCGGCGACCCGGTCGTCGTGCCCGGAGAGGCCGTCGCCGCCTACCTCACTGCTTCCAGCCGGCGACGCTGCCGCCGCCGTAGATCGCCGCCCGGATCCGGCCGACGACGGAGTGCAACACGACGAACAGCACGAACACGTACGCCAGTCCGGCTACCGCCTCCGCCACGGGGTCGACGCGGCCGGCGAGCGCGGGGTAGACGTACCGCAGGTACACGTACACGCCGCCGACGACGCCGCCCAAGCCGATGGCGGCGACGGCGGCGGCGTAACAGACGAACACGGTCCACCAGATGCCCTCGGCGACGTACTCGTTGCGGCGGGCGGCGCGCTGGACGGTCGTCAGGAGGGACTCGCGTTCGGGGAGGCGCACGCCGAACAGGTCAGCGGTCGGTCACTTATTCGTGTCGTCCGTGTCGGTCGGCGCCCCGGTCACTCGACCAGGTACACGCGCGCCTCCCACGGCCGTGCCTCGTACGGCGCCACCGCCCCCGGCGACGGCGCCTCGGGGTAGTTGCACAGCGCGAGCGTCGCGTCGGCGCCGGCGACCGCCGCGGGCGGGTCGACGCGCGCCGGCTCCCCGCTCCAGTTGAGCGCGACGAACGCCCGGTCGCGGTCGACGTCGCGGGCGTCGCCTCCCGACAGCGTCCGGCTGTACGCCCACACCCGTTCGTCGTCGGGCGTGTGGTTCTCGTAGGCGCCGTACACGAGCACGTCGTGGGCCTCGCGGAGGTCGATCAGCCGCCGGTAGTAGTGCCACACCGAGTCGGGGGCCGTGCGCTGGGCTTCGACGTTCACCTCGCGGTGGTCCTCGTGGAGGCGGATCCACGGCTCGGCGTCGGGGTCGGTGAAGCCGGCGTTCGGGCCGCCCGTCCACTGCATCGGCGTCCGGCTGGTGTCGCGCGAGTGGGCGTTCAGCCCCCTCCCGCACCGCCTCGAACGAGTCGATGTCGCCGTCCTCGATCGCCTCCCGGACGGTCCGGACCGTCTCCACGTCGCGGAACTCCGCGAGCGACTCGAACGTCGGGTTCGTCATCCCCAGCTCCTCGCCCTGGTACACGTACGGCGTCCCGCGCAGCGTGTGTAACAGCGTCGCGATGCAGGCGGCGGACTCGCGGCGGTACTCGCCGTCGTCGCCGAAGCGGGACACCACCCGCGGCTGGTCGTGGTTGTTGAAGTAGAGGCTGTTCCACCCGCGCCCCTCGAGGCCGGTCTGCCACCGGTCGAACACCGCCTTGAGGTCGGTCAACGCCCACTCCTCGCGCTCCCACAGCGCCTCGCCGCGACCGATGCCGACGTGGTCGAAGTGGAACACCATCGACAGCCCGTCGCCGTCGGCGCCGACGTACCGCGCGGCGTCGTCGACGTCGGTGTCGCCGATGCACTCGCCGACCGTGAGCAGGTCCCGGTCGGCGAACACCGCGTCGTGCATCTCGGCGACGTACTCGTGGATCCGCGGGCCGTTCGGCACCGCCCGGAGCGTCCCGTTGAACGGCTCGTCGGGGTCGCCGCTCGGGTAGCCGTCGGGCTTCGAGAGGAGGTTCACCACGTCGAGGCGGAAGCCGTCGATGCCCTCGTCGAGCCAGTAGCGCAGTTCGTCGTACATCGCCTCCCGGACGGCCGGCACGGACCAGTCGAGGTCCGGCTGTTTGGGGTCGAACAGGTGGAGGTACCACTGCTCGCGTTCGTCGTCGTACGCCCACGCCGGGCCGCCGAAGAACGACCGCCAGTTGTTCGGCGGCGCCTCGCCCGCGGGCCCCTCGTCGGTGGCGTCGTACGCGACGGCGTCGGCGTCGACGCCGTCGGCCCAGTGGTACCAGTCGGCGGTCGCGCCGCGGCGGCGCGACGTGCGGAACCACTCGTGTTCGTCGGAGGTGTGGTTCGGCACGAAGTCCATCACCAGCCGGATGTCGCGCTCGTGGAGCGCGTCGCGGACGGCGCGCCAGTCGGCCATCGTCCCGAACGTGTCGTCGATGGCCCGGTAGTCCGCGACGTCGTAGCCGTTGTCGGCCATCGGCGACTCGTACACGGGGTTGAGCCACACCGCGTCGACGCCGAGGTCGGCGAGGTAGTCCGCGCGGGCGGCCAGGCCGGCGAGGTCGCCGACGCCGTCGCCGTCGCTGTCGGCGAAGCTCCGGGGGTACACCTGATAGACGGTCGCTTCCTTCCACCAGGCGCGGTCGGCCTCGTCCATGTTGCGGCCCACTCGGTCCGTCCGGATAGGTGTTTTTTTGCCGCATCGACACCCACCCGATGACATGGCCGACCACCACGACTTCGACCACTACACGGAGTTCGACTACGAGCGCGTCACCTCCCCGATGCAGCCCGTGACCGCCCGCAAGGCCGCCGTCGGCGCCCTCGTCGCGCTCGTCGGCATCGTCGTCGCGTTCGGGCTCCCGCTCCTCCTGTAACCGTCGCCGGCCGTCGCCGGCCGTCGACGGCCGGGTCGGGTCACCCGGCGGCGCCTACCGTCACCCTGCCGTCTGTCCCGGCCGCCGACGCCGACGCGACGAACGACTCGTTCCCGACGAACACCGCAACCGTCCGGTCCGCCGGCCGCACCGCCCGGACCGCGCCCGCGCCGTCCGGACGGGCGTCGCGCCACGCGCCGAACGCGCGCTCGAACTCCGTCGCGTTCGCCGCGTCGTCGAACCGGATCACCCACGCGTAGCCGGTGGCGACGGCGCCCCGCTCGGTCTCGTGTTCGAACGCGAGTCGGACGTCGTTGCCCCAGCCGTCGGCCCCGGCCGCCGCACGCGAGTCGGGCAGTTCGCCGGCCAGGACGACGCGGAGGAACAGCTCTCCGTGGGTGTCGCGCTCCCCGAACGCGGCGTCCCACTCGTCCGTCGGGTCGTCCTCGACGACCAACGGCGCGACGGGCTCGCTCCCCGGCGGCCGGTCGTGGAGCAGTTCCTCGGTCGTGCGCGGCGGCGACTCGTACACGGACGCGAGCGTCGCCCAGTCGTCGACGCGACGCTCGACGTACCGCGCGCCGACGACGTACGGCGCGAGGCCGAGCCGCTCGGCCGTCGACCCGTTCGCGGCCCGGGCGCCGAGCGCCGCCACCGGGTCGGGGGCGTCGACCCCGTAGCGCTCGACGTACGCGCGCTGGACGGCGGTCGCGCTCCCCTCGACGACGGCCGTCCGGAGGAGCCGGGCCTCGGTCGTCCCCGGCGCGACGGCGCCGCGGTCGCGCAGCCGGGCGAACGCCCCGTCGCGGAACTGGATCACGTGGACCGACTCGTGGGCGAGCACCGACTCCGTGTCGCCGGCGTCGGCGAGCACCGCCGCGTTCACCGTCACCGTGCCCGCCGACCCGACGAACGCGGCCGCCGTCCCGTTCCCGTCGCCGGCGGCGACGCCGACGAGCCGGTAGAACTCGGGGTAGCGGTCGCGCCCGACCCGCATCCGGTCGGGCGAGCGGATCGCCACCCGGTCGGGCGGCGTGACGGTCGGGCGGCCGGTGAGAACCGCGACGCGGGCGAACACCGGCGCGTACGCCGTCGGAAGCTCGCCCCCTTCGACGGCGATGGCGTAGCCGTCGGCGAGCGCCGCCGGCGACCCCGGTTCGGCGGACGGCGTCGACGACGCCTCGGGCGTCCCGCCGCCGTGCGGGGCCGACCGGCCGGACCGCTCGGCGACGGCCGTGCGCGGCGACCGATCCGCGGTGGGCGACTCGGCGGACCCCGATCCGGCGGAACGCGGCTCGTCCCCGTCGACCGCGTCCGCCGCCGGCGACACGGTCGGGGCGGCACAGCCCGCGAGGAGGAGACAGAGGGCGACCGCGACGGCGACCGGACGGACTGACACGTCGGTCGGTCGTCGCGAGTCGGCAAAAGCGCCGTCCGCGATTCCCGCGTGCCGGGCGGGTGCGAACCGAGCCGTCGCGTCAGTCCAGTTCCCGCTCGATGACCGCGCGCAGGTCGGCGATCGCTCCGGCGTCGTACGTCAGTTCCTCGTCGCCGACCGACAGCGAGAGGGTGCCGTCTTCGGTCGCGCGACCGAGTTCCGCGACGGGAGCGACGCCGTCGAACGCCGCCCGGACGGCGTCCGGGTCGGTCGTCTCGACCACCGCCCGGCCGGGCGTCTCGTCGAACAGCGCGAGCGCGTCGTCGACGGCGACCTCGGCGCCGGCGTCGCCGGTGACCATCTCCGCCAGCGACACCGCGAGACCGCCGTGGCTCACGTCGTGGACGGCCAGCGTCGCGTCCGCGTCGGCCACCGTCGCCAGCGTCTCCAGTACCGCGGGGGCGTCGTCGGGGAGGTCGGGGAAGCGGTCGCTGCCGCCGACCTGCGCGAGGTACTCCGACCCGCCCAGCGCCCCGCCGGGCGCGCCGACGTGGAGGAGGGTCCCCTCGCCGGCGAACGCCGCGGGCGGCGCCGAGAACCCGGCCTTCGTGCCGATCACCGCGAGCGTCGGCGTCGGCGGGATGGGGCCGGCGACGGAGTCGTTGTACAGCGAGACGTTGCCGCCGACGACCGGGATCGAGAGGTCGGCGCACATCTCCGCGAGGCCGTCGACGGCCGCGGCGAAGCCGCCGTACACGTCGGGCTTCTCGGGGTTGCCGCCGTTGAGGCAGTCGACCGCCGCGAGCGGGGTCGCCCCTTCGCCGCGAGGTTCGTCGCGTTCTCCAGCGCGACCGCGCGGGCGCCCTCGTACGGCGCGGCCGCCGTCCAGTTCGGCTCCGACCCCGACGACAGCGCGAGCCCCAGCGGCTCGCCCGACTCGGTCTCGGCCTCGCGGATCGCCACCACCGCGGCGTCGTCGCCGGGGAGCACCGACGTCCGGGTGCCGACCTCGTGGTCGTACTGGCGGTACACCCAGCGCTTGCTCGCGGTGTTCGGGTGGCCGACGACGGCCTCGAACGCCGCGGCGAGGTCGGGGTCGGGGAGGTCGCGCTCGGCCCGCGTCGGCTCCTCGCGGTCGAGGTCGTTCATCGGCGCGCCGTCGGCGAGGTACTCGGCGGGCGCGTCGACGACCGTCTCCCCCTCGAACGTGCAGACGTAGTTCCCGTCGGTCACCTCGCCGATCACCGAACAGCCGAGGTCGAAGCGCTCGGCGAGGGCGGCGACGCGGTCGGTGTCCTCGGGCCGCACCTCGTACACCATGCGCTCTTGACTCTCGGCGAGGAGGATCTCCATCGCGTTCATGTTCGGCTCGCGCTGGTGGACGCGGTCCAACTCGATGCGCGCGCCGAGCCCGCCCTTCGCGACGAGTTCGGAGGAGGCGCCCCCGAGTCCCGCCGCGCCGAGGTCGCGCGCGGCGACGACGAGCCCCTCGTCGATCAGCGACTCGTTGCACTCGATGAGGCGTTTCTCGGCGTACGGGTCGCCCACCTGGACCGCGGGGCGGTCCTCGGTCTCGGCGTCCTCGGCGAGGTCCTCGGAGGCGAACGAGGCGCCGCCGAGGCCGTCGCGCCCGGTGGCGTTGCCGACGAGCACGAGCTCGTTCCCGGGCGTCTCGGCCGTGGCGGTCACGAGGCGGTCGGGCGTGGTGAGGCCGACGCAGGCGACGTTGACGAGCGGGTTCCCCTCGTAGCCGTCGTCGAACGCGACGGAGCCGGCGACCGTCGGCACGCCGATGCAGTTGCCGTAGTGGCTGATCCCCTCGACGACGCCCTCGAACAGGTACCGCGAGTGCTCGCGGTCGAAATCGCCGAAGTACAGCGAGTCCGCGAGGGCGACGGGGTACGCCCCCATCGACATCGTGTCGCGGACGATGCCGCCGACGCCGGTGGCGGCGCCGTCGAACGGGTCGACGTACGACGGGTGGTTGTGGCTCTCGATGCCGAGCGTGGCGTACGTGTCGTCGTCGAGCGCGACCACGGCGGCGTCGTCGCCGGGGCCGATCACCACGTCGTCGCTCTCGCTGTCGAACGCCGACAGCAGCGGCCGCGACGACCGGTACGCGCAGTGCTCGCTCCAGAGGTTCTCGAACAGCGCGGCCTCCGCCCGGGTCGGCGTGCGGCCGAGTTCCGCCTCGATCAGGTCGCGGTCCGCGTCGGCGAGGGGCATTCACGTGTACGGTGATCGCTCCGTCTCAAATGGCTTTCCATGTGCACGTTTGTGGGTATTCCCGCGGCGCTCCGGGCGACTTCCGCGGACCGGACCCCTTTTCTACGGTCCGTTGCTACCCGCGACCGTGCTATCGGTCGAGCTGCACAGTCACTCCGCGCTCTCGCACGACGGCCGCGACCCGGTCGACATGCTGCTCGAACAGGCGGCCGCCGTCGGCCTCGACGCGCTGGCGGTGACGGACCACGACGAACTCGACGCCAGTCTCGAGGCGGCCGACATGGCCGACGACTACGGCCTCGTCGGGATCCCGGGCATGGAGATCACGAGCGCCGCCGGCCACGTGCTCGGGTTCGGCATCGAGGAGCCGGTGCCCGCCGGCCTCGACTACGACGAGACGCTCGACCGCATCCACGACCAGGGCGGGCTGGCGGTGGTCCCCCACCCCTTCCAGAAGTCGCGCCACGGCGTCGCGCCCCACGTCACCGACGAGCAGTTGGCGAGCGCCGACGCGATCGAGGTGTACAACTCCCGGCTGTTGACCGGGCGGTCGAACCGACAGGCGGAGTCGTTCGCCGTGAACCACGGCGTCCCGATGACGGCCGGCAGCGACGCCCACATCGCGGAGATGGTCGGGCAGGCCGTCACCGAGGTCGGCGCCGCCGAGCGTTCGGCGGACGCGATCCTCGACGCCGTCCGCGAGGGCCGGACGAGCGTCGTCGGCAAGCGGACGCCGTGGTACATCTCCTTCCGCCAGGCGGCCGGCGGGGCCAAGCGCCGGATCGGTCGCCGCGTCGACGAGCTGTTGTGATGCCGGCCGGCGGCCCGGACACCCGGCTCGACGGCGCCGACCCCGACACGGTCCGCCGCGCCGTCGCCACGGGCGACCCGCTCCCGGGGACCGACGGCTTCGCCGGCGCCGTCGACGGCCGCCTCGTCCGCGACGTGCTCGGTCGCCGGCCGCTGTTCGTCGACGGCGACGCTTGGAGCTTCGACCGGACCGACCTCGCCGACCCGCGGTCGGTCCCCGCGGGCGTCGTCCGCGACGGCGACGGCGAGCGGACGGTCTGGTCCCTCCCGGACCCCGAGCCCGCCGCGCCGACCGCCGCCCGCGACGCCGTGGCCGACGCCGTACTGACGAGCACGCGAGCCGTCGACCCGGACGGCCTCGCGGTGGCGTTCTCCGGGGCGTGGACTCGGCCGTCGTCGCCGCCGGCGTCCCCGAGGCGCCGCTGTACGTCGCGGGCTTCGAGGGCGCACACGACGCCGCCGCCGCCCGGGAGGCCGCCGATGCGATGGGGCGCGACCTCGCCGTCGTCGAACTCTCCCACGCCGACCTCGAACGGGCGGTGCCCGAGGTCGTCGCCGCGACCGGCCGCCGCAACCCGATGGACGTCGCCATCGCGCTCCCGCTGACCCTCGTCGGCGAGCGGGCGGCCGCCGACGGCTACGACCGCCTCGCCGTGGGACAGGGAGCCGACGAACTGTTCGGCGGCTACGCGAAGGTCGTCGACCCGGCCGCAGACGGCCGCGTCGACGCCGACACCGTCCGCGGCGCCCGCCGGGAGACGATGGCGACGCTCCCGGCCCAACTCGAACGCGACGTGCTCGCGTTGCGGGCGGCCGGCGTCGACCCGGTCGCGCCGCTGCTCCACGACCGCGTGGTCGCGGCGGCGCTGGCGCTCCCGTCGGAACTGCTCGTCGACGGCGACGAGCGGAAGGTCGCGTTGCGGGCCGCCGCCGCGGACGTCGTCCCGGACCCGGTACGGACGGCCGACAAGAAGGCCGTCCAGTACGGCACCTACGTCTCGCGGGAGCTCGACCGACTTGCTCGGCGTGCGGGGTTCAAACGCCGGATGGACGACCACGTCGGCCGGTACATCGCCGACCTGTGCGGGTTCGAGTACGTTCCCCGCGAAGAGCGGTAGCCGTCCCGCCGGCCGGTCCGGTTACCGGTGCTCGGCTCCCACCGTCTCGATCGCCTCGATCCCGATCGCCGTCGTGTCGCTGTCGACGTCGCTCTCGCGGAGGGCCGCGGGCGTGTACCACTCCCACCCGTCGGCGCCGACCTCGTCGTCGCCGGCCGGGTCGATGGCGCGGGCGTCGGCGCTCGCGAAGTAGATCGAGTCGACGTGCTGGTGGCCGACGGTGCCGTCCTCGTGGACGTTGATGTCGTACAGCATCGTGTGCCGCGGGGTGGGCAGCGTCTCTCCCGCCGGCGCCTCGACGGGCTCGGTGTCGTCGACGAGCGTCGGCTCCAGCCCCGTCTCCTCGCGGGCCTCGCGCAGCGCCGCCTCGTGCGGGAGTTCGTCCCGGTCGACGTGCCCGCCCGGCGGGATCCGGATGCCGAGCCGCGGGTGGCGGTGCAGGGCCGTGGCGCCGTCGTTGACGAGGTAGACGGTCGCGGTGAAGTGGCGTGTCGTCTCCATACCCGTCGCTGGCCGACGGGCGGCTTCGGCGTTACGGTCGGCGAAAGGAGTCGTGCGGTTCGGCCGGGTGGTGCAGGCCGGATCAGCCGAGCTGGACCTGCTCTTCGGCCTCGAGCAGTTCGTGGTAGCGATTGCGGATGGTGACCTCCGAGATGTTGGCCACCTCGCTCACCTCGCTTTGGGTCACCTTCTCGTTGGTGAGCAGCGACGCCGCGTACACGGCGGCCGCGGCGAGGCCGACGGGCGACTTGCCCGAGTGGACGCCCTCCCGCTTGGCCGTCTGGAGGAGCTGGCGCGCGCGCCGCTCGGACTCGTCCGACAGTTCGAGGTCGGACGCGAACCGCGGCACGTAGCTCTCGGGGTCGGCGGGCTGGATCTCCAACTTCAGTTCGCGGACGACGTAGCGGTACGTCCGGGCGATCTCGTCTTTCTCGACCCGGGAGACGTTCGCGATCTCGTCGAGGCTCCGCGGCGTTCCCGCCTGTCGGGCGGCCGCGTACAGGCTCGCCGTCGCCACCCCCTCGATGGAGCGGCCCGGCAGGAGGTCCTCGTCGAGCGCGCGGCGGTAGATGACGGAGGCGGTCTCGCGGACGTTGTCCGGCAGGCCCAGCGCGGAGGCCATGCGGTCGATCTCGCCGAGCGCCTGCTTGAGGTTGCGCTCCTTGGAGTCGCGCGTGCGGAAGCGCTCGTTCCAGGTGCGCAGGCGCTGCATCTTCTCGCGCTGGCGGCCGGACAGCTGGTTGCCGTACGCGTCCTTGTCCTGCCAGCCGATGTTCGTCGAGAGCCCCTTGTCGTGCATCATGTTCGTCGTGGGGGCGCCGACGCGGGACTTCTGGTCCTTCTCCTTGGAGTCGAACGCGCGCCACTCGGGGCCGTGGTCGATCTCGTCCTCCTCGACGACGAGGCCGCAGTCGCGGCACACCGTCTCGCCGCGCTCGGAGTCGTTGACGAGCTTGCCGCTGCACTCGGGGCACTGGATCTGTTCTCCCTCGGACTCGGACGTGCGCTCGTCCTGCCCGACGGTGTCGGTTCGCGACCGTTCGTCCGTGTAACTTCGGACGTTCTCACTCATTGGTAGGGGTGGGGGGAACGGGAGCCGGAGATCCGTCTCTCCGGTGTGGTTCTCTGTACTCCCGTTAAGGTCCGCAAGTCACTTATACTTGCTGGCGAATTACGCCGGGAGACGGCCCAAAAGCTACGGGACGGCGTCGGGGCGCTTCGCGACGATCCGGGCGCGAGGATCGCCGACTTGAGACACTTAGACCCTCGGTCTGGACCCCCCGTCGCGGGGGCGGCCTCGTCGGGGGTATCGAAACCCTTACTCCCGGCCCGCGGCACCCCTCGGACATGACCACGACGGACGAGGGTGGCGACGACGCCGGCGTCGTCGACCCCGACGAGGTCCGCCACGTCGCCGAGCTCGCGCGGGTGGACCTCGACGACGAGGAGGCGGCCGTCTTCGCCGAGCAGTTCGCGGACGTCCTCGACTACTTCGCGGCGCTCGACGAGGTGCCCGAGGTGACGGACGACCCGGACCTGGTGAACGTGATGCGCGCCGACGAGGTCCGCGACGGCCTCACGCAGGAGGAGGCGCTCGCGAACGCGCCCGACTCGGAGGCGGGCTTCTTCAAGGGGCCACGGGTCTCATGAGCGCCGACGACGCGCCCGCCGACGACCTGAACATCTTCCTGAGCCGCGACACCGTCGCCGGCGACGACGACGGCCCCCTCGCCGGGAAGACGGTCGCCGTGAAGGACAACATCTCGACGAAGGGGATCCCGACGACCTGCGGCTCCGCCATGTTGGAGGGGTACGTCCCGCCGTACGACGCGACGGTCGTCGAGCGCGTCCGCGAGGCGGGCGCGACGGTCGTCGGCAAGACGAACATGGACGAGTTCGGGATGGGCGGCACCACCGAGACGTCGGCGTACGGCCCGACGAAGAACCCCGTCGACCCCGAGCGCGTCCCCGGCGGCTCCTCCGGCGGCTCGGCGGCCGCCGTCGCCGCGGGCGAGGCGGACCTCGCGCTCGGCTCCGACACGGGCGGCTCCGTCCGCAACCCCGCCGCGTTCTGCGGCGTGGTCGGCATCAAGCCGACGTACGGGCTCGTCTCCCGGTACGGCCTCGTCGCGTACGCCAACTCGCTCGAACAGATCGGCCCGCTCGCGAACACCGTCGAGGACGCCGCGGCGCTGCTCGACGCCATCGCCGGGCCGGACGAACACGACGCCACCACGCGCTACGACGCCGCCGAGGACGGCCCCGCCGTCCACCCGGCCGACGAGACGACGTACGCGGCGGCCGCCGACGGCGACGCCGACGGGATGACCGTCGGCGTCCCCACCGAACTCGTCGCGGGCGCCGACGACGCCGTCGTCGCGGTGTTCGAGGACGCGCTCGCCGACTTGGAGGCCCAGGGAGTCGAGACGGTCGAGGTGTCGCTCCCCTCGGTCGAACACGCCGTGCAGGCGTACTACGTCATCGCGATGTCGGAGGCGTCGTCGAACCTCGCGCGCTTCGACGGCGTCCGCTACGGCGTCGACGGCGGCGAGGGCAACTGGAACGAGTCGTTCGCCCGGTCGCGCGAGCAGGGGTTCGGCGACGAGGTGAAGCGCCGCGTCCTCTTGGGCACGTACGCCCTCTCGGCGGGTTACCACGACAAGTACTACAAGAAGGCACAGGACGCTCGCGCGTGGGTGAAGCAGGACTTCGACGAGGCGCTCGCCGAGGCGGACGTGCTCGCGACGCCGACGATGCCCGTCCTCCCGCCGAAGCGCGGCGAGAGTCTCGACGATCCGCTGTCGCTGTACCTGATGGACGCCAATACCGTCCCGGTGAACCTCGCGAACCTCCCGGCCATCTCCGTCCCGGCCGGCGAGGCCGAGGGGCTCCCGGTCGGGATGCAGTTCGTGGGGCCCGCCTTCGGCGAGGAGGCGGTCGTCCGCGCCGGCAGCGCCGTCGAGGAGTAGGGACGTCGACCCGCCGTCGGGTCGCTTCTCCCGCGTCGTCGACACGGTCGCGAGCGACGGGACCGGGCGGCCGTCGCGATGCGCGCTCCGGCTTCAGCGCCGCCAGTACTCGGGCGTGAAGCAGACCAACACGGGGATGATCTCCAAGCGGCCGATCCACATGAGGAAGATCATGTACAGCCGGCTGGCGTTCGAGAACGGGAGGTAGCTCCCCATCGGCCCGGCGATGCCGAACGCCGGTCCGACGTTCCCGATCGTCGTCGCGGCGGCGCTCAGTATCTCGAGGACGCTGAACACGGTGTCCGACCGGAGGCTGTCGAGGAACAGCAGCAGCGCCGACAGGAAGAACAACACGATGTAGAGCAGCGTGAACGCGAAGATGCCGCGGACCCCGCGCTCGTCGAGTGCGCGGCCGTTGAGGCGCACGGGCCGGACGGCGTCCGGGTGCGCGGTGGTGAACAGTTCGCGCCGGAGCGACTTCACGATCACCACCCAGCGGATGATCTTGATCCCCCCGCCGGTCGACCCGGCCGACCCGCCGATGAACATCGCGAACAGGAGGACGTACTGGGCGGCCGGCGCCCACGCGTTGAAGTCGATGCTCGCGTACCCCGTGGTCGTCACGATGGCGACCGCCTGGAACACGGCGTGGCGCAGCGCCGGTTCGAGGTTCCCGGTGAGCTGGCCCGACACCGACGCGAGGTAGGCGGCGTCGAACGTCGAGCCGCCCTCGGGGACCGCCGCGACGAAGCTCCCGCCGAACAGGAGCCCGGTCAGGACGGCGGTCAACACGCCGAGGACGCCCACGTACGCGCGGAACTCCACGTCGCGGAGCATCCGTCCGGGGTCGCCGGTCAACACGCCCCAGAACAGCGCGAAGTTGATCCCGGCGGCGATCATGAACGGGACGATCACCCACTGGACGGCCGCCGAGAACGCCTCGATGGAGCGGGCCTCGGGGGAGAACCCGCCCGTCGGCATCGTCGTCAGCCCGTGGGCGACGGCGTTGTACAGCGTCATGTTCGGGGCGAGTTCCGGCATCCCGACCGCCGGCCCGACGACGTGCATCCCGTACAACAGGACGATCTCAAGGGCGGTGATCCCGGCGTACACGCCCCACAGCACGCGGGCGGTCTCGGCGATCCGGGGGGTGAGCTTCTCGATCCCCGGCCCGGGCGCCTCGGCGTCCATGAGCTGTGCCCCGCCGACCGACAGCTCCGGCAGGATGGCGACCGCGAGGACGACGATCCCCATGCCGCCGAGCCACTGGGTGAGCTGCCGCCACAGCATGATCCCCCGGCCGTGCGTGTCGAGGGAGATGTCGCCGAGGACGGTCGCGCCGGTCGTGGTGAAGCCGGACATGGCCTCGAACAGCGCGTTCACCGGGTTCGCGAGCGTCGACTCGGGGTGGGGCGCGGCCAACAGTCCGGGCACGCCGTGGGCCTCGACGAGGTACGGCACCGCGCCGACGAAGCCGACCGCCAGCCACGTGAGCGCGACCATCAGGAACCCCTCGCGGGCGCCGAGGTCGGGATCGGGGTCGAGGCGCTCGAGCGCGGTGCCGACCGCCAGCGCGAGGGCGATGGTGACGAGGAACGGCGCCGCGGACTCGCCGTAGTACAGCGCGACGAGCAGCGGCGCCGCCAGCGGCACCGAGAGGTAGCGCACGACGGTGCCGACGAGGCTCAGGCTCGCCCGGTACTCGACACGGAAGTTCACTCTCGAATCGCGCGGCCGCGTCCCTGTTGAACGTATCGTTCCGAGCCGAGCGACCGCGGAACCGTGAAGTCGCTGTGGCGGCGACTGGGCGCATGGACACGGTACTCCACCTCGCCCCCGCGGCTCACGGCGTCGTCTACGCCGTGGTGGTCGCCCTCGGCGGACTCGCCGGCGCGGGACTGCTCGGCCTCGGGCTGACGACGTTCCTCCGGCGGCGCTCCCGGTCGTACCTGCTCGTCGCGCTCGCGCTCGGCACGCTCGCGGCGCGGGCGGGGCTCGCCGGCGCGACCGCGTTCGGCCTCGTCGGCGCCGAGGCCCACCACTTCGGGGAGCACCTCCTCGACGTGGTGATGGCCGGGCTGGTCGTCGCGGCGGTGTACTACGCCCGCTCGGTCCGGGCGGGGGCGTCGTCGTGACCGCCCACGGGGGCGGGTCAGGGACCCGCGAGCGGCTCCGCGAGTGCGTCGTCGCCAACCCCGGGCTCCACTTCAACGAACTCGTCCGGCGGCTCGACCTCGCGCCCGGACAGGCCCAGTACCACCTCCGCCGGCTCGCGAGCGCGGACCGGGTCGTCGACGAGTCCGTGTCGGGGCGCACGCACTACTTCGCCCCGGAGATCGACCCGGACGAACGCCGCCGGATCGCCCTCTTCCGCCGCGAGACCGCCCGGGACGCCGTCGTGGAACTGCTCGACGGCCCGGCCGCCCCGGCCGCCGTCGCCGAGCGCGTGGGGGTCGCACGGAGCACGCTGGAGTGGCACCTCGACGGCCTCGTCGACGCCGGCGTCGTTGAGAAGCGCCGCGACGCCCGCGGCCGCGTGACGCTCGCGCTCGTGGACCCGGCGGCCACGGCCCGGTCGCTCGGGCGGATCGAGCCGTCCGTCCCCGACCGGCTCGTCGACCGGTTCGCGCGACTCGTGGACGGGCTGTTGGAGTGAACCGATGGACCGCGATCGCCTCGCCGACGTCGCGCTCGGCGCCGCGATGATCGCGATCGGATCGGCACCGGCGGTCGCGGCGGCGGTCGGGTCCGCCCCGCCGGAGGCCGGCGGACCCGTTCGGTCCCTCCCGGCGCCGGTCGCCGTCGTCGTGATCCTCTGCGGGCTGGTGCTCGCCGTGGGCGGCGCGTTCGTGACCCGATACGGCCGCTCGCGGACGGCGACGACCGGACTGTACTGACCGCGAGCGGCGGCGTTCGACGGCCGCACCACAACCCCCTTGACCGGCAGTCGTCAAGTGGGGACATGACCGACGCGGACGCCCTCGACACGGACGGGCTCACGCGGCGCGAGGCGCTGAAGGCCGCGGTCGCGGTCGGCGGCGCCGCCGGCCTCGCCGCCTGCGTCGACCGCCTCGACGGCGCCGAGCCGATCCCGGCGGGGGACGGGCCGAACGCCCACCCCGAACGTCAGTTCGGCTGGAACGAGCACGTCCCCACGGACGACGCCGGCAACTGGGTGCTCCCGCGCCACCAGACCCTCCTGTACCTCGACTCGCCGGGCGACGGCCCGCCCTCGGCGGCCGACCGCGACGCCGTCTCGGGCGCGCTCGCCGGACTCGACGAGGCGTTCGAGTGGAGCAACGAGGGGCTGCTCCACTCGGCGGCGTACTCGCCGTCATACTTCGAGCGGTTCGACGAGCCGCTGGCCGTCCCCGACGACGTGTCGCTCCCGCAGCCGACGCCGCTGGCGGACTACGAGACGCCCGACTTCGACACGCAGGACGTGCTCGTCCACCTCGCGTCCGACCGGCCCGACGCGCTGTTGCAGGCCGAGCAGGCGCTGTTGGGCGAGGCCGACGAGGCGAACGGCGTCCCGATCCCGGCGTCGCTGACCGACGCGCTCGAGGTGGACGCCCGCCGGACGGGGTTCATCGGCGCCGGCCTCCCCCGCGAGCGGGCCGACGAGCTCGCCGGGGTGCCCGACCCGAACCCGGTGCCGGAGGCGTCCCCGCTGTTCATGGGGTTCGCCGCGGGGTTCCGGCGGAACCAGTCGACGGAGGACGCCGTGGCCATCGGCGAGGGACCGTTCGCCGACGGGACGACGAAGTCGGTCGGCAACTGGCGCCAGCGCCTCGACGACTGGTACGGCGAGCAGGACTTCGACGAGCAGGTGATGGAGATGTTCTCGCCGGGCCACGCCGCCGAGGGGCTCGTTGAGGGCGTCGGCACCAACCTCGGCGACGACTCGGGGATCGACCGGTTCCTCGACGCCGTGGTCGACGACGCGAGGGAGTACGGCCGCGTCGGCCACGCCCAGAAGGCCGCCCGGGCGAACCGGGACGCCGACGGGAACCCGATCCTGCTCCGGCGCCACTTCGAGTCGGCCGACGACGACATCGCCAGCCTCCACTTCCCGTCGCTCCAGCGCTCCATCGACCAGTTCGAGGCGGTCCGGCGCGCGATGAACGGCGTCGACGCCACCGAGGCGACGCCGGCGGTGCGCCAGCGCGTCAACAACGGCATCCTCGAGTACATCTTCGTGCGCCACCGCGGCTACTTCCTCGTCCCGCCGCGGTCGCTGCGCGCGCTCCCGACGCCGTCGGGCGACGACGGGTAGCCGCGGACGGGAGCCGGGTGCCCCGCCGGAGCCCGCGATCTACGGGAGCACGACGGCGACCGCGGCGCCGGCGACGACGAGCCCCGCGCCGACGCCGACGCCCGCGCTCCGGCTCCGCTCGTCGAGGACGCCCTCGTGTGCGAGCAGCACGGCTCCGGTCAGTACCACCAGCCCGGCGATCCCGACGCCGACGCCGGCGGCGGACAGCCCCGCCAGGGGCCCCGCCGGGGTCGGCGTCGCGTGGTCCGGGTGGGCGCCGCCGACGGCCGCCAGCGCGGCCAGCCCGGCGGGCGTCCCCACCAGCGCGAGCAGCGCGCGACGAACTGCGCTCATCGGTTCCAGCGAGGGAACCGGGACACAACAGCGTTTCGACGGCGGGTCACGCGTCCCCCGCGAGGTCGAGGGAGACGACGACGCCGTCGCCGTACACGACGAACGCCTCGGCGTCGCCGTCGCCGTCGACGTCCGCGAGCGTCGGGTGCGTCCACACCGCCGCGTCGCGGTCGAAGCGGGCCAGTACGCTCCCGTCGCCGGGATCGTGGACGCGGACGACGCCGCCGTTGGTCGCCGTCACCAGCTTCCGCGGCCCCGTCGCCGTCGAGGTCGCCGACCGCCGGCGGGGGCATCATCTGTGCGCCGCCGTCGGCGACCGCGACGCTCCACTCGGTGTCGCCGGTGGCGCCGTCGAGCGCGCGCAGTCGCTGGTCGCGGGCCGTCACGTACACCTCGGGGTGGCCGTCGCCGTCGCCGTCGCCGTCCGCGACCCCGGCGACCGCGGCGTACTCCGCCACGCGACGGGTCCACACCGCGTCGCCCGTCCGCCCGTCGAGGGCGGCGACGGTGCCGCCCGTGGTGGCGACGACGAACTCCGCCGCGCCGTCGCCGGCGACGCCGGCGCTCGCGGTCCACGACACCGAGCCGCCGGCGTCCCGCGACCACACCACCTCCCCGCCGGCGTCGAACAGCACGACGCGACCGGTGCCGAGGCCGACGGCGAACTCGTCGGTGCCGTCGCCGGTGAAGTCGGCCGCGCCCGGCGGGGCGTACGCGCTGCCGTTCAGGTCGTGGCGCCACACCGGCCCGCCGTCCGGCCCCGTGCGCGCGGCGAGCACGGTCCCGCCCGCGTCGACGACGACCACCTCGCGCTGGCCGTCCCCGGCGAGGTCGACCGCCGCGGGCCGGGAGTAGGCGTACGAGTCGAGGGCGAAGCGGTCCTCGACGGCGCCGGTCGTCGGGTCGTACACGACCACCTCCTCGGTCGTCGAGCCGGCGAGCAGTTCCGCGGCGCCGTCGCCGTCGACGTCGGCGAGCGCTGGGTCCGCGACGGAGTGGAGCGTGCAGTTCGCCGGCGGGACGGGGTCGCGCCACCGCGTCTCGCCGGTCGCGCCGTCGAGCGCCGCCAGCCGACAGTCGTCGCTCCCGGCCGCGCCGCTGACGGGGGCGAACACGAGCCCCTGCCCGTCGACGCGGCCCGCCGCGGGCGCGTGGTGGTTGGCGCCGACGGTCGTCGCCGTGTCGCTCGTCCAGCGGACCGCGAGGTCGTCGGGGCCGGCGAACGCGCTCGCGGCGCC
The DNA here is from genome assembly GCF_030127125.1 of Halobaculum litoreum. Lineage (GTDB taxonomy): Archaea > Halobacteriota > Halobacteria > Halobacteriales > Haloferacaceae > Halobaculum > Halobaculum litoreum. The sequence continues at coordinate 1,069,649 of NZ_CP126156.1, forward strand.
GAACACGCCGGCGACGAGCGCGAGCGTCGCCACGGCGGCGACGGCGGCGGTTCGAACGTCCATCGGTGTGTCGGGCGGGCCGAACGGCAATGAGCGCTCCCCCTCGCACCCGGCGTTCGACGCGTGAACCACCCGTTCGACGGCCGTACCAGAAGTCCCTACCGTGTCGGTCCCCGAGCGTGGCCATGAACAGACGGAGCTACCTCCGGCGCGTCGGCGCGGCGGGCGCCGTCGCGGGCACCGGCGGCCTCGCGGGGTGTCTGGGCTTCCAACTCGGCTCCGGCGACGGCTTCGCCGGGGAGCCGCCGGTCGCGGAGAACCGCCCGGACGGCGTCTACTACCCCACCCACGTCGAGGGGATGAACATGGGCGGGATGGGCGCGGCCGGCGACTACCGCGTCGGCGTGTTCTACTCGTTCGCACACCGCTTCTGGAACGTGAACGGCGAGTCCGTCGAGCGGACGGACACGACCGCCGAGGACGACGTCCACCTCATGGCCAGCGTCTGGGACCCCGAGACGGGTCACGTGCTGCCGGAGACGGGCCTGTCAGTCGAGGTCGCGAAGGACGGCGCGCTCGTCTCCCAGGAGGTCATCTACCCGATGCTCTCCCAGCCGATGGGCGTCCACTACGGCGGCAACTTCGCGCTGGACGGCGACGGCACGTACACGGTGACCGTCTCGGTCGGCGGCGTCCGCACCCGCCGGACCGGGTCGTTCCGCGACCGGTTCGGCGACCCCGCCGAGATCCCGGTGGAGACGGAGTACAGCGAGGCGGCCCGCGACGAGATCGCCTTCCGCACCCTCGACAACGCCGGCGAGCCCGGCGCGGTCAGCCCGATGGAGATGTCGATGCTGCCGGACGCGACAGCGCCGGCCGTCGACGACCTCCCCGGGACCGTGCTCGGCGAGGCGAACAGCAACGACGCGGTGCTGGTCGCGACGGTGCTCGACGAGTCGCCCGCGGGGGTCGACGCAGCCGGGCCGTACCTCGCGGTGTCGGCGCGGACGCCGTACAACCGGATGTTGATCCCGGCGATGGGGCTGGAGGCGACCCACACGCGCGACGGGAGCGAGGTGTTCTCGGGCGAACTCGTCCGGACGCTCGACCCGGACCTGTCGTACCACTACGGCGCCGCGCTCGACGGCGCGAGCGTCGAGGCCGGCGACGAACTGACGCTCACCCCGACGGTGTGGCCCCAGATCGCCCGCCACGAGGGGTACGAGACGGCCTTCGGCGCCCTCATGGGCGGGATGCCCGAGCGGACGCTCACGGTGGAGTAAGGGCCGCCTCCCCCTCGGACGACCGCGTCAGTTGAGGACGAAGCTCAGGACGTCGAGCACCGGGTCCAGCCAGGGCTGCTCTCGCCGGATCTTGTCGCCCCACGACTGCCGGTGCTCGTCGTCTCCGTCAGCTCCGTCGGCTCCGTTGCGGTCGTTCGTCCCGTCACCTGACACGAACGGGGGTTCCCGCGGTCGCTCGAAAAGTGTTCCGCCCGGCGGCAGCGGTTACAGTTTCTGCGTGACTTCGTCGACGACCGACGTCTCGAAGAAGACGACGACGTGGTCGCCCGGACGGATCACCGTGTCGCCGCGCGGGGTGACGAGTTCGCCGTCGCGGGTGATCGCGCCGATGACGAGGCAGTCGGGGAAGTCCCGGATCGACTCCATGATCGGGCGGTTCGCGAGCAGGGAGTCCTCGGTCACCTCCACCTCCAGCACCTCCGCGCGGTCGTCCTCGATGAGCGCGACGTTCTCGGCGCCGCCCTCACGGGTGAACCGGGAGATCTCCTCGGCGACGACCGCGCGCGGGCTGACGCCGACGTCGATGCCGACCGTCTCGAACAGGTCGACGTAGGCGGTCTGGTCGACGACCGCGACCGTGCGCTCGACGCCCAGCCGGGTGGCGAGCAGACACGACAGCAGGTTCTTCTCGTCGGAGTCGAGCGCGGCGATGAGCACGTCGGCGTCGCCGATGCGCTCGCGCTCGAGGAAGGCGACGTCGGTCGCGTCCGACTGCATCACGAACGTCTCGGGCAGTTCCTCGGCGAGGTCGCGCGCCCGCTCCTCGTCGCGTTCGATCAGTCGGGGCGAGAAGCCGCGCTCCCCCAGCAGGCGGGCGGTGTGGTAGCCGATCTCCGAGCCGCCGACGATGACGACCTCCTCGCCGGTGCCGACGTGTTCCTCCGGGGCGACGTCGGCGGCGAACCCGCGGACGCTCCCCGGCGAGCCGATGACGACCGCCTTGTCGCCCGTCTCGATCACGGTCTCACCGCGGGGGATCACGACCTCGTCGTCGCGCAGGAGGGCCGCGAACGTGAGCGAGTCGAACCGGTCGGCCTCGCTGACGGTCTGGCCCGCGATGGGGCTCGACTCGCTCACCTCGAACTCGGCCATCTGCACCTTCCCGTCGGCGAACGGGTCCACGTCGCGGGCGGCCGGCAGGCCGATGACCCGGACGATGGACTCGGCGGTGAGCAGGTTCGTGCACACCATGAAGTCGATGCCGAACGCCGAGTGGGAGCGCTCCCACGTCCGCAGGTACTCGGTGTTCTTGATCCGGGCGACCGTGAACGAGTCGCTGACGGCCTTCGCCGTCGAGCAGGCGACGATGTTGGTCTCGTCGTTGTCCGTGGAGGCGACCACCATGTCCGCCTCCTCGATGCCGGCCTCCTCCAGCGTGGAGACGGCGGTCCCGTCGCCGTTGACGGTGAGCACGTCGAGCGAGTACGTCAGTTCCTCGCACCGCTCCGGGTCGCGCTCGACGATCACCACCTCGTGGCTCCCGTCCAGGTCCGCCGCGATGCTCTCGCCCACCTGTCCGGCGCCGATGATCAGCACCCGCACGGCACAGCCACCCCTGTCATACCCGCACCTGTTCGACCGAGGGGAATGAGCGTTCCGGAGTCGCCCCATCCGGCGGCGCCGCGTCGACGGGCGGCCGCGACACGCCGACCGTGTCGTCCGTGTCGGCGCCTACAGCGCCTCGCTGTCCTCGCGGACGTCGAGGCTGACCTCGCGCTCGCGCCCCTCCAGATCCGCGACGGCGCGACGGACGACGCGCTCGGCCTCCTCCGTCACGAGGGCCTTCACCTTGTCGAGCACCCAGCCGAACGAGACGAGCGGGGGCAACGACACCGACGACGAGTCCGCCGACTCCGCGTCGAAGCGGATCTCGAGCGTCACGCGACAGCCCTCGGTCGCGTCGGCGGGCGCGTCGGCGGGCAGCTCGTCGAACGGCTCGATCACCCACGCGCCGTGGGCGCGGATGTCCTTCAGCACGCGCCAGTCGATCCGCGTGGGCGGCGTCACCTCCGTCACCTCCGAGCGGGCGGTGTAGGTGAGCTTCCACCACGCGAACCGTAGCGCGTACCGCGACCCGGGGCCGCCGTCGCCGTGCGTCCGCGACACGCGGTCGAGGTACTCGGTGTACCGCTCGTAGCGCGGGAAGTCCAGAAGGAACTCGTACGCCTCCTCGGGGGCGACGTACACGTCCGTCGAGACGACGAGCTCGTCCATACCCCCGAATCCGACGGACGGGAGGTAAGGGTTCGGGGTCGCGCACCGGACGACGCCCCCGATTCGGCTCGCCTAAAAATCGACGGACTTACCACGATTTAGGCGAGCCGAAATCCATGGACATCGACCGCAGACGGTTCGTGGAGTCGGCGGCGGCCGCGGCGCTCGTCGGGGTGGCCGGCTGCTCCGGAACGGCCGGAACCGACGAGGGGGCCGAGACGACGACGACCGGGTCGGCAACGGAGACCGCGACGGCGACGGCGACGCCCGAACCGTCGGACGCGTACGCCGCCAGCATGGCACCGGCGGGCGAGGTGTCGCTCGACGAGGTGCCGTCGAGCGTCGCGGTGTACAACCCCGGGTACGCGGATCTGCTCGTCGCCTTCGGCCACGGCGACGCCGTGAACTCCCTCGGCTTCGACGCCGCCGCCGGCGGGCGCACGCTCGACGCCTACTACGCGCGCCTCGACGGCGTCTCCTTCGAGTACGAGGGACTCACACAGCTCAACAGCGGCTCCGGCGAGATCCGCGTCGAGAAGGAACTGTTCTACGAACTCGACTCCGACCTCCACCTGATGGACCCGGCGCTCGTCGACTCCTTCGACGGCTGGGACCGCGCCGACGTCGAGGAGGTCGCCGAGAACGTCGCGCCGTGGTTCGGCAACGCGTACAGCCGAACCCACGCACAACCGCCCGAGGGATGGCGCGACGGCTACGAGTACTACACGCTCGGGGAGATCGCCGACCGGGTCGCCCCGCTGTTCGGCGCCACCGAGCGGGCGGCGGCGCTCGCGTCGGTCCGCGAGGACCTGCTCGCGCGGATCGAGGAGGGACTCCCGCCCGAGTCGGAGCGGCCGACGGTGGCGTCGGTCATCTTCTTCGACGGGACCTTCTACCCGTCGTCGATCGACGCGCCGGGGTTCGCGAACGCGCACGTCCGCCCGCTCGGCGCGGCCGACGCCTTCGCCGACACCGAGGCCGGCTTCGGCACGACGTACGACTACGAGACCCTCCTCGAACTCGACCCGGACGTGATCCTCCACCGGTACGGGATCGCCTCCTACTACGACGTGGCGTCGATCCGGGAGACGATCGCCGCGGACCCGGTCGGCGGCGAACTGGCGGCGATCCGGAACGACCGGTTCTACCCGTCCGGCACCCCCGTGCAGGGACCGCTGATGAACCTCTTCCAACTGGAGATGACCGCCAAGCAACTGTACCCGGAGCAGTTCGGCGAGTGGCCGGAGTACGAACAGGGCGATCCGTACCCGGAGATCCCCGCCGAGGAGCGGCTGTTCGACCGCGAGCGGGTCGCGAGCGTCGTCCGCGACTGATTCGGCGAGTTTTTCGGCCGGCCTAAAAATCGAAGCCCTTACGTCGGTTACGGCTGGTCGACACCGTATGGATCCGAACCGACGACGGTTCCTCGGGTTGACGAGCGCGGCGATCGCGACGGGACTGGCGGGCTGTTCCGGCTCCGCGGGCGACGACGGCGCGCCGACCGAGACGGGGACGAGGACGCCGACCACCGAGGCGAGCGCCACGACGACCGCACCGCCGGCGACGAGCTACACGGTGTCGATGGCGCCCGCCGGCGACGTGACGTTCGACGCGGTGCCGGAGACGTACACCGTGTACGAGTCGGGGTACGCCGACATGGGCATCGCGCTCGGCAAGGGCGCGGACCTGCTCGCGGTCGGCAACACCGCCCGCTACTACACCGACCACGTCGAGGAACTGGACGGCGTGTCCGCGAACGCGGAGCCGACCCAGTTGCTCGGCGACTCCTACGCCATCGACCGCGAACTGTTCTACGAACTCGACAGCGACGTCCACCTCATCGACCCGCAGTGGCTCCTCGAGAACGGCTACTTCAAGCTTGAGGAGTCGGACCTCGCGTCCGTCTCCGAGGACGTCGGTCCGTTCGTCGGCAACACGATCTTCCGGCGCACCGACGGCTGGCACGACTACCGCTACTACACCCTGTACGAGGCGTTCGGCAAAGTGGCCGAGGTGTTCGACCGCGTCGACCGCTACGAGGCGGTGAAGGCCGTCCACGACGAGACGGTCGCCGACGTGAGCGCGAGCCTCCCGAGCGCGGACGCCCGGCCGAACGCCCTGTTGTGCTTCGGCGCGAGCGACGAACCCGAGCAGTTCTCACCGTACCGCCTGACGGACAAGGGGACGAACAAGAAGCAGTTCCGCGACCTGGGCATCTCGGACGCGCTCGCGGGCACCGGCGTCGAGGGGCTGTCGACGAACGATCGCGGGCAGATCGACTACGAGACGATGCTGGAGGTCGACCCCGACTCGATCCTCGTCCGCGGCCACGAGGACAAGACGGAGGCGGAGTTCCGCGACACCGTCGTCTCGTTCATGCAGGGTCACGACGTGGCCTCGGAGCTGACCGCCGTCCAGGAGGGCCGCGTGTTCCGCGGCGGCCCGATCTACCAGGGCCCGCTCCAGCACCTGTTCAACCTCGAACGCTTCGCGACGCTGTACTTCCCCGACGAGTTCTCCGCCGACCTGTTCTCGCGAGACGACCTCGCGGCGGCGATCCGCGGCGAGGCCTGAGCACCCGCCCACCAGTTTTAGGCCAGCCGAAATCGGAGCACACTTATTGATTTAGGCGAGCCTAAAACCATGGACCGAACCAGACGACGCGTCCTCGGCGGGATCGCGAGTGGACTGACTGCGGGCGCCGCGGGGTGTCTCGGCGGCACGAGTGGCGGGCGACAGACGGCCGACGGGACCGACACCGCGACGACGAGCACGGCGACCACCACGGCCGACACCTCGTACACCGCCTCCATCGTCCCGGCGGGCGAGGTGACGTTCCCGGACGTGCCCGAGACGTGGCTCTGCTACAACGGCGGGTGGGCGGACATGGCGTTCGCGCTGGGCCAACGCGACGGCTTCCTGACCGCCGGCAACATGATCCCGGGGTTCTTCTTCGAGCCGTTCGGGCTCGACGTCCCCCCGCAAGACGACCTGCCGACGCTGGCCGACTGGAACGCGGGCGGGTGGAACAAGGAGGTGTTCTACGAGCTCGACCCGGACGTGATCCTGATGGACCCCACCTACCTGCACGGCACCGGGTGGGACGACGACTGGGACGCCGACGACACCGCCGAGATCCGCGAGAACGTCGCGCCGTTCTTCGGGAACAACTGCCGGCGCCGCCGCGAGTTCCACGACTACAAGCTGTACAGCATGTACGGCGCGTTCGAGCGCCTCGCCGACGCGTTCCGGGAAGGGGAACGCTACCGTGCGTTCGCGAGCCTCCACGACGAGGTGCTCTCGGAGGTGCAGTCCCGCCTGCCGCCCGAGGAGGAGCGCCCGGAGATCGGCCTGATAAACGGCGGGTCGAACCCCGAGGAGGGCGTCTTCTACCCCCTCCACACGCAGGACGAGGGGTACGAGATGAAGCCGTACCGCGACCTCGACGTGAAGAGCGCCTTCTCGACGGACCTGGAGGCCGCCGGCGAGGCGGACTACGAGCGCCTGCTGGAGGTCGACCCCGAGATCATCGTCGTCCACTGGGGGATCGGCACCACCACGCCCGAGGCTGACGGCTTCGACGCCGAGGCGTTCCACGAGCAGTACGTCCGCCCGATGGAGGAGGACGGCGTCGGGAGCCAGCTCACGGCCGTCCGGAACGGGCGCGTGTACCCCGGCGCGTACGGCGAGCAGGGCCCCATCGTGAACCTCCTGCAGACGGAGATGAAGGCCCAACAGCTGTACCCCGAGGAGTTCGGCGAGTTCGACCCCGAGTCGTTCCCCGAAGTGCCCGAGGACCGGCAGCTGTTCGACCGCCAGCGCGTCCGCGACATCATCACCGGGGAGTTCTGATGGCGCGCGCTGACACCGTCGAGGGGACCGTCGGGGCCGACCCGGACTCGGCGGTCGACCACGACGTGCTGGTCGTCGGTGGCGGCGTCGCGGGGCTGTCGGCGGCGACGTTCCTCTCGCGGTACGGGCTCGACACGCTCGTGCTCGCCCGCGGGAAGTCCGCCATCGGGCAGTGTGCCCACCTCGAGAACTACCTCGGGTTCCCCGCGGGCATCTCGCCCGAGCGGTTCCTCGCGCTCGGTCGCGAGCAGGCCACGTACGAGGGAGCGACGGTCCGCGAGGAACTCGTCGAGTGCGTGGCGACCGTCGACCTCGCCGAACACGGGGTCGACGCCGGCGGCCCGAGCGACCTCCCCGCCTCCCGGGGCGGGTTCGCCGTCGACAGCGACGAGGGGGAGTACGTCGTCCGGTACGTCCTCGCGGCGACGGCCTACGACGGCGACATGTTCGAGCCGCTGGAGGACCGCCTCGACACCGACGCGGAGTACGGGGCGGCCGCCACCGACCACGGACGCACCACGGTCACGGGGCTGTACGCCGCCGGGTGGCTGACCGACGAGACGGTCCACCAAGCCGTCGTCAACGCCGGCCACGGCGCTCGCGCGGCCACCTCCCTCGCCCGGGACGACCTCGACGCACGGTTCTGGCCCGGCGTCGGCGACAACCTCGTGGATTGGGTCGTCTACGAGGACCGCTACGCCGTCGACGACGAGTGGGAGGCGGACACCCGCGAGTGGTTCGACCGCGAGGTGGTCGGCGACGCGACCGTCGACGACGCCACCGTGGAGGCGGCCTACGACGTCGTCCGGTCGGAGTACGTCGCACGAATGATCGACGCCGAGGAGGCCGCTGAACGCGACCGAGCGGGTCAGCGCCGCCTGCTCGCCCACGTAGACGACGACGTGATCCGCGAGTACCTCGACGGCGACGACGAACCGGCGGGCTGCTAGGCGGGTCGTCCCGCGGGGAGGGCTGTGAGCGGATTTTGGCTTGCCAAAAAATCGGAACGGCTTTGTGTTTTAGGTGGGCCTAATCGGGTATGTCCGACGACGAGACGACGACCGGAGCCCCGACGCGACGGGACTACGTGAAGTACGGAGCAGCCGTGGCGACCGGCGGCTTGTTCGCCGGCTGTGCCGCCACCGGCACCGAGTCACCCGCTTCGAGCACCGAGCCGACCGGGACCGAGAGTCCGACCGCCGCCGACACCGACACGGCCACCGACGGGAGCTACTCGGTCGAGCTGTTCCCGGTCGGCGAGGTCGAGTTCGAGTCGGTCCCGGAGTCGGTCGTCACCTACAACATGGGGTGGGCTGACATGGTCGTCTCCCTGGGCCAGGCGGACAAACTCCGCACGAACCGGCTGGTCGCGCCGACGATGTTCTACGACCGCTTCGACGTCGACTGGGACATCGACTACCCGCCGCTGTGGCAGGACGGCGGGATCCCGAAGGAGGTGCTGTACGAACTGGACCCGGACGTGTTCATGATCGACCCGAACCTGTTCAAGGCGTGGGACGACGACTGGGACGACGCCGACGTCGACGAGATCGAGTCCAACGTCGCCCCGTTCTTCGGGTGCTACAACCGCCGGATCCGGGGGGAGTGGCAGCGGGAACTCGGCTACCCCGAACGGGCGCCCTCGATGCTGGAGTCGTTCGAGGCGGTCGGGGAGGTGCTCGACGAACGGGCCCGGGCGCGGGCGTGGCTCGACCTCCACGACGGGCTCCAGTCGGAGATCCAGTCGCGGCTGCCGGCGGACGCCGACACCCCGTCCATCGCGCTGATCAACGGCGGGTCGGCCCCCGGCGAGGGCGAGTTCTACGTCCTGAACCTCGAGGACAACGGCTACGAGATGAAGCCGTACCGCGATCTCGGGCTGGTCGAGGCCGACGCGTTCGCGGGCGTCGAGACCGGCCAGTACGGCGCGACCGACTACGAGACGATGCTGGAGGTCGACCCGGACCTGATCCTCGTCCACTGGGGGATCACGACCGGGTCGGTGACGTTCGACGGCGACGGCGCGTTCGACGCCGAGGCGTTCCACGAGCAGTACGTCGCGCCGATGGAGGACGACGACGTCGGGAGCCAACTCGCGGCCGTGCAAGCGGGGCGCGTCCTGCCCGGGCCGACCGCCGAGCAGGGACCCCTCGTCAACGCGTTCCAGACCGAACTGACCGCGCGGCTGTTCTACCCCGAGGAGTTCGGCGCCGTCGACCCGGAGGCGCCGTTCGAGGTGCCCGAGGACGACCGCCTGTTCGACCGCGACCGGGTGCAGGCGATCCTCGACGGCGAGGCGGCGTAACCCGACGAGCCGCCGCTTCGACACGCTTTTCACTGTCTTAGGCGAGCCTAAACCATATGAACGGAACTGGTGATCGCCGTGGCTAGCGAGACCGGCGAGCCGGTGGGGGAGTTCGACGCTCCCCTGTCGTGGGTCGACTCGTCGCTCGTGACCGTCGCCCTCGTGAGCACCGCGATCGTCGTCGTCTCGGGGCTCGTGCAGGTGAGCTTCGGCGCGTTCACGATGTCCATCGGCGCCGCGTGGGCCGCGGTGGTCGACCCGTTGGTGTGGACGAACCCGCAAGTGCTGTTGCGACTGTTCCTCGGCGAGGGCGTCGGCAACGCGGTCGCCGGCGCGCTCGGCCTGTCGACGGCGGCGGTCGACCTCCCGAAGGAGACGCTGATCGTCTGGCAGATCCGGATGCCGCGGGTGGTCGTCGGCGTGCTCGTCGGCGCGAACCTCGCGGTGTCGGGCGCGGTGTTCCAGGCGGTGACGCGCAACGAACTCGCGTCGCCGTTCATCCTCGGCGTCTCCGCCGGTGCGGGCCTCGCGATCCTCCTGTCGCTGATCGTGTTCACCGGGCTGGCGGCGTTCCTCCCGCTGGTCGCGGCCGGCGGCGGCGCGGTCGCGTTCCTGCTCGTGTACGCCATCGCGTGGAAGGGCGGGACGAACCCGGTGCGGCTCGTCCTCGCGGGCGTCATCGTCTCGACGGTGTTCGGCTCCGTCCAGACGGCGCTGTTCTTCTTCGCCGACGACCTGGGCGTCGTCCAGTCGGCGATCGCGTGGACGACGGGGTCGCTCACCGGTGTCGACTGGGAGCAGGTGCGGATGGCGCTCCCGTGGACGCTCGTCGCGGTGCCGCTGGCGCTGGTCGGCGCCCGCCAGCTGAACGTGCTTTTGCTCGGCGAGCGGACCGCGCGGTCGCTGGGGATGTCCGTCGAGCGCGTTCGGTTCGCCCTCTCGGCGGTCGCCGTCCTCGCCGCCGGCACCGCAATCGCGGTCGCCGGCATCGTCGGCTTCGTCGGCCTCATCGTCCCGCACATGGTGCGCCAACTCGTCGGCTCCGACTACAAGCGGCTCGTCGTCGCGTGCGTGTTCGCGGGCCCCGCGCTCGTCACGCTCGCTGACGTCGGCGCCCGCCTCGCGCTGTCGCCCGCACAGCTCCCGGTCGGTATCGTCACCGGCCTGATCGGCGGCCCGTACTTCCTGTACCTGATGCGTAGACAGGACGGGCTGGGTGGACTATGAGCGCGGACGACGACGCCGGCGAGAACGCGACGACCGACCCCGCGAGGGCCGCCCGGACGGACTCCCCGCGGATCTCCATCGAGGAGGTCGCCCTCTCGTACGGCGGGGGGGAGCCGGTCGTCGAGGCCGAGCGGCTGGAGGTGCCCGCGGGCGAGATCACGGCGCTCGTGGGGCCGAACGGGAGCGGGAAGTCGACGCTGCTGAAGGCGATGAACGCCGAGCTGTCGCCGGATCGCGGCGTCGTCGCCTTCGACGGCGCGGCCGTCGAGTCGTACGACACCGGCGACCTCGCCAGACGCCTCGGCCTGTTGTCGCAGGAACACACCGCCCCCGAGTCGACGACGGTGCGCGAGTTGGCGACCCACGGCCGCTACCCCCACCGCGGCTTCTTCGAGGGGCTGACCGAGGCGGACTACCGCGCCGTCGACCGGGCCCTCGAGCGCGTCGGCGTCGAGCACCTCGCCGACCGACCCGTCGGCGGCCTCTCGGGCGGGCAGGCCCAACTGGCGTGGCTCGCGATGGTGCTGGCACAGGAGACCGACGCGCTGTTGCTCGACGAACCGACGACGTACCTCGACCTCCACCACCAACTCCGCGTGCTCGGCGCGGTCCGGGAGCTGAACGCCGACCACGGCGTCACCGTCTGCGTCGTCCTCCACGACATCGGGCAGGCCGCCCGCTTCGCGGACAACCTCGTCGCGCTCAAGGGCGGGAAGCCGTACGAGTGGGGCCCGCCCGACGAGGTGGTGACCGACGACCTCCTCCGTGAGGTGTTCGGCGTCGTCGCGGACGTCGGCTTCGGGCCCGAGGGCCCGACGGTCACCCCGCGACGGGCGGTCGACGAGGACTGAGCCGGCGGCGGCCCACGACCCCCGAGCCGGAGCCGACCGGACCGGTCGACGGCCCGTGCGGTCGTCTCGACGCCGCCGCTGACGTCCGTACCGTGGCTGTTCGGGCGAGCGTCCCGGCGAGCCGGCTCAGGCGTCGACGACGGCGTCGAACCGGGCGCCCCCGGCGGCGCTCTCGCCGGCTTCGACCGCCCAGCCGTGCGCCTCGACCACCTGCCGGACGATGGTGAGCCCGATCCCGGTGCCGCCGGCGTCGCCGGACTCCCCCCGATCGAAGATCGCGTCCGGGTCGGCGGAGAACCCCGCCCCGTCGTCGGCGACGTAGAACCCGTCGCCGTCGCGACGGCGCCCGACGGTGACGCGTACGTCGTCGCCGCCGTGTTCGACCGCGTTCCGGAAGAGGTTCGAGAACACGTCGACCAGCCGGTCCTCGTCGGCGTCGTAGCGGCCGGGGTCGTCGACGTCGAGGCTGGCCGCCCCCGCGTCGATGGCGTCCCACGCGACGAGCGCGACGCGGTCGAGCGCGACGGGCGCGGTGTCGCCGATGTCGCGGCCCGCCCTGGCGAGGCCGAGCACGTTGTCGATGATGCCGTCCATGCGGTCGGCGGCCCGGCGCGCCCGGCGGAAGTGTTCGGGGTCGCCCGTCTCCTCCGCGAGGTCGATCGACCCGAGCGCGACGTTCAGGGGGTTCCGGAGGTCGTGGGTGACGACGGACGCGAACTCCTCGAGGCGTCGGTTCTGCGCGGCGAGCCGGCGTTCGCGCTCGACGCGGGCCAGCGAGTCGGCGATCATGTCCGCGAGCGAGCGGACGAGCACCACCTCGTGGTCGTCCCACCGGTGACGGGGCCGGGGGCCGGCGAACGCCAGCACGCCCCACAGCTCCCAGTCCATGACGACGGGGACCGCGAGCACGGACTCGACGCCCGCCTCCCGGAGCCTCGCACACTCCGGCGGCGCCTCGTCGTCGGAGAGCCGCGGGAGGCGGACGACGCCCTCGTCGCGGACGCGGGCGACGAGCGGTCCGACCCCCGCCTCGCGGTCGGCGGCCGCGACGTCGCCGCCGTCGCGGCTCCACGAGTTGACCAGCTCGAACTCCGCGCCGTCCGGGCCGTCGCCCGCGCCGTCGTCGCCGGCGGCCACGTCGCCGTAGACGGCGGCGAACTCGGCGTCGAGCCCGGTCGCGACGGAGCTGAGCGTCCACCGGAGCTTCGTGTCGAGTTCGTCCGGGTTCGCGGAGATGAGCGTCGTGGACGCGTCGAGGACGAGCGCCTGGAGGTCCGCGTGCCGACTCGGGTCGTGCCCGACGTCGGCGACGCGTTCGGGGTCCCGCGCGTTCGATCCGGCGGCACCGTTCATAGCTCCGGCTGAGTGACGGACACGTTTAGGAGTAGCCGTCGGGATATCAGTCCTGAGTCCGTCCGCCGGTCCGGGACCGGTCGGAATAAGGTGCCCGCGTCGGTTTCGATTCGTAATGAGCGCCGAGGAGGAGAGCGCGTTCGACGTGTACCGCGATCGCGTCGACCGCCCCCTCTACCGCCTGTTCACGGAGTACGGACTCGAGAAGTGGCCGTGGCTCGTGGTCGGCATGACGGCCAACGTCGTCGCCCGCGGCGCGAGCCTCCTGCCCCCGCTGGTGCTGGGCGTCGCCATCGACGCCGCCTTCACCGGCGACGAGCCGTACACGCTCCCGCTGGTGCCGGCGGCGTGGCTCCCCGTCGACGCGCCCGACGTGGCGCAGTTCTGGTTCTCCGTGTGGCTCATCGTCGGCGCGTTCGTCGTCACCGCCGCCCTGACGTGGGTGTACGGCGTCGCCGCCAACAACTTCGCCCACCGGGTGATGCACGACGTGCGGACGGACTCGTACGCCAAGATGCAGGACCTCTCGATGGCGTTCTTCGACGACAAACAGACCGGCGAGGTGATGTCCGTCCTCAACAACGACGCCACCAACCTCGAACGCTTCCTCGACGACGCGCTCCAGAACTCCGTCCGCCTCGGCGTCATGCTCGTCGGGATCGGGATCGTCCTGTTCTCCGAGAACGCACAGCTCGCCGCCGTCACGCTCGTCGTCGTCCCGGGGATGGTCCTGTTCACCTACTGGTTCATGAAGGCCGTCGAACCGCGGTACGCCGCCCAACGCGAGGCCGTGGCCGACCTCAACACCCGGCTGGAGAACGCCCTCGGCGGCATCCAGTTGGTGAAGACGACCGGCACCGAGGCGTACGAGACCGAACGCGTCGAGGACACCTCCTACGACTACTTCCGCAAGACGCTCGCGATGCTCCGGCTCAACTACGTGTACCGGCCGGGGATGGAGCTGTTCGCGGGGATCGCGTTCGCGACGACGTTCCTCGTCGGCGGCCTGTGGATCGTGAGCGGGGCCGCGCCGCCCCCGCTGACCGGCGAGTTGAGCGCCGGGACGTTCGTCACGTTCCTGTTCCTCACCCAGCGGTTCGTCACGCCGCTGGCGGAGGTGTCGAACATCGTCTCGCAGTACGAGAACGCGAAGGCGTCCTGCGAGCGCGTGTTCGGCCTCCAGGACATCCCCCGGGAGGTGACGGAGGTCGCGGACCCGGTCGATCTCGGCGACGTCGACGGCGCGGTCGCGTACGACCACGTCGACTTCGCCTACGAGGACGACGGCGAGACGGTGCTCCGGGACGTGGACTTCGACGTCGCGCCGGGCGGGACCGTCGCCTTGGTGGGGCCGACGGGGGCGGGGAAGTCCACCCTCCTGAAGCTCCTCCTCCGGCTGTACGACGTGACCGACGGCGCGGTCCGTGTCGACGGCCACGACGTGCGCGAGGTGAGCCTCCGCTCGCTGCGCTCGGCGGTCGGCTACGTCGGTCAGGACACGTACCTGTTCGACGGGACCGTCGCCGAGAACATCCGCTACGGACGGTTCGGGGCCGACGAGGACCGGGTCGTCGCGGCGGCGAAGGCGGCGGAGGCCCACGAGTTCGTCGAGAACCTCCCGAACGGCTACGACACCCGCATCGGCGAGCGCGGCGTGAAGCTGTCGGGCGGTCAGCGCCAGCGGCTCTCCATCGCGCGGGTCGTGTTGCAGGATCCCGACGTGCTCGTGCTCGACGAGGCGACGAGCGCGGTCGACACCGAGACGGAGATGCTCATCCAGCGCAGCCTCGACCGCCTCGCCGAGGACCGCACCACGTTCGTCATCGCCCACCGCCTCTCGACGGTGAAGGACGCCGACGAGGTGCTGGTGCTGGAGGGCGGCGAGGTCGTCGAGCGCGGCGGCCACGAGGAACTACTGGGCGCCGACGGGCTGTACGCGAAGCTGTGGGGCGTGCAGGCCGGCGAGATCGAGTCGCTCCCGGAGGAGTTCGTCCGGCGGGCGCGCGAGCGGCAGGCCGAGACGCTGACGGGCGCGGGCCCGTCGACCGACGACTGACGCGGGACGGGAACGGCCGCCGCCGGGGCGGCGCCTTTCGCACAGTTCTTGGCCGCCGGCGACCTGCCACAGGTATGGCCGACACCGTCCTCGACACGGACGCCGAGTACGACGCGCTCGTCGTCGGCGGGGGCGTCGCGGGCCTCACCGCCGCGACGTTCCTCGCGCGCGCCGACCTCGCGACGCTCGTCGTCGCCGGCGACGAGTCGATCCTCCGCCGAAACGCCCACCTGGAGAACGTCCCCGGGTTCCCCGCGGGCGTCGACCCGCGGCTGTACGCCGACATGCTCCGCGAGCAGGCCGGGCGCGCCGACGCGGAGATCCGGCCGGGCCTCGTCGAGGGGATCACCGGCGAGTCCGGCGGCTTCACCGCCGCCGTCGACGACGGGAGCGCCGTCACCGCCGCGCGCGTCGTCGCCGCCTCGTGGGCCGACGCCGACTACCTCGACGGCCTCGGCGTCGCGATCCGCGACGCGGGGAGCAAGCGCTACGTCGCGGACCACGACCTCGGCCGCACGTCCGTCGACGGCGTGTACGCCGCCGGCCGGATCGCCGAGCGCTACCACCAGGCCGTCGTCGCCGCCGGCCACGGCGCCGAGGCGGCGATCACCCTCCTGCACGACGCCGAGGTCCCCTTCTACCACGACTGGGTCGTCCCCGAGGGGTACTTCACCGACCGCGGCCGCGAGGTGCCGCCGGGCTGTGAGGAGATCACGGCGAGCGAGCAGGCGCGCCGGGCGGCCGAGTCGCGCGAGACGATGCGCGAGCACTTCGCCGAGCCCCACGACGACCGCCAGCGCACCCACCCGAGCCTCGTCGACGACGACCTCGGGCGCGTCGACCCCGAGTGGTACGACTCCGGCGACGGCGCCGGGGGGAGCGGCACCGCCGAGGGCGACGACTGAGACACACTCCGCGACCGACGCCCTCCACCGCGAGGCTTTACCACCCGCACCCGCCAACGCGGAGGCGATGAGCGATCTCCTCGCCGACACCAACGTCGCGCTCGGCGTCTCCGGCTCCATCGCGGCGGTGAAGGTGGTCGAACTCGCGCACGAACTCCGGCGCCACGGCGCGAGCGTCCGCGCGGTGGTGACCGACGCCGCGACCGGCATCCTCCACCCGTGGGCCGTCGAGTTCGCGACCGGCAACGACGTCGTCACCGAGATCACCGGCCGCGTCGAGCACGTCGAGCTGTGCGGCCGGGACGGCTGGGCGGACGTCCTCCTCCTCGCGCCGACCACCGCGAACACGGTCGGGAAGATCGCGGCCGCCGTCGACGACACGCCGGTCACGACCTGCGCGACGACGGCGCTGGGCGCCGACGTGCCCGTCGTCTGTGCCCCCGCGATGCATGAGCCGATGTACGACCACCCCGGCGTGCTGGCGGCGATCGAGCGCGTCGAGTCGTGGGGCGTCGCGTTCGTCGACCCGCGGGTCGAGGAGGGGAAAGCGAAGATCGCCACCGAGGACGCGATCGTCACGGCGGTCGCGCGGGCCGCGGGCGACCGCCCGCTCGCGGGGCGCCGCGTCGTCGTCACGTCCGGAGCGACGAGCGAGCGGGTCGACACCGTCCGCGTGCTCACGAACCGGGCCTCCGGCCGGACGGGGCGCGCGGTCGCCCGGGCGCTGGCCGCCCGCGGCGCCGACGTGACGCTGTTGCACGACGCGAGCGCGGCCGGCGACGCCGGCGACCCGCCGTGGGCGGACGTCGTGGACGTCGAGTCGGCCGCCGAGATGACCGCGGCCGCCGTGGAGGCGTGTGCCGACGCGGACGCGCTGGTGTCGGCGGCCGCCGTCTCCGACTACACCGTCGAGCCGGCCGCCGAGAAGATCCGGTCGGGCGAGGCGTCGCTGACGCTCGACCTGTCGCCGACGCCGAAGCTCCTCGACACCGTCCGCGAGGAGTACCCCGACCTCGCGCTGGTCGGGTTCAAAGCCGAGAGCGAGGGGGACGACGGGACGCTCGTCGACCGCGCCCGGGCGCTCCGCGACCGCGTCGACCTGGCGTTCGTCGTCGCCAACGACGCGTCGGTGATGGGGGCCGCCGACACCCGTGCGCTCGTCGTCCGGGCCGACGACCACGCGACGTACGCCGGGTCGAAGCTCGGCCTCGGCCTCCGCGTGGCCGACGAACTGGCCGCCGAGATCGCGTGAGCTACCCGCCGGAACCGGGACGCGACGCCGCGAACGCTCCCGTCGAATCACAACGGTTTTGATCCGCTCATTCGAAGGGGAGCATATCAGATCGTGACACCAATCAGCTACCGTTGGACGTGCCGATCCGTCCCGGACGGCGGACCGCCGACGGGGGGGCCGCGGTGAGCGCCGCGCACGTGCTCGTCCCCGTCGGGGAGTCGAGCACGCTTCGACAGACGGTCTCGTACGTCGTCCGCCGCGCCGTCGAGGACGGGACGCCGGTGACGATCCACTTCGTCTACCCGCTCTCGAGCCGCGGCACGGTCGGCGACGAGCAGGCGGAGGCGAACGACCTCCTCGAACGGATCGAGCTGTGGGTCTCGGAGGACCTCGAGGGGATCGACCACGGGATCGACGTCGCCACCGCGACGATCGGCGCCGACGAGTACCTGTTCAGTCCCGGCGACTACGCCGACACCATCGCCGACTACGCCGACGCGAAGGGGATCGACACGCTCGTGCTCGACCCCGAGTACCACCCCAGCGGCACGACGCCGCTGTTGCCGGCGCTGGAGTGGGAACTCCGCGGCACGGGCCTCGACGTCGAGGAGGCGCCCGTCGAGCGCGAGGCGCGACGCACCCGGCTCGTCCGTCGCTCCGGCACCGGGCAGTTCCTGCTGCTGTTCGGCCTCTCGCTGGGGTTCTACCTGTTCCTCGCCGGCGACCCCACGCCGTACAACCTCGTCACGGGCACGGCCTCCGCCGCCGTCGTGGCGGCGACGCTGTGGCACGTCTCGCTGACCGGTCCCGTGCGGCCGCGGCAGTTCGCCGCGCAGTTCGGGCGCATGTGCCTGTACGCGCCGTACCTGCTGTACGAGATCGCGGTCGCGAACGTCCAGATCGCGTACGTCGTGTTGCACCCGTCGCTGCCGATCGACCCGGAGGTGATCGAGTTCGACGCCGACGTGTGGTCGACGCTGCCGGTGGCGACCCTCGCCAACAGCATCACGCTCACGCCCGGGACGCTCACCGTCGACGTGGAGAACCGGCACTTCACCATCCACACCCTCACCGAAGGGTCCCGCGCGGACCTGCTCGACGGGGGGCTCGAGCGGGCGGTCCGGTTCGTCTTCTACGGGCGCCGGGCCGCGCGGAGCCCGACGCCCGGCGAGCGCGAGGAGGTGGAGGAGTGACGCTCGTCGACGACGCCCTGCTGGCGGCCGCCGCCGGCTTCGTCCTCATCTCCGTCGTGATGCTGTACCGGGCGGTCAAGGGGCCGACCATGCAGGACCGCGTCATCGCGGTCAACGTCATCGGCTCCAACACGGTCGTGATCGCGGCGCTGTTGGCCGTCACGACGGACACGCCCGGCGCGCTCGACATCGCGCTCGTGTACGCGCTGTTGAACTTCGTCATGAGCATCGCCATCTCGAAGTTCACCGTCGAACGCGGGGGGGTGCTGTAGATGGTCACCGTCCGCGAGGCGGCCGTGATCCTGCTGGCGGCGGGTGCGCTGTTCTTCGGCGTCGTCGCCGCGGTCGGCCTGATCCGGCTGCCGGACCTGTACACCCGCGCCCACAGCGCCTCGAAGAGCGACACGCTCGGCGCGGTGCTCGCGTTCGCCGCGGCGGCCGTCGCGCTCGGCGTCGACGCCGACACGCTGAAACTCGGGCTGCTCATCCTCTTCATGTTCATCACCAATCCGACGGCCGCCCACGCCATCGTCCGGGCGGCCGCAGAACAGGAATCGACCCGTGGACCGTCGACGACGCCGCCGACGAGTCCGCGGGCGCCGCCGACCCGGCGAGCGACGCCGGGGGCGAGCCCGCGACCGACGGGGGTGACGGCCAGTGACCCCCGTGGAGGCCGTCCTGTTGGTGTTCGTCCTCGCGACGGCGGTCGCGACGGCGGTCCTGCGGGACGTGCTCGCGGTGATCATCGCGTTCGCCGCCTACAGCCTCGGGATCGCCGTCGTCTGGCTCCTGCTTCGGGCCCCCGACGTGGGGTTGACCGAGGCGGCGGTCGGCGCCGGCGTCACCACGCTGTTGTTCCTGTTGACCATCGCGAAGACCGTCCGGCCGCCGAGCGACGAGCTGTTCGTCGACGTGAACCTCCCGGCGCTGGGCGTCTCGGGGCTGCTCGTCGCCGCGCTGGCGACGACGCTGACGGCGCTGCCCGAGATCGGGTCGTCGTCGACGCCGGTGGCGACCTCGCGGGTCACGAACTACTACCTCGACAACGCCTACGCGGAGACGGGCGTCGAGAACGCCGTGACAGCGGTGCTGGCCGGTTACCGGGGGTTCGACACCCTCGGCGAGGCGGTCGTCGTGTTCGCCGCGCTCATCGGGCTGCTGGTCGTGCTCGACCGGGAGGTGCTCGCGTGAGCGACTCCACCGGGACCGCGGCCGACGACCGCCTCGAAGTGGGGGCCGAACGCCCGCCGCGACCGTACGTCGAGAGCCCGATCATCATGGCGACCGTCCGCATCGTCGCCCCGTTCGTGTTCTCGCTGGGGGCGTTCGTCATGTTCCACGGCGCCGACTCCGCCGGCGGCGGCTTCCAGGGCGGCGTCATCGTCGGCACCGTCGTGTTGCTGATCGCCATCGCGTTCGGCATCGGGCCGACCCGCGAGTGGATCTCCTCGTCGCTGTTGACGCTGCTGGTCGTGTTCGGCGTCCTGCTGTTCGCGGGGATCGGGCTGACCGCCCTCGTGTTCGGGGGCGCGTTCCTCCAGTACGAGGTGATCCCCGTGTACGAGGCGACCAAGTACGGGATCGAACTGGTCGAGGTCGGGATCGGGATCATCGTCTCGGGCACCGTCGTCGGCCTGTTCTTCGCGCTCGCGGCCGGCTACCGCGACCCCGACGGGACGGAGGGGGAGCGATGATCGCCGCGCTCGCCGACCGCGCGTACTTCGTGGCGGCGTTCCTGCTGCTGGGCGTCGGCGCGTACATGCTGATCGGCGACCGGAACCTCGTGAAGAAGGTGATCGGCATGAACGTGTTCCAGTCGGGGATCTTCCTGTTCCTCGTCGCCTCCGCGTTCGTCACCGGGGCCTCGGCGCCGCTGCTCACCGAGCCGGCGCCGTACGTCAGCCCGCTGCCGCACGTGCTCATCCTGACGGCCATCGTCGTCGGCGTGAGTCTCACCGCGGTGGCGCTCGGGCTGATCGTCCGGATCTACGAGGAGTACGGCACGCTCCGTGCCGACCTCGTCGAGGAGGTGGGCGACGGTGAGTGACCTCGTCGCGCTGCTCGTCGTCGTCCCGCTGTTGGGGTCGCTCGTGGCGCTGACTGCCGGCATCGTCCGCGACGAGTCGGGCTGGGCGGTCGCCCTCGTAACGCTCGCGGTGCAGGCGGCGATGGCCGCGACCGTCGCGTGGAGCGTGCTGTCGGGCGAGGCGATCAGCTACGCCGTCGGCGGCTTCGAGCCCCCGTTCGGCATCGAACTGTACGTCGACGGCCTCTCGGCCGCGATGGTCGTGCTCGTGCCCGCCGTCGCGCTCGGCGTGCTCGCGTACGCCCGGCGCGCGGGGCCGCGCTCGAACCGCTTCTACGCGACGTACCTCCTGCTCGTCACCGGTCTGACGGGCATGTCCGTCACCGGCGACGCGTTCAACCTCTACGTGTTCCTCGAGATCACCGGGCTGACCGCGTACGCGCTCGTCGCGAGCGGCGACCGCGGTCGGTCCGCGGTCGCGGCGCTGAAGTACCTCCTCGTGGGGACGTTCGGCGCCTCGCTGTACCTGCTGGGGATCGGCTACGCGTACGTCGCCACCGGCACGCTCAACATGACCGACCTCGCGAGCGAGTTGGCCGCCGTGGGCTACGCGTCGCCGCTGGTCGGGGCCGCGTTCGCCTTCGTCGTCGTCGGCCTGTTCGTCAAGGTCGCGATGTTCCCGCTGCACACGTGGCAGCCGGGGGCGTACGAGGGCGCGCCCGACGCCGTGAGCGCGCTCATCGCGTCGCTCGTCTCGACGGTGAGCGCGTACGCGCTCGTCCGGGTCGTCCTCACGGTGTTCACGCCGGAGTACCTCGCGGCCGTGCCGCTCGCGCGGACGCTGCTCGCGGCCACCGCCGCCGTCAGTATCGTCGTCGGGAGCCTGCTGGCGGTGTCTCAGACCGACATCAAGCGGATGTTGGCGTACTCGTCGGTGTCGCAGTTCGGCCTGATCGTCGCCGCGCTGTCGGTGACGAACGGCACCGCGCTCGTCGGCCTCGCGGTCCACCTCGTGGGCCACGCGGTGATGAAGGGCGGGCTGTTCCTCGCGGCGGGGCTCGTGTCGACCGGCACCGGCGCCCGGTCGGTGACGGAGTACGACGGACTCGCCGGGCGGATGCCCGTCGCCGCGGGGACGTTCGGCGTGCTCGTGCTCGCGATGGTCGGGGTCCCGCCGGCCGTCGGCTTCCTCGGGAAGTGGTACATCGTGCTCGGGACGCTGGAGGCGGGCGCGTGGGCGCTGGCGACCGTCATCCTGCTGTCGACGCTGCTGACGCTCGCGTACTTCGCCCGCCTGCTCGAACGGATGTACTTCCGCGACGCCGCGGAGGCGGCGCCCGACGCGACCGCCGTCGCCGACGGCGGCGAGGGCGACGCCGACGGCGTCTCCACCGGTATGTACGCCGCAGCCGTCGCGGCGGCGCTGTTGGCCGTCGCGCTGGCGGCCGCCGTGCCCGCCTACCAGGCGGCGCTCGGTCCCACCGTCGAGGTGCTCCTGCCATGACAGAGATCACGTCACTCAGACCGCTCGCCGCGGTCCTCGTCTCCGCAGCCGTCATCGTCCCGATCCTCCTGTCGGGGAACCGACCGAACCTCCGCGAGTCGTGGACCGGGCTCGCGGCGCTGGCGAAGTTCGCCGTCGTCGCGAGCATGGTTCCCGCCGTGCTCGCCGGCGACACGTACGTCACCGACCTCGGGGAGTTCCTCCCGGGGGTCCGCTTCGCGCTGGAGGCGGACGCCCTCGGCGTGCTGTTCGGCCTGCTCGCGAGCCTCCTGTGGATCATCACCAGCAGCTACAGTATCGGCTACATGCGCGGTCTCGACGAACACAACCAGACCCGCTACTTCGCCGCGTTCGCGGGCAGCCTATCGGCGGCGATGGGCGTGGCGTTCGCGTCGAACCTGCTCGTGTTGTTCGTGTTCTACGAGCTGCTCACGGTCGCGACGTACCCGCTCGTCGCCCACGACGAGACCGACGAGGCACGCGCCGCCGGCCGCAAGTACCTCGCGTACACGTTCGGCGGCGGCGTCGCCGTCCTCGCCGGCACCGCGCTCGTGTACTGGCTCACCGGCACCGTCGCGTTCACGCCCGGCGGCATCGAAGCCCTCACCGGCGCCGACCCGCTGTTCGCCCGCCTCGCGTTCGCGCTGCTGGCGGCCGGCTTCGGCGTGAAGGCCGCGCTGATGCCGCTGCACTCGTGGCTCCCGGACGCGATGGTCGCGCCGACGCCGGTGTCGGCGCTGTTGCACGCGGTCGCGGTCGTCAAGTCCGGCGTGTTCGGCATCGCGCGCGTCGTCCTCGACGTGTTCGGGCCCGACGCGGTCGCCGACCTCGGGATGGGGCTCCCGCTCGCGGCGGTCGCCGCGTTCACGCTGATCGTCGCGTCGGTGATCGCGCTGCGACAGGACAACCTCAAGCGCCGGCTCGCGTTCTCGACGGTGAGCCAGCTGTCGTACATCGTGCTCGGGTTGGCGGTGTTGGCGCCCACGTCGCTGGTGGGCGGCCTGCTCCACATCCCGGCGCACGCGTTCATGAAGATCACCCTGTTCTTCGCGGCGGGCGCGATCCACGTCGAGACCCACACCGACGACATCTCCGACATGGCGGGCATCGGCAGACGGATGCCGCTGACGATGACGGCGTTCGCCGTCGCCGCCGCGGGGATGGCGGGCATCCCGCTCGTCGCCGGCTTCGTGAGCAAGTACTTCCTGCTCATCGGCTCGGTGTCGGCGGGCCAGACGCTGTTCGCCGTCGCCTTGCTCGTCTCCGGGGTGATGAACATCGGCTACTTCTGGCCGGTGGTGTACACCGCGTTCTTCGAGACGCCCGAGGACAGCGACGAGAAGCCGCTGATCGAGGGCCCCCTCGGCGGTCGCTTCGCGTGGGGCCGCGCGGCGGTCGCGGAGGCCGACGCCGCGGGCGGTGACGCCCCGAGCGACGCCGTCGCGGACGGCGGCCACGCCGCCGACGGCCACACCGACGCCCACGGCCACGGCGACGGGCACGCCGGCGGCTGGGAGCGCCGCAGCTGGACCGGCGGCGAGTCCACGTGGTTCATGCTCGGCCCCATCCTGGCGGTCGCGTTGGGCTCGATCGTGCTCGGGATCGTCCCCGACGGGGCGGTGTTCCTCAGGGTCGTCCGCCTCGTCGTCGCGGGTGTCACGGGGGTGACGGTCTGATGGTGGACCCCGTGGTCCCGCCGTTCCTCGCCGTGCTCGCGGCCGCGCTGGTCGTCCCGGTGCTCGGTCGCCGCGGGGGCCACGCGGTGGGCCTGCTCGTCACGGCCGCGGTCGTCCCGTACGTGTGGCTCGTCCCCGACGGGGCGCACATCCAGACCCTGTTGTTCGGCTTCGACGCCGTCCTGTTCAACGTGGACGGCTTCTCGCGGCTGATGGGGCTCGTCTTCGGCTTCATCGGCGCCGTCGCCGTGCTGTACTCGTGGGCCAGCGGGGCCGACGAGCGGCAGACGGCGTTCGCGCTCGGCTACGTCGGCACCAGCCTCGGCGCCGTCTTCGGCGGCGACTGGCTCACCCTGATCTTCTTCTGGGAGCTGATGGCCGTCACCAGCACGCTGCTGGTGTGGCACTACGGCGGCCGTGCCGTCCGCGCGGGCTTCCGTTACGCGCTGCTCCACGGCGTCGGCGGCACGCTGCTGCTCGGCGCCGTGGTCTGGCAGTACGTCGAGACGGGGACGTTCCTGTTCACCGGCGAGGGGCTCGTCGGCGCGGTCGCGCCGATCCTCGCCGGGGTCGGCATCGGCGTCAACGTCGGCTTCATCGGGCTCCACGCGTGGCTGCCCGACACCTACCCGCGCCCGCACATCGCCGCCAGCGTCTTCCTGTGTGTGTACACCACGAAGACCGGTGTGTACGGGATGTACCGCGCGTTCCCCGAGGGGGAACTGGCGATCGCGTACATGGGCGCGCTGATGGCGCTGTTCGGCGCGTCGATGGCGCTGCTGCAGAACGACATGCGCCGGCTCCTCTCGTACCACATCCAGTCGCAGGTGGGGTACATGATCGCCGGCGTCGGCCTCGGCACGGCGCTGGCGACCGCCGGCGCGTTCGGTCACGTGTTCAACCACATCCTCTACAAGAGCCTGCTGTTCATGACCGTCGGCGTGGTCATCTACCGCACCGGCGAGGAACACCTCGAGGAACTCGGCGGGCTGTGGCGTCGGCTGCCGCTCACCGCCGTCGCGTTCCTGATCGCGGCGCTGTCGATCGCGGGGTTCCCCGGGTTCAACGGCTTCGTCTCGAAGGGGATGGTGCTGGGCGCCGCCCACAAGGAGCACTACGACGTGATGTGGTACCTCCTGCTCGCGGGGGGTGTCGGCACCTTCCTCTCGTTCATCAAGCTGGGGTACTACGTGTTCCTCCACGGCGAGTACGACGGCGACGTGCGGCCCGCGAACGCGGGGCAGAAGGTCGCGATGGTCGCCGTCGCGATCCCGTGTGTGGCGTTCGGGATCTACCCGCCCGCGCTGTTCGCGATCCTCCCGGACGTCGGGAGCTTCGAGTACACCACCTTCACCGTCGGCCACGTCGCGGAGGGGCTGATCCTCGCGGCGCTCGGTGTGGTCGGGTTCGTCCTCCTGAAGAAGCCGCTCGGGAAGGTCGGCCGCGTCCCCGACGTGGACGCCCTGTACAACCGGGCGGGCTTCTACGGCACCCGCGCGCTCGTCGTCGGGGTCACGGGCTGTACGCCGCCGTCGACCGCGCGACCGTCGCGACCGCCTCGGGGGTCGCCGCGACGGTCCGCGACCCGGCCGCCGCCCTCGCGCGCGTCGGCGTCGTGCGGTCGCTCGCGGGCGACGGGGCGGCCGACGGCGACCGGCCCGCCGGGGACGTCGACCTGCGTGCGGGCTTCGGGGCGAGCGTGCTGCTCGTCACGCTGCTGTTGGTGGTCGCGCTGCTGGTGCTCGTCTGACCGACGCGCCCTCTCGCTTTCTCCGTCGCGTTCCCGGCGCCCGCCGCCGACGGAACGGCCGACGGCGTCCGCGCCGAACGGTGCTATCCGTCCGGTAACGCCTCGACAGCGAGTGTATACCAATCAGGCCGGCCGCCGTCGGACCGGACACCCCGCGTGGCCTTCGGCCCGCCCGACGCGTCCGCGCGGTCCCCCCGATGCGCACCGCAACGCCCTCACCCGACACCCGAACCGACGCCGACCCGCCCGAGCGGGCGCTGTCCCCGCTCGCCGGCGTCGCGGTGATGGTCGTGCTCACGGTGGCGCTGGCGGCGCTCATCGGGTCGCTCGTCGTCGCCGCGGGCGTCGCCTCGCCCGGGGTCCCCCGGCGGCGGCGTTCGAGTTCACGTACACGGCCGTCGACGACGGCTACCGTGTGACGGTCACGCACGCCGGCGGCGACACGGTCGCGGCCGCCGACGGGGGTCGCTCGCGGTGGTCGCGGCGTCCGGCCAGCGCGTCGGCTTCGACGACCGCGTCGTCGCCGGGGACTCGGCGACCGTCGGCGAGGCGACGCCGGTGCCGCCGGACACGGTCGTCCGGGTCGTCTGGACGGCGCCCGGCGGACGGACGAGGGTGCTCGCGACCGACCGAACGCCGGCGTAGTCGCCCCCGGCCGCGCGACCGAGCGCCGGAGCCGCGGGGCGACGGCGCCCCCTCGGCATCGTGACCTTCGACCGACACCGCGGCCGGTGATCCGCCGCGCTTTTCACCCAGCTAGCGGTACCGGCGACATGGACCGCTTGCGTCAGTCCCTGCTGGACGCGCCGATCATCGAGAAGGGGGAGTACCAGTACTTCGTTCACCCCATCAGCGACGGGGTCCCGATGCTGGAGCCGGAGCTGCTCCGCGAGATCGTCATCCGGATCATCCGCAAGGCCCAGATCGAGGACGTCGACAAGATCGTCACCCCCGCCGCGATGGGGATCCACATCTCGACGGCGCTGTCGCTGATGACCGACATCCCGCTGGTCGTCATCCGCAAGCGCGAGTACGGCCTCGACGGCGAGGTGTCGCTGTCCCAGCAGACGGGCTACTCGGAGTCGGAGATGTACATCAACGACGTGTTCGAGGGCGACCGCGTGCTCGTGCTCGACGACGTGCTGTCGACGGGCGGCACGATGAACGCCATCCTCGACGCGCTCACGCACATCGGCGCGGACGTCGTCGACGTCGTCGCCGTCATCAAGAAGGCGGGCCCGAACAAGCTCGACGACACCGACCACTCCGTGAAGACGCTGATCAACGTCACCGTCGAGGACGGCGAGGTCGTCGTCGTCGACGCGAACGGCGACGGATAGCGTCGGCGGGCCGACGGCCTGACGGCGGGGGTGACGACGCGCCCGCCGTCGTGCGGCCGCCACGCTCCCGTGTCCTTATGTCCCGCCCGTCCCGACCGTGAGTATGGTTTCGACTCGCTTCCTCGGCGTGATCAGCACGTCGATGCTCGTCGTCGGCGCGCTGTCGATCGGGCAGGTGCTGCACCTCACGGTCGTCACCGGGCAGGTCGGCTTCACCGCCACCCCGGTCGTCGTCTACGGCGTCGCCGGCGTGGTCGCGATCGCGATCGGCTACCGCGCCCGCCGCCCCGTCGCCGAGGAGTACGCCCTCACGAGCGACGCCCGCGAACGGGGCGAACACGAGCGCCGACGCGCCGACGCCGCGGGGGCCGACGACGCGAGTCCCGACTCGCCGACCGGCGCCGACGACGCGTTCGACCCCGCGATGAGCCCGCTGGGCGACGCCGAGCCCGGGGACGCGGAACGCGCGCGCCGCGAGGGGGGCGACGACGCGACCGAGTCGCGCTGAGTCGGCGCGCGTCCGAGCCGTGTGTCACCGCGTAGCGAGGGAGTTAAGAGCGGGGACTAACACCGTTGACGTACGAATGTCCGTCCGCACCCGCATTCCGGAGTCGGTGAAGGGACCGCTCGGCGTGGTCTCGCTCGCCGTGATGATCCTCGGACTGGTGGTCGGCTACATCTTCACGATGATCGGCGTGACCCTGTACTTCGGCCTCAACGGGATCGAGGGGATCTCGACCGGCGAGTCGGTCCTCGTCGTCGCGACCGGCCTCGTGTGTCTCGTCGCCGGCTACTTCGGCTGGAAGGGCTTCATCGGGTTCGCGTACTGATGCGCTACGATATCAGAGAGCACCCGCAGGCGCCGCCGGTCGACGAGCTTCGGGAGTTCACCCTCGTCCCCGTCTCACGCGAGGAGATCGAGACGCGCCTCGCCGACGGCGAGGAGCTGTCCGAGCTGAACCTCCGCGAGGCCCGCAACGACGTGAACGTCGAACTGGACCCGGACCCGACCGGCCGCGGCGAGCACGACGACGTCGGCACCGCGCTGTACCGGCTGGTCCAGCTGTTCGGGACGCCGAACGTCCCGGGGTACGACGCCGGCAGCGACCTCTCGGACCGCGACGACGAGACGTTCAAGTACCTCCTGCGGCTCGTCAACGAGTCCGACGAGGACGAGCGGACCCTACCCGACGAGTGGCTCGTCACCGTCTACGACTACCACGTCGAACTCGGGATCGGCCTCGCCGGCTGGTCGGGCGAGACCGACCCCGCGGAGTACGGCGACGCCGTCCAGATCGTGACGATGGCGCTGGTGACGAACGTCGTCTCCGAGCCGCTCCAGTGCGTCTACAAGGACAAGTGGTTCTGACCGGCTGAGCCGAGCCGGCGGCGCGGTCCGCGCGGCCGCCCGTTCTCACCGACCCGTGGTGTAGTGCATGACGCCGAACACCGCCGCCAGCGACGCGACCAACAGCCCGCCGAACGCCGGGACGACGGTCGACTCCGGGTACAGTCCCGCCCAGTACCCCGCGTACGCGACGGTCACCAGCGCCGGCACCGACAGGAGGAAGAACAGCGACGAGAGGTACGACGCGAGCGTCGGGTCGTTGCCGTCGTTGGCGTAGGTGCCGCGCTCGCGCACCGACTTCTCCTCGGTCGGGATGTCCCTCGGCATCGACTGTGGGTATCGCTCGGGTCGACAAAGGCCTGTCGTCGCACCCCCCGTGCGGTCGGCGAGCGCGACCGGGCGGCCGGTCACGCGGTCGCGCCGTCGTACACGATGGCCAGCAGGTAGCCGGTGAACTGCAGCGGCACTTGCCCCAGCACCGCGAGGGTGATCACGTCGCGTAGTTCCGGCAGGAGGGCGAGCCCGCCGAGCGTCGCGATGTCCAGCAGGACGTACGGCGCCACCGCCGTGGCCCCGGCGACCGCGAGCCCGAGCACGACCGCCGTCGCCAGCGAGAGCAGGCTCGTCCGGAGCTGCTCGCACAGCAGCTTCACCAGCGCGCCCGACACGAGGACGAGCGTCCCCGACAGGAGGTCGCTCGTCCACGCGGGGGCGACCGCCGACTGGCGGACGTTGTACATCGCGGTGCCGGCGACGACGCCCGCGAGGACCCCTACGACCAGCGCCGCCACGACCCGCTCGCCGCGGGTCCCGTAGGAGGCGGACGCCGGGTTGAGCGCGGCGTGCCACACCGACGTGTCCTCCTTAGACATCGGCCGAGAACCTCCGGTCGCGCAGTTCCGCGGTCACCGTGCCCGAGACGACTGCGCGCCCGTCGGCGATCGCGGCGCGGGTCCGCTCGACGTTCTCCCGCGGCAGGTCGACCAGCACGGTCGTCTCCGTCGACCCCCGCGCCGGGACCCGGAACGTCCCGCTGCCGTCCGCGAGCCGGGCCGTCCTGGCGGAGACGAGGCGGTTCTCCGCCTCGGCGCTCCCGTCGAACACGCCGATCACCGCCGGCCGGATCGTCACCGGGACGCCGGTGGGGTTGGTCACGGTGAACTCGATCGCGACCGTCGGCTCGTCGCCGTCGCTCACCGACAGGTCGGTCGGCGTGAACGCGAGGCCGTCGCGCTGTTGCCACGCCAACTGGCCGGTCGCGGTCGCCGCGAACGACGCGACGCTCACGACCAAGCAGCCGGCGAGGAGGAGGAGGAGGACCCGTTGGGTGCGCGGGGACCGGACCACCGATCAGTCCTCCGCCGCCGCGGGGGCGATCCCCGCGGTCGACGAGTCCAGTTCCTCGAAGCCGGGCTCGTCGTAGAGGTGACACGCGACCTCCCGGGTGCCCGCGGGCTGGGGCTCGGGCCGTCGCGACTCACACGGCGTCGTGATCGCCTCGTCCAGCGTCGCCAGCGCGCCCTCGGTGTCCCCGTCGAGGACGGCCCCGGCGGCGTCGACCAGCGTCTCCCGGGCGGCCGGCGGGAGGTCGATGCGGGCGATGTCGACCTTGCTCCCGCCGCTCTCGATCTCCGTCTCCGAGCGGTACTCCTCGGGGATGTCGAGCGTCAGGCCGTGCTCGACGAGCGCCTCGGCGTCGGCGATGTCGGCCGACTCGGCGCTCTCGGCGCTGAGGTCGCCGCGACGGACCTTCAGCTTGAACTGGTAGGCGCGCCGGAACGCCTCCTGCGTGCCGTCCCAGCCGTCCGGCGGGATGATGTGGGCACACCGCGGGTGGTACCGGCAGCCGCTCGGGGGGTTGCGCGGCGACGGCACCTCGCCGGTCGCGTTCGCGCGGCGCCGCTCCTCGCCCAACTCCACGTCCGGCACCGCGTCGAACAGCGCCTCGGTGTACGGGTGTTTGGGGTCGTCGATGATGTCGTCGGTCGGCCCCTGCTCGACCATGTTGCCGAGGTACATGATCCCGGCGCGGTCGCACATGTAGCGGATGAGCGAGAGGTCGTGACTGATGAACAGGTAGGTGAGGTCGTACTCGTCTTGGAGCTCCTTCATCAGGTTGAGCACGCCCGCCCGGATCGACACGTCGAGCATCGACACCGGCTCGTCGCAGACGATGAAGTCCGGGTCGACGACGAGCGCCCGCGCGATCGCGATCCGCTGGCGCTCCCCGCCGGAGAGCTCGTCCGGGAACGCGTCGAGGTACACCTCCGCGGGGCCGAGGCCGACGTCCTCGAGCACCTGCTTGACCCGGTCGCGCCGCGCGTCGTAGTCGCCGACCATGTCGTTGATCTTGAGCGGCTCGGCGATGGTGTCGTACACCGTCATCCGGGGGTTCAGCGACTCGAACGGGTCCTGGAAGATCATCTGGACGCGCTTGCGGAACTCGCGCTCCTCCTCGCGCGTCATCTCGGTGATGTCGTTGCCGTCGAAGCGGATCGCCCCCTCCGTCGGCTCGTGGAGCTTCACCAGCATCTTCCCGAGGGTCGTCTTCCCGCAGCCGGACTCGCCGGCGATGCCGACGATGTCCCCCTTGTGGATGTCGAGGGAGACGCCGTCGACGGCGCGGACCGGCTGGGGCTCGCGACCGAGCACGGTGTCGATGATCCCCTGTGACTGGTCGAAGAGCTTCCGCAGCCCGTCGATCTCTACTAGCGGCTCTCGATCCTCTGCTCGGTCCATGTGTCTTCGTTGAGTGCGTCGGTCCGCAGCTGTTCGAGCTCGTCGATACGGTAGCACGCCGACCCGTGTGCGCGCTGGTCGGTCGCCTCGCGGAGCCGACCGGTCGACTCGGCGTCGGCGACGTCGTACATCGGCGGGTGCTCGGCGTGACACTCCTCGATCGCGAACGGGCACCGCTCGCGGAAGCGACAGCCGGGGTCGGGGTCGCGCAGCGTCGGCGGCGTCCCCGGGATGGACACGAGGTCCTGGTCCGCGGAGGTGATCGTCGGGAAGGAGTTCTTCAGCCCGAGGGTGTACGGGTTCGCGGTCTCCCCGAAGATGTCCTCGGTGCGGCCGGACTCCATCACCTTCCCGCCGTACATGACGGCCATCCGGTCGCAGATCTCCGCCATCACCGAGATGTCGTGGCTGATGACGAGGATCGAGACGCCGAACTCGTCCTGCAGTTTCTCGAGCTCCTCGAGGATGCGGTCCTGGATGATCACGTCCAGCGCCGTCGTCGGCTCGTCGGCGATGAGGAGGTCCGGGCTACACGCCATCGCCATCGCGATGACGGCGCGCTGTTTCATCCCGCCGGAGAACTGGTGGGCGTAGTCGTCGGCCCGGTCCGGCTCGATGCCGACACGCTCCAACAGGTCGCGGGCGCGGTCGTGGGCCTCCGCCTTGGTCGTCTGCGGCTCGTGCCGGAGGATCGCCTCGACGATCTGGTCGCCGACCTTGTACACCGGGTTCAGCGCGTTCATCGCCGACTGCGGGATGATCGCGATGTCGCGCCAGCGCATGTCCCGGATCTGTTTGTTCGTCAACGCCGCGAGGTCGGTCTTGCCGTCCTCGCGGACCGGCTTGTCGGGGTCGTCGATGACCGACTGCTTCGCGTCGCCGTTCTCGTCGGCCCACTGCGGGAGCGTGCCGTCGAACCAGACGTTCCCGCTCTCGATGTAGCCGTTGTCGTCGAGCAGGTGCACCAGGCTCTTCGCGAGCGTGGTCTTCCCGCAGCCCGACTCGCCGACGAGCCCGTACGTCTCCCCGCGGTCGACCGAGAAGCTCACCCGGTCGGACGCGTGGACCGCCGACCCGTCGTCGATCGCGTAGCGGATCGAGAGGTCGTTTACTTCGAGTAGTGTCATTGGATGTGTCGTCGTGTCACCGCTGTGGGTTGGTCACGTCCTCCATCGAGAAGCCGATGAAGTAGAACGATGCGGCCATCAGCATCAGCGCGAGGCCCGGCGGCAGCAGCCACCACCAGGCGTCGAAGATGTACCCCTGCGACTTGATGTTCTCCAGCATGATCCCCCAGGAGTTGGCGGTGAAGTCCGCCAGCCCGAGGTACGCCAGCGACGCCTGCGCGATGACCGCGCCCGCGGCGTCCTGCGCGAGGAACACGAACGAGATGGGGAGGACGTTCGGCATGATGTGCCGGAAGATGATGCGGGTGTCGGACGCGCCGGCGACCTTCGCGGACTCGACGTACGACCGCTCCTTCAGCGAGAGCGTCTCCCCGCGCACCGTGATGCAGTTGTTCAGCCAGGAGGTGACGGCGATGCCGATGATGATGTTCGTCGTCGTGATGCCGCGGATGGCGACGAGCACGATCAGGAACGGCAGGAACGGCAGGCCGTACATGATGTCGACGAACCGCTGGATCGCCTCGTCGATCCACGTGTCGCCGTAGAACCCGGAGATGAGCCCCAGCGGGACGCCGACGAGACTGGAGAGCAGCCCCGCAGCCAGCCCGATGTACATCGCGTTCTTCGCCGAGTAGATGAGCAGCGAGAGGATGCCGTTCCCGTTGGCGTTGGTCCCGAGCGGCGCGAAGAACGGGTCCCCGAACGCGGGCGGGTGCGGCAGCGACCGCACCTGCTCGGCGGTGAGCCGCGACTCGATCGGCGGCTCGCCGATGTACGCGATCCACTCGGTGGAGTGCGGGGCGAACACACCGGGGATGATCGACCACAGGGTGAACACGACCAGGATGACCAGCCCGACCACGCCGATCCGGTGTTCGGTGTAGCGGTCCCATCCCCGCTTGAGCCGCTCGATGCGGGGCTCCCACCGTCGTCTGACCGATCCGCCGTCCGTGCCTGAGTCTCCTTGTTGCGTAGCCATTATTCACCCTCCCCGAACTTGATCCGGGGGTCGAGGTACGTGTAGATGACGTCGGTCAGCAGCCGCATCACGACCACGAGCACGGCGAGCATGAAGAACGTCGCCTGTGCCACCGGGAAGTCGCGGTTGAGGACCGACGAGACGATGATCTGTCCCATCCCGGGCCAGTTGAA
Organism: Halobaculum litoreum; assembly: GCF_030127125.1. Lineage (GTDB taxonomy): Archaea > Halobacteriota > Halobacteria > Halobacteriales > Haloferacaceae > Halobaculum > Halobaculum litoreum. Next base: position 1,102,805 of record NZ_CP126156.1, read on the forward strand.
GACGTTCTCGACGATGACGGAGCCGTCGATGAGGAACGCCAGACTGACGACCGCGCCGGTCGCGACCGGGATCAGTGCGTTTCGTGCCGCGTGCTTCACCATGACCGTACGCTCCGAGAGGCCCTTGGCGCGCGCGAGGAACACGTAGCCCTCGTCGGTCACCTGGTTCATCGTCGGGCGCATGATGAGCATCGAGCCCACCCAGCCGATGAACGTGAGGCTCATGATCGGCAGCGCGATGTGGTACAGTACGTCCCGCATCACGGTGAACGCCGTCCACTGGAACTCGGGGAACTGGGTGAACATGTAGGCGCTCGGCAGCAGGTCCAGCTCGTAGTTGAACACCCAGATGAACAGCCACGAGATCCAGAAGCTGGGCATCGAGTACAGTAGCAGCGACGTGCTGAAGATGGACTTGTCCTTCCTGGAGCCGCGCCACCAGCCGAGGTACATGCCCACCAGCGGACCGACGATGAACCCGATGATGAACGTCGACCCGAACAGGACCAGGGTCCGCGGCATCCGCCGGATCATCAGGTCCCACACCTGCGTGTTGTAGGTCGGCGACCGGCCGAAGTTCCCGGTCTGGTAGTTGATCATGAAGTTCAGGTACTGTCTCCATAATGGTTCGTTCAGTCCCCACGTCTCCCGGATACGCGCGATCTGTTCGGCCGTCATCCCCGACGAGATCATGCTCGTGATGAACGAGCCGGGCATGCTCCGGAGGAGAACGAACAGCAGCGACATGATTACCAGGAGCGTCAGGTACGAAACGACGATCCGTTTTGCGAGGTATTTTCCACTGATTCTGGTCATGCGTTTTGGGACCCTTTCGCGTACTACTGTATCACGAAGGTGTCGGTATGAAGTTGTTGCATCCGTGTTCCGGGCGGGCGACGCCGACAGGGACTCCGGCGGGGAGACGGAGTGCCCGGCGTCGCGCGCGCGGCGACGGCGTTACTCCTGCTGGTAGACCTGGAGGAACTGCGTCCCGAGGTACGTCGAGCCCGGGCCGGGGATGTTCCCGATGACGCCGCCCCACTCGCTGGTGTTGACGGGCCACTTCTGCACGCCGTAGCTCACGACCATCGTCGGGAAGTCGAGGTAGATGCGCTCGACGGCCTCCCGCGACAGGTCGTTACGCTCCTCCGGGTCGAGCGTCGTGCGGGCCGAGTTGATCAGGTCGTCGGCGCCCGAGTTCTCGCCCACGCCGTACCCCATCGCGTTGTTGTACAGCGTGTCGGTGTTCGAGTCGTCGCCCTCCGTCTCGACGACGGAGTGGTCGTCCGCGTTGTCGGAGTGGAACAGGCTGTACAGCGTGTTCGTCGCGAACGGCGAGAGGTTCACCCAGCCCATCGAGAACATATCGAAGTCCTCGCTCCCGTAGGCACGGGTGACACGGGTGTTGAACGAGACGACCTCGCGGTCGACCGGGATCCCGATCTGGCGCAGCGAGCCGAGCCAGTCCTCGACCATCTGCGCGGTCTGGGGCGACTCGCTGGCCGGGCTCAGCAGCATCGTCAGCGGGCTGCCGTTGATCTCGGTGATCGTCTGGCCGTTGACGCGGATCTCCTGGTCCGGCTCCTCGTCGGCGTTGACGAGGACCTCGGACTCGACCGGGCCGAACGAGTAGTCGTGGACCTGCTCGGACTGCGTCGAGGTGACGCCGGTGAGGCTGCCGGGGTACTCCTGCCCGGCGTAGGTGCCGCCCTCGCCCGTGATGATGTCGCCGTCGGCGAGGAACGAGCGGATCGCCTCGACGTTCGGGACGCTCGGGCTCGACTGGCGGAAGGCGAACGCCTGCGTCGACGGACCCGTGAGCAGTTCCTGATCGGTGCCGGTCTCGGGACGGACCGCCGTGTACCCCGGCGGCATGACGAAGTCGCCCTCCTGCTCGTAGCCGCGCGAGAGCTGCTGGTTCCAGTAGACGTCGTCGAACGCGAAGCCGAGCACCTGCCGGAACGCCTGATCGTCGAGCGGCGTGCGGCGGAGGTTGAACGAGTAGTGGCCGTAGCCCGTGTCGAACCCGTCGATGAGTTCGAGGTTCTCGTCCTCCTGGGCGTCCTCGATGCGCGAGGTGCGGATCGAGCTGTACAGCGAGTCGATGTCGCCGTTGAACAGCGCCTGGTGGAGCGCGGACTCCGAGGAGTAGACGCGATAGCGGATCGCGTCGACGAACGGACCGCCGGGGATGATCCCGGGGACGTCCTCGCGCCAGCTGAGGTTAGAGAGCGTGTACTCGCCCTCGCGGTCGGTGTACGAGACCTCGACGGCCGTGTCCGGCTCGTAGCGGGTGACGACGCCCGGGCCGAGGCCGACGGGACCGCCGAAGTCGGTGTCCTGCGGCGCGTACGTGTTGTAGTCGTCCACGTCCTCCCAGCGGTGACGCGGGAGGATCGGCAGGCCGAACTGGTCGTACGCGAACGTACTGTTCGGCTGGTTCAGCGTCATCACGAGGTCCCAGTCGCCGTCGTGCTCCTCGATGGAGACGATGGGGTTGATGGACGCCGCGTAGCCGCCGGGGACCTGGTCCATGTAGTAGTTGTACGTGAACAGGACGTCGTCCATCGTGAACTCCGTCCCGTCGTTCCAGGTCAGCTCGTCGTCGCGGACGTTGATGTACAGCTCCGTGTTGGGCTGGTCCGTCTCGCCGGTCTCGTCGAGCACCTCGTAGTCCCAGTCGGTGAAGACGTTGGGGTGCATCTCGAAGTTGACCGGGTCGATGGCCGCGCCCGACTCGTACGTCTGTCCGTAGATGATGCTCGCGTACGCGGAGGAACTCGCGAGGGCGTTGAGCGTGTCGGGGGCCGTCCCCATCCCGAGGTTGAAGATGCCGCCACGGGGGATGTCGCTCTCGTCCTGCTGGTTCTCCGTCGGCGTCTGGTCATCGGTGGGCGTGGATCCGCCGCTGTCGGTCTCCGTGTCACTCCCGCCGTTGCCTGAACAACCGGCGAGACCGGCCGAGACCGCCGCGACACCGGTCCCCTGGAGGAACCGACGACGGCTCGATCCGGACTGATTATCGGACATACGGACGCCACTAATGGTATGCTGTACTTAACTGTGGGGGATCCTCTCATGAGGGATCCACATAGTTTCCGGGTGAGTGATCCACTCGCATTCCGTTTTCTTACGTTTGAGCACTCACATCGAATGTTTTCGTGAGATATTGTCGAATACTGTGATGACTATCCGCACGGCGAATACCGCCGCGAACCCAAACTCGGCCGGCGACGTCGGCGGCGGAGAACCGCCCCCGGTATCCCCCTCACTCGCCGCGGGCCAGACCGCGTGCGCGCATCCCGAAGTACATCGCCAGGGTGACCGCCGCCATTCCGCCCGACAGGTACGTCGTCGCCGGAGCCGAATCGACGCCCTGTTGTGCGAGTTCCATCCCCAGGAAGGCCCACACGGCCGCGGTGGCGAACCCGACCGCCATCGTGCCGTAGCCCGCGGCCTCGCGGTCGGACGCGTGGAGGTAGATCCCTACGGTCAACACGACGCCGCCGATCACCGCGAGGACCGTCCGCGTCCCGACTGCTGCCATGCCACCCCGTTGCGAGTCCGTCGGTATAAGCGGCGCGGGCCGGACGGGTCCCGCTGGTGCCGTCACGTTTTCCGGTGGCGCGGTCCCAGCATGGGCTGGATGACCGACACACAGACGGCGCTGTTCGTGGTCAGCGAGGAGGGGTACTGGGCAGAGGAGTGCATCGAGCCGCTCACGACGCTCGACGACGCCGGGGTCGAGGTGACGGTCGCGACCCCGTCCGGGTCGCAGCCGGTGGTCGACGAGCGGTCGCTCGACCCCGAGGACATCGGCGAGGAGACGGCCGCCCGGTTCCGGGAGATCCACGAGACCGACGACCGACTCGCCGACCCCGAGCCGGTGGCGGCCGTCGACGCGGCCGACTACGACGCCGTGGTGTTCCCCGGCGGTCACGGCACGGTGTGGGACGTCAACCAGGACGTGCACGCACGGACGGCCCTGCGCGAGGCGGTCGAAGGCGAGCACGGCACCGCGCTCGTCGTGTGTCACGCGGTCGGGATCCTCGGGTTCGCCCGCGACGGCGACGGCGGCTCCCTCGTCGACGGCCGCGACGTGACGGGGTTCCCGAACGAGTGGGAGGAGGGGATCGTCGACGAGTACGACCGGATCGAGGGGCGCAAACTCCCGTACTGGGTGGAAGACGAGGTCGTCGCCGCGGGCGGCAACTTCGACGCCGAACTCGACGCCGACACGAGCGTCACCGTCGACGGCGACCTGATCACCGCGCGCGGACCGGGCTCGTCGTCGGCCGCCGCGGAGACGTTGCTCGCCGAGTTGGGCGTCGAACTCCCTGCCTGAGCGGGCGACGGGGCGCCGTCCCCGGCGGGCTCACCGGATGACGAACGCCGGTTCCTCCACGCTCTCTCCCTTGCACTCCGGACAGCGGGAGGGGGCGTTGATCGGGTCGTCGAAGCGGTCGAAACCGCAGTCGCGACACTCCGGCGGCGCCACCAGGAACTCCTCGCCGTCGGGGAGCGACCGCGCGACGTGGTCCAGGTGGTCGTAGACGGTCGCGCGGGGCACGTCGAACTCGGTCGCGAGCGCGCTCGCCGTGAGCGCGCGGTCGCGGAGTTCGTCGGCGATCCGCTCGCGCGTCGTTCGCTCGGGCATACCCGGACGAGAGGGGTCGGGGGGGCCGAATCGGTTTCGCCCGGGCACCGCTCGCGGGGCCGGCGGTCGAGCGAGAGGAAAGACCCTTGTGAGATGCCAGTGAGCGTGACGGTATGAAGGCAGTAGTGCTCGCGGGGGGGATACGCGACCAGACTGTGGCCGATCACGCGGAACCGACCGAAGATGCTCCTTCCCGTCGGCGACGGCACCGTCATCGACGAGATCTTCGCGGACCTCGAGGCGGACGACCGCGTCGACGAGGTGTTCGTCTCCACGAACGAGCGGTTCGCCGAGGAGTTCGACGCCTATCTCGCCGACTCCGAGTTCCGGAAACCGACCGTCTCCGTCGAGGACACCAGCGAGGAGTCCGAGAAGTTCGGCGTCGTCGGTGCGCTGGCCCAACTCATCGAGCGGGAGAACGTCGACGACGACCTGATCGTCGTCGCCGGCGACAACCTCATCTCCTTCGACGTCGCCGACTTCGTCGACTTCTTCGAGGAGAAGGGGACGCCGACGCTGGCGGCCTACGACGTCGGGTCGCGCGAGCGCGCGAAGAGTTACGGCCTCGTCCAGCTCGACGGCGACCAGGTCGTCAACTTCCAGGAGAAGCCCGACGACCCGCAGAGCACGCTCGTGTCGATCGCCTGCTACGCGTTCCCGCGTGAGACGCTGCCGGACTTCGCGGAGTACCTCTCCGACGGCAACAACCCCGACGAGCCCGGCTGGTTCATCCAGTGGCTCCAGTCGCGCCAGCCGGTGCACGCGTTCACCTTCGACGAGGCGTGGTTCGACATCGGGACGCCCGAGAGCTACCTCGACGCCGTCGCGTGGTACCTCGGCGGGGAGTCGGTGGTCCACCCCGACGCGACCGTCGAGAACTCCGAGATCGGCGACGACGTGTACGTCCTCGCGGGCGCGGAGATCACCGACTCGACGATCTCCGAGTCGGTCGTGTTCAGGAACGCGCGCGTCCACGGCGCCGACGTCCGGCGCAGCATCATCGACGAGGAGACCGTCGTCGACGGCCTCGACCTGTCGGGCGCCCTCGTGGGCGCCCACTCGCGGCTGACCAGCGACGAGTAACCCCCGGCGGGCGCGGCGGCGCGCGCCCCTTCTCCTTCCTCCCGGTCGCCTACTCGCCGAGTCGTGCGTCCGTCACGCGGATCCGCCCGCGGGTGCCGGCCCACTCGGTGTCGTACTCCAGCTCGATCGGCCGGGCCATGTGCGGCCCGTCCGTGACGAACGTCTCGAACTCGCCCCCTTCGCCGAGCAGGTGGACGCCGTACTCCTCGTTGAGCGCCTCCAGCTCCGCGAGCGCGTCCCGGTCGAGCGTCCGCCCCAGCCACGACTCGTCGAGCCCGGCCGCCGCCACCTGGAGGATCGTGATCTCGAAGCCGGCGTCCAGCATGGCGTCGGCCAGTTCCCGCGGGTCCTCCTGCCACAGCGGCGCGTACAGTTCGATCCCGAGACGGTCGCACATCGTCTCGATCCGACTCGTCTGGAACTCGGACTCGACGGCGCCCGCGGTGACGCCCGCCAGCGGCGTCTCCGCGGCCAGCGCCGTCAGCGCCCGCTCCATCGGCTCCAACTCGCTGTCGCCCTGGGCGCCCGAGTCGACGGTCTCCGCGGCGGCGAAGTCGTCGGGCTCGACTTCCGTCAGCGGGAGCCCGATGCTCTCGGCGGCGAGCCGTGCGAGGCGCGTCTCCGGGACGTGGTACATGTACGAGTCGCCGGCCGGGTGGACGGTCAGCAGTCGTTCCACCGGGAGGCCGGCCTCCAGCGCCCGGTACACCGCCCACGAGGAGTCTTTGCCGCCGGAGAACAGGCCGACGTACACGCCGTCGGCCGGCGCGTCGGTGTCGTCGCTCATACCGTGGGTACGCGCGGAAGCGACCTTACGGGTGACGGTTCCCCTCGGTCCACCGACAGCCGTTTGACGACCGCGGGTGTACGACCGACCGCATGCGCCAGTCGCCACGCGCCGGGACCGGCCTCCGGTGGGCGATGGTCGTCGCGGGGGCGCTCACCATCGCGTTCTACGCCGTCGCCGCCGTCGTCGTCTGGGAGGGCGTGCGCTTCCTGTGGGCCAACCGCCCGGCGCCGACCACCGTCGCCGCCGTCTTCGTCGGCGCGACCCTCCTGTCGGGGTACCTCACGTACCGGATCGGCACCGGGCGCGCGCTCGCCGGCCTCGACGCGCGCGAACTCCCGCGTGCGGCCGCCCCGGCGGTCCACCGGATCGTCGACGACCTCGCGACCGCGATGGAGTTGGACCGCCCCCGAGTGTTCGTGGCGCGCCTCGGCGAGCCGAACGCGCTCGCCCTCGGGGGTCACACCCCCGCGCTGGTCCTCGACTACAGCCTGTTTCGGGTGCTCACGCCCGCCGAACTCGAGGCGGTGCTGGCCCACGAGTTCGCACACATCGAGGGGCGCGACGGCCTCGTCCAGACGCTTGCCCACAGCTTCGTCCAGACGCTCGTCGGCACGGTCGCGCTCGCGGTGACGCCCGTCGCGTTCCTCGCGGGCGGGTTCGCCCGCGGACTCGCGCTCGTCCGCGGCGCGCCCGACCGCTGGCACCGCACGGTGCCCGGCCGGATCCGCGTCGGCCTCGAACGCGTGCTCACGCTCCTCCTGTTCGGCCTGACCCTCTCGCTGCGGGCGTACTCGCGCCGTCGGGAACACGCCGCCGACGACCGCGCGGTCGCGGTGACCGGACGGCCGCTCGCGCTGGCGAGCGCCCTCCGGAAGATCGACGACGCGATCGACTCCGCGTTCCCGTTCGCGCCCGTGTACCGGTCGGCGAAGCCGGAGCCGAGCACGCTCGTCCGACTCCTGTCTACGCACCCGCCGATGGACGAGCGGATCGAACGACTCCGCCGCACCGCCGAGGAGAGCCGGGGGGACGCCCGCGCGGCCGCACACGACGACGTACCCGAGACACTCACCGGCCCGGGGCGACCCGACCGCGGCGACGACGGCTGGACGCGGATCCCCATCGAGGACCGCTGAGGCCGGGCGGTCGTCGCCGCCCGCGAGCCCGCGGTCGGCTCACATGTAGCCGAGGTCGCGCAGGTGCGACATCAGGTCCTCCTTCTCCTGCGAGCGGCCGGCGCGCTCGCCGCCGTCTCCCAGCGACTGGAGCCACGCCGGCTCGTCGGCGCTGCGGGCCGACCCCGCCGCCGTGCCGAGCGAGCGGTACCCCTCCCAGTACTTCGGGGAGACGGGGAGGTCGGCGGGGGTCAGGTCGGCCGGCAGGTCCGCCGCGGCCGACGGCACCGTCCCCGCGGGGAACGCGGGAACCGTCTCGGGGACGACGACGCCCCACAGCGCGGCCCACACGTCCGCCTCGGAGAAGTCGAGGATCGGGTGGACGCGGACGTGCTCGGGGGTGTGGTCGTCGCCGCGGGGCGAGCGCACGGACTCGTCCGCGCGCGCGTCGCTCTCGTCGCTGCGGACGCCGGTGAGCGCCGCGTCGAACCCCTCGGCACGGAGCAGGTCGTTGAACGCGACCGTCTTCAGCAGGTGGTTGCCCGCCAGCGAGTCGGCGTCGACGACGAGCGTGTCGCCCTCGTGGCCGACGCGCTCGAGTTCGGTCCGGACGCGGTCGGAGAGCTCCTCGACCGGGAGTTCCGTCCCGGGGTCGTGGCCCGCGAGGTCCTCGAAGCGGGCGACGTGTAGCTCGAGGTCCCACTCGTCGGCCCACCGCCGGACGAAGGCGGTCGTCTCCGGGAAGTGGGCGCCGTGGTCGACGAACGTGACGGGCGGCGTCTCGAGGCCGCGATCGGCGGCCGCGGCGCGCACGAGGTGGAGGACGAGCGTGGAGTCTTTCCCCCCGGTCCACGGGACGACGGGGCGCTCGAAGTCGGCCAGCGCGTCCGCGACGATCGATTCGGCCGTCGCGATCTTGTCGGCGAGGTCGGCCGGGAGCTCCGGTCGGCCGGCGCCGGGGACGTCGGCGCGGTCGGCGTCGCCGGCGGTGTCGGTGTCGGTGTCTGAGGCGTCGGTCACGGCGGGAGCGACGCCGTCGCCGGACAAGAGTAGCCGCCGGATACCGCCCGGGAGGGCGGCTCGGCGGGGGCGTTCGTCCGAGCGGGACCGCGCGGCGGGGTGTCGTTCAGCCGGCCGTCGTCACATGTAGCCGAGGTCGCGCAGGCGCTCCATCAGGTCCTCCTTGTCCTGGGCGCGGCCCGCGCGCTCGGTCGTGTTCTCCATGTCCTGCAGCCACGCCGGCTCCTCGGCGGACTTGTCCGTCGAGATCTCCGAGCCGAGCGAGCGGAACCCGGCGAAGTACTTCGGCGAGACGGGGATGTCCTCGATCTCGATCCCCTCCGGCAGGTCGTCGAACCCCTGCGGGACGTAGCCGTCCTCGGGGTAGCCCGCGACGGTCTCCGGGACGACGAAGTACCAGAAGGCGTCCCACACGTCGGCCTCCTTGAACTGGAGGATCGGCTGGATGCGGTCGTGGGGCGGGTAGATGTCGGGGTCGTGGCGCGGCGAGAAGAACGTCTCGTCGGCGCGTGCCTCCTGCTCGTCCCAGCGGATGCCGGAGATGATACCGTCGATGTCCTCGCTCTCGAGGGTGTCGTTGAGCGCGACCGTCTTCAGCAGGTGGTTGCCGACGTACGTGTCCAGCAGGAACGGGAACGTCTCCTCCTCGTACTCGAGGATGTTCCGGATGTGGTGCTGGTTGTGCTCGGACAGGGCGTCGACCGGGATGTCGTCGCCGGGTTCGAGGTCGTTCGCCTCGACGTAGTCGCCGACGTCCGTGTTGCGCGCCCACTTGACCTCGAGGTCCCACTCGTCGGCCCAGTGCCGGACGAAGTCCATCAGCTCGTCGAAGTGCTGGTAGTGGTCGATGAAGACGGTCGTCGGCAGCTCCAGGTCGTCGTTGGCCTCGACGACCTCCTTCACGAAGTACAGCGTGAGCGTCGAGTCCTTCCCGCCGGTCCACATCACCGCGGGGTTCTCGTACTCGCGCAGGCCGGTCTCGACGACCTCCAGCGCCTTCTCGAGCTTGTGCTCGATGCTCGGGTAGTTCTCGGGGGTCTCGCCTTCCCCGTCGGTGTAGTCGACGTCCAGATAGTCCGGGAACTCCGCCTGTGACTCTGCCATGCCTAGTAATTAGATATAATTAGTCCGTAAAAGGTCTTGTGACCGTGCCGACGGGGACGGAACCCGCCGTCGACGGACGGCTGTCGTCATCCGGCCGGACGTCGCTCGCCGCGGGTGACGGGCCCGATCAGCTGATGAACTTGTTGTCGCGCCACTCGACGCCGCCCTTCTCGCCGTTCCGGTTGGGGGTCTCGACGACCTCGACGCTCGCGGGTCGCTCCTCGCCCTCGACGATGCGGTGGGCGACCAGTTCCCCGTCGATCTCCGTGATCGCGGTGAGCGTCCCCTTCTCCGACTGCAGGGCGATCTCCCGGAGCACGAGGAACATCGGGTACTGCAGCGCCGTGTTCTGTAGCACCGTCTCGCGGTCGCCCTTGAAGCAGGCGAACTCCACGAGTTCCGAGGGGATCTCCTCTTCCTCCTCCTGCATCCAGCCGCCGCCGGTGCGGGGCGGCTCCTCCTCGTAGACTCGCGTCTCGGAGACGCTCGCCTTGAGCTGTGCGGTCGGTGTGTACTTCCCGATCGACTCGTCGTTGGAGACGGCCTTCAGGATCAGCGTGTTGTTCCGGCGGGTGATGTCCACGTCCTCGACACCCTCGGGGAGCGGCGGATCGTCCGCGAAGTAGTCCTGAAGGTCTTCGAGTGGCAGTTCCAGCGTCGAGTGAAGTCGGTATACGCGGCCTGACATGTGTGGTGGGTGGGGTGGGAGCGGTGGGCGCGTCGAGGGGCCGCGGCGTCCCGCGGCTACCCGTCAGTTCCGTCCCTACTCGCCGGTACCTACGGGCCGGACCGGTAAAACACCTGTCCCCGACCGCGATTCATAAACCGAGGCGACGCGACCCGGCGCCGTCCGTCGGATCGGTCGTTACGCCTCCGCGCCGAGCGTCTCCGCGAGTTCGCCGCGCTCGTCGAGTTCGGCGAGGACGTCGCTGCCGCCGACGAACTCGCCGTCGACGAACGTCTGGGGGATGGTCTCCCAGCCGCTCTCCGCCTCCAGCGCCGCGCGGTACTCGGGCAGCGCCGGCAGCACGTCGACGGTCTCGAAGTCGTCGACGTGCTGGGAGATGAGTCCGAGCGCGCGCTTCGAGTAGCCGCACTGGGGCATCAGGCGGTTCCCCTTCATGAACAGCACCACGTCGTGCTCCGCGAGGACCTCCTCGACGCGCTCGGCGGCCTCCTCGGCCGTGAGTTCGCTCTCGGGTTGGAACGCCATGTCCCTCCGTATGCGACACCCCGGGAAAGGCGTTGCGTCGGTGGCACGCCCGGACCGCCCGGTCGACGACGCAGGCCTCGACGCCGGCCGCGAGCACACCGAGCGGTCAGTCCCGGCCGACGCCGACGACGTTGATCAACGAGTACACCGGGACGCCGGCGACCTCGTCGAGCCCCTGCTTGTCGACGATGACGACGCAGGCGGCGGGCTTCCCGCCTTCGGCTTTGACCGCCTCGACGGTCTCCGTGAGCGTCGTGCCCGAGGTGACCGTGTCGTCGACGACGTAGCACTCGCGCCCGCGGATCGTCGCGAAGTTGCGCGAGAAGCCGCCGCCGACGTCGTCGATGTCGCCCTCGTTCCACTGGTGTTTCGCCGGCGCGTACGCCGCGAGATCCGTGTCGAGTTCGCGCGCGATGGTCGTCGCCAGCGGCGTGCCGGCCTTCTCGATGCCGACCGTGAGGTCGACCTCCTCGCCCTCCTTCGCGAGCAGGTCGGCCATGGCGGCGCCGATGTGGGTCATCCGCGTGGAGTCGCGGCCGACGGTCGACCAGTCGACGTGGATGTCCTGCGGCCCCGACGGCCCCGCGTCGGGAGCCGCGCCGGCGTCCGCGGGCTGTGCGCCCGAGCGTTCGACGAGCCACGAGGCCGTCTCGCGGGAGACGTTCAGTTCGTCGGCGATCTCGCCCTTCGAGAGCCCGCGCTCGGCCAACTCCGCCGCGTCGTCGATGAGGTCGTCGACGTTCTTCATCGTGACCCGAATTCCACCGCCGTCTTGATAGTGGTATCGTCGTCGTCGAACGCCAGCTCGAACTCGTCGAGCCCGTACACGCCCGTCACCAACGCGTCGGTGAACCACTCCGGCAACGCCGCGACCGACTCGACCGCCCGCTCGAAGTGGTGGACGTTGGAGTTCACCGACCCGACCAGCGCCTTGTTGTGGAGCACGAGTTCCCGGTGGAGCGCGCCGCCGTTCACCTCGAACTCCCAGTCGCCCGGGACGCCGAGCAGGGCGGCGACGCCGTTGGGCGCCAGCGCCTCGACCGTCTCGAAGGCGTGTTTCGCGTAGCCGGTCGCCTCGTACACGAAGTCCATCGCCTCGAACGCCCCGGGCACCTCGTCGACGGGCGTCTCCCGCGAGTCGACGTAGGTGACCCCGAGGTCGTCGAGGATGTCCAGCGTCGGGTCCGGCCTGTCGCGCCGGCCGAGGCAGTAGAGCCGGTCGAAGGAGTCGTCGAGCATCGCGAGGGTGAGCAGCCCGAGGCTGCCGTTGCCGAGGACGAACGCCGTCTCCGGGTTCCACTCGAACGCCGACCGGCTCGCCCGCGCGTGCTCGACCGCCTTCTCGGTGATCGACGCCGGCTCGACGAGGAACCCCAGATCGGCGAGCTCGGGGGGACAGCGGACGAGGTGCTCGCCCGGGCTCGTGAAGTACTCGGCCATGAAGCCGTGGGCGCCGTCGATGCCCCGCTCGTGGTAGTACCCCTCCGGAGCCATGTCCGGTTCGCCCCGCCCGAAGTACTCGTTGGAGCCGTTCGGCCGGCGGCGCACCGTCGGCACCACCACGTCGCCCTCCGCGAGGCCGGTCCCGTTGGGGTCGACGACGACGCCGACTGCCTCGTGCCCGAGGACGATGTGGTCCTCGCCGTCGGGGTAGCCGCCGTGGTTCCCCGAGATGACCTCGTAGTCGGTGCCGTCGACACCGACCCTGAGCGTCCGCACGAGCGCCTCGCCGGCGGCCGGTTCGGGCCGCGGCTTCTCGATCAGGGAGGGTGTCTCCTCCCCGCGACGGACAGCGATAGCTTGCATGCCCCGGGCTACCACGCGAGGCGGCAAAAGGCTTATTCTATCGTGAGTAAATTATTTCACCAGCGGCGGACCCGCCGGGGCACACGCCAGTCCCATGCACGTGCCCCGCACGTCATCACAGCTACCACGTCACCGGGTCCGCCGCGTTCCGTGCTCCCGTGTCGTCGGCCCGTCGTCGCGACCCCGACCGACCGCGGCCGCGGACGCGCCGTTCACCGCCGCGAGCGGTCGCTCACTCCACCCGTCTGTACATCCCCTTCGAGACGGGCGCGGTCTCTTCGTAGCCCGCCCGTTCGTAGAACCCGTCGACGTCGGCGAGGAGGTTCACGTACGCGCCGGCGGGAGCGTCGGCGTCGATCCACGCGTCGACGGCGTCCAACAGCCGCGTCCCCAGTCCGCGCCGCTGGTGGGCCGGCTCGACTGCCATGTCGCAGACGTGGTACACCGCCCCGCCGTCGCCGACGACCCGCGCCATCCCGACGACCGCGCCGTCCGGGTCGCGCGACTCGACCGGCGCGCGGTCGTCGGCCGGCGCGCCGGTGTCGACGACGCGGCAGGCGTACAGGCTGTTCGGGAGGCCGCGTTCCACCCCCGCGCGGGGTCGCTCGGCCATGTCGGCGGCGGCGCGGAGTCGTCGGAACTCGTCGACGGTCGGCGGTCCGTCCCGGACCTCGTACCGGTCGCTGTCGCTCACGTCGGCGGGTCGCCGGGTGTCGCGAAAACGGTGGCGGATCGGCGGGTGCCGGACTACTCGTCGGCGGGCTCGTCGCCGTCCTCGCCGTCGGCCTCGGCGAGCAGGTCGAACTCGTCGAGGTACCCCTCGATGGAGGCGGCGTCGTGGTCGACGTACCGCTCGTCGTCGACCTCGACGGTGGCGAGGCCGACGCCGTGGGGTTCGAGCCCCTCGTCGTCGCCCGACTCCGAGAGGGCCGACAGCGCCAGCTCGATCCCGGCCTCGATCGTCAGCTCCTCGTGGTACCCCTCCTCGAGGTGTTCGCGCACGTCGCCGCGGTTCGCGCCGATGGACAGCGCCTTCCACTCGTACGGCGTCCCCGAGGGGTCCGTCTCGAACAGGCGCGGCTCGCCGTCCTCGATGCCGCCGACGATGAGCGCGACGCCGAACGGCCGCGCGCCGCCGACCTGCGTGTACTGCTGGATGTGGTCCGTGACGGTCTTCGTCAGCGTCTCGATACCCATCTCCTCGCCGTAGCGGAGGCGGTTCACCTGCGCCTGCCGGCGCGCGAAGTCGATGAGCTGGCGCGCGTCCGCGACGTGGCCGGCGCTGGCGATGCCGACGTGGTCGTCGATCTTGTGGAGCTTCTCGACGGACTCCGGCTCCATCAGCGTCGAACGCGAGCGCTTGTCGGCCGCGAGCACGACGCCCTCGGCCGTGCGGACGCCGACGCTCGCCGTCCCTCGTTTGACCGCCTCGCGCGCGTACTCGACCTGATAGAGGCGGCCGTCCGGGGAGAAGATCGTGATCCCACGGTCGTACGCCTGCTGTTGTTGGCCCTGCATGGTGTGTCAGTTGTCGTCCGAAGCCGCGTCGTTCGCCGGGTCGGACCGCCCCGGAACGGAGGTCTCCGCGTCCGTCGCGCCCACGCGGCCCGTCGACGTCGCGGCGTCGACCGCGCCGTCCGCTCGGCGGCGGCCGGTCCCGCGCTCGTCGTCGGGGCCGAGCACGACGGTGCTCTCGTCTCCGAATCCGCCCGCGCCGCCTAAATAGCTTTCCTCACCGGCCCTGATCGTCCCCGAGACGGCGCGGACGCGGACCCCGACCCGGCGGCCGTCGACCTCGTCGACGCACGCCAGCGCGGCCCGCGCGCGGTCGACCTCGCCGCGCCGGACGCGCACCACCGCCGCGCCCGCGCCGTCGGCGAACCGGAACCGGACGACGGTGAGGTCCGCGTCGGCGCTCCCCGGGTCGCCAAGCAGGTTCTGGGCCGCGTACCACACCTCCCGCTGGAACGGGCCGCGCGCGAACGTCGCCCCCGCCCACGACTCCAGCCCGACGACGAGGTAGCGCCACCGCGGCCGCAGGTGCTTCGGGAGGTGTCTCACGCGCCCGCCCCGACCGCAGCGCTCACGTCTCTCGCCCGGCCGCGACGACGCGCTCGGCGGTGATCACGCCGACCTGGTCGTGGACCCGGTCGACGTTCGTCACGGCGTAGCCGGCGCTCGTGAACATCTCGACGAGGCTGCCGACCGTCGCGGGGTCGTCGACCTCGGGGCTGTAGAACGGGTCCGACGGGTCGGGCTCCTCGAAGAACATCACGTCGCCGAGGACGATCCGCCGGGGACCGACCGAGTCGCTCCGGTTGGGGGTCGTGCCGCCGTCGAGGGCGGCCCACGTCTCGATCGCCTCGCGCTTCTCGTCGTCCGCGAGGTGGTGCAGCGCGAAGTTCGAGGTGACGATCTGCGCCTCGCCGTCGTACTCGGGGGCGCGGAACTCGCCGTAGCCGAACTCGACGTTCTCGACCCCCGCGTCGGCGGCCTTGCGCTCGGCCTGCTCCAGCATCCCCTCGCTCACGTCGCGCCCGACGACGCGGCCGGCGTCCGCGGCGAGCGCGAGCGCGATGGCGCCCGTCCCGGTGCCCAGATCGAGCACCGTGTCCGTGCGGTGGGGGGCGGCGCGGCGGATCACGAGGGCGGCACACGCCTCGTACTCCTCGCTGTTCTGCTCGGTGTCGTACTCCGCGGCGATCTCGGAGAAGCGCGCCGCGTGGTCAGCGATCGTCTTCTTCACACTCCCCGAGTCGGACCCCCGGGGAAATGAACTCGGCGGACAGTCGCTCGCGGTTGCGCGCCGCGAGCCGGCCCCACTCGGCCAGCCCCGCCCGCACCCAGTCGGCGTCGAACCCGATCTCCGTCCCGAGCGCGACCAGTTCGCTCGGCGCCCGGACGTCGAGGTGCGACGCCGGCCGCGCGCTCACGACGTACGGCGCGTCGTAGTGCCCGACGATCTCGCGCAGTTTCCGCAGCCCCTTCAGCGCCCGCACGCGGCTCCCGCCCGACTCGCGGAGCACCGGCCCGAGGTCGAACTCCACGCGCGTGCCGTGCGCGGCGGCCGCCTTGGCGAGCACGTGGTTGAACCCGCCGTCGCCGGACAGCGGCGCCGCCAGCACGTCGACGCGGTCCTGTTCGACCGCGAAGCGGTTCAGCGCGTCCGTCCCCCCGCGCACGAGCACGAGCGGGTAGTCCGGCCGGAAGTTCCCCACCGCGCCGCTGGCCGAGGGCGGCTCGTCGGCGACGACCTCGACCGCCGGCACGACGTCCACCCCGTACCGGTCGCGGAGGGCGGCGGCGTCGAACGCGGCGGTCCGGCTCCGGACCACGAGGCCGCCGTAGCCGTAGCGCCGGGCCGTCTGGGCCAGCCGCGCGACGGTCGCGTCGCCGTCCGGGGACGCGAACGCCGCCTCGTACGGCGGGTCGGGGCGCTCCGAGCCGTCGTCCGGGCCGTCGCCGCCCGCCGCGTCGCCGCCGTCGGTCACGCGTCGTCACCCGCCGCGTCCGTCCCCGTCGCGTCGAACCCCTCGGGGTCGGCCGCCGCCGCGGCGACCCGCACGGCCGCGACGTTCTCGGCGGCGTCGTGGACGCGGACGAGGTCCGCGCCGTTGGCCGCCGCCAGCGCCGTCGCCGCCACGGTGCCGTTCGGCGCGTCGCCCGCGGACTCGCCCGTCAACTCGAACATCGACTTGTGCGAGTGGCCGACCAGCACCGGGCAGCCGAGCGCGTCGAACTCCCCGAGGCGGCCGAGGATCTCGAAGTTCTCGCGCGGCGTCTTCCCGAAGCCGAGGCCGGGGTCGACGATGACGTGGTCCCGGGGGATCCCCGCCTTCTCGGCGAGCAGGAGGCGCTCCCCGAGTTCGGCGATCACGTCCTCGACGACGTCGTCGTACGCCACCTCCTTGTCGGGGACCACGGGGGCGTCGATGCTGTGCATCACGATCACCGGCACGCCGCGCTCGGCGGCGAGGAACCGCATCTCCGGGTCCGCCAGCCCGGTCACGTCGTTGAGGACGTCCGCGCCGGCGTCGAGCGCCGCCCGCGCGACCGGCGCCTTCCGCGTGTCGACGGAGATCAGCGCGTCGGCGTCGGCGACCGCCTCGATGACGGGTACGATCCGGTCGATCTCCTCGTCGACCGGCACCTCGTCGGCGCCCGGCCGGGTCGACTCCCCGCCCACGTCGATGACGTCGACGCCGGCGTCGACGAGCGCCTCCGCCTGCGCGAGCGCGTCCGCCTCGTCGAAGAACTCCCCGCCGTCGTGGAACGAGTCCGGCGTGACGTTGAGGATCCCCATCACCGCGGTGCCGTCCGTCCACGGGTAGGCGTCGTCGGCCGACGGGCCGGCGGGGGCGGCGCCCCCAGCGGGAGAGTCGGCCGGGTCGTCGAGCCCGACGCCGCGCCGGGCGTCGCTCGCCACGCCCGCGAGGCCGTGCTCCGCGTCGGCGAGCGCGTCGGTCAGCGCCGCGAACTCGGCGCGACTGCCCGACAGCACGGCCTCCGCGAGTTCGCCCCCGCCCACGCCGCTGACGCCGCAGGCGACGCCGGCGCGGGCGGCCTCGCGGCGGAGGCGACGCGCCTGCGTCTCGGAGACGCGCGTCTTCACCGTCTCGTGGACCGCCTCCTCGGCGGTCGCCGCGACCGCGTCGGCGGGGACGTCCGCGGCCGCCAGCGTCTCCCGGGCGGCGCCGGCCGTCGGGGCTCCTTCGGGACGACCTGTCGCGTCCACGCCGTCCGCGCCTCCGCGACGCAGAACAGCGAGCCGGTGAGCAGGACGCAGTCGTCGTCGCCGGCGGCGGCCCGGGCCTCGGCGACGGCGTCGGCGACGGCGCCGACGGCGGCGACCCGCGCGTCGCTCGCCCGCTCGAACACGCGGGCGAGCACCTCGGGGTCCTCCGCGCGGTCGATCGCCGGCGCACAGGTGCGGACCGTCGTCGCCGCCGGGAGCGCGGCGGCCATCTCGGCGTGGTCCTTGTCGTGCATCGCCCCGAACACGAGGTGGAGGTCGTCGTAGTCGAGTTCGGCGAGGGTGTCCGCCACCGTCCCGCAGGCGGCGGGGTTGTGCGCCCCGTCGAGGACGACCAGCGGCCCCGTGCCCATCACCTCGAAGCGGCCCGGCCAGTGGGCGTTGCGGAGGCCGCGCGCGATCGTCGCCCCCTCGGTGACACCCAGCCGCCGCACGAGCGCGGCCGCCACGCCGGCGTTCGTCGACTGGTACGCCCCGAGCAGCGGGATCCGCGTCTCGACGGCCCAGCCGTCGCCCACGAGCGCGACGAGCGACTCCTGCGGGCTGACCGCCCCCTCGTACGTCGCCGACAGGTCGGCGTCGGCCGGGGCGGGCCCGCCGGTCGGCCCCGCGACCGTCACCACCTCGCTCCCGCGGTCGGCGGCCACCTCCCGGACGGTCGCCAGCGCGGCGCCGTCGGTCGCCGTGACGAGCGGGCCGCCGGCCGGGGCGACCTTCGCCTTCGTGCGGGCGATCTCCTCGACGGTGTCGCCCAGCACGGCGGTGTGCTCCAGCGAGACGTTCGTGACGCAGGCGGCGACGGGGTCGACGACGGACGTGGCGTCGAACTCCCCGCCCATCCCGACCTCCAACACGGCGACGTCGACGCCGGCGCGGTCGAACCGCCACAGCGCCAGCGCCGTGACGACCTCGAAGAACGTGAGCGGCTCGCCGTCGGCGGCGCGCTCGACGAGCCACGGCTTGGCCGCCTCGACGAACGCCGTCACCTCGGCCTTCGGCACCGGCCGCCCGTCGACGCGGACCCGCTCGCGGACGTCCTCGAAGTGCGGCGACGTGTACAGGCCGACCCGGCGGCCGTCCTCGCGGAGGACCGACTCGACCATGCGGGCGACGCTCCCCTTCCCGTTCGTCCCCGCGATCTGGACGAAGTCGACGCCGTCGTGTGGGTCGCCGAGGTGGGCCAGCAGGTCGCGCACCGACTCGGTGCCCGGCTTGACCTGGAAGCGCCGGAGGTCGAAGAGGAAGTTCGCCGCCTCGGAGTAGCGCATACTCCGACGGACTTCGGGCGCGCGCTTATGGCTAACGGGAGCAGTCGGCCCCGATCCGGACGCCCCCGGCGACGCCCGCCGTCGCACGCTCACCCGCCCGCGGCAGGCGGTCGGTGTCGTTCGCCCCCGGCCGGCGCGTACGGCCGGCTTACCCGGAGCCGAACGGGCGCATAACAACGCCGTTCGGGCGCGTCAGAGCCGCCGGTGAGACACCGATGGTGAACCAGATCGTCTGTGCGGACGCCGGGATGGACTGTGACTTCGTCGTGCGGTCGGACTCGGACGACGAGCTCGTGCGGATGGCGCGGATGCACGGCGAACACCGACACAACGTCGACATGGACGAGGCCGACGTCCGGGAGCTGATCAAGCCCGCCGGCTGACACCCCCGGGCCGCGACGGACGCCGCGACCGCGCCGTTCAGTCGTGGCGAAACGCGCGGCCGCCGGTGAACACCATCGCCATGTCGTGCTCGTCGGCGGCCGCGATCACCTTCTCGTCGTTCACGGAGCCGCCGGGCTGGATCACCGCCTCGATCCCCGCCTCGGCGGCCTCCTCGATCCCGTCCGGGAACGGGAAGAACGCGTCCGAGGCCATCACGGCGCCCTCGGCGGACTTCCCCTCGGCGTCCTTCTCGGCTTTCATCGCCGCCAGCGTCACGGCGTCGACGCGGCTCACCTGCCCCATGCCGACGCCGACCGTCTCGGTGCCGGTCGCGAACAGGATGCCGTTCGACTTCACGTGTTTCAGCACGCGCCACGCGAACAGCATCGTCTCCAGTTCCTCGTCCGTGGGGGCGCGCTCGGTGACGACCTCGAGGTCGTCGCGCTCGGGCGCCTGCAGGTCGCGCTCCTGGACGAGCCGCCCGCCGACGACGGGCTTCTCGGTGAGCGTCTCCGACCGCTCGCCGAACGTCGCCTCGTCGCCCACGTCGAGCACGCGGAGGTTGTCCTTCCCGAACAGCACGTCGAGCGCGTCGTCGGTGTAGCCGGGCGCGACGACGACCTCCTTGAACGAGTCGACGATCAGTTCGGCGGTCTCGGCGTCGCACGCGCGGTTCAAGGCGACGATGCCGCCGAAGGCGGACTTCGCGTCCGTCGACAGCGCGTCGGCGTACGCCTCGGCGAGCGTGTCCGCGGTCGCACAGCCCGCCGGGTTCGTGTGTTTGATCACCGCCGCGGCGGGCTCGTCGAACTCCTTCACGAGGTTGAGCGCGCCGTCGGCGTCGTTGTAGTTGTTGTACGAGAGCTTCTTGGCGCCCTCGTTCAGCTGGTCGGCGGCGACGACGTTCGCCTCCTCGCAGGTGGTGTCGGCGTACAGCGCCGCGTCCTGGTGGGGGTTCTCCCCGTAGCGCAGTTCGCGCACCCGGTCCTCGCTGGTCGTCCGGCGTGCGGGGAACTCGCCGCCGTCGTCGCCGTCGACGCGGACCTCGTGGGCGTCGCGGTCGACCGTGACGCGCCCCTCGGCGAACCACTTCACCGCCCGCGGGTACGCGGCGAACTCCGCCTCGTACAGCACGCGCTCCTTCAGGTCGGCGGCGTCGTCGCCCTCGTACACGGGCACCGTCTCCTGGGTGACGATCGGCCCGCCGTCGACCTCCTCGGTGGCGACGTGGACCGTGCAGCCGGTCTGGCGGACGCCGGCGTCGAGGACGCGCTCGTGGACGTTCCGCCCGGCGAACGACGGCAGGAGGGAGGGGGTGGACGTTCAGCGTCGTCGGCGCTGCGTCGAGGAACGTGTCCGTCAGCACGCGCATGTAGCCGTCGAGACAGACGATGTCGAACTCGTAGTCGGCGAGCGCGTCGAGGACGCGCTCCTCGTGGGCCTCGCGCGCCTCGCCGTCGTCGCGCTCGACGACTTCGGTGGCCACGTCGCGTTTCGCCATCGCGTCGAGCACCGGCGCCTCGCCGTCGTTGGTGAGGACGACCGACAGCTCGGCCCCGCCGGGGGGCTCGGTCGGCGATGTTCCGGAGGTTGCGCCCGCGGTTGCTCGCCATGCCCGCGATCTTCATACGCGACGACTCCCGCGCCGCCGGTAAGGGCGTTGCGGTCCGGGACGCCGAGATATACACGAACTCGTATCGGATCGGGGGCAACTGCTCGGTGTTCGGGGTATCGTATGCACGCTCGTGGTGGTCGGGCGCTCCGGCGACCGAAACCGCTTTGCACCGCGCGACTGGAGCGCGGACCATGGACATCCCTCGGGAGAACCCCCTCGCCGCCGTCTCGCCGCTCGACGGTCGCTACGCCGGCCGCACCGCGCCGCTCGTCCCGTACGCGAGCGAGGCCGGCCTGATCCGCGCCCGCGTCGAGGTCGAGGTCGCGTACCTGCTCGCGCTCGCCGACGAACCCGGCGTCGACCTGACGCTGTCGGACACCGAGCGTGCCGACCTCCACGCCGTCGTCGACGACTTCTCGGCGGACGACGCCCGTCTCGTCAAGCGCCTGGAGACGGAGGGTGCCGAAGGGTACTCGGCGACCAACCACGACGTGAAGGCCGTCGAGTACTTCCTGCGCACCGAGACGGGCGACCGCCTCCACCCGTGGATCCACTTCGGGCTGACGAGCGAGGACGTGAACAACCTCGCCCAGCGCCTGCTCGTGAAGCCCGCCGTCGAGGCCGTGCTCGTCCCCGAACTGCGCGACCTCCGCGACACGCTCGTCGAGGAGGCGCGTGCCCACCGCGACGTGCCGATGCTGGCGCGGACCCACGGGCAGCCGGCGACGCCGACGACGTGGGGGAAGGAACTGGCCGTCTACGCGAGCCGCCTCGCGACGACGCTCGGCCGCGTGGAGTCGGCGGCCGCCGGCCTCTCCGGGAAGCTCGCGGGCGCCTCGGGCACGTACGCCGCCCACCGCGCGGCCTACCCCGGCGTCGACTGGCGGGCGTTCTCCCGGGAGTTCGTCGGGTCGCTCGGGCTGGAACACACCGCGCTCGCGACGCAGGTGAACCCCTGCGACGACCTGGCGGCGCTGTTCGACGCCCTCCGCGGCGTCAACAACGTCCTCCTCGACTTCGACCGGGACGTGTGGCTGTACGTCTCCGACCGCTACCTCGGGCAGGAGGCGGCCGACGGGGAGACCGGCTCCTCGACGATGCCGCACAAGGTGAACCCGATCGACTTCGAGAACAGCGAGGGGAACCTCTCGAAGGCGAACGCGGACCTCACGTTCCTCGCGGACTACGTCACCACCTCGCGGCTCCAGCGCGACCTCTCGGACTCGACGGTCAAGCGCAACGTCGGGGCGGCGCTGGCCCACTGCCTCATCGGCTACTCGAAGACGGCCGCCGGGCTGTCGAAGGTCGTCCCGAACGAGCAGGTGATGCGGGCGGAACTGGAGGAGACCCCGGAGATCGTCGGCGAGGCGGTCCAGACCATCCTCCGCCGCGAGGGCGACACCGCCGCCTACGAGCGCGTGAAGGAACTGACGCGGGGCAAGCGCGTCACGCTCGCCGACTTCCGGGCCCTGTTCGACGACCTCGACGTCGACGAGGCCGTCCGCGAGGAACTCCACGCGCTGACGCCCGCCGGCTACGTCGGCTACGGCGGCGCCCTCGTCGACGAGCTGGACGGCCTCGACGACTGACCGGGCACGGACGCGACGCCACCCCGTGCGTCACCCGCGTGCGGGGGGCGTCCGACGGAGCGGGACGGTGGCGGCGTGGCTCCGGTGCGTGTCGGATCGGCGGGAGGAATCGGGACGACCCGTCGGCGGCGCGCGGCTCAGTACTCCTCGTACGCGAGGTTCATCAGCCACTGCGTGAACGCGTCGGAGTTGGGGTCGATCTCCTCCTCGCCGATGAACGGCGACAGCATGTCGCCGGCCATCAACAGCGCGAAGTCGAGGTCCTTCGCCGTCGGCGCGAGGAAGTAGGTGTTGTGCCCGTTGTACACCGTGTCCTCGCGCTCGATGAGGCCGAGTTCCTCCAGTTTCTCGGCGATCCGGCTCCCCTTACGGGAGGAGACGTCGAGTTCCTTCCAGAAGTCGGACTGGTGGATGCCGCCGGTCTCGCGGACGAGTTCGAGCCCGGCGTACTCGTCGTCCCCGAGTTCGGCTTCGGCGTCGGAGGCGCTCATACCCACCCCAACGACGTGGCCCCCGTTTACCCTTTCCCTTCCGAGGCGGCCGCCGCCGACCGATCCGCGCCTCGGCGACGGATCAGGCCTCGAGCGCGACGGGCTCGTAGGCCGACTCGCACGGCGGTCCCTCGGCGTGGTCGTACCGGAGGCCGCCGTCGCCGGCGCGGATCAGCGTCGACGAGACCGTGCCGTAGCCGTCGCCGTGGACGCAGACGCCGAACTCGTGGTCGCCGAGCGCCGCGCCCGCGCGGTCGAGCCAGCCGTCGGCCGTCTCGCCGTCCTCCGGGTGGAGCGCCCGGCGGAGCCGCGTCGCGTTGCGCGCCTCCGCGGGGCCGAGGTCGGGGTTGCGTTCGGGGCGGAAGAACCGCCCGTCGTAGCCGACGTTGCCGACGACGTGGACGCCCGGGAGGAACTGGGTGACGGTGAGGTAGCCGTCCCACTCGAGGAGGATGGCGTCCTCGGCGTCCGCGACGACGAGGTTGAAGCCGTCGTACCCGTACGCCCGACACGACTCCTCGACGACCCCGGCGGCCTCGCTGGCGGAGCCCGCCCGCAGGCAGTCGTCGACGAGCAGGCCGCGCGAGCGCTCCGCGGCCAGCCCCTCGACCCAGCGGTTCGTGATCCCGACGAACAGGCCGTCCCGCGTCACCCCCATCCACGTGCCGCCCGCCTCGGCGTCGCGGGGCGCGATCACGCCGTCGCCGCGGTCCGCGGGCGGCTCGGCGGGCCGGTCGAGCGCCTCGTCGCGGTTCGCGGCCACGACGACCGGCGCGTCGTCGAACACCTGCCAGGCCAGCGTCAGGGTACACATGGACACCGATAGCACACGCGAGGGGAAAGCGACGACGGTCGTCACAGCCGCGCGACACGGCGGCGACGGCGCCTCACCCGAGCAGCGTCGCCACCGCCCGGCGGACGGTGTCGGCGGCGTCGCGCACGCGGTCGACGCGGACGTACTCGCGCTCGCTGTGGGCGACCGCGCCGGCGTCGTCGGCGAGGTGCCCCGGGCCGAAGACGACCGTCGGCGCGGGCGCGAAGTACGACGCCTCCGTCGCGGCCCCGAACGGCCGCACCTCGCCGTCGGCCGCGCCGCCGACGGACCGGGCCGCGTCCGCGACCGCCGCCACCAGTTCGTGGTCGGGGTCGGTGTCGAACGCCTCGAGGAACGGGGTCGGGCGCTCGGTGAGCGCGAACGCGACGCCCACCTCGTCGGCGACGGCGTCGCGGACGGCCGCCGCCAGCGCCGCGCGGAACCCCTCGGCGGTCTCCGGCGGCACCGACCGGCGGTCGAGGGTGACGGTCGCCTCGGCGGGCACCTGGTTCGTCGCCTCGCCGCCCGCCACCCCGGTGGGGACGAGCGTCGGCGCGCCGAGCATCGGGTGGGCCGCGGCGCCGTCGTCGAACGCACGGATCGCCGCGAGCGCGTGCTCCAGCGCCCCCACGGCGTTGACGCCGGACGCCGGTTCGGCGGCGTGCGCGGCCGCCCCCGTCAGCGTGAGCGTCCCCTCGAAGCGGCCGCGGGCGGCGACACAGGCGTCGCAGTCGGTGGGCTCGCCGACGAGGAACAGGTCGCCGCCGACGGGGTCGACCGCGCCGTCGGGGTAGTCGTCGCCGCGGCCGCGGACGAGCGCGTCCGCGCCGGTCGACAGCGTCTCCTCGTCCGGCGTCACCGCGAGCGTCACCCGGCCGACCGCCGGCTCGACGCCGAGGAACCCCGCGATGAGGGCCGCGAGCGGCCCCTTCGCGTCACACGAGCCGCGGCCGCGGAACACGTCGCGCCCGTCGTCGTCGACCCCGCGCTCGAAGCCGACGTGCGGCGGCACGGTGTCGACGTGCGTGTTCAACACGAGGTGGGGGCCGTCGGCGGCCGCCGCGGGGTCGGGTGCGGCCCGCGTCGCGCGGACGTTGCCCGCGGCGTCGACCCGCGGGTCCGCCCCGTGGTCCGCGAGCGTCTCCACGAGGAACGCCCGCATCGCGTCGGGCGACTCGTGGGACTCGATCCGCACCGCGTCGGCGAGGAACGCGACCGGGTCGAACGACTCGGTCGTCCCCTCCCCGCCGTCCCCGCCGTCGCCCGCGTCGCCGCCGCTCATTCGTCGGCCTCCGGGACGGACAAGGCGACCGCGAACTCCCGCGTCGCTGGCCCCGTCAGCGTCGCCGGACCGTCGTCGGGGACCGTTATCCGGAGGTCGCCGCCGGGGAGCGAGACGGCCAGCGCCGCCCGGTCCGTCAGCCCGAGGCGACGGGCGACCGCGCCCACGGCGACGGCGCCGGTGCCGCACGCGAGCGTCTCGCCCTCCACCCCGCGCTCGTAGGTGCGCTGGGCGAACGTCCCGTCGCCGGTGTCGGCCGCCAGCGTCACGTTCGCGCCCTCGGGGAACGCCGCCGCGCGGCGGACCGCCGGCGCGACGGCGTCGAGGTCGACGGCGTCCACGTCGTCCACGAACGCGACGGCGTGCGGGACGCCGGTGTCGACGGCCGTTACCGGCAGCCCCTCCACGTCCGTCTCGACCAGCGGCTCCTCCCGGTCGCCCGCGAGCGGCACGTCGGCCGGGGCGAACGAGGGCCGCCCCATCTCCACCTCGACGGTCACGGTCTCGCCGTCGTCGTCCTCGTCCGCTCGCACCGTCGCGCGGCGCACGCCGGCGGGCGTGTCGAGGTCGACCACGTCGGCGCCGGTGCGCTCGCGGACCCACGCGGCGGCACACCGCGCGCCGTTGCCGCACATCTCGGCGATGGACGCGTCCGGCTGGACGAGCGTCATCGTCGCCCGGGCGACGCCCTCGGCGCCGTCGTCCCCGGTGCCGTCGTCGGTGACGTCCATGAACAACACGCCGTCCGCGCCCGTGCGGTCGGCGCCCTCGACGCCCGTCTCGCGGTCGCAGTGGTGGACGGCGAACGCGCCGCGGTCGGGGACGTCGCCGGCGTCGTCGGCGTCGACGACGAGGAAGTCGTTGCCGGTCCCGTGGTACTTCACCGCCGGGACGGTGCGCCCGTCGGCGTCGGCGTGGGGGCTCGGTCCGCTCATTCGACGCTCCCTCCGCGTTCGAGGCGGGTGACGCCGTCGAGCGTCTCGCGTTCGCGCAGCAGGTCGCCCGCGAGGCTCGCCTCCGCGGGGCGCGGCCGGGAGTTGTACGTCGACGCCATCTCGTAGCCGTAGGCGCCGGCGTTGCCGACCGCGAGCAGGTCGCCCCGCCGGGGTGTCGGCAGGTCGCGCCCGTCGCAGAAGGTGTCCCCCGTCTCGCAGATCGGGCCCGCGACGGTGACCGGGGCCCGTTCCCGGCCGGCATCGGCGTCGAGGTTCCGGATCGCGTGGTACGCGCCGTACATCGCGGGCCGGAGGAGGTCGGTCATCCCGGCGTCGACGCCGGCGACGGTCGTGTCCGCCGTCGGCTTCACCGTGTTCACCGCGGTCAGCAGGACGCCGGCGTCGGCGACGACGTAGCGGCCCGGTTCGACCGCCAGCGCCGCGTCCACGTCGCCCAGCGCCTCGCGGGTCGCGTCGGCGACCGCCTGGAGGTCCAGCGCGGGGTCGCTCTCGCGGTACGGGACGCCGAAGCCGCCGCCGACGTCGACGTACTCGAGGTCGCCGACCTCGCGTGCGAGGTCGCCCATCCGGGCGACGAGTTCGCGGTGGGCCGCCAGATCCTCCTCGCCGTGGATCCCCGACCCGGCGTGGGCGTGGACCCCGACGGCGTCGAACCGCTCGCGCGCCTCCGCGACGACGGCGGCCGCGCGGTCGGCGGGGACGCCGAACTTCGCCGCCGCGCCCGTGCGCACCTTCTCGTGGTGGCCGGCGCCGACGCCGGGGTTGACGCGGACGCAGACGCGCCCGTCGAAGCCGCGGTCGGCGAGTCTGTCCAGCGTGTCGCGTGCGCCGACGGTGATCGTCAGATCGGGGTGCTCGGTCCACCACTCGACCACGAGGTCGAGGTCGCGCGCCGGCGGGTTCACCGCGGTGTAGTGGAGGCGCCCGCCGGGGAAGCCGGCGTCGAGCGCCCGCCGGACCTCGCCGGCCGAGGCGCACTCGGCGTCGACGCCGGCCGCGCGGACCGTCTCCAGCACCGCCCGGCCGGTGTGGGCCTTCGCAGCGTAGCGGACCTCGGCGTCGGGGAACGCCGCCCGCAGGCGGGCGCAGTTCTCCGCGACCCGGTCGAGGTCGGTCACGTACAGCGGCGTGCCGTGCTCGGCGGCGAGCTCGCGCAGGCGGTCGGCGTCCCAGTCGGCGAGGCGACGGACGGCGGGGCCGCCGGCCGACCCGTCGGGGGGCTCCCCCGTCGCGTCCGCGCTCATTCGCGGAGCGCGTCCTCCCGCCGCGTCGCCTCCAGCGTCTCCGTCTCCACGTCCGTCGCGACGACCGCGGGCTTGTACGCGCCGCCGTCGAACAGGTCGTGGTCGCTGACGCTCGACTCCACGAACCGGGTGAACGCCCGGCGGTTCTCGGGGAGGTGCCCGTACACGACCTCCTCCTCGACGAGGTCGTACACCGGGATGCGCGGGGTGAGCAGGGTGTTCTCGCCGACGACCGAGTTCTCGCCGACGCGGAAGCCGGAGGTGACGCGACAGCCCGCACCGAGCGAGACGCCGTCCTCGACGACGACGGGGGCGTCCTCGACCGGTTCGAGCACGCCGCCGATGAGCGTGTTCGCGCCGAGCTTCACGCCCTCTCCGAGTTGGGCGCACGAGCCGACGGTGTCGCAGGAGTCGACGAGCGTGCCGTCGCCGACGAACGCGCCGACGTTGACGAACGACGGGCTCATCATGATCGTGTCGTCGCCGAGGTGAGCGCCCCGCCGGAGGACGGTGCCGTCGGGCGTGTTGCGCGCGCCGCGGGCTTCGAGGTCGTCGGTCTCGCGCAGCGGGAGCACGTCGTAGTAGCCGACGCCGCCGTACTCGCGGCGCTCGGTCTCGCGCAGGCCGAAGTTGAGGAGGACGCCCCGCTTCACCCACTCGTTGGCGACCCACGAGTCGACGCCGGCGCCCGTCTTGCGGGCGGCGCGGACCTCGCCGGCCTCCAACGCGTCGAGGAACTCGTCGAGGGTGCGCCGGACGCCGGCGTCGGCGTCGGCCGCGGTGAGTCCGTCGTCGTAGCGGTGCCACAGGTCGTCGATGTCGGATTCGAGTGTCGTCGTCATTCGAGTACCTCCGTGAAGTCGTAGGCGCCGGCGTCGCGGCCGGCGAGCCACGCGGCGGCGTCGAGCGCGCCGGCGGCGAACACGCGCCGGGAGCCGGCGCGGTGGGTCAGTTCCAGCACGTTCTCGTCGCCCGCGAGCAACACCTCGTGTTCGCCGGCGGCGTCGCCCGCGCGGCGGGCGTGGACGCCGATCTCGCCGTCGCTCCGGGGCGCGTCGCCCTCCCGCCCGTGCACTCGCTCGTCCAGGTCGGGGCGCGCCGCCTCGGCGTCGTCGAGCAGGGTCAGGGCGGTGCCGCTCGGGGCGTCGACCTTCGCGTTGTGGTGGGTCTCGGTGACCTCCACGTCGTAGCCGGGGAGCGCGGCCGCGGCCTCGCGGACGGCGCGCCGCAGGGCGGCGATCCCGCGCGAGAAGTTCGACGCACGCAACAGCGGCACCGACTCGGCGGCGTCCGCGAGGGCGGCTTCCTGCTCGTCGTCGAAGCCGGTCGTGCCGACGACGCACGCGACCCCGGCCTCGGCGGCGGCGGCGACGTACTCGACGCTGGAGGCGGGGCCGGTGAAGTCGACGAGCACGTCGACCCCGGGGTCGGCGGCCGCGAGCAGTTCCGGGAGGGCGGCTGCGTCCTCGACCGGGACGCCCGCCACGGGGTCGACGGGCGAGCGGTTCACCGCGAGCGCGACCGTGCAGTCGTCGCGGTCGGCGGCGGCGGCGATCACCTCGCGACCCATCCGGCCGCCGGCGCCCGTGACGGCGATGCGGACCGGCACGTCAGGCCCCCGTCGTCGCCGCGTCGTCCTCCAACGCCGCGAGCAGTTCCGTCAGCACGCGCAGCGTCTCGTCGCTCCCGCGCGTCAGCGGCGAGCGCATCTCCGCGGGGCCGTAGCCGCGGATCGCCATCGCCTCCTTCGCCGGGATGGGGTTCGTCTCGCGGAACAGCGCCCGCATCAGCGGCCCGAGTTCGTGGTGGATCGCGCGGGCGGTCTCGAAGTCCTCCTCCAGCGCCGCGTGGACGAGCCGGCACGTCCGCTCGGGCTCGACGTTCGCGACCACCGAGATGGTGCCGGTCGCGCCCATCGCCACGAGGGGCAGCGTCATGCCGTCGTCGCCCGAGAGCACGTCGAACGTCTCCCCGCGGGTGCGCTCGACGATCTCCGAGATCCGGTTCGCGTCGCCGGAGGCCGCCTTGTAGCCGTGGACGTTCTCGTGACCAGCGAGGTCGACGACGGTGTCGACGTCGAGGTTCGACCCGGTGCGGCTCGGGACGTTGTACACGATCTGCGGGATGTCGACCGCGTCGGCTATCGTCGCGTAGTGCTCGTACTGGCCCGCGGGTTCGGGCTTGTTGTAGTACGGCGAGATGAGCAGGGCGGCGTCGGCGCCGGCGGCGGCCGCGCGCTCGGTGAGGTCGAGCGCCTCGCGCGTCGAGTTCGAGCCGGTGCCCGCGATGACGGGCACGTCGACGGCGTCGACGACGGTCTCGACGACCTCGGCGTGTTCGTCGTGCGTGAGTGTGGCCGCCTCGCCGGTCGAGCCGGCGGGGACGAGGCCGTCGACGCCGGCGGCCTCGAGCCGTCGGGCGTCGACGGCGAGCTGTTCGTGGTCGACCGCGTCGGTGCCGTCGGTGAACGGTGTCGTCATCGCCGGGTAGACGCCGGCGAAGGTGTCGTGGTGGATCATGGCTGTCGTGTGTGGGGGGGTTCGCTGTGGTGTCGGATTCGGGTACTCGGTGGGCGAGCGGACCGCGGACCGGAACTCACCCCCGACCGGCCGCTACGCCTGGCCGGGGACGAACTCACACACGTTTCGCTTTCGGGGTCGCGGAGAAGACACGGCGGACACCCGGCTCGACGGTCGCGGCGGGCGTCGAGTGCGGCGTACCGCTCATTGTCGAACACTCCGGCGTCACGAGTAAAGGCGTTTCCCTGTGGGCCGATTTTGTGGATCCCGCCCACGGCAGCCGGTTCGCCGCCCTGTCCCGTCGGCCGAGTGACGAGTCGGCCGCGGGGGCCGGCGTCGCCGAACGCATCAGCCGACACACGCGTCGCGGCTGTAAACGCTTATCCGAACACCGCCACGAGGTGCCGGTAATGAGCGACCTCCCGGACGACTTCGACTGTACGGTCACCAATTGGGAGTACATCTACGGCCTCTGTCGGGACGTGTCGGACCAGGTGAAGACCGACAACTTCGAGCCGGACGTCGTGGTCGCGCTCGCCCGCGGCGGCTGGTTCGCGGGGCGGTGCATCTGCGACTTCCTCGGGCTCAACGACCTCACGAGCCTGAAGATGGAGCACTACGTCGGCACCGCCGAGAAGTCGGGCGAGCCGACCGTGCGCTACCCGATGCCGGAGGGGAGCGTCTCCGGGAAGGACGTGCTCATCATCGACGACATCGCCGACACCGGCGGGTCGATCAAGCGCGCCCACGAGTACGTCGCCGAGCGCGACTGCGGCGAGGTGCGCACCGCCACCCTCCAGCTGCTCCAGACGTCCGAGTTCGAGCCGGACTTCGTCGGCGAGCAGCTCGAGGAGTGGACGTGGATGGTGTACCCGTGGAACTTCATCGAGGACATGATCGACCTCACCAGCGGCGCCATGGAGCAGGCCGACGAGCAGGCGTTCACCGAGGAGGACGTCCGCCACTACCTCGCGGAGTTCCACGGCATCGACCGCATCGAGATGGAGATCGCCCAGCCGGGTCGCGTCGGCGAGGTGCTCGCGGAGATGGAGCGACGCGACGTGGTCCGCTCGACGGCCGACGGCTACCGCCTCCTCGACGGCGGCGACGACGAGTAGCCGCGCGGGCGAGTGGCGCTCCTCGACATCTTCGCCGGCGCGGTCCTCCCCATCGTCGCGGTCGCCGCGGTCGGCTTCGTCCTCGGGCGCACGAGCGACGTCGACACGGACCCGCTGAACACGGTCGTCGTGTACGTGCTCGCGCCCGCGCTCGTCCTCCACAGCCTCGCGACCGCCGACTTCTCCGGGGAGACCATCGCCAAGATGACCGTCGCCGTCACCGCCTACATCGTCGGGATGGTCGTCGTCGCCGAGGGCGTGGGCAGGCTGCTCGGCGAGTCGGAGCCCCGGCTCTCGGCGCTCGTGCTCGCGGCGACGTTCCCCAACTGCGGCAACTACGGCATCCCCCTCTCCGACTTCGCGTTCCCCGGCGGCGGCCGCGCCGCGGCCGTCCTCTACCTCGCCATCCAGGCGGTGCTCATCTACACGGTCGGCGTGTACGTCGCCTCCCGCGCGGGCGGCGGCGGCGGGCTCCAGGGCGTCCGCCGCGTCCTCCGGATCCCGCTCGTGTGGGCGGTCCCGGCGGCGCTCGGCGCGCGGGCGCTCGGGCTCGTCCCCGCGGCCGACGCGACGGCGATGCAGACGCTCCAACTCGTCGGCGACTCCTCGATCCCGGTGATGCTGCTGATCCTCGGGCTCCAGCTGGCCAGAACCGACTACGGCGCGGCGCTGTCGCAGGCGGCGGTCCCGTCGGTGTTGAAGATGGTCGTCGCTCCGGCGGTCGCCGTCGCCGTCGCGCTCGCCGTCGGCTTCGGGGACGCCACCGTCGCACGGGTGTTCGTCCTCGAGTCGGCGATGCCGGCGGCGGTCACCCCGGTCATCCTCGTCGGCGAGTTCGCGGACGACCTCGACGTCGGCGGCGTCTCCGTCCCGGAGTACGTCAGCACCGTGATCCTCGTGACGACGCTCGCGTCGATCCCGATGCTGACGGCGCTGATCGCGCTGTTGGAGAGCGGGATGGTGATCTGAATCCCGGGCGAGACCGACCACGAACCGCCCGCGCTTCCGACGGGTGGGGGGCGGGGGGTGGATCGCGGACGCACCCCCGACCGAGCGCGTGCCGCAGCCGTTTCGGATCGGTGGACGCCCGGTTCCTCGGATCCACCGGACGAACACGACAGTCGGATCACAGGGACTGATGTGACCGGCGGCTGCACCGAGGTACGATGCGGAAGATCCACCTCGGCCCCTCGATGGGCGAACTGGACGACGGGTCGGATCCCGCGATGTCGGTCGCGGTGGCGACCGAGCGTTCGAGCGGCGTTCAGGTCGACTTCTCGGGGCTCGTTCACCCCGACGGGTCGCCGACCGAGCAGTGTCGGACCGCGTTCGAGGTCGTCGAAGACGTGCTCGTGAACGATCTCGACGGCTCGATGAACGACGTGACCGTGCTCCGGTTCTACGTGCGCGACGCGGTGCTCGACGGCGACCTACGCGAAGATCTCCACGCAGTCCGCCGCGAGTTCTTCGAGTCCCCCGAGTACCCGGCGGCCACGATGATCGGAGTCTCGTCGCTCGTTCACGACGACGCCCACGTGGAAGTTGAGGCCGAGGCGTTCGTCCCCGGGGAGGAGTGGAGCGTCGAGACGGTGCTCCCGGGGGGAGTAGTCGGCCGCCGTTCCGCCGGTCCCCCGCAGGTCCTGTCCGTCCGTCTACCGAGGGGGTCGCTCCTTCGGACCCCGGTTCGCTCCCTCGCCCCCGCGTCAGTCGTCGGCCGGCGCGCCCGCCGGGGGGGTCGACCACCGCGCTCATCCACGTGCCGCGCAACAGCCACGCGAGCCCGACGATCGCGCCGACCACGTCGCCGGCGACGACGGCCCACCAGATCCCCGCCGTGCCGAAGTCGTACACGAACACCGCCGCGTAGGTGACGGGCACGCGGACGAGCCAGACGGCCACGAGCGACAGCGCGAGCGCGGTCGTCGTCCGCCCGGCGCCGCGGAACGCGCCCCGCGAGATCTCGAAGACCCCGAGGAACACGAACATCACCGACGCGACCCGCAGGTACGTCGACGCGTACGCGATGGTCTCGCCGGCGTCGGGCGACCCCGGCGGGAGGAACACCTCGACGACGGGGGCGGGGAACGCCGCCGTCAGCAGCGTCAGCGGGATCATCACCGCGGTCACCACCCCCAGCGCCGCCCGCACCGCCCGCCACGCGCGGTCGGGCTTCTCGGCGCCGAGGTTCTGCCCGACGACGGTGTTGACCGCCTGTGCCAGCCCCATCGCGGGCAGGAACACAAGCGAGATGAGGCGGTTGCCGAGGCCGTACGCCGCGACGACCGCGGGCGGGAACGTCGCCACCAACGCCGTGAGCACGACGAACGCCAGCGACACGCCCGACTGCTCAAGCGCCGAGGGGACGCCCAGTTTCACCACGTCGCGGACGATGTCGAGGTCCGGCACGAGGTCGCCGGGGCGGACCGTCGGGCCCGCGGGCGTCCCGAACAGCACGTACCAGCCGACGACGGTGGCGACCGCCCGCGAGATCAGCGTCGCCCACGCGGCCCCCTCGATCCCGAGCGCGGGGAACGGCCCCCACCCGAAGATGAGGAACGGGTCGAGCACGACGTTCACCGCGACGGAGACGACCATCACCCGCAGCGGCGCCCGGGTGTCGCCGTAGCCGCGCATCAGCGAGACGAACACGAAGAAGCCGAACAGGAACGGCGTCGCGAGGAAGAACACCCGCATGTACAGCGCCGCCAGCGGGACGATCTCCGTCGCCGTCTGCGCGTCGGCCGGGATGAGCGACAGCGCCGGCCCGACCGCGAGGTAGCCGAGCGCGCCCAACACGAGCGCGACGAGCATCACGAACCCGAGCACCGTACCCGCGACCCGGCCGGCCTCGCGATCCGTGCCGCCCGCGGCGGCGCTGGCGCCGGTGTGTTGGGCGACGAGGATGGCGCCCGCGGCGGTGAAGCCGCCGCCGACGCTGATGAACAGGAACACGATGGGGAACGCCAGCGACAGCGCGCCGACGGCGTCGGCCGACAGGCGGCCGAGCCAGAACGTGTCCGCCAAGTTGTACGCGACCTGGAGGAGCTGGATCAACACGAGCGGCCACGCGACGCGCAGCATCGGCCGGAGGAGGTCCCCCTCGACGAGATCCGACGCGTGCGCTGGCGAGGGGGAGTCGGACATACCACCTACGAAGCGAAGGTGGGACTTGAACGCTTCTCACCCGTGGTACCACGAAACACGGGGACGCGACGGCGGTTCCGAGCGTGACGACCGGCGACCGCGTTGGCTTGCGGGCGCGTTCAGGCGTCGACGCCGGGCACGTCGAAGGCGTTCGCTTCCCGACGGATCCGGTCGGCGTCGAGTGTCCGGTGGCCCCCCGCCGCCTCGTCGTACAGCACATCGCCGTCGACCATCGTGAACGCCACGTCGTCGCCGTGGGCGGCGAACACGAGGTGGCTCACGGGGTCGTGCAGCGGCGTCGCCCGGGTCAGGTCCGTGTCGATGCCGAGGACGTCGGCCTTCCACCCTTCGCGGAGCGCGCCGACGCGCTCGAACCCCGCCGCCTTCGCGCCGTTGCGCGTCGCCATCCGGAGGGCGGTCGCGGCGTCGACGGCGGTCGGGTCGCGACCGTCGACCTTCGCGAGCAGGCTGGCCTGCTTCACCTCGGTGAAGGGATCGAGCGTGTTGTTGCACGGCGGACCGTCGTTGCCGAGGGCGACGGTGACGCCGCGCGCGAGGTAGTCCTCGACGGGCGCGATCCCCGACGCGAGCTTCATGTTCGAGGTCGGGCAGTGGGTGACGTGGGTGCCCGTCTCGGCGATGATCTCGCGTTCGGCCTCGTCGGTGTGGACGCAGTGGGCTAAGATCACGTCCTCGCCGGTGAGGCCGACCTCGTGGAGGTACTCGATGTTGCGCCGCCCGGTGCGCTCCTCGACGAGCGCTATCTCGTCGGTGTTCTCGGAGGCGTGGGTGTGGACGCGGACGCCGTCGTAGGCGTCTGCCAACTCGCGAGCGCCGCGGAGGCACTCGTCGGTGCAGGTGACGGCGAACCGCGGCGTCACCGCGTAACGGATCCGCCCGTCGGCGGCGCCGTGGTAGTTCCAGATGAGGCCCTCCGACTCCGCGAGCGCGCGCTCGGTGTCCTGCCGGAGGCCATCGGGCGCGTTCGTGTCCATCAGCACCTTCCCGGCGCGGGCGCGGATCCCCGCGTCGATCGCGGCCTCCAGCGCCTCGCCGGCGTGGTGGACCGACAGGTGGTCGATCACCGTCGTCACGCCCGACTCGATGCACTCCAGGTAGCCCAACTCGGCGGCGAGGCGCATCCCGTCGGGACCGAGGCCGGCCTCCATCGGCAGGACGTGGTCGTTGAGCCAGTCGAGGAGGGCGGCGTCGTCCGCGATCCCCCGGCCGAGCGACTGGACGGAGTGGACGTGCGCGCCGACCGTGCCGGGCGCGACGATGCCGAACGAGCGTCGCTCGTGGTCGGGGTAGCGCTCCCGGAGCGTCGCCTCCTCCCCGACCGCGGCGATGGTGTCGCCCTCGACGACCACCGCACCGTCCTCCACGACGGTGTCGGGGTCGGCGACGACGGTTCCGGCGAGTAGCATTGTTCCGACTGTGCTCCCGCGTGGTCGTACAAAGACGTGTGGATCGGGGGCGAGGACACCGGTCACGTGCGAACCCTGCTCACGGAGCAGTATTTCTCCTCGCCGAGCGTACTGTGTTCGTGAACACGATCACGGTCACGACCGACATCGACGCGCCCGCCGAGGTGGTGTACGAGGTCCTCACCGACTTCGACGCCTACCCGGCGTGGAACGACTACAGCCGGATCGAGGGCGTCGCCGCCGAGGGCGAGCGACTCGCCGTCTCGCCCGGTCCCGCGGCGGGGTCGGCGCCGACGTTCCGGCCGCGCGTGCTGCGAGCCGACGGCGCCGAACTGCGGTGGCTCGGCCACCTGTGGGTCCGCGGCCTGTTCGACGGTGACCACCGCTTCCGGGTCGAGGCCGTCGCCGACGACCGCTCCCGACTCGTTCAGGACGAGCGCTTCAGGGGTCTCCTCGCGGGGCTGTTGTTCCGGCGCTACGGCGACGACTGGCGCGCGAACTTCGCGGCGGTCAACGAGGCGCTGCGGACGCGCGCGGAGACGCTCGCCGCGGCCGACTCCCCGGCCGAGCACGACGCGGCGGCGTAGCCGACTCGGGCGTCGCGCCCCCGACCGTCGATCCGTGCCCTTTAGCGCGGACCGTCCGATCCCGTAAGTACGCATGACCATCGGCTTCATCGGCGGCAGCGGCATCTACGAGGCGCTCCCGCTCACCGACACGCGCACAGAGTCCGTCACCACCCCGTTCGGCGAGCCGTCCGCCGACCTCGAGATCGGCGAGTTCGGCGACACCGGCCGCGAGGTCGTGTTCCTCCCGCGCCACGGCCCCGACCACCAGCGCTCGCCCACCGACCTCCCGTACAAGGCGAACGTCCACGCGCTGAAGCAGGCCGGCGTCGAGTACGTCATCGCCAGCAACGCGGTCGGCTCGCTCAAGGAGGAGCTACCGCCCCAAACCATCGTCGTCCCGGACCAGATCTACGACCGGACGAAGCACCGCGACCTCTCCTTCTTCGGCGACGGCATCGTCGTCCACCAGCCGTTCACGCGGCCGTACTCCCCGAAGCTCGCGGACCACCTCGCCGAGTCCGCCGAGCGCGCGCTCGACGACATCGACTCCGACTCGGACGTCGTCGACGAGGGGACGTACGTCTGCATCGAGGGGCCGCAGTACTCCACGAAGGCGGAGTCGGAGTTCTACAAGGCGCAGGGCTGGGATCTGGTCGGGATGACGGCCATCCCGGAGGCGAAGCTGGCGCGCGAGGCCGAGATGGCGTACGCGACGGTCGCGGGCGTCACCGACTACGACGTGTGGAAGCAGGACGCCGAGGTCACCCTCGAGGAGGTGCTGGAGAACGCCGCCGCCAACGAGGCGGCGATCAAAGCGACCGTCGAGGAGGCCGTCCGCACGTTCCCCGACGACATGGACTGCGAGGCGCACGGCTCGCTGGAAGGGACGATCAACACGCCCAGCGAGGCCGTCCCCGAGGAGACGCGCGAGCGCGTCGGCATCTTCGTCGACGAGTACCTCGACGACTGAACGCGGTGACGGGAGCGAAATCTCCCCAACACCGTCTACACTCCGGATCGAGTCGTCGTTCGTCCAGGTAGATTTACACGTCGTCGGGCTCGTGGCTCTTCTATGGCGATTCCCGCTGACGTCCTCCGAGAAGAACTCTCGAACATCATGTCCGAGGAGTACGACCACGCCGTCGTGTACGGCGACTTCGAGCAAGAGACCATCCTCCACGAAGGAGCAGTTCGGCTCCTCGCCAACGGCTGGATCGAACTGCCGACCGGGCGGTTGCTCTCGCCGGACGCGGTCCACCACATCGATACGTAACCCAGATCTGACGCCGACCCTGGTACCCTTCAGAAGCGAAGTGCCAGTCTGTCTCTCAGTCGGCGATCGCCTCGTCGCCGACGCCCGCGACGCCCGCGTCCCGAACCCACAGGTCGCCGAACAGGTCGTCCTGCTCCAGCGTGATCTCGCCGCGGTGCGCGAGGAAGAGGAGCGCGAGGTACGTCATCACCGCCGTCGTCCCGACGCTCGCGATCTCGCGGAACAGCACCTCCGTGCGGCCGCGTTCGTACTGCGGGCGCAGCTCGCCGCGCACGTCGTCGATGACGGCCTCGATGTCCTCCTCGTGGGTGGTGCCCGTCACGTCGTCCTCGCCGGGTTCGCCCTCCCGGCGGAGGTCGTCGGCGGTGTGGTACTCCAGCGTCTGCGTCCCGCGGGAGAACCCCTTGGGCGACCCGCTGGTGTCGTACTTGCGCGACTCCTTCCACCACGACCCGCGCTCGGCCTCCCGGAGTTCCCGGACCAACTCGTCCAGCGTCTCGGGCGACCCGCGGGTGCTCTTGCGCTCCAGCCGCCGGTCCATCTCGTCTTCCAGCGCGTCGATCGGGTCGAAGCCGTCGTCGATGGGGGCGTCGTCGGTCATCGGGCCGCGCTCGAACGCCCGCTCCCACGGCTCGAGGTCGTCCTCCGGGTCGTCGTCGTCCGCCGCGAGCATGTCGTCGGACTTCATCCGCAGGAGGACGCTGGCGTAGAACAGCGCCCGGCCGCCCGTCCGGAGGTCGGCCTCGTCGAGGCGGTCGAGGAACGCGTCGGTCACCTCGACGACGTCGATGTCCCACGGGTCGATCTCGCCCTCCTCCGCGAGATTGACGAGCAACTCGACCGGCTCGACCTCGTCGTCGTCCGTCTCGTCGGGCCGCGCGAGGTCGAGGTCGTCGGTCGTCTCAATCATCGGCCTTCGCCTCCGGCACCGGCTCGCCGTCGTCGCCCAACTGGATCCCCGTCACCGCCGAGACGTTGTCCGACTGCATCGTCACGCCGATGGCGCGCTCGGACCGCTCCAGCAGCGCCGAGCGGTGGCTGACGACGACGAACTGGGCGTCGCCCGCGAGGTCGTGGACCATCTCGCCGACGCGCTCGGCGTTGACCGCGTCGAGGAACGCGTCGACCTCGTCGAGCGCGTAGAAGGGCGCGGGGTTGTGGCGCTGGATGGCGAAGATGAACGCCAGCGCGGTCAGCGACTTCTCCCCGCCCGACATCGCGTCGAGCCGCTGGACGGGCTTGTCCGCGGGCTGGGCCTTCATCGTCAGCCCGCCCTCGAACGGGTCGTCCTCGTCCTCCAACACGAGTTCGCCCGTCCCGGCGGAGAGCCGCTGGAAGATGTCCGTGAACTGCTCGTTGATCGCGTCGAAGGCGTCCATGAACGTCGCCTTCTTCTGGGACTCGAACTGCTCGATGCGCTCCTCGATGGCCTCGCGCTCCTCGACGAGCACGTCGCGCCGCTCCTGCAGGTCCGCGAGGTCGTCGGCCACGTCGTCGTACTCGTCGATCGCGAGCATGTTTACGGGTTCGAGCGCCTCCATCTCCGACTCGAGGCGTGCGATCTCCGACTCGACGGTGTCGTGGTCGGGAATGTCGGCCGGGTCGTAGTTGCCGACCTGTTCCTCCAGGGAGTCGACCTCCCACTCCAGCCGCTCGGCGGTCTCGCGCAGCGACTCCAGCTTCGAGACGACGCGCTCGACGGCGCTCTCCTGCTCGTCGCGGGCCGACTTCGCCTCGCGGAACGCCTCCTTGACGCCCTCGCGCTCCTCCTTGAGGTCCGCGAGTTCGTCCTCCAGGTCGGCGATGGCGTCGCGCTTCTCCTCGAGGGTCGCCTCCTTCTCGGCGATGGCGTCCTCGAACTCGGCGATGCGCTCCTCGGCGTCCGCCTTCTTCGCTTGCGCCTCCTCGACGGTGTCGTGGAGGTCGTCGATGGCGTCGTCGGCGTACTGCTTCTCCAACTGGAGTTGGTTGAGGTCGCCGTCGAGGTCGTCCATCCGGTCCTCGAGGTCGTCGATCTCCGCGCGGATCTCGTCGGCCTCCGCCGACAGCTCGGGGATCTTCGAGTCGGCGAGCTCGGTCTCCAACTCCTCGATGGCGGCCTCGACCGTCTCGATCTCGTCGTCCGCCTCGGCGATCCGCCCGTCGAGCTCGGTCATCTCCTCGTCGACGGCCTCGCGCTCGGCCTCGATCTCCTCGAGGCGGTCCTCCAGTTCGTCGATGCGCGCCTCCTTCGACTCGACCTTCTCCTCGGCGCGCTCGATGTCGGACTCGATGTCGCGCACCTTCTCGGCGGCGTCCGACGCGCGCGAGCGGGCGTCCTCCAGGTCCGAGTCGACGTCCGCGATCTCGGATTTGAGCCGCTGGCGCTCGTCCTCGAGGTCGTGGATCGCCTCGGCGACGCGCTCCAGCTTCCCCTTCCCGGACTTCGAGAAGGAGTACCGCGAGCCGCCGCCCGAGCCGCCGGTCATGGCGCCGGACTTCTCGACGAGGTCGCCGTCGAGCGTCACCATCCGGTAGTTGCCCATCAGGTGGCGCGCCGTCTCCATGTCCTCGACGACCAGCGTCGATCCGAGGACGTACGAGAAGATGGGCTCGTACCGGGCGTCGTAGTCCACGATGTCGCGCGCGAAGTCGACCACGCCGGGGTCGTTCGGCAGCGACGGCAGCCCCCGGTCGTCCATCTTCGTGATCGGGAGGAACGTCGCCCGGCCCGCGTTCCGCTGTTTGAGGTAGTCGATGCAGTCGGAGCCGACGCCGTCGTCGTCGACGACGACGTTCGCGAGCCGCCCGCCCGCGGCCGTCTCACACGCCTTCGCGTACTCGCCGGGCACCGACGCCAACTCGCCGACGGGGCCGTGGACGCCGTCGAAGCCGGCGTTCTTGATCGTCGTCACCGCGCGGGGCCACGACGTGTCGCCGGAGGACCCGGCACGCGCCTCCAACTGGGAGTACTCCTGTTGCTTGGCGCGGATCTCCTCTTCGACGTCGTCCAACTCGGCTTGGTGCTCGGCCTTCTCCGAGCGCAGGTCCTCGATGACGCCGTCGATGCTGGCTTTGTTCTTCTCGGCTTTGTCGAGTTCCGAGTGGAGGTTCGAGACGCGCTGTTTCAGGGTCGGGATCGCTTCGCGCGTCTCCTGCAGTTCGTCCTCAACGTCGCCGATCTCGTTGGAGCGGCGTCGCGCGTCGTCGAGCAGGCGGTCCTTCTCGCGCTGGAGGTCGTTCTTCTCCGCGCGCAGGTCCTCCAGCGTCTCTTTCCGGTCGGCGAGGTCGGCTTTCAGCTCGTCGAACTCGGTGTCGACGGAGTCGATCTCGGCTTGCACCTCCGCCAGGTCCGACCGCTTCGTCGTCAGCGACGACTTCAGGTTCGCCTTCTCGACTTTCGTCTCGCGGATCCGCGACTCGAGGTCGTCGATCTCCTCGCCCTTCTTGTCGATGGCGACGAAGGCGTCGCGGCGCTCGTTCTCGGCCTCCCGGAGGCGCTCCTCCTGGTTCTCGATCTTCCCCTCCAGCCGCGACACCTCGCCTTTGATCTCCTCGATCTCGGCTTTGATCGCGATCTGTTCGTCCTCACCCTTGCGTTCGATCTCGCGGTTGATCTCGTCGAGGTCGGTCTCCAACTCGTCGACGCGGGCCTGCCGCTCGTCCAGTTCCGCCCGCAGCTCCTCGAGGTCGGCCTCCTTCGACGCCATCGACTCGCGCGTGCTCGCGAGGTCGGCGCGCTTCTCCTCCAACTCCGCGGCCTTGAGGTACCCCTCGTACTCCTCCTTCTCGTCGCGCAGGTCCTGGTACTGGAGGGCCGTCTCGCGCTCGTCGGCCAACTGGTCCAGCCGGTCCTCCTTCTCCTCGATGCGGAGGTCCGCCTCGTCGATGCGCTCCTCGACCGTCTCCAACTCGCCGAACGCGTCCTCCTTCTTGGCGTCGAACTCCGCGACGCCGGCGATCTCGTCGACGATCCCCCGCCGTTCGTACGGGGTCATGTTGATGATGTCCGTGACGTCGCCCTGCATGACGACGTTGTACCCCTCCGGCGTGACGCCCGCCTGCGCGAGCAGGTCCTGGATGTCCGAGAGGTTCACCGAGCGCCCGTTGAGGTAGTAGTACGAGTAGTAGTTGTCGTCGGTCTCTTTCACCCGCCGCTTGATCGTGATCCGCTCGTGGTCGTCGATGTCCTCGCTGCCGGCGGCGCTGACGACCTGCGACCGGTCCAGTTCGCCGTCCGAGTTGTCGAGGACGACCTCGACGCTGGCCTCGCGGGCGCCGGAGGGCCCCTCGCCGTCCTCGTAGCCGGGGTTGTAGATCAGGTCGGTGAGCTTCTCGGCGCGGATGCCGCGCGTGCGGGCGAGGCCGAGCGCGAACAACACCCCGTCGATGATGTTCGACTTGCCGGAGCCGTTCGGCCCCGTGATGACCGTGAAGTCCTCGTAGAAGGGGATCCGCGTCGGCCGCCCGAAGCTCTTGAAGTTGTCCAGGACGAGTTCTGTGATGTGCATGTGTGTCTGGAGCGTGGTGTGTGAACGCCGCGGCGCCTCGCTCCGGGGGCGCCCGCGGTCCGCTTACGCGACGATGATGTCGTCGGAGTCGTCCTCGGACGAGTCCGACTCGTCGACGGTCTCCCCGTCGGCGCCTCGTGCCGCCTGCTGTGCCTCGTTCTCCTCGTCGGCCATGACCGCGCCGTTCTCGCCGTCGGCCGCCTCCCCGTTGGCGGCCGACTCGTTCGGCACGAACTCGGCGTTCGGGTTGCGGTTCGGCGACGCGGGCTCCTCGACCTCCGTCGACCGCTCCAACTGTGCGATCCGCTCTTTCGACTCGACCAGTTCCTCGGTCAGTCCGTCGACCGCGGCCTGCAGCTCAGCGACCTGTTTCTCGAGGTCGTCGACCCGGTTTCCCATACACCGTGACAAGCCTCCATCGGGATAAACCTGCGTCAGACATCCGAACGCCGCCCGTAGTGGCCGTATCGCTTGATATCGGACGATTCGAGCGGCGAACGGTCGGATACTCGATCCCGGGCGGTAAACTCCTCCGCGCTATACGAAATGTGGCGGCGGCGGCGATCCCGCGGCTGCCGCGCCGTCGGGCGAAGCGCGCCGCTCGTGGCGGTCGGGAGCGGGACAGCCCCGGAACCACAACCCCCAAACGGGGGGCACGTCAACCCTCGGGCGATGAACACGCGCTCGCTCCGCGGCGTCCTCCTCGCGGGGCTGTTGTTCCTCGTCGTCCACGTCGGCGCGGTGTCGCTGGCGCCCACGTTCGAGGCGGCGGGGTACCAGACGGTCGAGGACCCGCAGAACCCGACCAACTCGGCGCTGTACCTCGGCGCCATCCTCGTCGTCACCGCGCTGATGCTCGCGGCGTTCAAGTACGACTTCGACTGGGCGGTTCGCCTCGTCATCGTCGGCTCGTCGGGCCTGCTGTCGTGGTACGTGTTCTCGGTGTTCCTGCCGGGGACCGCGGCGCTGCTCGCGGCGGGCCTCGTCGCCGTCGCGCTGCTCGTCTACCCCGAGTGGTACGTCATCGACTCGGCGGGCGCCCTGATGGGCGCGGGGGCGGCGGGGCTGTTCGGCATCTCCTTCGGGCTGCTCCCGGCCATCGTGCTGCTCACGGTGCTGGCCGTGTACGACGCGATCTCGGTGTACGGCACCGAGCACATGCTCGACCTCGCGGAGGGCGTGCTCGACCTCAACATCCCGGTCGTGCTCGTCATCCCGCTGGAGTGGTCGTACTCCCTCCTCGCGGAGGACGCGACCGAGGGCGCCACGGAGGGGACCGACGAGGCAGAGCGGGACGTCTTCTTCATCGGCCTCGGTGACGCGGTGATGCCCGCCGTGATGGCCGCCTCCGCGGCGTTCTGGCTCCCCCAGCAGGCGTTCGGCCTCCCGTACGTCCCCGCGATGGGGCTGCCGGCGCTGACGTCCATCGTCGGCACGTTCGTCGGGCTGGCCGTGCTCCTCCGGATGGTGCTGAAGGGCCGCCCGCACGCCGGGCTCCCCCTCCTCAACGGCGGCGCCATCGGCGGCTACCTGCTCGGCGCCGTCGTCGCCGGCGTCCCGTTGGCGCAGGCGCTGGGCGTCGCACGGTACCTGTGAGCGGGCCGTCGCCCTCCACGGCGCGAACCGTCGGCGCA
This sequence comes from Halobaculum litoreum, assembly GCF_030127125.1. GTDB lineage: Archaea > Halobacteriota > Halobacteria > Halobacteriales > Haloferacaceae > Halobaculum > Halobaculum litoreum. The sequence continues at coordinate 1,146,163 of NZ_CP126156.1, forward strand.
CGCCTCCGTGACCCGCGGGTGCGCGGCGCGCTCGGCGTCGGCGCCCTGTTCCTCGCGGTGCAACTGCTCGCGCTGGCGGCGGCTCCGCGGCTCGCCGACGCCGGCGTCAGCTACGGGGCGGGCGGCGACGCGCTCGTCCCCCTCGTCCTCGGACTAGCGCTCGGGACGGCGCTCTCGCTGGCGGTCGTCCGCTACGGCGCGAGCCGGCGCCTCGTGCGCGGCGTGATGCTCCTGTCGCTCGGCGCGGCCCAGTGGTTCGCCCTCTCGGCGTTCCTCGGCGCCGTCGGCGGTGCGGTCGCCGCGGCGGCGGGGACGGCGCTCGCGTGGCGCGTCCCCCGCCCGGCCGTCCGCAACGCCGTGGCGGTGGTCGGCGTCGCCGGCGGCGCCGCGCTGTTCGGGGCGAGCCTCGCGCCGGCGTACGTCGCCGTCGCCCTCGTGCTCGCGGCGGCGTACGACGCCTACGCCGTGTACGGCTCCGGACACATGCTCGACATGGCCGACGCGAGCGCCGACCTCCGCGTGCCGTCGATGTTCGTCGTCCCCACCGACGACGGCTACGACGACGAGACCGCCACCGTCACCGGCGGGGGACGCCCCGCGGCGACGCTGTTGGGCGCCGGCGACGCGCTGTTCCCCGCGATGCTGACGGCGAGCGTCGGGGTCGCGTCCCGCTGGGAACTGTACGCGCCGGCCCCGTTCGTCGCGACCGGGCTGCCGGTCGTCGGCGAGTTCCACCTCGCGGTGCTGGGACCGCTGGTCGGGTCGCTCGTCGGGCTCGCGGCGCTCCAGGCGTTCGTCCACCGCCGCCGGGGCGTCCACGCCGGGCTCCCGTTCGTCAACGGCGGCGCGCTCGCCGGGTGGCTCCTCGCGGCGGCGGCGGCACTGTGAGCGGTCCCCCGGCGGGTCGCCGCCACACGGCGATCTGCCGACAAGTTTTTCTCCGGGCTGTCCTCAGCGCCGCACGCGGGAGGCCCGCGTGTTCGGGTCGCCACACACTCCCCGAGCGGGGTGCGCGGGTGCCCGCGTCCCGGGCGTCGTCACTCCTGACCGGCGCCCGACCTCACTTTCACCGCCATCCCCGACGCGAAGTCCCGCATCTCCGCGGCGGCCAACTCGGCCCGGCCGACGCCGAGCACGGTGCCGTCCTCGTGGACGACGACCACCTCGTCGCGCGGGCGCACGTCCGCGCCCACCTCGCCGACGAACTTCGCGAACACGTTCTTGCCGTCGCGCACGAACGGGGCTGACTCGTCGCCGACGACCACGGCGTAACTCGGGTGCGGCAGCGCCGATCGGAGCCGGCGGCCGCCCTCGACGCCCAGCGTGAAGCGACCGTCGGTGCCGTACGAGACGATCCGGCCGTCGTCGCAGGTGACCTGTCGCGGGCGGCCGCTCGTCGACCGGCGGACGGTCACCGCGTCGTCGCTCGGGAACAGCGCGTCGCCCGCGCCGGCGCCGAACTGGTAGTCCGCGGTGACCCGGAGGTCGGCGAGGCCGGTGTGGCCGCTCATAGCAGGAACGTGTCCTCGCGCTCGCTCATGTCGATGAACGAGTCGGCCGCGGCCTTCAGGTCCGCCGCCGCGGACTCCTCGAACGCGACGACCTCGACGCGGACGCCCTCGTGGCGGAGGTGCGAGCACAGCCGCGAGAAGTCCGCGTCGCCGCTACAGAGGACGAGCGTGTCGACGTGGTCGGCGAGCGTCACGGCGTCGAGGCTGATCCCGACGTCCCAGTCGGCCTTCTTCGAGCCGTCGCCGAACGTCTTGATGTCCTTGATCTTCGTCTCGAAGCCGATGTCGCGCAGCGCCTCGAAGAACGACTCCTCGTCGGGCGAGTCCGCGCGGATGACGTACGCGATCGCGCGGGTGAGCTGGCGGCCCATCACGGCCTTCTCCAGCATCTTCGCGTAGTCGACGTTCCGGGAGTAGACGCTCTGTGCGGAGTGATAGAGGTTCTGCGAGTCGGCCAACACGGCGACCCGTTGCCCCTCGTGGATGTCGGTCATTACCTGTGCGTGTGTGAGGTCCCGGATAGTCCTGTCGGGGCGCGACGCCCCGCCCCGTCACGCGGCGGGCGACTCGCCCGACCCGCCCGCGTCGAAGGCGAGTCGGTAGCAGCCGAGCGCGACGGGCGGGGCCGCCGCGGCGGCCCACAGCACCTGCGTGACCGGGTCCGGCGGGGCGAACAGCACCGCCGCGACGAGCGCCGTCCAGCCGCCGACGGCGACGCTCGCGGCGACGCGCTCGCGGCGCGCCGTCGGGCGGTCCCGGTCGCGACGCCGGGCGTACACGCCGACGTACCACAACAGCACCGGCCACGCCGCGACGGCACCGACCCCCCACAGGGACGGGTGTCGCGATCCGCGGGCCGACGCGTCCGTGGTCACGGCGTACACGGTCGCGAGCGCGGTGCAGGTGGCGATCGTGACGCCCAGCGCCACGGCGACCGGAAACCACCAGACGGCGACGGAGATCGGAGGGATCGGCGGGGGACCGACGGGCACGGATCGATCGCGTGTCGGGGCCGCAATAACCGTTCCGGCAGCCGACACGACGCCGATAGCTACACGGCGTCCGGCGATCAAGCGGTGGTATGGCAACGCCGCCCGAGCGACTGCCGACGCGGTTCGCAGACTGTTCCCACGAGGACCACGTGCGCGAGGCGATCGAGTTGGCACGTAGCGCCGCCGAACGCGGGGACGACCCGTACGGCTCCGTACTCGTCCGCGCCGCCGAGGACGCCGTCGTGATGACCGAGCGCAACGCCGTCGAGACCGAGAACGACGTCCGTCGCCACCCGGAGCTGACGCTCGCGCACCGCGCCGCCCGCGAGTTCTCGCCCGCACAGCGCCGCGACCTCGTCATGTACACCAGCACCGAGCCGTGTCCGATGTGCGCGGGCGGGATCGCCCACGTCGGCCTCGGCGCGGTCGTCCACGCCACGTCCGCCGAACGCGGCGCCGAACTGTACGGGCGCGACTCCTGGCTCCCGTCGAGCGAGGTGTACGAACGCCTCGGCAGCGACGTCGTCGCCGCGGGGCCGGTGTTGCCCGAGGCGGGCGACGAGGTCCACCGCACGTTCGGCGGGGTCGCCGACGACTGACCGGACGGAATCGCCCGACGGCGGCCCGGATCGGAGCACCGCCGTCGTCGACCCGGCGGCGCGCCGTCGCCCGCGGAACCACCGGGTGTTTTATCGGGCCGGGGCGGAGGGGAGGCCATGACCGATGAGCCGGATCCGACCGACGTCGACCGCCGGGAGGCGGCGCTCGTCGACGCGTTCACGACGGAGCCGACGGCGGGGAACGTCGCCGGGGTGGTGCCCGACGCCGCGGGGCTGGCCGACGACCAGCTGCGGGCGATCGCGCGGGAACTGAACGCCAGCGAGACGGCCTTCTGCCTCCCGTCGGACGACGCCGACCGGCGCGTGCGCTACTTCTCGCCGACGACCGAGGTGGACCTGTGCGGGCACGCGACGGTCGCGCTCCACGCGCGGCTGTTCGAGACGGGCGCGATCGACGCCGGCACGCACACACTGGAGACGAACGCGGGCGAGATCGAGGTCGAAGTGACCGACGCGGGGCGCGTCTGGATGACGCAGCACCCCCCGACGGTGTACGAGGTCGACGTCGACTACGACCGCCTCGGCGACGTGTTGGGCGTCACGCCCGAGGCGTTCCGCGACGTCGGCGCGGCGCTCCCCGTCGCGTACGCCACCGCCGGCCTGCCGTTCCTCGTGGTGCCGGTGAACTTCCTCGAACACCTCGGCGACGTGGCGCCCGACTTCGACGCCGTCGAGGCGCTCGCGGCCGAGCACGACGCGGCGGGCGTGTACGCGTTCACGTTCGACGCGCTCGGCCCGGAGTCGACGGTGCACGGGCGCTGTTTCGTCCCCGGCCTCGGCATCGACGAGGACCCCGTCACGGGCACCGCCAGCGGCGCCTGCGGCGCGTATCTCGACCACTTCGCCGCGTTCAGCGGCGGCGACACGAGCGACGTCCCCGGCGGCGCGGGCGACGCCGCGGGCTCCGACACCCCCGCGGAACTGGTGTTCGAACAGGGGCACTACGTCGACCGGCCCGGCACGGTCCGGGTGCGCGTCGACGGCGCCGCGCCGTCGGTCGGCGGCGACGCCGTGACCGCGTTCGAGGGGTCGATCCGCGTCCCCGACTCGGCCGACGACGAGATCATCGAGATCTGAGGCCGCGGCTCCGATCCGCGTCGCTGTGGTACGGTTTTCCGATAACGCCTTCGTGAGCGACGAACCGCGCTACGCTCACCGGCTCCGTCGTTGTGCCGCCTCGAGCGCGTCTTCGGGCGACCGGTCGGGCGTCGCCGCCGGGTTCGCCGCGAGGTACGCCTCGGCGTCGCCGATGGTCGCCTCGTTCTCCAGCCCGTACGAGCGCGCCGTCTCGGCGTCGGCGCTCGCGTCGACCACGTCGGGCACGTCGGTGCGGTCCTCGGGGTCCTCCGAGACGTGGCGCCGGACGATGATCGCCGCCGTGATGGCGGCGACGACGGCGCCCACGGCGAGGCCGTACGTCCCGGCGAACAGCCAGCCGGCGGCCGGGAGGCCGACCGCCGCGACCGGCACCAACGCGAGCACGAGCCGGCGGCGCGAGCGCCCGCGCCGCTCGTAGGCGGTGACGATCGACGACCCCGCGCCCGCGGGGACGACTCGGTGGACGGGGCCGTGGTCCTCCTCGTACCGGAGGACGTCCCAGCGGTCGGCCGCGGCGGCCGCGAGGTACGGCTCCTCGGGCGGGTCGCCGTCCCGACCGTTCGATGCGGTGTCGCTCATGGCCACGACTGCGTGACGGCGCGTCGAAAACCCCCCGGTCGCGACCCGCCGTCGCCCGCGTCCCGGCACCCCCGAGACGGCCGGAGAACGCTCGATAGGTACTCGGAACCGAGTACGGATTGTTTCGCGGTTGCGGCGGTCGGAACCTTCTTGGTTCAGTCTTCGGTCTTCCCCGATACGAAATGGCTGTACTTTGGCTGGACGACGTCACCGCCGACGACCTGGACACCGTCGGCGGGAAGGGGGCCTCGTTGGGGGAGCTGACCGGCGCGGGCCTGCCCGTGCCGCCGGGGTTCGTAGTCACCGCGGGCACCTACCGGACGTTCATCGAGGAGGCGGGCATCGACGAGGAGCTGTTCGCCGCCATGGAGATCGACCCGGAGGACTCGGCGGCGCTGCGCGCGGCCGAGGCGACCGCCCGCGACCTCATCCTCGGCACCGACCTGCCCGAGTCGGTCCGCACGGAGGTGCTCGACGCCTACCGCTCGATGGGCGACGGCGACGCGTTCGTCGCCGTCCGCTCGTCGGCGACCGCCGAGGACCTCCCGGACGCCTCCTTCGCCGGCCAACAGGAGACGTTCCTCAACGTCCGCGAGGAGGCCCTGATCGAGCGCGTGAAGGAGTGTTGGGCCTCGCTGTTCTCCCAGCGCGCCATCTACTACCGCCAGCAGAAGGGGTTCCCCCACAGCGAGGTCGACATCGCCGTCGTCGTCCAGCGGATGGTCGACGCCGAGAAGTCGGGCGTGATGTTCACCTCCCACCCGTCGACGGGCGAACCGGAGATCATCATCGAGGCCGCGTGGGGCCTCGGCGAGGCGGTCGTCTCCGGCTCCGTCTCCCCGGACAACTACGTCGTCGACCGCGAGACGGCCGCCGTCGAGGACGTGACCGTCGCCGACAAGAAGCTCCTGATGGAGAAGGACCCCGAGACCGGCGAGACCGTCGAGCGCGCGGTCGAGGAGGAGCGACGGACCGCACGGGTGCTCGAGGACGCCGAGATCGAACGGCTCGTCGAGCTTGGCCGGCGGGTCGAGGACCACTACGGCACGCCGCAGGACGTCGAGTGGGCGGTGTACGACGGCGAGGTGTACATGCTCCAGTCGCGGCCGATCACCACCATCTCCGAGGCGGCCGGCGCGTCGTCGTCGCCGTCGGGACAGGAGCGCGAGGCCGCGACGAACGGCGGCGTCGACGCCGGCGACGGGAGCGGCGCCGCGACCGCGGCGGCCGACGGCGCCGACGACGAGGTGATCCTGCGCGGACTGGGCGCCTCGCCCGGCATCGTCTCCGGCACCGTCCGGATCGTCACGAAGCTCGACCACCTCGACCAGGTCGCCGAGGGCGACATCATCGTGACCGAGATGACCATGCCGGACATGGTGCCCGCGATGAAGCGCGCCGTCGGCATCGTCACCGACGAGGGCGGGATGACCAGCCACGCCGCCATCGTCTCCCGCGAGTTGGGCGTCCCCGCGGTCGTCGGCACCGGGTCGGCGACGAGCGCGCTGTCGGACGGCCAGTCGGTCACCATCGACGGCGACAAGGGGACGATCCGCCGCGGGACGGCGACGAAGACCGAGGAGCAACACGAGCCGGTCGAGGCCGTCCGGCCGGAGACCCCCGTCAAGCCGATGACCGCGACGGAGGTGAAGGTGAACGTCTCCATCCCGGAGGCCGCCGAGCGCGCCGCCGCGACCGGGGCCGACGGCGTCGGCCTCCTCCGCATCGAGCACATGGTGCTGTCGCTGGGCGTCACGCCCGAGAAGTACATCGCCGACCACGGCGCCGACGCGTACGTCGAGGAGCTCGTCGCCGGCATCCGCGAGGTCGCCGAGGAGTTCTACCCGCGCCCCGTCCGCGCGCGGACGCTCGACGCCCCCACCGACGAGTTCCGCGAGTTGGAGGGGGGCGAACACGAGCCGAACGAGCACAACCCGATGCTCGGGTGGCGCGGCATCCGCCGCTCGCTCGACAAGCCCGACGTGTTCGAACAGGAGCTGCGGGCGTTCAAGCGCCTGTACGAGATGGGGTACGACAACGTCGAGCTGATGCTCCCGCTCGTCAACGACGCGAGCGACGTCGAGACGGCCGTCGAGCACATGGAAGCGGTCGGCATCGACCCCGAGAAGCGCCGCTGGGGCGTGATGATCGAGACGCCCGCGAGCGCCCTCTCCATCGAGGAACTCGCCGCGTGCGGCATCGACTTCGCCTCCTTCGGGACGAACGACCTCACACAGTACACGCTCGCCGTCGACCGCAACAACGGCAACGTCGCCGACCGGTTCGACGAACTCCACCCGGCGGTGCTGTCGCTCATCGGCGACGTGATCGAGTCGTGCCGGGAGTTGGGTGTCGACACGAGCATCTGCGGGCAGGCCGGCTCCAAGCCCGCGATGGTCGACTTCCTCGTCGAGAAGGGCGTCACCAGCATCTCCGCCAACATCGACGCCGTCCGCGACGTGCAACACGAGGTCAAGCGGACCGAACAGAAGCTGATCCTCGACGACATCCGGTAACGAACCGGAACCCCTTTCGACCGCTCGGCCCGTTGTGCCTACGAATGCAGTCGTCCGTCCCCGAGCGCCGCCCGCAGTCGTTCGACCGGGTGCTCTCCTCGATGTGCACGGAGCCGCACCCGGCGGCCCGGCGCGCCGCCGAGCGGTTCCTCGCCACGAACCCCGGCGACCCCGCGACGTACGCGTCGGTCGCGGAGCTGGAGCGCGAGGTCGTCGCCGGCCTCGCCGGCGTGACGGGACTCCCGGACGCCGTCGACGCCGCCGCCCCGGGCGAGCTCGCCGCCCACGGCTATGTCACCAGCGGCGGGACGGAGTCGAACCTCCAGGCGGTCCGGTCGGCCCGCGACCGCGCCGGCGGGGGCGGCACGGGCGACGCCGTCGTCGTCGCCCCCGAGTCCGCGCACTTCAGCTTCCACAAGGCCGCGTCGGTCCTGGGCGTCGAGTTGCGGACCGTCCCCGTCGACGACGACGGCCGCGCCGACGCCGACGCCGCGGCGGCCGCCCTCGACGACGACGCCGCCCTCCTCGTCGGCGTCGCGGGCACCACCGAGTACGGCCGCGTCGACCCGATCCCCGCGCTCGCCGACCTGGCGGCCGACGCGGGCGTCCCCCTCCACGTCGACGCCGCGTGGGGCGGGTTCTACCTCCCCTTCTCGGGGCACGACTGGGGGTTCGAGGTGGCGGGCGTCGACACCGTGACGATCGACCCGCACAAGGTGGGGCGCGCGGCGGTGCCCGCCGGCGGCCTGTTGGCGCGCGACCGCGCCGCCCTCGACGCGCTCGCGGTCGACACGCCGTATCTGGAGACGGCCTCGCAGGCGAGCCTCACGGGGACGCGGTCGGGCGCGGGCGTCGCGAGCGCGGCCGCCGCGCTCGGGGAACTGTGGCCCGACGGCTACCGCGCGGAGTACGAGCGGGCGAGCGACCTCGCGGCGTGGTTCGCCGACGAACTCGCGGGACGCGACGTGCCGGTCTTCGAGCCGGAGCTCCCGTTGGTCGCGTTCGACCTCCCCGAGTCGGTGTTCGCCGCCGTCCGCGAGCGGGGGTGGCGGCTCTCGCGCACGGGCGCCGGCGAGGCCCGCGTCGTCGTGATGCCGCACGTCTCCCGGGGGTCGCTGCGGGCGTTCCTCGACGACGTCGACGACCTGCTGTAGCCGACCGGACGGCGACCCGACACGAACCCTCGCCGGGAACCACCGGACTTATTCTCGGGTACGACCGGGTTCAGCACGTGACACCCGTCCCCGCCGCGCCGCCGGTCGGCGTGCTCGCGCCGGCGCTCGACCTCCTCGGATCGACGGCCCTCGTCGCGATGCCCGAGTGGTGGCCGACGTTCGACTGGCTCCAGCGCCTCGTCGAGACCGCGACCGGGTGGACGGGGCTGGGGATCATCTTCGTCTACTCGTTCCTGATCGCGTTCGCGCTCCCCGGCGTCAGCGAGATCGTGTTGCTGGCGCCGCTCGACCTCGGCTTGCCGCAGTGGGCGAAGCTCACCGTCATCATGATCGTCTCCGGGCTCGGGAAGGCCGCCGGCTCCGTGTTCGCGTTCCACATCGGGCAGGAGGCCAAGGAGTCCGGGCCGGTCATCCGGTGGCTCCGCAACTCCCGGTTCGACGTGATCGAGTGGTCCGAGAGCGCGACCGTCGAGCTGGCGCGCCGCTACGGCTACGCCGGCCTCGCCATCGCCCTGTGTGTCCCGTTCTTCCCCGACACGCTCTCCATCTACGCGTTCGCGGTGCTGGAGCGCGACTACGTCCGCTTCGCCGCCGCGACGTTCGTCGGCAGCGTCGGCCGCCTGCTCGTCACGCTCGCGCTGTTCGGCGTCGGCTCGCTCACGCTCGGTCTGTTCTGAGGCGCCCGCCGGGCGAGTCGTCGCGGCCGCTCACTCCTCGCCGTCGAGCGCGCGGTGGCGGACACGGTAGCCGCCCGGCGTCGGCGAGACGGCGTCGGCGGTGTACACGCGGATCTCCCGTTCTGCCTTCGTGACGACCGGGAAGTCGTAGTGGGTCGCCTCGTACCCCGGCGGCTCCGCGCGCCCGGCGACGAACGCCCGGTGGTCGCGCAGCCGACGCCGTCCGCGCTCGGTCGCGACCGCCGGCAGCCGCGCCGCGCGGTCGTCGAAGGCCGCCGCGAACCGCGGGTCGCGCTCGACGCCGACGGAGTCGCGGCCGGCCGCCATCGCCGCCAGCGTCGTCGTTCCCGTGCCCCAGAACGGGTCGAGCACGCGGTCCCCGTACGTCGAGTACATCGCGATCAGGCGGTACGGCAGCTCGAACGGGAAGGCCGCCGAGCGCTCGCGGGGCGCGCCGGCGTCGAGCGACTGGTCGGCGCCGCGGAGGTCGTCCCAGGTGTCGGAGAACCACCGGTTGCGCTCCTCCCAGAAGTACGCCGAGGCGTACCGCGCGTCGTCGCCGGCGGCGAACGACCGGCCGTCGCCGTTGCGGAACACGAGGACGTGCTCGTGTTCGAGGGTGACGTAGGCGTTCGGCGGGAGCGTCCCGCTGCCCATGAACTTCGTCGGCGCGTTCGTCGGCTTGCGCCACAACACGCCCGGGAGCCGGTCGAGCCCGTTCGCGCCGAGCGCGTCGGCGACGCGGGTCGCGTTGTCCCACAGGCGAAAGCGGCCGCCGATCGACCGGGTGGCGTCGCCGACGTCGACGCAGGCGACCCCCGGGCGCGAGGACGCGCGCGACCTCCGCCCACGCCGGCGCCAGCGCCTCGTGCATCGCCGCGAACGCGCGCTCGGCGGCCGCCGGGTCGTCGTCCTCGCCCGCGGTCGCGAGCGCCTCGCCGACGCGGGGCTCCAACGCCGCGAACAGGTCGTCCCACTGCTCGACCATCGGGTACGGCGGCGACGTGACGACGAGGTCGACGCTGTCGTCCGGCAGCGGGAGCGCGCGCGCGTCGCCGACGCTCACCACGTGGGTCGTCTCGAAGGCGTCGTCGGTCCCCGGCGTCCCGCCAGCGTCGTCGCCGCTCATCGGTGCATCGGTTCGGCTGGCGAGACGGGGACGAATAAACCCCCGCGGTTCGGCCGGCGGCCTACGCGTCGCAGGTGTCGAGCCACTCGCCGGCCCACGACTCGACCTCGCGGAACACCACCGACAGCGACTCGCCCTTCGGCGTCAGCGAGTAGTACGTCGCCACCGGGGCGTCCGGTTCCATCCGCTTCTCGACGAACTCCATCTCGCGCAGGTCGTCGAGCACGCGCGACAGCGTCCGCGCGCTCGCGTCCGTCGACCGCTTCAGTTCGTTGAACCGCTTCTCGCCGTCGAGGAGGTCGTGCAGCACCACCAGCCGCCACTTCGACCCGACCTGTTCGAGCGCGTCGACCACCGGACACGGCCCGGCGTCGAGCGACCCGGCGGACTCCGTCGACCGCGGTTCTTCTACTGCCATCGCTCCTCCATACACCCGCCCCGCTAATAGCGGTTCGGATCCGAACCGGGTTACATCGGACAATCGCGTGTCACGACGTCACCGGTCGCCCGGGTCCGCGTCGTCGGTCGGCGCCGTCGCCGCCCGCCGCGCCTCCCAGTTCTTCAGCGCGTCGCGGACCGCCGCGAGGTCCGCCGGGTCGCCCGCCTCGCGGCTGTCGACGACCGACCACCCGTCGTCCGGGTCGTAGCCGAGGCCGAAGATGGTGTCGCCGGCCTGCACGGCCAACGCCCGGATGTCGTCGTCGTCGACGCCGAGCGGCGCGGCCTCGGTGACGCTGTCGGCCTCGCGCAGCGCCTCCAGTTCGGCCGAACGGAGCCCTCGCGACGGGAGCGAGTCGATGATGGTCACGGCCGCAGTGACGACCGGCGCGGTGTTGAACGGTTCGACTCGGCCGCGGGTCGCCGATTCGATATCGCGGCGGGCGGTTTATGCCACTCGAACGTCGACACGACCGTGGGCGACGCGATCCGGCGGATACCGCCGGAGACAGCGCGAAATCGGCGTCCGGCGTCCCTGCGGCCCCCAGATCCGGTCGTGGTCCAGCAGCGAGTCGTCGGGGTACGTCGGAAGCGACTCGTCGCGGCCGAACGGCGGGACGCCGCCGATGCTCCAGCCGGTCGCCGCCTCGACCGGGTCCGGGCTCGCGGTGTCGACGGCGTCGGCCTCCACCGGCCGTGAAGCCCGGGGGGCGGGACGGTCTCGACGACGCCCACGGCGGGGACCCTCGCCCGATTCGGCGGGCTTTAGGCCCGCATCCACCACACGACATCCATGAGCGACCACCAAGCCACACACGAGGCGTTCCCGACGGGCGCGCCCGCGGTGGTGACGTGCGGCCTGCCGTACGCGAACGGCGACCTGCACATCGGCCACCTCCGCACGTACGTCGGCGGCGACGTGTACTCGCGCGCGCTCGAATCGCTCGGGCAGCAGACCGCGTTCGTCTGCGGGTCGGACATGCACGGCACCCCCATCGCCGTGCAGGCGATCGAGGAAGGCGTCGACCCCGAGGCGTTCGCGCTGGAGTGGCACGAGCAGTACGCCGAGACGTTCCCGAAGTTCGGCGTCGAGTTCGACAACTACGGCCACACCCACGACGACACGAACCGCGAACTCACGTACGACATCGTCGAGCGACTGGAGGCCGAGGGGTACGTGTACGAGAAGGAGATCAAGGTCGCGTGGGACCCGGTCGACGAACAGCCGCTCCCCGACCGCTACGTCGAGGGGACGTGTCCGTACTGCGGCGAGCACGCCCGCGGCGACGAGTGCGACGAGGGGTGCGGGCGCCACCTCGAGCCCGGCGAGATCGAAGACCCCGTCTCGACCATCTCGGGCAACCCCGCCGAGTACCGCGACCGCGCACACAAGTTCTTCGAGGTCTCCGAGTTGTCCGAGTACCTCGACGGCTTCCTCGACCGGCTCGAGGGCACCTCGAACGCCCGCAACCAGCCCCGCCAGTGGCTCGAAGACGGGCTGCAGGACTGGTGTATCACGCGCGACCTCGACTGGGGGTTCGACTACCCGGGGGAGGACGACCTCGTCCTGTACGTGTGGGTCGACGCGCCCATCGAGTACATCGCCTCGACGAAACAGTACACCGAGCGCGTCGGCGCCGACGAGTACGACTGGGCGGAGGCGTGGCGCGAGGACGGCGAGATCGTCCACGTCATCGGGCGCGACATCATCCAGCACCACACCATCTTCTGGCCGGCGATGCTGGAGGTCGCCGACTACGTCGAGCCGCGCGCGGTGCTGGCGAGCGGGTTCATGACGCTCGGCGGCAAGGGGTTCTCGACCTCGCGCAACCGGGCGGTGTGGGCCCGCGAGTACCTCGACGAGGGGTTCCACCCGGACCTGCTGCGCTACTACCTCGCCACCAACGGCGGGTTCCAGCAGGACGTCGACTTCTCGTGGGAGAAGTTCCGCGACCGTGTCAACAACGAACTCGTGGGCACGGTCGGTAACTTCATCTACCGCTCGCTGCTGTTCGCCCACCGCAACTTCGAGGGGACGCCCGAGGCGGACGTGAGCGAGGAGGTCGAGGCCCGCGTTCGGGAGGCGATCGACGACTTCGAAGCCGGCGTGAACGACTACTCCGTCCGCGCGGTCGGCAACGCGACGGTCGAGTTGGCCCGCTTCGGCAACGAGTACATCCAGCGCGAGGAGCCGTGGAACCTCGTCGGCGAGGACGACGAGGCCGCCGCGCAGGTGATCCGCGACTGCGTCCAGATCGCGAAGGCGGTCGCCGTCCTCTTCGAACCCATCGCCCCCGACACGAGCGAGGAGTTGTGGGACCAACTCGGCGAGGACGGCTCCGTCCACGACGTGACGGTCGACGCCGCGCTGGAGGCGCCGCCGCGCGACTTCGGCGCACCCGCGGAACTGTACGAGAAGATCGAGGCCGAGCGCGTCGAAGAACTCAACGAGAAGCTCGCGGCGCGGGTCGCCGAGGCGACCGCCGACGACGCCGGAACCGAAACCGACGAGTCGGACGCGGACGGCGAAGGTGACGTGAGCGACATCGAGCCCGTCGCCGACGACCGCATCAGCTTCGACGAGTTCCAGGGCCTCGACCTGCGCGTCGCCGAGATCGTCGCCGCAGAGCCGATCGAGGACTCCGACAACCTCGTGAAACTCACCGTCGACATCGGCCTCGAGGAGCGCCAGATCGTCGCCGGCATCAAACAGCTCCACGACGTCGACGACCTCCCCGGCACGAAGGTCGTCGTCGTCGCGAACCTGGAGAAGGCCGAACTGTTCGGCCACGAGTCGAACGGCATGCTGCTGGCCGCGGGCGAGGACGCCGACCTGCTGACGACGTACGGCGACTCCCCGGTCGGCACGAAGATCCGGTAACGCCGACTCGACGACCGTTCTTCAGCCGCCACCCCGTCCGCGAGCGGCGTTGCTGGCCGTTTCTCGGTCCCCGGGCACCTCGCGCAGGGAAGGCCCGATCGTAGTCGTACACCTCATACTGCGATACAAAATGGGTGAGCCGAGACGAACCTCCAGCGACGAGGCGGCACGGAAGGGGCCCCTCGGATCAGTCGACGAGCACGCGGACCGAGACGCCGTCCGGGCCGGACGCGACGAGCGCGTCGCCGTCGGCGCGGAACGCGACCCCGGCGTCGGCGAGTCCGGATCGGACTGCACCGAGCGCCGTCCCGTCGGAGACGACGACCTCGAACTCGCGGAGCCCGCGTCCGGTCGCGGGTGCGGTCCGGTCGTTCCACGTGTTCAAGCCGACGTGGTGGTGGTAGCCACCCGCGGCGACGAACAGCGCCTCGGCCTCCCAGCGTTGGCGCACGTCGAACCCGAGCGCGTCGACGTAGAACGCCTCCGCCGCGTCGAGGTCGGTCACTTCGAGGTGGACGTGGCCGACGGTCGTGTCGTCGGGGGCCGGGTCGCCTGCGGTGTCGAACTCGCCCGCGCGGTCGGTGAGTAGCGACGCCACGTCGAGCGGGAGCGTGTCCATCTCGACGCGCCCGTCGGTCTCGGGCCACGCCTCGCGCGGGCGGTCGCGGTACAACTCGACGCCGTTCCCCTCGGGGTCGCGGAGGTACAGCGCCTCGCTGACGCGGTGGTCGGAGGCGCCGCCGATCCGGGCCCCCGCCTCACGGGCACGGGCGAGCGCGTCGCCGAGTGCCCCGCGGGACGGGTACAGGAACGCGGTGTGGAACAGCCCCGCGGCGTCCGCCGGTCGGGGTCCGGCCTCGGGGTCACGGTCGAGTTCCAGCAGCGTCGCGTCGGCGGTCCCGAGGCTGGCGCGGTCGTCGTCGCGCTCGCGGACGGTGAGGCCGACGACGTCGCGATAGAACGCGACGACGGCGTCGAGGTCGGAGACGGCGAGCGTGACGCGGCCGATCCGAGCCGCCGGGTCGATGGTGTTCGACATACCGTACCTCCGTCGACGACCCCAATAGCCGTGGCGTCGCCGGCGGCGTGATCCCGGCGGTGGTGTCGCGGCCCTCCCTCACTCCGGGAGCCACGACGCACGCTGTGCCGCGAGGAGGCCGACGAGGAGGACGACCAACCCGGCCGCGGCGGTCCCGAACACGACGTCGTAGGCGAACCCGGCGCCCCGGAGCGCGCCGACGACCGAGGACCCGGCGGCCTGCACGATCATCATCGACGCCGAGTAGACGGCGTACGCCGAGCCGCGGGTCGCGTCCGGGAGCGTGTCGAGCAGGTACGTGTCCATCGCGGGGAACAGCGAGTGGATCACGTAGCCCGTCAGCGCCGACACGGCGAGCAGGGGGACCAGCCCGGTGGTCGTGACGAGCGCGAACAGGCACGCGATGAACGCCCCGAGCACCCCCAGCAGGTACGGCACGTGCGGGAGGCGGTCGGCGAGGCGCCCGGAGACGAGGAACGCGGGGACGCCGGCCGCGAACACCACGGTGAGGGCGTTGCGGGCGACGGCCGGCGCCAGCCCCTTGTCGAGCATGTACAGCTCGTAGAAGTTGAACACGCCCTGCCAGACGAAGCCGGCGACACCGAGGATCAGAACGCCCGTGAGCACGGTGCGCCACTCGGTCCGGGCGGCGCCGAGCAGGTCGCGGTCGTCGGCGCCGGCCTCCGGGAGGTCCGCGCCCCGGGCGGTGACGAACAGCACCGCCGTGACGATGGCGGCGGCCACCGCGATGATCGCGAACACCGCCCGCCACCCCTCGACGGCCGCGATGCCGAGCCCCAGCGCGACGGTGACGAACGGGGCGGCCGCGACGGCGGCCAGCTGGCTCGCGGTGCCGTGGATCCCCATGACGCGGCCGACCGTCTCGGGGAACAGCTCCGAGACGAGGGGGTTGCCGGCGATGAAGTAGACGCCGGAGGCGAGCCCCATCCCCACGGCGGCGACCATCAGCACGTCGATGCCGGGCGCGAGGCTCGCGAACGTCGACGCCAGCGTGAGGACGGCCCCCGCGGCGAGGACGACGTAGTGGCGGGGCACCCGCGTGAGGAGCCAGCCGACCGGGAGCCGGGGCGCCGCGCTCCCGACCCACACGAGCGTGACGAGCAGGCCCGCGGTCGCCTCGCCGATGCCGAAGGTGTCGATGAACTCCGACAGCAGCGGCGCGAACACGACCCGCGCCATGTTGACGAGGAAGACGCTCGCACACAGTGTTCCGAACAGCCGGCGCCTGGACACGGTGTCCGGTTCGAGCGACCGGGGTCAAGCCTTCCGACTCGCCGGCGCCGTGTGCGTCGGTCGCAGGCAACGCCGTGTTTTTGTGCCCCACGCGACAACGCCGAGGCGTGAAGTCGACACGGAAGGGACTCCGGGAGGGCGAGTTGGAGAAGGACAACTACGAACGGCTGCTGTGTGCGGACTGCGGCAAGTCGCTGGCGAAGGAGAACCCGCCGGACGAGGTGTACTCGCTCAGACGGTGTCCCGACTGCGGCCGCGAGTGGAAAGAACTGCGCTGAGTACCCGACCCGACCCCCGCACCCCTCCCAGCCCTTCCCCCCCGCCCGCACGGTCGCCCTCCCCGGTTCCGCCGGGCGGGCGCGTCGGCGCTCGTTTCTCGTATTTAACTGTTGGTGTCGCTGTCTCCGTCAGCGACCGTCGGCCGCCGCTACGACCCCCCCGGGCGGAAGGGACGGTCGATGTCAGCCATCACCATCGACTCGCTCCGCAAGGAGTACGGCGACACATTCGCCGTCGACGGACTGTCGCTGTCGGTCGCGCCGGGCGAGGTGTTCGGCTTCCTCGGCCCGAACGGCGCCGGGAAGTCGACGACGATCGACGCGCTGCTCGGCTACGTCCGGCCCACCGCCGGGACGATCACGGTTCTCGGGCGGGACGCGGCGACCGAGTCGCGCGCGGTTCGGGAGGCCGTCGGCGTCCTCCCCGACGGGTACGCGCTGTACGACCGGCTGACGGCCCGCGAACACGTGGCGATGGCGGCGTCGTTCCGAGGAGGGGACGACGACCCCGAGGCGGTCCTCTCGCGGGTCGGCCTCGCCGACGCCGCCGACCGGCGTGCGGGCGGCTTCTCGAAGGGGATGGCCCAACGGCTCGCGCTCGGGATGGCGCTCGTGGGCGACCCCGACGTGCTGGTGTTCGACGAGCCCTCCTCGGGGCTCGACCCGACCGGGATCGCGGCCCTCCGGCGGATCGTCGCCGCGGAGGCCGACCGGGGGACGACCGTGTTCTTCTCCAGCCACGACCTCGCGCAGGTGGAGGCCACCTGCGACCGGGTCGCCATCGTGGACGACGGCCGACTCGTCGCCCTCGACACCGTCGCGGGGCTCCGCGAGCGGTACGGCGCGCTCGCCACGTTGTCGGTCGCGGCCGACCCGCTCCCCGACCTCGCTCCGCTCCGGGCGCTGGAGGGCGTCGCGAGCGTCGCCGTCGACGGCGACCGGGTCGTGTGTCGCTGCACGAGCGCCGACGCGAAGGTCCGCGCGCTCCGCGCCGTCTTCGACGGGGACTGCCGTGTCCGCGACGTCGACGTCGAGCCGGCGTCGCTGGAGGACCTGTTCGCCGCGTCGGTCGGCGAGTCCGGGCGCACCGACGAAGCCGACGATCCCGCGCCCGCAGCGGCGCCCGCCGGGGCCGGACCCTACGCGACGACCGCGACGGGGGAGGGCGAATGAGCGTCCGCGGCGTCGCCCGCGTCGACCTCCGGACCGCCGTCCGGTCGCGGATGGTGTGGTGGCTCACGGGCGTCCTCACCGTCCTGTCCGTACTCGGGACCTCGCTGGTCGCGCTGCTGGGCGTCGAAGGCGCGACGGCGGTCGACGCCGTCGGAACGCTGTCGCTCCCGGCGGTGTTGCTCGTCCCGCTGGCGTCGATCGTGGTCGGCTACGTGGCCGTGGTGGGCGAACGTCGCTCGGGCAGCCTCAAGCTGCTCCTCGGCTTCCCGGTGTCGCGAGCGGCCGTGGTCGCGGGGAAGCTGGCGGCGCGGACGGCGACCGTCGCGCTGGCCGTCCTCGTCGCGTTCGCGGCGTCGGGCGTCGTCGCCGGCCTCCTGTACGGCGGCGTCCCGGCGGGACGCTACGCGGCGTTCGCGCTCGCGACCGTCGGCCTCGGGGTCGCGTTCGCGGGCCTCGCGGTCGGCGTCTCCGCGGGCGTCGCCACCCGGGGCCGCGCGCTCGCGTTCGCGGTGGGCTCGTACCTGCTGTTGGTGCTGTTCTGGCAGCCCGTCGTCGCGGGCGTCCACTACGCCGCGACCGGAACCCTCCCGGGAGCGGTGGTGCCCGCGTGGTACCTGCTGCTCGAACGGCTCTCCCCGGTCGGCGCGTACCAGACGTTGATGCGGGCGGCGCTCGACACCGGCGCGACCGCCTCGGTGTTCGCGGTCCGCCCGCCCGCGGCGAGCGCGGCGCCGCTGTCGACTCAACTCGGCGGCGACCCCGTCCCGTGGTACCTGTCGGACGCGGCGGCCGCGCTCGTCCTGTGCGCTTGGGCCGCGCTCCCCGTCGTCGTCGGCTACCTCCGCTTCCGGGGGCGGGACCTCTGACCGGGGGGAACCGGTGTCGCACGAAGCCGGCGGACTGATGGCCCACGACCGAGAGACCCCGACAGATGCGCGAGGAGGGTGACACCGGCGAGGTCGCGGACGACGCGACCGACGAGTTGGCGTCGGTCGCGGCCGTCCTCGACGACCCCCACGCCAGGGCGATCCTCGCCCACACCGCCCGCGAGCCGCTGTCGGCCGACGAGCTCGTCGACCGGATCGACGGCTCGCGCTCGACGGTGTACCGACGCGCCCAGCGGCTGGTGGCGTTGGACCTCGTGGCCGAGAGTCGCGAGATCGACCCCGACGGCCACCACTTCAGCACGTACCGCGCCCGCCTCGACCGCGTCACCGTCGACCTCGACGCCGACGGCTTCACCGTCAGCGTCGACCGCCATCCCGTGGAGGACGACGCGGTCGACCGACTGAACCGGCTGTTCGAACGACTCAACGGACCATGATCACCGTCGCACCCCCACAGGCCGCCGCCGCGGCCGCCGTTCCGCTCGCCCCGCCCGCACAGGCCGACGCCGCCGCCACGGTGCCGGAGCCGTTCGTCGGCGTGTTCGTCGCGGCGGTCGCCCTCTCGGTGCTGCTGGGCGTCGCGACCGCGACGCTCGCCGTCGTCCGCTACCGGCGTCGGGGCGACCCGTCGCTGCGGGCGTTCGTCGTCGGACTCGTCCTCGTCGCCGTCGCGCCCCTCCCGTTCCGGGTGTTCGTCGTCGGGACGGTCCCCGCGGTCGCGCGCGACGCCGCCCCGCCGGTGTTGCAGACGGCGGGGTTGCTCGCGCTCCTCGTCGCCATGTACGGCGACCCGAGGACGGAGGGCCACCGCTGGCGGGAGGCGGTCGCCGCCCGGGACGCCGTCGTCGTCGCGCTCGCGCTGGCGGCGGCGGTCGCCACGGTCGCCCTCGCCGCCCGCTACGAGTCGAGCGTGGCGGTGCTCTCGGCCGCCGGCGTCGTGGTCGCGCTGTCGGCGACGGTCGCCGGACAGGCCGCGCGGGCCGCCTATCGCTACCGCTCCCGGTCGATGGCGACGCTGTCGGCGGGCATTCTCCTGCTCGCGACGCTGCCGGTGCCGGTGGGGGCGCTGCTCCGTACCGCCGGGTCGGTCGACGGCGCGCTCGCCGTCGGCGTCGTCACCGGCGCCATCCTGCTCGGCGAGGCGGCGATGTTCGCGACGCTCGCGTTCAGGTGACTCGCCCTACTCGAACACCGCGTCGAACGCCGACGCGCCCAGCGGGTCGAACGTCCCCGCGGCGACGTTCTCGCGGACGTGCTCGACCCGGCCGCAGCCGACCAGCGCCGCGGTGACCGCCGGCGCCGACCGCGCGAAGTTGAGCGCCCGCTGGGCGGGGGTGTCGCCGGCGAGTTCCGCGGCGACTTCGGCCGGGATCGCGCCCTCGACGGCGAGGTCGCCCTGTCCGATGCTGGCCGAGGCGAACACCGACAGTCCCTCCCGGTGGCAGAACTCCAGCGCGCTCACCGGGCCGTCGGGGGCGTCGGCGTCGTGTGCGGCCACGGTGAACGCGTCGGCCATCCGGACGTTGAACGGGAGTTGGACCGCCCGGAGGCCGTGGTCGGCGGGGTCGTCCCGGACCGTCTCGGCGGCCGCCTCGGCGCGGGCGAGCACCGCCGCCAGATCGAGGTGGGCGTCGTGGTCGCGCGGCACGCGGAACGCCTCCCACGTCGCGACGCCGTAGGCGCCGACGCCCCCGCGGCGCGGCGCCGCTCCAGCGTCTCGAAGGCGGCCTCCAGCCGGTCGTACACGGCCTCGCGGTCGCGGACGGCCAACTGGGTCTCGGGGTTGTGGACGTAGTAGCAGTCGAGGCGGTCGACGCCGACCGCCGCCAGCGATCGGTCGAGCATCGCGTCGAGGAAGTCGGGGGCGATGCAGTGGCTGCCGTGCGCGAGGTCGGCGGCGTCGACGAGGCCGGTGTCGAGGAACGTCTCGCGGACGTACCGCGAGGGGTCGGCGGGGCGCTCGCCGTCGAACGGGAGGAAGCCGGCCTTGCTGGCGAGGACGACCGATTCGCGGTCGACGCCCGACTCGTCGAGCGCCGCGCCGACGACGCGCTCCGAGCGGCCGCAGCGGTAGTTGCTCGCCGCGTCGACGAGGTTGATCCCGTTCGCGAGGGCGGCGGCGAGGGCCGCCCGGTAGCGGTCGTCGACGGCGTCCGTCGGGTCGCCGAGGTAGGTGCCGGCGCCGACGCTGGAGACGACGCCGGGGCCGAACCGGCGGAAGTAGGTGCGACCGAAGCGGTCGCCGAAGCGGTCGCGGTACCCCCACGTCCCGCTCGAAGTTGCCATGACGAAGCGAGCACGGCGGGCGGGAAAAGGGCTGTCGCTCGGCGGCGGCGCGGGCGGATCCGGCGGTCAGCGCTCGCCGTCCATCGCGTCGAACAGGCGGTCGATGAGCGCCTCGCGGCCGAGCACCGGCACCTCCTCGCTGCCGTCGGCGGTCACCTGCGGGCCGATCTGGCCGCCGCCCATGCGGGCGTGGCCGCCCGCGGAGGCGCTCTGCACGTCGCCGACGGCGCCCTCGAGCGCGCGCCCCATGTGGACGCGGTCGTCGCGCGAGCGCCCCGACAGGTGGACGGTCCCCTCCTTCTCGCCGAGGACGACCACCGCCGTGACGCCCTCCAGCCCGACGAGTTCGTCGGCCGCCTGCGGGATGGCGTCGACGTTCGACACGCGGCCGACGTCGCTGACGGCGAACGAGCCCCGCACCTCCCGGCCGGCGATGGCGCGCGCCTTCACGTCGAGCGCCTCCGTGCTGACCGCGGGGTCGGCGATGCGCTCCAGTTTGTCCTCGTCGACGCCGGGCTGGAGGTACGCGGCCGCCGAGAAGTCCGCGGCGGAGGCGCCGCGGGTCAGGCGGTTGGTGTCGGAGATGATCCCGTAGAGGAGCCCGGTCGCCGTCCGGGTCGACAGGCTCGCGCCGGTGACCTCCGTCTCGTGGGCGTCCGGCGGGATGGGCGTCGCGCCGGTGTCGCGGAAGTACTCCGCGAGGATGCTGGCGGCGGCGCCGTAGTCGGTTCGGACGTCGGTGTACGCCTCCCCGCTCCCCTCGCCGGGGTGGTGGTCGACGACCGCGAACGGGAGGACGCCGTCGGCGCCCGCGAACCCGCGCGCGACGTTGTGGTCGACGAGGACGACGGCCTCGCTCGTGAGGTCGGAGACGTGTTCGATCCGGTCGAGTTCCACGTCGAGGACGGTTCGGAACGCGCGGTTCTCCTGTCTGCGCACCTGGCCGGGGTACTGGATGGTCGCCTCCGTGTCGACGCTGTCGGCGAGTTCGGCGATGGCGATGCCGGCGGCCATCGCGTCGGCGTCGGGGTTCGGGTGGAGGAGCACGCTGACCGTCTCGCGCCCGGCGAGGAGCGCACGGAAGCGCTCGCCGGGCGTGCGGCGGAGCCGGCGGTACAGCGCGAGCGCGGCGACCAGCGCGAGCGCGCCCCCGGCGACCGCCACGACGAGCCGGGGGTTCGCCGCCACCAGCTCCCAGCTCTGCTGGAAGGCCCGCGTGCTCACCTGTGCCATAACGGCGCTATACGGCCCCCACATATGAAGGTACTACTCCCTTACCCGGCGAGAAAGCCCTCGATAGCGTCACGGTACCCCTCGCGGTACGTCGGGAACCGGAAGCCGTAGCCCAGTTCCCGGAGGTACGCGTTCGAACAGCGCTTGCTCGTGCGGACCCGGCGCTCGGCGGGCTCGGAGAGGTCGCCGGCCGCGATGCGCTCCTCCGTCGTGCGTTTCTCGGGGCGGTCGACCCCGCACTCGTCGGCGAGCCAGTCGGCGAACGCCCACTTGTCCGCCGGCTCGTCGTCGACGACGAGCACGGGCTCGCCGCGCGCGAGGTCCTCGACCAACAGGTGGCGGACCGCTCCCGCCGCGTCGTCCCGGTGGACCATGTTCAGGTAGCCCTCGGTGACCGGCCCCTCGATGTACCGTTCGAGCCGGTACCGGTCGGGACCGTACAGGCCGGCGAAGCGCGCCACGGTGCCGTCGATGCCGGCGGCGTCCGCGTCCGCGAGGGCTACGCGCTCGGCCTCGGCGAGCACGCGCGTCTTGTCGGTCGTCGGCTCGAGCGGCGTCGATTCGTCGACCCAGTCCCCGCCGTGGTCGCCGTAGACGCCGGTGCTGGAGGTGTACACCAGCCGGTCGGGCGTCGCGGTACGCTCGGCGTACTCGCGAACGACGTTCGCTAACCCGTCGACGTAGACGGCGCGCGCCGCCGCGGCGCCGCGGCCGCCGGAGCTGGCGGCGAACACCACCGCGTCGGTGTCCGGGAGCGCCGCCAGCGAGTCGGGGTCGGTCGCGTCGGCGGCGACCGCCGTCGCGCCCGTCCCGGCGACGGCGTCGAGCCCCGACTCGGAGCGTCGCACCCCGACGACCTCGTGGTCGCGCTCCACGAGTTGGCGGGCGAGTTCGAGGCCGACGTAGCCACAGCCGACGACGGTGACGTGCATGGGTCAGGGGCTCCGGTCGACGATCAGCGCCTGCATCTCCGCGAGCTCGCCGAGCGTGAGCCGGGTGCGGCCCTCCAGCGCCTGCTGGACCTCCTGCCCGGTGAGGTCGGCGTCGATCTCGGCGGCGATCGTGTCGACGTCGAGGATCGCCGTCATCATCCCCATCATCAGGTGGTCGCGGACCTCGTAGTCGATGTCGTGGGCGGGGACCCCCGCCGAGCGTTCGAGGACCGCCGCCGCGTCCTCCAACCGGACGGCCGCGACCGCGTCGGGGTCGCCGCTCGCCATCGCCGCGACGGTCGCCTCGTCGACGCCGGTGTCGTCGGCGACGGCGGCCGCGTCGGCGCCCTCGAGGGCCGCCGACAGTTCCCGCGCGTACGCGGACAACAGGTCGCCTGCGGTCGCCCCGGCCGTGTCGTCGAGGGCGTCGTAGAGCATACCGACCTCTGGTCCCCGCGCCGGCAAAACCGTTGTCACTCCGGCGCCGTCGCGGGGCAGTTCGCCCGGGAGTCGGGCGGCCGGTCGGCGGCGACGGCCCACGGACACGGCCAGCCGGGCGAGCGCTCGTCGGCATCGCCGTTCACGTCGCCGACGCCGGCCGGGCCGGCCGGCACGACGGCGACCACGACGGTCCACGTCCGGAAGGCGACGCGTTCGTTCCGTCCGAGGCGGTCGGCGGTCCCGTCGCCGTCGACGTCGAGCGTGACGGGCGACCCGTCGCGGACGTACCGGATCCGGCCGTCGGCGCCGTCCGGTCCCGGCGCGGGCGCCGAGAGCGTGAACCGGGGGTACGCGCCCGCCACTTCCACGTCCCACACGTTCGCGGTGGCGTACCAGTAGCCCGGGACCGGCGCGACCGGCAGCCCAGCGAGCACGGGCGGGAGCTTCCCGCCCGCGTACTTGCGGTACAGCCGCTGGGTAGCGTTCTCGGCGGCCGTCGTCGCCGTGCGGCGGAGTGCGGCGCGCCGCCGTTCGCGCGTCTCGTCGACGGCGCCGGCCCGGACCCCTCGGGGACGGCCACGCTCGCGTCGGTGGCCGCCGCCGCCACCTCGACGCGGAGCCGGGTCGCGAGGCGGTCGCGGTCGGCGGGCGAGAGGTCGCCCGCGGCGGCGGCTTCGCGGCCGAGAGCGGTCGCGTACGAGCCGTTCACCGCCGCACGGACCCGACGGCCGGGAGTGGCCCACCGTGCCGAGGCCCGATCGACGGCCGCGACGCGCTCCCGCCGTGAGAGGGTCGTCTCCTCGACGAGCACCGTCGCCGCGCGGGCCTCGACCGTCGGGAACGCCGCGGCGACGCGGCGTCGCAGGGTGGCGCGGTCCCCTCCGTCGCGGCCCGCGATCCGGTCGCGTCGTCGCCCGCGACGAGGACCCGACCCGCTCGCGCGAGCGACGCCGTCCGGCGGGTCGGGAGCACGGCGTCGGTGACGGTGTCGGCGGCGTCGCCGGTCGGCAGCGCGAACAGGTTCGTGTTGCGCGCGACCAGCGGGTGGCCGCTCGTCCCCGGCTCGACGCTGTCGACGTGTGTGGCGTCGACGGCGGCCACGGGGAGGTACCCCGGCGTCGTCCGCGGCGTGAACGTCACCTCGCCGGCGTGCCACTCGCCGACCGGCGACGGCTCGGGGGCGGTGCCGCGGGCGGCGATGCGCGCGAGGTCGTCGAGGCCGCCGTCGGCCGCCGACCGGAGGCCGCCGACACGGTCGCGGTACGCGTCGTTGCGGCGTCCCGCGGCGTCGGCTCGTGCCGTCAGCGTGGCGATCACGGCGTCGAGGTACGCGGCCCTGGCGGCGACCCGCGCACGGTCGGCCGCGCCGTCGTACGCGGCGGGCGCGTCGACGAGGGCGGCACGCCGGTCGCGGAGCGTCGCCGCGAGCCGGGCCGGGGCGTTCGCCGTCCCCGCCGCGACCGCGTCGCGCGGCACGGCCACGGAGACGTCGCGGACCCGGTCGCGCAGCCCCGCGAGGTCCGCCTGGATCCAGTCGCGGAGCTCCTCGGGCGGCGTCCCCGCCACGGTTCGCTGCTCGACGCCGCCGCCCCCGCGGACCGCCGCCAACGCCGCGCGGTCCGCGCCGCCGTCGGAGAGGAGCGTCCCCCGCGCCTCGCGAGGCACGTCGGCGAGGTTCGGCCCGTCGACCGCGCCGCCGCGGACGAACACCGGATCCGTCGGTCGTCCCGGGCCCGGGAGGCCGGCCGGATCGTACCGCACGTCCACGACGACGCGGACGCGGTACCGAGTCGTCCGCACGGCGGTCGTCTCGCGGACGGTGCCGTCGCGGCCCCACCGTCTGGTCACGCGGTGGCGGACCGCGACCGTCCGTCGCTCGTCCGCGACGGCGCGAGCCGCCGGCGTCGGGTCGGACGACCGCTCCACGACGGCGTACTCGCGTTCCGTCGACGCCGAGCGGAACGTCCAGTTCGGGCCGGGCGGGTCAGGCTCCGGGAGCGCGGTTGCGGTCCGCCCGAGGACGGTCGCACGTCTCGTCGCCTCCGCGCGGTAGGCGCCGGCGACGACGTCGTCGAGGCCGACCGCGGCCTCGCCGTCGAGGACCGCGAGGAACGCCTCGTCGGCGGTGCGGTTCACCCCGACGCGGAGCGGCGGGGCCTCGCCCCGCCGACGGCCGGGTCGCCGGCGCCGACTTCCGGGGCCGACGACCCGCGTGTCGCGCGGTCGGCCGCGCCCAGCACGCGGTCGGCCCACGCGGGGCCGCGATCCATCGCGGGGACGAGCACGTCGCGTGCGGCGACGCGGCCGGTCGCCCGGACGAGCGCCGCCCGGCCCGCCGGATCGCTTCGGCCGAACGCGGCCGCCTGCGCCCGGAGCGCGGCGGCGTTCGTCGACAGTTCGACGTGCCGGTTCGCGAGCACGTTGGTCACGGGCGCGCCGCCGTACTGGGCGGCGCCCCGCGCCTGCGCCATCGCCCAGAGCCGCCACGTCAGCGCCCGCCCGAGCCCCGGTCCCTCGAACGGCGAGTTGTTCAGCCGCCGCTCGTACGCCTCGGTCCGCTCGTGCATCGCCAGCACTGGCACCGCGACGGCGACGCTGTAGTTCACGCGACGCGTGGCCACGGTCGCCCCGTCGCGCCGGGCCGTCAGGGTGACGTCGCGGACGACCACTCGCATCGCCGTGCCGTCGGCGAGCGGTTCGACCCGCACGCTGTCGATGGCGGCGGCGGCGTCGGCCGTCGAGTCGACGCCCGGTGTGGAGCCGCGGGCGGTGACCCCGCCGACGCGCGCGGTCGACCGCTCGACCGCCGTCGCCACGGCGAGCGCGACCCGGAGTCGGAGCGCGTCGCGGAACGGACTTGCGGGGTCCAGCGCGCGCCCGTACGTCGTGTTCGCCGGCTCCGTGACCGGGTTCCGTGCCGCCGTCCGCGCCGCGGCGGTCGCGGCGGCCCGGACGGCCGGGCGACCGGCGGCCTCCGCGCGGTCGAGCGCGTCCTCGGCCGCCGTGTCCACCACGACCGGCCCCGAGAGCGCGAGGGTGTTCGCGTACGCGACGCTCCCCAACAGGAGGACGACCCCGACGAGCGCGAAGGGGACGCGCCCGCGGTCGGCGTCGCGCCCGCTCACGGCTCCCACGTCCGGACGACGATCACCACTCGACGGGGCGTGTGCTCGCGCCCGGCGGCCGCGGTCGACCCGCGCGCTTCGGTCGTGCGCGCGGCGAGCGCGTCGGCGAGCACCCGGTTCGCTCGCTCGGGACCCCCGCGTTCGAGCGGCGTGACCGCGTCGACGCCGAGGCTCTCGCCGGCACGCCGGTACCGGTCGACGACCGCGGCCGTCGAGGGCGTGTCGCCCCGCGCCGCGGCCGCGATCCGTTCGGGCGGGAACAGCACCTCGACGGTCGTCGCCGCCGCGGTTCGCGTCCCGCCTCCGTCGAGTGCCCGGCCGACCGGGACCGTCACGTGGGTGGCACTGATCGGCGTCGCCGCCGGCGGACGCGGGCCCACGCGGACCCCGCCCGCGACGC
Organism: Halobaculum litoreum; assembly: GCF_030127125.1. Taxonomy (GTDB): domain Archaea; phylum Halobacteriota; class Halobacteria; order Halobacteriales; family Haloferacaceae; genus Halobaculum; species Halobaculum litoreum. The sequence goes on from NZ_CP126156.1 coordinate 1,172,827, forward strand.
CGACGCCGCGGAGCGGCCGCCACCGGACGCGGACCGACGTGCGCGGCCCGAGCGTGCGGGCGACGCGCCCGCGGACGGCCCGCAGGTAGTCGTCGGGCGTCGAGGAGAGGCGGGTGCCCTCGACGGTCGCCGACCGGACGGCGGCCCGCGCGAGGTGTTCCGCCAACGTCGCGTGTGCCACCCGCTCCGCCTCGGGCGACGAGGGGTCGTCGCTCGGGCCGACGCTGTAGCCGATCGTCGCCGTCGTAGCGAGCAGGGTGTCCGCAGCCCCGCCGGCTCTGTCGTCCGTCTCGACCCCCGTGTGGCCGCCGCCGGTGTCGACGTCGACGACGGTGACCGCCGCGGCGCTCACCAGCAGGAGCGCCAGACAGACGTCCAGCAGCGACCCGGTCATCCCCACACCGTCACGGCGAGTCGTCCGGGGCGGACCCGTCCGGGGCCGAGCGCGACGCCGACGCGGCGCTCCGAGCGCGCGACGCCCGATAGCGAGCGGTCCGAGGTGCCGGGGGCCGACGGTCGCGGCGGGCCGACCGTCCAGCGGTCACCCCCGGCCGATACGGTGACGTTCGCCCGCGCCGCGTCGCGGAGGGCGGCCGCGTCGAGCGCGAGCAGTCGGTCCGGGGACACGACGCCGGCGACGGTCACGCGGTCGTGGACGCGGTCGAGCGTCGCGGCGGCCCGGGGGCGGTCGCTCCCGTCCGGAACGCCGCCGAGCACGACGGCGTACGCCGACAGCCCGAGCGACAGCGCGAGGACGGCCGCGAGCGCGACGGTGGGCTGGGCCTGCCCCCGGCGCCGTTCACGGGACGTGGACGAGCGTGACATCCGTCTCCCCCCACGAGACGTGCCGGACGTGGACGGTCCGGCCGGCGGTCCAGTTCGCGTCCCGTCCGGCGGTCGCCCTCGCGTCCGCGACCGCGTCGGCGAACGCGTCGGGCGAGTCGAACGCCCGCCCGGGCGGGTCGCCGAGCACGACGCCGGCCAGCGGGGTCGCCGCCGGAACCGGGACAATGCCGGCGGCGGCGAGCCGGGCCGTCGCCGTCCCGCCGTCCGATCGGAGCGCCACCGTCCCCGTCGTGATCCGGACGGCGTCGGCGCCGAGTCGGTACCGCGCGGCGGCCGGCGGGTCGGCCGCGGCGACCGTCTCGACCGTGGCGGCCACGTCGGCCGCGTCCGGCGGCGGGGCGGTCGGGAGCGACGCGACGACGCCCAGGAACGCCGCGGCCGCCACGGCGAGTCCGAGCCACGCGTACCAGCCTTCGAGGGGTGCGTCGAACACGCGACGGGGTGGTCCCGTTTCCGTACTTGAACGCTCGGGTCGGGTCACCCGACCAGCGCCGCGACGACGAGGTGGCCGGCGACGAACGCGCCGGTGGCCGTCAGGAGCGCGATGCCGACCCGGTAGCCCGTGCGGACGAGATCCGGGCCGTACTCGAGCGCGGTCGCGAGGGCGGTCAACACGACGGCCAGCGACAGCACGTACAGGCCGACCGCGGGCCCCACGAGCGACACGGACAGCGCCGTCGTGGAGCCCGCGGCGGCCCCGCCGCCCGCCGCCGCTCCGCTCGTCGGAGCTCCCGCCGCGCCCAGTCCCGTGAGGCCGTCGAGCCGGCCGGCGAGCGCGACCGTCGCGCCGCCGACCAGCGGGCCGAACAACGCCGCCGTGTCCCGGAGCGTTCGCGTGACGCTCCCGAGTTCGCGCCGCGCCTCCCGCTCGCTGGCCGCCAGCGCGTCCAGCCGCTCGGCGTGGCCGACGAGCGCCTCCCCGCCGGAGCGCCCGCGGACACCGCCGCCCCGACGGCCGCGACGGCCGCCGCGGCGACGGGCCCGACGGAGCGACGCGGCCCGAACGGCCCGTCGGGACCGACGAACGCGCGCCGAACCGACGTGCCGAGCGCGCGCCGCCGCCGGGCCGCCGCCGCGAACGCCTCCCCGGTCGGCCCCGAGAGCCGGTCCGCGACCGCGGGGAGCGCCGCCTCGACCGGCTGTCCGCCGGCGACCCGCCTGCCGAGCACGGCGAGGGCGTCGCCGAGTCCGCGGTCGCGTCGTCGCACGCGCCGGCGGACCGCGCGGTACGGGTGGAGGAGGACGACGAGCGCGGTGCCGGCGCCGGCGCCGACCGCGAGGATCGGGCGGCCCCACGCGCCCACCAGCACGGGGGCGAGCGCCCACCCGGCCGCCGCCGCGGCGGCCGCACCGGCGAGGGCGTGTCCCCGCCGGTCGGGGACGCCGGGATGCGCCCCCGGCACCCGTGGCGTCGGGAGCGACACCGGGCGCCGGCCGAGCACCGACACGCTCGCCGCGACCAGTCCAAGCGGGAGCAGCAGGTCGTACACGGCGACGAACGCGGCCGGCGGCACGGGGACGCCCGCGGCGACGGCGGCCGGGAGCGTTCCGACGAGCGCGAGCGGCAGCAACACCCCGAACGCGTACAGTCCGGTGACGGGCCCCCGGAGCTCCCCGGCGAAGGCGGCCGCGCGGTCGCTGATGGCCGTCTCGACGGTCGCGACCGACCGGTCGAGGAGCCGCGCGCGGTCGCCGTCGGTGTCGGCCTCGAGGGCCTCGACGAGGAGCGCGGCGGCCCGGTCGAGCGCGGTCGCTCGGTCCGCCCACTCGTCGGCGAACGACCGGAGCCCGCCGTCGGCCGCCCCCTCGACGCTCGCCCGCTGGCCGTGGCGTCGGAGACTCCGGAACAGCGGCCGGTCGTCGACGCCGGCGGCGAACCGGACCGCCCGCTCCGGGACCGGCGCGAGGCGCAGCGACAGCGCGAGCGAACTCACGACCGTCGGCGCGTCGGCGACGGCCCGCGTCCGGAGGAGGGCCGCCAGCGCCACCGGCGTCCGACGGACCGTCGCGGACGCCGCGGAGCCGACGAGGAGGGCCCCGGCCGCGGACGCGGCGACGACGGCCGGACCGAGGGGGCGCCGACCCGGGTGTGGCGAGCGCACAGATACCGAGCCCGCCGACACCCCCGACCGCACCCCCGAGGAGGCCCGCCGACACGGCGGCCGCGGCGACCGCGTCGGCGGAGAGATCCGGGTCGAGAAACCGACACGCGCGGGCGAGCCCCGGATCGACGTCGGCGTCGGCATCGGTCGGTGCGAGCGGGGCCGGACAGGCGTCCGCGAGCGCGTGCAGGACCGCGAGGGCGGCCGCTCGGCGACGGCCGCGCGTCATCCGTCGTCCCGGCCGGCGGCCGCGTCGACGCCCGTCCGGTCGGCCGCGGCGAGTTCCCGGAGGCGTTCGCCGCGGGCTGTCGCGGCCGTCCGGACGTCCGCGTACGTCTCCTCGGGGCCCGCCAGCGCGGCGAGGACACGGCTCTCGCCGCGGTCGACCGTCGGTGTCACCGCGGCGTCGGCGCCGTCGCGGGCGGCCAGCGGGGCGAAGTCGTCGCGTTCGGGACCGCGAACCTCCTCGACCGACGCGACGCGGCGGTCCTCGCCGAGCGTCACGAGGAGGTCGGTCGTCGCGAACGCCGTGGGCGCGACCCCGAGGTCGGACACCACCCGTTCGCGCACGGACTCCCCGCCGGTCCCGTGGATCGTCCCCAGCACCGTGTCGGCGGCGGCGCCGACCCCCATCGCCTCGTACAGCGCCTGCGCCTCCTCGCCGCGGACCTCGCCCACGACCAGCGCACCCTCGCCCAGTCGGAGCGCCGTCCGCACGGCCGCCGTCGGCGTCAGCGCGTCCCCGACGTCGTTCCCCGCGTGGAGCCGCTGGACGTCGCGACCCGCGGCAGCGAGCGCCTCGGCCGGGAGTTCGGGGGTGTCCTCGACGAGGACCGTCCGGGTCGCCGGCGGCACTGCGAAACACAGCGCGCCGAGGAGCGAGGTCTTGCCGGCGCCCCGCGGCCCGGCGACCAGCACCGCCGCCCCGCGCTCGACGGCCACCGACAACAGCCCGGCGACGGGTGCCGGGACGGAGCCGCACGCGACCAGTCGCGGGAGCGTCCACGGGTCGTCGTCGCGGAGCCTGAACGCGAAGGCCGTGCCGTCGCTCGCCGGCGGCGCCACGGCCGCGACGCGGACGTCGTCGAGGGCGGCGTCGGCGGTCGGCGAGACGCGCGACAGCGACCGCCCGCTGCGAGCGCGGACGCGTGCCGACAGCGCGGCCACGTCCGCGGCCGAGAGCCGGACGTTCGTCGCCAGCCGGTCGCCGTCGACGACCGTCCTGACCGGCCCCTCGGTCGGCGGCGCGGCGAGGGTGACGTCGGTGACACGCGGGTCCGCGAACAGGTGGTCCAACGTCCCCAGCCCGCGGGTGTGTCGTCGGAGCGTGTCGGCGAGCGGCCGCATCCGGACGTCCCGCTGGTCGGTCGAGGATCGAACCTCCTCGCCGTCGAGGACCCGTCGAACCGCCCGCGCCGGCGCTCGGCTCCCGGGCGGCACGGTCCCGTCCGCGAGCGCCCGCTCCGCCCCGCGGAGGACCCGTCGCTCGCGCGTCGAGAAGTCGCGGCTCGGCGGGCGGAGGTGGTACAGCCCCGAGCCGTCCGCGCGGTCGTAGCGGGTGGCCCGGGCACCGGTGTCGAGGTCGACGGCGTCCACGAGCGTCGCGTCGGCGGGCGGAGTGGGGCGGGTGCGCCCGAGCGCGACGGCCGGCGAGACGCCCGGGTCGAGCGCCCCGTCGTACCCGCTCGTCGCGGCCGCCGCGGCCGCCGCGTCCGCCGCGGCCGCCAGGCCGCACTCGGCCACCGTGCGCGACACCGGTCCCGCTCTGCCCGTCGCCTCGCGGGCGACGCCGAGCGGGTCGGTGCGCGCGCGTTCCGCGAGGTCGTCGTCCCGGACCGCGACCGCGTCGGCGAACCGGCCGGCGGCCGAGAGCAACGCCGCGGCGTCGTCGGCGTAGAAGCGGTGCCGCCCGCCTGCCTCGACGCGGACGAGGTCGACGGCGCGGGCCGCCAGCGCGTCGACGACGGCGGCCCGGCAGGCGGGGTCGCCGGCGAGGTCGCCGCCGGGACAGTCGGTCGCGTCGACGCGGAGGACGGTCTCGTCGGTCAGGGCGGCGGGGCCCGCCGTGTCGTCGATCGCGACCCGGCAGCAGCAGTCGTCCGTGTCGGGCTCGCCGTCGTCGCCCCGTCCCCGGAGGCGGTCGAGGAGTCGCATGGGGCCGGTGGCCGCGTTCGGCTACTTGAACCTCCGCCGCCCTCCCCGTCCGGTCGGCCCGCGCCCGCGCTGACGGCGACGCGGCGGTCGCCCGCTCGGACGACCGGTTCGAGGACGAGTCGGTGGGTCCCCGGCGTCGACAACACGACCCCGCCGGCCGGGAGGACGACCCGAGCGGACAGGTCGGCACGAACCGTCGCCGTGCCCTCGACCGAGGCTACGAGCGTCGCCGAGCCCGCGTCACCGCGGGACGGGCACAGCGCGAGCGACCGAACCGCGGCGGACGCGAGCGACCGGTCCGGGAGCGTGACCGCCACCACCCGTCGGGCCGTCGGGAGCGCGCCGACGCCGGCTCCGCGGGCGGGTTCGCCCCGCGCGAGCGCGGCGGCCGCGCGGTCCACGCTCGCCCGCTCCCGGTCGAGAGCCGCCAGCGTCCGCTCGACCCGCGCGTCCTCGGCCGCGGGAAGCGCCGCCGCGAGGAGCGCGGCCGTCACCGCGACCGCGAGGACGACGCGGATCACAGCACGTCGCGGAGCGCGTCGGCGACCGATCGCTCGTCCGACCCGTCGGCCTCGGCGTCCGCCCGGTCGCCGCGGTCGGGCGAGGCCGCCCGTCCCCGGGTCGGCGGCCCCCGCGGGTCGTGGCCCCGCCCCGTGTCGTCGTCGTCGCGGTCGGCCCGCGGCGGGTCCGACTCGGCCGCCGCGCGGCCGGCGGGCTGCTCGGCGTCCGCGGCGGACGCGGCCGAGTCCGGTGAGCCGGACGCCGGCGACTGTTCGCTGGCGACCGCGAGTGCCCGGTCGGCCGTGGCCTCGACTCGGTCGTTGACCGACCGGATCGACCCGACGTAGCCGCGGAGCGCCTGCGTCGCCGCCTCGAGGTCGGCGACGGTGTCCTCCAAGTCGGCGACGCGGGCCTCGATGTCGTCGGGGCGAGCGCTCCGGTCGTCTCCGGGGGCGGAGTCGCCTCCCCGGTGTCGTCGCCGATCGCGCGCTCGACGGCCGCGAGCCGGGCGTCGAGCGAGCGGTCGGACGGGGCGGTCGAGGCGGTCGGCTCCGCGTGCCGGCTGTCGTCGGTCGCCGCGTCGGGTCGTCGGCGGTTCGGGCGGGGCACGCCGTCGGTGGCCCCGGCTCCGTACTTCAACCTCCGCGTCGGACGGAGGCGGCGCCGCCCGGACGGGAGCGCCGACGGGGCCCGTGCGAACATTGAAGCGGTGTGGTGCGCGAGGGGCAGACGCATGAAGACGGTCCTCATCGGCGTCGGCCAAGCCGGCGGCAAGGTCACCTCCTCGCTGGTCGAGTTCGACCACGACATGGGCTTCGACGCGGTCAAGGGAGCGCTCGCCGTCAACAGCGCGAAGGCGGACCTCCAGCCGCTCGACATCGACACGGTCCTCGTGGGACAGGACCGCGTGAAGGGGCACGGCGTCGGCGGCGACAACGAGTTGGGCGCGGCCGTGATGCAGTCGGACGCCGGCGAAGTGATGTCCGCGCTCGACGGCCGGATCACGGCCGAGGCCGAGGCGATCGTCGTCGTCGCGGGGCTGGGGGGCGGCACCGGGTCCGGCGGGGCGCCGGTCCTAGCACGCGAACTCAACAAGGTGTACGACGTGCCGGTGTACGCCATCGGGATCCTGCCCGGCCGCGGCGAAGGAGCGATGTACCAGGTGAACGCCGGGCGGTCGCTCAAGACGCTCGTCCGCGAGGCCGACGCGACGATCCTCATCGACAACGACGCGTGGCACTCGTCGGGCGAGAGCCTCGAGGAGGGGTTCGACAGCATCAACGACTCCATCGCCCGGCGGGTCGGCCTGCTGTTCGCCTCCGGGGAGAACGTCGAGGGGGTCGGCGAGTCGGTCGTCGACACCTCCGAGGTGATCAACACGCTCCGGTCGGGCGGCGTCGCCGCGCTCGGCTACGCGAGCGCGGAGGCGGACGACGACCCGGACACGAACATCAACGTCGTCACCAGCGTCACGCGCAACGCGCTCCTCACGGGGACCAGCCTCCCGAACGCGACGAAGGCGGACTCGGCGCTGCTGGTCGTCGCCGGGAAGCCGGAGCGCATCTCCAGGAAGGGCGTCGAGCGGGCGCGCAAGTGGGTCGAGGAGGAGACCGGGTCGATGCAGGTGCGGGGCGGCGACTTCCCGCTCGACTCCGAGCGCCTCGCCGCGTTGGTGCTGCTCGGCGGCGTCGAGCGCTCCACCCGCATGGAGGAGTTCATGCAGCGCGCGAAGGAGGCGCGCGAGGAGGCCAAGCGACAGGCGGAGGCGCGCGAGGACACCGACAAACTGTTCCAGAACGACGACCTCGACAGCCTGATCTGATCGCGGCGAGCGGGAGCGTTCGACGGAGCTTCGAGGTCGAGGGTCGTTGATCCGGCGGTGACTGTCGGACGGTGTGCCTGCGAACGGAACGTGACGACGAGCGGACGGGAACGGTCTGTGTGGTGATACGATGTGACGATATTGGGGCCGACCTGTGATCAGCCGACAGGTGAAGGGCTAGGAACGATTAACTTACTCCGGAACGAGTGATCCTACTCAATCATGTCACATCCATAACTATCCGACCCCGGGACGCCGGTCGTAGTGCCGGAGTCACCCGGCGTTCTATGAGCGACACCGACAACGACGAGACTATGACGGGGAGAGAACAGATCAGCAGCCGAATCAAGGCAGCCAGCGGCGGTTCCTCGCGACGGGGGTTCCTGGCCCGGACGGCGGTGGCCGGCGGGGGGCTCGCGTTGTTCGGCGGCGGGACCGGCCTCACGCTCGCACAGGAGGACGACGACGAGGGGGAGGGAACGGGCGCCGACGAGGCGGGAGCCGACGTGGACGTGCTCAACTACGCACTGGCGCTCGAACACCTCGAGGACGCGTTCTACGTCGAGGTGCTCGACACGTTCGACGAGGCGGACTTCGTCGACGCGGAGGCGCTCCAGTCGTTCGACGAGGAGACCAGGCAGGACGCGTACGGGTTCGTGGAGACCGTGGGCGAACACGAGTCGGCCCACGTCGAGGTGCTCACGGGCGCGGTGGAGGAACTGGGCGGCGACCCGGCACAGCCGGCGTCGTACGACTTCGGCGTCGAGAGCGTCGGCGACGCCCTCGCGCTCGGTCAGGTGCTGGAGAACACCGGTGTCGCGGCGTACGCGGGCGCCGCGCCGTCGATCGAGAACCCCGACCTGCTCGCGGCGGCGCTGTCCATCCACAGTGTGGAGGCGCGCCACGCCGCGTACCTGAACGAACTGAACGGCGACTCGCCGTTCCCCGACGCGTTCGACCCCGCCAGCTCACAGGAGGAGGTCCTCGAGGCCATCAGTGGGTTCATCGTGGAAGACGACGGCGAGGAGGAGTCCGACGACGGCGACGAGAGTGAGAGCGACGGCGGCACCGAGGAGGGTGGGACCGGGACGCCCGCGGGCGACGGAGCGAGCGACGGCGGCACCGAGGAACCGTAAGCGGCGGCGGGCACCGGATCCGACCGATCAGCGACCGGCCGTCTCGTGTTCGACCTCGCGGTTCGCCGGTCCGGTGATGGGCTGCGCCCCGTCCGGTGATTGGGCGACCGCGTCGGTTTCGAGCACGGTCTCCAGTCGCCGGTCGAACTCCTCGTCGGATAGCTCGCCGGCGGCGTACCGCCTCTGCAACGTGGTGACAGGATCGTCCGTCGCGTCGACCGAGGAGTCGAGACGGGTCCCGGAGTCGCGGGCAGTCCGGGCGCGTCCGCGTTCGGTGGAGGACTCGTATCGGCGAGAACGACAGTCGAGAATACCGTCCTGATGGGACGCCGGTAGACGCGGTAATCAGACTGGTCAACCGCGCTATCTAAGTGTCCCCGACCCCGACGTGCGAGCAATGTCACGCGGACCCGACTGGCTCTCGTTCCGTCGGTACGCGGCGTTCACCACCGGGATGGCGCTGACGCTCATCTCGCTGGGCATCTACACCGCCGCGACCGGCGCCGGACTGGCGTGTGCACAGCAGTGGCCGCTGTGCGACGGCGGCGTGCTCCCGCAGTCGATCCCGTCGTTCATCGAGTGGTTCCACCGTCTGTGGGCGATGATCACCGGGTTCTTCATCCTCGGCGGGGCGGTGTGGGCGTGGCTCGACCGCGACCTGCTCGCGCGACGGACCCGCTACGCGGTGACGCTCGCGACCGTCCTCACCCCGATGCAGGCGGTGTTCGGTGCGATCACCGTCACGCTCAACGGCGCGCTCCCGGGCGGCTACTCCGCGCCGGTCCACGCCGCCCACTTCCTGACGGGCTTCTCCATCTTCGCGCTGCTGTCGTACGCGACGCTGTCGGCGTACGAGGGTCGCTTCTCGCGGGACGCGCTCTCGCGCAGTCGGCTCGCCGTCGGCGTCGCCCTCGCGTCGCTGCTCGTCGCGTGGGTGGTCTCGCGCATCGACCCCGTCCCCTCGTACAGCCCGCCCGAGCAGGCGCTGTTCTACGCCGTCGCGCTGCTGGCGTTCGGGAGCCTGCTGGCGGCGACGCTGTGGCTCGGCGAGCTCGACGAGGTGGTCCCGCGGGCGGCGACGGGCGCGGCCGCGGTCCTGCTGTTCGTGGGGATGGTGTTCGGCCGCGACATCGTGTTCTACTCCGCCGCCGTCGAGTTCGTCAACTGGCTCGTGGTCGCGCTCGCCGTCGCGTCGACGCTGGGCGCGGCGTGGCTGCTCCGGGGGGTCGAACCGGAGGTCGAACAGCCGGTGTACGGTTCGACCGACGACTGACCCGCCGCGACCGCGGTCCCGACGCCGTCCCCGGGTCGGCAATTCTTACCCCATTACAACCCACCGAAGGGGACAAATAGCCGGGCGGGAGTACGGTACACTGCTATGGATAGACGTACATACATCAAGTCCGCCGGTGCGGCCGGCGCAGGCCTCGCGCTCACCGGCTGCCTCGGCGGCGGCGGTGGCGGCAGCGAGACGATCACCATCGGTTCGGACATCCCGTACCGGCCGTTCGAGTACGAGACGACCGACGGCGAGCTCACCGGCTTCGACGTCGACATCGCGCAGGCGGTGTTCACCGACCAACTCGGCTACGAGCACGAGTTCGTCCAGACCTCGTTCGACACGATCATCCCGTCGCTGAACAACGGGAACTTCCGCGTCATCATGTCCGCGATGACGATCAACGACGAACGTGCCGAGGAGGTCGACTTCTCGGACCCGTACTTCACGGCGTACCAGACCATCGTCGTCCGCGAGGGCTCCGACATCTCCTCGAAGGAGGACATGGCCGGCGTCCGCGTCGGCGTCCAGAAGGGCACCACCGGTGCCGGCGCCGCCCAGGAGCTCAAAGAGGAGCTCGGCGGCGACCTCGAGATCAACGAGTACGACCAGATCCCGGACGCGTTCAGCGCCCTGCTGAACAACCAGGTCGACGCCGTGATCAACGACAACACCGTCAGCGCCGAGTTCGTCAACGGCGAGGGCGACGGCCAGGTCCGCTTCGTCGAGGGCGAGGGCGCCGCCAGCGAGGCGGGGCAGGAGGCGCCGCCGTACCTCACGCTCACCGTCGAGAACTACGGCATCGCGTTCCGCCAGGACGACGACGACCTCCGCGAGGAGGTCAACGGCGCGCTCGCGACGATCAAGGAGAACGGCACGTACGACGACATCTACAGCGACTACTTCGCCGGGTAACCGTCGATGGCGACAGACACCGGGCGCGCGGCCGAGCGGGACCGCGGCTTCCTCGAACAGCTGAACGACCGGACGTTCCGACGGCTCGGCGTCGTCGGGACGACGGTGTTCGCGCTCGGCGTCGCCGCCTTCATCGCGTACATCCTGTTCATCCAGGTCGACTACGCGCTGCTGGTGAACATCGTCTACCCGCAGTTCACGTTCGCGTTCCTGCGCGTCATCGGGATCGTCCTGGTCTCGAGCGTGCTGTCGGTGATCGCGGGCGTGCTCGTCGGGTTAGCGCGCGTCTCCCAGACGCGGGTGACGAGTTCGATCGCGAAGAGCTACATCGAGTTCTTCCGCGGGACGCCGTTGCTGTTCCAGCTGTTCGTCATCTACCTGGGGATCCCCCAGCTGTGGCCGCCGGGCCAGTTCCCCATCCAGGGGTTCAACTACTACGCGGCGGTCATCGGGCTGACGCTCAACCACGCCGCGTACGTCGGCGAGGCGCTCCGGGGCGGCATCGAGTCGATCCCGGACGGCCAGATGGAGGCCGCCCGCTCGCTGGGAATGAGCTACATCCAGTCGATGCGGGAGGTCATCCTCCCGCAGGCGTGGCGCAACTCGCTGGCGGCGATCGGGAACGACCAGGTGATCCTCGTGAAGGACACCTCGCTGCTGACGGTGCTGGCGATCCCGGAGCTCCTCTCCGCGTTCCGGCAGATCAACTCCGCGACGTTCGACGCGTGGACGCCCATCGTCCTCGTCGCGATCGCGTACCTGATGATCACGATCCCGCTCGGCAAGACGATCCGGACGCTCGAGGCTCGCGCCGACCCGGCGACCCACGGAGGTGACGACTGATGTCGCTCCTCGAGTTCGAGCAGGTGAACAAGTACTTCGGCGAGACGCACGTGCTGAAGGACATCGACCTGGAGGTCGACGAACAGGAGGTGGCCGTCGTCATCGGCCCCTCCGGCTCCGGGAAGTCGACGCTGCTGCGCTGTACGAACCGGTTGGAGGAGATCCAGTCCGGCGAGATCCGGCTGGACGGCGTCCCGCTCACCGACCCGGACGCGGACATCAACCGCCTCCGCCAGCGGATCGGGATGGTGTTCCAGTCGTTCAACCTCTTCCCGCACAAGACGGCGCTGGAGAACGTCGCGCTCGCCCCGATCAAGGTGAAGGGCGTGAAGCGCGACGAGGCCGAGGCCGAGGCTCGCGACCTGCTCGAACGGGTCGGGCTCGGCGCACAGACCGGATCGTACCCGAGTCAGCTCTCGGGCGGCCAGCAACAGCGGGTCGCCATCGCCCGCGCGCTGGCGATGGACCCCGAGGTGATGCTGTTCGACGAGGTGACGAGCGCGCTCGACCCCGAGTTGGTCGGGGAGGTGCTGGAGGTCATGCGCGACCTCGCCGACGAGGGGATGACGATGATGGTCGTCACCCACGAGATGGGGTTCGCCCGCGAGGTCGCCGACACGATCACCCTGATGGCCGACGGCGAGGTCGTCGAGCGGACGCCGCCCGCGCAGTTCTTCGACCAGCCGACGACCGAGCGCGGTCAGCGGTTCCTCTCGAAGCTGCTGTAGCAGGATCGTCTACACCACCCTATTCTCGGGTGGTGGCTCGGGGGACCGGGACAGAAAGCATTTGTTCGAACGTGTGAACCGTGAACCAATGCGGTTCACTCGTCGGAGTCTCCTTGGCAGTTGCCTCGTCGCGGCCGTTGGCGCGTCGGGCTGTCTGTCCGGGTCGAACGCGCCGACAACTCCACAAGTGGGTGCCGTCACCGCGCTCAACTTCCAAGCGGAGCCGCGGACGCTGCACCTCGCAATACAACGCAGTGACGGGACGACTGCGTACGAGGAGGCCGTTTCCCTCGCTGCGGGCGACCCACGTGACCCCTCTGGTGTGACTGTCGATTCAGTTCCCGAATCGCCGTCCTCTGGAACGCTTCGCGCGTGGGTTGGCGACAAATGGTCGTCTGGCGACGGTCGATTCGAATTCGCGGGCCGTGAGGGTTGCATCGACGTTTCCGTGAAGGTCGGACGCTACGGCGATCCGGACGTCGATCAGGTTGCCATCTCTACCGGGAACTGCCAGTAAGACGCTCTCCAACCGTCGATCAGAACGTCAGCACTTCGACGCCCTCGGTGTCGTAGGTCGTCATCGCCGCGAGCCGCTCGGGCACCTCGTCGAGGCCGACCTCCCGCCCGACCAGCACTCCCGGATCCAGATCCCCAGCCTCCAACAGCCCCAACAACTCGTCGTAGCGCGTCGGCGGCATTCCGCGCGACCCGAGGAAGTCCACCTCCCACCGCGTCATCGCGTCCGTCGGCAACGACACCTCACCCTTCTCGGCGTCCGTCGTCAGTCCGACCTGCACGTGCGTGCCGCGCTCGCGGAGGCAATCGACCGAGTTGCGACACGTCTCGGCACGCCCGAGCGCGTCGAGCGAGACGTGTGCGCCGCGACCCGTGATCGCTTCGATGGCGTCAGGAACGACCATTTCGCGGCCGTTCACCGTCTCGTCCGCGCCCGCCGCGCTCGCCCGCTCCAGCGCCCCGTCGTCGACGTCGACCGCGATCACACGGGCGCCGAGCGCGTCGGCCACGTGGACCGCCGAGAGGCCGACGCCGCCGCAGCCGTGGACGGCGACCCACTCGCCGGCGCCGACGACCGCGCGGTGCTCGAGCGCGTGGTACGCGGTCATGAACCGACAGCCGAGCGCGGCCACGTCGCGGGCGGCGACGCCCTCGGGGAGCCGCATCGCGTTGTAGTCGGCGTACGGGAGGTGGACGCGCTCGGCGAACGCGCCGGGCGCGGCGCGCTCGAACCCGAGCGCGCGGCCGTCGAGACAGGTGTTGCCGTGTCCGCTCAGACACTCCGAGCAGGCGCCGCAGCCGAGGTTGAACGGGACGGCGACGCGGTCGCCCTCGGTGACGGAGCGCACGCGGTCGCCGACGGCGACGACCGTGCCCGCGGGCTCGTGCCCGAGGACGAAGTCGGTCGGCACCCGGTCGTCGGCCCACTCGCCGTGGCCCTGCCACGCGTGCCAGTCGGAGCGACAGATGCCGCACGCCTCCACGTCGACGACGACCCCGTGGGGTTCCGGGTCCGGTTCGGCGACGTCGGTCACGTCGAGGGGCTCCCCGTACTCGCGGAGGACGGCAGCGCGCATGCGACCGGCGAGGGCCGCCGGCGGCATATTGCTACCGCAGCGCGGGGTTCAGGCGGCGGTCGCGACGAACCGGACGTCGGGGCCGGCCTCGACGACCGCCTCGACCGAGTACAGTCCGCTTCCGGACACACTCCGTCGAAACGTCTCGCCGTCGACCGTCACGGCGAACTCGTACGAGCGGGCCGCCTCCGGGAGGGTCACCTCGTGGGTCGCTTCGGCGCCCCGCCCGAGCGTCCCCTCGGTCGAGTCGACCTCGGCGCCGGTGTCGGCGTCGGAGACGGCGAGCGCGTACGACACCGCGTCGCCGGCGTCGTTGACGACGGTCACGTCGACCGTGGGCGGCCCGCCGCCGCGACCGATGCAGCCGGCGAGGGTCGAACCCGTGGCCGCGACCGCCGTCGCGGCGGCGAGTCGGAGCAGCGTCCGCCTGCTCCGAGCGTCGGCGGTCGCGTCGGTGTGTGTGCGCCGTGATCCGGGTGGGATCTCGCCGCCCATCACATGAAGTCCGACAGCCCCGACTGGCCGTCGTCCTCCTCGGCTTCGTCGGGGTCCGCGGCGCGGTCGTCGGCGGCTTCGTCGTCGTCGTCGGACCCCGCGTCGCCGCTCCCGCCGGCGTCGGCGAGACTCGCCTGTCCATCGTCGCCGCCGTCGTCCTCGCCTCCGTCGTCGCCGCCGTTCGCCTCGGCCGCCGTACTGGGTGCGACGCCCGCGAACGCGCCGCCGGAGTGTTCCTCCATCCGTTCGGCGCGGCGTTCCTCGGCGTCCTCGACGATGGACTGCACCTTGTTCGTCGTCTCGCCCGACCCCGTGACGAAGGAGACGTGTTCCGCCTCGAACTCGTAGGCGGCGGCCATCTCGACGGTGAGTTCGCGCGGCTTGCAGTGGTGCGTCATCGCCGCGAGGTACGGGAGGACCGCGCGGCGGGCGGTGTCCATCGAGAAGCCGCCGCGTTCCGCGATGGCGCGGACGACGTCGTCGGAGGTGTTCGAGGTCGAGTGGTAGAACTGCGGGCGGCCCCAGCGCGTCCACCCGCCCTTCGTCCCGTCGCGGGCGGCGGCGACGCCCGCCGAGAGGTTGTCGCCGGCGTAGCGCCAGTACGAGTAGTTCTGGGAGGCCCACACCCGGCCGAGCCACACGTCGGCATCGGCGAGGTGGTCGTACGCGCGGACGGCCTCGTCGGTGTCGTACACCTTCAGCATGTTGTCCTCGATCCACTTCGTCAGGTCGTCGGGCGTCTCGTCGACGTCGTAGCTCGACTGCAACGCCTCCCGCGCGCTGGTGCCCTCCTTGAGGACGAGGTCGAGGAACGGGAAGATGTCCATCGAGCGGTCGCGGTCGCCGGTGATCACGTCCTCCAGCGTGAGGCGGTCCTTCCCGTCGGCGACGGCCTGGAGGTCGTTGACCGCGCCGCGGAGGTCGCCGTCGTTGCGCTCGGCGATGCGGTCGAGCGCGTCGGCGTCGAACTCGATCCCCTCCTTGCGACAGATGTCGCGCAGGACGGGGACGATGGAGCGCTTGCCGACGTCGCGGAACTCGATGTCCCGCGTCGCGTTGCGCAGCCCGCGACTCATGTCGTAGTACTGGTTGGCGATGAGGACCACCGGCTGGCCGGCGCTCTTGACGAGCGACGTGACGGCGCTCTTGCCGCCGCGGTCGTAGTTGCCGTGGATGTTGTCCGCCTCGTCGAGGATGACGAGTTGCCGCCCGCCGGTGTCGTCGCCGCCGGCCGAGCCGCCCAGCGTCGCGTTGTTCGCCGCGCGGCCGGCGTACCGCTCGATGACGTCGGCGGTGCGCTGGTCGGAGGCGTTCAACTCCACCGTCTCCCAGCCCATGTCGGCCGCCAGCGCGTGCGCCGCGGAGGTCTTGCCGACGCCCGGCGAGCCGTGCAGGACGAGCGCCTCGCGGTGGTCGTCCCACGTGTCGGCCCACTCGCGGACCCCCTTCACCGCCTTGTCGTTGCCCCGGAGCTCCGAGAGCGAGGACGGGCGGTACGTCTCCGTCCAGTCGGTCATTGTCGGAGGTAGTGCGGTGGGTGGTGTAGGTGTTGCGGACGGCCGCCCGGGGCGGCGCGTCCGTCGGGCTATCACGGCCGAGAACTCGGCCGACGCGATTAAGCGGTCCTCCGGGGGAGTCCGACACGTCGGGAGGTCGCTGGGGACCCCGATCCAGTCACAGCAATGGCAGCGACACCCACGGACGACACGGAACGACGGGACAGAGCGGTGACGCCGGTGATCGCCACGGTGACGATGGTCGCGATCACGGTGTTGCTGGCGGCGGTGTTGGCGACGGCGATGTTGGGCGTCTCGGGGACGGTCGGCCCCGGTCCGCCGACCACGTCGGTGGAGTTCACCTACCTCTCCTCGGGGGCGGAGTACGAGGTGGTGGCGACGGTCGTCGGCGGCGAGACGATCACCACGGAGAACACGGGCAACCTCTCGTTGGTCGCCGAGACCGGACAGTCGGTCAACGTCTCGCGGAGCCGGTTTCCCCTCACGGGCGGCGACGACGTGATTCTCGGCGAGGACAACCCCATCGACCCGGGGACCACCGTCCGCCTCGTGTGGGAGGGCCCGGACGGCCAGTCGGCCGTGATCCGGAGCGGGCGGACGCCGTACTGACCGTCCGTCGGGCCGGGGTGCGACCGCGTACCGGGAGTCGGTGGCTTTTCTCGCTTCGCCCGCCAACCCGGAGCCATGAGCGAGGACCTCGGGACGCCCG
Organism: Halobaculum litoreum; assembly: GCF_030127125.1. Lineage (GTDB taxonomy): Archaea > Halobacteriota > Halobacteria > Halobacteriales > Haloferacaceae > Halobaculum > Halobaculum litoreum. Next base: position 1,189,466 of record NZ_CP126156.1, read on the forward strand.
TGCTGGACGACCACCTCCACCTCGACCCCGACCGCGGCCGCGGGATGGCCGCGGTGGACGACTTCGCCCGCCTCGGCGGCACCCACCTGATCGTCGTCAACAAGCCCTCGTGGCACCTCGGCCCGGTCCCCTCGGACCCCGAGGAGTTCCGCCCGGTGTTCGAGACGACCGTCGAGGCCGCACGTGCGGCCTCCGACCGACTCCGCGGCCGCGCGTGGCCGGTGCTCGGCGTCCACCCGGGGCTGGTGTCCCGACTCGTCGACGACGAGGGGTACACCGCCGACGAGGCCGGGGCGCTGATGCGCGCCGGGCTCGACGTCGCCGCCGAGTTCGTCGCGGAGGGACGCGCGCTCGGGCTCAAGTCCGGCCGTCCGCACTACGACGTGACGGACGCCGTCCGGGAGGCGTCGAACGCGGTGACGCGCCACGCGTTCGAACACGGCGCCGCCCTCGAGTGTGCGGTCCAGCTGCACACCGAGGCCAGCGAGGACCTCACCGACCTCGCTGGGTGGGCGCGCGACGCCGGGATGGACCCCTCCCGGGTGGTGAAACACTACGCGGCGGGCCGACTCGCCGGCCCGACCCCGAGCGTGATGAGCGAGAAGGACCGCCTCGTGCGCGCCGCGGAGGCGGGCGAGCCGTTCCTCATGGAGACGGACTTCGTCGACGACCCCGACAAGCCCGGGATGGTGATGGGGCCGAAGACGGTGCCGCGGCGCGTGCGCTGGCTGTTGGCGGAGGGGTACGAGGCCGCGGTGCGCACCGCGCACGTAGAGACGCCGCGGGCCGTGTACGGCATCGACACCGAGGCGACGCTGGCGACCGACCCGTCGGCGGAGACCGACTGACGGCGACCGGGAGTGCCGGCAGGGACCGCCGCGATCCGTGTGTGTCGCGGTCGCACGCTCGGCCCGAAAACCGAGCGACAGCGGCGCGATACCCGGCCGTTCGGGGAGAAGAAAGGCATATCAACACAGGCCGAAACGGTGTGGGTATGAGCGAATCCGAGGAGACGTTCTACACCGCCGACAGGTGGCAGAACTGGCTCGACCGCGTGGCGGAGGAAGACCTCGACCCGGAGAACGAGGACTCCGCGCGGTTGCTGCTCAATCTTCAGGACGACACCGCGATCGCCGTGGCGAAGATCGTCTCGGCGTACGACGACGACCGGCTCGGCGAGGAGGAGGCGATCGACGAGATCGCCGAGATCCGCGAGATCGTGTTGGACGACGTCGAGATGGACAGCGAGGAGAAGGCGATGCTGATCGACGGCGTGCAGACGAGCCTCGTGTGCGTCTTCTACTCCGCCGAGGAGTACATGCTCGGCGGCGCGGTCGAGGAGGGCACCGTCGGCGAGTACGTCGAGGCGGCCGCCGCCGCGGAGGCCGACGACGACGTCGACGCCGCGCTCGGCTACCTCGTGCAGGCGGGCACGCTGATCATCGACGGCGCGGAGCTGCCCATGGAGGCCGTCGAGGCTCTCGACTACGGCCTCGTCTCCGAGTGGGTCAACGGCCTCGACTCCCTCCAGTCGGCGATGGCCGACCCCGAGGTCGTCGAGGAGAACGAGTGACGGCGTCGGCGTGGCGGCCTCCGAACTGATGCGCGGCCCCGCACGCTTATCACCGGTCCTCCGGTACTGCGCCGCATGACCGACCGGGGGGACGCGGGCGGGGGTCGCGACCGCGCCGTGACGGTGCAGATCGGAGCGGTGATCCTCTTCGGGTTCCTGATCGTCGCGCTCTCCACCTACCAGGCCGCGGTGGTTCCCGACCAGAACCGCGAGGTCGAGTTCCTCCACAACCAGGAGGTCCAGACCGACGTGGTTCAGGTCGCCAACAGTCTCAGCGCCACCGGGCGGACCGGCTCGGCCGCCCCACAGACGGTGGCACTGGGCACCCGCTACCCCAGCCGGGCCCTCTTCGTGAACCCGCCCCCCGCGAGGGGGAGCCTGTACACGGATCGATCCGCTCGCAACGTCTCCCTCTCGAACGTCACCGTCTTGCGGCCGGACGGGACGACCGACGACGAGGCGGCCGACTACTGGGACGGCACCGTCCAGTTCGACACGGCGTTCGTCGTGTACGAGCCCCGGTACAACCAGTACCGCGACGCGCCGACGACGCGCTACGAGTCGGGGGTCGTGTTCAACCGCTTCCCGTCGAACGCGACGCTGAACGTCACCGACCAGCGGCTGGTCGACGGCGACCGCGTCACGCTCGTGGTGGTCGAGGGGAACCTCTCGGCGAGCGGCGTCGACGCGGCGTCGGTCGACCCGTCGGCGGTGAGCGTCGTCACGCGTCGCGAGCGGATCGCGGGCGGCGCGGAGCTCACGGTCCCCTCCACGCGCCCGGCGAGCGTGTGGGCCGGTGCGGAGCTGTTGAACGTTGAGGAGAACCCCGCCATCGACGCCGTGACCGACGTCGCGGGCGCCGACGCCGTGCGGATCGAACTGAACGACACGCGGAGTACGTCGCTCGGCGTCGCCGTGGTGAGCGTCGGGGAGCGAAGCGACACGGTCGCGGACCCGGAGCCGGCGTACCTCTCGGTCGAGCGCGCGCCGACGACCGCGAGCAACGGCACCACCCGCGAGGTCGTCGTCGAGGTGCGAGACGAGTACGGGAACCCCGTCGACGCGGCAACGGTCGTGGCAGACACAGACGGTTCCGGTGGGTTCGCGGCCAACACGCTCGCCACCGGCGAAGACGGTCGCGCGACGTTCGAGTACACGCCGGGCGTGGTCGGCGACGAGGTGTTGCAGTTCGGCGTGGACAACTTGGTCGACCCCGCCGAGCCACTTGGAGCGAACGTGACCGTGACAGTGAACGCGGGCGCAGCCAGTGCGGGGGACGGTGGGGCAGAAGGGATCAACCCCGCGGAATCTGGGGACATTCGGTTAATCGGTGAATCGACGAGCGGAAACACCGTGACCCTCACCCTAAACAACACGGGTGCCACCGCAAACATCACTGGCGCTAGAATAAATTTCTACTTCGAAACAAGTTCAAACAACCGAGAGTACGATAGCGCGAGGCTTGAGAGTTCGGACCCGCCGTTGGTCATCGGGGGCCCGTTTGAGCAACTCTCGCCCGAAATCATCTTACAAAATAACACGCAAACCGACGTTGATGTCGTATTCAGTGGCGACGGTAGCACCAATAACGGCGAATTCTTCATTATCACCATCGAATACGACAATCAAGAGACCGACACGTACTTCGTCAACGTACAGGGTCAAGGAAGCGGTGGCGGTGGAGGAGGTGGAGGAGGTGGAGGAGGTGGCGGCAACCCCGGAAACGGTCGGGGGCCACCCGGATAGCTGAATTCGACGATCGACGTAACCGCTCATCGACAGACCTACAACCCAGTTTCGCCTACAACCGGCCATGACAGCAGTCGGCATCGACGCGATCGAGATCTGGACCGGGAAGCTCCAGCTGGACCTCCCGGGGACGTTCGCGCCGGCGAAGGGCGAGGACCCCGAGAAGTACACGAAGGGGCTGGGACTGGAGACGTCCTCGTTCCCCGACGCCTACGAGGACATCGTCACGATGGGCGCGAACGCGGCCAAGCGCCTGATGGACCGCAAGGGGCTCGACCCGCAGGACATCGGCCGCATCGACGTGGCGACCGAGTCGGCGTTCGACAACTCCAAGCCCGTCTCGACGTACATCGCCGGCTGCCTCGAACAGGTGTACGACGGCGACTTCCACCACGCGAACAAAGGCGAGCGCAAGTTCGCCTGCGTCGCCGGCACGCAGTCGATCGACGACGCGTACAACTGGATCAAGGCGGGGCGCAACCGCGGCCGCGCGGCGCTGGTGATCGCGACCGACACCGCGCTGTACGCCCGCGGCGACCCCGGCGAGGCCACGCAGGGCGCCGGCGCCGTCGCGATGCTCATCTCGGAAGACCCCTCGATCGTCGAACTGTCGACCGAGCAGGGGTACGGCTCCGCCGACGAGACGGACTTCCTCAAGCCGAACCAGCAGTTCCCCAGCGTCGACGGGAAGCGCTCGATGCAGGTGTACCTCGCACGGATGCGCGAGGCGCTCGAGGACTTCGAGTCCGTCGCGTGGGACACCCACCCCGAGGACTTCGCGTACATCCCGTTCCACACGCCGTTCCCGGGGATGGTCCGCAAGGCGGGCCTGCTCGGCTACCGGCACATGATCCGCGACACCGAGATCGAGGACGCACTCGAGGGGCGGATCGGCCGCCAGCCGCGCGAGGCCGACTTCGACTCCTGGGAGGCGTACGAGGAGGCCATCCGCGGCTACATGGACGACCTGAAGGAGACCGAGGAGTACCGGTCGTGGTACGCCGACGCCATCGAGCCGACCCTCAACGTCTCCCGGCGCGTCGGCAACTGGTACACCGGCTCCGTCCACGTCGCCCGCACCTCCGCGCTGCGCCACGCGGCCGCGAACGACCGCGACCTCGCCGGCGAGAAGCTCCTCGTGGCGTCGTACGGCTCCGGCGCGCAGGCGGAGATCCACGCCGAGACCGTCGCCGACGGCTGGCGCGAGGAGGTCGAGGCGTTGACGATCGACGAACAGCTCGAGCGCCGCTACGACCTCTCGTACGACGAGTACGAGCAGGTCCACGACCGCCACAACCACGACATGGACGTGGAACTGGAGGAGTTCACCCAGCCCGAGGGCGAGTTCGTGTTCACCGGCTGGGGCCGGATGAGCGAGCGCAAGTACGACTACGTCGAGTAACGCCCCGTCGGTCCCACACGGGCGCGGCGGTGCGCCCGTCGCACACACGACTGCAACGCCTTTGCTCCGCCGGCGCCGATCGACCCCCATGAGCGACACCTCCGAGTCGGCCGTGACCGACGCCGACGGCGACCCCGCGGCGACACCGAAGCCCCGCGACGTCGACGCCCGCGCGTTCCGCGAGGAACTGCGCGCCGCGGTCGCCGACCACGACCTCGTCCTCGTCGACTTCTACACGACGGGCTGTACGCTGTGTCAGAGCATCGAGCCCGTGCTCGGGAGCGTCGCCCGCGCCGCCGGGGTGCCGATCCTGCTGGTGAACCCGCGGACCGACCCCTCGCTCGTGAGCGAGCACGCCATCCGGTCGGTGCCGACGCTCGCGCTGTTCGAGGCGGGCGCGAACGGCGACCCCGTCGAGGTCGACCGCATCGCCGACGGCTTCGTCGGCGCCGAGCGGATCGTCGCGTTCGTCGAGGACGCCCGGTAGCGCCCGCGTCAGAAGGAGCGCAGTCTGTCCAGCGCCGGGTCCAGGTCCGTCGTCGACACCGCGAGCGAGAAGCCGTCCACCTGCGCGAGCGCCGCGGCGTGGTCCCACAGCGCGTCGGCGTCGAGCCCGTGGAGGACCACGGCGTTCGGCGTCGGCGTGACCACCCGGAGCGCCACCAGCGGCGACTCCCCGCGGGTGACGCCCGTGAACACGAGCGCACGGTCGGTCGACTGGCCGTACAGGCGGTAGAACTCCTCGGAGGACAGCGACGTGATCGCCTCGATGGAGTTGATCACGGTGTGGCCGTTCACGGTGTCGCGGTCGCCGGGGGTGATCTCGGTGGCGTCCAGCGCCTCGTACACGCGCTCGGTCGGGATCGCGGTCGGGTACTCGCGGATGTCGCGCACGATGTCGGACTCGAAGCCGGCCGACACGACGCGGGCGAACTGCCGGATCCGGGCGCCCCCGCGCGACTCGTCGATGTCGAGCAGGCCGTCGACGACGCGCGAGACGAGGCCGATGCCCGGCGACTCCCGCCGCCCGCTCTCGTAGTCGGAGACGACCGACGAGGAGACGTCCATTCGGTCGGCCAACTCGGTCTGGGAGACGTCGAAGTCGGTGCGCCACTTGCGCAGCGTCGCCCCCGGGTCGCCCGAGAGGGTGATCTCGCCGGCGATCCGGCGGGCGAGTCGCGCCCGCGCCTCGGTGGGTTCCTCGCCCGAACTCATACCTCGTCGTCGGCGACGGCGTGTGTAAGGGTGTCGGCGGGCGACGCCGCCGTCGACCGGGGGTCGCCCCGGCCGGCGAAACGGCCATGTCGTCCCCGTCCCTCCGTCCGCCCGTGCCCTCGACGCTCGTCCACGTCGCGCTCGCCGGGCTCCTCGCGGCGGCGCTGTTGCGCGAGAGCGACTTCTCCCGGCGCGCGGTCGCGGTCGTCCTCGCGGCGGCGGTGCTCCCGGATCTGGACTCGTTCGTCTCGCCGTTCCTCGCGGGGGCTCACCGGTCGCTCGGCCACAACGCGCTCGTGCCCCTCCTCGCCCTCGCTTTCCTCGTGTACGACACGCGGGTGCGCGAGTCGTCGTGGCTGCGCGACCGGTGGGGGACGGCGGCGCCGGGGGTCGCGTGGGTCGCGCTCGCCGGCTTCGCCGTCGCCGGCGTCGGCCTCGACTACGTCGCCAACGGCGTGAACCTGTTCTGGCCGCTCCACGACCAGTTTTACACGCTCAACGGTCGGGCCGGCCTCTCGACCCGGCGCGGCTTCTTCCAGACGTTCGTCACCCTCACGCCCGACGAGGTGCGCACGACCGAGAACCTCCACTACTCGACCGGGGTCGACCCGTCGCCCGGCGCGGAACCGGAGAACGTCGAACGGGTGTTCCCGCTGGTGTGGGCGGGCTGGCAGCTACTGCTCGTAGCGACGAGCGTCGGCGTCCTCGGCGCGCGCTTCGCCCGGTCGCGCGAGGAGTGAGCCGGCGGGAGCGCGGTCGGGCCGTCGCGCCGCCGACACCGGCGCGTTCATCCCGCCGGCGACGGTGTGACGCGTATGGACGAGTCGACGGACGCGGACGTGACCGTCAGGCCGTACGCGGACGGCGACGCCGACGCCCTGTGGTCGCTGAAGCGGGGGTTCGAGACGGGCCTCGGCGCGGGCACCGGCGGCGAGGCGAAGGCGGCGGCCTACGAGGCGAAACTGACCGGCGAGTACCGCGCGCGGTGGCTCGACTGGGTCGACCGGTGCGTCGACGAACAGCCCGAGACGGTGACCGTCGCCGCGGCGTCGGGCGACGACGGCGACCTCGCGGGCTACGTGTTCGTCCTCCCCGAGTCGCTGTCGTTCGTGTGGGACGCGGCGGTGCTCAACGAGATCTACGTCGCCCCGGCCTCCCGCGGGACCGGCGTCGCGGACGACCTGATGAGCGCGGCGGTGGCGACGGCCCGGGCACAGGACCTCCCGCTCGACCGGCTGGTGTTGGACGTCGACGGCGAGAACGACCGCGCGAAGGCGTTCTACGAGCGACACGGGTTCGCCCACTGGGGCGAGATGGTCGCCCGCGACCTGTGAGCCGGCGCCCCGGCGTCACCCGTCGCCGAGCAGGCCGCCGACGGCGCCGCCGACGCTCCCGAAGACGGCCGGGTAGACGAGCCCCGCCAGCAGCGCCGCGGTGACGTACTCCGGGTGGATGCTCCCCGCGTCGCCCGCGCCGTAGGCGAACACGAACGCGCCCGCGATCGCGAGCAGGAAGTACGCCGGGACCGTGCCGAGCGCGGCGACGGCCCCGTCGCGGGCGTCGCGGGCGTCGGCGACGCGAGCGACTGCCGCCCCGGCCGCCAGCAACGCCAGCGGCGGCACCAGATACAGGTAGCCGAGGTTGGCGTCCGCGCTCGCCAGCAGGTTCGCCGCGCGCGTGCCGCCGCCGAGCGACGGCACGACCGTCGCGACGAAGTGGGCGTTGTACAGGTACCAGCCGACCGCCTGCCACGCCGCCACCGGGTCGCCGCCGAACAGGCCGGCGACGAAGTTGAGCCCCGCGAGCCGGTCCCGCACCGCCGCCGACTGCGTCACGTACGTGACGAGATACGAGAGCAGGTACGCCCCGACCGCCGCGGCGGTGCCCGGGACGAACGCGACCCGCTCGAGGACGCTCGTTTCGTCGCCCGGTCCCGTCGCTACGCTCCCCGGTCGCTCCGATGTCTCCCCCATGCAATCGGCCTGTGGCGGCCGATGTATACCCGTTGTGGCCGACGGAACGGATTCGGAACGCTCTTTCGCGCGACGGTCCCACCGCCGGGTATGCTTCTGCGGGACGCGACGCTCGTCGACGCGGCGGGCGTGCGAGTCGGGGACGTGCGGATCGACGGCGACCGGATCGCCGGGACGGGCAGCCTCTCGGCCCGGGGCGACGAGAACGTCGTCGACCTCGCGGGCAAGGCGGTGCTGCCGGGGCTCGTCGACGCGCACGTGCACTTCTCGCTGTCGGGCGAGCGGAGCGTCGAGGAGGTCGTCGGGATGAGCGACGCGGAACTGGCGCTGGTGGAGGCGCGCAACGCGCGGCGGACGCTCGCGGCCGGCGTCACCGGCGTCCGCACGATGGGGGCGGCCGGCGTCGGCGTCCACGTGCGCGACCGGATCGCCGCCGGGGACATTCAGGGCCCGCGGACGGTGGCGAACTGCCGGTCGATCACCGCGACCGGCGGCCACGGCCACCACCTCGGGCGGGAGATCACCGGGCCCCGGGACGCGCGGCGGGCGGTACGCGAGCAGGCGAAACGCGGCGCCGAGTTCGTGAAGTTCATGGTGACCGGCGGGGTGACGACGCCCGGCAGCGACCCGAACGCGCTCGCGCTCACGGAGGGCGAGGTGGAGGCGCTCGTCGACGAGGCGGCCCGCAGGGGCCTCCACACCGCCACGCACGCCCACGGCGCGGCCGGCGTGAAGACGGCCGTCGCCGCCGGCGTCGACACGGTCGAGCACGGCACGCTCCTCGACGACGAGGCGCTCGACCTGCTCGTCCGCGAGGACGTGACACTCGTGCCGACGCTGTCGGCCCCCCACCACATCGTCCGCAACCTCGAGGCCGCCACCGCGGAGGACCGCACGAAGACCGAGGCGGTGTACGAGCGCCACCTCGAGTCGTTCCGGCGCGCCGTCGAGGCGGGCGTCCGGATCGCCGGCGGCACCGACGCCGGGACGCCGTTCAACATGCACGGGGGCAACGCCGCCGAGGTCCGGTTCATGGCCGACAACGGCATGACGCCGCTGGCGGCGATCACGGCGATGACCGAGACGGCCGCCGACACCGTCGGGCTCGCGGACCAGGGGACGCTGGAGCCCGGGACGGACGCCGACCTGCTCGTCGTCGACGGCGACCCGACGGAGAACCTCACGCTGTTGAACGACCCGGCAGTCGTGCTCAAGGGCGGGGAGGCGGTCGCCGGCGGCGACCCCGCGACGAAGCGGACGGTCGCCGACGCCCGGGCCGCCGACTGACCCCGGCTGGGGGCCGGCCGGCCGCCGTGCCGTCCGCCCCTACGCCTCGAAGTCGACGTCGTCGACGAACGTGGCCGGACGGTCCCCGCCGACGGCCGCGGCGTACTCGTCGCGGTGGACGGAGAACCGGCGCACGTCGTGGACCGTGCCGTCGTCGTCCGCGATCCGGTTGCGGAGCAGCCCCTCCTCGCGGCCGCCCATCGACGCGACGTACTTCTCGATCGCGCGTGCCGACTGCTCGTTCTCCGGGAGGACGCTCACGGCGACGACGTCGAGGTCCAGGCGGTCGAACGCCAGCGTCGCCAGCGCACGGGCGCGCTCGCCCGAGTAGCCGCGACCCCAGTAGGGTTTCCGCAGCCAGATCCCCAGCGTCGCGCTCCGGCGGTCCCAGTCTACCTGGAGGCCGGTGTTGCCGGCGTACTCGCCGGCGCCGTCCTCGCCCTCACGTGGGATCACAGCGTACACCGCGTTCTCGTGGTCGGCCCAGCCCTCGCGGAACGTGGACTGGACCGTCGCGCTCTCCTTCGGCGTCGCGTGGGGCGACCAGTTGAGGTGCGTGCACTCCTCGCCGATCGTCTCCGACCGACGCTCGCCGGCGTGTTCGTAGAACGCCAACGCGTCGACGGCCTCGTCGTGGCGGTCCAGCCTGAGCCGGTCGGTCAGGATGCGGTCGGGGAACACGACCGGACCGACGGGCCTCCGCGTATAGTTCCCGATGGAGGTGTGGTGGCGTGCCACACGATCGACCGCCGGCTCCGCACCCCCGGCGCACACCCCGACGGAGTTTAAGTCCCGCGCGCCGCAACCGTCGAGTGCGATGTCCGACCTCGTCCTCTACGAACTGGAAGGCTGCCCGTACTGCGCGAAGGTGACGAACAAGCTGGCCGAACTCGGCCTCGAGTACGAGTCGATCAAGGTGCCGCGCTCGCACGACGAGCGGACCGAGGTGCGGGAGGTGTCCGGCCAGACGGGCGTCCCCGTCCTCGTCGACGAGGCGCACGGCGTCGACGGGATGGCCGAGTCCGACAACATCGTCGCGTACCTCGAGGAGACGTACGGCGACGGCGCCGCCGCGTAAGCCGGCGGCCGCGGTCCCCGCTTTTCGGTTCGGTCGCGCTCTCGTCCGCCCGGAGCCGCGGCTCCCTCGTCGACGGCGGGAACGAACGCTCCGGGACGACTCCGGCGGGGGGCCGGGCTTCGATCAGGCTTCTGCGGGTTCGTCGGAGCGCTCGCGGATCAGTTCGCGGATACGCTCGGGGTCGTCGGCGCGCGACAGCTCCAGCATGGTGACGATGGCGGTGCCCTCGACGGTCTCCTCCTTCGGCTCGTCGTCGCCCTCGGTGAAGTAGACGGCGCGGGTGCCGGTGACGCGCCCGAGCGACCCCATCAGCTTCGCGCGCTTCTGGGCCGTCCGCGTGAACGGCGAGTGGCCGGTCAACAGCGTGAATTCGACGCGCGGCTCGGCCTCGTCCTCGCTCACGGCGGTGAAGGGCGCCCGTTGCGTCGGGTGGACGGCGAACCCCGCCCGCGAGAGCACGCCGTACACGTGTTCGTCGTCCGGGTCGACCTCGGGCGGCTCCGGCGTCGGGTCCGCCTCGCGGACCTCGCCCGCACCCTCCAGCACCCGCACGGGGTCGGAGAAGGGGCGGTCGAACAGGTCCTCCAACTGGACGGCGACCTCGACGGAGGCGTTCATGCCGTCCTCGTACTTGGCCACCGTGCGACGCGAGACGCCGAGTTCGTCGGCGAGTCGGCCGAGGCTCCAGCCGCGCTCGCGGCGTTCGTCGGCGACGGTGTCGCCGTCGATGTTGACGTACAGGCCGCCGGGGGCCGCGTAGATGAGCGGCGGCACCTCCTCGACGACGAGGTCGTACAGCGTGTCGGGGTGGATGGCCGGCACGCCGTGGCGGAAGTAGACGACGCCCGGCTTCAGCTCCTCGTCGCGCGTCCGCAGGCCCACGAGGATGGGCGTCGCCGAGAGGTACTCCCCCAGACGGCGCATCTCCGCGCCGGTCTCCCGGTCGAAGGCGTCGACGTTGCCGAGCACCTTCACGAGGAGGAGGTCCTCCCCGCGCCGGGCGGCGACGTCGAAGCTCTTGGGGCGCACCGCACAGCGTTCGCTGACCAGGAAGTCGGCGTCCGCGAGCATGGCGGTCACGTTCCCGACCAGCGCCTTCCGGGACATACCGAAGTATAGACCGCTCACGACGTATATGCGTTGTGCCGCTCGTACGAGCCGCCATCCGGACGCCCGCTTGCGGTCACGGCGACGACACGGCCGACAGAGCTATACCCGTGTTGGCGACGCGAAAGGCCCAATCCGTGTCGGACGCTTCCACCGGACGTGACGGTCCTCGGCCTCGACGACACCGACTCCCGATCCCGGGGGATGTGCACCACCTACCTCGCGACGCTGGCGGCCGAGCGGCTCGTCGACGCCGGCGCGAGCGTCGAGCGGCGGCTCCTCGTCAGGCTCAACCCCGCCGTCGAGCACAAGACCCGCGGCAACGCCGCGCTCGCGCTCCACACCGACGCCGCCCCGGAGACGGCGCTGGCGGTCGGGACCGATCTGGTGGAGCGGTACGCGGTCGCCGACGACCCGCGCACCTCCCCGGGCGTCGTCGTCGCCGACTGCGCGCCAGGGGCGGTGCCGCCGGCGGTCGCCGACTTCGCCCGCGACGCCCTCCGCGAGTTCCACGACCTCGAGGACGCCCTCGCGGTCGCCGACGCCGCGGGGCTCGAGACGCGCGGCTGGGCGGCCGACGGGCCGGCCGACGGCGCCGGCGAGAGCCCGGAGGGGTGGTCGGACGCGGCCGGATCGGCGCGCTCGCGGCCGTCGGCGCGTGGCGCGCGTTCGACGACTGGACGTACGAGCACGTCTCCTACCGCGAGTTCGACCGCTGCGGGACGCCCCGCGAGGTCGACGCGGCGAGCGTGTTCGCGGCCGCCGACGCGGGCTACCCGGACGTGTGGGACACCGTCGACCGCGTCGAGGGCGAGGCGGTGTGCGTCCCGAACGCGCCGGGCCCGATCCTCCACGGGATCCGCGGCGAGGACCCCGAGGCCGTCCGCGCGGTCGCGGCCGGGATCGAGAGCGAGTCGGTCGAGCGGACGGCGACGTTCGTCACCAACCAGGGGACCGATGCCCACCTGCGCGACGGGCGGCTCGGCTCCCTGCGCGACGGGCGGGCGTACCGCGTCGACGCGACGGTGACCGCGGCGCCCGAGACGCGCCGCGGCGGCCACGTGTTCCTCGCCGTCGGCGACGACGCGGCCGCCCCCGACGCGGCGCTCCCCTGCGTCGCCTTCGAGCCGACGAAGCGGTTCCGCGACCGGGTGCGCGCGCTCCGCGTCGGCGACGCCCTCACCGTCTGCGGCGAGGTCGACGACGGCACGCTGAAGCTGGAGAAGTTCGCCGTCCGCGATCTGGTCACGTCGGCGCCGGCGGTGCCGACCTGCCCGGACTGCGACCGGTCGATGGAGTCCGCCGGCGCGGGACAGGGGTACCGGTGTCGCGACTGCGGGACGAGCGAGCCCGGGAAAGTCGAGCGGCCGCTCGACAGGGAGCTCGACCGCGGCTGGTACGAGGTGCCGCCGTGCGCCCGGCGACACGTCGCCAAACCGCTCGTCCGCGGTGGGTTCGACGCGCCCACCCACCCCGAACGGTAGTCAGGCGCCGGCGCCGTCCGCGTCCGCCTCTCGGTCGAACACCGCGGCCAGCAGGTCGCGGTCCCACGGGCTGACCCCGCCGTCCGCCTCGAAGCCGGCGACGGTGTCGAACCGGACCGCACTCGTCTCGTCGCCCGCGGCCGGGTCGCCCGCCGTCGACGACCGGTCGACGACGAACCGGATCCCGACGACCGAGCGGTCGGGCTTGACCGTGTGGTCGACGGAGAACAGCGTCAGGTCGGCCGGGGCGACGCGGACGCCGGTCTCCTCGCAGAGTTCCCGTGCGGCGCCCACGGCGGGGGACTCGTCGTGTTCGAGGTTGCCGCCGGGGGTGCCCCACCGGCCCCGGTGGGGGTCGACGGCCCGGCGGCCGAGCAACACGCGGTCGCCGTCGCGGACGACGACGCTCGCGACGGGCTTGCTGTTGCGCCAGACGATCCGGTCACACGACGGGCAGTAGCGCCGCTCGCGCCCCTCGGCCGTCCGCCGGCCGAGTTCCTTGCCACACAGCGGACAGTAGTCGCCGACGACGGTGATCATCGTCAGGTTTTCAGCCCGCTCCCGGTCAGCGGCACGACCACGTCCTCGTCGCCGTCGAGCACGCCCCGCTCGCGGTACGCGCGGAGGGCGGCGGGGGCGATGGCGCAGGTCGGCTCGGTGTAGAAGCCGCGGGCGTGCAGAGCGGCCAACTCCGACTCGACGGCGGACTCGTCGAGCGCGACCGCGTCGCCGTCGGTGGCCGCGATCGCCTCGCGGATCCGGTCGCCGCGGGTCGGCTCGGGGATCTGGATCCCGTCGGCGACGCCGTTGGCGCCGGCGGCCGCCTCGGCACCGTGGAGCGCCTCGACGACGGGCGCGTATCCGGCCGCCTGCGCCCCGAGCAGTCGCGGCATCGAGTCGATCCAGCCCGCGTCCAGCAGGGCGCGAAAGCCGCGGTAGGCGCCGAGGAACAGCGTCCCGTGCCCGAGGGGCAGGACGACCGCGTCCGGGGCGTCCCAGTCGCGCTGGAGGGCGGTCTCGTACGCGAACGTGGCGGTGCCCGCGTAGAACGCGGGGTTCCACGCGTGGCTGGCGTACCAGCCGGCGCCGGACTCGACCGCCTCGACGCAGGCGTCGGTCGTCGCCTGCCGCGGCCCGGCGGTCTTCACGGGCGTCGCGCCGGCGCGGCGGATGGCGCGGAGTTTGCTGTCCTTCACCGAGGCCGGCACGTAGATCTCGGCGTCGATGCCCGCGCGGGCGGCGTACGTCGCGATCGCGGCGCCGGCGTTGCCCGAGGAGTCCTCGACGACGGTGTCGACGCCGAGCGCGGCCGCCCGGGAGAGGGTCGTGGTCGCGCCGCGGTCCTTGAACGACCCGGTCGGGAACACGTACTCCAGTTTGAACTGCGCGTCCCAGTCGGGCGCGTCGACGAGCGGCGTCGCCCCCTCGCCGAGCGAGACGGCGGGCGCTTCCGGGAGGAACTCGTCGAACGACCAGAGCCCGTCGCGGGTGTCGAACGCCCCGGGGTCGGGCGCGGGGCCGTCGGGGAGCGGGCGCTCGGCGTAGTCGAGCGGGCGACCGCACTCGCAGCGCCAGCGGTCGGCGTACGTGGCGCCGCAGTCGGGACAGCGGAGCGACGGAGCGGACATGCGTGTACGGCCGGGAGCCGGGGACCAGTAGGTGACGGTTCGGTGCCTCTGCCGCCCCGACCGCCCCGGCAGCCTCCCTACTCCGCCGCCGCGTCGACCCCGTCGTCGACCTCGTCGTCCGCCGTCGCCTCGTCCCCGTCGTCCCGCCCGTTGAGTCGGTCGAGTCCGAGCGTCGCCACGAAACAGACGCCGCCGAGGTACAACAGCGACTGCGGGTTCGTCACCAGCGAGTTCCCGACCCCGATCGCCGTCCCCAGGTACCCCAGCGCCGACGCCGTCCATCCCACGCCGGTGACTCCGGCGGCCCGTTCCAACACCCGTCCCTCCGTCTCGGTGTCCTGTTTCGGTGACATCGTCCCCCCACGTCCGGTGTAGGCCACGCTTACCGGAGACGCGCCAAGAGCGTGTCTTCAGCCTCGCGCGGTATGGATATCATTCGGGGACGACTGCCCGCTGCACGCCGTCCGGATACGTCCGTCTCGTGTGCGCGACGGCGGCCGGACGGTATCGACGTGCCGACGCGGCGCGCTCAGAACTGGTCGACGTCGGTGCCGACCGAACAGACGTACTCGCCGGTCGCCACCTGCGGGAGCCGCCGCGAGCGCCAGAAGATGCCGTCGTTGTCGGCGGTGACGCGGGCCTTCAGCTCGCCGAAGGCGTCCGTGACGCGGAAGAGGGTGTCGCCGCGGGCGACGCGCTCGCCGAGTTCGACCTCGAACGAGACGAGACCCCCGCTGGGCGAGCCGTACTGGTCGAAGCCGGAGGCGCGCGTCTGCATCTCCCGGTCGACCTCGCCGTCGATGAAGCCGTAGTAGCGGAGGACCCGGAACATCCCGGCGAGCCCGATCTCGATCGACTCCTCGTCCCAGCCGACGGCGCCGCCGAGTTCGGGGTCGATCGTCGGGATGCCGTTGTCCGGCGCGGCGCGCGCGAGCTGGCCGTCCGGGCCCTTCTGGTCGAGGACGTAGCCGGTGCCGAACACCTTCGCGAGTTCGAGACACTCGCGGTGGAGCCGGTGGCGGGGGCCACAGCGGACGCGCGTCTCGTTGATCATGCGGGAGGTGCGCCCCTGGTGGAGGTCGACGACGAGGTCGGCGCGCTTGGCCGCCTCGAACGTCGCCGCGGCGATGCGCTCGGAGGAGGTGCCGTTGGCGTCGCCGGGGTACGCCCGGTTCATCTTCGTGTCGTCCACCGGGTTGCGGTGTTCGGCCACCTGGAACGCGTGGTAGTTGACGATCCCGACGATCAGGATCTGGCCGGCGATCTCCGCGGGGTCCAACTGGGGGACCAGCCGGGTGACCACGCCGAGGCCGTTCAGCTCGTCGCCGTCGCTGACCGCCTGCACGTACAGCGTCTTGCCGTCGTCCGCGCCGTTCACCACCGCGACCGGCAGGCCGACCGTCGATCCGTCGCGGGTCTCCCCGACCTCCAGACGACCCGTGTCGAGCTCCCCGGGGGGCGCGCTCGCGCTCCCGAGTGTCGTCATCATTGTCACGCACTTTCGGGTATCCCCTCTTTAGGGGTTCGGTCCCGGGCACGCGGAACGGCCGAGCGCGGGCGTGGCTCGCCCGTCGGCCGCGCCCCGAGCGCCCGGCCGTCGGACGCGGGTCGGGCGCGCGTCGGCTCCGATGCCACGGGATTCAAGCCCGGGGACACGGACCCGCGAGTATGGTCGACATCGACGACCGCGAGAGCCGCCTGGAGCGGTTCCTCGCGGAGGGGGGGTACGAGGCGGTGTGGTTCGCGCGGCCGAACTCGTTCGCGTGGGCCACCGGCGGGTCGAACCGCGTGGACGTCGGCGCGGACGTGGGCGACGCCGCGGTGGGCTACCTCGGCGACGGCGAGTGGACGGTCGTCACGGACAACGTCGAGGCCGAACGGCTCGCCGCCGAGGAGCTCCCGGCGGCGCTGTCGATGTCCGTCGCCGCCGACGACTGGTACGAGACGGACCTGGCGGGCTCGGTCGCGGCGCGCTCGCCGACGCCCGCCGCGGCCGACTTCGACGTGCCGGGGCTCGACGACCTCGACCCGACGCGGCTCCGCCTCCGGCTCGGCGAGGACGACCTCGCCGCCTACCGCGACCTCGGGCGGGAGGTCGCGCTGGCGACGGAGACGGTGTGTCGGGAGCTCCAGCCGGGCGACACCGAACACGAGGTGGCCGCGGGGATCCGCATCTCGCTGGCCGGTCGGAACATCGAGGCGCCGGTCGTGCTGGTCGGCGGGAGCGAGCGCGCCCCGCAGTACCGCCACCCGACGCCGACGGACGCGGCGCTGGGCGACTACGCGCTGGTGATCGTGACGGCCCGCCGCGGCGGACTGCACGCCTCCTGCACGCGGACGGTCGCGTTCGACCCCCGAGTGGCTCGCCGAGCGCCACCGCGCGGCCCAGCGCGTCGAGACGGCGGCGCTGGCGGCGACGCGCGACGCCGCCGGGCGCGAGGACGGCACCGCCGGCGACGTGTTCGACGCGATCCGGTCGGCGTACGCCGCCGAGGGCCACGAGGGGAGTGGCGCGAACACCACCAGGGCGGGGCGACCGGCTACGCCGGCCGCGAGTGGTTCGCGACGCCCGACAGCGACGCCCCGGTGGCGTCGGCGGCCGCCTACGCGTGGAACCCGACCGTCCGCGGGGCCAAGAGCGAGGACACCGCCTACGTCACCGCGGACGACGTCGAGCTGCTCACCGACTCCGGCCGCTGGCCGACCGACACCGTCGAGGTGGACGGCCTGACGCTCCAGCGCCCGGCGATCCGCGAGAACTGACCGGCACGGATCCGGTCGACGGCCGAGAACCAACCTTCATGTCGTGTGACTTTGACGTGCCACTATGAGTTGGCACGGCGTCGACGCGGTCGACGACGCGATCGACGTGACGCGGGGGTTCCTCTTCCCCGTTCGACTCGGACGCTGGGCGCGGATGGCGCTGGTCAGCGTGTTCGCGGGCGGCGGCGGCGGCGGCGGACGGATCGCGGGGAACGCCGCCAGCACCGCCGCCCGCCTCGTCGGCTCGGGCGGGGTCCCGAGCGGCGCGGGCGCGGCCGCCGCCCTCGCGACGCTGCTGGCGCTCCCTACGCTCGGCCTGGTCCCCACTCCCGGCGACGCGGCGGCGAGCGTGCCGCCGCTGCAGTCCGACCTCCTCCCCGGGGCGGTGGGCGCCGTCGGCCTGCTGGCCGTCGGGCTCGCCGCCCTCGTCGGGCTCGCGCTGCTGTTGGTCACGCCGGCGTTCCAGTTCGTCCTCGTGGACGGCATCGCGCGCGACGACCTCCGGATCCGCCGCGACGTGCGGAGCCACTTCGTGAACGGCCTCCGTCTGCTCGGCTTCCAGATCGGGCTGTTCGCCGCGTTCGCGGTCCCGCCGGCGGCCGCCGCGGCGCTCGCCGTGCTGTCGGGAGTCGACGGGGCGGCGCTCGCGAACCGCCCCGGGGCGATCGTCGCGATCGTGCTCGTCGCGGCGGCGTACGTGCTCCTGTTCGCGTTCCTCGCGCGGTTCACGATCGAGTTCGTCGTGCCCGCGATGGTCGCCGACGGCGGCGGCGTGATCGACGGCTGGCGCCGGGTCTGGCCCGTCCTCAAGCGCCAGCCGAAACAGACGGTCGTCTACCTCGTGATGCACGTCCTCGTCGGGATCGGTGTGTCGATCGTCTCGACGGTGCTGACGCTCACGGGCCTGCTCGTGGTGGCGCTGCTCGCCGGGGTGGTCGGGCTCCTCGTTTCCGTCGTGCCCGGCGGGACGAGCGAGGTCGTCGGCGCGGTCCCGCTGGCGGCCGTCGTGGCGTTCGCCATCGGGATCCCGCTGTTCGTCGTGGGCGTCGCCTTCCCCGTGGGGGTGCTCGCGCTCACGTACCGGCGCGCGTACGAGCTGGCGGCGCTCGGGCGCTTCGCCGACGGGCTCGACCTGCTCGGGCGCTACCGCGCCGGCGACGGCTCCGACGACGACGACGTGGCGGCGGCGCTGCGCGAGGCGGACGGCGACGCGGCCCCCGAGGACGGGACCGGTGACGAGGATCCGGCGGAGTTCGGCGGCTTCGTCAGGTCCTCGGTCCGCGACCCCGACGACGACCCCGACGGGGACGACTCCGACGACCGCGACCCGGACCGCCGCGGCGACGGGCGCTGACGCGCGGTCGGCGAGGACCGCGGTCGTCGTCCGCCCGGCATCGGTCCGCTCGGTAGCTTTTTCCCCGATCCTGCGGTCCCAGAAGTATGGGACTGGACGACGACGCGCGGGAGTACCACCGATCGGATCCGCCCGGCAAGATCGAGATATCGACGACGAAGCCGACCAACACGCAGCGGGACCTCTCGCTGGCGTACTCGCCGGGCGTCGCGGCGCCGTGTCGCGACATCGCCGCCGACGGGGAGCGCGCGTTCGAGTACACGGCGAAGGGGAACCTCGTGGGCGTCGTCTCCAACGGCTCGGCGGTGCTCGGCCTCGGCGACATCGGCGCGCAGGCCTCGAAGCCCGTGATGGAGGGGAAGGGCGTCCTGTTCAAGCGGTTCGCCGACATCGACGTGTTCGACATCGAACTGGACCAGGACGACCCCGAGGACATCATCCGGACGGTGGCGGCGATGGAGCCGACGTTCGGCGGGATCAACCTCGAGGACATCAAGGCGCCCGAGTGCTTCGAGATCGAGGAGACGCTCCGCGACGAGATGGACATCCCCGTGTTCCACGACGACCAGCACGGGACCGCGATCATCTCGGGCGCGGGCCTGATCAACGCCGCCGAGATCGTCGACAAGGACCTCGGCGACCTCGACATCGTCTTCTCCGGCGCCGGCGCCTCCGCGATCGCGACGGCGAAGTTCTACGTCGAACTCGGTGCCGACGCGAGCAACATCACCATGTGCGACTCCACGGGGATCATCACCGAGGAGCGTGCGGCCGCGGGCGAGGTGAACGAGTACAAGGCGCAGTTCGCCAGCGAGGGCCCGGGCGGCGACCTCGCGGACGCGATGGACGGCGCCGACGTGTTCGTCGGGCTCTCCGTCGGCGGCATCGTCGACCGGGAGATGGTCCGGTCGATGGCGGCGGACCCGATCATCTTCGCGATGGCGAACCCCGACCCCGAGATCACCTACGAGGACGCCAAGGACGCCCGCGACGACACCGTCATCATGGGGACGGGTCGCTCGGACTACCCGAACCAAGTGAACAACGTCCTCGGCTTCCCGTTCCTGTTCCGCGGCGCGCTCGACGTGCGCGCGACCGACATCAACGAGGAGATGAAACGCGCAGCCGCCGAGGCGCTCGCGGAGTTGGCCCGGCAGGACGTCCCGGACGCCGTCGTCAAGGCGTACGGCGACCAGCCGCTCCAGTTCGGGCCGGAGTACGTCATCCCGAAGCCGCTGGACCCGCGCGTCCTGTTCGAGGTCGCGCCCGCGGTCGCGGAGGCGGCGATGGACTCCGGGGTCGCCCGGTTCGACATCGACACCGAGGTGTACGCCGAGCGGCTGGAGGCCCGCCTCGGCAAGAGCCGCGAGATGATGCGCGTCGTCCTGAACAAGGCCCGCTCGGAGCCCAAGCGCGTCGCGCTCGCGGAGGGCACCGACGAGAAGATGATCCGCGCGGCCTACCAGATGGAAGAACAGGGGATCGCCCACCCGGTCCTGCTGGGCGACCGCGACACCATCGAGTCGACGACGAAGCGGCTCGGCCTCGACTTCCTCCCGGAGGTCGTCGACCCCGCAGAGACCGGCGCGACCGACGAGTACGCCGACCGGCTCCACGAGATCCGCAAGCGCAAGGGGGTCACGCGCTCGGAGGCGGGCGAACTGATCCGGCGGGACACGAACTACCTCGGGAGCGTCATGGTCGAGCGGGGCGACGCCGACGCGCTCCTCACCGGGCTGACCCACCACTACCCGAGCGCGCTGCGACCGCCCCTGCAGGTGGTCGGCACCGCCGACGACGCCGAGTACGTCGCCGGCGTGTACATGCTGACGTTCAAGAACCGCGTCGTGTTCTGCGCCGACACCACCGTCAACCAGGCGCCCGACGCCGAGGTGCTCGCGGAGGTGACGAAACACACCGCGAAGCTCGCCCGGCGGTTCAACGTCGAGCCGCGCGCGGCGATGCTGTCGTACTCCAACTTCGGCTCCGTCGACAACGAGGGCACCCGCAAGCCCCGCGACGCCGTCGAACTGCTCCACGCGGACCCCGAGGTCGACTTCCCGGTCGACGGGGAGATGCAGGCCGACACCGCCGTCGTCGAGGAGATCCTGAACGACACGTACGCGTTCTCGGAGCTGGACGGCCCGGCGAACGTGCTCGTGTTCCCGAACCTCGAGGCCGGCAACATCGGCTACAAGCTGCTCCAGCGCCTCGGCGGCGCCGAGGCCATCGGTCCGATGCTCGTCGGCATGGACCAGCCGGTCCACGTGATGCAGCGCGGCGACGAGGTGAAGGACATCGTCAACCTCGCCGGCGTCGCCGTCGTCGACGCACAGGACGAGGAGTAGGCGGCCGTTCCGGACCGCCCGTTGACAGGTCCGCAGTCGGATCTGTTGGTTCAACTGACGATGGCGCGGGATTTTTATAGGTTCCGGATAGAGTCGCTTCAGAGCCCGATCGCTGCGTGAGGGGGGGTACCTCGTGCCTGCACGGGCGCACGACCATGAACGTACACGAACTGTTCACGGAGGAGCGCGCTGTATCACCGGTCATCGGGGTCATCCTGATGGTCGCGATCACGGTCATCCTGGCTGCGGTCGTCGGGTCGTTCGTGTTCGGGATCGGGGGGCAGGTCCAGCCGTCCTCGCCGAACGCGAACTTCCAGTTCGACTACTCGGCGAACACCAGCACCACCTACGACGTGACCGCCCGCCACAGCGGCGGCGACACCATCCCGACGAGCGAGACGGTCCGGCTCGCCACGCCCGCGGGGAACGAGGAGTTCGCCGGGGACGTGTCCGCAGGGAAGACCGCGACCGTGTTCGACGTCGGCGCCGACACGACCGTCCGCGTGATCTGGGTGTCGGGGAACGGCGAGGACTCCGCCGTGCTCGCGGAGGACTCCACGCCGTCGTAACGACGCGGGAGTCGCGATCCGCTTTTCTCGGGTGAACCCCCGTCACAGCCGCGTGTGCCCCGTTCGCCGACATGACGGTACGGGGTGACGTACCCCAGCATATAAGAGGGCCACCGCCATGGTTCCGGGCATGGCTGATCAGAACACGAGCAGGCGTCGGTTCCTGACGGCGACGGGATCGGCGGCGGCCGCGGTCGCACTCGCAGGCTGTGCCGGCGGCGACGGCGGCGACGGGACCGAGACCGACGAGCCGATGGACACGACCGAGGGCGGGATGGAGACCACGGAGACGGCCGAGCCCACCGAGCGGCCCGAGCCGACGACCCGCGAGGGGTACCTCCAGCGGGCCAACCGCCTGATCCACGACGAGGCGCCGTGGGTGTTCCTCCACCGGCAGTTCTCGGTGTACGGCCAGTCGGACGACATCGAGTGGCAGCCGCGCACGGACGAGCGCGTGGCGGCGTACGCCATCGAACCGGCGACGGACTCCGGCGACGACGTCGTCATGACGCAGTCGCAGATGGACTCCGGGCTCGACCCGCAGGACCACCGCGAGACGCCGACGGACAACATCGTCCTCCAGGCGTACGAGGGGCTGCTCGAGCGCGACGCGGAGGGCGCCATCGTCGAGACGCTGGCGACCGACTACCAGCGCCTCGACGAGACGACCGTCCAGTTCACGGTCCGCGACAACGTCTCGTTCCACTCCGGCGACTCGCTCACCCCCGAGGACGTCGCCTTCTCGATCAACCGCATCGTGCAGGAGGACGTCGGCATCGCCTCCCCGCAGGTCGACCAGCTGCTCGGCGTCGAGGGGGCGGAGGTCGCCTCCACCGACGACCGCACGGTGAACGTGAACCTCTCGGGGCTCAACCCGATCGTGTTCGCGTCGTTCGCGACGTACTGCGACGTGATGAACAAGTCGTGGGTCGAGAGCAACGACGGCGCGTACATCAACCAGAACATGGAGGGGACCGGCCCGTTCCAGCTGTCGAACTACGAGCAGGGCGTCTCGGTCGAGTTCCAGCGGTTCAACGACTACTGGGACGACGAGGCGGCAATCTCCACGTTCACGATCAACGCGGCCGGCGAGGCGTCGACGCGCGTGAACCGCCTCGTCGCCGGCGAGTCCGACATCGCGGTGAACGTGCCGCCCCAGGAGGTGTCCCGCGTCGAGAACAACGACGGGACGTCCATCACGGCGGTGCCGTCGACGCGCGTCATCTTCAACGCGATGCGCTACGACGTGGAGCCGTTCGACTCCCCGCTGTTCCGGCAGGCGATCAACTACGCGGTCGACCTCGAGTCGATCATCGAGAACGTCCTCCAGACGTTCGGCAGCGCGACGGGCCAGCCGACGCTCGAGGGCTTCTTCGGCTACAACCCCGACCTCGACCCGTACCCGTACGACCCGGACATGGCCGAACAGCTGGTCGAGGAGTCCGGCTACGCCGGCGCCGAGGTCGAACTCGTGACGCCGATCGGTCGCTACCTCCGCGACGTCGAGATCGCGCAGGCGGTCGCCGCGCAGGTCGACGAGCTGTCGAACGTCTCCGCGTCGGCCCGGCAGGTAGAGTTCTCGACGCTCGTCAGTCAGGTGACGACGGGCAACATCGAGGACAAGCCGCCGTGGTACCTCCTCGGGTGGGGGAACGCCACGTTCGACGCGATCCAGACGATCCAGCCGCTCCTCGCGAGCGACGGCTCGCTGACGTCGTACAGCAACGACGAGCTGGACCGCCTCCTCGACGAGGCGCAGCAGCTGCCGAGCGAGACGAACTAGGCCGCCAATGGGTTACGGCCGTTTTCTGCTGAAACGGGGTGTACAGGGAGTCGGCGTCGTCTGGGGAGTCGTGACCGTCGTGTTCGTCCTCCGGTTCATCACGCCGGGGTCGCCCATCGACACCGTCGCGCCGCTGGACGCGAGCCAGGAGACGCGGCAACGGATCGCCGAGGAGCTGGGGCTGGACCAGCCGCTGTACGTCCAGTACCTCGACTACCTCGCCGAGCTGTTGCAGGGCAACATGGGGTACTCGTACATCTCCAGCATCCCGGCGTCCGTGCAGGTGTTCCAGAAGCTGCCGGCGACGCTCGAACTCGCGGTCGCCGCGAGCCTCGTCGCCGTCGCGTTGTCGATCCCGCTGGGCGTGATCTCGGCGACGCGCCGCCACGAGCCCGCGGACTACGCGGCGACGTCGTTCTCGCTGCTGGGCATCTCGACGCCGAACTTCTGGCTCGGCATCATGCTCGTGTTGGTGTTCGCCGTCGAGTTGAACGTGTTCCCCACGAGCGGCCGCGCGTACGGCTTCGGCCAGACGCTCGCGGCGATCACCGGGCCAGAGCCGTTCTTCACGGTCGCGACCGCGTGGCTCGCGTCGCTGTTCCTCCCGGCGATCACGCTGGGGACGTACTTCACGGCGCTCATCACCCGGCTCGTCCGCTCGGGGATGCTCGACGAGCTGTCGCAGGGGTACGTCCGCGCGACCCGCGCGAAGGGCCTCCCCGAGACGCTCGTGCGCTACAAACACGTGCTGCGGAACACGCTGGTGCCGGTGGTGACCGTGCTGGGGCTCCAACTCGGGACGCTCATCGGCGGCGCGGTCATCACGGAGGCGGTGTTCGCGTGGCCGGGACTCGGCACGGAGATCATCCGGGCGATCAACGCCCGTGACTGGCCGATCCTCCAGGGCAGCCTCATCGTCATCGGCTGCGGCTTCGTCCTGCTCAACATCGCGGTCGACGCGCTGTACGCGTACCTCGACCCGCGGGTGGTGGCGGAATGAAGATCGGCCCGATCTCGATCTCGCCGCGGACGATCCGGAACCTCCGCAAGGAGTTCCGCTCGTCGGGGCTGGCGCGGATCGGCGTGGTGTTGGTCGTGCTCGTGTTGTTGGCGGCGGTGTTCGCGCCGTTGATCGCGCCGCACAACCCCCGCACGCAGACCCTCGATCAGGCGCAGCTGCCGCCGCTGGGGTTCACCGACACCGAACAGCAGACGCGGTCGGAGATGGTCAACGGGAGCATCGAGACCGTCACCGAGAACGTGACCGTGAACGCGACGACGACGTACCCGCTCGGGACGAACTCGCTGGGGCAGGACATGCTCTCGCGGGCCATCTACGGCGCGCGGACGTCGCTGTTGGTCGGGTTCTTCGGGACCGTGTTGGCGGCGCTGTTGGGGGTCACGGTCGGCCTCACCGCGGGCTACTACCGCGGCCGGGTCGACGACCTCCTGATGCGGACCGCCGACGTCTCGTTGGCGTTCCCGTCGCTGGTGCTGGCGATCGCCCTCATCGGGCTGTTCAGCCGGTTCCAAGCCGACGTCGCCTACCGGATCACCGACCCGCTCGTGTCGACCGGCTTCGCCGGCTGGTTCCGCGAGTTGGTCGGCCTGCCGACGCCGATGCCCGAGACGGTCGTGTTGCCCACGGTCGTCATCCTCGTCGTCGGCTTCGTCAACTGGGTGTGGTTCGCCCGCATCGCGCGCGGCGAGGCGCTCTCCATCCGCGAGGAGGAGTACGTGAAGGCCGCCCGCGCGCTGGGCGGCAGCGACGCCCGGATCGTGTTCCGGCACGTCCTGCCCAACGCCATCACGCCCATCCTCGTGCTCGCGACCATCCAAGTCGCCGCGATCATCCTGTTGGAGTCAGCGCTGTCGTTCCTGGGGTTCTCCGGGACGACGCTCTCGTGGGGATTCGACATTGCCCAAGGACGTGACTACCTCTCGTCGTCGTGGTGGATCGCAACCGTGCCCGGCCTCGCCATCGTGCTGTCGGTCATCGGCATCAACCTCGTTGGGGACTGGCTCCGCGACGCGCTCGACCCCGGCATCGAGGGGGAGGGGGGGCTGTAGATGAGCGACACGGCAGCCGCGGGCGAGTCCCGTGGCGCCCCCGCCGGCCACCCGGACGACGTGCTCCGCGTGCGCGACCTCTCCACCCGCTTCTTCACCGAGGAGGGGCAGGTGAACGCCGTCGAGTCGGTGAGCTTCACCGTCCGCGACGGCGAGATCTTCGGCATCGTCGGCGAGTCCGGCTCCGGCAAGTCGGTGACGGCGCTGTCGCTGATCGACCTCGTCGACTCGCCCGGCCGCGTCACCGGCGGCGAGGTGTGGTACCGCGACGCCGATCTGGCCGAGGAGTTCCGCGACCGTCTCCCCGACGCCGTCGACGGCGAGTTCGTCGACACGCGCCGGCTCCCGAAGGGGGTGCGGCGCGCGCTCCGCGGGCCGGCGTTCTCGATGGTGTTCCAGGACCCGATGTCGTCGCTGAACCCCTCGGTCACCGTCGGCGAGCAGATCGCCGAGGCCGTCGAGGTGCAACGGCGCGCGACGGCGAACCCGCGCCGGACGCGCTCGCGGACGCAGGGGTACGGGATGGGGAAGCTCATCGCCGACACCCTGCTCCCGAACCGGGGGTTCACCTCGGAGTCGAGCATGAACCGGGCGATCGAGTTACTCGAACAGGTCGGTATCCCCGACCCGGCCGAGCGCGCCCACGAGTACCCCCACCAGTTCTCCGGCGGGATGCTCCAGCGCGCGATGATCGCGCAGGCGCTCGCCGGCGAACCGGACGTGTTGATCGCCGACGAGCCGACGACCGCGCTCGACGTGACGATCCAAGCGCAGATCCTGAACCTCCTGCGCGACCTGCAGGAACAGGCCGGCACGTCCGTCGTGATGATCACCCACGACCTGGGAGTCATCGCGCGGATGTGCAACCGCGTCGGCGTCATGTACGCCGGCCAGATCGTCGAGCGCGGGACGCTGTCAGACGTGTTCGAGACGCCCGTCCACCCGTACACGCAGGGGCTGCTCGGGTCGATCCCCGACCTCGACGACCCCGCGCCGCGGCTCCAGCCGATCGAGGGGAACGTCCCCTCGCTGCTCGACGAGGAGATGGGCGGGCGGTGTTTCTTCGCCGACCGCTGTCCGAAGGCGATGACCGACTGCCTCCAGCCGATCTCCGAGTACGACGCCGACCCGGGGAGCGACGAGCACACGGCCCGCTGTGTCCTCGCCGAGCGGGAGTTCAGCGAGGCCGACGCGCTCCCGCCGGACCACTTCGACCGGAACGAGGAGGTGCGCGGCGATGAGTGAGTCGACCCGGGCCGCCGAGGAGTCGGCGACCGACGGCGCGGCCGTCGCTCGCGACGAGGAGCCGCTGTTGAAGGTCCGCGGACTGCGGAAGTACTACTTCGAGGACGACACGCTGTTCGACAAACTGCTCGGGCGCGACCCCACGAGCGTGAAGGCGGTCGACGGGGTCGACCTCGACGTCCACCGCGGCGAGACGCTCGGCGTCGTCGGCGAGTCCGGCTGCGGCAAGTCGACGACCGGCGAGACCCTCCTGCGCCTGCGGGAGGCGACCGCCGGCACCGTCGAGTTCGACGGCGAGGACGTGATGGCGATGTCGCGCGAGGAGCTGACGCGGTTCCGCAAGCGCGCCGGCATCGTCTTCCAGGACCCGTTCTCCAGTCTCGACCCGCGGATGACGGTCGGCGACATCGTGAGCGAGGGGCTGAAGATCCACGACCTCCCCGAGGAGTCGCCCGACGACGGTCGCTCGAAGCGCGAGTGGCGCCGCGACCGCGCCAAGGAACTGCTCGAGCGCGTCGGGCTCTCGGCCGACCAGATCGACCGCTACCCGCACGAGTTCTCGGGCGGCCAGCGCCAGCGCGTCGGCATCGCCCGCGCGCTCGCGCTCGACCCCGAGTTCGTCGTCCTCGACGAGCCGGTGTCGGCGCTCGACGTGAGCGTGCAGGCCCAGATCCTGAACCTGTTGGAGGACCTCCAGACGGAGTTCGGGCTGACGTACCTGTTCATCGCACACGACCTCTCGGTCGTCCGGCACATCTGCGACCGCGTCGCCGTGATGTACCTCGGCGAGGTGATCGAGACGGGACCGACGGACGCCATCTTCGAGTCGCCGAAGCACCCGTACACGGAGGCGCTCCTGGAGTCGGTGCCGCGCGCTTCCGTCGAGGAGCAGGGCCGGCGCGTCGACGCGCTCTCCGGCGACGTGCCGTCGCCGCGGAACCCGCCGTCTGGGTGCCACTTCCGGACGCGGTGTCCGAAGGTGATCCAGCCGGTGACCGTCGACATCCCGCAGGAACAGTACCGCGGCGTGATGGACCTCCGCAACCGGCTCGAACGCCAGGGGTTCTCCGCCGCGTCCGTCTGGGAGACGCTGGAGAGCGAACACGACGGCGACGAGCCGTTCGAGCGCGACACGGTCGTGTTCAAGGAGGCGTTGCGCGACGAGTTCGACCTGCACGGTCTCTCGGGCGCGACGATGGACACCGTCGAGGACGCGCTCGAGATCCTCGCCAACGGCCGGGAGGACGAGGCCGCACAGCGCCTCCGGGACGGCTTCGCCTCGCCGTGCGAGGAGGAGGACCCCCTGTTGAGCGACGACCGGCACGCGGTGGCTTGCCACCTCTACGCCGACGAGGACTACGACGCCGACGTCGACCCGGACCGGGTCGGCAACCCCATGGCCGGCATGGCCGACGTCCGACAGCCGGACGCGGACGGCGCCGCGAACGGGTCGGCGGGCGACGGCGACCGCTGAACGCGGTCCCGTCCCCCGCCGTCGA
The DNA here is from genome assembly GCF_030127125.1 of Halobaculum litoreum. GTDB lineage: Archaea > Halobacteriota > Halobacteria > Halobacteriales > Haloferacaceae > Halobaculum > Halobaculum litoreum. Next base: position 1,217,593 of record NZ_CP126156.1, read on the forward strand.
CCACGTCTCCACACTCTCACACGGAGCGGCGCCGCCGTCCCGCGACGGGACCGGCGACGCGGCGAACCCCGTCCCGGTTTCCGCTCGCCGTTCGCCGCGCGAGTTGCTCGAGCTGTCGCTCGGTGGGCCGAACCCGGAACGGATCCGGGCGACAGCCGAGCACCGAACGGGCCGAACGGACACGTGGACCGACGGGAACTGAGGTGGGTTTTCACCTATCGTGGCGACACACGAGCGAGCCGGCTATCGATCCCGACCGTCGGGCATGGGTTCCGACGAATCGAGCGCCGACAGAACTCCGCCCAGGTCGCCGCGCGAAAAAGAGTTAGCGCCCGGTTTGAACGTTCTAAGCGATCCTCGGGCGCTCGTGAAACGTGTGGGGATGCGAGGGGTCGGCGGTGAACGGTCCGAACCGTCACGAATGCTCGGCATACTATTTGTGGGTAGGGGGTGATCGTTCGGGTGACGATGAGTCCCTCCAACACCCTCCCATCGGTCGCGTCGCTGCGCGAGTCGATGTCCACGCCGACCGACGTGAAGAACCTCCTGGCGAAGGCTACGGGCACGGGCAAGACCGCCGCGGTCGTCCCGATCCGTGCGGCCGCCTTCTACGTCGCCATCGGCCTCCCGCTCGTGTACCTCCCGCTGCTCGCCGGCGGTGTCACGCCCGACCGGTTCGCCGTCCTCCTCGGCCTCCTGTTGGCGAACGCGGCCGCGCTGGTGCTCGGACACGACTACGGCGCGAACCGACTCGACTGAGCAGACCCCGCGACCCGACGGCTGGTCCCCGCGACGGGTCGCTCCGACCGCCGCACCCCACGCTCGACGCCGAGCGCCGGCTGTGACGGCGGCGCGGTCGAGGTAACGGGCCGAACGCTGTCGGTCTCCCGCGGACCGACACCGCTCCGAGGGTGAGGGAACTGAGCAACAGCTCGACGAGGGAACGGTCGAACGAAGAGAGTGGGTTGGGGCGGATTTGAACCGCCGGCCTCCTCCATGTCAAGGAGGTGTCATAACCGGACTAGACTACCAACCCGACCGGGGCTTGCTGCAATCACGAGTTCCGCTGGAACACAATTAAGGCTTCCGAAAGGGTCGCGCCCCGTGGCGCCGTCCCACGGTTTGGGGCTCACCCACCGCTGACCGGCGGGAACAGCGCGAGTTCGTCGTCGGGGTCGACCGGCGTGTCGAGCCCCTCGCCCTCGCGGACGTCCCGGCCGTTGCGGAGGAGGTTGACGTGCCCCCTGAGTTCGCCGTCCTCGTCGAGCACGCGGGTGGCGAGCGCGGGGTGGGCGTCGAGGAGCGCGTCAAGCGCGTCGCCGACCGTCGTCGCCTCCGGGGCGTCGACGGACGGCTCGGACTCGCCGGCCGCTTCGGCGAGGTCGGCGAACAGCTTCCAGTGCATACCCCACCGTCCCGCTCGGGCGGGCAAGAGCGTTGCGCCGGCCGACCCGGGAGGCGGATCCCGCGGTCGACATCATGCGTCGCGGGCGGCGGCGGTGTCGGCGCGCCCGGCGCGCCGTTCCAGTTCCCGGAGCGACTCCGGGCGGGCGACGACGTACACCGTCTCGTCGGCCGCGAGCGTCCGGGCGCGCGCCGGGATCGGCTCGATCGCGCCGTCGGCGGCCTCGACGGCGATCACAGCCCCGGGGAGGTCGCCGACGGTCCCCCGGCTCAGTTCGCTGTCGGCCGCGACGGTGATCGCGGCCATCGTCTCGTCGGCGACGCGGAGCAAGCCGGCGAACTCCCGGTCGGCGCGGGGGCGACCGGCATCGTCACCAGCCGGTACTCGCCGGCGGCCTCGAGGGGGCGACGTCCGACTCGTCGACCGCGAGCGTCACCACGTCGCCCGCGGCCGCGCGGGCCCGCGGTGGCCACGCGCTCGAACCCGTCCCGGTCGGGGGCGCCGCCGTCGGCCTCCGGGAGCGGCTCTCCGGGGTCGACCTCCGCCCCGGCCGACCGTTCGACGCGGCGCCACACCTGCACCGCGTCGCCGGGGCCGGCGCCGTGTGGCGGGTCCGCGCGAACGGCGACCGCACACGCGCCCGGGCCGAGGGTGGGTCCGATCCCCGCCATCCGGCGGCCGACGGCGAGGTGGGTCAGTTCGTCGCCGTCGAACTCGGCGTCGACGTGGCCGACGCCGTACTCCTCCTTCAGGCGGCTCACGAACCGGTCGCGCAGTTCCGCGTCGGAGAGCCGGCGCGGGAACAGCAGCGTCTGGCCGACGAGGCGCTCCTTCGTGGCGGCGTCGGCCGGGTCGTACCCGTCGATGTCGCCGATCTCGTCGGGAAGCTCGACGGGCCGGATCCGGCCGACCGTCCGCGCGAAGCGGCTCAGTTCTCCCTCGACGCGGTCGGCGCCGGCGACGGCCGTCACGTTGGTGGCGAATCGGTCGCCGGCCCGTCGGCCGACGGGCGCGGCGCCGGCGGCGACGAGGAGGCTGATCACGTTCCGCACCACCACCGGGGTCGCGAACGGGTCGGACGCGACGACGCCCTCAACCGGGATCACCGTGGAGAACAGCCCGACCGTGTTGAGGTACACCGCCACGACGGCCGTGCCGAGCAGCGTCGTGAGCCCGGGCGGCACCGAGTCGTTCACGTACCAGCGGTAGGCGGCCGCCCCCGCGGCGGCGACGAGGAACGACACCGTCGCGAAGCCGACGAGCCGGGCGACGTTCACGACCCCGAGCGCGTCGGCCGGCGACTGTAGCGGGACGCCCGCGGCGACGGGGCTCACGCGGCCACCTCCCTCGCGAACCGGTCGAGCGCGTCGCGGGTCCCGACGAGGATCATGTCCGCGCCCGCCTCGGGCGTCACGTCGCCGTCCGGGGCGAGGCGCCAGCGACCGTCGTCGCGGACGGCCAACACCGCGACGCCGTACTCGTCGCGGACGGCGACCGACCGGAGACTGTGGCCGTCGAGCGGGCCGCCCGGCGCGACCGAGAGGCGGCGGAACCGCTTGCCCGCGCGCCGCAGCAGCGACAGCAGTTCGAATTCGCGGCGGGTGCCGCGCGAGCGGACGACCACGCGCCGGACGCCGGCGCCCAGCAGCGCGGTCGCGGCCGCGCGGTCGACCGCCACGGTGAGGCGGCCGTCACCCCCGCGGTCGTCGGCGACGCCGGGGGCCGCGGGCGCGGCCGCGTCGGTCCCGCCGTCGGTCGCGGCGGGCTTCTTGTCGGGCTTCGACCCGTCGGTGGTCGCCGCCACGACGGTGCCGGTCACCGGGTCCCCGGCGGTCGGGACGACCGTCACCTCGTCGCCGTGCGCGAGGCCGGTCGGGAGGAGTGCCGACACCGACACGGCGCGCTTCCCCTCGGGGACGCGCTTGGAGACGCCGGCCAACGGCGGCGCCGCCGACACCGTCGCCCGGCCGCGCTCGTCGAGGCGGACCGTCACGTCCGCGAGGTCGAACTCGGATCGGAGTCGCTCGGCGACGGCCCCCTCCAGTTCGCGCAGCGGGAGGTCCGCCGGGAAGTCTTCGGCGAACGTCCGCACCGACTCCCGCAGCTCGGCGGGGAGCGCGGGGTACCCCTCGACGCCGGCGACGCCGCCGACGACGGTGACATGGACCTGTCCGCGGCCGTTGGCGAGATCGACCACGTCCGTCGAGAGCGTCCGCTCGGTGAGGCTCTTGAGGGTGATCCGCTTCGGGAGCGCCGCCCCCATGGCGTCGCCCTTCGCGTGGGCGTACAGCGAGATCATCAACACGACGATGATCGCGATGAGCAGCGCGGTCCCGTTCGCGGCGTCCCGGATCGACTGGTCGTTGAGCGCGAGCAGGCCGCCGTTGACCCCCGCGATGGCGAGCGAGAGCACGACGACACCGAACCCGGGGATCGACACACCGGTGAAGTACTTGAACGCGAAGCCGAGCGTCCACGCGACGAGCGCGGGGACGATCCCGGTGAGGAGCCCCAGGTACAGGCCCAACATCACCTGGACCGGGAGCGAAGAGGCAGGCATGCGTCCCCGCAAACGCCGGACGTACAAATCCCTACCGCCGTGGCTCGGAGGGACCGGGGTGTGCCGGGTCGAATGTCGGGTCGCTTATGCCGGCTCGCGGACTCGTGGCGACAATGGCAAGCTGGCGGGACCGCCTCGGCGGCCGGATCGCGGTGTTGCTGGTCGGCGCGGCCGCGTTGCTCTCGATCGTCGCCGGTATCGGCGGGATCGTCACGCAGCCGGCGACGCGCCTCCCGTTCGTCGCGCTGCTCCCGGAGGGAGCCACCGAACTGGCGGGGTTCACCGGGGCGCTCACCGGCTTCGTCCTGTTGATCGCCGCCTACGGGCTGCGCCGCGGGCTCCGGGCCGGCTGGTACGCGGCGGTGGTGTTGCTCCCGCTGACCGCGGTGCAGGGGCTCGTCGGGTCGACCGTCGCCGGGCCGCCGCTGGTCGGGCTGTCGCTGGCGGCGTTGGTCGCGGTCGTGCTCAACCGTCGGGTGTTCGCCGGCGAGGTGGACCTGACGACGACTCAGTGGGCGTCGCTCGCGGGCCTGGTCGGCTCGCTCGGCTACTCCACCGCCGGCGCGTTCGCGCTCGCCGACGAGTTCACCAACATCACCACGGTCACCGACGCCGTGTACTTCTCGGTGGTCACCGCCTCGACCGTCGGCTACGGCGACGTGACGCCCACCTCCCCGGTCGCGAAGTGGTTCGCGATGTCGGCGCTCGTGCTCAACGTCGCCGCCTTCGCGGTCGCGCTCGGTGTCCTGTTCACCCCGCTCATCGAAGCCCGCCTCACCAACGCACTCGGACGCATGACCGACTCAGACATCGACCTACTCGCCGACCACGTCATCGTGCTCGGCCACGGCGAACTCACCGAACCGCTCATCGACGAACTGATCGACGCCGGCGCCGACTTCCTCGTCGTCACGCCGGACGAGGCCGTCGCGCGCGCGCTCCGCGATCGCGAGGGCGTCCGCGTCCTCACTGCGGACCCCTCCGACGAGGAGACGCTCCAGCGGGCGAAGGTCGGGGAGGCGCGAGCGGTCGTCGCCGCGACGAACAACGACGCCGAGGACGCCCTGTCGATCCTCACGGCGCGCCAGCTCAACCCGGAGGTGACCATCGTCGCCGCCGCGACCGAGCGCGAGAACGTGAACAAGCTGAAGCGGGCGGGCGCGAACACGGTCATCTCGCCGGCGACCATCGGCGGCCACCTCATCGTCGAGTCGGCGCTCGGCGCCGACGACACCGAGGCGGTCGCCGAACGGCTGCTGGACGACGGCGACGTGACCGACGGGTAGCGCGACGCCGGTGTCAGCGGGCGCCCGGGTCGGCGTCGTCGTCCCGGTCGCGAACGCCGGCGAGCGCCTCGCGTCGCGCCGCCGGGACGTACTCCGGGTAGCTGGCCCCGTACCCCAGCGCCCGACCGGCCGGTGCGACCAGTCGGATCGCGAGCTTCTGGAGCCACACCGGGACGACCGCGAGGTACAGCAGGTCGTCGTACTCGGCGAGCACCGGCGCGAGCAGCAGGGGGTTCAGCGGCATCCCCGACGCCGTCGCGAGGTGGTCGCCCGCGAGGCCGTAGGTGACGTACATGAACGCCTCCGTGTCGAGCGCGGGACGCACCTCGCCGATCAGGTGGAGTTCGTCGTCGCCGGCGTTCCAGAACCGGTGTGCGTCGCCGGCGGGGATCGTGACCGACTCGCCGGGCCCGAGCGTCCGCGTGGTCCCCTCGTGCCACACGCCGAGCGTTCCCGCGACGACCTCCAGGTCCTCGTCCTGCTCGGGGTGGACGTGCCGCATCGGCCCCGCCGACTCCGGCGGCGGGGCGAGCCACATCTCGAAGCGTGCCGCCTCGCCGTCGGTCCGGTCGGCGGTGTCGAGGTAGCGGACGCGCTTGCCGCTGCGCGGCGCCTCGACCGTTGGGTACTCGTCGCGGGCCACGGGTTCGACCGCGGACCGGGGCGGCATAAACGCCGGTGTCGGCCGGAAGCGCGGGGCCGACGCCGCGACCGGCCGCCGGCTCCTCGAGAGCCGTCGCGCGCCCTCACCGCGGGTCGCCGCGGTCGACGACGGCCACGTCGCAGTCGACGCCGCGGAGCCGCTCGAACGTCGGCGGCGACACGGCCCGGGAGACGCCCGAACGGTCGCCCGAGGAGCCGACCATCACCAGGTCGTACGCGCCGGCGTTCGCGTCGACGAACGACTCGACGTCGGAGCGGGCGATCCGCGTCTCGACGGGGTCGTCCACGGTCTCGACGACGTTCGCGAGGCGGGCCTCCGCCGAGCGACGCTCGCGTTCGCTCCCGACGCAGGTGCACACCGAGACGTGGCCCGCGTCGCGCGCGAGGCGCGTGGCGAAGTCGACCATCGCGTGCGCCGAGTCGCCCGGGCGGGCCACCAACACGAGGACGCGGCGCCAGCGGTCGCCCTCGCCGACCGACCGGAAGGCGACGGCGTCCTGCGGGCCGTCGAACACCGCCCGGACGAACGCCGAGGCGCCGGCGTCGTCGTCGGCGTACGGCGTGGCGACGAGGTCACACCCCGTCTCGCGCGCCGCCCGTCGGAGGGTGGCGACCGGGTCGCCGGCGGCGACGACCACCTCGCAGGGGACGCCGACGCCCCGGCGGATCCGGGCGGCCCGGTCCTCGAGGTGCTCGGCGACGGCGTCGGCGTCTGCCTCGTCGTCGACGACGCCGAGGAGCACCACCTTCCCGGCCTCGTGGGGGGCGGCCAGCCGGGCGGCGAACAGCGCCGTCCGCTCGGCCCCCGCGCCCCGCATCGGGACGATCACGTTGTCGTCGCCGCGGATCGAGCCGTACAGCAGCGACGCGCGACGGTCGTAGAACCAGCGGCGCCACGCGAGGAACACGCCCGCGACCAGCGTCGACCCGACGAGCGTGAACAGCACGTACAGCGCCGCCCGGTCCGGCGCGGCGAGCACGAGCAGCGCCGCCGAGTAGGCGGACGGCTCCTCGACGTCGAGCGCCCACGTCGCGAGCCCCGCGAGGAGGATGGAGAACGCCGCGGCCGCCGGACTCACCGCCGGGCCGGTGCCCGCCGTCGCGGCGTCGATGGCGCGCAGCGCCGCCCAGCCGCAGCCGGCGCCGGCGGTGAGCCCCGCGATGAACCGCGTGGGGTCGGCGTACTCCCCGCCCGGGTTCGCGAACAGCGTGTACGACCCCGACGCCAGCGGCGGGAACAGCAGAAACGAGAACAGCGTCAGCGAGTTCGACAACTGCGTGACGAGGCCGACGACCGCCGGCACGACCACCACGACGGTGAGGTGGAGCAGGTTCTCCGTGTTCTCCACCCACCGGCGGAACGAGACCACCTCCCGTCGCTCGAGCCGACGGAGCCGGCGGGCGCCGCGCGCGGTCGCCGCCGCGACCCGATCGGCGAGCCCGGGGGTCGTGGCGTCCGCGTCGTCGCCGTCGTCGGTCGAGTCGTCGCCGTCGTCGGTCGAGTCGTCGCCGCGCATCCCGGATCGGTGGGCGCGCTACAGCGACGCGACGGCGTCGAGCGCGATGTCGATGGCGCGGCCGACGTTGTTCTTCGCCTTCTCGGCTCCTCGTCGGAGTCGGCGCCCTTCTGGGTGCCGGCGACGAGGTTGCCGTCGGCGGTGCAGATGGCGCCGGCGTCCATCCCGCGGCGGCGCGCCAACGAGAAGACGGCGGCGGCCTCCATCTCGATGGCGAGGAGACCGGCCTCCTCCCAGTCGGCGACGTACTCGTCGGACTCGTTGTAGAACGCGTCGTCGGAGACGATGGGGCCGACGTGCACCTGTTCGTCGTTCGCCTCGGCGGCATCGACGAGCGCGGTGAGCGTGCCGTAGTCCGGGACCGCGGGGTACGTCGCGGACTCGTAGCGCTTGCTCGTCCCCTCCTCCTTGGCGGCGCCGGTGGCGACGACCATGTCGCCGATCTCGACGTCCGTCTGGAGCCCGCCGCAGGTGCCGACGCGGATCACGGTGTCGACGCCGACGTTGTGCAGCTCCTCGATGGCGATGGCGGCCGACGGACAGCCGATCCCGGTCGAACAGACGGTGAGGTCGACGCCCTCGTACACGGCGTTGACGATACGGTACTCGCGGTTCTCGGCGACGAGTTCCGACTCGTCGCAGTGGCTCGCGATGCGGTCGACGCGGTCGGGGTTGCCCGGGATGAGCGCGACGTCGTGGACGTCGCCCTCGTCGACGAGCAGGTGCGGCTGCTTGGCCATACGGTCGCTCCCCGCGCGCCCGGCAAAGCCTCGCGGAAGCCACCCGCGGGCCCGCGCCGGGACCGGCGTCGCGGGGGTGGCTTGAAGTCGACGCCGGTCGCTGGCCGTATATGGATCTCTCCGAGCCGACCGACGCCGTCACGATCGGTGTCGGCGTCGGCGCGGTCGTCGCCCTGCTCGTGTACGTCGCGAACTACCCGACGCTGTTCGCGGTCGGTACCGGCGGGTTCGTCGCCGTCGTCGTCGCGGCGGTGCTGTTCGGGCGGACGCTGAAGCCGGAGTGAGCGCGGCGCGGTGAGGGAGGGGAGACGCTCGGGCGACCGCGGCCCGCGTCCGGCCCTCGCTTCCGTGGTTACGGGTCCCCGACGTCCGTGTACACCTCGTCGAGGTCGACCTCCGGCTCCCGGCCGGGGTCGTTCGACGCCGGCCGCGTGTCGGCCTCCGGCGCGCTCCGGCGCGCGCGCTCGGCGAGTCGCTCGTGGGTGTCGAGGACCGGGTCGCCCTCGCCGGGTTCCAGTTGGGCGTAGCTCCCGTCGGGGCGCATCATCCACCGCCGGCGGTTGTCCGCGAGCATGTGCGCCAGCACCGTCTCCAGCTCCGCCCGCACGTCGGGGTCGTCGACGGGCGCGACCGCCTCGACCCGGCGGTCGAGGTTGCGCGTCATCCAGTCGGCCGAGCCGACGAAGTACGCCGGTTCGCCCTCGCCCTCGCCGTTGGCGAAGTAGTAGATCCGGGAGTGCTCGAGGAAGCGGCCGACGACGCTGTGGACCCTGACCGTCCCCGACAGGCCCTCGATCCCCGGTCGGAGCCGGCAGATCCCGCGGACGATCAGGTCGATGTCGACGCCGGCGCGGGCCGCGCGGTACAGTTCGCGGACGATCTCGGGGTCCTCGAGCGCGTTCATCTTGGCGACGATGCGGCCGTCGCCGCCTTCGCGGGCGACCGCCGCCTCGTTGCGGATCAACTCGGTGACCCGCGACCGGAGGTTCTCCGGCGCGACGAGCAGGCGGTCGTACTCGCGGTGGCGCGCGTGGGTGGTGAAGGAGTTGAACAGGTTCACGAGGTCGCCGCCGATGGCCTCGTCGGCGGTGAACAGCCCCAGATCGACGTACCCCTTGGCGGTGCCGGAGTGGTAGTTGCCGGTGCCGACGTGGGAGTACGTCGCCACGTCGCCGTCCTCCTCGCGGACGACCAGCGCCACCTTCGAGTGGGTCTTGAGGCCGATGGTACCGTAGGCGACGTGGATCCCCTCCTCCTCGAGCCGTTTGACCCACCGGAGGTTGTTCTCCTCGTCGAAGCGCGCCTTCAGCTCGACCATCACCGCGACCTGTTTGCCGTTCTTGGCGGCGTCGATGAGGCTCCCGATCACCTTCGAGTCGGGGGCGGTGCGGTAGATGGCCGCCTTGATCGCGAGCACGTCCGGGTCGTGAGCCGCCGCGTCGAGGAACGTCTGGACGGTGCCGCCGAACGAGTGGTACGGGTGGTGGACGAGCACGTCGTCGCGCCGCAGTTCCGCGAACAGGTCCTGCGGCCGGTCGGCGTCGACCCCGGCGAACCGCGGGTGGCGCTGGGGCGTCCACGGCTCCGGCTTCAGGTCGGGGCGGTCCAGATCGACGATCGCCTCGAACCCGTCGAGGGCGAGCGGCTCCGGCCGCACGAACACCTCGCGGTCGCTCACGTCGAGGTGTTCGACGAGGAGGTCGCGCACCTCCTCGGGCGTGTCGTCGGCCACCTCCAGCCGGACGACCGTCGCGAAGCGACGCTGCCGGAGGACGTCCTCGATCATCTCGATGAGCCCCTCGGCGACCTCCTCGTTGCGTCGCACCTCCGCGTTGCGCGTCACGCGGAACGTCGACGCCGACACCACCTCGGCGTCGGGGAACAGCGTCTCGAGGTTCGCCTCGATCAGCCGCTCCAAGGGGAGGAACCGGTTCGTCTCCCCGTCGGTCGCGGTCTCGGCGGTCTCGGTGCCGCCGGGGTTCGCACACACCGCGTCGACGGGGACCAGTCGCGGGCGGTTCTGCGGCACCTTGATCCGCGAGAACCGCTGTTCGCCGTCCTCGTCGCGGGTCAACACAGCGATCGACAGCGAGAGGTTGGAGATGAACGGGAACGGGTGGGCGGGGTCGAACGTCAGGGGCGTGAGCGTCGGCATCACCTGTCGCTCGAAGTGTTCGGCGAGGCGGTCGTGCTCGCGCTCGCTCAACTCGTCCCACGAGACGACGTTGATGCCCGCCTCCCTGAGCGCGGGCTCGATGGACTCGGCGTAACACCGCGACTGCCGCTCGAAGATGTCGCGCGCGTGGTCGAGCACCGCCTCCCACTGCGCTTGCGGCGTGCGCCCGTCGGGCGTCGTCTCGGTGACGCCCGCGGCCAACTGCTGTTTCAGCCCGCCGACGCGCTTCATGAAGAACTCGTCCATGTTCTTCGTCGTGATGCCGAGGAACCGCAGCCGGTGGAGCAGCGGGTTCCGGTCGTCGGCGGCCTCGTGGAGGACGCGCCGCTGGAAGGCGAGTTCGCTCAGCTCGCGGCTCAACTGGACGGTTGGGTCGTCGACGTCGACGGCGGCGCCGTCGTCGATGGCCTCCTCGGCCAGCGGCTGGGTCTCGGCGCCGAAGCGCGCCCACGGTACGGGCGGGGCCGACGGGTCGGCGGGGGCGTCGGTCGCGGGCGCCGACCCTCCGTCGTCGGCCGGCTCCGCGGCGGCCTCGACGAGGTCGTCGTACGGGAGCCGGTCGATCGGCCGGGCGGCGTCGCGGTCGTGCTCGGCGTCCGTCCGCGGCGGCTCGCTGGCTGTGCGGGTCGCGTCGTCCGCGTCCCCGCCGTCGCGCTCGACGTCGGGCTCGGGGGTGGGATCGGTCATCGAAGCGTCGTTGGTCGAACGTCACTACGACGGGGCGTAAGCGTTCCCGTCAGTTCGGTACGGACCGGTCCGTACTCGTGGTGGGAGCTATGTAGCGACCGGGCGTCGCGGCCGCGGCGCTCGCGGGGAGATCGTGTACTCCGGAGGAGGCCGCGGGACGGGGGCGCGGGGAACCGGCCGACCGGGACGCGAAGACGGCGCCACGGAGGACGGCGGGTCGGCGCGGGGGCGCGGGGGCGCGGCGAGTGTCGGTCAGTCGGACTCGCTCTCGACGGCGAGGGTGTGGCCGCCGGTCGTCGAGGCGGTGCCGAACGGCGGTTCGAGGATCTTTCGCTCGGCTCGCTCCTCGGCGGTCCCCTCGGGCGACACCGAGTGGAACGTGTCGCGGCGCCAGTCGTAGGCGGTGAGGTCGCCGCCGTACACGCAGCCGGTGTCGAGGCCGACCGCGAACTCGCGGACGACCGGGCGCGCGAGCACGGTGTGCCCGAAGAAGACGCGCTCGGGGCCGGCGTACTGCTCCCACCAGTACGGGCGGTCGCCGTAGGAGCCGCCGGGCTGGAGCGAGCGGTTGTTCTGGAGGTCGTCGACGGAGTGCTCCGTCAGCGGGACCCGCGGGTCGACGCCGCCGTGGACCACCAGCGCGCCGTGGGTGTCGTCGTCGCCGGCCCACGAGATGGCGACCGGGAGCGACGCGATCCAGTCGAGGTCGTCGTCGGTCAGCTCCGGCAGCTCCTTGTCCCCGCGGAGGAGCTTCTCCTCGTTGTTCCCGCGGACGGTGAGCATGTTGTCGGCGTCGCGGACGCGCTCGACCACGCCCTTGCTGTCGGGGCCCTTGCGAACGAGGTCGCCGACGAACACGACGAGGTCGTCGTCGGTGACGTCGAGGGCCGCCAGCAGGCGGTCGAGTTCGTCCGGACACCCGTGTACGTCGCCGACGACGTAGACGTCCGACCACGCTGACACGTCGACCCGTCTATGGAGTTGTTCGACCTCCGGCCCGAATCGCGGCGCGCTCATCGGCGGATCCACGTCCCCGGAGGGTAAAAACGCCGCCTAATAGGACTATTGAGTAAACAATTGACGCGGGGGGCCGACCGAAGACCCGGGCCGGCGCGGCCCGCCGCCGCCGGATCCCGTCGCCGTCGCTCGGATCGCCGGCATCCCGTCGCCCGGCGGCTCCCGTGAGACCGACCCGTCCGTCGGCGTCGATCGGTCGAGTCGGTCGCGGGGACGCGCGCCGCTCGCACACGGCGGTAGCGCAACCCCTTTCCCCGCCTCAGTCGAACGCCCGCGCATGACTGCCCTCGACGAGGACGTCCTCGAGAAGTACCGCGAGGCCGGCGAGATCCTGACGACCGTGATGGGCGAGGCGCGCGAGATGGTCGAGCCGGGCGCCACGCACCTGGAGGTCGCCGAGTACGCCGAGGAGCGCATCCGCGAGGCGGGGGCCGGACTCGCGTTCCCGGTGAACGTCTCGATCGACGAGGAGGCGAGCCACGCGACGCCGGAGCGCGACGACCCCACGGAGTTCGGCGAGGACGTCGTCTGTCTCGACATCGGCGTCCACGTCGACGGCTACATCGCCGACGCCGCGGTGACGGTCGACCTCGCCGGCGAGACGGAGCTGGTGGAGGCCGCCGAGCAGGCGCTGGACGCCGCCGTCGACGCCGCGGGCCCCGGCGTCCCCGTCGGCGAGATCGGCGCGGAGATCGAGGACGTGATCGACGCGTACGGCTACACGCCCGTCTACAACCTCTCGGGCCACGGCGTCGAGCGGTTCGACGCCCACACCGGGCCGAACGTCCCGAACCGCGGCGTCGACCGCTCGGTCGAACTGGAGCCGGGGCAGGTCGTCGCCATCGAGCCGTTCGCGACGACCGGCCGCGGGAAGGTCGGCGAGGGGACCGACGAGGAGATCTTCGAGCTGACGCAGGACGTCTCCGTGCGCAACCGCGCGGCCCGACAGGCGCTGGAGCAGGTCCGCGAGTTCGACGGCCTCCCGTTCGCCGCGCGCTGGCTCGACTCCTCGCGCGACGAGATGGCGCTGCGGCGGCTCGTCCGGCAGGGGGCGGTGAAGGGGTACCCCGTCCTCAAGGAACAGGACGGCGAGCTGGTGAGCCAGGCGGAGCACACCCTCGTCGTCACCGAGGACGGCGTCGAGGTCACGACCGCCGGGCTGTTCTCCTGAGGCGGCGGCGGGCGCGGTCGCTGGGGGGCGGTGAACGCGGTCGAAGGTCCCCCCGGGCCGCTCCTGATCGGCCCCGCGGGATGGTCGTACGGTGCAGGCAGGTGGGTACTACGCGTTGTTCATCCGTGTCGCCGTCTCGGCACCACACTCGTTACACGTCGTGATCCGGTAGGGCTCGCGGGAGAACTCGGCGTTTTCCTCCTTCTCGCTCTCGGTGCGGATCTCGACCCGCACGTCGTGCGTCGTCTCCCCGCCACAGTCGACACAGCGCTCGGTGACGTGGTCGGGATCGGAGGGTTGGGTCGCCATGCGCTCCCGTCTACAACGCTGAAGCCGATAAAGGTAGTACGTGGCCCATAAACCTTTGCCTACCGCGCCCGAGACCGGCCGAACGGGAGCTATCCCGCCAGAGGCGGGCGGATCCGGGGAGCGCCGTCGTTCGGCGGCGGGGGACGCGTGGGGTTGAAGGGTCGGCCCGGCGAGCGCCGACCATGGATCAGGTGTTCGCGCCGTGGCGGATCGAGTGGGTCGAACGCGACGGCGACGAGGGGGGGATCGACGGCTGTCCGTTCTGCGTCCTCCCCGAGCGGGACGCCGACCGCGACTCCCGGATCGTCGCGCGCTCGGCGCACGCGTTCGTCCTCCTCAACAACTACCCGTACAACCCCGGTCACGCGATGGTGATCCCGCGCGTGCACGAGGGCGCCTACGAGGCGCTCGACGGGGACGTGCTCCTCGACCACGCACAGTTGACCCAGCGGACGGTCCGCGCGCTGAAGGACGCGCTCGACCCCGCCGGCGTCAACGCCGGCCTGAACCTCGGCGGCGCGGCCGCCGGCGGGTCGATCGACGACCACCTCCACACGCACGTGGTACCCCGGTGGGAGGGGGACACCAACTTCATGCCGGTGATCGCTGACACCAAGGTGATCGTCGAGGCGCTCGACGACACGTGGGAGCGGCTCCGCGACGCCTTCGCCGAACAGGAGGACGCCGCCGTCGACGGCGACGACGCCGCGGTTCGGCTGTCGCTGGGGTGAGCGGGGTCGCGGCGACGGCCGTCGGGGGCGGCCCGCCGGTCCGCCGGCGACCCAACGGCTTTGGCCGATGCCGACGCACGTGCCGCCATGAGCCGATCCGTCGACGACCGCGTCGACCGCGCCGACGGGGCGGACCTCGCGCCCGCCGAGGCGTTCGCCCTCCTCGGCAACGAGACGCGCATCGAGATCCTCCAGGCGCTCCACGAGGCGACCGTCGAGTGCGTCGACGACACCCCGATCCAGTTCTCGGAGCTGTACGACCGCGTCGACCTCGACGACAGCGCCCACTTCAACTACCACCTGAAGCAACTGCTCGACCACTTCGTCCGCAAGGTCGAGTGCGAGCCGGCCGTCGACGCCGCCGAGGACTGCGTCGAGGGGTACGAGTTCCGGACGCCGGGGTGGAAGGTCGTCCGCTCGGTGTTCGCCGGGACGTTCACCGGACGCAGCGAACTCGGGCCGTTCGACGCGCCCGGCGACTGCTACGAGTGCGGCGGCGCCCTCGAGGCGCGCTACGCGAACGAACTGCTCACCGTCGCCTGCACCGACTGCGGGCGCACCCCGGTGAACTACCCGTTCCCGCCCGGGGGCCTCGCAGACCGGACGCCCGCGGAGTTCCTCGACGCGTTCCACCACCACGTCCGCCACCACTACTGTCTCGCGGCCGACGGCGTCTGCCCCGAGTGTATGGGCCGGATGGAGACGAGCGTCACGACGGAGACGGCGATGCCCGGACAGGAGGTGGCCGTCGAACACGTCTGCGGCCGCTGTGACAACCGCCTCACGAGCGCGGTCGGCGTGAACCTCCTCGACACCGCGCCGGTGCTGACCTTCTTCGCCGAGCGCGGCGTCGACCTCACGACCGACCCGTTCTGGACGCACCCGTGGACCGTCAGCGACGTGCACACGACCGTCGTCGCCGAGGACCCCCTGCGCGTCCGCCTCGACCTGCCGTGCGACGGGGACGCGATCCGCGTCACCGTCGACGGGACGCTGCAGGTGCTCGCCGCGGAGCCGGTCGACCCCGCAGACGCGAGCGACCTGTCGGCGTAGCGCCCCGCCGCCCCCGCCTCAGCGGTCGTCGTACACGACGTCGCCGTCGACGGCCGTCAGCGCGACCTCGACGTCGCGGACGGCGTCCGGGTCGTCCCACGGCGACCCGTCGAGGACACGAAGTCGGCGCGCTTCCCCGTTCGAGCGTGCCGAGGCGGTCCTCGTCGAAGCCGGCGTACGCCGCGCCCGCGGTGTACGCCCGCAGCGCCTCGGTGACGCTCAGCGACTGCTCCTCGCTGGGCGCGTTCACCGCGTAGTGGACGCCCAGCAGCGGGTCGAGCGGCATACAGTCGCTGCCGAACGCCAGCGGCGCGCCCGCCGCGCGGTAGGCGGGGAGGCGGTTGGCGTCGGTGCGGCGGTCGCCGAGGCGCGCGTCGTACAGGCCGCCCTCGAACCCCCACTTGTGGAAGTTCGGCTGCACGGACGCGACGACGCCGAGGTCGGCCATGCGCTCGATGGCGTCGTCGCTCGCGAGTTCGCTGTGCTCGACGCGGTGGCGCGACTCCCCCGGCGCGTCGGTGTCGGCGTACGCGTCGAGCACGGCGTCGACGGCGGCGTCGCCGATGGCGTGGAGCGTCACCTGGAAGCCGTGGGCGTCCGCGCGCGAGACGAGGTCGTCGATCTCCGTGGGGTCGAGCACCCACGTCCCCGTCTCCTCGGCGTCGTCGGCGTACGGCTCGTGGAGCTTCGCGGTCCGGCCGCCGAACGTGCCGTCGGTGTACGACTTCACCGCGCCCGTCGCCACCATGTCGCTCCCGTGGTTCGTCCGCAGACCGGCGTCGATCAGCGAGTCCAGGTGGTCGGCCCAGTAGTTGATCCGCACCCGGAGGGTGAGGTCGTCCGCGAGGTCGAGCGCGCGGTACACCTCCGGCGCCTTCGACCGGCGCACCATGTCGTGGACCATCGTGACGCCGCGGGCGTTGGCCGTCGCCTGCGCCGCGCGGACCAGTTCCGCGGCCTCGTCGGCGTCGGGTTCGATCGCCTCGTACACCGGGTCGACGGCCTCCTCGACGATCACCCCGGTCGGCTCGCCGCGCTCGACGCGGACGTCGCCGTCGGGCATCTCGCCCCCGAGCAAGTCGAACACGGGGTCGTTGACGCTCGCGACGTGCATGTCCTCGCGGAACGCGACGACGGGCGCCGTCTCGCTGACCGCGTGGAGGTCCTCGCGGGTGAGGTAGCGCGACTCGTTCCACGTCGACTCGTCGTAGCCGAAACCGAGCACCCACTCGCCGGCGTCGGTGTCCACCTCTGCCGCGCGCTCGCGGAGCCGGTCGACCGCCTCACCGGGGGAGTCGGCCGTCGAGAGGTCCGCGTGGACGAGCGTCCGGCCGGCGTTGAGGAGGTGGGTGTGGGCGTCGATCAGCCCGGGGATCGCGACCCGTCCCTCGGCGTCGAGCGTCTCCGTCCCCGCGCCCGCGAGGAACCCCACGTCGTAGTCGGTGCCGAGGCGGACGACGCGGCCGTCGCGCACCGCGAAGGCGTCGTACGTCTCGTCGGGCTCGGCGAGCGTGTGTACCTCGGCGTTCACGACGACGAGGTCCGCTGGTTCGGTCATGGTCCGTTGTCGTGGGTGGTGTGGGATTAACCGTTCGGGAGGGGCCTCGGCGTCCCGGTCGCCCGCGACGACCCCGCGGATCGACACGCCTTAGCGACACCACCCACCACACCTCCGTATGACCGACACGGACGCCGGGGCGCTCGCCGAGCGCGTGCGCGACGGCGACCTCCGTCTGTACGAGCTGGAGGAGCACGCGGACGCCGACACCGCGGCCGCCGCGCGCCGCCTGCTCGTCGAGGAGCACTCCGGCGCCGACCTCTCGACCAGCGGCGACTACGCGTTCGACGCGGCCGTCGCCGACAGCGCCATCGAGAACATGGTCGGCGCGATCCAGATCCCGCTGGGCGTCGTCGGCCCCGTCGACATCGACGGCGGCGCCGTCTCCGGCGAACACTACCTCCCGATGGCGACGACCGAGGGCGCGCTGCTGGCCTCCGTCAACCGCGGGTGTGCGGCGCTCAACACCGCCGGCGGCGCGGGCGCCCGCGTCCTCAAGAACCGGATGACACGCGCGCCGGCCTTCCGCGTCGCCGACGTCGCCGAGGCCGAGGCGCTGTCGTCGTGGGTGCGCGACAACGTCGACACGCTCCGGGAGGCCGCCGAGGCGACGACGAGCCACGGCGAACTGAAGGAGGCGACGCCGTACGTCGTCGGCAACACGGTGTTCGTCCGGTTCGCGTACGACACGAAGGACGCGATGGGGATGAACATGGCCACGATCGCCACCGAGGCCGCCTGCGACGTCATCGAGGCCGAGACGACCGCCTCGCTGGTCGCGCTCTCGGGGAACCTCTGTACGGACAAGAAGCCCGCCGCGGTCAACGCCGTCGAGGGGCGCGGGCGCACCGTCGCCGCCGACGTGACGGTGCCGCGCGAGACGGTCGAGCGGACGCTGAAGACGACGCCGGAGGCCGTCGCCGAGGTGAACACGCGCAAGAACCTCGTCGGCTCGGCGAAGGCCGGGAGCCTCGGCTTCAACGCCCACGTCGCCAACATGGTCGCGGCGATGTTCCTCGCCACCGGGCAGGACGCCGCGCAGGTCGTCGAGGGCGCGAACGCCATCACCACCGCCGAGGTCGACGCCGACGGCGACCTGTACGTCTCCGTCACCGTCGCGTCGCTCGAAGTCGGGACGGTCGGCGGCGGGACGAAGCTCCCCACCCAGTCGGAGGCGCTGGACGTGCTCGGGGTCCGCGGCGGGGGCGACCCCGCGGGGAGCAACGCCGACGCGCTCGCGGAGTGCGTCGCGGTCGCGGCGCTGGCGGGCGAGCTGTCGCTGCTGTCGGCGCTCGCCTCGCGGAACCTCTCGTCGGCCCACGCCGACCTCGGTCGGTAGCGTCCCCCCGCCGAGTCGGTGCCGGGATCGACCGCGAGCTACCCCGTCAACGCTCGTCGGCGGCGGCCGCCAGCGTCCGGATCAGCCACACCAGCCGCGGCCGGACCCTGAGCGGGTCGCCCCAGAGGTGGGCCGCCAGCGGCGCCTGGAACGCCGCGGCGGCGAAGAAGAACGCCCCGACCGCCGGGTGGAGGTACACCCACGCGGCGACGCCCGCTGCGCCCTCCCACACGAGGAGGGCGTAGGCGGCCGCGCCGTGCATCGTGAGCAACACCCCCAGCAGCGAGACGAAGGTGGCGACGAACAACAGCGCCGCGTACGGCGGCTCCCCGGGGGCCGCCTCGACTTGGACGAGGCGACCGGCTCGAACCGTCGCGAGGGCGAGCGCGTCGACGACGCTGTGCGACATACCCGTGCTCCCGACCGGGCCGGGATAAACGCTCCGGGGCGGTTACAGCAGGCGATACTCGCCGCGCGACTCGGTCGCCTCGCCCCGCCGCGTCAGGCGGTCGAGGAGGTCGCGGGCGGCGTCCGCGGGGACGCCGTGGTCGGTCGCGTACTCGACGACGGCCGCCTCCGTCCGGTGCCCCTCCCGGAGGGCGTCGCGGACGACCTCGTCACGCGAGCGCGACGCGTCCGAGTCGGCCTCGCCGGCGGCGGCGACCGCGTCGGCGTCGAGGCCGGCGCGTTCGAGGTACTCGCGGTCGTCGACGGCGCCGTCGAACTCCTCGACGGCCCGCTCCAGTTCGGTGACCGTGCCGGCGCGCTCGAACGCGTCGGCGTCGCCGCGCTCGTCCGCGAGGAGCTTCGCCCGCGCCTGCGCGGCGGCCGCGCGGTCGTCGGTCTCGTAGAACCGCTTCAGTCGCTTCGTGGGGTGGCGCGTCGCGCACTTCGGACACGTCGCCGACTCCTGGGCGTCCGGGTCCGAGAGCAGCCAGTAGGTGCCGCAGGAGCGACAGCCGACGACGGCGTACATACCCGGCCTTGCGCCTCGTGGCGATTGAACCTTTGCCAGCCCGCCGCCGCGCCGGGGGGCCGACGGGGCGGCGCGGGCGCGGAACTAAGTCGCGCCGCGCCGGCGGGTGTCGTATGGAGCACGAACCACACGACCCCGCGGGGGACACCGAGGCCGTCCCGGGCGTCCACCTCGCACAGCTCGCGACCGGCGAGGCGATGAGCGTCCAGCACTTCACCATCGAGCCCGGCGCGGACGTTCCCCTCGCACAGCCACCGCCACGAACAGGCCGGGTTCGTCACCGCGGGGACGCTCACGTTCCTGCTCGCCGACGGCGAGGAGGTCGTCTGCGAGGCGGGCGACTCCTACGTGCTCGCGGGCGAGGAGGTCCACGGCGCCGAGAACAGGGGCGAGGAAGTCGTGGAGGGGGTCGACGTGTTCAGCCCGCCGCGGCCGAACCCGGACTGGCAGGCGTAGTCGTCGCGAGCGGGGTCGCGGCCGGCGTCAGTCGGCCTTCGCCTCGTCGTCGAGGTCGGCCTCCTCGGCGCCGGGCGCCATCGTCACGTCCACGTCCGCCGGCTCCTCGCGGCCGCCGACGTGCATCTCGCCGTCGGGGGCCTCGACGTACGCGTCGTCGGCGAACCCGGCGACCGCGTTCTCGAACGCTCCCTCCTCCATCCGCTCGGGCGTGCTCGGCGCCTCGGCGACGCCGTCGGCGGGGCGGAAGTCGCCGAGCGGGTCGTCGATGGTGATCCCGTGGCGCTCGAAGAAGCGCTGGTAGCGCCGGTAGTGCTCCTCGAGTTCGTCGGCCGGGATCTCCATCATCTCCGCCCAGCCGTGGTTGAAGAAGTCGAAGTTGGCCTGCACGTGCGTGATCTCGCGGGCCTCCGCCTCCGGGAAGCCGGCCTCCAGCGCCGCGACGTACGTGTCCATCGTCGCGTCGAAGAAGTCGTCGAGGTGGGCGCGGCGCGCCTCGCGGTTCTCCTCCTCGGTCTTCCCGAGGAAGATGTCGGTGTGCATCCCGACGAGCTTGTCGTTGACGTAGCCGCCGACGACCGGCGTCGTGAGGGCGCGCTTGGCGGCCCAGTGGCGGACGTTCTGCCGGAGCTTCATACGCCAGCGTTGGGTCCGGACGCTCTTGAATGTGCGGCGAACCGGCGGACCCGACCGGCCGCGGAACCGCGCGCTCGGCCCCCGAGAGACCCGTGGTACGGACTGGCGTGAAGCCTCACGTCGATAGCAACCCACATTAACCCCGAATCCGAAGCCCGGGTATGAGCGAGTCGTTCGTCATCATCGGCGACGGGATCGCCGGCAGTTCCGCCGCCGAGACCCTCCGCGAGGAGGAGCCCGACGCCGACATCACCGTGATCACGGACGAGGGAGAGGCCCTCTACAATCGCATCCTCATCAAGGAGTTCGCCAAGGGGAAGCTCCCGGAGGCGCCCATCTCCATCCACGACGACGGGTGGTACGAGGAGCGTGACATCGACCTCGAGCTGAACACGCTCGTCGTCGACATCCGCACGGACGCCCACGAGGTGGAGACCCACACCGGCGACGTGCTGGAGTACGACAAACTCCTGCTCGCCGTCGGGGGCACGCCCCAGCAGCTCCCCGTCGAGGGGAGCGACGCCGAGGGGGTCCACCACTTCTGGACGTTCCAGGACGCCCGCCGGATCCGCGAGTCCGCCGAGTCCGCCGAGGACGCCGTCATCGTCGGCGCGGGGCTGCTGGGCATCGACCTCGCGGCGATCTGTGGCGCGCAGGGCGTCGAGGGCAAGTACCTGATGCGGGGCAACTCCTGGTGGCGCTACGCGCTCGACGAGGAGGGCGCCGAGATCATGCACGAGGCGATGCGCGAGCGCGGCGTCGAACCCGTGTTCGACTCCGGCGTCGACCACTTCGAGACGGACGACGACGGCCACGTCACGGCCGCGGTCGACCCCAACGGCGACCGCTTCGAGGCGGACTTCGCGGGCGTCGCCATCGGGCTGAACCTCAACACCGAACTCGTCGAGGACACGCCCATCGAGACGGACGACGGCATCGTCGTCGACGAGTTCATGCAGACGAGCGACCCGGACGTGTTCGCCGCCGGCGACATCACCCGCTTCCACGACGTGATCCTCGGCGAGCAGGCGCAGAACGGCGCGTGGGGGAGCGCCAAGGAGCAGGGCACCATCGCCGCGAAGAACATGATCGACCACGGCTCCGAGGAGTTCCGCTGGGTCTCCTCGTACTCCATCACGCACTTCGACTTCCCGTTCCTCTCCTTCGGCCACCCGACGCTCGGCGACGACGAGGTCATGAAGAAGTTCGGCGACGACGAGTGGCGCCGCCTCGCGCTGAAGGACGGCAAGATCGTCGGCGGCGTGCTCATCGGGAACCTCGCCCCGCAGTCGGCGTACAAACAGCTCATGCGCGAGCAGGTCGACGTGAGCGGCCAGACGGACCTGCTCATGACCGACGGGTTCTCGGTGGACGACCTCGAGACCGAGGGCGCGACCGCCGAGTAACCCCGCGACGTTCGCGACGACCCGCTCCCGTCGCTTCTCCGATCGACGCCGGACGAGTCCACAGCGTCGGCGCCGGCGGTGCGTCGAGCCGTCCCGAAGGGAGAGACGGGACGGAGCGGTCGGACGCCGACGCCCGGCCGCCGCCCGAACCCGCGGACGGGGCGGCGGGTCACCGGCCCGCGGACCGACACCGTTTTCGGCGCTACTCTCGGAGGACGGGCATGGACAACGCCGGTTCGAGCGACATGACGCTCGCGTTCGAGTTGGACGCGCTCAAGTCGTTGGCGGACCCGAACGCGGTGTTCAACGACGCCAGAGGGTGGACGGAGTACGTCGGCGTGGTGTCCGAGAAGCCCACGTACGTCGTCACCAACTTCACCCGCAAGCACCGTGTCCGGCAGGACTTCTTCTCCGGCCCGCGGGGCGTCCGCGAGTCGCTCGAGAACGTGAAACGGCAGTTCGACACCGACCGGCACGTGTTCGTCGGCGTCGGCGACGACGACCGCGCGGTCGCCGAGGAGTGCGGGTGGGAGTTTCTCCCGCTGGAGCAGGCCGCGGAGGCGGCCGGGTGGACGACGACCGACCCCGACGACGGGACCGACCCCTTCGAGGACGACTCGCGCGACGACTGGCCGTAGGCGCCCGCCGAAGGCGGTCGGGGACCGGGGTGCAACGCCATGAAGCTTCACCTTTCGAAACCACTAATCGCCGTCGTCCCGTGTACGTATTCACTCAATGAGCCACCAGTTGCCGGACGTGCAGGCCAGTCGGCCGGACGTCTCCGTCGGGCTGAGCCAGGTCGGCGTGACCGGCGTCGACAAACTCGTGAAGATCGACCGCGGCGAGGACCGTCCCTGGGTGTTCATGGCGGAGTTCTCGGTGTTCGTCGACCTCCCGGGCGAGCGCAAGGGGATCGACATGAGCCGGAACATGGAGGTGATCGACGAGGTGCTGGAGGCGGCGACGCGCGAGGAGGCGTACCGCATCGAGGACGTCTGCGGCGACGCCGCCGACCGGCTGCTCGAGAAGCACGACTACACGACGACCGCCGAGATCGAGATGACGGCGGAGTTGGCGACCCGGGAGGACACGCCGGCGTCCGGCCGCGAGACGCAGTCCACGTTCACCGTCGTCGCCAGCGCGGTCGCCGACGAGGAGGGGACCCACGAGGAGATCGGCGCGGAGGTCACCGGAATGACGGTGTGTCCGTGCTCGCAGGGGATGTCCGAGTCGCGGGCCCGCGAGAAGCTGGACGACCTCGGCGTCGACGACGAGACGGCCGAGGCGTTCCTCGAGGCCGTCCCCCAGCCGGGACACTCCCAGCGCGGCCACGCGACGCTGACGTTCACCGCCGACGGCACCCCCGAGGTCGACCTGCTCGACGTCATCGAGACCGCCCGCGACTCGATGAGCGCGCGCATCTACAACTACGCCAAGCGCCCCGACGAGGACCACATGACGTACGAGGCGCACGCCGACGCGAAGTTCGTCGAGGACTGCGTCCGCACGATGGCCGAGGACGTCGTCGAGACGTACGACCACCTCGACGACGAGGTGGTGGTCCACATGAAGCAGTCGAACGACGAGTCGATCCACCAGCACAACGCCCACGCCGAGCGCGAGGTCACGATGGGCACGCTGCGGGACGAACTGCGCCACTGACGCCGGCTCTCCCGCCCGTTCTCGTCGTCCGGGAGCCCGCGGACACGCGGGAGCCGCCGACTACAGCGACAGCGGCGAGGCGTCCGCCCACCGCTCGCGGAACGTCCGTCGGACGTCGCCGGCGAACTCGGGGTCCTTGAGGTCGATCATCGCGAACGACTCGCCCGGGTCGACCGGGCTCGGCACCTCCATGCACACCTCCGCGTCGTCGACGAGCGTGAACGTCCCCCGCAGCCCGGCGGCCGTCCGCACGTCGAAGTTCGGGTGGTCGGCCATCCGTTCGAAGTAGCGCTCGCCGACGCTCTCGGGGAGCTGGGCGGGCAGTTCCTCCGACAACAGCAGCGACACGTCGACGCCGCGCGCCAGCGCCGCCTCCAGTTCCTCGGCGACGGACTCGCCGGCGTCGCCGATGTCGAGCCCGGAGGCGGGCGCGGCCGCGATCATCACCACGCGGTCGTCGGCCGCCGACAGCCGTTCGAGCAGCAGGTCGGCGGTCTCCTCGGGGCCCAGCGCGGCCGTCCAGAACTGCTCGTCCGGCGGGTCGCCCGCCTCCAGCTCCGTCGACAGCTCCTCGACGACGGCCTCGTACTGCTCGGCCTGCTCGTCGAGTTCGCGCTTGCGTTCGTCGAGCAGGCGGTCGAGGGCGGCGTCCGGCTCGACGGCGAGGTACTTCTTCGGCCGACTCGCGGCCTGACTCCGCGCGAGACGGTGTCGCTCGAGGCTGTTCAGTACGTCGTACACGCGCCCCATCGGGACGCCGCTGGCCTCGGACAACTCCTTGGCCGTTGCCGGGCCGGCGTCGAGCAGCGCCCGGTACGCCCGTGACTCGTACTCGGAGAGGCCGAGGTCGCGAAGGTCTGCCATACACGCGGCAGGGGCCGGGGGGTCAAAAACGCTCCCCGGTTTATCGAGCGCGGCGCGTCGCCGCGGTGCGGGGCTACCGGGCGGTGTCCGCCACCAGCCGCATCAGGTCGTCGGGCGACTCCGCGGGGGCGGCGTCACGGCCGCGGAGCCCGGCTGTCCCGTCGGGCATCCGGTCGCTGTCCGGGACGACGACCTTCTCGTGGTCGGCGACGCGAAGCGCCGCCCGGTGGAGGTCCGAGCCGGCGGGGGCGCCCACGTCGACGACGAGCGGGTCGCCCACGAGGCGTGCGGCCACGGAGCCGTAGCCGGCGACCTGCACGCCCATGCGCTCGGTCGCCCCGGCGAAGGCGCCGACGGCGGCCTCGGCCCGCTCCCGGTAGCGGTCCTCGCCGGTGAGGGCGGCGAGGTCGAGGAGCGCGTCGGCGAACTCGACGACGCCGTCGATGGGGCGCAGCGGGCGGTCGAGCATCCCCGCCCCCGCGGCGGGCCCGTCGCGGAAGGCGTCCGCGTCGCCGAGCACGTCGAGGCCGCGGTCGGCGACCGCGCGGGCGACGTCGACGCCCGCGCCGCGGACGGACGCCGCGCGGCAGAACGCCGCCGTCACGCGCGCCACGTCCGACAGCAGGTCCGTCTCGGTGTCGGCCGCGTCGGCGTGGCGGACCGTCCCGTCGTCGGCGACGAGCGTCTCGCGCAGGTACGCCAGCGTGTTCTCGGCCGCGTCCAGCGCGGCCCCGTCGTCGGTGTACGCCGCGAGCGTGAGCAGGGCGTCGGCGGCGAGGGCGTTGCCGCCGGCGTAGGCGGTGAGGTCGGTGCGGTCGCCCGCCGGGCCGACGCTGGCGCCGTAGGCGAACCCCGACCACAGGTCGGCGTCGAGGAACGCGCGGACCCCGTCGGCGACGTCGCGGTACGACTCGTCGCCGGTGTAGAGGTAGGCGTTGGCGAACGCGCGGAGGACGCCCGCGTCGTCGGCGAGGAGCTTCTCGCGGGCCGGGTCCGACCAGTCGCGCGCGCCGGCGTACCGGAACACGCCGCCGTCGTCGTCGACGAGGTTGCGCTCGACGGCGTCGAGCGTCCGGGTCGCCTTCGAGCGGTCACGCTTGAGGGCGAACTCGACGGTCCGGGGCATGGGGAACTTCGCGTCGTCGCCCCAGCCGGCGAACTCGGGGTCCCACTGGGCGTCGAGTTGGCCGGCGAGGTGTTCCTCGATGGCGGACGTGACCGGGCCGTGGGGCGTCTCGTCGCCCGCGAGCGCACGCGGCACGCGACCGGCGGACTCGCCGTTGTCGTCCCACGTCTCGCGCACACGGTCGAGCACCGAGCGGAACCCCTCGGGGCCGAGGTACGTGGCGCCGGTGAGCAGCTCCCCGGCGGGCGTGGTGAACACGGTCGAGGGGAACCCGCCCATGTTGTAGCGCTCGCGGACCCGGGGGTGGCGGTCGACGTCGACCCGCACGGGGACGAAGCCGTCGTTGACGTTGGCGGCGATACGGGGCTCGCCGAACGTCTCGACCAGCATCCGGTGGCAGTCGTCACACCACGTCGCGGTGAGGAACATGAGGACGGGCGTGTCGGTTCGGTCGGCCTCCGCGAACGCGTCCGGGCCCCACTCGCGCCACTCGACGCGGGTCTCGGCGGTCATACCGACGTTCGGGGTCCCCCGGGGGTAAAGTCGGCGTTCGCGGGCGGGGTCGCCCCGCGAGCGGGCCCCGGCGGCCGACAGCCACCGGCACGATCACCGGCACACGGGTCCGCGGCACGGTCGTGGCGATCGCGGTGTGACAACGAAAAGGGCTATACACGCCGCGCGGGGAACGCGTGGTATGCGCATCCGGGTCCGCTACCTGCTCGTCGCGTTGCTCGCGATCCCGCTCGCGGACGCCGCGTTCCTGCTGTACGTCGCCGCGGAGATCATCACCCCGGTGCAGACGGTCGCGCTCGTCGTCCTCACGGGGCTGCTCGGCATGCTGCTCGTGCGCGCCGAGGGGCGCCACACGCTGCGTGCCGTCCAGCGGAAACTGGCGGCCGGGGAGGTGCCGACCGGCGAGGTGCTCGACGGCGCGTTGCTCATCGCCGCGGGGGCGTTCCTCCTCACGCCCGGCCTCGTCACCGACGCGCTGGGCTTCCTCCTCGCGTTGCCGCCGACGCGGTACCCGATCCGGGAGGCGCTCCGGCGCTACGTGGTCGTCCCGTACCTCGACAACCAGGCCGAGGGCTTCGTGACCGGGAACGTCTGGACCGCTGGCTTCCCGAACGCCGACGCGGGAGACGGGAGCGGGACGGGCGCCGACGGCGCGCGGCGCGTCGACTTCGGCGGCGGGTCGTCGTCCGCCGGCGACGACGTGGTCGACGTGGACTTCGAGGAGGTCGACGACGACTCGGAGCGGGAACGGTGACCGCCGTGGCGACCGCTCCCCGGGTCGTGCAACCGCATGACGTGGCGGCGATGGCGAACGGAAACGCTTAACCAATCCCTCCCACTACGACTGAATGCGCTCACCTGGGCCAATAGCTCAGTCAGGTTGAGCGCTCGGCTGATAACCGGGAGGTCCGCGGTTCAAATCCGCGTTGGCCCATCCACTATCCGGCTGCTGACTGGCCGGATGAAATTGGGCCGTATGGCTCCCCAGCCACCCAATTTCCGTATCCTACACCGCACAGAGTCGTCTTCATCTGGATTCCGTCGATCCGACCGCCGGGTCGTTGCTCGCGGCGTCGCCGTCGACCGTAGTCCGTCGATCACGCGGCGGTATCAGCGTGGATAGCTGGGGCGCCGCATTGAAGTCGGTCCCGAGGAGAGGTTCGGCCGACACAGGGCGTCAGCGGGTCCCCCGCTCGCCGTGTACTGCAACCATGGATATCACACGACTACTCGACGACGACCGAGCCGTGTCCCCCGTCATCGGCGTCATCCTGATGGTGGCGATCACGGTGATCCTCGCGGCGGTCATCGGATCGTTCGTCCTCGGCCTCGGCAACAGCGTCCAGCAGACCGCACCGAACGCGAACTTCCAGTTCGACTACAACAGTACGGGAGTAAACGCGACTCACACTGGCGGAGAGACGATCCCCGGTGATGCCGATCTGAACCTGACCGTTAACGGCACGTCTTACGCTAACGCCGGTGCAGATTCGGTCTCTGCCGGCTACACGCTCCGAGCGAACCCTGGAATTAGCACGGGCGACGCCGTCCGCGTCGTCTGGACCTCCGCGACCGGCGAGACCTCCCAGGTCCTCGCCGAGGACACCGCGCCGTAGCGTCGTCCGACCGCCGACCACAGTTTTCGATTTCCACGTCGCCGCCACCGAGGCGGCGCAATCCGTCCGACGTCACCGGATCCGAGTCACGGTGACCGCGACTTCCACGCCACAGTCACAGCGAACCCGCGCGTCCCGTCGATTGACGGTGTGCGTGGACCCGCACTCGGGACAGCTCACGTCCACCTCGGGCGCTCTCATACTGGCAACGTATCAACGAATTAGTATCAATCTACTGTATCGTATCCCGTCGCTCGACGTTGACGAATCGATCGGCCGCGTCGCTCAGAAGTGCTCCCGGAGGAACGGATCGGTCGGCGGGAACGCGGCTCCAACCGCCTCGCGAGCGCGATCGTCGGCGACGGTGACGGCGCCGAGGGCGACGAGCCGGTCGACGTCGTGGGAGCCGACCGCGAGCCGAGCCAGCGCGCCGGCGTCCAGCGACGCGTCGGCCGCCCCGGCTCCGCCGGAGCGACCGACCCGCGCCCGTCGGCGACCCGGAGGCGGACGGCGCCGTCGTTCCAGGGACACGTCCCGTCGGTCACGTCGAGGACGGCGTCCGTCGCGACCCCATCGGGGTACGCGAGCGCTTCGAGCGCGCTCGCGACGTCGACGAGCCGAACCATCGGCCCCGGGCGGACCGTCGTCTCGGCGGCCCGGGGGTCGTCCAACTCGTCGAACAGCCGCGTGTCGGCCGGGCCGGGGATGCGGACGCGCTCGACCTGCGAGTCGTGCGTCCGGCAGAACCGGAGGAGGTGGTCCCGGGCCGCGCGGTCGCGGTGGGCGAACTCGCTCACGGCCATCGTCTTGCCGTCGTCGTCGTCGGTAACGGTGTAGACGACGTACCCGCCCAACGCGTCGCCGGCGTCGCCCGCGGTCCAGCCGTACACGTACGGGTCGGTGTCCCACGACTGGAACACGCGGCAGCGCCACCAGTCCTCGCCGCGGTCCAGACGCAGGTCGTCGCTCGCCCACGCGTCGTACACCGCGTCGAGTCGCGGCCAGTCGTCCGCGTCGAGCCGTTCGAACGCCCCCGCCGGCTCCGGACACGCCGACGCGAGGGCGTCTGGCGGGACGGTGATCCGCGACGTGTCGTTGACGCGGGCGTACCCCAGCCGGCGATAGAACGGGAACTCGAAGGGCCAGAGCGCGGCGAACGCGACCCCGTCGTCGCGGAGCTCCCGGTGGACATCCGTGAGCAGGTCGCGCACGAGTCCCCGGCGGCGGTACTCCGGCGGCGAGGCGACCGCCGAGACGCCGGCCACGTCCCGGAACGCACCGCGGATCCGCGCCGAGAAGTCGTAGTAGCCGCAGACGACCGCGAGGTCGTCGGCGACCGGGTCGCCCCCCTCGGCCGCTCGCCCGTCCGGCGGGTCGTAGAGGCCGCGGGCGTGGAACGACGCGGGCCGGTCCGGGCCGTCGGGGGAGTAGTCTGGGCCGCGTTCGGGCGAGAAGGCGTACACCAGCGCGGCGTCGAACGCCGCCTCGTGGTCGTCGGGGACCGCTCGGTACTGCATGCGGAGGCAGGTCGGCGACGGGCCAAATGGCTTGTGGAGCCGTGCGGGTCGTCGCCGCGGCGAACCGCGGGGTTCTCGGTTCCGGAGGCCCGAGTGTACGGCATGGCCGACAACACGCGGCTCCGCGACCGACTCACCCGCGACCGACTGTTGCTGGCGGCGGTGTTGGTCGTCGGGATCGCCGGCACCGGCATCGTCCGTCGACAGCTCGGCGTCCTCGGCTACAACGGGCTCGGCCGGCTCGTGTTCATCGCCGGCTACGGGCTCACCGTGTTCCTCGTGTGGTACGGCTGGATCCGGCCGCTCGACATCACCGGACCGGGCGCGAGCCGCGGCGTCGACCGGGACAGCGACGAGCGCGGCCCCGGCGAGGGTGACCGACCGAACGGCGGCGAAGGAGGCGACGGCGCCGACGCAGCCGACGACGGCGCGACCGCGGACGCCGCACGCGAGGACGCGACGGACCGCTGACCCAGCGGCGAGCCGAAAGGGTTTCGCGACCGCTCCGTGACACGACGCCCGTGAGCGACGACGCCCCCGACCGCGGACCCGGGACGGACGAGGCGGCCGAGGAGCGGCTCCCCGACGACGACTACCTGTTCCCGGCGTACGCGGACTACTGTTTCGCGAACGTGCCCGGGACGGTCGCGAGCGTGCTCGGCGCGGACGCGGGCCGTCGGCTCCCGAGCGACACCGTCCCGGACGGCGAGTACTCGAACGTGGTCGTCGTCCTCGTCGACGGTCTCGGGTGGGACCGCTACCGCGCCCGTCGCGAGTCGGTCCCGCTGCTCGACACCCTCGGGGCCGCGGGTCGGGCGTCCCGGCTGACGTCCGTGTACCCGAGCGAGACGGCCGCCGCGATCACGACGATGCACACGGGAGCGACGCCCGCGGAGCACGGGCTGCTCGGGTGGAACGTGCTGTTCCGGGACGCGGGGGTCACGGGGAACCCCCCTCCCGTTCCTCGCGCGCGACGGCGACGACCTCGGCGAGGCCACGGACGGCGCGGTGACCGGCGACGACCTGTTCGACGCCGAGCCGGTGTACGAACGGCTCGCGGCCGCCGGGGTCGACAGCCACGCCGTCCAGCACGAGCGGATCGCCGGGGGGGCCGTACTCCGAGGCCGCGATGGCGGGCGCGACGATCCACGGCTGCGGGTCGCTCCCGGAACTGGCGGTGACGGTCAGACGGCTGCTCGAGGCGGCCACGGAGCCGACGTACGTGTACGCCTACTGGTCCGACGTGGACGGCGCCTCCCACCGCGAGGGGACGACCTCCGACCTGTACGACGCCGAGCTGGAGGCGGTGTGTGCGACCGTCGAGCGCGAGCTCGCGCGGGTCGACCCCGCGGTGGCCGCGGAGACGCTCGTCGTCCTCACGGCCGACCACGGCCACGTGAACGTCGACCCCGAGGCCGCCGTCGACCTCGCTGAGCTCCCGGCGGTGTGGGGCGCGCGCGACACCCACCCGGACGACACGCCGATCCGGCCGACCGGCGGGCCGCGGAACGTCCACCTCCACCTGCGCGACGGCGCGAGCGTCGAACGAGCGCGCGCACACCTCCGGCAAGCCGACGTCGACGCGCGCGTGTTGACCGGCACGGAGGCGTTGGAGGCGGAACTGTTCGGTCCGGGCGAGCCGTCCGCCCTGCTGCGCGAGCGCGTCGGCGACCTCGTCGTGATCCCCCGCGATCGGTCCGTCTGGTTCGGCGCCGAGGAGCGCGAACTCCGGTTCGTCGGCACCCACGGCGGGCAACACCCCGCCGAGATGACGGTGCCGTTCCTCGCGGCGCCGCTCGACCGGTGGCAACGGGGCCGGGCCGGCCGCGAGTGACCGCGACCGCGCCGGGAGAAACGAGCGAGAACGGAACGTTAATGCGGCGCCCGGGGCGAACTCCTACCAACAGATGATTCCGCTCCAGGTCGTCGACAGTTTCCTGCTCCCGTACAACGTCGGACAGGCGCTGCTCCTCGGGTTCGTGCTGACCACGCTCGCGACGCTGCCGGTCTCGCGGAAGGCCATGGCGCTCAACACGATGCTGTTCGGTATCATCTTCCTGCTGACGCCGCAGTCGCTGGTCCCCGTCCACTACCTCTTCCTCGGCATCGTGCTGTGCGTCGTCGGCCCGCTGGTGTTCGTCGTCGCGCGCCGCTGAGCCGGCCGTCGCCGACCGCCGCCGGGAGCGACCACGTTCGCGTCGAACGGCACCCTTTTGACCGCCGGGCCGGACCCACGCGGCATGGTTACCGCCCGCGCACCCGCGACCAGCGCGAACCTCGGCAGCGGCTTCGACACCTTCGGCGTCGCCCTCTCGCACCCGGCCGACACCGTCACCGTCGAGCGCGCGGAGGAGACGACGATCGAGGTCAGCGGGGCGGGCGCCCGGTACATCCCGACCGAGCCGAAGAAGAACGTCGTCGGCGCCGTCGCCGACGCGCTCGACGCGCCGGCCCACATCCACATCGACAAGGGCGTGCGCCCCTCCTCGGGGCTCGGCTCGTCGGCCGCCTCCGCGGCCGCGGCGGCGGTCGCGCTGAACGACCTGTACGACAGGGGGTACAGCGCACACGACCTCGTCCCGGTCGCCGCCGAGGGCGAGGCCGTCGTCTCCGGCGAGGCGCACGCCGACAACGTCGCCCCCGCCCTGCTCGGCGGGTTCACCGTCGTCCGCAGCGACGACGGCGCCACGAGCGTCGACGCGGAGCTCCCGCTGGTCGCGTGTCTCCCGGAGGTCGTCGTCTCGACGCGCGACGCCCGCCGGGTGGTGCCGGAGTCGCTGTCGATGGCGGACCACGTCGAGACGGTCGGCAACGCCGCCACGCTCACCGCGGGGATGTGCCGGTCGGACCCGGAGCTGGTCGGACGCGGCATGGACGACCCCGTCGTCACGCCGGCGCGCGCGGAGCTGATCACGGGGTACGCCGACGTCCGGGAGGCGGCGCTCGACGCGGGCGCGACCGGCGTCACGGTCAGCGGCGCCGGGCCGAGCGTCCTCGCGGTGTGTGAACCGGGGCGCCGGCGGAGCGTCGCCGCGGCGACGGTCGAGGCGTTCGCCGACGCCGGGGTCGGCGCGCGCGCCTACCAGACGGAGGTCGGTTCGGGCGCGACGGTGCTGTAGGCGCCGGCGCCCGCGCCGACGCTCACTCCAGCGCGCGCTCGGCGAAGCGCTCCCTGACCTCCGGCTCCGGCACCTCGCAGGCGTCCTTCTTCCCGAACACGTCGTACCGGTACTCGGCGACCAGATCGTACACCGCGTCGCGCACGCCGAGCGGGAGCCACCGGCCCGCCCACGCGAGGCGCCACGGGAGGCCGAGGCGACGGGCGACCCGCAGCGCCGCGGTCGACTTCCGGTACGTCTCGTCGCCCTCCACGAGCACGAACGAGTCGTGGTCCGCGGTCGGCAGCCCGCGCTCGCGGAGGAGCGCCTGCCCCACGGGGGAGTCCAGCGGCGCGAACCGGAAGACGCCGGCGTCGTCGTGGCGAACGAGGAACCGGATCGTCCGGTGACAGAGGTTACAGACACCGTCGAACAGGATCACCGGGTGTCGGTGGGGGTCGACGTCGGCGAGCGGGTCCGCGTCCTCGGCCATACCGTGGCGTAGGTGCCTGCCGGGTTTCAACGTCGCGGCTGGCCGCGGGGTCGCGACGTCGTGCCGTAGCGTGGCGTCGCAACCGGTTCTGTGCGGCGGCGGGCGGGCGACACGCTCCGGGATCCGCGGGACGGCGTGTCGCACACCCGCGTGCGCCCCGCGGCCGGCGTCACGTCACGGCCGGGGGCTGTGGGCGCGTGTTCGGCGAAAAGCGTTCGCGGTGCGGGGTGGGCGCTCGGGCGGGGGCGGGGCCGGCTCAGACGCCGCGGCCCTGGAGCTTCTCCTCCTCGGGCATCGTCTCGTTGGCTTGGCCCTTCATGCCGGAGCCGATGTCGGTGGCGATCTCGACGAGCGTGTCGGGGTCGTCGTAGTTGTTGACCGCCTGCACGACCGCCTCGCCCATCGCCGTCGGGTCCTCGGCGCCGAAGATGCCGGAGCCGACGAAGATGCCGTCACAGCCGTGCTGCATCATCAGCGCGGCGTCGGCGGGCGTCGCGATGCCGCCGGCGGCGAAGTTGACGACCGGGAGGCGACCCATGTCGGCCGTCTCGTGGACCAGATCGCGGGGCGCCTCGTTGTTCCGGGCCCACTCCTCGCGCTCCTCGTACGCCATGCCGGAGAGCTTGCGGATGGCGCGCTGGATGTTGCGCTGGTGGGTGACGGCCTGGTTCACGTCGCCGGTGCCGGCCTCGCCTTTGGTGCGGATCATCGCCGCGCCCTCGTCGATGCGCCGCAGCGCCTCGCCGAGGTTGCGGGCGCCGCAGACGAACGGCGCGGTGAACTCGCGCTTGTCGATGTGGTACCGCTCGTCGGCGGTCGTGAGCACCTCGGACTCGTCGACCATGTCGGCGCCGGCGGCCTCGAGGATCTGCGCCTCGGCGGTGTGGCCGATGCGGGCCTTCCCCATCACCGGGATGGAGACCTCGTCGATGACCTCCCGCAGTTTGCCGGGGTCGGCCATCCGGGCGACGCCGCCGCGCTTGCGGATGTCCGCCGGCACCGATTCGAGGTGCATGACCGCGACCGCGCCCGCGTCCTCGGCGATGCGGGCCTGCTCGCGGCTGACGACGTCCATGATGACGCCGCCCTTCTGCATCCGCGCGAACCCGCGCTTGACGAGG
Organism: Halobaculum litoreum; assembly: GCF_030127125.1. GTDB lineage: Archaea > Halobacteriota > Halobacteria > Halobacteriales > Haloferacaceae > Halobaculum > Halobaculum litoreum. The sequence continues at coordinate 1,251,289 of NZ_CP126156.1, forward strand.
TCGGTCCCCCGTCGAAGCTCCTCCAGATCGGTCTCCTCGCTCATACCTCCGCTTACGCTTCTGCGTACTTAACGGGTGTCCTTCCGCCGGGTAGGGCCGACCGCCGGCGGGCCCGCACGACGCCCTCGGGCGGCGCGACGGCGGCTCGCGGCTCAGCGGTCGGCCGCCAGCGCCTGGTCGATCCGGCGCTCCACCTGCGGGAGCCGCCGCTCGACCAGCTCGGGGTGGTCGGGCAGGTTCTCGCGGTTCCGCTCGATGGCGTCCGCAATGGCGGCCGTCCGCTCGCGCAGCCCCCGGAGCCGGTTGTCCGCCGCGGCCGCGTCGCCCGCCTGCGCCGCCTCGTTCGCGCGCCGCGCCGCCTGTGTCCCCGCCTCCAGCGCGCGCAACAGGCCGGTGAACCGGTCCGGCTGGAAGGCGAGGTCGTCGCGGTCGTCACCCTCGTCGTCGGACGCGGTCGTGTTCGTCGTCGAGTCCGTCGAGTTCGTCGACCCGACCCGCCCGGTCGTGGAGTCGGTGGTGTTCGTCGTGTCGGTGGCGTTGATCGTGTCGGTGGTGTTCGTCGTGTCCTCCACCGAGTCGTCGACGTCGTCGGTCGTGGAGTCGGTCTCGTCCACGGTCGTCTCGGCCGTCTCCCGCAGGACGGCCTCGGCGGCCTCCGCGGCGTCGCCCCCCTGCTCGCTCGTGCTGTCGGGGACGTCGACCTCGTCGATGCCGTCGGCGTCGCCGTCCTCGAACACGGCCGCCTGCGCCGTCGTCTCGGTCAGGAGGGTGAGCAGGAACGACGTGAGCGACGCCTTCCCCGTGCGGACGTCCGCCAGCGTCGCCGTCGCCTGGTCGGCGCGGGGGTTCACCCGGAACGCCCCGACCCCGCCCTCGTCGTCCTCGACCTCCGCGGTGTAGGCGCCGTCGCGGTGGGCGTACAGCGACACCTCGCCGGCGTCGGCCGCGTCGGGCGCCAGCGGCGCGTCGTACACCGCGCCGGCGGCGTCGTCGTCGACCCGGACGCGGGCGAGCCCCGGCCCGTCGGCCGCCGGCGACGCCCGCACCTTCACCGCGTCCTCGTTGGCGGCGACGACGACCTCGCCGTCGACGCCGGCGGTCGTCGCCTCCCCGTCGTCGGTGTGGGCGAGGCCCTGACTGTACGGCGCGACGCCGGCCCCGTTGACGGTGAGCCGGTGGTCGCCCTCCGGCACGTCACGAAGCGCGACGACCCCGTTGAACGTCGGCACCGCGACGGGGTCCGACTCCAGCAGCGCGACGCCCTCCACGCGCGGCTCGGCCGTCTCGACGCCGTTGCTGCCGGGCGCGTCGTCGGTGGTCGTCGCCTCCCGGAGCAGGCCGACCACGTCGCCGGCGAGCCCGGTCACGTCAAGGTCGAACCGCTCGGACAGCGCCGAACGGTGGCGCGGGTCGGACACGTCCTCGATCGGGTTCCGGTAGCGCGGCTGGGTCTTCGGCGTCCCCGTCGTCGTGATGTGGGAGGCGATGGCGTCCTCCGCGAAGGAGGGGACCGCGAACTCGAAGGAGAGCTGCGGCCCGGTGAACTCCGCGACGGTCATCTCGGCCATCGGCACCAACTCGTAGGTGTAGTCCGCCTCGGGCGCCGTCTCCGAGCCGTCGAACGCGAACCGGTGGCCCGTCTCGCGCAGCGGGAGGTCGCCCGGCGGCGACGGGAGCCCCGCGAACGACTCGACGGTCATCCCCGCGGGGACGAGGTGGTCGCGCGCGACGTTCGGCAGCTCCGGGTGCTCGTGGATCGGCGCGCCGTCGAGTTCGGGCATCGCGAACGGGAGCCGGTACCCCTCGCCGCGGGGGAGCCCGTACGCGGCGGGCAGGTCGGTGAGCGCGAGCGCGCCGTTGGAGATGTCCGGGATCTCCGTCGTGATCGGGAGGCGCTCGAAGGTGTCCTTCGTCTCGTTGACGCCCAGCGCCGACGAGTGGCTCCCCACCTCGCTGATGACGCTCGCCCGGTCCGTCTCGGGGTCGAGGAACTCGTTGTTCGGCACCGACCGCGAGTGGGCCGACGCGACGAAGAGCTGCGGGACCCCCCGCTCCGGGTCGCCCGACTCCTCCCCGACGTCGAGGAACACCTGGAGCAGTTCCCAGTCGTGCCAGTGGAAGTTGGTCGTGAACTGGTCGAACGCCGAGTAGAACCAGTACTGGACCACCGCCAGATCCGTGTCGGCGTACTCGACGACGTTGTAGAACGCGACGCGGTGGGGCGGCTCGCCCGCCTCGTCGACGTCCCGGGAGTAGCCGTCGAAGGCGGCGAAGCCGTCGAGCACGGACTCGTCGCCGGACTCGGCCGCGTACACGCGGGGGTCCGTCGGGAACCACCGCTCGCCCACGCCGAAGTAGAGGTCCGGCGCGTGGGCCGCCGCGAGCGTCCGCGCGCGGTCGCCCCCGACGGTCGCGGTTTCGACCTCGTCGCCCCCGCCGTCGCCACTCCCGTCGCCGCCGAACAGGCCGGCGCAGCCCGCCGTCGACGCCGCGCCCGCGGCGGCGCCGGCGGCGAGGAGCCGCCGTCTCGTCAGGTGTGTGTCGCTCACTGGTGCTGGAACCCCTGGCTGTCGGCGGGGTTGCCGGGGACGGCTGAAAACTCCGTCGGCCCGCGGGGTCGGCGCCGTCGCCGCGGTCGACGGCCCCCGTGGGGGCGGCCGTGGTCGGCGCCGCGGTCACGCGGACCCCTCGTGGACCAGCGCCCGCATCATCGCGCGCACGTCGGTCTCCTGTCCGGTGAGCACGCTCGGGTAGCCGCCGACGGCGACGACGAAGTCGGGGCCGGCCCGGACCGCCTCGGCGACGTGGAGGGTCACCTGCACCGAGACGCCGTCGGCGACGGTCGCGTCGGCCGTGAACAGCCCGACCGGGGTGTCGGTGCCCAGGACCGTGACCGTCTCCTCGCCCGCCGACCGGAGGTCGCCGATCCCGTCGTAACGGGCCAGCAGGCGCTCGGCCAACTCGCGGGTGCCGAGGTCCCCGACGGGGTTGAACGTCCGGTCGGCGATCTCGACCGCCGGCGTCGACAGCGCTGCGAAGACCGCGCCCCGGATCCGCTCGCCGAGGACGGTCACCGACTTGTCGTACTGTGCGAGCTGGTTCGTGACGACGACCTCGCGGGTCTCGCCGGCGACGTCGAACTCACGGCGGACCTCGACCGGCTCGACGCGGTACTCCGCGAACCCGGTCTCCGCGAGCGTCGCCGCGGGGACCGTCGCCGCCGACGCCGACAGCTCCAGCGGCTCCTCCCCGGCGATGACGCCGAGACAGCCGCTCGTCGCGAGCGCGCCGCCGAGCGCGAGCGTCCCCCCCGCGGCCCGCAGGAACTCCCGTCTGCGTGCCTTTCGTGGCATGCGCAGGGGTGAGCGGTGGAGCGGTATGAGCTTCGTGGTCCGTGGCTGGAGCCCACCACGGAGCGATCCCCCGCGTCAACGCCTCACACGACCGTACGAGGGGTATCGCACCGCTTTTTGCGCTCGGCCCGAAACACCGGGTAACTGATGATCTCGAAGGGCTGTGAACAGTGCTCCAAGGGCGGGAAGATGGTGCTGTTCGTGTACGGCTACTGCGACCAGCGCGACTGCTTCTACTGTCCGCTCGGGGAGAACCGCAAGAACGTCACCGACGTGTACGCCAACGAGCGCCTCGTCGAGTCCGACGAGGACGTCATCGAGGAGGCCAAGCGGATGTCGGCGCTGGGCACCTCGATCACCGGCGGCGAGCCACAGGAGGCGATGGACAAGACCTGTCGGTACCTCCGGCTGCTGAAAGAGGAGTTCGGCGAGGACCACCACACCCACCTCTACACGGGGATCACGGGCGGGCGCGAGAACATGCGCCGCCTCTCGGAGGCCGGCCTCGACGAGATCCGGTTCCACCCGCCGGTCGAGCAGTGGGGCGACCTCCACGGCACCGAGTGGGAGGAGATCCTGTACGTCGCCCGCGAGGAGGGGCTGACGCCCGCGTTCGAGATCCCCGGCATCCGCGCCGAAGAGGAGTTCCTCGAGTTCCTCGACGAGGGCGCCGCCGAGTTCTGCAACGTCAACGAGTTCGAGATGTCCGACGGGAACTACCGCCGGATGCAAGAGCAGGGGTTCGAACTGCAGGAGGGGCACATGTCCGCCGTCGACGGCTCGAAGGAGGCGATCCTCGACGTGATGGGCGACCACGAGCGCGTCTACTTCTGCACCTCCGTGTTCAAGGACGCCGCCCAGCACCGCAACCGCCTGAAGCGGATGGCGCGCAACGTCCGCCGCCCGTTCGACGAGGTGACCGACGACGGCACGCTCGTGTACGGGAAGACGTACGCCACCCCCGAGCGCATCCGCGATCTGGGCGTCCCCGAGGAGTTCTACACCGTGAAGTCGAACCACGTCGAGATCGCGTGGTGGCTGCTGGAGGAGATGGTCGAGGAGGGCGACCTCGACGACGGCGAGATCCTCGAACAGTACCCCACCTACGACGGCACCGTGATGGAGCGGACGCCGCTGGCGTGACCCCGATCCCGTCGGATCGCTTACACCCCGCCGCCGCGTAGCCGCTCCCGTGAACGCGCACCGAAGCGGGTCGAGTGTCGCGGCCGCGGAGCCCCGCGAGTGAGCCGGTACCTCCGGGCGACGCTGTCGGCCCCCGGCGTGCGCGCCGGAGCGGCGGGCGGCCTCGTCACCGCGGCGTCGGCGCTCGTCGGCTACGTCCTCGTGCCGACGCTCGACGCCGGCGGCGCGTTGCGCGACGGCTGGTGGCTGGGGTTCGAGACGTTGCTGGCCGGCGATCCGGCGTACGCGGCGGGCGTCCTGTTCGTCCCGGCGGCCGTCACCACCTGCCTGGGGGTCGGGGCCGCGCGCCGCCGGGGCGCCTCCCGCCGCCGCGCGGCGTTGGCCGTCGGCGGCGGGACCGTCGCCGTCGCCGCGCTCGCGGCGCTCGCCACGTTCCTGTCCGGGGTCCTGTTCGTCGCGGTCACGGTCGCGCTCGCCGCCGGGACGACCGTCGAGGGGGTGTTGGCGTTCCTCACGGTGGCCGTGTTCGGCGTCGCGTTCTTCGGCGTCTTCGGTGTCGTCGCCACCGTCGTCGTCGCCGCGCTGGTGGCCGCCGGCTGCGCGAGCGGCTGCGTGCTGGCGTTCGGCGTCGAACGGGCGCGTCGCGTCGCGCGGCGCTCCTGACGCGACCTACTCCTCCAGCGTCACCGCCTCGTCGGCGCTCCGACGGAGCGCGTCCGACCGCCCGTAGCTCCCCGGCGCGATGGCGAGCGTCCGCAGGCCGTACTCGTTGGCGACCTCCAGCGCCGGCTTGAAGTCCGTGTCGCGTGAGGCGACCGCGACCGTCGCGGCGCGGCGCTCGGCCGCGAACGTCGCCACGTCGACGGCGAGCTTCACGTCCACGTCGCCGCTCGTCGTCACCACCTGGAAGCCGTTGGCCTCGGCGGCCTGGACGAGGCCGGGCGTCGCGTGTTCGTCGAGGTACAGGCGCGCGGTGACGAGGTCGCCCTCGGCGCTCGCGGCCGCCCGCAGGTCCCCGAAGTCGACGTCGAACTCCTCGCGGAACACGTTCGGGCCGTCGACGAACAGCGCGACGCCGCGCGGCCGTGCGGGCGACCCGTCGCCGTCGCGCCACGGCCCCCGCGGCCCGGCGGCCGCCCCGTCGCCGGCCGCGCCGCTCGCGTCGCCGGCGCCCCGACCTCCGAACAGACGGTCGAACAGACCCATGGCCGTCGGTTCGTCGGGCGCCGGATACGAGTTCCGGAACCGATCCCCCTACTTGAGCGTTTTGTTCAGTGACTATTGACGCGATACCAACACGAGGGAGCGGGCCGCGAAACCGGTAGCTCGGTCCGCCTCTCGCCCGTCGCGGGGCACGCGTCGAGACCACGTCATGACCGTTCCTCTCGGTTTATTGATTGTAGTGTCTCGTATTATATTTGTTACAGATACAGTAGAATTAAGTAGGCTCCTCGACCCTGTGAAGTCGTCGCATGACAGACAACACCGAACGTGTCGACACGATGCGTCGTGGCTTCCTCAAACTGACCGGCGCGGTCGCCGGCGCGGCCGCCTTCGGCGGCGTCGCGGCCGCCCGGAAGGGTCGCGCGCCCGGCCCGAAGGAGGGCGAAGTGCTCGTCGGCGTCTCCGTCAGCGCCGACGACATCGAACAGGAGGTCGCACAGTACGTCCCCGGCAACGCCGAGGTCGTCCACAGCAACGAGACGCTCAGCTACGTCGCGGTGAAGTTCCCGTCCGAAGCCGCCGACGTTGCCCGCGAGAACTTCGTCGAGGCGGTGACGAAGAAGGAGAAGATCAAGTACGCCGAGGCGAACGCGACGTACGAGACGCAGCTGGCGCCGAACGACCCGCAGTTCGCCAGCCAGTACGCGCCCCAGCAGGTCAACTCCGACCGGGCGTGGGACACGACGCTCGGCGACTCCTCGGTCACCGTCGCCGTCGTCGACACGGGCGCGCAGTACGACCACCCCGACCTGCAGGGGAACTACGCGTCCGACCCGGGTCGCGACTTCGCCGACGGCGACTCGGACCCGTACCCGGACGTGCCGGGCGACGAGTACCACGGCACCCACGTCTCGGGCTGTGCCTCGGCGGTCGTCGACAACGGCACCGGCGTCGCCGGGCAGTCGAACTCCTCGCTGATCAACGGCCGCTCGCTCGACGAGTCCGGCTCCGGCTCCACCGCCGACATCGCCGACGCGATCCAGTGGGCCGCCGACCGGGGCGCCGACGTGATCAACCTCAGCCTCGGGGGCGGCGGCTACACCTCGACGATGAAGAACGCCGTCAGCTACGCCGACGACAACGGCGCGCTCGTCGTCGCCGCGGCCGGCAACAGCGGCGCCGCCTCGGTCAGCTACCCCGCGGCCTACTCGGAGGCGGTCGCGGTCTCGGCGGTCGACTCCGAGGAGAACCTCGCGTCGTTCTCGCAGTACGGCGACAGCGTCGAGCTGTGTGCGCCCGGCGTCAACGTGCTCTCGACGACGACGGAGGCCCGCGGCGCCTACGAGGAGCTGTCGGGCACGTCGATGGCGACGCCCGTCGCCTCCGGCGTCGCCGGCCTCGCGCTGGCCGCGTGGCCGAACCTGACGAACACGGAACTGCGTGACCACCTGAAGGCGACCGCGGCCGACATCGGTCTCTCATCGAGTCAGCAGGGGAGCGGGCAGGTCGACGCGCTCGCGGCCGTCACGACCGAACCCGGCACGGGCGACGGCGGCGGCGGCGGCGGCGACACGACGAGCGGCTCCGTCGACGGCTCGCTGTCTGGCTCGTACGACTACGACGACTACTCGTGGTCGTGGAACTTCTCCGCGCCGAGCAGGGTCGTCGTCGAACTCGACGGCCCCGCGGACGCCGACTTCGACCTGTACGTCAACACCGGGACGACGCGGAACGCGTACCCGAGCGACTACGACTACGCGTCGTACACGATGGACAGCCGGGAGTCGATCACCATCGACAAGCCGGACACGTCCACCGACATGCAGATCGACGTCGACTCGTACGCCGGATCGGGCAGCTACACGCTGACCATCACCGAGTACCAGTAACGACGCCGACCGACGGGCCGGACCCGTTTCTCCGTGTCGCCGGCCGCCCCACGAGCGACGGCGTCGCCCGCGACGGTTCCCGCCGCGCGAGGGAAACCGACATACCCGCCGATGCCGTGTCGTGACGTATGAGCAACTGGACCGACGCGATCGTCGGCGAGCGCATGACCGTCGACCGCGAGTTCAACCAGCGGATCCAGGGGTCGCAGTTCTCGAACCAGGAGTGGGGACTGATCATGACCGCCACCGAGTTCGAGATCGAACACGCCGACGACCCGGAGCGGGCCCGCATCGTCGCCGACACGTCGAAGCTGCCCCAGATCATGCCGGAGTTGGACAACATCTCCCAGCAGATGGGCGCGATGGCCGGCGGCGGCGACCCCGGCGGCGGCTCCTCGGGCGGCGTGTTCGGCGGCATCGTCGACGACATCAAGAACCTCCTCGGCGGGGGCGGCGGGGGCGGGGGCGTCGACCGCGAGAAGCTGGCGGCGGCCGAGCAGCTCACCCAGGAGTACGCCGACGAACTGCAGCGGCACCTGGAGAACAAGGGCCGCTTCGAGCAGGTCCGTCTCTCCTACCAGGAGTAAGCCGCGGTCGACCGGTGATCGGTCGTTCGGAGGAAGCGATCGGGGTTCTCGCGACCGTTACAGCCGCGCGAGCACCGCGTCGGTCACCTCGCGCGTCGTCGCCTCCCCGCCGAGGTCGGGCGTGCGGGGGCCGTCCGAGAGGACGCCCTCGACGGCCGTCCGGATCCGGGCGCCCGCGTCGTCGTCGCCGAGCGACTCGACGAGCATCGCCGCCGACAGCATCGTCGCCGCGGGGTTGGCGACCCCCTCGCCGGCGATGTCGGGAGCGGTGCCGTGGACCGGTTCGAACAGGCCCCGCTCGGCGCCGACGTTGGCCGACGGGAGCAGGCCGAGCCCGCCGACGAGCCCCGCGGCCAGATCCGAGAGCACGTCGCCCGCGAGGTTGGGGCAGACGATCACGTCGAACTGCTCGGGGTCGAGACAGACGCGTGTCGCGAACGCGTCCATCAGCACGGTGTCGGCGTCGACGCTCGCGCGCTCGGCCTCCCCGAGCACCGTGTCGCGGAACAGCCCGTCCGTCTCGCGCATCACGTTCGCCTTGTGCGCGACGGTGAAGCCGTCGTGTTCGGGGCGCTCGCGCACGTACTCGCAGGCGAACTCGCCGAGGCGTCGCGACGCGGTCTCCGTCACCACGCGCGTCAGCGTCGACACGTCGTCGGTGAGGCGGTCCTCGTGGCCCGCGTACACGCCCTCGGTGTTCTCCCGGAGGAACACGAGATCCGTCTCCGGGCGGAGCGCGTCGACGCCGGGGTACGCCGTCGCCGGCCGGATGTTGACGAACGAGCCGACGGCCTCCCGGAGCGGGAGGATCACGTCCGCGGCCGACTCGCCCGCGGCGCCGAACAGCGTCGCGTCGGCGGTGGCGGCGAGGTCGTACGTCTCCGCCGGCAGCGCCTCGCCCGTCTCGTCGAGCGTCGCGTCGCCCGCCTCGGCCTCCGTGAACCGGTAGTCGCCGACGGCCTCCAGCACCTCGACGGCGGCGGGGACGACCTCCTGTCCGATCCCGTCGCCGGGGATCACCGCGATCTCGGGGCGCTCAGTCATCGGTGTACGGGAGGTCGTCGTGGACGGCCTTCGCGCGGTCGAGGTTCGTGCGCATCACGGCGGTCGTGTCCCAGATGCCCTCCAGCAGCGCCTCCCGCATCGCGTCGGGCACCTCGCCCTCGACGACGGTGCCGTCGTAGCGGACGGTCTCCTCGCGCACGTCGACCTCGATGCCGGCGTCGGGGTTCGCCTCGATGAAGTCCTGCAGCGCGACGGCGTCCTCGTGGTCGACCGCCAGCGTCGCGATCCCCAGCGACTTGCAGTTGTCCTGGAAGATCTCCGCGAACGACTCCCCGACGATGGCCTCGACGCCCCACCGCATCAGCCCCTGCGGGGCGTGCTCCCGGGAGGAGCCGCAGCCGAAGTTCTCGTTGACCGCGAGCACGTTCGCGCCCCGGTACTCGTTGAGCGGGTGGTCGTTGAGTTCGCCGTCGGCGTCGCGGCGCTGGTCGTAGAAGGCGTACTCCCCCATGTCGTCGAAGGTGACCGCCTTCAGGAACCGCGCGGGGAGGATCTGGTCGGTGTCGATGTCGTCGCCGCGCACCGGGACGCCGGTGCCCGCGACCCGCCGGATTGCGGGGACTGCGGCGCCCTCTGCGTCGGGCGCGTCGTCGCCCGCGGGGCCGCTCATTCGTCCACCTCCGTCCCGACGGCGTCGGGGGTGTCGAACTCCCGGACGTCCGTCACGGCGCCCTCGACCGCGGCCGCGGCGACCATCGCGGGCGACATCAGGTGGGTGCGACCCTCCGTCGACCCCTGCCGCCCGACGTAGTTGCGGTTCGAGGAGGACGCGCACACCTCGTCGCCCTCCAAGGCGTCGTCGTTCATCGCGAGACACATCGAACAGCCGGCCTCGCGCCACTGGAACCCGGCGTCCTCGAACACCTCGTCGATGCCCTCGGCCTCCAGTTTTCGCTTGACCGTCCCCGAGCCGGGGACCGCCAGCGCGCGCACGTCGTCGTCGACCTCGCGGCCCGCGAGCACCCGCGCGGCCTCGCGGAAGTCCGCGACGCGACCGTTCGTGCAGGTGCCGAGGAACGCGACGTCGACCGCGTGGCCCTCCATCGTCTCGCCGGGCGTGACTTCGGTGTGGGCCTGCGCGGACGCGGCCGCCTCGGGGTCGCGTGTGTCGGCGGGTTCCGGGACGGCCTCGTCGACGCCGACGACCTGTTCGGGGTTGGTGCCCCACGTGACCTGCGGCGCGAGGTCGTCCGCGTCGACCTCGACCACGTCGTCGTACTCGGCGTCGGCGTCCGAGCGGATCGACTCCCAGTACTCCTTGCGCTCCTCGAACGCGTCCCCCGAGGGCGCGAACTCCCTGCCGCGCAGGTACTCGTAGGTGGTCTCGTCGGGGTTGATGTACCCCGCGCGGGCGCCGCCCTCGATGGACATGTTGCACACCGCGAGGCGGCCCTCCATGTCGAGGCTCCGGATCGCCTCGCCGCCGTACTCGTACACGTGGCCGACGCCGCCGTCGACGCCGAGTTGCCGGATGACGTGGAGGATCACGTCCTTCGCGCCGACGCCGTCGCCGAGTTCGCCGCCGACCTCGACGCGCCGGACGGCCTTCTTGTCGGCCGCGATGGAGCCGGTGGCGAACACGTCGCGGATCTGGCTGGTGCCGATCCCCATCCCGATGGCGCCGAAGGCGCCGTGGGTGGAGGTGTGGCTGTCGCCGCAGACGACGGTCATCCCCGGCTGGACGAAGCCCAGCTCCGGACCGACGACGTGGGCGATGCCCTGCCGCTCGTCGTCGAGGCCGAAGAAGCGGATGCCCGCGTCCGCGGTGTTCTGTTCGAGGTGGGTGAGCATCTCCTCGGCGCGCTCGTCGGCGAGCGGCCGGCTCCTGCCCTCGCTCGTCGTCGGGACGATGTGGTCTGTCGTCGCGACGGTGCGGTCGGGGAACGCGACCTCCATGTCGCGCTCGCGGAGCATCCCGAACGCCTGCGGGCTCGTCACCTCGTGGACGAGGTGGAGGCCGATGAACAGCTGGTCCTGCCCGTTCGGCAGGTCGGCCACCTTGTGCCGCTCCCACACCTTGTCGTACAGCGTCCCCTCGCTCATCGTCCCGCCGTCTCGGTGTCCTCGTCGCCGCGGTGCTCCTCGCCGCGGTGCTCCTCGCCGCGGTGCTCCTCGCCGCGTTCCCACACCGCGTTCGGGTCCGCGGCGCCGTCGGGCGCCTCGTGGTCGACGTCGGCGACGGTGGCGTCGTCGGTCGCGTCGGGTGCGCCGTCAGTCATCCGCGCGTACCTCGGCTCGTTCCTCCTCGTCGTCCGACTCGGTCTCGGCCTCGCCGCCCCACGCGAACAGCGAGCGGAGGTCCTCGCCCACGTCCTCGATGTCGTGGTTCTTCTCGGCTTGCCGAAGCTGCGTGTAGGAGGGCCGGCCGGCCTGGTTCTCGGCGATCCACTCGCGGGCGAAGGTGCCGTCCTGCACGGCCTCCAGCACCTCCTCCATGTTCTCGCGGGCGTGCTCGTCGACGACCGCGTCGCCGCGGACGAGCCCGCCGTACTCCGCCGTGTCGGAGACGGAGTCCCACATCTCGCCGAGCCCGCCCTCGTACATCAGGTCGACGATGAGCTTCAGCTCGTTCAGACACTCGAAGTACGCCATCTCGCGGGAGTAGCCCGCGTCGACGAGCGTCTCGTACCCCTGCTTCACGAGCGAGGTGACGCCGCCGCACAGCACCGCCTGCTCGCCGAACAGGTCCGTCTCGGTCTCCTCTTGGAACGTGGTCTCGATGACCCCCGCGCGGGTGCAGCCGATGGCGTGGGCGTACGCGAGCCCCTCCTCGCGCGCCTCGCCGGTGGCGTCCTGGTACACCGCCAGCAGGCCGGGCGTCCCCTCGCCGGCCTCGTAGTTGCGCCGCACGAGGTGGCCCGGGGACTTCGGCGCGACCATCGTCACGTCGATGCCGTCCTTCGGGACGATCTGGTTGTAGTGGATGTTGAAGCCGTGCGCGAACTGGAGCGTGTCGCCCGCCTCGAGGCCGTCCTCGATCGCCTCGTACACCGCCGGCTGGACGGTGTCGGGGACGAGCACGGAGACGATGTCCGCCTCGGCGGCGGCGACGTCGGGCGTCGCCACGCGCAGGCCGTCGGCCTCGGCGGCCGCGCGCGAGGAGGAGTCCTCGCGCAGGCCGACGATCACGTCCACGCCGGAGTCGTCGAGGTTCTGGGCGTGCGCGTGCCCCTGGCTGCCGTAGCCGAGGACGGCGACGGTCTTCTCGTCGATCTGTGAGCGGTCGGCGTCGTCGTCGTAGTACACGTCGGTGTCGAAGGTCGTATCAGTCATGGATAGGTCTCAATCGTCGTAGTTTGTGAACTCGTCGTCCTCGGTCGACGCCGCCGAGTGGCCCGGCTCCTCGCCGGGCGTCGTCGGGGAGTCCCCGCGTTCGAGCGCGGTCTGGCCGGTCCGGGCCATCTCGATGATGCCGAACTGGTCGAACGCGTCGACGGCGTCGTCGATCTGGTTCTCGTCGCCGGTGATCTGCACCGTGATGGTGCGCGGCCCGGCGTCGAGCGTCCGGCCGTCGTACATCGAGGTGATCGCGTGGACCTTGTCCGGCTCCTGTCCGCGCACCTTCAGGAGCACGAGTTCGGCGGCGACGGCGTCGTCGCTCAACTCGCCCACCGCGATGACGGGCGTGAGCTTCGCGAGCTGTTTCTTCGCCTGGTCGATGCCCGCCTCGGTCTCCTCGACGACGAGCGTGATGCGGGAGTGGCCCTCGACGGTCGTCGGGCCGACGGTCAGGCTCTCGATGTTGAACTGGCGGCGGCGGAACAGCCCCGCCGCGCGGGCGAGCACGCCCGGTTCGTCCTCGACGAGCGCCGAGACCGTCGCGCGGCGCGCCGGCTCGGGCCCCTCGTCGGGCTCCTTGCGGACGCCGTGCTCGTCGCGGCGTCCCGTCGGGTGGGGGCGGTCCTCCGGCCGCGGCCCGGACAGGCCGGTCGTCGGCGTCTCGCCGTCGGCGGGCCGTGCCCGCTCGGCCAGCGGCGACTCCGCCGGGTGGGTCGACCCGCCGTCGGGCGTGGGGTCGTCGGACGCCTGCTCGCGGGTCGCGTCGCGCGTGTCCCCATCGCTCCCCGTTGGCTCCGAGGCCTCGCCTCGTTCGGCCTCGCGGCTCACAGCTGGTCCTCCGCGAGCGCGAACTGGCCGTTCGCCGCGCCGCTGGCGACCATCGGGTAGACGTTCGCCTCGGGGTCGACGTGCGCGTCGACGACGCTGGGGCCGTCGTACGCGAGCGCCCCCTCGACGGCCTCCTCGACGTCGTCGTAGTCGTCGATACGGAACCCCTTCGCGCCGAACGCCTCCGCGAGCGTGTCGAACTCCGGCATCCAGTCGTAGTCGGACGCCATGTGGTTCCCCTCGAAGAAGGCGTCCTGCCACTGGCGCACCATCCCGATGTACTCGTTGTTGAGGACGACGACGGTGACGTCGAGGTTCTCGCGGACCGCGACGGACAGCTCCTGGATCGTCATGAGGAACGAGCCGTCGCCCTCGAAGCTGATCACCTGCCGGTCGTCGTCCGCGGCGACGCGCGCGCCGATGGCCGCGGGCAGGCCGTACCCCATCGTCCCCAGCCCGTGGCTCGAGACGAACGTGCGCGGCTCGCGGTACGTCCAGTACTGTGCGGCCCACATCTGGTGTTGGCCGACGCCGGTCGTGACGTACGCGTCGTCGTCGGTGGCGGCGTCGAACGCCTCGACCACGAACTCCGGGCGCACGGGGGCGTCCGTGTCGATGGCGTAGTCCATCGGGTACTCCTCGCGCCACGCGGCACACTGCTCGCGCCACTCGGCGGGGTCGGGCGCGTCGCCGTAGCCGATGGCGGCGTCGAGCTGGTCGATGACCGTCGCCGCGTCGCCGATCACCGGGTAGTCGGCGTGGACGTTCTTCGACACCTCGGCGGGGTCGATCTCGACGTGGACGACCTCCGCCTCGGGCGCGAAGGTGTCGACGCCGCCGGTGAGGCGGTCGTCGAAGCGGGTGCCGATGGCGATCAGGCAGTCGGTGTGGGTGATCGCCATGTTGGCGTAGCCGGTGCCGTGCATCCCCGCCCACGACAGACAGAGGTCGTCGTCCTCGGGGAAGCTCCCGATGCCGGGCATCGTCGTCACGACCGGGATACCGAACTCGCGGGCGAACGCCCGCGCCTCCCCGGTCGCGTCGCCCTTGATCACGCCGCCGCCGAACAGACAGAGGGGCCGCTCGGCGCGCTCGATGGCGCGGGCGGCCGCCTCGACCTGCTCCTCGTCGGCCTCGGGCGTCGGCACCGAGCGCTTCGGCGGCGTCGGCTCCCCGACCGGGCGGTCGGTCTCGCCGAAGCTCACGTCCTTCGGGAGGTCGACCAGCGTCGGCCCGGGACGGCCGGTGTTCGCGAGCGCGAACGCCTCGCCGACCGTGCGGCCGACCTCGTCGGAGTCGCTGGCGAAGTAGTTGTGCTTCGTGATGGGCGCGGTGACGCCGACGGTGTCGGTCTCCTGGAACGCGTCGGAGCCGACCATGTCCGAGGGCACCTGCCCCGTCAGCGCGAGCATCGCGTCCGAGTCCATCGACGCGTCCGCGATACCCGTGACGAGGTTCGTCGCGCCCGGGCCGGACGTGGCCATGCAGACGCCCGGCTCGCCACGGACGACGCCGTACGCGTCCGCGGCGTGGACCGCCCCCTGCTCGTGGGCCATCGTGATGTGCTCGACCGTCGACGCCGACAGCGCGTCGTACACGGGCATGATCGCCCCGCCCTGCACGCCGAAGGCGGTCTCCACGCCCGCGGCTTCGAGGGCGGCGACGACGGCGTTCGCGCCCGTGCCGGGCACCCGGGTCGCCGCCTCGTGTCGCCGCGCCGCCGCCTCCTCGTCGGTCGCTGTTCGCCCCGTCGCCTCGGCGTCGCTCGCCGCCTCGTCCGCGTCAGCGGACGATTCGGGGGTCGCTGGCTCGCTCATGATCGTCGGCCTCCTGTGTGTGTCATCGTGTCGCAGTCGGTGGTCGCCGTTCGCTGGTGGTCGGTCGATACTGCCGTGGGGGGTGGGTGGTGTGGGGGCGTCAGGCCCCTACGATACCCGCGATCCCCGCGAGAAGGGCGACGACACGCTCCCCGGACGCCGGGCGACCGGCGGTCGTGTGGGTCGGTGTCGTCATCTCGCGTGCGGCTACCGGCTCGGCCGGCATAACCGTGTCGCGGCTGGCAACGATTGCACGCGCCCGCCGGACGCGGGCGGCCGTGCGAGCGGCCGTCGCCGGGGCCGTGGGGGTCGCGGTCGCTCCCATCGCCGGCTCAGACGCGGGCCTCCCGCTCGCGCTCCTCCTCGTCGTCCATCTCGGCGACGCCCTCCTCGCGGGCGAACCGCTCGACGTCGGACATCGTGACGCGGCCCTCCGCGCCGGCGTCCTTCACGCGTCGGGTGACGGTCCGGACCTGCGACTCGGTGGGGTCGAACCCGGCGTCGGTCAGCCGCTGGCGGACCGAGTGGGTGCCGGTGTGTTTCCCCATCACCAGCTCCCGGGTCGCGCCGACCATCTCGGGGGTCATCACGCCCGGCTCGAACGTGTCGCTGTTCTCGATGACGCCGGCGGCGTGGATGCCGGACTCGTGGCTGAAGGCGTTGCGCCCGACCACGGGCTTGTTCGGCGGCACCGCGATGTCGCTGGCCTGCTCGACCATGCGAGACACCTCGGTGATCCGGGTCGTGTCGATGCCGGTGTCGGCGTCGTACAGCGACTCGGCGGCCATGACGACCTCCTCGAGGGCGGCGTTGCCGGCGCGCTCGCCGATGCCGTTGACCGACACCTGCATCTGGTGGGCGCCGGCCTCGACGCCGGCCAGCGCGTTCGCGCCGGCCAGCCCGAAGTCGTCGTGGGTGTGGACGTCGATGCGGGCGTCGGTGTGCTCGCGGACGACCTCGATGAGGTCGCCGAAGCGGCCGGGGGTCGCCACCCCGCAGGTGTCGGGGATGTTGATCCAGTCGACGCCGACCTCGTCGACGGCCTCGATCACCTCGGTGAGGAACGGCTCGCCCGTCCGGGTCGCGTCCATCGGGGAGAACATCACCTCCGCGCCGGACTCCGCGGCGCGTTCGACGGCCGCCACCGCGCGCTCTTTCACCTCCTGGCGGGTGGCGTGCATCGAGTCTTCGATCTGCACGTCGCTCGTCGAGACGAACGTGTGGATCATCCCGACGCCGCTGTCGATGGCGGCGTCGATGTCGCCGTCCACCACGCGGGCGAGCCCGCAGACGGTGGTGTCGGTGGCGGCGGCGATGTCGCTGACGGCCTCGAACTCCGCGTCGGAGTTCACCGGGAAGCCCGCCTCGATGACGGACACGCCCAGTTCGTCGAGCGCCGTGGCTATCTCTCGTTTCTCCTCGTAGGTGAACGACGTTCGCGGCGACTGTTCGCCGTCACGCAGCGTCGTGTCGAAGATACGGACCGAATCGAACTCGTCAGTTGCACGAAGCGTGCCCTGGAAGAACTCGTTCCGCCGGACTGGTTACCGACGAGTCCTGTTGATGGGACATCGATCCATGCGAGGCCGGAACTCCTTGTAAAGCGTTGTGGTCAGACAGCCGCGTGCCGCGGCCGGGATTCGTCACGAACGATCGGGAGACAGCGAGATCGCACGACGGCAACGGGTATCATCTCGTCTGTGGTGTTCGTAGATCCTTATACACATGGTATTGACGAACGGCCGGTCGCGGCCGGGCCCCTCGCCGGTCGGACGACCGTCGGACGGGCGTCCGAACCCTTTTAGTACGACACTCCGTGCCCGCTCGTATGAGCGATTTCGGGCTCGACCTCCGCGAGGCGGAGGAGTTCATCGAGTCGGAGGGGACGGTGGGGGACGTGGTCTTGGGGGTGCTCGACGGGACGACCGAGCCCGAACACTGGGTCCGCAACGTGGAGTACGGCAACGTGCTCGTGCTGGCGGTCGAGGGCGACCTCAACGAACGCGCCAGCGGCTTCGCGCGGGAGGTGAAGGACATGGGCGGGGAGTTGACCCACTTCCGCGGGTTCCTCATCGTGTCGCCGCCGAACGTCGGCATCGACACCGAGCGCCTCGACTGAGACGGCCGACGGCGCCGCGACCGCCGACCGTCGGTCAGGGCGCGCCGAAGGCCAAGTACCGACACGGCTCGTCGCCGACGGCCACCGGCGGCGCCGGCGGCTCCGGGGGCACGACGACCGCCTCGTTGGCCCCGACACGGAGCGACGCCCCGTCGTCCGGGAGCCGCAGTTCGCCGGCGAGCACGAACAGGAGCCGTTCGACCGGGGTCCCGCGGTGGGTCGCCGGGGCGAGGCTGTCGCCCGGGGCGACTTCGCGCACGGCGGCGTCGACGGGCGCGTCGCCGGCCGCCTCCGCGAGCAGCCGCTCGACACGCTCGGGGGCCGGTCCCGCGCCGTCGTCGGCGACCGAGAGGCGTCTGTACGTCCGGTCGGAGGCGTCGTCGCGGGGAGCCATGGCGGCCGTACCGGACACGCAGGCTTAAGCGACTCTGCAAGCACGCTGTCACTCGTCGGAACGCGGCCGACGGTAACGGGACCACAGGACCCGCCGACAGCGACCGCTCCCTAGCCGGCGAAGCGGTCGGTCTCGGCGCCGCACGCCGCACACGCGAGGACGTACTCGACGGCGTCCGGGGCCGCGCCCTCGCCGGTCTCCTCGACGCGGTACTCCCTGTCGCCCACCGTCCCGCAGTCGGGACAGCGCTCCTCGATGACCGCGCCGTCGGCGTCCTTCGGCGCGCCGACCG
Source organism: Halobaculum litoreum (assembly GCF_030127125.1). Classification (GTDB taxonomy): domain Archaea; phylum Halobacteriota; class Halobacteria; order Halobacteriales; family Haloferacaceae; genus Halobaculum; species Halobaculum litoreum. The sequence goes on from NZ_CP126156.1 coordinate 1,269,219, forward strand.
CGAGGAACCGGCACGGCTCGTCGCCGACGGCGACCGCCCGGTTCGGGGCGTCGCGCGGGACGAAGAACGCCTCGTCCGGGCCGACGCGGAACTCGCCGTCGGGAGTCTCGACGGCCAACTCGCCGGCGATCACGTAGAACAGCTCCTCGTGGTCGGGGTGGCGGTGGTACCCCCACGGCACCGGCTCGCCGGGGTCGGCCTCGTAGTAGTTACAGCCGAACAGGGAGACGCCGAGCGCCTCGTCGAGTTCGCGCTTCACGCGCGTCGGGTTCGGCGTGTTCGCCACGTCGTCGACGGCGACCAGCCGGTAGTCGTGGGCCGCGCCGTCGGCGTCGCCATCGTTGCCGGCGTCCTCGCTCACCACGTCAGCCCCTCGTAGGTGAGCCCCTCGCGCCGCTCGACGATCCGCCGGCCGTCGACGACGACCGGCTCGGCCATCGCGTCGAACTCGGCGTCGAGGGCGGCGAACTCGTCCCAGTCGGTGACGACGACCGCCGCGCGCGCGCCGTCGAGCGCGGCCGCCGCGGAGTCGGCGTACTCGACGTCGGGGAACACGGCGCGCATGTTCTCGGTCGCGACGGGGTCGTAGCCGACGACCGTCGCCCCGCGCTCGCGCAGCCCCTCGATCACCGGGATCGCGCGGGAGTTGCGCACGTCGTCCGTGCCGGGCTTGAACGAGAGCCCGAGGACGGCCACGCGCTCGCCGGCGACGTCGACGTGCTCGTCGAGGAGGTCGAGGAGGAGGCCCGGCTGGCGGTCGTTGACGTTCACGGCCGCCTGGAGCAGTTCCGGTTCGTAGTCGGCCGCGCGCGCCGCCGCGATGAGCGCGTCGACGTCCTTCGGGAAACAGGAGCCGCCCCAGCCGACGCCGCTGCGGAGGAACGACGCGCCGATGCGGTCGTCGAGGCCGATGGCCCGCGTCACCTCGTAGGAGTCGACCCCGTAGCGCTTGCAGATGTTCCCCAGCTCGTTGGCCAGCGACACCTTCGAGGCAAGGAAGGCGTTGTTGGCGTACTTGATCATCTCGGCCTCGCGGGTGCCGGTGTCGACGACGGGCACCTCGTGGTCGAGCGCCGCCCGGAGGGGTTCGTACGCCTCGTGGAGCAGGTCGGCGACGGCCGGGTCGTCGTCGTGTCCGAAGACGAGTTTGTCCGGGTCGAGGAAGTCCGCGACGGCGGTGCCTTCGCGCTGGAACTCCGGGTTGACGCCGACGTGGAGCGTCTCCCCGACGGTCAGGCCCGCCGCGTCGGCGACGGCCGGCCCGAGCAGGTCCGCGGTCGTCCCGGGGATGACGGTGCTCTTGACGACGACCGCATGGTCGTCGGCGTCCGCGTCGGCGAGCGCCTCCCCGGTCATCTCCGCGGCCGCCTCGGCGACGCTCGTGTCGATGCTGCCGTCCTCGTTCGACGGGGTCTGTACCGCGAGGAACGTCAGGTCGCTCTCCGGCACCGGGTCGTACGCGGTGGAGGCGACGAGGCGGTCGCCCGCCGTCCGGGCGACGCGCTCGTCGAGCCCGGGCTCGTGGATCGGCGACCGGCCGTCGTTGATCGCCGCCACGCGCTCCTCGTCGATGTCCACGACCGCGACGTCGTGGCCGAGGTCGGCGAAGCAGGCGGCGACGCTGGCGCCGACGTAGCCGGCCCCGATGACGCTGATCTCCATCGCCGAGTAGTGGTCCGGCGGCTCGGATACGTCTTTTCGTTTCCCCACCCCCGCCGCGACCGCGACGGCCGATGCCCCGCTCGGGCGGCCCGTACGGTCACTCCGCCGCGGGGAGCAACACGAGGTGGTGGCCGTCCGGGTCGTACAGCTCGACCGAGCCGTCGGGCGACTCCCGCACCGTCACCGAGGGGAGGTCGCCGAAGGCGTGGTCGGCGCGGGCGGCCGGTTCGCGCACGCGGACCGCGAGGTCGACGTGGACGCCGCCCCGGGCGTCCGCGAGCCCGGCAGGGTTCCCACAGCTCCACGTCGAACTGGCGGTCGGCGCCGGTCGGGCCGCGCATCCGGATCCGGCGGCGGTCGTCGCCGCGGTCGACCGTCGAGAACCCGAGCGCCGCCCAACACTCGCTCGCGAGGTCGACGTTCGCGACCTCCAGCACCACCTCGAACACCCCGACCAGCCCCGGGCCGGTGCCGTCGGGGGCGGTGCCGCCCACCTCCGGCGCGTGGCCGTCGGCGTCCTCCAGGTACAGCGAGCGGAACGAGCCGAAGTCGACCTCGGGGGCGTCGGGGAACCGCGCGCGCCACGCCGGGTAGTCGCGGCCCGGCACCTCGAACGCGAAGTGGGTGTGGAGGCCCCCGCGCGGGACCGACGCGGGGCGTCTGAGGACGAGTTCGGTCCCGCCGACGTCGAAGGCGGCCTCCGTCGCGGTCCGACGCGTGGGCACGAGCCCGAAGGTGTCGGCGTACCACGACGCGGCGCGACCCAGATCCGTCACCTCCAGCGCCAGCGAGGCGAGCGCGGGGTCGGGGTCCGCCGGGGGCGCGCGCTCCGACTCGTCTGTGGCCGACTCCTCGCGCTCCGGCTCCGGTCCCGGATCGGTGTCCGCGGGCATCTCGTGTGTCGATCCGCCGGCACCCCACTTAAGCCCGCCCCGCCCGTCGTGTCGAGCGATGCCGATGAAAGGATCCGGCGAGGCCGACCTCGCCGTGGTGGACGAGTTCGACGGCGGCGTCGGCTGGATCGCCTACCCCGACGAGACGATGGAACGCGCGAGCCACGCGCTCTCCGTGGACGGCGACATCTGGGTGCTCGACCCGGTCGACGCCGACGGGGTCGACGACCTCCTCGCGGACCTCGATGGGGAGGTGGCCGGGACGGTCGTCTGCCTCGACCGACACAAACGCGACGCCGCGGCGGTCGCGACCCGCCACGACGTTCCGGTGTACGTGCCCGAGTGGATGACCGGCGTGGCCGCGAAGCTCGACGCGCCGGTCGAACGGTTCGGCCGCGAACTCGGCGGACTGCGCGCGATCACGGTGCGCGACTCGTCGCTCCCGCCGTGGCAGGAGGTCGCGCTGTACGACGAGGCCGGCGGCACGCTGTACGTCCCCGAGGCCGTCGGGGCGTCCGCGTACATGCGCACGGGCGCGGAGACGATCGGTGTTCACCCGATGCTCCGCCTGACACCGCCGCGACGGGCGCTCGGCGACCTCGACCCCGACCGGGTGCTGTGCGGTCACGGCGCGGGCGTGCTCGACCACGGCGGCCGGGAGCTCGCGGCCGCCCTCGACAGCTCCCGCGGCAACGCGCCCGGCCTGTACGTCCGGAGCATCAAGTCGCTCCTCGGGTGACCCCGGACCCGTGACTCCCGACGAGGAACGCGCCGGCGACGGCGGCGACGCGCCCGACGGTCGCGAGTGGGACGACCCCGAGAGCGTGCGCGCCGACCGTGCCGACGGCCCCGCGGCGGTCCACATCACGGCGGACCTCCTCTCGCTGCTGCTCGAGCGCGCCGCCGCCGCGGACCCCGACGACGAGAACGTCGTCCTCGACGCCAGCGCCGCCGGCGACCTCGTCGACCCGCCCGCGGATCTACCCCCCGAGACGCCGGTGTTGACGCACTTCTACTTCCCCGGCGCCGGCGGCTCCGTGTCGAAAGTGTTCGGCATGGACCTCGGCCGTCCCGCGGGCCGCGCGCGGTTCCTCTCGCACCCGGACGGCGACCGGCGGCTCACCGAGGAGGACGACCTCGCGGCGACGGTGCTGGTCGCGATCCCGCCGTACGACGTCGCCGACGTCGTCGCGTACGACCGCCGCGGGCGTCGTCGCGACCTCGTGGTCGTCGACGCGGTCCCCCCGAGGAACGGGTCGACGACGTGGACTGACCCGACGGTCGCCGCCCGGCCCTCGCCGGCGGCACCGTCGGCGCGGCGTGCGGTCGCGTCGCTACTTCAGGTAGCCGAGGTCGCGGAGCTGTTCGGTGATCTCCTCGAACTCGGCCTCCGACAGCGACCCGCGCTTCTGGTGTTGGATCACGATGCTCCGGAGGAGGAACCGCACGAGGTCCGAGGTCGACGAGAAGCTCGTCCCCTCGAGCGTCTCCTCGACGCGCTCCGCGAGGTCCTTCGGGATGGAGACGGTGGTGTAGTCGGTCACGGTCCGTGAGACGGGTGCGTGCCCGATAAGCGCGGCGGAGGCCGGGCTTCGCCGGCGTGTCCGCCGTCCCCGGCGGCGTCGGTGCCCGGCCACTTTAGTCCCCGGAGGGACAACACGGGACCGATGGCAGCCAGACCGCCACAGGGGGACAGCGGGGAGCCCGAGTCGATCGAGTTCGGCATCGCGGCGCTCGACGCGCGCCTCGACCGGGCGGCCGTCGTGTTCCCGGCGACGACGGAGGAACTGATCGCGGCGATGGACGACACCGACGTGCCGTACGACGCCGCCGGCAACACCCTCGACGTGGCGGCGACGCTCCGGGAGCTGCCGGCCGAGCGCTTCGAGTCCGAGCGGGCGCTGCTCAACAGGCTCCACCCGGTGTTCGAGGAGAAACGTCGCAGCGGCGCCGGCTCACTGCTCGGGCGCGTCCGCACGCTGCTGCCCTTCTGAGTCCGCGTCGGCGTCCCCGCGCGCCCTCGCCTCCAGCCGCTCGACGCGGTCGAGCGTCTCCTCGTGGAGCGTGACGAGCAGGTCCGAGAGCACCCCGAAGATGAGCAGTTGGATCCCGAGGATGATCCCCACGCCCGACACGACCGCGAGCACCTCGTGGGAGATGCCGTTCGCGAACCAATCGTAGGCGACGTACGCCGCGAACAGGGCCCCAGACAGCCCCGCCGTGACCCCGACGCTGCCGAAGTAGAACAGCGGGTTCGACGTCTTCGCCTGACGGTAGATCGCCATCAGGATGATCCCGCCGTCCTTCACCGGGTGGAGGTTCGTGTTCGACCCGTCGGGGCGGGGGAGGTACGTGATCGGGACGACCGTCGTGCGGACGCCGTGGCGCGCACACTCCACGGCCATCTCCGTCTCGATCCCGAAGCCGTCGGCGGACAGGCGGAGCCGCCGGAACGACGCGACGGTGAACGCTCGGTACCCCGAGAGGATGTCGCCGTACTCCTCGCGGTGGATCAGCCCGAACAGCCCGTTGAACACGCGGTTGCCCACGCGGTTGAGCCCGGTCATCGCGCCCTCGTGCATGTCCGCGAAGCGATCGCCGATGACGTGCTCGGCCGTCCCTTCGCGGAGCGGCTCGAGCATCGCCGCCGCGTCGGCCGCCTCGTAGGTGCCGTCCGCGTCCGCCATCAGCACGTACGGCGCGTCGACGTACGTCGCGACCGCCTCGCGGATCGCCTGGCCCTTGCCGGTGCCGGACTGGATCTCAACGCGGGCGCCCGCCTCGCGGGCGCGGTCGCGCGTGCCGTCCGTCGACCCCCCCGTCGATCACGAGGACGTTCTCGTAGCCGTGGGACCGGAAGTCCGCGACGACGTCCGCGACCGTGGCGGCCTCGTCGTACGTCGGGAGGAGCACACAGACGTCGTCGGTCATGGTGACGCGTCGTTCGGGGGGGCGGGATAGGGGTTTCGGGAGCGGGTCGGACGGCCGATCGAGGCGCCGAAGCACAACCGTTATCGGTCGCTTCGAACATCTCCAGTCGATGAAGGTCTCGGTGGTCGTCTGCACCTATTCCATGGACCGCTACGGTCCGTTCTCGGAGTGTGTCGAGAGCGTCCTCGAACAGGAGTACGAACCGCTCGAGGTCGTCCTCGTCGTCGACGGCAACGAGGCCGTGTTCGACCGCGTCGTCGAGGACTTCGGCGACCGGGACGGTGTGGTCCTCCACTGCAACGACGAGAACCGTGGCATCTCCTACAGCCGGACGAAGGGGGGTGAGCTGGCGAGCGGGGACGTCGTCGCGTTCATCGACGACGACGCGACGGCCGAACCGGACTGGGTGGCTCGGTTGGTCGACGTGTACGAGTCCACCGACGCCATCGCCGTCGGCGGCGACGTCCTCCCGGACTGGCAGACGGCGAAACCCGACTTCTTCCCCGAGGAGTTCTACTGGCTCGTCGGCTGCGTGGAACCCGGGTTCGCCGAGGACGGCGAGGAGGTGCGCAACACGTACGGATCCAACATCTCCTACCGTCGCGAGGCGTTTCTGGAGGTCGGCGGCTACGACCCGAACACGGGCCGAAAGGGGGACAAACACCTTCAAGCGCACGAGGCGCCGGTCGGGATCCGGCTGATGAACGAGTACGGCCGGGGGATGGTGTTCACCGAGGACGCCGTCGTCCACCACAAACTGTTCGACTACCGCGGCGACTTCCGCTGGCTCGTGTTCCGGTCGTTCTGGCAGGGGTACTCCAAGCGGGTGATGGACCTGCTGTACCCGGACGCGCCCGACAACAAGAGTGCGTATCTGAGGCAACTACTGACGCACTTCGTTCCCCAACGGCTGAGGGGATTGGTCCGGTCGCCGTCGCTGCCCGCTGTGAAGCAGTTGGTGTGCATCGGTGTATTCACTGCGGCCGTCGGGCTGGGCTACGTGTACGCGATGACCACGCCGGACGTCGTCGGGCGGGCTAACTCGTAGGAGGACCTCTCTCGCGCTTCTCGCCGAACAGGAACTCGTAGTAGTAGCCGAATCCGCGACACGCCAGCATCGCGAACGACAGGAACGCGAAGGCGAGCCGTGTGAACGGTGATTCTGGCCCTTCGGCGTCCTCACCGCCGCCAGAGCCGGTCGGCGTCGGCGGCACACCGGGACTCCCGTAGCGCTCTGGGTAGTAGCGTTGCTTTTGACAGAAGCCTCTCCCAACTCGGACATTCTTTTTTGCCAATGCTCGGAACGATGTTCTCGCAGGGTGGTAGACGACCGCCTCCTCGACGTAACCCTGCTCGTACCCGGCATCGTGGACGCGCTCGCCGAATTCCTTGTCACCTCCCGATATCAGGCGACTGTCGAACGGACCGACGTCATCGAACACCTCCCGGCGGACCAAGAGTGCGCACGTTGGTGCGTATCGTTGTTCCTCAAGGTATTGTTCGATTGGGAACCCAGTGTGGGCGTTGTACCAACCGACGAGGGTGGTCTTGGGCAACGTCAACTCGACGCGACAACCCACATAGTCCAGTCCTCGTGTCTCCATCACCCGTAGCGCCGTCTCAAGCCAGTCCTCGTCGACCGTCTCGTCGGCGTCGAGAAAGGCGACGATGTCACCTTCGGCGCGTTCGATCCCCTTGTTTCTGGCCGCGTACGACCCCTGTGTCTCATCCTCAACGAGGAGCTGGATGTCGTCACGCCCGTTGATGATCCGCCGGATCACCGAGCGAGTTCGATCGGTCGACCCGTTGTCCACGATCAGGATTGTATGGTCCGAGCCACTCTGTGTGACGAGCGACTCAGCCGTCGATTCGATCCCTTCTGGATCGTTGTACACCGGGACGATCGTCGTCGCGGATTGTCCGGATACCATGGTAGTTCCCGAGCACCCTTGGCACTCACCCCCCGGCGCCTGATGCGTGCTCCGTAGGGCGTGTCCGATGGTTCGAATACTAACGGTTACGTTTCCTTCACACCGGTCACCGCCATGGTGAAAGCTTCGACCCGACCATTGCGACCACAGTCGTGTTATCGTGTCCGCTCAGAGGATGGTCCACGCCGGGAACCGACGGAGTAAAGTCCGACTCGGGTAGTCGGATGAATTGCGACCGCCCCACCCACAATGCGACTCGGACAGAAGTCGGTGATTCACTTCGGCTCGTCGATACTAGCCTCGGCGCTGGGGTTCCTCGCGACTGTGTACATCGCACGGGAGCTCGGTGCCGGTCCGCTCGGTGAGTACAACTTGGCGATCGCACTTGTGTCGTGGTTGTCTATCGTGGGGACGGCGGGATTTCCGAACGCCGTCTCAAAGCGGATCTCCGGAGGGGGCGAGCCGCGGGAGTACGTGACCGCCGGCGCGGTCGTTGTCTCCGCATTGTTCGTCCTGCTCGCTGCCTCAATCGCCGTGTTCGATGGCCGGGTCACCGAGTACATCGGGTTCTCCGCGGTCGGACTCGTGATCGCCACCTTAGGACTGCTCCTATGTCACGCTCTCATTGACAAAACGTTGATCGGACTCCACCTCACGCATGTTAGCGGGGTTCTCAAACCCGTCCAAAGCGGCGGACGAGCGCTGTTTCAGGTCCTGCTTGTCTTGGCGGGCGCGGGGACGGTCGGGCTGCTGTTGGGGCACGCGGTGGGGTTACTCCTCGCGATCGTGATCGGTGTTTACTACGCGTACAGATCCCTCGGCACGCCCAAGGCCCCGCGCAGTCGGCACTTTCGAGACCTGTTCGAATTCGCGAAGTTCTCTTGGCTCGGGGGCTTCCAAGCGCGAACTTTCAATTTCGTCGACGTCATCGTGTTGGGGTTGTTCGTTCCGTCGGGCTTGATCGGGATCTACAGCGTCGCGTGGAACCTCGGTCAGTTCCTGTTCCGATTCAGCGGAACCCTCACCACGACGTTGTTCCCGGAGATGAGCAAACTGTCCGCGCGAAACGAGAGCGACGCGTTCGCTCGAATCGTCGAACAGTCGCTCTCGTTCGGGGGGCTGTTCCTGATCCCAGGACTGTTCGGTGGAGCGCTCCTCGGGGAGCGAATACTTCGCATCTACGGTCCGGAGTTCACCAAGGGAGTGACCGTCCTGACGATACTGATACTGGCGAACCTCTGCATGGGCTACCAGTCACAACTCCGGACCGCTCTCGACGCAGTCGACCGGCCGGACCTAAGCTTCAGGGTGAACACCGTGTTCATCGCGAGTAATATCGTGTTGAACTTTTCGTTGATCTACATGTACGGGTGGGTCGGGGGCGCGGTGGCGACAGCCGTGTCGGTCACAATTAGCCTCGTCCTCGCGTACCGCTATCTCGCGGGGGTCGTCGCCTTCGACGTCCCGGTTGGCGAGATCGGGAGGCAGGTTGGCGCTGGGCTGGCCATGGCTGTGGTCATCAAGATACTGTCGCGCGTGGAGCGGATTTACGACCTACTCAACAGTAGCGCCGCCACGGTGGTCCTGCTGGTGGGGCTCGGCGCAGTCGTATACTTCATCACCCTTTTCGGCGTGTCAACCCAGTTTCGGAACGTCGTGGTCCAGAACCTCCCGTTCGACATCCGCGGCTGGGTTACGGAGTGAGTCTGGCGACCCATCCTACGGTGGCACCCCGTGGTGCGTACTCAAGATCGTCCGTTCGGAGATAACAAGGCTTATCCTCGTTTTCCAAGTGCTTCGATGCAATGAGTCGAAGCGACAGCGACACGACCCCGGACGGTGGGGAGCCCGCGGGAACCGTCCCGGGGGTCGACTACGACTTCGCCGAGAAGTCGGTCACCGACCTCCTCCGGGACTTCTACCAGATCCCGGCCCTCCTCGTGGTCATCGTGTTCATGCTGTGGGTCCGCCTCCAGTCCTACAGCAACTTCCTCCGAGACGGACAGGTGTTCTTCAGAGGGAACGACGCGTGGTACCACCTTCGACAGGTACGGTACACGGTTCAGAACTGGCCGTGGACGATGCCGTACGACCCCTGGACGTACTACCCGTTCGGGACCAGCGCCGGGCAGTTCGGCACCCTCTACGACCAACTGATCGCGACCGCAGCGCTCGTGGTCGGCCTCGGGTCGCCCTCGGAGACGCTCGTCGCCAAGACGCTGCTCGTCACCCCAGCGGTGTTCGGGGCGCTCGTCGCGATCCCGACGTACCTCCTCGGCAAGCGCCTCGGCGGCCGGCTCGGGGGCCTGTTCGCGACGGCGATCTTGATGCTGCTGCCCGGAACCTTCCTCCGCCGTGGCCTCGTCGGCTTCGCGGACCACAACATCGCCGAACCGTTCTTCCAAGGCTTCGCCGTCGTCGCGCTCATGATCGCGCTCGCGGTGGCACAGCGCGACCGCCCCATCTGGGAACTCGTGCAGGCCCGCGACTGGGACGACCTGAAGCCGACGGCCGCGTGGAGCGCGGTCGCGGGGACCGCCATCGGCCTGTACCTCTGGGTGTGGCCGCCCGGCGTCCTGCTCCTCGGCATCTTCGCGGTGTACGTCGCCTTCCAAGCGGTCAGCGACTACGTGGGCGGCCGGTCCCCAGACAACGTCGCCTTCGTCGCGGTCGTGTCGATGCTCGTCACGACCGGGATGGTGATGCTGAAGCTCCCCGAGGCACGCTTCGGGGTCTCCGACCTGAGTCTGTTCCAAGCGCTGTTCCCGCTCGCCACCGCCGGCGGCGCCGTGTTCCTCGCGGGCTTGGCTCGCGTTCTGAACGCCCGCGAGTCGAGCGACGGCCCGCTGAGCGTCGCCTACCCCGTCACCGTCGGGGTGCTCGGTGTCGTGAGCCTGCTGATCGTCACGTTCGTCAACGCGGGCCCGCTCCCGTCGATCGAACGGAACCTGCTTCGATTCGTCGGGTTCTCCGCGGGCGCCGCCACGCGGACCATCGGCGAGGCACAGCCGTTCCTCCAGTCGAGCATCTCGCAGTACTACGGCCAGATCGGCGTCGTCATCGCCGAGTACGGCTTCGCGTTCATCACGGCAGTCGCAGCCGCAGTCTGGCTCCTGGTCAAGCCGCTGTGGCGCCGCGGCGAGACCGGCGACTACTACTTCCTCGCCGGTGCGGCGGCCGTCGTCCTGTTCGTGTTCGTCGGCCGCCCGCTGTTCAACGACCTCGCGTCGTTCCTCGGCACCAATCCGCAGCTGTTCGGCCTCTTCATCGTCGCGGCGCTGGTGTTCGCGGCTGCCGCGCGGATCCGATACGACGCCGAGCACCTGTTCGTGTTCGTGTGGGCCGCGTTCCTGACGGCCGCGGCGTTCACCCAAGTCCGGTTCAACTACTACCTCGCCGTCGCCGTCGCCGGACTGAACGCGTACTTCCTGAAGGAGGTGTTGGCGGCGATCGGTTTCGACCTCACGGCCCCCTCGATGGACCGGTCGCTCCCGGACGTCGAGACGTACCAAGTCATCGCCGTCGCTCTGACGGTGATGGTCGTGCTCGGACCGGTCCTCGTCGTCCCGCTGTCGCTCGGGAACACCGGCCAGGTGTCGATCGACCGCACCAACAACGCGATCGGCGTCGGCAACAGCACCGGTCCCGGCGAGGTCGTCTACTGGAACGAGAACCTCCGGTGGATGTCGGAGAACACGCCCGCGGAGGGGGACCTCGGCGGTGCGGGCAACGCCGACTCGCTCGAGTACTACGGGACGTTCGAACGTCCGGCTGATGACGACTTCGACTACGCTGAAGGCACGTACGGCGTGATGTCGTGGTGGGACTACGGCCACTTCATCACGACGCAGGGCGAGCGCATCCCGCACGCCAATCCGTTCCAGCAGGGTGCTTCTTCGGCGGCCAACTACCTCCTCGCGCCGAGTGAGGCCGACGCCGACCAGGTCCTCGCAAACATCGACGACGACGGCGAGGCCGAGAACATGCGCTACGTCATGGTCAACTGGGAGATGGCGACCATCGGTTCGGAGTTCGGCGCGCAGGTCGTCTTCGACGACGACACCACCGCCTCGGACTACTACGGCGCCACGCTGCGCGAGACGCAGACCGCGCAGGGGCAGTCCAGGTACAACCTCGCGTTCTACGACAAGGAACAGCGCTACTACGAGAGCATGCTGGTGCGACTGTACAAGTACCACGGCAGCCGCGCGGAGCCGACGGTGAACACGCTGTTCGGCGAGCGCGTGGTCGTGTTCGACTACGATACGGTCTCCTCGCAGGACGGCTCGACCACCTACAAGGTGCTCCCCACGGGCGAGAACGCGACCGCGATCCGGACGTTCGCCAACGAGAGCGCCGCACGCGAGTTCGTCGAGGAGGACGGAACCGCTCAGATCGGCGGCATCGGGGCGTTCCCGAAGGAGCCCGTGCCGGCGCTCCAGCACTACCGGATGGTGAGCACCTCCGAGACCTCCGCGTACGCGTCCAGTTCGTACCAGCGGAGCGTGCTGCGCGAGTCCCAGTCGCTGGGGCTGCGCCCCTCGCTGCTGCAGCAGACGCAGCCGCAGTGGGTGAAGACGTTCGAGAAGGTGCCGGGCGCGACCATCGAGGGGTCGGGCGCGGAGCCCAACGAGACGGTCACCGCGACCGTCCAGATGCGTGTGCCGAACGGCGGCACGGGCGGCAACGCCTCGACGTTCACCTACACGCAGGAGACGACCGCCGACGCCGACGGCACGTTCGAGCTCACCGTCCCGTACTCGACGACCGACTACGACGAGTACGGCCCCGAGAACGGGTACACCAACGTGAGCGTCCGGGCGACCGGGGCCTACACCGTCTCCGGCGAGGTCCGCTCGAACGAGTCCGCCTACGTCCTCCGCAATCAGGGGACGGTGAACGTCAGCGAGGGGCTCGTCAACGGCGACACGGAGGGGGCGGCGGAGGTCTCGCTGTCCGAGGAGGTCCTCCAGGAGCCGCAGGGCGCGCAGAACGGGTCGGACACGAACGCCACGAACACGACGAACGGCACGGACAACCAGAGCTCGCTCGTCGCTCCGGACGGATTCGGCGCCCTCGACGCGGGGCAGTCGGGGACGGAGGAGCCGGTCGGCGGCTCGCCGACGCTCACGGGCGACACGAGCGAGCCGGTCGCGCCGACGCTGCGCGCGCCGGTCGGCCGGTCGATCGCCCCGTAGATGACGGACGGAGGCGCGGACACCGCGACGGGTCGCTCCGCCGGCACCGGCTACGACGACGGCGAGGCCGCCGGGGACGCGGCCGAGGTCGGCCTCGGCGGCGCGTACCTGCGCGGGGTCGCCATGGGCGCGGCCGACGCGGTGCCCGGCGTCTCCGGCGGGACGATCGCGTTGATCACCGGCATCTACGACCGCCTGATCGGTGCGTTCACGTCGGCCGACCCGGCGCTCGTTCGCCGCGTCCTCGCGGCCCTCGTCGGCGACCGGGGCGACCTCCGGGTCGTGTTCCGCGAGCTCGACGGGGCCTTCCTGCTCGCGCTGGGCGCGGGGATCGCCACCGCGATCCTCACGGTGACACGCGTACTCCACGTGGGCTTGGAGTCGTTCCCGGTGCTCACCTACGGCTTCTTTTTCGGGCTCATCGCGGCCTCGGCGGTCGTGCTCCGCGACGAGCTCCGGCTCGACACCGCCGCCCGCGCGGTCGCCGGCGTCGCGGGCGTAGTCGTCGCGTTCGTCGCCTCCGGCAGCGCCAGCGCGGCGCTCGGCGAGTCCGTCGTCGCGACCGCCGCCGCCGGCGCGATCGCCGTCAGCGCGATGATCCTCCCCGGGATCTCGGGGTCGCTCCTGCTCGTGATCCTCGGGCAGTACGAGCGGATGACGAGCGCCCTGTCGGCGTTCGTCGACGCCCTGCTCGCGCTCGCGACCGGGGGCCCGGTCTCGACGGTGCTCGACACCGGCGTGCCCGTCGTCGCGTTCATCGCGGGCGGCGTCGTCGGACTGTTGACCGTCGCCCACACGGTCCGTGCGGCGCTGGCGGCGCGCCGGGAGGCGACGCTGGCGTTCCTCGTCGGGCTCGTCGTGGGCGCGCTCCGGGCCCCGGTCGTCCGCGTCGGCGAGGAGGTGCCCGCGTGGACGACCGCCGTGCTCGGCGAGTTCGCCGTCGCCGCCGTCGTCGGGGCGCTCGTCGTGCTCGGCGTCGAGCGGGCCGCGGGCGGCATCGACATCGACTGAGCGCGGGCCGGCGGCGGGGGCGTGGCGACCCCCGCCGCGAGTCGCGTGGGTTTTGTCGCCGCCCGCGTCACTCCCGGTATGAGCGAGGGACCCGACGCGGACGGCGCCGTCCGCGAGGTGACGTTCGCCGCGACGGGGCACGAACACGTCAGCGCCGAGCACACGAGCACGTTCGAGGTGACCAGCGACGACTGGCTCACGCCCGCGGGCGACTGTATCCTCGCGGTCGAGGCCGACACCACGCCCGCGGACGTCCCGCGGTCGTTCGTCGCGGCGTGTCGCTCGCACGACGCCACCGTGGTGGCGGAGTTCGCGGCCGCCGACGCGACCGAGACCGTCACCGGCCGGGGCCACCCGGACCTCACGTACGAGGGCGACCGGAGCATGGTCGGCCGGACGAGCGACTACGTCGACGAGCGCACGATCATGGTCGGCGCCGACAAGGCGGCCGCCGACTTCGACCGTCGGCTGGTGACGGCGCTCGAGCGCGGCGCCCCCCTGACGGTGACGCTACGCGTCGAGCCGTAGCGCGGGCGACGGTTCTTGTACGAGGGCGCCCCACCGTGTCGCGTGACCGACGACGAGCCCGCGGAGAACATCAGCGGCGGCGCGTCCGGCGGCGGTCGGCCGGCGACGTTCACCGCGAGCGACGAACCGGCGACCCGCGCGGCCGCCGTGGTCGACGCGCTCGGCGACCTGTACTGGCGCAAGGCGTACGGCGGGCAGGACGCCTTCGAGTGTCTCGTCCGGACGGTGCTCTCGCAGAACACGAGCGACAAGGCGAGCCAGCCGGCCCACGACCAACTGCTGGCGCGGTACGGCGAGGGCGGCCCCGAGTGGGCGGGCGACCTCGCGGCGTCGCTCTCGGCGGCCGCGACGGACGAACTGGCCGAGACCATCGCCGGGGCGGGGCTGTACAACCTGAAGTCCGAACGGATCGTCGCGCTCGCCGGCCGCGTCGACGAGGCGTACGGCGGGGCGGACGGCTTCGACCGGTTCGTCCGCGACGGCGACCCCGACGAGGTCCGGGAGACGCTCCTCGATATGGACGGCATCGGGCCGAAGACGGCCGACTGCGTGCTCCTGTTCGCGGGGGGTCGCGACGGCGTGTTCCCCGTCGACACCCACGTCCACCGCATCGCGCGGCGGATGGGACTTGCGCCGCCGACCGCCGACCACGAGGCGGTCCGGGAGGCGTTGGAGGCGGCGGTGCCGCCCGAGCAGTGCGGCTTCGGGCACACGGCGACGATCCAGTTCGGCAGGGAGTACTGCACCGCGCGCCGCCCGGCGTGTCTGGAGGGGCCGGAGGCGTGCCCGCTGTACGACCTGTGTGACCGCGTCGGGATCGACGAACTGGCGGGCACGGCGGTCGACCCCGCGGAGACGGTCGGAGACGACTGATCGAGGCCGACCACGCTCGTGGCGACCGACCCGGTATCGGCGGTCACGGCCCGACCGGAAGGACCGGTTCGCCAGGGGTAGGGGCGCGCGCGTCTCAGGCGTCCGTCGAACAGTCGGCCTCCGGGACGCCCTCGACGGGTGCCTCGGACTGCTCGTAGGTGGTCTCGCCCGGAACGGTGTCGAACATCGGGAGCGAGAGCGTGTAGTCGAACACGAGGGCGAACCGGGAGAACGGGTCCGCGAGGAACTCGCTCGCGTCGCCGACCCCGACGAACGCGACGCCGACCCGGAGGTCGACGATCTCGGCGTCGCCCGTGGACCCGACCGCCGAGAGGCCGAGCGCCCCGGGTCGCCCGAGGTTCGAGAACAGCGACGTGTGGACCGTGAGGTCGATCGTCGGACCCTCGGTACCGACGTGCAGGTCCCGCCCCTGGCCGAAGCAGTCCTCGGGCGCGGCGGCGGCCGGCGCCGCGAGGGGGCCGGCTACGGCCGTACAGACGACGAGGAGCGCGGCGACCGCGCGGACGAGCGGGCGGGGACACATCTGTTCGTCGTCAGGTCCGGGCGGCCCGGACCTAAAGACAGCGGCCCCGGCTATCGGAACTGATGGCGACCGTCACCGCGACGGACCGATCCCCTCGACGAGGTGAGTGGCGCTCGCGGGGTTCGTCGCCAGCGGCACGTCGTGGACGTCGCAGATCCGCAACAGCGCCGAGATGTCGGGCTCGTGGGGCTGGGCGGTCAGCGGGTCCCGCAGGAAGACGATCCCGTGGCAGTCGCCGTCGGCGACCTCGGCGCCGATCTGCATGTCGCCGCCGAGCGGCCCCGAGGACTTCCGCTCGACGGTGAGGTCCGTCTCCTCGTTGAGTCGTTTGCCGGTCGTTCCCGTCGCCATCAGGTCGTGCGTCGAGAGCGTCCCGGTGTGCTCGCGGGCGAACTCGACGAGGGTGTCCTTCTGTTCGTCGTGGGCGATGAGCGCGAGGCGCATACTCCCCCCTCGTCGCCGCGGGACTTCAGTCCGGACGGTCGACCGGCCGCACCCGGCGGCCGGTCGACTCGCGCGGCCGGGTCACTTGAACCGGAACGTCTCGAGGTTCTTCGGCGCGAACGTCCGCATGTTGTAGTCGTGGTACAGCGCCGACGAGAGGTCCTGGACGGAGCGCTCGTCGCCGTGGACACACAGCACCTTCTCCGGCCGCGGGTTCATCGTCTTCACGAAGTTCTCCAGCCCCTGGCGGTCCGCGTGGCCCGAGAAGCCGTCGACCGTCTCGACGTCCATCTTCAGCGTCAGCGTCGAGGTGCGGCCGCGGTCGTTGGGGTCCTGCACCGGGATCTCCTCCCAGCCGTTCTGGATGCGGCGGCCGAGCGTTCCCTGCGCTTGGTAGCCCACGAAGGTGAGCTGTGAGTTCTCCTCGGTCCCGAGGTGGCGCAGCCACGACATGATCGGGCCGCCGGTCACCATCCCCGAGGTCGAGAGGATGATACAGGGACCGCCGTCGGCGACCTCCTGGCGCTCCTCCTCGCCCCCGTCGATGTGGTTGAACTGGTCGGCGAGGAACGGGTTCTCGTCCTCGTGGAAGATCCGGTCGCGGAGGTCGTCGCGGAGGTACTCGGGGTAGGTGGTGTGGATCGCGGTCGCCTCCCAGATCATCCCGTCGAGGTGGACGGGCATCTCCGGGATCTTGTCGGTGCGCATCGCCTCCTCCAACACCATCATGATCTCCTGGGAGCGCCCGACGGCGAACGCCGGGATGAGCACCTTCCCGTCGCGCTCGTACGTCTCGTTGATCGTCTGGATCAGTTTGCGCTCGGAGTCCTCCTGGTCGGTCTGGTAGTCGTTGCGCCCGCCGTAGGTGGACTCCATCACGAGCGTCTCGACGCGCGGGAAGTCGTTGACCGCGCCGTTGAACAGGCGGGTGTCGTCGTAGTGGATGTCGCCGGAGAAGCAGACGTTGTACAGGCCGTCGCCGATGTGGAAGTGCGAGACGGCCGACCCGAGGATGTGGCCCGCGTTGTGGAACGTGAGCTTCACGTCGGGCGCGATGTCGGTCACGTCGCCGTACTCCAGCGGGATCGTGTGTTTGATCGCCTCGCGCACCTGCGCCGACTCGTACGGCGGCGTGCGCCCCTCCTTGCTCGCCACGTCGAGGTAGTCGAGCGTGAGCAGGCCCATCAGGTCCCGCGTCGGCTCCGTACAGTAGATCGGGCCGTCGTAGCCGTACTTGAACAGCAGCGGGATGAGCGCGGAGTGGTCGAGGTGGGCGTGCGTGAGCACGACCGCGTCGATGTTCTGCGCGCCCGCGCCGAGCGCCTCCGGCACCTGGAGGTACGGCACCTCGCCCTCGGCGCCGGGTTTGTCGCCGCAGTCGATGAGGACGCGCGTCTCGGCGGTGTTGAGGATGAAGGAGGCGCGACCGACCTCGCGGCAGCAGCCGAGGGTCGTGATGCGCACCCACTGCTCGTCGGCCATCTCCTCGCGGTGGATGGTGCGGCCGACCCGCTCGAGGATGTCGCGGCGCTCCTCGCGCTCCTGTTTCAGGAAGTTCCGGACGTTCGAGACCGTGGAGGACTCGATGGGCGGGGTGCGGACGACCTCGGGGGTCCACCCGACCTCGCGGGTGATCTCCCGGAGGGTGGAGCCGCGGCGACCGATCACCATGCCGGGCTTCTCGGCCTCGATGACGACCTCGCCGGTGTCCTCGTGGAAGTCGAGGTCGGTGACGCCGGCGTCCTCGGGGATGATCTCCTCGATCTTCGCCTGCGCCTCCCGGGGGTCCGAGAGGACGTCCGGGTGTGGCCGGACCGTGATACGCTTGCGGAGTTTCGAGGCGAGCCGTCGCACGAGGTCGCCGTTCTGGGCGAACTCCTTCGGGTGGCGCGTGTAGACGACCAGCTCCGGCCCCTCGTACTTCACGTCGGTGACGGAGACGTCGTTCGGGATCTCTGATTCGATCTGTGCTTTCGTCTGTTCCAGCTGTTTCTCGACTTGACTCATAACTGAAGGGATCGTCGCGGGTCCCGCGGGGCGCGGCTGTCGGACGCTACGCCCTCGGGTCGACTGTGAGTGGAAGACTGCATGAGTACGGGAGGCTCCGTTGTAGCTGCCCGAGGTGGGCGACGGAAAACCCGCTTACTCCCCCGTATTCCGTCCGTGTTATAAAACCCTTCGCAAACCACTACCGCACGCCGGCCCGAACGGCGCCCATGCGACTCACACCCGCCGCCGTCGCGGCCGAACGCGACCGCCTGCGCGACCGCGCCCCCGTCGTCGTCCCCCTGCTCAACGACACACGCGCCGCCCTGGGCGAGTTGTTCGACACCGACGTCGGCGCCGTGAGCGACGAGGCGTACCGCCGGGAGGTGGACACCGTGTTCGCCGACGGCGACCGCGCGGTCAACGTCGCCGCGCTGGCCGGACTGCTCCGCGAGTTGGACGTCGAGGGGGACTACCCGGGGTTCGTCGTCGACGAGCTGCTCGGTCGCCGGCTCGCGGCGACGGTCGCCGGCGGCCAGCCGCTGGCGCTGCTCGCCGAGGCGACGTTCCACGTCGCGGACACCCGGACCCACGGCGGCCCCGACGAGCCGGCGGGCGTGGACGACCTCGACGCCGCGCTCGCGGCCGGGTTCCAGACGCGGCTCCCCGGCTGGTCGTGGCGCGAGACGCCGAGCCCGTTCGCCGTCGAACCGACCGAGCCCACCGGGAGGGGACGCGACGAGTGAGCCGGCCGGCCGCGGAGCCGCCCTCGGACGTCACGGCGTGGCACGGCCGGGGAAGGTTCATGCCCGCGCGGTCGCTCGTATCGGTCGTGAACGCGTCCGCCCGACCCCGTGTTCGCTCGCCGTTCCCGCCGCGTGGCGCGTAGCCACGCAACCCCTTCTCACCCCGCGGCCGACCGAACGCACCGAGTTTAAGACGGCAGTCACACATCGACGCATATGAGCGAACACGAATCCGCCGACTCCGACGCACAGGAGTTGGGGGTCACGAAGTCGAAGGAGTACGAGACCGGCGAGTGGTACGCCGAGGTGGTCCAGAAGGCGAAGCTGGCGAGCTACGCCCCCGAGGGGATGTCCGGGTTCATCGTCACCCGGCCGCGCGGCTACGCGCTGTGGGAGCGCCTCCAGAACTTCCTCGACGCGAAGTTCAAGGCGACCGGCGCGCAGAACGCCTACTTCCCCCTGTTCATCCCCGAGTCGTACCTCGAGGCCGAGAAGGACATCGTCGAGGGGTTCGACCCCGAGGTCGCGTGGGTGACGCAGGGCGGCCACGAGGAGCTGGAGGAGCGCCTCGCGGTCCGGCCCACCTCCGAGTCGATCATCGCCCCCTACATGTCCCAGTGGGTGCGCAGCCACCGCGACCTCCCCCTCAAGCTCAACCAGTGGTGTTCGGTCGTGCGCTGGGAGGCGACGGACACGAAGCCGTTCTTCCGCACGAAGGAGTTCCTCTGGCAGGAGGGCCACACCGCCCACGCCACCCGCGACGACGCGTGGGACGAGACGATGACCCGCCTCGACCAGTACGAGTCCGCCTACCGCGACTTCCTCGCGATCCCCGTGCTCCGCGGACAGAAGCCCGACCACGACAAGTTCCCCGGCGCCGACACCACGACGACCGTCGAGGCGCTGATGCCCGACGGCAAGTCCGTGCAGGGCGGCACCTCCCACTACCTCGGGACGAGCTTCGCGGAGGCGTTCGACATCACGTTCTCCGACGAGGACGAGGCCGAGCGCGTCGCCCACACCACCTCGTGGGGGCTGTCGTGGCGCGCGCTCGGCGCGCTGATCATGACCCACTCCGACGACCAGGGGCTCGTGCTCCCCCCCACCGTCGCGCCCACGCAGGTCGCCATCGTCCCCATCTGGCAGGAGGACACGAAAGACGAGGTGCTGGAGTACGCCGAGGGCGTCGCCGAGGAGCTGGAGGCGGCGGGCGTCCGCGTCGAACTCGACGACCGCGACACGCGCAATCCCGGCTTCAAGTTCAACGAACACGAGCTCAACGGCGTCCCCGTCCGCTTCGAGATCGGCCCCTACGAGGTCGAGGACGACGAGGTCACCGTGGTCCACCGCCCCGACGGCGAGGAGGCGACCGTCGACCGCGACGACATCGCAGACACGACCCGGGAGCACCTCGACGAGGTGTACGCCAAGCTGTATGCCGCCGCCGAGGAGAACCTCGAGGGCGAGGTGCGCGAGGCCGACTCGCGCAACGAGATCCTCGGCACCATCGGCCAACACGGCGGCTACGTGAAGGCGCCGTGGTGCGGGGACGAGGCGTGCGAGGCCGAGGTCAAAGACCAGATCGCCGCCGAGATCGTGATGGTCCCCTTCGAGGACGAGGACGACCTCCACGGCGGCGACCACGACGAGACGTGCGCGGTGTGCGACGACGACGCCGCCCGGACCGCGTACTTCGCGAAGTCGTACTGAGCTGTCGACCGCCGCGGCGCCGTTCCTTCTCCGGGATCGCTACTCGGATCCGAGTCCGTACGAGCCGTCCGCCGGTTCCGATCCTTCACGGTCGTCCGAAAGGATAGGGACATCCTGTAACACCCTTATATGGCAATAACACACCCTTAGCCGTTTAGGGTCAACCCTTTACCCGGGTGGCCAGAACTGTCACACATGACTGAGTCGGACGTGTCGGCGCGCGTCGAGGGCCTGGCGGACCCCGACGACGAGCGCTCGAACTGCGGTGTGGGCGCCGTCGTCGACCTCGACGGCGGGCGGTCCCACGAGGTGGTATCGGACGCGCTCGAGCTGTTGGAGAACCTCGAGCATCGGGGAACGACGGGGGCCGAGCAGAACACCGGCGACGGCGCCGGGATCATGGTCGAGCGACCGGACGGGTTCTTCGAGGCGGTCGTCGGCGACCTCCCCGAGACGTACGCCGTCGCGTCGCTGTTCATGCCGACCGACGACGCCGCCCGCGGCGACGTAGAGCACCTGTTCGAGGAGACGCTCGCGGAGCACGACCTCGACGTGGTCGCGTGGCGCGACGTGCCGACGGACGCCGACGGCGCGAACCTCGGGCAGACGGCGCTGGACTCCGAGCCGGACGTGTGGCAGGCGTTCGTCGCGCCCGCCGACGGCACGGACCTCGACGAGGAGGCGTTCGACCGACGGCTGTACGTCGCTCGACGGGCGGTGGAGTCGGCCGCCGGGGACGTCGCCGGCGGCGAGCGCTTCTACGTCTGCTCGCTCGACCGCCAGCGCGTCGTGTACAAGGGGCTGTTGAAGGCCGACCAGATCGACGCCTACTACCCCGACCTGCGCGACGACCGGCTCACCTCCGGCGTCGCGCTCGTCCACGCCCGCTTCTCGACGAACACCCTCGGCGCGTGGCACCTCGCGCACCCGTACCGCAACGTCGTCCACAACGGGGAGTTCAACACCATCCAGGGGAACGTCAACTGGATGCGCGCCCGCCAGTCGGATCTGGCCGACGGCGGCTTCGGCGACGACGAGCTCGACGCGGTGCGCCCGATCATCTCGGACCCGAACCAGTCGGACACGGCCTCCGTGGACGAGACGCTCGACCTGCTCCTCAACGGCGGCCGCGAGCTCCCGCACGCCCTGCGGATGATGATCCCCGAGGCGTACCGCGAGGACGAGGCGATGGACGAGGAGCGCCGCGACTTCTACGACTACCACGCCTCGCTCGTCGAGCCGTGGGACGGCCCCGCGCTCGTCATCGGCTTCGACGGCGACCGCGTCGCGGGCGTCCTCGACCGCAACGGCCTGCGCCCGTGTCGCTACGACGTGACGACGGACAACCGTCTCGTGATGGGGAGCGAGGTCGGCGCGCTCGAACACGACCCCGGGGACGTACGCGAGCGCGGCCGCCTCCGCCCGGGCGAGACGTTCGTCGCCGACCGCACGGAGGGGCGGGTCCTCGACGACGAGGAGGTGTTCGCCGACCTCACCGACGAGCGGTACGGCGAGTGGGTCGACGCCGAACAGCGCGACCTCGCGGCCGTCACGGCCGCGGCCGACCCGTCGCCGGAGACGGGGCCAGACGACGACCTGCGGAGCAAGCAGGCGGCCTTCGGCTACACGACCGACCAGCTGAACCACCTCATCGGCCCGATGGCCGAACAGGGGAAGGACCCGGTCGGCTCGATGGGCGACGACACGCCGCTGTCCGTCCTCTCGGAGTTCGACCGCCCGCTGTTCACCTACTTCAAGCAGCTGTTCGCGCAGGTGTCGAACCCGCCGATCGACTACATCCGCGAGGAGCTGGTCACGTCGATGGAGACGCGGCTGGGCCCCCAGCGCAACCTCCTCGGCGAGACGCCCGAACACGCCCGGCAGGTCGTCAACGACTCGCCGGTGCTGACGGAGGCGGAGACGGCGACGCTCCGCAACGTGGGCGATGCGACCACCGGCGCACTCACGTCGGTCACGCTGGACATGACGTTCGACCCGGCCGACTCCTTGCAGGACGCCGTCGAGACGCTCCGCGCGGACGCCGCGGAGGCCGTCCGCGCGGGCGCCGACGTGCTCGTCCTCTCGGACCGCGGGATGGGCCCCGACCGGCTCCACGTGCCGAGCCTGCTGGCGACGGGCGCGGTCCACCACCACCTCGTGCGCGAGGGGCTGCGCGCCCGCGCCGGCCTCGTCGTGGAGTCGGGCGACCCGCGGGAGGTCCACCACGTCGCGTGTCTCGTCGGCTACGGCGCCGGCGCGGTGTGTCCGTACCTCGCGTACGACACCGTCCGCGACATCGTCGCCGGGCCCGACGGCGCCGACGAGGACGAGGCGCTGGCCGCCTACCGCGCGGCGCTGGAGCAGGGGCTGCTGAAGACGATGGCGAAGATGGGGATCTCGACGGTCGAGTCGTACCAGGGCGCACAGATCTTCGAGGCGGTCGGCCTCGACTCCGGCCTCGTGCGCGAGTACTTCGAGGGCACCGAGATCCGGACCGAGGGGATCGGCCTCCCGGAGATCGAGTCGGACCTGCGCGACCGCTACGACGTCGGCTTCGGCGAGGACCCGAAGCTGGAGACGCAAGGCGAGTACGAGCACCGCTCGACGGGGATCAAACACGGCTGGAACCCCCACTCGGTGAACGCGCTCCACCGCGCGGTGCGCGAGGGCGACCGGGAGGCGTGGGACGAGTTCGCCGCGCAGGTGAACGACCCCGACACGCCCGCGGAACTGCGGAACCTCCTCGACATCGGCAACGACCGCGACCCGATCCCGGTCGAGGAGGTCGAGCCCGTCGCCGACATCGCCAAGCGCTTCTCGACGGCCGCGATGAGCCTCGGGAGCCTCTCGCCGGAGCAACACGAGAACAACGCGATCGCGATGAACCGGCTGGGCGCGAAGGCCAACACCGGCGAGGGCGGCGAGCCGCCCGAGCGCTTCGACACCGAGCGGAACTGCAGCGTGAAGCAGGTCGCCTCGGGGCGCTTCGGCGTCACGTCGAACTACCTCACGAGCGCCGACGAGATCCAGATCAAGATGGCGCAAGGGTCGAAGCCGGGGGAGGGCGGCCACCTCCCCGGCGCGAAGGTGAACGAGTACATCGCCCACGTGCGCTACTCGACGCCCGGCGTCGGCCTCATCTCGCCGCCGCCGCTGCACGACATCTACTCCATCGAGGACCTCAAACAGCTCATCTACGACCTGAAGGCCGCCAACCCGGAGGCCGACATCAACGTGAAGCTCGTCTCGGAGGCCGGCATCGGCACCATCGCCGCCGGCGTCGCGAAGGCCGAAGCCGACGTGGTCCACATCTCGGGCCACTCCGGCGGGACCGGTGCGTCGCCGAAGACCTCGATCAAGAACGCCGGCCTGCCGTGGGAGCTGGGCGTCGCAGAGGCGAACCAGATGCTCCGGGCGACGGGCCTGCGCGACCGGATCACCGTCACGACCGACGGCGGGCTGAAGACCGGGCGCGACGTCGCGGTGGCGGCCCTGCTGGGCGCCGAGGAGTACGCGTTCGGGACGGCCGCGCTCGTCTCCTCGGGCTGTGTGATGGCCCGGCAGTGCCACCAGAACACCTGTCCGGTGGGCGTCGCCACCCAGCGCGAGGACCTCCGCGACCGCTTCCCGGGCGAGCCCGAGCACGTCATCAACTACATGCAGTTCATCGCGCAGGAGCTGCGCGAGATCATGGCCGAGTTGGGCTTCGAGACGGTCGACGAGATGGTCGGCCGTGTCGACTGCCTCTCCCAGCGCGATGTCGACCACCCGAAGGCGAAACGGCTCGACCTGTCGGCGCTCGTCGCCGAGCCGGGCGACGACGGCCCGCGCCACAAGGTGCGCGAGCAGGACCACGCCGACCTCGACGAGGCGCTCGACTGGGACCTGCTCGACGAACTCGGCGACGCCATCGAGCGCGGCGAGCCGGCCGCCCTCTCGGCGGACGTCGACAACACGGACCGGGCGGTGGGCGCGACCCTCTCCAACCGCATCTCGCGAGCCCACGGCGAGGACGGTCTCCCCGCCGGGTCGCTGGACCTGGACTTCCGCGGCGAGGCGGGCCAGTCGTTCGGCGCGTTCCTTGCCGACGGCGTCGACGCCCACCTCGTGGGCGCCGCCAACGACTACGTCGGCAAGGGGCTGTCGGGCGGCACGGTCGTCGTCCAGACGCCCGCCGACGCCGCGTTCGACGCCGACGAGAACATCCTGATCGGCAACGTCGCGCTGTACGGCGCCACCGCCGGCGAGGCGTACGTCAACGGGATGGCGGGCGAGCGCTTCGCCGTGCGCAACTCCGGCGTGAAGGCCGTCGTCGAGGGGGTCGGCGACCACGGCTGCGAGTACATGACCGGCGGCGTCGTCGCGGTGTTGGGCGAGGTCGGCCGGAACTTCGCCGCGGGGATGTCCGGGGGCGTCGCGTACGTCCACGACCCTGACGACGAACTCGCGGCGAAGACGAACCGCGGGATGGTGAGCCTCGCCGACGAGCTCACCGACCAGGACGAGGCGATGCTGCGGCGCCTCGTCGAGAACCACCTCGCGCGCACCGACAGCGAGCGCGCCCGCGAACTGCTCGCCGACTGGGAGACGGTCGTCTCCGAGTTCACGCGCGTCCTCCCGGACGCCTACGCGGAGGTCATCGCGGAGGGGCGCGGCGACGACGTCCGCGAGGAGCGCCCGAGGCGGCGGACGGCGGCGCCGCCCCGCGGAGTTCGGCGCGGGCGTCGCGAGCGACGACTGACGCGAGGGCGACGTCGGGAGCCCTCGACGACACCGTCGCCGGCAGGTCACCGACTCGACCGTGGGGAGCGGAGCGAGCGGCTCGACAAGACCGAGTTTAACCCACAGGCCGTCCAACCCCGCCCATGGACAGCCTCAATCGCATGGCGGTGGAGTTGGTCGACGAGGCGCTCGACTTCGCGGACGAACTCAACATCGCGGGCTACGAACTCGACTCGGGCGCGACCGTCGTCGACTTCGGCGTCGAGGCGGACGGCGGCCTCGAGGCGGGGCTCCTGCTCGCGGAGATCCAGACGGCGGGCCTCGCCACCCTCCAGAGCGGGATGGGTCGCGTCGACGGGTCGCCGACGCCGTACGTCGAACTCACGACCGACCACCCGGGCGTCGCCCTCCTCGGCTGCCAGAAGGCGGGGTGGGAGTTGGACCTGCCCGGGTTCGCCGGGCTCGGGTCGGGTCCCGCCCGCGCGCTCGTCGGCGAGGAACGGGAGTTCCAGGCGCTGGGTTACTACGACGAGTTCGACCTCACGGTGCTGTGTGTCGAGAGCACGACCCTCCCCGGCGACGACGTGGTCGAGCACGTCGCCGAGACGGCCAACGTGAACGAACCCGCCGTCTTCCTCCCGACGACCGCGCTCGGCTCCACGGCGGGGAGCGTCACCGCGGCCGCGCGCGCCGCGGAGCTGGCGGTGTTCCGCCTGTTCGAGCTGGGGTACGACCCGGAACACCTCAAATCGGTCGCCGGGTCGGCGCCGGTCGCCCCCGTCAGCTACGACGAGACCGAGGCGATGGGGCGGACCAACGACGCGCTGGCGTACGGCGGCGAGGTGCACCTCACCGTGAGCGAGGACTTCGACCGCTTCGACGAGGTGCCCTCCAGCGCCACCGACGAGTACGGCCGGCCGTTCGCGGAGGTGTTCGCCGACGCGGACTACGACTTCTACGAGGTCGACGAGGCCGTGTTCGCCCCCGCCGCCGTCACCGTCGACGTGCTCGACGGGCCCACCTACGCGCTGGGCGACACCCGCGAGGACCTGCTGGCGGAGTCGTTCGACTACCAGTAGGCCGCGGCATGAAGTTCAAACTCGTCCCGGAGCCGCCCGCCCGCGTCGACTTCGTGGCCGACGCGCAGGCGGCCGTCCCGCTCGTCCCCGGCAGCGAGGACGACTGCTGTGCCCGCCTGATGCGCCGGGTGGGGTTCCGCTCGCGCGACGTCGCCCGCACGTGGCTCACGTTCCTCCGCGCGCTCGACCTCGCGACGGAGACACCGGAGGGGTTCAAGCGACTCCGCACGGAGCCGACGCCCGCCCACCTCCGCGAGCACCTCCTCGCGGGCGTGTACGGGGCGACCGACGTTGCCGACGCCCTGCTCGCGGCCAGTGACGCCGGAACCGCGCCGGTCACGGTCGCGGCGGCGTTCGAGGGGTTCGCCGACCGCGTGCCCGACTGGGAGCGCTACCGGACGACCGACTGGGAGTCGGTGTGGCGCGAGCGCGTCGGGCGCCTGCTCGGGTGGCTCGTCCTGCTCGACCTCGCGGAGGAGCGCAACGGCGGTTACGTCGCGACGGAGACGCTCCGGACGCTCCGCGACGAGGGCGACGGCTGAGGGCGGATCGGGCGCCCTCCGGCGCCTCGCCGCGCCGCTGACGGACGCGGGCGCCGTCGCCGGCGACGTTGCTGAACCGATAGGAACCGGACCCGAGCCGCCGGCGGCGCCTACTCGTCGGCGTAGCGCACGCCGGTGACGGTGCCGACCCCCTTGCTGCGTCCCTCGCGGAACACGAAGCGCTGGCCCTCCTCGACGAGGTACGGCTGGAACTTGAAGCGCACCGCCGTCTCCCCGGTGTCGCCCGGGAGGAGGCGGCCGCCTTTGGGGTGGAACACGGCCGCCTCGCTGACCGTCTCGAGGTGGACGACCGGCTCGTACCCCTCCTGGATGCGGGTGGGGTGGTTGAGCACCATCACCTCCGCGTCGAACGACCGGACCGGCCGGGGGTCGGCGTCGCGCGGCACGAGCGCCATCCCGCGGTCGATCTCGGCCTCCTTGACGCCCTTGAGCGCGATGCCGACGATCCGGCCCGCGCTCGCCTTGTCGACGCGGTGGTAGTGCATCTCGATGGAGCGCACCTCCACCTCGCGGAAGCTCCCGTCCGGCATGGGGCCGAGCAGGAGTTCGTCGCCCGCCTCCACCACCCCCGAGCGGATGGTGCCGGAGGCGACCGCGCCGACCCCCTTCACGTCGTACGTGCGGTCGACGTACATCCGGAAGTCGGCGTCGGCGTCGTCGGCGCGCTTCGGCAGCGTCTCCAGCATCCGGTCGAGGTCGTCGAGCCCCTGTCCCGTCACTGCCGAGGTGAGGAGCACGGGCACGACGCCGTCGCCGATCTCGTCGACGGCGGTCGCGACGCCGTGGCGCTCCACCCGCAGCGGGGTCTTGCCGACGTCGCGCAGCATCGACTCCACCTCGCGCTCCACCGCCTCGACGCGGCCCTCGGGGGCGGCGTCCACCTTCGTGATCGCGACGACGGTCGGCAGCTCCATCGCGAGCAGGATGCCGAGGTGTTCGCGGGTCGTCTTCGTCGGGCCGTCGTCGGCGGCGACGACGAGCAGGCCGTAGTCGAGCTTCTGCCCGACCAGCCCGCGGATCGTCGTGCGGAGCCACGGCTCGTGGCCGACGGTGTCGACGAACGACACGAGGCGGTCGGCCTCCTCGACGACGCGCGCGCGGTCGGACTTGCGGTCGGGGTTGTCCATCCGGACGGCGCCGCCGTCGTCGAAGCCGTACACGCCGTAGCTGAGGTCGGCGGAGAGCCCCCGCTCCATCTCGTGCGGCTGGACGTCGAGGTACGAACGGGTGCCGCCCTCGCCGTCGTCGGCCTGCCCGGTGACGAGCGTGCCGACGAGCGTGGACTTCCCGTGGTCGACGTGGCCGGCGGTGCCGACGACGATGTGGTCGTCCTCGCCGGCGAACGCCGCCCCTCGCGGATCGTCGCGAGGCCGACGAGGCCGCCCTCGGCCTCGCCGGTGCCGGCGCCCCACGTCTCCACGTCGTGGATGTGTGCGTCGGCCTCCTCGGCCAACAGCGAGAGGACGTCCATCGACTCGGAGAACGCCGCCGGCGCGATGCCGGCGATGCCGCCGTCGTCGGTGACGCCCACGACGTACAGCGCCTCCCCGTCGCCCGAGAGGACGCGGTGGCGCAACTGTGCGGCAAGCGACTCCATGCGGCCCTCCGCGAGGTGGACCGCCCGGGTCAGGCGGGTCTTGAACTCCACGTTCCCGCCCTCCTCCTCGCCGCGCTCGATGGTCCGTGTGAGCACGGCCCGGTCAGCGCCCATGGTGGTGGCGTGGGGACCGGCGAGTATAACGGTTTTCACGGGTGTGTCTACCAATACCACAGTAGCGATGGCGACGACGCGGCCGCCGAGGACGCCGGTCGACACCCGCCGTCGCGCCCCGTCAGGACTCCTTGAGCGTCTCGTAGGCGCGGTTGACGCGCTTGAACTCCTCCTCGTCGCCGCCGGAGTCGGGGTGGGTCTCCTTCACGCGGTCGCGGTAGGCGGACTTCACCTCCGACTGGGAGGCGCCCGCCTCGACGCCGAGCGTCCGCCGGGCGTCGCCGGGTGGCATCCCCGAGTTCGCGTTCATCGCGGCGCCGCCGGTCGGGCCGCGGCCGCGGGCTCGCGACCCCGCCCCCGCGCTCCGGCGGCCGCCGGCCGGGCCGGCGCGCCCGCCGTCGCCCATCCGGGCGCGGCGGCGAGCCTCGCGGGCGAACCGGGAGTCGCCGCCCGGCGTGCGGCCGTCGTCGTCGCCGGGGCTCGCGCGGGCGGCGGCGGCGCGTGCGCGGAGGTCCTCCTTCATGCGGCCGGACGCCTGGTACCAGATGAAGTAGGCGGCCGCCCCGGTCGGGAGCGCCGCGACGAGGACGAACAGCGACTGCGTGATGCCGAGCATCACGAGCGTCGCCGTCAACCCGGCGAGCACGGCGGCGATCCCGAGCAGGAGCACGTCGCGGTCCACACCTCGGATCGGCGGCGGGCGACCGTAAACCCCTCGCCGCGCCCCCGAGGAGGCGTCCGGCCGGCGCCGGCGCAGGCTACAACTGCCCCGCCCGCGTAGCCCGACGGGGTGAACCGAACGTGAGCGTCACCGGCCTGTGTCAGGTGTGTGAGCGCGCGGCGGCGACCGCGTCGTGCGACCGGTGCGGGGCCGTCGTCTGCGCCGACCACTACGACCGCGACCGGGGGCTGTGCGCCGACTGCGGGGCCGCCGGCGGCTGAGTCGCCGTTCGTCGCGGCGGTCCCGGTCCCCCGGCGCGGCGTCACGCCCGCTCAGTCGGACGTGTCGGCGTCGGCGTCGCCGGGCGACGCCGACCGGCGCTCTCCCGCCGCCCTCCGGCGCGGTGCCCCGGCCGGGTCGTCCGCGCCGGCGTCGTCGGCCGGGCTGTGGGCCGCGGCGGCGGCGGACCCCCGTCGACGAGCGCGCTCCCCGGGAGTCGGACCGTCACCGCGGTGCCGGTCGGCTCGCGGTCCGCGAACGTCAGGTCGGCGCCGAGCAGCCGGGTCCCCCAGCGAACGACCCACAGCCCCAGCCCGCTCCCGTGGGACAGCGCGGTCTCGGTGCCCGTCCGGATGCTCTCCAACTCGGGCTCGGGGATCCCGGGGCCGTCGTCGGCGACGACGAACCGGACGCCGTCGTCGCCCGTGCGGACGGCGAGGCGGACGGTCGAGCCGTCGCCGTGTTCGAGGCCGTTCTCGACGAGGTTCCACAGGACGACCCGGAGGACGCCCTCCCGGACGACGAGCGCGAGGTCGTCAGGCGCGTCGACGGCGACGGTGCCGTCGGGGTACGCCTCGGCGGCGCGGCGGAGGACGTCCCCGCAGAGGTCGCCGGCCGCGACCTCGTGGGGGGCGGTGTCGTCGTCGAGCACCTCCTCGGCGTCGCGCGCCTTCTCCCCCAGTCGCTGGAGCGCCCGGCCGCGCCGCCGGATCGCGTCCGCGAGCGGGCGGTCGTCCTCGCCGACGCGGTCGGCCAGCAGGTCGGCGTTGCCGACGACGACGGTCATGTCGTTGCGGAGGTTGTGCCGGAGGACGCGGTTGAGCACCTCGAGGCGCTGCCGGCGCGCCTCGCGGTCGGTGACGTCCGCGAAGGTGACGGTGTAGCCGACCGCGCGGTCGTGGTGGTCGCCGATCTCCGAGACTCTCGCCTCGTACACCCGGTACCCCGTCTCGTCGGTCTGTTCGATCCGCTGCGGCTCGGGGTCGTCGATGGCGACGTCGGGGACGTACTCCGCGAGCGGCGCGCCCGCGACCGCCGCCGCGTCGGCCGCCCCGACGCCCATGACGGAGCGGGCGGCGGTGTTGAACTCGATCACGGTGCCCTCGGCGTTGACGACGACGAGGCCGACGCCGACGTCCTCGATGGCGGCGCGGCGACCGAGCACCTGCGTCGCGGGGAGCAGCCCCTGCAGCTCGAAGCGGAACAGCGCGAAGCCGAACAACAGGCCGGTGATCGCGAGCGTGAGCGGCGTGAGGTCCAGCGCCGGCGCCGGCGGCAGGAAGAACGTCGCCTTCACGTGGGCGGCGAAGCTGACGGCCGCGCCGACGATGAGCGCGATCCCCTGATCGCGGTACAGCGCGCCGTACGACAACACCGGCTCCAGGAGGAACACCATCCCCGCGCCGATCACCGCCCAGCCGAACCCCGCGTGCACGTAGAACCACACTCCGGGGTCGAACAGCACCGTCGCCGCGCCGTACGTCGGGGCGATCCGGTAGCCGGTCCACATGACCGCGTGGGCCGGCGCCGTGGCGACGAGCGCCGTCGTGACGACGGGGATCACCGCCAGCACGGCGATCAGCCGCCGGCTGACGTACTCGCCGCGACCGGTGTACCCGAGCGCGAACAGCAGCCACGCCGGCGCGACGATCGCTTTGCCGACCTCCAGCGGGATCTCCACGAGTTCGCGCACCGCGGGGTCGAAGACGGTGAGGGCGACGGCGTACGACAGCGACCACACCGCGACCCCGCTCATCAGGACGGCGAACGAGGCCGCGCCGGGCTCGCCACGGTTGCGCCACGCGTAGGTGCCGACGGCTATCGCGGTGCCGCCCGCGAGGAGGGCGAGGAACACGACGGCGGCACCCCCGATCTGCATCGTGCCACCATCGTCGTTCGAGACGTAAATACGGCTACCCTCCGGTCCCGACCCCGGTCACGGGTGCGGGTCCGGACGCGGGCGCGGGAACCGCGGGCTCAGCGGTGCCGGTTCAGCCGGTCGCGGAGCCGCTTGGCCGCCTGGCCGGACGCCTTCGCGAAGTTCTCGCCGGCGTCCTCGCCGGCGAAGATGATCCCGCGCGAGGAGTTGACGAGGCCGACCCCGTCGGCGAGGCCGTACTCGACGGCCGCCTCGGCGTCGCCGCCCTGTGCGCCCACGCCGGGCACGAGGAACGGGAGGTCCGGTACCGCCTCGCGCAGCGTCTCCAGCTCCTCGGGCACGGTCGCCCCGACGACCAGCCCGACGTTGCCGCGGCCGTTCCACGCGTCCGCGAGCGCGGCGACGCGGCGGTACAGCGGCTCCCCCGAGGCGAGTTCCAGATCCTGCAGGTCGGCGCCGCCGGGGTTGGAGGTCCGGCAGAGGACGAACACGCCCTTGTCGTCGGTCGAGAGGAACGGCTCCAGCGAGTCGCGCCCCATGTAGGGGTTGGCGGTGATCGCGTCGACGTGGTCCAGCAGTTCGGCGTACTTGCGCGCGGTGTTGCCGATGTCGCCGCGTTTGGCGTCCAGCAGGACGGGCACGTCCTTCCCGTGGGCGTACGCGACCGTCTCCCGCAGCGCGCGCCAGCCGTCGGCGTCCTCGTAGAAGGCGGCGTTGGGCTTGTAGCAGGCGGCGTACTCGTGGGTGGCGTCGATGATCCGGCGGTTGAACGCCCACCGCGGGAGGTCCGCCGCGCGCAGGTGTTCGGGGATGCGGTCGAGGTCCGCGTCGAGCCCCACGGAGACGACGGTGTCTTTCGAGGCGATGCGCCCGCGGAGGCGCTCGAAGAAGGCGTTGAACTCGGCCATCGACCGCGCTTCGGCGGCGGAGGGATAATCCTTCCCGGTTCGCTCAGCCGTCCGCCGGGGGCGCGTCGTCGCCGGCCGCCGTCGCCGGCGGGGAGCCGGGGTCGTCCGCACGGACGCGGGCCAGTCGGCTCGCGTTCGCCGTCACGCCGACGGTCATCCCCGCGTCGCCCGCGAGCACGGCGAACCAGATGGGGACGAGGCCGAACGGGACCGCCGCCGCGAGGACGGCCTTCGCCGCGAGGCTCGTCCAGACGTTCTGCCGGATGACGCCGTTTGCCCGCTCGGCGAGCGTCCGGAGGTACGGGAGCGTCGAGAGGTCGTCGGCCAGCAGCGCCACGTCGGCCGTCTCCAGCGCGGTGTCCGTGCCGGCCGCGCCCATCGCGATGCCGACGGTGGCGGTGGCGAGCGCGGGCGCGTCGTTGACGCCGTCGCCGACCATCGCGACGCCGTCGTGGTCGGCGAGCAGGCCCTCGACGGCGGCGACCTTCTCGTCGGGGAGCAACTCGGCGCGCACCTCGTCGACGCCGACCGTCTCGCCGACGGCGCGGGCGGTGCGCTCGTTGTCGCCGGTGAGCATCACGGTGCGCACGCCGGCCTCGCGGAGCCGTTCGACCGTGCGTGCGGCTTCGGGGCGCACCTCGTCGGCGACCGCGATGACCCCCTCGAGGTCGTCCTCGGTGCCGACGAGGACGACCGTCTTCCCCTCGGCTTGGAGCTCGGGCACGGTGTCCGACAGCAGGTCGAGGCAGTTGTTCCGCTCGCAGATGGCGCGGGAGGTCCGGGTGACGACGCCGCCGTCGGTGGCGGCGTGGACGTGCGACAAATCGAAGCCCAGATCCGCGAACAGGCCGGGTTTGCCCGCGTAGTGGGGGGTGCCGTCGAGCGTCGCGCTGACGCCCTTCCCGGTGACGGCCTCGAAGTCGTCGACCGCCCGGTCGGCGACGCCCGTCTCGTCGGCGCGTGCGACGATGGCGTCGCCGATGGGGTGCTCGGAGCGGAGCTCCAGCCCGCGGGCACAGCGCAACACGTCCTCCTCCGTGTTGTCGCCCAGCGGGATCACGTCCGTGACGGTCAGTTCGCCTTTGGTGAGCGTCCCGGTCTTGTCGAAGGCGACGGCGTCCACGTCGCCCATCGCCTCGAGGTACGTGCCGCCCTTGATCAGGACGCCGTTGCGTGCGGCCGAGGTGATGCCCGAGACGACCGTGACCGGCGTCGAGATCACGAACGCGCATGGGCACGCGAGCACGAGGAGG
Source organism: Halobaculum litoreum (assembly GCF_030127125.1). Classification (GTDB taxonomy): domain Archaea; phylum Halobacteriota; class Halobacteria; order Halobacteriales; family Haloferacaceae; genus Halobaculum; species Halobaculum litoreum. Next base: position 1,302,731 of record NZ_CP126156.1, read on the forward strand.
GTCAGCCCGTAGAGGACGAACTCCTCCCACGCCGCGCCGAGCGCGAGCGGCGGGCCGACCGCGACCAGCAGCGCGAACGCGACGACGACCGGGGTGTAGTAGCCCGCGAAGCGCTCGACGAACTGCTCGCGCTCGGAGCGTTCGCCCTGGGCGGCCTCGACCATGTCGACCACCCGCGAGAGCGTGTCCTCCCCGGCCTCGGTCGTCACCTCGACCGCGAGGTAGCCGCCCTCGACGATGGTGCCGGCGAACACCTCGTCGCCGGGCGCCTTGTCGACGGGGACGGACTCCCCGGTGACGGGCGCCTGGTTCACCGCGCTGGCCCCGTCCGTGACGGTGCCGTCGCGGGGGATCCGCTCGCCCGGGCGGACGACGACCGTCTCGCCGACCGCGACCGCCTCGGCGGGCACCACCTGCTCGTCGCCGTCGCGGCGGACGGTCGCCTCGGTCGGCGACAGCTCCATCAGCTCGCGCAGGGAGTCGCGCGCGCGGTCCATCGCCGCCCGCTCCAGCAGTTCCGAGACGGAGAACAGCGTCGTCAGCGTCGCCGCCTCGAAGTACAGCGGCTCGTCGAACCCGACGCCGGCGGCGACGGCGCCGAGGATTGCGACGCTCATCAGCAGGTCGATGTCGAGGCTGCGCTGGCGCAGCGAGTAGACGCCGTTGCGGAAGACGGCGACCCCGCCGACGGCGACCGCCGCGAGGTACGCGAGGTCGCCGATCCGGACCGCGCGCCCCACGAGGTCGACGGTCGGGCCGGCGCCGGCGGGCGCCAGCGGGTTCGCGAGCACGAGGCCGACCGCCGTGAGCGCCGCGGCCGCGTACGTGGCGTACGCACGGCGCGTGCGCCACGTCGAGGGGCCGCCCTCGTCGGCGGGGGCGTCGTCGAGGGAGGTCGACACCACCTCGTAGCCCGCCGACTCGACGGCCGCCACGAGCGCCTCGAGGCTCGTCGCCGCCGGGTCGTACCGGAGCACCACATCGCCCACGGTGGGTCGGGTGTCGACCTCGCGGACGCCGTCCGCGCGCTCCAGCGCGCCCGTCACCTTGTTCGCACAGGACGCGCAGTCCATCTCCGGCACCGACAGCGTCACCGACTCGAGGTCGTCGGCGACGTCGTAGCCGGCCGCCTCGACCGCGGCGACGACGGCCGCGCGGTCGGTCGACCCGTCGGTCGCGACCGAGAGCGTGCCCGTGGTGGGCCGCGGGTCGACGCCCGTCACGCCCGGCACGTCGCGCACGCTCCGCTCCACCTTCGCCGCACAGGAGGCGCAGTCCATCCCCGGCACCGACAGCGTGAGGTCGGCCGCGCCCGCGGCCGCCGCCCCGTCCGGGTCGCCGCGGCCGTCGCCGGTCGCGCGGTCGTGCCCGCCGGGGTCGGGCGGGTCGTCGTCGTGTGGCATCCTCGTCCGAAGGTAGCGGACGCGCGGGTATTAACCCACCTGCCAAGAGCACCGGGTTTTGTGGTAAAAGCTAATAACCGATCGCGCCTGAGTTATTATCTCCTGTCGCTGCGTGCGGGTCGGCCGAGTTCCCGTTCGACGGCCGCGACCTTCTCGTCGGCGCGCTGGTCGCGCGTGCGCTTGTCGTCGATCTTGAGGACCGTCGAGACGCGGTCGCCGTCGACCGCCTTGTGGGCGGCCGTCGCCGCGGCCATCACCTCGTCGATCGAGTCGGCTTCGATCACCGTGCCCATCGGGTTCGTCTCGTAGGTCACGTCGAACCCGTCGAGGGCGGCGACCGCCTTCGCGACCTCGCTCGCCATGCTTCCCTCGACCACCGGCGCGACGCTGAGGAGTGCGACAACCGTCACGACGGGAGCCACGGCGCCCGGGTCGAAAGCGATTCCGCCGGGGCGACGCCCGCGGGGTCGGCTCGCTCGCCGGCTCGACCGCCGGTGTGCTTTTGCGACCCACCGACGTCGAACGGGTATGAACGGACGCCGCGTCGTCACGCTCGCCCGCGCGGTCGTCCACGAGATCCGGACGGAGAAGCTCACCTTCCTCGCGGGCAGCGTCGCCTACCACGCGTTCGTCTCGCTGCTCCCGCTGATGGTGCTCGTCGTCCTCGTGTTGACGACCGTCGGCGGTCGGGGGCTGGAGGCCGCCTTCGAGTCGCTCGTCGCGGCGGCGCTGACGCCCGACGCGGGGCGGGAACTCCTCGCGGAACTGGAGCGGGCCAGCGCCTCAACGACGCTGTCGGTGCTCGGGATCGGTGTGCTCGTGTGGGGGGCGCTGCGCGTGTTCCGGGGGCTCGATACCGCCTTCTCGGACATCTACGAGACGGAGGCCGAGAACACGTTCCTCGACCAGGTGACCGACGGGCTGCTCGTGCTCGTCGTCTTCGGCGGCGCCGTCGTCGCCGCGGCCGCGCTGAACGCCGCCGTCGGCGGCGGGCTCGGCGGCCCCGGCGGCGCGGTCGGGTGGGTGCTCCACCGGCTGGCGCTGGCGGTCGCGCTGACGGCGGCGCTGTACCCGATGTACTACGTGTTCCCCGACACCGACGTCACGGTCGTCGAGGTGCTCCCCGGCGCGGCGCTGGCGGGGGGCGGTCTCGCCGCCGCGGAGGCGCTGTTCCGGGTGTACGTGGACTGGAGCAGCGCCCAGCCCGACCAGAGCGTCGTCGCCGCCATCCTCGTGTTCCTCACGTGGCTGTACCTCTCGGGGCTGGTGATCCTCGTCGGCGCGGCCGTCAACGCGGTGCTCGCGAACCGCTCGGCAGACGTGTCGATCGACCCCGTGTTCGGGGGCGGGGCCGCGCCGCCCGCCCGCCCCGCGACGGACGACGTCGTCGGCGACCTCACGCGGCTACGCGACCTCGCGGGCGGCACCGACGGCGGCGCGGGCGCGCCCGGACCGGTGACCGTCTCCGTCGACGGCGAGTCGGTCACCCTCCCGGCGCCCGACCGGATCGCCGTCGACACCGACCACTCACAGCCGGGCGACCGCGGCGTCGGGGTTGAGTTCCGCTGGTTCCCGAGGGCCCGCGGCGGGGACGACGTCGGGGAACCCGCGCCGGACGACGACGGCGCCGCGGAAACGGCAACCGACTAATCCCTCGCGGCGCGACGACGACGCGTGTACGTGAGTCACCCGGTTCGGGAGATGCGCGACGACCCCGCGTCGGGCGAGCGCGCGACGCTGGTCGTGGAACTCGCCCCGGACGCCGACGCCGACGCGTTCCTCGAGGCGGTCGAGCGACTCGGCGGGACCGTCGAGGCGGAACTCCGGTTCGACGCCGTCCGGCTGACCCTCGCGGAGGAGGCGGTCGCCGACCTCTGTGCGCTGTCCGGACTCGCGGTCGTCGAGACGGACAACGCGGTGGGCTACGGCGGGGACGCCGGGGAGGACGTCGACGGGCCGGGGTGAGCGGCCCGTCGGCGCGGCCGGCCGCTCAGTGCTGCAGCGAGGAGAGGTACGCGGTGAGGTCGGTCGTCGAGACGACGCCGACGACGCCGTCCTCGCCGTCGGTGACGGGCATGTGGTGGAAGCCGTGGTCCAGCATCGTGCGCGACACCGCCGACAGCGAGTCGCCGGGGTCGGCGGTGACGAGGTCCGTGCTCATGTACTCGGAGACGGGCGTCTGGTCTTTCGGCTGTCGCTCGGCGACGATCTGGACGAAGTCCGTGTTGGTGAGGATCCCCCGGAGCCCCCCGTCCTCGACGACGATCACCGACCCGATCCCGCGTTCCATCATCCCCTTGGCGGCCTCCTCGACCAGGGTGTCGGGGGAGACGGTGTAGAGGTCCTCGGACATCACCTGCGCGACGAACACGTCGTCGATATCGTGCATGGGTACTCCGGGGATGCGCAGGCGTGTGAATAAGCGTTGGTGTCGTGGTCGCGCCGGCGCCGGCGGGCGGGCCGATCGGATCGCCACACTGGGGCGAGTCGACCGCCGAGCGGCGGGGTTCGATCGCCACCCGGGACACACGACGCACAAATATCGTGTCATCCGGCCGTGTAACGGTCGTATTCGGCTGCATTCAGCGTCAGATACATCCGTCAACTTCGAGACGTGTCGCACACCGATATGGCCGAGACGACGACCCACACCCGGGAACTGAGTCGCACCGAGACCGCCGCGTACCTGCGGCGGATCGCCGACGAGTTGGACTCCGACGCGGAGACGGTACGCGTCCCGGTCGGCAACAAGTCGGTGCGGCTCTCGCCGCCCGACCGACTGGCCGGCGAGGTGACCGTGATCGAGCGCTCGCGGCGGCTCCGTCGGGACGTCGAACTGCTCGAACTCGCGTTCGAGTGGACCCCGTCGAAGCGCGCCCGCAACCGGGGTGAGGACGGGTGACCGCGGCGGCCGCGGCCGCGACCCCCCTGCAGACGACGCTCACGCCCGGGTTCGTCGCCAGCGCCGCGGTCGTGTTCCTCGTGAGCCTGGTCGTCGGCACCGTGGCGATCCGACTGGGGGCGCAGGTGGTCATCGACCGCGACACGGGGAACCGACGGGCGCTCGCCGCGGCGCTCGCGGGCGCGCTCGCGTACACACTCGTGAGCTACCTGCTCGGGTGGGTGCCGCTGCTCGGGCCGTTGGTGATGCTCGTGGCGTGGGTCGGCGTGATCAACTGGCAGTACCCGGGCGGCTGGGGGACGGCCGCGGGTATCGGCGGGACCGCGTGGGTCGTCGCGGTGGCGATCCTGGTCGGCCTCGCGCGCCTCGGCGCGCTCGTCCCCGAAGCCGTCGGCGTCCCGGGCGTGTAGTCGACCCTGCCGGGCCGGCGGTCACGGAGCTGGACGAGGCAGCCGCTGTGTCGTCGACGTCGTCCGAGAAGGATGCACTGGCTGGGATTTGAACCCAGGTTGTGACCATGGCAAGGTCACGTGATACCACTACACTACCAGTGCGTACCTGCATCCGGGCGCCGTCTCCGGCTTTCTCCCGGTGCGCATTCACCACTAACGGCAGGGTGATATATAAATCCGTTCCTCCGGGACCGCCGTGCGGGAACGTATCGTGACACCGACCGGCACGCCGATGTCGCCGGGTGGCACGCGAACAGTTCACATCCGAAACGCCCGTGGACAGGTGTGTGAAGCCGTCACGCCGCCACGGACGATTCAATACCCTTTTACGGGGCGACCGAGGATCGATGAGATACAGTCCGGTGTAGCGACAATGAGCGGAACGACACTCGACGTGCTCGTTCCGTCGTCGCTCGTCCGGGAGGCCGAGGACGGCCGCGAGGCCACACGGAAACTCGGTTACGTCGCCCGCGCGGCGACGATCTTCCGGGCGGACCGGTTGGTCGTCTTCCCCGACCGGGAAGGCGAACGTCGCAGAGGCGGCGAGTACGTCCGCACCGTGCTGGAGTACTGCGCGACCCCCTCCTACCTCCGTCGTGAGGTGTGGGGGAAACGCGAGGAACTCCGGCACGTGGGCGTGCTCCCGCCGATGCGGCCCGCTCGATCCGGCCCAGACGGGTCGGAACTACGAGAGGGAATCGTGACCGAGGTCGGACCTGAAGGCCGCGTTCGGGTCAATTGCGGAACGCAACACCCGATCTCCCTGCACGCGTCTCCCGGACGGGAGTACGTGGAGGGGGGAGCGCGTCACCGTCAGGGTCTCTTCGAGAGAACCGGTTCGTGCCCGCCTCACCGACGACCCCCCGCCGGGGTTCCGGGTGGCCGGCGCGACCTTGGAGGACGCCCTCGCCGACGCCGAAACCGCGATCGCCACGTCGCGACACGGACGCGAACTGTCCGTGTCACGACTGGCGGACGTTCGGACACGCACGCGCGACACACACGTCGCCGTCGCCTTCGGCTCGCCCGGCAGGGGGGCTCCCGGCCATCCTCGGCATGGACACCGAGGATGTCCCGGTCGACCCCGACGCCACGGACGGCTCGGGGTTCGACCTCTGGCTGAACGCGATTCCGCGACAGGGGAGCGAGGTCGTGCGGACCGAAGAAGCGATCTTCGCCGCGCTCTCGCCCCTCACGCTCACGGAGTAAGCAAACACATGCCACAACCAAGCAGACCACGCAAGGGTTCGCTGGGCTTCGGTCCGCGCACGCGCGCGAACGACGAAGTCCCCCGCATCCGCTCGTGGCCCGAGGACGACGGCGCGGCCGGCGTCCAGGGCTTCGCGGGCTACAAGGCGGGCATGACCCACGTCGTGATGGTGAACGACGAGTCCGACTCCCCGCGCGAGGGGATGGAGGAGTCCGTTCCCGTCACCGTCGTGGAGGTGCCGCCGATGCGAGCGGTCGCCCTGCGAGCCTACGAGGACACGCCGTACGGACAGAAGCCGGTCACCGAGGTCTGGGCCACCGAGTTCCACGACGAACTCGACCGCACCCTCGACCTGCCGGCGGAGAACACCTTCGAGGAGGACAGCGAGGAACTGCGCGAACTGGTCGCCGACGGCGTCGTCGACGACCTCCGGTTCATCACCCACACCGAGCCGGCCGAGCTCTCGAACGTCCCCAAGAAGAAGCCCGACGTGATGGAGACGCGGGTCGGCGGCGCCTCGATGGACGAGCGCCTCGACTACGCGCTCGACCTCGTCGAGGACGGCGGCGAACACGAGTTCGGCGACGTCTTCCGCGCCGGCGAGTACGCCGACGTCTCCGGCGTCACGAAGGGGAAGGGCACCCAGGGCCCCGTCAAGCGCTGGGGCGTCCAGAAGCGGAAGGGCAAGCACGCGCGACAGGGCTGGCGGCGCCGGATCGGGAATCTCGGCCCGTGGAACCCCTCGCGCGTCCGCTCGACCGTCCCCCAGCAGGGGCAGACCGGCTACCACCAGCGCACGGAGCTCAACAAGCGGCTCATCGACTTCGGCGAGGGCGACGACGCCTCCGTCGCGGGCGGCTTCAAGGGCTACGGCGAGGTGGACGGCCACTACGCGCTCGTGAAGGGCTCGCTCCCGGGTCCCTCCAAGCGCCTCCTGCGCTTCCGCCCGGCCATCCGGCCGAACGACCAGCCGCGCCTCGACCCCGAGGTGCGCTACGTCTCCACCGAGTCGAACCAAGGATAATGAAGGCAACAGTACGAGACCTGAACGGCGACGACGCGGGCGAGATCGACCTCCCCGACGTCTTCGAGACGGAGTTCCGCTCGGACCTGATCCAGCGAGCCGTCGTCGCCGCGCAGGCCAACCGGAAACAGGCGTACGGCGCCGACGAGTTCGCCGGCCTCCGCACTCCCGCGGAGTCGTTCGGCTCCGGCCGCGGCATGGCCCACGTGCCCCGACAGAACGGGCAGGGTCGCCGCGTGCCGCAGACCGTCAAGGGTCGCAAGGCCCACCCGCCGAAGGCCGAGAAGGACCAGACCAAGAAGGTGAACGACAAGGAGCGCAAGCTCGCGACGCGGTCGGCCATCGCGGCCACCGCCGACGCCGAGCGCGTCGCCGAGCGCGGCCACGCCTTCGACGAGGACACCGAGCTCCCGCTCGTCGTCTCCGACGAGTTCGAGGACCTCGTGAAGACGAAGGAGGTCGTCTCCTTCCTCGAGGCCGTCGGCGTCCACGCCGACATCGAGCGCGCCGACGAGGGGCGCACGATCCGCGCCGGGCGCGGGACGACCCGCGGCCGCAAGACGCAGGAGCCGAAGTCGGTGCTGTTCGTCACCAGCGAGACGCCGTCGAAGGCGGCGCGCAACCTCGCCGGTGCCGACGTCGCCACCGGCCGCGAGGTGAGCGTCGAGGACCTGGCGCCCGGCACGCACGCCGGCCGCCTCACCGTCTTCACCGAGAGCGCGCTGGCGGAGGTGGCCGAACGATGAGTTCGGTCATCCACCACCCGCTCGTCACCGAGAAGGCGATGGACGAGATGGACTTCCAGAACAAGCTCCAGTTCGTCGTCGACATCGACGCGAACAAGCCGGAGATCGCCGAGGCGGTCGCCGCGCAGTTCGACGTCGCCGTCGAGTCGGTCCGCACGCAGGTGACCCCGCAGGGCAAGAAGAAGGCAACCGTCGAACTCGGCGAGGACGACGACGCGCAGGAAGTCGCCTCCCGCATCGGGGTGTTCTGAGAATGGGACGCAGGATCCAGGGACAACGACGCGGCCGCGGCAGCTCGACGTTCCGAGCGCCGTCGCACCGCTACAAGTCGGACAAGCAGCACAAGAAGATCGCGGAGGACGACGCGGACACCGTCCACGGCGAGGTCGTCGGCATCGAGCACGACCCCGCCCGCTCGGCCCCGCTCGCGGACGTCGAGTTCGAGGACGGCGACCGCCGCCTCGTGCTCGCCCCCGAGGGCGTCACGGTCGGCGAGACGCTGTCGGTCGGCGTCTCCGCGGAGATCAAGCCCGGCAACACGCTGCCCATCGGGGAGATCCCCGAGGGCGTGCCGGTGTGTAACGTCGAGTCCAAGCCCGGCGACGGCGGCAAGTTCGCCCGCGCCTCGGGCGTCAACGCGACGCTGCTCACCCACGACCGCGACGTGACGGTCGTCCAGCTCCCGTCGGGCGAGGTCAAGCGCCTCAACCCCGACTGCCGCGCCACCGTCGGCGTCGTCGCCGGCGGCGGTCGGACGGAGAAGCCGTTCGTCAAGGCCGGCAAGAAGTACCACAAGATGCGCAGTCGCGGGACGAAGTACCCGCGCGTTCGCGGTGTCGCGATGAACGCCGTCGACCACCCGTTCGGTGGCGGCGGCCGCCAGCACCCCGGACAGCCGAAGTCCGTCTCGCGCAACGCGCCGCCGGGCCGGAAGGTCGGCGACATCGCCTCCAAGCGGACGGGCCGCGGAGGCAACAAGTAACCCATGAGCTCTGAATACCGCACCGGCCGCGAGGGTGAGTTCACCTACCGCGGTCACACGCTCGACGAGCTCCAGGAGATGGAGCTCGACGAGGTCGCTGAACTGCTGCCCGCCCGCGCGCGGCGAAGCATCACTCGAGGACTCGGGGTCCAGCAGCAGAAGCTGCTGGAGGACGCCCGGGAGGCAACCGAGGAGGAGACGGCCAACGACCCGCTCCGCACGCACCTGCGCGACATGCCGGTGCTGCCGGAGTTCGTCGGCCTCACGTTCGAGGTGTACGACGGCAGCCACTTCGAGCGCGTCGTCGTCGAGCCCGAGATGATCGGGCACTACCTCGGCGAGTTCAACCTCACACGGAACTCCGTGGAACACGGGCAGGCCGGCATCGGCGCGACCCGGTCCTCGAAGTTCGTGCCCCTCAAGTAACCCATGGGAATCAACTACAGCGTCGACGCCGACCCGGAGACCACCGCCAAGGGGATGCTCCGCGAGCGGCAGATCAGTTTCAAGCACAGCAAGGCCATCGCCCGCGAGATCAACGGCGAGACGGTCGCCGACGCCCGCGAGTACCTGCACGCGGTCATCGACGGGGAGCGCTCCGTCCCGTTCCGCAAGCACAACTCCGGCGTCGGCCACCGCTCGGACATCGACGGCTGGGACGCCGGCCGCTACCCCGAGAAGGCCTCCAAGGACTTCCTGAAGCTCCTCGAGAACGTCGCGAACAACGCCGACGAGCAGGGCTTCGACGGACAGTCCATGACGATCAAACACGTCGCCGCCCACAAGGTCGGCGAACAGCAGGGCCGCAAGCCCCGCGCGATGGGTCGCGCGAGCGCCTGGAACACCCCGCAAGTGGACGTCGAAATGATCATCGAGGAGGAGGATAACTGATGGCGGACGAGCACCAGTTCATCGAGGACGGGCTCCAGCGGAGCCAGATCAACGAGTTCTTCGAGGACGAGCTCGGTCGCGCCGGCTACGGCGGGATGGAGGTCGCGAAGACGCCCATGGGCACCCAGATCGTGCTCAAAGCCGAGAAGCCCGGTATGGTGATCGGCAAGGGCGGGAAGAACATCCGCAAGGTCACCTCCGAGCTGGAGGAGCGCTTCGACATGGACGACCCGCAGATCGACGTGCAGGAGGTCGACGAACCCGACCTCAACGCGAAGATCGTCGCGGACCGTCTCGCGAACGCGCTCGAGCGCGGCTGGTACTTCCGCCGTGCGGGCCACACCACGATCGACCGGATCATGGACTCCGGCGCCCTCGGCGCCGAGATCGTCCTCTCCGGGAAGGTCACGGGCGCCCGCTCGCGCGTGGAGAAGTTCAACCGCGGCTACATCAAGCACAACGGCGAGCCCGCCGAGGACGTCGTCGACGAGGGCCAGGGCGTGGCCGTCATGAAGCTCGGCACCATCGGCGTGACCGTCAAGATCATCCCGCCGGGCGCGGTGCTGCCCGACGACTTCGAGATCGCCGAGGACGCCGACGCGCCCGAGGTCGAGCAGGCCGCCCCCGCCAGCGAGGGCGTGGAGGACCTGCTCGCCGACGTGGACGACGAGGAGGTGCCGGAGGCCGGCGACGTCGACGCGGAGTTCGACGAGCCGGAGGTGCCGGACGCCGACCCCGAGGACGTCATCGACGAGGAGGTCGTCGAGGAGGTCATCGAGGCCGACGACACCCCCGACGGCGAGGACGCACCGACCGCCACCCCCGACGACGAGGAGCCCGAACTCGACGACCTCGACGAGGACGTCGAGGCCGAGGCCGAGGACCTCGTCGCCGAGATGGAGGCGGACGACGAAGCCGACGCGGACGACGAGGAGGAGGAGTAACCGATGGCGATCCTCCACGTCCAGGAAGTCCGCGACATGACGCCCGCCGAGCGCGAGGCCGAACTCGAGGAGCTCGAGACCGAGCTGCTCAACATGAAGGCCGTGCAGGCGGCCGGCGGCGCCCCGGACAACCCGGGGCGCGTCGGCGAGCTGAAGCGCACCATCGCGCGGATCAAGACGGTCCAGCGCGAGGAAGGCGACCTCGACGACGAGTAACGACACGACACATGGCACCCACTCCCGAGACGCTCACGCGACACGAACTCCGCGGCCTCCCGGTACGGGTGGTCGCCGCCGCCAGCGACGCCCACGTCGGGCTCGCGGGCGTCGTCGTGTCCGAGAGCATGCGCACCCTCACGGTGCGCGCCTCGGGGGTGACAAACGGGTGCCGAAGGAGGGGACGACGTTCGCGTTCGTCCTCTCCGCGCAGGAATCGGGAGACGGCGTGGGCCGCCGTCACACCCAGCCCATAGATGAAGCCGCGGGGGACCGCAAGGCCCCCGGGTCCGCGTTCGAACTTCCGTCGTCCGGACTCCCCACACTGGCCGGGGAGCACGGACAGTACGATACTACCGGCGTCAGACCCGGTCAGTCGGACGGTTGCGAGGACGCGGTCTCCGTTACGGTGGATGGGGCCAGACTGCTCTCACGACCCGCCTTCCGCACGGAACGTGCGGGTGATCACCAATGGCAATCGGACTGAACGTAACAGAACCGGAGGAGGCCTGCTCCGACGAGAACTGCCCGTTCCACGGATCGCTGTCCGTGCGCGGTCAGACCCTCGAAGGCACGGTCGCCTCCACATCGATGGACAAGACGGTCGTCGTCGAGCGCGAATACGACGTATTCGTGCCGAAGTACGACCGGTACATGAAGCGACGCAGCCGGGTCCCGGCTCACCTGTCGCCCTGCCTCGACGTCGAGGAGGGCGACCGCGTGCGCATCGCCGAGACGCGGCCGCTGTCGAAGACGAAGAGCCACGTCGTCGTCGAGACGCTCGACACGGAGGGTGATGCCTGATGGAGGCCCTGAAGGCCGACGTCACGCAGGGCCTCGAGAAGGGCTCCCTGATCGCGTGCGCCGACAACACCGGCGCGCGTGAGCTGAAGGTCATCTCCGTGTCCGGCTACTCGGGGACGAAGAACCGACACCCCAAGGCGGGCGTCGCCGACAAGGTCACCGTCTCGGTGACCAAGGGCACGCCCGAGATGCGCCGGCAGGTGCTGGAGGCCGTCGTGGTCCGCCAGCGCAAGCCCATCCGTCGTCCCGACGGCACCCGCGTGAAGTTCGCGGACAACGCCGCCGTCGTGATCGACGACATGGAGGAGCCGCGCGGGACCGAGATCAAAGGTCCCATCGCGCGCGAAGTCGCCGAGCGCTTCGGGAGCATCGCATCCACCGCGACGCAGATCGTATGACAGAGCAACCACGCAAACAGCGCACTCGGACGCGAGAGGCGCCGCTCCACGAGCGGCAGAAGTTCGTCCGCGCGACCCTGTCGGCCGACCTCCGCGAGGAGTACGGCCAGCGGAACGTCCGCGTCAACGCGGGCGACACCGTCGAGGTCATGCGCGGCGACTTCGCCGGCGAGGAGGGCGAGGTCATCGACGTCGACCTGCGCCGCTCGACCATCCACGTCGAGGGCGTCGTCGTCGAGAAGGCCGACGGGGAGGAGACCCCCCGCCCGCTCGACGCCTCGAACGTTCGCGTCGTCGACCTCGACCTCGAGGACGACGTCCGCGAGGCGCGCCTGGAGTCCGACGAGGAGGCTGCATAACATGAGTAACCACCAGAAGCGACTGTCGGCCCCGAACTCGTGGCCGATCGAGCGGAAGGAGGAGACGTTCACCGTGAAGGCGGGCGCGGGCCCGCACGGCGAGGCCGGCGTACCCCTGCTGATCGTCCTTCGGGACGTGCTGGGCTACGTCGACACCCGCAAGGAGGCGCGCTACGCGCTCGACCACGGTTCCGTACTCGTCAACGGCAAGGCGGTCTCGGACGAGGCCCGCCCGGTCGGGATGTTCGACATCCTGGCGTTCGCCGAGCGCGAGGAGTACTACCGGGTGTTCCCCGGCGAGGGCGGCCGGCTCTCGCTGACCCCCATCGACGAGGAGGCCGCCTCCTCGCGGCTGGGGAAGGTCGCCGGCAAGACGCAGGTCGCCGGCGGCGACTTCCAGTACACGCTGCACGACGGGACGACGCTCGTCACCGACGAGGGCTCGTACGCGGGCGGCGACTCGCTGGTCGTCGACAACGACACGAAGGAGGTCGTCGCGCACTTCCCCTACGAGGAGGGCGCGCTCGTCACCGCCGTCGCCGGCTCGCACGCCGGCGAAATCGGCACCGTCGAGGAGATCACCGTCACCGCCGGCTCCGGCGACAACGCCGTCGACGTGAGCCAGGAGGACGGCGGCTTCGAGACGATCGAACGCTACGTCGTCGTCATCGACGAGAACTTCACGGGTGATGACGAATGAGCGAGGCCGAGTCGTTCCACGAGATGCGCGAGCCGCGCATCGAGAAGGTCGTCGTCCACATGGGCGTCGGTCAGGGTGGCCGCGAACTCGCCAACGGCGAGGACATCCTCGAGGAGATCACCGGGCAGGAGACCGTTCGCACGACGGCCAAGCGCGCCATCGGCGAGTTCGGCATCCGACCCGGCGACCCCATCGGGGCGAAGGTCACGCTGCGTGACGAGGACGCCCACGAGTTCCTGCACACGGCCCTGGAGCTGGTGGACCTGTCCCCCTCGCAGTTCGACGACACCGGGAACTTCAGCTTCGGCGTCGCCGAACACACCGAGTTCCCGAGTCAGGAGTACGACCCGCAGATCGGCATCTACGGGCTCGACGTCACGGTGACGCTCACGCGTCCGGGCTACCGCGTCTCCAAGCGGGACAAGGTGACCCGATCGATCCCGAACGCCCACCGGATGACCGTCGAGGACGCCGTCGCGTACCTCGAGCGCGAGTTCGACGTGGAGGTCAACGAATGAGCGACGCGAACACAGAGACGACCGGATCCGAGGAGACGGGCGAGCACGCCGCCAAGCGCACCGGCCAGGAGGTCGAGTGCCGTCGGTGTGAGCGCAAGCAGGGCCTGGTCGGCAAGTACGACATCAACCTCTGCCGCCAGTGCTTCCGCGAGGTCGCCCGCGACATGGGGTTCCGGAAGTACCGATAACAATGGCAGGTAACGACCCACTCGCCGACGCCCTCGCCGGTCTCGACAACGCCGAGGACGTCGGCCATCTGGAACACACGGTCCAGCCCGCCTCGAACATCATCGGCTCCACGCTCGAAGTGCTGTACGACAGCGGCTACGTCGACGGCTTCGAGTTCGTGGACGACGGCCGAGCGGGAACGTTCGAGGTCGAACTGAAGGGCGCCATCAACGAGTGTGGCGCCGTCAAGCCGCGCTACTCCGTGGCCGCGGACGGCTACGAGAAGTGGGAGAAGCGGTTCCTCCCCGCGCGCGACTACGGCGCACTCATCGTGACGACGAGTCACGGCGTCATGAGCCACTACGAGGCCCGCGAACAGGGCATCGGTGGCCAGGTAATCGCATACGTCTACTGATATGGAACGAGACATCGAACTACCAGAGGACGTCTCCGCCGACCTCGACCACCTCGACCTCACCGTCGAGGGGCCGAACGGCTCGGTGACGCGCCGACTGTGGTACCCGGACGTCAGCGTCTCCGTCGAGGACGACGCCGTCGTCATCGCGTACCCGGACGACGCCGACCGGAAGACGAACGCGACCGTCGGCACCTTCGCGAGCCACGTGACCAACATGGTCCACGGGGTCACCGAGGGGTGGGAGTACGAGATGGAGGTCTTCTACGCCCACTTCCCGATGGACGTGTCCATCGAGGGCGACGAGGTCGTCATCACGAACTTCCTCGGCGAGTCGGCTCCCCGCCGCACGCAGATCCGGGGCGACACCGACGTACAGATCGACGGCGAGGCGCTCACCCTGTCCGGCCCCTCCAAGGAGGACGTCGGGCAGACGGCCGCCAGCATCGAACAGCTCACCCGCGTGACCGACAAGGACACGCGCGTCTTCCAGGACGGCGTGTACATCACGCGCAAGCCCACGGGGGGTGCCTGAATGAGCGACGACGTCGAGTCGCTCGAGGACATCTCCGGCGTCGGCCCGTCGAAGGCCGACGCGCTCCGCGAGGCCGGCTACGAGTCCGTCGAGGACGTCAAGGCCGCCTCGCAGGGCGAACTGGCCGAGGTCGACGGCATCGGGAACGCCCTCGCCGCCCGCATCAAGGCGGACGTCGGCGGGCTCGAGGTCGAGGACGACACCGAGGCCGAGATCGAGGAGGACGAGTCCGAGGCCGAGGCCGACGAGGCCGAGGAGGAGGACGTCGAGACGGAACTGCGTCCGCGCGGTCACGCGGACAAGACCCCGGAGCTTGACGACGAGCGCGCCCGCGCGCTCGCCAAGAAGCTCCGCGAGGGCAAGCCGCAGTTCAACCGCCAGGACTACCACAAGAAGAAGCGCGTCCCGACGTCGTGGCGGCGTCCGCGCGGCCAGCTGTCGAAGCAGCGCAAGTCGATCAAGGGCAAGGGCCCGAAGGTCGAGGCGGGCTTCCGCTCGCCGACGGCCGCCCGCGGCCTGCACCCGAGCGGCTTCGAGGAGGTCCGCGTGTTCAACACGGACGACCTCGAGGGCGTCGACCCGGCCACCGAGGCCGTGCGCATCGCGTCGACCGTCGGCGGTCGCAAGCGCGAGGCGATCGAAGACGAGTGCGAGGACCGCGAGATCCGCGTCCTCAACCCGACCTACGTCGAAGTGGAGGTTGACCAATGAGCGACCTGGCAGCGCAGCGCCGGCTCGCCGCCGACGAACTCGACGTCGGCAAGAGCCGCGTCTGGCTCAACCCGGAGGCACAGGACGAGCTCGCGGACGCCATCACCCGAGAGGACATCCGCGAGCAGATCGAGCAGGGCAACATCCGCGAGCAGGACGCCAAGGGCAACTCCCGCGGTCGCGCACGCGAGCGCGACGAGAAGCGCGCCTACGGCCACCGCAGCGGCGCCGGCACCCGCAAGGGGAAAGCCGGCGGCCGCCAGAACACCAAAGACGACTGGATCGCGCGGATCCGCGCCCAGCGCGCACGCCTCAAGGAGCTCCGCGACGACGGCCCCCTGAACAGCACGCAGTACCGCGAGCTGTACAACAAGGCCTCCGGCGGGGAGTTCGAGGACGTGCGACGGCTGAACAGCTACATCGAGAACAACTACGACGTCACTCTGGAGGACGACTAATGGCGACCGGACCACGATACAAGGTACCCATGCGTCGCCGGCGGGAAGTCCGGACGGACTACCATCAGCGGTTGCGCCTGCTGAAATCCGGCAAGCCGCGACTCGTCGCGCGCCTGTCGAACAAGCACGTCAGGGCGCAGCTGGTTTCCCCCGGCCCCGACGGCGACATCACACACGCGGCCGCGTCCAGCGAGGACCTCGAGGACTTCGGCTGGGAGGCACCCACTGCGAACCTCCCCAGCGCGTACCTCACGGGCTACCTCGCGGGACTGCGGGCGGTCGAGGCGGGCCTCGAAGAGGCCGTCCTCGACATCGGCCTGAACACCGCCACGCCCGGGAACAAGGCGTTCGCGGTGCAGGAAGGAGCGATCGACGCCGGGCTCGAGATCCCCCACAACGAGAGCGTCCTCGCGGACTGGTCGCGCAACCGCGGCGAGCACATCGCCGAGTACGCCGAGCAGCTCGACGAGCCGCTGTACAGCGGGGAGTTCGACGCGGCGGACCTGCCCGAGCACTTCGACGAGCTTCGGGAGACCCTGACGGAGGAATTCGACAATGAGTAGAAACGGCGGCTGGACGCCGCGCACGCGGCTCGGCCGGAAGGTACAGGAGGGCGACATCACCACGATGGAGCAGGCGCTCGACTCGGGGCTCCCGCTGAAGGAGCACCAGCTGGTCGACCAGCTGCTCCCCGACCTGGAGGACGAGGTGCTGGACATCAACATGGTCCAGCGCATGACCGACTCCGGGCGCCGCGTCAAGTTCCGCTGTGTCGTCGCCATCGGCAACAACGACGGCTTCCTCGGCTACGCCGAGGGCCGCGACGACCAGGTCGGCGGCGCGATCCAGAAGGCGATCGAGGTCGCCAAGCTGAACATGATCAAGGTCGACCGCGGCTCGGGCTCGTGGGAGGACTCCGCCGGCGGGGTCAACTCCCTCACCCGGACGGCGACCGGCAAGGCCGGCTCCGTCGAGGTCGAGATCAAGCCCGCCCCGCAGGGGCTCGGGCTGGCGGCGGCGCCGACCGTCCGCAACATCCTCGAGCTCGCGGGCGTCCAGGACGCCTGGACGTCCTCGACCGGGAACACGCGGACGACGGTCAACCTCGCCAAGGCGACGTTCAACGCCCTGAAGAACGCCTCGCAGGCGCGCACGCCCGACCGGGCGCGGCGCATCCAGCGCGAAGCGGAGGGTGGGAACTGATGCAGGCGGTCGTCCAACTGCGCGGCGAGATCGACATGTCCGCCGCCCAGCGCGACACCCTGAAGATGCTCAACATCCACGCGATCAACCACTGCGCGCTGGTGCCCGACGAGGACACCTACCGCGGGATGATCGCGAAGGTGAACGACTTCGTCGCGTTCGGCGAGCCCGACGTCGAGACGGTCGAGCTGCTGCTCGCGCGCCGCGCCGAGCCCCTCGAGGGCGACGCGGACATCGACGACGAGTGGGTCGACGATAACACCGAGTACTCGGACGTCGAGGCGCTGGCGGCGGCGCTCGTGGACGAGGAGACGACCCTGCGCGAGCAGGGCCTCTCTCCGGTCCTGCGGCTGCACGCCCCGCGCGGCGGCCACAAGGGCATCAAACACGCCGTGAAGAACGGCGGCGAGCTGGGTCACCACGACGACATCGACGGCCTGCTGGAGGCGATGCGATAATGACGAAGAAGAAGCGACGCCAGCGCGGCTCGCGCACGCACGGCGGCGGCTCCCACAAGAACCGGCGCGGCGCCGGTCACCGGGGCGGTCGCGGCGCGGCCGGCCGCAAGAAGCACGAACGGCAGCTGTACGGTCCGCTCGGCAAGCACGGCTTCAAGCGCCCGCAGGGCGTGCAAGACGAGGTCGCGGAGGTCTCCGTCCAGAAGCTCGACGAGGACGCCGGGCTGCTGGCCGCCGAGGGCGTCGCGAGCGAGGAGGGCGACGGCTACGCCCTCGACGCCCGCGACGTCGCGGAGGACGGCCACGAGGTCGACGTGGTGAAGGTGCTCGGCGACGGGCAGGTCCACGGGGAGCTGCACGTCACCGCCGACGCGTTCACCGCGGAGGCGCGCCGCCTCATCGAGGAGGCGGGCGGCTCCGCCGAACTGACCGAGCGCGCCGAGCAGGCCGCGGCCGACGACGACGAGTCCGACGCCGAGGACGACGAGTAACACTCCGCCGCGTCGCGGCGGGTCGCGGCTTCCGTTTCTTCGGAACGACGTCGCGCCGGCGACGCGTCCGTCGGTAGAACCTTTATTCTGAACTCCGCCGACGACGAAGCCGTGATCGTCACACACACGTCGATCCCGTTCGACCCGGCGCGCCGTGAGGAGGCGATGGCCCTCGTGTCGGCGGTCGTCGAGGCCACGCGCGAGGAGTCCGGCGTCGTCAGGTACAGCGCGGCCGAGGACAGCGAGACGCCGGGGCTCGTCCGGTTCTTCGAGCAGTACGAGGACGCCGCGGCCGCACGGACTCACACCGAGACCGCCCACTACCGCCGGTTCGTGGAGGCGCTCCCCGACCTCGTGGACGGCGACATCGAGACCGTGCAGGCGACGGTCGAGGACGTGGAGGCGGCGACGTTCACCGCCGCGGAGGCGGCCGCGTCGATCGAGTGAGCGTCGGCGACCCGGGCGACGCCTCGCGGCCCCGCGACCGGGTCGGTCACCGCGGCCGCGTCGGTCGGTCGCGGCCGGGAGAGCCCAATCGAAGCGTTAAGGTGTACCGACCAACCAGACACACGCAATATGGGTTGGAAAGAGACCGCGGAACCCGTACTCACGCGGATGCCGACGGTCACGCGACCGGAGGGGCACGTCCCCTTCAAGCGGAAGCTCGCGTGGACGGCCGGCATCCTCGTGATGTACTTCTTCCTCACGAACATCACGATGTTCGGCCTCGCGACGACCGGGGCCGAAGGCGACTTCTACGGCCGCTTCCGGTCGATCCTCGCCGGGTCGCAGGGCTCGATCCTGCAGCTCGGGATCGGCCCGATCGTCACGGCGTCGATCGTCCTCCAACTGCTGGGCGGCGCGAACCTGCTGGGGCTCGACACCGACGACCCCCGCGACCAGGTGCTGTACCAGGGCCTCCAGAAGCTGCTGGTGATCGTGATGATCTGTCTGACCGGGCTGCCGATGGTGTTCGCCGGGAACTTCCTCCCCGTCGACGGCCAACTGGCGACGCAACTCGGCGTCGGCGTCACGGGGATGCGGAGCCTCCTGTTCGCGCAGATGTTCGTCGGCGGCGTCCTCATCCTGTTCATGGACGAGGTCATCTCGAAGTGGGGGGTCGGCTCCGGGATCGGGCTGTTCATCATCGCCGGCGTGAGCCAACAGCTCGTCGCCGGGCTGTTCGCCATCCCCGCCCTCGGGACGGGCGTCACCGGCTTCTTCCCCGCGTGGGTCGGCATCATCACCGGGAGCATCACGCTGGACCCGTTCTTCCAGTCGCTGCTGTTCGACCCCGGGAACATCCTCGCGCTGTTCACGACGGTGCTCATCTTCGCCATCGTCGTGTACACCGAGTCGGTGCGCGTCGAGATCCCGCTGAGCCACGCCCGCGTCAAGGGCGCCCGCGGTCGCTTCCCCGTGAAGCTCATCTACGCGTCCGTCCTGCCGATGATCCTCGTTCGCGCGCTGCAGGCGAACATTCAGTTCCTCGGGCAGATCCTCAACAACTACGTCACGCTGCCGGCGTTCATCGGGGTCTACTCGCAGGGCCAGCCGGTCAGCGGGCTGTTCTACTACCTCGCGCCGATCCAGTCGCGCGGCGACTGGATGTGGTTCACGGGCGCGTTCACCGTCACCGCGGAGCCGTGGCAGATCGTCATCCGCGTGCTCGTCGACCTCACGTTCATGATCATCGGCGGCGCCATCTTCGCGGTGTTCTGGGTGGAGACGACCGGCATGGGGCCGGAGTCGACCGCCAAGCAGATCCAGAACTCCGGGATGCAGATCCCCGGCTTCCGGAAGAACCCGCAGGTGATCGAGAAGGTGATGGAGCGGTACATCCCGCAGGTGACCGTCATCGGCGGCGCCTTGGTCGGCGCGCTGGCGGTGCTGGCGAACATGCTCGGCACGCTCGGCGGCGTCTCCGGAACGGGCCTGCTGCTGACGGTGTCGATCACGTACAAGCTGTACGAGGAGATCGCCGAAGAGCAGCTCATGGAGATGCACCCGATGATGCGGCAGATGTTCGGCTCCGACGACTGACGGACGCCCCGCCTTCGGTCCGCCGTCGACCGGTCTTCTCGTCCCACACCCGCGAGCGGCCGCCCCGGCGAGACGAATTATCGGGGGAGATATTCGGGGAGTCACTCGTAAATAAGCGAAGGCGAAAGACGGGAGTATGCACACGAACGACCGGCGCACCAGCCTGGAGGGGGAGCGGCTGGAGGACCTCCCGGAGTTCGAGCTCCGGTACCTGTTCGACGACGGGGAGCGGCCGAGCTCGGTGACGATCTACGCCCCGGAGTCGCTGGAGACGACGTGGATCACCGCCGACGCCGACGTGGCCGAGTCGCTCGACGACCTCCGCTGAGTCGCGCAACCGCGACGCGGCGGGCCCGCGGCACGGCCGTCGGGGAGGGGAGCGCTTAATCCCCTTCGGCGTGTGCGATGGCCCATGAACGAAGTCGAACACGACTCCAGCGGCGCGGCCGGCACCCGCCCGCGTCGCGCGGTTCCACCGACGGCGGACGTGACGACGGCCCCCGGCGGAGGTGACCCGCGGTGACGCTGCTCTCGCGCGTCGTCGTCCCCGTCGCCTCCGAAGCCGACGCCGCGGAGACGGCCGCGGCGCTCGCGGCCCACGACGACGAGGTCGGGGCGGTGACGCTCGTGTACGTCGTCGAGAAGGCCGGCGGCGCTGCGGACAAAGCCGGCGTCGAACAGCGCGAGGAGGCGGCCCGCGAGGCGTTCGCCGCGTTCGAGTCGGTGCTCTCCGACACGACCGTCGACGAGCGGATCGTGTACGACACCGACGTCGTCGACGGCGTCCTCGACGTCGCCCGGGAGGGCGACGCGACGGCCGTGGTGTTCACGCCCCGTGAGGGCGGCCGCTTCGTCCGGCTGCTCACCGGCGACGTGGCACTGCGGCTCGTGACCGAGGCCGACCGGCCGGTCGTGACCCTCCCGCGGCACGTAGACGAATGAGCGGCGACGAGGAGCTCGCGAAGGACCTCGGGCCGCTCGCGGCGCTCACCATCGGGGTCGGCACGATGATCGGCGCCGGCATCTTCGTGCTGCCCGGCACCGCCATCACGGACGCCGGTTGGTTCGCCGTGCTGTCGTTCGTGCTCGGCGGGGTCATCGCGCTGTTGACCGCGCTGTCGGCCAGCGAGCTCGGCACGGCGATGCCCCGCTCGGGCGGTGCCTACTACTACGTCAACCAAGGGCTCGGACCGCTGTTCGGCTCGATCGCCGGCTGGTCGAACTGGCTCGGCCTCGCGTTCGCGTCGGCGTTCTACATGGTCGGGTTCGGCGAGTACATCCGCGCCATCGTCGGCCCGGAGTTCGTCCTCTCGCTTGCGGGCCAGAGCGTGGCCGTCCCCGTCAGCGTGAAAGGGATCGGCCTGCTCGGCGGCGCCTTCTTCGTCACGATCAACTACATCGGAGCCAAGGAGACCGGCCGCCTGCAGAACGTCATCGTCGTCGTGCTGGTGGCGATCCTCACCGTGTTCACCGTCTACGGAGCCAGCCGCGCCGACCCCGGGAACCTGCCGCCGGGGAAGGGATTGAGCCCGACGCTCAGAACCACGGGCCTCATCTTCGTCTCGTACCTCGGGTTCGTCCAGATCACCAGCGTCGCCGAGGAGATCAAAGAGCCCAGCAAGAACCTCCCGCGGGCGGTCATCGGCAGCGTCGTCCTCGTCACCGCCATCTACGCGCTGGTGTTGATCGTGATGGCCGCCGCGGTTCCGCAGGGGTTCATCGCGGCCGTTCCCGGGAACCAGGTCGCCGTCGTCGAGGTCGGCCGGGAGATCTTCTCCGGGCTCGGCTCGTTCCTCGGGATCACCGCCAGCGGCCTGATGGCCGGGGCGCTGCTGTTCGGGGGACTGCTCGCGACCGCATCGAGCGCCAACGCCTCGATCCTGGCCTCCTCGCGGATCAACTTCGCGATGGGTCGCGACCGCATCCTCACCCCGGCGATCAACGAGGTCCACCCGCGCTTCGGGACGCCGTACCGCGCCATCGCGATCACCGGGGCGTTGATCCTCGTGTTCATCGTCGCCGCCCCGATCAACACGCTGGCGTCGATGGGGTCGGTGTTGCACCTGGTCATCTACGGCCTGCTCAACATCGCGCTGATCGTGTTCCGCGAGGCCGACGTGGAGGACTACGACCCCTCCTTCCACGTGCCGCTGTACCCGATCACGCCCATCGTCGGGGCGCTGGTCTCGTTCGCCCTGATCGCGTACATCGACCCCCGGGTGATCCTGCTCGGCGGGGTCCTCGTCGGCGCCGCCGTCGTGTGGTACCTCACGTACGCCCGCTCGCGGACCGAGACCGAGGGCGCGCTCTCGGAGTACGTCCGCCGGCGCTCCGACGAACTGCCCGACGCCGCCGTCGACGCGGCCGACGCGGTCGCCCCCGACGGGGGGCAGTACAAGGTGATGGTGCCGCTGGCGAACCCCGCCAGCGAGGCCGACCTCATCGAGCTGGGCGCGAACATCGCCCGCGAGCGCGGCGGCTCCGTCCACGCGGTCCACATCGTCTCGGTGCCAGACCAGACCTCCCTCGAGTACGCCGCCGCCAACGTCCCGAAGTTCGACGACACGAGCGACGAACTGCTCGACCGCGCCCGCCTCGACGCCGAGGAGCTGGGCGTCCCCGTCGAGACGAGCACCATCGTCTCACACCAGTCGTTCGCGGAGGTGTTCGACGCCGCCCGCACCCACGACGCCGACATGGTCGTGATGGGGTGGGGGCCGGAGGGACACGGGGCGCCCGGCCGCGTCGAGGGGCGCATCGACGAACTCACGCAGGACCTGCCGTGTGACTTCCTCGTCCTCAAGGACCGCGGCCTCGACCCACAGCGCGTGCTCGTCCCGACGGCCGGCGGCCCCGACTCCGACCTCTCGGCGGAGGTCGCGGGCTACCTCCGGCGGGCGTTCGACTCCGAGATCAGCCTCCTCCACGTCGCCGACGACGTGGGCGACGGGCGCGAGTTCCTCGCGACGTGGGCCAACGACCACGACCTCGGCGACGCCGAACAGATCGTCGAGTCCGGCGACGTGGAAGCCGCCATCGCCCGCCACGCGGCCGACGCCACGCTGGTGATCATCGGCGCGACCGAGCGCGGGATGCTCTCGCGGCTGGTGAGCGGCGCGCTCGCGCTCGACGTCGTCGAGGACGTGGACTGTTCGGTCCTGCTGGCGGAGCGGCCGACGAACCGCAGCATCCGCGACCGGCTGTTCGGCCGCTGAGGGCGGCGGCGGCGCCGGCGTCGGCGCCGCGGCCGATCCGGCAAGCCGACCGGCAAGCGGCACCTACTTTCGGGGCGCCCCGGAGTTCGGAACGTGACCGACAGCGACGCCGACGCCGACGCGAGGAGCCGGCCGCCGGAGACGCCGCGGCGGCCCGTGACCGACGAGCTCCACGGGGAGTCGATCACCGACCCGTACCGCTGGCTGGAGGGCGACGACGAGGAGGTCGACGAGTGGACCGCGGCCCAGAACGACTACGCCGAGGCCGTCCTCGACACGCCCGCCCGCGCCGCGTTGGCCGACCGCTTCGCGTCGCGCGGCCGCGTCGACGAGTACGGCCCCGTCGACGTCGCCGGCGACCGCCTGTTCCAGGAGGTGCGGCGCCCCGACGACGAACAGCCGGTGGTGTACGCGTACGACGAGGCCGCGGCGGTCGGCACGGACGCCGGCACCGCGCTCGTCGACCCGAACGACTGGGCCGGCGACGGCACCGTCTCCGTGGACTGGTTCGTCCCCGGCCCCGAGGGGCGCTACCTCGCGTACGGCGTCGCCGAGGGCGGGGACGAACAGTACGACGTCCGCGTGGTCGGCGTCGTCACGGGCGAGCCCGTGGAGACCGTCGCCGACGCCGGCCGCACGCAGGCGGACGGGTTCGCGTGGGTCGCCGGCGACGCGCCGGACGGCGCCGACGCGACGGCGCCCGACCCGCGCGGGTTCTACTACGTCGCCACGGGCGTCGCCGACGGCGACGCGGACGCCGACGGGCAGTTGGACAAGACGGTCCGGTTCCACGAGTTCGGGTCGGGGACGGCGCCCGCGGCCGACCACGTCGTCGACGACGGCGTCGGCGAGACCACGTGGCCGACGCTGGTCGCCGACGGCGACGCGCTCGTCGCCCAGTACATGGAGGGGTGGGAGCGCACGGACCTGTACGGCTACCGCGGCGACCCGGCGACGGCGACGCTGGACCCGGTGGTGACGGGCGTCGACGCCGTGTTCAAGCCGACGATCGACGGCGAGCGCGACCGCCTCCTCGTGGCGACCGACCACGACGCCGCCTTCGCCCGCGTGCTCGCGGCGCCGCTCGCCGACGCGCTCGCGGGGAGACGCCCGCGCCGTGCGACTTCGACGAACTCGTCGCCGAGACGGACGCCGTCCTCCGCGGCATCGAACTCGCCGGCGACCGGCTGCTCGCGCACTACCACCGCGACGCCAGCAGCGAGGTGGTCGTCCTCGACGCCGACGGCACCCGCGAGCGGACGGTCGACCTCCCGGCGTTCCCGACCGTCGACGGGCTGGTGGGGGTCGGCGACGACCGCGACGCCGCCGCCGCCGGCGACGACCGCGACGACGGCGCGCCCGCCGACGTGGCGTTCTGTCGGGTGCAGTCGTTCGCCGACCCGCCGTCTGTCCGCCGCGTCGACCTCGCGGCCGGCTCGACGGAGACGCTGTGTGCCCAGTCGACGACCGTCGACGTCGACCTGACGACCAGCCAGGAGTGGTTCGAGTCGCCCGACGGCACCCGGGTTCCCGCCTTCGTCGTCCGGCGCGCCGACGTCGCGCCCGACGGCGACAACCCCGCGCTCCTCACGGGGTACGGCGGCTTCAGGGTGAACCGCACGCCGACGTTCGACCGCTTCCGGCTCCCGTTCCTCGCGGCGGGCGGCGTGTTCGTGCTGGCGACGCTGCGCGGCGGCACCGAGTACGGCGAGCCGTGGCACGAGGCCGGTCGCCGGGGGAACAAACAGCGCGTGTTCGACGACGCGCTCGCCGTCGCGGACGGCCTCGCCGAGAGGGGCTGGGCCGACCCCGACCGGATCGGCGTCACCGGCGGCTCCAACGGCGGCCTGCTCGTCGGCGCGCTGATCACCCAGCGCCCCGAGCGGTTCGCGGCGGCGCTGTGTCACGTCCCGCTGCTGGACATGCTCCGGTTCCACCGCTTCCTGCTGGGGGCGTCGTGGACCACCGAGTACGGACACCCGGAGGACCCGGAGGCGTTCGCCTCGCTGCGCGACTACTCGCCGTACCACAACGCCCCCGAGGCGGCCTACCCGGCGACGATGTTCACGACGGCGCTCGGCGACACCCGGGTCCACCCGAGCCACGCGCGCAAGATGATCGCGCTGGTGCAGGACCTGCACACGGGCACGGAGCCGGTGATCCTGCGCGTCGAGGACGACGCCGGCCACGGGGTGGGGAAGCCCACGTCGATGGTGGTGCGCGAACAGAGCGAGCGGTGGGGGTTCGTGTTCGACCGTCTCGGGATGACGACGCCCGAGTGACGGCGGGAGCGTCTCCCGGGTTCCCGATCGCTCCCGGGTCGGCGACCCCATCCCGAACGGGTGCCATCCTGAGGCGGTCCGGGTGCCCGTGTTTAGGTACGCACCTCGACAGGAGGTGAACTGCGCTTCACCGAGCGGTTAAGAGGGTGTGCCGCCTCTATCCGGTGGCGCCGGGGCGGAGGGACACAGTGCCTCTGACATGGACTCCCACCCACCGCCCCCGCCGTCCCGTTCTGCGCCCCGGAACCAGTAAGTCGGCTGCCACAGTACGACCGGTATGAGTATCGACGAGTCGACGCTCGCCCGGGAACTCCGGACCAACGGCATCGACGTCGAGGAGGTACGCGTCTCGCCGGAGCGCGTCGCGGTCGCGTACACGACGACGCTGCCCGGCGCGGCGCCCGACCACGCCGAGATGGGTCGCGTCTGCAACACGTTCATCGACCTCGCGGAGGCCGGCGAGTTCGACCCCCGCCGGATCGAGGCGACCGCCATCCGCTTCGAGACCGACGTCCAGGCGACGTGGTACGTCGACGCCGACTGGATCGAGGCGTTGAACACGTACCGCATCTCCGAGGAGGAGTTCTCCGCGCGCGTCCTCGACTCCGTCGACACGGACCCGGACGAGCCGGCGATCGTCGGCTCGGGGGGCGACCGGTGAGCGACGCCGTCGCCACGCCGGCACGCGACCCGGCCCGACGCGTCTCCGAGGGTCGCCCGTCGCGCGAGCGGTTCTCCACGCGGCGCCTCTCCTTCGACGTCGACGGCGACACCTGTGACGCGACGCTGTACCGCCCGCGCGACGTCGCGGACCCGGACGCGGTGATCCTCGGCCACGGGTTCGCCGCGGAGGCGTCGTTCGGGCTCGACCGGATCGCCGAACGGCTCGTCGCCGCCGGCTACGCCGCCGTCACGTTCGACTACCGGGGGTTCGGGGACTCGGAGGGGGAGCCGCTGGTGCTGCCGAGCCGACAGGTGGCCGACTGGAGCGCCGCGGTCGACCGCGTCCGCGCGGTCGCCACGCTGGGGGACGGCCTCGCGCTGTGGGGCGTGTCGCTGGCCGGCGGGCACGTGGTCCGCGTCGCCGCCGAGCGCCGCGACGTGGACGCCGTCGTCGCGCGCACGCCGTTCTCCGACGGGCGGGCGTTGCTGCGGAGCAAGTCGCCGACGTACCTCGCGCGCGCGGTCGGCGCGGGGCTGCGTGACCGCGTCGGCGGCCTCGTCGGCCGTCCCCACCGGGTGAAGGTGTACGGCCGTCCCGACGAGTTCGCGGCGCTGAACGAGCCGGGCGCGCTCGACGGCTACGCGGCGCTGATCCCCCGCAACTCGACGTGGCAGAACCGCACCCGCGCGCGGACGCTGCTCGCGCTCCCGCGGTACCGGCCGGTCGCCGACGCCGCGGACGTAGGGTGTCCGTCGCTGGTCGTCGCCGGCACCGAGGACGCGGTGGTCCCGTACGCCACCGCCGAACGGCTCGCCGACGCGCTGCCGGCGTCGTCGCTCGTCGCCCTGCCGATGGGGCACTTCGACCCGTGGGAGGACCGCTTCGTCGAGGTGCTCGCCCACGAGGTCGCGTTCCTCGACGAGGCGCTCGGCCGGCCGTAGCCGGGGGCGACCGCTCGGTCGGGTCGCCCGCGCGGCCCGGCGGCGACGGCACCCGTCGGTCGCGGCCGATATCGCGGGCACGGGGAGCTTTTCACGGACCGGGGGCGGAGGTGAGGTATGACTGTCAGCGACGTGGTCGAGTTGGAGGGCCACATCATCGACTCCGGCCTGATGGAGCGGGCGTTCACCGTCGTCATGGACCTGGGCGGCGAGTTCGACATCGAGGAGTTCTCGGTCGGCACCACCAAGACGGCGGAGTCGTACTGCCGGATGCGCGTCATCGCCGAGGACGAGGCGTCGCTCCAGCCGATCCTCCACGAACTCCACCAGTCCGGGGCGACGCTGGCGTCGCCGACCGACGCCACGCTGGAGCCGGCGCCCGCGGACAACGTCGTCCCCGACGGCTTCTACTCGACGACGAACCACCCGACGGACGTCCGCATCGACGGCGAGTGGGTGCCGGTCGCGGACATCGAGATGGACTGCGCCGTGGTGGTGGAGAACGGCGGCCCCGACGAGGTGACGGCCCGGACGAAGGTGCTCAACGCCATCGAAGCCGGCGACAGCGTCGTCACCGGCGACGCGGGCATCAGGGTGCGCCCGCCCGAGCGCCCGCGGGACTCCTCGGGGCCGTTCGGCTTCATGCGCGGCGGCGTCTCCGCCGAGCGCCCCTCGCGCTCGCTGATCCGCGACATCGCCGAGGCCATCGCCGAGACGAAGGCGCAGGGCGGGCGCGTGCTGTGTGTCGCCGGCCCCGCGGTGATCCACGCCGGCGGCGGCCCCGGTCTCGCCCGGCTGGTGCGCGAGGGGTACGTCGACGCCGTCTCCGCGGGCAACGGGTTCGCCGTCCACGACATGGAGCGGTCGATGTACGGCACCAGCCTCGGGATGGACGTCGAGACGATGGAACACCCGCGCAAAGGGCACAAACACCACATCTACACGATCAGCGAGGTGATCCGTGCGGGCGGCATCGAGGCCGCCGTCGAGGAGGGCCTCGTCGAGGAGGGCGTCATGTACGAGTGCGTCACGAACGACCGCGACTTCGTGCTCGCGGGCTCCATCCGCGACGACGGCCCCCTGCCGGACACGATCACCGACGCCGTCGAGGCGCAGAACGCCATCCGCCGGCAGGCCCACGAGGCCGACCTCGTGCTCATGCTGTCGTCGCTGCTGCACTCCGTCGCGGTGGGGAACTGCCTGTCGTCGACGACGCGGACCGTCTGCGTCGACATCAACCCCGCGACCGTCACGCAGCTGCTGGACCGCGGCTCCGCGCAGGCGGTCGGGATGGTGACGGACGTGGGGACGTTCGTGCCGATGCTCGCCGAGGAGCTGCTGGAGTAGCGTGAGCGGCGGCCGGTCAGTCCCGGCCCCCGTCCCACTCCTCGGCCAACAGGCCGAAGCGTCGCATGTCGACACGCTCGCCGTCGACGAACGCCTCGCCCCGGAGGACAGCCTCCTCGGCGAACCCGACCTTCTCCAGCACGCGCGCCGACGCCGGGTTCGTCTCGTACACCGTCGCGAACAGTTTGCCGGCGCGGCGTTCCTCGAAGGCGTACGCCGTCGCCTCGCGGACCGCGTCGGTCGCGTAGCCGTTGTCCCAGTCGGCGGGGGCGATCAGATACCCGAGGCTCCACGTGCCGAACGAGGGGTCGTGTCGCCGCCGGAGGCCGATGGTGCCGACCGGCTCGCCGTCGACGCACACGAGGAAGTTCGCCTCCCCGTCGCCGCCCAGCGAGTCGACCCACTCGCGCTCGTCGTCGAGGGTCTTCGGGACTCGGTTCGCGATGCCGGCGCGGACCTGCGGGTCGTTGATCAGGTCACGGAGGAACTCGGTGTCGTCCGCCTCGACCGTTCGTAGTTCCACGACTTCGCCGTCCCGGAACACTGCCCCAGCCATGGACTGGCCGACGGCCGGGACCGACTTGAACCCTCTACCGGCGTGGTACCGGATCACGCCAGCCATCGGCGGAGGGGGCACGGGACGACGAGGCAAGGCGAACGGACCGCGGCGGGTCGCGCGGGCGACGGTGTCAGACCTGCTCGCGCGGGACGACGCGGAGCGGGAGGTTCGACCCGAGGAGGATGTCCTGCGCGACGCTGCCGAACAGCGCCTTCCCGGTCGGCGACCGCTTGCGGATCCCGATCACGAACTCGTCGGCGCCGACCTCGTCGGCGTACGCGAGCACCTCGTCGGCCGGCTGGTTCCCGCGGATGAACTGGTGGGTCTCCACCGACACGCCGTCGACCGAGCCGAGTTCGGCCGCGACGGTCTCGAGGGCGTTCTCGCCCTCGCGCGCGTCCTCGGAGCTCGTCGCGTCGCCGCCGGGGTGGGCGTTGACCGCGTGGACCGCGTCGCCGGGAGCGAGGCGGTCGCCGAGGTAGTCGCACAGTCGCTCGCTGGTGTGCACGGAGTTGGTGGCGAGAACGAACAGCATCGTCGGATCCCCCGGCCCCCCGGCGCATAACCCTACCGCCGACCACGTGCGGCGCCCCCGTCCCGGCGGCCGCGGACGCTCACCGACCGCCCGACACCGGGACGACGCGGATCGGCACGGTCGAGTCCAGCAGGATGTCCCGTGCGACGCTCCCGAGCAGGGTCTTCGAGTCGGGCGTCCGCTTGCGCACGCCGATGACGATCTCGTCGGCCCCGTACCGGTCGACGAACGCGAGGACGTCCGCCGCCGGGGCGTTCCCCCGGACGAGTTGGTGCGTCTCGACGTCGGCGACGCCGGACAGCCGCTCGTTGACGACCGCGAGCGCCTCCGTGCCGCGCTCCAACTGCGCCCGCGAGGTGTGGTCGCCGCCGCGCTGGGAGTTGATCGCGTGGACCGTGTCGTCGTCCCCGAGGCGCCCCTCGAGGTAGTCGCACAGCGCCTCGCTGCGTTCGGTCGAGTTCGTCGCGACGACGTACAGCATACCCTGTGGGTCGCGCGCGGCCGTGGTAACTGTTCGACACGATCGCGGGCCCGCGGCGACGCCGCGACGTGTCGGAGCACAAAGCGTTTATCGCGGGCCCGTGCACCGTCGCCCGCATGACACGAGAACGACGGCTGGTCGCGGGCGCGGCCGTCGTCCTGCTCGTCGCCCTCCTCGGCGTCGCCGTCGCTCCCGGCGTCCTCGCGAACCCGGACGCCGAGGAGTTCACACGGCCCGGTCGGGTGTCGATCGCCGAGTCGCCGGCGATCACCCCCACGGAGGTCGACGGCGCGACGGCGACCCTCCGGCTCGACGCGCGCATCGGCCACGGCGGGCCCCCGACGGACAACGTGACCGTCCGCTACCGCGCGTACGACGCCGAGTCCGGCCTGTTGGTGGCGGAGACGACGACCGAACTCGACGAACTGACCGGCGACCGGAGCGTCCCGGTGAACACGAGCCTCCGCGTGCCCCGCGAGGGCGGCTACGTGATCGAGACGGTCGTCTTCCGCGACGGGCAGTCCGTCGACGGCGACCGGACCGAGGTGTCGGGGCTGGAGGCGCTGGGGACGGAGGTCCGTTTCACCAGGAGCGACGCCGTCCCGCCGCTGGCGGTGTCGGTCGCGTCGGTCGACGGCGACGCGAACCGGACGACGCTCTCGGTGGCGGCGTCGCTGACCAACGGCGGCGTCGAGCCCAGCGGCGACGTGCGCGTCGAGGTGATCCTCCGGCAGGCGGAGTCGAACCTCGTCGCCGCGCGCGGCGCGACGACCGTTGGCGACATCGGCCCCGGCCGCACCGCCGACGCGACGACCGAGTTGACCGTTCCCAGCGAGTACAACTACTACGTCGACGCGGCGGTGTACCGCGACGGCGTCCTCGTCGACACCGCGCGGTCGGTGGCGAACCTCGACCCGACCGAGACCATCGCGGCCAACGAGACGCGCCGCGAGGTCGAGTTCGAGGTCGGCGACTTCGCCGACGACGACGTGAGCGACGAGCGACGCGACACGCCGGCGGCGACCGAGACGGGCGCGTCGGCCCCGGGCTTCGGGCCGGCCGTCGCGCTCGTCGCGCTGGCCGGGACGGCGCTGCTGGCGGTCCGGAGGACGCGATCATGAGCGAGGAACACGCACACGACGGCGGCACGGAGGGCGTATCGACGACGGGCGAGGAGGAGGCCGGCGGGCTGGTCTCCGGCGACGTGAGCCGGTACGTGAACTACGTGCTGTTGGCGGCGCTGCTGTTGCTCGCGCTCGTGGCCGGCGTCCAGTTCTACACCGCCGTCTCGCGGACCATCACGCGGTGGGTCACCGACGACTACCGGTCGCTCGTCACCGCCGCGTTCAACCTCGCGGTGCTGTTGGTGGCGGCCGCGGGCGTCTCCCGGCAGATCCGTCGCCTCACGAATTGACTCCCCCGCGGGACCGCCGGCCCGCGCCGCGCCGTACCCCTACGCGACGACGAGCCACGCGAGGAACACCGCCAGCCCGCCCAGCGCCGTGCTCGCGACGGCGTGCACGCGGAGCCGGTCGAGGAGGGCGTGGGCGTCGCCCTCGTGTTCGAGCGACTCGTGGACCTCGCTGCCGATCTCACACTGCGGGAGGAAGTCCATCGCGACGTGGAGGAACACGCCGGTCGCGAAGCCGAAGACGACGCCGCGCAGCGGCGCCGACGTGGGGAGCGCGAGGAACGAGGAGGCGACGGCGGCGACGCCGACGCCGGCCGCCGGCAGGAGGACGGCCGACCAGTCGCCGCCGCGGCCGACGAACCGGTGGACCGCGGCGTACCCCGCGGGGCCCTTGTGCGAGACGATGGCGACGCCGAGCAGGAGGCCGGGGTCCGGCATGTTGCCGTAGACGATGCCGATGATCGCGCCGGCGCTGACCGCGTGGGCGGTCAACTCGGCGAGCGACCGGTCGATGGGGAGGTCCATGTGTGCCAGCCGGTGGCCGAGCGTGTGGGCGCCGTACCCCACGAGCAGGCCCAACGCCACGCCGAAGCCGCCGTACCGCGGGTGTTGGCCCATCGCCTGCGGGAGGACGAACACCGCGGCGCTGGTGATCATCGCGCCCGCGGCGAGGCCGTACCCCCACACGAGCGTCCCGGTGTGGGTGCTCGGCGTCCGTCCGCCGAACCAGCCCGCGATCGCCATCCCGGCGAACGCGATCCACGCGATCGCGAACAGGTGTGTCCGACCCGTGAGGAGCGCCAGCGCCGTCGCCGCCACCAACGCGGCGGCGGAGACGACGCCGAGGGTCCGGCCGCGGCCCGTCGCACGGACACCGGCGGTGTCGGTGCTGTGGTCGGTCATGTTGCTAACGCCGAGACTGCGATTAATAACGCCTCCGATCGTTACGGGCGGACGGTCTCGGCGACCCACCCCGACGCCCCCGAGGGGTACGGGTCGGTCTCCGCGCTCGGCTGGACGGTGCCGTCCGCCTCGACGGCGCGGACGACCACCTCGTGGGTGTCGGTCGCCTCGTACTCGTGGCGCCAGCCGCGCCACGCGTCGGCCGCCTCGCCGGCGCCGACGGCGGAGTCGTCTGGCGCCGCGTCGGCGGGCGTCGGGCCGGGGAGGCGCTCGGTCAGCTCCGCGTCGGTCCACGTGTCGCCGCCGTCGGTCGACACCTGCACAGCCGAGACGCCGCGGGTGCCCGCGTAGGCGTGGCCGCCGACCGACACCGTGCCGTCGTCGCGGGGCTCGACGTGGTGGAGTTTCGCCACCGTCGACACCGGGCCGGTGCCGTGCCAGCCGCGCTCCTCCCAGTAGCCGGTCGCCTCCTCCTCGAGCACCTCGATCTCGGTGAGCCACTTCACGTTGATCTCGCCCCAGTGGCCGGGGACGAGCGCCCGGACGGGCGCGCCGTGGCCCTTCGGGAGCGGGCGGCCGTTCATCCCCCACGCGAGGAAGCCGTCCTCCAGCGCCGACAGCGGGAACTCCTCGTAGTAGTCGTCGGCCGCGCGCAGCATCACACAGCAGCCGTCGGGGTCGACGCCGGCCTCCTCCAGCAGGGGGGCGACCGGAACGCCCGTCCAGAGGGCGGTGTCCGTCTTGCGGCCGTTCCTCGGGTCGCCGACGCACCGCAGCGTCTCGAACCGGTGTTCGGCCGCCCGTTCGCGCAACTCCGCGAGGTCGAACGTCGCCTCCTCGCGGACGGCGCCCGTCACCGAGAGGGTCCACTCGTCGGCGTCGACGTCCGGGTCGGCGGCGTTCTTGTCGACCACGTAGAACGACTCCGACACGAGCGGCTCGGCGCCGGACAGCGAGAACGACCGCGCCGCCGCCGTCTCGAGGAGGCGCCGCGCCAGCGGGTCCGGCTCGGGCGTCGCGGCCTCGTCCTCGGATCCGGTCGCCGCCCGGACGGCGCGGACGAGCGGTCCCGCGCCCGCGGCCCCCAGCGCGACCGCGGCGACACCCGTCGAGCGCAACAACCCCCGCCGGTCCGCCCGATCCACCGGCCCCGTCGCCGCGCGGCCGCCGAGGGCGACCGCCGCCCCGCCGAAGAGCCCGCCGACGACCGCGGCCGCCGGCGTGATCGTCAGCAGGAACGCCGCGAACGCCTGGACGGCGCCCACGAGGAACACCGTCTCCGCGCGCTCGCGGCCGGCGCCGCGGCCGAACCGGGTCGCGAGGAGCGCGAGGCCGCCGAACAGCGCGACCGCGAGGCCGGCCGACCCGACGACGAGGAGCGGTTGCGCGGTGCTCCCGAGCCCCTGGATGCCGGAGGCGAGGACGGCGTCGGGCAGCGCCAACAGCACCGTCTGTGCGATCGCGACGACGACCCACCGGGGGGTGAACCCCGTGAGGAGGAACGTCCCGGCGACGACGGCGACGCCGGAGGCGGCGAAGACGGCGAGGCGGCGGGGGTCGGGGGGCTCCATTCGTGCGTACCACGGGTCGCCGCCGTAAATCGGTTCCGCGGCCTCCGACCCGCCCGGCCCGCTATCCGAACGGCTATGCGCGGGGCGGCCCGAGTCGACCCATGGGCGACGCCGACGAGACGACCGGGGAGTCGGTCAAGCGGACCCGACCGTGCCCGTACTGCGGCACGGCGATGGTCCACCGCCACTGCGAGTACGTGTGTCCGCGACACGGCGTGGTGTTCGACTGTTCGGACCCCTTCTACGGGTGAGGCGCGCGCGCCGGGACGCGACGTGTGCCGACGACACGGATCCGGATCTGACGGAATTCCGTCGGGTCGGATCGGCCGGGAAACCGCAAGCCGCGAGTCGCACCAACTGTTATGGTGTCGGCCGTCGTACCGGACAGTATTCAAATGCGTCGACGTCAGGAATCCGCCGGAGCGTGGGGTGCGCCGACCCAGCGATGGTAGCGGACGACCAGATCGCACGGAGCAAGCGCATCCAGCAACGCACGGGGAAGACCTTCCACTTCGCGACCCGCGTCCTCCCGGAGCGCGTGCGCGAACCCACCTACGTGTTGTACGCGTTCTTCCGCGTCGCCGACGAGGTCGTCGACGCCGAGGACACCGCCCCGCCCGACGAGCAGCGCCGGGAGCTCGACCGCCTCCGCGACGCCGCCCTCGGCCGCACGCCGACCGACGACCCGGTGCTGTCGGCGTTCGCCGAGTTGGTGGAGGAGCACGACATCGCCCACGCCGACGTGGAGACGTTCGTCGACGCGATGCGCTCGGACATCGACACGGAGCGGTACGAGACGTACGCCGACTTGGAGGCGTACATGGACGGCTCCGCCTCCGCGGTCGGGCGGATGATGACCGCGGTCATGGACCCCGAGGAGCCGGAGGCGGCGCTCCCGCACGCGACGGCGCTGGGCGACGCGTTCCAGCTGTCGAACTTCCTGCGGGACGTGCGCGAGGACATCGTCGACCTCGACCGCGTGTACCTGCCCCAGGAGACGCTCCGCGAGTACGGCGTCACCGAGGCGCAGCTGAAGCGGTTCGAGTTCGACGAGCGCGTCGAGGCCGTGATGCGCCACGAACTGCGCCGCGCGGAGTCGCTGTACAAGGAGGGCGTCGCGGGCATCAAGTACCTCCCCGAGGACTGCCAGTTCGCGGTGTTGCTCGCGGCGGTGCTGTACGCCGAGCACCACGCCGTCATCCGCGAGCGCGGCTACGACACCCTCACCGCGACACCGGAGCTGTCGACGTACCGCAAGCTGAAACTGCTCGCGAAGACCCGGTGGGCGTGGTTCCGCTGCAAGGACCCGGAGACGGTGTTCCGGCGCGTCTCCTGTGTCCCGTACGGCGACAGCGAGCCGAACCGCTCGGGCGCCGGTCACGCCGACCGCGTCCCCGCGCGGTAGCTCCCTCCCCGGCTCCGTCGGAGCGTCTCCCCGGCTCCGTCAGAACGCGTCCCGCAACAGCGACGCGTCGAAGCGGTCGGCCCGCACGAGACCGACGCCGATGCCCGCCGCCACGACGGCGGCGACCGGGTTCCAGAACCAGAGGTTCACCCCGCCCCACAGGAGCACGAAGCTCACCATGTCGTCGAGGACGAACTCGCAGTCGGCCAGCCGGCGGCGCAGGGCGGCCCGGTCGAACGCCGCGTCGAGGACGACCACCGCGACCGTCGCCGAGACGACCCACCCCGCGTAGTTCGACAGCGGGACGCCGTAGAACCCCTCGCCGGTGAGGACGCCGAGCGCGCCGGCGTCGGCGTACCCCGTGTACGCCCAGAAGCCGAGCGCGACGGCGCCCGGGTCGAGCACCACGTCCATCGTGAGCACGAGCGCGATCACCGCCAGCAGGCGGACGAGGGTGCGCTCGGCGCGGTCGCCCAACAGGAGCAGACACAGCAGGTAGGCGTTCGCCACGAGCGGGAGGAAGAACACCGGGAGGCCGAGCGGGACGCCGCCCAGCTCCGGCCCGAGCGCGACGAGGTACTCGAACTCGCCGTACGGCCAGCCGGTCGTCACGCCGACGTACTCGACGCCGTAGGCGTACGCCGACAACAGCCCGATCCCGGCGAGTTCGCGCCGCCCCACGAGCGGCGCCAGCCCGACGACCAGCGGCGAGCGCATCACGAGCGTCCCGAGCAGGATCATGCCGCCGTTGAACGCCAGCGGCTCGAGGAGCGTCCCGTCGAACACGCCCTCCGCGCTGGCGACGAGCAGGACCGCGCCCACCACCGGGAACACGACGGAGATGGTGAAGCGGTTGTCGCGGACGAGCGCGTCGAGGCGCGTCTCCGCCTCGCGGCGGTCCGTGGGGAGCGCCTCCCGGAGGTCCGCGAGGCGGCCCGCGCGGGTGTCGGAGCTCACGGCAACACCGCCTCCGGCGGGACGATGCGGGTGAGCGCGCCCATCGTGAGGACGGCGCCGACGACCGTGTTGATGGCGGGGTACCACCAGTACGCGCGGTCGACCGCGATCCCCGACCAGTAGATGCCGAACACGACGACCGGGTACGCGAGCAGGAGGACGCCGATGCGGTTGTCGACGACGGCGAACGCGACGGCCGACGCGAGCCAACAGACGGCGCAGTAGGCGTACGTCCGCTCCTCGCCCAGCACCGTCGCCGTGGTACGGATGCCGGCCTCGCGGTCCGGTACGATGTCCGGGATGGCCGAGAACGTGTGCATCCCCATCGCCCACAGCCACGCGCCGACCAGCGCCGCGAGCGGCGGCGCCTGCCCGGCGACCAGCGCGAACGCGGCCGCGCCCGGCAACACGTACAGCCCGTTGGACACGGAGTCGAGCAGGGGCGTCGTCTTGAACCGGAACGGCGGCGCGGAGTACTCCGCCCCGAGCAGGAAGAAGCCCGCGAGGAACGGCCACGCCGCCGTCGGCGTGATCGCGAAGGTGCCGGCCCCGAGCACGAGCGAGCCGACGACGACCGCCGGGACGAGCGGCCCGCCCGCGTAGCGGACCTCCTTGGCCTCCTTCTTCGGGTTCGCCTCGTCGACGTCGCGGTCGAACACGTCGTTGACG
This sequence comes from Halobaculum litoreum, assembly GCF_030127125.1. Taxonomy (GTDB): domain Archaea; phylum Halobacteriota; class Halobacteria; order Halobacteriales; family Haloferacaceae; genus Halobaculum; species Halobaculum litoreum. Next base: position 1,339,702 of record NZ_CP126156.1, read on the forward strand.
CCGTAGAGGAACAGGTTCGCCGGGAGGACGAAGTAGCCGAACAGCAGGACGTTGGCGGGGCGGAACAGCTCCGGGACGCTCGCGGCGCCGAAGGCGACGCCGACGACGACCGGGCCCGCGAGGTAGAACCAGAAGCGCGGGCGCGACAGCTTCAGGAGGTAGCGGCCCCGCGCGGCGACGCCGGCGTACGCCTCCATCCGTCTACGCGGACCCGGCCATCACTTCCGCCGTGAGCAGGCCGGAGATGAGACACATCGGGACGCCGATGCCGGGCGTCGTCGTCGACCCAGTGAAGTAGAGCCCGTCGACCTTCGCGGACTCGTGGCCTGGGCGGAACGGTGCGGTCTGGCGGAGCGTGTGCGCGAGGCCGAGCGCGGAGCCCTTCATCGAGTTGTAGCGGCCGGCGAAGTCGTCGACGCAGAACTCCTTCTCGTAGACGAGCCGGTCGCGCAGGTCGACGCCCGTGTTGGCGGCGATGTCGTCGAGGACGAGCGAGCGGTACCGGCTCCTGAGTTCGGGCGTGTCCTCCAACCCCGCGGCGATGGGGACGAGCACGAACAGGTTCGAGTGGCCCTCGGGAGCGACGGTGTCGTCGGTCTTCGAGGGGACACACAGGTAGTAGGCGGGGTCGTCGGGCCACGCGGGGTCGTCGAAGATGGCCTCGAAGTGGTCGTCCCAGTCGGTCGGGAGCACGAGGGTGTGGTGGGCGAGTTCCTCCACGTCGCCCTCGACGCCCATGTACAGGAGGTACGCCGACGGGGCGTACGTGCGCGACTCCCAGTAGTCGGCGTCGTACTGGCGCTTGCGCGGTGCGAGCAGTTCCTGCTCGGTGTGGGCGTAGTCGGCGTCGCTCACGACCAGGTCCGGGTAGTACGCCTCGCCGGCGCCCGCGGTCGGCGTCGCGGCCGCCGCGCCGCCGTCGGCGACGGCCCCGACCGCACCCTCGGCGGGGTCGCCGGCGGCCGTCTCGACCTTGAAGCCGCCGCGCTGCCCTTTGATCGCCGTGACGGGCGCGTTCGTGACGTACTCGACGCCCAGTTCCGACCCCACCTCGACGATGCCGTCGACGACGGCGCCGATGCCGCCGTCGGGGTAGTAGACGCCGAGGTTGAAGTCGACGTGACTCATCAGGTTGTACAGCGCCGGCGTGTTGTGCGGCGACCCCCCGAGGAACACCAGCGTGTACTGCATGATCTGCTGGAGCTTCGGGTGGTCGAAGTACTCCTCGACGTGGTCCTGCATCGAGCCGATCAGCGACAGCCCCCACGAGTAGCGGAGCACGTCCGGGTCGACGAAGTCGCGGAGGTCGTCGCGGTGCTCGTACACGAAGTGCTCCATCCCGATCTCGTAGTTGCGCTCGGACTTCCGGAGGTAGTCGTCGAAGGCGTCGCCCGCGCCCGCCTCGTACGACTCGAACGTCTCGCGGTTCTGGTCGAGGTCGGGGACCATGTCGACCCGGTCGCCGTCCTTGAAGAAGATCCGGTAGTGCGGGTCGAGCCGCGACAGCGTGTAGTAGTCCGACGGCTCGCGGTCGAAGTGGCCGAAGAACGTCTCGAACACGTCGGGCATCAGGTACCACGACGGGCCCATGTCGAAGCGGAAGCCGTCCTCCTCGAGCACGGAGGCACGCCCGCCGAGCTGTTCGTTCTTCTCCAACACGGTGACGTCCGCGCCGGCGTCCGCGAGGTAGCAGGCGGTCGAGAGGCCGCCGAAGCCGCCGCCGATCACGACCACGTCCTCGCCGGCCAGCGAGGAGCGGTCCCGAGGTGTTCGCATTGGACGATTTACACCCCGGTGGTTGATAAAGAGTGGGCGGACGCGCCGGCCGACCGCGGGGTCGCGATCGGGACGCCGTCGTTCGACTCGGACGGCCGCCGCGCCCACAACCGATACGTCCGTGCCGTCCCATCGACGGGTATGGACGAAGCAACAGTCGTCGTGACGGGCGGCACGCGGGGCGTCGGCCGTGCCGTCGCCGCGGCGTTCGCCGCCGAGGGCGCCCACGTCGTCGTCTGCTCGCGGAACGGCGACGACGTGGACGGGACCGTCGACGCGCTCGCCGAGTCCGGCGACGTCTCCGGGCTCCGCGCCGACGTGCGCGACGAGTACGACCTCGAACGCCTCGTCGAACACGCCGCCCGCGCGGGCGCCCGCGAGGGCATCGACGTCGTGGTCGCCAACGCCGGCGTCAACCACGGCACGCCCGGGGAGATGCCGCTCGGCGAGGAGCCGTACAGCCGCTTCGACGACACCCTCCGGACCAACGTGCGGGGCGTGTTCGCCACCGTCCACGAGGCCGCTCCCCACCTGACCGAGGGCGCCCGCGTGCTCGTCCCCTCGGGGTCGATCGCCCGCGAGGCCAAGCCGGGGATGGGCGCGTACGCGGTGTCGAAGGCCGCCGCCGAGGCGGTCGTGCGGCAGGCGGACGCCGACCTCGACGCGACGGCGATGACGCTGGACCTGGGTCTGGTGGACACCGCGCTCACCGGCCATCAGGGCGGGCGCGACCCGGCGGACGTGGCGCCGATGTTCGTGTGGGCGGCGACGGCGGCCGACCCCGAGGAACACGGCGGCGGGGTCGTCGGACTCAGGGAGTGGAAGACGGCGACGCGGTAGCCGCGTCGCGGGCGGCGTCGCCGCGGGCGGTCGGGAGAAGCGGTCGGTCGCGTCGGCTTACGTCGACGGCGACATCGAGATGTTCAGCCCCTTCTGGATGATCTGGGTGAACGCCATCGAGCACAGGAAGTACCAGATGATCCACGTGGGCATGATGAACAGCGTCTCCGTCCACGCGACCTCGCCCCAGATGGGGACGACGATGGGCTGGAGGTTCGTCCACACGCCCTCGGCGCCGCGGAACCCGATCCCCCAGTACATCCACAGGAACGCGGGGATGGTGAACACCATGATCCACACCATCGGGCGGAACTGCTCTTTGAACATGCCGAGCTGGTCGCCCATCGCCTCCATCTGCTCCTCCTGGATCGCCTCCATCGCGTCGTCGTCGCCGCGCTCCTTCGCCTCCTTGCGGCGCTCCTGGATGTCCTTCATCCGCTGTTGGTACGCGGCCATGCGGTCCATGTCCATCAGGTTCGCCCGCAGGAGCGTGGAGTACAGCCCGGTCAGCGTCGCGATGACGATGATCACCGCGTACAGCGGGAGGACGTCCTGCAGCGGCCCGAGCACCGTGTCGATGCTCCGACCGACGACGTTGCGCACCGGCCCGTAGGAGTAGCCGACGAAGAACAGCAGCGTCACGACGCCGGCCGCCTTGTCGTAGATGCTCCAGGAGGCGCCCTCGGAGTCGGGGATGTCGACGTCGCTCCCGGTCGCCAGGTCGGACTCCTCGGGGGACTCCAGCCCCGCCTCGATCGCCTCGCGGTCGGCGAGGGCGAAGCCGGACTCGCCGTCCTCGAGGACGCCGCGCTCGATGAGCCGGCCCCACTGGCCGCTCGTGAGGTCCTCGCGCACGTCGACCCACTGGATCTCGCCGTCGTCCGCGCGCTCGAGGACGATCTCGATCGCCTCGCGCATCTCGGGCTCGCCCGCGAGCTCCCGAACGCGCTTCTCGATTCGTGCCATTACCCGCGGTAGGCGACAGCCACGTAAGAAGGTTGTACTCTCGGCGCCGCCGCGCGGGCGGCTCCCGCCGCCGCTCAGCCCTCGACGACGTCGCGGAGGTTCTCGAACACCTCGTCGGGCGTCCCCTCGCCGGACACCTCGACGAGCGATCCCTCCTCCCGGTAGTGTTCGACGACCGGCGCGGTGTTCTCGCGGTAGACGCGCAGGCGCTCGCGGACGGTGTCCTCGGTGTCGTCCTCGCGCTGGACCAACTCCCCGCCGCACTCGTCGCAGACGCCGGCCTCCTCGGGCCGGTCGAACTCGACGTGGTAGTTCGCGCCGCACTCGTCGCAGACGCGCCGACCGGTGAGCCGCTCGACGAGCACGTCCTCGGGCACGCTCAGGAACACGACGTAGTCGAGGTCCGTCTCCTCGCCGAGGAACTCCGCCTGGTCGAGGTTGCGCGGGTAGCCGTCGAGCACGAAGCCGTCGGCGTCGGCCAGCGCGGCGACGACGATCTCGTTGACGACCGGGTCCGGCACGAGTTCCCCGGCGTCCATGAACTCGCCGGGCGTGCCGTACTCCGTCTCCATGTCCTTGTTCTGGCGGAGCGCGTCGCCGGTCGTGATGTGGTCGAGGCCGTACTCGGCGGTGAGGCGCTTCGCCTGCGTCCCCTTCCCCGCGCCCGGCGGTCCGAGCAGCAGGATTCGGTGGTCGCTCATACCTGCTCGGTCCGGGGCCACGGTGAAAGGCGTGCGGATTCCGGCGCGGTTCGCGGGCAGAGACGGTGACGCCCCGTCCACGGCCGACCGCCCGGTTTTTGCGTCGCTCGCGAGTAGGGAGGGGGTATGACCCGCTTCGACGCCGACACGGCCGCCGACCGCCGGAAACTGTTCGCCGACGCCGTCACCGCCCACCGCGAGCGGGGGGAGCGCGTTCCTCACCGTCGAGGTCGAGCCGCCGCGCGAGCCCGTCGAGTTCGGCGCGTCGGGCGACGCCGCGGCGGACGACGAGGGGGACGACGACGACGACGACGCGTCGGCTGAGGCGCCGCCGCCGTGGATCCAGTTCGCCGAGAAGACGTTCAACCTCGACTGCACCGACGAGGAGCTGTCGCGACTGCACGACCTGCTCGACGACTACCCGGAGTTCCGCATCGACGCACAGGAGACGCCCGAGGAGGCCGAGGGGACGAACGTCCGTATCTCGGCGCGCTCTGACGCCAACCGGCTCGCCGGCTTCCTCGACCGCGCGTTCGTCGCGGTGTACGACCGCCCCGAGGACTACCGCGCGTGGGTCGTCCAGATCTGAGCCGACGACACCCCGTCCACCCTCACCGGCGCGTGACGAGGAGGTACAGCCCGGCGACGACGAGCGAGCCGACGACCGTCCCCACCGCGCCCGCGACGGCGCACGCGACGACCCACAGCTCGAGGCTCGCGACGTCGCGGGCCATCGCGTCGCGGTACAGCCAGTAGACGACCGCCAGCGGGAGGACGACGACGAACACCACGAGCAACAGCACCGAGCTTCCGGGGATCGCGCCGAACAGCGTGGCCGCGGCCATACCCCCGCGAGCGCACGCGGCGATATAGCCGTTGGCCCCGCGGTCGCGGTCCCGGACGGCCCGGGCTACTCGCGGCCGACGAGGACGTACAACAACAGGACCGCGCCGGCGCCGAACACGGAGACGAACAGCCCCGCCAGCACCGTCGCGAGCGCCCACAGGGTGGCGTCGTCGTTGCCGCGCGCCGTCGCGTCGCGGTACACCCAGTAGGCCATCCCGATCGGGATCAACAGCCCGAACACCAGGAGGAAGATGAAGAACACGATCAGCAGCTCGACGCCGCCGGGGAGTCCGGCGAACAGCGGGAGGGCAACCATATCCGCCGATCGACACCTCCCCAGTTAGTTCCGTCGACAGTCAGTCGCGGATGACGACGAGGTAGTACACCGCGAACGCGAGGAGGAAGCCGACGAGGTTCAACAACAGCGACGCCAGCGCCATCCCCCCGGCCCACAGCTTCGGCGAGTCGGTGCGGCGCCCCTTCGCGTCCTGGTAGGTGAAGTAGCCCACGACGACCGCGACGATCACGTTGAGGAGGCCGAAGATGCCGGGGTCGATGAAGCCGAACTGGAGCGGCGGCGCAGCGGTCGCGACTGTGAGGTCCATGTCGCCCGACACCACCCCGGGGAGGATAACTCCGGCGGCGGTCGCCCGGCCCGTCCAGCACCCGGGCCGTCCGTCGCCGTCGGACCGCCCGTGCGTCAGTACAGCGACCCGTCGGTGAGGTCGGCCGCCATCACGAAGTCGGGTTCGTCCGACACCGCCGTCCGCGTCGCCGCGGCGTCGGACACCCACCGCGCGCTCTCGGGGATCAGGATCCGGGTGGCGTCGACCCCCCGGGCGGCGGCGTCGCGGGCGACCGCGTCGGTCAGCGCGTCGAGCGCCGCGGCGTCGGCCCACGCGGCGACGTGGTAGATCCCCCACGTCACCGGCTCGCCGTCGTCGTCCTCGCGGTCGTACGTGTACGCCAGCGCCGACATCGCCCGGGTGCCGCCGTCGCGCACGACGAACAGCCCGTCGCGGTCGGCCGCCGCGCGGAGGTCGTCGCGGGTCAGCTCCGAGCAGGCCCACGACTCCGCGGCGTCGAGCGCGAGCCCCCGGAGGTGGTCGCGGGCGTCGCTGGCGCTCCAGAACGCCCACGCGGCGTCCGGGTCCGCGACGACGTCGAGGTCCGGGTCGGCGTCGGCGTCGGGGTCGGGCTGGAGCCAGCGGAACTCCGTGGCCGGCCCGAAGCCGACCGAACGCGACTGCCCGAGCCCCGCGACGTTCCACGAGAACACCATGTTGCGACAGACCACGGCGCCGTTGTCGCGCGCCCACCGGAACGCCGCCCGGGACAGCTCGGGCGAGAGGCCGTGCCCGCGGTAGTCGGGGTTGACACGCATCGCCTGCGCCCACGCCTCCGAGTCGGACAGCATGACGCACTGGAGCACGCCCGCGACGTCGTCGCCGTCGTCGACGTCGATCACCAGCGTGTGCTGGGCCGGCCCGTCGCCGGCGACCATCTCGCCGAACACGTCGGGCAGGTAGTCGCCGTGTCTGTCCCCCCACGTGTCCCGCGTGAAGCGGACGACGTCCGCGACGTCCGACTCGCGCGCCTGCCGGACGACGAAGCGGTGGTCGGCGTCCTCGCGGGTGACCTCCCGCTCGGTCATACCCAGGGCTTCGACTCCTCGGTGAGTTCGCCCGCCAGATCCCGGCCCATCGCGTCGGCGGGGTCGGCGGCGTTCGCGAGCGCCCACATCAGCTTCACCTTCGCCGTGCCGGGGAGGGTGTCGCCCGCCTCGACGACGCCCGCGTCGAGCAGGTCGCGCCCCGTGTCGTACACGCGGTCACAGACGCGCCCCTCGAGACACTGGCTCGTCATCACGACGGTCGTGCCGTCCGCGACCAGCTCCTCGAACCGAGGGATGAGGTCCGTGTGGACGTGGCCGAGCCCGGTCCCCTCGATCACGACGCCCGACTTGCCGTCGAGGTACTCCAGCGCGGCGGGGTCCATCCCGGGCGTGAACTTCACCAGTTCGACGTCCTCCACGAGATCGGGCGCGACGTCGAGGTCGCGCTCGCCGCGGCGGGCGTACTCGCGGCCCTCGCGGAACGACACCGCGATGTCGGCCTCGTCGGTGCCGTAGTCGACGCGGCCGAGCGGCTCGGCGCCGACCGTCTCGAAGGCGTCCCGGCGGGAGGTGTGGTTCTTCCGGACGCGGGTGCCGCGGTGGAGCGCACAGTAGTCGTCGGAGGGCGTGCCGTGCATACACACCATCACCTCGGCGCAGTCGGCCTTCGCGGCCTCGACGGCACAGACCGCGTTCATCACGTTGTCCGAGGAGGGGCGGTCGGCCGAGCGCTGGCTCCCGGTGAACACGACGGGCACCGGCGTGTCGAGCACGAACGACAGCGCCGACGCGGAGTACTGCATCGTGTCCGTGCCGTGCATGACGACGACGCCGTCGGCGCCGTTCGCGACCTCCTCGCGGACCGCCTCGGCGAGCTCCGTCCAGATCGCCGGGTCCATGTTCTCCGAGAGGATGTTGGCGACGACGCGCCCGCGGTAGTTCGCGCGGCCCGCCAGGTCGGGGACGGCGCGGAGGACGTCCTCGGCGTCGAAGCGGGCGGTGACGGCGCCGGTGCGGTAGTCGACGGTCGAGGCGATGGTGCCGCCCGTCGAGATGAGCGCGATCGTCGGCAGGTCGTCGTCGAACTCGACGGCGGAGGCGTCGCCGTCGTCGGTCTCGTCGCCCACGTCGCGGGCGCCGCCCTCGAGGACCTCGACGCTCGCGTCGGCGCGGTCGACGCCGACGTTGTACCCGCCCTCGAGTTTGAGCACGAGGTGATCCTCGTCGCTCGACGGCATCAACACGCCCTCGTCGGTGACGGCCGCGTGCTCCACGCGGACGCGGTCTCCGGGGCTCGGGGTCATACGTGCCGGTAGCGGCCGGGGCGAACTTGAACCTGCCCGTCCGCGACCGCCGCGGCGACGGCGAACAGGCCGGCGGAATCCCCCGTAGTCCGGCGGTCCCGGCCGCGTCGTCACGCCCGAAGCCGGCCGCGCCGCGGCGGCGCGTCGACACAAGAACCATATTCGCCCGCGGCGCAGTAGCCTCCATGTCGAAGAGCCTCGAGGAACTGCAGGAGCCGCCGACCGGGACGTGGGGGGCGACGACGCGGCCGCCGGCGGGGGACCGCGGACGCGCCGGCGGAGACGGACGGGGACGCCGAGGCGACCGACGGTTCGCGCGCCCGCCTCGGCCGGTCCCCGTTCTCGGCGAAGGGGTTCGCCCTCACCCTGCTCGTCCTCGTCGCCGGGCTCGTCGCGGGGTCGGCGGTGCCGTTGGTGGGCGGGCTGGCGCGCTACGTGGGGCTGTTCGCGGCGGCGTTCGCGCTCGGGCTGGCGCGGTCGCGGCGGGCGTACCTCGAGACGGCCGTCGCGGGGGCGCTCGCGGCCGGCGGGGCGTTCCTGCTCGGGACGCTCTCGGCGGGCGGGGTGCTCCTCGGGACGGACTTCCTCGCGGAGAACGGCGTCGCCGTCGCGGGCGTGGGCGTCACGGTCGGCGTGCTCCTGTCGGTCGCGGGGCTGTACTTCGGGCGCGACCTCCGCGACGGGCTGACGCGGGACGTCGACTGAGCGCCGCGGGCGCGGCCGGCGGCCCTCCCGGCCGCGCTACCCGACGACCGTCCAGCGGTCGCCCTCGCGGACGAGCATGTCGGCGTCCGCGAGGCGGTGGAGCCCCTCCTCGACGGCCTCCGGGTCGGCGTTGACCTCCTCGACGACCGCCCGGAGCGACCCGTCGGTCGCCGACACCGCCGCGAGCAGCTGCGCGTAGAACCGGGAGTCGGCGTCGACGCCGAGGCGGTCGTTCAGCCGGTCGAGGAGGTCCGTGACCCGGCCGTGGACCCACCGCTGGGCGAGCGACAGTTCGTTCTCGAGGTCCTCGAGGCGGTCGAACTCCGCGGCCAACGCCGCCACCTCCCCCGTGTCGTCGCCGTCGTCGGTCGCGCGCAGTTCGAGGTCGATGTGCATGTGGGGACACCGGCCCTGGATGTCGAGGCTCGGGTTCGCGGGGTACGCGGACTTCGTCCCGAAGCCGTGCCGGGAGACGTTCACCTCGAGCCGCACGTCCCGCGCGATGTGGAAGTACTTGCGCCGGCGGTCGTCGGTGTGGCTCTCGATGAGGCCGGCGTCCTCCAGTTTCCGCAGGTGGTCGATCACCGCCTTCGGCGACACGCCGAGGTACTCGCTGATCTCGGTCACGTAACACGGTTTGTGCGAGAGCAGCCGGAGAATGCGCCGGCGGTTCTCGTTCCCGAGGAGATCGAGCAGTACCGCGGAGTCCATACACCTCCGGTAACTCCTCCGCGTATTTAACCACCACGTCAGCGCGACGCGTCATCGCCCGACGGCAGGACGACGGCCGCGACCGCGACCGCGACGACCGTCGCCGCGAGGCTCCCGAGCGCGAGCAGCCACCCCGGGTCGTACCGCACCGGCGGGTGGTTCGCGAACGGCAGGCCGACGAGGAAGCCGTAGTCGAACACGTCGTTCGCGAGCGCGAGGACGGCGACGGCCGCGAGCGTCCGCCGCGACGTCCGGCCGACGTGCGCCACCAACAGCGCCTCCCCGAGGAAGGCGGCGTGCGTGAGGAGGATCCCCCAGTACGCCCACAGCGAGTCGGCGTCGAAGCCGACGTACAGGTCGTTCGGGAGGTCCGGCCGGACGAACGGGACGTTGAGCGCGACGAACGTCCACAGCCCCATCTTCACGAGCCACACGACCGCGAGCGTCGTCAGCACGGACAGCAGCGTCGAGCGCGGCACCGCCGAGAGGCGGTAGCCGGCGAACGGCACCAGCGCCGCGAGCACGAGCGTGCCGAGCGCGATAGCCGTCGGCGAGTCGCCGTACAGCGGCCACAGGGACGTCGCCACCGCGGGCATCGTCTCGACGTAGTAGCGGACGCCGACGAGGAACGCGAGCGCGTTCGCGAGCAGCAACAGCGCGAGCGTGACCGGCGTCGTGAGGTAGAACTCCGCGAGCGACTCGGGCAGGGGGTTGCGCGTTGCCGGACGGTCGACCACGTCTGTACGCCGTCTCGTGGGCCACCGGCATAACGACGGCTGGTTCGGGTGGGCCGGGTCGGCGACCGGCGCGACGGCGCCGTGTCGATCATCGCCACCGCTAAACCCCGAAGCCCCCTGTCTCGGTCCAACGGATGAGCCTCCTCGCCGACCTCACCGCGGACGACGGCCTGCCTGAGCGTCCGGACCTGCCGTGGTACGTCGCGCCGCTCCCCCGGGCGATGGAGAACTTCGGGCTCCGGGTCGCCGCGCTCGTCGTCGCGGTCAACCTCGTCGGCACCGCCTTCGGCTTCTGGTACTACGGCTTCCACCCGCTGCCGCTCTCGGACCCGCTGATCACGTGGCAACTCGGCGGGACGCCGCCGTCGATGTGGATCTTCGTCCCCGACTCGCCCGTGGCGACGCTGTTCATCGCGCTCGCGCTGGGGCTGTGGCTGCTCGGGCGGACGAACGAGTACGTGAACGCGCTGGCGTTCTTCGGCTGCTGGAAGCTCGGCCTGTGGACGCCGTTCGTCCTCCTGGCGTTCGAGGAGGGCTTTCGCGCCACGACGCCGCTGCCGATGTACCTGTTCCTCCTCGGCTCGCACCTCGCGATGACCGTCGAGGGGTTCCTGCTGTACCGGATCTCCGACTTCCCGGTGAAGGCCGTCGCCGTCGCGTTGGCGTGGTACGGCCTCAACGACGTCGTCGACTACTTCCTCCCGATCGTGGGCACGCCCCACCACACGCTGATGCCCGGGCAGACGGCGCTGGAGGGGATGTACGGCTTCACGCACCCGTCGCCGACCCACGAGATCGCCGCCGCGGGGGCGGTCGTCCTCACCCTGACGGCGACGTTCCTCGCGCTCGCGACGCGGGTGACGAAGCTGGAGGCGGGAGCGGTCGACCCGGACGGGGCGGGCGAGTAGTTATCGTCCCCCGGGGCGACGTACCCCGCGTGAGCACACCGACCCTCTTTCGCGCGGTCGCGGACCTGCCCGTGACCGTCGAGTCCGTGGGCCTGCGGCGCCGGTCCCGCGACACCTCCTCGGGGTTCGAGCGCGTGAGCACCACGGTCCGCCTCCGCGGCGCGGGCGAACTCGGCCGCGGCGAGGACGTCACGTACGACGCGGAGGACCACGACGCGCTGTTCGCCGACCCCGGGCGCGACCCGCGGACGCCCGCCGACGGCGTGACCTTCCTCGACGCGCTCGCCGGGGAGTACACGTTCCGGGAGTTCTCCGCCCGCCTCGACGACGTGGACCTGTTCCCGCTGGGCGACCCCGCCCGGAAGACGGGCCACGCCTACCGCCGGTGGGCCGTCGAGTCCGCCGCCGTCGACCTCGCGTTGCGGCAGTCCGACACCGACCTCGCGAGCCTCCTCGGGCGGTCGCGCGACCCCGTGACGTTCGCGGCGTCGACCCGGTTGGGCGAGCCGCCGACCGCGGACCGCGTGACCGCCGTCGCCGAGCGCGTCCCCGGGATCCAGTTCAAGCTCGACCCGACGCCCGAGTGGACCGACGAGGTGGTCGCGGCCCTCCCGACCGACCAGGTGCGCGTCCTCGACCTCAAGGGGCTGTACGAGGGGACCGACGTCGACGTCGAGCCCGACCCCGGGTTCTACGCGTGGGTGCTCGAGTCGTTCCCGGACGCGCTGATCGAGGACCCCGCCGTCACCGAGGAGACGCGCCACGTCTTCGAGGGCCACGAACACCGCGTGTCGTGGGACTACCCGATCACCGGCGTCGAGAGCGTCGAGGCGCTCCCGTGGGAGCCGGAGTGGCTGAACGTGAAGCCCTCGCGCTTCGGGACGCTGGAGTCGCTGTCCGACACGCTGGAGTGGGCCCGCGACCGCGACGTCGGGCTGTACGGCGGCGGCCAGTTCGAGTTGGGCGTCGGGCGCGACCAGCTCCACGCGCTCGCGTCGGTGTTCTACCCCGAGGCCGCCAACGACGTGGCGCCCGGCGCGTTCAACGACCCCGACGTGCCGGCGCGACTGCCGGCGACGCCGCTGGCGCCGTCGGCCGCCCCCGCGGGTTCGAGTTCTGAGCGGGCCGCCGCTCGGAGGCGGCCGGTCGTGTCGACGCCCCGCCGGAACGGGAACGCTTACGCGCCCCCTGCCGTACGTCGGAGGTGTGACGAGCGAGACCGGACGGATCGCCCGCGCCGTCGACAACGCGATCCGGCACCCGCGGGCCGCCTACCGCCTCCTGTTGGCCGTCGCCGTCGGCTTCTTCCTCGTGTTCGCCGCGTTCCCCCTCTACTGGCTGGTCGTCGTGGCCGTCACGCCGACCGGGGTGGCGCCGGGGCTGGTGCCCGAGGCGGTGACGGCCGCGAACCTCGTCGGGGTCCTCGTCGGGTCGTCGTTCCCCCGCTACGTGTTCAACAGCATCGTGATCGCGGCGAGCACCACCGTCGTCGTGGTGTGCGTCGCCAGCCTCGCGGGCTACGCCTTCGGCCGCCTCGAGTTCCGGGGGAAGCGGTGGCTGTTGATCGCCACGCTGTGTGTCGCCTACTTCCCGCCGGTGGCGTTCGTGATCCCGCTGTTCCGGCTGCTGTCGGGCGCGCTCGAGGTGTCGGTGTTCGGCGTGACGGCGACGAGCCCCGACCTGTTCAACACGCCCGCCGGCCCCGGGATCCCCCTGTCGGGGCTGACGATGCCGCTGGCGATCTTCGTCCTCACCACGTTCTTCGCGCGGATCCCCGACACGCTGGAGGACGCCGCCCGTGTCGAGGGGACGACGCGGCTGGGCGCGCTCGTCCGGGTGATCGTCCCGCTGTCGCGGCCGGGGATCGCGACGGCGGCCGTGCTCACGTTCCTGCAGGTGTACACGGAGTTCTTCTTCTCGCTGCTCATGACGAACGGCGACCCGCAGGACTGGGCGCCGATCGTCCCGGTCCTGCGGGGGCTGCGCGTCGCGAACGCCTCGTTCGCGGCCGCCGCGGCGCTGGTCGCGCTCGTCCCCGTCGTCGTCCTGCTCGCGCTCGCCGACGACCACGTCGTGGCGGGGCTGACCGAGGGGTACCGGTGACCGGCGACGCCCGCGGCCGCCGCGGCGCCTACCACTCGTAGTCGGAGGCGTCCTCGGCGGCGTGGGCGCGCACCCACAGTTCGCCGATCCGCGAGAGGCGCGTCCGGTAGGACTTCCCGTGGGACTCCTGTTCGACGTACCCCTTGCCGCCGGGGCCGAGCCGGTCGACGTTGTAGATCACCTTCGAGCGGAACGAGTCGGTGTACTCCTCGTTCAACTCGGCGGCCAGCGCCTTCGCGAGTTCGCTCACCGACTCGAACTCGCCGGCCTCGCCGAGTTTGAACAGGATCACCTCCTCGAACGGCTTCACGTTCGAGAAGGAGGCGACCGGCAGTTCGATGATGTGGCGGCCGTCGACCTCCTTGGCGCCGATGGTCGTGCCGCGCTCGTCGAACTCCGCGAGCAGGTCGGTCGCGGTGTCGAGGCGCTCGCGCACGCGGTCGGCGTCGACGCCCGCGACCGTGTCACCCCCGCCCCCGCCCTCGGCGGCGGCCGCCCTCCGCCCCGGCGGCGCCGTCGAGGAGGTCCCGCAGGAGGTCGCGGTCCGCCCGCAGCTCCTCCGCCAACTCGGTCTCGAGGTACTTCTCGGGCGCCGTGTAGTACGTGTGGATGCGGTCGCGGTCGGCCTGCCGCTCCAGCGTCACCGAGTGGGCGGCGGTGGCGAACGCGAACGAGACGGGGCGGGGCATCGAGGAGACGTTCACCCACACCTCGCGGCCGGCGTCGAGTTCCGCGTTGATGAGGTCGTACGCCTGCTCGAAGGCGGCGTCGTAGTCGTACACGTCGGCGACGGGCACCCGCTCGGTCTCGGCGCCGAGCAGGTTCCGGAAGTCGGTCTCCAGCTTCTTCGAGAGGTTCCGGGAGTACTCGACGTTCGCCTCGCTGCCGACGGCGCCCTCCAGCAGGACGACGCGGTCCACGTCGATCTGGTCGCGGACCAGCGGCGCGATGAGCCGGTCGTAGTCGAAGCCGACCGGAACGACGTGTGTCTGCATTCGGTTCTGTGGTGCGGGTGGGTGTCCCAAAAGCGTGCCGTGGTTCAGTCCGCGCCGACGCCGAACTTCTCGGCGTTCTCCGCCGGCGCCGCGGTCGTCACCAGCGACACGCCGACCGTCACGACCAGCGACACGAGCATGCACCACAGCGCGTAGTCCCACGTGAGGTACGTCGTCGAGAGGAACGCCACGTCGCCCGCGAACAGCGCGTGCGGGATGTAGACGGCCTCGGCGGCCGCGATGCCGGCGACCATCCCCCACTTCGTCGTGCGGGCCCAGTACAGCGCCAACAGGAGCGGGATCGTCAACTGCGCGTAGCCGCCGAAGGCGGTGTCGCCGAGCGTGACGAGCACGTCCAGTCCGCCGCCCCCGCCGACCAGCAGCGACGCCACGAACGTCGACGCCGCGAACACGGCGACGCCGACCCGGGCGATCCACCCCTCCCGGGCGTCGCTGGCGTCGGGGGCGACGAACGGGCGGTAGAGGTCGCGCGTGAAGTACGACGACCCCGAGAGCAGCATCGAGTCCGAGGAGGACATCATCGCCGCCAGCGCGCCCGCGACGACGAGCGCCGCGAACCACGCGGGCGTGTACTCGTTCAGCAGGATCGGGAGCACGTTGCTCCCGTCGGGCACCGTGATCCCGAGGCCCACCGCCCACGAGCCCAGCAGGAACGCGGGGACGAACAGCAGGAGCACGAGCACGGGCCACAGCGCGAACGAGCGCTTGAGCGTCTCCGCGCGGTCGGCCATGAAGAAGCGCTGGTTCACCTGCGGGAACGCGGCGACGCCGAACGCGATGACGACGGCGGTGCCGATCATCCACTGCGGCGAGTAGAGGCCGCCGCCGAGCGACGCGAACTCGGGGTTCGCCTGCGCCATCCCCGCCGTCAGCGCGGAGACGCCGCCCGCGGCCGAGGCCACCCACGCGACGGCGAGCCAGACGACGCCGAGCATGAACACGCCCTGCAGGGTGTCCGTCCACGCGACCCCGCGCAGCCCGGAGAGGGCGACGTACGCGACCATGAACACCGTGATCATCGCCGCGCCGGCCCAGTACGGCACCGCGCCGTCGGTCAGCCCGACGAGCGCCTGCCCGGCGCCGATCTGTTGGAGCATCACGTACGGGAACAGCCACAGGAGGCTCACGCCCGCGACGAGGCCGCGCAGGCCCGTCGAGCCGAAGCGGTCGCCGAGCATCTCGCCCAGCGTCACGTAGCCGTGGGCCTTCCCGACGAGCCACTGCTTGTAGCCGATGGCGTACCACAGCAGCGCGAACAGGATGCCGTCCATCAGCCCCATCACGAGGATCCACTCGGGGCCCGCCGAGAACGCGAGGTTGGGGCCGCCGAAGAACGTGAACGCCGACAGCAGCGTCGCGAACGTCGTGAACAGGAGCACGACGGTGCCGACCGACCGCGAGGCGAGGTAGTAGTCCTCGGCCGAGCGGTCCGTCAGTCGGTACGCCACCAGCCCGACGGCGAGCGTGATCGCGAGGTAGCCGACGACGATGCCGAGCGAGGTGCCCAGCTCAGCCACGCCGGATCACCCCCGCGTCGACGCCGCGGTCCCAGCCGCCGGTGCGCGCGAACGCGTAGAAGGCGACGCTCGCCAGCGCCATCCACCCGACGTGCCACCACAGCCACAGCGGCAGGCCGGCGACCACGGTCGCGTCGCCCCACAGGAACCACGGGATCGCGAACGCCACCAGCGCGGCGAACGCGAGTATCCAGAGGAGGTCCGATCGATTGCGGGTCATCACCCCGTGGTAGTAGTTCATGGCCCATGAATGTTGTTCAATTACTCGTCGGTGGGGAGTATCGAAGAACAATATTCTTCAACGCGTCGTCGCCGGCCGGTCGGGAGGCGCCGGCCGCGGCGACCACCCGGCTTTATTCGCGGCGCCGCCGTGCGATCCGGGGATGGAATACGTGCAGGAGCGGGTCGCCACGCTCCACGCCTTCGGGGAGGGCTCGCCGGAGGCCCCGACCGACCGGGCGGCCGTCGTCGTCCCGATGACCGAGCGGGAGTACGCGGGACTGGCCGCCGAGCGCGTCCTCTCGGAGCTGGAGGCGCTGGAGCCGGCCCGGGTGATCGTCCCCCTCCGGGCGCCGGGCGAGCGCGTGGGCGCCTTCCGCGAGTGGCTCGACGGCTTCGACCTGCCGCTGGAGACGCTGTGGTGCGACGGGCCGCGCGTCGCCGACCTGCTGGCCGACGCGGGGCTGTCGGGCGAGCGCGGCAAGGGCCGCGACGTGTGGCTCGCGCTCGGACGGGCGCTGCGCGAGGAGTACGTCGTCGTCCACGACGCGGACACGAAGTCGTACACCCGCGACTACGTCCGCCGGCTGCTGTTCCCGCTGGCGAACGGGTTCGACTTCTCGAAGGGGTACTACGCCCGCGTCGAGAACGGCCAGCTGTACGGACGGCTGTTCCGGCTGTTCTACACGCCGCTCGTCCGGGCGCTCCACGAGGCGACCCCCGACTCGGAGTTCCTCGCGTACATGGCGGCGTTCCGCTACGCCCTCGCCGGCGAGTTCGCCGCCACGAGCGACGTGGTCGCGTCGCTGCCCCTCCAGCGCACGTGGGGGCTGGAGGTGGGGACGCTGGCGGCCGCCTACGACGCGGTCGGCGTCGACGGCGCGGCGCAGGTCGACCTCGGGAGCTACGAGCACGACCACCGCGCCGTCTCCGGGCCGACCGGGCTCTCGGACATGAGCCGGTCGGTGGGCGCGGCGTTGCTGCGGGCGGTCGAGGAACACGGGGTCGCCGTCGACTACGACACGCTCCCGGACGCCTACCGCCGGACCGCCGAGTCGTACGTCGAACGGTACGCGGCCGACGCCGCGTTCAACGGGCTGTCGTACGACCGCGGCGGGGAGCGCCGACAGGTGCGGACGTACGCCGACTCCATCGCGCCGCCCGGCCCGGACACCCGGCTGCCGTCGTGGGACGAGGCGGGGGTGTCGCCCGCGGCGGTCGCGGAGGCGGCACACGCGGACGCCCGCGACGCCGCCGACGGTGATCTGACCGGGAGCGCGGGCGAGTAGCGCCCCGGCGGGCGCGACTGGAGGGCGAGGGCCCGCGTCGCTCGCTCCGCATCGTCCGACGAGACCGCACCGTTGAAGCCCGACGGGCCAGCATAGGGGGTATGGACTTCGAGCGCGTCCGTCGCCACACGCCCGTCCGGGTGACGGACGCCGAGCGGCGCGCGGCCGTGCTCGCCGCGGTCATCGACCGCGGCGGGGCGCCGCACGTCCTGTTCACCAAGCGCGCCGACCACCTCGGGAGCCACCCGGGCCAGATGAGCTTCCCGGGCGGCGGCGTCGAGAGCCGCGACGCGGACCTCACGGCGACGGCGCTGCGCGAGGCACACGAGGAGATCGGCCTGCGGTCCGAGGAGGTCGACGTGGTCGGCCGCCTCGACGACATCCGGACGGTCTCGGAGTACGCCGTCACCCCGTTCGTCGGCACCGCGCCGGACCGCGAGTACGTCCCCAGCGACGACGAGGTCGCGGAGATCGCGGTGCTCCCGGTCGCCGCACTCACCGCCCGCGAGAACTACGAGTCCGAGCGCCGCGACCACCCGCACTACGGGGAGATCCGGCTCCACTTCTTCCGGGTCGACGGCTACACCGTGTGGGGCGCGACCGGCCGGATGCTCGTCCAGCTGCTCGAACTGCTCACCGACTGGGAGATGCCCGCGGAGGTCGACCGCGTCGTCGACCCGGACGCCGACCTCCCGGTGTAGGCGGCGGCGCCCGTCGGAGGCGAGGACCGCGACGGGCCGACTCAGACGTAGCTCAACACGACGAGCGTCAGAAAGAACGCCACGAGGACCGCGAGGAGGACGACGATGGAGGCGACCCGGCTCGACTGGACGACGCTGCGGCCGCCGTCGTCCGTGTCGACCACGAGGTTGCTGATGTCCATGCCACGGGTAGGCGGGTGACCGACAAGTAGCCGTCGCCGCGGGGGGCGCTCAGACGTAACTGACGACGACGAGCGTCGCGAAGAACGACAGGAGCACCGCCGCGAGCACCGCGGTGACCGTCACCCAGCCCTCGACGCCGCTCCCGTGGCGGCCGTCCGCCGCGTTCCGGCCGGTCGAGATGACGCTTCCCCTGTCGGCGCCGCCCCCGTCCGCCATGTCATCGGCTTCCCCACGGACGTGTATACCTCTTGTCACCGGGCGCGTCGATTCTGACGCGAACACCACGTTTATTCGGTCCTACGGGCTTGCTGGTGTATGGCCGCACAGGCGATGGATCGCGTTCCGCGACGGTCCTAGTTCTCCCCCGACCCCGGACGCGACGCGTCCGACCGACGCCCGATCGACGCCCAGCCACACGACCGCCCGGCTCCGACTCCACCGACCATGACTCTCACCGCAACCGCCGACGACAGCGTCGCCGCCCGAACGAACCTCGACGGGGTCGCCCTCAAGCCGACCGAGTGCGACGTCGCCGTCGCCGCGGAGCTCCCGTTCGACCTCGTGTGCGTCGACTACGAGGGCCGCGAGGCGCTGCCCGACGCCGACACGCTGGCCGCCCTCGCGGAGTCGGTCGACCTCCGGGTGACGACGCCGGTGCGCGCCGACGGGTTCGACCCCGGGGCGACGACTCGCTGGTCGCCACCCTGCCCGACGCGGCGAAGCGCGTGCTCGTCGCGGGCCACGGCGCCTACCTCGCCGACGAGGAGCGCCGCCGCGCGGTCGCGCCCCGCCTCGGCGACGCCGCCCGCGCGGTGCGCGAAGCCGGCGGCGAGCCGTGGGTCGGCACCGAGGGGATCGAACGCGTCGCGCTGGCCGCCGGCGGCGTCCAGTACGACCTCCTCTCGCGGACGAACGAGCGCGACGTGCGCGCCCTGCGGGCGGCCGGCTTCGACGGCCAGGTCGCCGTCTACGCCCCCGTCGTCCCCAGCGCCGACGAGGACGCGATCCTCGACGCCGTCGGCGCGTACGCCGCCCGCCGCCGCCCCGTCCGCGAGGCGCTCCCCGACGACGCCGACACCGACGCCACGGCGACGGGGCGCGCCCGCGAGGTGCTGTCGAAGGCGGTGCGCGACTTCGCCCTCGTGGGCGATCCCGAGACGGTGGGCGGACGCGTCGACGACCTCCACGCCGTCGGCGTCGACCACGTCGTCGGCTACCCCGCGGCCGGCGTCGACAGCCTCCGCTGACCGCGGGGCCGCGGCGGCACCCCGGTCGCCGCTCCCCCGCCGCCACCCGAACGCCTACCTCCCCGGCGCGGACGCGCCGGTATGCGACTGCTCCACGAGGAGACGACGACGAGCGCGGGCGAGGCGTTCGCCGACGCGGTGGAGGTGGCGATCCTCCCGACCGGCTCCGTCGAACAGCACGGCCCGGCGCTCCCGCTCGGCACCGACTTCCTCGCCGCCGAGGCGGTGGCGAGCGGTGTCGACCGGGACGACGCCGTGGTGCTCCCGACGGTGCCCGTCGGCGTGTCGGCGCACCACCGCCAGTTCGACGGCACGCTGTGGGCCGAGCCGGAGACGTTCGAGGACTACGTCGGCGAGATCTGCGCGTCGATCGCGAGCCACGGCGTCCGGAAGCTCGTGGTCTGCAACGGCCACGGCGGCAACGACGATGCGCTCCGGCGGGCCGCCCGGCGACTGCGCGGCGACCGGGTCGCGTTCGCCGCGCCGTGGAACTGGTGGTCGAGTCTCGACGGGCTGGACGAGGAGCTGTTCGACCGGTCGGGCATCGGGCACGCCGACGCGATGGAGACGAGCGTGGTCGCCCACGTCGCCGCCGACCTGGTGCGCGAGGCGCGGCTCGCGGACGCCGAGGCCGGCGCGGCCGACTCGTGGGGGCGGTCGGTCCACGGCGCGAGCGTGGGGTTCGACACCGCCGACTTCTCCGAGTCGGGCGCCGTCGGCACGCCGACCGCGGGGACCGCCGAGAAGGGGCGGAAACTGTTCGAGCAGGCGACGGGCGAACTCGACGCGCTCGTCGGGTGGCTGGCCGACCAGCCGTTCGACGCGCTCATGCCCGAGCCGCACCGCTGATCGCCCATGACCGACATGCGAGTCGCCGTCGTCGGCGGCGGCGCCGTCGGCGTCACCGCGGCCCACGACCTCGCGGTCGGCGGGGCGGACGTGACGCTGTTCGAGCGGGGCGCGGTCGGGTCGGGGGCGTCCGGGCGCGCGGCGGGCGTCCTGTACGACGCCTACGCGGCGGACGCCGACGCCGCGCTCGGCGCCCGGGCTCTCGAACGGTTCCGCCGCCTCTCGGGGACGCACGGCTTCGCGTTCACGGAGTGTCCGTACGCGATGGTCGCCCGCGAGGGCGACGACGCGCTCGCGGAGGCGGTCGCGGGCGCCGCCGAGCGGATGCGCGTCCACGACCGGCCCGTCGAGACGCTCACGGGCGACGAACTGGGCGAGCGGTTCCCGACGCTCCGACACGACGACGTCGCCGTCGCGGCCGTCGCGGGCAACGCCGGGTGGACCGACCCGGGGAGCTACGTGTCGGCGGTCGCCGAGTTGGCCGCCGAGGCCGGCGTCGAGCTCCGCACCGACAGCGAGGTGGCGGTCGCGACGACGCCCCCGGCGTCGCCGTCGCGGACGAGGCCCCGGTGACGCGGCGGTTCGACGCCGTCGTCGTCGCCGCCGGCGCCCACACGAAGCGGCTGCTGGCCGACGCCGGCGTGCGGGTCCCCTTGAAGCCGTACCGCGTGCAGGCGCTCGTCTCCGGGCGGGCGTACGACGGCCCGATGTGGTACGACGCCTCGGCGGGCGTGTACGCCCGCCCCCACCCCGCGGGCCTGCTCGCGGGCGACGGCACCGTCCCGGTCGAGGCCGACCCGGACGAGTGGGCGCGCGACGCCGACGACTGGTTCCGCGACGACGCCGGGGCGGTGCTGCGCGACCGTGCCGGGCACGACCCCGCGGTCGAGCGGGCGTGGGCCGGCCTGTGCACGGCGACCCCGGACGGCGACCCGCTGCTCGGGGCGGTCGCGCCCGGCGTGTACGTCGCCGCCGGCTGGCAGGGCCACGGGTTCATGCGCGCGCCGGCGACCGGGGAGGCGGTCGCGGCGCTGGTGCTCGGGGACGAGCCGCCGGTGCCGGGGGTCGAGGCGTTCGACCCGGAGCGGTTCGACGGCGACGAGGAGTTCGAGATCAGCGAGGGGATGACCGTCGAGACGGACGGGCCGGACTGACCCGCGAAGAACGGGACCGCGGCGCTACTCCTCGTCGTCGGTCGCGCCGGCGGCCTCGTCGTCGCCGTCCGCGTCGGTCGACTCCGCGGCGTCCTCCTCGTCGCCCAGATCGAGGTGGACCGGCTCGTCCGCCTCGCCGGGGTCGTGGTCGGCCGCGTCGGCAGACGCCGCGTCGGCGACCGCCACGCTCCCCTTCGGCCTTGGGGACCGTGACGCGGAGCGCGCCGTGGTCGGTGAGCGTCGAGGTGGCCGCCTCCGGGTCGACGGCCGCCTCGGCGGGCAGCTCGGCGCGCCCGTCGAGCGCGAGGCCGCGGCCCGGGAAACGCATCTCGTACCCCTCGTGGAAGTCGCGGAAGCGGTCGATCCGCACCTCGACGGCGCCGTCGTTGAAGCGCACCTGGACGTCGCTGCGCTCGGCGCCGGGCGCGTCGAAGACGACGAGGTAGGCGTCCTCCGACTCCAGCAGGTCGTACGCCAGCGGCGACCGCTCCTGCACCTTCGCGACGCCGCGGCCGACGCGGTCGAGCACGGAGTTGACCGCCGACTCGCCGACGTCCTTCAGTCGCTTCGCGCCCTCGGCGGGCTGGTCTCGGTCGCTCATGTTACAGCTCGATCTCCTCGAGGTCGCTCCCGCCACACAGCGGACACGACAGGTCCGCGACCGTGTGGTCGTCGGCGATGTCGTAGGTGTAGTGGTTCTCGAACATGTCGAGTTCGCAGTCGTCGCTGACGCACATGACCTCCTTCGTCGCGGGCATACCGTCGGGTTGGGTCGCGCGCGGCATAAACGCCGTGGGGCGCCGCGGGGCTTGCCGACACCGACGCCGGGCCGGCGGGTCTTTGTCCCGCGCGCGCCAGTCGCCGACCGTGAACGCGGAACGAACCCCCGAGACGGTGTACGGCGTCGACTTCAGCGCCGCGGCGACGGCCGCCGGCGCGTCGACGTGGGTCGCCCGCTGTGTCCCGGACGATGACGGCCTCCTCGTGCGGGAGTTGGCGTCCGCCGCGGAGTTCCTCGACCTCGACTCGACCGCCCGCGAGGACGTGCTGCCGGCGCTGGCCGACCGCCTCGGCGGCGTCGACGGACCCGCCGTCGCCGGGCTGGACTTCCCGTTCTCGCTGCCCGCGTGGACGCTGGGCGAGGACGACTGGACGTCGTTCGTCGCGGCGACGCCCGAGCGGTGGGGCGTGCTCGACGGCGTCGACGACCCGCGCGACCTCTACGACGCGGTGACGGCGGGCGGGGAGGCCGGGAAGCCGCTCCGGCGGGCGACCGACGACGACCACGGCGGACAGGACCCCGCGGGGTTCCGGATCAAGACGCAGACGTACTACGGCATCTCGGCGGTGCTCCGGCGACTGGTCGCCCGCGACGGCGTCGCCGTCCCGCCGGTACACCCGGTCGAGGACCCGCGCCTCGCGGTGCTGGAGACGTACCCGGCGGCCGCGTTCGACCGCCTCGACGGGGCCGTGCGGACGGGCTACAAGAAGGGGCAGCGCCGACACGTCGCGGCGCGGCGCCGGAACGTCGAGGCGCTCCGCGCCGCCGGCGTCCGCTTCGCCGACGACGCGGCCGTCGACTGCGCCGTCGCCACCGACGACGCGCTCGACGCCGTCGCCGCCGCCCACGCCGCCGCGCGCAACTACCCGGAGGCGCTGACGGCGGAGTACGACGAGGACGAGCGCCGGGAGGCGCGGATCTTCGCCTGAGTCGCCCGACCGACGGGCACGAACTCGGCCCGCGCGCCTTCGTGGTCGCCCGCGGACCGCTCCGGACCGGGCCGGGCACGCCCGCGTCCGCCGGATTCCGTCCGAGGCTGCACAACACTGAATACGGGCGGCCGTGAGGTGCCGTGTGAGGTGTCACCAATGCGCACGAGACGCCGGGAACACGAGCGGGACAGACACGCCCGGGAGGAGGCAGACCGGGCGGAACGGCGCGCGACCGAGCAGACGGTCGCCGACCCGCCGCGCACGGTCGACGACCTGCTCGACAGGCTGGCCGACGGGGACGGGCTGACGTACGAGGCGGCCGCGCTCGTCGGCGGGGTCGAGGCGGCCGTCGCGGGCGCCGAGCGCTCGACCGGCGGCGGACGGCGCGAGCACGGCTGGTAGCGGCGCTCGCGGTCGTCCCCGGACCGTACGCCTTTAGCCGCTCGCCGCACCACCGTTCGGTATGACCGCGCCGGACCCGAGCGACCTCGCCGTGACCATCGTCGACGGCTACGTGGACGAGCCGGCGCACTTCGGCGTCCCTCCGTACGTGTCGACGTACCCGCGCTTCACCGCGGGCGCGCTCGTCGACGCGGGCGTCCCCGAGTCGGGGATCACCTACCACACCATCGACGAACTGCGCGACGACCGCCGCAAGTGGGCCGACGTCGCCGACGCGGACCTGGTGGTGTACGTCGGCGGGATGACCGTCCCCGGGAAGTACGTCGGCGGCACCCCCGCCGAGCCGGACGAGGTGCGCGAGATCGCGTGGACCGCCGACGGCGTCACCCTGCTGGGCGGGCCCGTCCGCTTCGGCGTCGGCGAGGAGAACGCCGGCGCCCAGGAGATGCAGCGCGACGACCTCGACTTCGACTTCCTCGCGATGGGCGACGTGGAGGCCGCCGCCTACGACATCGTCGAGAGCGGGCTGGAGGGGTTCGGCAACCGCATCCGCGACTACGACGAGGTGGCGCGCTGGTCGAGTCTGGGCGCGTTCGTCGTCGAACAGCACCCGAACCACCCCGACTACCTCATCGCCGAGATGGAGACGTCCCGCGGCTGTGCGTACCGCTGTTCGTTCTGCACGGAGCCGATGTACGGCGACCCCGACTTCCGCACCGCGCCCGACGTGGTGTCGGAGGTCGACGCGCTCTCCGACCACGGCGTCCGCCACTTCCGGCTGGGCCGACAGGCCGACATCCTCGCGTTCGGCGGCGACGGCGAGGCCCCCAACCCCGACGCGCTCCGCCAACTGTACGGCGGCATCCGCGAGGTGGCGCCGGACCTGCGCACGCTCCACCTCGACAACATGAACCCCGTGACGATCACGGACTACCCCGAGGCGTCGCGGGAGGCCATCGAGGTGATCGCCCGCCACAACACGCCGGGCGACACCGCCGCGTTCGGCCTCGAGTCCGCGGACCCCGAGGTTCGCGAGCGGAACAACCTCCTCGTCAGCGCCGAGGAGTGTCTGGAGGCCGTCCGCGTCGTCAACGAGGCCGGCGGCTGGCGCCCCGGCGAGTCGCCCGCGGACGCGCCGAGCTTCGGCGACGACGCGCCCCGCAGGCTCCCGAAGCTGCTCCCAGGGATCAACCTCGTCCACGGGCTGGAGGGGGAGACCGCGGCCACCTTCGAGCACAACAAGGACTTCCTCGACTCGGTGATGGACGAGGGGCTGATGCTCCGCCGGGTGAACGTCCGGCAGGTGATGGCGTTCGAGGGGACCGAGATGGCCGAGACGGGCGCCCGCCTCGCCCGGGAGCACAAGAAGGAGTTCCAGCAGTACAAACGCGAGGTGCGCGAGACGGTCGACCGCCCGATGCTCGAGCGCGTGATGCCGACCGGGACGGTCCTCCCGGACGTCTACCTCGAGTACCACGAGGACGGCACCACCTTCGGCCGACAGCTCGGCACCTACCCCATCCTCGTCGGGATCCCCGGCGAGCACGACCTCGGGCGCACGATGGACGTGGCCGTCGTCGACTGGGGCTACCGCTCGGTGACGGGCGTCCCGTACCCGCTCGACCTCAACGGCGCGTCGATGCGGGAACTGCGGGCGATCCCGGGCATCGGCTCGTCGGGCGCGGGCGACCTCGTCGTGAACCGGCCGTACGCCGACGCCGCCGAGGCCGCCGCGGTCGTCGGCGGCGACGCGCACCTCGAACGGTTCGCGGACGCGGGCGTCCCCGGCGTGGACGGCGACGCCGACTACCCCGGCGCGCCCGCGCCGCGGAGCGCCGACTGATGGCGGGCGGCGGCGGTGCGGGCGCGGCGGGCGCGGCCGCAACGAGTGGGGCCGACACCCACGTCGACCGCTTCTCGGTCCCCGTCGAGACGCGGGCGCCGACGGGCGCGACGAACGCCTACGTCGTCGGCACCCGCGAGACGCTCCTCGTCGACCCGGCGGCACGGACGGACACGCTCGACACCGTCGTCCGCGAGAAGGTGGCCGACCACGTCGCCGTCACGCACACCCACCCGGACCACGTCGGCGCAGTCGCCGACTACGCCGCCGAGACGGGCGCGACCGTCTGGGCGCTGCGCGGTTACGCGGACCGCTTCGCCGACGCGACGGGCGTCGCCCCCGACCGGACGTTCGTCCCCGGCGACCGCGTCGGCCCGGCGACCGTCGTCGACCTCCCGGGCCACGCGCCCGACGGCGTCGGCTTCGAGACCGGCAACGGCGTGGTCTGCGGCGACGCGCCGTCGCCGAGGGTAGCGTCGTCGTCGCGGCGCCGGAGGGCGACATGCGGGCGTACCTGACGACGCTCCGTCGCCTCCACGCCCGCGACCCGCCGGCGCTGTTCCCCGGCCACGGCCCCCGGATCGACGACCCACGCGGGACGTGCGCGCGGCTGATCGCCCACCGACTCCGCCGGGAGCGGCGCGTCATCGCGGCCGTCGCCGACGGCGCGCGCGACGTGGACGCGGTGCTGGCGGCGGCGTACGACAAGGACCTCGACGGCGTCCGCGACCTCGCGCGGGCGACCGTCGAGGCGCACGTCGAGAAGTCGGCGCGGGCCGGCCGCCTCCGGTGGGACCGGGAGAGCGGCCGGGTCGCGCCACGGTGAGGGCCTCGTCAGCGGGCGTCCGAGAGCGCGACGAGACAGTCGGCGTTCACCGACAGCCACGTGGTCGTCAGCGTCTCGTCGTCGGCGCCGTCCGGGTACACCGTACACCGGTCGGGCTCCCCGTCGTAGCGAACGACCGCGGCCGTGAGGCCGGAGGGGGCGGCGAAGCGGGGGTCGGGCGTGTGCACGTCCTCGGCTGACCGATCGGGTGCGGCCGACATGGTCGTGTCAACAGGCGGACGACACTTAAACGTCGCTAAGTTGCCTCCGCGCAGGTACCGAGCGCTCCGGAGCGCCACCGAGGCGCCCGGACCGGCCGCGGGGCCGCGGCCCGGAAACCCGACGGCGTTTAGTCCGTGAGGACCCCACGTCGGCGTGTGCAGTCGCTCGAAGCCGAACTCGCCGAGGCGCGCGCCCTCGACGTCGCCGCGCTGGCCGACGCCGTCGAGACCATCGGCTTCGAGTGTACGCGCTGTGGCGCCTGTTGCAAGAGCGAGGCCGACGACCCGCACACCGCGACCGTGTTCCCGGACGAGGTGCGGCGGCTCCAAGCGGCCGCCGGCGAGGCGGTGGACGAAGACGCCGACGGTGCCGGCGACCACGGGGCGGCCACCGCCACGGACCGTGACTGGCGCGACGTCGCGCGGCCGATGCCGTACGGGCTGACCGACGGCCCGGACGGTCCGGAGGGCGAGACGTTCGAGTGGGCGCTCGGGACGGACGCCTGCGGCGACTGCGTGTTCTACGAGGAGGACGCCGACGGCGTCGGCGCCTGCGGCGTCCACGCCGACCGGCCGCTCATCTGCGAGACGTACCCGTTCTCCGTCGCGCTCGGCGGCACGAGCCAGCCGATGGGGGAGGCCGTCGACGCCGAGGGGATGGTCCGCGCCCACGAGTGTGAGGGGCCCGGGCGCGACATCGACCGCGCGGACGCCGAGTCGCTGGCGGCGGCGCTCAAGGAGCGGGCCGTCCGGGAGTTGGAGGAGGCCATCGGCGTCCGCGACGCCTACGAGCCGCGGGAGGTGGGCGCCGGCGACGCCGTCGTCCACGACTCCGAGGGCGCCAAGGACGCCGACGGCCGGCCGCTGGGGCCGCCCGCGGAGCGCGACTGAGCGGTCCGGCGGCGGGAGGGCGCCGCGGGGCTCGCGTGCGGCGGTAGGTATATGTCACAGCCGCCGAACGTGTCGTTGGAGGTCTATATCCGTGGAAATCTCCGACGAACTCCTCTGTCTGTTCAGTGCCGAAGTCCGCGACGACGGCGACCGGTACACCATCGAGGTGCCCAAACGGGAGATCGACACCGGCAGCGTCGAACCGGGCGGGGTGTACCGGGTCGCGCTCATCGAGCGCGAGGGCGCCGTCGCCGACGAGGGCGGGACGGCCGACAGCCCCGCGCCGACGGACGGGCCACAGCCGCCCGTCGAGCGCGGCGAGATCCGCTACGTCGAGATCGAGGACCTCGGGAAGCAGGGCGACGGGATCGCCCGCGTCGAGCGGGGGTACGTGATCATCGTCCCCGACACCGAGGTCGGCGAGCGCGTCAAGAT
The DNA here is from genome assembly GCF_030127125.1 of Halobaculum litoreum. Taxonomy (GTDB): domain Archaea; phylum Halobacteriota; class Halobacteria; order Halobacteriales; family Haloferacaceae; genus Halobaculum; species Halobaculum litoreum. The sequence continues at coordinate 1,367,420 of NZ_CP126156.1, forward strand.
CGAGATCACCGAGGTGAAGTCCAACTTCGCCGTCGGCGAGGTCATCGACGACGCGGTCTGAGGCGTCCCGTTCTCCGACGGAGTCCGCCGCCGAGCGACGGCGTCGCCGAGGCGCCCGCCGGGGCGGCGTGACTCACACCTCGGTCGTCCAGTAGGAGACCGAGGAGAGCTTCTCCCCGACGGCGTTGCCGCCGATCGCCCGGTCGAGCGACCAGAACGGGTCGGCGACGCTGTTGGGCACCTCCCGGTAGAAGCCGTACGGGAACACGAAGTCGTGGTCGTCGCGGCGCAGGCGCAGGCCGGCGCCGTCGACGAGGCGTTCGACCTCCGCGCGGGAGTACAGCCGCGACCCCATCGGAAGCGCCCAGTTGTACAGCGTCCGGAACGACGACCCGCGGAAGGTGTCGAAGAAGACGACGTCCTTGGAGACGCGGGCCATCTCGGCGAGGAACTTCGCCGGCGTGTCCGCGAGGTGGAAGAAGCGCATCGCGAACACGGCGTCGAAGTGGTCGTCGGGGAACGGCAGCCGGGCGGCGTCGCCGCGCATGAACTCGACGGTCGACGCGAGCCCGGCGCGACGGGCCTTCTCGCGGCCCTGCGCGAGCATGGCGTCGGAGATGTCGAGCCCCACGATGTCGGCGCCGCGCTCGGCGAGCATCACGGTGAACCGGCCGGTCCCGCAGGCGATCTCCAGCACGCGCTCGCCCTCGACGGGTCCGAGCGCCTCCAGTACGGCCCGCTTCTCGCGCCGGTCGATGAGCCGCCCGCCCTTCGAGAACCGCTTGGCGTCGTACTCCTCGGCGACCGAGTCGGCCTGGTACCACTCCTGGCCCTTCACACTACCTCGGGGTGCTCGGGCGACCCGTAAAACGATACTGATAGCACGCGGGGACCGGGGTGGGGCTCACCCGCTCGTGACGATCCGCTCGGTCGGGATCCGGACGATGACGCGCGGCCCCGACTCCTCGCCGTGGTGCGGGTACTCGTCGACGTCGAAGTACCGCCGCGCCAGTGCGTCGATGTGCTCGACGGCGCCCTCCTCGGTCAGCTCCGCCTCGCCCATCACCGACACGTAGCGGTACGGGTCGTCCGGGTCCGTCACCGACAGGCCTACCATCGGGTTGTTCCGGATGTTCTTCTCCTTGCGCCGGCCGCGGGCGGTGTTGACGAGCACGTACTCGCCGTCCTCGTGGTCGACCCAGACGGGCGTCACCTGCGGCAGCCCGTTCGGCATGAGCGTCGCGAGGTGGGCGAACGACTCCGACTCGAAGATGTCGCGGTGTGACTCGGGGATCACGATCGGTCGCTCGCGGCCCGCACACTTGGTCGTTCGCGTGACCGTGACCGCGATCGAACGTGGAGCCGACGGTCACTCCCGGCGGCGGAACCACTCGAACGATCAGTTCGCGATCGGGCGACGCCGGAGCCGATATAATGCGTATAAGGGATATGCACCACTTGGACTTGTATTGAGGCAACCTTTACCAACACCCTCGGGCTTCGCTGTGGTATGAGCACCAGTACCGCGGACCCGGACGCCGCCGACGCGCTCACCGACGCCGAATACCGCGACCTCCTCAGCGACCTGCCGCCGAGCGCGAAGCTCGTCGCGAAGGTCCTCGAGGGCGACGCGCCGCTGTCGCAGGGGCAGCTCGCCGAGGAGTCGCTGTTGCCCGACCGCACGGTGCGGTACGCGCTGAATCGCCTGGAGGAGCAGGGCCTCGTCGGCTCGCGCTACTCGTTCAAGGACGCGCGCAAGCAGGTCTACTACCTGAACCGGTAGGCGCGGCGGTCCGGCCGAAACCTCCCTTTTAACTTCTCGACTCGCTACGGACGGATATGGACCTCTCGGTGGTCGTCCCGACCCTCAACGGGCGGGAGCGATTGGCGGCCAGCCTCGACTCGCTGGCGGCCCGTGCGCCCGACGCGGAGGTGGTCGTCGTCAACGGCCCCTCCGCCGACGGCACCACCGGGATGGTGCGCGACCGCGACGACGTGGACGTCCTCGTCGAGATCGCGGCGCGCAACGTGAACGTCGCCCGCAACGCGGGCGTCGAGGTCGCCGCCGGCGACGCCGTGGCGTTCCTCGGCTACGACTACCGCGTCGAGGACGGCTGGTTCGAGGCCGCCGCCGACGCGCTCGACGGCGGCGCCGCGGTCGTCGCGGGCCCGCTGCGCGAGTCGGTTCGGGGCGGCGCCACGAGCGACGACCGCGAGTCCCGCCGGATCGCCGACCGGGAGGTGACGTACTTCAGCGGCCGCAACGTGGTGATCGACCGCCGCACGCTCGACGCGCTCGACGGCTTCGACGAGTACCTCGAGACCGGCGGGGCCCGCGACGCCGCCCACCGCCTCGCCGGGATGGGCGTCGACGTCGAGTGGCGCGGGGAGCTGTCGGTTCGGCGCCGCGCGGAGGCGACCGACGGCGGCGTCGAGACCCGCGATCTGGGCTGGAAGTACCGCGCGCTCGCCTACCGGCTGGTGAAGAACTACGGCCTCCGCCCCACGGTCGTCCGACGCACCCTGCGCCACGCCGTCGGCGACGCCGTCGGCGCGTTCCGCGACGTGCTCGGCGGCGAGGCGACCCCCAGTTCGTGGGCGGGCAACGGCCGCGACGTGGTTCGGGGCATCTCCGGCGGCACCTCCGACGGGCTCGTCGCGCGGACGCGGGACCGCTCGCCGAAGCGCAACCCCAACGGCATCTCCGCGCGGGCGGACCGGGCGGTCGCGCGGTACGACCGGCGCGAGTAGCCGGCGGCAGCGGCCCCGATCGCTGGGAGGGTCGACGACGGGAGACGCCGCTCAGGCGTCGGCGCCGGGCGCCAGACCCTCGATGACCCGGGCGGCGTTCTTCGACAGCGCGCGGTCGAGCAGGTCCTCGGGCACGTCGAGCGTCAACACCTCCATCACGCCGACGTCGGGGTGGGTGTCGGGCGCGCCCGAGCCGAACATGATCCGGTCGGGGTGTTCCAACAGCCCCGTCTCCAGCACGTCGCGGAAGCGGACGAACGCCGTGTCGAGGTAGAGGTCGTCGTACGAGTCGAGCAACTCCATCGCCTCCCGCATCAGCCCGCGGTCCAGCGGGTAGCCGCCGAACGACGAGAGGATCACGGGGAAGTCGTACGCGAGGAGCGACGCCGCGACGACGTGCGGCGGGAACCCCCGGCCCCCGTGGACCAGCACGGGCTCGCCGGCCCGCGCCACCTCCTCGAGCGTCTCCTCAGTCGGGAGGCCGTCGTGGACGGGGTCGAGCACGAACCCGTGGAGCCGGCGGTCGTAGGCGTACTGCTCGACGTCGCCCGGGTCGGTGTGGTGGTCGGCGGGCGCGGCAGCGAGGTTGCGCAGGCGCGACACCGTCGACTCCCCGGGGTCGCGGGGGCCGTTGAGCCGGGCGAGCGCACGGAACGGGCGGTCGACCGACAGCCGGGCGACGGCGTTGTTCGCGCGCAGGTACCCCTCGCCGGCGGGACGACGCCCCGGGGCGACGGCCGACCGGACCACGCCGGCCTGGTGCATCTCGCGCTGGAGCCGTTCGGGCGACACCTCCCGCCCGCGCGAGGCGACCACCGCCCCGTCGTCGGGGTCGAGGCGAGCGTGGACGTCGACCACGCGGAACCCGTGCTCCAGTTCCAACATCTACTCGCCCGGAGCGACTCGCCGGACTTGAGTGTTGTAGTCTGTTCACGCCGCCGGGGCGCGGGGCCGACAGCGCTATCACGGATGCGTGGACGGGGCGTGAGCACTGACAGCCGGTATCACGCCTACGTCTGCCAGTTTTCGTGATTTTCACGGCGAAAACTTGATATAGAACCGCGACTATTCTACTCGTTGATCATTCCATGAGCTACATGCAGCAGCCCCTCTACATCCTCGCGGAGTCGACCCAGCGTACCAGCGGCCTCGACGCGCGCCGATCCAACGTCGCCGCGGGCCGCGCCGTAGCGAACGCGGTCCGCACGACGCTCGGACCGCGGGGCATGGACAAGATGCTCGTCGACTCGTCGGGGACGGTCGTCGTCACCAACGACGGCGCGACGATCCTCAAGGAGATGGACATCGAGCACCCCGCCGCCCGGATGCTGGTCGAGGTCGCCGAGTCGCAGGAGGCCGAGGTCGGCGACGGCACGACCACCGCGGCCGTCCTCGCGGGCGAACTGCTCGCGCGCGCCGAGGACCTCCTCGACGACGACGTCCACGCGACGGCCGTGGTCGAGGGGTACCACGAGGCGCTGCGCCTCGCGCTCGACGCCGTCGACGGCATGCTCGTCGCGGGCGACGTCGACCGCGACACCCTCCTGACGGTCGCCGAGTCCGCGATGACCGGCAAGGGCACCGGCGACATCGCGACCCACGTGCTCGCCGAGATCGTCGTCGACGCGGTGCTGCAGGTGACCGACGACGACCGCCGCGTCGACCGCGACGACATCCGCGTGTTCACCCGCACGGGCGCCTCCGCGGCCGCCACGGAGCTGGTCCGTGGCGTCGTGTTCGAGAAGGAGCCCGCCAACGACAACATGCCCCGCGCCGTCGAGGACGCGACGGTCGCCGTCCTCGACCTGAAGCTGGACGTGCGCTCGGGCGAGGTCGACACCGAGTACACGATCACCTCCGTCGAGCAGCTCGACGCCGCCCTCTCCGCGGAGGACGCCGAGCGCCGCTCGATCGCGGAGACCCTCCGTGAGGCCGGCGTCGACGTGGTGTTCTGCTCGAAGAAGATCAGCGACCCCGTCGCCGCTTACCTCGCGGACGCGGGCATCCTCGCGTTCTCGAACGTGAAGAAGTCCGACGCCCGCGCGTTCGCCCGCGCCACCGGCGCGCGCCGCCTCGGGACGCTCGACGGCATGGCGTCGGGCGACCTCGGCACCGCCGCGTCGGTCCGCGTCGAGAGGCAGTCCGGCGACGACGTCGTGTTCGTCGAGGGCAGCGACGACTCCCGCACCGTCACGCTGTACGTCCGCGGCTCGACCGACCACGTGGTCGACGAGACCGAGCGCGCGATCGACGACGCCCTCGGCGTCACCGTCGCCGCGTGGGCCGACGGCGAGGTCGTCCCCGGCGCCGGCGCCGTCGAGATCGCGATCGCCGACCGCCTCCGCGCGGGCGCCAACGCCGTCACCGGCCGCAAGGCGCTCGCGGTCGAGGCGTTCGCCGACGCCGTCGACGCGATCCCGCGCACCCTCGCGGAGAACGCCGGGCTCGACCCCATCGACGCGCTGGTCGACCTCCGCGCCCGCCACGACCGCGACGGCGTCGCCGGCATCGTGATCGACGGCCCCACCGTCGAGATCACGAACCCGACCGACGAGCGCGTGGTCGACCCCGCGGCCGTCAAGCGCGAGGCGCTCGAGTCCGCCACCGAGGCTGCGACGATGATCCTCCGCATCGACGACGTCATCGCGGCGAACTGAGCGACACACCCGGCCCCGACCCCGGACCCTTCTTTCGACGACACGCCCCGAGCAGCGGCTACAGCCGCGGCAACGACCACGCCCGGCGGACGGCGACGAGCCGGAGCACGAACACCCCGAGCGCGACGCCGAGCGTCGCGGTCGCGCCGCGCACGCCGAGCGCGCCCGCGGCGACGTAGGCGACGCCGCCCGCCAGCGCGGGCGTCGCGTAGAAGTCCTCCCGGAGCACGACCGGCGTCCTCGTGAGCAGGAGATCCGACAGCGAGCCGCCGCCGACGCCGGTCAGGGTCGCGGTGACGACGACGCCGAACGCCGACAGCCCGGCCTCGGCGCCGACGGCGGCGCCCGAGGCGGCGAAGGCGGCGAGGCCGACCGCGTCGGCGCCGAGGAACGCCGGGTGGTCGCGGACGCGGCCGGCGCCGCCCGACAACGCTCCGGCGACGAGCAGGCCCACGGCGACGCCGGCCAGCACCACGAGCACGTCGCCCGTCGAGCGCAGGGCGGCCGGGACGCGGCCGACGAGGACGTCCCGGATCGTGCCGCCGCCCAGCGCCGTGAGCACCCCGAGGGTGGCGACGCCGAACGGGTCGAGGTCGGCGTCGGCGCCCTTGAGGGCGCCCGCGACGGCGAACGCGAGCAGGCCGACGAGGTTCATCGCGGACACGGCGGCGCCGGCGGTCACGGGCGCGAGCGGGGCGACGACCACGTTCAGAAGGAGGGGACCGTCGCCGCGACGGACTCCTCGAAGGAGAACGTCACCGACCGGCCGGGCGCCAGATCGAACGCTTCGTCGCCGCGCCCCTGGTTCACGTCGCACTCCACGTAGCCGTGGCTCCCGACGGTGACGAGCGGGTCGTGTTTCGGCACCTCGGCGAACGTCTCGACGACCGGCACGGCCTGCCGGCCCGCGGCGGTCTCCACGACGACGGACTCGCCGACGTGGTCGTCGAGGAACGAGCCGGGGACGTTCGTCACCGCGTTGCCGAAGTCGTCGACGACGAGCACCTCGCCGGCCGCGGTCGCGGTCTCCAGCCACGCGTCCGGGAGGCGGTAGTCGTCGTAGTCGGCGACCCGCTCGAAGCCGTCGAGCCCCTCGACGGCGTCGACGCCGGCCTCGTGGACGCGGGCGGCGGCGGGCGCGAACACGTCCCGGCCGTGGAACGTGCTGGAGCGCGGGTCGCCGCCGTCGACGGCGAACACCGCGACGTCCTCGGGGCCGTCGCCGGTGGCCGCCGCGAGCGCGCGGGCCGGCGGGAGCAGACAGCCGTTGTCGGGGCCGACGAGCGCGTGGTCGCCGGCGCGCACGCAGACCGCGGCGCGGTCGGTGCCGACTCCGGGGTCGACGACGACGAGGTGGACGGCCGGCGGGAACTCGGGGAGGACGAACCGTAGCCAGAAGGCGGCCGCGCGGGGGTCGCCCTGCGGGAGGTCGTGAGCGACGTCGACGAGGTCCGTCACGCCGTGCGAGCGGAGCACGCCCTTCATCGCGGCGGGGTACGGGGAGCCGAAGTCGGAGGCGAGGGTCAGCATCGGCGGATCACGCCGGGTCCGGCGTCTCGCCGTCGGTGTCGGTCTCCGAGGGGCGGGCGTGGTCGTCGCCCCCGTTGGCGTCCGACGAGGCGACCTGCCGGATGCGCGCGACGCCGTCGATCTCCTCGATGGTGTCGACCACCTCGTCGGGGACGAGGTCGCGCCAGCCGTCGCCGCGGATCATCCGGCCGCGGAGTTCGCTCCCCTCCAACACCTCGCGTTTGAACATCGGGGAGGAGCGTACCTCGACGCCGGCCTCCTCGAACAGGCGGACGACGAGGGGGTTGTTCGAGTAGGCCACGTCGAACTTCGGGGACATCGACTGGACGTGACTCACCCACACGGAGTTGCGCTCGAGGTCCTCGATGGGGACGACGTACGTGGTGACGTCGAGCTCGTCGAGCGCCTTCGTCACCATCATCACGCGCTCGCCGGCGGTGAACGGGTTGCGCCGGGTGTGTGAGTCGCCCGCCGAGCCGATGCCGAGGACCAGTTCGTCGACCTCCGTCGCGATCTCCTCGACCATGTGGTGGTGGCCGTCGTGGTACGGCTGGAACCGCCCGATGTAGAACCCCCGCATACGAGCACGTAACAGGCGGCGGGTTTAAAAGCCCGGCGAGTCCGTAGGGTGGGGGAATCCCGCAGGTATGCGGCCGCTATCCGTCGTTCTCGCTCCGGCGCACGGGGCTCACAGGGGGAGAAAGTATATGAATCGACGGACCCTGTTTCCCGGTAGCGACGATTCTATGAGCAACGACAGAACCGACAGCCGGGACGGTGGCGACGTCTCGGACCGAGAGGACGCCCCCGCCGTCGAGGACCCCGAGATCGATCCCGGGTCGAACGGCGGCGGCGGCGGGACGACCGGCGGCCGGTCGGTCGGCGCGTCGAACGACCCCTCCGAGGAGGACGCCGACATCGACGACCTGGGTAGCGACGTCGAGATCGACGCCGAGATCGACGAGGAGATCGCCGAGGACCACCTCCTCGGCGGCCTCCTGATCGACTCGACGGACGACATCGAGGTCCCCGACCGGCTCGTGGATCAGGTCATCGGCCAGGAACACGCCCGCGACGTGGTGATGAAGGCGGCCAAACAGCGCCGCCACGTGATGATGATCGGCTCGCCCGGGACGGGCAAGTCGATGCTCGCGAAGGCGATGTCCGAGCTGCTCCCGAAGGAGGAGCTGCAGGACGTGCTCGTCTACCACAACCCCGACGACGGCAACAACCCCAAGGTGCGGACGGTGCCCGCCGGGAAGGGCGAGCAGATCGTGGAGGCCCACAAGGAGGAGGCCCGCAAGCGCAACCAGATGCGCAGCTTCCTCATGTGGATCATCATCGCGGTGGTGCTCGGCTACGCGCTGCTCGTCGCCAGCAACGTGTTGCTCGGCATCCTCGCGGCGGGTATCATCTACCTCGCGTTCCGCTACGGCTCCCGCGGGAGCGACTCGATGATCCCGAACCTCCTCGTCAACAACGCCGACGAGAAGTCCGCGCCGTTCGAGGACGCCACCGGCGCCCACGCCGGCGCGCTGCTGGGCGACGTCCGCCACGACCCGTTCCAGTCCGGCGGGATGGAGACGCCGAGCCACGACCGCGTCGAGGCCGGCGCCATCCACAAGGCGAACAAGGGGGTGCTGTTCATCGACGAGATCAACACCCTCGACATCCGCTCCCAGCAGAAGCTGATGACCGCGATCCAGGAGGGCGAGTTCTCCATCACGGGCCAGTCCGAGCGCTCCTCGGGCGCGATGGTCCAGACGGAGCCCGTCCCGACGGACTTCATCATGATCGCGGCGGGGAACCTCGACGCGATGGAGAACATGCACCCGGCGCTGCGCTCGCGCATCAAGGGGTACGGGTACGAGGTGTACATGGACGACACCATCGACGACACCCCCGAGATGCGGCGCAAGTACGCCCGCTTCGTGGCCCAGGAGGTCGCGAAGGACGGCCGGCTCCCCTCGTTCGACGACGAGGCCATCGAGGAGGTCATCCTCGAGGCGCGCCGCCGCGCGGGCCGCAAGGGCCACCTCACGCTGGAGCTGCGGAACCTCGGCGGGCTCGTCCGCGTGTCGGGCGACATCGCCCGCTCGCAGGACGCCGAGCGCGTCACCCGCGAGCACGTGCTCGAGGCGAAGGGGCGCTCGCGCTCCATCGAGCAGCAGCTCGCCGACGACTACATCGAGCGCCGCAAGGACTACGAGCTGCAGGTCGCCGACGGCTACGAGACCGGCCGCGTCAACGGCCTCGCGGTCATGGGCGAGGACTCGGGCATCATGCTCCCCGTCATGGCCGAGGTCACCCCCTCGCAGGGGCCCGGGCAGGTCATCGCGACCGGCCAACTACAGGAGATGGCCGAGGAGGCCGTCCAGAACGTCTCGGCGATCATCAAGAAGTTCTCCGACGAGGACATCACCGAGAAGGACATCCACATCCAGTTCGTCCAGACGGGCGGCTCCGGCGTCGACGGCGACTCCGCGTCCATCACGGTCGCGACCGCCGTCATCTCCGCGCTCGAGGGCGTGGGCGTCGACCAGAGCCTCGCGATGACGGGCTCGCTGTCGGTCCGGGGCGACGTGCTCCCGGTCGGGGGCGTCACCCACAAGATCGAGGCCGCCGCCAAGTCGGGCTGCACGCGCGTCATCATCCCGAAGGCGAACGAGCAGGACGTGATGATCGAGGACGAGTACAAGGAGATGGTCGAGATCATCCCGGTCGAGCACATCTCGGAGGTGCTCGACATCGCGCTCGAGGGCGAGCCCGAGAAGGACTCGCTCGTCGACCGCCTCAAGAGCATCACCGGCTCGGCGCTGGAGAAGACCGGCGAGTCCGGCACGGGCACCGCCGGCCCGACCAGCCCCAGCCCGCAGTAACGGCGCCGACCGCGACCCGTTTTTCGACGAGACACCCGTGACACGCTGGACCGCGTTCGCCGGCATCGCGGGCGTCGTCCTGTCCCTACTGCTCGGCCTCGCGCGGCTGTCCGAGGCGCAGTTCGCGTCCGCCCCCGAGCCGACGGCTCGCCGCCGCGACGACGCCCCCGAGGACCCGGGGCCGGCGACGACGACGCCGTACCACCCGGCGGTCGACCACGACCCGTCGCTGGCGCGGCCCGAGCGGAGCCCGGTCGCGGCCGCCGAGGCGGAGGCGTCGCTGTCGGTGGGCGCGCTGCTGGCGAACGTCGCGCTCTCGCAGGGCGTGTTCGGCACGGTGCTCGTCGCCGCCGCGGTGTGGGCGGAGATTCCGGCCGCCGCGTTGGGGCTCGTCCCGCTGCTCGCGCCGACGGACCTCGCGCTGGGCGTCGGTCTCGGCGCGGCGCTGTGGCTCGCCAGCGAGGCGGGCGGCCGGCTCGCCGAACGGTGGGGCGTCGAGGCGAACGAGGAGCTGCGGGGGCGCTCGCCCCGCGCTCGCGGCTCGGGTGGGCGGTCCTGCTCGTCGCCGTGTTGCCGACGGTGGCGCTGTTCGAGGAGTTCCTCTTCCGGGCCGTCCTCGTGGGCGCGTTCTCGGCGGGCGCGGCCGCCCTCGGCGTTCCGGCCTCGCCGTGGCTGTTGGCGGTCCTGTCGTCGGTCGCGTTCGCGCTCGGCCACGGCGCACAGGGGCGCGCGGGCGTCGTCGCCACGGGGACGCTCGGGTTCGTCCTCGCGGCCGCGTTCCTCCTCACGGGGAGTTTCGTGGTCGTGGCCGTCGCCCACTACCTCGTGAACGCGCTCACGTTCGTCGTCCACGAGGGCGTCGGCGTCGAGTGGTGACGGGGGTCGGCCCGCCGCGCGGCCGTCCCGGGCGGCCCGTGCGTCCGGGCCGGCGCCGGCGGTAGTTCTTTCTCCCCGGGTCGCTCCCGTCCGGTATGCGAGAACTCGACGCACACGCGTGGGACATGGCCGCCGCGGCCGAGGAGCACGTCGAGGTGCTGAGCGTGGAGGCGGCCCACGGGGAGTGGGCGGCCCGCGACGACGGCGGGGACGCGACCGACGACGGGGCGACGTTCCTCGACGTGCGCGACGTGCGCGAGCGGTGGATCGAGGGGGCGATCCCCGGCGACACCCACGCGCCGCGCGGGATGGTGGAGTTCTGGGCCGACCCCGAGACCGACTACTACCGCGACTACTTCGACCCGGACCGCCGGTACGTCCTGTACTGCAACGAGGGCGGCCGCTCGGCGCTGGCGGCGAAGGCGCTCCGGGACATGGGGTTCGTCGACGTCGCGCACGTCGAGGGCGGGTTCACCGCGTGGCAGGCGGCCGGCTACGAACAGGCCGCCGTGGAGCAGCCGGACTACTCGGACCGGTAGCGACGGAGCCGCGGCGCGCGCTCGCCTCAGAACCCCTCGATCTCCCGGAGGCGGGCGGCGACGGCCGGCGGCGTCGCGCCCTCCGCGTCGCGGACGCGGTGGTCGGGGACGACGATCGGGATCGGGTTCGCCCGCAGCGCCTCGCGCGCCGTCGCGAGGTCGGCCTCGTCCTCGTGGTCGAGGCCCGCGGTCATCCGCACGACCAACTCGAGGTCCGCGGGGTCCCCGTACGGGACGGTCCGCACCGACTCCAACACGTCCCGCTGGACGGTCGGCACGGTGATCGCCACCGGGACGTCGGCGAAGTCGTCCTCCGCGCCCGCGAGGTACGCCGCGATCCGATCGAGGAGGTCGTGGTCGCCCGCCGCGTCGGCGGCGACCGAGTCGGGGAACGACACGGAGATGAGCCGCCCGCTGGCGGTGCCCAGCTCCACGGCCGCGTCGATCGCCGGGTACTCGCGACCGAACACGCCGGTGTCGCCGGGCGTCGCGTCGCCGTTCGTGTGCATGTCCCGTCGAACGGCGGGCGGGCGTTTCAATCCTCGGCGGCCGGGCGGGAAGCCGTACCTCGGCCCCGTTCGAGCGGGCGACCGATCTCCCGGCCGCCGACGCAACTCTTTTGAGCGGAACCGCCCATCGATGTACATAGATGAACACTACATCGGACGACCTCGCGCCCGCGGTGCGGTCCATCCTCGAGGCCGCGGCGGCGCGCCCCGGCGGCGACGAGCGGGTCGCCGTCGACGCGCGGTCGCTGCCGGAGGCGTTCGCCGCCGCGGAGGCGGACGGCCGCGTCCCGGTGATCGCGGAGGTGAAGCCGACCAGTCCGACGACGGACGGCGAGCGCGACGACGACCCCGTCGAGTTGGCCGAGGCGATGGTCGCGGGGGGCGCGGCGGCGCTGTCCGTGCTCACCGAACCCGAGCACTTCGGCGGCTCCGTCGAGAACCTCCGGCGGATCCGGGAGGCGGTCGACGTGCCGGTCCTCCGCAAGGACTTCCTCGTCCGCGAGGACCAGCTCGACGCCGTCGAGTCGGACGTCGTGCTCCTCATCGCGCGCTTCGTCGGGGACGACCTCGCGACCCTCGTGTCGGCCGCGCGCGAGCGGGGGTTCCAGCCGCTCGTCGAGGTCCACACCCGCGAGGAGCTGACGGCCGCGCTCGAGGCGGGCGCGGACCTCGTCGGCGTGAACAACCGCGACCTCGGGAAGCTCGAGGTCGACCTCGGGACGTTCGAGGCGGTCGCGCCCGCGGTCCCGGACGACGTGACGCTGATCGCGGAGTCGGGGATCGCGACGCCCGCGGACGCCCGGCGGATGCGGGCGGCCGGCGCCGACGGCCTCCTGATCGGCTCGGCGATCGTCGACGCCGAGGGGACCGACGCCGCCGGCACCGGCGGCGACGTGGCGGCCAACACCCGGCGATTTACGTCCGCGGAGTCGGAGGACGACGTATGAGCAGCGACGCAGGGGCCGGCGACCCGACCGACCCCGAACGGGTCTCGGCCGGCGACGGGAAGTTCGGTCGCTACGGCGGCCAGTACGTCCCGGAGGCGCTGATGCCCGCCATCGAGGAGTTGACCGACGCGTACGAACGGTACGTCCTGAACAACGAGGACGGCTTCGTCGACGAGTTCCGCCGGCGCATCCGCGACTTCGGGGGGCGCCCGACGCCGCTCCAGCGCGCGGACCGGCTCTCCGAGCGCTACGACACCGAGGTGTACCTGAAGCGCGAGGACCTGCTCCACGGCGGCGCACACAAGCTGAACAACGCGCTCGGGCAGGTGTTGCTCGCGAAGTACATGGGGAAGGAACGCATCATCGCGGAGACCGGCGCCGGCCAGCACGGCACCGCGACCGCGATGGCCGCGGCCCACCTCGGGATGCCGTGCGAGGTGTACATGGGCGAGCGCGACATCAACCGCCAGCGCCCCAACGTGTTCCGGATGAAGATCAACGGCTCCGAGGTGACGCCGGTGACGACGGGCCGCGGGACGCTGAAGGAGGCCATCTCGGAGACGATGCGCGACTGGGCGACGAACGTCGAGGACACCCACTACGTCATCGGGAGCGTCGTCGGTCCGCACCCGTTCCCGCGGATGGTGCGCGACTTCCAGGCGATCATCGGCGAGGAGGCGCGCGAGCAGATCCGCGAGCGGACCGGCGCCCTCCCGGACTCGGTCGTCGCCTGCGCGGGCGGCGGCTCGAACACGATGGGCGCGTTCCACCGCTTCGTCGGCGACGAGTCGGTCGACCTCATGGCCGTCGAGGCCGGCGGGTCGTCGCTCGCGGTCGACGCCGAGGAGGGCGTCGCCCCCAACTCCGCGTCGCTGTCGACGGGGAGCGAGGGCGTCCTCCACGGCGCGCGCACGAAGCTCCTGCAGGACCACGACGGCCAGATCGTCGAGAGCCACTCCGTCTCGTCGGGGCTCGACTACGCCGGCGTCGGGCCGGAGCTGGCGCACCTCGTCGACGAGGGCCGGGTGACGCCTGTGAACGTCGACGACGACGCGGCCATCGAGGGGTTCCACCGGCTCTCGCAGGAGGAGGGGATCATCCCCGCGCTGGAGACGGCCCACGCGTTCGGCTACCTCCACGAACACCACGACGAACTGGGCGACGTGACGGTGATCAACGTCTCCGGCCGCGGCGACAAGGACCTCGACACCGCCATCGAGGAGACCGCCAAACGCGACGTGCCGAACGCGCCGGACATGTCGATGTTCGAGGGGGGGCTGTGATGGCCGACGCCGTCGACGCCGCGTTCGCGGACGGGCCCGCGTTCGTCCCGTACCTCGCGGTGGGCGACCCCGACTACGAGTCGTCGCTCGCGTACGTCGAGGCGCTCGAACGCGGCGGCGCCGACGTCATCGAACTCGGACTGCCGTTCTCGGAGCCGATCGCCGAGGGGCCGACGATCCAGAACGCCGTGGTGCGCGCGCTGGAGGCGGGCATGACGCCGACGCGGTTCCTCGAGTTCGTCGCGGAGGTGGACGTGGACGTGCCGCTCGTCTGTATGACCTACTACAACCTCCTGTACCAGTACGGCGACGAGCAGGGGCCGCGCCCGTTCGTCGAGGCGGCCGCCGAGGCGGGCATCTCCGGGTTCGTCGTCCCGGACCTCCCCGCCGAGGAGGCGGGCCCGCTCCGGGCGGCCTGCGACGAGTTCGGGCTCGACCTCGTCTCCATCGTCGCGCCGACGACCGGCGAGGACCGCCTGCGGAAGCTCGTCGACGTGTCGTCGGGCTACCTGTACGTGCAGGCGCGCCTCGGCGTCACCGGGGCCTCCTCGTCGGTGTCCGACCAGACGGGCGCGTCGCTCGCGCGACTGGCGGACGTCGACCTGCCGAAGGCGGTCGGCTTCGGCATCTCCTCGGGCGAGCAGGCGGCGACGGTCGTCGAGGCGGGCGCCGACGGCGTCATCGTCGGCTCGGCGCTGGTCGACATCGTCGCCGAGGGCCACGAGCGCGGCGACCCGACCGAGGCGGTCGCGGAGCGCCTCGAGACGAAGGCGCGCGAACTGAAGCGGGGCGCGCTCGACGGGTACGGGCGACGGACGCCGGCACCCGAAGGTACATCCGACTGAGTCGTTCGCAAGCCATTTACGCCCGATCACGCCACAACATACCAATGGAACTCGCCGGACTCGCCGCACGGATGGACCGCATCTCCACGGACGACCGCATCCTCATGGTGCCGATGGACCACGGCATCACCCTCGGCGCCGTGAAGGGGCTGAAGGACATCGAGGGGACGATCGACGCCGTCACGCGCGGCGGCGCCGACGCGGTGCTCACCCAGCCGGGCATCGCGCCGCGCGTCCACGACAACAAGCACGACGCGGGCTACGTCGTCCACCTCAACGCCTCGACGGTCGTCGGCCCCGAGA
Organism: Halobaculum litoreum; assembly: GCF_030127125.1. Classification (GTDB taxonomy): domain Archaea; phylum Halobacteriota; class Halobacteria; order Halobacteriales; family Haloferacaceae; genus Halobaculum; species Halobaculum litoreum. Next base: position 1,382,539 of record NZ_CP126156.1, read on the forward strand.
GCAACGACAAACGCCGGACCGGGTCGGTGAAGAGCGCCATCCGCGCCGGCGCCGACGCCGTCTCGATGCACATCAACGTCGGCTCCGACTACGAGCCAGAGCAGATGACGTTCCTCTCGGAGCTGTGCGAGGAGGCCAACGAGTACGGCGTCCCCGTGCTCGCGATGGCGTACGCACGCGGCGCGAACCTCGAGGGCGACGACCCGGAACACGACGCCGAGTACCTCGGCCACGCCGTCCGCCTCGCCGAGGAGTGCGGCGCGGATCTGGTGAAGACGGCCTACTCCGGCGACGCCGAGAGCTTCCAGCACGTCTGTGAGTCCACTCGCCTGCCGGTCATCATCGCCGGTGGCTCGCCCGTGAGCGACCTCGCGACGCTGGAGAACGTCCGCGGCGCGATGGACGCGGGCGCGGCGGGCGTCTCGATGGGCCGGACCATCTTCCAGCACGACGACCCCGAGGCGATGACGCGCGCGGTGTCGGCGGTCGTCCACGACGACGCCGACGCGGAGGACGCGCTGTCGGCGTCGGGGCTGTAACACCGGTCCACCGATTCCCGGAGGCCGGTCAGATCAGGTCGGCGAACGCCGCCATCGAGTCGAGCGTGTGATCCGGCTCGGGGTCGTCGGGAGCGGGCGCGTCCGCGTCGCTCCCGGCGGCCCGCTCGGCGGCGATGCGGAACTGCTCGCGGTAGAACTCGATGTCGCTGTCGGCGTTCCCTTGCTCGGTCCCCGTCGAGGCGAGCGTGCTCGCGTCGCAGAAGGGGTCGACGCCGACGCGATCGAACGTCGCGGCGAGCAGCGCCGCGGGGTTCTGGTCGTCGACACACAGCGTGTCGTCCAGGTCGAAGAGGACGGCCATGGCGAGTCCTGTCAGACGAGGCGAAAGAGCGTTTCGCCGTCGGGTCGCCGTATCCGCCACGTTAAAGCGGCGCCCCCGATAGCGACCCACAATGACACGAACGCGGTCCGTCTGGATCCGAGCCGACGACGCGGTCGGCGACTGGGACGCGCGGCGCGAGCGGATCACCGCCGGCCTCGAAGCCGGCGTCGACTGGGTGCTCGTCGACGAGCGCGACGCCTCGAAGGTGCGCGAGTTGGGGGACGTGAACGTCGCCGCGTTCCGGTCGGACGCCGACGTCGACGTGATCGACGACGTGGAGGCCGGCGACGGCGACGAGTACGCCGTCGCCGACGCGTACATCGTCGGCAAGGACGGCGAGGGCGACGGCACCGTCGACCTCCCCGGGGACTTCTCCGGCTCCGCCGACCTCTCGACGCTGCGCCGGACCGACAACCGCGCGCAGGGGGCGTTCGTCCGCATCTTCGACGAGGAGTACGAGGCGTTCGCCGAGGCGGCCGCCCGCGACGCGGAGTTCGTCGTCGTCGCAAGCGAGAACTGGCAGATCATCCCGCTGGAGAACCTCATCGCGCGCATCGGCGACGACACCACCCTCGTCGCGGGCGCGACGACCGCCGAGGAGGCGCGCACCGCCTTCGAGACGCTCGAACTCGGCGCCGAGGGCGTCCTCCTCGACACCGACGACCCCGACGAGATCCGCAAGACCGTGGAGGTCCGCGACGAGGCCGACCGCGAGACGCTGGAGCTGACGACCGCGACCGTCACCGCCGTCGAGCGCACCGGCTCCGCGGACCGCGTCTGCGTCGACACCGGGTCGATCATGGACCACGACGAGGGGATGCTCGTCGGGTCGATGAGCCGGGGGCTGTTCTTCGTCCACGCCGAGACCGCCGACTCCCCGTACGTCGCCTCCCGCCCGTTCCGGGTGAACGCCGGCGCCGTCCACGCGTACGTCCGCACGCCCGACGGGGGGACGAAGTACCTCTCGGAACTGGGCTCTGGCGACGAGGTGCAGGTCGTCGACACCGACGGGAAGACCCGCGAGGCCGTCGTCGGCCGCGTGAAGATCGAGAAGCGCCCGATGTTCCGGGTGCAGGCGGAGGTCGAGACGGGGGCGGGGGAGACCGACCGCATCGAGACGCTCATCCAGAACGCCGAGACGGTGAAGGTCGCCACCGCGGCCGGCCGCAAAGCGGTGACGGACCTCGGGGAGGGCGACGAGGTGCTCGTCTACTACGAGGACGTCGCGCGCCACTTCGGCGAGGCCGTCGAGGAGTCGATCATCGAGAAGTAGGCGGCCGCCGCCCCGTCGCTCCCCCGCCGGACCGCGACCGTCGCTACCGTTCCTGCCTGACGTAGTCGAACTCGATCGAGCAGTACCAACAGAAGTCCAGCGAGAGGTCGACCTCGCGTCGGCACCGCGGGCAGGTGATCGCCGTCGTGCGGGCCTCGCGGCGCGCGAGGACGTACGCGTCCATCGCCGACAGCGAGAGGACGACCGCCAGCGGGACGAGGAACCGGAGCCCCGTCGTTGACGCGACGTCGGCGACGCGGACGGTCGAGAGGGCGACGCCGCCCGCGCCGGCGACGCCGAACACGCCGACGAACACGAGCAGCGAGCCCGCCAGCAGCGCCAGCCAGGCGACCCCGCGACTCCACCGCCGCAGGTACGCGTGCCCGAGCGCCGGGACGACCGCCAGCGCCGCCGCCACCGCGGGGCGTCGTTGCATTACCCTCCCCGTAGCCGAGCCACCGCCATGAACCTTCGTACGGGGCGTCTGACGCCCGTCCGCCCCGCGTCGGTCCCCCGTCGGCGGACGCTCACCCCCGGGAGAGGTCGTCGACGAGCCGCCGGAGCGTCGCGAGGTCGTACTGGCCGGGCGCGGTCGCGTCGGCGGCGTCGACGGGCGCGTAGCCGAGCCGCGAGCCGTACACCGGGGCGACCGCGCGGGTGTGGCGCCCCGCCTCGCCCATCGCCATCGTCGCGACGCGGTCCCCGCGTCGGGTCGCCCGGTGGGTCGCCGCGAGGAGCGCGAGCGCGTCGTCCCGAGTGTCGGCGGTGACGGCGAGCTTCCCGGCGTCGCCCGCCGCGGCCGCCGCCCGGAGCAGGGCGTCCAGCGTCGACGCGGCGGGGGTGCCCGCGAAGTCGTGGACGGAGGCGACGACCGCCGCGCCGTGGTCGCGGGCGCGGGCCGCCGGCTCCTCCACGCTCACGTCGTTCGTCCCGGTCGGCCGCCCACGGAGCGTCGCCAGTTCGAGGTCGACGGCGGCGACCGCGTCGTGTTCGACCGCCGACGCCAGCGCGTCGAGGCGGCCGTACGGCGCGGTGTCGCCCTCCCAGCGCGGTCGGTTCGTGACGAGCAGCGGGAGGTCGCCGTCGTAGGCGCCGAGCGCCGCCAGCGGGTCGGCGGCCAGGTCCATCCGGAACTCGACGCAGTCGGCGTGCTCGCGCGCCGCCGGCTCCTCGCCGAGGTCGGCGGTGCTCGCACACAGGGAGAACGAGTCGAGATCGAGGGGCATGGCGGGACGTGTGCGGCGTGCGCGGAAAAGCCTCCCCGTGGCGGCGGGTGTCGCGGCGGGCTACAGTTCGTCGTCGGTCATCACCGACGGACGGCGCTGGATCGTCGCCACGCCGACGCCGAGGACGAACACGCCCGCGAGCACGACCGCCAGCCCGAACAGGTCGCCGGCGCGCATCTGCCCCGTCCCGAGCACGCACATCCCCACGCCGAGCGCACAGCCGGCGACGCCGCGGAGCGTGACGTGGTCGACGTCGCGACCGGCGACGCGGCCCTCGACGCGGAGGCCGGCGACGAACGCGAACGCGCCGCCGACCGCGAACAGGGCGAGCACCGTCGCGAGCACCGGCGAGGCGGGGACGCCGAACAGGCCGACGATGGCGGCGCTCAAGCCGAGCAGGAGCACGCCTTGGAGCAGTTCGTATCGGGGACGCATCACCGGAGCGTGGCACGACGGCGGCAAAAACGGTCCGGTCGGCCTCCCGGGCGGCGCCTCGCCGGTCGCGCCGGACCGTCGCGACGCCCGGCAGGACGCGTGGCTCGCGGGCACGACGCGTCGGACGAAAAGCGGTCGGGTTCGGCGGGGCGCTCAGGCGATGAGGCCGTCCTCGGCCTCGAGCAGTTCGTGGTAGCGGTTGCGGATGGTGACCTCGGAGATGTCCGCGACCTCGGAGACGGCCGCCTGCGTCGTCTTCTCGTTGGTGAGCAGCGCGGCGGCGTACACGGCGGCCGCGGCGAGGCCGACGGGCGACTTGCCCGAGTGGACGCCCTTCTCCTTGGCGTTCTTCAGGAGCTGCTTGGCGCGCATCTCGGACTCCTCCGAGAGCTCCAGCGAGGAGGCGAACCGGGGGACGTACTGCTCGGGGTCGGCCGGCTTGACCTCCAGCTTCAGTTCGCGCACGACGTAGCGGTACGTGCGGGCGACCTCGTCCTTCGAGACGCGGGACACGTCGCTGATCTCGTCGAGGCTCCGCGGGACGCCCGCCATCCGGGCGGCCGCGTACACGCAGGCCGTCGAGACGCCCTCGATGGAGCGGCCCGGCAGGAGGTCCTCGTCGAGCGCGCGGCGGTAGATGACGGAGGCCGTCTCGCGGACGTTGTCCGGCAGGCCCAGCGCCGAGGCCATGCGGTCGATCTCGCCGAGCGCCTGCTTGAGGTTACGCTCCTTGGAGTCGCGCGTGCGGAAGCGCTCGTTCCACTTCCGCAGGCGGCGCATCTTCTGGCGCTGGCGGGCGCCCAGCGAGCGGCCGTAGGCGTCCTGATCGCGCCAGTCGATGTTCGTCGACAGCCCCTTGTCGTGCATCGTGTTCGTCGTGGGGGCGCCGACGCGGGACTTCTGGTCCTTCTCGGCGGCGTCGAACGCGCGCCACTCGGGGCCGCGGTCGACGGAGTCCTCCTCGACGACGAGGCCGCACTCCTCGCAGACGGTCTCGCCGTGCTCCTCGTCTTGAATGACGTTCCCGCTACACTCGGGGCAGACGAGCTCGTCGCCGCCCTGCTCGGTCTCCTCCTCGTCCTCCTGGGTTCGTTCGTGTGCTGTTCGTCGGTCGCGCCCGGCGGGTCGGCGTCGGGTGTGGGTTTTCTCGCTCATTGCTGCTGAGGGCGTGAGCCCGGAAGGGGATACAAAAAACCCCGGGGTGACTCTGTGCCTTATCGACGGAGGAGCAGTATAAAAATCAAACGATGTCCCGAACGGGTGTGTACCGCTGTCACGCGATCGTGGGATCGCCGGACGCCGCCCTTATGTGTGAACGGCTCGCACGGCAGATCGATGGTGACAGATCGGGTCGTCTCGCTGGCGCCGAGCGCGACCGTGACCCTCGACGCGCTCGGGGCGGGCGGGGCGCTCGTCGGCGCGACGCACGCGTGCGAGGTGCCCGCCGACGCCGGCACGGTGACGACCGTCGGCGGGTGGCCGAACCCGGACCTCGACGCCGTCGAGTCGCTCGACCCCACGGCGGTGTTGACCTGCGACGCGCTCCAGCGCGAGACGGCCGAGGCGCTCCGGGATCGGGGCCTGCCCGTGAGCCACGCGGAGCCGACGCGGCTGGCGGACGTGTTCGCGTCCGTCGCCGACGTGGGTCGCGCCGTCGACGACGCGGCCGGCGGGGCGGCGCTCGCCGCGGCGCTCCGGCGACGGGTCGACCGGGTCCGGGCGGCGGTGCCCGACGACCCCGAGCGGCGACCGGTGGTGTACGCCGAGGAGTGGGGCGACCCGCCGATGGCCGCCGGCAACTGGGTGCCCGAGGCCGTCGCGGCCGCGGGCGGGCGGTGTCCGTTCGTGGCCCCGGGCGAGCGGTCGCGCGAGGTCGCGCCCGACGCCGTCGCGGCCGCGGAGCCGGACCACGTCGTGTTGCACTGGTGTGGCCGGGACCGCGTCCCCGCGAGCGGCGCGTTCGCGGGTCGCGGGTGGGACGTCGACGCCGCGGTCCACGTGGTCGACGACGCGCTGTTGAACCAACCGAGCCCGCGGCTCGTCGACGGGGTCGAGACGCTCGCGCGGCTGCTCCACGGCGTGTGCGTCGGCGACGAGAACGACGGCGACGGGCGTTACAGGTCCAGCGAGTAGAGCCGCTTGCGCGCGTCGGTGAACGAGAAGCGCGACTCGACGGCGTCGACCTCCTCCAGGCGCGAGAGGGCGTAGCGCACCGTCCGCGGCGGGAGCAGCGTCTCCTCGGACAGTTCGCTCTGACTCAGGGTGTCCTCGTACGCGAGCACCTTCGCCACCAGCTTCGCGCTCGGCGGCAGGTCCCGGACCGGGGCCCACACGTCGCCCGGCGTCTCCTCGGCGACCGCTTCGGCGTCGGATGCACTCATCGTACTTCGACGAACACGATGCCGATGGTTAATACTTACTATACAAAATATTACCTCCGGGCATCGGATTATCACGGTCTTCACCCCGACCCGAAGTCTCTTATTAGTGTCCGTCCTAGCTTCGCCGATGACTGACACCGTTGACGACGTGGACCTCCCCTACGAGGACGAGGCCGCGTCGCAGCAGGAGAAGATCGAGGCCCTGCAGGAGCGCCTCGAGGTCCTCGAAGGGCAAAACGAGGAGATGCGCGACAAGCTCCTGGACGCGAACGCGGAGAACAACAAGTACCAGCAGAAGCTGGAGCGGCTCACGCACGAGAACAAGAAGCTCAAGCAGTCGCCGCTGTTCGTCGCCACGGTCCAAGAGATCACGGACGACGGCGTCGTGATCAAACAGCACGGCAACAACCAGGAGGCGCTCACCGAGGTCACCGACGAGATGCGCGACGGCCTGGAGCCGGACGACCGCGTCGCCGTCAACAACTCCCTGTCGGTCGTGAAGAAGCTGGAGAAGGAGACGGACGTCCGCGCCCGCGTCATGCAGGTCGAGCACTCGCCCGACGTCACGTACGCCGACATCGGGGGCCTCGACGAGCAGATGAACGAGGTGCGCGAGACCGTCGAGATGCCCCTCAAGAACCCCGAGATGTTCACCGAGGTGGGCATCCAGCCGCCCAGCGGCGTCCTCCTCCACGGCCCGCCGGGCACGGGCAAGACGATGCTCGCGAAGGCCGTCGCGAACCAGACCGACGCCACCTTCATCAAGATGGCCGGCTCGGAGCTGGTCCACAAGTTCATCGGCGAGGGCGCGAAGCTCGTGCGCGACCTGTTCGAGGTCGCCCGCGAGAACGAGCCCGCCGTCATCTTCATCGACGAGATCGACGCCATCGCCTCCAAGCGGACCGACTCGAAGACCTCCGGCGACGCCGAGGTCCAGCGCACGATGATGCAGCTGCTCGCCGAGATGGACGGGTTCGACGAGCGCGGCGAGATCCGCATCATCGCGGCCACGAACCGCTTCGACATGCTCGACCCGGCGATCCTCCGCCCCGGCCGCTTCGACCGCCTCATCGAGGTGCCCAAGCCCGAGGCCGCCGGCCGCGAGCTCATCTTCGGGATCCACACCCGCGACATGAACGTCGCCGCCGACGTCGACTTCGCCGCACTCGCGGAGCTCACCGAGGGCGCCTCGGGGGCGGACGTGAAGGCCGTCTGCACCGAGGCCGGCATGTTCGCTATCCGCGAGGACCGCACCGAGATCACGATGGCCGACTTCGAGGCCGCCTGGGAGAAGACCTCCCAAGCCGAGGACGTCGACGCGGACGACTCGCTGGCGTTCGCGTAGTCGGGCGGCTCCGACCTCGATCCTCCCCTGTTTCGCACGCACCGAGCGCGAGCCACGGCTCCTCGGCGGCGTGGCGCGGCGCGCCCGCCCCGAGCGGCTTTTGTGGCAGCCCGCGGACGTACGCGTATGACGCTGGAGGCCGCCGTCGCCGCGCCGTTCCGCGGCGCGGGCACCGACCGGATGGGCGAGGGCGAGTTCGTCGTCGCCCTGTCGCTCGACCGCGACTGGTTCTCGCCCGACCAGGCGAAACGGCTCGTCGACATCGCCACGGGACGGGGGCTGTTGGCCGAGGAGGGCGGGGAGTTGGTCACGCAGTTCGACCCCGCCGAGGTGCACGTCCCCGCGGACTTCGAGCCCGACGAGTCGGTGTTGCGCGAGCAGTCCACCTTCGAGAAGGCCGTCGACGCCGTCGTCGCCGCGGGCGTGGAGAAGCGCGAGGCGGTCGCCGCCGCCAACCGCCGCCAGCGCGACGCCGGCGTGACGCTGGAGACGGCGGCGGTGCTCGTCGCCCGCGAGCACGGCGTCGACGTGGCGGAGATCGCCGCGGAGGCGCGGGCGGCGCTCGTCGACGACGCGGCGGGGAGCGACGAGGACGCGGCGGCCCCGGCGGCCGACGCGGACGACGCCCCGGAGGGCGAGTAGATGGTCGCCGAGCGGACGACCGCCGGCGTCAGGCTCGCGCAACTGCTCGCCTCGGGCGACGGGCGACCGCGACCGCCTCCGCGCGGTCGCCGTGACCGACGCCGACCCGGACGTCGCGCCGACGCCCGACGGGACGCTCGCGTACCGGGTGCGCCTGCTCGACGGGGCCGGCGCGGGCGATGCGGACGCCGGGGACGACGCCCACGGTGACGCCGACACCGCGGTCGCAGAGGTGTTCGTCCACCCCGAGCGGGTCCGGGTGGAGTTCGCCCTCGCCCCCGACGAGGCGGCCGAGGCAGCCGCGGCCGAGGGGCTCAGGGTCCGGCCGAAGGCGACGACGCCGCCCCGGACGGTCGTGTTCGTCGAGGACGGCGCGCAGGTCAAACGGGTGTTGCCGGCGTTCGTCGCGGCCGTCGACGACGACGGCTGAGGCGTCGAGGGGCCGACGCGCCGGCACTCAGAACGAGTCGACGATCCCGGGGAGGTCGGCGGCGAGCCGGTCCCGGGCGACCGACGCGTCGGCCTCGGGGGCGGGCTCGTCGCCGTCGCCGAGCACCTGCACCGTGTGGATGCCCAGCGCAGCCGCCCCGGCGACGTCCTCGACGGGGTGGTCGCCGACGAACACCGTCTCCTCGGGCGCGGCGTCGAGTCCCGCCAGCAACGCCTCGAACGCGCGCCGGTCGGGCTTGCCGGCCGGGAGGTCCCCCGAGACGTGGACCGTGTCGAAGTCGTCCCACCAGCCGAGGTGGTCGAGCTTGGCGGTCTGTGCCCTCACGGGCCCGTTCGTGAGCACGCCCACCCGGTAGCGCTCGCGGAGCGCCGCGACCAGCTCGCGCGCGCCGTCGACGGGGACGAGCGCGCCCGTGACCGCCTCGTGGTAGGCGGTCGCGACCGTCCCGGGGTCGGTCGCTACGTCGTGGGGGCCAGCAGCTCCGCGAACACCGGCTCGCGGCTCTCGGCGGTGCGGTGCCGGGCGTGCGCGTCGAGGTACGACTGCCGGTCCACCGTGCCGACGAGTTCGGGGACGCCGGCGGCGCGGAGCGCGTCGTCGAGCAGCGCCGCGCGCGAGCGCACCGGCACGGCGAGGGTCATGTCGAGGTCGAAGCCGACCGCCCGTATCACGACCGTCCCCACGAGACCGGCCGATATGAACGCAGCGACCGCACCGTTTTTGCGGCGGCGGCACCCGCGTTCGGGCGTGACGCTGGACCCCGTACACGTCGACACCATCGCGTACCTCGCCTCGGCCATCGCCGACGGGGTCGACGACGCCGACCACGACGACCTCGCGGGGACGGCCTGGCGCGAGTGGCTCGACCCGCTCCACGACGAGGGCCGGGAGGTGCTGGCGGCGCTCGGCGACCACGAACTCCGCGAGACGCCGGTCGCCGACGCCGCGCTCGCCGACCGCCCGTTCGAGACGAGCCACGGCGTCGACTCGGGCACGCTCAACCCGACGTCGTTCAAGAACGGCCTCGTGCTCGACGTGGCGCAGGCGGCGATGGGCGCCGAGCCGACGGACCTGGACCTCCACCGCGGCCGCTCCATCGTGGTCACGGTCCACGCCAACGACGCGACCGTGTTCTTCCCCGACGTGCCCGACGGCTGGATGCCGTACGACGACGGCAACTCCGAGCGGCGCGTGCTGAAGGTGCCCCGCTCCCGGCGGTTCGCCGACGAGATGGTCCACGAGTTGGCCCTGTCGCTGGCGGAGTCCCACCACGCGCGCAAGCACCTCGAACGGGGGGAGGTCGGCGACCTGCTCGTGCTCGACGGGCCGCTGTACCCCAAGCGGCTACTCAACTGGGCGACCCGCGACCGCGAACTCCGCGAGGTCGCCCACGGCGACACCGTGCAGGAGGCCGTCGCGACGTACGTCCGCCTCGTCGAGTCGTGCATCGAGCGCGACGTGCCGGTGCTCGGCTTCGTGAAGAACCCCACCTCGGGGTACATCACGCGAACGCTCGACCGCAAGGGGATCGAGGCGCCGTGGCCCGACGACGCCGCGCTGTTCACCCGGCTGTTGGAGCGCCGCGAGGACGGCGAGCGCGACGACGACGCGATCACGTTCACCTCGTGGCTCCGGTCGCGGGGCGGCTCGGACCGCCCGCTCGCGAGCGACGGCGACGCGCTCGGCGTCGACCGCAGCCGCGACCCGACCGACTACGAGGTGACGTACATGCACGTGTACGAGCCGCGCGAGGACGTGCTGTTCAAGGTGGAGGCCCCCGCGGCGTTCACGGCCGACGCCGACACGCGCGCCCGGCTCACCCGGCAGGTGATCTCGGAGGTCGCCGCCGAGGCGGGGCCGCCCACGCCCGTGGCGAAGGCCGACGAACTCGCCCGGATCGGCGTCGGCGAGAAGCAGGCGCTGCGCCGGAAGTTCGAGGAGCGGTTCGGGGCGGAGTTCCTCCGGACGTACGACGACGTCCGGTGGGCCGAGGAGTAGGGGGCGACGGAACGCGGGGGCGCGGCGACGCCTCAGTCCGCGAGGCCGGCGCCCGTCATGGGCTCGGCCGGCTCCGCGTCCGCGAGTTGGCGGTACGCGCTCACCAGCACGGCGATCGAGAACAGGCTCACGAAGCCGAACGACGCCGCCGAGAGGAGGTTGCCCGCGACGGGCGACACGATGCCGAACAGGCCGAACACGCCGCCGACGACCGACCCGATCGCCACGACGACGACGCCGAGGAGGAACAGTCGGATCCGGTTGCCCGAGGTGAGCGACCAACTGCGCGTCAACGACTCGACGACGCCGCGGTCCTCGATGACGACCGCGAGTTGGGCGAAGATCAGGCTGACCATGAGGAACACGCCGGGGAAGAACAGGAGCACGAAGCCGACGCCGATGGCGAACGAGGTGATCACCGAGACGACGAGCAACACCAGCACCGTCCGTCCGAGGCGGCGCGTGTGCTCGGCGTTCGGTACCTCGTCGATGTCCGCGTAGATCGCCCGCATGGCGACGACGGTGACGACGAACGTCACCGCGAGCGCGAGGAGCGCGACGACGCCGGAGACGCTCGCGGGTAGCGGGAGCGCGAGCGGGTACGCGCCCGCCGTGGCCTCGAGGGGGAGGCTCCCGGCGGTCAGGTCCTCGAACAGCGAGTTGAGCGCGACCTGCGTGACCACCTGCAGGAGCGCGAGGACGGCGAGGAGCGTCAGCCCGCCGCGCGTGTTGAGTCGGTCGATACCGTCGGAGAGCGCCGTTCCGATACTGAGGGTCGGGGACACGCGACTCCATTGACCAAGCGTTCAGGAAAACGCACCGATCGTGTCCGCGGGCCGACTCGACGACCGACGGCTCGCGGCGACGCCGGCCGACGCGTGCGGCTACGTCGGCTCCTCCTTCACGACCTCGACTTCCACGTCGGCCTCGGGGACGCCGACGCGGGCGAACTGGGTGCGGACGTGCTCCTCGGCGGCGGCGACCGCCTGGTCGCGGGTGTCGAACCCCCGCGGCGCGGGCGACTCGAACGCGACGCGGATCGCCTCGCCGTCGACGACCAGTTCCGACCCGCCCGACTCGACCTCGTAGAACGCGTCACAGACCCAGACGTAAGGGGCGTCCTCGTCGGGCGCGCCCTTGAACGAGGGGGGCTCCTCCCCGCGTTCGTAGATCGTACCGGTGAGCGACGTGCCGCCGCCGCTCCCGCGGACCAGTAACATGCACGAGCGTAGCCGACGGGCGCGGATAAGCGGTCGCATCCCGCGACTCGGAGCGACGCCCCGCGCCGACGGATACCGTTTTCACCCCGCGCCCCACAGGGCGTGACATGACCGACGCCGGAGACTCCGAACTCGGCGACTTCGAGGACCCCGGCCAGTTCGACGGGACGGGCGACGGCGGCGAGGGGACCGTCGAGCGGGCCGACGCCGGCCGCGCCGGGGACGCGACCGTGACCGACGGCGCGTCCGGCGCGACCGCCGGGGACGACACGGGCGACGCGGGCGGCGGGGGCGAGGACGCCGGCAGCGACGAGCCGGACTCGGGGTTCGAACGCTACGCGATGGAGGCGGCCGACGCCGGCGTCGCCGAGGGCATCGGCACCGTCTCGGTGGCGCAGGGGCTGCGCGTCGCCGAGGACAGCGACGAGACGAGCCTGAAGGCGTTCGTCACCGTCGGCAACCGCGAGGACGTGCGGATCGGGACGTACCTCATGGTGCCGTACCCCGACGGCGAACAGCTGTTCTGCCGCATCACCGCGCTGGAGTACGCCCAGGAGTTCCGCACCGACGACGCCACCGAACTGACGGCGCGCCGCCGGATGCGGACGAACCGGGGCGACTTCGCCGAGGCCGACTACAAGTACATCGCGGAGTTGGCGCCCGTGGCGGTGTTGTTCTCCGACGGCGACGAGTTGAAGCGCCGGATGGTCGACCGCGTCCCCAAGCCGGGGGCGCTCGTCCAGCAGGCGACCGACGCCGAACAGATCAAGACCGGACTCGCCATCCCCGAGGAGGGCGTGTTCCTCGGCCACCTCTCGGTCGGCGGCGAGAAGGTGCGGACCGCCGCGGAGCCGCCGACCGTCGACTACCGCCTGAAGGACGACTACACCGACGGCGACCCGCTCGTGTTCCGGCACACGCTCGTCGCCGGCGGCACCGGCTCCGGGAAGACCCACGGCGCCAAGAACGTCCTCCGGCAGTACCTCGGGCGGACGTACGAGACCGACGACGGCCGCGACGCCCGGGCGGCCGTGGTGATGTTCGACCCGCAGGACGAGTACGCCCAGATGCACGACGACAACCCCGCCCTCGACGACGAGTGGGCGCGGCGGCTGGAGGGGGAGGGGATCGAACACGGCGGCCACGACGACACGGTCGCGCTCGTGCCGAAGGAGGCGGGCGTCACCTACCCCGGCCGGGGCCACCGCGCCGAACAGGTGGAGTTCACCGTCCCGTTCTCCATCGTGAACGAGTACGACATGCCGTGGCTCGTCGCCGGCGCGTCGCTCAACGAGAACCAGTACCCGGCGCTGCGGATCCTGCTCGACCGCTTCTTCCGCAACCGTCGGGACGGCACCTACCAGCAGTTCCTCTCGTTCCTCGACGACCCCGCGCTCAAAGAGGAGCTCGATGAGTCCGGCCGCGTCCACGAGGCGACGTTCGACGCCGTGAAGCGGCGGGTCCGCGGCGTCCCCTCCGGCGTGTTCGACCAGTCGGCCAAGCCGATCACCGAGCTGGACACGACGCTCGTGCGCCCCGGCGGGCTGACGGTGGTGCCGACGTACCACCTGTCGTCGGCGCGGGCCAAGGAGATGTTCGTGCTCGCGGTGTCGGCGATGCTCGTCGACGACAAGCTGTCGAACTCCCCGACGAGCGAGCGGATCGACCGCACGCCGCTCGTGCTCGGGATGGACGAGGCGCACAACTTCCTCGCGGGCGCCGACAACGTACAGGCGCGGCAGGTGGTCGGGAAGTTCACCGAGGCCGCCAAACAGGGCCGCAAGGAGCGGCTCGGCCTGTTCCTCGTGACGCAGGACCCGCAGGACGTCGCCGACCCCGTGTTCAAGCAGGTGAACACGCGGCTCGTGCTCAACCTCGGCGACGAGGACGCCATCTCCTCGGTGAACATCCCGCCGTCGCTGGCCCAGAAGGTGCCGTACATGGAGAAGGGGCAGATGGTCGTCTACTCGCCGGACAACTCCGAGCCGGTCGAGGTGACGGGCCTGCCGGTGTGCGTGACCCGCCACGGGGAGTGAGCCCCGGGCGGCGGCCCCGCGACGCCACGTCGCTTTTTGTCGCCCGGTCGCCAACCGTCGCGACATGACGAAGCGGATCCTCGTCGGGGTGGACGGCACCGAGCAGGCGGCGGCCGCGCTGTCGTTCGTGGCCGAGGAGTGGGGCGACGCGGACGTGACGCTCGTGTACGTGATCGACCCCGCGGAGTCGAAGGCGTCGCCGGGCGCGGGCGTCCCCAGCGGCGGCGAGGAGTGGTACGAGCGCGCCCGGAGGGACGCCGAGGCGACTCTCGAGGAGGCGGCCGACTCCCTCGCGGTCGAGGGGACCGTCGAGACGGCCACCGTCGTCGGGAAGCCCGCGACCGCGCTCGTCGAGTACGCCGCCGAACACGACGTCGACCACGTCGTGGTGGGGAGCCACGGGCGCCGGGGCATCTCCCGGGTCGTCCTCGGGAGCGTCGCGGAGGCGGTCGTCCGCACCTCGCCGGCGCCCGTGACGGTCGTCCGATAGGTCGACCCGGGCCGGCCGCGCCGCCCCGCGTCCGGCCCGGAACCCCGACGGGGAGACAGTGACACACACGCCGGCCGTGTGTCGGTAACACACGCGTCACCGCCCACAACGGCTTTCTACGGGCGCGGGGGCGGCTGATAAACGGGTCGGGTGGGGGAAGGAGCGACCGGGGCGGAGGGGGACTTATCCGGGACGCCCGTAACGAGATTCGATGGATTACGAGGAAGTCGTCACCACGCGACGTTCGCTCCACGAGTACAGCGACGAGGACGTGTCCGAGGAGACGCTGGAGGAGATCTTCGAACAGGCGACGTACGCCCCGTCGAGCTTCAACCTCCAGCCATGGGAGTTCCTCGTCGTCCGCGACGACGACGACCTCGCGACGCTCGCGGAGGTCGCCAACGGGCAAGAGCACATCGAGGAGGCGTCCGCGACGGTCGTCGTCCTCGGGGACACGAACCCCGCGCGCCACGCGGAGCCGGTGTTCCAGGACTGGCTCGACAAGGGGTACATCCCGGACGAGGAGACGAAGGGGTACCTCGTCGACACCGTCGAGGGGATGGCCGACCTGCCGGAGGACGAGCGGCGGGTGTGGACGAACCGCTCGACGGCGCTGGCGGCCCAGCAGTTCATGACCGCGGCGTGGAACCAGGGCGTCGCCACGCTCCCGATGGAGGGGTTCGACGCCGACGCGCTCGTCGACGAGTTCGACATCGACGCCGCGTACGAGCCGGTGATGCTCGTCGCGGTCGGCTACCCCGCCGAGGACGCCGACGAACTGCAGGCCGAGCGCAAGTACCGTCGCCCCGTCGACGAGGTCGTCCACTACGACACGTTCGACCCCGTCGAGCAGACGACGATCGCCGACGGGGAGTCCGGCGACGCGAGCGCGCCCGCCGACGACTGAGGCGCGCCCCCGGAGCGCCCCGCCCCGTCGCGGCACGAACGCGCCCGCGGGCGACCGCAGTTTTCAGCAGCGATACCCGGGGGGGAGGGTTTAGGTTCGGTCCCCGGAGTGTCCGGAGCATGGGAGCGCGGAAGCAGGTCCTCTGGGGCGTAGTCGTACTGTTCGTCGCGGCGCTGGTGACCGGGCCGGCCGTGGGGGCGGCCGTCGCCCAGTCGGAGTCGTGTCAGGCCGACGGCGCGCGGAAACTGTGCGTCGTCGACGCCGGCGTCGACACCGACTCGATCGTGACCGGCCAGTCGACGGAGCTGACGGCGACCGTCGAGAACGTCGGCGACGAGCGCGCGACGGCCGTCGTGGTGCTCAACGTCGCGAGCCCCGACAACGAGACGGACTCGTACGAACTTCGCAAGCGGTCGCTCGCGCCGGGGGAGACGCTCACCGTCACCCAGGCCGTCGACGCGACGACGGTCGGGAGCCACGCGATGCAGGTGCTCGTGTACAGCGACGGGTACGCCCACCGGTACGACGCCTCCGAGCCGATGACGGTCGCCGTCGAGGCGAAGGGGCTGGGCGGCCCCATCGACGCTCCCGACTACGCGCTCGCCGCGCTCGTCGCGTCCGTCGGCGTCCTCGGCGCCATCGTCTACCGGCGCCGGTAGGCGCGGCGACGGGGGACTCCCGGCACGGGGCTCCGGTTCCGGATCGACGGAACCACTATCGCCCCGTGAACACCACAGGCGTATGACCGTGTACCGACGCGCCGGCGAGGGTGACCCCCGGTTCGTCGATCGATGGGACGACGGGTTCGGGTGGGTGGCGCATCCGGACGAGGAGGGTGTCCGGACGGGGCACGCTCTCCGAGGCGACGACGGCGTCTGGCTCGTCGACCCGCTCGACGCGCCGGGGCTCGACGACCGGGTCGCAGCCCTCGGGGAGGTGGCGGGCGTCGTCGTGCTCAGCAGCTACCACGCTCGGGACGCCGGCGTGCTCGCCGAGCGCCACGACGTCCCCGTCCACCTCCCCGAGTGGATGGACCGCGTCGCCCGGCGGGTGGACGCGCCGGTGGAACGCTTCGCGGAGTCGTTCGGCGACCCCGCCGTTCGCGTCCGTCGGTTCGAACCGCTGTCGATGTGGCGCGAGGCGGTCGCGTTCCGCGAGGCCGACGGCACGCTCGTCGTCCCCGACCTGCTCGGCACGGGACCGGGGTACCGCGTGGGCGACGAGCGCGTCGGCGTCGTGCTGTCCCACCGACTGGCGCCGCCCCGGAGCCTCGCGGACCTCGACCCCGACAGGATCCTGTTCGGCCACGGCGAGGGCGTGTTCGAGGACGCGGGCGAGGCGTTGACCGACGCGCTCGCGGGCGCACGCCGGCGGTTCCCCCGGGCGCTCGCGAGCACGCTGGGGACGAACGTGCGCCTGCTGGCGGCTGCCGTGCGGGAGTAGCGGGGCCCGACGGAACGGCCACGGCGGGACGACGGAGACCGGCCCGAGCGTCGCGGCCGAGGCGGACCCCGCGGGGCGCCGCGCCGCTCAGAAGATGTTCGCCTGCCGGTACACCGAGATCCCGTCGTCGGTGATCTCGTACGGCTTCGTCTCGCGGGAGTGGTTCGCGTCGCGGATCTTCTGGATCTCGACCGCGAGGCGCGTCTCGCGGAAGTCCGACGGGCGGACGTACTGGAGGACGAACACCGCGTCGGTGAGGTACTCGACGATGCCGTGGCGTGAGGCGTAGGCGTTGTCCTCGCTGGCCTCGCTGGTGAGCATCGTCGTGACGCCCGCCGCCTTCAGCGAGCGGGCGAAGTCGAACACCTCCGAGCGGCGCTTGCTCGGGTGGTCGTACATCATCTCCAGCAGGGACACGGAGTCGAGCACGAGGCGGTCGGCGCCGAACTCCGTCACCAGCCGGGAGATGTCGTCGCGGATGGAGTCCAGCGAGTTCGCCATCTCGATGGGGTCCATCGCGATCACCGCGAGGCGGTCCTCGTCGGCGTAGCGGCGGTACTCCCACCCCTTCTCCTCGGCCGTCGAGAGGATCGCCTCCTCGGACTCCTCGAGCGTGATGTACACGGCGTCGCCGCCGTTCACGAGCGCCTCGTTGAGGAACTGGAGGCCGAAGGTGGTCTTCCCGGTGCCGGCGCTCCCGATGACGGCCATCAGCGAGCGCTCGGGGACGCCGCCGAGGATCATCTCGTCGAGCCCCTCGATCCCGACGTCGATCCGGTCGATGTCCGACTCGAACTCCGACTCGTCGAACGCGGGGCCGCCGCCCCCGCCGCCGAACCCCTGGCCGCCGCCGAACGCGTCGGCGCCGTCGCCGCCGAAGCCGCCGGGGCCGCCGGGGCCGCCCGGGGCGTCCTCCATGGCGGCGCCGAAGTCCTCGCCGAAGGGGTCGTCCGTCGCGCCCGGCGCGTCCCCGCCCATCCCTCCGAACGGGTCCGCGCCCGCGTCGGCGTCGGCGGTCGACCCGTCGTCCGCCGCCGGGACGTCGCCGTTCCCGTCGAGGCCGCCGAACCCCGGCCCCCGCCGCCGTCGCCCGTGTCGTCGCCGCCGAGCAGTTCGTCCAACCCGTCGTCGCCGTCGAAGGCGTCGTCGCGGACGCCGCCGAACGGGTCCGCGCCCGCGTCGGCGTCGGCGTCGGCGTCGACCTCCCCCGGCGTCGAACGGCTCGTCGTCCGCGGGCTCGGCGTCCGCGTCGAGGTCGTCGCGGTCGTCGCCGCGGGCGCCCGCGCGCTCGCTCGACCGACGACCCGCGTCCGCGTCCGAGTCGGTCGACTCGCCCGGATCGGTCGGCTCCGTCCCGCCCGCGCGGTCGGTCGTGTCGCCGCCCTCGGCTGCGTTCTCCACGTCGTCCGCGCCGCTCGCGTCGCCGGCGTCGTCTGCGTCGTCTGCGTCGTCGCCGCCGGCGCGTTCGCCCGGCTCCTCGCGGAGGGCGCGCTCGAACCAGTCGCCGTCGTCGCTCACGGCCGCCACCTCCCGCTCCGGCCGTCCGTGGGGCCGGGGCGGCGGCGCGCCGGAGCGCGGCCGGGCGGGGGCGCGAGCGCCGGGCCGGACGTCGGGCGGTCGATCATCGTCCGACGAAAGAGGACACGTCAGCATGAATGTTCCCCAGGCCGCCGACGGGGGGTGCGGCCGGGGTCGGGTGGCTTTTTGCCGGACGGCGGCGACGGGCGGGTATGGATGTCGGCATCGTCGCCCAGAAGGGCAACGCGCGCGCGGCCTACCTCGCCGGCGACCTCCGCGACCGCCTCCGCGAGGCCGGCGTGGACGTCTCCGTCGACGAGGCGACGGCCGGCGAACTCGGCGTCGCCGGGACGCCCGTCTCGGCCATGGACGAGACCGACCTCGTCGTCTCCATCGGTGGCGACGGCACGTTCCTGTTCGCCGCCCGCGGCGCCGGCGGCGTCCCCGTCCTCGGCGTCAACCTCGGGGAGGTCGGCTTCCTCAACGCCGTCTCGCCCGCCGAGGCCGTCGACGCCGTGCTCGCGGAGGTCGACGCCCACCGCGGCGAGGGGATGCGGATCCGGGAGGCCCCGCGGCTGGCGGCCGCGTGCGGCGACTGGACGTCGGAGCCGGCCGCCAACGAGGTCGTCGTGCAGGGCGGCCGGCGCGGCCGCGGCGGCGGCGTCGGCTACGAGGTGCGCGTCGACGGCTCGCTGTACTCCGGGGGGCACGCCGACGGCGTCCTCGTCGCGACGCCGACGGGGTCGACGGCGTACAACCTCTCCGAGGGGGGCCCGCTCGTTCACCCCCGTATCGACGGCCTCGTCGTCAACGAGATGTGTGCCGAGGGCGGAATGCCGCCCCTGGTCGTCTCCCCGGAGTCGACCGTGACGGTCACGCTCACCGACGCCGAGGAGGCGGTCGTCATCACCGACGGCCGCGGCCAACACGCCGTCGACGTGCCGACCGAGGTGGCCGTCACCACGACCGAACCGCCGATGCGCGTCGCCGGCCCCTCCGCCGACTTCTTCGAGGCGCTCGGGAAGCTGTCCTGAGCCTCAGCCGGTCCGGAGGTCGTCGACCCCGCCCCACCGGATCGCGGCGGCGGCGACCTCGTCGGCCCGTCTCACGATCGCGGCCTCCGGCGTCGCCGGCTCGACGGCCGTCCGCGACGTGTGCGACAGCACGACGTGTGACACCTCGACCGGGAGGCCCGCGCGCTCGCAGACGGCCACGCCGACGTACGGGTGGCCCAGCAGGTCGTAGTAGACGGTCCCGGCGTCGTCGCCCGACGCGCCGGGCGCGAACTCGTACAGCTTGCTCACGTCGTGGAGCAGCGCGCCCGCGACGACGAGGTCGCGGTCGAGACCGAGGGCCGGACGGCGGGTGCGGAGTTCGTCGGCCATCCCGACCGCGAGCGCGGTCACCTCGTTCACGTGGTCGACGTTCGACTCGTCGGGGAGGCCGAGCCGCGCCTGCTCGTCGGGGAGCCACGGCACCTCGCGGAGGTCGCCCCAGTCGGTGTCGCCGAGCGCGACGGCGTACGCCTCGACGACGCCGTCACGGAGGTCGGGATCGGCGATCGCGTCCAGCGCGGGGAACACGTCGGCGAGGTCGTCCGGGAGCGCGTCGGGCGCGCGAGCGTCGCTCATGCCCCGCGGTTCGCGGACGGCGGTGAAAAAGGCGGGTCGTGGGTCGGTCCCGCGGGTCGGTGTCGCGGCGCTCTCGGCGGCCCGGCACGAAGCCCTCGCCGCCGCGTTCGTCGAGGCCTCGCTTCGCTCGGCCTCGCGTTACTCGCTGCGCCCCCACGCTTCGGTGCGGCGCGGGCGCTCGGAGACGGCCAACACGTCGAGCGGCTCGCCGGCCGCGCGGGAGGCCAGCGCCTCCAGCGACGCCGCGGCGGACTCGGCCGTCGAGAGGTACGCGACCTCCTCGGCGACGGCCGAGCGGAGCGCGTCCACCTCGTCGCTGATCAGGAGGTCGATCTCCCCGCGACGGAGCGCCTCCTCGACGTCGTCGACGGCGACGACGTCGTAGTGGTCGCCGAAGCCGGCCACGAGCTCCTCGTACGCCTCGGTGTCGGGGGCGGGGAGCGCGTCGCCGACCGTCTCGAACACGACGGTGCCGCCGTCGGGCAGGCCGTGGCCGGCGGCGTCGAGCGCCTTGCCGTAGGCGACGCCGAAGTCGCTCGCGGTGCCCATCACCTCGCCCGTCGACTTCATCTCGGGGCCGAGGCGGGGGTCGGAGTTCGGCAGGCGGTCGAACGGCAGGACGACCTCCTTCACCGAGAAGTGCTCGGGGACGGACTCGTCGACGTCGATGTCGGCGAGCGACTCGCCGGCCATGACGCGCGCGGCGAGCTTGGCGATGGGGACGCCCGTCGCCTTCGAGACGAACGGGACGGTGCGCGAGGAGCGCGGGTTCGCCTCCAGCACGTACACCTCGCCGTCGCGGACGGCGAGTTGGACGTTCATCAGCCCGACCGTGTCGAGCGCGTCGGCGATCTCCTCGGTCACCTCGCGGACCCGCGCCATCGTGTCGGCGTCGAGCGAGCGCGGCGGGATGACACAGGCGGAGTCGCCCGAGTGGACGCCCGCCGCCTCGATGTGCTCCATGATGCCGCCCACGACGACGTCCTCGCCGTCGCTCACGGCGTCGACGTCGAGTTCGACCGCGTCGGCGAGGAACTCGTCGACGAGGATCGGCTTGTCGGGGGAGACGCGGACGGCTTCCTCGATGTAGCGCTTCAGCTCCTCGTCGTCGTCGACGACGCGCATCGCGCGCCCGCCGAGCACGTAGCTCGGACGGACCAGCACCGGGTAGCCCAGTTCCCGGGCGAGGTCGAGCGCCTCTTCCTCGCTGGTCGCGCTCCCGCCCTCCGGCTGGGCGATGCCCCGCTCGTCCATCAGGCGGTTGAAGCGGTCGCGGTCCTCCGCCAGGTCCATCGCCTCGACGGAGGTGCCCATGATCTCGCACTCGACGCCGCGGCGTTCCAACTCGTCGCGCAGGGGTTCGCCGATGTCGACGGAGGTCTGCCCGCCGAACTGGATCATCACGCCGTCGGCCGCGGTCGCCTCGATCACGTCGGCGACCTCCTCGGCGGTGATGGGCTCGAAGAACAGCCCGTCCGAGGTGTCGTAGTCGGTGGAGACCGTCTCGGGGTTGTTGTTGACGACGTGGGCCTCGATCCCCTGCTCGCGCAGGGCGCGCACCGCGTGGACCGAGCAGTAGTCGAACTCCACGCCCTGCCCGATGCGGATGGGGCCGCCGCCGACGACGACGACCGACTCGGCGTCGCGGTCGACGCGGAGTTCCCCGCCCGCGGCGTCGCCCTCGAACGGCCCGGAGAACCACTCCGGCTTCCGCGAGGAGTAGTAGTACGGCGTCGACGCCTCGAACTCGCCGGCGCAGGTGTCGACCTGCTTGTACGTGCGGCCGGGCACCTGCGCCTCGACCTCGCCGACGCCCGCGCGGGCCGCCGAGACGGGCAGTTCCTCGCCGTCGGCGTGGGGCGCGGGCACCTCGGCGGCCTCCCGCCACGCGCCGCGCGTCTCGGGGAGCCACGTGAGGCTGGAGTCCTCGAACACGTTGCCCGCGAGCGCGCTGATCTCGGCGTTGGTGAAGCCCGCCGTCGCGGCCTCGACGAACTCGCCGTCGACGACGTCCTTGCTGGCCGCGACGATGCGCGCGAAGCGCTCGACGTACCACTCGTAGATGCCGGTCGCCTCGACGACCTCGTCGACGCCGAAGCCGCGCTCGAACGCCTCGAACATCGCGTACGGGCGGTCGGGGCTCGGGCGTTCGAGGTACCGCTCGGTGAGTTCGTCGTCCTCGAGGTCGCCGAAGTCGACCGCGGGGTCGTACTCGGAGGAGCGCAGCGCCTTCAGCAGGCTCTCCTCGAAGGTACGCCCGATGGCCATCGCCTCGCCGGTCGACTTCATCGCCGTCGAGAGCGTGAAGTCGGTCTCCTCGAACTTGTCGATGGGCCAGCGCGGCACCTTCGTCACGACGTAGTCGATGGCCGGCTCGAACGCGGCGGTCGTCTCGCCGGTGATCTCGTTGGTGATCTCGTGGAGGCGCTTGCCGAGCGCGACCTTCGCGGTGACGCGGGCGATGGGGTAGCCCGTCGCCTTCGACGCCAGCGCCGAGGAACGGGAGACGCGGGGGTTCACCTCGACGACGCGGTACTCGCCGCCGGGGGTGCCGTCGTCGCGCCACGCGAACTGGATGTTACAGCCGCCCTGGATCCCCAGGTCGCGGATGACCTCCAGCGCCGCGTCGCGCATCTCCTGGTGGCCGTCGTCGGGGATCACCTGCGAGGGGGTGACGACGGTGGACTCGCCCGTGTGGATGCCCATCGGGTCGAGGTTCTCCATGTTGCAGATGATGACACAGGAGTTGTCGGCGTCGCGCATCACCTCGTACTCCAGCTCGACCCACCCGGAGATGGACTCGGTGATGAGCACCTCCGAGTTGCGCGACAGGCGCAGCCCCGTGCGCACGCGGTCGATCAGCTCGTCCATCTCGTCGACGACGCCGGAGCCGCTCCCGCCGAGGGTGTAGGTGGTGCGCGCGATGACGGGGAGGCCGCCGACGGCGTCGACGGCGTCCTCGACGCGGTCGACGAGCGCCGCCTCGGTCAACTCGGCGACCGTCTCGCCCTCGTCCAGCGAGATGGTCGTCGACGCGGGCACCGGCTGGCCGAGGTTCTCCATGCGCTTGCGGAACAGGTCGCGGTCCTCGGTGGCGTAGATGGTGTCCAGCGGCGTCCCCATGATGTCGACGTCGAACTCGTCGAGGACGCCCTCCTCGGCCAACTCGGCGGTGACGTTCAGTCCCGTCTGGCCGCCGAGCCCGGCGATGACGCCGTCGGGGCGCTCCGTCTCGATGACCTCGCTGATGGCGTCGACCGTGATGGGCTCGATGTACACCTTGTCGGCCATCTCCGGGTCGGTCATGATCGTCGCGGGGTTGGAGTTGACGAGGACGACTCGGGCCCCCTCCTCCTGGAGCGCGCGACACGCCTGCGCGCCGGAGTAGTCGAACTCGGCCGCCTGTCCGATCTGGATCGGGCCGCTGCCGATGAGGAGGATGGTGCGGTCCTCCTCCCCGGTGTCCTGACTCATTGTCGCTATCGAGTTCGGTCATCGTAATAAGGTCGGCGAAACGCACCGATATTCGTAGCCGAGTTACGAAATTCGTAATGCTACGCTGTCACACACGGCGCGATCGTGGGTGTCGTCCGTGTCGGCGGTCGACGACGGCACCGAACACGCTCCGCCCGGCGGCGCGCCCGGTCCGGCCCCCGCCGAGTGCGACGCCCGCGGGAGGGGTCAGACGTACACGTCGTCGGCGTCGAGGTCCCGCTCTGCGCGGTACTGCTCGACGAACTCGCTCACGTCGAACTGGAGCATCTGGTCTTCGAACTGCGTCATCGCCGTCGAGTCGTCCGCGTGGCTGATCGCGTGCTCCATCAGCTCGATCACCAACTCGACGATGATCTCGTGGAGGCGTCGGGAGTCGAACTCGGTGATCCACAGCATCGAGTACCCCATGTCGGGGTTCTCGCTGGCGTCCTCGGCGACGACCTGCTCGGGGAACTCCTCCAGCACGATGCCCATGAGGTGGGGCGTGCCGAACTCCGGCATCTCCTCGCTGGTCGTCTCGACGGCCTCGCGGAGCGTCCCGACGAGGAACTCGGGGAGGAAGCGCTCGGGGGGGTTCACGTCCGTGACGACCGCGTGGCTCGCGCCGCACGCGCAGTCGTACTCGCGCATGCCGAGGTCGAACACCGACATCGATCGCGTCTCGCCGCAGGGCAACTCGACGGCGTCGTCCCCGCCGGGGACGCGCGGCTCGCTCATACCGTCGCCTCGGTGCCGACGGGGTGTAAAAGGCGCGTTCGCGGGGCGCGGCGCGGCGACGACTACGCCTCGTCGTCCGTCTCGTCGTCCGTCCCGTCGTCCGTCGCGACGTCGTCCCCGCCGTGCTCGTCGTCTCCCTCCGCGGTCCCGTCGTCCCCGTGCGCACCGTCGGCGGCGTCCCCGCGGTCACCGTCCCCGTCGCCGGCGCGTTCGACCTCGGCTTCCACTTCGATCGCCAGTCCGGGCGCCGTCAACTCGGCCTCGAACGCCTCGGCGTCGCCCAGTTCGGCCTCCAGTTCGTCGCTGTCCACCTCGACCTCGACCTCCACCTCGACGGCGATGTCGTCGTCGGACACGGACACCTGTTGGCGTTCCAATCGTTTCAGCGTTCCCGCCGTTCCCGCGCCCATCCACAAGCGACTTGCCGCGCGGTCGCCGACTCCGGGGTATGATCGCTATCGTCGGCGGCGGCATCGCGGGGCTCGCCGCCGCCCGCCGCCTGCGCGCGAACGGGCGCGAGGTGACGGTGTACGAGGCCGGCGGCGACGAGGCGCTGGGGGGCCTCGCGCGCACCTACCCGACCGCGGGCGACGACGTCGAGCAGTTCTACCACCACCTCTCGAAGTCCGAGGAGGAGATCGTCGCGTTGGCCGAGGAGTTGGGCGTCGGCGACCGCCTGGAGTGGCTCGTCGGCAAGAACGCCTACTACGTCGACGGCGTCGTCCACCCGCTGGACACGCCGTGGCAGATCCTCGCGTACCCCCACATGAGCGTGTACGACAAGTTCCGGCTGGGGATGCTCACGCTGGAGGTCGACGTGCGCGGCGGCGTCCCCTCGTTCGACACGTACGACGACCTCGCGGACTTCGAGGACGTCCCGATCCGCGAGTTCCTGCTGGACCACACCACCCGCGGCGTGTACGAGAACTTCTTCGAACCCCTCCTCGACGCGAAGTTCGGCTCCCGCAAGGACGACGTCAGCGCCGCGTGGCTGCTCGGGCGCATCAAGTTCCGCGGCGAGCGCGACCTCCTGCGCGGGGAGGTGCTCGGCTACTTCGACGGCGGCTTCGCGCCCCTGATCGACGCGCTCGTCGACGACGTCGGCCGCGAGCACATCGAGACGAACGCCCGCGTCACCGGCCTCGACGTCGACGACGGCGCCGTCTCGTCGGTCACGGTCGCACAGGACGGCGCCGAACGGACCGAGGCCGTCGACGGCGTCGTCGTCGCGACGATGCCGAACGTCCTCGAGGAGCTGACGGGGTACGCCTGCGACGTCGACTTCCAGGGCGCCGTCTGCGCGGTCGTCACGATGGACGAGCCGCTGACGGACACCTACTGGCTCAACGTCGCCCACGACGCCCCGTTCGGCGCGCTCATCGAACACACGAACTTCGTGCCGCCCGAGCGCTACGGCGGCGACCACCTGCTGTACGTCGCCAGCTACGTCCAGTCGGACGACGAGTGGCTCGCGACCGCCGACGACGACGCAGTCGAGGACCGCTGGCTCGGCCACGTCGCCGACATGTTCCCCGACTTCGACCGCGACGACGTCTCCCAGTTCCGGGTCGCGCGCGCGCCCCGTGCGGCGCCCATCTACGAGCGCGGCTACCTCGACCTCGTCGTGCCGTACGACCTGGCCGACGAGGTCGCCGACGGCGTCTACTACGCCGGGATGGCCAGCGCGGCGCAGTACCCCGAGCGCAGCCTGAACGGCGGTGTCGTCGCCGGCCGCGAGTGCGCCGACCGGATCGTCGGGAACTGACGCGGGTCCCGTCGCGCGTCCGGCCCCGCCCGCACGGATTTACCGCCGGCGCGCGTAGACCTCCCCATGGCTACCGACTCCGCGACCGCCGACCGAGCCGACCGGACGGGCCTGCCCGACGGGCTGTGGCGCGTCGACGGGAGCGCCTCGAACGCGTTCCTCGTGCGCGACGGCGACGGGCACGACGCCCCGCTGTACCTCGTCGACGCGGGCGTCCCCGGCGACGCCGGCGCGATCCGTGCGGCCGTCTCGAACGCCGGCTACGACCTCCGCGCCGTGGACGGCGTCCTGCTCACCCACTACGACTACGACCACGTCGGCGCCCTCGCGAAGCTGGCGGAGCTCGACTGCCCGGTGTACGCCGCCGACCCGGACGCCTCGTTCCTCGACGGGAGCCGGAAGCCGGGACTGTGGCCGCACAAGGCGCTGATCCAGCGTGTCGCGGGCGTGTTCACCGACCCGCCCGGCCTGCCCGTCGAGCGCGTCGCCGACGGCGACACCGTCGGGAGCTTCACCGCCTACCACACGCCCGGCCACGGCCCCGGCCACCTCGCGTGGGTGAGCGAGGACCGGGGGGTCGGGTTCCTCGGCGACCTCGTGCGCGAGGCCGACGGCGCGTTGGCGGCGTCCCCGTGGTACATCAGCTACGACCCCGACACGGTCCGCGCCAGCGTCCGCGACCTCGACGACCGCGCCCCCGAGTTCGCGACCGCCTGCGTGGGCCACGGCGACCCGGTCTCGCCGGGCGGCCGCGAGGCGCTCGCGACGCTGGCGGCGTCGCTGCGGGGGTAGGTCGTTCCGCGAAACGGCCCCGGTGCGGGGTTACGCGATCTCGAAGCCGCGCTCGACGAGGAACTCGCGGACGCGCGTCTCGTGGTCGCCCTGCACCTCGATGGTGCCGTCGTCCACGGTGCCGCCGGCGCCCATCGCCCGCTTGATGTCGGTACCGAGCGCCTTCACGTCGACCGCGTCGGGGTCGAACCCCTCGATCACGGTGACCGGCTTGTTGTACGTGCGCCGCTCGACGCGGATGGCGAGGATCTGTTCTGCGCGGTCGAGGTCGGCGGTCAGGTCGTCCGGGATCCCCGCGAAGGGATCGTCGTTGTCGGTCACTTCGACCGGTAGTTGTGTCGCGACCGTGATAAGGTAGCTGGCACGCGGCCGGCGCGCCGGAAGCGCCCCGTCGGCGGGGCGAGCGGGCCGCGGACGCCGGGCCGCCGGGTCGCGCCGCTGGCGGCGCGCGGTCGCGGCGAAAGAACGGGGATCGGAGCCGGAGCGGGTCGTCGCTTACGCGAGGTCGTGGATGCGCTCGACGATCTCGTCGGCGAACTCGGAGGTCGCGAGCTTCGTGGCGCCCTCGCGCTGGCGCTCGAGGTCGTACGTGACGCGACCCTCGGAGATCTGCGCCTCGACGGCGTCGCGGACGAGGTCCGCGGCGTCGTTCCAGCCCATGTACTCGAGCATCTCGCGGCCCGAGAGGATCATCGCGGTCGGGTTGACCTTGTCCTCGCCGGCGTACTTGGGCGCCGAGCCGTGGACGGGCTCCGCGAGCGCCTTGCCCTCGCCGAAGTTGATGCCGGGCGCGATGCCGAGGCCGCCGATCTGGGCGCCGGCGGCGTCGGACATGTAGTCGCCGTTGAGGTTCATCGTCGCGATGACCGAGTAGTCGCTCGTCCGGGTGAGGAGCTGCTGGAGCATGTTGTCGGCGATGCGGTCCTTGACGACGACGGTGCCGTCGGGCTGCTCGCCGTCGAACTCGTCCCACAGCTCGTCCTCGGTGATGACCTCGTCACCGTACTCCTCCTCGGCCAGCTCGTAGCCCCAGTCGCGGAAGGCGGCCTCGGTGAACTTCATGATGTTCCCCTTGTGGACGAGGGTGACCGAGTCGCGGTCGTTGTTGATCGCGTAGTCGATCGCCTGCCGGATGAGGCGCTTGGAGCCGAACTCCGAGATCGGCTTGACGCCGATGCCGACCGGGCCGTCGTGGATGGTCGAGTCGAAGCCCATCTCGTCTTCGACGAACTCGCGGACCTGTTCGACCTCGTCGGTGCCGGCCTCCCACTCGATGCCGGCGTACACGTCCTCGGTGTTCTCGCGGAACGTGATCATGTCCATCTCCTCGGGGTTCTTCACCGGGGAGGGGACGCCGTCGAGGTGGTAGGTGGGGCGGACGTTCGCGTACAGGTCGAGCGTCTTCCGGAGCGCGACGTTGAGCGAGCGGAACCCGGATCCGACGGGCGTCGTCAGCGGGCCCTTGATGCCGACGCGGAACTCGCGGAACGCCTCTACCGTCTCGTCGGGGAGGTTCTCGTCGTACTTCTCGCGGGCGGACTCGCCGGCGAACACGCGCATCCACGCGATGGAGCGGCCGGTCGCCTCGGCGGCGGCGTCGAGTACCTTCTGGGCCGCGGGGCCGACGTCGGTGCCGATACCGTCGCCGTGGATGATCGGGACGATCGGGTTCTCGGGGACGTCGAGTTCGCCCGTCTCCTCGTCGGCGAGGGTGATGGCCTCGCCCTCCTCGGGGCGGTCGGCGATGTCGTAGCTCATAGGCTACCCGCGGCTACCGACGGGGAGCGAAAAAGCCTGCCGTTCTCCGACGACGACGCCGATATCGTCCGTCAAGGGCGTCACAGGTTCACACGGAATGGGGCGCCGCGGCGGCCGTCGGGAGCCGCGGCCGCCCCCGACGCGGCTCCCTCCGGTTATATCCCGCCCCGGCGTGTGTCGCCCGTGTGAACTGCCTGTTCGTCGGCGCGGGCGCGGTGGTACGGGAGTACGCCGCCGGCCTCCCCGACTCGTCGCTCTCGCTGGCGGCCGTCTGCGACCGCGAGCGCGAGCGCGCGGCCGACCTCGCCGACGCCGTCGCGGACGCCGCGGGCGCCGACGCGGTCGTCCCCGCCGTCTACGCCGACCTCGACGCGATGCTCGCGGCCGAGGACGCCCCGCTCGTCGTCAACCTCACCAGCCACGCCGCCCACGCCGACGTGACGCGCGCGTGTCTCGACGCCGGCCGCCACGTGTTCTCGGAGAAGCCGCTCGCGCTCGACCCCGACGAGGCCGCGGCCCTCGTCGCCCGCGCCGCCGAGCGCGGCCTCGCGCTCGGCTGTGCCCCGCTCGCGCCCGACTGTGACGCCCAGCGGCACGCGCGGACCCTCCTCGCGGACGGCCGCCTCGGCGGCGTGGGGCTCGTGTACGCGACCGCCCACGTCGGCCGCGTGACGGAGTGGCACGAGCGCCCGGACTCGTTCCTCGCCGTCGGGCCGCTGTACGACGGCGCCGTCTACCCGCTGTCGGTGTTGGTCGACTGGTTCGGCCCGGTCGCGCGCGTCCGCTCGGCCGACGCGGTCGACGCGTGGCCCGCCCGCGAGTCCCGCCGGCCGGAGGCGCCCCCGCACGTCGAGGCGACGCTCGAGTTCGCCGAGGGGCCGGTCGTCTCCCTGCGGGCGAGCCTGTACGCCGACCACCGGAGCCGCGAGTTCTACTCGCTGGAGTGCCACGGCGACGACGGCACCCTCTACCTCGAGGACGCGGGCGCGATGGCCGCCGACCGCGAGTCGGTGCTCGCCCGCGGCGGCGCGCGCGAGTCGGTCGCCGCGCCCCACCCCCGGCCCCGACGCGAACGCACGCACCTCGACGGCCCCGCCTCGCTGGCCCGGGAGATCGCGCGCGGCGACCGCCCGCGCGACACCGCGATCCGCGCGGCCCACGTCGTCGCCGTCTGCGCGGCGGTCGAGGCCGAGGCGACCGACCCCGACGGGACCGGCCGCACGGTCGCGGGCGTCGACGCCGCGGGCCCGTCGGGGGCCGTCGGCGATCGGGCCGCGCCCGCGACGCGCCCGCCGCCCGAGGGCCGACGCGACGACGCCGCGCTCCGCCTCCCGCCCGTCGGCTTCGGCTGCTCGCGCTACCGCGACGGGACGTACGTCGACCGGGTCGACTCGGTCGCCACGGCGCTGGACGCTGGCTACCGGCTCCTCGACTCCGCGGAACTGTACGGCAACGAGCGCCGGATCGGCGACCTCCTCGCCTCGCCGGGGTCGCCCGACCGCGAGGGGCTGTTCGTGCTCGGGAAGGCGTGGAACACGAACCACGGCCGCCTGCGGGAGGCGTGCGAGGGCTCGCTCGGGGAGTTGGGCCTCGACGCGTTCGACTGCTACGCGCTCCACTGGCCCGACGCGTGGGCGTACACCGAGCCCCTGCGGGAGCTGGCCGAGCGCCCGGTCGCCGAGCGGGAGGCGCTGACGTTCCCCGAGACCGACGACGGCGAGCGCGCGACCGCCGACCGCGACCTCGCGGCCACCTGGCGCGACCTCGCCGCCCTGCGCGAGGCGGGGCTGACGCGGACGATCGGGATCTGTAACGTCGGCCTCGAGCGGCTCCGGTCGCTGGTCGCCGAGACGGGGATCGAACCGGCGCTCGTGCAGGTCGAGCGCCACCCGTACACCCCCCGCCGCGACCTCGTCGCGTGGTGTCACGAGCGGGGGATCCGGGTCGTGGCCCACTCCCCGCTGTCGGCGCCGGGGCTGCTCGACGAGCCGGCCGTTCGCGAGGTCGCCGCCGAGGTCGGCGCCTCGCCCGCGGCGACCGTGCTGGCGTGGAACGTCGCCGACGGGGTCGTCCCCATCCCGTCGAGCGTCGACCCCGACCACGTGGTCGACAACCTCGCGGCCGCACGCGTGACCCTGACTCCCGCCCAACGCGCGCGGCTGGCCGACCTCGCGGACCCGGGGTTCGAGCGATGAGCGACGCGCGCGTCCGCGGGGAGCCGCCCTCGCGCCGGCCGGCGGCGCTGTGGACCGCCGTCGCCGTCGGCGCCGTCGCGGTGGGCGCGGGCGCGCTCACGGCCGGAGTCGGGCCCGGCGTCGCCGGCCCGTGGCTCCTGTCGGCGGGGGTCGTCGTCGCGTGGGAGTGCGCCTTCCTCGCGCGGCGAACCGGCCTCAACCGGGCACCCGACCGACCGGGCGACGGCGCCGGCGGAACCGTCGCCGCGAGCCTCGGCGTCGCCAACGGCGTGACGCTGTTCCGCGGGCTGTTGTACGCCGGCGTCGCCGGGTTCCTCCTCACCGGGTCGCTGGCCGGCGCGTGGGCGTGGGCGCCCGCGCTGTTGTACGGGGCGGGCGCCGCGCTCGACGCCGTCGACGGCGCGCTCGCCCGCGGCCCCGGGCGACGAACCGTGCTCGGGGAGAAACTGGACATGGGGATCGACACGCTCGGCTTCCTCGTCGCGCCGCTGGTCGGCGTCGCGTGGGGGCGCGTCCCCGTCTGGTACCTCGCGCTGTCGGCGGCGCGGTACCTGTACAAACTCGGCCGGTGGCGCCGCGAGCGACGCGGGCTGGCGGTGTACGACCTGCCCGACAGCCGGGTGCGGCGGCCGCTCGCCGGCCTCCAGATGGCGTTCATCGCCGTCGCGCTCGCGCCCGTGCTGCCGATCGCGACCGTCGAGTACCTCGCCGCCGTCGTCGTCACCCCGTCGCTGGCGGTGTTCGCGCGCGACTACCTCGTCGTCGCGGGCCACCTCGGCGGGGGCGGCGACGACGCGACGCCGCCGGGCGTCGACGGCGACGACTGAGCCCGGCGCCCCGGCCGCTTTCCGTGGATTGATGCGGGGCGACGCCGCGCGTTCGTCCATGCGCGTCATCTGCCACGGCGGTGCCGGCGGCGTCCCCGACGAACCGGAGCCCAGACGGGCGGTGCTGGACGAGGCGGCCGAGACCGGTGCCGGCGAGGCGTCGGCGGTCGACGCCGTCGTCTCCGCGGTCGAGGTGCTGGAGGAGTCGCCCCGATTCAACGCCGGCTACGGCGGCGCGGTCCAGTCGGACGGTATCGTCCGCACGGACGCGGGGATCATGACCGACGAGCGCGAGGCGGGCGCCGTCGCGTCGATGCCGGGCGTCGCCAACGCCGCCGGCGTCGCGCGCGTCGTCATGGAGGAGACGCCGCACGTGTTCGTCTCGGGCGTCCACGCCGTCGACCTCGCCGCCGACGTCGGGGTCGAGGTGGAGCGCGACCTGCTCACCGACGACGAGCGCGAGCTGTTCGAGGACGCCGACCCGCCGTCGGGCGGTCCGGCGGACCACCTCGCGTGGCTCGCCGAGAAGTGGGGCGGCCACGACACCGTCGGCGCCGTCGCCCACGACCCCGCGACGGACGCGTTCGCCGCCTGCACCTCGACGGGCGGGCGACGGTTCGCGCTGGCGGGGCGCGTCGGCGACGTCCCCAGATCGGGTCGGGCTTCTTCTGTGCGCCCGCGGGCGGCGCCAGCGCGACCGGCGCCGGCGAGGACATCGCGAAGGCGACGCTCACCCGGCGGGCGGTGCGGTACCTCGAGGAGGGGCTGGACGCGCAGGCGGCCGCCGACCGCGCCATCGCGGAGTTCGGCGAGATCGCCGGCTCGTCGGCGGGCGTGATCGTCCTCGACGAGGCCGGCGCCGGGGCGGCGTACAACTCCGAGGGGATGCAGACGAGCGTCGCCACGTCGGAGTAGTCCGGGGTCGGTCGCCGGTCGGCGCCTCAGACCGCCGCGACCGCGAACAGGATCGCGTTGTGGACGCCCGGCCCGAGTCCCACGGCCGTGACGAGCGCGAGCAGGACGTAGCCGTAGCGGGGCTCCTCGCGGACGGTCGGGCCGACCGCGACGACGACGACGCACGCGACCGCGAGCTTCACGAGCACGAACAGCCAGCCGGCCCCGAGCAGCTCCGCCGTCGGCAGGTCGGCGGCGAACTCGAGGATCAGCCGGGAGGCGGGCGTGCGCTCGCCGAAGCCGAGCAGGTCGACGCCGACGGCGGTCGTCACCGCGTCGACGCCGTGGGCGGCCACCGCGAGGGGGCGACCGCGCCGGCGGCCGCGGCGCCCTCGTCGACGCGCACCAGCGCCGTGCCGGCGGCGACGCCGAGGAGCGCCCCGCCGACGAGGCCGGCCGCGGGGAGCAGCGGCGACAGGCTCCCCGGCGAGGCCGACCCCGACCGCCGCGCCGACCGCCGGGACCACCGCGACGAGGCCGACGGCCCCGAGCGCGCGGGCGTCGTCGCCGCCGGCCGCGAGCGCCGCGAGCCACGTCGCGCCCGCGAGGGCGGCGGTCGTGAGGTAGGCGGACGGCGTCCCGAACAGCGGCTCGAGGACGGTCGGGAGCGCGTCGAGGGCGTACAGCACGTGGCCGGCGGCGCCGACGCACATCCACGGCACGAGCGCGAACACGTGGCGGCGACCGAAGGCGGGGTCGCGGCGGCGGAGCGCGAGCGCGACCCCCGCGAGCGCGAGCGCGAGCGCCAGCAGGTACGGCAGCGGCGGCAGCCCGAATCCCGCCGGGAGCAACTGCCCCGGCGTGGGAACGGCGGCCGCGGGCGAGGACGGGTGCATGCTCGTGCGGCCGGGCCGGCGGGTGAAAGCGTTGGGGGAATCGGCGCGGACGGGCGGCCGGACGCCCGGGCGACCACAACCCTCATGTGGCGCGCCCGGCCGAGCCGATCCGTGCATCCCCTCCTACGCGCGCTCCTCGCGCTCGCCGCGGCGCCGGTCGTGCTGGCGCTGGCGTTCGTTCTCGCCCCCGACCCCACCGGTGGGCTGCCGCTCCTCGCCGGGCTGGTCGGCTCGGCGGTCGCGGTCCCGGCGGCGTACCTCACGCTCGGGCGTGGCGAGGCGTGACCGTCGTCACTCGGTAGCTTTTCCGCGCCCCCGACCCACGCACGGGTATGACCACGGCCACACCCGACGCCATCGACGACCCCCGTTCCCTGTCCCTCGCGGAGTTCGCCGCGACCGTCGACCACACCGTCCTCGGCCCGGAGACCACCATGGCCGACGTGGAGACGGTGCTCGACGCGGCCGCCGACCACGGGATGAACGCCTGCATCCCGCCCTGTTACGTCGCCGAGGCGGCCGACCGCGCCCCGGACGTCCCGCTGGCGACCGTCGTCGGCTTCCCCCACGGGCAGAACACGCCGGAGGCGAAGCGCGACGAGGGCGAGGACGCCTGGCGCTCGGGCGCCGACGAACTCGACCTCGTCATCAACGTCGGCCGCCTGCGGGCCGGCGAGGACGACCTCGTGACCGCCGAGATCGCCGAGGTCGTCGCCGCCGTCCCGGTACCTGTGAAGGTGATCGTCGAGACGGCGCTGCTGTCCGCCGACGAACTCCATCGCGCGTGTGCGGCCGCCCGCGACGCCGACGCCACGATGGTGAAGACCTCCACCGGGTTCGCCGACGGCGGCGCGACCGTCGCGGACGTCGAACTGATGAGCGAGTACCTGCCCGTCAAGGCGAGCGGCGGCGTCGGCAGCTACGAGGAGGCGATCGCGATGCTCGAGGCCGGCGCCGTCCGGATCGGGGCGTCCTCGGGCGTCGATATCGTCTCGGGCCACCCCGACGCCTGAGCCGACGACCGTCGGTCGTCGCGGCCGGCCGGTCGCGACGGCGGCCTGTCGGCCGCTCGCGGTCCCGTCCTACTCCAGCACCACGACGCCGGGCGCGTCGGCGACGTCGTCGGAGGTGACGACGAGCGCGCCGTCGGCGACGGCGGCGCCGCGGACCGGGAGGTCGAGCCGCCAGCGCTGGGTGTCGACGCGGTACGGCCCGACGCCGACGCCGCCGCCGAGCGCGTACGCCCGCAGGGAGTCGCCGACGCCGGCGTACAGCGTGTCGCCCGCGGCCACCGACGGGGAGGCGGGGGCGCTCCGGTCGCTCGTCGCGCGCCACCGCTCGGCGCCGTCGGCGGCGGCGTACGCCGCGACGCCGTCCGGGCCCGCGCCCGCGACGACGCCGCCCGCCCGGACCAGCGCGTCGGTGACAGTCGGCGCCCCCGCGGCGTGCCACTCCGTGCGACCGGCCGACGGCCCGGTGGCCAGCCGGAGGAAGCCGCCGCCGAACGTCGAGGCGTACACCGCGTCCCGAGTCGCCGTCAGGGCCCGCACCGTCCCCGGGAGCTTCCGTCGCCACAGCGGCACCCCGCTGACCTCCCCCTCTTCGGACTCGACCACGTGGAGTTCGTACGCCTCCCCGCCGGTCGTCCCGACGTACACCCGGTCGTCGCGCGCCGCCAGCGAGTACACGCCCGTGAACGTCTCGAACGTCCAGACCGGCTCGCCCGACCGCGGGTCCAGCGCGGCGACGCGGCCGCCCGTGTCGCCGACGACCACGCTCCCGTCGGCGATCGGAAGCGGCGCGGTCGCGAAGTCGGCGGCCGTCTCCGCGCGCCACCGGACCTCGCCGGTGTCGGCCTCGTACGCCGTCACCAGCGGCTCGTCGCGCGCGGTGACGAACGCGACGCCGTCGGCGACGGCGACGCCGTACGGCGCGTCGCCGCCGCGCCACCGCTCCCCGCCGTCGCGCATCGCGAGCGCCACCGTCCCGTCCTCGGTCGGGAGGAACACCGTCCCGTCGGCGACGACCGGTCGCCCGACCGCCAGCCCGGTCTCGACGCGCCACCGCTCGGTCGGCGGCGTCCGCGGCGCGACCGCCTCGGCGACGTAGTTGGT
Organism: Halobaculum litoreum; assembly: GCF_030127125.1. Lineage (GTDB taxonomy): Archaea > Halobacteriota > Halobacteria > Halobacteriales > Haloferacaceae > Halobaculum > Halobaculum litoreum. The sequence continues at coordinate 1,417,870 of NZ_CP126156.1, forward strand.
CGCCCGGGGTCCGTGGCCGGGGAGCGGCCACTCGGTGTTCGACTGGCGCCCCGGCGAGAAACTCGTCGCTCCCTCGCCGACGCAGCCGGCCAGTCCGGCCGCTCCGACGGCGGCGAGTCCGGAGAGGAGGCGGCGGCGAGAGGGCATCCGTTCGGGTGAGGCTTGGCCGGGTCGGCCTAAGCCCTTTTCCCTCTCGTGTCAGTCAGTCTCCGTTCGGCGCCCCGCCGTCGACCGGGTCGAGGGCGACCACCTCGTAGCCGTCGTCCCGCGCGACAGTCGCCACGAGCGAGCCGGCGCCGACGGCGAGCCCGCGGACCGCCCCGATCTGCTTCGCCCACCGCTTGGCGCCGACCCGGTACCCCCCGACCCCGACGCCGCCGGAGAGCGCGAACGCGTGGACACCGTCGGGGTCGCCGACGTACAGGGTGTCACCGGCGGCGACGGGTGCACACCGGTCGAACCGCCCGTTCACGGTCCACCCCCGGTGACCGTCGAAGCTGCGGGTCGTCGAGATCGCATCGTAGCCGGCCGCCACGACCCACGAGCCGACGAGGACGGGACGACTCGCCGCTCGGTCGCCGTCGACGGTCCGGAACACCTCGCCCGTCCCCCCCGAGTCGGTGAGGATCGTCGTGGGGGCGCCGAACGCCGTGACCGTCGGTCCGTTGTCGTGCGCGGTCACGCCCTCGATCGGGCCGGGGAAGCGGCGGCGCCACCCCTCCGTCGGGTCGAATCGGCCGTCGAAGGCGTACACTTCGCCGCCGCGGGTGCCCGCGAACACGTCGATCTTCGCCGCGAGCGTCGTGATCCGGCCGAACAGGTCGGTCTCCCACGTCACGTCTCCCGTAGCCGGGTCGAGTTGGTACAGGTGGCCGTCGGCACCGCCGCCGAACAGGGTCCGCCCCTCGTCGGTGACGATGGGCGTCGCCTCGGGGGTCCCCGGCGGGCCGCGCCACAGTTCGGTTCCCGACGCGAGCTCCAGCGCCGCCATCCCGTCGGTCGACGGCGCGTACACGACTCCGTCGGCGACGGTGGGGGCCCCGAACGCCGGGTACTCTCCCGGGCCGTAGCGCCAGCGTCGCTCGCCGGAGGCCGCGTCGAACGCGACGACGCCCGTCGGGTAGCTCGACACGACGACGGTGCCGTCGGCGATCACCGGCGGTCCGGGGTGGTCGACGTCCACCCGCCAGGAGACGGTCGCCCCGTCGCGTGGTGCGACCGCGTCGGGACTGTAAGCGGTCCGTCGGGCGTCGTACCGTGGCGTCGGCCAGTCGGCGTCCGCGTCCGTGCCGGGTGTCGCGCCCGCGAGCGAGCCGTCGACGACGCCGAGACAGCCGGCGGTCGCGGCGAGTCCGGCGGCACCGGCGCCGGCGGCGCCTCGGAGCAGGTCACGTCTGGAGGGCATCACGTACCGGGTCCCGAGCGCGGAGGAAAGTCCTTCCCCTCCCGGTCTGCCCCCGGACCGCGCCGCTTAACCGCCCGCACGGGCAAGCGTGGCCAAGCGAATGGCGACGTACCACATCGAGACCTACGGCTGTACGTCCAACCGGGGTGAGAGCCGCGAGATCGAGCGCCGGCTCCGGGACGGCGGCCACCGCCCCGTCGACGGACCGGCCGAGGCGGACGTGGCCATCCTCAACACCTGCACGGTCGTCGAGAAGACCGAGCGCAACATGCTGCGCCGCGCCGAGGAACTGAGCGAGGAGACGGCCGACCTCATCGTCACGGGCTGCATGGCGCTCGCGCAGGGCGAGCAGTTCGCCGAGGCCGACGTCGACGCGCGGGTGCTCCACTGGGAGGACGTACCGACCGCGGTGATGAACGGCGAGTGCCCCACGCCCGTCGAGGGGACGGCGCCGGTGCTCGACGGGCAGGTCGGCATCCTCCCCGTCGCCCGCGGCTGCATGAGCAACTGCTCGTACTGCATCACGAAGTTCGCGACCGGCCGCATCGACTCCCCGCCGGTCGCCGAGAACGTCGAGAAGGCCCGCGCGCTCGTCCACGCCGGGGCGAAAGAGATCCGCGTGACCGGGCAGGACACCGGCGTGTACGGCTGGGACGAGGGGGAGCGGAAGCTCCCCGAGCTGCTCGACCGCATCTGCGACATCGACGGCGAGTTCCGCGTGCGCGTCGGGATGGCGAACCCCGGCGGCATCCACGGCATCCGCGAGGAGCTCGCGGAGGTGTTCGCGACGAACGAGAAGCTGTACGACTTCATCCACCTCCCGGTGCAGTCCGGCAGCGACGACGTGCTCGAGGACATGCGCCGCCAGCACCGCGTCGACGGCTTCCTCGAGGTCGTGGAGACGTTCGACGAGCGCCTCGACGAGTGGACCCTCTCGACGGACTTCATCGTCGGCTTCCCTACGGAGACGGACCACGACCACGAGCAGTCGATGGCCCTCCTCCGAGAGGTCCGCCCGGAGAAGGTGAACGTCACCCGCTTCTCGAAGCGCCCCGGCACCGAGGCGGCCGACATGAAGGGGCTGGGCGGCCAGACGAAGAAGGACCGCTCGAAGGAGATGAGCGCCGCCAAGCGGGAGATCGTCGGCGAGGCGTACGCGTCGATGGTCGGCTCCGAGCGTCGCGTCCTCGTCGTCGAGGAGGGGACCGGCGACTCCGTGAAGTGTCGCGACGGCGCCTACCGGCAGATCATCGTCCAGCACGCCGACGACTACGGGGTCGAGCCGGGCGAGTTCCTCGACGTGGAGGTCACGGGCGAGAACACGATGTACGCGTTCGGCGAGCCGGTCTGAGCGAGCCGCCCGCGGACCGGCGTCGTGCGGCCGGATACGTACCGGCTGCTCCACAAGAGCTTTCATCGCCTGCTCGTCAGGTCCGGGCGTGCACGACGCCGTCCGGCAGACGTTGGTCGACACCGTCCAGGTCGGCGTCGGCGTCCTCGTCGTCTCCTCGCTGCTGTTCGGCCTCACGGGCGTGTGGCCGCCGATGGTCGCCGTCGAGTCGGGGAGCATGGAGCCACACATGGAACGGGGCGACCTGATCGTCGTCGCGGAGCCGACCCGCGACGGCCCCGGCACCGCGGCGGGCGTGGTCCCGACCGCCGACGCGCCCGCCGACGGCCGGACGCTCGGCGCGCGCGGCGACGTCATCGTGTTCGACTCGCCGACGAAACCCGGCTCGCCGATCATCCACCGCGCCCACCTGTACGTGGAGGCCGGCGAGAACTGGTACGGCGAGGCCGATCCGGCGTTTCTCCCGCCGGACGTCGACTCCTGTCGCGACCTCGCGGACTGCCCGGCACCGTACGCGGGGTTCGTCACGAAGGGGGACGCCAACGAGCGGTACGACCAGGTGAACGGGAACTCACCCCTGGTGCGACCCGACCGGATCCGCGCGGAGGCACGGCTCCGGATCCCGCTGCTCGGGCACATCCGACTGACGATCTCCGGGGCGTAGCGGGGCGACGGCCGCGGCATTCATGTCGATTCACGACCAACACGTACCCATGTCCCGGTTCCCCGCCGAGGGCGGACGGACGGACCTCGGGTCGACCCGGACCGAGCGCACGCTGCGGGACACCCTCCACGAACTCCCGGTCGACGCGCTCGTCCCCGACGGCTGGCGCGTCGGCACGGAGGTCGTCCAGTTCGGCGACGGCCTCCCGGCCGACGGCGTCACGCTCCGCCACGACGACCACCCCCGCGACCTCGTGATCACCGCCGCCGGCGCGACCGGCGACGAGGCGCTGGCCGTCCACGAGCGCGATCGGACCGCGGGCGACCGGACGGTGGTCGCCGGCGTACCCGACGCCGGCGGCGACGCCGCGACCCTCCGGGACGGGCTCCGTGCGGCCGCCCGGGCCGCCGCCCGGATCGCGGGCGCGGACCCGACGGGTGACGCCGCCGTCCGGGACGACCCGTCGACGACGCTGTCGGGGGCGTCGACGACGACGAGAACCGGCTCCACTTCTACTGACCGGGTCCACTCGGCCGGTCGGGGCCGACGCGGCGCGCGCGGCCGCTCAGGTGCTCGTCATCCCGCCGTCGACGACGAGCGACTCGCCGGTGACGTAGCTTGCCATGTCGCTGGCGAGGTACACCGCCGCGTCGGCCACCTCCTCGGGTTGGCCGAACCGCCCGCTCGGGATGGTCGCCGACATCCGGGCCTCCGTCTCCGTCCCCACCAACTCCACGTCCTGCGTCGTCATCGCCGTCTCGACGAACCCCGGGTGGATGGCGTTCACCCGGATCCCCGCGTCGCCGAGCGTGTCCGCCAGCGCGTACGTGAACAGCCGCACCGCCCCCTTCGACATCGAGTAGGTGACGAGTCGCCCCTCGCCGCGGATGCCCGCGGCGCTGGACATGTTGATGATCGACGGCTGCGGGTCGTCCTCGTCGCGCTCGTCGGCCGCGGCGACCATCCGCTTCGCCGCCGCCTGCGCGCCGAAGTAGACGCCCTTCGCGTTCACGCCCATCAGGCGGTCGAACTCGTCCTCGGTGGACTCGAGGAAGTTCTCCGGGCGATAGATGCCCGCGTTGTTCACCATCACGTCGACGCCGCCGAACCGCTCGGCGGCCTCGACGGCCGCCTCCAACTCCGCCGGGTCGCTCACGTCACACTCGACGAACGCCGCCTCGCGGTCGGTCTCGGCGGCGATCAGGTCGTGGGTGGGCTCGCCGCCCTCGCGCGGCTCCTCGCGGAGGTCCGCCACGACCACGTCCGCGCCCTCCTCGGCGTACCGTCGAGCGATGGACCGCCCGTTCCCGCTCGCCGCGCCCGTCACGACCGCCGTCCGTCCCGCGAGTAGGTCTGTCACGTTCGTCCCTGTCGCGGTCGGGTGAAAAGCGTTCGCCGCGGCCCCGTGCGCACGCGCCGCGGCCGGCAGCGGCCCTCGGCGTCGCCGCGGTCCCCGACCGGCGGTCCCTCGGGGGCGTCCGCCTCCTCGGCGGCGATCCGGGCGTCGTCGGCCTCCTTCCACTCGCCGAGCTCCTTCGGGTCGACGTGGACGAACACGTCGTCGACGGCGGGGATCGCCCGGATCGACTCGACGACCGCGGTCTCGATGTCGTGCGCCTCGAACAGCGAGCGCTCCCCCTCCACCTCGATGTGGAGGCTCACGTCCACCTCCGGGCCGACGTAGTGGGCGACCACGTCGTGGGCGCCCCGCACCTCCGGGTGCGAGAGGGCGGCGTCGAGGATCTCCCGCCGGAGGTCCTCGGGCGGGGCGGCGCCGACGAGGTAGCCGACGTTGTCGCGGACGATCTCGTAGCCGGTGTACAGGATCCCCACGGAGACGGCGATCGCCGCGACGGCGTCCAGCGCGGGGTAGCCCGCGGCCGCCCCCGCGACGCCCACGAGCGCGGCCGTCGCGGTGAGCGTGTCGTTGCGGTTGTCCAGCGCCGTCGCCACCAGCGCCGGGGAGTCGCGTCCCTCGCCGATCCGCAGACAGTAGCGGTACAGGAGGAGTTTCACGACGCCGGTCCCGACGAGCACGCCGACCGCGAGCGGCCCGCCCGTGAACGCCCGCTCGGGGCCGGGGGCCAACAGCGCCGTCGCCCCGGAGTAGGCGACCCCGATGCCGGCGACGAGCACCCCGGCGGCGACGAACAGCGAGACGAACGGCTCGATGCGTTCGTGGCCGTGCGGGTGCTCGAAGTCCGGCGGCTGGGTCGTCAGGTACAGCCCCGCGACGACGACCGCCGAGTAGGCGACGTCGGCGACGGAGTTCACCGCCTCGGAGCCGACGGCGAGGCTCCCGGTGGCGTACCACACGAGCGCCTTGGCGACCGCGAGGACGACGTTGGCGACGAGGATGACGATCCCGACGCGGCGGACGGCGGTCCGGCGGCTCATGGCGAGGATGGGAGGCCGGGGGACAAAAGCGCCGCCCCGCGGGGCGACCGGGCCCGTGGCACGTCGGTTACGCGGGCGAGGTGGAGTCGCGCAGCTGTCGCAGCCCCGGGATCAGCACCCAGAACGTGAGGGCGCCGATGATCGCCGTCCAGAAGAACACGTCGTTGAGGAAGATGCCGATCGCGTCGAACACCGTGTTCGGCTCCGGCGGCGCCGCGATGAGCTGCCGGGGGCTCTCGAACGACGGCGTCCGGTACCACCCCGCGAGCACCATCCACGCGAGGCCCGCGCCACAGAAGAGGGCCATGCCTTTGATGAACTCGTCTGCCATTGTCCTACACTTCGGCGTCGTCGTCTTGAGAGTTTCCGTTCTCGGCGGTCATGCCCGCGGCGCGGAACCGCGATCCGAGCACGTACACGCCCGCCCCGAACGCGATCAGTCCGAGCCCGACCACGGAGAACAGCGCCGTCAGGAACGTCTCCGGCGGCACGACCCCGACGGCGCCGAACGCGCCGACGACGAACCGCCGCGTCAGCGACACCTGCAGCGTCGCCGCGTCGAGCATCACGAACCCGAGCACGACCGCGACGACGGCCGTCAGCGTCGAGTAGGCGGTGATCCGTTTGTACAGCGCGATGGGGACGACCACGTCGCGGGCGCGCCCTCGCCGCTCGCGACGGGGCCGTCCGGCTCCGGCGGCCGCTCGTCCGGCTCGGCGGCGCCGTCGGCCGCGGCGGTCGACCCCGGTGGCCCGTCGTCGGTCGCGGTCGCGGACCCGCCGTCGCTCGGCGTCTCGCTCATACCTCTCCGGAGGGGCCGGACGGTACTATGTCCTGCGGCATCGCCCGCGCGACGGGGCCGTCGCTCCGGGGTGCGAGTCTGACGGCGGGGAGACGGGAGCGGCGAACCGAAGAGTCGGGACCGGCGACCGGGCGGGGCCGCGCTACTTCGGCGGCCGCAGCCGGTAGTACCGGCGGTTGAGGTCGTACATGTACCCCTCGCGCATCGTCTTCAGCACCGCGTACGTGACGATGCCCATGATGGGCGGCACGAGGAACGTCAGGTCGAACAGCAGGTCGACGTTCATCGGCATGAGGTTCTTGACGGACAGCATCGACAGCGTGAACGCGAGGCCGATGCCGAACACGCCGACGGCCGCCCAGAACGGCTGCTCGACGGGGCGGCGCGCCGACCCCTTGTTGATGAAGGGGACGATCGCGATGGCGCCGACGACGATGCCGTTGGCGAGCACGCCGTACGTGCGGTCGGCCATCAGCTTCTGGCCGCCGAGGATGGCCAGCTCGGGGTTGAGCGGACCGAGCTTGAGCAGGCCGAACGACCAGTACAGGTACCAGTCGGGCAGGATGATCGCCGGCGTCGAGTTCGGGTTCGCCGGGTCGCCGATGTGCGGCGGCAGCGTCGCCGACAGGAAGATGATCATCCCGACGAAGAAGCTCGTCAACGCGAGGTTGCGAACCGTCTCGTGGGGCCACGTCGGGAACGCGAGCACGTCGCGCTCGACGTAGTCGGACTCGCGGCGCAGCGACTCGTCCTCGCTGCGCGCCCGCTCGAAGTACTCGTACGTCAGCCGGGAGAGCCCCTCCGTGCGCTCCTTGCGCTCGCGCCACGTCGGGGTCTCGTCGTCCGGCGCGACGATGCCGGTGCCGCCGTCGGTTTCCACGTCTTGGGTGTCGTTGTCGGTCATTGTTCGATTAGTGCGGCTCCGCGATGCCCTGCACCCACACGATGCCGATGTGGATCGCGATGAGGGTGGTCACCACGAACGGGAGCAGGAACACGTGGAGGATGTACATTCGCTGGAGCGTCGCCTGGCTCAGCGAGAAGCCGCCGAACAGGAGTTGGGCGACCCACTCGCCGATGAGGGGGATCGAGAGGCTCATCTCGACGCCGATCTGGCCGGCCCAGAACGCCAGCTGGTCCCACGGCAGGAGGTACCCGGTGTACCCGAACACCATCGTGAGCGAGATGAGGACGATGCCGAGCAGCCAGTTCAGCTCGCGCGGCTCCTTGTACGCGCCCGTGAAGTAGACGCGCAGCATGTGCAGGAACACCGCGGCGGTCATCACCTGCGCCGACCACCGGTGGATCGAGCGCAGCATGAAGCCGAACTGGAGGTCGCGCATGATGAACGCGATCTGGCTGTAGGCGATCGACGCCTCGCCCGGCCCCGCCGACCCGACCGCGGGCACGTAGTAGAACCCGAGGAGGGCGCCGGAGATGGCCGCCACCACGTACGCGAGGGTACTGAAGAACCCCAGCGTGTACAGCGCGTACCAGTACCAGAACTTGTTGTCCAGGTCGTACTGTTCGGTGTGGGACTTCGGCATCTGGAGGTTCGACCGGTAGTACAGCGACTCCAGCAGTTCGAGGTAGTCGACGATGCGGAGACGCTTGTCGACCCAGATGAGCGCGGTGAGGAACGTCGCCTCCACCGGCGTGAGGTCCTTGCTATCCAGCCAGTTCTTGTGGTCGTACTCGTCTTTCTTTTCCAGACTCATCCTTTCACCGTTTGTAGTAGGGGTAGACGGCGCGTTTGACCTGCTCCCACGCGTCGGTCCCGAGGGTGGTTCCGTCGACGTCCTCCTCGCGGATGTACAGGTCCTCCCACTTGCGACGCCGCTTCTTCACGATCATGACGTCCGGGAGGAACTCCTTGCGGTACAGCGCGAGGATGAACGCGAGATCGATGAATATCACCGCGAGGACGCCGCCGAGGAACATGTTCCCCGTGTCCGAGAGGCCCCAGCCGTTGACGAGGCCGTAGGTGAACATGAACACGAACACGACCTCGACGATCGTCAGGAGGACGATCGCGATGGCCGCGGCGGTGCTCTCGCGCGCCGGTTCGTAGCGGTGGATGTCGCCGTAGGTGGATCCGGTACTGGACATGGTTTACCTCCCCGTGCCCGTGTGGGCGGACTCCCCGTACTTCACCAGGTAGAAGGTGAAGATCACGCTCATGACGATCCCGAGGATGGTCGCGGCGCCGACCCAGTGGGCCTGGATCGCGACGCCGAGCTCGTGCAGTTCCTTGGGGCCGCCGCCGCCGGTGGACACGGTGGGCACGTCTTCGCCGACCGCGATGGCGCCGACCATTCCGAGCGAGCGGTGGGGGTCACAGTAGTACGTGTAGATCCCGCCGGACTCGAACGTCACCTCGAACGAGAACCCCTCGCCCTCCAGCGGCTCGTGGCCGGAGACGCTGCCGGGGTTGTCGTCGAAGATGACGTTGTGACCGTCGGAGGACCAGTCGAACACGACGGTCGTGCCGGTGTCGATCCACAGTTCCGTCGGCAGGAACGCGAGGCCCCCGCCGCCGCCGACGTCCACGGTCACCTCCGACTCGCCGCGGGCGTCGAGGTAGTCGCCGCCCTCGGCGCCGTCGGTGTACCCGCCGAAGTCGGGTTTCTGCCCGCCGCCACCGCCCTCTTCTTGGGCCGTCGCGGTGCCGGCCGTCGCGGTCGCGCCCGCCCCGAGGGCGGCCGTCGCACCGCCGGCCTGTCGCATAAAGTCCCGCCTCTTCATCGGTAGTGTACGGTCGGGGTTGGGCGCGCATAAACCCACCGACCTCGCCCCCGCGTCGTACGCCGCACAACGCCCCGCTATCCGTCGGTTTCGTCGGCGCCGCCCCGTACCCGTTCGGGGGTGTCCCGCCCCCCGGATCCGTCGGCCGACGGCACCGACGTGTCGGGCGAGTCGGGCGCCTCGCCGCGGGCCTCCGCCAACGCCCGCTCGGCGACCTCCTCGAACGGGACGAACTCCGCGCCCTCCCCGCGGTCGGCGATGCCGGCGGCGCGGAGTCGGTCGCGGTACTCCTCCGCGCGGAAGCGGTCGGACAGCCGGGCGTTCGCGACGATGGCGAACAGGAACACCCCGACGAGCAGGAAGAACGCCGACGCGACGGGGGCGGCGATGGTCGTCACCGAGAAGTCCGGGAGGAACGGCACCCACGTCACCGGCCCACGCGAGAGGACGCTCAACAGCCAGACGGCGCCGAGGACGAGCCCGCCGAGGATCTGCATCCCGGCGACCGCCTGGATCATCAGGTTCCCGAACTCGCCGGTGCCGCCCTGCACCTCCTCGGGCGTCGGCAGTTCGTACTGCTCGGGCGGCTCGCGGACCTCGTAGGAGTCCATCGAGCACAGCGCCACCGTCGGTTTCACGTCGCGCAGGACGGTCCCCTCCCCCTCGACGCTCCCGTCCTCGTACACGATCGCGAACCCCTCGTCGGAGTACGCGACCACCGAGGGCGGGTCCGTGCGGCGGTCGAGCACGGCGAACACCTCGCGGGAGGCGATCCGGTTGCGGAGGTCCTTCTCGACGCGATCGAGCAGGTCGCGACCGGTGATCCACGTGTCCGGGTCGAACGCCGCCTCCCACTCGTCCACCGTCATCTCGGCCATGTCCGCGGGCCGGAAGTTGTCGAAGTCGTACTTCTCCTCGACCTCGGCGCGCAGCGCCTCGATGGACGCGTCGTCGGCCGCCGCCGGGTCGGCGGCGTCCGGGCCGTCGTGGTCGGGGGCCGGCGTGTCGGTGTCGTCAGCGCCCGCCGGCTCGTCCGAGACGTCGGTCATTCGCCCCGAAGTCGGGGCCGTAGCCGCATAAGCGCCGCGACCACCGCGCCCCGCTCGCGCCCCCTCGGCGACGCGGCCGACCCGCCCGCGGAGCGTCCCGGGGTCGACGAGGGGGCGACCCCCGGGGCGACGCCGGAGGGCTTAGGGGTCAGCCACCCCGAGTGCCGGGTGGATGGTGTCGGAGGGGACGACGGCGACGGTCGCGGGTGCGATGGTGACGGCGAGCCTGCCGTTCTACCTGTACGGCGCGTGGATCATGGTGGGCCGCGATCAGGACCACGTCACGTGGGACCGCCTCGTGCGGCACCTGCGCGTGATCCTCCCGGGGCTCGTGCTCAACACGATCCCCGTGGCCGTCTGGATGGCCCCGCGGCTGCTCCAGCAGTTCGGCGGCGTCGCGGCGCTGCACGCCTTTCTCGGGCTGCAGGCGTACGCGCTGCTGGCGTTCGGCCTGACCGGGATCGTGCGGATCTTTCAGGTGAAACGCGAGAACGACCTCTACGACCTCGACGACCCCGACACGAACCTCAACGACCTCCACGAGAACATGGCCGCGTGGCGGGGGCGCCTCCGGATCGGCGTGTTCGGCTACGTGCTGTTCTGGTTCCTCGCGTACGGCGTCGGCCTGTACCGGTACTACGGGCTCTACATCGCCTGAGATCGGGCGACGAGACGGCTCGCCGTCCGTCAGGACCGATACGGCGGTTCGTCGCGGTGGGCGTCGGGGTTCTCCTGCTCGGCGGCCTCCTCCTCGCGCGCCTCGCCGTCGGTGTCGTCGCGCCCCGGCTCCCGGTCCGGCACGGCCTCCTCGGGCGCCTCGGCGTCGTCCTTCGAGGACGTCGCGTCCTCGGCCGTTTCCAGCTCCGTGTCCTCTTCGACGTCGGTGCCGTGTCCGCTGGAATCGGACATGTGCTCGCGTTGACGAGAGTGGCGGGTAAACGCGGCGGCCGAACTGAGGGCGGGACGGCTCCGGGGACCCCGACGCCCTACCACGCCTCGCCGCTGGCGAGGTCGACCGCGGCGTCGCCCCGCTCGGAGGGACACAGGTCGGCGAGCACGCAGTCGTCGCACTCGGGGCTCCGGGCGGTGCAGGTCGCGCGCCCGTGGCTGATGAACAGGTGGGTGAACATCCGCCAGTCGTCCTCCGGAACGACGCCCATCAGGTCGGTCTCGATGGCTTCGGGCCGCTCCTCCTCGGTGAGGCCGAGCCGTCGCGAGATGCGCTGGACGTGGGTGTCGACGACGATGCCCTCGGTCACGTCGTGGGCGTGCTGGAGGACGACGTTCGCCGTCTTCCGCCCGACGCCGGGCAGGTCGGTCAACTCGGTCATCGTGTCGGGCACCGCGCCGTCGTGCTCGGCGACGAGGATCTCGCCGATCCCCTTCAGGTAACCGCCCTTGTTGTTGTGGAACGTGATGCCGTAGATGTCCTCCGCGAGCTGTTCCTCGCTGGCGTTCGCGTAGTCCTCGGCCGTGGTGTACTTCTCGAAGAGGTCCTCGCACACCTCGTTGACGCGCTCGTCGGTGCACTGCGCCGAGAGGACGACCGCGACGAGCAGTTCGAGCCGGGTGGTGAAGTTCAGCGAGATGTCCGTGTCCGGGTACTGGTCGTAGAGCCTGTCGAGCACCTCGACGGCCTGCGCCTCGCGCGAGTCGAGCGGCGTTCCCATAGCCGTCCCTGCGCCGCACGGTGCTTGAACGGTTCGGAGGCCGTCCGCGGCGGCGAGGGGCGGTCGACCGACTGGCTCCGAGGGGAACCGTTTTGCCGCCGCCCGCGAACGGTCGGTCATGGACCTCGGCCCCCTCGACCACGAGTCGTTCCGCGCGGCCGCCGGCACGCTCGCCGCCTACGGCGCGATCCTCGCCGTCATGACGCTGCTGCTGTTCGGCGTCCCGTTCCTGCTGTTCAGTCTGTGAGCGTCAGCGTTTTGCCTCGCGCGGGGAACCGCGATCCATGGACCGTCAGCAGGTGCTCGCGCTGATCCTCGTGGGGCTGATGCTGTTCTCGTCGCTCGCGTACGCCGTCTCGTTCATCTGACTCCGCCGGCCCGGCCGCCTCCAGCCGACTCAGTACAGCGGCTCGGGCTCGTCACCCTCCACGGGGTCGACGCCGAGCGCGTCGGCGACCGCGCGCAACTCCGGTTTCGAGAGGCTTCCGGTGGCCGCCGCCTCCGGAGTGTCGGCTACGCCGACCGCGGCACGGATCGCCGCGCGCGTCGCCTCGTTCGACGACCGGTGTCGCGGGTGGACGTCGAGCGCGTCCGCGATCGCCGCCAACTCCTCTTTGGTGAACGCCGCGGTCGTCTCCCGTTTGAACCGGCCGACGCCGCCGCGGATGCCGTTACGGATGTCGTGAACGGTGAGCGTCACGGTCGCTCGTGGGCTGTGCACGGTGAAAACGTCGCCGCCACGCCGCGGGGACGGACGGGAACGGGTCGATAGTCCCGGGCGGATTCGAACCGCCGTCGAAGGCTCCAAAGGCCCTCATGATTGGCCACTACACCACGGGACTCCACACCCCGTGCTACCGGGCGGACCTACAATAGGATTACCTTCTGTCGTTCACGCCCGACGGATGTCGAACCCCTCGCAGTCGGGACACTGCTGTCGGTTCGCGTCGAACCCCCGGCCACAGCCGACGCACTCGAAGTCGTTCCGGTTCTCTCCCCGCCCCACGATCGACAGCAGTCGACCCGCGACACCGGTACCCATCGTGAACGTACGTTGCAGACGAACCCACTTAATGACGGTGGCCTAGTGGCCGAGAACTACCGCAAGCGGGCTCCAACCCCGCGATTTCCGATGCTTCGCCGCCGACGCGATTCAGTCGGCGGTGTGTTCGGCTTCGACCTCGGCGAGGTACTCGCAGGCGTCGGTCTCGGCGTCGAAGCAGTCCGGGCACTCCGTCGACCGGTCGATGATCGTGTCGAGGCGTTCGGCGACGGTGTCGTCGATGACCGCCTCCAGCGAGCGCGCCTCCGAGCGGAACTCCTCGACCTCCAGCACGTTCGCGAGGAACCGCTCGATGATGCAGTAGTTCGAGAGGGCGTCGCGGGCGCGGACGATACCCTCGTCGGTGAGCGAGACGCCCTTGTACTTCTCGTGTTCGGCGAGGCCGCGCTCCTCGAGCTTCCCGATCATCTCGTTGGCGGAGGCGGGGCTCACGTCGAGCGCGTCCGCGACCGACCCGGTCGACGCCGGGCCGTCCTCCACCGCCTGCACGAGGTAGATGGCCTTGAGGTACTGGTCTGCGGTGTTCATCGTTATCGGCGCTCCATGACCGCCGTCACTTCCTCGACGCCCTCGGCCTCCTCGGCGCGGATGCTCCGGAGCGTGTCGAGCACCCGCTCGCGGTCGACGGAGAACGACGAGTCGCTCCCCTCGATGGCCCCGATCAGGTCGTCGTAGAACTTGTACGCCGTCTCCTCGTTGCACAGCTGGTCGTAGAGGACGCCGTCGAAGTCCTCCGGCTTCGTCTTCCCGTACTGCGCCTCGACGAGGGCCTCGATCTCCTCGTAGGAGACGGACTCGGCGTCGAGTTCCGCGATCAACTCCTCCAGCCGCTCGCGGTGCTCGGCCGACTCCGCGGCCGCCTCCCGCAACAGCGTGTCGAGTTCCGCGTCGAACTCGTCCTCCATCTCGCGGTGGTGGTGGGTCGAGCGCGCCTCGACCACCTCCTCCAGCACCACGCCGATCTGGAGGAGCCGCGCGAGCTGGTGGTCCGACGTGACCCGCTGCCCGACGCTCACGGCCGTCCACCCCGCGCGGGTCGGACGGGGCGGTCGTCGACCGGTTCCTCGTTCATGGCTGGCAACTCGGACGACGCCGACCGTAAGCCTTCCCCTCGGGGGCCGTCGTGCCGCCGTCGGCCGGCCGCCGACGCCGAACGCTCAAGCCCGCCGGGGGACAACGGGCGCCCATGACGGACGGGAGCGACCCGGCTGACCCCGCGGCCGACCGGCGCGACCGCGTCGCGCTCGCGGCCGTCGTCGCGGCGGTGCTGCTCGCCCAGACGCTCGTGTACCCGGGCGTCGACATCCTCGCGGCGGCGTTCGGCGGGACGGGCGTCGGCGCCCCCACGCTGTTCCTCGCGGTCGAGTTCGCCGCGTTCGTCGTGTTCGCCGGGCCCTGGGGGACGCTCTCCGACCGGATCGGCGAGCGCCGCCGCCTCGTCGCGCTCGCGGCCGCGGGCGGCGCGGTCGGCTACCTCGCGCTGGCCGTCGCCGTGGACACGAGCCTCCCGTTCGCAGGCGTCCTCCTCCTGCGCGCGCTCCAAGGCGGCGCGACCGTCGGCGCGCTGTCGCTGGCGATCTCGGCGCTGGCGGACCGCTCGGGCGGCAACGGCCGCAACATGGGCGTCGCCGGCATCGCCATCGGCGTCGGCACCGCCGTCGGCGCGCCGCTGGGCGGCCAACTGTTCGAGGTCGGCACCGTCGTCCCGCTGTACGGGGCGGCGGTCCTCCTCGCCGTCGCGGCCGTGGGCGCGCTCGCGGTCCCCGACAGCCCGCCTTCGACGGCCGGCGGTGCGGGCGACGGGCGCAGTCACGGCGGCCTCGCCGCGCTGCTCGCGGGCCTGCGCGACCGGCGCGACCTGACGGTGCCGTACGCGTTCGCCTTCGTCGACCGGCTCACGGCCGGCTTCTTCGCGCTCGTCGGCACGCTGTACTTCCGCGAGGCGTTCGGGCTCGGACCGGGCGCGACGGGGCTGTTGCTCGCGGCGTTCTTCGCCCCCTTCGCGCTCCTGCAGTACCCCTTCGGCCTCCTGTCGGACCGCGTCGGGCGGGTCGCCCCCGTCGCCGCCGGGTCGGCGGTGTACGGGCTCGCGGTGATCGGGGTCGGGCTCGCGCCGACGGTGCCCCTCGTCGCGGTCGGGATGGTCGCCGTCGGCGTCCTCGGCGCGCTGATGGCCCCCGCGACGCTCGCGCTCGTCGTCGACCTCGCGGCCGACACCGACCGCGGGGCGGCCGTCGCCGGCTTCAACGCCGCCGGCAGCCTCGGCTTCCTCGCCGGCTCGCTCGTCGGCGGCGCCGTCGCCGCCGAGGCGGGGTTCCTCGCGGCGTTCGTCGTCGCCGGCGGCAGCGAGTTCCTCCTCGCGCTCGCGGCGCTGCCCGCGCTGCTCCGGCTCGGACGGCGCTCGGGGCGGACGGCGGTGTTCGGCGGCGACTGAACCGCCGCCGGCGGTGACAACGCTGATTGGTGGGGGCGGCGACCGTCGATCCACGACATGTCCACGCACGACCGCGAGTACGACGTCGTCCTGTGGGGCGCGACCGGGTTCACCGGCCGTCTCGTCGCCGACTACCTCGCCGGGCGCTACGGCGCGACCGACCTCGACTGGGCACTCGCGGGCCGCAGCGAGGACCGACTCGCGGACGTCCGCGAGAGCGTGGCCGCCGACCACGGCGACGGCGGCGACGCCGACGACGGGAGCGAGCAGGCGGAGAGCCTCGCCGACCTCGACCTGCTCACCGGCGACGCGTTCGACCGCGACAG
Organism: Halobaculum litoreum; assembly: GCF_030127125.1. Lineage (GTDB taxonomy): Archaea > Halobacteriota > Halobacteria > Halobacteriales > Haloferacaceae > Halobaculum > Halobaculum litoreum. The sequence goes on from NZ_CP126156.1 coordinate 1,433,776, forward strand.
CCTCGACGCCATCGCCGAGCGCACGGCGGTCGTCTGCACCACCGTCGGGCCGTACGCGACGTACGGCTCGGAACTGGTCGCCGCCTGCGTCGAGCACGGGACGAACTACTGCGACCTCTCGGGCGAGGTCCACTGGATGCGGCGGACGATCGACGAACACCACGACCGCGCCACGGAGACGGGCGCACGGATCGTCCACGGCTGCGGCTTCGACTCCGTCCCGAGCGACGTGGGCACCCTGCTCCTCCAGACGCACGCCGCCGAGGAACTGGGCGCGCACTGCGACGAGGTGCGGGGGCTCGTCTCGATCCGCGGCGGCGCGTTCAGCGGCGGCACGATCGCCAGCATGGTCGAGATGTACCGCGAGGGCGCCGCCGACCGCGACGTGCGGCGGATCCTCGCGGACCCGCGGGCGCTCGACCCGCCCGAGAGCCGCGGCGCGCCCGCCGAGCGGCCCCAGCGCGGGGTCGGCCGCGACCGCGACCGCGACACCTGGACCGCGCCGTTCGTCATGGCGCAGATCAACGAGCCGGTCGTCCGGCGCTCCAACGCCCTGCTGGGCTACCCGTGGGGGCACACCTTCCGCTACGGCGAGGCGCTCCGCACCGGCGACGGCGTGAAGGGAGCGGCGACGGCCGGCGCGCTGGCCGCCGGGCAGGGACTGCTCGCGGGGGCGCTGTCGGTCGGGCCGCTCCGCGAGGCGCTCGACCGGTACGTCCTCCCCGACCCGGGCGACGGCCCCGACGAGGAGACCATCGAGGGGAGTTCCTTCGAGGTGCGACTGCGTGGCACGGGCGCCTCCGAGGAGCACCCGGGCGGGTACACCGTCGAGGCGACCGTCCGCGGCGACCGCGACCCGGGGTACGGCTCGACGTGCCGGATGCTCGGCGAGTCGGCGGTGTGTCTCGCCCGCGGCGAGGTGGACTCCCCCCACGACGGCGGGGTGTTGACGCCGGCGTCGGGGATCGGACTCCCGCTGATCGACCGGCTGGAGGGGACCGGCGTCTCCTTCGACGTCGAGACGGTCGAGGGCGGCGACTGAGGCGGGGGCGCCGTCGCTCGTCGGTGCTCGACGGCGGGGCGTGGAAAACCGCGGGCGAGTTCGGAACGGGACCGCGGGGTCGCGGGCCTCAGTCGAGGCGCGCGACGACGAGGTCGTCGATGTCCTCGCGCAGTTCGTCGACCTCGACCTCCTCGAGGACGGGGACGAAGAACCCCTCCACGAGCATGTTGCGCGCGGTGCGCTCCGGGATGGACCGGGAGGTCATGTAGAACAGGTCCTCCGCGTCCACCTGGCCCACGGTCGCCGAGTGGCTGGCCTCGGTGTCGTGGTTGTGGATGATGAGCTTCGGCGAGGCGTCGGCCTCGGAGTCGTCGCTCAACATCAGCGTGTTCTCGCGCTGGTAGGAGCTGGTGTCCCACGCGTCGCGGCCGACGTCCTGCACGCCCTCGTACACCGAGCGCGCCTCGTCGTCGAGGACGCCGCGGGTGACCAGGTCGGCGGTCGTGTGCTCGCCGTGGTGCCACACGCGGGCGTTGATGTCGAGGTGCTGGTCGTTGTGACCGAAGAACGCGCCGACGATCTTCGTCTCCGAGGAGTCGCCCGTCAGCTCGGTCTCGATGTCCGAGCGGGTGAGCCGGGAGCCGATGTTCCCCTCGATCCAGCTGATCGTGGAGTACGTGTCGGCGTCGCCGCGCTTCAGCGTGAAGTTGTACACGTCCTCGTCGAGGTTCTGGAGCGAGCCGTACTGGACGTACGAGTTCTCGCCCGTGGCGATCTCCACGAGGTTGCTGAAGTAGCGGTCGCCGTCGACGTCGTCGCCGTTGGAGATCCGCTCGAGGATCGTGACCGAGGAGTTGGCCTCGGTGACGACGAGGGTGTGCGAGAACAGCGAGGTGCTGTTCATCTCGGCGCGCACCTTCACGTCCTCGGCGTCGACGCCCTCGGGGACGTAGATGACCGTCCCCGTGGTGAACAGCGCCGTCGACAGCGCGGTGAGGTAGTTGGTCTCCGGGTCGGTGACGGAGCCGAAGCGCTCCTTCACCAGCTCGGGGTGCTCGGCGACCGCCGTCTCGAAGTCGAGGACCTCGACGCCCTCGGCGGTGACGCGCTCGGTCACGTCGCGCTGGTCGAGCGGGTCGACGATCGACTCGTAGTCGAGGTCCTCCAGGTTCGTCCAGCGGCGGCCGGGCGTCTCGATGACGTTCGGCATGTCGAGGTCGTCCAGCGCCGCCAGCGCGTCGAGGCGCGTCTGGAGGAGCCAGTCCGGTTCGTCGCGCTCCGCGGAGATCTCTCTGACGGTCTCCTCGGAGATGCTTGCGGGTAGCTGTGTGCTCATTGTGTTGGTGAGTGGGTGAGACGAGGACTCGGGATTACCCGAGCGAGCCCTCCATCTCCAGTTCGACGAGCCGGTTGAGCTCGACGGCGTACTCGATGGGCAGTTCCTCCGTGATCGGCTCGATGAAGCCCGAGACGATCATCTGCTTGGCGTCGTCGTCGTCGAGGCCGCGCGACTGCAGGTAGAACACGTCCTCGTCGCCGATCTTCCCGACGGTCGCCTCGTGGGCGACGTCCACCGTCGACTCGTTGATCTCCATGTACGGCATGGTGTCGGAGGTGGACTCGTTGTCGAACATCAGCGCGTCACACTCCACCGCGGTGGAGGAGCCGTGCGCGCCGTCGGCGATGTGGACGAGGCCGCGGTAGTTCGTGCGGCCGCCGTCCTTCGAGATGGACTTCGACTCGATGGTCGACTTCGTGTTCGGCGCGTTGTGGTACACCTTCGCGCCGGTGTCGATGTTCTGTCCCTCGCCGGCGAACGCGATGGTGATGTGGTTGTCGGAGGCGCCGCGGCCCTTGAGGATGGAGCTAGGGTACAGCATCGTCGCCTTCGACCCCATCGAGCCGGAGATCCACTCCATCCGGCCGTTCTTCTCGACGATGGCGCGCTTCGTGTTGAGGTTGTACGTGTTCTTCGACCAGTTCTGGACGGTCGAGTACTGGACGTGGGCGTCCTCGTTGACGAACACCTCGACGCCGCCGGAGTGGAGGTTGAACGCCGAGTACTTCGGCGCCGAGCAGCCCTCGATGTAGTGGACCTCCGAGCCCTCCTCGGCGATGATGAGCGTGTGCTCGAACTGGCCCATCCCCTCGGAGTTCATCCGGAAGTACGCCTGCACCGGCATGTCGACGGTCGTGTCCTCGGGGACGTACACGAACGACCCGCCCGACCAGACGGCGCCGTGGAGCGCCGCGAACTTGTTGTCGCTCGGGGGGACACACGTCGTCATGAAGTGCTCGCGGACGAGCTCCTCGTGCTCCTGCACGGCCTCGTCCATGTTGCAGAAGACGACGCCCTTCTCCTCCCAGCGCTCCTGCATGTTCTGGTAGACGACCTCCGACTCGTACTGGGCGCCGACGCCCGAGAGGGCGTTCTTCTCGGCCTCCGGGATGCCCAGCTTGTCGAACGTGTCCTTGATGTCCTCGGGGAGCTCCGTCCAGTCGTCGACGCCGCCGCGGACGTCGACGTCGGGGCGGATGTACGGGACGATCTCGTCGACGTCGACCTCGCTCAGGTCCGGCTGCCCGGGCCAGTCGGTCGGCATCGGCATCGCGTGGTACTGCTCGAGCGCGCGCAGGCGCCGCTCGAGCATCCACTCGGGCTCGTCTTTGTCCTCGGAGATCGCGCGGATCGTCTCCTCGGTGAGGCCCTTCTCGCTCCGGAACGCCTCCTTCGAGTCCTTCTTGAAGTCGAAGCGCTCCTCGGTGTCCGTCTGTTTCAGGTGGTCCTGATCCGAACTCATGTGTTGATGGTGTTTACGGGTGTGTACGCATTAGGCTGTTCAGTAACCATGGTCGGTTACGCCGCGTTGTAGACTTCCTCGCGGACCCAGTCGTACCCCTTGTCCTCGAGCTGCTCGGCCAGGCTCGCGTCGCCCGACTTGACGACCTTGCCGTCGAGCATGATGTGCACGTGGTCGGGCTCGACGTAGTCGAGGATGCGCTGGTAGTGGGTGATCTGGAGGATGCCCGTGTTCTGTTCGTCGCGAAGGGCGTTGATACCCTTCGAGACGTCCTGCAGGCGGTCGATGTCCAGCCCGGAGTCGATCTCGTCGAGCACGGCGATCGACGGCTCGAGGATCGCGGCCTGCAGCACCTCGTTTTGCTTCTTCTCGCCGCCGGAGAAGCCGGCGTTGAGGTAGCGCTCGGCGAACTTCTCGTCCATGTCGAGCAGCTCCATCTTCTCCTTGAGGAGCTGCTGGAACTCGGCGACGCCGGCGTCGCCGTCGTCGGCGGGCCCCTCCATCGGGGAGGTGTCGTAGCCCGAGTCGTCCTCGTCGGCGTCGGCCTCCTCGGCCTCCTCGTCCTCGAACAGCTCCTCGCGCTCGTCGAGCTTGGCGTTGAGCGCCTGCCGGAGGAAGTTCACCATCGTCACGCCCTCGATCTCGGCGGGGTACTGGAAGCCGAGGAAGATGCCGAGCGCCGCGCGCTCGTTCGGCTCGAGCTCGAGCAGTTCCCACGTGAGGTCCTCCTCGTCGACGTCGGCGTCGATGTCCGCCACGTCCTCCTCGGAGAGGGTGAGCGTCACCGAGCCGCCGGTGACCTCGTACGCCGGGTGGCCCGCGATGACCTTCGCGGTCGTCGACTTGCCCGAGCCGTTCGGACCCATGAGGGCGTGGATCTCGCCTTGCTTCACTTCGAGGTCGACGCCCCGAAGGATCTCTTCGCCCGTCTCCGCGACCTGCGCCTGGAGGTTTTCGAGTTTGAGTGTCGCCATATTCGTGTGTACGCCTCTACGCGTCGATGGGGTCGTTCGACGCATGAAGGTTTCGCATGAGCGACCATGCGATTCCTTCGCACGAAAAATCGTTTTTCGATTCGGAAAAGATCCGGGTGTCCTGTCGCCCGGACGGGGTCACATGAAGCTGCCGAGCCCGGTCTGCTCTTGCCCGCTCTTCACCTCGTCCCACGACATCCCCAGCGCCTCGATGATGCGGGCGATCGGCCCCTCGAGCGTCTTCTCGAGCATCTTGTCCCAGTCGACCTCGAACTCCGCGGGCACCTCGTCGGCGTACTCGTAGCAGATCACGTCGGGGTCGCGCTTGAACTCCCCGTACAGCGGGTCCTGCGACGGGTCGAGCCCCCGCTCGTCCTCCATGCGCGCCCAGAAGTCGGGGTGGACCTTCCGGAGGTACAGCCGCTTGGGCTTGGAGCCGCGCTGGAAGTTGGTGCCGAGCAACAGGTTCGCGTACTTGGCGCCGCGGACCTGCGCGGTGTCCGTCTCGTACGCCTCCAGTCGCTTGCCGATGCCGCCCGGGATGCCGACCTCCTCGAGGTCGGCGTCGCCGCCGAGGAACCGCTGGATCTCGTCGTGGACGTACTCGGTGATGTCGTCGGTGTCCTCCCCGTGGACGATCATCTCGATGACGCGCTTCTGGACGCGCTTCGTCACCGGCGCGATGTCCGAGCGCTTGTACTCGAACCCCGTGATGTCGATGTCGTCGACCTCGTGGCCCTCCTTCCAGACGATGTGGCCCGCGTAGCGCTTCTTCTTGCCCGCCTGGAAGAACCGACGGTACAGCTTCTCGAACTCGATCTCGAAGCGGTGTTCCTCGGCGTCCAACTCCTCGCGGGCGAAGTCGTCGTACCGGCCGTTGATGTGCTCCTCGATGGCGAACGACTGCTCGATCGCCTCCTCGACGCTGAGGTCGTCGCCCAGCGCGAGCATGATCGAGTCGGTGTCGCCGTACGTGACCTCGTGGTCGATCTCGCGGGCGGCCTCCTCGGTGAACTCGATGACGCGCCGGCCCATCGCGGTGATCGCCGCGGCGTTGTCCTTGTCGTACAGGCGGAAGCGCTCCCAGCCGGAGACGCCGTACAGCGAGTTCATGATCACCTTCACGGCCGCCTGCTGCTGGTCGTACTGCTCGTAGGCGTCGGAGCCGACCTCGTGGGCGTCGCGCTCGCCCTTCAGCCGCTCGCGCTCGGTGAGCAGCTCGTCGATCATCCGGCGCATCATCCCGTCCGGCTCCTTGCGGAACCGCGTGCCGTTGGGGGCGCGGTACGTCTCCCCCTCGAACGACTCGGGGTCGTCGACGATCGTCTCCGGGCTGGCGTTGATCGTCACCATGCACATCGGGTACAGCGACTTCAGGTCCAGCACCGACACCATCTCCTCGACGCCGGTGATCGGCTCGAAGACGGCGCCGCCCTCGAAGTCCTCGCCGTCCTGCTGGCCCTTCGTCGGGAGGACGAACCGCCCGTAGGCGTTGTGCAGGACGTACATGTCGACCGCGTCGCCGGGGGTGGGGGCGTCCTCCAGTTGGCAGCCGACGATCTTGCGCGACTCGTCCCAGAAGTCGACGACGTCCTGCTTCCGGTCGATCTCGACGCACAGCTCTACGTCGCGGACGTTGTACTCCAGCAGGCGCTCGGGGTCCTGCTCCCACAGGTCGCCGATGTCGCCGGAGTAGCGCTCCTTCCCCACGTCGAGCTCGAGTTCGCCGACGGCGTCGAGCCGGTACGACTCCAGCTCGGAGAACTGCGTGCGCTGGTAGGCGTACAACAGGTCGAACACCACCCGGCCTTTGACGTCGGGGCCGCCCCACCCGGAGCGCCACGTCTCGTTCACGCGCGAGAGGCGGTCCGGCGAGAGGTCGTAGTCGCTCCGGGACTGGAGTTCCTCACAGCGGTCCATGAAGTACGGGGCGTCGAAGTCCTCGAAGTTCCACCCCGTGAGCACGTCCGGGTCCGTCGCCTCGACGTACGCGATGAACGCGTCGAGCATCGCGTCCTCCTCGGCGAACGTCCGCACCTCGATGCTGGCGTCGCCGTCGCCGATCTGCTCGTACCCTGCCAGCGCCTCGGGCGCGTCGACGCCGCCGACGGGGGCGTCGTACAGCCACGCGATGTACTCGTCGCGGTAGGAGTCGTGGGAGGTGAGACAGACGACCTGTTCCTCGCCGTCCTCGGGGAAGCCGTTGCGGTCGTCGACCTCGATGTCGAACGTGTTCACCCGGATGTCGGCGTCCACGTCGCACGGTTCGAGGTGGTCGGGCGTCACTTGGAGCCGCCCCCCGTCCTCGTCGGCGCGCGCGTCGAGCCGGCGCTCCTCGACGCGGATGCCGGCGGTGACGCCGTAGTCGATGAGGAAGCGGTTCGGGAACAGGATGTCCGCCTCGTAGGTGCGCTCGAAGTCGTCGCGGATCTGCCCCACGTCGCGCGGGGTCCGCGCGACGACTTTCGTGACGGGCGTCCCGCGGATCGACTCGAAGCGCTCGCCGTCGGGGTTCTCCTCGCGGGTGTCGAGGATCACGTCGTACTCGTCGACCAGGCTCCGCTCCTCGACGTCGGCCGTCGGCACGTAGAAGTACGGCTCGATCCCGAGGACGCGGACGTGTTCGGGCTCGTTGTCCGCGGTGCGGCCGAACACGTGGACGACGGGGTACTCCTCGGCGCCGGTCCCCTCGACGGTGTAGTCGACTGCGGTCACCATCAACTCCACCGTGCCGGTGGCGTCCGGCACGACGATGTCCTCGCGGTCGACGACCGCGCTGACGCGACCCTGGCCCGCGCCCGCGACGTACGCCGCCTCCTCGTCCGGTCGGCCGCCGTCGGCGTCGCCCCCGGCGCCGGAGTCCCCCCCGAAGTCGCCGAGGCCCGCCTGCGAATCGCTCATTGGCGGGCCTTTGCCGTTGGTCGGTAAAAACCTCCCCTTCGATCCGGACACGGCGCCCCGAACCCGGGATCTGCACTCCGGTAAGGTCGGCGTTCGACGCGGTAACACCGGATTACGGGAACGGCGAGATCGCACGACGGGAGCCGGGCGGCGAGCCCGGCCGCCACGGAAAGGCATATACCGTGTCAACCAGTACCATAGTCTGGACATGACCCCCGCATCCGATCCCCCGTTGGAGCGCTCGGGCGCGAGCCCGGACGAGGCCGTCGAGACGGTCGAGGCGTACGAGGACGAGGGGCGAACGGTGCTCTACGACGCGGAGAACCCGCTCGCGTGGGTCGAGGCGAGTACGGCCGTGACGCTCGCCGACCACGCCTGACACCCGAACACCCCGTCCGACAACCCTTTTCCTGCCGTCCGCGTACGACGCCCCGTGCTCGGCGAGGACGACGACGACGGCGACCTGTTCGGTCTCGAGCGACAGGCGTCCGAGGCGGAGCGCCGCGGGCCGCGCGTCGAGGTCCCGCGCGTCGCCGACCCCGCCGACTCGCTGCCCGACCCCTCGACCGTCGACCCGGCCGTCAGGCGCTCGTTCCTCACGGCCGTCATCTACGCCAACGTCGCCCTCCTCGGCGTCTCGCTGGGGCTGATGCTGATCGGCTTCAGGGGCGACCTCCGGTGGGGAGGCGCCGCGGTCGGCGTCGGCGTCCTCGCCGGGATCCGGGTGTACCAGACGTACCGGGCGTTCCGGAACCGCGACCGCGACGACGCGACACCCGACGACGCGACACCCGACGGTGACGACGGCGCGGCCGACACGACCGACGCGACCGACACGGCGGAGGCGGGCGCGTCGACGACCGAGGACTGACGCCCGCGGCCGCCGGGCGGGCGCGGTCGACCGTCGCCGTCACCGATACGGCTTTTCGCGCGGAGCGTCTCCCGACGACCATGCAGACGGTCCGCGACGGCGACGGCACGCGCTACCTCCTCGTGAAGCGCTCCGCGGAGTCGAGCCTCGTTCGCGACCCCGCCACCGGCGAGGAGCGCCACCTGCCGAACGGCGACCTCGAACCGGAGGGCGAGTCCGTCCTCGCGGCCGCGGCGGGCGGGCTCCCCGACGGGGTCCGGCGCGCGGTGCTGGCGTGTCGCGACGAGCGGGCGCTGGGCCTGCTCGTCGAGTTCGCGGATCGGGGACCGCTGTCGGTGCGGACGCTGCTCGACTCGTACGGCCTGTGCGAGTCGGACCTCCTCGGCCTGCTCTCGGAGTTCCGCGCGGCCGGGCTGCTCGCGGAGACGACCGTCGCCGGCGAGCGGGGGTACGAACCGACCGAGGCGGCGCTGACGGTCGTCGAGCGCTTCCGGCGCTGAACCGCCACGGGGACGCAGGTGACGGAGCCGCGCGGGGGCGCCCCGTGGCACCGCCGTCCGGGCGCCGGCGGCTGGTCAGTCGCCCGCGTTCAACTCGGAGCCGATCGTCGCGACCGACGGGTCGCTCGCGCGCTCCACGGTCGAGCGGTTCGACGTCGGGTCCTTCTCGACGCGGACCAGTTCGTCGGCGGCCGCGACGAGGTCGTCGTCGTGGCTGACGATCAGGATCTGTCGGACGCCGAAGCCGCGCATCTCGTCGACGAGGTCGGCGAGCCGCCCGACGTGGCCGGAGTCGAGGAACACCGTCGGCTCGTCGAGGATGAGCGGCGGGGTCGGCGCGGCGCCGTCGATGCCCTCCGCGAGCAGGCGGTAGACGGCACACCTGAGCGAGAGGTTGAACAGCGCGCGCTCGCCCCCGGAGAGCTGTTCGGGGTCGAGCGGCTCGCCGTCCTTCTGGTAGACCGTGAGGTCGTACTCGGCGTCCAACTCGATGTGTGAGTACGCGTCGTTGGCGTACACCAACTCGAACGTCTCGTTGAGCATGCGTTCGAGGTTCTCGACGTTGGCGCGGCGCAGCTCGGCGCGGAGGTCGCCGTACATCGCCTCCAACTCCGCCGTCTCGTCGTGGAGGGTCTCCAACTCCTCGACGCGCGCGGCCAACTCGTCCCGGCGCTCCCGGAGCGACTCCAACTCGTCCAGTTCGTTCTCCACGGCGCCGATCCGGCTCGTCAGGTCGTCGCGACGCTCGCGGAGGTCGGCCAGCGCGTCCTCGACCTTCTCGAGGTACTGCTCGGCGTTCTCGAGGCTGTCGCGGGCGGACGCGATCTGGTCCTCGTCGACCCGCTCTCGGAGGTCGTCGCGCCGGCTCCGCTTCGACGCGAGGAACTCCCGGCGCTCGTCGTTGCGGTCGGCGATGTCGCTCCGCTTCTCGCCGAGTCGCTCCACGTCCGCCTCCGCGTCCGCGATCTCGTCGCGCGCCTCGGCGACGGCGTCCAGCCGCTCGCGGGCGTCGTCCACCGCCTCGATGTCGGTCTCCAACGCCTCGGCGTCCTCGCGCGCCGCAGCCGCACGCTCGGCCTGCGTCTCGGCGGCCTCGCGTCGCTCCGCGGCGGTCGCCTCGAGGTCGTCCGCTTCCTCCCGGAGCGCGGCCGCACGCTCGCGCTTCTCGGCGGCCTCCGTCTCCGCGGTCGCGATCCCGTCCTCGACCAACTCGCGCGTCTCGTCGATCTGGGCGATCCGGCGCTCCGTCTCGACGAGCGTCTCCGCGCGGTCCAGTTCCGACCGGAGGTCCGCCTCGCGCTCGCGCCGCTCGGCGAGCTCCGCCTCCAGCTCCGCGACGCGCTCGCGGTCCTCGGCGAGCGTGTCGACGTGGGGGGAGTCGTCGACCGGCTGGCCGCACTCGGGACACTTCCCCTCCTCGAGGAGGCGCTCGGCCTCCTCGACGCGGGACTCGGCGGTGCGCAGGTCCGCGGTTGTCTCGTTGATCGCCGCCTGCACCTCCGTCAGGTCCTCGCGGACCGACTCCCGGTGTGCCTCCGCCTCGCCGACGGCGACCGGGGCGTCCTCGAACGTCGCCCGGCGCTCCTCGCGCTCGGCCTCGAGGTCGGCGAAGCGCTCCTCGCGCTCGGCCAGCGTCTCGGCGGCCTCCTCGGCGTCGGCGGCCACCTCCTCGGCCCGCTCGCGCTTCTCGGCCGCGCGCGACTCGGCGTCGTCGGCCTTCTCGACGAGGTTCTCCGACTGGTTCGTGAACGCGTTCACCCGCGAGCGCGTCTCGCGCAGTTCCTCGCGGATCGCGTCCTCGCGGTCGTCGAGCGCCGCCCGGCGCGTCGCGAGCGTCTCCGGGTCCGCGTCGGTCGCCTCTGTCGCGGCGAGCCGGTCGTCGAGCGTGTCGGTCAGGTCGTCGATCTGGTCGCGGAGGTCGGCCACGCGGTCGCCGAGGCGCTCGCGTTCGGCCTCGTCCTCGCGGATGGTCGCCTCCAACTCCTCGATCTCCGACTCGAGCGAGGCGAGCTCCTCGCGCCGCTCGGCCTGTTCGTCGAGCACCGACTGGGCCTGCTCGCGGCTCCGCTCGGCCTTCTCCCGCTGGGCCTCGTAGTTCTCGACCTTCTCGTCGACCGACGCCAGCGTCGACCGGAGCGACTGGCGAGTGCCGTGGAGGTCCTTCTCCTCTTTTCGCTCGACCTGTTCGGCGACGCCGTCGAGCGCGCCGCGCCGCTCCGAGAGGACGTCCTCGACGCCGAGCCGGGCGTCGCCGGCCCGCTCGCGATACTCCTCCAGCTTCCCGAGTTGGAGGAGGTCGTCGATCATGTCCTGGCGCTCGCTCGGCGTCGCGTTGATCAGCTTGTTCACCTCGCCCTGGCGGACGTACGCGCAGTTGACGAACGCCTCGGCGTCCATCCGGAGGAGGTCGGCGACGAACGACCGCACCTCGCGCGCGCCGTCGCGGACGACCGCCTCGTCGTCCGACTCGAGGACACACGTCGTCGTCTGGATCTGGTCGCCGTAGCGCTTCAGCTCCCGGCGGACGTGGTACGACCGGCCGTCGTGGGAGAACCACAGCTCCACCTCGCTCTCCTCGGCGCCGTTCGTCACCACGTCCGCGAGCGTCCCGTCGAGCGCCTTCGAGCCGTACAGCGCGAAGAAACACGCCTCGAGCAGCGAGGACTTCCCGCTCCCGTTGAGACCGTGGATCACCGTCACGCCGTCGGAGAGCCGGAGGTCGGTGTCGGCGTACGGCTTGAAGTTCCGCAGGCGGAGGCGGTCGAACCTCACCGCGAATCACCCAGCGTGAGTTGGCCGTCGTCGCCGTCGGTCGGCGCCTCGGTCGGCTCGCCGGTCGGCTCGGTCCCTTCAGCGGCCTCGCCGCCAGTCGATCCGTCGAGCTCGGCGTCCGTGTCCGCCGCGTCCTCGTCCGCCCCGGCGGGCGCGGTCGTCTCGTCAGTCCCCCCCGCGTCGTCGTCGGCCAGCCGTTCCTCGACCCGCCGCTTCACCTCCTCGCGGACGTTCGAGTCCGGGAGGTCGCCCCGAACGACGTCGTCGACGTCGAGGGCCGGTTCGGACAGTCCCAACTCGGCGACGCGCTCGCGGACGGCCTCGTCGGGGTCGGCGAAGCTGACCGACAGTTCCGTGTCGGTCTCCACCTCGCGTCGGTCGGTGACGCGGGCGACCAGCGCGCCGCGCTCGCTGGCGAACTCCTCGACGGCCGCCGGCGCGATGGGGTCGCCGTCGCCGGTCACGCTGACGATGACGACCGCGTCCGCGGCGTCGTGCTCGCGGACCGCGTCGCGGACGCGGTCGATGCCCTCGGCCGGCCCGAGTTCGGGTTCGACGAACACGAACGGGCGGGTCTCGATGGTCCGCCGCCGGATGTCGACGACGCCGTCGCCGGCGTCGGCGTCGGGCCCGAACGAGACGAGGTTGTAGCCGCGCTCGTCGCGCTCGGTCGCCGACGCGCGCTCGGTCGACCCGCAGTACGTCACCCAGGTGTCGGCCACCGTCTCGACGCCGGGTGCGTGGTTGTCGCCGAGGAGCACGGCGTCGAAGTCGACGGTCGACCGCGCCAGCACCTCCTCGGTGTCCCAGTCGGCGTGGGCGAACGGCTCGAACAGGCCGTGGCTCACCAGCGCCGCCGTGCCGGCGTCGTGCGGGGCGAACGCGTAGTCGAGCTTGTCGCGCTGGCTGACGGGGACGTGGTCGAGGCCGTAGAACGCCGTGTCGCCGACGACGACCGGCTCGGCGCCGAGGCGCGTCGCGAGCCCGAGCGACTCGAACAGGTCGAGCCACTGGCCGCCGCGCGTCGACTCGTGGTTGCCGACGACGGCGAGAAACGGGATGCCGGCGTCGTCCAACTCGCGGAGGGCCGAGAGCACGCCGAGGAGGTCCGGCAGGTCCGGGCGACGGTCCTGGAAGAGGTCGCCGGCGTGGACCACCGCGTCCACGTCGTCGGCGACGGCGTCGGCCACGACGCGCTCGAACGCGTCGAGGAAGTCGGCCCGTCGCTGGGGGGAGTGGTACTGGCGATACCCGATGTGGGTGTCGCCGGTGTGGATGATCCGCGTCATTGGTCGTCGGGTAGTGCCGCTCCCGGGATATGACTGTCGTGCGTGGGGCGGAAGTGGTCCGCGGCGTCGGCGCCGTCCGCGTCACCGTCGCCGTTCCGCCCCGCGACGCCGCGCGCGTCCCCGGCGGCGTCCCCACTGTCCCGGTACGCCGTCCGGAACGCGGCGACGGCGTCGAGCACCGCACGGGCGCGTCGGGCGACCGATCGGTCCGCGCCCCCGCCGTCCGCGACGATCCCGCGGAGGCGGTCGAAGCCGCCGGCCTCGGCGAACGCGGCCGCCGCCGCCACCGACTCCAGCGCGCGCTCGGCGTCCGCGACGAGCCGTCGCGATCGCTCGTCATCGCGCCCGCGCCGGTCGCCGGTCGCGAGCGCCCGAAGCGTCGCGCGGACCGCGGCGACGTCCCCGTCGGTGTCCCCTGTCGGTGTCACGGGGGCGGTGGTCCCGGCATCCGGGATGAACCCTCGCACCGCCGCGGCGCGGAGGGGAAGACACACCACCGACCGCGCGAACGTCGGGGTATGCGGATCGGCGTCGGTTCCGGGAACCCGGTGAAGCGCGAGGCGACCGAGCGGGCCGTGGCGGGGAGCGACGGCTTCGGCGACGGGGCGACCGTCGCGGCGTGTCCCGTCCCGTCGGGCGTGCCCGAACAGCCCCGCGGGACCGCGGAGACGCGCCGCGGCGCCGTGAACCGGGCGCGGGCGGTGCTCGACGCGGGCGACGACGACGTGCCGGGCTACGATCTGGGCGTCGGCGTCGAGGGCGGCGTCGCGGGGTTCGACGGCGACGACGCGCTGTTCCTCGTGATGTGGGCCGCCGTCGCCGACGGGGACCGCCTCGGCGTCGGCACGGGGCCGTCGCTCGTCCTCCCCGAGCGCATCGCCGGGCGCGTCCGCGACGGCGAGGAACTCGGCCCGGTGATGGACGACGTGCTCGGCGAGGACGAGGTGGCGAGGAAGCAGGGGCCGCGGGCGCGCTCACCGGCGGCCGCGTCGACCGGACGGACGCGCTCCGGACCGCCGTGGCGGGGGCGCTCGGCCCGTTCGTCACCGACCTGTACTGAGCCTCAGTCGTCGGTGGCGAACTCCGCCGCGCCCTCTGCCTCCCCCTCCTCCAACTCCTCCGTCTCGTCGACCGCGGCGGTCAAGGAGACGTTGAGGCCGAGCATGGCGGCGACGCCGCCGACGACGGTGACGACGTTCTTCACCGCGTGGTCGAGCACCGCCGCGGCGAACGCGACCGCCGCGGGGACGCCGCCGAGGCCGACGACGAGCGCGGTGAAGGCGGCCTCGTACAGCCCGATCCCGCCCGGCGAGAGGGGGAGCACCTTCGCGAGGTTGCCGACGGAGACGGCGAAGAAGCCGACGACGACCAGCTGCGTGAGCGTCATCGACGCGGTCGCGGCCGGGAACGCCGACAGCACGAGCAGCGCGGTCACCACGTCGAGGGTCCAGACGACGACGGAGACGCCGCCGACGCGGGCGAACGACGCCCGCGTGCCGGCGACGGTCTGGACGCCGGCCGCGAACTCCTCGATGACGCCCGCGACGTACTCGACGTAGCTGTCCTCGGAGAACCGGGAGACGATCGAGCGGACGTAGTTGGTGTCGCTGCGGGCGGTGGCGACGATGAACAACAGGCTCGCGACCGCGACGACGCCGACGAACGCCGCCACCCGCACAGCCGTCGAGACGGCGCCCGCGGAGACGCCGGGGACGTTCCCCGACACCGCCGCGGCGACCGCGCCGGTGCCGTCGGTGACGAGCAGGCCCGCGAGCACGGCGCCGGCCATCGCCGTGATCGTCAGCAGGTCGAACACCCGTTCGGCCGCGAGGGAGGCGAAGCCCGTCGGGTACGGGATGCCGCGGCGCGCCTTCACGACGTACGCCCGGACGGCGTCGCCGGCGCGGGCGGGGAACACGAGGTTCCCGGTCTGACTGATGAACACCGCGCCGGTGAGGAAGCCGACCTTCTCGTCGTAGCCCAGTTCGGAGAGGACGTCCCGGTACCGCAGGCCCCGGAGGGGCCACGAGAGCACGTAGACGACCGTGGCCGCGACCACCGGCACCGGGTCGGCGTCGGAGAACGCCGCGAGCACCGCCGAGGGGTCGAGGTAGACGGTCATGAGCGCGAGCGCCGCCACCGTCAGCAGGGCGCCCGCAGCGACCGTCCGCGTCCGGGTGATCCGCGGCGACACCGACAGTTGCCACCACAGCCGGACGACCTGACTGCCCATCCCGAACACGTCGCGCACGAGGTCGACCTTCGAGTCGCCCTTCGGCTCCCACTCGACGGGGAACTCGGCGACCCGGAGGCCGCGCCGCTGTGCGCGCACGAGCAGTTCCGTGTCCCAGAACCAGTGGGCGTCCTCCACCTCGTCGTGCAGTTCCTCGAACGCCGTCCGCGACAGCGCCTTGAACCCGCACTGGTGGTCGCGCAGGTCCGACCGGAGCACCGTCCGCACGAGGAGGTTGAATCCCCGCGAGGGGACGCCGCGCTTGGCCGGCCGGTCGGCTCGCTCGCCCGGGATCCAGCGGGAGCCGGTCGCCACGTCGTAGCCGTCGCGCTCGATCCGCGCGACCAACTCCTCGAGGTGGCGCATGTCCGTCGCGAGGTCGGTGTCGAAGTAGACGAGCGTCTCCCCCCTCGCGCGGTCGAACGCGAACTCCAGCGCGCCGCCCCGCCCGAGCCGGCGGTCGCTGTGGACGTGGAACACCCGGTCGTCCTCGCGGGCGAGGCGCGCGGCGATCTCCGGGGTACGGTCGTCGCAGCCGTCCTCGGCGACGATCACCTCGAACTCGTCGTCCCGGAGGAACCCCTCGAGGGTCTCGACGGTCGTCCGGACGGTCCCCTCGATCGTCGCCGCCTCGTTGTACGCCGGGAGGACGACGCTGACGCGGACGCTCGGCGCGTCCGCGGCCGTCGGGGGGTCGTCCGGGCCGCTCATTGTCGACACGATGGCCGGCCGCGGCGTAAGTACCTTCTGTACTTCCAGCGCGGGGGACACGCGCCGCCGCGCCGGGGGGGCGTGACCCTCGCGCGATCCGGCGCGCGACCCGCCGGGTCAGTCGCGGCTTACTCGCTGTTAGCCGCGCGTACCGATCGGCCGGATCGGCGGACGGGACGACGACGGTTGCGTCACCGTAACCACCCGACAGCGGCGTGTTAACCCCGTGTACCAAACCCCCTATGAGGGATCCTACCGTAGTCGGTTGTATGAGCGCGACGAGTACGGCCGACGCGACCCAGCCCGCGGACGCCGCCGCGGTCGCCGCCGACCTGAACGAGAAGCAACATCGGATCCTCGCGTACCTCCGCGACCACGCCGCCGAGCAGACCTACTTCAAGTCCCGGCTCATCGCCGAGGAACTCGGCCTCTCGGCCAAGGAGGTGGGCGCCAACATGGCCGCGGTCATCGACGCCGCCGCCGACATCGACATCGAGAAGTGGGGCTACTCCTCGGGCACGACCTGGATGGTCACGCGGTGAGGCGGCCGGCCTGTCGACCGGCCGGACTGTTCACTCGGACGCGAGTTGCGCTCCGTAGGCCTTTATAGCGGCGCGCGAGAGGTGCCGGTAAGACCATGCGACGAGCCAAGATCGTCTGTACGCTCGGTCCCGCCTCCGACGACCGGGCGACGATCCGGTCGCTCGCGGACGCGGGCATGTCCGTCGCTCGCCTCAACGCGAGCCACGGGGACACCGCCCACCGCGGCGAGGTGATCGACCGGATCCGCGCCGTCGACGACGCCACCGAGGAACCGCTCGCGGCCATGCTCGACCTCCAGGGCCCGGAGGTCCGCACCGCGGAGATCGACGAGCCGATCGAGCTGGCGACCGGCTCGGAGGTGGTGTTCTTCGCGGGCGACACCGCCGACGCCGAGTCGATCGGCGTGAGCCACTCCATCGCCGAGACGACGCCGGGCGACCGCGTCCTGCTCGACGACGGCCGCATCGAGGCGACCGTCACGGCCGTCGACGACGACGGCGTCCACGCGCGCGTCGACTCCGGGGGCGAACTCGGCTCCCGCAAGGGCGTCAACATCCCCGGCGTCGACCTGGGGCTGCCGACGATCACCGCCGCCGACGAGCGGGAACTGGACCTGGTGAGGGACCACGACGTGGACTTCGTGGCGGCGTCGTTCATCGGCGACGCGAACGACGTGTACGCCGTCGCCGACGCGCTGGAGGAACGGGGCGCCGGCGACGTGCCGATCGTCGCCAAGATCGAACGCGCCGACGCCGTCGAGAACCTCGACGGGATCATCGACGCCTCCTACGGCGTGATGGTCGCGCGCGGCGACCTCGGCGTGGAGTGCCCGCTGGAGGACGTGCCGATGATCCAGAAGCGAATCATCCGGAAGTGCGTCGAGACGGGCACGCCCGTCATCACCGCGACGGAGATGCTCGACTCGATGGTCCACTCCCGGCGCCCTACCCGCGCGGAGGCGTCCGACGTCGCCAACGCCGTCCTCGACGGCACCGACGCGGTGATGTTGTCCGGCGAGACGGCCATCGGCGACCACCCCGTGCGCGTCGTCGAGACGATGCACCGGATCGTCAGGCAGGTCGAGACCAGCGCCGAGTACGACGAGACGCGCGAGGACCGCGTGCCGCTGGCCGAGACGGAGTCGCGGACGGAGCCGCTGGCGCGCTCGGCGCGGTTCCTCGCGCGCGACACCGACGCCGCCGCCGTCGTCGCCGCCTCGGAGTCGGGGTACACCGCGCGCAAGACCGCGAAGTTCCGCCCCGGCGTCCCCGTCGTCGCGACGACCCCGAACGACCGTGTCCGTCGCCAACTCGCGCTGTCGTGGGGGGTCCGGCCGATGTCCGCCGACTACCACACGAGCGTCGAGCAGGTCATGGACTCGGCCGTCTCGGCCGCGCTGGAGGCGGGGGTCGCCGAGTCCGGCGACACGCTGGTCGTGCTCTCGGGCATGATGACCGAGCTGGAGGGGACGAACACGACGAACACCCTGAAGCTCCACGTCGCCGCCGAGACCATCGCCACCGGCCGCCACGTCGTCGGCGGGCGCGTCTCGGGGCCGCTCCGGCGCGTCCCCGACGGCGACCTCTCCGGCGTCCCCGAGGGCGCCGTCGTCTACCTGCCGGCCGACTTCGACGGCGAGTTCGACGGCGACACCACCAAGCTCGGCGGGATCGTCGACGCCCGCGCCGGCATGACGGGCTACCCCGCGCTCGTCGCCCGCGAGGTGGGCATCCCGATGGTGTCGGGCGCGCCGCTCGCGGACGACGTGACCGACGACACCGTCGTCACCGTCGACGCCGAGCGGGGCGTCGTGTACGAGGGCGACGTGATCGGGCACGCGCGGCGACGCTGAGCGACCGGTCACGGCGTTCGGATCCGCCGGTCCGCGCCCGCCAGTTCGCCCGCCACCCCGACACCTCTTTACCGTCCGCGCGGCTACCGCCGACAATGAGTGGCGAACGCGACCCCGACGTCGACTCCGACGGCAACGAGTGGCGCTTCGGGCTCGACGAGGTCGGCCCCGAAGCCGAGGCGGCGCGGGCGGCCGCCCGCGAGGAGGCGCCCATCGAACCGGAGTCGATCGACGTCGAGAACGCCCTGTTCGTGGTGGCCGGCGTGCTCGGCACGATCCTGTTCGTGTTCTCGGCGACGCTGTGATACCCGCGACACCCCCACACCGATGCTGATCCAGTTGGACCTGTTCGGCCCACAGACCCTCCCGCTGCTGCTCGTGGCCGCGGGCCTCGGCCTGTCGATCGCCGAGGCGCTGGCGCCGGGGGCCCACTTCGTCGTGATCGGCGTGGCCCTGCTGGCCGCGGGGCTCGTCGGGCTCCTGTTGGGCCCGCTGGCCGGGCCGTTCGTGCTCGGCCTCCTCGTGCTCGTGTTCGGCGCGCTCGCGTTCTACGGCTACCGCGAGTTCGACCTGTACGGCGGGAAGGGACAGGACCAGACGTCCGACTCCCGGTCGCTGCGCGGCGAGACGGGGCGCGTCACGGAGCGCGTCACCCCGACGGGGGGCGAGGTGAAGCTCGACTCCGGCGGGTTCAACCCCTTCTACTCGGCGCGGTCGGTCGACGGCGAGATCGCCGAGGGGACCGAGGTGATGGTCGTCGACCCCGGCGGGGGGAACGTCGTCACCGTCGAGTCGCTGGCGGGCGGCGCCGACGACATCGACCGCGAACTGGCCCGCGAACGGCGCCGCCGCGAGCGCGAGGCGGCCGACCTCGAGGACGACGGGGACGGCGAGCCGGCGTCCGAGCGCGAACGGGAGTTCGAACGGGAGTGACCCCCCGTCGACGACGGCGCATGTGCCGCCGGGCGGCGTCGCCGTCGCCCGGTTCGGAGTGACAACGTGCGAACCCTTAAGCCCCGTCCGGCGAACGCCTAGCCATGGTCCTCGTACCACTCCAGTTCGCCGGCATCGGCGCCGCGGTGATCGGGATCCTGTTCCTGCTCGTCGCGATCGTCGCCGTCTACCAGGCGATCGTCATCGTGGACGCCTACGAGAAGAAGGCGCTCACGGTGTTCGGCGAGTACCGGAAACTGCTCGAACCGGGTATCAACATCGTCCCGCCGTTCGTCTCGCGGACGTACACCTTCGACATGCGGACCCAGACGCTCGACGTCCCCCGACAGGAGGCGATCACCCGCGACAACTCGCCGGTGACCGCCGACGCCGTCGTCTACATCAAGGTGATGGACGCGAAGAAGGCGTTCCTCGAGGTCGAGGACTACAAGGTCGCCGTCTCCAACCTCGCGCAGACGACGCTGCGGGCGGTGCTGGGCGACATGGAACTCGACGACACGCTGAACAAGCGACAGGAGATCAACGCCCGCATCCGCAAGGAGCTCGACGAGCCCACCGACGAGTGGGGGATCCGCGTCGAGTCCGTCGAGGTGCGCGAGGTGAACCCCTCGAAGGACGTCCAGCAGGCGATGGAGCAGCAGACGTCCGCCGAGCGCCGTCGCCGCGCCATGATCCTCGAGGCGCAGGGTGAGCGTCGCTCCGCCATCGAGGAGGCCGAGGGTGAGAAGCAGTCGAACATCATCCGCGCGCAGGGTGAAAAGCAGAGCCAGATCCTCGAGGCGCAGGGCGACGCCATCTCGACGGTCCTCCGCGCGAAGTCCGCCGAGTCGATGGGCGAGCGCGCCATCATCGACAAGGGGATGGAGACGTTGGAGCGCATCGGGCAGGGCGACTCCTCGACGTTCATCCTCCCGCAGGAGCTCACCAGCCTCGTGGGCCGCTACGGCAAACAGCTGACCGGCTCCGACGTGCAGCAGAACGAGGGGCTGGACTCGCTGGAGTTCGACGCCGAGACGCGGGAGATGCTCGGCCTCGACGACATCGAGGACATCCTCGGACAGATCGACGAGGCCGCCGAGATGGACACCGAGGCGCTCGAACAGGAGGCCGCCGCGGTGAAGGAGGGCGACATCGGCGGCTCGATCAAGTCCGCCGACGAAGTCGTCGCCGAGGCGGATCAGGAGGACACCATCAAGTCCGCCGACGAGGTCGTCTCCGAGGCCGACAACGGCTCCGGCGCCGACGACGGCGCCGACGCCGAGGCGGAGCCCGAGACCGAAACCGAGTAGCCGAGCCGCCGCCGCGACCCTCCACCCTTCTCCGGTCGCCCGTCAGTCGCCGGCGGCGTCCCGGCCGCGGCGCGACGGCGACAGGGTGGCTACGGACTGCCGCTCGCTTGGTTTCACCGTACGGGTCACCGATCCAACGGAACCCTTTTGCGTGCGTCCTCGCTACGAGAAGCCGTGACACGCGAGGTCGACGCGGACAAGCGCGCCACGCTCCGGCGCTTCGCCGCGCTGGGGGCGGCGACGCCGCTGGCGGCGAGCGGGCGCGCGGTCGCCGACGGCGACGACTCCGCCGCCCGCGACGCCATCCGCGGCTACCTCGCGACGACGCCCGGCGCCCACTTCTCGAAGCTCCGGGACGACCTCTCGCTGGCGACCGGCGAGACGCAACACCACCTCGAGCGGCTGGAGTCCGCGGGCGAGGTCGTCTCCCAGAAGGACGGCGACTACCGGCGCTACTTCCCGGCCGGGCGCTTCTCGGCGTTCGAGCGGCGCGCGCTCGGCTACCTCCGGCGCGACACGCCGCGGGGGATGCTCCTCGGGCTCCTCCGACGGCCGGCGGCGTCCGGCGCCGACTTAGCGCGCTCGCTCGACGTCTCCCGCGCGACCGTCTCGACGTACGCCGGGAAGCTGGCCGACGCGGGCCTGCTCGACACCGAGGGCGGCTACCGCGTCACCCGCCCGGAGGTGCTCATCGCGCTGGTGGTCCGGTACGCCGACTCGTTCGGGCCCGACGCCGCCGCCTTCGCCGACGACGCCGCGAGCTTCATCTCCTACGACGGCTGAGCCGCCGCCGGGTGCCCGCCTCACGCCTCCAGCGACGCGAGCAGGTCGTCCGTCGTCGCCAGCGCCGCGAACTCCCCGTGCAGGTGCGCCAGCGCCGTTCGGTGGACCGTCTCGGGGTCGATCCGCTCGCCGTCCGGGCCGGTCCGTGCGTGGGTCGCCGTCGCGTCCGTGACGACCGTCGGCTCGAACCCGAGGTTGTCGGCCATCCGCGTCGTCGTCGACACGCAGTGGTCGGTCGTGAGGCCGGCGAGGACGAGTCGCTCGTGGCCGCCCGCGTGTAGCCTGTCCTCCAAGTCCGTCCCGATGAACCCCGAGTTGACGCGCTTGACGAGTTCGGGCTCCCCCGGCCGGGGCTCGAACGCCGGCTTGAACGCGAAGCCCGGGGCGTCGCCCCGTAGCGGCGAGTCCGGCTCCGTGGAGTCGTGGCGGACGTGGAAGACGGCGCCGCCGCGGTCGCGCCACGCCGCGAGCAGGCGGGCCGCGTTCGCCTCCGCGTCGGGGTCGCTGATCTCGCCGTACCTCGGGTCGTCGAAGCCGACCTGCAGGTCGATCAGGACGAGCGCCGGGAGGTCGACCGCGGGGTCGGCGTCGGCGGCGCGGTCCCCGGCCATCAGTCGGCCCCGACGCCCGGTCCCGGGGCGCCGCCCTCGAGCGCCGTCACCTCCGGGGTCACCGTCAGCGGGCACTCGTCGGGGAACTGCGCCTCGTCGGCGGAGAACAGGTACTGGCGCCACTCGCGGTCGTCGTCGACGCCCCAGTCGCCGAGGTCGGCGTGCGGGCAGACGCCGTCGTAGTCGCCGAGGCGGTCTTGGATGACCTCTCGCGCGTGGGCGCCGGCCTCGGTGTCGTGGGTGAGGCCGTCGAACACGTCCCGCGGCTGGAACGTGATCTCCAGACTGACCGGGCAGTAGCGGCTCTTGCGGTCCTCGTAGAACGGCGCCCGGCAGGTGGGGAACATCGGCGTGCCGCCGAAGGAATACTCCCAGTAGGGGTCGTCGGGGTCGGTCGGGATGTCGGCGGGCCACGGCTCCGGGTCGTTGACGTGGAGGAACTGGAGCACGTGCCACAGCGTCTCGTGCCAGTCGGCCTCGGCGAACGCGTCGGCGCCGCCCGCGGGGGGCGCGAAGAACGTGACGAGCGGCGCCAACTCGGCGTGGTCCCGGTAGGTGTCGAGGTACTCCAGCAGCGTGTCGCGGAACCGGAACAGCGCCTCGGGGTCGGTGAACGACGGCACCGCGGTGTACAACAGGTCGCCGCGCTCGACGGCGTTCGTCCCGAAGTGGCACGGGAACGGCGTCCCGTTCCGCTCCCCGGTCAGTCCGCCGGTGAACGTCTCGAAGTGGCGTCGCAGCCACGCGGGGGCGTCGGCGGCGCGGGCGCGCTCGGCCATCGTCTCCTGGTCACACAGCGCCTGCAGGTGGTCCTCGTTCATGGGTGAGTGGTCGACCGCGGGTCGGCGGCGGGACGGTCGACGTGTTCGTCCCGTAGTCGGGGACGGGCCGATATGGCTCTTTCGTGGTCGGATCGCCGTCGCGGCGCCGGCGACCCCGCGTTCGGCGACGGCCGGGTCGGGGAACGAGCGCCCGTGATCCGGCGGATTCGGCCGTCTGACGACAGGTATTTCCATCGGGCGCGCCTTATATACTCGTCGACGGTTCGCGCCGTCACACATCACCATCACGCCCACGGAGGGCACATCACATGAACGATTCAGCCAAATACCTGATACACGCCCGGATCACGGCCGACGGCGTCGTCGAGCGGAGCGACGTCGTCGGCGCGGTGTTCGGCCAGACGGAGGGCCTGCTCGGCGACGAGTTGGACCTCCGCGACCTGCAGCAGTCGTCGAAGATCGGTCGCATCGACGTCCAGATCGACAGCGAGAACGGCCAGAGCTTCGGGGAGATCACCATCGCCTCCGGGCTCGACAAGGTGGAGACGTCGATCCTCGCGGCCAGCCTCGAGGCGATCAACCGCGTCGGCCCCTGCGAGTCGCGCGTCGAGGTGACCGACATCGAGGACATGCGCTCGGCCCAGCGCCGCGAGGTGGTCGAGCGGGCCAAGGAACTGCTCGCCTCCTCGTTCGACGAGTCGGTGATGGACTCCACGGAGATCCTCACCGAGGTCCGCGAGGCGAACCGCGTCGAGCGCATCGACGAGTACGAGGGCTACCCCGCCGGCCCCCGCGTCCACGACTCCGACGCCGTCGTCGTCGTCGAGGGGCGCGCGGACGTGCTCACGCTCCTGAAGTACGGCATCAAGAACGGCGTCGCCGTCGAGGGGACGAACGTCCCCGAGTCGGTCGCCGACCTGACCCGCGAGCGCACCGTCACGGCGTTCCTCGACGGCGACCGCGGCGGGGAGCCGATCCTGAAGGAACTCGCGCAGGTCGGCGACATCGACTACGTCGCGTTCGCGCCCGAGGGCCGGTCGGTCGAGGACCTCAGTCGCCACGAACTGATGGCCGCGCTCCGGGAGAAGGTGCCCTACGAGTCGGTCGACGTCGAGGAGGGCGCCGACGCCGACGCCGACTCGACCGGGACGGCCGACGGAACCCCGACGGCGCGGAACGGCGACGGGTCGGGCGTCGCCGCCACCGACGGGAGCGCACAGCCGGCCCCCGACGACGGCGCCGCGGCGCCGGATGCGGCCGCCGCCACGACGGCGACGACAGACTCCCCGAGCGCCTCGACCGACCCGGAGCCGGCGGACGCGTCCGCCGCGCACGAACCCGCCGAGGAGGGGGCCGTCGAGGATGGATCCGCCGAGGAGCGGTCCGTCGAGGAGGAGTCCGCCGGGGAGGCGTCGGCCGAGGACACGGACGCCGACGGGGCGGCGTCCGACGACGAGGGGGTCCCGACCTTGCGCGACCACGTCGAGGCGGTCATCGCCGGCGGGTCGAACCACGCACGCCTCCTCGACGCCGACTACCGGGTGGTCGCGGAGGTGCCCGCCGCCGACGTCTTCGACGCGGTGTCGGACAGCGACGGGTCGCCCGTCGCGCTGGTGCTCGACGGGGAAGTGAGCCAGCGCGTGCTGGACGTCGCCGCCCAACGCGGTATCGGGCAGGTCGTCGCCGAGTCGGAGGGGGAGTACGTGAAACGGCCCGCGAGCGTGCGCGTCGTCACCGCCGACCGGATGCTGTCGGCGTAACGCCGCCCTACTCCTCGACCAACAGCGACTCGCCCGTCATCGCCGCGGGCCGTTCCACACCGACCAGCGACAGCAGCGTCGGCGCGATGTCGACGAGCGAGCCGCCCTCGCGGACGCGCATCCCGCCGTCGTCGCCCGCGGGCGTCACCGAGACGAACGGCACCGGCGCGAACGTGTGGGCCGTGTGCGGGTCCTCGGGCGTCCCCATGTCGTCGGCGTTGCCGTGGTCGGCCGTGACGAGCAGGTGGCCCCCGGCCTCGCGGACGGCCGTCGCGAGCCGGCCGAGTTCGCGGTCGACCGCCTCGACGGCCGCGACCGCGGCGTCGAAGTCGCCCGTGTGGCCGACCATGTCCGGGTTCGCGTAGTTGAGGACGAGCACGTCGGGGTCCTCGCTCGCGAGGAGGTCGATCGCGGTGTCGGTCACCTCGACGGCGCTCATCGCCGGCGTCTCGTCGTAGGTGGGCACGTCGGGACTCTCGACGATCCGCCGCAGCTCGCCCGGGAACTCCACCTCGCGCCCGCCGTTGAGGAAGTAGGTGACGTGGGCGTACTTCTCGGACTCGGCCATCCGCAGCTGTGTGAGTCCCGCCTCGGAGAGCACCTCCCCAAGCGTGTCCGTGGGCTGGGTCGGCGGGAACGCCACGGGCAGGTCGAACTCCTCGTCGTACTCGGTCATCGTCACCAGCTCCACGTCCGGGGGGCTCGTCTCGATGCCCTCGGCCTCCCACGCCGCCGGCTCGATGTCGGCGAGCATCCGGGTGAGTTGGCGCGCGCGGTCCGAGCGGAAGTTGAAGAACACGACGCCGTCGCCGTCCTCGATCGCCGGCTCCCCGTCGACCGTGGTCGGCTCGACGAACTCGTCGGTGTCGCCGCGCTCGTAGCTTGCCTCGACCGCCCCCACCGCCGAGGCGGCGGTGTGCTCGGCCTCGCGGTGCACGACCGCGTCGTAGGCCCGCTTCGTCCGCTCCCAGTTCCGGTCGCGGTCCATCGCGTAGTAGCGTCCGCAGACGGTGGCGGCGTCGCCGGTGCCGCGGTCGGCGGCGTGGGCCTCCAGCTTCGCGAGGAACTCCCGACCGGACTTCGGTGCCGTGTCGCGGCCGTCGGTGAACGCGTGGGTGACCGCCTCGAGCCCGCGGTCCGCCGCCGCGTCGATCAGCGCGTGGAGGTGCGCCTGGTCGGCGTGGACGCCGCCGTCGGAGACGAGGCCGAGGAAGTGGACGCGGCTGTCGTTCGCCTCCGCGTGGTCGAACGCGCGCTCGATGGCCGTGCCCTCGACGAACTCGCCGGCCTCGATGGCGTCGTTGATCCGGGTGTACTCCTGGTAGACGGTGCGGCCGGCGCCGATGTTCATGTGGCCGACCTCGGAGTTGCCCATCTGGTCGTCCGGCAGGCCGACGTCGCGGCCCCACGCGGTGAGGGTGCCGAAGGCGCCGGCCCCGCGGAGCCGGTCGAAGTTCGGGGTGTCGGCGGCCTTCACCGCGTCGCGTCGGTCGTGGTCGCCGAGGCCCCAGCCGTCGAGGATGACGAGCGCCGCTCTCATTGGTCGTCGTCGGGTTCGCTCGGCGACGTGTTGACTGCGTCGGTTCGCGTGACCCGCCGCCGCCGCGAGGGCGCCCCCGAAGGCAGATATACCCGGAGAGACAAGCGCCCGCACGGGAATGATCCTCGTGCTCCCCGTGGACCTCGACGACGACCTCGGTCGCAAGACCGGCGTCCGCACGCCGGTCATCGGCCGGGACGCCGTCGAGGACGCGGCCGTCCGGCTCGCCACGGCGGACCCCGAGGACTCGGACGTCAACGTCCTGTTCCAAGCGATCAACGCCTACGAGGACCTCCTCGCGGACCCGACCGTCGACGAGGAGGTCGAGGTCGCCGCGGTCACCGGCGTCAACGAGGGGGACGTACGGGCGAACCGGGCGGTCGGCGAGGAGGTCGACACCGTGCTCGCGGCGCTGGCGACCGGCGAGGAGGTGCGCGCCATCGTCATCACCGACGGCGCGCAAGACGAGTCCGTCCTCCCGGTGATCCGCTCGCGGGTGCCACTCGACGGCGTCCGCCGGGTCGTCGTCCGGCAGGCGCAGGACTTAGAGTCCATCTACTACACGATGAAGCAGGTGCTCTCGGACCCGGAGACGCGCGGCACCATCCTCATCCCGCTCGGGGTGCTGCTGCTCGTGTACCCGTTCGTCGTCATCGCCGGGGCGTTGAACCTCCCCGGCGCCGTCGTGTTCGGGGCGCTGTCGACGCTACTTGGGCTGTACTCGCTGTGGCGCGGGCTCGGCCTCGAGGAGACGGTCGACGGCCTCGCCGAGCGCGCCCGCACCGGGCTGTACGCCGGCCGCGCGACCATCGTCACGTACCTCGTGGCCGCCACGCTGCTGGTGATCGGCGGCGTCCAGGGGTACGAGACGCTCCTCGACGTGGGCCGCGAGGGGCTCACGGTCACCCAGCAGGTGGCGGTGTTCGTCCACGCCGCCGTCCAGTGGGCCGCCGCGGCGGGCGTCACTTCCTCGCTGGGGCAGGTGACCGACGAGTACCTCGCCGAGCGCTTCCGGTGGCGCTACCTGAACGCGCCGTTCTACGTCGTCGCCATCGCGGTCGTCCTCTACGGGCTCTCCGGCTACTTCCTCCCGCCGGCGACGGGGGGGACGGTCGTGCCGCTCACGCTCACCGACCTCGCGGTGGCGCTGACCGCCGGCACGCTGCTGGGCGTGTTGTCGACGCTGACGTTCGCCGTCGCCGAGTCGCGGCTCTCCCGGGGCGGCGACGGCGACGGCGAGACCGGCGCGGTGTGACCCCGTCGCGGCGCGACGCCGGATACGCGCCTTTTTTGGGGGGCGATTCGGAAGCAGGTGGTATGACTGCGGCAGCGAACTCGTACGATATCGTCGTCGTCGGGGCGGGGACGGCGGGCGCCTTCGCGGCGGCGACGGCCGCACAGGAGGGGCTCGACGCCGTGATCCTCGAGCGGAAACCCGAGGCGGAGGCGGGCCACATCGCCTGCGGCGACGCGATCAAGGGGAAGTCCACCTTCCCGGACGTCATCGACCTCGACTACCTGCGCGAGGAGTCGTTCACCAACCAGAACATCCGCCGCGCGGTGTTCGAGAACCCCAAGACCGGCGAGGAACTCGACGTGCCGTTCGCGAACGCCGGCGCCGTCCTCGACCGCAAGCGCTACGGCGAGATCATCCTCGAGGAGACCGAGCGCGTCGGCGCCGAGATCCACTACGACACCGTCGTGCAGGACGTGCTCCAGGCCGACGACGGCACCGTCACCGGCGTCCGCGCCGTGCAGGGCGGCGACGTCGTCACCTACGAGGCCGACCTCACCGTCGACGCGGCGGGGGCGCTGTCCATCCTCCAGGACAGGGGCGACTTCGGCGACGCGACGTTCGACACGAACGTCTCCTACACGCAGTTCTGTTCGGCCTACCGCGAGGTCGTCGAGGTGCCCGAGCCGGTCGACTACGACGACGCCATCGTGTTCAAGCCGACCGAGGAACTGGGCTACCTCTGGTACTTCCCGCGGACCTCGACGGAGATCAACGCCGGCCTCGGCTTCCAGATGACCGAGCCGCCGATGAAACTCGTCGAGGTGCTCAAGCGCGACATGCAGCGGCGTCCGGAGTTCCAGGGCGCGACCGTCAAGGACAAGCTGGGCGCGGCGCTGCCCACCCGCCGCCCGTACGACTCGGCGGTCGCGGACGGCTTCGTCGCCGTCGGCGACGCCGCGGGCCACGTCAACCCCACCACCGGCGGCGGCATCCCCGGCGCCGCGCGCTCGGCCCACTGGGCGGTGAAGCGCGCCATCGACGCCATCGACGAGGAGGACGTCACCGAGGAGCGCCTGTGGCGCTACAACCACGACGTGATGACGGACTTCGGCAAGCGCTTCGCCGCGATGGACGTGTACAACATCTGGGGGACCGCCCACTCCGTCGACGAGCTCACCGACATCGTCGCCGCGCTGCCTGGCCAACAGCTCCTCAACGCGATGACGAAAGGGGAGACGTCGATGGGGCTGCGCCTGAAGCTCCGGACGCTCGTGGAGACGTACGGCCACTGGGACACGCTGTGGGAGCTGTACAAGGTGCGCGACATCGCGGGCCGCCTGAAGGACCACTACGACCGCTACCCCGACCGCCGCGGCGGGTTCCCCGGCTGGCAGGAGCAGCGCGACGCGCTGATGGACGAGCTGTACGCCGTCTCCGGCGCGGACCCGAAGTACTGACTACTGACGCCGCCCCGCGCCCCTCGACTCTCCCTCCCCGTTCGCTCCGGTTCCGCCGGCGCCTGCGACGCCGTCACACGCCCGACAACTCCGTACCGTATGGGTTTTAAGCGCCGACACAGAAGCAGGTGGCAAGAGGAGATTCCGCTATGGAGATGCCACGCCGGATGAACACGTACTGTCCGCACTGCAACGCCCACCACGAGCACGAGGTCGAGAAGGTCCGCCGCGGCCGCGAGACCGGCATGAAGTGGATCGACCGCCAGCGCGCCCGCGGGAAGTCCACCATCGGGAACACCGGCAAGTTCTCGAAGGTGCCCGGTGGCGACAAGCCGACGAAGAAGACGCACCTCAAGTACCGCTGTGGCGACTGCGGCAAGGCCCACATGCGCGAGGGATGGCGCGCCGGTCGGCTCACCTTCCAGGAGTAAGCATGGCAGGGAGCTTCTTCCGCGTCGAGTGCCCGGACTGCGAGAACGAACAGGTCGTCTTCGGCCGCGCCTCCACCGAGGTCGTCTGCGCCGTCTGCGGCACGACGCTCGCGCGCCCCACCGGAGGCGACGCCGAGTTCGCCGGCGAGGTCGTCGAGACCGTCGAAGCGCGGTAACTCCGGTTCTCCGCGCTTCGCGTTTTCACACCACACAGAGCGACTGCGTCGCTCGATTCCGTTCGTCGGACACTCGACGAGGTGGGAAACCGTGGTGGCACGTCCGGTGCAGGCCCCGTCGCCCGACAGCCTCGCCCTCCCCAACCGACTCACTCCCTCACTCACGGGTCGCTGTGCTCCCCGTTCCCGCTCGCGGTCTCGCGGTGCTCGACCGCGCACCGTTCGGTCCCTCGCCCCTCGCGCGCGTCCGCCGCGGACGGAGCCGCGGCGGCACGCGCCACCGGAGGGTCGGCTCGGCACCGACGCCGGTGGATTGACAAACGGTATTAGGCTCGGTCGGTTACCCACGTCCATGAAATTCACCGGCTGGCCCGAGCAGGGCGAACTCGTCGTGGGCGAGGTCGACGAGATCGCCGACTTCGGCGTGTTCGTGGACCTCGACGAGTACGAGGACAAGCGCGGACTGTGTCACGTCTCGGAGGTCGCCTCCGGGTGGATCAAGAACATTCGCGACCACGTGAACGTCGGCGACCGCGTCGTCGCGAAGGTGCTGGAGGTCGACACCGGCAGCCAGCAGATCGACCTGTCGATCAAGGACGTCAACGACCACCAGCGCTCGGACAAGATCCAGGAGTGGAAGAACGAGCGCAAGGCGGACAACTGGATGGGCATCGCCTTCGGCGAGGACGTCGACGACGACACGTACACCGCCGTCGCGGAGGCGCTGTACGCCGAGTTCGGCTCGATGTACGACGGCTTCGAGGCCGCCGCGATCCACGGCGCCGAGGCGCTGGAGGACACCGACCTCTCGGCCGACCAGGTCGAGGCCATCGTCGAGACGGCCCGCGAGAACGTCTCGGTGCCGTACGTCAACGTCACGGGCTACGTCGACCTCCAGTCGCCGGGCCACGACGGCGTCGACGACGTGCGCGCGGCGCTGGAGGCCGCCGAGGGCAACGGGGAGGTGCCCGACGAGATCGAACTCGACGTGTCGTACGTCGGCTCCCCCGAGTACCGCATCCGCGTCCGCGCCCCCGACTACAAGACCGCCGAGTCGGAGCTGGAGGCGTCCGCCGAGCGCGCCCGCGAGTCCATCGAGGCGGCGGGCGGCACCGGCAGCTTCCACCGCGAGCGCGAGAGCGACGACGAGTAACCCCGCGTGAAGTCCGACATCCGGGTGTGTGGCGACTGGGAGGCGGCCCACGAGCGCCCGGTGTACACCCTCGGCGACGCCTGCCCCGAGTGCGGCGCCGACGCGGTCAACTCCGCCCCCGCGCCGTTCAACCCCGAGGACCCGCACGGCGCCTACCGACGGCGTGCTCGGCTCCGGGCTCGCGACGACGGGTAGCCGCCGGGGTCGCCGCCGCCGAACCGGACGAGCCGAGCCGACGCGCCTTTAGGTACCCCGCCCGCCACCCACGACCATGGACGACATCGACATCGAGGTCGTGAGCGACCCCGACCTCACCGACCCCGTGTTCATCGAGGGGCTCCCCGGCGTGGGCCACGTCGGCAAACTGGTCGCCGAGCACCTCGTCGAGGAGTTCGACGGCGAGTTGGTCCGCCGGGTGTACGCGCGCGACTTCCCGCCGCAGGTGACCGTCGACGACGACGGCGTCGCCGAACTCACCCACGCGGCGTTCCACCACGTCGAGGCCGACGGGCAGGACCTGCTCGTGCTCACGGGCGACCACCAGGCCGCCAGCAACGACGGCCACTACACGCTCACGAACGCGTTCCTCGACGTCGCCGAGGAGTTCGGCTGCGAGCGCGCGTTCGCGCTCGGCGGCGTCCCGACGGGCGAACTCATCGAGGACGACGAGTACGACGTGCTCGGCGCGCGCACCGGCGACGTCGACCGCGAGGAGTTGGAGGCGGCCGGCGTCGAGTTCCGCGAGAACGAGCCCGCCGGCGGCATCGTCGGCGTCTCCGGGCTCGTGCTCGGGCTGGGCGCCCGCCGCGGGCTCGCGGCCGCGTGTCTGATGGGCGAGACCTCCGGCTACCTCGTCGACCCCAAGAGCGCGCAGGCCGTGCTGGAGGTGCTCCAGACGCTGCTCGACGTCGAGGTCGACTTCTCCGATCTGGAGGAACGCGCCGAGGAGATGGAGGAGGTCGTCGGCAAGATCCAGGAGATGCAGGGCGGCGGCGGCGGGATGCCCAGCGAGGACGAACTCCGCTACATCGGCTGATCCGGGCCGCTCGCGGCGGCGCCGACGCCGTCGCCGGCCCGTCGCGGGGGCGCGGCGCGGAAACCCCGCGTACCGGCAGGGCGCACGCCTGCCACAACGCCTTTTCGCGCGACGACCCTCGGAGTGGACGATGACCGACCAGCAGCCGCTGACACGAGACGACGTCCCGTCCGCGAACGGCATGCCGATGCTCGGCCTCGGCACCTGGGAGAACACCGACCCCGAGGAGTGTCGCGCCGCCGTCGCGACGGCGCTGGAGATGGGGTACCGCCACGTCGACACCGCCCAGATCTACGGCAACGAGGCCGAGGTCGGCGACGGCATCGCCCGCGCCGACGTCGACCGCGGGGAGGTGTTCCTCGCGACGAAGGTGTGGATCGACAACCTCGCCCCCGAGGACGTGCGCGCGACGACCGAGGAGAGCCTCGACCGCCTCGGGGTCGACTCGGTCGACCTCATGTACGTCCACTGGCCGGCCCGCGAGTACGACGCCGCGGAGACGCTGGCGGCGTTCAACGAACTGTACGAGGACGGCCTGATCGACCGGATCGGCGTCTCCAACTTCGAGCCCGAGCAGGTCGCCGAGGCCGTCGAGGTCAGCGACGCGCCGATCTTCGCCAACCAGGTGGAGGTCCACCCGCTGCTCCAGCAGACGGCGCTGATCGAGGCGTGCGCCGAGCACGACGTCGAGGTCGTCGCGTACTCCCCGCTGGCGCGCGGGCGGGTGTTCGAGGTGCCGGAGCTGACGGAGATCGCCGAGAAGCACGACGCGAGCGAGGCGCAGGTGAGCCTCGCGTGGCTCCGCGAGAAGGGCGTCACCGCCATCCCCAAGGCGACCAGCGAGGCGCACATCCGCGACAACTGGGAGTCGCTGGCGGTCCCCCTCGACGACGAGGACGTCGCCGCCATCGACGCCATCGACCGCGAGGACCGTCGCGTCGACCCCGGGTTCGCCCCCTGGAACTGAGGCGCCGCCGTCGAGTCGCCCCACCGTCCCCGTCGCGACCCGTCGGGAGCGTGACCGGTCCCGCGCCGGAGCGAAACCTTCAATCGGTACCCCCTGTATCCCTTCCTCGATGCAACGACAGTCCACGGGGCTGGTCGACGCCGTCCGGATCGACATCGCACGGCTCCACGCCACGTGGATGGAACTGGCGTTCCCGCGACAGCTCGACCCCGGCCGCGTCGTCGGCAAGTGGACGCCCGAGACGGGGTTCCAGAAGCTGACGTACTACACCTGGGCCGTCCTCGGGCTGCCGCTCGTCGCGGTCGGCTACCCGCTGTTGTTGTGCGGGTTCGCGGCGCGCTTCTACGCGGCCCGCGTCGACTCGGCGGCGACGCGGTTGGGGCTGGTCGGCGTGGTCCTCCTGTCGGTCGTCGTGTGGGGACTGCTCACCGTCGCCGCGTGGGTCAGACAGTTCTCCACCGGCGGCCTCGTCGCGGTCGGCGCGGCCGGCGCGGTGGCGACGGTCGCGGCGGCCGTCGCGGTCGGCGCCTCCCGCGTCGGGGGCGGGGCACGAGCGTCCTGCTCGCGTACCCCGCGGCCGTCACCGCGTTCCTGTTGCCGCCGGTCGTCGCGGCGCTGTACTCGCCGGCGCTGGCGGACGTGGTGTTCCCGAACACCACCTCGCTGGCGGTGTGGATCCTCGACGGCCCGCTGGCGGTCGGCGGGCTGAACGACCTCATCCGCGCGCGCTTCGACCTCCGGGGGACCGCGTACGTTCTCGTGTGGATGGGCATCTCGGTCCCCGTGGGCTGGCTGTTCGGCGTGTTGGTCGCGCTCGCGGACGTGGTGCGGCCCAAGCGCGACGCCGGGTCGGGCGCGCGGATCTGAGACGGCCGCCCGGGAGCGAGGCGACGAACGGCGGGCCCGGCTCCCGGCGCGGCCGTCGGGAGCCCCGCGGCGTCCCGGGTCGATCGCCCCGTTTCTCAACTGTTTTCATCGTTCGGCGACAACGGGAGGTATGGAGTTCGACTTCACGCGCTCGGTGGCCCCGCTCGTCCTCATCGTCGCCGTCGCGGCGATCGTTCTCACCAACGTGATGACGCCCTCGGTGGTGTTCATGATGGTGCTGCCCTCCATGATCGTCTTCGCCGTCGTCGCGTTCCTGTTCGGGATGAAACACGGCGAGTACCGCGGGACCGGTCGCTGACCGGTCGGCGTCGACACCGTCGTTCTCCGGGAGGTGCGTCCCCTCAGCGGCCGCTCTCGCCGCCGGTGTCGCCCGTGCGGCCCGAGGCCGCCTCGTCGATCACGTCGTCGAACGTCTCGTCGGAGACGCTGGCGGCGACGCGCACGCCGACCAGCGCGAGCGCGATGCTGCCGACGACGAACACGGCGAGGCGCTCGCTGGCGGTGAACGTGTGGCCGAACAGCCGGAGCGCCGCCCAGCCCGCCTCGCGTTCGAGGAAGAAGCCGGCGAAGCCGCGGAAGAGGAGCCCCACCGAGAGGACGCCGAACGGGAGGTTCAGGTACGGCGAGCGGACCCCCTCGTCGCGGATGAGTTCGTCGAGGAGGCGCCCGAACGACGCCGTCAACGCCGCCAACGCGAGCCACGGTACCGCGGCGTACAGGAAGCTCATCGCGGCGACGAACTCGCCGGCGGCCGCGCCGCCCTCCCCCGACGCCTCCAACACGCCGAGGAACACGCCGACGACGGACAGGCCCAACGCGGCGACGTACGTCACCACCGACACCTGCCCGGAGTACAGCGCCTCGCGGGCCCGCTCGGGGGCCGTCTCGACGACCTCGTCGACGCCGAGGCCATAGTACAACAGCGCGGCGCCGAGCAGCGTCGTCACGGCCGCGACGGCGATGACCGGCGAGAAGTACACCAACAGCGCCGGGAGGATGAGCAGGCCGATGCCGATGGGGACCAGCACCGTCTCGCGCAGCTCCTCGTCGGCCATGAACTGCTTGAGGAGGTAGTACGTCGACTCGAGGTCCCGCGCCTGCCGCACCACCACGCGGTCGACCGCGTCGACCGGGAGCCGCGACTCGACCATCGGCACCGCGCGCTCGTCGCTCGACGAGTCGATGACGACGATCGCCGAGTCGAACGAGCGGGTCGCGAGCACCTCGTCCAGTTGGCGGGCGAGCGCCCGGTCGGCCCGGACCGCCGAGTCGCCGTTGCCCGAGACGACGGCCACGACGGCCTCCTCGCCCTCGTCGGAGAGGTCGCGGGCGACGCGGAGCGACTCCAGCAGGGAGTTGACGCCGACGTCCTCGGGGTCGGACAGCCCCAGATCCGTCACGAGCGAGCGGACCGCCTCCCACCCCACGACGGGGGTGTCGACGCCGGCCTTCCGGCCGACGTCGTTCGAGCGGTCCACACAGAGGACCAGCGTCGTCACGTGCGACCGGACGGCCCCCCCGGTGAAAAAGGCCACCATGGCGTGGACCCCCGCCCGGACCGCTCGCGCCTCGGACGGACGGACGACGCGCTGGCGACGACTACCGCCGGAACCGGACGTCGACGCCGCTCCCGGACTCGCCGCCCGCGAGGCGGCTCGCCGCGCCCGCGCCGAGCGCGTACGCGACCGCGCTCGCGCCGCCGCGGAGTCGCGTCATCAGCCCCCGCTGAGGGGTGAACTCCTCGACGACCGCGTCGGTCCCGATGCGCTCCTCGACGCGGTCGAGCACCGCCTCGCGGTCGCCGAGCCCGTCGACGAGCCCGCGGTCGTACGCCTCCGTCCCGAGGAACACCCGCGCCTCCGTGTCGCGGACGGCCGCCTCGTCCATGTCGCGCCCCTCGGCGACCTGCGCGACGAACTGGTCGTAGTAGTCGTCGACGATCCCCTGGAGGTACGCGCGCTCGTCCGGCGACACCTCCTTGAGCGGGAGGCCGGCGTCCTTGTACTCGCCGGCGGTGAACTGCTCGTAGCTGACGCCGAGGCGCTCGGCCAGCTCGTGGACGTTCGGGCGCGAGCCGATGACGCCGATGGAGCCGACGACGCTCCCCTCGCGGGCCCACAGTTCGTCGCAGCCGACGGCGATGGCGTAGCCGCCGCTGGCGCAGGTGTCGGTCGCGTAGCCGATCGTCGGGCCGTCGAACCGCTCGGCCGCGAGGCGGATGTCCTCGCTCGGGACGATCTGGCCGCCGGGGGTGTTCAGTTTCACGAGCAGCGCCTCGGCGTTCGGGTCGTCGTCCGCGCGTTCGATCTGGTCGATCACGTCGTCGGCTCCGGGCGACCCCGGCGACGGGGGGACGCCCCCGCCGCTCCCGTCGCGGGTGATCGGCCCCTCGACGGCGACCTCGGCGACGGTGTAGTCGGCGAACCGCGACGACAGCGTCGAGCCGGCGAACTTCAGCGCCGCGGCGACGGCGGCGAGCGTCAGGAGGACGCCGAGCAGGCGCGCGAGGCTGTCGTCGGGGAGCCACACGAACAGGAGGTAGCCGACGGCCGCCGCGACGGCGGCCGCCGCGACGAGCGCGACCGCGGCGACCGCAGTTCGGGTCGTGGAATCGGTCATGTCCCGGCTTGGGCCGGGCGGGGGATAAGCCTCGGTGCCGGCGACGCCGTCGCTGTCGGGCGGCGGCGGTGCGGAAAACGTGTGACTGCGGTACGCGTCGGAAACGAGTCGAAGACCGACCTTAGAGCAGCCCCGTCTTCTGGAGCTTCATCAGGTCCTCGGTGTCGAGGGTCTCGCCTTCCTTGAACTTCTGGTAGATCTCCTCGGCCTCCTCGCGCTCCTCTTCCATCTTGGCCTCGCGCTCCTCCTTCTTCTCGGCCTCCTCCTCCTTGTCCAGTTCGCGCAGGCGCTTCTGGACGCGGACGAAGTCCTCGTGGTGCTGGTCGGCGGCCTCCTGGGCCTCGACGAACAGCTCGTGCATCGCGTCGGCCTCGTCACGGATCTCGTCGGCCTCGCGATAGGCCTCGATCATCTGGTTGTGGTGCTCCTGGGCCTCGTCGGCCAGCTCCGTCACCTTCTGGTGGTGCGTGGACGCCTCCGAGCGGACCTCCTCGGCCTCCTCGATGAGCTCCTCGAGCTCGCCGCTCTGGTCGACCTTGCCCTTCTTCTCGGCGAGCTTCTCGCGCTTGCTCTCGATCTTCTCGATGAGCTCGCGCTCCTCGTCGGTGCCGAGGACCTCGGTCTGCTGCTTGAACTCGAGGTCTTCGATCTCCTCTTTGAGCTCCTCGATGGACTTGCCCGAGCCGAGTTCGAGGTCCTGCTTCATCTCCTCGACCTCGTCGAACAGCTCGTTCGCCTCGGCGTTCAGCTCGTTGCGCGACTCTTTGTGCTCCTGGACCTGCTCGTTGAGCTCGTCCCGCGACTCGCGGTGTTCCTGCGCCTCGTCGACCTTCTCGCGTGTCTTCG
Organism: Halobaculum litoreum; assembly: GCF_030127125.1. Taxonomy (GTDB): domain Archaea; phylum Halobacteriota; class Halobacteria; order Halobacteriales; family Haloferacaceae; genus Halobaculum; species Halobaculum litoreum. The sequence goes on from NZ_CP126156.1 coordinate 1,470,755, forward strand.
CGTTCAGGTCGTCGCGCTTGGACGCGCGCTCGGACGCCATCTGATTGAGCTCGTTACGTCGGTCACGGAGTTGGCCTGCCTTCTTGATCAGCTGCCCCTTGGAATCGTTCTCCAACTCCTCCTCGGAGAGGGAGACGTTTCGGGATTCATCTAGCTGATCGAGACCGTATTCTTCGAGAACTTCCTCTTTCGTTACCATTGTTCGTTACCTCGACACCATACTGCTTCGGGAGCGGACGCTCCTCGGTTCGGCGCGTCCGTCTGTGGGTGAGAACACCGTGTCATTCAGCGATCGATGCCACCACGCCCGAAGGCGTTCTGGTACTTCCACATATACGGTTTCCGTATATAACTTCTTCGCCTCACGAGGGCGAAATCACGTGGTAGGGAGTCTCACACCGCCGGGAACGTGTGATCCGGTCGCACGGGGTGGTGTGTCGGGGCCGGGCGGCGTCCCCGGTCGCGGGCGGCCGCGGCACCGAGCGGCGTGTCAGACCCGTCTGTAGTCGCCCAGTCTGGTCCCGTCGAGCAGGTACGCCTCGCCCGACGCGAGCCCGTCGGGGAGGAACGGCGCGAGGAAGCCCTGTCCGCTGACGTTCACCCACGTGCCGCCCGACCGGTCGTTGAACGCGGGGAACGCGACCACCTCGGGGTCGCGCCACTCCACGTCGTCGAGGTCCACCCCGTCCGCGAACGCGTCGCGGGCGAGCGGGCCGCGGAGCCACGCCTTCTCGGCGCGCCCGCCGCCGACGGCGTCCTCCAGCTTGACCGCGACGTGTTCGTGGCCCATACAGACCACCTCGGCGCCCAACACCGCCGGCGACGGCCACGTGTGGCCGTGGAGCACGCCGGCGTCGCCGAGGCGCGCGCCGCCCGCGGGCGTCACGTCGACCCGGTCGCCGAGCGCGTCGGCGAGACCGGAGTCGTGGTTGCCGAGCGCGAGCGTCACCGGCACCCCGACCGCCGCGAGCAACGCCTCCAGCTCCTCGAGTTCGGCGTCGCCGGCGCCGCCGACGCGGTGGCCGAGGTCGCCGAGGACGACGAGCCGGTCGGCCCCGGTGCGCGCGAGCAGGTCGAGCACCCGCGCGCGCCGCTCGTCGGCGGCGCTGTCCAGCTCGACGCCGCGCTCGTAGCGCAGGCCGGCCTCGATGCCCGCGTGGTAGTCGGCCAGGAAGAGCCCGGTCTCGTCGCCGAGGTCGGCGACCGCGGCGGGCGCGTCCGGCACCGGCTCGACGAGCGGGCGGTCACCCCGTCGCGCGTCGTCGCCCCCGGCCGCGCCCGGCGCCATTCAGATCGCCTTGAGCGTGCCGTCGGTCGGCTCGAAACACTGTCCGCCCATGAGCGCCCCCTCGATGGCGTCCTCGACGGTCGCGGCGTCGACGCCGTAGCGGTCGACCGCGGCCTCGATCACGGCGTCCTCGTCGGCGCCGTCGCCGTCGTCGAGTTCGCTCATCAGGTCGACGACGGCCGACTCCAAGTCCTCGGGCGGCTCGGCCGCGTCCTCGGCGTCCTCGCCGGCCGGGTCGGTGCCCTCGGCGGCGGTCGCGTCGGTCGCGCCCGCGGGCTCGGTCGCCGACTCGGTGTCGGCGGCGGCGGCCGCGGACGGTTCGGCGTCGCGGTCCTCCTCGGGCGCCAGGTCGTCGGGGTCGGGCGTCTCGATGCCCGCCTCGCCGGGGTCGGGCACCTCGCTGCCGGTCGCGAACTCGACGCCGTGCTCCTCCTCCACCTCGCGGCGCTCCTCCTCGGTGAGCGCGTCGTCGAGGTCCTCCGGGTCGGCGTCGAGGTCGACGGCCGGCTCCTCGTCGGCGTCGTCGAAGTCGCCCAGCCCGCCGTCGTCGAAGTCGCCGAGGTCGTCGGCGTCGGTCGCGTCGGCGGTCGCGTCGGCGGACTCGACGGGCTCCGGCTCCACGCCGGCGCCCGGGTCGGCCTCGGCCACGTCCGCGCCGTCCGGCTCGGCGCCGGCGGTCTCCGCCGGCTCGGTCGCGGTGTCGTCGGCCGCCGCGTCGGTCACCGACGCCGTCGAGGCGGCCGCGTCGCCGGCCGCGGCGGCGGGCTCGTCGCTCGCGTCCGCGTCGTCGAACTCCGGGAGGTCGTCCGCGTCGTCGGTCCCGTCGCCCGCGGCCTCGGTGTCGGCGCTCGAGGCGGGCTCGGCGGCCGTTCCCGCGTCCCCGCCCGCGGACTCGTCCGGCGTCGATCCGTCGGACGGGGCGGCGTCGGCGGCGGCCGCCGGCTCCTCCGTGGCCTCGCTCCCCTCGGTCGGGTCGTCGGCCGCGTCGGCGGCCGCGCCCGCCTCGGGCGCCGCCGCGTCGAGGTCGTACGGCACGTCGGGGAGGGGCCCCAACTCCGCCCCGCCGCGGTCGCCGGGGGCGGCGTCGAGGTCGCGCACCTCGTCGCGCTCGTCGGCGACCACTTCGAGGGCGTCGACCGCGAGCCGGCGGACGGCCTCGAGGTAGCGCGTCCCGGTACCGTAGTGGTCGACGGCGAGCGGGATGCCCGACGCCATCGCGGCGGGGACGCCGGCGTCCTCGAGCACGGCCCGCAGGTCGTCGCCGCGCGCGTCGACCTCGAGCGCCGCGGCGAACAGCGCGACGCGGCGCAGGGTCGCCTCCGCGGCCGAGACCGTCCAGCGGTCGCGTGTCTCCGCGTCGACGACCGCGAAGCTCTCCGGGCGCACGGAGGTGTACACCAGATCGGAGTCCTCGGGCTGGAACGTGCGCGCCTTGCCCGCCAGCGAGACGAACGCCGGCGGCGTCGTGCGGTCGAGGAACGCCATCTCGTCGGGCTGGTACTGCCCGGCGTAGGTGACGAACGCGCCCGTCGGGTCGACGACGCGGCCGCGCAGCGTCTGTTCGTTCACCGACTCCACCTCGGTGAGCACGCCGACGGTGAACAGCCGGTTCGCGCGCAGGCCGGTGGGCGTGACGACGTAGTTGGGCGCGCGCTCCTCGTCGCTCTCGGAGTACTCGAAGTCGGCGTCGTCGAACTCCGCGGCGAAGATCCGGTGGGCGACCTCGCGGGTGCCCGGCCCGGAGTCGTCGCCGCCGTCGCTCGAACTCACGCGCCCACCTCCTCGAGCAGCGCGGTCGCACGCGCGGCCGGGTCGTCGCCGCTGGCCGCGAACTCGCTGGCGTCGAGGTTCGCGCCGTACTCGTCGACCGAGAGGTGGCCGCGGACGCGGTACTCGCGCCCCACCAGCTTCTCGGCGATGTCGTCGGCGACGACCTCGCGGCTCATCGCGTCGCGGGCGGCCTCCAGCGCGTCCTCGAGCGTGCCGCCGTAGATCTCCTCGGTGAGGTCGCGGTCGAGGATCGCCGTGACCGTCGCGGTGCCGTCGTCGAGGATCGCCTTGATCCGGAGGTCGTCCTCCGGGTCGACCTGCCCGTGGCTGCGGCACTGCCCGTTCTGGACGAGGCGGCCGCAGTCGGGACACCGCTCGATGAGGCCCGAACCGTCCCGGACCTCGAGCACGTTGCCGCGCACCTCGACGTCGTACATCCCGCCGGAGCCGACGGCCTCGCCGATGGACACCCGCGGCGCCTCGTCGCTCACCGCGACCGTCGCGGGCGCCGTCTCGGTGAACTCGGTGAGGTTCACCGAGGGGACGCCGCGGAACTCGCGGACGTACACGTCCTCCATGCGCAGCTCCGCGCCCTCGACGACCTCGTCGCGGGCCTGCCAGTCGGTGAACGGGAGGCGGCCGGTCTCGTCGCCGACGACGCCCGAGTGGATGGTCGTCTCCCCGTCGCGGCCGTCGATGGTGCGCTGCTCCACCTCGAGCACCTTCACCTCGACCGTGCGACCGCGGTCGCCGGCGCGCAGGTCGACGAGGTCGCGCTCGCCGCCGACCGACACGCCGTCCGGCACCGCGACCGGCTCGCTCTCCATCGCCACCGAGGAGGACTCCCCGATGTTCAACTCGGGCTCGCCCTCCCACTCGCGGACGCCGGCGTTGCCGATGGTGACGGAGTCGCCGGGCTCGAAGCCGAAGTCCTGCCACGCGGTGTACGAGACCACGCCCGTCGCGTCGGCGAGTTCGCCCTCGCGGATGACCGTCTCGTCGCCCTGGTAGCGGATCGAGCGTCGCCCGACCGTGAGCACGCGGGCGGTGACGGTGACGTTGCCCGAGTCGGGGCCGATGTCGCCGATGTCGACCGAGGTGGGGCCGCTGCCGCCGCCCCCGCCGCCGCCGTACTTGCGGCGGACGGACTGCTTCGCCTCGTCGATGGGGACGCTGTACTCCAGCAGGTTCTCCAGATCGCGCTTGACCTCCTCTTTGTCTTCGCCGAGAGCGGAGGCGAGCTCCTCGGCGTGTGCGTCGATGTCCATGTGTTCCGTCCGGAACTACCGCCCGACCCCTGTTAAACTCACCGTGCGGGGGCGTTCCGGCCGTCCGAGCACGCCCGCGTCCGGCGGTCCGGTCGTGCGCAGGCGGCGCCCACCCGGGTGGGGTTCCTTGTCCGGCGTGACCTGTGACAGCGTATGGACTTCACTCGGCGCTCGGCGGTCGCGGCCGTCGGCGCCGCCGGCCTCGGCGCGCTCGCCGGCTGTCTCGGCGGCGGGGCCGGCGGCGGCGGGGACGGCGGTGGCGGCGGCGACGGGACGCCGATCGGCGACCACCCCGCCGCCGCCGGCCTCGACGCCCAGCCGTCGCTCGGGGACGCCGACGCCGGCGCGACGGTCGTCGCCTTCGAGGACCCCTCCTGTCCCACCTGCCGGAACTTCGAGCGTGGGACGGGTGCCCGGCTCAGGTCCGGCCCCGTCGCCGACGGCGACCTCCGGTTCGTCTCGCGGGTGTACCCGATCATCTACCCGTGGGGGAAGCCGGCGGTGCAGGCGCTGGAGGCGACGTACGCCCGCGAGGACGGCGCCGACGCGTACTGGGCGCTGTTCGACCACTACTTCGCCGAGCAGGACGCGTTCACCACGGACAACGTGCTCGACCGGACGGAGGCGTTCCTCGCGGAGACGACCGACCTCGACGCCGCGGGCGTCGTCGCCGACGCGGAGGCGGCGGCGTACGACGACGCCGTGCAGGCGGACCTCGACGCGGGCGAGGCGGCGGGCGCCGACCGGACGCCGACCGTCTACCTGTTCCGCGACGGGCGGTACGTGACGGTCGCCTCGGGGAACGTGAGCTACGAGACCGTCGCCTCGGCGCTCCAGCTATGAGCGGCGCGAACCGGCTCACCCGCGCCCGGCGCCGGCTGGGTCTCCCGCGGCTCCCCTCCTCGCGTCGCGACCTCCGGCTCGTCGCCCGGACGGTCAGGCTCGTGCTCGGCGTCCCCGCCTACGGCGCGCTCGCGATCGTCGTGAGCGTGCTCGCGCTCTCGGCGTTCGTCCTCTCGCAGAACGTCGCGCTCGTGCGCGACACCGTCGTCGGCGGCGCGCTCCCGCTGGACGCCCGCCTGACGATCCTCGTCGAGCAGTACCCGTTCGTCGGCACCGTGTACGAGCCGCTGCCCGGGGCGATGCTGGTCGTGATCGCGCTCCTCACGGGCGCGAACGTCGCGGTGGTCGCGTACCACCTCCGGGAGCACGGGATCCTCCGCCGCGAGGCGGTCGACGGCCGCTCGGACGCCGTGGGCGGCGCCGGCGCCTCCGGCGGGAGCCTCGGCAGCGCCGTCGGGGTGGCCCTCGGCGCGCTCGGCGCGGGCTGTGCAGCGTGCGGGTCGGCGGTGCTCGTCGGCGTCCTCTCGCTCGTGGGGGCGTCCGGTGTCGTGCTGTTCCTCCCGTTCGACGGGCTGGAGTTCACCCTGCTGGCGCTGGTGCCGCTGGGGCTGTCGCTGTTCTGGCTCGCCGACGGGATGCGCGGCGCCGAGATCCGGGGCTGTCCGGTGGACGTCTGAGTCGCGCGTAGGCGACCCGTCGGGGCGGCGTCGACGGGACGGGCCCCGGGGGCTCAGTCGAGCGTGACGCGGAGCAGCACGACCAGCGCGACCGTCTCGAGGAGGTGCAGCGTCACCATCGCCCGCCACGCGACCGACGGGACGGCCGACGAGAACCACACCGACAGCGTCGGGTCGGCGAGGTAGTAGTACAGCGCGACCGCGTTCTCGGCGAACAGCAGCACCGCGACCGTCGACAGCCCGATCGCGTGCGGCGAGCGGAGGCGCACGGCGTTGCGCCCCCACACCGCCAGCAGCCCGGTCAGGACCGCGACGTTCGCGCCGGCCGCGCCCGTCGCGACGGTCGCCCACGGCGAGGCCACGGTCACCGCCCGCCCGGTCGGACGGCTTCGGGTGGACGCGTCGGCGGGGACGGCGCGGCCGTGTCGGCCGACGCCGCGAGTGCGACGCGGGGTGTGGACCGGTCGGACCGCGACCGGAGGCCACGGTCCGCGCGGCTCACTGCTCGACGATGAACTGCGAGGCGATCTCGACGACCTCGTCCATCGTGCGCGGCTCGTCGACCGCCATCGGGAACGGCGACTCGACGTTCAGTTCGTTGAGGAACGCGGCGTGGCGGGCCTCGACGGCGTGGATGCCGACCGCGGCGCCGAACACCGCGTCGTCGGCGACGGTGCCGGCCTGCCCGGCGTACGCGGAGACGCCGGTGTTCTCCAGCGCCCGCGCGACGCCGAGGAACTCCGAGGGGTTCGTGTAGCCGAAGTCGTACTCGGCCTCCTCGACGGGCGTGCCGCCGAGCTGTTCGACCGTGTCCGCGATGGCGCTGACGTGGGCGGCCTCGTGGGCACCCACGGTCCGGATGTGGTCCGGGACGTTCATCCGGATCCCCTCGCCGTACTCCGAGAGCACGCTCGCGTCCATCAGTTCGTCGTCGGAGTACGTCTCCAGCCCCTCGCGGTAGAAGGCGTTCTCCAGGTGCTCCAGCGTGAGCGCGTAGTTCAGCACGTCAACGTCGCTCACGTCGTTCTCGGCCTTCCGGTCGGCCGTCGGCTCCGCCTCGCCGTCGAGGGGTGCGGGGGAGGCCACCTCGCTGGTGATGAACTGCCCCGCGATCTCGAGCACCTCCTCCACGGTCGACGCCTCCTCGACGCCGCTCGGGAACGGCGACTCCCCGTTGATCAGGTTGAGGAAGGAGGCGTGGCGCGCCTCGACGCTCTGGATACCGGCGGCCGCACCGAGGACGGCGTTCTGCTTGATCGCGGCGGCCGCGCCCGTGTAGGCGGCGACGCCGGTGTTCTCCAGCGCGCCGGCGGTCGCGAGGAACTCCGAGGGCGTCGAGTAGCCGAAGTCGTACTCGGCCTCCCCGACGGGCGTGCCGCCGAGGTCCTCGATGGTCGCGGAGATGGCGTCGACGTGTGCCTGCTCGTGTGCGCCGACGGTGGCGAGGTACTCCGGCACCTGCATCCGGAGGGTCTCGCCGAACGACGACAGCGAGTCCGCCGCCATCAGCTCGTCGGCGCCGAACTCGTCGAGCCCCTCGCGGTAGAAGACGTTCTCCAAGTGCTCCAGCGTGAGCGCGTAGTTGAGGACGTCGACGTCGGGGTTCGGCGGCTCCGCCTCCGTCTCCGTCGCCTCCTCGGTCTCCGTCGGCGTGTCCATCGGCGTGTCCATCGGCGTGTCCATGCCGCCGGTCGGGGTGCCGTCGCCGCCGCTGCTACCGGAACACCCCGCGATCCCCGCGACGCCCGCGGCGGCGAGCGCGCCGGCGAACCGTCGGCGGGAGAGGCGGTCGGTGGACGAGTCGGTCGGGCTCGAACTGCGTCGTGGGTCCGTCATTGCTACACCTCCACCGACCACCTATCAGCATAAGTACCATTTCCGGACTCCGACGGAACTCCGCCCGAGCTGGGTACGAACTCTCTCCCAATTTCGTTCGGATTCGCCGACCGGTGCCCGGTCGCGGTCGAGGGGCGTCGTCCCGGGCGGGCCCGGAGAACCGCCGCCCGAAGGGTCGCGTGCGATCACTCGTCAGTACGGGTTTATCCCCCGAGCGAGCGTCTTCCGTGTCGAGACACCCCGCCAGCGGCGGGGACCGCTCGGAGACCACCATGACCGATTCACACGTCCGCGCCGACACCGACGCACGCACCCCCCGAACGCGACTGCTCCTCGGCGGCCTCGTCGTCGCCCTCGGGCTGATCCTGCTCGCCGACACCACCGGCCTCGTCGCCGTCGACGGCTTCGCCGTGTTCCTCGCGGGCGCGCTCGTCGTCTACGGCGGCTACCGACTGGTCAGCGAGCGGGCGCGCCACCTGTTCTGGCCCGGGACGTTCGTGCTCGTCGGTGCGGGCTGGCTCCTCGTCGAGGTCGGCCTCCTGACCGGTGCGCAGGCCCGCGGCCTCTGGCCGGTGCTCGTCGTCCTGTTCGGCGCGTCGCTGCTGCGCGGGCGCCGCGACGGGAGCCTGTTCGGCTCGCCGGCGATCGTGATCGCGACCGGTGACGGCGGCGGCGCGACCCGCGCGACCGCCCTGTTCGAGGACGCCCGCCTCGACCTCCGCGGGCTCGGCGTCCCCACCCCGGCCGCCGTCGAGGCGACCGCCGTGTTCGACGACGTCGAGGTCGTCGTCCCCGAGGGGCGCGTCGTCGTCGTCGACACGACGACCGTGTTCGGCAGCGTGAACGATCTCCGCCGCACGCGCCCGACCGGCGACCCCGACCTCCTGATCGAAGCGACCGCCGTCTTCGGCGACGTCCGGATCGTCGACTGAGGCGCCACGCCGGCGGCGATCACTCCTCGTCGGCCAGCTGTTCTTGCCACGCCTGCACTTTCGCCATCAGCTCCACGGGCGGCGTCTCGTTCACATCGGTCTCCCGGAGCGCCTCCAGCACCGCCTCGGCCTCGGGGTCGAGCGCCGGCGACGCCGCGGACGCCCCGCGCGCCGACGCGGCGGCCCCGTTACCGGCGCGGTCCGGCGGCGTCGACGCCGAGCCCCCGGCGTCGGTCGGCCGCCGCTCCCCGTCGGTCGCGTCGGCGTCGGCGTCGGCGACGAACTCCCCGCGGAGAGGTCGAACACGGCCTGTCTCGTGTCGCCGTCGTCGCCCGCGGCGGCGCCCTTCGCCTCGATCGCTTTCTCCTCGCGCAGTCGGTCGAGCACGTCGCCCGCGCGGCCGACGACCGGTCCGGGGACGCCGGCGAGGTCGGCGACGTGGACGCCGTAGCTGCGGTCGGTCGGCCCCTCGCGCACCCGGCGGAGGAAGGTGACGTCGCCGTCGCGCTCCTCGGCCGCGACGTGGACGTTCGCGACGCGCGGGAGGTGTTCGGCCAGCGCCGTGAGCTCGTGGTAGTGGGTCGCGAACAGCGTCTTCGCGCGCACCTCGTTGTGGAGGTACTCCGTCGCGGCCCACGCGATGGAGATGCCGTCGTACGTCGCCGTCCCCCGACCCACCTCGTCGAGGACGACGAGCGAGTCCTCGGTCGCCGAGTGGAGGATGTTCGACAGCTCCTGCATCTCGACCATGAACGTGGAGCGCCCCTGCGCGAGCTCGTCGAGCGCGCCGACGCGGGTGTACACGCCGTCGACGAGCGGGAGCGTCGCCGCGTCCGCCGGGACGAAGCTCCCGGCCTGCGCGAGCAGCGAGACGAGCGCGCACTGGCGCATGTACGTCGACTTCCCGCTCATGTTCGGGCCGGTGACGATGAGGAAGCCGCGCTCGCGGTCCATGCGGAGGTCGTTCGGCACGAAGTCGGTCGTCTGCTCGACCACGGGGTGGCGGCCCGCGTCGATGCGGAGTTCGTCGCCGTCGGTGAACTCGGGGCGCGTCCAGTCGTTCGTCGCCGCGTGGTGGCCCAGCGACGCGAGGGTGTCCAACTCCGCGAGCGCCCGCCCCACGTCCTGCAGGAGTTCGGCGTCCGCGGCGACCCGCTCGCGGACCTCCTCGAAGATGCGCCGTTCCAGTTCCTCGCGACGCTCCTCCATCCGGAGCACCGTGCGCTCGCGCTCCTCCAGTTCCTCCGTGACGAACCGCTTGGAGTTCTTCAGCGTCTTGATCTCGCGGTAGTGGTCGGGCACCGCGCCGGCGACGGACTTGCCCACCTGGATGTAGTAGCCGTCCGTCTTGTTGCGGTCGACCGAGACGTGGGAGAGCCCGTGTTCGCGCTTCTCGCGCTCGGCGAGCGTGTCGAGCCACTCGACGGCCGCCTCGTACTCCGACACCAGCTCGTCGAGTTCGTCGTCGTAGCCCCGGGCGACGACGCCGCCGTCGCCGCCGATCGAGCCCGGCGGCTCGGCGGCGATGGCGGCGGCGAGTTCGTCGTGGAGCGCCCGCGCCGCCCCTGGTCGGGCCGGGCGAGCACGTCCGGCACCGGCGAGTCGGCCAGTTCCGTGCCCTCGACGGCGGCCGCCAGCTCCGGGAGCCGTTCCAGCGCCGAGCGGACGGCCGCGAGGTCGCGCGGGCCCGCCGAGCCGCTGGTCGCGCGCGCGGCGAGGCGTTCGAGGTCGGCGGTGCCGTCGAGCGTGTCGAGCAGCCGGTCGCGCGCGAGGGCGGCGCTCGCGAACGCCTCGACGGCGGCGCCCCGCCGCTCCAACTCGGCCCGGTCGCGTCGCGGGCGTGTGAGCCACTCGCGCAGCAGGCGCGTCCCGGCCGCGGTCTCGGTGTGGTCGAGCGTGTCCAGCAGCGTGCCGTCGCGGTCCCCCTGCATCGTCTCGACGAGTTCGAGGTTGCGCTGGGTGGTGGCGTCGAGCGCGACGCGGCCGCCGGGGTCGAGCCCGCCGAGCCGGGTCATCGACGCGAGCACGCCCGCGCCGGTGTCGTCGACGTAGTGGAGGACCGCGCCGGCGGCGCCCACCGCCGGGGCGGCGTCGAGGCCCACGGCCGCGAGCGCCTGCTCGCCGAACTGGTCGCCGAGGCGGTGGCGGGCGCGGCCGGGGGCGAACGCCTCGGCCTCGTGGAGCGTGAGGCGCGCGTCGGTCGCCTCGCGGAGGTCGGCGAGGCGGGCGTCGTCGTCCCGGACGCCGGGGCCGGGCAGCAGTTCGACCGGGGTGAACCGGTGGAGCTCCGCGCGGACGTCGTCGAGGGCGGCGAAGGCGGCGGCGTGGAACCGGCCGGTCGTCACCTCGGCGACGGCGAGGCCCCACGGCTCGTCGCTCCCGTCGTCGTAGTCGACGGCGGCGAGCCACCGGGCGGCGGCGCCGTCGGGGTCGACGACGGTGCCCGGGGAGACGACGCGCTCGATCTCGCGGGCGTGGCCGTCGGCGGTCTCGTACTGCTCGGCGACCGCCACCCGGTAGCCGCGCTCGACGAGCGCCTTCAGGTACGGCGTGAGTTCCGACAGCGGGACGCCGGCCATCGGGTACGACGAGCCGTGGCTCGACTTCTGTGACACCTTCAGGTCGAGCTCGTCGGCGACGAGTTCGGCGTCGTCGGCGAAGAACTCGTAGAAGTCGCCACACTGCATCGCGAGCACGTCCGCGTCCGTGGACTCCTTCAGGGAGAGGAACTCGCCCACGATGCCGCCGGCGTTCGCCGTCATTGGTCGGTCGAAGGTGGCGGCGTCGCCGGGTAAAACGCTACGGGTCCGGGGCGGCGATCGGCGTGGATCCGCCGGGGTTTCGGCGGCGGGTGACGGCCGGACGGCTCCGCGGCGCGTGCGGCGCGAGAGTACGTAGCCGCCGTCGCCCCGGGACAAAGGCCCCTACCCGATGCCCGCGGAGCCGACGGCGACGGTGGTAGTGGGTCGCCGTGTCCGCTTTTACGTTTCGCCTCCCGGCGCCCGGCTCAGACCCCGGGGATCCCGAGCGCGGAGAAGCCCGTCACGCCGAGCACCGACAGCAGTTCGAGCACGAGCGACGCCGCGAGCCACCCGGTCAGCGCGATGCCGGCGGCGGTGAACCACCCGCCCTTGTAGCGCCACTTGATCACCCCGAGGTACGCGAGGTACGTCACCAGCGTCCCCAGCAGCGGGAGCCAGCCGAACAGCGCGGAGGCGACCACCCACGCGAGCGCGCCGATGAGCGCCGTCCACACCGCGTGGTCGTACCCCTTGGCGTTCGAGAGCAGGCGCGCGCCGGCGTAGATGCCGATCCCCCCGACGAGCGCGCTCACGACGAAGACGATCAGCGAGTCGACGGCAGCGACCATACCTCGCGTCCGTCGCGAGGGGACGAAAACGTGGCGGCGGCGACGGGCGGGGGCTACCGGTCGGCGCCGTCGGGGTCGGGACCGTTCGGGCCGGCCCGCGGCAGTTCGGTCGTACACCACGGACAGAAGTCGAGGTCGGCGTCGAGTTCCTTCCCGCAGTTCGGGCACGACGGCGCCTCGCCGTCCGCGGCGTCGCCGCTCCGCGCGGCGTCGTCGCCGCCCGCGGCCGCCCCGACGGCGTGGCGTTCACGCTCCAGCGCGTCGTTGTGGCGCCGCGCGAGCAGGTACGCGTCGACGGCGCTGGCGAGGACGACGAACACCGGCGGGAGGGCGCTGAGCGGGTCGCCCACCGGCCCGCCGGTGTTGATCGCCTCCACGACCTCCGGCGGGACGAGCACCAACACCGCCGCGAACGTGGCCGCGAACCAGCCGAGCGCCCGCGCCCACCGCCGCAGGTAGACGTGGCCGAGGCCGGTCACCGCCAGCGCCAACAGCCCGGCGAGCCACGGCCGCCTGCGACCCGGCGGCCCGCCGATCCCGGGGAGCCTCATACCCCCAACGCGGGGCAACCGAGCGTAAAAACCCCCGATGGGCCGCGCGCCGGGCCCGGGTGGGCCGCGGGCGGGCGCGGTCGTGCGACACGGACGGCCGGGAGCGACGGAGCCTAAAGCCGGCCGACCCACGACGAACCATGAGCGTGGACGACGCGACCGACGCCGGCGGCGCGAGCGACGGGGAACCGATCGCCATCTACTCCGACTTCGTGTGTCCGTTCTGCTACCTCGGGCGGGCGTCGCTCGACCGGTACCGCGCCGACCGCGCCGACCGCGACCGCGCCGACCTCGACGTCGAGTGGCGCTTCTTCGACCTCCGGGGCCACAAGCGCGGCCCCGACGGCGAGATCCGCGACGACGTCGACGACGGGAAAGACGAGGACTACTACGACCAGGTGCGCGAGAACGTCACGCGCCTCAAGGCGGAGTACGACGCCGACGCGATGCTCGACTTCGACGCGGTCCACGACGCCGACTCGTGGGACGCCCAGCAGGTCGCGCTGTACGTGAAGGGCGCCTACGACGCCGAGACGTTCCGAGCCTTCTACGACGCGGTCCTCGAAGCCCACTGGGAGGAGGGCCGCGAGATCGACGACCTCGACACCCTCGTCGACATCGCGGAGACCGTCGGCGTCGACGGCGGCGAGGTGCGCGACGCCGTCGCCGACGACGCGCTCGCCGCGGAGTTGGAGACGCAGTTCGAGGAGGCGCGACGCCGCGGCGTCACCGGCGTGCCGACGTTCGTCGCCGACGGCCACGCCGCCCGCGGTGCGGTGCCGCCCGCACACCTCCGCCGGCTCGTCGAGGACGCCTGAGCGCCCGAACACAACTCCGGTTGTGATCGGGGCGGCCGAACGGGCGGTTCGCGCCGCCGAGGACAAACATACTTGTGTTCACCCGACCCACGTCGGGGTGTGAGCGACGACGCGAGCGACGGCGACTTGGGCGTGCTCCGGCACAAGCGCGAGGCGACGCGCTACCGGATCCTCGTCGAGATCGCCGAGCGCCAGCCGGCGGTGAGCCAACGCGAGATCGCCGACGCCATCGGCGTCACCGCGCAGGCGGTGTCCGAACACCTCGGCGACCTCGCCGAGGGCGGGTTCGTCGACCGCGAGGGGCGCGGGCGCTACCGCGTCACGAAGGAGGGCGTCGACTGGCTCATCTCCCGGACCGACGAGCTGCGCGAGTACCTCGACCACGTGACGGGCGACGTGCTCGGCGGCGTGGAAGTGGAGACCGCGCTGGCGGACGGCCCCGTCGACGAGGGCGACCGCGTCACCCTCTCCATGCGCGACGGCGTCCTCCACGCGCGGCGCCTCGACGGGGACGACGCGGCGGCGGCCGGCGGGACGCGGGGCGGCGCGACCGCGCTCGCGGTGACGGCCGCCGAGGACGGCACCGACGTCGGCGTCGCCGAGTTCGACGGCGTCGTCGACTACGACCTCGGGGCGGTCACGGCGGTCGTCGTCCCCGCGGTCCGCGACGGGGGAGCCGGGTCGTCGACGCCGAGCGCCTCGCCGCCGCGGCGGCCGACGCCGACCTCGTCGCCGCCGCCGGCACGGAGGCGCTGGCGGCGCTGCGCCGCGCCGACCGCGAGCCCGACCTCCGCTTCGGGACGGTCGACGCCGTCCACGAGGCGGCCATGCGCGGCCTCGACGTGCTGCTCGTGGTCGGCGGCGGCGACCTCTCGGCCCACACCGACGCCCTCCGCGGCACCGGGGTCGACGTCGACGTGGTCGACTCCGCGGCACGCTAAGCGGTTCTCGGATTCGATACTCGGGGGCGAACGTTGAAGTTGTGCCTGTCTGAATCGCCGACAATGTCCACCGAGACCGCCGTCCGGGTCCGGGTGGGTCTCGCCACCGCGGCCGTGTTCGCGGTGACGGCGCTCGCCGCGCTCGGCCTCGCCAGCATCGCGCTGTGAGCTACGCGTCGGGCGCGACGACCTCGACCGTCGCCCCGCCGGGAGCCTCGCAGTAGAGCGCGTAGTACCCGCCGGCGAACGGGTGTCGATCCTCGTACAGGAGCGACGCGTCCGCGCGCTCGCGGACCGCGTCGGTCAGCCGGTCCACCTGGTCGCGCGAGCCGGCGTGGAACGCCAGGTGGTCCAACCCCGGCGCGCGCCGGTCGAACTCGTCGGCCGTGCCGTCCGCTGCGCCGAGCACGACGTACGTCGGGCCGTTCACCCACGAGCGGCCGCCGTCCCACTCGTCCTTCCGTTCGTAGCCCAACTCGCCGAGGAGCCAGTCCCAGAACGCCGCGGCGGCGTCGAGGTCGGCGGCGTTCAGTTCGACGTGGTGGAGGCGCCCGGCGTGGGCGGGGTCGGCGTGGTCGCGTTCGTCGGGCATCGAGTCGTCCCCTACTGCTGGGGCATCTGTTCGCCCTGCGGGACGCCCTGTGCGGCGACCGTCTCGCCCGTCATGTAGCTGGCGGCGTCGCTGGCGAGGAACCGCGCGACGTCGGCGATCTCCTCGCTCGTGCCGATCCGGCGGTCGACGTCGGCGCGGTCGACCTCGTCGGCGGAGACGCCCATCTGCGTCTCGACGCCGGGCGTCGCCACGAACCCGGGCGCGATGCAGTTCACCCGCACGTCGCGGCCGGCCCACTCGATCGCCAGCGTCTCGGTGAGGTTGATCACGCCCGCCTTCGCCGCGCCGTAGTGGCTCATGTACTGGGCGGCGCGCTGGCCCGCGACGCTCGCGAGGTTGACGACCGCGCCGCCGTCGCCGTCCGCGAGGTGGTCGGCGGCCGCCTGCGTGCAGTGGAACGTCCCGTGGAGGTTGATGTCGACGACGGTCTTCCAGCCGTTCTCGGAGATGTCGTCGAAGCCGGCCATGAACGACGCGCCCGCGTTGTTCACGAGCACGTCCAGCGAACCGAACTCCTCGACGGTCGCCTCGACGAGCGCGTCCACCGCGTCGCGGTCGGTGACGTCGCACTCCACCGCGAGACAGCGCCCGTGGTCGCCGTCGGCGGCGTCGGCGGCCGCGTCGATCGCCTCGGCGACGGGGTCGACGTTCTCCTGTTCGCGCGAACAGACGACGACGTCGGCGCCGTCGGCGGCGAACTCCTCGGCGACGGCGCGGCCGATCCCGCTGGAGGCGCCGGTGATCACCGCCACCTCGCCCGCCAGCGAGAAGCGGTCGTGGACGTCGCTCACGCCGTCCACCCCGTTCGGGGGGCGGCGGTCGTCGGACGGGGCGAACCGGACGGATCCGTGTGTCGTGTCATCGACCGATGGTGGGCGACGGCGTCACATGAATCCCCGGGGCCGATCCCCGGCTCGGCTTACCATCGTTAACTCGGCGCCGGTACACCTATCCCGCCGCTCACACACCTCCCGGACATGTCGACCGACGGGATCTCGCACGTGACGGTGCTGGGCGCGGGCAACATGGGCCACGGCATCGCCGAGGTGGCCGCCCTCGCGGGGTACGACGTGACGATGCGCGACATCGACGAGGACGCCGTCGCCGACGGCTACGAGGGGATCGAGTGGAGCCTCGGCAAACTCGCGGAGTCGGGCCGGATCGACGAGCCCCCGGCCGACGTGCTCGCCCGGATCGACACGACGGTCGATCTGGCCGCCGCCGTCGCCGACACCGACGTCGTGATCGAGGCGGCGCCCGAGCAGTTGGCGATCAAACGCGACGTGTTCGGCGACCTCGACGAGCACGCGCCCGCCGACGCGATCCTCGCGACGAACACCTCCAGCCTCTCGATCACCGCCATCGCCGAGGCGGTCGCCGACCCCGGGCGCGTCGTCGGCACCCACTTCTTCAACCCGCCCGTCCGGATGGACCTGGTCGAGGTCGTCCACGGCGCCGAGACGAGCGCGGCGACCGCGGAGACGGCGGCGGCGCTGATGGAGTCGTTCGGGAAGACGCCGATCCACGTCCGCAAGGACGTCCACGGCTTCGTCGTCAACAGCGTCCTCGGCCCGTTCATGCAGGAGCCCGCGTGGATGGTGTCGACCGGCGAGGCGACGGTTCGCGGCGCCGACGCGACGATGGTCCACGAGCGGGGCTACCCGATGGGGCCGTTCGAGTTGGGCGACCTCACCGGCATCGACATCGGCTACCACGTCCGGCGGGAGGCGGGGCTCCCGGTCGCCCCCCTCGTCGCGGAGAAGGTGGACGCCGGCGACCTCGGCCGGAAGACCGGCCGCGGCTACTACGAGTACGGCGACGACGCGGCGGGCGCCGACTACACCGCGGCCGACGCCGGCGACTTCGACTGGCTCCGCGTGGAGGCGCGGATGGCGAACGAGGCGGCGAAGCTGGTCGGCGACGACGTGGCGACCGCCGACGCCGTCGACACGGGGATGCGCCTCGGCGCCGGCTTCCCCGAGGGGCCGTGTCTGCGGGCCGACCGGCGCGGCCTCGACGAGGTGCTGGCGGTCCTCCGCGACCGCCACGAGGCGACCGGGGAGGACCGCTTCGCGCCGGCCGACTACCTCGTCGAGCTGGTCGAGGCTGGGCACACCGGCGTCGACGCCGGCCGCGGCTTCTTCGCGTACGACGACGACGGAGACCGGGTCGAGACGTAGCCGCGCCGGCCGCGGCGACAGCCCGGGGTCCGGCGGCTACTCCTCGCGCAGGCTCCGGAACATCTCCGGGTCCGTGCGGAACTTCAGGACGTTGTGGACGACGTGGTTGCGGAGGTTCGAGACGACCGCGCCGTGGGCCTTGTAGAACTCGTGGATCCACTTCGACTCTGCCTCCCGCGACGGGAACATCATCACCGACTTCCACTGGTACTCGCCGTCGGAGAGGAAGTACAGCAGGGTGTGCGGGTCGTCGCGGATGTACGCCATCGCCGACCGCCACTCGTCGGCGAAGTTCGAGGGGTCGAACTTGAACTCGAACAGGCCGAACACGTAGTAGTCCTCGTTGGGGACGATGGCGTCGCGGAACACGCCGCGCTCGCGCATCTTCCGGAGCGTCTCGCTGACGGTGACGTGGGAGACGTCGATGCCGTACTCGGCCGCGAGGACGTCCGCGAGCTCGCGCGAGGAGACGCCCGGGTTCGCGGCGACCTCCTCGAGGATCGCCACGTCGCGTTCGCTGAAGTCCCAGTCGGGCGCCTCGTCGGCGGCGTCCCCGTTCATCGGCCGCCCGCGGCGACCGCGGCTGCGCGCGGGCTCACAGTATCTGGTCCGAGATGATGTTCTTCTGGATCTCGGAGGTGCCCTCGTAGATCTTCGTGATCCGGGCGTCGCGGTAGAACCGCTCGGCCGGGTGGTCGGTGACGAAGCCGGCGCCGCCGTGGACCTGGATCCCCTCGTCGGCGACCTCGACGGCGTGCTCGGAGGCGAACAGCTTCGCCATCGACGCGAACTTCGCGGCCAGCTGGTCGTCGTTGCCCTCGTCGACGACCGACGCGGCGCGGTACGTCAGCGACCGGGCCGCCTCCACGTTCGTCGCCATCTCGGCGATCTTGTGGGAGACGGCTTGATACTCCGAGATCCGCTTGCCGCCCTGCTCGCGCTCGCCGGCGTACTCGGCGGCGGCGTCGAGCGCCCCCTGCGCGGCGCCGACCGCCTGTGCCGCGACGGAGGTGCGCCCGTCGGCGAAGAAGTTCATCAGCTGGTAGAACCCCTGGTCGACCGCGCCGATGACGTTCTCCTCGGGCACGCGGACGTCGTCGAGGCGGATCTCCGCGAGGTCCGAGGCGCGGATGCCGAGTTTGTTGTCGATCTTCGTCGGCTCGAACCCCTCGCGGTCGGTCTCGACGAGGAAGGCGGTGATGCCGCGGTGGCGCTCGCCCGGCGTCGTCTTCGCCATCACGACGGCCACGTCGGCGATCGTGCCGTTCGTGATCCACATCTTGTCGCCGTTCAGCACCCACTCGTCGCCGTCCTGCTCGGCGCGCGTCTCGATGCCCGCCACGTCCGAGCCGTGCGCCGGCTCGGAGATGCACGAACAGGTGGCCGACTCGCCGGCGGCGACCTTCGGGAGCCACTCCTCTTTCATCCACTCGTCGCCGAACTTGCGGATCATCGAGGTGCCGAAGCCGCGAGAGCCGATCGCGGAGCCGATCCCGGGGTCGGCGCGCCACAGCTCCTCGGTGACGACCGCCGAGGTGAGCAGGTCCATCCCCGCCCCGCCGTACTCCTCGGGGATCGTCGGCGCGACCAGGTCGTAGCGCGCCGCCTGCTCGACGAGGTCGTGCGGGTAGCGCTTCTCCTCGTCGTGCTCGCGCGCGACGGGTCGGATCTCGTTTTCGCCGAACTCCCGCACCACGTCGCGGATCGCCTCCTGCTCGCTCGAAAGTTGGAACGCCATGGGCCGAGTGACCTTTCCATCGCTAAATAGTCACCGGCGACTCCCGTCGACCGGGACCCCGCCCGAACTAGTTCGCGAGGAACCCCGACAGCGCCTCGCGATACGCCTCGGTCCGGTCGTGAGTGACCCAGTGGTACGCCCCCGACAGCGGCTCGACCGCACAGTCGCCCGCGATCGCGTCGGCGAGGCGGTGGGCGTTCGCCACCGGCTGGAGGACGTCGTCGCCGCCCCACAGACACAGCGTGTCCGCGGTGACGGCGCCGTAGTCGATGCACGTGGTGTCGTTCGTGTTCGTCGCCACGGCCGCGCGGGCCAGCGCGGTCCGGCCGCCCTCGCGCTTCCACGGCGCCTTCATGCCGGCGACGAACGCCGGGTCCGCCTCGCCGTGGGCGCCCTCGGCGAACAGGAACTCGAGCTGCTCGTCGAACTCCTCGTCGTCCCACCCGTCGACGACGCCCGGGACGCCCAGCGAGTTGACGTACTCCACCGGCCACGAGTCGAAGCACGCCGCGTTCGAGAGGACCAGCTTCCGGACGTGCTCGGGGCGCGCGGCGGCGTAGCGGAGCGCGACGCCGCCGCCGATGTCGTGGGCGACGAGGTCGACGTGGTCGTAGTCGGCCTCGGCGACGATGTCGGCGAGCACGCTCGTCTGTGCGCGTACCGACCGGTCGAAGTCGTCCGTGCGCTGGGAGTTGCCGTAGCCCGGGAAGTCGGGGGCGATCACGTGTCGCTCCTCGGCGACGGCGGGCGCGACGCCCCGCCACAGGAACGACCACGTCGGGATCCCGTGGAGGAACACGACGGGCGGCCCGCCGTTGTCCCGTCCCGCCCCGTAGTACGCCACGTCGAGGTCGCGCCCGTCGACGACGGCCGTCGTCGCCGACTGCGCCGCCGTCCACGCCTCGTGGTCCGCGTCGAGTCCCACCATACGAGGGGGTTCTCGACCCGGCGACGTAAATCGGACCGGCCGTTCCCGGCTTACTCGCTCGGCTCGCCGTAGCGTGTCACGTTGGCGAGTTCGGACTCGTCCACGTCGCCGAACGCGTCGCGGGCGATGACGCGACGGTGGACCTCGTCGGCGCCGTCGATGACGCGGAACTGCCGGACGGACTCGTAGAAGTCGGCGATCGGGAGGTCCTTCCCGATGCCGTTGCCGCCGCAGATCTGCAGGGCCGTGTCGACGATGTCCTGCACGGTGTTGGCGGCGAACGTCTTGCTCATCGCCACCTGCACGCGCGCCTCCTCGTCGCGGTCGATCCGCGCGGCGGCGTCGCGCACCATCGTCCGCACGGCGTGCAACTCGGTCTCGGCGTCGGCCACGTCGTGTCGCAGCGCCTGCTTGTCGGCCAGCGGGCCGTCGAACGCCTCGCGCTCGCTGGCGTACGCCTTCGCGACGTCGAGCGCGCGCTCGGCCATCCCCGCGAAGCGCATACAGTGGGTGAGCCGCGCGGGCCCGAGGCGCTGTTGGGCGTGGGCGAAGCCCCGGTTCTCGGTGCCCAGCAGGTTCTCCTCGGGCACGCGGACGCCGTCGTACTCGATCTCGGCGTGGCCGACGCCGGTCACCTCGCCGCCGACGTGGGGGACGTCGCGGACGACGTTCACGCCCGGCGTGTCCGCGGGGACGAGGAACAGCGACGTGCCCTCGTACGGGTGGGCCTCTTGGTCGGTCCGGGCCATCACGATGAGCACGTCCGCCTCGGTGCCCCCCGTCGTCCACCACTTGTGGCCGTCGATCACCCACTCGTCGCCGTCCTTCTCGGCGGTCGTGCGGATCATCTTCGGGTCGGAGCCGCCGCCCTGCATCGGCTCGGTCATCGAGAAGCCCGACGAGATCTCGCCCGCGACGAGCGGGCGGAGCCACCGCTCCTGTTGCTCGTCGGTGCCGAGCAGCTCCAGCGTGTGCATGTTCCCCTCGTCGGGGGCGTCGACGCGACACGCCGCGGCGCCCAACAGCGAGCGCCCGGCCTGTTCGAACATCGGCAACACGTCGCGGAACGCCATCCCCATGCCGCCCCACTCCTCGTCGATCTGCGGGCAGAACACGTCGTACTCGCGGGCCGTCTCGCGGAGGGCCGCCAGCTGCTCGGCAGTCACGGGACCGTCGCCGAGCACCTCGCGCTCGACGGGGATCACTTCCTCGTCGACGAACTCCCGGGTCCGCTCGGCGAGGGCGCGCGCCGCCTCGCTGTCGTCGTACTCCATACCACCGCCTTCGGTCGCCGCGGGAAAACAGTACCCCCGCCCGGTCGACCCCGGCGCTTTTGCCCGGCGGTGTGGAATCGCCCCACATGACCGACACGGACGACACCGCGGACGCCGACGCAGCCGTCGACTCGGCGGCGTACTTCCGACGCCTCGTCGACCCGGAACGACTCCGCACGTACCTCGCCGACGCGCTCGGCCCGGCCGACGAGTTCGACGTGCGCCGCCACCCGGAGGGCCACTCCAACGAGACGCTGTTCGTCACCTACGGCGACCGCGAACTGGTGATCCGCCGGCCGCCGCCCGGCGAGACCGCCGAGACCGCCCACGACGTGCTCCGGGAGTACCGCGTGATGGACGCGCTCCAGGACACCCCGGTGCCGCTCCCCGAGACGGTGCTCGCGTGCGACGACCACGACGTGCTCGGCTCGGACTTCTACGTGATGGCACGGACCGCGGGCGACGTGCTCCGCGAGGCCGAACCCGAGCGCTTCGCCGCCCCCGAGCACCGCCGCCGCGTCGGCGAGGAGTTGGTCGACGGGCTCGCGGCGATCCACGCGGTCGACCCCGAGGCGGTCGGCCTCGCGGAGTTCGGCCGGCCCGCGGGGTTCACCGAGCGGCAGGTGGGTCGCTGGGCCAAGCAGTTCGAGTGGGCGTTCGACGTGACCGCCGAGGAGCGCGCCGTCCCCGAGATCCGCGAGGTGACCGAGTGGCTGCAGGCGAACGTGCCCGACGACCACGAGCAGACGCTCGTCCACGGCGACTACAAACTGGACAACGTGATGTACGCGCCCGGCACGCCGCCGGAACTCGTCGCCGTGTTCGACTGGGAGCTGTCGGCGCTGGGCGACCCGCTCACCGATCTGGGGTGGATGCTCTCCTTCTGGCGCGATCCGGGCGACCCCGCGCCCGCGACCCCGGAACTGACGGCGACGTTCATGGAGCGCGAGGGGGTACCCGAGCCGACGCGACCTCGTCGACCGCTACGAGGACGCCACCGGGATCGAGTACGACCACGACCGCTTCTACCGGACGCTCGCGGTGTACAAGCTGGCCGCGCTGGGGGAGATGTTCTTCCGGCGTTACTTGGAGGGGAACAGCGACGACCCGCTGTACCCGACGATGGAGACGCGGGTGCCCGCGATGGCCGAGCGCTGCCTGCGGATCGTCGACGGCGAGGAGCCGCTGTAGGTCGGCGTCGCACCGCACTCGTGTGCCGTGGTGGCAGCCGTCGCCACCCGAACTAAGTCCTCCGCGACCCTACACGTGGGTATGACTCTCCGATCCAAACTCGCCGCGACCGCGAAGTACGCCCTCCTCGGCGCGGGCGTGACCGTCGCCGCGACGAAGGCGTTGCGCGCGAAGGCGGGCGAACTCGAACCGCCGCTCGACGGCGTCCAGGGCACCTTCCGCTGGCGCGGGATGGACGTCGCCTACACCGAAGCCGGCGACGAGGACGACGAGACGGTCGTCCTCCTCCACGGCATCAACGCCGCCGGCTCGGCGGGCGAGTGGCGCGAGACGTTCGCCCCCCTCTCGAAGGAGTACCACGTCGTCGCGCCCGACCTCCCCGGCTTCGGCCGCTCCGAGCGCCCGCCGCTGCGCTACTCGGCGGCGCTGTACGAGGACTTCGTCCGCGACTTCCTCGCGGAGTTCCCCGGCGCGCGCGTCGTCGCCTCCTCGCTGACGGGCGCGTACGTCCTCGGCGTCGCCGACGACCTCGACGTGGCCGAGGTGACGCTCGTGTGCCCGACCGCCGTCGCCGGCCCGGAGCCGCCGAAGCCGGCGATCCGGGAACTGATCCGCGCGCCCGTCCTCGGCGACGCGGTGTTCGGGCTGCTCACGTCGAAGCCGTCCATCGACTACTTCAACGCCGACCACGGCTACTGGGACCCGGCGAAGGCCGGCGAGGACTGGCCCGACTACGAGTGGCGCACGACCCACCAGCAGGGCGCGCGCTTCGCCCCCGCGTCGTTCGTCTCGGGCTTTCTCAACAGCGACGTCGACCTCGCGAGCGCGCTCGCCGACCTCGACGTCCCGACGACGCTCGTGTGGGGACGCGAGGCCGACCTCCCGCCGCTGTCGACCGGGCGGGAGTTGGCCGACGACGCCGGCTGTGAGTTGGTCGTGTTCGACGACGCGATGCTGCTGCCGCACGTGGAGTTCGGCGAGCAGTTCGTCGCGGTCGTCGCGGGCGAGCGCCCGGGCGAGACCGTGACGGTGGAGCAGGAGAACGGGGAGTAGAGCGGGGCTCGGTACCTCGTGGCGGCCCTCAGGGGCGTAGCCACGCCGGGACGTCGTCGATCTCCTGCGGGGAGTTGTGGTACAGTTGCTCGAGACACTCGGTGATGAACTGGACGATGTCCCGCCCGGCCTCCGGCGCGAGCGTCACCACGGTACCGATGTCCGTCCCCTGCGTGAAGTGGAACAGGATCGCCGTGTCGTACACCGACACCGTGCAGTGGTCGGTGCCGAGGTCGAACGGGCGCTCGGGTGCGAGCTCCCGGCTCCTCTCGCGGTAGTACGCGACGAACGCCGCCAGTTCCTCGTCGCTGTACTCGTCTCGCACGTCGTCGCGCACGTACAACACCTCGTGGTCGTCCGCCGAGTAGTGGAGCGCCGCGCGCAGGTAGTCCCCGGCCTCCCGGCGGAGGAACTGGACGAGATGGTCGGCTCTGCCGGAACTCATGCCCGACACACCGCCCGGAGCGATATGACTGTGCCCCTGTCGGAACTGCCCGCCGGGAGGCCGATCAGTCCGACCGGAACACGATCAGCCGATTTCCGGTCGCGCCGTTCGGCTCCACGTCCGGCCGCACCTCGTCGCCGATGGCGACCGCGTCGCCCGCCGCGTCGGCGACGATCCCCGTGATCCGGACGGGCCCGAAGTCGACGACCGCGGTGACGTACGGCGGCTCGACACCGAAGCCGGACGGCGCGACGTGGACCTCGGAGAACGTCGCGATCTCGCCCGTCGTGGGGAGCGGCGCCTCCGAGAGGTCCGTGCTCCCGCACTCCGGGCAGACGCGCCGCGGCGGGAGGCTCCCGTGGCCGTTCGCACACTCGACGTAGTACCCCTCCTCGCCGAGCGCGTCGGCCCACTCGTCGTACCCCGTGTTCGCGGGCACCTCGGGGTCGGAGTCGCTCATTCGGCCACCTCCAGGACGTGGACGACGGCGCTGGCGACCGTCCCGCCCGCGTTGTGGGTGAGCCCGACCGTCGCGTCCGCCACCGCGTCGCTGTTGGGGTGGTCGCCGCGCAGCAGGCGGGTCAGCTCGGCGATCTGTGAGCCGCCGGTCGCGCCGACGGGGTGGCCTTTCGCCTTCAGCCCGCCCGAGAGGTTGATCGGGAGGTCGCCGTCGCGGGTGGTGTCGCCGCGGCGGGCCGCGCCGATCCCCTCGCCCGGCTCGAAGAAGCCGAGCGACTCCAGCGCCAGCACCTCCGCGATGGTGAAGCAGTCGTGCACCTCCGCGACCTCGACGTCGTCGCTGGTGATCCCGGCGTCGGCGTACGCCTCCTCGGCGGCGTCCGTGGCGGCGGGCGTGCGGGCCATGTCCGCGCGGTCCTGCAGGGCGGCGCGGTCGCCCCCTGCCCGGTGCCGGTGATCGCCACCGACGCGTCGAGACCGTGCTCGGCGGCGAACGCCTCGGAGACGAGGACGAGCGCGCTCGCGCCGTCGGTGATGGGGCACGCGTCGAACAGGTGGAGCGGGGAGGCGACCTCGGGGGAGTCGAGCGCCTGCTCGACGGTGATCTCGCGTTGGTACTGCGCGTAGTCGTTGGGGACGGCGTTGGCGTGGTTCTTCACCGCGACGTGTGCGAGGTCCTCCCGGTCGCCGCCGTACTCGTCGAAGTAGGCGCGCGCCATCAGCGCGTACGCTCCCGGGAAGGTGACGCCCGCGCGCACCTCGAACAGCTCGTCGGCGGCGACCGCCAGCGACTCCGTCACCTCGGCCGTCGAGAGGTTCGTCATGCGCTCCATCCCGCCGGCGAGCACCACGTCGTTCTCGCCCGACCGGATCGCGCGGACGGCCTCGCGGACGGCAACGCCCGCGGAGGCGCACGCCTCCTCGTAGCGCGTTCCGGCACAGCGCAGGCCAGCCGCCTCGGCCATCACCGGCGCCTGGTGGCCCTGCCGTTCCGCCAACGCGCCCATGAAGTTCCCGTAGTTGAGGTGCTCGACGTCGTCGCCGTCGACGCCAGCGTCGGACAGCGCCGCGAGCGCGGCCTCCGCGAACAGGTCGCGACCGGTCCGCCCCTCGTGTGCCCCGAACGGGGTGAGGCCGACGCCCGCGACTCGGACTCCTGTCATACCCGTCGGGTGGTCCCCGGTCGGTGAAAGGCCTGCCGGAGTTTCGCGTCTGCGGCGTCGCTGCCGTGCGAATTTACTCGGCTCCGGGTTGCACCTTGCCGCTCCCCGCGGGGCGGGGACGGCGCGGCCGCTGACGGACGTGAGAACGGAAGCGGTCCGAGCGAAGCCGTCGGACCTACCGGACGAGAAGGTCCTTGCCCTTCTCGACGACGACGCGGCACGGCGGGGTCATCTTGTTGTACGCGCGACGGTACGCCTCCTTGACCACGTCGGCCTGGTCGACGTCGACGTACGCCGTGAAGATGGTGTCGCCGGCCTTCATGCGGGCGGCGGTGCCGACGGGCTTGCCGAACGCCTGACGCATGCCGTCGGAGACGCGGTCCGCGCCCGCGCCGGTCGCCTGCTTGTTCTCGCGCAGGATCTGGTGCGGGAACTTGCGCAGGACCATCTTGTAGTTGCCCTCGCCGAGCTCGCGGATGAGGTGGCGGTTGGCCGACAGGCGCGCCGACTCCAGCGAGCCGTGGCGGATCTGGACGTCCTCCTCGGTGACCAGCGAGATGTGGACTGGGTAGTCGTCCGGGTCCGTCTTCAGGTCGCCCATGTTGTGCTGTGCGATCTTCGAGCCAGGGATACCGGTGACGTAGTCGCGCCGCGTGTACGACGGCTTGTCGATCTTCCGGTACATAGAGGCCGGCTTGTCGGACATGGTTACTTGTCCGAGACGATGGCGGTGCGGGGGTTAAAGCCTACGTTTCGCCGCCCTGCGCGTGCGGGGCGTCCACACGGGCCGGGGCGGCCGACCGCCGGGTCACGGGGCGTCGTCGCCCGGCCCGTCCGCCGGCGGGTCGGCCGCGACGTGTTCGAGTCCCTCCTCGGCGAGCAGGTCGCGCGCCCGGTCGGTGACCGACGGCGCGAGGAGGACGCCCCGGACCGTCGTGCCGCCCGGCTCCTCGCGTTCGACCGCGGCGACGTACCGCGCGAGCTGGCCGGCCGCGTCCGGCCCGACCCGCCGTCGCTTCAGCTCGACGACCACCGGGCGCCCCTCGGCGTCGCGGCCGAACACGTCGACCGGGCCGGCCTCCGTCTCGCGTTCGGTAGCGAGCGGCTCGAACCCCGGCTCCACCACCGCGGGGTCGGCGAGTACGCGCTCCTTGAGGTCGGCCTCGCTCCCGACCACCTCCACCGAACGCCCGCCCGTCACGCCGTACGCCGCGAGGTGCTCCACCGCGGAGAACCGGACGTCGAGCCGTTCGTCGGGCGACTCGCGGACGCTCCGCACGCGGAGGCGCCCGTCGCGGACGGCCGCGCGGTGTTCGCTCCCCGGCGGCTGCCAGTTGACCGGGGTCCGCCCCTCGTCGGTGTGGACCAGCGCCGAGCCGTCCGGCTTGAGCACCACCAGCCGGGCCCCCGGCCCGAGCGACGACGACGCCCGGCCGTCGTACTCGACGCTGCAGGTGCCGAACAGCGTCACGAGGTCCCCCCTGTCGAACGCCGCCTCCAGCTCCCACAGCGCCTCGCGGTGGGACGGGTCGTGGAGCGTCGTCGCGGTCACGGCGCCTCCCTCCCGGTCGTGTTCACGGCGTCCGGTCCGGCCCGTGGGCGAATAAGCGCGACGGCGCCGTCGCTGTCGAGCCCGCCGTCGCGTCGTCGTCGACGCGGCCGTGGCTCGTCGGTGTGAAAAACGGTGAAAACTGCGGCACGGACTGCGTCCGTGTCGTCGGAACCTTACAGGCGCTGCAGGTTCTTCGCGCGGGGGCCCTTCTCGGCCTCCTCGATGTCGAACTCGACCTCCTGACCTTCCTCCAGGTCCGGACCGCCGACGTCCTCCATGTGGAAGAAAACGTCCTCGTCCGCGTCCTCAGTCTCGATGAATCCGTAGCCGCCGGTGTCGTTGAAGAAGTCGACCTTCCCAGTTGCCATACACGACACGAGCGGAGGGGAACGGATAACCCTTCCGAGTCGGGGACGCGTGTGTGAACTATCCACGCGGAGACCCGATCGCGGCCGCGAGCGGGCCTCTCGCCCGCCGACGCCCCGTGTACGGGGGGCTACTCGACGACGACCTCCTCGTCGAGCACCACGCGTTCCGCGGCGTCCATGTCCGCGAACGACGCGGCGTCCGCGGTCACCTCGCGCCCGAGTTCCGAGCCGAACGCCCCGGCCATCGTCTCGGCGTCCGGGAACCACAGCTCCGCGAGCGCGTCGTAGCCGGCCGACTCGGGGTCGTCCGGGAACGACACCGTGTACCGCTCCAACCCCGGCAGGTCCGCGGCCAGCGGCGCGTGCGTCTCTCGGTAGTACTCCCGGAACTCCGCGACGGTCGTCCCCGCCGCTCTGGTGAGCGTGATCGCGAGTTTCGTCATCGACCCGGCGGTTCGCCGAGTCGCGTCATAAACGCCCCGGGGGCGGGCGCGTGCCGGTAGCCGGCTCCTATCGGGCCACGGGCCGACGAACCCGGCGAGCGCGCTCCCCCGACCGTCCTCGCTCGCACGTGTACGGAGAGAATACGCCGAGTTACGCCCCGCGTAGCAATACGTCCCCCTGCCCGTCCCCCTGATATCTTGCCACCGAACGCGTCCGCACGTCGCCGTCCGGCCGCAGGGGACGACGACAGCCCGCCGCCCCGGTCGACGCCCGCCCTGACGATCAGCATGGAGATCGAACTCGGGTGGGGCGTGCACGACCTCGGCCACGACGACCACCTCTCCCCGGACGGGAGCACGGAGCGGCGCTACCTCGGGAAGCTCCTGGAGAAGGCCGACGAGTGCGGCGTCCCGATCAGCTTCAACATCGTCGGGCACCTCCTCCTCGACGAGTGCGACGGGACGCACCCGGGTGCACACGAGGCGGGCTGGTTCGACGCCGACCCCGGAACCGACGCCGAGACCGACCCGCTGTTCTACGCGCCCGACGCCGCCCGGGCCGTCCTCGACGCCGACGTCGACCACGAACTGTGCACGCACACCTTCTCGCACGTCCTGTGCGGACAGGTCTCGCGCGCGGTCGTCGAGGACGAGCTCGCTGCGGTGCGTTCGCTCCACGACGACCTCGGGGCGCCCGTCCGGTCGATCGTGCCCCCGCGCCACTCGCGGCCGCCGAACGACCTGCTGGCCGACCACGGGATCGCCGTCGCCCGGTACGCGGTGCCGACGAGCGGCGACGGCCGCCTCAGGCGGCTCCGCGAACTCACCGTGGGCCCGCATCCCCTGTGGGAGCCCGCCCTCGTCGACGGCGTCCTCGAGACGTACTGCACGACGTACCCCTCGCTCACGGCCGCGTCGCTGCCGTCCGGGCAGTCGCCCGCCCCGCGCGTGTTCCGGCCCGTCCCCCGGGCCGTCCGGAAGCGGCTCCACGGTCGCTACCTGCGGCGCAGCACCGAGCGCGCCATCGAGACGGGCGTCCCGCTCCACCTGTGGTGTCACCTCTACGACCTGAGCAACGAGCACCAGTGGGACGTCGTTTCGGACTACCTCGAGTACCTCGGGTCGATGCCCGACGACGCCCTCGCCGTCCGGACGATGGAGTCACTCGGCGGCGCGACGGACGCACCGACCGTCCCACACCGGTAGCGGGGGCGGCGGGGCGACGACTCGAAGCTACTCCTCGGCGGGGAGGGGGTCCGTGTACCACCACGCCCACGCGATCAGGACCGCCTGCAGGGGGAGGCGGAGCCACGCGACCGCACGGGCGACGCCCGAGAGCCGGTCGGGGACCGTCTCCAGTCCCTCCCCCCGGACGGCCATGTTGACGTTCGCCGGGAACACCGCCACGAGCAGGAGGACGATCCCTCGCGCCGCGCGCGATCGGGTGCGAGGGTGCAACACCCCGAGCCCGAGCGCGACCTCCGCGAGTCCGGACAGGTACACGAGCCCGACGGGCTTGGGGAGTTCGTCCGGGACGATGTGAGCGAACGGCTTCGGAGCGAGGAAGTGCGCGACCCCGGCGACGATATAGGCGGCGCTCATCACGTACAGCAGGGGACGTTTGAGGCGTGTGAGGGCGGACGGAGATTCTGGCATCATCGGGGTCCTCGTAGGGGTCCGATAAGGAACTTGTCTCCGACGCAGTTCGGGTTCGCACGCCGGTCCGTCCGGTCCGATACACCCCGTGGTGGTGGTCGATCCCGAACTCACGAGAGGGATACATCGGAACCGGTTCGGCCATCGGACCGTGCTGTCGCCCGGCGATGCGTATCGACCAGTCGGTATCGGAGCGAAGCTGGTTCGCGGAACGGACCTCGCGGAAAACGGGGATGCCGCCTCCCCGATTTGAACGGGGGACAGCTCGATCTTCAGTCGAGTGCTCTCCCAGTCTGAGCTAAGGCGGCCTGTCTCACAGAACCCCGGCGGTATGAAAAAGCGTTTCGAATCGCCACGCGGGCCGGCGGTCAGCGCACGTCGCGCCGCTCCTTGAACGTGATCGTGACGTCGTCCGACTCGACGGTCGTGACGATGGTGATCCAACCGTCGGCCCGCTGTACTTGGAAGCCCTCGGCGTAGGAGAGTTCGATCCGGCTCGTCTCCGTCGTCGACGCGCCGGCGTCGAGGGCGCCGACGTCCCGCCTCCCCTCCCAGATCCTGTCGTCCTGCGCGGTGGAGTTCCCGGCGTAGATCCGCGTGTGCACCGAGACGCCGGTCGCCGTCTCGTCGCGGTTGTTGTCGAGCCGGACGGTCACGTCGCGACAGGTCTGTCCGCACTGTTCGATCGACTCGACCGCGAACGTGTACGGCGGGAGCGACCGGGTGTCGTCGCCGCCGCTCGCGGCGGTGCCCTCGTCGCCGGCGGCGGTCGAGTCGCCCCCGGCGTCGTAGACGGTGCCGGTGGACGCCGGCGTCTCGGTGACGGTGTCTGACCCGCCGCCGGCGTCGCCGAGCGGCCCGATGCCGGCGACGAACGCCGCGGCCCCGCCGACCGCGACCACCGCGACGACCGCCAGCACGGCGACGGCCCCTTTCGTACTCATCGTCGGTCCCCTCCCGAGGTACGCTCGTCCATCGTGACCGCCCGTTCGGGGACGACGGGCAAAAGGTCGCACGGCCGTTCAGGCGGCTACAGGCGGATTAACCGGGTGACAGCGTGGTGGCGACCGGAGCGTACCCGTGGCGAACGGAAACGTGCACCGAACCCTCCGGGACGGATCCGGGTGGGAACCGGGGGCGAGCGGACGCCGCCCGGCACCCCCCGGTGGCGGTCGTCGGGTCGCGAGAACCGGATCACCCGTGCGACGGCCAACGCCGTCGGCTGTCGCTCGCCGGGTCGAGTGGGCTCGGGCGGATTTGAACCACCGGCCTCTTCCTTGTAAGGGAAGCGTCATAACCACTAGACCACGAGCCCGTACCCGAACGAACTCCGTCGTTCGGAATAACCCTTCGCTTTCCCCGATACGCTTTCCCGACCGGACCGCGTTCGCTGACCCATGTCCGCGTCCCGCCCGCGCGTCGCCGTCCTCCTCGTGTTGCTGACCGCGCTCGCCGGGTGTACCGGTGCGTTGTCCAGCGTCGCGAACGACGGCGAGTACGACCGGACGACCGTCACGGTCGTCGACGCCGACGGGGGCGAGCTCGGCACGGTCGACGTCCGCGTCGCCGACACGTACACGAAGCGGTACACCGGCCTGTCGGACACCGCGTCGCTCGGGCCCGACGAGGGGATGCTGTTCGTCCACGGGTCGGAGGGGGAGCAGGCGTACGTCATGCGCGACATGGACTTCCCCATCGACATCGTGTTCGTCGCCGCCAACGGGACGATCACGCGGATCCACCACGCCGAGCTCCCGCCCGAGGGCACGTCCGGCTCCGACCTCGAGCGCTACCGCGGCGTCGGGAAGTACGTCCTCGAGGTGCCGTACGGCTGGACGACCGACAACGGCGTGTGCGAGGGGGACACCGTCGAGATCGCCGGCGACTACTGAGTCGGCGGGACCGTCGCGGCGACGGGGCGACGCGAGCCGGTACCGGGTGTTTCGATTCGAAGCGAACGGTTTAGGGGGCTGCTGTCGGTGTGAGTAGGTAATGAGTCACCCCTCGGACGAGGACGACCCCTTCGAGGACATCCGGGAGAAGACTGACAACCCGATGAAACGGTTGTTCGCGGAGTACGGGGCCCGGAACACCCGGTACTTCGGGCTCGGCTTCTTCGGCAGCGTCGCCGCCCGGGTCCTCGACCTGCTCCCGCCGCTGTTGCTCGGGCTGGCGATCGACGCGATCTTCCTCCAGAACTCCCAGTTCGAACTCCCGCTCGTTCCGGACAGCCTGATCCCCGCGGGCCAGCAGGACCAACTGCTGTTCAGCGTCGGGATCATCGCGTTCGCCTTCTTCGGCGGGTCGGTCTTCCACTGGGTCCGGAACTACGGCTGGAACTCCTTCGCGCAGAACATCCAGCACGACATCCGGACGGACACGTACGACAAGATGCAGCGGCTGAACATGGACTTCTTCGCCGAGAAGCAGACCGGCGAGATGATGTCCGTGCTGTCGAACGACGTGAACCGCCTCGAGCGGTTCCTCAACGACGGGATGAACTCCGCGTTCCGGCTGTCGGTGATGGTGATCGGCATCGCGGGGATCATGTTCTGGATGAACCCGCGGCTCGCGCTCATCTCGCTGGTCCCCGTCCCGATCATCGCGGTGACGACGTGGAAGTTCATCGACGTCATCCAGCCGAAGTACGCCGACGTCCGCTCGACGGTCGGCCACCTCAACTCCCGGCTGGAGAACAACCTCGGCGGCATCAAGGTGATCAAGACGTTCAACACGGAGGGGTTCGAGTCCGAGCGCGTCGACGACGTCTCCTACGACTACTACGACGCCAACTGGGACGCCATCACCACGCGGATCAAGTTCTTCCCCGCGCTGCGGGTGATCGCCGGCGTCGGCTTCGTCATCACCTTCGCGGTCGGCGGCTTCTGGGTGTTGGGGCTGGCTCCCCTGTGGCTCACCGGCGGCGCCGAACTGCGCCCCGGGACGTTCGCCACGTTCATCCTCTACACCCAGCGGTTCATCTGGCCGATGGCGCAGTTCGGCTCGATCATCAACATGTACCAGCGCGCCCGCGCCTCCAGCGCCCGCCTGTTCGGCCTGATGGACACGCCCTCGCGCATCGTCGAGGACCCCGCGGCGGAGGACCTCGTGGTCGAGGACGGCGAGGTGGTGTACGACGACGTGACGTTCGGCTACGACGACGAGGAGGTCATCGTCGACGACATCTCCTTCGACGTCGCCGGCGGCGAGACGCTCGCGCTCGTCGGCCCGACCGGCGCCGGCAAGTCGACCGTGCTCAAACTGCTCCTCCGGATGTACGACGTCGACGACGGGAGCATCGAGATCGACGGGCAGGACATCCGCGACGTGACGATCCCGAGCCTGCGCCAGTCGCTCGGCTACGTGAGCCAGGACACGTTCATGTTCTACGGGACGGTCCGCGACAACATCGCGTACGGCACCTTCGACGCCGACGAGGACGAGATCGTCGAGGCCGCGAAGGCCGCGGAGGCGCACAAGTTCATCCAGAACCTCCCCGAGGGGTACGACACCGAGATCGGCGAGCGCGGCGTGAAGCTGTCCGGCGGCCAGCGCCAGCGGCTCTCCATCGCCCGCGCGATCCTGAAGGACCCCGAGATCCTCGTGCTCGACGAGGCGACCTCCGACGTCGACACGGAGACGGAGATGCTGATCCAGCGCTCCATCGACCGGCTCACCGAGGACCGCACCACCTTCGCCATCGCCCACCGCCTGTCGACGATCAAGGACGCCGACCAGATCGTCGTGCTCGAGGACGGCCGGATCGCCGAGCGCGGCACCCACGACGACCTGCTGGGCGAGGACGGCCTCTACGCCCACCTCTGGGGCGTCCAAGCGGGCGAGATCGACGAGCTCCCGCAGGAGTTCATCGACCGCGCGGCGCGGCGGGCCTCGCGGACCGAAGCCGAGGCGAGCGACGACTGAGACGGCCGCGGCGCGCGCGGCGGACGCGACGGGCGCCGCCGACGGCGAAGCTTCTTGCGTGCGGTCGGAGACGTCCGGACGATGCCCTCCAGACGAGCGTTCGCCGCCGCAGTCGCGTCGGCCGGCCTCGCCGGCCTCTCCGGGTGTCTGTGGCGCACCGGCCTGTTCCGCGACACACCGACCGTGTACGTGAACAACTACGACGACGAC
This sequence comes from Halobaculum litoreum, assembly GCF_030127125.1. Classification (GTDB taxonomy): domain Archaea; phylum Halobacteriota; class Halobacteria; order Halobacteriales; family Haloferacaceae; genus Halobaculum; species Halobaculum litoreum. The sequence goes on from NZ_CP126156.1 coordinate 1,504,246, forward strand.
GACCACGAGGTGGCGCTGTCCGTCGTCGCCGCCGACGGCGCGGAGGCGTACCGGGACACCGTCACGATGCCGGCCGACACGCGGTACGAGCGCGGCGGGCCGACGCTCACGGTCGGTCGCTACACCGTCACCGGCACGCTCGACGGCGACCTCGTCGACGAGTATCGGATGGCGCCGCTCGACACGCCGGTCTGGGGCACCCGCCTCCCGGACCTGATCGTCGAGGTGGACGGCGAGTTGGGTCGCTTCGCCGTCCTCGGGGCGGGCGGGCGGCCGTGACCGTTCCGGGGCGTCGCCGTCGGTCATCAGCACCTAAGTAGCGGAGCCCCGACCCACGACGTGATGAGCAGCTTCCGCACCCTCGACGACCTGCCCGCCGAGCAGCGCGTCCTCGTCCGCCTCGATCTCAACTCCCCGGTCGAGGACGGCGTCGTGCAGGACAACCGCCGCTTCTCCCGCCACGCCCGGACCGTCGCCGAGCTGGCCGCGGCCGGCCACCGCGTCGCCCTCATGGCCCACCAAGGCCGTCCCGGGCGGGACACGTTCGTCTCGCTGGAGCAACACGCCGACATCCTCGCCGAACACGCCGGCGTCGACGTCGACTTCGTCGCCGACACCTTCGGCGACGAGGCCCTCGCGGCGATCCGCGGCCTCGAGGCGGGCGACGTGCTCCTGCTGGAGAACACCCGGATGACCGACGACGAGTTGCCCGAGAAGGAGCCGGAGGCCCACGCCGCGAGCGACTTCGTCGGGACGCTCGCCCCGGAGTTCGACGCCTACGTCAACGACGCCTACTCGGCGGCCCACCGCAAGCACGCCTCGCTCGTCGGCTTCCCCCTGACGCTCCCGAGCTACGCGGGTCGCGTGATGGAGACGGAGTACGAGGCGAACACCGCCATCGCCGAGCGCGAGTTCGACGGCGACGTGACGATGGTCGTCGGCGGGACGAAGGCGACCGACGTGATCGGCGTGATGGAGGCGCTCGACGAGAAGGTCGACCGCTTCCTCCTCGGCGGCGTCGCCGGCGAACTGTTCCTCCGCGCGGCGGGGTACCCCGTCGGCGAGGACGTCGACACCGACCTGTTCGACGAGCAGTGGGCCGCCAACGAGGAGACGATCCGGTCGATGTTGGAACAGCGGCGCGACCAGGTGACCCTCGCGTCGGATCTGGCGTACGAGGACGCCGACGGCGAGCGCGCCGAGGTCGCCGTCGACGACGTCGTCGAGAAGACCCAGTCGTTCCTCGACGTCGGCTCCGACACGGTCGCCGACTACGAGCCCGTGATCCGCGACTCAGAGGCCGTGTTCGTGAAGGGCGCGCTCGGCGTCTTCGAGGACGAGCGCTTCAGCGTCGGCACCGTCGGCGTGCTGGAGGCCATCGCCGACACGGACTGTTTCTCGGTCGTCGGCGGCGGCGACACCTCCCGCGCCATCGGGATGTACGGGATGGACGAGGCCGACTTCTCGCACGTCTCCATCGCCGGCGGCGCGTACATCCGCGCGCTCACCGGCGAACCGCTGCCCGCGGTCGAGCTGCTAGTACGGAGTGCGAGCGACGACGTCGGACGCTGAGGCGGCTGCTCCCCGGTCGTCGGGGTCGTCGCCGTCGCTGTCCGAGCCGTCCTCGCCCGGCCCCTCGTCGCCCGGCCCCTCGTCGCCGTGGGCTCGTCGGCGGCCGTCGTCGGTCGCGAGCGCGATGCCGTTGAGCAGCCCGTGGGCGGCGAGCCACGCGCCGGGCAGCGTCGCGACCGCCGCGGCTTCGAAGCCGCCGCCGGTGAGCGCGTACGCGATGCCGTAGACCGACACTGTCGCGCCGACGGCGACGTAGAGGGGGTGTCGAACGAGGACCATACGTCCGACGCCACGACCGTCCCGCTTGAAACGCCCGGTGGGTCGGCCGGGTGTGGGCGGTGGGTTCGAAGCGCCGCGCGGGCGAACGCCGAGCCATCTTGGTCGGCGTCGTCTCCGACACCCACGACAACGCACAGTACGTCGACGCGGCCGTCGACGCGTTCACCGAAGTCGGCGTCGACGCGGTGGTCCACTGCGGCGACGTCGTCGTGCCCTTCTCGGTGACGCCGTTCGACGGCGACTGGGCGTTCCACGCCGTCCGCGGCAACAACGACGGCGAGCGGGCGCTCGCGGACACGGTCGACGAGTTCGGCACGTACCACGGCGAGTTCGCCGCGCTGACGCTTGCCGACACCGAGTTCGCCGTCTACCACGGCACCAGCGAGCCGATCGTCGACGCCCTCCTCGCGAGCGGCGAGTACGACTACGTCTGCCGCGGGCACACCCACGAGCGCGTGCACGAGGTGCGCGACGCCGCCGTCCGTCTCAACCCCGGGGGCGTGCCGATCCCCGGCCGTGAGGAGGGCCCCACCGCGTTGGTGGTCGACACGGCGACCGACAAGGTCGCCACACACGAGTTGGAGTAGGTCGACCGGCGAGCTGTTCCGGCGGCGTACTCGTGAGGGCCCGCGGGCTCGGCCGCGCCGCGCCCTCGACCCCGCCGCGTCAGTCGTCGCCGTTGCGCTTCGGCACCACGCGCTGGCGCTGGCCGTCGAACAGCGACTCCAGACCCACCCCGAGCGTCTCGTCGGTCGTCGCCATGCTCGTCTCGCGGTCCTCCCGGTCGAGCAGCGCCCGGATGGCGTCGATGTTCTCGGGGATCACGTCCGACTCCTGGTGGATCGACTGGAACAGGTACAGGTCCGAGCCCTCCGTCGAGATCGACTCCTCCCAGATGCAGTTCTCCCAGAGGTCGCCGCGCGGCCGGCCGGTGTCCATCGCGAACTCCTTGAGCTTCCCCGTGCCGTCGATGCCCGTCTTCTCGGGCACGAGGAACAGCCGCGACTCCGCGTCGAGCAGGTCCCGCACCTCGTCGGCCGTCGGCTCCGCCTCCAGCGTGACGTTCACCGAGTGGAGGTGCATCAGCGTCGCGGGCACCTTCACCCCGAGCGTGTCGATGTCCACGTCGGGGATGATCGTGTTCACGTCGGGGCCGTGGTGGGAGGGCACCGTGACGGGGTCCGGGAGGATGTCGTTGATCGGGCCGCGGGACGTCTGCCCGGGGTCGCCGCCGCGGCGGACGAGCGTGACGCGGGCCTTCTCGACGCCGTACTCCTCGACGAGCGGCGCGAGCAGTCGCGAGAGACCGGTGGTGTTACACGAGACGACGCGGGCGACGTCGACGTCCGCGGCGGCCGTGCCGTCGAAGTTCGCGCGGGCGTTGAAGCTCACGTCGGCGGCGTCGGCGTCCTCCCCGCCCTGCAGGATCGCGGGGGTGTCGTAGCGCTCGTACAGGTCGCGGTTGGCGGCGCCGACGCCCGAGGGCGTCGTGTCGACGACCACGTCGGCGGTCATCACCATGTCCTCGACCTCGCCCGCGAGGTCGATGCCGGCGTCGCGGAACTGGTCGGCCCGCTCCGGGATCGCCGCGTACAGCGGGTACCCCTTGCGGACCGCCGCCTCGGCCTCGAAGTTCGGTCGGGTCTTCGCGACGCCGATCAGTCTCATGTCGGGCTGGGCGGCCACCGCGTCGGCGACCCGCTTGCCGATGGTGCCGTAGCCGTTGACCCCCACGTGGATCATTGCCGGATGGTCGTTCGTACCGGGGGTTAATCGTTACGCTATCGTTAATCGGAAAACAACTACAGAGCGAGTAAGAAGCGGGAGATCGGCGGAATCGGGAGCTCCACGGGAGCCGGGGCGGCCGGGGCGCTGCGACGCTCCGACAGGCCCAAACCGCGGCGGGGCCGAGCGAAGGTATGGACGACGACCTCCGTGCGGCCGCGGAAACGGCGATCCACCAGTGCCTCGCCCTCGGCGGCGACGAGTCGCTCGCGGTCGTCACCGACGACGAGCGCGAGACGATCGGCGAGGCGCTGTACGACGTCGCCCGCGCGGTGACCGCCGACGCGTCGATCGTTCGGTACCCGCCCGCGACTCAACACGGCGAGGAGCCGCCCGCGCCCGTGGCGGCGGCGATGCGCGAGGCCGACGCCTTCCTCGCGCCGACGACCAAGAGCCTGAGCCACACCCGCGCCCGCGGCGCCGCCTGCGACGCCGGCGCCCGCGGCGCCACCCTCCCGGGCATCACCCGCGAGGTGTTCGTCACCGGCCTCGACGCCGACTACGACGCCATCGCGCGCCACTGCGACGACGTGCTCGCGCAGGTCGGCGACGCCGAGGAGATCCGCGTCACCACCGCGGCGGGCACCGACATCACCTTCGAGCCGGGCGACCGCGAGTTCCTCGCGGACACCGGCGCCGTGAGCGAGCCGGGGTCGTTCTCGAACCTCCCCGCCGGCGAGGTGTTCGTCAGCCCCGAGACCGCGAACGGCACGTACGTCGTCGACGGGACGATGATGCCCCACGGGCTGCTCGAGGGGCGAGAGCTGCGGTTCGAGGTGACCGACGGCTTCGTCACCGACATCTCCGACGACGACGTGCGCGAACAGGTCGAGACCGCCGCCGAGTCGGTCGGTCGCGACGCGTACAACCTCGCGGAGTTGGGCATCGGCACGAACGTCGGCGTCACCGACCTCGTCGGCTCGGTGCTGCTCGACGAGAAGGCGGCCGGCACGGTCCACATCGCCATCGGCGACGACGCCGGCATCGGCGGCGACACCGACGCGCCGCTCCACCTCGACGGGATCGTCCGCGACCCGACCGTGTACGCCGACGGGGAGGTCGTCGACCTCCCCGAACCGTAGTCCGACGACTCACTCCCCGTTCGGCGGGTCGGCCGACCACCGGCGCTCCAGCCCCCACACGAACGCGAGCTTCAGCGCCATCGAGACGGCGCCGGCGGCGACGGCGCGGCCCGGGCGCCGCCGGTACGCCGCGTACAGCGCGTACGCCGTCACCGGCCCGGACACCGTGTTCAGCCGGTGCCACGCGCCCGGCGACGTCTCGCCGCGGAGCCACGCCCGTTCGGCGTCGACGACGCGGGTCATCCACGCCGGGTCGACCTCCGGGCCGCGCTCGACCCGCGGGAAGGCGACGGGGTTGACGAGCGTCCACCCGAGCGCGAGCGCGAGCACGCGCCGGTCGCGGGTGTACGCCGCCAGCAGCAGCAGCGGCACCGAGAGGAACCGCGACCAGCCGCTCTTGGGGTTGGCGTGGCGCTCCCAGAAGGTGTCGAGGTCGGCGAAGCGTCGGCTCGCGTCCATGCTCCCGCGACGGGCACCGGCGACAAAAGTGTGCGTCCGCCGACGCGACCGCGTCGCGCGCCGCTCAGCCGATGCGGCGGACCGCGTCGAACAGCCCCTGGACGGTCGAGACGGTCTGCTCGTCGTGGGCCTTCGGGTCGAGGTAGAACTGCGCGCGCGCGTCGGCGCGGTGGACGCCGGCGACGAGGATGTGCAGGAAGCGGTACGCCTCGCGCAGGTCGACGTACTGGAGCAGCGCCGTCACGGAGTCGAACGAGACGAACAGGTCGCCGTGGTTGCGCGCCTCCGCCAGCGCGTCCTGCCACTTCATACACAGCCCCGTGAGGTCCTGCGGGTGTGCGCCCTCGACGGCGAACGATCCGCCGTCGGCGGCGACCCGCGGGCCGGGCACTTCGCCCGTGCCGGACGCGTCCACGACCATGTGACACGGCGGCGAGCCGACGTCGGCGCGCCAGCGCTCGTGGAGCGCGACCGGGTCGGTGTCGTAGGTGAACTCGACGACCGTGGGGTGGTCGACGTACCCCGTCACCGCCTGCTGTTTCAGCATCGTCCGTCGGTCCGGCCCCGGCGGCGTCAGCACCAACTCGGCCTTCGACGACGGTCCTCGGTCGACGGACGCGGTCGGCTCCTCGTCGTCGACGCGCGCCCCCGCGCTCCGGGCTCCCACTCCCTCGTCCGTCCCGCTCCCACTCATCTGTCTACGGCTCACGTGCCCCGATCCGTACTTAATTCAAACGTCCGGGTTCTCACGACCGGTAACTCGACGGGCCCGCCGGAGAAGCTCACGCCGCGAGCACGCCCGCCGCCACCGCGAGCGCGAGGAACGCGACCGCGCCGACGAAGATCGCGAGGACCACGGCCCCGACGATCCGGGGGAACGCGCCGAGGTCGGGCGCCATCGGGAGGCTGTTGGAGTCCACGTCGGCGGATCGTCTCTCGGCGACATCGGTCTCGTGCCGCCGCGGCCGTCCGTCCGAACACGGGATTGATACGCCGCCGCCGCCTCCGTCCGTGCGATGACCGGCGAGATACGCGCGCTCGACGACCGCACCGTCCGCGAGATCGCCGCGGGCGAGGTGGTCGAGCGCCCCGCCTCCGTCGTGAAGGAACTCGTCGAGAACGCCCTCGACGCCGGCGCCTCCCGCGTCGCCGTCGCCGTCGAGCACGGCGGTATCGACGGGATCCGCGTCCGCGACGACGGCGCGGGGATCGCCCCCGAGGAACTGCCGATGGCCGTCGCGAAACACGCCACGAGCAAGCTCGACGGGATGGCCGACCTCGACGCCGGCGTCGCCACGCTCGGCTTCCGCGGCGAGGCGCTCCACTCCGTCGGCGCCGTCGCCGAGGTGACCGTCCGCTCGCGAACGCCCGACGCCGACACCGGCGCCGAGTTGGTCGTCGACCACGGCGACGAGAGCGACGTCCGCCCGGCCGGCTGTCCGGTCGGCACGACCGTCGAGGTGCGCGACCTGTTCGGCCGGACGCCCGCGCGCCGGAAGTTCCTCAAGACGCCGGCGACGGAGTTCGACCGCGTCAACGGCGTCGTCTCGGCGTACGCGCTCGCCAACCCGGACGTCGCCGTCTCGCTGGAGCACGACGGCCGCGAGGTGTTCGCCTCCCCCGGCGACGGGAACCGCCGGTCGGCCGTCCTCGCGGTGTACGGTCGCGAGGTCGCCGAGTCGATGGTCGACGTCGACCACGAGTCCGAGTCGGGGGCGGTTCGGGTCCACGGGCTCGTCTCGCACCCGGAGACGACCCGCGCGGGCCGGGAGTACCTCACCACGTACGTGAACGACCGCTGGGTGCGCGACGGCGACCTCCGGGGCGCCGTCGTCGACGCCTACGGCGGTCAGCTGGCGACCGACCGCTACCCCTTCGCCGTGCTGTTCGTCGAGGTGCCCGCGCCCGCCGTCGACGTGAACGTCCACCCCCGCAAGACCGAGGTCCGCTTCGACGACGACGCCGACGTGACGGGGACGGTCAGGGAGGCGGTCCGCGCGGCCCTGCTCGACGCGGGGCTGATCCGCTCGTCGGCGCCCCGCGGCCGCTCGGCGCCGGACGAGGCGGCCGTCGACCCCGAGGTGGTCGGCGGCGCCGGAACCGACCACGAGCGCGCGGCCGCCGACCGCCGGGCGACGGCGGCCGACGACGGCGACTCGGGGGCGACCGGCCCCGGCGCGGAGACGACGTCGTCGGTGCTCGACGCGTGGGGCGGCTCCGACGCGGCGAGCCCGGACGACCCGGCGGACGCGCCGCCGGACGGCGTCTCCCCCGACGACGCCGCGGCCGACCCGGAGCCTGACCCCGAGCGCGACCGGCGTCCCGGGACGGACTCCGGAGCCGACGACGACCCCGCGGACTCCGCGGATCCCCCGGACACAGCACGCGGCGACGACTCCTCCGACGCGGCCGCGGCGGACGCCGCCTGGAGCGTCGACATCGGCGGCGACGCCGACCGGCCGACCGACCACCCCGAGCGGGGACGGACGGACGCGACGGCGGGGCGCGCGCCGTCGCCGCGCGCGTGGCAGCGCGAGGACGCGGACACGGACACGGTCGACGAGGCGGCCGACGGCGACGCGGTCGACGACGCAGCCGACGGCGCCGAGCCGACGGCGGAGGCCGGCGACGAGCGGCGCGAGTCGCGAGACGCCGTCGGGCGCGACCGCACGTGGGGCGCGCCGTCGCAGGCGACGCTGGGCGGCGGCACCACCGACGAGCGCGTCGAGCGCGACCGCCTGCCGCCGATGCGCGTGCTCGGCCAGTACGCCGACACGTACGTCGTCTGCGAGACGGACGCGGGGCTCGTGCTCGTCGACCAGCACGCCGCCGACGAGCGGGTCAACTACGAGCGGCTCCAGCGGGCCGTCGGCGACGGCGCGCCGACCCAGACGCTCGCCGCGCCCGTCGAGTTGGAGCTGACCGCCCGGGAGTCGGAGCTGTTCGAGACGTTCCGGGAGGCGCTCGCCGAGGTCGGCTTCCGCGCCGAGCGCGTCGAGGCGGGCGGGGCCGACGACGGCGGCGACGGGGCCGCGAGCCACGCCGTCGCCGTGACGGCGGTGCCGGCGGTGTTCGACGCGACGCTCGACCCGGACCTCCTGCGGGACGTGCTCGCGGCGTTCGCCGACGAGGTGACCGCCGGCGACCGCCCGGTCGCGGAGGTGGCCGACGCCCTGCTGGCCGACCTCGCGTGTTACCCCTCGGTGACCGGCAACACCTCGCTCACGGAGGGGAGCGTGACCGACCTGCTCGACGCGCTCGACGACTGCGAGAACCCCTACGCCTGTCCGCACGGCCGGCCCGTGCTCGTCGAGTTCGGCAGCGAGGAGATCGAGGACCGCTTCGAGCGCGACTACCCGGGCCACGGCGGCCGGCGCGCCGAGTAGCCCGCCGGCTGTCGGGCGGTTGGGGTCCTCCCGCGTTCCAGACCCTTCTTGTGGGGCGGCGCCGTCGCCACGCGCATGACAGACCTCGTCACGTTCGGGGAGACGATGCTGCGGCTCTCCCCGCCGGAGGGGACCCGACTGGAGACCACGGAGACGCTCGACGCCCGCATCGGCGGCGCCGAGAGCAACGTCGCCGTCGCCGGCGCCGCCCTCGGGCTCGACTCGGTGTGGCTCTCGAAGCTCCCCGACTCGCCGCTGGGGCGCCGCGTCGTCCGGGAACTGCGCGCCCACGGCGTCCGCCCGGGCGTCGCGTGGGACGACGACGCCCGCCTCGGCACCTACTACCTCGAACACGGCGGCGAGCCGCGCGGGACGAACGTCATCTACGACCGCGCCGACTCGGCGGTGACGACCGTCGCGCCGGCGGAGCTCCCCGTCGGCGTGCTCGACGACGCGACGATGTTCCACACGACGGGCATCACGCCCGCGCTCTCGGAGCCCGCCCGGGCGACGACCGCGGCGCTGCTGGAGCGCGCGAGCGCGGCCGGCGCGACGACGAGTTTCGACCTCAACTACCGGAGCAAGCTGTGGAGCCACGCCGAGGCCCGCGACACGCTGACGGACCTGTTCGAGCACGTCGACACGCTGTTCGTCGCCCGCCGCGACGCCGAGGCGGTGCTCGGCCGCGACGGCGAGGTCGTCGAGGTGGCCCACGGGCTCGCGACCGACCACGGCTTCGGGACGGTCGTGATCACCCGCGGCGACCACGGCGCGCTCGCGCTCCACGACGGCGAGGTGTTCGAACAGCCCGTGTACGAGGCGGACACGCTCGACGCCATCGGCACCGGCGACGCGTTCGTCGGCGGCTTCCTCGCGCGGCGCGCGCTCGGTGGCGACGTCGACGCCGGGCTGGAGTGGGGCGCCGCGACCGCGTCGCTCAAGCGCACCATCGCCGGCGACTTGGCGGTGGTCACGCCCGAAGAAGTCGAACGCGTGATCGACGAGGGCGACGGCGGTATCTCGCGGTAAACCGGATCGAACTGGGCGCTACGCGCGCCCGCGGCCCCGCCCGGACGACTCCTCGGCGTGGTCGAGCGCGGTCGCGTACGCCTCGCGCACCTCGGCGAACGCCTCGCGGCTCCCCCCTTGGTCGGGGTGCGTCTCCTTCACCTTCTCGCGGTAGGCGCGCTCGACGCGGTCCTCGTCGGCCGTCGACGGGAGCCCCAGCGTGTCGAACGCCGAGACGACCGCGTTCGCGCCACCGGGGGCCGCGGTCGCGGCGGTGGCCGCGCCCGCGCCGGGACCGACGCCGACCTCCGGCACCTCGAACGGGAGGCGGCGGCCGAGGTGGCGGCCCGGCATCTCGTGTTCACAGAGGATCACGTGGACGTCGCCGTCCTCGTCGTCGCGGATCGCGAAGTACGCGTGGACGTCGAAGGTGAGCGCGACCCGCCGCTCGGGCAGGTAGAAGGCGACGCGGGTGCCGTCGAGGTCGACGTCCTCGGCGAACCGTTCGTCGATGCTGCGGAGGTAGTCGCGGATCTCGGCCTTCCGCCGGAGCGACCCCTGATCGGGACCCCCGCTCCGTGCGGGCGGGTCGGGGAACCAGCGGTTGGCCGCGAGGAACACGGCCGCGACCCCCACCGAGGCGACGAGTCCGAACACGACCCCCCAGACGAGCCACCCGGGGAGCGCGGCGATCCACTCACCGAACACACCCGCGATTGGCGTCGGCCGCTCTTGAACCCCTCGCCGGGCGTTGAAGTCGCCGCGACCCGTTCGGGCGGTCGTGCCGATCATCCGCTTCGAGGAGGCCGACACGGACGACCTGACCGCCGTCGGCGAGGGGATCGCCCGGCCCGCGCGCGAGGCCGGACGGCTCCGCACGGGCACCGACGTGGGGAAGTACGCCGTCGCCCACGGCGACGGCTGCGCGGTGTGTGGCGCGCCGATCCGGGCCGGCGACGCGTTCTACCTGGACAGCGGCGCCGGCGTGGTGCTGTGCGAGGCACACGGCCGCGAGCGGCGCGGCGACTGACGGCGTGGCCGACGCTGGCGGAGTGCGAGAACGGAGGGAGGAACCGATCAGTGTCGTCGGCGGTGGCCCGCGCTCAGAGCATCCCGTTGTCCTTCAGGCCCTGCATGACGTCGTCGACCAGCGAGTCGACGTCGTCGTACGGGAAGTCCTGACTGGAGCCGAGCTTCGCGGCCAGCTCCATCGCCGTGAAGGAGACGTCGCCCGCCTCGAACTTCGTGCCCGGGCCCTTGGGGAGCGCCGGCACGAGGTCCATCTGGCTGGACACCGGGAAATCGGCGCCCGAGAATGCCTCTTCGAACTGCGCGCGGAGGTCGGCTTCGACGTCGTCGGACATACGCGCCAAACGCGGGGCACCGAGCGCAAAAGCGTTCCGGAACCACGGAGAACTCCGGGAGAGTTTCCGCGGGCGGCGCTCCGGGCCGGAACCCCGGCGATTAATCGGGACCGACCCCAAGCGCCGGTATGGCGTTCGACTTCGACTTCGACCTGCTGCGCGAGTTGACCGAAACGAGCGGCGTCCCCGGCTACGAGGACCGCGTCCGCGACCACGTCCGTGCGGTGTTCGACGAGGCCGTCGACGAGGTCCGCACCGACTCGATGGGTAACGTGATCGGGACGGTCGAGGGGAGCGGCGACTACGAGGTGGCCGTCGCCGCCCACATGGACGAGATCGGGTTCATGGTGAAGCACGTCACCGACGACGGCTTCCTGAAGGTCGACGCGCTCGGCGGCTGGGACCCGCGCGTGCTGCGCGCCCAGCGCGTGCGCGTGCACACCCAACAGGGCGACCTCACGGGCGTCATCGGCTCGGTGCCGCCCCACACGCTCTCGGCGGAGGACCGCGAGAAGGACGACGCCGTCGAGGACGTCGTCATCGACCTCGGCCGCGAGGGCGACGAGGTCGAGGAACTCGTCGCCGTCGGCGACCTCGTGACGATGGAGCAGACCACCGTCGAGATGGGCGACACGGTCACCGGGAAGGCGCTCGACGACCGCGTCTGCCTGTTCGCGATGCTGGAGGCGGCCCGCGAACTGACCGACCCCGAGGCGACCGTCCACTTCTGTGCGACGGTGCAAGAGGAGGTCGGCCTCCGCGGCGCGCAGGCGCTCGGCGTCGACGTCGACCCGGACCTCGCCGTCGCGCTCGACGTCACCATCGCCTCCGACGTCGACGGCGTCGAGGCGGACAAGCAGGTCACGCGCCTCGGCGACGGCGCAGCGATCAAGCTGAAGGACGGCTCCGTCATCACGAACCCGAAGGTGACCCGGCGACTGCGCGACGTGGCCGAGGCCGAGGGGATCGCCCACCAGCTCGAGGTGCTCCCCGCGGGCGGCACCGACACCGCGGCGTTCCAGACGGCCAACGGCGCCAAGCCGGTCGGCGCGATCTCGATCCCGACGCGGTACCTCCACACCGTCACCGAGACGGCCCACGGCGACGACGTCCGCGCGGCGATCGACCTGCTGGCGGCGTTCCTCGCGAGCGAGGACGGCGGCCACGACTACTCGCTGTAGGCGCGCGAAGAACGGGCCGCGGGTCAGCGGGAACGGGTCGGGACCCGTCCGTCGGGGTCGACCCGGCGGGAGCGGCGGCCGTCGTGTGCCTCTGACATCCCCGTGTGGCTCCCGGGTGGCACTGCTCGATAGCGGGTGATGAACGTGTCGATGGTCGAACAGTACCTGCCGGATCGTTGCCGGATCGCGTCCCGTTGGCGTCACGTGGGCGGTTACGTCGCCCGATTCCCGGCGGCTCGTCGGTGAGGGGCCCGCCTCGGCCGCGGCGCGAGAACTGTCGGTAGCCTGTTACGAATCGCCGGTACGGGCCGTCTCCAGCGCCGTCAGGACGGCGCCCCAGTCGACCGGGGGGTCGGCGTCGTCGACGGTCGCCTCGAACGCGCTCAGTCGGTCGCCGTAGCGGTCGCGCCACGCGTCGCGTTCGGCGGCCGCGAGGTCCGCCGCGACGGACGCCAGCCGGGCGTCGAGGTCGTCGAGGTCGTCGCGCGTCGCCGAGAGGCGGTCGGCGACCGTGTCGGGGTCGTCGCCGAGGCGCTCGGCCACCGTCTCCAGCTCCGCCGCCTCCGCCCGGAGGTCCGCAACCTGGAGCGCGAGGGCGCGGCGACGGAGCGTGCAGTCGAACCACACGTCGGCGTCCGGATCGTCGGTCAGCGACTCGGCGTCCGCCTCCAGTCGGTCGACCGCACCGGTCAGCTCCGCCAGGTCGGCGTCGAACTCGTCGTGCCGGGCGCTCGGCGAGGCGATCCAGCGCTCGAACTCCTCGGCGTCCATCCCGAGTTCGTCGGCGGCCGCCTGGAGCTCGTTCGCCCGGCTCCCGATCCGGTCGGCCTCGCGCGCGAGCGCGAACACGTCGTCGGTGACGGCCGGCCCGTCCGGGTCGCCCGCGCGCTCCACGAGCGCCTGCAGGTCCGCGTCGAGCTCCTCGACGGCCGACTCGACCGTCGCGAGGCGCGCGTCGAAGTCGTCGAGTCGGGCGGCGACGACGGGGAGGTCGGCGGCGTCCGCGGCGGCCTCGCGGGCGTCCTCGGCGTCGAGTCCGGCGAACTCCGCGCGGGTGGCGGGCGTCGACACCACCTTGGCGAGGTGCGCCAGCGCCGACTGCACGCCGGCCTCCGACACCGTCCCGTCCGCCGCGACCGTCGAGAGCGTCGCCCGGGCGCGCTCGCGGTCGACGTCCGCGCGCTCCGCGACGACGTCGGCCGCCTCGTCGACCGACAGTCCGATGAGTCCGGCTCTGTCCGCGTCCTCGGGGTCTCGCATACGGTCGACGGGAGCGTCGCCCGGCCGATATAGTTTCGGTCACGGGGGCGAAACTGTCGGCCGGAGAGACTGTGTGGCGGGCACGGGTCGCGCTACTATATAGCCGTCCGTACCGGTATTGTGGGTACGTACTGTACACGTTGCCACAGGGGGGTACCCGACCCGGCGGTACTACTAATATAAACCGCTTTTTAGGGCAAAGGCCACCGTACAGGTGATGACGCAGGATACTGCGGAGACCGAGCGCGTTTCGCGGAGAAAGTTCCTCGCCGCCTCCGGAGCGGCAGGTGCGGCCGGCCTCGCCGGCTGTTCCGGTTCCTCCGGCGAAGGCGGGAGCGGCGGCTCCGGAGACAGCGGCGGTAGCTCCGGAGGCGACTCCGGAGGCGACTCCGGTTCCTCCGGCGACAGCTCGTCCGGGATGGACACCTCGATGCTGACGGCCGAGGGGTCCTCGACCGTCTACCCCATCGCCAACAAGGGCTCCTCGTACTGGAACTCCAACCCGCCGTCCTCGGACGGCGAGTACTGGGGCACCAACGAGGAGGAGGGCAACACCGTGCCCGGCTGGGAGGCGCTGGCCTCCGACGGCGCCGCCGACATGCGCCTCGCCGACTACTTCGCGAGCCTCTACGGCTTCGAGCCGTCGGGCGAGCAGGCGACGCCGCCGTTCGCGACGTCCATCGGTCTGAGCCACTCGGGTACCGGGTGTCAGTCCGTCGTCGACGGGCTCGTCGACATCGGTAACTCCTCGGGTCCCATCACGGCCGAGCTGGGCTGGAGCCAGGAGAAGGCCGACGAGGAGGTCGTCGACCACGTCCTCGGTCGCGACGGCCAGCCGGTCGTCGTCAGCTCCGACATCTACGACGCGGGCGTCACGCAGCTCACCGCCGACCAGATCCGCGGCATCTACCAGGGCGAGATCAGCAACTGGAGCGACGTCGGCGGTCCGGACCAGGACATCTACGTCATCGGTCGCGCCGAGGGCTCCGGTACCGACACCGCGTTCCGCCTGAACATGCTCGGCGACGCCGAGGCGGAGATGGAAGTCGACACCCGCTTCGGGCAGAACCAGCAGGTCGCGCAAGCCGTCTCCCAGAACGACGGCGCCATCGCCTACATGGCGCTGGCGTTCACCAGCGACACCGTCCAGCCGATCGGCGTCGAGTTCGAGGGCACGCTGTACGAGCCCGACCGCGACGCGGAGAACACCATCTTCGACTCCGCGTACCCGCTCAACCGTGACCTCCACCAGTACACGAAGATCACGGAGGACACCCCCGGCGGGACGGACATGCGCGAGGCCGCCTTCATGAACATGTTCCTGACCGACTTCGGTCAGCAGGTGTTCGTCGAGGACAACAACTACATCCCGCTGCCGACCGCCGACATCGAGTCCGAGTTCGAGAAGCTGCCGGACCAGGCGTAAGCCGACGCCGACCTGTCAGCGCGGTCCCCGTATCGCAGTCATCCCACGCCGTTTATTTCCATACGTCCGAACCACCCTGTACACACGCACGATGGCACAAGCAACCAACAGAGCCGAGATGGGGGTCGAGAAGGCGGCCCGCGTCCTCCGCGGGATCCGAGACTCCCTCGAGGACGAGGAGCCGGCCGCCGTCGCGACCGTCGGTGTCATGGCGGGCGCGCTGCTGGCGTCGCTCGTCGGCTTCCTACTCGTCTCGTCGCTGACGATCGTCCCGTTCGGGATCTTCGTCGTCACCGCTGGGTACGGCTGGCTCCGGCACCAGGAGCTGACAGCCAAGACCCTCGCGCTGGCGATGACCGTCTCGACGATCCTGATACTGTTGTTGATCACCGCGTTCATCTTCCGCGAGGCGGTCCCGGTGATCGAGTACGAGACCGCGACGGTGTTCGGGGTCGCGGTCCCCGGGCTCCGGCTGTTCATCCAGCCGGAGTGGGAGGCCGTCACCCCGCCGGTCCGGTACTCGATGGTCCCGATGATCCACGGCACGGTGCTCGTGACGCTCATCGCGACGGCGGTCGCGGCCCCCCTCGGGATCGCCGCGGCGCTGTTCATCTCCGAGATCGCCCCCGCGCCGGTGCGCGAGGCGGTCAAGCCCGGCGTCGAGATCCTCGCCGGCATCCCCTCCATCGTGTACGGGTTCATCGGGTTCACAATCCTCAGCCCGTGGGCCTCCGACCAGTTCCAGATCCTCGGGCAGGGGACGTACCTGTTCGTCGGCATCGTCGTCGGCCTGATGGCGCTGCCGACGGTCGTCTCCGTCGCCGAGGACGCGCTCGCGAGCGTCCCCGAGTCGATGAAGTCCGGCTCGCTCGCGATGGGCACGACCGACTGGCAGACGATGACTTCGATCACGCTGCCGGCGGCGTTCTCCGGCGTCTCGGCGGCGGTGCTGCTGGGCGTCGGGCGCGCCATCGGCGAGACGATGGCCGCGACCGTGATGCTCCGCGGCGTCCCGCGGCTCACCGACCCGTTGTACAACGCCTTCTACGGGCAGGAGACGCTGACGTCGCTCATCGCGCGCAACTACGGCGAGGCGGAGGGCCTCCAGATGAGCGCGCTGTTCGTCGCCGGGGTCATCCTGTTCATCACCGTGTTGTTCCTCTCGATCGGCTCGCAGTACATCGAAGCACGCATGCGTTCCAAGCTCGGAGGTGAGCAGTGATGGCGGCCGAAACGGACACCCGAAACCGGAACCCCCTCGTCCGCGACGACGCCAGCGGCACCGGGCTCGTCGCCGCGGGGGCGGTCGGGCTCTCCGCGCTGCTGTTCGTCGTCTCGCTGGCGGTGCTGTTCCAGGCGGTCGACCTCACCGACGCCGTCGCCGGCGTCCCGGTGGTCACGCTCCTCGGGGGCGGCCTCGTCGTGCTCGGCGCGGCGACGGTCGCGTTCGGCGTCGGCTCGCGCCTCGGGTTCGTCGAGACGGAACCGCAGGCGAGCGCGGGGATGCTCGCGGGCGTCGTGTTCGCGGCCACCTGGGTCGTCGTCGCGGGGCTCGTCGCCTCCCAGACGCTCGGCCTCGGCACCGCCGGCTGGCTCGTCGCGTCCCTCGCCGTCGGCGGCGGCGTGTTCGCGCTGAGCGTCGGCACGCGCGAGGACGTCGGCTCGACCGTCCCCGCGGGCGCGCTCGCGGCGATGGCCGGACTGGTGTTCCTGGCGGGCATCATCGGCCCGGAGTGGGTGTGGGACCTCGGCTTCGAGCAGAAGGCGTCGTTCACCGGCGGCTTCACCGTCCCCACCGTGACGCTGTTCTGTTCGCTGGTGGCCGGCTGGGCCTCGGCGAAGGCGTACGGCGGCTTCGGCGCCCGCGGCCGACACACGGGCGCGTACACCCTCGTGTACCTCAACGCGGGGTCGATCGTCGGCGTGCTGTTCCTCCTGTTGGCGTTCACCGTCTTCAAGGGGATCAGCGGCCTCGTCAACGGCTTCGCCGTCGGCCTCGGCGCCGGCCCGGAGTCGACGATCGTCCTGTTGGGGCAGTCGATCTCGTGGGAGTGGCCGTTCTACCTCCCGTTCGTGATGAACGGGGTCGGCCTCACCAACGACTTCAACGGCGTGTTGCCGGCCATCGTCGGCACCGTGTGGCTCGTCGTCGGCGCGGTGCTGTTCGCGGTGCCGCTGGGCGTCGGCGCGGCGGTGTTCCTCACCGAGTACGCCGAGCGCGGCCGCTTCACACAGGCCGTCGAGGTCGCCACCAACGGGCTGTGGAGCACCCCCAGTATCGTGTTCGGGCTGTTCGGCTTCGCGTTCCTCATCCCGCGGTTCGGCAACGGGAAGTCGCTGCTGTCCGGGATGCTCACGCTGGGGTTCATGCTCCTGCCGCTGGTCGTCATCACGAGCCGCGAGGCGATGCTGTCGGTCCCCGACGAGTACCGGGACGCCAGCGCCGCCCTCGGGGTGACGAAGTGGCAGACGATCCGCAGCGTCGTGTTGCCGGCGGCCCTGCCCGGCGTCGTCACGGGGATCATCCTCGGCGTCGGGCGCATCGCCGGCGAGACCGCGCCGATCCTGCTCACGATGGCGGGCGGCGTGTTCGTCCCCGGCAGCCAGACACCCGACGTCATCGGCGGCTTCGCGTTCACCTCGACGCCGCCGTTCGTCGAGAACCCGGTCCTGCTGGACGCCGCCTCGGCGCTCCCGTACCAGCTGTACGCCCTCATCACGGCGGGCGTCGGCGCGTCCGGCAACGTCGCCAACCCTGACGAGTTCAAGTGGGCGACGGCGCTCGTACTGCTCGTCGTCGTGTTGTCGTTCTACGCGATCGGCATCGCGGCGAGGTACTACTTCCGGAGGGAACTCAACCAATGAGCGAGACAACGCAGACACCGACCGAAAGCCAGCAGAACACGACCACGACCGGCGAGCCCGAGACGACCGCCGGCGAGACCGAAGAACAGGTCCGCGAGGAGTGGCGCGACTACCAGTTCGCCGGCGAGGCGAAGCTCTCCGTCGAGGACCTCGACGTGTACTACGGGGACGACCACGCCCTCAAGGGCGTCTCGATGGACATCCCCGAGAACAGTGTCACGGCGCTCATCGGCCCCTCGGGGTGCGGGAAGTCGACGTTCCTCCGGTGTCTCAACCGGATGAACGACCGCGTCAAGTCGGCGCGCATCGACGGCTCCGTCGAACTCGACGGCGAGGAGATCTACCAGGAGGGCGTCAACCTCGTCGAACTGCGCAAGCGCGTCGGCATGGTGTTCCAGTCGCCGAACCCGTTCCCGAAGTCGATCGCCGAGAACATCTCCTACGGGCCGCGCAAGCACGGCGACATCGAGACCGGCCTGCTCGCGCGCCTGCTCGGACGCTCGAACGAGGACGAGCGCGACGAGCTCGTCGAGCGGTGTCTGCGCGACGCCGCGCTGTGGGACGAGGTGAGCGACCGCCTCGACGACAACGCGTTGGGCCTCTCGGGCGGGCAACAGCAGCGCCTGTGTATCGCGCGCTGCCTGTCGGTCGACCCCGAGGTCATCCTGATGGACGAGCCGGCGTCCGCGCTCGACCCCATCGCCACCGCGAAGATCGAGGACCTCATCGACGACCTCTCCGAACACTACACGGTCGTCATCGTCACGCACAACATGCAGCAGGCGGCGCGCATCTCCGACCAGACGGCGGTGTTCCTCACCGGCGGCGAACTGGTCGAGTACGACGACACCGAGAAGATCTTCGAGCAGCCGGAGTCCCAGCGCGTCGAGGAGTACATCAGCGGGAAGTTCGGGTAACCCCCGACTCGCGCTGCGCCGGTGCCGTTCCGGTCGGCGCTGACCGTCGGCCGATCCGCCGGCGACGCGGCGCCGTCCCGCCGAGTTCCCGACCGCGAAGCTGTTCTCCGAGCGACCCGTCCACCGCCGGCGGTCGACGCCCGATCCCGCGGTGCTGGAGCCGTCTCCGTCGTTTTTGTCCGTGTGAACCGACTACTCCGGCGGTGCAACCGGATGTCCCACAGACACGGCAGGCGGCGTGGTGTAGCGGTGGCGATCGCGGCCGCGGTCCTCCTCGTGGCCGGGGCGGTCGCGGTCGGCGGCGCGGCCGCCCAACAGGACGGCGAGTTCGAACCGAACGACGACCTCGCGAACGCGACGGCGATCGAGCCCGGGACGTACGCGAACCTGACGATCACCGAGGGCGACTTGGACGTCTACGCGGTCGAGCTCGCGGCGGGCGACGCGCTGACGGCGTCCATCGGGTTCTCCAACGCCGCGGGCGACCTCGACTTCGCCCTGTTGTCGCCCGACGGTGACCTGTTGGGTGCGAGCGTCTCGACGAACGACACGGAGTCGCTGTCGTACGTCGCCGGCCAGGCGGGCGCCCACTACCTGGTGGTGTACGGGTACGAGAACGCGACCGGCGCGTACGACCTCACCGTCGACCGGACCGCCGGGAACGCGACCGACGGCGGCGACGCGCTGGAGCCCAACGACGACACCGGCAACGCGACGGCGCTGGAGCCGGGCACCTACACGGACCTGACCGTCGCCGAGGACGACCTGGACTTCTACGCGGTCGACCTCGCGGCGGGCGACGCGCTGTCGGCGTCGATCGCGTTCTCCAACGCGACGGGCGACCTCGACTTCGCGCTGTTGTCGCCGAACGGGACGCTGCTCGCGGTCAGCGACTCCGTGACCGACGCCGAGCGGCTCTCGACGGTCGCCGACGAGACCGGCCGGTACTACCTCGTGGTGTACGGCTTCGACGGCGCGACCGGCCCGTACGAGCTGACGCTCGCGGTCGCGTCGGGCGGCGGCGGTGACGGGGGCAGCAACGCGTCCGTCACCGCCGCTCGCGGGCGGTGAACGACGGGCGCCGAACGGGCGGCGTTACTCCTCGGGCGGCTCGTAGTCGCCGCCGTACTTCGTGAAGAAGAACGCGAGGCCCAGGGTCGCGACCATCGCGATGAACGAGGCGATGCCGAGGCTCTTCGCGGAGTCCGGCACCTCGGGCGGTCCCGCGGCCGTCGCCGTCGGCGTCGGGAGCTGTTCGACGACCTCGACGGTGCCGACCATCCCGAGCGACTGGTGGGGCGTACAGTAGTACTCGTACACGCCGGTCGTCTCGAACGTGAACTCGTAGCTGAACCCCTCGTCCTCGAGCGGCTCGTGACCCTCCCACCCGCCGCCGGAGGGCTGGCTGTCGACGACGATGTTGTGGCCGTCGGACACCCACTCGAAGGTGACCGTCGTGCCGGGGGTCACGTACAGCGGCTCGTTGGTACCGGGGGTGTAGGCGAGCCCGTCGCTGCCGGCGCCGACCTCGACGGTGCCGGAGCCGTCGGCGGTCGCCTGCGCGGCGGCGTTCCCGGCGCCCGCGGCGACCGCGCCCGCGGCGGCGGCCGTGCCCGCCGCCCCCGCAGGAAGTTCCGCCGGCTGAGCGTGTCGTCTTCCATGGGCGTCGGTAGGCCTGTCCCGAACCTATATCCGTCGATTGAATCCGGGGTCGCCGTCGCGGGGCGGGCGGGTACCGCCGTGCCGGCGGGCCGGGTCGGCGCGGGGGCCGACGGCGGCCGTACCGCGGGAGTGCGGGGCGCGAGGGCGGGGGCGGTCAGAACCAGCCGTATCCGTCGACGACCTCCTCGTAACAGTCGAGCCACTCCGAGAGCACCTCGTCGTGGTCGAAGCCGGCGAACCCCTCGTTCGTCTCCCACTCGGGGAGCGAGCCGCAGGCGACGATCTCGTCGGCCAGTTCCTGCGGACTCGTCACCAGCCGGCCGCGGTCGAGCCCCTCGACGAGTTCGTGGGCAGAGGAGCCGGCCTGGTACTCGACGATCCCGACACAGCCGCACGCGAGCGCCCACAGGAGTTCGGTCGCGAACGGCTCGTACGTGGCGGTCTGTGCGAACACGTGCGACCCCTTGAGCACGGGGACGAACTCCGCGGGCGTGAGGTCGCCGAGGAACGTCACGCGGTCGTCGATCCGGAGGTCGGCGGCCATGCGCTCGGCGTCGGCGCGCGCGGGCCCGTCGCCGACGACGGCGGCGGTCCAGTCGCGGTCGCGCAGCTCCGCGAGCGCGAGGAGGAACTCGCCGACGTTGGCGTCCCCGTCGAGATCGCGCGCCCACACGGCGTCGAAGCGGTCGTCGACCGCGGCCGAGCGCACGAGGTCGACGTCGATGCTCTCGGGGATCACGTGGACGTCGGCGTCGCCGGCGCCGTGTTCGCGGACGGCCGTCCGGATCGTCTCCGAGGGGGTGAGCACGCGGTCCGCGCGGTTCGCCGCCTTCCGGTACTGGCGGTCCGTGCCGCGCTCGGGGTCGCGCTCCCACCAGTCGAGCACGACCGGCACCCGGAGCACTTTCGCGGCGGTCTTCGCCGTCGTGGCGTGGCCGGGCGGCACCGAGACGGCGTGGACGACGTCCGGGTCGACGTTCCGGAGGGCGAAGGGGAGCTTCGACCGGAACGACCCCGCAGCGGGGCCCTCGGTGAGGGCGTGGTACTCGACGCCCTCCTCCGCGAACTGGTCGATGTGGCCGCCCCACCACTGGGCACACAGGTGGTGGACCTCGTGGCCGCGGGCGGCGAGCCCGCGGGCGACGCGTCGCGTCCGGCGGGTCGCGGGACGGTCCCGCGTCCACACCGTGTCCATCGAGACGACCGCGACGCGCATTCGTGCGCCGACTATCCGTGGGGGAACTAAAAGGGAGGCGATAGCGCGCGAACGACGACGGCGACGACCCGAACGCTTTCGGCGCGAGCCGCGGACGGTACCCCCATGACGGATCCGACCTACGACATCGAGCGGTACCTCAACGTCCGCTCGGCCCACAGCGCCTCCGTCGCCGACGACGGCACGCTCGCGTTCCTGATGGACACGACCGGCACGCCGCAGGTGTGGAGCCTCGAGGAGCCCGGGGCGTGGCCCGAGCAGCACACCTTCTACGAGGAGCGCGTCACCTTCGTCGACTGGTCGCCCGAACGGCGCGAGCTCGCCTTCGGGATGGACGAGGGGGGCAACGAGCGCGCACAGCTGTTCCGGCTCGACCCCGACAGCGGCGTCGTCACGGAGTGGACGGCGATGCCGGAGGCGAAACACCGGTGGGGCGGCTGGTCCCACGACGGCGAGCGCATCGCGTTCGCCTCGAACCGCCGCGACGAGGCCGTCTTCGACGTGTACGTACAGGGGCGCGACGAGGCGGGCGACGACGCCGAACTGGTCTACGAGGGCGACGGCTGGCTCTCGCTGGCGGGCTGGTCGCCCGACGACTCCCGGCTGCTGGTCCACGAGGCGCACGCGAGCTACGAGCACGACCTGTACGTGCTCGACGTCGCCACCGGCGACGCGACCCACCTCACCCCCCACACCTCGGAGGCGCGCTTCCAGAGCCCCGAGTGGGCGCCCGACGGCGACGCGGTGTACGTCTGTACCGACCACGCCTCCGACACCCTCCGGCTGGAGCGGATCGCCCTCGGCGCCGACGCCGGCGGCGACGACGCCCACGCGACCGGGGACCTCACCGTCGTCGCGGACGGCGACGGGTGGAACGTCGACGGCGTCGTCGTCGACGAGGAGAGCCGCCGGGTGGCGTACTCGCGCAACGTCGAGGGGTACACCGAGATCACCGTCGGGGAGTTCACCGCCCCCGACCGGATCGACGCGTTCGCCGAGCCGTCGCTCCCCGAGTGCGTCGCCGGCGGCTTCTCGTTCGGCCCCGACGCCGACCGGGCGGCGGTGACGGTGACCGGGAGCACGGTGAACACGAACGTGTACGAGGTCGACGTGAAGTCGGGCGCGGCGGAGCGGTGGACGTACGCCGCGACCGCGGGCATCCCGTCCGAGACGTTCGTCGAACCCGAGTTGGTCCACTACCCCACCTTCGACGGCCGGGAGATCCCCGCGTTCTTCTCGACGCCCGACGACGCCGGCGACGGCGACACCCCCGTCATCGTCGACATCCACGGCGGCCCCGAGAGCCAGCGCCGCCCCTCGTTCAACGCCGTCAAGCAGTACTTCCTCAACAACGGCTACGCCGTGTTCGAGCCGAACGTCCGCGGCTCCTCCGGCTACGGGAAGGCGTACGCGCACCTCGACGACGTGGAGAAGCGCATGGACTCCGTCGCCGACATCGAGGCGGCCGTCGAGTGGCTCCACGACCACCCGGTCGTCGACCCCGACCGGATCGTCGCCATGGGCGGCAGTTACGGCGGGTTCATGGTGCTGTCGGCGATGACGGAGTACCCCGACCTGTGGGCGGCGGGCGTCGACGTCGTCGGCATCGCGAGCTTCGTGACGTTCCTCGAGAACACCGGCGACTGGCGCCGGGAACTCCGCGAGGCCGAGTACGGCAGCCTCGAGGAGGACCGCGAGTTCCTCGAGTCGGTGTCCCCGATCAACCGCGCCGACGAGATCGCCGCCCCGCTGTTCGTGCTCCACGGCGCGAACGACCCGCGCGTGCCGGTCGGCGAGGCCGAGCAGATCGTCGAGGTGGCCAGCGAACACGTCCCGACGCGGAAGCTGATCTTCGACGACGAGGGCCACGGGTTCTCGAAGCTGAGCAACCGCATCGAGGCGTATCGCGCGATCGTGGAGTTCCTGAACGAACACGTCTGAACGACGGCGACCCGGCGGCTCCCGCCGTCGACGCGGGCCGTCACCCGGTTCCCATCGGCGAGACAGTGAACGAATGAATTATCTGCACGTGATTCGTGCGGGTATTCACTGTATCATGCCGTCCTCTCGGGAGGCACGCGTCCTGATAGCCCAGCCGGCAGGAGCCGACGGGTCGGACGGCGCCGCGGTCGGGGACGCCATCCGGAGCGGTTCCGATTTCACGGTGTTAGTGAAACGCGGAGCCGTCGCGACGGAGTACCTCCGGGAGCTCGGTCCGACGATCGACTGCGTGGTGTGTGTCGGGATGTCGAGCGACCAGGTCGAGGCGCTGGTCGCGGCGGCGGGGGAGGTGCCGGTCGTCGTCTACGGCGAGGAGATCCCGCCGGTGCCCGTCGACGAGGTCGTCGCGAGCGACGGCGGCGTCGAGACGCTCGTGACGCGCGTCGCCAAGCGGGTCGAGCGGCGACGCGAGCGCGACGCGCTCGCGGAGGCGAACGCGAAGCTCTCGGCGCTCAACGAGTACACCCGGGAACTGACCGGCTGCCAGTCCGTCCGCGAGGTGAGCGACACGGTCGTGGAAGCGGTGACGAACGCCCTCGGCCACGGCCGGGTCGTGCTCGCGATGCGGGACGGCGACGTGTTCTACCCGTACGGCCACACGCTCCCGAGCGAGCCGGAGGTGAAGATCGACGTCGACGACGGGGTCGTCGGCCGCACCTTCGAGACGGGAGAGTCACAGATCGTCGACGACTACGCCGAGGACCCGGACCAGGCGCGCGAGGTGCCCGAGATCGACTCGGTGGTGAGCGTCCCGATCGGCGAACACGGCGTCCTGCAGGTGACCACCGACCGGACGGCCGCGTTCGACCGCCGGGACGCCGAGTTCCTCGAGATCGTCGCCTCCCACGCCGCCGAGGCGCTGTCGCGGCTCGAACGCGAGGCCGACCTCCGCGTCGAGCGCGACCGCCTGCACGCGTTCTTCGACGGACTGCGCGCGCCGGCCGTGTACGTCGAGTCCGCCGACGGGGAGACGCCCGTGTTGCGGGAGGTCAACTCGGCGTACCGGCGGGCGTTCGGCGACGACGGCGTCGGCCGGCCGGTCGAGGAGGCGTTCCCGACCGCCGTGGAGCGGGAGCTGTTCGACGAGCGCCTCGACGAGGAGACGGTCGTGCGCCGTCGGATCCGACGCGAGACGACCGACGGACCGGCGGACCTGACGGTCGGACGGGTGCCGGTGCCGACGACGGGGCTCGACGCAGCGGCGTTCGGGCTGTACGTGACGGACGTCGAGTTCCCGTAGCTCCCCGGGTGCCCCCCGGGCGCCGACCCCGCGTCGCCCTCATGGTCGTCCGTTAAAGTCAACACCGGCGCTTCCGTAGTCGGGGCATGAGCACCCAGGAGCGCGAGGAGGGACGCCAGATCCGCTGCCTCATCGCCAAAGTCGGCCTGGACGGCCACGACCGCGGCGCGCACGTCATCTCGCGGGCGTTTCGGGACGCCGGCTTCGAGGTGATCTACTCGGGGCTCCACCGCGCGCCCGACGAGATCGTCCAGGCGGCGGTGCAGGAGGACGTCGACGTCCTCGGCATCTCCATCCTCTCTGGCGCCCACAACACGCTCATCCCCAAGATCGTGTCGGGGCTCCAGGAGTACGACGCCTTCGAGGACACCCTGATCCTCGTTGGGGGGATCGTCCCCGACGACGACCGCGAGGAACTGCTCGACATGGGCGTCGCGGCCGTGTTCGGTCCGGGGACGCCGATGGCCGACACCATCGAGTTCGTCCGCGAGAACGTCCACGACCGCGAGTGATGTCGGACGCCGCCTCGACGGAGCCCGACCTGGTCGCGGAGCTGCTGGACGGCAAACACCGGGCGCTCGCGCGCGTCATCACGAAGATCGAGAACCGGTCGCCCGGCTACCGCGACATCGTCTCGCGCCTGCACGCCCACACGGGCACCGCCGACGTGATCGGGATCACCGGCAGCCCCGGCGCCGGCAAGTCGACGCTCGTCGACAAACTGGCGAAGACGTACCGCGACCGCGGCGACACCGTGGGCGTCATCGCGGTCGACCCGTCCTCGCCGTACACCGGCGGGGCGGTGCTGGGCGACCGGATCCGCATGGCGTCGAACGTCGGCGACATGGACGTGTTCTTCCGGTCGATGTCCGCCCGCGGCACCCTCGGCGGGCTGTCGACGGCGACCGCGGACGCCGTGAAGGCGCTCGACGCGTTCGGCAAGGACACGGTGATCATCGAGACGGTCGGCGCCGGGCAAAACGAGGTCGACATCGTGAAGACGGCCGACACGGTGTGCGTGCTCGTCCAGCCGGGGTCGGGCGACGACGTCCAGATGCTGAAGGCGGGCATCCTCGAGATCGGCGACGTGTTCGTCGTCAACAAAGCCGACATGGACGGCGCCGAGCGCACCGTCGCGGAGTTGGAGGAGATGATCCACATGCGCGAGAACCCCGCCGCCGGGCTGCACACGGGCCACCACGGCCCCGTCGACGACGAGGAGATGGCACGGGTCGCCGTCGACGAGCCCGACGCGGAGGCGTGGGACCCCGAGGTCGTCCAGACCGTCGCGACGAGCGGGGAGGGCGTCGACGCCCTGATCGACACGCTCGGCGCCCACGCCGCGTGGCTGCGCGAGTCCGGACGGATCGACGACAAGGCGCGGGGGCGCTACGCCGAGGAGATCCGGCAGTTGGTCCGCGCGGACACGGCGGCCCTGCTGGAGGAGGTGATCGACGCCCGCGGCGGCATCGACGCGCTCGCCGACGAGGTGCTCACGAAGGAGACGGACCCGTACAGCGTGGCCGACGAGCTGGTCGCGCCGGTTCGCGACTGCGTCGACGAGGAGTTACGGTAGCACGGACGCTACGAACCGCGCTCGACGGGCGCCGGGGGCACACGCTCTCCCCGGCGTCCGGCCTCGCTCCGCCCGCGTAATCCACCGTTACGCCGCGCGGCGACGCGATCTCCGGGGACGGTACAACCCTCCAGCGACCGCCGTGCGCCCGTGCCGACAAGACCCCCGTACTCGCGAGTACGCGGTCTGTAGCAATACCCCGGGCGCGTGTCCGGACCGTCGCATGGTGACCGACCGCGATGGCGACGACGAGGCGACCGCATCGAACGACGAACAGGGGGGACTCAGCTCCGCCTCGCGGCGGCGCCTCCTGAAGATCGGCGGCGCCGGCGCCGTCGTCGCGGGGGTCGGCGGCGCGGGGCTGACGACGGCCCAACAGGAGGACGACGACGAGACGGACGGGGACGACGGCGGCGACGGCGGCGACGGCGGCGGCGGGAGCGAGTCGGTGTTGGACGACCTGGTGGACCCGACGTTCGGCTATCCGCTGGCGGCCGACGAGTCGGACGGGGTCTCGGTCGAACGGGTCGTCGACGTGAGCGAGGTGTCCGGCGAGGGCGTCCACGCCGACTTCCCCTCGGAGCCGTCCGGCGACGCGCCGGGGGCGTTCGAGGAGGTGCCCGCCGAGTTCTACTTCGACCCGGTCGGACTGGCCGTCGAGCCGGGAGGACTCGTCCAGTTCCGCGTCCGCGCGGGGCTCCACACGGTGACGGCGTTCACCGAACTCGCGGAGCCCGCGCTCGCGCTCCCCCGCCGGGTCCCCGCGGCGTCCGAGCCGTTCACGTCCCCGCCGCTGACGCCGGACCAGTCGTGGGTGTACCGGTTCGAGGAGTCGGGCGTGTACGACTACTTCTGTTTCCCCCACCTCGGGCTGGGGATGGTCGCCCGGATCGTCGTGTACGACCCGGCGGACGACGACCTCAGCGACGACGCGTTCGCCGTCGACGGCGACGCGGACCTCTTCCCGAACGACCGGCGGGTCCTCGCGAGCGAGGAACTCGACCCCGCGAACGTGGTCGACGCCGGCGAGGTCGGGTGGGCGGACCTGTCGGTCGGGGAGCCGGAGGGGACGGAGACGGAGGGGACCGAGACTGAGACGCCGGACGGGACGGAGACCGAGACGGGGACGCCGGACGGGACGGAGACCGAGACTGAGACGCCGGACGGGACGGAGACGGAGACGGGGACCCCGACGGCGACCGGGACCGAGTCGGAGGAACCGGGACCGTCGCTGTGAGGGGTCGACGCGGCCGAAGAAGTCGTCGGGGCGCCGCCGGGGCGTGGACGGGCCGCGGCGGGCCGCTCAGACGTACGTGAACCACTCCTCGTGGTCGTCGGTGCGACGCTCCACGAGGTCGAAGAACGCGGTCTGGAGCTCCTCGGTGACCGGGCCGCGCGAGCCGTTGCCGATCTCGACGTTGTCGACCTGCCGGATCGGCGTGACCTCCGCCGCGGAGCCGGTGAAGAACAGTTCGTCGGCGGTGTTCAGCTCGCCGCGCGAGATGCTGACGTTGTCGTGGACGGTGTAGCCGCGCTCGCGGGCGAGTTCGATCACGGTGTTGCGCGTGATGCCGTCGAGGATGGACTCCGAGAGCCCGGGCGTGAACAGTTCGCCGTCGCGCACGAGGAAGATGTTCTCGCCGGGGCCCTCCGCGACGTTGCCCTCCTTGTTGAGGACGATCGCCTCCTTGTAGCCGTTGCGGCGGGCCTCCTCGCCCGCCAGCAGGGAGTTGACGTACAGCCCCGTCGTCTTGGCGTTGGTCGGGATCTGCGAGGAGGAGTGCTTGCGCCACGACGACACCATCGCCTTGATCCCGTTCTCCAGCGCGTCCTCGCCGAGATACGCGCCCCACGGCCACGCGGCGACCGCGACGTCGGTCGGGCAGTCGCCCGGCGACACGCCGAGGCTGTGGTAGCCGTAGTAGGCGATGGGGCGCACGTAGGCGGACTCGAGGTCGTTGCGGCGGATGACCTCCATCGTCGCCTCCGTGAGCTCCTCGCGCGAGTAGGGGATCTCCATGTCGTACGGCTTCGTCGACTCGTAGAAGCGGTCGAGGTGCTCCTCCCAGCGGAACAGCGCCGTCCCCTCCTCGGTGTCGTACGCACGCACGCCCTCGAAGACGCCCGTGCCGTAGTGCAGTCCGTGTGTGAGGACGTGCGTCGTCGCGTCCTCCCAGTCGACGTACTCGCCGTTGTGCCAGATGGTGTCGACGTCCATCTCCGCGAACCCAGCCATACGCTGTCGCAGGAATTGCCGGACAATAAAGACCCCAGAAAGGCCGGGGGCGCGACGGCGGCGGCCGCGTCCGCCGGGCGGTCGTGAACCGCCCGACGACGCTCAGCTCAGCGCCGCGACCAGTTCCTCGCCCTCGACGTACGGGAAGCCGTTGCGCCGGGCGTACGCTCGCGCGGCGTCGGTCGACAGCGCGCGCCCCGTCTCGTCGTCGAGCATCTCGCAGACGACGACCGCGGCGGGTCGGTCCGTCTCGGCGGCCATCGCCAGCCCCAACTCCGTGTGGCCGAGTCGGTCGTCGAGCCCGTTCGCCGCGCCGCGCAGGACGTGGACGTGGCCGGGCGCGCGGAACTCCGCGGCGAAGTCGTCGGCGTCGTAGTCGACGCCCGCCTCGACCGTGGAGGCCATCGACGCCAGTTCCGTGATCGTCCGGGCGCGGTCGTCGTCCGTGATCCCGGTGAACGTGTCGCGGTGGTTCACCGTCAGCGAGAACGACGAGCGGTCGTCGTAGCCGAGGTCGTGGCTCGCGGCCGCCGGGTGGTCGATCTGGTCCTCGAGGAACGGGAGGCCGACGGCGTCGGCCACGCGGTCGGAGACGGCGACGCAGATGAGGCCGCCGGCGTCGTTGCGGAGCCGGGCGACCGCCGCGGGGGTGACGGCGCCGGCGGGGTACACGAGGTCCGTCTCCCCCTCGCGGTCGTCGAAGTCGTGGATCAGGACGGGCTCGCCCGCGCGGAACGCGGCCAGCGCGCGGTCGAGGTGGCCCGCCTGTCGGCTCACGCCGACCCCCGGTGCCGGCGGCGCCGACCGGCGCCGTCCCGTCGTCGCGCTCGGCGTCGGTGACGCGGACCGTGAGGTCGTCGCCGTCGTCGAGCGAGAGCTCCTCGCGGAGCTTCGCCGGCGCGATCAGTTCCAGTTGGTCCTCGTCGTGGTGGGTGCGCTCGGGGACGATGACGTGGGCGGGCGCGTACGACGCCTCGCCGGCGACGACCGTCGCGGCGTAACACGTCGCCGGGCCGAAGGTGCGCTCGTCGTCCTCCCAGCCGTCGATGGGGACGCCCTCGACGGAGTCAAGCCCCGCGCGGGCCCGGACGGCTGCCTCCGTCAGGGAGACGTTCAGCGTGCCCGCGAACGGCTCGTACCCCAGCCGCTCGACGAACTGCTCGTGGTACCCCGGGAGCTTGATGTAGTGTTTCCCCTCGCCCATCCCCGAGGTGACCGTCCCGGCGAGGGTGAGGCCCGCCTCCCCCTCGAACAGCCGCCGGTAGTCGGCGTACTCGGCGCGCAGCCGGCGTTCGCCCGCGCCGGTGACGCTCACCCACTGGCCGTCGCCGACGACGTCGCGGTCGAGCAGCCCCGCGGCCTCGAGCCGCTGGAGCCGGCGGGAGGCGGTCTGACTGGACGCCCCGAGCCGCTCGCCCAACGTCGCACAGGAGACCTTGACGGGCTCGCGGAGCCCGCCGCGCAGGGCGACCGTCTTCAGCGCCGCCACCTCGTCGTGGCCGACGGCCGTCGTGGTAGAACTCATTGCCCGATACTCCGTGCCCGCGACGCAAAAGCGTACCGAATCCGGGATGCGTAACGGATCCGTGACGGTGTGTCACGTCCCCGTGACGCCTACCGGTTCTGTGTCCCGAGCGTACCAAAAGGCGTCGGTGTCGGCGAGCCGCGGCGCCCGAGGGACGGCGTGACCCGGGCGGCGCGCGGGCGCCGGGCCGACCGCGAGGCGGTTCGGAAACCCATTTATCGGCGGCGGGGAAAGCGACGCGCATGTTCAGACAGTTCCGGTCGGCCGTGGCGGCGGCGCTGACGGACGCGCTCGCCGGCCTCGACTACCCGACCGACGACCTCGGCATCGAGGACCCCCCGGACGGCGTCGAGGCGACGCTCGCCTCCAGCGTGGCGTTCCGGCTCGCGGGCGAGGCGGGCGCGGCGCCGCCGCAGGTCGCCGCCGAGGTCGCCGACGCCGTCGACGTCGCGGCCACGGAGTACCTCGCGCGCGTCGACACCAGCGGTCCGTACGTGAACTTCTTCGCCGACGAGGCGTACCTCGCGGACACCCTCGACGCCGGCCGCGACGCCGCGTACGGCCGCCTCCCCGACCGCGGGGAGTCGGTCGTCGTCGAGCACACCTCCGCGAACCCGACGGGGCCGGTCCACGTCGGGCGCGCGCGCAACCCGATCATCGGCGACGCCGTCGCGAACGCCCTCGACTACGCCGGCTACGACGTCGACCGCCACTACTACGTCAACGACGCCGGCCGACAGATGGCCGTGTTCACGTGGGCCTACGAGACGTTCGACGAGGCCGACCTGCCCGAGCCGGAGCGGGACAAACCCGACTACGACCTCGTGCGCTACTACCGGAAGGGGAACGCCTTCCTCGATGACGGGCCCGACGAGGCGGTCGAGGCCGCGGAGGCCGAGATCCAGTCGATCATGCAGGGGCTCGAGACCGGCAGCGAGGAGACGTACGAGCGCGTCGGCGAGGTCGTCGACACGGTGCTGGCGGGGATGCGCGAGACGCTCTCGCGGCTGCCCGCCGAGTTCGACGAGTTCGTGAAGGAGACGCAGTTCATCAGGAACGGCGACGCCGACGACGTGGTCGACCGCCTGCGCGACCTCGACGAGTCCGTGTACGAGGAGGACGCGTGGCAACTCGACCTCTCGGAGTTCGGCATCGACAAACTGCTCGTGTTCCTCCGTTCGGACGGCACCACGCTGTACACGACGCGCGACCTCGCCCACCACGAGTGGAAGTTCGACAACTACGACCGCGCGGTCACCGTCATCGGCGAGGACCACAAGCTCGCGTTCGACCAGCTCCGGTACGCGCTGGAACTGCTCGGCCACGACACCGAGCAGCTGGAGCAGCTGTTCTACTCGTGGGTGAACCTCCCCGGCGGCGAGGGGATGAGCACCCGCGCGGGCACCGGCATCGACCTCGACGACCTGCTCGACGAGGCGATCGACCGCGCCCGCGAGGAGGTCGAGTCCCGCATGGACGACCGCATCCGCGACGACGACCTCGACGAGGCGGACGTCGAGCGCATCGCCCGGCAGGTGGGGATCGGCGCGGTCCGCTACGACGTCGTCAGCAAACAGCCCGCGAAGACGATCACCTTCGAGTGGGACCGCGCGCTCGACTTCGAGGCGCAGTCGGCGCCGTACGTCCAGTACGTCCACGCGCGCTGTTGCGGCATCGTCGACGAGGCGGGCGACGAGGGGCTCGCCCCCGACGCCGAGGTCGACCCGGCGGCGCTGTCGACGCCCGAGGAACGCGACCTGCTGCACGTGATCGCACGGTTCCCCGCGGTCGTCGAGGAGGCGGCCGACGACCTCGAACCCCACCGCGTCGCCACCTACACCCGCGAGTTCGCGGAGACGTTCAACGCCTTCTACCGGGAGTGTCCGGTGTTGACGGCCGACGACGACACGACTCGGGAGGCCCGACTCGCGCTCGTCGCCGCCGCGCGCAACACGGTCGCCAACGCGCTCGACGTGCTCGGGGTGGACGCCCCCGAGTCGATGTAGCGCGGCGAAACCCCTTTTTCGACGGGGCGGTCACCGGCCTTCGTGTCCCACACCGACTACGAGCCCTCCGGGTCGGCGGCCGCCGTCGCGGAACCGCTCGCCGTGATCGCGATATGGGTCGTCGTGTTCCTCGCGACGGCGTTGCTCGTCCCGTCCGGCGTGGCCGACGTCGTCGTCGCGGGGTTCGCGGGCGGCGTCGCGTTCGTCGTCTCGCGCCGCTTCCTCGACGCGAGACGGGAGGAGGAGGAGTCGTGAGCCGCGTTGGTCGTCGACCCGTCGTCGTCCGCGCGGCCGTCGACGCTACGCCGCGAACGGGAGCAGCGCGCCCGCGGGGGTGATCAGACTGCCGCCGACCGACAGCACCGCGACCGCGCCCAGCCCGAGCGCGAGGACGATGAAGACGAGGATCCACCAGATCGGCACCGAGTCGTTGCCTGCTTCGCTCATACTCGGGTGAGGCGGCGGCGCGGAAAAGAAACTCCCGATCCGCTCGTCTACCGGAACAGCCGACCGAGGAACCCGCCCTGGTCGTCGTCGGCGTCGTCGTCCTCGTCGTCGCCGTCGCGTTTGGCCTCCTCGGTGCGCTCCTTGCTCTGCTGGGCGAACGGGATCACGTCCTCGCCGATCTCGGCCGACTCGCCGCTCTCGGCGTCCTCGACGGTCGCCGGCTCGTCGCGGTACGCCGCGTACTCGTCGTCCTCCAGCACCGTGCTCCGGGCGGCCGCGGCCGCCTCGTCCTCGGCGTCGTCGTCGGGCTCGGCGTCGTCCTCGAGGATCACCGCGTCGTCGGTCTCCGGGTCCGGCGCCCCGTCGTCGACCGCCGCCGGCTCCGCGTCGTCCGGCGTCTGCTCCGCGTCCGTCGCTTCCCCGTCGTCGACCGCGGTGTCGGCCGCGGCGTCGGCGGCCGCTTCCACGTCCGCCTCGTCGGCCTCGTCCGCGTCGGGGCTCCCCTCCGGTGGCTCCGTGTCGGCCTCGTCGACGTCGGGGAGGTCGACGGCCGCCTCCGGCGTGTCGTCGGGGGCGTCGGTCGCGCCGGCCTCGTACTCGGGGTCGTCCGGCGCGGCTCCGGCGTGCTCGGGCGTCGGGGCCGGCCGGATCGGCTCGCCGGTGAGCGAGGAGGCGAGCGACCGGAACGCGGCCGCGGCGTCGCTGTCGGGGGCGTGGACCGCGATCGGGAGTCCCGCGGCCTGCGCCTCGGCGACGAGCGGGTCGTCCGGGATCGCGCCCAACACGGGGACGTCGATGTCGCCGGTGTCCTCGTCGCCGTCGGCCTCGTTGAGCGCGAGGCCCACCACCGTGCCGCCCAGTTTCTCGGTCAGGTCCTGCGTCTTGCGGGTGTTGACGAGGCCGTCGCGGGTTGGCGTCGACACGAGCAGGACGCCGTCGGCGACCTGCAGCGGGAGCGCGGTCTGGTGGGTGAGGCCGGCGCCGGTGTCGACGATCACGTAGTCCGCGGCGGTGATCGCCTCCAGCACGTCCACGATCTCGCCGGGGTCGGCCTTCCGGAAGTGCTCGAGGCTGTCGCCGCCGGGGAGCACTGCGAGCCCGTGGGGGCCCTCCCGGAGCGCCTCCCGGGGCTCGGCGTCGCCCGCGAGGACGTCGTGGAGCGTCACCGCACCCGGCTCGACCCCCAGCGTCGGGCCGAGGCTCGCCGAGCCGAGGTCGGCGTCGACCGCGACCGTGTCGTAGCCCGCGGCCGCGAGCGTGGCCGCGAGGTTGGCGGCGGTCGTCGTCTTCCCGACCCCCCCTTTCACGCTCGCGACGGCGTAGATCGTCGGCATTTGTCGTGGGTACGGCGTCCCCCGGTGATAAAGGTGGGTCCCGTCGTGTCGGCCGGCCGTCTGACGGCCCGCGTCCGCCCCCGCCGTCCGCGACACGCGTCGAGGGCGGCGCCGTCCGGCGGTCTCGGGAGGGTGTGCGGTGTGTCACCCCGGTATTCAACAGGTACTTACCCCGCGGCCGGCGAACTAGCCCGTAATGAGCAGCGACGCCCAGGAGGAGCAGGCGAGCGAGGACCGCCGGAAGTACGAGTTCCGGAAGGTCCTCGACGAGCTCGACGACTTCGAGGGCTCGGGCACCCAGCTCGTCACGATCTACATCCCCGACGACAAGCAGATCTCGGACGTGGTCGCCCACGTCACCCAGGAGCACAGCGAGGCGTCCAACATCAAGTCCAAGCAGACCCGGACGGCCGTCCAGGACGCCCTCACCAGCATCAAAGACCGGCTCCGCTACTACGACGTCTACCCGCCGGACAACGGCATCGTGATCTTCTCGGGCGCGGTGAACTCCGGCGGCGGACAGACGGAGATGGTGACGAAGGTGCTGGAGTCGCCGCCGGAACCGATCCAGTCGTTCCGCTACCACTGCGACTCGAACTTCCTCACCGGGCCGCTCGAGGACATGATGACCGACAAGGGCCTGTTCGGGCTCATCGTCCTCGACCGCCGCGAGGCGAACGTCGGCTGGCTCAAGGGCAAGCGCGTCGAGCCCGTCAAGTCGGCCTCCTCGCTGGTCCCCGGCAAGCAGCGGAAGGGTGGCCAGTCGGCCCAGCGGTTCGCCCGCCTGCGGCTGGAGGCCATCGACAACTTCTACCAGGAGGTCGCGGGGATGGCGGACGACCTGATGGTCGACAAGCGCCACGACATCGAGGGCATCCTCGTGGGCGGCCCCTCCCCCACGAAAGACGAGTTCCTCGACGGCGACTACCTCCACCACGAACTGCAGGATCTGGTCCTCGGGAAGTTCGACGTGGCCTACACCGACGAGTCGGGACTGTACGACCTCGTCGACGCCGCCAGCGACGTGCTCGCCGACCAAGAGGTCGTCAAGGACAAACGCGAGATGGAGGAGTTCTTCGAGAAGCTCCACACCGGCGGGCAGGCCACCTACGGGTTCGAGCAGACGCGCAAGAACCTCATCATGGGGTCGGTCGAGCGCCTGCTCCTCTCGGAGGACCTCCACCACGACGTCGTCACCTACGAGTGCCCGAACGGCCACGAGGAGCGCGTGGTCGTCGAGCGCCGGCACAACACGCGCGACCACGAGTGCGAGGAGTGCGGCGAGACGGTGGCCGCGAGCGAGGCCGGTGAGCGCGAGGACATCGTCGAGCACCTGATGAACATCGCCGACCAGCGCGGCACCGAGACGAAGTTCATCTCCACCGACTTCGAGAAGGGCGAACAGCTCATGGACGCCTTCGGCGGCGTCGCCGGCATCCTCCGCTACGCCACCGGCGTCTGAGGTCGCCACGCCCGAACCCGGACCCCCGCCGCGCCCGCCCCGTCCCCGCGTTCGGCCTCACTCCTCGACGGTCTGCACCAGCGTGACGCCGACCACGACCAACACGCCGCCCAGCAGCATCGCCGGCGTGACCGGCTCGCCGAGGAACGCCGCGCCGAGCGCGACCGCGACGGTCGGCTCGGCCGTCGACAGCACGCCCGCCCGCCCGGCGCCGACGCGCGCGAGCCCCGCGAAGAACGCGAGGATGGCGAACGCCGTGGCGACGACGCCGAGCGCCACGACCGCGCCCCACCCGACCGCCGTCGTCGGCACGGTGACGGCGTCGGTCGCGACCGCGACCAGCGCCAGCGACACGGCCGCCGCCGGCGCGACGTAGGCGGTCAACACCCGCTCGTCGGTCGACTCGAGCGTCGCGCGCGAGACGACGATGTACACGGCGTACAGCGCCGCCGCGGCGACGGTCGCGGCCGCGCCGACCGGGTCGAAGGCGGCGCCGCCGGTCCACGAGATGAGCGCCACCCCCGAAAGCGAGAGACACGCCGCCGCGACGGTGCGAACGCCGACCCGCTCGTCAAGGACGCGCGCGGCGAGCGCGACGACGAACAGCGGATACGTGTACAACAGCACCGCCGCGAGCCCGGCGGTCATGCGCTGCACCCCGACGAAGAAGCCGTAGCTGACGCCCGCGTAGCCGACGGCGCCGAGCGCGACCGCAGTCAGCGTCTCCCGGGGCGGCAAGCCGAGCGCGGGGCCGGCGCCGTCCCCGAGGCGACGGACGACCGCCAGCCCCGCCCAGACGACGGCGGTGCCGACGGCGAACCGCAGCGCGAGCGCAGACGGCACCGACAGCCCCTCGCGGAAGGCGACCTCGCCGAGGACGCCGAGCGTCCCGAAGGCGGCGGCCGACGAGAGGACGAGCAGCGTGCCGAGCGTGTCGCGGTCCATCCGTCCGTACCCGGGTCGGACGCCGACCCCCGGCATACGTGTGGTGGTTCGGCGCCGGTCAGGCCGCCCCGTCCAACAGCGAGTCGAGCTGCCGGACCCGCCGCTCGAGGTCGAACTCCGGGACGACGTCGGCGGCGTGGACCGCCTCGACCAGCCGGTCGAACGCCAAGGCCGTGTCCACGCCCTCGCGCTCGGCCCGCTCGCGGCACGCGCGCGCGGCCGTCTTGTTCAGCGCGATGGACGGGAGCGTCCCGAGCAGCAGCGCGAACGCGACGCCGCCGTCGCCGGCGGGGAACGACTCGTGGACGCGCTCGAACGCCGGGTCGTCCGCGGGGTCGGCGTCGGAAGCCGGCGCGACCGTCAGGCAGTGGGGACACACGCTCGCGGCGGACGCGCCGTCGGGGGCGTGGTCGCGCAGGTCGGGCGGGACGGCGAAGACGACCGTCTCGGTGTCACAGTGTGGACAGTTCACACCCGGCGTGACGGGTGGGAGAACATAAATCTCGGGTAGGACGGACGACGGCGCGGCCGGGCGCGGCGGCTCAGTCGTCGCTCTCGGCGACGCCGGCCTCCAGCGCCTCGGCCTCCGCTTCGGCCTCGGCCTTCGCGGCGGCCTCGCGCTCGGCGGCCTTCTCCTCTTCCTCCTTCTTGGCCTTGATCTTCTTGAGGCGGAAGATCTCCTCGCGCTCCTGCTCCTCGAGCTTCTGCTCGATGTACTCCTTGTTCTCGTGGAGTTCGGGGAGCAGCTTGAACTCCAGCGCGTTGACGCGGCGCTTGGTCGTCTCGATCTCCTCGAGCATCTTCTTCATCGCCGTCTCGACCTCCGCGGCGAGGATGATCGACTCCAACAGCTCCTCGTAGGCGTCGGCCGCCTCGTCGATGCGGGCCGAGGAGCCGAGGACGCCGTAGCCGCGCTCGTCGAGGTTCTTCCGGACCTTCGACGACTCGATCTGCGGGACGACCACGCCCATGATGTTCTTCGACTGGGTCGTGATCTCGGGGTGCTCCTTCAGCGCCGCGGCGGCGCCGCGGACGGCCACGTCGCCCTCCATGGCGCGTGCCTTGTTGATCTTGGATTGGGCCGTCTCGTAGTCGGCCTCCAACTGGTCGCGGACGTCCTGCGCCTGGTCGAGGATGTCCATGAACTCCATGATGAGGCCGTCGCGTTTCTGCTCGAGCGTGTCGTGACCGCGCTCGGACAGATCGATGCGGTCCTCGATCTCCATGAGGTTCTTCCGGGTGGGCTTGACGTCGTCCGCCATAGTCTTGGAGGGAAGTTGCGGGGCGAGGGTGTTAATGCTTGTTAGTCGGGCACGCGAGCGGACAACGGTTATCCCGCAGGGGGCCGCAGTCGAGCCCGTGTCACCGCCCTCCCTGCTCGCGTTCCACGACGTCGAGACCGCCTTCGACCACCCCGACCGGATCGGCCGGCTCGCGGGGCTGCTCGGCGTTCGCGACGACGACACGCTCCTGCTCGACGCCGGCGACGCCACCGCGATGGGGGCGCTGGCGGTCGTCGCCGACGGGCGCGCCGAGGCGGTCGCGTTCCACCGGGCCGTCGCCCCCGACGTGCACGTCCCCGGCAACCACGACTTCGACGAGGGGTTGGGCTCGCTCGCCGACTTCGTCGCCGCCACGCCGGGCGAGTGGCTCGCCGCGAACGCCCCCGCGCTCGACCTCCCCGCCCACACGGTCCTGGCGGCGGGCGACGAGCGCGTCGGCGTCGTAGGGGTCTGTCACCCCGAGACCCCCGACATCTGTCGGGCCGTCCGGGACGTCGCGTTCGGCGACCCCGTCGCCGCCGCCCGCCGGGAGCTGTCCGCCCTCCGCGACCGCGGCGTCGACCACACGGTCGTCCTCTCGCACTGCGGCGCGCTCGACGCCGACATCGCCGCGGCGACCGACGCCGACGCCGTGGTCGGCGGTCACGACCACGAGCGAACGGTCGACCGGGTGGAGGGCACGCTGGTCGCTCGGAGCGCCGGCGTCGGCCGCGAAGTAGTCACCGTCGACCTCGGCGAGACGCCGGCGGCCACGGTCGACTCGACCGCCGGGGCGCCCGCCGACGACCGCGTCGCCGAGGCGTACCGGGAGCGCCACGCCGACACCGGCCTCGACGCCCCGGTCGCGTCGCCGGGGACGGGCGTCGACGAGTCCGCCGTGGTCCGGTTCGTCGCCGACGCGTACCGAGCGCGGGCGGACGCCGACGCCGGCCTCGCCGTCTCGGCGGCGGTCCGGGAACCGCTCCCCGCCGAGGTACGGGAACGGCACCTCGTCGGCACCGTCCCGTTCGACTCGCACCTCGTCGCGGTCGCCGTCCGCGGCGAGCGCCTGAAAGCCGCCCTGCGCGCCTGTCGCGGCCCGCTCGACGACACCCACGGCCCCGTTCGGTGGGCCGGCGCCGACCCGGACGCGCTCACGGTCGGCGGCACGCCCGTCCGCGACGAGGAGACGTACCGCGTGGGGTGTACGACGTACGAGACCGTCACGGAGTTGCTCCCCGGGGTCGCCGACGACCGGGTCGTGGACGACCGGGGGGTCCAGTACGACCACCTCGTCGCGCACGCACGCGCCGGCGGGCTGACGGCGGTGCTCGACGGCGACGAGTAGGCGCCGCCACCGCTACGCGAGCGAGCGGTCGAAAGAAGGGGTCGAGTCGCGGGCTGCGTCCGAACTCAGTCGGCGGAGACTTCCTCGGCCTCGTCGCCGGCGGCCGCGGCGTCCTCGCGGTAGTGCTCCTCGATGAGCTCCTCGTCGACGCGGTTGAGCTCCGTCTTCGGGAGCGTCGACAGCAGGTCCCAGCCGAGTTCGAGCGTCTCGTCGATGGTGCGGTCCGTGTCGAACCCCTGCTCGACGAACTGCGACTCGAAGGCGTCGGCGAAGTCGAGGTACTTGTTGTCGCGCTCGGACAGCGCCTCGCGGCCGACGATGTTCACGAGGTCGCGCAGGTCCTCGCCCTCCGCGTACGCCGCATACATCTGGTCGGAGACGTCGGCGTGGTCGGCGCGGGTGAGCCCCTCGCCGATCCCGTCGTCCATCAGGCGCGACAGGCTCGGCAGCACGTTCACCGGCGGCTGGACGCCCTGACTGTGCAGCGGGCGGTCCATCATGATCTGCCCCTCCGTGATGTACCCCGTCAGGTCGGGGATCGGGTGGGTGTCGTCGTCGCCGGGCATCGTGAGGATCGGGATCTGCGTCACCGAGCCGTCGCGGTCCTTGAGGCGACCGGCGCGCTCGTACAGCTGCGCCAGGTCGGTGTACATGTACCCGGGGTAGCCACGCCGGCCGGGCACCTCCTCGCGGGCCGCGCCGATCTCGCGCAGCGCCTCACAGTAGTTCGTCATGTCCGTCAGGACGACGAGCACGTGGTACCCCTTGTCGAACGCGAGGTACTCGGCGGTGGTGAGTGCGAGGCGCGGCGTGACCGTCCGCTCGACGGCGGGGTCGTCCGCGAGGTTCATGAACACGACCGAGCGCTCCAGCGCGCCCGTCCGCTCGAAGTCCTCCATGAACTCGTTGGCCTCCTCCTGCGTGATGCCCATCGCGCCGAAGATCACCGCGAACTCCGACCCGTCGTCGCCCTCGCCCTCCTCCTCCGGCACGGTCGCCTGCCGGGCGATCTGGAGCGCGAGGTCGTTGTGCGGCAGGCCCGAGCCCGAGAAGATCGGGAGCTTCTGGCCGCGCACGAGCGTGTTCATCCCGTCGATGGCCGAGACGCCCGTCTGGATGAAGTCCTCGGGGTACTCGCGGCTGTACGGGTTGATCGCGGCGCCGACGATGTCGCGGCGCTCGTCCGGGACGATCTCCGGGCCGCCGTCGATCGGGTTGCCGGAGCCGTCGAGCACGCGACCGAGCAGGTCCTCGGTCACGGGCATCTTCAGCGTCTCGCCCAGGAAGCGAACCGAGGCGTTCCGGTCGATGCCGGTGGTGCCCTCGAACACCTGGATGGCGACGATGCCCTCCTCGGATTCGAGGACCTGACCGCGCTTCGTCTCGCCGCTCGGCGTCTCGATCTCGACGATCTCGTCGTAGCCGATGGGCTCGTCGACCTCGGCGTACACCAGCGGGCCGCTGACTTCCGTGATGGTTTTGTACTCTTTCATGGTTCAGTAGAGCGAGCGCAGCTGCTCGGTGAGTTCCTCCTTCAGCTCCGCCACGTACGTCTCCCAGTCCTCCTGCGTGGCGATGCGGTTGAGCTTCGGCGCCGCGTCGATGGCCGTGATGTCCTCGATGGGGACGCCGGCGTCGAGCGCGTCGAACGCCTCGTCGTTGTACGTCTGGATCGTCGAGAGGATCGCGTACGTCTTCTCGGGCGGACAGTACATGTCCACGTCGATGAACGCGTTCTGCTGGAGGTACCCCTCACGCAGGTAGCGCGCGACCTCGAGGGTCAGCTGCTGGTCCTCCGGCAGGGCGTCCTTCCCGACGAGCTGGACGATCTCCTGCAGTTCGCCCTCCTCGTCGAGCGTGTCGACGGCCCACTGCCGCCGCTCGGACCAGTCCTCCGCGACGTTCTCCTGGAACCAGGGGTCGAGCTGCTCCTGGTACAGCGAGTACGACTCGTTCCAGTTGATCGCCGGGAAGTGGCGACGCTCGGCCAGGTCGGCGTCGAGCGCCCAGAACGTCTTCACG
Source organism: Halobaculum litoreum (assembly GCF_030127125.1). Taxonomy (GTDB): domain Archaea; phylum Halobacteriota; class Halobacteria; order Halobacteriales; family Haloferacaceae; genus Halobaculum; species Halobaculum litoreum. Next base: position 1,545,112 of record NZ_CP126156.1, read on the forward strand.
ATACGCAGCGTGTTCTGGGTGACCGGCTCGGAGAAGTCGCCGCCGGGGGGACTAACCGCGCCGATCGCGGAGACGGAGCCCTCGGTGCCGTTGAGGTTCTCGAAGTAGCCGGCGCGCTCGTAGAACTCCGCGAGGCGCGCGGCGAGGTACGCGGGGTACCCCTCCTCGCCGGGCATCTCCTCGAGGCGCGAGGAGATCTCGCGCATGGCCTCCGCCCACCGCGAGGTGGAGTCGGCCATCAGCGCCACGTCGTACCCCATGTCGCGGTAGTACTCCGCGATGGTGATGCCGGTGTACACGCACGACTCGCGCGCGGCCACGGGCATGTTCGAGGTGTTCGCGATGAGCGAGGTCCGGGCCATCAGGGAGTTCCCGTTCTTCGGGTCCTCCAGCTCGGGGAAGTCCTCGATGACCTCGGTCATCTCGTTGCCGCGCTCGCCACAGCCGACGTAGACGACGATGTCGGCGTCGGCGAACTTGGCGAGGCTGTGCTGGGTGACGGTCTTCCCCGAGCCGAACGGCCCCGGAATGGCGGCCGTCCCGCCCTTCGCGATGGGGAACAGGCCGTCGAGGATGCGCTGGCCCGACACGAGCGGCTCGCGGGGCGTCCGCTTCTCGACGGTCGGCCGCTTCTCGCGAACCGGCCACTCCTGGCGCATCGTCACTTCCTCGCCGTTCTCGAGCGTGACGACGGCCTCCTCCACGTTGAAGGAGCCCTCCTCGATGCTCTCGACGACGCCGCCCTCGTAGTCCGGCGGCACCATGACCTTGTGGTCGATGGTGACCGTCTCGGGCACGACGCCCACGACGTCGCCGGGCTCGACGCTGTCGCCGGCCTCGACCTCGGGAGTGAACTCCCACTCCTTCTCGAGGTCGATGCCGGGCGCGTCGACACCGCGGTCGAGGAACGCGCTGCCCATCTTCTCCTCCAACACGTCGAGCGGGCGCTGCACGCCGTCGTAGATGGCGTCCAGCATGCCGGGCCCCAGGTCCACGGTGAGGGGTTCGCCCGTGTTCTCGACGGGCTCGCCGGGGGCGATCCCGGAGGTCTCCTCGTACACCTGAATGGTCGTGACGTCGCCCTCGATCTCGATGACCTCGCCCATCAGCCCTTCGTCGCCGACGTAGACGACGTCGTTCATGCGGGCGTCGAGGTCGACAGCTGTCACGACCGGGCCGCTCACGCTCTTGATGCGTCCGGTTCCGTCGGTCGTCTCGGTTTCGCTTGCCTGACTCATATTCACTCGTCCTCGTCCATCAGGTCGATCCCGATGGCTCTCTTGATCTGTTCGCGCAGGCCGCTCCCGGCGCCGCCGCCGAGCGTGACCAGTACGGGCTCGACGCTCCCCTCCACGTCCCGGCGGACCGTCCGCGAGAGGTGGTCGAGGTCCTCGTCGAGCATCACCACGATGCCCACGTCGTCGTCGGTCAGCGCGTCCTCGACGGCGTCGTCGAGGCGCTCGTCCTTCTCGTCGTCCGGGACGTTCGCACACTTGCGGACGCCGGCGAGTCGGAACCCGGTGGTGAACTCGGGGCTGCCGACGACGGCTATCTCCTGACTCATAGGATCACCAGTTCGTCCTCGATCTCGTCGGGCTCGAGGCCGGCCTCCTTGCCGCGGGCGATCGCCCGGATGTTGTCGACCTCGCGCTCCTTCGCGAGCACGTACGACACCACCGGCGTCACCGACAGCGGGTGGATCAGTCCCAGCGAGTCTGCGTACTCCAGCAGCGCCGCCTCCAGCGCGTGCTCGAAGCCGATGAGGCTCTCGGCCCCCTCGAGCTCCGACAGCGCGTCCGAGAGCGCGTCGCCGTAGCGCGACTCGCGGATCCGGGCGACCAGTTCGTCCGTGTTGGACGCCAGTTGGCTCAGCTCGGCCGCCGTGAACAACACCCCGCCCTCGATGAAGTACTCCGAGGGGTCGAGGTCCGCACCCGACCGCGCGAGCCGCAGCGCGTTGATCGCGTTCCGGAAGTCGATCTCCGCCTCGAGGAACTCGCGGTACTCCGCGAGCGCCTCGCCCGACAGGTCGTCGGTGCGCAGCAGTTCGTAGTACGCGCGGTCGACCGCGTTCTCCAGCGGCACCAGCACGCCGGACGACTCGTAGTCCTCGAGCGCGTCGGCGAGCGGGTCGCCGAACACCGTCCCCGACAGCATCTCGACGGCCTCGTCGATGGCGCCCGCGTCGAGCAGGCGGTCGAGGAGCTTGCCGTCGAACTCGCCGGCGCGGATGAGGTCGTCGTCGACGGCCTCCCGCTCGGTGTCGGCGTAGATGCCCCGCAGGACGGTCTTGACGTTCCACGCGTCGAACTTCCGGAGGTAGCGGGCGACGTGCCCGTACAGCTCGCCCTCACACCAGTGGAGGATGTCCTCGAAGTCCTCGGCGAGGCTCGCGTTCAGCGCGTACTCGATGAGGTCCACGCCCGAGAACCGCGACCCGAGCCGGTTGATCTCCTCCTCGTACGCCGGCGACTCCTCCATGAACCGGGCGATCTCCGCCGGGCTCATGCGGACCAGTTTCCGGTAGTCGTCCTCCTCGTACAGCCCCGCTCGCCGCGACCGGACGCGGGCGTTGACGTACTCGGGGTTCGACGTGCCGGCGCTCTTACTCATCTTCGAAGAGTCGGTCGCTCAGCTCCTTGAGGTTGTCCTCCCAGACCTCCTCGAGGACCGAGTCGAACGTGTTGTTCACCCGGACGCGCGACTCCTCGCTCTCGACGACGACGCCGCCGAGGCAGTCGCGATCGCCGGCGAACGACCAGCCCTCGTAGTCCGCGAGGATCTCCGTCAGCAGCTCCTCGTCGTCGGCGCGGCCGTGGACGGCGACGGACTCGTCGTCCTCGAACTCCGGCGCCGCGGCGTCGAGCAGCGACCGGGTCAGCTCCTCGCGGTCGTCGCCCTCGAGGTCGACGATGGCCGCCTCGGTGCGCTCGCGCACGTCGGCGAGCACGTCCCGGCGGGCCTCGAGGCGCTGCTGTTTTGCCTCCAGCTTCGCGGCCGAGAGCGTCTGCTCGCGCTCCTGGTCGATCTGGCGCTCGACCTGCTGTTCTCGTTCCTGCACGATACGGTCGGCCTCCTCCTCAGCCTCGGCGACGATCTCGGCCGCGCGCTCCTCGCCCGCTTCGCGGATTTCCTCCGCACGCGCGTTGGCCTCGGCCTCGATGTCTTCGACGACTGTCTCTAAACTCATGGTGGAAAGGGAGGAGGCGGTTTACTGGACCAGGAAGATGGCGACCAGAGCGAGAATGACGAGGGTCTCCGGCAGGACCGTGAAGATCAGGCCCTGCACGAACAGGTCCTCGTCCTCGGCGACGGCGCCGATCGCGGCCGACCCGATGCCACGCTCCGCGTAACCCGCGCCGAACGCGGCGAGACCGACGCCGAGCGCGGCGGCGGACAGCGGGGGGATGGCGGGAGCGGCGTCCTGCAGTACGACACTAGCGAGTTGGGGTGCGATTTCGAGCATGGTAGTTGGTAGGCGGATGCCTAACGTCGGACAGGTCGTGGTTGGTTCCAGAGAGTGCATAAAGGTTCCCAAAACGAGCGACGAGACGACCGAAAACGGTCGCTTCGGCGGTCGCTCTCCGTGTCATCGACCCCCACTCGGGGGGCGAGGAGTGACGCGGGTGTCGCCCGCGTGTGAGGCCGGTCCGTGCCGGCCCGCGTTACTCGTCGGCCGTGTACTGCCGCTCCGTCCCGAACGGGACGTACTCGCGGCCGCCGCCGTCGAAGAACTTCGAGAAGAACTCGTAGTACTCCAGGCGGACGGCCTGCAGGCCGGCGGACGTGACACCCAGCGCGAGGACCAACAGGTGGCCCAACACGAGGATGACCAGGCCGCCGACGAGCGACGCCGCGCCCCCGTGCATCAGCCCGGGGAACATGATCGAGAACGTCGCCTCGTTCCCGTACTCGGCCGTGTAGTACGCCGCGTCGTGGCTGAGCATGAAGTGGAACTCGCCGTCGACGGTGTACGCCCCGAAGAACAGGAGGTTGACGACGAACGCCATCCCCGCCTTCGCGAGCAGCACCGCGGCCAGCCGGGCGTACGACAGCCCGTTGACCAGCACCTGCATGAACAGGGCCTCGATGGCCTCGCCCCACTCGCCGGACAGCCAGATGAGCACCAGGCCCACGCCGAACACCGCCAGCCCCGCGTACCCGACGGTCGCGGAGAAGCCGGCGAAGCCGAGCGAGAACGGCTCGCCGTTGAACACGGTGTAGATGAACCCCGGCTTCACGCCCGAGGCGACGTCGCTGAGGATGAACACCCAGAAGCCGTTCATCATCAGCAGCCACGAGCCCGACTCCAGCATGGCGTCCTTGAAGCCGTGGAACTCGTACTCCTCGAGGAAGCTGAGCACGTAGCCGATGTCCAGGTGGACGACGGCCGCGAGCGCGCTCACGACGATCCACGCGTTCGCCCAGTAGATGTCCGCCGGCTGGAGCCCCTTGTGGAGCGGCGCGCTCGAGAGGCCGACGACGCCCTCCCAGAGGTACGTGGCGATCAGGTGGAGGCCGAAGAACTCCCCGTAGAGGATCCCGAACAGGGCGGTGAACACCCCGGCGGTGATCGTCACGCCGCCCATCGACTTGAACGCCGGCGAGTCGAAGTTCGAGTAGAGGTAGTACCCGATCCCCGCGTACACGAGACCGTAGCCGAGGTCCCCGATCATGAACCCGAAGAACAGCGGGAACGTCAGGAACAGGATGATCGTCGGGTCGAACTCGCGGTAGTTCGGGCGCCCGACCGCCTGGACGAGCACCTCGAACGGCGCGACCAGGCTGCTGTTCTTCTGGATGACCGGCGGGTCGTCCTTCCGCATGACGACGTTGCCGCCGCCATCCGCGACCGCCCGCTGGCGGTCCGCCTGTCCGGCCTCCTCGTCGGCCTCGACGCCCGTCTCCGGGCCAGCCTCCTCGACGGCGGGCGGGACGTCCTCGCGGACCTGCACGTCCCCGTCGGAGCCGAACTCGGCGCGCTCGACCTCCTCGACCTCGACGTGGCCGCCGACCGCGTCCTTCAGCGTCGACTTGAACGCCGTCACGCGCTCGGTCGGGATCCACCCCTCGGCGACGAACGCGTTGCGCGTCGTCGCGTACGACAGCGGCGCCTCGGCCTTCTGGACCGCGACGGCGAGCGTCTCCTCGGCCTGCAGCAGGAAGTCGGCGGCGTCGTCCGCGACCTCCGTCAGTTCGGCCTCGACGCGTTCGAGTTCGGTCGCGGTGTTACTGCGCTCGGCCTCCAGCGAACTCACGTACTCCTGGGGCGAGACGCCGTCCTCGTCGATCTCGGGCACCGACAGCGCGGCGAACTCGGCGCTCACCAGCGCGTCGGCCAGCGCGTCCCCGTCGTCGTGCTCCGTCCGGGCGAACACCGCGAGGACGTCGTCGCCGAAGATCTCGTACGACGTGACCGCGGGCGCGTCGACGACCGCGCGCTCGACGGCGTCGCGGTCGCCCTCGCCGACGGCGACCTGCAGGGAGTCGTACCCCTGCAGGAGGTCGAGGTCGATGCCGAGCGCGGCGAACGGCTCGACCGCCTCGATGCGCTCCTCGGTCGACCGGAGCTGCGACTGGAGATCGTTGCGACGGTCCTCGAGGTCGTTGACCTGCTCGCGGAGGTCCTCGAGTTCGGTCGCGAGCTCGTCGTCGTCGACGACGACGCTCGACCGACCCGGCGTGGCGTCCCCGTCGTCGACGTCGAGGATCGACTTCAGCGACCGGACCGTGACGAGCTTCTCGGCCGCGTCCTCGGCGCCCTCCTGCGGGTTCCCCTGCACGAACCCCTCCCAACCGCCGCCGTACTCGGTGACGTGGAGCAGGTTCAGGCCGTGGACCGCCTCGACGACCGGCTCCAGGTACGCCTTGGAGCCCGTCACCGAGACCTTGCTCATCCGCTCAGGCCTGAGCATGTACCGCCTCCTCGAACCGTTCCACCGCGAACTCGACGACCTCGTCGACCCGGTCGCTCGCCTCGTCGACGAGTTCGGTCCGCTCGCGGCGGCCCTCCGCGATGATCTCCTCGCGCTTCTCCTCGATCTGTTCGCGTGCCTCCTCGAGGCGGTCGGCCTCGAGGCGCTCGGCCTCCGCCTCGGCGTCGGCGACGATCTCGTCGGCCTCCGAGCGGGCCTCCGAGATCCGCGCCTCGCGGGCGGCCTCCGCCTCGGCGATCGTCTCCTCGGCGTCGGCTTCGGCCTCCTTCACGCGTTCGAGAACTTCGGGTCTCGGCATGGATATTCGTCGTCTGTGACTTGTGCCACGTCGATATAAGGTGTTTGCGGAAAGCGTCGGCGAGCGACCCGAGCCGAGTGGTGCACTGCGACGGTGTTCGCAGCGTCGAGCGAATCCGTCCCCGCCGGCTGCCGGCGGCGTCGCCCGGCGGAGCGGGACGACCGGGGGCGCCCGCCTCAGCGCGTCCGGACGTCCTCGGCCGCCCGCCGGACGCCCCGACGGATCGACTCGCGGGCCGACACCGCCTCCGCGACCGCCCACCCGAGCAGGACGAGCAGCCCGCCGACCGCCCCGGCGAACGCCCACGACCCCATCCAGACCGGACGGACCCACGGCGTCACGCCGGCCCACGTGTCCGCGAACTCGGTGGCCGGCCCGCGCAGCGGCGTGCCGGCGAAGGTGTTCTGCACCGCGGCGGCGAACGTCAGCGTGTCGCCGGTCCCCTCGATGAGTCCGGCCGACCCGTACAGCCGGTAGCTCCCGGTCACGCCCTGGTCGGCCATCGTCGGCCCGTTCGAGCCGTCCCCGGTGCCGATCCGTTCGGCGTCGTACGGTCCCCACGTGGCGTAGTACTCCCAGACGATCTCCCCGCGTGGCGTCACCTCGATCACGCGGTGGTTGAGGGAGTCGGTGATCAGCGTGTTCCCGTTGGGGAGTCGGTCGGCGTCGCGGGGCCACGCGAGTTGGCCGGTACCCACCTCCCAGGTCTTCGTCCACTCGCCGTCCGTGCGCTCGTACTCGACGACGCGGTCGTTCTCGGAGTCGGCGACGAGCACCGTCGGGTTCCCCTCCTCGCTGACGAGCCAGTCGGGGTTGTGCTGTTCGTCCAGGACGTCGTGGTTCCCGTCGCTGCCGAGCCGGTAGTCGATCTCCTTCGTGGACCGGTTGATCACGATCGCCTGGTCGAAGTTGCGCGGGGAGACGAGGTACTGCCCCTCGGCGATCCGGTCGACGTCGTTGACGTGGGTCCAGTCCTCGTTGAACCCGCCGTCGGTGTCGTTCGGGTAGTGGTTCCGGAACACCCACTCCCACACGACCGCGTCGGTCGTGCGGTTGTACACGAGGATCCGGTCGTTCGAGACCCCCTCGGCCTCGTCCCACTGGCGCATGTTCGCGATCACGAGGTTCCCGTTGGGGAGCATGTCCACGTCGTGAGTGTCGTGGAGGTCAAGGAACTCCGTCCAGACGGGCTCGCGGGTCTCGGGGTCCAACTCGGCGACGGTCGTGCCGTCGGCGTTGGTGCCGACCACGAGGAGGTTCCCGTTCGGGAGCGGGTCGACGTCGTAGAACCACCGCGCGTCCTGGTTCGAGCCGTCGTACACCCACTCGGTGGAGCCGTTCGGCGCGGCGCTCACGAGCCGGGCGGGCTTCTTCTCGGCGCCCTGCCCCTGGAAGTGGAACCCCTGGATCGCGACGACGGTGGAGCCATCGGGCTCCGAGGCGATGGTGCCCTTCTCGAGGCCGACGGTGCCGGGCGTGCCCGAGTCGCCCGGCGCGATCGCCTGCGTGGCCGCGGGGGCGAACAGCCCCAGCACGACGACCGCGACGAGGGCGCGTGCCGCGGTCCGTCGGGAGACGGGGAGGGAGTCAGCCATACCCCGAACGGCGGGGTGCGGGGTGGAAACTCTTGTGCTCCGCTACCGGGGAGCGGGAAGTCGCCGTCCGACGGAGGAGCGGGAGGCGGGGACGGTGTCGTTCGGTCCGGTCAGACCGCGCCGGTCAACACGCCGCCCGTCCGGACGACGAAGTAGAGGACGAACGCGCCGGCCAGCGCCCAGTGGCCCGGGCGGATCTCTCCGCGGCGCCCGGCCGCCAGCTTCACCAGCGGGTACGAGACGATGCCCGCGGCGATGCCGTACGCGATGGAGTAGGTGAACGGCATGATCAGGATCGTCATCCCGGCGGGGATGGCGACCGTGATGTCGTCCCACGCGACCTCGACGACGTTGCGCAGCATCACGATCCCGATGACGACCAGCGCGATGTGGCTGGCGTACAGCGGGACGGCCGCGGCGATGGGGACGAACGCGAGCGACACGAGGAACAGCAGCGCGACCACGAGCGCGGTCATGCCGGAGCGACCGCCCTCCTCGACGCCGGCGGCGGACTCGATGTACGTCGTCACCGTCGACGTGCCGAGCATCCCGCCGACGGTGGTGCCGACCGCGTCGGCCATCAGCGGCTTCTCGATCTCGGGTAGGTCGCCGTCCTCGTCGAGGAAGCCCGCGACCTGCCCGACGCCGACGAGCGTGCCCGCGGTGTCGAAGAAGTCGACGAAGAAGAACGTGAACACGATCAGCGAGAACGCCAGCGCGTCGACGTCCTGCAGGCCCGTCACGAACGCGCCCGCGAGCGGCGAGATGTCGTAGGTCGCCTGCGCGCCGAGTTGGCCGGTGAGCGCGGCCGGAGAGCCGAGCCCGACCTGTGCGGCGACGTAGCCGATCACGGTCGTGAACAGGATGCCGAGCACGATCGAGCCCCGGATCCCGCGGGCGTACAGCGCGAACGTGAGGAACAGCCCGACCACCGAGACGATGGCGACGGGGTCGGACGCGACCGCGCCGAGGGTGACCAGCGTCGCCGGGTCGTCGACGACGATCCCCATCGCCTCCAGCCCGATGATCGTGAGGAACAGCCCGATACCGGTCCCGACCGCGAGCTTCACCGGCGTCGGGAAGGCGTTGATCACGTACTTGCGCGCGCCCACCGCCGTGAGGAGGATGAAGAGGAGCCCCTCGACGACGACGGCCGCCAGCGCCGTCTCCCACGGCACGCCGAGCGCGCCGACGACCGTGAACGCGAAGAACGCGTTCAGGCCGAGGCCGGGCGCCTGCCCGAACGGCCGTTTGGCGTACAGCGCCATGATCAGCGTCGCCACGGCCGCCGCGATGAGCGTCACCACGGCGACCATCTGCACGGTCTGTGCGTAGGAGACGCCCTCGACGATGATCCCCGGCTTCACGCCGACGGGCGACCCCTCGGTGCCGCCGACGAGGATGCTCGGGTTCACGAACACGATGTAGCTCATCGTGAGGAACGTGGACAGCCCCGCGACCACTTCGGTCCGGAGATCCGTCCCGAGTTCCTCGAACTCGAAGTACTCCGCCAACTGTTGTTGCAGCCCCATAGCGGCACACTTGTGCATACTTCACTTAAGAATTCGGCTTTTTGCCGACGAGATATTCACGAACTTGGGTATTTGTCGGCTCGAACGCGTCAGGAGAACGATCCGTCCCGAAATCCCTCGGTCGTGCTCGCGTGCAACGAAGTCGCGGGCGGCCGCCGCGCGTCGCAGGGGCGGCACGTGTCCCCTCGCGGATCGGGGTCCCGCTCGCGGCTCGGGTTACTCGAACTCGGTCAACGCCCCGACCGGCGCGTCCGTGATCTCCGCCGCGCGGTCGGTGCCCTCGGTGCCGACCGCGATGAGCGCGAACACGCCGGCCACGTTCGCGTCCGCCTGGAGGGCGATGTCGAGGAGGAGTTCCTGCGTCTCGCCCGAGCGGATCAGGTCGTCGACGACGAGCACCGACTCGCCGGCGTCGATGGCGCCCGCGGGGAGGTAGTACGTCAACTCGATCCCGCTGGCGAGGCGCTGGCGCGACTCGATGAACTCCTCGACGGCGGTCTCCTTCGACTTCTTCGCGTAGGCGACGCGGGCGTCGAAGTGGCTCGCCATCGCCGCCCCCAGCGTGATCCCGTCGGTCGCGGCCGTCAACACCACGTCCGGCGTGTCGAAGGCGAACGACTCGGCGGCGACGGGCGCGACCAGATCGAGGAACGGCTGGTCGAACACGACGCCGGAGTTGTCGACGTACCCCTCCTCGTCGAACCCGATGCGCGCCTCCAACTCCGCCGCGAGCGTCTCGCGGCCGATGCCGCCGACGACCTCCTGGGCGCGCTCGGCGCCCGGGAGGACGTGGCCGTTGACGTAGCGGTTCAGGTCGCCCGCCGGCAGGCCGGTCACCTCGGCGAGTTCGTCGTACGTGCGCGTCTCCTTCAGCGTCCGCAACACGGCGACCGCCTGCAACTGCAGGGCGGCCTTCTCGGCCCTGTTCATGCACCTATGCTCGTTCGTGCAAGTATGAACACTTCGGAACGGAGAGCGCGCCCGAACCGCATCCTTGTGCAAGCGTGACACGCGGAGCGAGCCGGCGCCGAGCACCCGAGCGGGGCCGTCAGCGGTCCGCGAGCAGGCGCGAGGCCGTCAGCAGCGACTCCAACTCGACGTCGTGCTCGGCGAGCAACTCCCGGGCGCCCTCCTCGCGGTCGACGACGACGAGCACGCGGTTCACCGTCGCGCCGGCGTCGCGGAGCGCCTCGACCGCGTCGAGCGCGGACTGCCCGGTCGTGGCGATGTCCTCCAACACGACGACCTCCTCGCCCTCGCGCAGCTCGCCCTCGATGCGGTTGCCGGTGCCGTACTCCTTGGCGGCCTTGCGGACGATGACGTACGGGGAGCCGGTCTCGACGCTCGTGGCGGCGACGAGCGGGACGGCGCCGAGCGCGACGCCCGCGAGCTTCGCGTCGCCCACGCGCTCGGCGTAGGCGTCGGCGATGAGGCGGAGACACGTCGGGTCCGTCTCGAAGCGGTACTTGTCCACGTAGTAGTCGCTCGTCCCGCCGTGGGAGAGCTCGAACTCCCCGAACAGCACGGCGTCCGCGTCGCGCAAGGCGGCGATCAGTTCGGCGTCCGCGTCCTCGCCGTCGGTGTCGCTCATACGAGTGGGAGGCGCGGCCCGCCGCGAAAGGCTATCGGTCCGCCGCGGGGAGGTCGGCCGGCCGCCCGGTCAGTTCGCGGCCTCGCAGCGCTCCACGACGCTGGCGGGCACCGGCGCGTCGACCTCGTAGGCGTCGATGGTGTGGTCGGCGGCGCGGCCCTCGAAGACGACGCGGTACGTCGCGCCCTGCGTCGGGCACGCGAGGGCGCTCCGACCGGTGATGCGCGCCTCGCCGACGTCGGTTCGGAGGTCGGTCCACGGCACCTTCGTGCCCGCCTCGTCGACGACGACGACGCGGTCCTCCGAGGGGACGACCCCGCCGGGGTGTTGGATCACGATCGCGGTGTCGTTCCCGGTCGCGTCGACGCCGAACGCGAACGCCTCCGGCCGGTCGATCGGCTCGCCGCCGAGCCCCGTCGCCACGACGCCGCCGATGCCGGCGACGCTCGCGGCCGCGAACAGGAGGAACGCCATGGCGATAGTCGGGAACATGACACGGATATGCTCCCGGACCGTCAGCCGCTCCTCCTCGTCCTCCTCGGCGAAAGGATCGTCCGGCTTGGCGGCGTCCGGTTCGCTCACACCGCATCGAGCGCGGCAGGGGGACAAAACCGCGTCGGGCCGATTCTCAGGAGTGATTCGGGACCACGGGGCGAGGAGCGCGACGGGCGAAACGAGCGCCGCTCACCACGGCTCGTTCTTCGCGCCGATCAGGTATGCGATCACGTTCGTGACGACGTGGAGCACGGGCGTGGCGACGAGGACGACGAGGAGGCGTTCGGGGGTGAACGTCGCGAGCGTCCAGTCGGGCGCCAGCGCCAGCGAGACGGCGAGCGCGCCGACCACGAAGTCCAGCTGGTCGAGCCCGGGGAAGGAGGCGCCCCGCTCGCGCCCCGTTCGACGCTTGAGGAACGACGCGCCGATGTCGCCCAGCATCGCGCCCAGCGCGAGTCCCAGGGCCGCCAGCGGCGGGAACGTCGGGAGCACGCCGGCCGCGAGCCCGAGGGTGTCGGCCACCACGGGCGTCGCCGCGTTCAGCGCGAACGCGAGCGCGACGCCGGCGACGGTGCCGACGGCGGTGCCGCGCCACGTCTTCCCGTCGCCGAGGACCCGTCGCCCGCCCCACGTGCGGCCGCCGTCGATGGGCGCGCCGCCGCCCGCGAGCACCGCGGCGTTGTTCGGGACGTACGCCGGCAGCATCGCCCACAGCGCGCCCGCGACGACCCCCACGAGTCCTGCCATCGCCGTGACCGTGTTCGCGGCGGCGTGTTAAACGCGGGGATTCGCCGTCGAGGGGCGTCGGCACGTCGCCCGGACGGTCGCGCGTTGTCGCGCCGGACCCGCCGCCGGACGTCGGCGTCCCGCCGCCGCGATCCGGTAACACTCAAGAGCGCCGCCCGGCAAGCGGTGCCAGCGACATGATCCCACCCATCGCGAGCCGGTTCGTCGCGGGGGAGACGCCGGCCGCGGCGTTCGACCACGTCCGCCGGGCGAACGAGGACGGCGTGAACGTGATCCTCAACCTCCTCGGCGAACACTACCACGAGCGGGCGCCGGCCGACGGCGACGCCGACACCTACGTCGAGATACTGCGCGACATCGGCGCCACCGACCTCGACGCCTGCGTCTCCGTCAAGCCCTCCCAACTCGGCATCGACGTCGGCGACGACGTGTTCCGCGAGAACCTCCGGCGGGTCGTCGAGGCTGGCGACGAACACGGCGTGTTCGTCTGGTGCGACATGGAGGACCACGAGACGACCGACGTGACGCTCGACACGTTCGAGGACCTCGCCCGGGAGTTCGAGGGCGGGGTCGGGCTGTGCGTGCAGGCGAACCTCCGGCGCACGCGCGAGGACCTCGACCGCCTCGTCGACGTGCCCGGGAAGATCCGGCTGGTGAAGGGCGCGTACGACGAGCCCGAGTCGATCGCCTACACGGACAAGGCGGACGTGAACGAGGCGTACCGCGAGGATCTCGAGTTCCTGTTCAAGGAGCGCGACGCCGGCATCGCCGTCGGGAGCCACGACCCGAAGATGATCTCGCTGGCCGCGGAGCTGTCGGCGGAGTACGACGCCGACTACGAGGTGCAGATGCTCATGGGCGTGCGCGAGGACGAACAGCGCCGGCTCGCGGCCGAGGGGGTCGAGGTGTGGCAGTACGCGCCGTACGGCGGCAAGTGGGTCTCGTACTTCTACCGGCGGGTGCGCGAGCGCAAGGAGAACCTGCTGTTCGCGCTGCGCGCGGTCGCCGGGGTCTGACGGGTCGCGGGTGGGCTCGCGCCCGGCGTCGGCCGCCGCCGACTGCTCGGTGTAGAAGGGCTGATATGCCTCCGCCACGCACGGAGTCGTGAGCACCGAATGTCCACGTGGAAGCGCGACTTCGCGAGCGGCCTCGTCGTCGTCGCCCCCATTCTCGTCATCCTCTTCGTCGCGAACTGGCTGTACAGCGCGCTCGCCACCCTCCCGTTCGTCCCGCGGATCGGCCCGCCGGAGGGACAGACGCCGTCGATCCCGCCGAGTTCGCTGTTCGCCCCGGTCGCCGAGTACGTCGAGCCGCTGCTCCCGGCGCTGTACCGCTTCGCCGAGGTGTTCGTCGCGCTCGTCGTGTTCGTCCTCATCGTCTTCTCCGCGGGCTACCTGATGCGGACCACCTCCGGCCGGCTCGTCGAGGGGTTCCTCGACGACATGATCAACCGCGTGCCCGGGCTCCGGGTCATCTACAACGCCTCGAAGCTCGCCGTCGAGACCGCCCTCACAGGCACGGAGGACCTCCAGACCCCCGTGAAGCTGGAGCCGTGGGACGGGATGCGCATGACCGCGTTCAAGACCGGCCAGACCACCTCGGACGGCCGCGAGGTCGTGTTCATGCCGACGGCGCCCAACATCACCACCGGGTTCGTGATGGAGGTCGAGCCGGCCGACCTCGACGAGACCGACGAGAAGGTCGAGGAGGCGCTCACCCGGATCCTCTCGGCCGGCTTCGGCGAGGGCGGCAACGGGGAGGCGCCCCCGGGACAGACGCCCGTCGACGAGATCGGGCGCACCCCGGGCGACGACTGATCCGGGGGCGCCGCGACCGGGGAACCGAACCGTGAAGTGGGCCGGCGTCGCCCCCGAGCGTATGAGCGACGACCCCATCGACGCCGACCACGTCGAGCTGCTGCAGGCGTTCATCGAGAGCCACGGCTTCCTCTCGTGGCTCGACCTCACCGTCGAGGAGCTGGAGCGCGGCCGCATCGTCATGTCCGTCCCGTACCACGAGAAGCTCGTCAACCCCGGCTCGCCCGTCGGCTCCATCCACGGCGGCATCGCGGCGACGCTCGTCGACACGGCCTCGGGGTTCGCGCTCCGGTCGACGTTCGACGACCCGACGACCGGGTCGCTGGCGACGACGGACCTGAACGTCACGTACCTCCGCCCGGCGACGAACGACCTCCGCGTCGAGGCGGAGGTGCTCCGGGCGGGCGGGTCGATGGGGTACACCGACACGCTCGTCTCCAGCGTCGCCCCCGACGGCGAGGAGAAGGACGTCGCCGTCGGTCGCACCTCCTACCGGCTGTTCCACGACGCCGAGTAGCCGCCGGGCGCGGGCGTCGCCGAGCGAACTGTTATCCGCCGGCCGCGCGAACTCCGGCCGAACCGATGCACCGCGACGAGCCAGTCGAGTACGAGCCGGTGAGCGTCAAGGCCGTGTTGGCCGAGATGAAGGACACCGCCGAACTCCTCATCGACCTCTCCTTCTCCGCGGTGCTGCACGGCAACCCCGACCTCGCGGCCGAGGTGCTGGCGCTGGAGTCGCGGATGGACGTGCTCCAGTTGCAGGCGCGCATGAGCGTGATGATGGCCGCCCGGTCGCCCGAGGACGTGGAGGAACTGGCGCCCGTGTTGGGGATGGTCGGCGCCGCCGAGAAGATCAGCGACGCCGCCGGCGACATCGCCAAGATCGTGTTGGAGGACGTCGGCCTCCCGGACGCGATGCGGGCGGCGCTGCCGGAGGCCGTCGAGACGCTCGTGCGCGTCCCGGTCGTCGACGACTCCGGCTACGCCGGCCGGACGCTCGGCGGGATCAACATGGAGACCGACACCGGCGTGCGCGTCATCGCCGTCCGGCGCGACCAGGCGACCGGCAAGGCGCGGTGGATCACCAACCCCGACCGGGAGACGGAACTGCGCGCGGGAGACACCCTGTTCCTCCGCGGGTTCGAGGAGGGGCTCCGGGAGGTGTACGAGGCCGCCGTCGGCGAGGCGTACGAGCCGCCCGCCGCGCCCGACCCCGCGGACGCGGACCTCGAGCGCGCCGTCGACTCGATCGTGTTGATGAAGAACATGAGCGAACTCGCGGTCGATCTGGCGTACGGCGCCGTGCTGTTCGACAGCCGCGGCGTCGCCGAGGAGGTGGCCGAGTTGGAGGCGGAGGTGGACGCCCTCAAGTCGCGCTTCGAGGCGTGGACGCTCCGCGCGGCCGCCCGCGTCGACGACCCGGTGAGCCTCCGCGGGCTGGTCCACCTCGCGTCGGCGACGGAGGTGATCAGCGACGCCGCCCTCGAGATCGGCGAGGGCGTGCTCAGGGGGCTCGACACCCACCCCGTCGTCGCCGAGGCCGTCGAGGAGTCCGACGAGGTGATCGTCAGGCTCGTCGTCGCCCCCGACGGCGACCTCGCCGGGGCGACGCTCGGCGACCGCGAGGTGAAGACGGCGACGGGGATGCGCGTCATCGCGATCCGTCGCGGCGGCGACGGGGACCGTCCTGCCGGCGGCGACGGCGACGGCGGGGACGAGGACGGCGACGGCGAGTGGGTCGTCTCGCCGCGCGCGGACACCCGGCTCCGCCCGGGCGACGTGCTCGTCGCGAAGGGGACCCGCGCCGGCGCCGAGCGGCTCTCGGCGCTCGCCGGCGCGGCCGAACCGTTCGACCGGGAGTGACCGCGGCGACGGGGGCGTCCCGGCGTCACCCCGGCGGCTCGCGGTCGGCCGGCTCCTCGATGACGGCGCCGCAGGTGGGGCACGCCCCCGGTTGCGGCGACCGGAGCGTCGCGCACGCGTCACACAGCACCAGCCGCCGTCGCGTCCCCGGGTCGCCCCAGTCGGCGTCCGCGCCGTCGTCGGCGACGCCGTGACGCCCCGACGACAGCGCCGCGCCGGGGTCGAAGCGCGTCCCCCCGAACCCTCCGGTCGCCCCCTCCTCGGCGGCCAGCCGCATCGTGTGCTCCACGAGGACGTCGTTGCGGAGGCTGTCGAGGAGTCTGAGGAGCCCGAGGAACGCGAGCGTCGGCACGAGGCACAACACGCCCGTCAGGATCAGTCTGACGAGCGGTTCGGCCGCGATATCGGCCATCGATAGCGTTCACGGGCTCCACGGACTTCGAGGTTCCGCCGCCGGCCGGCCGGCGGCGGACGACCCTCGCCCGGGGTCGAGCGAGCGTCCCGCGGCGGGCCTCACTCCGTCGACGCGCGCACCGCCCGGACCGCGGAGACGACGGTGAGCACCGAGGCGACCAACAGGGTCGTAGCCGACGCGAGGACGACCGCCAACAGCAGGAAGAAGCCGTCCGCGCCCAACACCGGGTACGTTCGCGTCCCGCCGACCGGGCCCAGCAGTTCCAGCGCCCTGACGAGGTACACGATCGCGGCCAGCGCGACGCCGACCGCCACGCCGACGAGGACGTTGCGCTTCACCGAGAGGGTGTCGAGCAGGCCGGCCATCGGCGGCCGGTCGGGACGAGCCTCGGCGGGGTCCGCGGGGCCGCCGTCCCGGCCGTCGGCGTCGAGACGTTCCTCGCTCACGACCCCCGGTTGGTGCCGACGAGTCAAAGCCCCGTCGCCCCGGTTCCGCCGCCGCGACGGACGTACAATGCGTCTATGTTAAATACACCCGACGCGCCCGGACGTATCGAGAGGTATGTCAGCAGATACCACGGTAGAGGAGGGGGAACGGGGCGCGGCGGGCGCCGCGCCCGAACGGGTGCGGGTGCTCCACGTCGAGCGCGACGTCGGGGTGGGCGCGCTGACCGAGCAGTACGTGGAGGCGGCGTACCCGTCGGTCGAGGTGACACACGTCCGCGGCACCGGGTACGGCGGCGAGGTCGCGGCCGCGGTCGCGGAGGGCGTCGACTGCGTGGTCACGGACCACCGCCCGCCGCTCACGGACGCCGGCGTCGTGGCGGGGACCGTCGCGGCCGTCGACGAGACGGTGCCCGTGGTGGTGTTCTCCGCCGCGCCGGACGAACGGATCGAGGGGGCGGCCGCCGTGCTCCGCAAGCGGTCCGGACTCGACGGCCTCGACGCGCTCGTCGGGACGGTGGTCGGACTCGCGGCGGACGGCGACGGGGAGTGAGCGCGCCTGTGGTCCGCGCGCGGGCTCTCGGATAGCCCGAGCCGTGGCGCGCCCTACCGGGAGCCGCCCGGCGCGTACGCGGCGAACTCCCGGCCGCGCGCGGCGAAGTACGCGACCCCGACCAGCCCGACGGCCGTCGCCAGCCCGAACGCGAGCGTCGGGTCGCGGGCGTACAGCCACCCGCCCGCGAGCGCGCTCGGGACGGTGACGACGTTGCGGACGAGGTAGTACGTCCCCGTCACCCGCCCGCCGGCGTCCGCCTCGGCCGGGCCGACGATGAGTGCCTTGTGCGCGGGGAGCCCCGCGAACCGCAGCCCGGAGAACGCGAACAGCGCCGCGTACGCCGCGGGGTCCGCGGGCGCGACGATCAGGAGGACGGGGAACAGCGCGTAGACCGCGAAGCCGAGGCCGACGACGGGCTTCAGCCCGACCCGTCGCGCGAGGCGCGCGACCGGGAGCATCGTGACCAGCGCCACCGCCATCTCCACGCCGAGGAGGACGCCGAAGTACGCCGCCGGCGACAGCGCGCCGACGACCGGCAGCGTCGCGCCGACGCCGCGCTCGACCACGACGATCACGAAGAACACGTACACCATCCCGTTGGCGAACCGGACGAGCGTGTCGGCGACCAACAGCGGACGGAGCGTGTCGGGCAGCGACCGGAGGTCCGACACCGCCGTCGCGACGCCGTCGAACGACTTCCCCAGCGAGTCGTTGGCGGCGTCGTACAGGCGGTACTGCGCGACGGTGCCGACGGCGCCCGCCACCGCCGCCCCCAGGAGGATCAGCCGGAACCCCGCCGCGAACGCGTACGCCGAGAGGACGCCGGCGGCGACCAGCGGCCCGAGCAGGAACGCCGTCCGTCGGAACGTCTCCGTCGCGGCGAAGCCGGAGGCGAGCCGGTCGGGCGGGACGGACTGTTTCAAGACGGCGAACGTGGCCCCGAGGCCCAGCGACTTCCACGCCTGCGACAGGAACAGCCCGCAGAACACGAGCACGACCGCCAGGTTCGTCGGCCCGACCGCCACGTCGCGGACGGGGTCGGCGGCCCACCACACGAGGAAGCCGAGCGTCGAGGCCAGCCCGAACAGCGTGAGCGACGTGCGCGAACCGAGCCGGTCCGACAGCGCGCCCCCGGGGTACGGGAACACCGCCGAGATCAGGTTGCCGACGCTCCCGAACAGGCCGATCGCGAGGCTGGAGGCGCCGAGCACGCTGAGGTACTCCGGGAGGTAGCGGCCGGTCGCCTGGAAG
This sequence comes from Halobaculum litoreum, assembly GCF_030127125.1. Classification (GTDB taxonomy): domain Archaea; phylum Halobacteriota; class Halobacteria; order Halobacteriales; family Haloferacaceae; genus Halobaculum; species Halobaculum litoreum. The sequence continues at coordinate 1,563,651 of NZ_CP126156.1, forward strand.
CCGAGGCTGAACGCGAACATCGCCGCCGAGAGCACCAACACGTCGCCCGGGAGCGCGACGACCTGTCGGAACGCGTCGAACGGGTCCGGTTCGCCGCCCCCGGTCGGTCCTCCCTCCGTCGCGTCGGCGTCGGCCATCGTCCGCCGGTGCGGATGGCTGCGGCAAAACGGTGTCGTCGGCCGGTTCGGGAGCGCTCCGGAGCGGTCCCGAGCCGATCGCGGAGGCGTCGGCGCCGCGTCGAGGCGACCCCGGGCGGCGGCGCGGCGGCCCGTACAAACCTGAATTACTTTACGCGGCCCCGCGGATGACCCTCCTATGGGACTGTTCGACCGGCTGCGTGGGGACGACGATCCCCGCGTCGCCTTCGTCGGCATCGACGGGGTGCCACACTCGCTGCTGGAGGACCACCCGGACCGGTTCCCGAACTTCGCCGCCCTCGCCGAGGAGGGGTCCGCCGGCGCCATCGACTCCATCGTACCGCCGGAGTCGTCCGCCTGCTGGCCCGCCCTCACGACCGGGGTCAACCCCGGCGAGACGGGCGTGTACGGGTTCCAGGACCGTGAGGTGGGGAGCTACGACACGTACGTCCCGATGGGACGGGACGTGCAGGCGACCCGCCTGTGGGACCGCGTCGCCGAGAACGGGCGCGACGCGACGGTGCTGAACGTCCCCGTGACGTTCCCGCCGCAGCGCAACGTCCAGCGGATGGTGTCGGGGTTCCTCTCGCCGGGCGTCGACAAGGCCGCCCAGCCCGACGACCTGCGCGAGTACCTCGAGTCCATCGGCTACCGGATCGACACGAACGCCAAGCTCGGGCACAAGGACGACAAGTCGGAGTTCCTCGACGTCTGCCACGAGACCATCGACAAGCGGATGGAGGCGTTCGAACACTACATCGAACAGGACGACTGGGACCTGTTCTTCGGCGTGTTCATGACGACCGACCGCGTGAACCACTTCCTGTTCGAGGACTACGCCCGCGACGGCGAGTACTACGAGGAGTTCATGACCTTCTACGAGAAGGTCGACGACTACGTGGGCCGGATCCGCGAGATGCTCCCCGAGGACGTGACGCTCGTCGTCGCCTCCGACCACGGCTTCACCGTCCAGGACTGGGAGGTCGACATCAACCAGTGGCTGCAGGACGAGGGGTGGCTCACCTTCGAGGACGACGACCACGAGGAGCTCGCCGACATCGCCGACGACGCGCGGGCGTACTCGCTCATCCCCGGCCGTCTGTACCTCAACCTCGAGGGGCGCGAGCCCCGCGGCTCGGTGCCGCAGTCGGCGTACGAGGAGGTGCGCGACGAGCTGAAGGCGGCCATCGAGTCGCTGGAGGGGCCCGACGGCACGCCCGTCGCCAAGCGCGTCGTCGAGAAGGAGGAGGCGTTCCGCGGCGACCACGACACCATCGCGCCCGACCTCGTGATCATCCCGACGCACGGCTACGACCTGAAGGCGAAGTTCAAGCCGCACGACGACGGCGTGTTCTCGACGGGGCCGCGCAACGGGATGCACTCGTTCGAGAACGCGACCCTGTTCGTCGACGACCCCGACGCGAACATCGTCGACGCCGACCTGCTCGACATCGCGCCCACCATCCTCGACCTGCTCGACCTCGAGTACGCGCGCGCCGACTTCGACGGCGGCTGTCTCGTCTGAGCGCGCGGCCGGTCGCGGACGCGGTAGCGACCGCCTACCCGAAGTTCTCCACTTTCGCCTCGCCCCCGTAGCCGGCGGCGTCCAGCGCCGCGACCGCCGCGTCGACGAAGTCGGCGAAGCCGTACACGAACGCCTGCTCGCCGTCGGCGCCCGTGACCGCCTCCGCGACCGCCGCGTCGGCGTCGCCGTCCGTGACGACGACGCTCGCGCCGCGCTCGCGGAGCGCGTCGAGCCGTTCCGTGTGGGCCGGCTCGTCGTCGCGGTAGACGACCGCGGCCTCGTTGCCCGCGGCGAGCGCCGCCTCCGCGATGGCGACGGCGGGGCCGACGCCGGGGCCGCCCGCGAGGACGACCGCGCGGGCCTCGCCCTCGTAGTAGTCGTCGCCGAACGGGCCGCTCATCTCGATCTCGTCGCCCGCCGTCAGGTCCGCGAGGTACTGCGAGAACTCGCCGCCGTCGAGCCCGACGGTCGTCTCGTAGCTCCCGTCGGTGTCGGGCGAGGAGACGGTGTAGAAGCGCGACTCCTCCTCGCCGCCGACCGTGGCGGTGAGGCGCACGAACTGTCCGGGCTTGGCGTCGAAGCCGTCCGGGGAGTCGAGCGTCACCGCGACCGTGTCCGGGCCGACCACCGCGACCGACCGCACCGCGACTGTTGCGTCCATGGGCGTCCGTACCCGGCCGGGGTACCCGAAGCTGTCGCTTCCGGGGCACGCGAGCGCCGACCGACGTCGCCAGTCGAAGTCGCCACGGACGCGTGGCGGACGGCGTTCGTCGCCCCCGGCGGCCGGGCGCTTCGCCGCCCGAGGATCCGCCCCAGAACCGATCGTTCGTACGGTTCGAACGCGTGTTCCGACCGTTCGGTTCACGCAGTTTCGGATCGGAGTTCGTTCGTCCGTCGATCGGCCGGAACCGCCGCATCCCCCCTTTCAGAAGGCTTTTCCACCGACCGTGGGAAGGGGTGACCAGTATGCCAGCGGACTTCAATTGGGCCATCGGCGGGGAGGCCGGCGATGGCATCGACTCCACCGGGAAGATCTTCGCGCAGGCGCTCTCCCGGGCGGGTCGACACGTCTTCACCTCGAAGGACTTCGCCTCCCGGATCCGCGGCGGGTACACCGCCTACAAGGTCCGGACGTCCACCGAGAAGGTCCGATCCGTCGTCGACCGCCTCGACGTCCTCGTGGCGCTCACGCCGCGCACGATCGAGGAGAACATGGACGAACTGCACGAGGGCTCGGTCATCATCTACGACGGCGACCGCACGACCATGGCCGACGTCGAGATCCCCGACGGGATGGTCGACCTCGACGTGCCGCTCAAGTCGCTCGCGGAGGACGCCGGCGGCGCCATCATGCGCAACGTCGTCGCGCTGGGCGCGGCGTGTGAGGCGACGAGCTTCGACATCGAGCACCTCGACTCCTCGCTGAAGAAGCGCTTCGGCGACAAGGGACAAGCGATCGTCGAGAACAACAAGCAGGCCGCCCGCCTCGGCCAGGAGTACGTTCAGGAGAACTACCCCGACGCCGACCTCGACTACGACCTGGAGACGACCGACAACGACTACGTCCTCCTCAACGGGGACGAGGCGATCGGCATGGGCGCCATCGCCGCCGGCTGTAAGTACTACGCCGGCTACCCCATCACGCCCGCGACGGACGTGATGACGTACCTGAAGGGGCGCATCGAGCACTTCGGCGGCCACGTCGTCCAGGCGGAGGACGAACTCGCCGCGATCAACCTCGCGCTCGGCGCCGCCCGCGCGGGCGCCCGCTCGATGACCGCCACCTCCGGCCCGGGCATCGACCTGATGGCCGAGACGTTCGGCCTCGTCGCCACGTCCGAGACCCCGCTGGTCGTCGTCGACGTGATGCGCTCGGGCCCCTCCACCGGGATGCCGACCAAGCAGGAGCAGGGCGACCTCAACATGATGCTGTACGGCGGCCACGGCGAGATCCCGCGGTTCGTGCTCGCCCCGACCACGGTCAACGAGTGCTTCTGGAAGACCGTCGAGGCGTTCAACCTCGCCGAGAAGTACCAGACGCCCGTCTACCTCGCGGCCGACCTCGCGATGGCGGTCACCGAACAGACGTTCGAGCCGGAGGCGTTCGACATGGACGCCGTCGAGATCGACCGCGGCAAGGTCGTCGACGAGGACACGATCGAGGACCACCAGACCGAGTCCGGCGGCTTCAAGCCCCACGAGATCACCGAGGACGGCGTCTCGCCGCGCGCGTTCCCCGGCACCGCCGGCGGCGCGCACATGTCCACCGGCCTCGAACACGACGAGCAGGGTCGCCGGACCGAGGACACCGAGATGCGCGTCAAACAGGTCGACAAGCGCGCCCGGAAGGTCGAGACCGCCCGCGAGCGCGAGGACTTCTCGCCGCGGGAGTTCGGCAACCCCGACGCCGACAACCTGGTCGTGACGTGGGGCTCCAACGAGGGGACGCTCGTGGAGGCGCTGGAGTACCTCGACGACGACGAGGTCGACGTGCGCATCCTCTCGTGCCCGTACATCTTCCCGCGCGCCGACCTCACCGAGGAGTTCGAGGCGGCCGACCAGGTCGTCGTCGTCGAGTGTAACGCCACGGGGCAGTTCGCCGACGTGGTCGAACACGACACGCTCCGGCGCGTGCAGCGGATCAACAAGTACGACGGCGTGCAGTTCAAGGCGGACGAGCTCGCGAACGACATCAAGGAGACCCTCGCCGGCGAGGGGCAGGAGGTGGAAGCATGAGTTCACAGGTCAGGTTCACGGACTTCAAATCCGACAAACAGCCCACGTGGTGTCCCGGCTGCGGCGACTTCGGGACGATGAACGGCATGATGAAGGCGCTCGCGGAGACGGGCAACGACCCCGACAACACGTTCGTGGTCGCCGGCATCGGCTGTTCGGGCAAGATCGGCACGTACATGCACAGCTACGCCATCCACGGCGTCCACGGCCGCGCGCTCCCGGTCGGCGCGGGCGTGAAGATGGCCAACCCCGACCTGGAAGTGATGGTCGCGGGCGGCGACGGCGACGGCTACTCCATCGGCGCGGGCCACTTCGTCCACGCCGTCCGTCGCAACGTCGACATGAGCTACGTCGTGATGGACAACCGCATCTACGGGCTCACGAAGGGGCAGGCCTCCCCGACCTCGCGCGAGGACTTCGAGACCTCGACGACGCCCGAAGGCCCACAGCAGCCCCCCGTCAACCCGCTCGCGCTCGCGCTCGCCTCGGGCGCGACGTTCATCGCCCAGTCGTTCTCCAGCGACGCCCTGCGCCACCAGGAGATCGTCCAGCAGGCGATCGAGCACGACGGCTTCGGCTTCGTCAACGTGTTCTCGCCGTGCGTCACGTTCAACGACGTCGACACGTACGACTACTTCCGCGACTCGCTGGTCGACCTGGCGGAGACGGACTACGACCCGACCGACCGCGAGGCGGCCAAGGAGAAGGTGCTCGACTCCGGCAAGGAGTACATGGGCGTTCTCTACCGGGACGAGGACTCCGTGCCGTACGGCGAGACCCACGGCCTCGACGCCGACATGAGCGACATCGACCACGACGGCGCCCCCGAGGGCGCGATGGATCTGGTCCGCGAGTTCTACTGACGGCCCCCGCGTCGCGGTCCCCCGACCGCTTCGCTCCCGGGTCCGGTCACATTGTCGACAGCGACCCCGGGGAGCCCTGTCACCGCTGCCGCCGACGTCGTCCGGCCGGCCGTAGTCCGCCGCGCCGGCAGCCGACGGAGACGACGCTGGACGGCGACCGTCCGTGAAAAAACCGACGCCGCGCAGCGGCGGCGCTCAGAAACTGTCCGTGAGTCGGACTTCGTCGTCGGTGATCGTGTGGATGCGGCTCTCGTCGAGGGGGTAGTCGTCCTCGTCCGCGGCGCCCCAGCCGAGTTTCGATCGGATCGAGTCGCCGATCCCGGGGTCGGCGTCCACGTACGCGGTTCCGGACTTCACTTCCGTGATCATCCCGATCTTCCGGCCGCCGGAGTCGACGACCGCTTTGCCTTCGTCCTCTTCGGTGACGTGATTTCGGTCCATCGCGCTCGGACGCACACGTCGTGCGGCGATTGTTATTCCCATCGTACACGCTCGACACCGCGAACAACGGCGTGCTACGCCGGAGTCGGCCGACCGTACTCGGCCGGTAGTCGACCGGTTCGCTGCCCGGTGGTCCCGGTTGGATCCCGAGTTCGGACGCGGCCGTCGTACCCGCGACGCCGCCGGGGGCGCGCGGGGTCACTCGGGGGCGTCGTCCAAGCCGTCCGCCAGCGGCTCGACGTGGTCGATGCCGACGACGGCGACGACGTCGGCTCCGTCCCCGCGGAGGTCCCGGAGCCGTGCGGCCATCGACGCCTCCCGGGCGGCGTCCTCGATCCGGGAGGCCCGGGACCGGCTCGCGGTCCGGAAGGCGTCCATGAACGAACGGCAGCGGTCCACCTGCTCGCGCTCGTGGCTCGCTTGGTCGGCGGGGGCGTCCGTCCACGAGACGTCGTGGGGTGTGGGGGCGTCCACCTCCAGTCGAACCGAGGTGGCGGCGGCGACGCCCGCGGCGGCCAGACAGACGAGCGCGTGCGTCGTCGTCCCGGCGATCCGAGTGCCGAGCGTTCGAACCGTCTCGAACGGCGGCCGCTCCCGGAGCAGCGTCCGGCCCAACCGCCGGAAGAAGCCGCCCGTCGGTCGGTCGACGCCGACGACGGTGGCCGCGTCGGCGGCCTGGATCGCCGCGCTCATCTCGCCGCCGAGGGCGGGCGGCGTCTCCTCGGTCGCCGCGTACTGTGCGAACAGCGGCAGCGAGATCGGCGGGAGTTCCAGCGCGAGCACCTCCGGGTCGACGGCCGCGAGGACGTGTCGAACCCGGTAGACGCTCGCCGGGTGGTCGTGGACGACGCCGACGAGGGTCACCGTCCCGTCGTCGTCCGGGAGCTGTCGGACGAACTCACCGGTCACCCGGGGGTCCGAGTCGACGTCGATCGCCGGCGGGGCAGCCATGGTAGGGCGGGGTTGCCGGGACTTAGCGCGGGGTTACTTGAACTCGTCGTTCCCGGACGATCGGGCGGTACAGCGTCGCTCGCGACGTAGTAGCTGCGTGACACCCCGGCAGCCTGGACGGCGCCGACGGCCCGTGTCGACCGGTCGACCGGCGCCGCTGCCCGCACGCGCCGGCGCCGCGGGGAGGGCTCCCGACGGCCGCGGGGCGTCCCCGGTCGCGCCGCCCGCCTATCGCTCCCGCACGACCACGAACTCCGCCAGGTCCCGGAGGTAGCCGCGCGCGTCCGACTCGCCGATGCCCGCGGTCTCCAGCGCCTCCAGCGCCTGCTCCGACTGGTCGCGGGCGCGCCGGTCGGCCTCCTCCGGCGTGAGGTCCGTCACCTGGAGCAGCGAGGGGCGGTCGACCGCCTCGTCGACGCCCGTGGGCTTGCCGAGGTCGTCGGCGTCGGCGGTCGCGTCGAGCACGTCGTCGCGGATCTGGAAGGCGACGCCGACGCGCTCGGCGTACTCGCCGAACGACTCGATCGTGAAGCCGTCGGCGCCCGCGGCGACGGCGCCCAGCTCGGCGGCCGCGCGGAACAGCGCGCCCGTCTTCCGGCGCGCGAGCGTCATGTACTCCTCCTCGTTCGTCGGCTTCGCGACCAGCTCGGTCGCCTCGCCCTCGCCCAACTCGACCATCGCCTCGGCGACGATCTGCATCGCCTGCTCGTTCGCGGAGAACAGGTGGAACGCCTCCCCGAGCATCCCGTCGGAGGCGACGATCGCGGGCCCGTAGCCGTACTGCGCCCACGCCGAGGGGGTGCCGCGGCGGACGTCCGAGCGGTCGATGATGTCGTCGATCACCAGCGAGGCGTTGTGGACGAGCTCGACACCGACCGCGAAGTCGACCGCGTCCTCGGGGTCGCCGCCGGCGGCCTCGCACGCGAGGAGCGTCACCGTCGGCCGGACGCGCTTGCCGCCCGCGAGCGCGACGTGTTCGATCTCGTCGCCGAGTTCCGGGGGTTCGACCGCCCCGGTCACCTCGACGAGGCGTTCGTCGGCCATGGCGACCCGACGCTCCAGATACTCCATTGACCGATAGACGGGGCCGGGCGGAAAAGAGGGTACCGGATGCGGGAGCGGGAGCCGCGACCGCAACCGGGGGCCGTCTACTCGAACTGCTCGATGAGCGCGGGGACCACGTCGAACAGGTCGCCGACGATACCGTAGTCGGCGATGTCGAAGATGGGCGCGTTCGGGTCGGTGTTGATCGCGATGATCGTCTCGGCGCCCTTCATCCCGGCGACGTGCTGGACGGCGCCGGAGATGCCGATCGCGAGGTACACGTCGGGCGTCACCTGCTTCCCGGACTGGCCGACCTGCCGGTTCTTCGGGAGCCAGCCGTTGTCGACGATGGGGCGCGAGGAGGACAGCGTCGCGCCGGTCGCCTCGACGAGCCCTCGATCAGTTCGAGGTTCTCCTCCTCCTCGATGCCGCGGCCGACGGAGACGAGGAACTCCGCGTCGGCGATGTCGACGTCGCCGGCGCCGACCTCCTGGAACCCCTGCACGCGGGCGCCGGAGGTCGCCTCGTCGAACGCGTAGTCGAACGGCTCGACCGCGACGTCGGCGGCGTCCTCGGCGGCCGCCCACTCGCCGCCGCGGACCGTGACCGCGAACGGCTCCTCGCTGACCGCGACGGTCGTCGCGACCTTCGAGCCGTACATCTCGCGGGTCGCCTCGAGGCCGCCGTCGTACGACAGCCCCACGGCGTCGGCGACCAGCGGGAGGTCGAGGCGGTTCGCCACGGCCGGCGCGTAGTCGAGTCCGTTGACCGAGTTGGGCATGAGCAGCGCGGTCGGCGCCAACTCCTCGAACAGCGCCGCGGTCGCGCCGGCGTACAGGTCGTGGTTGAACTCCGCGCCCGCGTCGACGGTGTGGATCGTGTCGACGCCCGCCAGCGAGAGTCGGTCCGCGAAGGCGTCGACGTCGCCGGCGATCACCGCGAGGTGGAGGTCGCCGCCGAGGTCGGCCGCCAGCTCGCGACCGGCGCGGACGATCTCGAAGCTCACGTCGCGCACCTCGCCGCGGCGGTGGTCGGCGACCGCGAGGACGTCGCTCATTCCGACACCACCCCCTTGTTCCGGAGCACGTCAGCCAGTTGCGCGGCCTGCTCCTCGGCTGGGCCGTCGAAGTACGTCGCGTCGGACTCCGTCTCCGGCTCGTACATCGCGGTGCGCTCGATCGGCGAGGCGACCGCGCCGGCGTCGAGCCCCAAGTCGCCCAGTCCGTACTCGGCGATCTCCTTGCTCTGCGCCTGCCGGATCCCGCGGAGACTCGCGTAGCGGGGCTCGTTGAGGCCCGTCTGGACCGTGAGTACGGCGGGGAAGTCGACGTCGGTCAGCTCCTCGACGCCGCCTTCGAGTTCGCGGTGGACGTGCGCCATCGAGAGGTCGTCGGCCGTCTCCAGCGTGTTGACGACGGCGGCCCAGTCGAACCCGATCTCGTCGGCCAGCGACACGCCGGTGGCGCCGAACCCGTCGTCGGCCGCCTGCACGCCCGTGAGGACGAGGTCCGGCTCCTCGTCGGCGACAACCGCCGCGAGGAGGCGCGTCTTCGCGGCCACGTCGAGGTCGGCCGCGGCGACGTCGTCGTCCCACACGCGGATCGCGCGGTCGACGCCCTTCGCGAGCGCCATCCGGATCGTCTCCTCGGAGCGCTCGGGACCGATGGTGACCGAGACGGTCTCCACGTCGTCGTGCGCCTCCGAGAGCTGGACGGCCGCCTCGACGGCGTAGTCGTCCCACTCGTTGAGGTCGTACTCGAGGTACTGCTCCCCGATGTCCGTCCCGTCGATCGCGAAGTCGTCGGCCGCCTCCGCGACCTCCTTGACCGTGACGAGGATCTTCATCGCGCAAACCTTGCCGGGGGCGGGGGTAAACGGTTTCGGAACCGCCGGCGGCGACGCCCGCCGGGCGCGCGGGAGCGGCTCAGCGGCCGGGTCCGTCCCGGGGGGTCGTCGCCGTCGTCGCCGTCCGCCTCGTCGGCCAGCGAGATCAGGTTCTCGCGGCCGAGTCGGAGCTTCTCGATGCGGCCCTCGTCGTCCATCGCCGACAGCAGCTTGTGAGACCTTCGCGTCCGACCAGCCGGTGCCGCTGACGATGTCCCCCTGGCGCATCCGGCCGCCGTTCCGTTCGAGGAGGCGTTCGACGCGTTCCTCGTCGGAGAGGAGTTCCAGGTCCTCCTCGCTGGCCCCGTCGGCTGACGCCGCCGTCGATCCGGACTCCGTCGCGGCGGCCGCGCCGCCGGCGTCCGCGCCGACCGTGGGAGTCGTCGGCCCCGGGTCGTCGGCGCCGTTCGACGGGGCGTCCCCGGCGTCGGCCGTGGCTGGGTCGGCCCCGCCGTCGGGTTCGGACGCCGGCGTCGGGAGGCCGGGCACCTCCGCCCGGAGGCCGCCGCGGCGGTAGGCGACGACGGCGACGACGACCAGGAGTACCGCGCCGCCGCCCACCACCCACGCGAGCGGGAACTCCGAACCGCCGACCGGCGAGTACGCGATCCGGACGTCGCCCTGCGAGAACGTCTGGGGGCCCTCGACGACGATCCGGCGGTCGCTGATAGACCGCCGGAACCCGTCGGAGACGTCGCTCACCTCGTAGTTTGCCGGCGGAACGACGACCAGTTGCTGTGAGGCCGACAGCGACCCGAGCCACGTCCCGTTTCCGGGGGTCGCGAACGCGTCGCCGAGGACGAGCGTGCCGTTCTCGCCCGTCGCGAGGAAGCCGGACCAGGTGAACCGGAGCGCGAGCGTCCCGGAGCCGTTCGCCAGCGTCGCCGTCCGGTTCACCTGGCCGACCGACATCTCCCTGCCGGTGGCTTCGGAGGCCGCCTCGGCGGCGTTTCGGAACAGGACGGCCGACGGCCCGCCGTCGGCGGTGCCGTCCTCGTACGCCCGTGCGTACTCGCGGAACGCCGATCTGTCGGTCTCCGTCTCCAGCGGGATCCGCGTCTCGACGGTCCAGCGGGCGGAGGCGTCCGACCGGAGTTCGACGGTGAAGTTCGTCGTCGGTGCGCCGACCGCGAGCGCGCCGACCTGTTCGACTTCGGGACCGGGGTCGGCGACCGACGCGGGCCCGGCCTCGGGCGGCGACAGCGCCGCGTCTGGACCGTGGGCCGTCGCCGGAGCCGACTGTGTCGCCGCTACGACAGCCACCGTCGGCCCCGTGACGGCCGAGAGGAGAACCACGAACGCGGCGAGGAGGGCGACGTGCCGCATGCTATGTAATCGAGTCTTGGTGTTCTGGCAAAACCCTTTCCATCGGGGGCGCCGGTGCCACGTAATCCGAGGACGCCGGTCCCCTGCTCGCACGTCGACGGAGCCTCGCACTCGACGTGTGGAGCGGTTTTTTATCGGATGAGTCGGTATCACAGGTCGATGCGAGCTATCCCCGTCCTCCTCGCGGCCCTCCTGATGTTCGCCGCAGTAGGCGTCGGAACCCCCGCGACGCACGGTCACGCCGATCGCGTGTCGGCGACCGGTGACCCCGGGGAGTCCAATGCGGCGACGAGCGAGCACAACGCGACCGGGACCCTCCGCGTGCTCGGGCTCAACGGGAGCGAGGACGTCACCGCCGAGGTCGACGTCGTCCCGATCGACGCCGGGATGGCGACCGACTTCGGAGCGAACGCCTCGGCGAGACGGATCGAGACGATCGCGCTTCGTGATCGGATCGAGGGCGCCAACACGAGCGACGAGCGGCAACGCCGGATCCTCGACGGCCTCAACGAGGTGGAGAAGGACGTGATCACGCTCCACAGCGAGCGCCGGACCGCGATCGCCGCGTACTCCGCGGGCGAAACCACTGCGCGCCAGCTGCTCGTTACTCTCGCCGAGCTCCGGGCCGAAGCGGTCGTTCTCGACGACCGAGCCCAGCTCTTGGGCCGACTCGCCGAGGAGACACCGGACTTCACCCTCGGAGACGACCGGGTCACGCAGTTGGAGTTCGACCTCCGGACGTTCGACGGGCCGGTACGATCGCGAACGGCCGCCGCCCTCGCGGGCGAGCGGGGCGCCTCTACCCGAGTGTACGTGGCAGCCACGGAGAGCGGCGTCACGTTGGCGACGGTAACCGACGGGGAGTACGTACGCGAGACGTTCCGCGAAGACCTCCGGAATCGGGATCAGGGGGGTGTGGACGAACTGGCCGCGCAGAACGTAACCGTCCGTAGCTATCCGGAGATCTCGGCGGCAGCCGAGGGAGGGGTCGCGACGATCGGCTCCGGCGGGACCTACATCTCGTCCCTCCAGTACGGAAACGGGAGTCTGACCGCGTTCGTCGACGGCGGAAGCGAACGCGTCTTCATGGAACACCAGCGCGTCCGGTTGGCGGGCATCGAGACCGGGCCCTCGGTGACGCGGACGCTCGACCTCACGCTCCGCGTGAACAGGACCTTCCCCGGCGGCCCGCTCCGCGTCGAGGTCGTCGACCCGCGGACCGGGGAGCCGGTCGACGCGGTCGTGAAGATCCAACCGGACGACGGGGCGAGCACGGAGGTCGGTTCCACCGGCGCCGACGGCGTCCTCTGGACCGTCTCGCCGCAGACGGGGTTCGTCGTCACCGTCGTCGAAGTCGGGTCGACGGACGTCTCCTTCCGCGGCGTCGACCCGGTCGAGCCCACGACCGTCGCCGACACGTTCGGGGGCGGAAACGCGTCGGCGTCGATCGCGACGGACGACTGACTCGGCGGGGCTCCGATAGCCTCCCCGCATCGGTGTCGGCACGAGCCTTTATCACCGGAACCGCGGCCACCGTCGGTAGCCGATGCGACACACCGCCCCTACTCCCTCGTACGCGGACCGCGGCGTCTCCGGCGCCGTCGGCGTCGCGCTGCTCGCCCTCGTCGCGGTCGCGCTGGCGGCGACGGTCGGCGCCGCGACGGCGGGGCTCGCGCCGACGGCGCCCCCACGACCGCGGCGGTCGACCTCTCCGTGGACGGGGCGCGGCTGACGTTCGTCCACGCCGGCGGCGACGCCGTCGACGTGACCGACCTCCGGCTCGTCGTCCTCGTGGACGGCGAGCGCCTGCGGTACCAGCCGGCCGTGCCGTTCTTCGCACAGCGGGGGTTCCGGAGCGGCCCGGTCGGCCCGTTCAACCGCGCGGGCGACGCGCGGTGGACCACGGGGAGTCGGCCAGCCTGACCGTCGCCGACACGAACGCGCCGCGGCTGGAGGCGGACGCGACGGTCGAGGCACGGCTGTACGTCGGCGAACACCGGCTGGCGACCGTGCGCGCGGTCGTCCGGTGACCCGACCGGGCGGCGCCCGCCGTGGGGCGGCCGGTCAGTCGTCGGAGGCCGCCGGCTCCTCGGTCGCCGCCGTCGTCTCGGCGGCCGCGGTCGCGTCGGCCGCCGGCACCGTCGCGACGGTCGTGATCGCCCGCGGCGTGCCGCGGTGGCGCTGCTGGATGAAGTGGCGCATCTCCTCGAAGCCGGCGTCGCGGAACATCGCCTCGGCCTCCTCGGCGTCGTAGAACAGCATGATCGCGTCGGCGAGCTTCTGGAACGGCGTCAGCTTCGGGTAGTCCGGCCCGACGACGAGGACCGTGCCGCCGGGCTTGGTGACGCGCCGGAACTCCCGCAGCGCCGCGACCGGGTCGGGCCAGTACTCGATCGACCCGGACGACCACAGCTTGTCGAACGTGTCGTCCTTGAACGGGAGGCGCTCGGCGTCGCCCATGTGGAAGTGGACCTTCCCGTGTTTGCCGAACTTGCGGAACGCCTGCTCGAACTGGCCGCGCGACTGGTCGAGGGCGTACACCTCGTCGACGTGGTTGAGGAGCCCCTCGGTGGCGAAGCCGGTGCCCGCGCCGACGTCGAGCACGCGGTCGTCGGGGTCGGCGTCGAACCACTCCAGCGCCTGATTGCGCATCCGGTCGTCCCAGATGTAGGGGTTGATCGTGTCGTAGACGCGCGAGAAGTACCTGTAGAACAGCCGCGCGTTGTCCTTGTCCTCGAGGATACCCATTACCCGCGCGTTGGACCGCGCCGGTCATAACCCCCACGGAACCCGGGACCGGAGGCGACCGACGCGTCCCGGTTCGTCCCCGGCATAGCCGCCTACAAGTCGTCGCGGGCACAGGCCACGGTATGCACCTCTCGGACGCGACGTGGACGGAGGTCCGCGACGCCGACGTCGCCGCCGCCCTGCTCCCGGTCGGGAGCACCGAACAGCACGGCCCGCACGCGCCCCTCGGCACGGACTCGCTGACCGCGCAGGCGGTTGCCGACGCGGCCGCGGCGACGTGGGAGGCGCGGGGCGACGGAGCGGACGACGCCGGCGCGACGGCGGGCGACCTCCTCGTCGCCCCGCCCGTCCACGTCGGCGTCGCCGAGGAACACCGGGCGTTCGACGGGACGCTGTGGGTCTCGCCGGACACCTTCCGGGCGTACGTCCGCGAGACCGTCGAGAGCCTCGCCGTCCACGGGGTCGACCGAACCGTGCTGGTCAACGGCCACGGCGGCAACGTCGAGGCGCTCGCGGAGGTCGCCCGCCGCGTCTCCCGTGACGACGCGACCGACGCCTACGCGGTGTCGTTCACGTGGTTCGACGCCGTCGGCGAGCACGCCGGCCGCATGGGCCACGGCGGCCCGCTGGAGACGGCGGCGCTGCGACACGTCGCCCCCGACCTCGTCCGCGAGGACCGCGTGGCCGAGGCCCGGGCGGGCGGCGCCGACCGCTGGGGGGAGTGGGTCCGGGGCGTGAACCTCGCGCACGACAGCGACGAGTTCAGCGAAAACGGCGTCGTCGGGGACCCGAGCGAGGGGACGGCGGCGCTCGGCGAGGAACTGGTGGAGCGGTCGAGCGCGGCGCTCGTCGACGTCGCCGCCGCGGTGGCCGCGCGGGACCGGTAGAGCGGGGCCCGGAACGGACCGGGACCGGGCGGGCGAGGAGGGAACGGCCCGGGAGACTACGCCTCCGCCTCCTCCTCGCCGTCGGCCTCGGCGTCGGCCTCGGCGTCGACGCCGCCGGCGTGGGCGTCCTCGAGGTCGCTCTTGAGCTGCGGGACGAGGCTGGCGAGTTCGCCCACCTGCTCGTGGGCGTCCTCCAGCGTCTCGACGAGCTCTTGGAGCGCCTCGATCTCGTCGGCGAGCTCCTCGTCGTCCTCGAACGCGCCGGCGCGCTCGCCCATCACGTACTGCTTCTTCGCCTGCCGGAGCTCCTCGACGGCGTCGCCGGTGTCGAGCGCCGACCGGAGGCCGTTGAGCGCGCCGAGCACGTTGTCCGCGTCCGTCTCCCAGACGGCGTCGGCCGTCGGGAGCGTCGCCTTCGCGCTCGCGAGGTGCTCCTCCACGTCCGCGCGCATCTCGTCGGCCGCCTCGCCGAACAGGTCGTCGTCGTCGAAGGTAGACTGCGCCATGGTCGCGGATTCTCCGCCGACGTTCTTAAACGGTCGCCCGAAAGTGAAAGTGAAATCCGGTCGCAGTCCTCCCGTGCCGGGCGGAATCCCGGTTCGCGTCGCTCGTGTCGCCGGATCGTTAGGTCCCGGCGCCGGCGTCGACCACCTCGACGAGCTTCATCAGCGGGTAGCCGTCCTCCATCTCCATGCGGGTGCGGGCGGTGACGCCCTCGTAGACGATCCGCATCTGCACCTCCATCAGGTGGCCCGACAGCTCGGTGTAGCCGTTCTCGTGGCCGACGTCGGCGGCGACGGCGTCGTCGTCGATGGCGACCGTCACGGACTCGCAGAACGGCTGGTTCTCGATCGACTCGGCGATGGCGCGCTCCAGCGAGCGGGTGCTGCGCGGGGAGACGGGCGTGCCGGCGAACTGGTGGTACAGCGAGCCGAACTTGATCCCGGCCTCGAAACACGCCTGCTGGGCGTCGGTGACCATACCCGCCGGTCGGGGCGGGCGGGGAAAGTCGTACCGGGCGCGCCCCCGTCGACCGACGGCTCCGGAACGTGTCACGTCGCCGACGCCGACCCCGGGAACCGCACCTTACTTACCCTCGCTCGCCGGAACACCGACCGAATGGACGATCCGGTGTTGCTCACGGGCGCGGGCGGTCGCGTCGGGCGAGCGATCCTCGCCGGCATCGGCGAGGCGTACGACTGGCGGCTGCTCGACCGCGAGCCGCTCGCCGCGGAGCGACTGCCGGCCGGCGTCACGACCGAGGACGTCGTGGTCGCGGACGTCACCGACGAGGAGGCCGTGCGCCGCGCCGTCGACGGCGTCGGCGCGGTGGTCCACCTCGCGGGCGACCCGCGGCCGAACGCGCCGTGGGACTCCGTGCTCGCGAACAACATCGACGGCACGCGGACGGTGCTCGCGGCCGCCGTCGACGCCGGCGTCGACCGGTTCGTGTTCGCCTCCTCGAACCACGCCGTCGGCGCCTACGAGACGGAGGACCGCACCCCCGACATGTACCGCAAGGACGACGAGTTCCGCCTGAACGGCTCGGAACTCCCGCGGCCGTCGAACCTGTACGGCGTCTCGAAGGCGACCGGGGAGACGCTCGGGCGGTACTACCACGACCACCACGACCTGTCGGTGGCGTGCGTCCGCATCGGCAACCTCACGAAGGGCCACCCGCCCCGCGAGTACGAACGCGGGCAGGCGATGTGGCTCTCCCACCGCGACTGTGCGCACCTGTTCGACCGGTGTCTCGCGGCCGACTACGAGTACGAGATCGTGTACGGCATCTCCGACAACGACCGCAAGTACTACTCCATCGAGCGGGCCCGCGAGGCGCTCGGCTACGACCCGCAGGACAACTCCGCGGCGTACACCTTCGGCGGGGAGCCGAAGGAGGAAGCCGAACCGGACTCCGCGTAGCCCCGCCCGGCGGCGACGCTCAGAACAGCCCCTCCACGTCCTCTTCCTTGCGGCGCTCCCGGTCGACCAGCCCCGCGAGCCGGTCGTACACGAGCCGCCGTTCCTGCGGCGTGTCCACCCGGAGCAGGTCGAACAGCAGCGCCGCGAACCGCGACCGCCCCGCGGCCGCCTCCGCGCGGGCGAAGCGCCCCGCGTCCGCGACGACGGCCTCGTCGAGGGCGTACTCCGCCGCGAGCGCCGCGGCGGCCGTCGCGGCCGCGTCGAGCGACAGGTCGGTCGCCGCGACCCGCTCGCCCTCGTGGGACAGCGGCGGCGCGGGCGCCCGCTCGACGCGCTCGGGGTCGGCCGCGAGGCGGGCGAGCGCGGCGCGCACGGCGGCCACGTCGACGCCGCGGTAGCCGTCGGGGAGGGGAGCGAGGTACTCCCGAGCGCTGGCCGCGAGGCCGGCGGCGCCCGACCAGTTGCGGGTGCGGGCGTGGTGGTGTGCGGCCGTGAACTGGATCAGTCCGTGGAACAGCGCCTCGTCGCGAGCGAGCGCGTCATCGTCGGCGTCGCCCTCGGCCGTGTCGGACGCGTCGGTCGCGTCGGGGACGGCGTCCTTGAGGTCGAGCCAGACCCCTTCCCACGGGTCGTGGGCCGCGTGGAACTCGCCGGCGGTGTAGAGGGCGATCCCCGCCCGGAGCGCGGCGCGGCGCGTCGCCTCGTCGGGGGCGCCGCCGTCGGTCGCGACCGGTGGTGTGGTGGGGTGCATCGACGTGTGGCCACGGACGCCGCTGTCCGTCGTGAGAGAGTGAGAACGTCCGGACGGAGATTTGAACTCCGGTCCCTGGCTCCGCAAGCCAAGAGGATAGTCCACTACCCTACCCGGACTCATATCGACGGAAGCCAGCGCCACGTAAAGGGGTTCCGATCCGATCGACCCGTGGCACCGACCACCGTGACACGAACGCCCGGTTGTGCCTCCACCGCCTTTTTGCGTTCAGCCGGCGAGGCGTGAAACATGAACAGACGGCGGTTCGTCGCGGCGGTCGCTGGCGCGGGGACGTTCGTGCTCGCCGGCTGTACCGGGGGCGCGGACGGCGGGGCGGGGGGACAGAACGGGGACGGGACCCCGACCGACGAGCCCGGCGACGGCACGGACACCGACACGCCCGGGAGCGGCGACGGCGGAACCGCGCCGGCGATCGTCGACCGGTCGTTCGAGCGGACCGGCGACGCGGCCGACGCGGGCGACCGGGCGTCGGTGACGTTCGGCGACTCGAGCGTCACCTGCACCGGCGTGATCCGGGGGCGAAACGGGTGCATGCAGGCGGCGCTGGGCGGCGCGACGTACGAGGCCGACGCGGACGAACTCCGGGTGCGCGTGACCACCGTCCGGGAGGGCGGCGACAGCTGCACCCAACAGATCGTGAATCGCGGGTACGAGGCGACCGTGACGTTCGAGGGGGGGCTCCCCGGGCGGGTCGTCGTCGTCCACGAGTCGATGGACGGCGTGCGGACGGCGGCGGAGGCGACCCGCCGAGGGCGGAGCCTCAAGTGGGATGGCGACCCAGCCGGCGTGTGACCCGACCAGCCCCGGACGACGACCACGGACCGGCCGCCGAAACCGACCGACGAGGGGCCGGATCCGGACGAACGGGAACCCTTATGCGCGAGACAGACCTGAGACAGAACACGATTATGGGCGCTATCGAGGACGTCTACGAGGACCTGGACGCCGACGTCCCCTTCGAGGAGTTCGAGGCCGCCGTCGAGCAGAAGGTCGAGGACATGGGCGGGCTGGCCGACGAGGAGACCGCCGCCATGCTCATCGCCCACGAACTCCGCGACGAGGAGGTCAACGGCGTCGCGGACATCGAGCCGGGGATGGACGAGGTGAAGTTCCTCGCGAAGGTGATGACCGTCGGCGAGGTACGCACGTTCGAGCGCGACGGCGAGGACGAGGACGGCCACGTGCTCAACGTCGAGGTGGCCGACGAGTCCGGCCGGATCACCGTCTCGCTGTGGGACAACGTCGCCGTCGACGCCAAAGAGCACCTCTCGCCGGGCGACGTCCTCCGGATCATGGGCCGTCCGAAGGAGGGGTACAGCGGGCTGGAGGTCGCCGTCGACAAGGTCGAGCCCGACGACGACGCCGAGGTGAACGTGGAGGCCGTCGAGCAGTACCGCGTCGAGGACCTCACGATGGGCGCCTCCGACGTGGACCTGCTCGGGAAGGTGCTCGACGTCGACACCGTCCGCACGTTCGACCGCGACGACGGCTCCGAGGGGAAGGTGTCGAACATGACCGTCGGCGACGAGACCGGCCGCGTCCGCGTCACCATGTGGGACGAGATGGCCGACCGCGTCGAGGAGCTCGAGGCCGGCCGGTCCGTCGAGATCGTCGACGGCTACGTCCGCGAGCGCGACGGCTCGCTCGAACTGCACGTCGGCTCCCGTGGCGCCATCGACGAGGTCGACGAGGACGTGGAGTACGTGCCGGAGACGACCGACATCGCCGACCTCGAACTGGACGACGTCGTCGACATCGCCGGCGGCGTCATCGAGACCAGCGAGAAGCGCACCTTCGACCGCGACGACGGCTCGCAGGGGCAGGTGCGCAACGTCCGCATCAAGGACGACACCGGCGAGATCCGGGTGGCGCTGTGGGGCGACAAGGCCGACCGCGACATCGACCTCGCGGACCGCGTCGTCTTCACCGACGTCGAGATCCAGGACGGCTGGCAAGACGACCTCGAGGCGTCCGCGGGGTGGCGCTCGTCGGTCTCCGTGCTGGAGGACGCGGCCGGCGGTGCCTCGGCCGCCGGCGACGCCGCCGACCGCGACGCCGGACAGGGCGGGCTCGACTCGTTCGACGCCGGCGGCACGGCCGCGGCCGCGACCGCCGAGGCCGACGGCGCCGACGGCGACGCCGACGAGGGCGGCGTCGTGGAGTTCACCGGGACGGTCGTGCAGGCGGGCGACCCGGTCGTGCTCGACGACGGCACCCAGACGCGGTCGGTGAACACGTCCGCGAAGCTCCGACTGGGCGAGGAAGTGACCGTGCGGGGCGTCGAGTCCGACGGCACCATCGACGCCGACGACGTGTTCTGAGCGGCCGGCGCCGACCGCGGCGGCCGCACCGGCGCCCGCGCGGGCGACGTGTCGGGCTCGGCGGCGCCGCGGCGCCGTGTGGCGACTCCCCGTGTGGCGAGAAACCACGACAAAGGAAACCGTTATACACGCGTCAGTCCGGCGTATGTGTATGACTGTCGAGTTGCCGTTCGCCCCCGTCGACGACGTCATCCGACGGAACGCGGGTGACCTCCGGGTGAGCGCCGGCGCGGCCGAGGAGTTGGCCGGCCGCGTCCAGCGCCACGGCGCGTCGCTGGCCGCGGACGCGGCCGAACGGGCGGCCGCCGACGGCCGCAAGACGCTGATGCCGGGCGACTTCGGCGTCGAGCAGGTGGTCGACCGCTCGTCGCTGACGCTCCCCATCGCGCCCGTCGACCGGATCGCGCGGCTCGACATCGACGACTCCTACCGGGTGTCGATGGACGCTCGCGTCGCGCTCGCGGACGTCCTCGAGGACTACGCCGACAACGTCGCCCGGGCGGCCGCGCTGTTGGCGCGCCACGCCGACCGCCGGACGGTACAGGCCGACGACATCGAGACGTACTTCGCGCTGTTCGAGGGGTAGCGATGCGGTTCGGCTACAGCGACACGTGTCTCGACCACGACACCGGCGACCGCCACCCGGAGAACCCCGACCGGCTCCGCGCGATCAAGGAGGGCCTCAAGCGGAAGCACGGCGTCGAGTACGTCGAGGCCGACCCGGCGTCGCGCGACGCCATCGACGCCGTCCACGACACGGGCTACGTGGACGAGGTCGTCGACTTCTGCGAGTCCGGCGGCGGCAACTGGGACCCCGACACGGTCGCCTCGCCGAACACCTGGGCGGCCGCCCGCGCCGCCGCCGGGCAGGCGCAGTGGGCCGCCGAGGAGGGGCTCGAGGGCGCGCCGGGCCGGAACACCCCGTTCGCGCTCGGCCGCCCGCCGGGGCACCACGCCGTCGAGGACGACGCCATGGGCTTCTGCTTCGTCAACAACGCCGCCGTCGCCGCCCAGTCGGTGATCGACGACCCCGACGCCGACGCCGAGCGCGTCGCGATCTTCGACTGGGACGTCCACCACGGCAACGGTACGCAGGACATCTTCTACGACCGCTCGGACGTCCTCTACAGCTCCGTCCACGAGGAGGGGCTGTACCCGGGGACCGGCGCCGTCAGCGAGACGGGGGCCGACGGCGCCGAGGGAACGACGCTGAACGTCCCGCTGCCCGCGGGCGCGGGCGACGCCGACTTCCTGCTGGCCATCGACGAGTTGATCGCGCCGGTCACCGAGCGCTTCGGCGCGGATCTCGTGATCGTCTCGGCCGGCTTCGACGCCCACCGGCACGACCCCATCTCGCGGATGCGCGTCTCCACGGAGGGGTACGCGCTCATGACCGACCGGATGCGGACGCTCGCCGAGGAGACGGGGGCTGGGCTGTGCTTCGTGTTGGAGGGCGGCTACGGCCTCGACACGCTCTCCGAGGGGGTGGCGATGGTCCACGAGACGTTCGACGGGCGCCCGCCCATCGAGCCGGACAAAGAGCCGGAGTCGAAGTCCGAACCCGTCGTCGCCGACCTGCGCGAGCGGTTCGACCTGGAGTGAGCCGCGCCGTCAGTCCCGCTCGTCGTCCCGACCCGGGAGCCGCCGAACCGCCCGGTCCCACCGTCGTTTGGCCGCCTGTCCGGGGTCGGCGACGGGGTCGTACGTGATGTCCTCGGCGGTCCCGAGGACGGCCGGGCCGTCGTCCCCCTGACCCCGCCGTAGCGCGACCGCCGTCGCGACGGCCGTCGCCGCGAACAGCGCGGCGAGGAGGAGGCCGACGGGGCCCGCCGCGCCGGCGACCACGACGACGACCGCCGCCGCGAGCGCGGCCGCCTGCGAGACGTAGAGGAGCAGTCGGAGGCGAGCGCCGGACGGCTCCAGACTCCGTTTCACCGCCCGGCCGTTCCGCCCTCGGACCGAAAAGTGTTCGCTCGCTCGCAGTCCCGCGGCCGCGGACGCGTCAGACCGCGGGCTCGAAGTACTCGCGCAGGTCCGCGCCGAACTCGTCGGCGAGGGCGGCGATCTCGGGCCCCGCGAGCACGTCGTACCCCCGTTCGAGCGCCGACTCCACGCGCGCGCCGAGCGCGGCGTCGAAGATCCGGTCCGACGCCAGCACGGCGACGGCGTCGCGCTCGGCGGGCGGCCGCTCGCGCTCGACGACGTAGCGGCCGTCGGCGACGAACGGGCCGTACGCCTCGGGGTCGTCGGCGTACTTCCCGTAGAACCCCGCGGCGTGCTCGCGGACGTGGACGGGCGGGCCCTCGTGGCGCTCGACCGCCGGGAGCGTCCGCGCGGCCAGTTCGACGAGGAGGACGGCGCGCCGGGCGTCGCCCGCCCCGTCGGCGTCGCGGTCGGCCGCGAACGTCGCCGACCGGACCACGTCGAAGCCGAGGCCCGACAGCTCCCGTTCGACGCCGGCGAGCGAGCGCCGGAGCTGCGGGTACAGCTGGTCGTCGACGAGGTCCGGCGCGTCGACGGCGACGGCGACGGGCGCGGTCCCCCGGCGCTCGACGTGCGCCCGCACCGCGTCGGCCTCCAGCGGCGGCGGGGACTCGGGGAAGAAGAGGTCCGTCCGCGGGTCGGCGAGCAGAGCGCGCGCGTGGTGTTGGAGCCGCGCGAGGTTGTCGCCCGAGAGGACGGCCGCGACGTTGCGCTCGGGGTCGGTCGGGTCGACGACGACGAGCGGGTCGTCGAACTCCGCGGTGCCGTGGTCGGCGGGGTCGAACCGGACCGGCGGGTGCCAGTCGGCGACCGCCGCCAGCGTCTCGCGCGCGCCGCCGTGTTCGAGCACGAGCAGTTCCGTGAGGTACCCCGAGAACCCGCGGGTCCGGAGGTCGCTCCCGTACACGCCGATCCCCTTGAGGAACGCCTTCAGCACCCGCACGTCGCCGGCGAGGTCGTCGTCGAGGCGCTCGGTCAGGTACTCGTTGTGGAACGGCGTGCGGTCGACGGCCGACCGGATGTCGGTGGCGGCGTCGACGTCGTAACACGGGACCAGGTCCACGTCGAAGCCGTCGCGGGTGCCGACCACGTACGGGTGCTCGGCGTACTCCTCCTCGCCGTCGGGGAGGACGGCGTGGCCGACGCGGAGGCCGTACCGTTCCAGGTCTTCGCGGGACAGGGCGGTCGGGAAGCGGACGAACAGGTCGATGTCGCGGTCGCCGGCCAGCCACGTGCCGCGGGCGGTCGAGCCGACCGTGAGGACGTCGGCGCCGTCCGCGGGCGCCGGGAGGTCGGCGACGGCCTCGCGTGCGCGGTCGGCGAGGGCCGCGGCGGCGGCGGCGAGGCGGTCGCGTTCGGCCTCGTCGGGGGTGACCCGTTCGCGGACCGCGTCGAGGACCGCGTCGAGGTCGTCCCCGGCGTCGTCGGTGGCTGCGGCGTCCGGGTCGGGCATGCACGCCCGTTCCGGCGGCCGGGTAACGAGCGTGTCGGTCGGCCGCGATCGCCGGACGGCGGAGTGTGCGAACCACCCGCTCGGGCGGGCACGAAACGAAAGCACTTTCAAATTCACCCTGCTACCTGCTGGTGCGAGCCGAAGTAGCTCAGCTGGTAGAGCGCCTCGCTGTTAACGAGGTGGTCCCAGGTTCGAGTCCTGGCTTCGGCGCTTCTCGCCGCACCCACCGCCTCCAGCCGCGCGCTCGGCGCTCCCGCGGCCGCGACCCGGCGCGGAGAGGAAACTACTTGCCGGCGGCCCGATTACGCCGGACGCGAGGGCCCGTAGCTTAGTTCGGTATAGCACCCGGCTCATACTCCGGTCGGCGCCGGCCGCCGGATGGGTCACCGGGCGGTCGAGGGTTCGAATCCCTCCGGGCCCAGTTCCCGCGGCGGACAACCCGGACAGGAACCGGAAACAACGCATTCCCCGTCGGCGAGCCAACCCCCGAGGGCGCATGTCGAGTTCACAGGAGCGACAGCGGGAGATCGCCGAACGGATCAGCGGCGCGTTCGTCGACGCGTACACCACCGGCGCGACCGGGCTGCTCGACGACGTGGTGACCGACGACTTCGTGTGTCACCACCTCGCGTCGGGGCAGGAGCTCCACGGCGCCGAGGCGTACAAGGCACGGATCCGGGAGATGCGAGCCGCCTTCCCCGACTTCTCGATGGCGGAGGAGGCGCTGCTCGTCGACGGCGAGCGCGCCGCCGGACACTACCGCTGGAGCGGGACCCACGAGGGGGAGTTCATGGGCGTCCCCGGCACCGGCAACCGGATCGACACCCGGAGCCTCACCATGATGCGCACGGAGGGCGACCGCGTGGCCGAGATGTGGATCTACGGCGACGGCCGCGGCCTGCTGGAGCAGCTCGGCGCGGAGCGCTAACGCCGCCGGCCACCCCCGGCGAGTCACGTACGACACCGGATCACACGGGAGGGGCATAGCGAGGTCTTAGCAAGCGGTTTTCCGTCGTCGCCGGTAGCGTCGCCCGTCGATGAACGGCGACAGCCGCGACCCCTCCCGACGGAGCGTGTTGGCGGCCCTCGGCGCGGCCGCGGCGGGTGCGGTCGGCCGCCCCGCAGGCGGGACCGAACGCGAGCGACCGGAGGCCGGCGCGCGTCGGCCCCGCGGGAGCGTCCGCGGAGCCGAGTTCAGCCGGGTCGTCGCGGGGAGGACGTACCGACTGCGCTACCGCCGCCGCGTCGCGGGCCGGCCGCGGACGGTTCGCGTCGACGTGCCCCGCGAGCGGTACCGGGCGGCGCGGGCGGCCGACCGGAGCCTCGTGGGGACGTTCGAGGCCGCCCTCGGCAACGACCTCGCGGCGGCGGTCGCGGGGTCGCTCGGGGCGGCGCTGACCGCCGGCGGCGTCGACGACCCCCTGGCACGGCTGCGTGCGGCCGTCGGGTTCGTCCGGCGGCTCCCGTACGAGCCCGACGCCGAGAGCGTCGGCGAGGCCGGCTACCCCCGCTACGTCGCGGAGACGCTCGTGGACCACGTCGGCGACTGCGAGGACTACGCGGCGCTGTTGGCCGGGGTGGTGGCGGCTCCGCCGTTCGACCTCGACCCCGCGCTCGTCCTCCTCCCGGGCCACGTCGGCGTCGGCGTCGACCCGGACGCCGTCGGGGCGGACGGACTCCCGACCCTGCGGGTCGCCGGCCGCGAGTACCTCTACCTCGACGCGACGTACCGCGTGGGTCTGGGCACGCTGCCGGCCGACCACGACGAGGGCGTCGTCGCGGTCCGCGACGGCGGGTGGCTCGTCGGCGACCCCGGCGCGTTCGCCGCCCACGTCCGCGAGGCCGCGGCGCTCCACGCGGCCGCCCGCCGGCCCGCGTCCCGGTAGCCGCCCCGTCCGTCGATCGGCCCGCCCGCTTATGTCGCCGCCCCGTGACGTTCCGTGCATGACGGAGGCTCACCGGTGAGCGCCGACGACAGACTCGTCGTCGTCAGCGACGACCCGAAGTACGACCCCGACCGCATCGCCGACATCGTCGGCTGTCGCGTCGAGACCGCGGACCTGTCGACGCCGGATCGACTGCGGCGACACGCGGCGAACGCCGACGCGGTCGTCGTGAACGTCGGCTCGTCGGTGCCGGCGGCCGTCCTCGCGGACCTCGACCTCGAGGTGGTCGCCCGCGGCGCCGTCGGCCTCGACGGCGTCGACGTGGCCGCCGCCGCCGAACACGGCGTTCGGGTGGTCCACGTCCCCGACTACTGCCTCGACGAGGTGGCCGACCACGCGGTCGCGCTCCTGACGGCGCTGGCGCGGGGCGTCCCGGCGTACGCCGAGCGCGCCGCCGCGGGCACGTGGGACTGGGCGCCGCCGTACCCGATCGCCCGCCTCGCCGACTGCACCGTCGGCGTCGTCTCGTTCGGCCCCATCGCCCGCCGGTTCGCCGACCGGATCGCCCCGCTCGTCGACGACGTGGTGGCGGCCGACCCGTACGCCGACGACGCGGCGTTCCGCGAGTACGACGTCGAGCGTGTCGACGGGGACGAACTGTGGCGCCGCGCCGACCACGTCTCGGTCCACGCGCCGCTGACCGAGGAGACCGAGGGGATGGTCGACGGCGACGCGTTCACCAGCCTCCCGTCCCACGGGGTCGTCGTCAACACCGGCCGCGGGGGGGTCGTCGACGAGGACGACCTGCTCGCGGCGCTCGAGGCGGGCGACGTCGCCGCCGCCGGCCTCGACGTGCTCGCCGAGGAGCCGCCGTCGACCGACCACCCGCTGTTCGGCCGCGAGGACGTGGTGGTGACGCCCCACGTGGGCTGGTACTCGGCGGAGGCGGACCGCGACCTCAACGCGTCCCTCGCCCGGGGCATCGCCGGCGTCTTCCGCGGGGAGGAGCCGCCGGGGCTCGTCGACCCCGAAGCCGACTGGCTGTAGGCGCCTTACAGGCCCGGCCGGCGGGTCGCCCCGCCGCCCTCAGAAGTAGGTGTCGCGCACGGTCCGCGCGAGCACGCCGTCCGCCCGGAACGCGATGTACACGACGACGTAGCCCCCCTCCGCGGGACGCAACACGAACACCGAGCGGGGCTCCCCGTCCGCGAGGTCGTCGTTCACGCGGTCGACGAGCGGCTCCAGCGGCGTCGTCCCGGAGCGGAACTCGCCGAGCAGGTCGCGCGCGCCGGCCTCGCCGAACACGTACAGCGCGCCGTTGGGCTCGCCGTCGGTGTCGCGGGTGACGCGCGAGCCCATTCCCTCGCCGGCGGCGGCCGCCTCCTGCCACGTCTCGCGGGCCGCCTCGAACATCGGCTCGACGCCGTCGGCGAAGCGGTAGCGGCTCTCGCGCTCGACCGTCAGCGACGCCACCCGCGCGAGCGGGCTCCCTCGCTCGGGTCGGCGCCGTCGGCGGGGTCCGGCCACCGGAGCCGCGCCGTGACGACGTACCCCGGTTCGAGGGCGTCCAGCGCGTCCGCGAGGTCGGCGGAGTCGGTGCCGTCGGCGGGCGCGGCCGCGACGCGCACCGGCTCGAACCCCTCGTCGGGCGCCGGGCCGGGGCCGGGGTCGGGCGTGTCGAGGTCGACGAACACCAGCGCGTCCTCGGCGCGGTCGAGCACGCGGTAGCGGCGCGCCCCGAGGCCGGCGTCGGCCGCGTCGTCGGCGGCGGCGGCGGGAGCGCCGCCGTCCCCGTCCTCGTCGGATCGCGGGGCCCCGGCCCGTCCGTCGTCGTCGGGTCGTGCGGTCGCGGCGGCGCCGTCGGCCGACCGCTCCTCGGCCGTCGCGTCGGCGACCCAGTCGTCGTCCGCGTCGTCGGCCCACGGGTCGACCGGCGCGTCGCCCCCGTCCGCGCCGTCGCTGTCGTCCATACCGACGGATACGGCTCGTCGGGTAAGCGCGTGTCGCTCCGCGCCCGAGCCGGACGGCGCGGCAGCCGCTGCGGGCCGCCCGTAGCGTTTTGTCGCCGCGGGCACAGGTACGGGTGTGCAGATCGAGGACGCCGTCGAGCCGTCCGAGCAGGGGATGAAACTGCTGGAGGTGGGGACGGCCTACTTCCTGATGGTGCTGTTCGCGATCGGGTTCCTCGATCTCCTGTTGGTGCTGTACGAACTCATCGTGAGCGGCCAGTTCACCGACCCGAACCAGGTGATCGACATCATCGACACGGTGCTGGTCCTCCTGATCATCGTCGAGATCCACCAGACGGTGGTCGCGTTCTCCCGGAACGAGCCGGTCGTCCGGATCGTCATCGCGGCGGGACTGATCGCCATCTCCCGGAAGGTGATCTCGTTTCGCCCCGACGAGTACGCCACCATCGACGACGCCTTCGTCGCCGCGGGCGCGTTCTCGTTGCTGCTCGCGGTGTTGATCGCCGCGTTCTTCGTCGTCAGACGGGTCGACCGCGACGCGGTGACGCCGGACTCGCTGGTCGGGGGCACGAGCGCGGAGGGACGCACGGATCCGAGTTCCGGCGGGACGGGCGCCGCCGCGGACGGGGGTCGGTCGTCGTCGAACGACGCGTGAGGCGGGCGCCTACAGCTCCTCGCTCGCGGCCCGGAACAGTCCGTCGAGGATCTCCGGCGTCGTCGGGTGGTACGCCCGGTCGGGCACCTCGCGCACGTCGGCGCCGCGCTCGACGAGCACCTGCATCGTCTTCGCCATCACGTCGGCGTGCACGTGGAGGCCGAGGTAGCCCAGCACGGTGCCGTCGGCGCCGTCGACGACGAGGCGCGCGCGGCCCTCCGGGGCGCCCTTCACCCTGAACACGCCGTCCCGACTGGCCTCGCGCTCCACCTCGATCACGTCGTGGCCGGCCTCGCGGGCCGTGGCGGCGGTGTGGCCGACGCGAGCGTACGGGTACTCCGCCGCGCCCGCGAACAACACCTCGTGTGTGATCGGGTCGTACGACGCGAGGTCGTCGCCGGCGATGTCGGCGAGGACGTTGTCCGCGGCGAGGAAGCCCTGTTCTTTCGCGACGTGGAGCAGCGGCTCCCGCCCGTTCGCGTCGCCGACGACGTACGTCCGGCCCGCGTCGTCGTCGACCGCGCGCATCGTCGCGTCGACCCAGTCCGCGCCGGGGTCGAGTCCCGCGGCGTCGAGGCCGAGCCCGTCGAGGTTCGGCCGGCGGCCGGTGAACAGGAACAGCCGGTCCGCCTCGACGGTCGCGTGGTCGTCGTCGCGGTCGGTGTGGAGGTGGACGCCGCCGTCGGCGGTGGCCTCGACCGACTGCTCGTGAGTCTCGGTGAGCACCTCGATCCCGAACGCCTCCCGGTAGAGGTCGAGGAGGTCGTCGCCGAACGCGGGCGGCGCGTCGTCCAGCGGCCGGGCGTCGTGTTCGATCACGGTGAGGTCGACGCCGGCCTCCGCGAGGTACGCCGACAGTTCGACGCCGACGTAGCCGAACCCCATCACGACGCCCGACTCGGGGAGGGTCGTGGCGTCCAACACGGCCGCGCTGTCGAGCGGGTCGACGGCGTCGAGCCCCGGGAGGTCGGGGACCTGCGGCGCGGAGCCGGTGGCGACGACGACGTAGTCCGGGGCGAGCCGGTCGCCGCCCGACAGCGCGAGGTCGCGCGGTCCGACGAACCGGGCCCGCTCGTGGCGGAACGCGACGCCGTCGCGGTCGGCGAGCCCGTGGACGGCCGAGCGCCGGTGGCTCGCGAACGACGCGACGTGCTCGTCCTTGCGGGCGACGACGGCGTCGAGGTCGATCCCGGCGGGCTCGCCGGGCAGGCGGTCGTCGTGGCGCGCGCGGAAGCGGTGGCCCGCCGCCGAGAGGACGTCCTTCGAGGGCATACAGCCCCGGAGGATGCAGAGGCCCCCGCCGGGGTCGCCGTCGTCGAGGAGGGTGAGCCGGTCCAGCGGCGCCGCCGGGTCCGCGGGGTCGGTGTGGTCGGCGAGCCGTTCGGCGGCGGCGACGCCCGCGCTCCCGTACGCGCCGATGATCGCGACGTGCATTCGCGAAAGGTTCCTCGGCCCGCGACAAGTAGGTGTGCCCGGCTCGCGGCCGGTGACAACAGCGATAACTCCCCCGAGCGTGTAGCAGTCGCCGTGAACGCCGCGTTCCGCGACCGCGCCGTCTACCTCCGCGACGCCGACGCGCTCGTCGTCGCCGACGTCCACGTCGGCCGGGCGGAGGCGTCGGCCGTCGAGTACCCGCTCGGCGAGGCGAGCGACCTCGCCGCGCGGCTGGGGGCGCTGCTCGACCGCTTCGAGCCCGCGGCGGTCGTGTTCGCGGGCGACGTGCTCCACCGGTTCGACCGCGTGTCGCTGGCGGTCGCCGACTCGCTGAGCGCCCTCGTCGACGCCTGCCGCGACGCCGGCGCGCGGCCGGTGCTCGTCCGCGGCAACCACGACACCGTGCTCGCGGACGCGTGGGACGGCCCGATCCACGACGCCTACGACCTCGACCTCCGGGTGCGCGGCGCGCCCGCGGTCGTCCGGCACGGCCACGAGGCGCCGCCGGGCGACGAGGACGCCGGCCTGTACGTCGTCGGCCACGACCACCCGACCATCGCCGTCGAGGGGCAGCGGCACCCGTGTGCCCTGTACGCCGAGCGCGCCTACCGCGGCGCGGACGTGTTGATGCTCCCGGCGTTCAGCCGCCTCGCCGCCGGCGTCGAGGTGAACGGGATGGCGGCCCGCGACTTCCAGTCGCCGTTCGTCACCGACGCGAACGCGCTCCGCCCCCTCGTCGCGCGCGGCGCCGCCGGCGACGACGCGGCCGGCGGGGCGGACGACGAGGGCGACGACGCCCCCTTGGAGTTCCCGCCGTTGGGCCGGTTCCGCCGCATGCTGTGAGCCGGGCAACGCTTTTGCCGCCGTGCGTGTCACTCGGTACCGATGGCCGCGATCAACGAGTGCCTCGGCTGCGGCGTCGACTTCGACCACTCGGACGGCGAGTGCCCCGAGTGCGGGTGGAGCGCCCGCGAGTTCGCCGGACGCGGGCGCTACGGGCTGGCGAAGGCGGGCCACGGCGAACCGGAAGCGGAGGGCGACGGCGACCGGAGCGGGTCGTCGGGCGGCCCGCCGCCGGGGCCGGACGGCCTGATCGGGTTCTGAGCGGCCCCGCCCGCCGCCCCCGGATCAGTCGGAGAACGTCGACAGCGGCGGCCGGTCGTCGGCGTGGCGCGCGTCGTTGAGCGCGTCACACACCGTCCCCTGCCCGCCCATGTTGACGCCGGCGAGACGGGTCCGCCGGCGCACCAACTCGAACGCCTCGCCGTCGAACGGGTCGCCCTCCGGCGTGCGGAACAGCTCGGGGTGCTCGTCGTCGAGCAGCCCCGTGGCGGCCGCCTTCTCGCGGTACCGGACGAGCGGTTCGGCGTCGACCGCGACGGCGACGGCGCCGTCGCGCAGCCACACGGGCACCGTCCCGTCGGTCGCCTCGTCGACGCGGACCGCCTCGACGGCGAGGTCGGCGATCTGGTCGTGGGTGAGCCCCGCGTCCAGCAGCGCCCCGGTGGCGTCGTGCTGGCGGGCGATCCGCGCCTTCCGGTCCAACTCCGCGCGCACCGGCGCCACGTCGCCGTCGGCGTCCGGGAACGCCTCGCCGAACGGGAGCCCCTCGTTGATCCCGCGGTTGATCTCCCGTTCGTGCATGTGCTCGCGGAGCTCGACCGTCACCTCCGCGACCCCCGGGAGCGACGCCACCGCGTCGCGGGCGTCGCCGGCCATCATCCACGCGAAGGCGGGCGAGCACCACGCCGTCGGGAGCGTGAACGCGACGAACACCGCGTCGCCGTCGGCGTCGGCGTCCGCGGTGATGCGGATATCCTCGATGTAGTCCAGTTCGACGATGGACGTGTCGAGTTCGGGGTCGGTGACGCGGTCGAGCCGCTCGCGGACCGCCGCGGGCGTCGCCGCCGCCGTCCCCTCGGCGCGGGACCGGTCCGGCGACATCAGTCGTCGGCGGGGGTCGCGCTGGTCCCCCCGGCGTAGTGGTCGGCGAGGCCGAACTCCTGCGTGAGCGGGTCGCTGCGGAACTCCTCCTTCTTGGCCTCGATGTCGATATCGTACAGCTCCGCGGCGTTCTCGCCGAGGATCTTCCGCTTCGTGTCGACCCCGAACTCGACGCCGTACTCGTCTTTCTGCTCGTCGGTCAGCTCGGCGTCCATGAACGTCTCCACCAGCCAGTCGGGGTTCCACAGCGCGTAGTCCGACCCGAACAGCAGGCGGTCCTCGCCGAGCCAGAACAGGAGTTCGCCCATGATCTCGCCGAACTTGCGCGGGCGGTGGACCGCCAGCGGCGCCGCGACCGCGAGGCCGCCGTACACGTTCGGCTCCTGGGCGGCGATCCAGCAGAAGTCGTCGAGTCGCGGCAGGCCGACGTGCTCGACGACGAAGTTCAGCTCCGGGAACGAGGTGGCGGCGTCGTCGACGTCGGCCACGTCGAACGCGTCGCGGTTGAGCGGGCGGATCGTCGGCCCCTTGTGCGGGTGGATGTTCTCGATACCGAGTTCGGAGCACTTCTCGAGGAACTCGAACGACTCCTGGCTGTCGAGGCGCCACCCCTTCGAGTCGCCGTTCCACTCGGCGGTGTACAGCTTCACCCCCTGGATCTCGTACTCCTCCTTCTGGCGCTCCAGCTCCCGCATCCCCGCCTCGCCGTCGCGCGGGTCGAACCGGCCGTTGAGCACGAACCGCTCGGGGTAGCGCTCGGCCAACTCGGCGTTGTCCTCGATGGTGTTGAACCCGTCCGCGTAGAAGTCGCTGAGGTACGTCGGCTGGAAGATGCCCATGTCGACCGCCGCGTTGCCGAACAGGTCCTGGGCCATCCGGTCGGCGCCGTACTTCCGGTACTCCTCCAGCGACCACTGCTTCTCCTCGGGCGTGAACCCGGTGTGGTAGTCGTAGAAGCACTGGATGAACTGCTCACCCCCCTCGTGGGTGACGTTCTCCTCGCTCGCGTCCCACAGGTGGAGGTGCGAGTCGATCACGAACAGCTCCTCCCCCTCGTCTGTCACGTACATCTGTGGTGCGCTAGCACGACTGTCGGACCATAAACACCATAGTCGATGATTTGATATATTTCACGAGGCGGGAACTACAGGAAATTTTATCAGTAATGTGTGGTAGCACTACACACATGCGAGCCGCGAGACTCCACGAGTACACCGACGACATGGCGCACGCGTTGACGATCGACGAGGTGGACCGACCGACGGTCGAGGCGTCCGACGACGTGATCGTCGAGGTCGAGGGCGCGGGCTGGTGCCAGACGGACAACCACATCGTCGAGGGGATGTGGCGGGAGTACGTCCCGCAGGAACTCCCGCTCACGCTCGGCCACGAGAACGCCGGCACCGTCGTCGAGGTCGGGTCGGAAGTGAACACCGTGTCGGTCGGCGACAGCGTGATCTGCCACCCGGTGATGACCTGCGGCACGTGCCGCCCGTGCCGGCAGGGGGAGGACATGTACTGCGAGGACGTCCGCTTCCCGGGCCTCACACACGACGGCGGCTTCGCGGAGTTCCTCCACACGAACGAGCGCGCGGTCATCCCGCTCCCGGGCGGCGTCGACACGACCGACATCGCCCCCCACGCCGACGCGGGGATCACGGCGTACCACGCGACGAAGAAGGCGGTCCGGGAGCTGAACCCGGGCGACACCGCGGTCGTCATCGGCGTCGGCGGCCTCGGCCACATCGGCCTGCAGTGTCTCGACGCGATGAGCGCGGCCGACATCGTCGCGCTCGACGTGAAGGAGTCCGCCCGCGACCTGGCCGAGGAGTTGGGCGCCCGCCACACGGTCGACCCCGCGACGGAGGACGTGGCGAGCGTGATCGCCGACCTCACCGACGAGGTCGGTGCCCGGCAGGTGGTCGACTTCGTGGGGCGCGACGAGACCACGGCGCTGGCGCCCGACATCGTCGCCGCCGGCGGCGACCACCACATCGTCGGCTACGGCGGCCACATCCACGAGCCCGCACAGGCGCTCGTCGACGGCGAGTTCAGCTACAAGGGGACGCTGGTGGGCCGCTACACCGAGTTGCAGGAGCTCGTCGCCCTCGTCGACCGCGGCATGGTCGAGCTGCGGACGAGTCGCTACGACCTCGACGAGATCAACACCGTCGCCGAGCGCCTCGAACACGGCGAGATCGAGGGGCGAGCGGTCCTCACGCCGTAACCTCCCCCCACACGGCACGGCCGGTCGACCGACCGGTCGGCCGCCCGGCGGGCGACGACGCGCCGTCGATCGCCGCAACCGATTCCTCGGTGGGGGCTGATGGGCGGGTATGAGCGACGCCGACGCCGGGGCGACCCCGGACGACGACGCCGTCCCCGACCCCATGGGCGACGTGTACCGCGTGCTGGGCCCCGACGGCGAGGTGCGCGGCGAGGTGCCCGACCTCGCGGACGACGCGCTGCTGGCCGTCTACCGCGACATGGTGACCGCGCGCCGCTTCGACGAGCGCGCCGTCAGCCTCCAGCGACAGGGGCGGATCGGCACCTACGCCGCCATCGAGGGGCAGGAGGCCAGTTCCGTCGCCGCGACCCACGCCTTACGCCGCGACGACCCGGTGTTCTACCAGTACCGCGAGCACGGCGCCGTCATCGCCCGCGGGTTCCCCGCCGACTACCTCGCCTACTGGATGGGCCACGAGTCGGGCACTGCCGGCCTCGCCGACATCGACGTGTTCCCGCTCAACATCGGCATCGGCGCGCACCTCCCGCACGCCGTCGGGGCGGCGATGGCGTTCGACTACCGGGACGAGGACCGCGTCGCCTGCGCCCACTTCGGCGACGGCGCCACGAGCGAGGGCGACTTCCACGAGGCGCTCAACTTCGCCGGCGTGTTCGACGCGCCGAGCGTGTTCGTCTGTCACAACAACGGGTGGGCCATCTCGGTCCCCCGCGAGGAGCAGACCGCCAGCCCCACGCTCGCCGAGAAGGCCGAGGCGTACGGCTTCGAGGGCGTCCGGGTCGACGGGATGGACCCGCTGGCGGTGTACCGCGTCGTGAACGAGGCCGCGCGGAAGGCCCGCGGCGAGACGGACGGCGACCACCGCCCGACGCTCATCGAGACGGTGGAGTACCGCTTCGGCGCGCACACGACCGCCGACGACCCGAGCGCCTACCGCGACGACGACGCGGGCGAGGCGTGGCGCGCGTGGGACCCGATCCCGCGGCTGGAGGGGTTCCTCCGCAACGAGGGGATCGCCGACGACGACGCGATCGAGGCGGTCCGCGAGGAGGCCGACGACCGCGTCGCCGCCGTCATCGACGAGGCGGAGGGGGTGGAGGCCGACCCGGCCGACATGTTCGCGGACGTGTACGCCGAGACGCCTGCGGAGTTGGAGCGACAGAAGGAGGGCCTGCTCGCCGCGATCGAACGCCACGGGCGCGACGCGTTCCTGCGCGAGGAGTAGCCCGCCGCCGACGGTCGCGCGAGCCCGTTACAGGTCCGCCAGAACCGCTCGCGCGGCGGTCCGTCCGCTCTCCATGGCACCCTGGATCGACGACCACTCCGTGTAGTCGCCCGCGAGGTACACCGTCCCATCGGGGTCGCGCGCGTCGGGGAGCGACTCGTGGACCCCCGGCGGCTGGGCGAACTGCGCGAACTCGATGCGGTCGGTGTGGATCGCCTCCAGCGCGCCGAAGGTGCGCTCCGGGTACCACGCGCCGAGCGCCTCCCGGGTGTCGGCCGCGAGGGCGTCGGCGTCGCGAAAGCGCGCGTCGTCGCCGAGGAACGTCGCGCACAGCAACTGCTCGCCGTCGGGGGCGTACTCCGGGGCGACGTCGGTGAGCGGGACGACGACGTTCGGCGACGGGTCGTCGCTGTTGAGCAGGATCTTCTTCCCCGTCTCGACGGGCGTCGTCGCCGGGAGCCGGTAGTACTGGGTCGTCGAGGGGACGCCCTCCGTCGGGACCGCGTCGACGTCGGTCAGCTCCCGCGCCGTCTTCGGGTCGGTCGCGACGACGGCGGCGTCGGCGTCGACGGCGCGGTCGGTCGTCTCGACGGTGACGTCGCCGCTCGCGCCGCCGACGGGGTCGACGCCCTCGACCCTCTCGCCGGTGACGACCGCCGCGCCGGCGGCCTCCGCGGACGCGCGCAACTGCTCGGGGATCGCGCCCATGCCCTCGCTGGGCACGCCGATCCGGCCGTTCGAGAGCGCGCGGAACGTGTACGCGAACACGTGTTTCGACGTCGCCAGCGAGCGATCCAGCGTGATCCCGCCGTAAAAGGGCGCGACGAAGTTCTCGACGTACTTCTCGGAGAAGCCCCACTCGCGGAGGTACTCCCGGATGCTCGTGTCGCGCCCCGAGAAGAACCACGACTCGTCGCGGCCGGTCAGGTCCTGCCGGAGCGCGAGCGTCCGGAGTTTGTCGGCGGTCGTCACCTCGCGGTTGAACGCGGACTCGACGAGCGAGCGGGGGTCCCGCAGCGGGTCCGAGAGGACGCTCCGGGTCCCCTCGTCGGTCGAGCAGATCACCGCGCCGGGGCGGAAGCCGCGCAGGTCGAGCGCGTCGACGTCGAGTTCGCGACGCACGGCCGGGTAGCCGGTGAACAGCACCTGGAAGCCGCGGTCGAGCGTGAACCCGTCCTCGCGACGGGTGCGGACGCGGCCGCCTACCTCCGGGCGGCGTTCGTACACGGTGACGTCGGCGCCCGCGTCGGCGAGGTGGCGCGCGGCGACGAGCCCCGCGAGCCCCGCGCCGGCGACGACGACGGTCGGCGAATCGGACATACCACGGCTTCGAGGGGGCGACACTAAGGCGTGTCCGGTCGCGGCCGGCGGCGACCGGCCGACGGCGGGCTGGCGGGGCGGGCGACCGCGGCGATCGACCCGCCGAAACCAGCACATCCTTGCGCGACCGGTCCCAACGGTCGGCGAATGCAGACGACGGACGCGTTCGACGGGCTGGCGTGTACCGACTGCGGGGCGTCGTTCGGCGTCGACGAACACGGCCGCTGCCCCGACTGCGGCGCGCCGCTGTCGCCGGCGTACGACCTCGACGCCGTCGACCCGGCGGCGTTCGGCGCGCGCGACGCTCCCGGCCAGTACCGCTTCGGCGACCTGCTGCCGTTCCCGGCCGACGCGGCGATCACGGCCGGCGAGGGCGGGACGCCGCTGGTGCGGACCGACCGGCTCGCCGAGGAGCCGGCGTCGACGCCGCGTACATCAAAGACGAGGGGCGCAACCCGACGGGGACGGTCCACGACCGCGGGATGAGTCCCGCGGTGACCGCCGCGGCGGACCGCGGGCTCGAGCCGCTGGCGCTGGCGGCCGCCGGCAACGCCGGCCAGTCGGCCGCCGCCTACGCCGGGCGGACCGACCTCCGGTCGTACGCCTTCGTCCCCTCGCGAACCGCCTTCTCCAACAAGGCGATGGTGAACGTCCACGGCGGCGAGATGCGCGTCGTCGGCGGCCGCTACGGCGACGCCGCCGCCGCGGTCGACGACCAGCTCGCCGCGGAGTACCACTCGCTCCAGGAGTTCACGACGCCGTACCGCCACGACGGCGCGAAGACGCTGGCGTACGAACTGCTCGACGACCGGTTCGGCGACGGGGAGCCGGGACTCCCGGACGCGGTCGTCCTGCCGGCGAGCACGGGCGAACTCGTCGTGGGCGTCGTGCGGGGGCTCCGGGACCTCGTGGAGCTGGGCCTCGCCGAGGCGGTCCCCGACGTGTACGCGGTCCAAGCGGCCGGCTGTGCGCCGATCGCGACCGCGGTCGAGTCGGGCGCGGACGCGGTGGAGCCGTGGACCGGCCCCGACACCATCGTCGGCGAGGTCGAGATCGAGGACCCCGCCGGCGGCGACCTCGCGGTCGCGGCGCTGGACGGGGTCGACGGCGACGCGCTCACCGTCGAGGACGACGACGCGCTGGAGAGCGCCGTCACGGTCGCGCGGACGGAGGTCGTCGAGGTGGGCGGCGCCGGCGGCGTCGCCCTCGCGGGCGCCTGGCGGCTCGCGGAGGCGGACGCCGTGGCCGACGACGACACGCTCGTCGTCGTCAACCCCGACGCCGGCGTGAAGACGCCGGACGTGCTCCGCAGCCACCTGATGGGGAAGGGGATCTGAGCGCGGTCGCCGCCGATCCGAACCCCGCACTCGGGTTCGAGGCGGTGACTATTTCCGTTAGACCGGTCTAATTCGTGTCGACCAGATGTTGAGCGACGTGATGGAGGACTACCTGAAGGCCATCTACGTGCTCCAGACCGAGGACGGCCCGCCGGTGTCGACCTCGGCGATCGCCGAGCGGGTCGGGAAGACCCCGCCGACGGTGACGAGCATGCTGGAGACGCTCGAGGAGCGCGGCCTCGTCGAGCGCGAGAAGTACAAAGGCGCCGAGCTGACGGCCGAGGGGCGGACCGTCGCGCTGGAGGTCCTCCGCCACCACCGCCTGATCGAGGCGTACCTCGCGGAGCACCTCGACTACTCGTGGAGCGAGGTGCACGACGAGGCCGACGCGCTCGAACACCACATCAGCGAGGAGTTCGAGCGGCGGGTCGCGGCCGCGCTGGGCGACCCGGTGGTCGACCCGCACGGCGACCCGATCCCCGGCGCCGACCTCGAACCGCCGGCCGACGACGGCTCGCGGCCCCTCACGGAGTTC
The DNA here is from genome assembly GCF_030127125.1 of Halobaculum litoreum. Lineage (GTDB taxonomy): Archaea > Halobacteriota > Halobacteria > Halobacteriales > Haloferacaceae > Halobaculum > Halobaculum litoreum. Next base: position 1,601,196 of record NZ_CP126156.1, read on the forward strand.
GCCGTCGGCGACCGCGTCGTCATCGCTCGCGTGAGCGACCGCGACGACGAGGAGCTGGAGTACCTCGACCGCGCCGGCATCACGCCCGGGACGACCGTCGAGGTCCGCGACGTCGCCCCGTTCGGGATGGTGACGGTCGCGGTGCCCGACGGCTCGGCGGGCGGCGACCGCGAACAGAGCCTCCCCGAGACCGTCGCCGCGGCCGTCAGGGTCCGGCCGGCCGGCGCCGACGACGCCGCGCCCGACGCGGGGGTGGGCGGTGCGTGACCTACTGGGAGATCGTCGTCGTCGCGGCCGTCTCACAGCTCGCGGTCCTCCCCGGTGAGAAGGTCCAGTTCATCATCGCCGGCCTCTCGACGCGCTACCGGCCGGCGGTCGTCGTCGCCGCCGCGGGCAGCGCCTTCGCCGGGTGGACGGCGCTGGAGATCGCCTTCGGCGCCGCGCTCCAGGAGCTGCTGTCGGGGGCGGTGCTCGACGCGATCACCGCCGCCCTGTTCCTCGCGTTCGCCGTGCTGCTGGTCCGGTCGGCGCCCGCGGCCGGCGGGGGCGCGACCGCCGACCGCGCCGTCGAGACGGACGGCGGCAGGGTGCTGCCGAGCGTCGACGGCACGGTGACGCTGCTGGGCCACGAGTTCTCCGGGCGGCTGGGGAGCTTCCTCTCCATCTTCGCGATGATGGCCGCCGGCGAGTTCGGCGACAAGACGCAGCTGATCACCATCGGCCTCGCCGCCCAGTACGGCGCCACCTCGGCCATCTGGGTCGGCGAGATGGCGGCGATCCTCCCGGTGAGCCTGGCGAACGCCTACCTGTTCCACCGGTTCAGCCACCGCTTCGACGTGCGGAAGGCCCACCTCGCGGGGGCGGCGCTGTTCGCGTTCTTCGGCCTCGACACGGTGCTGGCGCTGACCACCGGATACTCCGTGTGGGAGACCGCGGTGGGAGCCGTCTCCGACGCCGTGCTCGCGGCGGTGTAGGCCACGGTCGCGACGGATCGGCGCGTTATTCACGGCCGCGGCCCCCTATCGGAGCCAGTGACCGTGCTCGCATCGCTCGTCGCCGGCGTCGTGTTCGGGCTCGCGCTGGCGGCGCCGCCGGGCCCGATGAACGCCGTCATCGCCGAGGAGAGCGTCCTGCGCGGCTGGAGCGCGGGCGTCCGTGCGGGGCTCGGCGCGGCGACCGCCGACGCGGTCTTCTTCGTCCTCGCGCTGGTCGGCGCGGTCGGCTTCCTGAACCGCGCCCCGCTGGTGAAGGGCGCGATGGTCGGCGTCGGCGGCCTCCTCATGCTGTACTACGCCTACGGCGCCGCCCGCGAGGTGGGCGGCTCGTTCCTCGACGCGGACACCGACCTCGCGGCCGACGAGTCGGCGGGGTTCCGGAAGGCGCTGGCGTTGGCGCTGGCGAACCCCTACCAGGTGCTGTTCTGGCTCACCGTCGGCGTCGGCCTGCTCGAACCGGGTCGGATCGACGTGTTCGCCGCCGCCGACGTGGCGGAGTTGGCCGGCACGCTCGTCGTCGAGACGGGGAGCCCCGCGCTCGTCGTCGGCTTCTTCGGCGGCATCGGGCTGTGGGTGACCGGGTTCCCCGGGGCGCTGGTGGCGGCGCGGAGCCGGGTCGAGGCGCTCGCGCCGGCGGTCGCGGCGCTGTCGGCGCTGCTGCTCGCCGGGTTCGGCGTCGTCTTCCTCGCCGACGCCGCCGGGACGCTCGTGCCCGTGGCGGAGGCGGCGCTGGCGGGCCGGATCGGCTGACGGGCGCCCGGCGGCCCGCGACGGCCTCGCGCCGGACACGACAACGGATTTAGTCCCTCGTCCGAAACCTCGTGGCATGTTCGCGAAGTCGACGTGGATCAAGCTCCCGCGGAACGTCCTGGTCGGCCACGGCGTCCTCGACGACGTGGGGACGGCCGTCGCGGAGCTGTCGCTGGGCGGCACGCCCCTGTTGGTCACCTCGCCGACGCCCGACGACCTCGCGGGCGACCGGCTCCGGGCGCAGTTCGACGGCGCCGAGACGGTCACCGTCGACACGGCGAGCTTCGCGGCGGTCGGAGAGATCGTCGAGGCGGCCGAGGCGGCCGGGGCGACGTTCCTCGTCGCCCTCGGCGGCGGGAAGCCGATCGACCTCGCGAAGATGGCCGCCGACGAGTTGGGCGTCGGCTTCGTCTCCGTGCCGACGGCCGCCAGCCACGACGGCATCGTCTCGGGCCGCTCCTCCATCCCGGAGGGCGACACCCGCCACTCGGTCGCCGCCGACCCGCCGCTGGCGGTGATCGCCGACACCGAGATCATGGCGAACGCGCCGTGGGCGCTCACCACCGCCGGCTGCGCCGACATCATCTCCAACTACACCGCGGTGAAGGACTGGCGGCTCGCCCGCCGGCTGAAGAACGTCGAGTACAGCGAGTACGCCGCGGCGCTGTCGGAGATGACCGCGGAGATGCTCGTCGACAACGCCGACTCGATCAAGCGGGGGCTCGAGGAGTCGTCGTGGGTCGTCTCCAAGGCGCTGGTCTCCTCGGGCGTCGCCATGTCGATCGCGGGGTCGTCGCGGCCCGCCTCGGGCGCCGAGCACCTGTTCTCCCACCAGCTCGACCGGATCGCCGAGTCGCCCGCGCTCCACGGCCACCAGGTCGGCGTCGGCTCGATCATGACGGAGTTCCTCCACAGCGGCGCGCAGGGACAGTGGCGCTCGATCCGGAACGCCCTCGAGGCCATCGACGCGCCGACGACGGCGGCCGACCTCGGCATCGACGACGAGACGGTGATCGAGGCGCTCACCACCGCCCACACCATCCGCGACCGCTACACCATCCTCGGCGACGGCGTCAACGAGGAGGCGGCCGTCGAGGTGGCGACGTTCACCGGCGTGATCTGAGTCGCCCGGCCCTCAGTCGTCGCCGTGCATCGGTCGGGGAGTCGGCCCCTCGCCGGCGCTCGTCCCGTCGTTCTCCAGCCGTCGGAGCCGTTCGCCGAGCGGCGGGTGCATCGACAGCGACGCGAGCAGCCGTCGGAGCCGGCCGCCGGCGGGGGTCGCCGGGCCGACGTGGCCGCCGGCGGCGAGGCGGGCGAGCGCCTCCCGGAAGGCCGGGCCCGCGCGGCGGGCGGCGTCGGCGTCGGCGTCGTACTCGGTCCAGCGGGCGACGCGCACCGAGAGGTACGCGAGCGGCACCGCGAGGGCGGCGCCGACGAGCAGCCCCTGGCGGCCGTACAGGCTCGCGTCGACCGCCCACGCGACGGCGTACACACAGGGGATGCCGACCCGGACGGGGACGTGTCGTCGCTTGAGGTGGGCGTACTCGTGGCGGACGACCGCGGCGACGCCGGCGGCGTCGAGCTCCCGGAGGAGCCCCGTCGAGACGAACACCCGGCCGTGGCCCGCCGAGAGCCCGGCGGCGTACGCGAGGACGCGGCCGTCGCGCCGGAGGACGCCCACCCGGTCGGGCGGGACGCCGACGCGTTCGACCGCGCGGGCGACGTCGGGCGGGAGCGAACCGGGGCGTTCCGAGCGGGCGACGACGTGGGGAGCGAGGCGGACGCCGACGAGCCCGACGGCGATGAGGGCCCACAGCTCCCACCAGTCGCTCGCCCACGAGAGCACGGTGGAGAGCCGCGAGTGGAGGGTCACACGGTCGGGTTCGCGTGCGAGCGTGTAGGCTTTTCCCCGGGGGCGGCCGACGGCGCCCCGGTCACAACGGGTACTGCGCGACCGCGGGGTACAGGAGGCTGTCGGGGTGGTCGGACACCCACCGCACTTCCGCGATCTCCCCCTCGCGCGGGCGGGGCTCCCCGCCGGCGTAGTCGGCGTCGAAGGTGGCGATCAGCCGGCGGATCGGGTCGCGCTCGGGCGCGTGGACGGCGACCCGGTGGAGCATCACCAGCCCCGTGATCGTGACCGCGACGCCCGCCTCCTCGCGCGTCTCGCGGGCGGCCGTCGTCGACAGCGCCTCCCCGGGCTCCTGTTTCCCGCCGGGCTCGGACCACGTCGACTCCCCCTCGTGTCTGACGACCAGCGCGTCGCCGTCCGCGCGGCGGACCCACGCGCCGGCGCCCCCGACGGTGCCGGCGTCGAACCGCTCGCGCGTCCGGTCCCACGCCCGCGTCGACACGTCCCACCGGTCGTCCTCGACCGGGCACTCCCCCCACCCGGACCGGAGCTGTGCGATCGCCTCGTCGACCACGTCGCCCGACTCCCCCGTGACCATTGGCGGCGATGGGTCGGAGGGGGTCAAGAAGCCCGCGGTCGGGGGCCGCGCCGGGTCGGCCGGCGTCGCTGTCGACGCCCGAACCCGAAGAGGCAATACCGCCCGGCCCCACGGGTCGACAATGGCAACAGCGGACGCGAGCGGCCCGCTCGGCACGGTGAAGGAGTACCCGCGGGCGACGGTCGCGGTGGTGTCGGTCGTCGGCTACGCGCTCGTCGTCGGCACGTTCGCGGGCGTCGTCCCCGAGTCGGTGTTCCCGTCGCTCACGCAGGGCGAGGTGAACCTCCTGAGTCACGCGATCGCCGCGGTCAACACCGTCACCACGGTGCTGCTCGTGCTCGGGTGGCGCTGGATCCGGATCGGCGAGGTGCGCAAGCACGCCGCCGCGATGAGCGCCTCGTTCGGGCTGATCATGGTGTTCCTCGTCATGTACCTCGCGAAGGTGGGCGGCGGCCCCGGCGAGAAACACATCGTCATCCGCGAGACGGCGTTCCTCGGGGCGTACGCCGGCGCCGTCGAGATCGGCTACCTCGCGATGCTGGCGGTCCACATCGTCCTCTCGATCGTGACGGTACCGGTCGTCCTGTACGCCATCGTGCTCGGCTGGACCCACACCCCCGAGGAGCTCCGGACCGAGACGCCCCACAAGCGGATCGGGCGGTGGGCCGCCGGCACGTGGATCGTCTCGCTCACCCTCGGCGTCGTCACCTACGCCATGCTGAACTGGGTGTACGCCTACGAGTTCGTCCGCGTCGCGCGGTAACGACGCATTCCCCGAGGCCGCGCGCGACGGCGCCGTGCCCGCGTCGCCGCGTCCGCGCCGCCGACTCCCGGCCCGCCCGGCCGCCTCCCGAAGCGCTTTACCCGGACACGCGGACCGGACGGCCGTGACCGACCTCTCCGAGCGGACCGACTGGATCGGCGACACCTTCACCAGCGACGTCGGCTGGAGCCTCCTCGAGGATCTCGTCGACGTGGGCAACCGCATGGCGGGCCAACCCGGCGAGCGCGAGGGGCTGGAGCTCGTGCGCGACGCGCTCGCGGCCGCCGGCTGTCGCGACGCCCGCATCGACGAGTTCGACGTTCAGGGGTGGGTGCGCGGCACGGCCGGGATCGACGCCGACGGCCGCCCGGAACACTGCATCGCGCTGCCGCGCTCGCCCGCCGGCGAGGCGGCCGGCGAGTTCGTCGACCTCGGCTACGGGATGCCCGCCGACTTCGAGGGGACCGACGTCGAGGGGACGGTGGTGATGGTGTCCTCGGACACCCCCGACGACGTGGACCGGTTCGTCCACCGCACGGAGAAGTACTACTACGCCGTCGAGCACGGCGCCGCCGCGTTCGTGTTCGCGAACCACGTCGAGGGACAGCTCCCGCCGACCGGCTCCGTCGGCACCGACGACGACCCCATCGGCGACATCCCCGCCGTCGGCGTCAGCGCCGAGGTCGGCGCCCGCCTCGCCCGGCGCGCCGTCGGCGACGACGTGACAGTCGCGGTCGACTGCGAGACGCCCGAGACGACGAGCGGGAACGCGATGGCCGAGTTGGGGCCCGACACCGACGACGAGGTGCTCGTCTCCTCGCACGTCGACGCCCACGACATCGCGGAGGGGGCGATGGACAACGGGGCCGGAACCGCGACGATCGTCGAGGTCGCCGCGGCGCTCGCGGCGCTGGAGGACGAACTGGACACGCGGGTCCGCTTCGTCGCCTACGGCGCCGAGGAGGTCGGCCTCGTCGGTTCCTCGGTGGAAGCCGAGCGCGCGGACCTCGACGCGATCGAGGCGATCGTCAACGTCGACTCGAACGTGTTCGGGCGGACGCTGTCGCTGTCGACCCACGGGTTCGACGACCTCACCGCCGCCGGCGACCGGCTCGCCGAGCGCTTCGACCACCCGGTGTCGACGAGCGAGGCGCAGGTGCCCCACAGCGACCACTGGCCGTTCGTGGTCCACGGCGTCCCCGGGTTCATGGTCGCCGGCGAGACCGAGGGCCGCGGCCGCGGCTGGGGCCACACGGAGGCCGACACGCTGGAGAAGTTGGAGCCGCGCAACCTCCGCGAGCAGGCGATCCTGGTGACCGCGCTGGTGGCCGACCTCGCCGACGCCGACACCGAGGTGGCCCGGCGCGAGCCGAGCGAGATCGCGGCCGCGCTGGAGGCGGAGGACAAGGCGACGGGCATGAAGGTGATCGGGGACTGGCCGTACGACGACGACGGGACCGTCGTCGAGTAGGCGGCCCGACCGGCCGACGGCGACCGCACGCGACCGCCGGCCGTCGGTCGCGACCCCGGACGGATCAGACCCCGCCCGTTAAGTCACCCCCAGAACTACCCCGACACCATGACCGAGTTCCGCGCGGCGCTCTCCGGCGACGACGGCACCCTCCGCGAGGCGGTCGAGGCCGCCGGCGGCGCGGTCGTCGCGAGCGACGCCGACCCGGACCTCGTCGTCACCCTCGGCGAGCGGGCGCTCGTCGGGACGGCGCTGGCGGGGCCGGCCGCGCCGGTCCTCCCGGTCGCCGCGGGCGAGGGCCACCACTCCGTCCCGAAGGTCGACGCCCGCGGGGCGGTCGCGGCGGTCGCGGCCGGCGAGGAGTGGACCGTGCCGCACGCCGTGCTGGCCGTCGAGGTGGGCGCGGACCGCCGCGAGCGGGCGCTGCTCGACGCGACGCTGATGACCGCCGAGCCCGCGCGGATCTCCGAGTACGCCGTTCACGCCGCCGGCGAGGAGGTCGACCGCTTCCGGTCGGACGGCGTCGTCGTCGCCACCCCCGCGGGGTCGAACGGCTACGCCCGCGCGGCCGGCGGGGCGGTCATCGCACCGGGCACCGGCCTCTCGGTGGTCCCGGTCTCCCCGTTCGCGACGATGACCGACACGTGGGTCGTCGACGACGAGGCGGTGCTGCGCGTCGAGCGCGACGACTGCGACGTGCGCCTGATCCTCGACGGCGAGGTCGCCGGCCTCGTCCCGCCCGAGACCGACATCCGCGTCGTCGTCGACGGCCACGTCCCGTTCCTGCGCGTCCCCGGGATCGGGCCCCCGCGGTGAGCCGGCGGCGCCCGCGTCCCGACCCGCGCCCGACACGCGGCGCCCGCGACCCCGCCCGGGATTGGAAAGGTTCTAATGAGTCGTGGACGGATTCACGGGTATGTTACCGTCACCGCTGGAGTTCCTCGTCCCGCTCGGGGCGCTGGAGTCCGTGGCGGAGGTGCTGCCGTTCGTCATCCTCGCGGTCGTGTTCGTCAACCTCGGCACGCGCTTCCTGGCCCAGCGTAGCTACGTGCGCGCCGCCGAGGCGGGCGACGACGACGAGGCGATGAGCCGCTACCTCCCCCACGAGGTCGTCAGCTTCCTCCTGATCGTCCTGTCGTTCGCGTTCATGATCGTCGAGCCGCACGGCGGGATGGTGCTGTCCGTCCTCGTGCTCGGGATGGTCGTCGCCGACTTCTTCGAGTACGAGGCCCGCCGCGTCGAGGCGCGCAACGACATGGAGATGGACCGCCCCAACAGCGCGCTCGCCGCCTCCGCGCTCGTCGTCGCCTACGCCGGCTACCAGTCGCTGTTCTTCGTCGTCGCGCCGGTCTGGAACGCCATCGTCTGAGGCGTCCCCGCGACGCGACCCCCGTCCGCCGTCCGCCGACTCCCCGCCGACCGCCGGGAGGCGAACGGCTTTGCCCACCCCCGCGCACCCGTTCGTATGACCCGCTCCGACACCGCGCTGTTCGTCGGCGGCACGCGCTTCATCGGCCGCCACACCGTCGAGGCGTTCCGCGACGCCGGCTACGCGGTGACGACGTTCTCGCGCGGCACCCACGACGACCCGTTCGCCGACCGCGACGGCGTCGACAACTACACCGGCGACCGCACCGTCCGGGCGGACCTGGTGGCCGCTCGCGACGCCGGCGACCCCGACGTCGTCGTCGACTTCGTCGGCCTCCACCCCGAGGAGGTGCGCGAGGCGACCGACGTGTTCGCCGACTGCCGCTACGTGTACGTCTCCTCGGGGTCGGCGTACGTCCCCGGCGACGTGCCGATGCGCGAGGACCGTACCGCCCTCCACCCGTGCGAGCCCGCACAGGAAGACGACGACTCCGCGGAGACGTACGGCCCGCGCAAGGCCGAGTGCGACCGCGCCGTCTTCGCGGCCGCCGCCGAGGGCGTCGAGGCGATGGCCGTGCGCCCGATGCTCGTACAGGGGCCCCACGACTACACCGAGCGGTTCGGCTACTGGGTGGACCGGGTCGCCGCCAACGACCGCGTGCTCGTCCCCGGCGACGGCGGGTCGCTCCTCCACCGGGTATACGTGAAGGACCTCGCGGACGCCCTCCTCCGCGTCGCCGAGGACGGCGAGCCGGGCGAGGCGTACAACGCCGCCGGCCGCTCGGCGTACTCGCTGCGCCGGTCGCTGGAGCTGATCGCCGACGGGCTCGACACGGAGGTCGAGGTCGTCACCGCGAGCGAACGCGAGTTGGCCGCTCACGACGTCGAGCCGGCGGCGTTCCCGCTGTACACGCCCGACCCGATGCTCGTCGCGACGGACAAGCTCGCGGCGCTCGGGTGGGAATCGACGCCGCCCGCGGAGTCCGTCGCCGAGACGGCCCGCGCCCACGCCGACGCCGGCGTCACCGGGCCCGACGAGGCGCTGGACCGCGAGACCGAGGCGGCCGTGATCGACGCGCTGACCGAGTAGCGGTTCCGGAGCCGACGGGGCGCCGCAGCCGCCTACCGGCAACCGAACCGCCGACCGCGTCCTTTTCCACCGCCGCGCGCGACGCCCCGCACATGGCAGACACCGCGCTCGTCGTCGGCGGCACGCGCTTCATCGGGCGCCACGTCGTCGAGGACCTGCTCGACAACGGCTACGAGGTGACGATCTTCAACCGCGGCACCCACGACAACCCGTTCGCCGACCACGACGACGTGAACCGCGTCGAGGGCGACCGGCGCGACGACACGGACCTGAAGGCCGCGGCGCTGTCGGTCCGGCCCGACATCGTGATCGACTGCGTCGCCTACTACCCCGAGGACGTCCGCGTCGCGGTGGACGTGTTCGCGGACGTGGACGGCTACGTGTACATCTCCTCGGGGTCGGCGTACGGCGTCGAGGAGATCCCCAAACGCGAGGGCGAGACGGCGCTGTGCGACTGCACCGACGATCAGGCGACCGACGACTCCCACGCCTCCTACGGCCCGCGCAAGGCCGAGGGCGACCGGATCGTGTTCGAGGCCGCCGCAGACGGCGTGAACGCGATGAGCGTCCGGCCGTGCATCGTGTACGGTCCCCACGACTACACCGAGCGCCTCGACTACTGGATCGACCGCGTCCTGACCCACGACCGCGTGGTCGTCCCCGCCGACGGGCAGAACCTCTGGCACCGCGCGTACGTCGAGGACGTCGCGAGCGCGCTCCGCGTCGTCGCCGAGGAGGGCGAGCCGGGCGAGGCGTACAACGTCGGCGACCGCCGGCTCGTCACGATGGAGGAGATGGTCGACCTGATCGCCGACGTCGCCGACACCGACTGCGAGGTCGTCCACGCCGGCGAGCGCGAACTCGCGGCCGCGGGGCTGTCGACCGAGGACTTCATCCTCTACCGGGACTACCCGCACGTCCTCGCGACGGACAAGCTCGCGGCGCTCGGCTGGGAGTCGACGCCGCCGGCGGAGGCGATGGCGCGCAGCGTCGCCGACCACCGCGACAGCGACCGCGACGGGAGCGAACACGACCCCGGGCGCGACGCCGAGGAGCGCGTGCTCGGCGTGCTCGACACGGTCTGAGACGGTCGGGGAGCCGGGGCGACCGCGGCCGGGACGGAGCGCCGGCCTCAGCGGCCGTCCGACTCGCCGCGGTGCCGCTCCATGCGCGACACCTCGTCCTCCAGCCACTCGCGGAACCACTGCACCCGCTTGATGCGCTCGTGGGCGATGGACTCGGCGGTGTCGCTCTCGACGCGCGCGGCGTGCTCGCGGCCGCGTTCGAGGACGCGCTGGACCATCTCGGCGGTGTCCATGTGGGTGCGCGCCTCGTACCCCATCCGGAGGATCATGAGCGCGGTGCCGTTGGCGCCCACCTTGTCGAGCAGGTCGGCCTCGATCAGACAGCGCGTCTCCAGCGACAGGTCCGACAGCGGCCCCTGGTAGGAGTGGTCCTCGACACACGAGCAGACCTCGGCGACGAACGACTCCGGGTAGTCGCCGTGCGTCTCGAGGTACTGGCGGGCGACGCGGGCGCCCTCCTCGGCGTGGACGTCCTGGTCGGCCTCGAGCTTCGACACGTCGTGGAAGAGGGCGGCCACGCGCACGACGTCGGTGTCGGCGCCCTCCTTGGCGGCGATGCGCCCCGCGATGTCGACGACGTTGAGGATGTGGTTGAAGCGGTACTCCGACGAGTGCCACGGGTACCACCGCATCCGACCGCCGTCGTCCTCGCTCTCGACGGAGGCGGCCAGGTACTCGCGGACGAAGTGTTCCATGTCGGCGAACTCCTCGTCGGAGACGCGCGAGCCCTTTATCTCGACGCCCACGGCCCCCACCCCCGGCTTGAGACAGTTCGCAAAGAGACGGACGATGTTCTCATTACGGATGATTACGACGTGATTCGTCCTTAGTCGTTACGACAGGTCCGGCCCGCGCGGCGGGTCGCCGGCGGCGCCCCGGCGACGGGGAGCCAATCGCTAAGTACGCCGACCGCCCATCTCCGCCGATGACCGAGCAGCTCTATCTCGCCGACAGCACGGTGAGGAGTTCGAGGCGACCGTCGAGCGGTCGCTCGACGACCGGGTCGTCCTCGACCGGACCCACTTCTACCCGACCGGCGGCGGCCAGCCCAACGACACCGGGACGCTCCGCGTCATCGGCGGCAGCCTGTCGGCCGCCGGCGACGACGACGTCGACGGCTGGACGTTCGACGTGGTCGACGTGGAGAAGACCGACACGGTGTACCACCGACTCGACGGCGCCGCCCCGCCCGCGGGAACGCGGGTCCGCGGGCGGATCGACTGGGACCGCCGGGCCGCGCACATGCGCTACCACACCGCCCAACACCTCCTCTCGGCGGTCCTCCTCGAGGAGTTCGGCGCGCGGACCGTCGGCAACCAACTGTACGCCGACCGCGCGCGCCTCGACGCCGAGTATCCGAAGTTCTCCGACGCCGACCTCGCGCTGGTCGAAGACCGGATGAACGACCTCGTCGCCGAGGCGCTCCCGGTGACGACCTACACGATGACCCGCGCGGACGCGGAGGCCGAACTGGACACCCAACGCACGCGGATCGACCTCCTTCCCGACTCGATCGCCGAGTTGCGGATCGTCGAGATCGGCGACCCGGACGACCCGTTCGACCGGACGGCCTGCGCGGGCACACACGTCCGGAACACGGCCGACGTCGGGGCGGTGACGGTGACGGGGCGGACGACACAGGGCGGCGACCGAGAGCGCGTCGAGTTCGCCCTCGCGGCGCCGTGAGTCGGGGGGCGTCCCGCCGGGAAGCGACGGGGCCGGTACCCGGGGCGCGCCGATCGGTTTCACGCCTGATATTCGGGTCAGTAGGTATATACGACGATCCCGGATAGGGAGCGATAGCGGCACAGGGAGTGCGGAGCGACCAAGAACATGCTCAGACCGAGCGATTACGACCCGAAGGAGTTGCGAGCGTTGACGGGAGCGGCGGCGCCGACGCACGCCGACGAGGAAGCCGACCGGTGGACGGAGCCGGGCGACTTCCTCGGTCGAGCGGACGCGCGCGTGCGGGCGGCGCAGGTGGAAGACGCCTTCCTCCTTCAGGCGGCGGCCGGCGGCGCGGGCAGACCCTACCTTCCGGAGCTACCGGACTCGGTGGTGGGGACCCAGCTCGTGCTCGACTGGTTACGCTACCTCGTCGGCGTCGGCGGGCGCGAACGCGCCCGCGAGGCGCTCGCGCTGTATCGGGACGTCGAGTGGCTCACCGAGTCGACCGAGGAGGCCCTCGCGGCCTACCTCGAGGCCTTCGACGGCGTCGAGGGCGACCGACTCGACTTCGGCCACCATCGGACGAGCCTCCTGTTCGTCGCCCGCCTCGCCGCGCTCCGATAACTATGGCAGCAGAATCCGATTCAGCGGACGACAGTTTCGAGTCCAGCAATCCGACCCCCATCGGCGTCAAACTCGGCTCCACCCGGACCGTCCTCCGATACCGGGAGGCCGACGCCGACGAGATGACCACCGTCCGGACGCTCACGTGTCTGGCCCTCTACGAGGACGCGATCACCGGCGACGAGAAGGCCCTGTTCGGGGAGCAGGCCGCCGCCGAGTACCCCGACCGCGTCGAGTACATGCTCCGCTCGGGCCTGCCCGAGGACGACGACCGCGCCGAGCTCGCGAGCCGCTTCTTCCGCGAGCAGCTCTCGGCCAACGGCGTCCCGCAGGACTCCGCGGTCGTGTACGCCATCCCGACGATGGAGAACGACGCCGGCCTCGAGAACCTCACCGAGGTCATCGAGTCGTCGGACATCGGGGCCCACACCATGCGCGCGTACCCCGAGTCGCTGTGCGGCGCCATCCCCGCGATGGGCGACGGCGTCGAGGCGGTCTCGGACGTGTTCATCTCGGTGAACATGGGCTCCACGAACCTCGAGGCGTGCGCGTACCGCCGCGGCGACCAGCTCGTGCCCTTCTCCACCGGCTCGGTGACGGGCAACGACGTCGACCGCCGCATCGTCGCCAACGTCGAGGAGGAGACGCAGGGGCGCGTCCACGTCGACCTCACGACCGCCCGCGAGTACAAGGAGGAGCACGGCGACGTCGGCGACTTCGAGCCGTTCTCGGACGTGATCCAACAGCCCGGCGGCGGCTCCCACGAGTTCACCATCGCCGACAGCGTCGTCGACGCGCTCGACTGGTACCTCGACGCCGCCGTCGACGAGGTCGCCAACGAGTTCCTCCCGGAGCCCGCCAACGACTACATGAAGGTGTACCAGCTCTCGCTGGGCAACGACATCGCCCTCACCGGCGGGATGGCGTGCATCCCGGGCCTCCCCGAGGAGTTCCAGCGCCGCCTGTCGGCTGAGTTGGACCGCGACGTGAACGTCGTCGTCCCCGACGAGCCCGACCTCGCCGCGGCCGAGGGCGCCCGTCGGATCGCCGAGAAGCTCGCCGACCAGTGAGGTCGTATGGGGAGCTTCGAGTTCGGTAGCGACGACGCGACGGCGGCCGACGACCCGGCGACCGACCCGGAGCCCGCCGCCGACGGCGGCGCGGCGTTCGGCGAGCCCGCCGACACGGCCGTCGCCCCCGCCGAGCCGGAGCCGCTCCCCGCCGACCTCGACCCCGATTCCCGCGACGACCCGTCCCCGACGAGCGGCCGCGCCGCCGACGCGGACGCGCCCGCGCCCGCGACCCGGGCGTCCGTCGACGCGGTCGACGCCGCCCTCCTGTACGCCGGCGAGGAGCCGCGGGCGGAGCTGCCGGTCGCCGACGGCCGCCTCGTGGCGACGAGCCACCGCGTCATCGCGTACGCCCCCGACGACGACGAGCGCGCGACGCTGCGCGGCGTCCACCGCGCGAACGTCCGCGCGGTGCGGCTGTCGTCGACCGGCACCGACTGGCTGGCCCGCCCCATCGCCTACTGCGTGGTGGGCGGGCTGGCGATGGTGGCCGGCGGCTCGCTCGTCTCCTTCGACGCGATGTCGACCACGATGCCCGACTCGGCCGGCGCCACCGGCGTCGGCGGCCTCCTCTCGACGATCGGGGGGATCCTGTCGATGCTCGCGTTCGTCGACGACCTCCTCCGCGTCGGCGGCGCGCTCGCGCTGCTGGCGGGCGCGGCGCTCATGGGCGTGTACGCCTACACACGCGGCCGCGAGGTCGTCGTCGAGACGGAGGGCGAGGCCGACACCTTGCGCGTCGCCGCGGCCGACGCCGACGGCGACGCAGTCGAGCGGTTTCGCGCGGCCGCGGGGCTGGAGACGGAGGACGACGGGACGCTGAAACGGGTGTTCGGACGGTAGCGCGACGGGCGGCCGTCGCGCGTCGCCGTGCGGTCGGTCGGGCCGGGACGGCTACCCGGCGTTCACAGCTCGCCGAGCTTGCGCAGCAACTGCCCGCGGTAGCGCTCGTCGGCGGTGACGCCCTTCACTTCGAGGACGTTCCGCTCCAGCTTGTCGAGCGCGACGTGGAAGGCGTGCTCCGAGCCGTACCCCTCGCCCGAGCCGGCCACCTGCCCGTGGGTGGTGCGCAGGCGGATCTGGCACTGGATGAGCGGGGTGCCGCGGAGCTTCTCCTTGTGCTCGTGGAAGCGGACGTGCGCGTGGAGCACGCGCATCTCCTGGTACTTCTCGGAGACCTGCCCGATCGAGCTGCGGATGTCCTCGCGGGTGAGCGTGTCGAGCAGGCCGACGTTCGTCACCTGCACGTCCATCGCCTCCTCCTCGGTGAACGTGAGCGCGCGCAGCACGTCCGTCTTGGTGAGCACCCCCTTCACGAGGTCGTCGCGGTCCTGCGGCGTGACGACGAGCCCGCTCACGTCGTTGTCCATCATCAGCTCGACGGCGTCGCGGACCGACTCCGCGGCCGTCACGGTCAGCACGGGCGAGGACATCATGTCGTACACCGGCAGGTCGAGCATCCGGTCGATGTCGCCGCTGCGGTCGCCCCGTCCCTGCCGTTCGTCGTCCCGGACGACGAAGTCGACGATGTCGTGGGTCGTCAGGATCCCCTCCAGCCGACCGTTCTCGTTGACGACGGGGAGCCGCGAGATGCCGTTCTCGCGCAGCCGGTTGATCGCCTTGCCGACGTGGGCGTCCTCGGGGACCGTCACCACGTCCTCGGTGTAGATGTCGTCGACGGTGAGCGCGTCGAGGTTGTCGAGCACCGCCGCGAGGATGTCGTCGACGGTGACGATGCCGTACAGCCGCTCCCCCTCGTAGACGGGCGCGATCTTCACGTTCCCCTCCACGAGCAGTCGGGCGACCTCGCGGACGTCCTCGGTGCGGGACACCTCCGGGGCGGGCTTCATCAGCGCCGCCGCGCGGGTGTCGTCGTCGACGCGCGAGTTGATCAGCTCTCGCTCGCCCATGACGCCCGCGTACTCGCCGTCCTCGGTCACCACGATACCCTTCGGGTTCTCACGGTCGAAGATGGCGCGGACCTTCCCCAGCCGCTCGTCAGCGTCCACCTCGACGAACTCCGGCACGGCGATGTCTGAGATATCCATAACTCCAACACGGCAGTACGATCCCCCGGCTATTGAAGCTTGGTTCGGCTCCCAGCGATTTGTACTGTGTTGTGACACCCACGGTCCCGCCGAGAACCGTGCGACACGACGGGGGTGGGGTCCGGGTCGACCCGCGCTCCTGTCAGGTTTCCTGTCGGAACGTCCCGCGGACGCGGGCCGGCCACGGCCGTCACACAGGAACGAGTGGCTCCGCCCGGGGAGAAAACGCCTCGGCGGTCGACGGCGGGAGTGTCCTCAGACGATGCCGTCCGCCTCGCCGATCGGCGTGACGGAGTAGTCGACGGTCTTGGTGTCGGTGGTCGCGCGGACCTTCCCGACGAACGCGGAGATCTGTTCGAGGTTCCCCTCGAGGATGAACAGTTCCATGCAGTCGTGGTCGCCCACGTGGCTGTGGAAGTTCGAGGCGACGATGTCCTCGTGTTCGTGGCGGAGCTGCATCATGCGCTCCTCGACCGAGGTCCCCTCGTAGTCGAACACCACCGTCACGACCCCCATGAGGTCGCGGTCCTCCAGCTTCCGGTCCTCGAACTCCCCGAGGAGGTCGCGGGCGGCCTCCCGGAGGAACTCGCTGCGGCCGGTGTAGCCGTGTTCCTCGGTGAACTCGTCGATCCGCTCGACGAGGCTGTCCGGCATCGAGACGCTGACCACGCCCATGTATTAATCGAGGGGCGTGCAGTTACTAAGCTTTCCGTATCGAACGACCCCGGTCCGGGGCCGGCCCGCCCTCACTCGGTGAGGCGGCCGACGGACCCGCTCACCCGGTCGAGTCGGGCACGCTGTTCGTCCGCGGCGGTGGCGATCGCCTCGACGTTGCGCCGGACGGCCGCGGCCTCGGTGCTGGCCTCCTCGACGAGCGAGGCGACCTCCTCGGTCGTCGTCGCCTGCGAGTCGGTGGCGTTGGCGACCTCCTCGACGCCGGAGGCGGCCTCGCGGATCGCCTCGGCGATGCGGTCGAGCCGCTCCATCGCCTCGTCGACGCGGGCGACGCCGTCGGCGATGCGCTCCTCGGTGCGTTCGAGGCTCTCGACGGTGTCCTCGGCGCCGGACTGGATGTTGTCGACGAGCGACTCGATCTCGCCGGCGCGCTGTTGGGACTCCTCGGCGAGGCTCTTGACCTCGTCGGCGACGACGGCGAAGCCGTCGCCCGCCTCGCCGGCGCGGGCCGCCTCGATGTTCGCGTTGAGCGCGAGCAGGTTCGTCTGGTCGGCGATCCCGTCGATGACGGAGACCACCTCGTCGATCTCGCCGACCCGGCCGCGGAGGTCGTCGAGTTCGTCCGTCACCTCGTCGGTGGCGGCCTCGATGTCCTCCATCGTCTCGCGCGCCTCGCCGGCGGCGTCGACGCCCTCCTCCGCGAGCGTCTCCGCGTCGCCGGAGACGGCCGCCACCTGCTCGGCGCTGGCGGCGACCTCCTCGACGCTCGCCGAGAGGGTGCCGACCTCCGCCTCCACCTCGGCCATCCGGTCGGCCTGCGTCTCCGCGAGGTCGGCCAGTTCGTCGGCGTTCCCGGCGACGTCGCCGGCGGCGTCGCCGACCTCCGCCAGCGGCGACGCCACCTCCTCCGACACCTCGGTCGTCAGCTCGCGCCGCCGGTCGATCTCCGACTCCATCTGCCGGGCGTACGAGTCGATGTACGTGTCCATCGCCACCTGCTGGTCGATCAACAGGAGCTTCAACAGGGGGACGAGCCGGTCGACGAGGCGGGACAGCGCCGCCTCGCCCGCCGAGTCCGCCGCGAGGTCCGTCTCCGCGCGCGCCTCGTCGGCCAGCGCGTCGACCAGTCCCTCGTAGTAGACGCTGTACCCCGCGAAGTACACCCGCGGGCCCAGATCGAGCATGTCGTGGATCTTCCCGATCCGCGCGCGGCGCTCGAAGTACTCGCGTCCGTACTCCCCGCCCCCCAGGTCCGAGAGGTACGACTCCTGCGAGCCCTTCAGCGCCCGGATCCCCTTGCTGGAGCTGCCGAGGATCTCGCGCATCTCCTCGTTGTCCGTGAGGTGGTCGTAGAACTCCTCGACCAACGCCGGCGCCACGTCGTCGATCGTCGACTCCAGCGACGCCAGCGTCTCCTCGTCCGCCGCCGACAGCCGCGTGAACCGCTTTCGCGTCCGGATCTCCGCGTCGTCGATCCCGAGTCGGTCCGCGAGGCCGGCGCCGTCGACGCCGCGCCGGTCCGCGTCGGACACCGCGTAGCCGGCGTCCGGGCCCGCGTCAGGCGGTCCCGATCCCGCACGTGGATCCGCGACGCCGCCGTCGGTTCGTTCGCTCCCCCGCCCGTCCGCCCCGTCACGCTCTCGCATACGTTCGTCTCCAGCGATGCGACGTTTAATCCAAACGCCCCGAATCTCACGACTGGTTCCGCCGCGTGAACACTTATCCCGGGGCGGCGGTCCCACCCCACATGGTCAGACGGATCCTGATCGTCGACGACTCGGGGTTCCAGCGGACGCTCATTCGCGGGATCCTCGAGGACGACTTCGAGGTCGTCGGCGAGGCGGAGAACGGGTCGGAGGCGGTTGAACTGTTCGAGGAGACGAAGCCGGACCTGGTCACGATGGACATCATGATGCCGGAGGTGAACGGCATCGAGGCGACCAGCGACATCAAACAGCGCGACCCGGAGACGCGCGTCGTGATGTGTACCAGCGTCGAACAGCGCGACCAGATGAGACAGGCGGTGAAAGCCGGCGCCGACGGCTACGTGACGAAGCCGGTCGAGGAGGACACCCTCCGGACGGAAGTCGAGAGCGCGCTGGCGGCGTGAACACGCGGGTCGCCCCTCGGTACTCCCTCAGTAGTCGTCCGGCGAGAACACGAGGCGGAGCCCGTGCTCGGCGAGCCACGCGCGGTGCGCCTCGTAGTCGGGGTCGTGTTCGGCGACCACCGACCAGAACGCCGGCGAGTGGTTCATCTCGCGGCGGTGTGCCAGTTCGTGGATCACGACGTACTCGCCGATCTCGGGGGGTGCGAGCTGGAGCCGCCAGTTCAGGCTGATCGTCCCGGTCGTCGAGCAGCTGCCCCACTTCGTGCGCTGGTTCCGGACCTCGATCCGGTCGTAGTCGACCCCCATCGCGGCCGCGTGTGCCTCGGCCAGCCGTTCGAACCGGGCACGCGCACGCCGCCGGTACAGCGTCTCCAGCGCCCGCTCCACGGAGGTGTCGGCGACGTGGTGGGCCGCGAGCCGCAGCGTCCCCTCACCGACGACGGAGTACGAGCGCGTCTCGACGACGACCTCGTGGGGCTCCCCGAGGTGGGGGAACGTCGCCCCCGGCTCGAACCGCCGGTCCGGGAGGCGCTCGCGACGGGCGGCCGCCTCGCGGGCGTGTTCGACCACCCAGTCGGCGTGGTCGCGGAGGAGCCTCGCGGGGTCGACCGCCGCGCCCGCCGGGACGACGACGGTGACGCCGTCCAGGCCCACGTCGATCCGGGCCCGCTCGGCCCGGTCGCTCTCCCTGACCGCGTACGCGACGGACTCCCCGGCGAGCGTGACGGTCCGGGGCGGGCGCGCGGACATCGCTCGTCGTTCGGGCACCGGCCGCCAAAAGTCCCGCCGTCGACGCCGGTCAGGCGGGGTCGAACCCCGGCGCGAGGACCATGTCGCTGTCGGCGGCCGCGTGCCGGACCGGCACCACCTCGCCGTACCGGTCGTCCGAGAGGAACCCCCGCGCGTTCGCCGCCGACGGGAACTCGACGACGACCGTCCAGTTGGCGTCCCACTCGCCCTCGACGACCTCGGCCTCGTCAGTGCCGACCAACACCTCGCCGCCGTGTGCCTCGATCCGCTCCAGCGCCGTCGGCAGGTACTCGTTCCGGTACGCCTCCCAGTCGTCCACGTCGATCGCCGCGATCACGTACGCCTCGTCGCTCATCTCGGGGATCGTGTTCTCGGCGCGCCGACAAACCGTTGGGGGCCGACTGGTGGCCGGATACGTGTCGACACGGGCCGCGTCGCTCGTCGTCGGTGCGCCGCGAGAGGATGGGTTGGGGCGGATTCGAACCGCCGACCTGCTCCGTGTGAAGGAGCCGTCATAACCGGACTAGACCACCAACCCGGCACTCCGACGTACCCCGGTCGGACGCTTAAGGCTTACCGTCCGAGCCGGTCGCCCCCACCGACCCGAGGATTAATCCCGCCCCACCACGGAGGCGAGTTCGTGACGAAGATCGAAGTCGACCTGCCCGACCGCATCGACAGCGAGATCTCGCGGCTCGCCGAGCAGGGGGAGTTTCTGAACCGCAACGAGGCCATCGAGGAGTTCCTCACCCGCGGCCTACAGGCGTACGACGTCGAGGACGACACCCGGGTCGGCGAGGCCGACGGCGACCTCTTCACCGACGCCATCGACGAGCAGCAGGACCCGGCCGCGCTCGACGACCCCGGCGACGAACCCACGTTCTGAGGCGCCCGCGGGCCGCCGGCGACCCTCACTCGGCGGACTCGTCGGTCCGGTACGCCCGGAGGCGCTCGCGGGCGTCCTGCACCGCCTCCTTCGCCTCGCCCTCCGCCTTCTTCGAGAGCTCCTTCAGGTCGGCCTCCAGCCGGTCGAGCCGGGACGGCTCCGGTTCCTTCTCGCGGCCGACGAGCGTCCGCACCCGGTCCTCGACGGGCTCCAGCTCCTCTTTGACGCCCTCCTTGGCGTGGTCGGCGGCGCGTCCCAGGTAGTACCGTGCGTCCTCGAAGTGCTTGGACATACCTGTCGGTTGCCGCAGGACGAATAAAGTGTTTGTGGGCAGGGGAGTCCCCGACCGCACGCCGTCGCCGCGGCGGGCGCGGTCGCCGGCGGCGGCCGGGGAGCCGCGGGCCGCGACGACGCGACGACGTGTCGTACTGACTAGGTTATGCCGTGAGCGCGCGATAGGGAGGGTATGGAAACGACATCCACAGCGACGGTGCTCGTGTTGGGCGCGACCGGACGGCAGGGCGGCGCGGTCGTCGACGCCCTCGGTTCGGGCGAGTTCGGCGACTTCGAGGTCGTCGGCGCGACGCGCAACCCCGCGAGCGACGCCGCCGAGGCGCTGCGCGACCGGGGCGTCCGCGTCGTCCCCGTCGACATGCTCGACGAGGCGTCGCTGGTCGCGGCGATGGACGGCGTCGACGCCGTGTTCGCGGTGACGACGTTCTTCGAGGGCGGCGTCGGCGTCGAGCGCGCACAGGGCGGCCACGTCGTCGCCGCCTGCGAGGCCGCCGGCATCGACCACCTCGTGTTCAGTTCCGTCGGGTCCGCCGACGGCGACACCGGACTCGCGCACTTCGAGTCCAAGGCCAACACCGAGCGGCTGATCGCCGAGTCGGGGATCGACGCGACGGTCCTGCGCCCGGTGTACTTCATGCAGAACCTCGCGCTCCAGGCCGACGAGATCCTGTCGGGGACCATCTCGCTGGCGCTCGGTGAGGGGACCGAACTCGCGATGGTCGACGCCCGCGACATCGGCCGCGCGGCCGCCGCGGCGTTCGCCGACCCGGAGCGGTTCGTCGGCGAGACGCTCACGCTGGCGGGCGACTCGCTCACGGTCGCCGAGACGGCAGAGGTGTTGAGCGACCACCTCGGGATCGACGTCGAGCCGGTCCACCTCGACGTCGCGGTGCTGCGCGAGGCCGCCGGCGACGAGATGGCCGACATGTTCGCGTGGTTCGAGTCGACCGGCTACGACGTCGACGTCCCGGCGCTCGAGGGGACGCTCGGCTTCGAGCTGCGGGACCTGGAGACGTGTCTCGCCGAGACGGCGTTCCTCCCGCGGCCGGAGACGACGGCGCGATAGGCGCGGTCCGGCCGCGCCGTCGCGCCCCGTACTACTCGTAGTCCGGCGCGTCCTCGGGGACGCCGTCGCGGGCGTTGACCGCCCGCGCGAACGTGAACAGCGCGTCGGACAGTCGGTTGAGGTACGCCACCGCCTCGCCGTTGACCGGCTCGTCGTCCGCGAGGTCGACCGCGCGGCGCTCGGCGCGCCTGACGACCGTCCGCGCGTGGTGGAGCTTCGCGCCCGCCTCGCTCCCGGACGGGAGCACGAAGTGGGTCAGCGGCTCCAACTCCTCGTCCAGCTCGTCGATCCACGTCTCCAACTGTTGGGTGTGGCGCGGCTTCACCACGGGGTCGTCCTCCCCGGGGTCGGGGTTGGCGAAGTCCGCCTGGAGCACGTGGAGGTGGTCCTGCACCGTGTGGAGCATCTCGTCGACGTCGTCGTAGCCCGTCGGCCGGATCGTCCCGATGAGGGCGTTCGCCTCGTCGACGGTGCCGTACGCCTCGATGCGGCGGGAGGTCTTCGACACCCGGGACATGTCCCGGAGGTCGGTCTTCCCCTCGTCGCCGCGGCCGGTGTAGATGGGCATCGGTCAGGCCGCGAGCGTGCGCTCGATGTACTCGAGGATGTTCGCCGACTCGTTCATCGTCACGCCGTGTTCGGTGTCGACCAGCACGGGGACGCCGCGCTGGCCGCTGACGCGGGCGACCTCGTCGCGCTTCGAGTGGAGCCCCTCCGTCCACACCGTCTCGTACTCGACGTCGTGCTCCTGCAGGGCGTCGTGGACCTTCTCGCACCACGGACAGCCGTCCAGCGCGTACAGCGTGATGGACATACCCGGACGGTGGGTCGCGAAACCGAAGTAGCTTGCCACGGTGGCGCCCCGGCGGAACCAGCAACGGTCGCCGGATCCTGTGACGCGGAACGAGTCGCTGAAGTCGCTGCCGCCGCGAGCGTGCCCCGTGCAGCCACCGACGTCGCCCGTCGAGCGGTGTGCGGCGGTCGACCGCGGGACGCCGACGGCGCCGGCGACCGCCGTCGTCGCCGTCGAGACCGCCGCCAGCGCCGGATGACCGGGTCGGGGGAGGCGCCGTCGACGGCGCGCACGGCCGTCGGGCCCTCGGTCCGTGTCCGGCTCCGGCGACTCCTGCCGGGAGTGGCGACGTTACTCGCCGTCGCCGGGGTCGCGACGGTGCTCGCGGGCCGGCTGCCCGGCACCGCGCTGCTGTTCGCGGTCGCGACGGGCGCGGTGGTCGCGAACACGGTCGGCGTCCCCGACGCGGTCGAGCCGGGCGTCGCGCTCCACTCGCCGCTGCTCGAGGCGGGCATCGTGCTCCTCGGGGCGAGCGTCTCGGTCGCCGCGCTCGCGGCGGCCGGCCCGTCGCTGCTGGCCGCGGTGGTGGGGGTGGTCGCCGTCGGTCTCGTCCTCGTCGAACTGCTGGCGCGGATCGCCGGGCTCCCGGAACGGACGGGGTCGCTCCTCGCGGCCGGGTCGGCCGTCTGTGGCGTCTCCGCCGTCGCGGCGGCCGCGGGCGCGCTCGACGCCGACGAGTCCGAGGTGGCGCTGGCGGCCGCGACCGTGTTGGCGTTCGACGCCGCGACGCTCGCCGTCTACCCCGCCGTCGCGGCCGCGTTCGCGCTCGACCCGCGGGTGTTCGGGGTGTGGGCCGGGCTGTCGATGTTCTCGACCGGCCCCGTCACCGCCGCCGGCTTCGCGTACGACCCCGTCGCCGGCGAGTGGGCCACGGTCACGAAGCTGGCGCGCAACGCGCTCATCGGGGTCGTCGCCGTCGGCTACGCGGTTCGCGCGGCCGGCGTCGACGCCGGCGGGGGCGGAGGTGGGAGGGGAGCCCGCGGCGCGCTCGGCGGGCGACCGGGCGGCGGCGACGGCGACCGCGCGGCGGTGGGCCGGTACGCTCCGGGACGGCCTCCCGACGTTCCTCGTGGGGTTCCTCGCGGTGGCGGCGCTCGCGAACGCGGGCGTGCTCCCGGCGGCGGCCCGCGAGGCGCTGGCGGTCGCCTCGGACGCGCTGTTCCTCCTCGCGTTCGCCGGCCTCGGGTTCGACATCCGCGTCGAGCGCATGCGCGCGGCCGGCGCGCGCCCCTCGCGGTCGTCGGCGCGGCGTTCCTCGCGGTCAGCGCCGTCGCGTTCGTCGTGGCGCGCGGACTGTTCTGACGACGCGGTTCCGGCCGGGGCCGACTGGGGTGGCGACTATCGGCTCGCGACCGGTTCGACCCGGGGGTACGTCGCCGGCACGCCGAACGCATCGCCGGTCCACTCGCCGGCGACGAGCGTCCGGAACGCCGCGGCGACGGCGGGGTCGTCCCGGCGTGCGACCGCCCCGTAGCTGACTGGCGCGCCGACCACGGTCGTCCCGTCCGGGAGCTCGTAGCGGTGGTCGGCGTAGGCGGCGGCGTGTGCCGGCGAGCCGAGGTTGACCGTCGGCGGCAGTCGCCGGTACGCGACGCCGTGGTCGAGCGCCATGTTCCGGTAGACGACGGCGGCGTCGAGTTCGCCCGCCGCGAACACGGCCAGCAGTTCCGCCTCCGGGATCACCCGCCCGGCGTCCAGCGCCGTCGCGTACGGGCGCCCCCACAGCGACGCGGCGAGGCGGAGCGCGAACACCGTCCGGTAGCCCAGCGGGTCGGCGTCGGGGTCCGTCCGGCCCCACGGGAGGTCGCGGTCGAGGAACGGGTCGAACGGTCGCGCCGAGTCGCGGACGGCCCGGCCGCCCGGGCGCGCCGGGTCGTACGCGACGACCACCTCGTTGGTCGCGAACGCCGTGTAGCGGTCGGCCAGCCCGGCGAACAGCGCCGGGTCGGCGAGGACGAGCACGTCGGGGTCGCGCAGCCCCTCGGCGACCAGCCGGGCGCACACCGCCGACCCGTGGAACTCCAGTTCCAGCGGCGCGTCGACGCGGGGCCGGAGCCGCTCGTCGAACGCCCGCGCGAGGCTCCCGGCGGCCAGCACGGAGACCGACTCCCGGTCCGTCCGTCCCACACACCCGGTCGCGCCGGCGAGCCCGACAGCCCCGGTCCCCGCCAGCACGGCCCGTCGGGTGACGGTCATCGGACGAACCCACGGGAGGCTACGTCTTGACGGTTTGCTAGCCGTTCGGGGTTTCGGGATCGCGCCGAACCGGCGGCTCGGCGGCGTGAAAGAACCGAAAACCGCGGGGCGCGCCCGAGGGCGCGGTGGTTGGGTGCCTTACAGGCGCGTGACGTTCGTCGCGCGCGGGCCCTTCTCGGCCGTCTCGATGTCGAACTCCAGCTCTTCGCCCTCCTCGAGGTCGCCGCCCTCGATGTCGTCCATGTGGACGAACACGTCGTCGTCGGAGTCGTCAGTCGCGATGAAACCGTAGCCGCCAGTGTCGTTGAAGAAGTCGACCTTCCCTTTCGCCATACCCGTGAGTGTCGAAGGGACTTGATAACCCTTCCGTCACGCGATTCCGTGCGTGAACGGTTCGCGCGCCGTGTCGTGACACGGGTGGCGCGAGCGGGGCGGGCACGGCGGGCGGCGCGGTGGGCGGTCGGCGCGGTCGGCGGTGCCCCCGTCCCGCCCGGCGACGGTCACAGCCCGAGACCGAGCGCGCGGTTCGCGCCGAGCAGACACAGACACGTCGCGAGCAGCGCGACCACCAAGCCGTAGGCGGCGGGCCAGCCGGCCGCGCTCGCGACCGCGCCGGTGACGACCGACCCCGCGGCCGCGAGGAACATGTAGACCGTGCGCAGCAGGCCGAAGCCGTACCCGCGTTCGGCGTCGCCGAGGCGGTCCATGAACCGCGCCTGGATCGGGCCGGGCCACGAGACGCCCGCGCCCAACACCGCGACGCCGGCGACGGTGCCGGCGAGCCCCGGGACGAGCACGAGGACGGCGATGCCCGTCCCCGCGAGGGTGACGCTGATCGCGACGGCCGCGTCCCGCGAGAACCGGTCGGAGACGACCCTGTTGGCCGGCTGGGCGACGGCGCTGATGGCGAACACCGCGCCGAAGGCGACCGCCGCCGTCGACGGCGCGAGGCCGCGGTGGGCGACGAGGAACGCCGCGAGGAACGAGGAGACGGCCTGGAACGTGAAGCCGCACAGCACCGCGACGACGGTCGTGTACGCCAGCGGCGGGCGCGCGAGGATCCCCCGGACGCGGGCCGGGTCCACGAGCGCCCGGAGGTCGCGGTCGGGGTTCGCGGGGGCGAGCGCGGGGACGAACACGAGCGTGGCGGCCGCCGCGGGGAGCGCCACCGCCGCCCCGGCGCCGACGGCGACCTGCCACCCGAACCGCTCGGCGAGCAGGCCGCCGGCCGCGGGGAACGCCGCGCCGGCGACGGCGCCGGCGCCCGTGAGCACGCTGAGCGCGCCGCCGCGCTCGTCGTACAGCCGCGAGAGGAGCGCGGTCGCCGGCGCGAAGAACAGCCCCGCGCCCGCCCCGAGCACGACCGTCGCCGCGCCGAACGCGAGGACGGTCGGCGACAGCGCGACCAGCAGCGTGCCGACGGCCGCGCCGGCGACGCCCGCGAGGACGACCGGCCGCTCGCCCACGCGGTCCGCGAGGACGCCGCTGGGGAACTGGGCGAGCGCGTACGTCGCCCACATCGCCGTGAGCGCGAGCCCCAGCGTCGCCTCGGTCGTCCCGTAGTCGACGAGGACGAACGGGACGACGGCGCCGAGGAGGATCCGCGCGCCCAACTGGCTGAAGTTGCCGCCGCCGATGGCCGCGAGCGCGAGGCGACGCCCGCCGGCGGAGGGCGGCTCGGCTCCGGGATCGTCCGCGGCTCCGGCGACTCCGGCGCCGTCGTCCCCGCTCATTCGACGCGGTGGCGCTCGGCCGCGTCGCGGACGTCGTCGGGGAGCGGCGTCGGCTCGCCGTCGGCGACGGCGACCTGCACGGTCTCGCCCTCGGCGACGAGACGGCCGCCGGCGTACAGTTCGTACGCGAAGGTGACGCTGGAGCCGCCGACGGCGGCGACGTCGAGGACGGCCCGGACCTCGCCGGTCCCCTCGATCGGCGCGCGGAAGTCGAGGTCGATGGACGCCAGGACCGCCCGAGAGTCGGCGAGGTCGAGCCCGACCTCCTCGCGGAAGAACGCCGTGCGGACCTCCTCGAGGTAGGTCGCGTACACGGCGTTGTTCACGTGGCCCATCGGGTCGAGGTCGCGGTATCGGACGGGAACCGTCGTCTCGAAGGTCATACTCGCCCCTCGGTCGGGTCGGGTTTCGGGCTATCGTTCCGCGTCGACGGCGGCCGGGGACCGCGACGCCAGCGCCGCCCCGACGGCGGCGGTCGCCCGGGAAGCCAAGAACAGCGCCGCCACGCCCGCGGCGATCACGGCCGCGTCCGTCGGCGTCGGGAGGAGGCCGAGCGCGACGATGAGCGTCGTCGCGCAGGCGGGGGCGTGGGCGGTGTCCGTCACCGCCATGCCGAGCGTCGTCAGCGCGACCGAGGCGACCGCGCTGGCGGCGAGGCGCGCACCCGCCGGCGCCGTCGCGGCGACCGCGCCGGTGATGACCGCCCCGCCCGCGAGCCCGTGGTACGCGAGCAGGCCCGCGACGACGCCGACGGCGTGGCCGCCGAGCAGTTCCCGCGCGGTCGGCCGCGGCTCGGCGACGGCGACGAGGTACGCCGACGGGCCGAGGCTCGGGAACACGAGCGGCCGGCCGGTCGCCCACGCGAGCGCGCCCGCGACCGCGACCAGCGCGGCGGCGTGGGCGGCCTCGGCGGCGCCGGCGGCGAGTCGTCGCACGGACGGCGGTGGGGGACGGGAGGCGGATGAACCCGACGGTTCGGGACCGGTGTCTTGAAATTCTCGGCCCACACAGGCACGGACATGAGTCTGGAACAGGAGTTCTACTGTCCGGCGTGCGGCGAGGACTGCGACTTCTGGCGCGTCGCCGCGATGACGCTCCACCTCGGCGAGAAGACGAAGTGGCGCTGCAACGACTGCGACTACGGCCTGACGCGGATCAACGGCGACATCAGCACCGCCATCGAGGCGTAGGCGGGCCGCACTCGCTTATCCCGGCAGCAGATCGCCCAGCGCCGCGCCCACCGCCATCGGGAGCGTCGCGACGAGCGTGCTCCCGAGCGCGACCGCGGGGGCCGCCCAGTCGACCCGTCCCCACGCCGTCAGGCCGACCACGGCGGTCACGAACGCGACGCCGAGCACGCCGACGAGCCGGCGCGGCACCACCCCGAGGATGGGCTTGTGCACCCGCACGTCCTGGAAGTCCGCGACGTACAAGATCCCGATCACCAGCAGGACCGTCACGACCGCCGTCCCGACCAGCGCCGGCGGCCGCGACGCGAGCACCGCGCCGACCTCGGTGGTGCCGCCCTCCACGAGCATCGGGATGCCGAACAGCACGCTCCCGAGCAGCGCCTCCGCGAGGTCGCTCCGGTCGAACCCGCGGACGACCCGCCCGAACACCGACGGCGGCTCGCGCGTCGCGAGACCGCGGGCGGCCCGCATCGCCTCGCGCACCTTCCGGCGCTCCTCGGTGTCGTCGACGACCTCCTCGAGCGTCTCCAGCGACTGGATCAGGGCTTCGACCGTGGGCGGCTCTCCGCCCCCGGGCGGGTCGGCGTCGGGCCGCGGTGCCGGAGGGTCGTCCGCCCGGTCGCCGTCGGCGTCGCGCTCGCTCATCGGTCGGACCTGTCGCCGTCGCCACGTAGTTCCGACGGTGGCGGCGGCCGCGAAAGAACGAGGGTGTCGGACGCGCGCTTCGGTCGTCGTCGGGCGGCTCGACCTCGGCGATCAGTCGTCGTCGTTCGAGGAGGTGATCGGCTCCGAGCGGTCCTCGGCGAAGCCGGCCGACTCCTCGATGCGCTCCTCCGCCTCGGGGTCGAACCGCGTCTCGATGTCCTGGTAGCGGTCGACGAAGGACAGCGCGTGGTGGCTCTCGGTCTCGTGGCCGATGTAGCGCTCCTCGAGGTCGAACTGCGCCTGTTCGGCGTTCTCCGCGATGTTCTGCATGTCCTCGTACACGCTGTGGGCGCCCGAGTGCAGGGCGTACAGCGTGATGAACTGGTACTTGTAGCCGAGGTCGCCCAGCTCCTGGAAGGTGAGCGGGTCCTCCTCGGCCCCCCACTCGAACGACGAGGAGTAGTTGAACGCGAGGTCCAGATCGGGGTGCGTCTCGTGGATGGTCTCGGCGTACTCGACGGCGTCCTCGCGGCTGGGGTCGGGCATCTCCGGCCAGACGAGGTCGACGCCGGCGTCGGCGTAGATGCGGCCGCGCTCGAGGTGTTCCTCCCAGTCGCCGTTGGCGGAGCCGTAGGCGTCCGTGCGGGCGATGATCACCGTGTCCTCGCTTTGGGTGGCGTCGACGGCCGCCTCGAACCGCGAGCGCGCCTGTTCGCGGGAGACGATCTGCTTGCCCGCGATGTGGCCGCACCGCTTCGGCGTCGTCTGGTCCTCGATGTGGATCGCGGCGACGCCGGCCTTCTCGTACTCGCGGACGGCGCGCCGGACGTTGTGCGTGCCGCCGTAGCCGGTGTCGCAGTCGGCGATGACCGGGAGGTTCGTCGCCTCGACGATGCGCTTTGCGTTCTCGACCATCTCGGTCATCGTCACCATCTCGAGGTCCGGGAAGCCGAACTGGCCGAGGACCGTCGAGTAGCCGGACATGTACGCGGCGTCGAGCCCGGCCATCTCCGCGAGGCGGGCGTCGAGCGCGTGGTACAGGCCGGGCGCGAACACGTAGTCCTGTTCGTCCAGCATCCGCCGGAGCTTCGCGCCCTGCGGGTTGTCGATGTCCTTCGTGAAGACGTCCTGGTCGAGTTGTGAGGGGTGCGTCATTCTGAGTCCTCCATGAGCGCGAGTTCGAACGGGTCGCGGCGACGGCGGCGCCCGGCGCGGTCGCTGGCGGTGTCGGTCGGCGTGGCGGTACGGTCGGGGCGGCCCGTCCGGGTCAGGTCGGGGACCAGCGGCGCGTCGGTCTCCGGCGTCGGCCGCGTGCGGGGCGTGCCGGCGGCGGGCTCCGTCGGGGCGGGGGCGCGACGGCTCATCGGTCGTCGGCCTCCGTGTCGAACAGGCTCAGTTCGCGCGGGTCGATGTCGTCGATGTCGGTGTCGGGGTTCGGGTCGAACGTCATGTGGGTCGTGTGGGTGGTATCGGTGGTGTCAGCGGGCCGCCGTCGGTCGTGGTCGCTCCGTGCTGTGCTGCCGCGGATGTGTGGTGGGGTACGCCCATGCTGTGTCGCCTCATCCGGTTCGAGCCGGTGACACCAAATAAATGTAATGATAGATAATGATAATATTCTATAATCGGTTTTGTGTCTCGAAGGTCGTTTAATTGTCACACCGTACCACACCTGCCGGCGGGCCGAACCGACACGTCGATACGGCGACCGGCGGAGGTGTGACCGATGGCACCGCGTCGCGACTCGCTGGTCGTCCCCGCGCTCGTCGCCGCCGGCGGCGCCGTCGGCGCGACCGCCCGCTACGCCGTCGGCGGCGCGCTCCCGGGGCCGTGGGGGACGCTCGCGGCGAACGTCTCGGGGAGCCTCCTGCTGGGGTTTCTCCTGTACGAGGCGCTGCGCACGGACCGGCTGGGCGACCGGACGCGGACGCTGCTGGCGACGGGCGTGCTCTCCTCGTACACCACCTACAGCACGTTCGTCGTCGAGGTCGTGCGGGCGACGCCGCTCGTCGGCGCGACGTACCTCGTCGGGAGCTACGCCCTCGCGGTCGCCGCCGCGCTCGTCGGGCGCGCGCTCGCCGCACGGCTCGACCCGCGATCCGACCGGGAGGTGTGGCCGTGAGCGCCGCCGCGCTCGGCGCCGTCCCGGCCCCGGCGCTCGTCGCCGCCGGGGGCGCCGTCGGGGCGCTCGCCCGCTACGGCGTCGAGTCGGCCGTCGAGGGCGACGGCTCGTTCCCGCGCGGCACCCTGACCGTGAACGTGCTCGGGAGCTTCCTGCTCGGCGTCCTCGTGTTCCACCCCGTCGGCGGCGACGTGCTCCTGCTGGCCGGGACCGGCGCCTGCGGCGCGTTCACCACGTTCTCGTCGTTCTCGGTCGCGACGGTCCAGCTGTGGGACCGCGGGGAGCGGACGCGCGCGGCCGCCTTCGTCGTCGCCAACACGGTCCTCGCGGGGGGCGCTGTAGGCCTCGCCGCGGCGCTCGTGGCCGCGGCGTGAGCCGACGCGCCCGAACTGCCGCCGGGTCGCCACGTCGCCGCCCGTCGGCCCCGTGACCGAAACCTCCGAGTGGTCCCCGGGTGTCGTCGCCGGTATGCCACGACGGATCCTCGTCCCGATCGACGACGCCGACCACTCCACCAAGGCGCTCGACCACGCCGTCGCCGTCCACGGCGACGCGACG
Organism: Halobaculum litoreum; assembly: GCF_030127125.1. Taxonomy (GTDB): domain Archaea; phylum Halobacteriota; class Halobacteria; order Halobacteriales; family Haloferacaceae; genus Halobaculum; species Halobaculum litoreum. The sequence continues at coordinate 1,631,653 of NZ_CP126156.1, forward strand.
CTCGTCCTCTGCCACGTCGTCGACCCGACGCGGTGGATCTCCTCGGGCGACGAGGAGGAGCTGGAGCCGTTCTACTCGAAGGAGCTGGAGAAGTCGGCCCGCGCCCGGAGCGACGACCTGCTCGCGGAGGCGGCCGAGCGCGTCCGCGAGGCCGGCGTCGACGTCGAGACCGTCCAGTTGATCGGCGGCCCCGCCCGGAGCATCCTCGGGTACCTCGAGGACGAGGGCGACGACGTCGACCAGGTGGTGATGGGGAGCCACGGCCGGACGGGCCTCGGCCGGATGCTCATGGGGAGCGTCGCCGAGCGCGTGACGCGCCGCTCGCCCGTGCCGGTGACGGTGGTCCGCTGACGCCGTGGGCGCACGACGCGGGCTCGCGGCCCCCGCCGTCGGCGGCGGCTGTCCGCCCGGCCGTGCCGCGGCGCTCGTCCGGGCCGCCGGTACCGATTAGCCGCTCGGGCGCGTGACACGATCGATGGACGGTCACCCCGGCTTCGGCTCGCTTCACGAGGAGACGGCGACGACGATCCCGGTCGACGGCTCCCTCCCCGACTGGCTCACGGGGAGCCTCGTGCGGAACGGGCCCGGCGCGTTCTCCTTCCCCGACGGGAGCGCGGTCGACCACTGGTTCGACGGTCTCGCCATGCTGTACCGCTTCACGTTCGACCCCGGCAACCGCGCGGGCGGGGACACCGGCGGAGGGAGCGGCCTCGGGCGTCGCCTCCGCGGCCGCGGCGACGCGGTCCACTACCGCAACCGCTTCCTCCGAACAGACGCCTACGAGGCCGCCCGCGCCGGCGAGTTCGACGGCGGCTTCGCCACCGGCGAGACGACCCTCCGCTCGCGGCTCGCCACGTTCCTCCGCGACCCGTACGACAACACGAACATCGTCGCCGAGCGGATCGGCGACGACTACCTCGCGCTCACCGAGTCGCCGCGCAGGGTCCGCTTCGACCCGAACACGCTCGACGCCGTCGGCCACGACGACCACGACGACGGCGTCCCATCGGGCCAGTTGGCGTGTGCCCACCTCAAGCGCGACCCGGCGACCGGAACCTTGCTGAACGTCGAGACGGCGTTCGGGCGGACCAGCCGGTACCACGTCACCGCGACGGCCCCCGACGGGACGCGGCGCCACGTCGGCACCGCGACGACCGACGAGCCGGCTTACCTCCACTCGTTCGCGCTCACCCCGCGGTTCGTCGTGCTCGCGGAGTTCCCGCTCCGGCTCGACCCGCTCCGCCTGTTCAAGCCGGGGCGCCAGCGCCCGTTCATCGAGCAGTTCGAGTGGCAGCCCGACCGCGGCACCCGGGTGATCGTCCTCGACCGGACGACCGGCGAGGTCGTGGCCGACCCCGTCACCGACCCCGTGTTCGGCTTCCACCACGTGAACGCCTTCGAGCGCCGCGGCGGCCGCGAGATCGTGTTCGACCTGGAGACGGTGCCGGACGCGACGACCATCGACTCGCTGTACCTCGAGGAACTCCGGGCGGGGAGTTTCGGCGCGCTCGGCGCGCGGGTGGACCGCTTCGTCGTCGACCTCGGGAGCCCGACCGGGCGCGGCCGCTACGGCGTCGGCGACGCCTCGGTGACCCGGGAACCGCTGTACGAGGGCGGCACCGCCCTCCCGACGGTGTCGCCCGCGCGGTGGTGCGAGGAGCACCGCTACGTGTACGCGATGAGTACGGATCGGCCGGTGAACGAGTGGGCGCGGCGCGTGCTGAAGCTGGACACCGAGACCGGCGAGGTGGTCGAGTTCGACGGCGGCGGCTACTTCGGCGAGCCGATCTTCGTGCCGAACCCCGCGGGCGACGCCGAGGACGACGGCGTCGTGCTCGTGGTGACGCTGGAGGAGGGGGCGGAACGCTCGTCGCTGGTCGTGTTGGACGGCGAGTCGTTCACCGAGCGGGCGCGGGCGCGGCTGCCGCATGCGGTGCCGTTCGACTTCCACGGGCGGTACTTCCCGGAGTTGAGGGCGAAGCCGGCGACGTGAGCGTTCTCGACTACTCCCCGTCCTCCAGCGCGTGCCACGACAGCCGCGGGTCCCGCGCCGCCGAGGTCTGGTCGACACGGCGCGCGGTCGTCTTGTGCGGCGCGTCGTGGAGTTCCTCGTCGGAGTCGGCGAACGCCTCGTTGAACGCGTGCGCCAGGTCCTCCAGCGAGCGCTTGTTCTCCACCTCGGTCGGCTCGGTGAGCATCGCCTCGTCGACGAACTCGGGCCACTTCGTCGTCGGCGGGTGGACGCCGTAGTCGAGCATCCCCTTCGCCACGTCGGCGGCGTCGCGCTCGCCCGCGGTCGCGGCGAACTCGTGGTGGAACGGGCCGTACGGCACGTCCAAGTCGAGCAGGCTCGCGAGGTAGTTCGCGTTCAGCGTCGCCTTCGCGGAGGCGTCGAGCAGCCCCTCGTCGCCGAGGCGGCGGATGTACGCGTACGCCCGGATCAACACGAGCCAGTTGCCCGAGAAGCCGTGCACCTTCCCGATGGAGCGGGCGGGGTCGAACAGCTCGTACTCGGGGCCGTCCGCGTCCTCGGTCGTGTCGTCCACGTCGTCGGCGTCGCCCGCGTCCGCGAACGCGCCGCCGTCGGCGGCCGCGGCCGGCGTGTCCGCCCCGACCTTCCGCACCTGCGGGCGCGGGAGGAACTCGGCCAACTCCTCGACGACGCCGACCGGCCCGGCACCGGGCCCGCCGCCGCCGTGGGGGGTGGCGAACGTCTTGTGGACGTTGTAGTGCATGATGTCGAACCCCATGTCGCCCGGGCGAGCGCGACCGAGCAGGGCGTTGAGGTTCGCGCCGTCGTAGTACAGCAGGCCGCCCGCGTCGTGGACCACGTCCGCGATGTGGGCGATGTCGCGCTCGAACAGCCCGACCGTGTTGGGGTTGGTGAGCATCAGCGCCGCGGTGTCCTCGCTCACGGCGGCCTCCAACGCCTCCACGTCGACGCGGCCGTCGTCGCCGGAGGGGAGTTCGACCACGTCGTAGCCCGCCATCGCCGCGGTGGCGAAGTTGGTGCCGTGCGCGGACGCGGGGATGATGACCTCCGACTTGTCGGTGCCGTGGTGCTGGTGGTACGCCTTCGCGACCGCGATGCCGGTGAACTCGCCGGCGGCGCCCGCGGGCGGCTGGAGGGTGACGGCGTCCATCCCGCCGATGGTCGCGAGGTACTCCTGCAGCCCGTAGAGGAGTTCGAGGGTCCCCTGCACCGTCTCGGGGTCGCGGTCGGGGTGGACCGCCGCGTTCGGGTCGGCCGCGACCGCGTCGGTGAACGAGGGGTTGTACTTCATCGTACAGGAGCCGAGGGGGTACGGGCCCAACTCGACGCTCCAGTTCATCTGCGACAGCCGGGTGTAGTGGCGCGCCAGTTCCGGCTCGGAGATCCGGGGCAGCTCCAGCGAGTCGCGCGTCAGGTCGTCCGGGAGCACGGAGTTCTCGCCGGGGTCGACCGCCGTCGCGTCCTTCTCCGACAACAGGGGCTCGTTGCGGGTGTCGTCGCCGAAGCGGGCCTGGTCGAAGTTCACGCGAGCCACCTCCGTGGCGAGCGCGAGCACGTCGGACGCGGTCCGACGGAGTTCACCGGACCACCTCCGCGAACGCGGCGACGAGGTCGTCGGCCGCGTCGGCGTTCAGGTCGGTCACGCACACCTGCAGCGTCCCGTCGTCGAGGACGTGGACCGCGAACCCCGCCTCGCGCAGGTCGGCGGCGACGCCGGGCGCGTCGGCGACGCCGACGGTGAACTCCCGGAAGTGGTGGCGGTCGTCCAGCGGCGCCTCGACGCCCTCGACGGCGTCCAGGTCCGCCGCCAGCGACGCGGCGTTGCGGACGCAGTCCTCCGCCAGCGCGACGAGCCCCTCGGGGCCCAGCGAGGCGGCGTGCATCGCCGCCCGGAGCGCGACCCACGCCTGGTTCGTGCAGATGTTGGAGGTGGCGCGCTCCTTGCGGATGTGCTGTTCGCGCGTCTGGAGGGTGAGCGTGAACGCCCGGCGGTCGGCGGCGTCCTCGCTCTTGCCGACGAGGCGGCCGGGCACCTGCCGGAGGTAGTCCTCCTTGCAGGCGAACAGACCGAGCCCCATGCCGTAGCTCGTCGGGAGCCCGAGCACGTCGGCCTCGCCGACGACGACGTCGGCGCCGACGCTCGCCGGCTCCTGCAACAGCGAGAGGGCGACGGGGTCCGAGCCGACGCAGAACAGCGCGTCGGCGTCGTGGGCGAGGTCGCCGACCGCCGCCAGCGCGGGCTCGATGGCGCCCGTCACGGTCGGCGTCTCCGCGTACACGAACACGGTGTCGTCGCCGACGCGGTCGGCGAGCGCGTCGAGGTCGACCGTGTTGTCCGCGTACGGGTACGTCTCGACCGTCAGGTCGGAGCCGTCGACGTAGTTGTCGAGGGTGGCCCGCTTCCCGTCGCGGAGCGCCTCGGGGACGAGGACGGTCGTCCCGGAGGTCGAGCGGACGCGCTCGGCGAGGAGGGCGGCCTCCGCGAGCCCGGTCGCGGCGTCGTACATCGAGCAGTTGGCGACCGGCAGCCCCGTCAGCTCCACCAGCATCGACTGGTACTCGAACAGGGCCTGGAGGAACCCCTGTGCGATCTCGGGCTGGTACTGGGTGTAGCTCGTGAGGAACTCCGAGCGCGAGGCGAGGTCGTCGACGACCGCGGGGACGTAGTGTGCGTAGTGCCCGCGCCCGAGGAACTCGGTGAGGTCGTCGTTGCGCGCGAACGTCTCGCGGAGGTCCGCACGCACCGTGCGCTCGTCGCGCTGCGGGATGCCGAACTCGCCGTCGAAGGCGACCTCGTCGGGGATGTCGAACAGGTCGGCCTCGCTGTCGACGTCGAGGGCCTCGAGCATCGCCGCCGTCTCGGCGGCGGTGTGGGGGGCGAACGGCGACCCGCTCGACCCGGCGGTGCGGCCGCTCATCGCGACCCCACCCCACCACGTCCGTGCGGGGAAGCGGGCGTTCCGTGTCCACGTCTGTCCATAGATGTGCCTACGGCGCGCCCACCAAGAGTCGTTCGTTCCCGGGCGGCGTGGCCGCCTCGTCCGGCGGGATCACTCGCGTGCGAGTGAGTCGTTCCGCGGAGCCGTTTTTGTCCGTCGCGCCCCGACGACCGCCCGTGCCCGACCCGGTCGACCCGCCGAAGACCGACCCGCTCGACGTGGACGACGAGGCCGACGTGACGCCCCGCCCGTACGCGGATCTGGTCCACGGCGTCATGGAGGCGCGCGGCTGCTCGAAGCCCGACGCCGAGGCGTGGGTGGACGAACACGGGCGCGAGGCCGCCGAGCGGTTCCTCCTCGCGCGGTGGGCGGGCCGGTGATCAGCCCTCGGTCGGCGTCTCGGTGAACGTCGACTCGTCGACGGCCAGGTCCGCCCAGTAGACGCTCCCCTCGTACTCGACGACGTAGTCGCCGGACACGCGCCACTCGTCGCGCTCGGCGTCCCACTCGAAGCGGACGGGGTCGTGGGCGCGGAAGCGGTCGACGAGCGCGCGGAAGGCGTCGCCGGGCCGTTCGTCGTGGTCGAGGTGGTAGCCGGTGCCGGCGCGCTCGTGGGACGTGTCCCCAGTGGGCGTGTCCGCGATGGCCGTCTCGACGATGTCGCGCTGGGGGTCGGTGAGTCCGTCGAGCGACCACGCGAACCGCTCGCGCACGTCGGCGCCGAACGCCACGGCCGAGGAGACCCGGTCGGCGGTCAGTTCGTAGGTGTAGACGGTGTACGAGCCGTCTTCGTCCACCTCGACGGTCGCGGGGCCCTCCGGCCAGACGACGGCCCCGTACTCCGGGTCGGGGACCAGCACCGACGCCTCGACGGCCTCGGGGCGGTAGCGGAGCGTGGTGATCACGCCCGGCGGTCGGTGGTCGTCGTAGCCGGCGGCCGCCAGCGCCTCCCGATCGACCGCGGGGAGGTCAGCGAAGGCGATGCTGTCGTCCGGGCCGGGCGTCTCCTCGCCGTCCTCGGTGCGGATCGGGTCCATCGTCACGCCGAACGCGCGCATCTCGCGGGAGTCGGTGGGCTCGGCGGCGAAGCGGTACACGCCCTCGCCCGCGACGACGACCGGGCGGTCGGTGGGCAGCGGCGGCTCGGTGTCCTCGACGGTCGCCGAGCCGGTCTCGACGACCTCGCGGGCGAGCGCGTCGCGGTTCTCCGGGTCGGGGTCGGCCCCGTCGCCGGCGCCGAACCTCCACAGCGCCCGGTCGGCGAGGCCGGCGTCGTCTTCGGGAACCATCTGGAGGGAGGCGGTCGGTGCGGGGACACAGCCGGTGCAGCCGCCGGCGGCTGTCACGGCCAGCGTCGCCGTCGTCGCGAGGAACGAACGGCGGTCGAGTCGCATACCGCCGACTACCGGACAGGGGAGTGAGAGTTTTGTGGTGACGAAAACGGGCGTGTGTGTCTCGCGCGGCGGCGTCGCCTACGCGATCTGGTCGGCGTACTCCTCGGCGGTGAGCAGGTCGTCGAGGTCGCCTTCGTCGACGTCGAGCTGCAGCATCCACCCCTCGCCGAACGGGTCGTCGTTGACGAGCTCGGGCGCGTCGAACAGCGCCTCGTTCACCGCGGTCACCGCGCCCGAGGCGGGCGCGTACAGGTCCGAGACGGCCTTGATCGACTCGATGACGCCGAACTCGGCGCCCGCCTCCACGGCGTCGCCCTCGCTCGGGAGTTCCACGAACACCACGTCGCCGAGTTCGTCCTGCGCGAAGTCGGTGATGCCGACCCGGCCCGTCTCCGGGTCGATCCACTCGTGCGACTCGCGGTAATGCAGGCCCTCGGGTACGTCGAAGCTCATCGTCTATCGGTACCCGTGCGGCGAGGGTACTTGGGTGTATGCGAATCCGACCGACCCGCCGGATCCCCGGCGACGGCGGCGCGGGCGGGCCGGCGACGACCACCGGCCGAGCCGCTACTCGAACGGGACCGTGACGACCTTGGCGCGCTTCTCGCGGCCGCGGACGACGACGTTCACCTCGGTGCCGGGGTCGGTGAGGTCCACCGGGAGGTACCCCAGCGCGATGGGCTTGTCGAGGCTCGGGCTCATCGTCCCGGAGGTGACGACGCCGACGACGTGGCCGTTCTCGTCGGTGACGTCGTAGCCGTGGCGCGGGACGCCGCGGTCGAGCAGTTCGAGCCCGACGAACGTCTCCTCGACGCCCGTCTCCGCCTGCTCGGCGAGCGCGTCGCGCCCGACGAAGTCGGTGTCGAGGTCGACGACGAAGCCGATGTCCGCTTCGTACGGCGTGCGCGGCTCGTCCTCGGGGTGGAAGTCCTGCCCAGACAGCAGGAACCCACGCTCCATACGGAGGGTGTCGCGGGCGCCGAGCCCGCACGGCGCGGCGTCCTCGGCGAACAGGCCCCACACGTCCTCGGCGGCGTCCCACGGACAGAGCACCTCGAAGCCGTCCTCGCCGGTGTACCCGGTCCGGGCGACCCAACACTCCGCCCCGGCGATCGGGGCGTACGTCGCCGAGAAGCGCGACAGGTCCAGCAGGTCCGGCCCGCCGGCGTCGACGGCGTCGGCGACGAGGCCGGGCGCGTCGGGCCCCTGCACCGCGAACATGGCCCAGTCCTCGGTGACGTTGCGCACCTCGCAGTCGAGGGCCCGCTCGTCGCGGTGGGCGACCCACCGCTCGTGGGACTCGGCGTCGTGGCCGGCGTTCGGGACGAACAGGTACGCGGGGACGGCCCCGTCCTCGCGCACCTCGTCGGGGAGGCGGTAGACGACCGTGTCGTCGAGCATCACGCCGTCCTCGCGGGTGATCGCGGCGTACTGCGCGTCGCCGACGTCGAGGGCGGCCACGTCGTTCGTCGTCAGGCGGTCCACGAGCGTCCCCGCGTCGGGGCCGGCGACGACGATCTCGCCCATGTGGGAGACGTCGAAGACTCCCGCGGCCTCCCGCACCGCCGTGTGCTCGGCGCGGATCGAGTCGAACTCGACGGGCATGTCCCACCCGCCGAACTCGGTGAACTTCGCGCCGCGCGCGGCGTGTGCCTCGCGGAGGGGCGGCTTCCGGAGCGTCATACCCGACCGGTCGGTCGCCCCCGAGTAAGGGTTTGGCGTTCGGCGCCGACCGCCGTCGGCCGGCGGCACACGCGGCGTCGGTTCACACGAGTTTCAGTATCGATAGCCGGAGAACTCAATATTAAATACCTCAAACGGGTGGGTCCGACGATGTTCGGACTCGGAGGAACGGGGGCACTCGCCGTCTACGTGGCGGCGTACACGGTCGCGATCGTCGGGTGCGGCGTCGCGCTCCGTCGGGCTGTCTCCGTCGACGACGACGAGACGCGGCGGGGACTGGTGGCGCTGTTGGTCGCCAGCGGCGGCTGGGCGGTCGCCCAACTGGCGTACCTGCTCGCGCCGACGGCCGACCTGCAGTACGCGCTGTACCTGACCGGCCTCGTCGTCGGCCTGACGACGATCGGCGGGTGGCTGTACTTCTGTTCGGCCTACACCGGCCGGTCGTTCCACCGCGATCGGACGTACCGGCGCGTCGCCGTCGGCGCCTACCTCGCCGTCGTCGCGATCAAGGTCACCAACCCCTTCCACCAGCTGTACTTCACCGCCGAGTTCGTCGCGACGCCGTTCCCGCACCTCGCCGTCCAGCAGGGGCTCGCCCACTGGGTCGTCACCGGCCTGTCGTACTCGCTGGTCGCGATCGGCTTCTTCATGCTGTTCGACCAGTTCCTCGAGGCCGACTTCGACACCCGCCCGCTCGGGGCGCTGGTCGGCGCGACGGCGTTGCCGGTCACGTTCGACCTGACCGAGATGGTCACCCCGGTGTTGCTGGACCTCAGCATGGAGCCGGTCGGCGTCGCCGTCTTCGCCGTCGGCACGCTGTACGTGTTCGAGGACCGGTTCCTCTCGGTACAGCTGTCCGACGGGGTCGACGAGGCGCTGATCTACCTCGACGAGGACGACCGCGTGCGCGAGGCGAACGACCTCGCTCGCGACACGCTCCCGGCGCTGCGCGGCGCGCGCGGCGAGCCGATCGCGGAGGTCCTCCCCGAGGTCGCCGCGGAGCTCGACGGCGGCGAGGGGCTGTTGGACCGCGTCGCCGCCGACGGCCACCGGTACTACCTCGTGACGACGACGGAGTTCGTCCGGGCGCACGGCAGCGTCGGACGGCTCGTCATGTTGAGCGACGTGACCGGCTCCGAACGCCGTCGCCAGGAGCTGGCCAGACAGAACGAGCAGTTGGAGTCGTTCGCCGCGGCGATGCGCCACGAACTGTTCAACACGCTCCAGATCGTCGCCGGACGCGTCGAGATCGCGGGGACCGAGCTCGAGGACGGCGACGTGGCGGCGGCCCGCGAGTCGCTGTCGACCGCCTCCGAGACCGCCGAGCGCATGCGGATGCTGGTCGAGGACTTCGCCGCGCTCGCGCGCCAGGGGCGGACCATCGAGGGCACGGAGTGGACCGCGTTCGACCCGACCGTCGAGCGTGCGTGGCGGTCGCTCCCGACCGACGGCGTCGTCCTCGAGGTGGAGCGCGGCGGCCGGATCGACGCCGACCCCGACCGGCTCGAGTCGCTGCTGGCGAGCGCGTTCCGGTTCGCCGTCCACAACGACGCCTCGCGGGTGACCGTCGCGCTGCGCGAGGACGGCATCGCCGTCGCCGACGACGGCAACGAGTACCCGCACCTGTCGCCGGAGTCGTTCTTCGAGTACGGCGGCGCCGTCCCCGACGCCGAGGCCGGCATCGCGCTCCCGAACGTCCGCACGCTCGCGCAGGTCCACGGCTGGGACGCCGACGTCGACGCGACGTACGACGGCGGCGTCAGGGTCGTCGTCACCGACGCGTGCACGGACGTCGGGGAGCCGTCGACGAGCGCGGACGGCGCCGACCCCGAGCGCGCCTCCGTCGCCGGCGAGTAGCGCCGCTGGGAGGCGAGTCGGTCGAAAAAGCGACCGTCGCGACGGGGGCCGGGATCAGTAGGCGTCGACGTACGCGGCGACGTCGAGCAGGCGGTTCGAGAAGCCGTACTCGTTGTCGTACCACGTCAGGATCTTGGCGACGCCCTCGTCGTCGTCGCCGACGACGTTCGTCGAGCGCAGGTCGACGTACGACGAGAACGGCAGCCCGAGGATGTCGCGGCTGACGACCTCGTCGTCCGTGTAGCCGAGCACGCCCGCCAGCGGCCCCGAGTCGGCGGCGTCGCGGAACGCCGCGTTGATCTCGTCGGCCGACGGCGACTCCTCCAGGTCGACGACCAGCTCCGTGAGCGAGCCGTTCGGGACGGGAACGCGCATCGCCATCCCGTCGAGCTTGCCCTGCAGCTGCGGGAGGATCTCGGTGGCCGCCTTCGCGGCGCCCGTCGACGTGGGGACGATGTTCTCGGCGGCCGCGCGGCCGCGGCGGGTCTTCGCCTTCGGCCCGTCGACGAGGTTCTGACTCCCCGTGTACGCGTGGACGGTCGTGAGCGTCCCGGAGGCGATGCCGAACTCCTCGTCGAGCACCTTCGCGACCGGCGTGACGGAGTTGGTCGTACAGGAGGCGTTCGAGACGACCGTCTCGCCGTCGTACTCCTCCTCGTGGTTGACGCCGTACACGAGCTGCTTGACCGGCGCCTCGCCCTTCGGCGGCGCGGAGATGACGGCCACGTCGGCGCCCGCCTCGACGTGCTTCTCGGCGTCGCCCTTCGTGCGGAACACGCCCGTACACTCCAGCGCGACGTCGACGCCGAGGTCGTCCCACGGGAGGTCGGCGGGGTCCTGCTCGTCGAACAGCGGCACCGCCGTGTCGCCGATGGCGAGTTCGCGGGACTCCGCGTCGTAGCTCACGCCGTCGAGGCGACCCATCACGGAGTCGTAGGCGGCGAGGTAGCGCATCTCCTCGCCGTCCATCACGTCGTTGATGCCGACCAGCTCGATGCGCGGGTCCTCCATCACCGCGCGGAACACGTTGCGCCCGATCCGACCGAACCCGTTGAGCCCGACGCGCACGGGGTTCTCGACGTCGTCGCCCGCCGCGAGGTACGATTTACTCATATCCGAATAACTGATGGCCGACGACTTATCGCTTGTGGGTGCGGCCGAGCGGCGCGAATCGGGGCGCGAGACCCGACCCAGCGGCCGGTGTGCCGGGGGGAGAAGGCTTATTCGGCAAAGCGTACAAGGAAGGTTGAGAATGCGTGACAACCGCGACGATCCGTTCGGCGACATCTTCGACGAGATCGAACGGATGATGAGCGAAATGACCGGCGCACCCGGAAACGGTTCGGGGTTCGGCGACGCCGGCTTCGGCGACGAGACCCACGTGTCGGTGTACGAGGAGGGGTCGACGATCCGACTCGTCGCGGACCTCCCGGGCGTCGACAAGGGGGGGATCGACCTCCAGTGCGACGGCTCGACGCTCACCGTCGTCGCCGAGGGCGACCACCGCCGCTTCGACGAACGGGTCCGCCTGCCCGCGCGCGTCGACGAACACTCCGCGTCGGCGTCGTTCAACAACGGCGTCCTCGAGGTGACGTTCGACGTGCTCGAACCGTCGGCCGACATCGACGTCGAGTAGTCCGCCGCGCAGCGCCCGTTCTCGCGACCCTTACCGCTCGGCCGTCCGACGCACCAGCGCCGCCAGCGACGCGTCGAACCCGTCGCGGTACTTCGCGGCGGCGTCGACGGTCGGCCGCGCGTTCGTCTCCGAGACGACCAGCCGGCCGTCCGACGCCAGCAGGTCCACGCCCACGAGCGGGACGTCGAGCGCGCGCGCCGCCCGCTCGGCCAGGTCGCGGGCGTCGTCGTCGAGGGCGACCCCTCGGCGACCGCGCCGCGGTGGACGTTGTGTTTCCAGTTCCCCTCGGCGACCGCGCCGTCGGGGAGCCGACGCTCCACGGCGCCGGCGTAGTCGCCGTCGACGACCATCGCGCGGTAGTCGGTGGCGTCGGGGAGGAACTCCTGCACGAGGAACGACTTGTCGCCGGTCGCGCGGTAGTCGTGGACGAGGTCGAGGTAGTCGGTGACGCCCAGCAGGCTGTCGGGGTCCGCCGCCTTGGCGACGCCCACGCCCCGCGTCGCGGAGTTGGGCTTCACGACGACCGGGTAGCCAACCTCGTCGGCGGCCGCCAGCACCGCCCCGTCGTCGACGGGGTTCGACACCGCACGCGTCTCGGGCACCGGGAGGCCGGCGGCCGCCAGCGTCGCCAGCGTCCCGGCCTTGTTGCGCGAGGCGAGCACCGCCTCGCGGCCGTTCACCCACGGCACGTCGAGGTGGGTGTCGACCACCGCGCCCTCCATCAGCCGCGAGGGGTACACCCAGCCGACGTCGAAGCCGGCGAACTCGCCGTCGGGGTCGGCGTCGACCCGGAGCACGCGCTCGTCGGGTCGGACGTGGTCGACGGCGATGCCGTGGGGCGCGAGTCGCTCGCGGAGGCGGTCGAACGTCTCCGCGCGCGTCGTCACGGCGAGGCGGAGGTCGGGGTCGGTGGGGGGCGACGGCATCGTCGGTCGCCACGAGGGGGCCGCGCGGATAGCCGTTCGGCTCGGCGGCGCCGACGGGGGCGGCCCGCGACCGGCGGACGCCGGGCCGTCGGCGGCCCGCTCGGGGGCCCCGTTCGGCGCCGACCCCGACACGCTCCCACACGCGCATCCGGAGAAACGAGGCTTCTTACGGCCCGAGCAGGTAGTCGCTGCCATGAGCGATCCCGACGTTCCCTCGCAGGTGCCCGTGGAGTGCCCGGGCTGTGCCGAGGAGACGCCCCACGAGGTGCTGAAACCCGGCGGCCACGCGACGGTGCAGTGTACGCAGTGCGGCCACACCCACAAGGTCGAGGTGCCGGAGCCGACGACCGTCGACGTCGACGTCGTCGTCTCGCAGGACGGCGAGTCGTACACGACGACGCTCGCGGGCGAACCCGAGGAGACGGTCGCCACCGGCGACGAGTTCATCGTCGAAACCCCGGAAGCGATCCAGCAGGTGCGCGTCACCTCGATCGAGCTGTCGGGCGACCGCCGCGTCGAGGAGTCCGACCTCGAGCACGCCGCGACCGTCTGGACGCGCGTCGTCGACAACGTCGGCGTCAACGTCACCGTCCACCCGAAGGACGGCCGCCGCGACGAGACGCGGAGCCTGAAGGTGTACGTCCCCGGCGACTACGAGTTCACGGTCGGGAAGACCGAGTCGTTCGGCGACGACGAGATCGAGATCGAGGGCGTGCAGGTGCGCGACGAGGCCGCCGACACCTACCGCCACGAGAAGTTCGACCACGACGGCGACATGGTGTACGCGAAGGACGTGAAGCGGGTGTACGCCCGCGACACCAAGACCGCCGCCTGGTCGGCCTGGTAGGCCGCCGACGGCCGCTCGCGACCCGCCCCGACGGACGCGGGTCGGGCGGCCCGACCGCCGAGGGATGCCCTTTTATCCACCCAGTCGAAGGTCGGGGAACGAACGATGCCGACCGACGAGCGGACCGGGCTCGACGCCGAGGAGTTGCTCCTCGTGTGGGCGGCGCGGCGGACGGGGGTGCTGGAGGCGCTGTTGACGACGGCGGGGACGCCGGCGCAGGTCGCCGAGACCACCGACGTCGCCGAGCCGTTGGCTCGCCGGCTCGTCGAGGCGCTCGCGGACCTGGGGTTCTTCGAGGCGGTCGGCGACGAGTACGAGCCGACGAACCGCGCGCTCGGGCTGCTCGCCAAGCGGGACGTGCGCTCGATCGGGGCGACGCCCCACGCGCTCGACGAGCTGGACGAACTGGTCGGCCTCCCCGAGACGCTGGAGACCGGCGTCCCGCCGGAGCGCCGCAGCGACTGGGAGGCGAACGCGCTGGGCGCCCACTACGCCACCGACCCCGCGGTCGTCCGCGCGTGCGTGACGGCCGCCGTCCGCGCGCGCCCGGACGCCGACGCGGTCGTCGACCTCTGTGGCGCCTCGGGCGTGTACGCCCGCGAGTTCGCCGCCCGCGGCCTCGACGCCACGCTGGTGGAGTCGCCGTCGGCGATCGACCTGCTCGGGCGCGTCCACGGCGACGACGTCCGCTTCCACGCCGGCATCCCCGCGACGCTCGACGGCTCGTTCGACCTGGCGTTCCTCGGCGACGGCCTCTCGGGGATGGACCCCGCGGAGGTCGTCCCGACGCTGTCGGTCGCGGTCGACCTCCTCGACGGCGACGGCGCGCTCGTCGCGACCGGCGTCCTCGACGACGGCACCGGCGACGCCGTCGCCGTCGAGGCGCGGGCGCTGGCGGCGGGCCACGGCGGGGCGTACGAGCCGGACACCGTCCGTCACTGGTTCAGCGAGGCCGGCCTCGCGGACGTCCGCGTCGACCCGATCCCCGGGACGGACCGCCACGCCGCCGTCGGCGTCGTCGACGGGTAACTCGCCGGCCGTGGCGGGGACCCGGACCCGGACGACCGGGACGGGTCCCCGTCCCCGTGGCGCGGCTACTCCGACCCCACCCTCGGATCGAGCGTCGCGGTCACGGCGTCCTCGGCGAGCGTCCCGAGGACGCCGAGCAGGGAGGTGATCAGCGTCGCCGCGAGGACGACCGCGACGTCGCGGTCGCGGATCGCCTCCAGCGTCACCAGGCCGAACCCGGGCATCCCGAGCGCCGCCTCGACGAGGTAGACGCCGAGCAGGAGCGCCCCGAGCACCCGGATCGAGAACAGCGCGACGATCGGCGCCGCGGCGTTGCGGAGCACGTGGGCGGCGACCCGCCGCGGCGGTGCACCGTTGGCCCGGACGAGTTTCACGAAGTCGGTGCCGACGACCGCGGCGGTCTCCGCGGAGGCGTACCGGACGATCGCGGCCCCGAGCGTCGTCGCGACGACGGCGGTCGCGACCCCGACCGCCGCGACGTTCGGTCCCGCCAGCGGCCCCACGTCGGGGTTCCAGCCGCGACCACGCCGGCGCGCTCGGCGGCGACCAGCGCGATCGCCTCCGCGAGCAGGAACGCCGGGAACGCCGCGCCGAGGTGGCCGAACGCCTCCGCGAGTCGGCCGACGGTGCCGCGCCACAGCGAGGCGGCGAGTCCGCCGAGGACGCCGAATACCCCGGCGAGTAGGACGCCCGGGACGAGGTACGCGAGCGTGACGCCCAGCGCCGGACCCAGGATGGCGTCGACCGGGCGGTCCTGCACGTACGAACGGCCGAACTGGAGCGTGCCCAGTTCCCACAGCCAGTGCCCGTACCGCCGGTGCAGCGGCTCGTCGTAGTGCATCCGTTCGCGGTACTGTTCGGCGACCGCGCGGGCCTCCTCCGGCGGGAGGCCCCACTGGATGAAGCTGAGGTTGTGGTCGGGCGCGGCCGCGAGCGCGAGGAAGGCGACGGTGACCACGACCCAGACGACGAACCCCGCCCACGCGAGCCGACGCGCGAGGAACGCACGGGCGGTCACGCCGGGGCACCCCGGGACTGGCTCGTCGACGGGTCGGTCGACTGCGCCGGCGGCGCCCGGAACCGGGCGCCACGCGGCGGGAGGGAGTCGATCCGCATACCACGGCCCTGCAGACGACAGCCGTATAATACTACCGCGGCCCCCCACCCGCCCCGGCGGTACCATTATTCGCCCGGACCATCACGCAGGCGACGTGCGAACGGTTCCCACTCCCTCGCGGGCGCCCTCCGCTCGTGATCGACCCAGTACTGCCTTCCGACGCGACCCGACGGTTTCCCGCGGGGGGGAACCGCCGTGAGCCACGGCTCGGACGCGGTCGAGGACCGCTTCGAGGTCGACACGGACGGCCGACGGGTCGTCGACCGCCTCCCGGTCCGACTCCGGACGGTGGCGCTGGCCGGCGTCCTGACCGTGCTCGCGGTCGCCGGTGTCTGGGAGGAGGTGGTGACGCCCGACGGCGTCGTCCCGTTTTGGGGGGTGTCCACGTCGATCATCGAGTACCTGTACTACGCCTCGCTGGCGGTCGCGGCGTGTTACGTCGGGGTCCCGCTCGCCCGTCGCCCCGACCTGCGCCGCCGTTACTGGCGGCGTCTCCGCCGGAGACCGGTCGGACTCGCGGCGGCGGCGTACCTGCTGGTGGTGTGGTACGCCGCGACGTTCGGCGCGTGGACCATCGACGCCCTCGGCGTCGAGTCGACCGAGGAGATCACCTACGGCGTGCCGCCGTCCCAACCGCCCGCGTGGGCGACCGTCGAGATGTCGCCGACGATCCCCTACTGTCAGGGGACGCTCGAGGGCGACCTCTGTCACGGGACGTGGTACTTCCCGCTCGGGACGACGGTCAACGGGGACGGGCTGGTCACCCTGATCGTGGAGGGGGGGCGCGCGTCGCCGTGCAGGTGTCGTTCGTCGCCGCCGCGCTGATCGTCCCGGTCGCGGTGGTCGTCGGCGTCACGGCCGCCTACTACGGCGGGCGCGTCGACGCCCTGTTGATGCGGTACGTCGACCTCCAGCGGGTCGTGCCCGCGGTGTTCGTCGTGTTGCTCGTGCAGGAGTCGTTCAGCCGGAGCCTCGTGTCGATCGTCGTGGTGTTCGGGCTGTTCGACTGGGACGGCACCGCGCGGCTCGTCCGGTCGGCCGCACGCTCGCGGGTCGACACCGGCTACGTCCGGGCCGCCCGCGACGCCGGCGCGAGCGACCTCCGGATCGTCCGCCGACACGTGATCCCGAACGTCTCCGAGACGGTCGTCGCGGCCGTCGCCGACAGGATGCCGATGCTCGTGCTCGTCGAGGCGGGCGTCGCCTACCTCGGGTTCACCAACCCCCCTCGCGCAGTCGTGGGGGTCGACCATCGCGATCGGCTTCACGGCGTTCCCCGAGCTGTGGTGGCCCGTCCTGTTCGCCGCGCTCCCGCTCGTGGCGACGGTGGCCGCGATGTCGGTGCTCGGGTCGGCGTTGCGCGACGTGCTCGACCCGAAGGCGGGGGTGGGCGCGTGAGCCGCGACGACGGGGAACCGCTGTTGTCGGTGCGCGGCCTCCGGACCCGCTTCCCCACGCCCGACGGCGTCGTCCGCGCCGTCGACGGCGTCTCCTTCGACGTGCACCCCGGCGAGACGGTGTGCCTCGTCGGCGAGTCGGGGTCGGGGAAGACGGTCACCTGCGAGTCGATCGGCGGGATCGTGGACGCGCCCGGCGAGGTCGACGGCGGCGAGGTCCGGTTCGACGACCGCGACCTCACCGAGCGCTCCGAACGGGAGCTGCGGTCGATCCGCGGGGACCGGATCGCGTACGTGTTCCAGGACCCGCAACGCTCCCTCGACCCCGTCTACACGGTCGGCGACCAGGTCGCCGAGGCCGTCGGCTACCACCGCGGCGTCGACGGCGCGACCGCCCACGACCGCGCCGTCGACCTGCTCGACCGGGTCGGGCTCCCCGACGCCGGCGGCCGCGCGGACGACTACCCCCACCAGCTCTCCGGCGGGATGAAACAGCGGGTCGCCGTCGCGATGGCGTTGGCCGGCGAGCCGGACCTCCTGATCGCCGACGAGCCGACGACCGCGCTCGACGTGACCGTGCAGGCGCGGATCCTCGACCTGTTCGCGGACCTCGGCGCCGAGGCGGACCTCGCGACGCTGTTCGTCACGCACGACCTCGGCGTCGTCGCCGGGATCGCCGACCGCGTCGTCGTCATGTACGGCGGCCGCGTGATGGAGCGCGGCGACGTGACCCAGGTGTTCGAGCGGCCGGCCCACCCGTACACCCGGGCGCTCCTCGGGTCGCTCCCCGGGCGCGACGGCGAGCGGATCGGGGGCGAACCCCCCGACCTGATCGACCCTCCCGAGGGGTGCCGGTTCCACCCGCGGTGTCCCCACGCGGTCGCCGAGTGCCGCGGCGGGGACCACCCGCCGGTGTACGACGCGGTCGCCGGCGGCGAGGCCGCGTGTGTGTTCCACGACGGCGTGCGCGACCCCACGGCCCTCGACCGTGGCGCCGGCGACCCCGGCGACGGCGACCCGACGGCGACCCCCGCGGCGCGCGACGGGGCGGGGTCCGGCGCGGGGGTGGTGACCGGTGAGCCGACGCGGGACGGCCGACGACGGGTCGACCGGGGACGCCCGAGCGACCGACGGCGACGGACCCCCCGCGGACGGCGACCGACCGGCCGGTCCCTCGGGGTCGGAGCCGCTCGTGGCGGTCGAGGGACTGGAGAAACACTACCCCGTGCGGTCCGGATTGCTCCGGCGGCGGACCGGCGCCGTCCGCGCCGTCGACGGCGTCTCCTTCGAGGTCGGTCGCGGGGAGGCGCTCGGGCTGGTCGGGGAGTCCGGGTGCGGGAAGTCGACGGTGGCGGAGACCCTGCTCCGGTTGGAGGAGCCGACCGGCGGCACGGTCCGGTTCGACGGGACCGAGGTGTCCGGGGACGTCGACGACGCCACGATCGACGACCTCCGCCGGCGGACCGCGACGGTGTTCCAGGACCCGGCCGACAGTCTCGACCCGCGGATGCCCGTCGGCGAGTCGGCCGCCGAGCCGCTCGCGGTCCGCGGGGTCGCCCGCGACCGCCGGCGCGACCGCGTCGCGACGCTGTTCGAGCGGGTCGGTCTCTCGCCGGACCTGCGCGACCGCTACCCCCACGAACTGTCCGGGGGGCAAAAGCGGCGCGTCACCGTCGCCCGGTCGCTCGCGCTCGACCCCGAGTTCGTCGTGCTCGACGAACCGACCGCCGCCCTCGACGTGAGCGTGCAGGCGGCGATCCTCGACCTGCTCGCGGAGCTGCGCGGCCGGTTCGGCCTCTCGTTGCTCCTGATCAGTCACGACATGAGCGTGGTCCGGGAGGCGTGCGACCGCGTGGCGGTCATGTACGCCGGCGAGATCGTCGAGACGGGACCGACCGCGGCGGTGCTCGACGACCCCGCCCACCCGTACACCCGGGCGCTCGCCGCGGCAGTCCCGACGCCGGACCCCCGCGCGGGCCGGCCCGAGAACACCCTCTCGGGGGCGGTGCCGGACCCGTCCGACCCGCCGGACGGCTGTCGGTTCCACACGCGGTGTCCGGAGGTGATCCCCCCGGCGGGGAGCGCGCTCTCGAGCGAGGAGTTCGCCGCGGTGGTCGACTTCCGGACGGCGCTGGCGGACGGCACGGCGGACGTCGGCGGGTCGCGGTCGGCCGACGCCGGGGACGGCCGCGAACGCGCGCTCCGGGAGGCGTACGGCCTCCCCGACCCGGGCGGCGAGGAGGGGAGGCGCTCGTGGCGGCGCTCGCGCTCGCGGCGGACGGCGACGACGACGCCGCGCTCGCGCGCCTGCGCGAGGCGTTCCCGTCGGTCTGTCTCGGCGAGGCGCCGGCACGGACGCCGGTAGACCGGTCGGAGGGGGCCCGGACCGAGGACGGCGACGACACGGGCTCCCGCGTCGGGACGGCCGCGTGTCACCTCACCGACCGGTGAGGGGGCGGCGCCTTCTCAGGCGGCGCCGGGGCGCGCGGGCGACGTGAGGCGTGACCGGCGGCCCCGCTGGGCGTCCGGACCGTGTTCGAGCCGTGGGCGCGTTCGGCACCGTCGGGTGGACCGGCCGAGCCGGCTCCGCACCGTCGCGGCCGCGCGGTCGACGCGCCTCGCGTTCGCCGGCCTCCTCGCGGTCGTCGTGCTCGTCGCGGTCGTCCGGGCGGCGCGTCGCCGTCTCGCCGCTCGGCGGCGGGCGGAAACGACGTAGGAGGGGGCGGTGGACCTACCGGGCGGACGCGGACCGCTCGTGGGCGAGCCCGATCTCCGGCTCGTCGGGATCGCGCTCCCCGTCCTCGAGGGAGTAGAAGCGCTGTCGTGCGTCCATGATGTTCAGCTCCTCTCTGAGCACGTCCGCCTCGCGGAGCTCCTCGAGCGCGTAGCGGACGGTCCGCTGTGGCAGCAGCGTCTCCTCGGCGAGCGCGGCCTGTGTGAGTCGCTCGTGTCGTTCGAGGACGACGAACACCAGCTTCGCGCTGGGCGGGAGCTCCGCCACCGCCGACCGCAGGTCCGTTGGCATCGGTAGGGCCCACTCCCGGCATCGCAAAGACGCTCTGCATCGTGTGCACCGGACGCGCACAACCGACCGCCACGCCGCGGTCCGGGGCGGCGAGCGTGCGGTTCATTAGCTGTGAGGTCGTGCGGTCGGCCATGGACGGACCCGACCCGGCGCTGCTGCGCGAGGACATGCTCGACTCGGTCGAGCACACGCTCGGTCGCGCGGTCGCGCCGGCGGTTCGGGAGGCGATGGCGACGGTCCCCCGCGAGGAGTTCGTCGCCGAGGCGCCGTACGCGAACCGGGCGGGCGAACAGGGCGGGACGCGCGTGCTCGCGCCGGCGACGGTCGCGCGGCTGCTGTCGGCGCTTGAGGCGGACGCGGGCGACGAGACGCTCGTCGTCGGCGCCGGCGTCGGCTACACCGCGGCGGTGCTGGCGGAGGTGGTGGGCGCGAGACACGTCCACGCCGTCGACATCTCCCGGCGGATGGTGTACGACGCCCGGCAGAACCTCTCGGCGGCCGGCCACGGCGCGGTGCTCGTCGACCGCGCCGACGGCGCCCGCGGGCTCCCCGCGTACGCCCCGTTCGACCGCGTGCTCGTCGAGGCGGCGGCCGTCGAGCCGCCGCGCGATCTCGCGGACCAGCGGCTCCGGGGGCCGGCTGGTCCTCCCGCGCGGACGGGGCGCCGACCAGACGGTCGTCGCGTTCGAGCCCGACGAGGCCGGGCGGCTCCACGAGGCCGACACCGCGGGCCCGGTGTCGCTGTCGCCGCTGTTGGTCGAGGGCGAACAGGCCGGCGCGGGCGTGCGCAACCGGACCCACCGCGAGGACGCCGAGTTCTCCGACCAGGGCTACTTCGCGAAGACCGGGTGGGAACACGAGTGGATCGACTGGGACGACCGCCTGACCGGGACGGATCGCTGACGGGCGCCCCCGCCGTCGACCGCGCTTCGAGAGCTTTTAGCGACGCCCCCACCCACGACCGACAACCATGGATGCCGACGGGGACCCGACGAGGGCCGCGGACGTCGATCCGGCGGCGGTGCTCGCCGACGGGGGACGGCCCGACTGGTACCGCGACGCGGTGGTGTACAGCCTCGACGTCAAGACGTTCCAGGACAGCGACGGCGACGGCTGGGGCGACTTCCGCGGGCTGATCGACCGCCTCGACTACCTCGAGGAGTTGGGCGTCGACTGCCTGTGGATCCGGCCGTTCTACCCGAGCCCGCTGCGCGACAACGGGTACGACGTCGCCGACTACCGCGGCGTCGACGACCGCGTCGGGTCGCTCGACGCGTTCGACGCGCTCGTCGAGGAACTGGACGAGCGGGGGATCCGGCTGATCACCGACCTCGTGCTCAACCACACCTCGACCGAGCACGAGTGGTTCCAGCGCGCCCGCGAGGACCCCGAGTCGAAGTACCACGACTACTACCTGTGGACGAGCCACGTCGAGCAGGCGTACAACACGTCCAACATCTTCCCCGAGTACGAGGACGGCGTCTGGAGCTACGACGAGGTCGCGGACAAACACTACTTCCACCAGTTCTACAACCACCAGCCCGACCTCAACGTCGCCAACCCGGACGTCCAAGAGGAGCTGTTCTCCATCGCGGAGTTCTGGCTGGAGCGGGGCGTCGACGGCTTCCGCATCGACGCCGCCCACCCGATGGTGCTGCCGAAGGGACACAACGCCCACCGGCTGGACGACCCGCAGTGGCTGTTCCGCGAGCTGAAGCGGCGGGCGCGCGCCGTGAAGGACGACGCCGTCCTGCTGGCGGAGGCCGACGACGAGCCCGACCGGCTCGACTTCTACTTCGCGGGCGGCGAGGGGTTCGACGCGCTGTTCAACTTCGTCGGCAACTCCCACGTCACCTACGGCGTCGGCGTCGGCGACACGTGGCCCCTGTACCGCATGTTCGAGCAGATCCCCGACGCCCAGCCGAACGGCCACGTCTGGTGGGCGAACTTCCTGCGCAACCACGACGAGTGGAACCTCCTGAAGCTCCCGCACGAGGCGCTCGAACACGCCCGCGAGGAGTTCCGCGAGGGTCACGGCGACGGGCGCGACTCGTGGATCTTCGGCCGGGGCCACCGCCTCCGGCTGGCGGACCTGTACGACGGCGACCACGACCGGATCGCGATGGCCCACAGCCTCCTGCTGTCGCTGCCCGGGACCCCGATCCTCTTCTCGGGCGACGAGATCGGGATGCACGCCGATCTCGACCTGCCCGAGCGACAGGCCGTCCGCACGCCGATGCGGTGGGACGGCGACGAGCCGAACGCGGGCTTCTCGACGGCCGCCCCCGAGGAGTTGGTGCTCCCGGTCGACGGCACCGGCTGGCCGGGCGTGTATCAGGCCGACGCCGCCGGCCAGCGCGGCGTCGAGGGGTCGCTGTTCGAGCGCGTCGCCGACGCCACCGCGGCCCGGGCGGCGAGCCCGGAGGTCGCGCGCGGCGACTGTTCGATCGTCCACGTCGACCCGAAGGAGGTGTGGGCCCACCGCTTCGACCACGACGGGACGACGCTGCTGGCGGTCCACAACTTCGCCGACGAGCCGCGCGAGGTCGTCGCCGACGTCGACGTCGCCCCGGACGCCGTCGAGCGCGTGCTCGGCGCGTCCGACTACGACCTCGTCGACGACGGCGTGCGCGTGACGCTGGGCGGCTGTGACTACCTCTGGCTGCGCGGCGAGCGGCGGTAGCGCGGGCTCACTCGGCGGCGTCCGCGTCGTCGCGCTCGGCGGGGTCGACGGCCGGGAACCGCGCGACGACGCGAGCGCCGCCACCGGGGGCGTCCTCGTAGGCGACGGTGCCGCCGGCGGCGTCGACCGTCCACCGCACGAGCCACAGCCCGACGCCTTGCCCGTGTTCGGTCGGCGTCTCCGAGGCGTACCGCAGCGGCGCCCGACTGTCGTGTGTGATCCCCGGGCCGTCGTCGGCGACGCGTAACACCGCCTCGCCGTCCTCGGCCGTCAGCGACACCGCGACCGTCGGGTCCTCGAGGTGCTCGATCGGGTTCGTCAACAGCTCCTCGGCGACGAGCGACAGCGGCGCCGCGCCGGCGACGAAGACGGCCTCGTCGGGCAACGCGAGCCGGACGTCCGCGGGGGCGCGCCCTCGAGCACGCGGGTGACCGCCTCCTCGACGACGGCGGCCGCGTCGACCGGGTCGGGCCGGTCGGCGTCGACCACGTCCTCGCGGAACCGCCGGGCGCTGTCCGACAGCGCGAGGGCGTCCGCCGCCGCTTTCCGGACGTGGTCGGCGTCCGCCCGGACCGCGTCGACGTCGATGCCCGGGTCCGCGTCGGCGCCGTCGACGGCGGCGAGCACCTCCTCGATGTGGTCGGTGTAGCCGAGGACGACGTTGAGGCGGTTGCGGATGTTGTGTCGGAGGACGCGGTCCAACACCGTGAGTCGCTGGTCGCGGGTGACGCGCTCGCTCACGTCGCGCTGGAACCCGAGGTAGTGGGTCACCGTCCCGTCGGCGTCGGTGATCGGGGAGACGTCGAGGGCGTTGTACCACGTCCGCCCGTCCGCCCGGCGGTTCAACAGCACGACCGACGCCTCCTCGCCGGCGTCGATGGCGCGCCGGAGGCGGGCCACCGGCTCCACGTCGGTCGCGTCCGTCTGGAGGAACCGGGGGTTGCGCCCGAGGAGTTCGTCGCCGGACAGCCCCGTCAGGCGCTTGAACTCGTTGTTCGCGTAGACGAGGACCTCGTCGTCGTCGGTGTGGTCGGCGATGGTGATGCCGACGGTCGCCTCGTCCATCGCCCGCCGGTACAGCGCGAGGCGGTCCTCCCGCTCGCGCCGCTCGCGCAGGTCGCGCGCGAGGACCTGCACCTCGCCGTCGCCCACGTCGATGGCGGTCACCTCCACCGGGACGCTCGCGGGACGCTCGCGTGCGGTCCCGACGGCGTCGGCGGCGTCGGCGCCGTCGCGGTCGTCGGCGACCCCGCCGTCGGCGTCGCGCGCGACCGAGCGTGCCAACACGGTCTCCACCGGGCCGCCGCGCCCGGTGTCGGCGGCACACGCGAGCGCCGACGTGACGGCGTCGCGGTCGACCGGCGGGACCAGCGAGGCGAACGACCGCCCCGCCAACCCCGTCGGCTCCGCGCCCAACAGCGACTCGGCGACGGGGTTGGCGTACGTCACCGTCCCCTCGCGGCAGCGGAACACGGCGTCGGGCAGGTACCGCACGAGGCGACGGAGGCGGTCGCGGCCCGCCGCCGCCTCCGCGGAGCGGCGCTTGGCGCGGGCCAGCGACCGCAGCCGCCGCTCCAGCGCCGGGCCACCGGCCGGGTGGGCGAGCAGGTCGTCGACCGCCTCGCCCGCCTCGCCCAGGGCGGCGAGCGTCTCCTCCGGGTCGCCGGCGTCCGCCGGGACGACCAACACCGCCGGGAGGTACGCCCGCGTCGTCGCGCGGACGGCGGCGAGCGCGTCGGCGTGGGCCCGGAGCCCGGCGGCGTCGAGCAGACAGACGTCGAAGTCGGCGTCGAACGGGGCCGCCGCCGGCCCGACCCGCGGGACGAACCCGTCCTCGCCGTCGAGCCGCTCGCGGAGCTCCGCGCGGACGGCCGCGTCGTCGACGACGAGCAGGACGGCGGCGTCGGGCGCGTCGTCGGTCATCCGTGGCTCCCGTCGCCGACCGGCGGCGGTCCGGTCGCCGCTTCCCCCCGAGGTGTCGCTCGCCGGGTCCGTGTCCGCCGGCCGGACCGCGAGGACGTGTACATACCGGATCGAGGGAGCGTCGGCTACATAAGCAGGGGGGGAGGTGTCCGGCGCCTGGGGCGTCGCGCGCGCCGGTCGGCGACGGCGGCGGCCGACCGCGTCCCGGTCACTCGATCCGGAGGGGGTCGCCGTCGGAGGCGAACACCGCGTCGACGACGCGCTGGACGGCCGTCGCCTCCGCGAACGAGACGAGGTCGCCGTCGCCGCCGTCGAGCGCCGTCACGAACTCGTCGACGAGCGTCAGCGTCGTCGACGCGCGGTCGGCGCACAGCTCCCGTTCGTCGTCGGTGCCGGGGTCGGCGACCAGCCGGTACCACTCGGTCAGCGCCAACTCGCCGTCCGTCCCGGTCACCGTGATGGCGTTCTCCTCGGGGCGGTCGTGGTCGGTGAGCAGGTCGATCGTCCCGTGGACCGGCGCGTCGGTGTCGACCGCGCCGGCGTCGGCGCTCCCCTCGCCGCCCGCGGCGAACCAGCCGACGACCGACTCCTCGCACTCGTCGGGGCCGGCGTACTGCACCGCGGCGCTCAGGCGATCGACGCCGCCGAACAGCTCCCGCACGCCGAACAGGAAGTGCGTCCCCACCTCGCGGACCGGCCCGCCCTGCTCGCGCGAGCGGAGCCAGTCGACGTCCTGCCACTCGCGGGGCCACCGGGGGAACCGGAAGTCCAGCGAGACGCGCCGGGGGGTGCCGACCTCGCCGGCGGCGACCCGCTCGCGCAGCTCGACGAACCCCGGCGTGTAGCGGAACGGGAGGTTCACCGCGGTCACGAGGTCCGTCTCCGCCTCCAGCGCGGCGAGTTCGGCGCCCGCCTCGGCGTCCTCGGCGATCGGCTTCTCGCAGATCACGTCGACGCCGGCGTCGAGGCCGGCGGCGGCGATCTCGCGGTGGTGGACCGGCGGGACGCCGACGTACAACACGTCGAGGTCCGCGGTCGCCAGCATCGTCCCGTGGTCGGTGTAGGCGTCGGCGTCGCGCTCGGCGGCGAACGACTCGGCGCGGTCGGCGTCGACGTCGCAGGCGGCCGCGACGGTCGTCTCCGGGTGGTCGGCGAACGACTCCGCGAGCCGGGTGCCGATGACGCCACAGCCGACGATCCCCACGTCGTACATACCGGCGGGTTCGGCCGCGGCGGGATGTGCGTTGCCATCGCGGGACGCCCGCGGCGGTCAGTCGTCCGCCTCCGCGGGGTCGCCGTCCGACGACGCGTCGACCGCGTCGTCGACGAGCGGCCCCTCGGGACCGTGCGGCGTCCGCGTGCCGTCGACCGCGGCGCGCTCGTCGGCCGCCGCGTGCGTCGGGAGCGTGACCCGGACGACGTTGCCGTCGTCGTACTCGAACTCGATGCGCCCGTTGAGCGCGGTGACGCACCAGTGGACGATCCACAGGCCGATCCCGCTGCCGTGTTCGAGCGCCGTCTCGTCGCCGGCGCGGAGCGCGTCGATCTCCGCGTCGTCGATCGGGGGGTTGTCGTCGGCGACCTCGACGACGGTGGCCGACCGGTCGTCCGGGCCGTCCGTGACCCGGACGACGACCGTGGGGGCGGGGCCGTCCGCGGCGTCCTCGGCGTGGACGATCGCGTTCTCGATCAGGTTCGAGACCACCATCGAGAGCACCGTCGCGTCGGTCCGGACCCGGGTCCGGTCGGTCTCGATCTCGGCGGCGACGTCGGCGTGCGGGTACGACTCGCAGAGTTCCCGCCACACGTCGTTGATGAGGTCGGTCACCTCGACGACCGACAGGTCGAGGTCGCGCCCCCTGGATCCGGCCGAACCGCTTCGCCTTCCGCGCGGTCGCGAGCAGCCGGTCGCTGGACGCGACGATCGCCCCCGCCTGCGTCCGGACGGCGGGGTCGCCCGCGCTCGCCCGGATCGCCTGGGCGTTCCCCCCGGGCGACGGTGAGTTCGTTCCGGAGGTTGTGTCGGAGGATGCGGTTGAGCACGGACAGCTGCTGTTTGCGGCGCCGCTCGACCGTCACCTCGTAGAGGACGAGCAGCCCGCCGACGTCGTCGCCGCGCTGGTCGGACAGCGGCGTGTGCGAGACGGCGAAGATCCCGCCGTCGGGGCCGCCGACCGTGAGCTCCCCCCGCGCCCGGACGTCGTCGAGGTCCGCGCCCGCGAGGTCGGCGAACGGGACCGGGACCGCGTCCCTCCCGTCGACGTCGAACAGGGTCTCGGCCCGGCGGTTCATGTTCACGACGGCCGCCTCCGTGTCGAGGACCAACAGCGGCTCCGCCAGGTCGTCGAGGGCGCTGCGCTTTGCGGCCCGCTGCGTCGTCGGGGCCGTCTCGAAGAGGCGCGTCCCGACGAACGCGTACGCGTCGAGGGCGACGTGGAACAGCAGCAGCGGCGCCCCGAAGTTCACCGCGGGCCACGGGCCGGCGCCGACGAGCCACACGACGACGCCGGTGGCCGGGAACAGCGTGCTGAGCGCGATCGCGGTCGACTCGCGACGGTACAGCGGCCCGTACGTCTGGATCGCTCCCACCAACAGGAGCACGCCGACGGCGGCGGTCCCGAGGCCGACCAGCAGGGCCGCGTACCCGGGGAGCTGGATCGCGTACCGGACCGTCGTGATCCCGAACTCCGGCGACCGCCTGAAGAACAGCCACAGGACGTCGTGGAGCGGGTGCGTGAGCGCGAGCAGCGACGCCGACGCCGGGACCGCGAACAGGAGCCGGAACCCACGGGACCGGAGCAGCGCCGACCGGCCCGTGTACGCGAGCGCGAACCCGAGGAACAGCGGCCCGAGCCACACCATCCCGACCCACGCGACGGCTTCCGCGTACGCTCGCACCGTGAGATCGGTCGCGAGCAGGCCGACGGCGTACGCGAGCGCCCACAGCGCCTGCGCCGAGAGCGTCGCCATCAGCCAGCCGGCGCCGGCCGACCCGCGGTGCCGGTCGAGATACCACGCCAGCGCCGCGGAGCCGACGCCGGCGGCGCCGGTGCTCACAACGATCGTACTCCCGATCACTCCGGTCAAAGCTATTGCAGTCTACGGCTTCGTAGGGAAGAACATTGGCTTCCGAGGCGGTACACGTCGGGAGCGCGACGTTTCGCCGGTCCCGGACGGGGGCCGCGAGCGGCGCCGACGCCGCCGCCACACTGACGTGTCGACGCTCGGTACCGAACGGCGATGGACGGATCCGAACGGCGCCGACTGCTCGACCGGCTGCGGGGCGGGAGCACGGTCGGCGCACGGATGCCCGAGCGGGTCGAAGTCGACGGCGAGACGGTGGAGCTGAAGCGACTCGTGTTCGAACTCCGGAGCCTCGACGCGATCCCGGACGGCGAGCGCGAGCGGGTCGCGGACCTGCTCGGGCACCTGCGGCGCGAACGGATCCGGCGGCGACGCCGCATCGCCGAGGGGGACATCTCCGTCGCGGAGGGGGAAGCGCAGCGGACGCGGTGATCGGCCTCGACCGGGCGATCAACGCCTTGGAGCGTCTCGACGAGGCGAGCTACGGCGAGGAGGCGCGCCGCAGCCGGATCGAGGGGCACGAGGAGTGGCTGGGACTGGTGAACCGGCTTCGGTGAGGGTCGACCCGACCGAGAGGACCGACCGACTCGGGTCGGGGAGTCCTCCTGCTCGTCCAATCCACCGCCGGGTGACGGCTGACGTGCCCCGCTACTCGGTGGTGACGTTCGTGTAGCAGTCCGGGCTCCCGCCGCAGAGGTGCACCGCCGACCCGTCGGGGCCGAACCGATACAGCTTCGCGCCGGATCTGTACGTCACCTTCTCTCGTGGCGTCGTGTCGAACTCCGAGCGCGCCACCGTGTCCTCGTCTTCCGGTCGAACCGTGATCACGTACGTCTCGCCACCGTGTTCGGCCTCCGTCAGGGTCGTTGCGACCCATCGGTCGCCCGAGGCGACCGACCTCGTCTCGTTCAGCACCGTCTGGCCGGTCGGTGTCGCGACCGTCAGCGTGTACGGTTGGGTGTCGTACCCGTTCTCGACGACGATCCGGTAGCTCCAGGCTGCGTCGGACTCGGGAGTCGCCGTGTCGGAGGACGCGACGGGGACGCCGCTGCACCCGGCGAGGAGGACGAGGAGAACACCCAAGACGAGTAGGGACCGATGGTTCACAGGCCTGTGCGTGTCCCGTGTTCCACATAAGCCCGGTGGAGAGCACCCGGTTCGAGAGCACCGGCAAACGCGGCGGGTCGCGCGCCGCACCGAGGGGGGGCGGCACCCGACCACGCGAAACGACTTTCACGCGATCCGGAGTCCCTCCGATATGGCATACAGCTACGAGCCGCACTACTTCGAGGACTTCGAGGTCGGTCAGGAGTTCGTCACCGTCGGGCGCACCGTCACCGAGTCGGACTTCGTGATGCACTCGGCGCTGACGGGCGACTGGACGGAGCTAGCTGCACACCAACGCCGAGTACGCCGAGGACAACGCCTTCGGCGAGCGCATCGCCCACGGCCCGATGACGTTCGTGCAGGCGACGGGGTTCGTCTACCGGACGGGCATCGTCGAGCGAACCGCGCTGGCGTTCCTCGGGATGAACTACATGGACCTCCCGAACCCGGTGTTCATCGGCGACACCATCTCGATGGAGATGGAAGTGACCGAGACGAAGGACCTCTCCAGCCGCGACGACGCCGGCCTCGTCGTCCTCGACTGCGAGGTGACGAAGCAGGACGACACGGTCGTCCTCCAGGGCGACATGAAGTTCCTCATCAAGACGCGCGCCGAGGCCGACGACCCGCACGCCTGAGCCGTCAGCCGTCGCCCAGCAGCCCCTGCACCAACTCCGGGGCGCGACGCCCGACTCGCGCGGCCGTCCACGCCCCCTTCCGACCCGCGCCCGACAGGTAGTGCTGTGCGCTCCGCGGGATTGGCTGGCGCCGCCCGTGGACCGACCCGTTGCCGTCCGCCAGCGCCGCGACCACGTCGTCGCCGTCGACGGCACCCCGTCGCGCGCCGGGCACGGCGACCTCGGTGAACGCCCGGCCGATGTAGCGCGCGTGGTGGGCGTCGCTGGCGGCGACGCCCGGGAGGCCGCGCGCCGCGGCGAACCGCCGGGCGCGCCGGTTCCGGTAGCCCGTGAACAGCCACGCGTTGTACACCTCGATCCCGTCGCAGTCGCCGATGTGGCGCCGGCGAACCCCGTGGCGCGTCCGCTGGAAGGGGTGGGGGACGACCGCCGCGCCGCCCGCGTCGCGGACCGTCGCGACCGTCTCGTCGAACGGCCGGCCGGGCGGCGGGCGCTCCTCGACGCCGATCGCCAGCAGGTGGCCCGCCGCCGTCGACACCTCGACGCCCGGGATCCCCACGAGCCCGTAGTCGGGGGCGAGGGCGGCCGCCCGCAGCGACGCCTCGATCTCGTCGTGGTCGGTGACGACGATGCCGTCCAGCCCGATCTCGCTGGCCTGCTCCAACAGGAGTTCGACCGGGTCGTGCCCGTCGTACGACGCCGCCGAGTGGACGTGCGGGTCGATCCGGAGGGCGGCCGGCTCGCTCATCGTCGGTGCCTTACCGCTCCAGCGTCCCAAGCGTTGCGGCGGCGGACGCCGGCGCGACGGCGCGCGTTCCGACGCGTCCGGACCCGTCGGAATCCCTATTCCTCGGTGACACGTAGGTGTGAGGATGTCACACGTACCCGAGACGGTCAAACAGTACGTCTGTGCAGACTGCCACGCGGTCTACGCGGGGACGCCGATCCACCACGACGGCGGCAGCCACACCTTCGAGCCGCCGACCGCGTGTTCGGTGTGCGAGTCCGGCGAGTTCGTCGAGCTGAGCGCGTGGATCCACCACCACGAGTGAGTCGCCCGCCGTCGCCGTTCAGGCGGCGCGAGCGTAGCGGACGCCAAAGACGAACGCCACGACCGGGACTCCGAACGTCGCGAGGAGGCTCACGGGGAGGGTGTACGCGACCATCGTCTGACCGATGGTGCCCACGGTCGGCAGCCACGTCGTGCCGGTCGCCGCGTAGCCGGTCAGCGTGACCTCGAGGAGGTACTCGAGGAGGAGGAGGCCCGCGACGACGGCGACGAGCGCGAGCGGGTAGCGGAGACGACGAGCGGGAGTGCCGACGGACATACCTGTTCGACTTCTCTACGACGAGTCATAACGGTTCGGGAGGGTATCCGGACGGTTCGCGAGGCCGCCGCCTACCCGAACCGCTCGAACGGCTCCGAACAGTCGTTGCAGAAGTGCATCGAGCGGCACAGTCCCGGCCCCTTCGGGTGCTCGCGCTCGGTGTCCGTCGACCCGCAGTAGGGGCACTCGGCGGGGTCGTCGTCGCTCCCGGCGACGCCGGCGGCGACGCTCGGGTCGGGGGCGCTGCGGCGCATCAGACGCTCAACCCGAACTCGCGCAGGGCCTCCCGGCCCGCGTCGGTCACCATCGCCACGGTCCACCCCGGCGTGTAGCGCAGCCGCACGTCCGCGCGGTCGACGCCCGGCGCCGTCTCGGCGGCGCAGCGCACGTCGTTCAGGATCATGTCCCGCGCCGGACAGCCCGTGTACGTGAGCGTCATCTCCACTTCGCACAGGCCCGACGCCTCGTCGACGGCCACGTCGTAGATGAGCCCCAGATCGACGACGCTGACGGGCATCTCGGGGTCCTCGACCTCGTACAGCGCCGCCCACACGTCGGCCTCGGCGCCCGTCGCGCCCGCGCCGGTCTTCGGGTACTCGGCGGGCGCCTCGCCGTCCTCGTAGGCGGTGTACGCGCACGCCTCCGACTCCGCGGGCGGGCCGTCCGACGTGTCCGTCGGCATGCTGGTGGGCATCTACGCCTCCTCCCCCCGGAGCCGGGCGGGCCGGTCGAAGTCGACCTCGCGGTGGGTCGCGGTGAACGCCGCCTGCAGGTCGCCCCAGTCGTCGGTGTGGGTGCGGTCGCGGCCGCGGGCCGCGGGGCGTTCCACGTCGTCCGGTTCGGGGACGACGAGGCCGTACCCCTCGAGCGTCGGGACGACCGTGTCGAGCCACTCCGCGCGCATGTCGGCCAGCGACGCCCGCCGGAACCCGTTCGCGCGGATGTCGTCCTCGTGGGCGCCGGGGGCGAACAGCGACAGCGCGTGGGGGAACAGGTCGTCGACGGCGGCCTGCAGGCGCGCCCGCGCGTCGTCGTCGCTCGCGAGGCGTTCGAGCCAGCTCACGGCGTGGTCGCGGTGGTAGTCCTCCTCGGCGAGCGCCTTGCCGACGCGGTCCGCGAGGGGGGCGTAGCTCGTGTCGACCAGCGCCTCCAGGCGGAGCCGTTCGGCGGTGTCGTACAGGTACGTGCGGACGACGGCGTCGCCCCAGCCGTCGTCGGCGAACGCCAACTCGACGAGCGTCGCGTGCGTCCAGTCGTCCGGGTCGCGCCGCCAGATGCACTCCTCCTCGGTGTAGCCGAGCTCCTGCAGGAGGTCGTACCACAGGCGGGCGTGGCCGAACTCGTCCTGTGCGATGTTGGCGAGCGCGAGGTCCGACTCCAGCGTGGGCGCGTAGATCTGCCACTCGGTGAGGCGCTCGGCGTGCACGAACTCGTCGTCCGCCAGCCGGAAGAGGAGCTCTCCTCCAGCGCGACCTGCTGGTCGGGGGCGAGGTCGCCGCGGTCGAGGGGAGGCCGCGGCGGGCGCGTCGGTGACCCCGTCGGCGTCGCCGTTCATCGCTGCCCCTCCGACTCCAGTTGCTCGCGGCGCTTGCGCGCGGCCTCGCGCTGTTCGGCCTCGCTGTCCTCGACCTCCTGGGCAAACGAGGAGTCGATGTCGTTGTACGTCATCGCCCAGCGGTACGCCTTGTCCGTGCGGCCGCCGAAGGCGGCGTCCTCGGTGTCGACCTCACCGACCTCCTCCTGCGGGACGACCCACAGCGAGTTGGTCTGCATCCGACGGGCGTGCTGGATCTGCGCGAACAGCTTCGCCATGTCGCGGTCGGGCGCGTGGACGTTGCCGACGTGTCGGTGGTAGTCGCCCGGCTTCTCCTGTCTGAACACTTCCCAGATCATGGTCAGTCGGCCGCCTGCGGGGTTCCCGCGGCGCTCCCCTCCCAGTTGTCGAGGCTGTCGCGGACCCACGCGACGGCCTCCTGCCGGCGGGCGCGCGAGCCGATCTGTTCGTGACTCCCGTCGGAGTCGTTCTTCGCGATGGTCCAGAACTCGTCCCAGTCGAGGTCCGACTCCCGGACGGCCATCGTCCCGTCGTCGCGCTCGAAGATGCGCGGGGACTCGGGGATCTCGAGGCCGTACTTCTCGGCTTTCGGGACGTACATGTTGAGGAACGAGTTGCGGAGTTCGTCGTTGGTGACGGTCTTGAGCCCCACGTCCATCGCGAAGTCGTTGTGCGTGGACTGGTCGTTCGTCGGCCCGAAGAACTGGAGGATCCGTGGCCACCACTCCTCGAACGTCTCCTGCGTGCGCTCCTGGGTCGCCTTCGACCCGCGCATCAGCTCGCGGAGGATCGACTCGCCGTGCTTCACGTGGAACCCCTCCTCGAAGCACACCTTGTCCATCGCGTGGGCGTACGGCGTCCAGCTCGTGGACTTGAGCGTCGCCTGTCGGCGCATCGCGCCGCCGTCGACGAAGAAGTCGATCATCGGCGCCTCGTACCACGAGTCGACCGGGTAGTGGAAGCAGTTGAGGAACTTCCCCTCACCGTTCTGCAGTTCGTCGAGCATCTCGTCGCGCGTCTTCACGCCGAGGGTCTCGGCCGCGCGGTACAGCAGCTGCGCGTGCCCGATCTCGTCTTGCACCTTCGCGGTGTTCGCCAGCTTCCGGTCGAGCGAGGGCGCGTGGCGGGTGAACTCCTTGTCGAGGTACCCGCCCATGACCTCCGAGTTCGCGTGGAACTGGATCATCCGCGTCGCGGCCTTGCGGTACTCCTCGGGCATGTCGTCGTTCGGCCCGAATTGGCGCGGCCCGGCGCGCTCCTTCACCGTCTCGATATCCATAACGGTCGATCCTTCGCGTTGTGCGCCTTACCGGTTCACCCGTTCATACGCGGGTTTTATACGTAGATCGCGCTACCACCCCGCATGATCGCGGAGTGTCTCGTCGTCGAGGTGCGCGTCAGCGGCGACGACTGCCCGCTCGCCGAGGCGACGGCGGCGACGCGGACGCCCGTGCGGGCGGAGCCGCCGCAACTGCGCGCGGACGGCAACGTCCTCCTCCGGTTCGGCGCGCCCCGCGACGACGACCTCGCGGCCCACCTCGACGCGGACGACCGGATCCGGTACCTCCACCGCTCGCGCGCGGGCGAGCGCGACACCTACCGCTGTCTCTCGAAACACCCCTGCGTCGTCCACGAACTCGTCTCGGTCGGCCTGCTCGTCGAGGACGTCCGCTACCGCGACGGCGACGCGACGGTGACGGGCGCCGTCGTCGGCCACGACGTGCTCCGGGGCGTGATGGAGACCGCGGGGGACACCGTCGGGGTGCAGTTGACGCGGACGTACCCGCTGCGCGAGGAGGCCGAGCCCGTGACCGAGCAGTACGGGCTGACGCCGCCCCAGACGGCGGCGTTGCGCGCGGCGGTCGCGGCGGGCTACTTCGCGGTGCCGCGGGAGGCGAGTTCCGCGGAGGTCGCCGAGTCGCTGGGGCTGTCGAAGAGCGCGTTCTTGGAGCGCCTGCGGCGCGCGGAGGCGACGCTGTACGGGGAGCTGTTCGGGGAGTGATCGCTCACCGCGACCGATGCCATTACGGCGGTGACACGCCTCGTCGGCACCGACACGGCGTGCCCGACCCCGCTCCCGACGCGACGACCGCGACCGCCGGCCAGCCGCGGGTGGGTCGCCGATGACCCTCCGCATCGACTGGCGCGTCAGCGCGAGCCTGCTGGGCACGTTCCTCAAGTGGCTGTGGGTGCCGATGCTGCTGCCGCTCGGCGTCGCCGTCCTCGACGGGACGGCGCTGGCGCCGTTCCTCGTGCCGATGCTCGGGACCACGGTCGTCGGGCTCGGCTTGGAGCGGCTAACCGACGACCGCGAACTCCGGGCGCGCGAGGCGTTCCTGCTCGTGTCGCTCACGTGGCTGTCGTTCGCGCTCGTGGGTGCGGTGCCGTTCGTCCTCGCGGGCAACGGGACGCTCGCGACGCCGGTGAACGCGCTGTTCGAGGCGATGAGCGGCGTCACGACGACCGGCGCGACCGTCGTCGTCGACTTCGCTGCCCACTCCCGGGCGGTGTTCATGTGGCGCGCGCTCATCCAGTGGCTCGGCGGGCTCGGGATCCTCGTGCTCGCCATCGCGCTGCTGTCGCAGCTGTCGGTCGGGGGCGCCCAGCTGATGGAGACGGAGACCCAGACGCAAGACGTCCGGAAGCTCACGCCCCGGATCCGCGAGACTGCGGCGCTGTTGTGGCAGGTGTACATCGGCCTGACCGCGCTGATGGTCGCGGTGCTGTACGGCCTCCACGTCGTCGGCCTCGCGCCCGAGATGACGCTGTACGACGCCGTCGCCCACGCGTTCACCGCCGTCTCGACGAGCGGGTTCTCCCCGCGCGGCAACAGCCTCGCGGCGTTCTCGCCGGCGGTCCAGTGGGCGACCATCCCGTTCATGGTCGCCGGCGCGACGAACTTCGTGCTCATCTACTTCGTCACCACGGGCGACTTCGACCGCCTCCGCCGCAGCGACGAGTTCCGCTTCTACGTCGGCATCCTCGCGCTGTTCGCCGTCGCGGTCGGGGCCGTCCTCGCGGTCGACGCGCAGTTCGCCACCGGCGAGGCGACCGCCCGCCACGCGGCGTTCCAGGTCGTCTCCATCGTGACGACGACCGGGTACGCCAGCACCGACTTCAACCTCTGGTCGTCGGCCGCCAAGCACCTGCTGTTCGTCTGTATGTTCATCGGCGGGATGGCGGGGTCGACCACCTGTTCGGTGAAGACGCTCCGCTGGCTGGTCGTGCTCAAGTCGTTCCGCCGCGACCTGTTCGTCGCCTCCAACCCCGACGTGGTCCGGCCGGTCCGACTCAGCGGGCGGGTCGTGAGCGAGGACTCGATCCGCGACATCTACGCGTACACGCTCGTCAGCCTCGTGTTCTTCATCGCCGCCACGGTGATCGTCGTCGTCGACGCCGCCCGGTCCGGCGTCGCGGTCACGGAGTTCGAGGCGATGAGCGCCGCCGCCTCCACGTTCTTCAACGTCGGGCCGGCGTTCGGCATCGCCGGGCCGTTCGCCAGCTACGAGCCGTTCCCCGCCTCGACGAAGCTCCTGATGACGTTCCTGATGTGGATCGGCCGCATCGAGATCGTGCCGGTGCTCGTCCTGCTCACGCCGGGCTACTGGCGCTCGTGACGCCGGGGACACCGGGCCCCGGGGCCGGCGTCGGCGGTACTGCTTTGATCCCCGTTCGCGTCGTGTGACACGATGACGTGGAACGAGGTCGAGACGGCGAGCCGCGAGGAGCTCCGGGCGCTGAAGGGCGAACGACTCCGCGAGACGGTCCGTCGGGCGTACGAACGCGTGCCGTTCTACCGGGAGCGACTGGACGAGGCGGGGGTCCACCCGGACGACGTCGACGGGATCGAGGACGTCCGGCGGCTCCCGACGACGACGAAGGAGGACTTCCGTGCGGAGTACCCCGACGGCCTGTTCGCGGTCCCCGACCGGGAGGTCCGCCGGATCCACGCCTCCTCGGGGACGACGGGGAAGCCGAAGGTGGTCGGCTACACGGACGGCGACCTCGCGACGTGGCGGGAGGTGGTGGCCCGGTCGCTGACGGCCGCGGGCGTCGCCCCCGGCGACACCGTGCAGAACGCGTACGGCTACGGCCTGTTCACGGGCGGCCTCGGCGTCCACGGCGGCGTCGAGGAGCTCGGCGCGACCGTGATCCCCGTCGGCGGCGGGCAGACCGACCGCCAGATCGACCTCCTCGTCGACCTCGAATCCGACGCCCTCACCTGCACGCCGTCGTACGCGCTGTACCTCGCCGAGCGCGCCGCCGAGCGCGGCGTCGACGTGCGCGAACTGCCGCTGTCGACGGTGATCGTCGGCGCCGAGCCGTGCACCGACCCGATGCGCGCGGAGATCGAGGACCGACTCGGCGTCACCGCCGTCGACATCTACGGCCTCTCGGAGATCATCGGCCCCGGCGTCTCCAACGAGTGTGTCGCCGCGCAGGACGGCCTGCACATCTGGGAGGACCACTTCCACCCGGAAGTGGTCGACCCCGGGACGGGCGAGCCGTTGCCCGAGGGCGAGGAGGGCGAACTCGTCCTCACGACGCTGACGAAGGAGGCCGTCCCCGTGCTCCGCTACCGGACGGGCGACCTGACGACGCTCACGACCGAGCGGTGCGAGTGCGGCCGGACGATGGTCCGCATGGACAACGTCACCGGACGGGCGGACGACCTGATCATCGTCCGGGGCGTCAATCTGTACCCCAGCCAGATCGAGGACGTGGTGCTGGAGTTCGACGCCGTCGCCCCCTTCTACCGGATCGACCTCCGCCGCGAGGGCGCGCTCGACACGTTCGAACTCACCGTCGAGCGCCGTGGGGACGCGACGGTCGACCCGTCGACGCTCGCGTCGCGCATCGCCGACCGGATCCGGAACGTCGTGGGGATCACCCCCGACGAGGTCCGCGTCGTCGACCCGGGCGGGGTCGAACGCACGGAGACGGGGAAGGTGCAGCGGGTGTTCGACCACCGCTGAGGCCGACTGCCGGACGGGGCGTCCGGTAGCGTAATGTGGGCCCCGGTCGTCGGGCAGCCATGCTCGACGCCGATCGCCTCCTCGACTCGAAACTCGCACACGTGGTCGCGGTCGTCCTCGGTGTCGTCGGCGTCGTCGGCCTCGTGGTCGGCGCGCCGACGGTCTGGTTCTGGATCCTCTACGGCATCGCGTGGCTCGCGTTCCTGGACCTGTTCGACGGGGACGACGCGGGGCGCTTCTGGGAGGGCGTGTTCACCGGATCGACCGACGAGTCGGAGTCGGTCGGCGACCGCGCCGGGAGCGACCGGGCGACACGACACGCCGAGGACGACGGCGAGGACCCGCTCGCCGTGCTCAAACGCCGCTACGCCGAGGGAGCCATCGACGACGACGAGTTCGAGGAGCGGCTGGACCGCCTGCTGGAGACGCCCGACACGCTCGCGGAACTCGAGCGCGCTCGGGGCTGAACGATCCGGCGCGTTCGGTGACACCAACCGGTCGACGACCGTCCCCGTCGGATCGCCAGACGAGAGCCAGTCGGCGAATTTCGCCGTTTCTACGATCGCCAGAAAGCGGCGCGTTCGGGCTTCTGGCGCCCGAATCGGGCCAGTTATACCCGTCCACCGGGAAACGACGGTGTGACGCGCACCGACGTCGACCCCGTCGACCGGCCGACTTCCGTCTCGAGCCACGCCTACCGGATCACGCTCGACAACGGGCGAGAGACGTTCGACGCCCTCGAGATCTGCGACGACCACTGTCCGGAGGCGTACCTCATGTCCGACACGGTCCACTCCCTCGAGGAGATGCGATAGCCGGTCGGCGTCGCCACCCCCTCCGTTCTCACCCGTCGACGACTGCCGCCAACCGGTCGTTCAGCCACGCGAACTCGTCGGCCGTGACCTCGTGCCCGACACCGTCGTACACGCGCTCGGTCACGTCCGCACCCAGTTCGCGCAACGCCGCCGCCGTCGCGTGCACCCGTTCCGGCGGCACGCGGTCGTCGTCCGCGCCGCCCGCGACCAGCGTCGGCGTTCCGGTGAGATCGCCCGTGCGGGTCTCGGCGCCGACGCTCGGCCCCAAGAGGCCGCCGCTGAGCACCGCGATAGGGTGGGCCCCGCCGCGATCGGCGGCGTGCTCGGCGGCGACCGACGCCCCCTGCGAGAACCCGACGAGGAACACCGCCTCCGGTGGGAGCGAGAGCGTCTCGCGCGTCTCAGCGAGGACGCGGTCGACGACCGCCACCGCCGAGGCGAGGTGTGGCTCGTTGCGCTCGCGCGGCTCGTCGCCCGCGTACGGGTACCACCGACCACGCTCGGCGGCGGGGGCGACGAACGCGACGCCGTGGCGTGCGAGCGGGTCGAGGAGGTTGAGCACCCCCTGTGCCGTGGCGCCGCGACCGTGGAGCGCGACGACCGCCGCCCGTGCGCCGCCGCGCGGCGCGCCCGCGGTCACGACCGGCCGGCCGGCGTGCGGCCCGGGGAGGTCGTCCGGGAGCGTGCCGTCGCCGAACATCAGCCGTCGTCGTCCCCGCGGCCCGCGGCCGCGGCCGGGAGCGCCAGCGACGGCAACTGTCCCTCGATCATCTCGCGGTCCTCCTCGGCCCACGGCGGGAGGACGAGCGACTCGCCGGCGGTCGCCGGGTCCTCGTCGATCGTGAACCCCGGCCCCTCCGTCGACAGCTCGATCAGGATCCCGCCGGGCTCGCGCACGTAGAGCGCGTGGTAGTAGTGCCGGTCGCGGATCCGGGAGACGTCAACGTCGCGCTCGCGGAACAGGTCGTGCCACTCGCGCAGTTGGTCGCGGTCGGGGACGCGCACGGCGACGTGGTGGACGCTCCCGACGCCCTCCCGGGCGTACGGCGCCTCGCGGTCGAGGAGGTCGACGACCGTCGCGCGGTCGCCGCCGGCCCGGTAGCGGACGCGGTCGCCGTCCTCGCCCGCGTACTCGAAGCCGAGCGTGTCGAGGACGCTCGCCGTCGCGAACGGGTTCGTCGGGAGCGCGGTCACGCCGTGGATGCCACGGACCGCGTGGCGATCGGGGACCGGCCCCCCCGCCCACGGCGCGACGGACTGGTCGGCGGCGACGAGTTCGAGGCGCGTCCCCGCCGGGTCCTCGAACCGGAGGGCCGACTCGTCGAAGCGCGAGACCCGTTCCGCGTCGACGCCCCGGTCCGCGAGCCGGTCGCGCCAGTAGTCGAGCGACCCCTCGGGGACGGCGAACGACGTCGCCGTGAGTTGGGGTTTGCCGCGCCTGCCGGGCGGTTCGTTCGGGTAGGGGAAGCAGGTGTAGACCGTGCCGAGGTCGCCCGCGCCGTTGCCGTAGTACAGGTGGTACCGGAGGACGTCCTCGTGGTTGACCGTCCGTTTGACGAGGCGGAGCCCGAGCGTCCCGACGAGGAAGTCGAGGTTCGCCTGCGCGTCCCCGACCATCGCGGTGACGTGGTGGATCCCCGGCGTATCTGTGAGCATTCGGACGCCGTGGGTTCGTCGCGCGCCGTGTTAGGCCTCTCGGCACCGGCGAGCGCGTGTCGTCGTTTCGCCGTCGTTGTGGAACGAGGCACGAAAGTAAACGGACATGTCGATTAGCGGGTGTTATCTGTCATTTCTGTGTCCATCCAGT
This sequence comes from Halobaculum litoreum, assembly GCF_030127125.1. Lineage (GTDB taxonomy): Archaea > Halobacteriota > Halobacteria > Halobacteriales > Haloferacaceae > Halobaculum > Halobaculum litoreum. The sequence continues at coordinate 1,671,412 of NZ_CP126156.1, forward strand.
TCCGACTCCCGGTCTTCCGTTCGTTTGTTGCGAAAGAGTAAACCCGCGGTCCGCCGACCGGATGAATATGGTCCTCGACGACCCGGACGAGGGGGCGATCGACTCCCCCCGACGAGACGACGGGCGGCCGCCCATCGACGCGACCCGTCGGCTCCTCGACGGGGACGCCCCGCGGTGACCCGGTGGCTTCGCCGCGACGGTGCGACCGCCAGGGGGGGGTGTGCGCCCGTGAGCGGCGACCCGGCCGAGGACGTCGACGTGACGCACGACCCGGACACCGGCGAGTACGTCGCCGCGTTCGATCCGTTGCGGGTCGACGCCAGCATCGCCGTCATCGAGGCGACCGCCGAGATCCGGAGCGCGGCGCCCGACCGACACGCGCCGCTGTTCGAGGTGATCGACCCCGACGCCCTCGACCGGATCTGTTCGGGAGACGACGACACGCTCGTCGAGTTCACCTACCTCGATCACCGGATCCGTGTCCGCAGCGGGGGCCACATCACGGTGACGCCCGTCGAGTCCGCCTGATCGGGCGACCTACTCCGAGGAGCGACGGACCGACTCGCCGTCGCTCGCCGCCGTCACTCGTCGCCGGCACCCGTCGGGCCGTCGTCCGCGCTCCGTTCTTCGAACGCCGTCGTCTCCGCGTCCGCGTCGGCGACGAACCGCATCGTCGCCAGGTTCCCGGCCAGTCCGAGGACCGCGCCGGCGGGCAGGCCGACGACCAGTCCGACGACCGGGACCGAGACGACGACCGCGGTGACCAGCGGGGAGACGACCGCGACCGCGGCGACGAACCCGACCGCGTACCGGAGGTAGGCGCCGCCCGCGAGCGCCAAGTCGACGGACGCCCGCGCCGCCGCCAGCGCGCCCGTGTCGCGGAGGACGATCAGGTACGGCGTCGCGAACAGCAGGTACGCCGCGCCGAGGGCGACGACGAGCAGGGGAGGAGGACGACCGGCGCGCTCGCGGGGGCGGCGGCGACGAGGAGCGCCGCCGGCGCGAACACCGCGACCGGCGCGACCGTCACGACGAGGAACGCCCGGAAGTGCCGACGGACGTGCTCGACGAAGCGGTAGCGCCGCCCGGCGAGCGCGTCGGCGACCGACCCGAAGTAGCCCGCCGAGAGCACCGCCGTCACGAGGAGGCCGCCGGCGGCCGCGGCGACGGTCGCGGGGTCCGTCAGCCCCGTGGTCGGGACGCCCGCGTTCACCGACACGCCGGTGGCGGGGGTGGAGACGAACCCCCAGACCGTGAGCACCGACGCGGGGAGGGTGAACCGGACGCCGGTCCGGAACCCGGAGAACGCCAACACGGCCCGGATCTTCTGCACGTCGGTGAGGGCCAGCGCCAGGGGAACGAGCGCGAGCGGGAGGTTCGCGAGCGCCGCGCCGACGCCGTCTGCGAGGCGGGTGGCGATGGAGGGCACGCCGTGACGTGGTCCGGCCGCCGACATGGCGGTTTCGGAACACGTCGGTGCCGGGGGTCAGGCCGCCACGACGAGCACCCGCGTGTTGCCGCGACGGTCGGCGTACTGCCCGCCGGCGGGCGGCTTGATCGTCACCGACAGCGTCCCCTGTTCGCGGTTCGGCCCGAGGCTCGGCGCCACCGTCACCGACGTGGTGCCGTCGGGACCGGTCCGACCGGTCGCGACGCCGTCGAGGCTCGCGCTCTCGCCGGAGACGACGACCGTGGCGCCGGCGACGGGGTCGCCGTCGGGGCCCACGACCGTCAGCGCGAGCTCCTGTTCGCCCGGCGTCGTCACCTCGGGCTCGGGGCGCACGTCGAGTTCGGTCACGGCGAGCCCCTGCACGCCGGAGACCATGTTGAGCATGACGCTGAGGCTGGCGACGCCGACGACGAGCGCGACGACGAGCCGAACCGGCAACCCCTCGATGGCGCGCTCGTCGCGGCGCAGCGCCGCCAGCCACGCGCGCTCTGCGGCGAGCCGCGAGTCGACCCGATCCCGTGCCGCCGCGAGGACGGCCCGCGGCCGTGGACAGTGGTGGTCCGTGGACACACCCCGGCTGGTCCCGGCCTCGGGCTTCAACCTTCGTCCGAGGCCTTTCGTACGGAGCCGGGGGCACCCGCCCCGTGCACGTCATCGGGAGACAGAGCGGAACCGGCTGCGACGATGGGACCGCGGCGGGCGAGGACGCCGAGCGGTGTGCGCCGGTGGGGCGGTACCGGGCGCACGACGGCAGCGTCGGGGCCCGCGTCGCCCTCGACACCGACCGGCCCCACGCGGGACTGGTCGTCGGCAAGCGCGGGAGCGGGAAGACCCACACCCTCGCGGTCGTGGCCGAAGGGGTCGCCGCCGCCCGCGGGGTCGCCCCGGTCGTCGTCGACCCGATGGGCGTGCTCGGCGGGCTCGCCGAGTGCGGGGGACCGTCCACCGACGGCCGCGGATCCGGCCGGACGCGCTCCCGGCGGCGGCGTGGCCCGGGCTGTTCGGGCTCGACCGGACCGGCGCGGTCGGGTCGCTCGTGTGGCGGGCCGTCGCCGACCGCGACCGGCCGACGGTCGCGGCCGCCCGGGAGTACGTCGCGGACGCCGACGCCGCTCGGGCGGCGCGGCGGGGCGCCGACGCCCAACTCGCGCTCGCCGAGCGGTGGGACGTGTTCGACCCGGACGGGCTGACGGCGGCCGACCTCGCCGACGGCGACGCGACGGTGCTCGACTGTTCGGCGCTCCCGCCCGCGGCCGCGACAGCGGTGTGTGCGGCCGTCGCGCGGGCGCTGTACGACGCGCGCGTCCGGGGGACGATCCGCCGGCTGCCGTGGCTGTTCGTCGACGAGGCGCACGCCTTCTTCGGCGGCGTCGCCGGCGACGCGCTCGCGACGCTGCTCACGCGCGGCCGCGCCCCGGGCGTGTCGCTGGTGTGTGCCACCCAGCGTCCCGCGGCGCTCCCCGACGTCGCCGTCTCGCAGGCCGACCTGCTCGTCGCCCACCGGCTGCACGGGCGTGCCGACCTCGACGCGCTCCGGGGACCAGACCCCGTGCGCTCGGCGACGACCTCGCCTCGCGACTCCCCGACGCCGTGGGCGAGGCGCTCGTCGTCGACGACGCGACGGGGGCGGCGACGACCGTCGGCGTCCGCGAACGGCGGACGCCCGACCGCGGGGAGAGCGCCCGCGCGTCGGACGCGGCGCGGGAGTCGCTCGCGGCCGGGCCGGACTGAGGGCGCGGTCGACGTGGGTTTAACTCTCGGCGTCGCCAACGGCGGCCATGGACGTGACTCGCCAGTGAGCGCCGACGGTCGGTCGGTCGGCGAACGGCTCGTCGCCGGCGCCGTGGAGAAGCCGGTGCTCGGGCTGTTCGTCGTGTTGCTGCTGGTGATGGCGACCGGGTTCCTCGTGGGACTGGTGCTCGTCGTCACCTGACGCGCCGTCCCGAGGGCGCCCGTCAGTCGCGCTCCCGGCGGAGTCGTGCCTTCTCGCGGTCGTGTTCGAGTTCCCGGGCGATCCAGCGTGCCGCCACCTCGATCCCGGTGCGCTCCCAGCCCGCGAACCCCCGCCTGCGCGACCGGTCGACGACACACAGCGTACCGAACAGGTCGCCGTCGACGGACACCGGGGTGCCGAGGTAACACTGGAGCCCGAGCCGCCGGCCGATGGCGGGCCGGCCGCGGTCGGCGATGCCCCCGTCGGCGTTCGAGGCGACGGTGCGCCCCTCGGCGACGGTGGTCTCACAGTACGTGTTCTCGAGCGGCACCGTCTCGGCCAGCGACTCGCACAGGGTCGCCGTACCGCGGCCGGCCACGAACCGGAACTCGTCGTCGCGGATCCGCGCCAAGCCGGCGTAGTCCACCTCGTAGGTGTCGCGAACCGCCTCCAGCACCCCGTCGATCGCCGCGTCCACGTCGGTCGGCGCGCCGGCGATCGCGTCGCCGAGCCGTCGGAGGGTCGCGGCCCCGCGGTCCTTCCGCTGGCGCTCGTGGTACGCCTCGACCGCCGTCTCCAGCCGGGCGGCGAGCGCCGCGTGGTCGTCCGCCCCCGCGACGGGGAGGTGGTCGGTGGCGCCGGCGCGAAACAGCGCGCGCACCGTCCGGGCGTCGAACGCGTCGGCGTCGCCGTACGTGACGACGGGCAGGTCGGGGTACCCCCCGCGGACGACGCCGAGGAACGACGCCGTCCCGTCGGGCAGCGGGTGGCCGACGACGAGCCCGTCGTACGACTCGTGGCCGAGCGTGTCGACCGCCGCCTCCCCGCACGGCTCCGGGTCCGTCACGAACGGCCCGTCGTCCGCCAGCCGGGCCGCGACCCGATCGCGGCGGTCGGCGTCGGCGTCCACGTGGAGGAGTCGGTGGTCGGTCATCCGTCTCACCGGGGGCCAGCGGGACGTAAGAGGTTGTTGGCCGGATCGCCGGACGACCGCCGCCGGACCCGCCCGTGGCGACGGAGGGAGCGGGCGACCGGAACCGTGTGCCGCGACGGCCGCGGCTCGGCGGTCGGTCGCAACAGAAAGCGCCCGGAGCGGGATTTGAACCCGCGTCACGACCGTGACAGGGTCGTATGATGGGCCACTACACCATCCGGGCGTGCATCGCGTCGGCGGGTTTCCACCTCGCCTCTGCGCATCTCATCGTATCCCGGGTAGATAATTAAGGCTTCTCATCCGGGGCCGCCGTGTCCCGCGATACCGTGCGCCGTAACGTTCATACGTGTCCGCCGTAACGGTGGAACCGTTGCAGGCGGTGGGGCGGCCAGCAACCGGTACCCACGGCGTTTGACAAGCGTTATGTGGACGGGTCGAATAGACCGCCGTAGTATCTCGTGAAGACTTCTCCCCAAACACGGCCGCGCGCGACTACGAACCTCATCCAGCCATGGTAAACGTAAGCGAACACGAACTCGTGCCCGAGCACACGCTCCTCGACGACGACGACGCGGTCGAGGAGGTGCTCGCGGACTTCGACGTCAAACGCACCGATCTCCCCAAGATCAAACACGCCGACCCGGCGCTCCCCAGCGACGCCGAACCCGGCGACGTGATCCGGATCGAACGGGACTCCCGAACGACAGACACGGCGATCGTCTACCGACTGGTGGTAGAATGAACCGAGAGAAGCGACGCGCCGTCTCGCGACAGTACTTCTCCCAGGAGCGACTGGCGGAGCACCACTTCCGCTCGTTCAACAACTTCCTCGACCGCGGCATGCAGCGCGTGGTCGACGAGAAGGAGACCATCGAGACGGACATCGGCGACAAGGAGGGCCAAGAGCCCGTCTACGTCGAGCTCGGCGACGTGCGGATGACGACCCCCCGCGTCCGCGAGGCCGACGGCTCCGAGGAACTGCTCTACCCGCAGGAGGCGCGCCTCCGCAACATCACCTACGCCGCCCCGGTCTTCATGGAGATGAAGATCATCCGCGGCGGCGAGGAGGAGCCCGAGACCGTCGTCGACCAGACGGAGACGAAGGTCGGCCGCATGCCGATCATGGTCGGCTCCAACAAGTGCAACATCTCCGGCTTCTCGGACGACGAACTCGTCGAGATCGGCGAGGACCCCGTCGACCCCGGCGGCTACTTCATCGTCAACGGCTCCGAGCGCGTGCTCATGACCAGCGAGGACCTCGCGCCCAACAAGATCCTCGCCGAGTACGACTCGAAGTACGGCGACGAGATCCAGGTCGCCAAGACGTTCTCCCAGCGCCGCGGCTACCGCGCGCTCGTCCTCTGTGAGCGCAACCGCGAGGGGCTGCTCGAGGTCTCGTTCCCCTCGGTGTCCGGCTCCGTCGACTTCGTCACGCTCGTGCGCGCGCTCGGGCTGGAGTCCGACGAGGAGATCGTCCACCGCGTCTCCGACGACCCGGAGATCGTGAAGTTCATGCTGGAGAACCTGGAGGAGGCGTCGGTCCAGACCGAGGAGGAGGCCATCGAGACCCTCGGCGAGCGCGTCGCCTCCGGGCAGGGGAAGAACTACCAACTGAAGCGGGCCAACTACGTCATCGACCGCTACCTCCTGCCGCACCTCCACGAGGAGGGCGTCGACGAGGAGGACGTCCGCATCAACAAGGCGTACTACCTCTGCCGGATGGCGGAGGCGTGCTTCGAACTCGCGCTCCAGCGCCGCGAGTCCGACGACAAGGACCACTACGCCAACAAGCGCCTCAAGGTCTCCGGCGACCTGATGACGGACCTGTTCCGGACGGCGCTCAACAAGCTGGCGCGCGACGTGAAGTACCAGCTCGAGCGCGCCAACATGCGCAACCGGCAGCTCACCGTCAACACGGTGGTCCGCTCCGACGTGCTGACCGAGCGCCTCGAACACCCGATCGCGACGGGGAACTGGGTGGGCGGCCGCTCGGGCGTCTCCCAGCTCGTCGACCGGACGGACTACATGGGCGTCCTGTCGCACCTGCGTCGCCTCCGCTCGCCGCTGTCGCGGTCGCAGCCGCACTTCGAGGCGCGCGACCTGCACGCGACCCAGTGGGGTCGCATCTGTCCCTCGGAGACCCCCGAGGGCCCGAACTGTGGGCTGGTGAAGAACTTCGCGCAGGCGATGGAGCTCTCCCAGAACATCGAGGACGAACAGGGACTGAAGCGAGAACTCGCGTCCATGGGTGTCGAGGGGATCCCCGGCATCGAGGGCGTTGACCGCGCATCCGCGGACGACTAACACATGGCAAGCACACGAGAAGCGAAAGTCTACGTCAACGGCAGCCTGGTCGGGACCCACCCGGACCCGAACCAGCTCGCCGCACAGATCCGCGAGGCGCGCCGCCGCGGCGACGTCTCGGACATGGTGAACGTCTCGGTCAAGGACCGCACGAACGAGGTCATCGTCAACGCCGACGCCGGCCGCGCGCGGCGGCCGCTCATCGTCGTGGAGAACGGGGAGCCGCTCCTCGACGACGAGACGATCGACGCGCTCGAGGACGGCGAGATCGAGTTCGACGACCTCGTCGAACACGGCATCGTCGAGTTCATCGACGCCGAGGAGGAGGAGGACATCTACGTCGCGACCGACGAGGAGGACGTCAACGCCCGCACCACCCACCTGGAGATCGACCCCCAGCTCATCTTCGGGATCGGCGCGGGGATGATCCCGTACCCCGAGCACAACGCCTCGCCGCGCATCACGATGGGCGCGGGGATGATGAAGCAGTCGCTCGGGCTGCCGTCGGCCAACTACCGCATCCGGCCGGACACGCGCCAGCACCTCCTGCACTACCCGCAGCTGTCGATGGTCAAGACCCAGACCACCGAGCAGATCGGGTTCGACGAGCGCCCCGCGGCGCAGAACTTCGTCGTCGCGGTCATGTCCTACGAGGGGTTCAACATCGAGGACGCGCTCGTCATGAACAAGGGGAGCGTCGACCGCGCGATGTCGCGCTCGCACTTCTTCCGCACGTACGAGGGCGAGGAGCGCCGCTACCCCGGCGGCCAGGAGGACCGCTTCGAGATCCCGTCGCAGGACGTGCGCGGCGCCCGCGGGGAGGACGCGTACACGCACCTCGACGAGGACGGCCTCGTCAACCCCGAGACGAAGGTGGACGAGAACTCCGTCCTGCTCGGGAAGACGAGCCCGCCCCGGTTCCTCGAGGAGCCGGACGACATGGGCGGCCTCTCCCCCCAGAAGCGGCGCGAGACCAGTGTGACGATGCGCTCCGGGGAGTCCGGCGTCGTCGACACGGTCACGCTGATGGAGGGCGAGGACGGCTCCAAGCTGTCGAAGGTGTCCGTGCGCGACCAGCGGATCCCCGAACTCGGGGACAAGTTCGCGTCGCGCCACGGCCAGAAGGGCGTCGTGGGCCACCTGGCCCCGCAGGAGGACATGCCGTTCACCGAGGACGGCCTCGTGCCCGACCTGGTGCTCAACCCGCACGCGCTCCCGTCGCGCATGACGGTGGGCCACGTCCTGGAGATGCTCGGCGGCAAGGTCGGCTCGCTGGAGGGCCGCCGCGTCGACGGGACGGCGTTCCAGGGCGAGAACGAGGACGAACTCCGCTCGTCGCTGGAGGAGCACGGGTACCGGTCCTCCGGGAAGGAGGTCATGTACTCGGGCGTCACCGGCGAGAAGATCGAGGCGGAGATCTTCGTCGGGACCATCTTCTACCACAAGCTGTACCACATGGTGAGCAACAAACTGCACGCCCGCTCGCGCGGGCCGGTGCAGGTGCTCACCCGCCAGCCGACCGAGGGGCGCGCCCGCGAGGGTGGCCTCCGCGTCGGGGAGATGGAGCGCGAGGTGCTCATCGGACACGGCGCCGCGATGGCGCTGAAGGAGCGCCTCCTCGACTCCTCGGACAAGGAGAAGGTGTACATCTCCGAGGAGACGGGGATGGTCGCGGTTGAGGACGTGGAGCAGCGTCGGATCTACGACCCCATCACGGGCGACGAGGACGACATCCACGAGATCGAGATCAGCTACGCGTTCAAGCTGCTGCTCGACGAGATGAAGGCGCTCGGCATTCGACCGACCCTGGAACTGGAGGACGCAGTCTAACAATGGCAGGTCAGACACCCAAAGAGATCGGCGGCATCAACTTCGGGCTGATGGACCCGGAGACGTATCGGGACATGTCCGCGACGAAGGTCATCACCGCGGACACGTACGACGACGACGGCTACCCCATCGACATGGGGCTGATGGACCCGCGGCTGGGCGTCATCGACCCCGGACTGGAGTGCCGCACCTGCGGCAAGCACTCGGGGTCGTGTAACGGCCACTTCGGCCACATCGAGCTGGCCGCGCCCGTCATCCACGTCGGCTTCACGAAGCTCATCCGCCGCCTGCTGCGCGCGACGTGCCGCAACTGCGGCCGCCTCGCGCTCAGCGACGAGGAGAAGGCGGAGTTCGAGGAGAAGCTCCAGCGCACGAAGGACCTCGGCGGCGACCCGACGGACGTGCTGAAGGCGGCCGTCCGGCAGGCCCGCAAGAGCTCCGAGTGTAGCTACTGTACCAGCACCGACCCGTACCTGGGCGAGGTGCCGACGACGCAGTACGACATCAAACACGAGAAGCCGACCACCTACTACGAGGAACTGGAGGTGCCGCAGTCGGACCTCCACCGTCGCCTGTCGTCGGCGATGGAGGGCGAGGAGGAGGTCGTCAAGCCCGAGGAGCTGGCCGAGCAGGTGAACGAGCGGCTCCGCAAGGAGCGCGACCGGCTCGACGACACGATGGGGAGCCGCGCGGACAACCCCGAGGTCGAGACCGTCGAGGCGGCCGACATCCAGTCGCTGATGTCCGGCGAGGGCATCCGCGGCCGCACGCGCCCCGACCGCCGGGACGCGACGCTGCTCAAGCACATCGAGCGCGTCCTCAACGTCGGTAACGACGAGCGCCTCATCGACACCAGCCTGGACAAGCTCATGCCGAGCGACATCCGCGACTGGTTCGAGGACATCCCGGACGAGGACCTCGAGGCGCTCGGCATCCACCCGCAGAAGTCCCGCCCCGAGTGGATGATCCTGACCGTGCTGCCGGTGCCGCCGGTCACGACCCGGCCCTCGATCACGCTGGACAACGGCCAGCGCTCCGAGGACGACCTGACCCACAAGCTGGTCGACATCATCCGCATCAACCAGCGGTTCATGGAAAATCGTGAGGCGGGTGCCCCGCAGCTCATCATCGAGGACCTGTGGGAGCTGCTCCAGTACCACGTCACCACGTTCATCGACAACGAGATCTCGGGCACGCCGCCGGCGCGCCACCGTTCCGGCCGCCCCCTCAAGACGCTGTCCCAGCGCCTCAAGGGCAAGGAGGGTCGCTTCCGCGGCTCGCTGTCCGGGAAGCGCGTGAACTTCTCCGCGCGGACCGTCATCTCGCCGGACCCGACGCTCTCGCTGAACGAGGTCGGCGTGCCCGAACGGGTCGCCGAGGAGATGACCCAGACGATGAACGTCTCCGAGCGCAACATCGACCGCGCCCGCCAGTACGTCCGCAACGGGCCCGAGGCCCACCCCGGCGCCAACTACGTGAAGCGGCCCGACGGCCGCCGGCTGAAGGTGACCGAGAAGAACTGCGAGGAGCTCGCCGAGAAGGTCGAGCCCGGCTGGGAGGTGAACCGCCACCTCGTCGACGGCGACATCGTGATCTTCAACCGGCAGCCCTCGCTGCACCGGATGTCGATCATGGCCCACGAGGTCGTGGTCATGCCGTACAAGACGTTCCGGCTCAACACCGTCGTCTGCCCGCCGTACAACGCGGACTTCGACGGCGACGAGATGAACATGCACGCGCTCCAGAACGAGGAGGCCCGCGCGGAGGCGCGCGTCCTCATGCGGGTGCAAGAGCAGATCCTCTCGCCGCGCTTCGGCGAGAACATCATCGGCGCCATCCAGGACCACATCTCGGGGACGTACCTGCTCACCCACGAGAACCCCGAGTTCACCGAGACGCAGGCGCTGGACCTGCTGCGTGCGACCTCGGTCGACGAGCTGCCCGAGCCGGACGGCACCAACGAGGCCGGCCGCGAGATCTGGACCGGCCGCACCGTCTTCTCGGAGCTGCTGCCCGACGACCTGAGCCTCGAGTTCACGTCCTCCACGGGCGACACGGTGATCATCGAGAACGGCCAGCTGATCGAGGGCACCATCGACGAGGACGCCGTCGGCGCGTTCGGCGGCGAGGTCGTCGACACGCTCACGAAGGTGTACTCCGAGACGCGCGCCCGCGTGTTCATCAACGAGGTGGCGTCGCTGGCGATGCGCGCCATCATGCACTTCGGGTTCTCGCTGGGGATCGACGACGAGTCCATCCCGCCGGAGGCGACCGAGCAGGTCGACGAGGCGATCGACTCGGCGTACGAGCGCGTCCAGGAACTCATCTCGACGTACGAGGCGGGCGACCTCGAGAGCCTGCCCGGCCGCACCATCGACGAGACGCTTGAGATGAAGATCATGCAGACGCTCGGCAAGGCCCGCGACTCCGCGGGCGAGATCGCCGAGGACCACTTCGAAGACGACAACCCCGCGGTCATCATGGCGCGCTCCGGCGCGCGTGGGTCGATGCTGAACCTGACCCAGATGACCGGCTGCGTCGGTCAGCAGGCGGTTCGCGGCGAGCGCATCAACCGCGGCTACGAGGACCGTACGCTCGCCCACTACGAGGCCGACGACCTCTCGGCGGAGGCCCACGGGTTCGTGGAGAACTCCTACCGCTCCGGCCTGACGCCGGAGGAGTTCTTCTTCCACGCGATGGGCGGCCGCGAGGGGCTGGTCGACACGGCGGTCCGGACCTCGAAGTCCGGCTACCTGCAGCGCCGGCTCATCAACGCCCTGTCCGAACTGGAGGCGCAGTACGACGGCACGGTGCGGGACACCTCCGGCACCATCGTCCAGTTCGAGTTCGGCGAGGACGGCACCTCGCCGGTGAAGGTGTCCTCCAACGAGGAGTCCGCCATCGACATCGGCTCCATCACCGACCGCATCGTCGACGCCGAGTTCGGCTCCGAGGAGGAGAAGGAACGGTTCCTCGGCCGCCGCGAGGCGCCCACGAACCTCTCGGAGTACGCCGGCCCCGGCCTTGACAAGGCGGGCGGCGTGGGGGTGAGCGATGACTGACGGCGGCTCAGTCGACCGCTTCGTCGACCGCCACGAGCAGGTGACCGAGGACATCGCCCTCGTCGTCGAGGACACCGAGCTGCCGCGGCGGCTGCGGGACGAGATCTACGAGAACGTCGACGCCCGCGGCGGCGTGACGACCGAGCAGGCCAACGAGATCGCACAGGCCGCCGAGTCGCGCTACCTCGACACCCGCGTCGACCCGCTCGACCCCGTCGGGACGGTGTCGGCGCAGTCGATCGGGGAGCCGGGGACGCAGATGACGATGAACACGTTCCACTACGCGGGCGTCGCGGAGATGGACGTGACCCAGGGGCTCCCCCGGCTCATCGAGCTGGTGGACGCCCGCAAGACCCCGGACACGCCGATCATGATCGTCCACCTCGACGAGGAGCACGCCACCGACCGCGAGAAGGCCCACGAGGTCGTCTGGCAGTTGGAGGCGACGAAGGTGCTCGCGCTGGGCGACGTGTCCACGAACGTCGCTGACATGCGCGTGACCGTCGACCTCAACGAGGAGACGCTGCTGGAGCGGTGGCCGACGTACGACGACGCGACGGAGGTCGCGGGCGTCGTCTCGGACATCGTGCAGGACTCGCTGGGCGTCGAGACGGTCCTGACGGGGACGACCATCGAGTTCGGCCCCGAGGAGCCCAGCTACCGCCAGCTGCTCCAGTTGGTCGAACAGCTCCGCGAGATCGTGTTCAAGGGGATCGAGGAGGTCAGCCGCGTCGTCATCCGGAAGGAGGAGGTCGACTCCGGCGACGAGGAGTACGTCCTCTACACCGAGGGGTCGGCGTTCGCCGACGCCCTCGAGATCGAGGGCGTCGACGCCTCGCGCACGACGTGTAACAACATCCACGAGATCCACCGCACCCTCGGCATCGAGGCGGCCCGCGAGACCATCATCAACGAGACGATGGAGACGCTGGAGGAGCAGGGGCTCGACGACGTGAACATCCGCCACCTGATGCTCGTGGCGGACATCATGACGAACCGCGGCACCGTCGAGTCCATCGGCCGCCACGGCATCTCCGGGTCGAAGGAGTCCGTGCTCGCGCGGGCGGCGTTCGAGGTGACCGTGAACCACCTGCTGGACGCGGCGATCCACGGCGAGAAGGACGACCTCAACGGCGTCATCGAGAACGTCATCGTCGGCAAGCCGGTCGCCATCGGCACCGGCGACGTGGACCTGCGGATGGGGTCGGCGCCCGACACCACCTCCGCGGACGACTGACGGTGCGCGTCGAGATCACCGACGAGGCGCGCCGCTACATCGGCGCGTTCGACGACCTCGTCGGCGTCGCGCCGGTCGACTGCCTCGTGTTCGAGGGGGGCGACCGACTCGTCTTCCTCGTGCCCGCGGGGGAGATGGCCGACGCGATCGGTCCGGGCGGCCGGACCGTCGACCGCGTCGAGGACCGCCTCGGCGCGGACGTCGAACTGGTCGAGGACGCCGACACGCCCGAGGCGTTCGTCGCCAACGCGCTCGCGCCGGCGGCGGTGCGCGGCGTGACGGTGAGCCGGCAGGGCGACACGGTCGCGTACGTCGAGGTGGTCGAGGCCGACCGCGGCGTCGCCATCGGCGCCGGCGGGCGCAACATCGAGACCGCCCGGACGCTCGCCAAGCGGCACTTCGACGTCGACGACGTCCAACTGGCGTAGGCCGCCGTCGACGGTCGACGGACGGGAGCCGGTCGCGGCCGACCGCCCCGCCGTCACGCTCTTCCACCGCGCCCGAGTCGACGCGAGCGTGCTCCTGTTCCTCGCACAGTCGGGGCTCCCGCCCGTTCCGATCCCGGCGGCGCTGCGCGACTCCAGCGGCGAACTGCTCGACGTGGTCGTGTTCCTCGGGGTCACGCTCGCGGTGTACCTCCTCGCCCGTGCCACCGTGTTCCCGCTGGCGGTCCGCGCGGTCCGCGCCCGCAACCGCAACAACCCGACCGTCCAGTCGGCGACGGAGACGTACCTCGCGGTGGCGTTGGCCGGGGTCGCGCTCGTCGCGGGGGTGATCGCCGCCGGCTACGGCGCGGTGTTCGCCGACTCCGCGCTGCTGATCGCGGCGCTGACGTTCGCCGTGGGCACCGCCGGGCGCGACGTGCTCGGGTCGCTCGTGAGCGGGCTGTTCCTCGTCGCGGACCCGGACTTCAACGTCGGCGACTGGATCCGCTGGCCCGGCGGCGAGGGCACCGTCGAGGCCGTCGACTTCCGCGTCACCCGGATCCGGACGGTCGACTACGAGACGGTGACGGTGCCGAACACCGAGTTGACGAGCAACGCCATCACCCGGCCGTTCGGCCGCGACCGCTTCCGCGTGACCGAGACGGTCCGCCTCGCGTACGACGACGACGTCGACCGGGCGCGGGAGCTGCTCGTCGAGGCCGCCGAGGCGGAGCCGCGGACGCTCGCCGACCCGGCGCCGGTGGCCCGCGTGGCCGACCTCGCCGAGGGGACGGTGGCGCTGCGCGCGGAGTTCCTCGTGAACGACCCCGCCGGGGGCGACCTCGTCGGGGTGCGCTCGCGGTTTCGCGACCGGGTGATGGACGCGTTCGCCGACGCCGGGATCACGCTCGGGCCGCCCTCCGGGCGGGAACTCACTGGGGACGTCGGCGTCACCGTCGAGGGCTCCCCGCGTGAGGCGGCCGAGCGGCCGGAGTGAGGCCGCCCCGAACGACGGGCGCAGCGGGCCGAATCGGCGCCCTCCCGTTCGCTCCGGGCGTCGCTCGATCCGCGAGACCGCCTCAGATCCCGCGAGAGGTACCGCTACTCCGTTCTCACGCCGTCTCGCCGTTCGCGAAAGGGAACCCTTACGTAGCTCCACAGAAAACGCAGGAGTACGATGGCCAACGGCAAATACGCCGCGCGGAAGCTCAAGAAGGACCGCCAGAAGCGGCGGTGGTCCGACTCGGAGTACGCGCGACGCGAACGCGGTCTGTCCGAGAAGTCCGACCCCCTCGAGGGCGCCCCCCAGGCGCGCGGGATCGTGCTGGAGAAGGTCGGTATCGAGGCGAAGCAGCCGAACTCGGCGATCCGGAAGTGCGTCCGGGTCCAGCTGATCAAGAACGGCAAGCAGGTCACCGCCTTCTGTCCCGGCGACGGCGCGATCTCGTTCATCGACGAGCACGACGAGGTCACCATCGCGGGGATCGGCGGCGCGAAGGGTCGCGCGATGGGCGACCTCTCGGCTGTCAACTTCAAGGTGGAGAAGGTGAACGGCGTCTCGATGATCGAACTCGTCCGCGGCAACGCGGAGAAGCCCGTCCGATAATGAGCGACGCAGACCAAGACGCCGACGCCGAGGCCGAGGCACCGGACCCCGACGCCCCCGCCGACTCCGAGGAGGCCGTCGAGAACGCCCTCCTGTTCGGCGTGTGGGACGTGTCGGAGATCGAGTACTCCGACCCGTCCACCCGGAAGTACATGAACGTGACCCCCATCGCCCACACGATGGGCCGGCACGCCTCCAAGCAGTTCCAGAAGTCCGAGGTCTCGCTCGTCGAGCGGCTCATCAACCGCCTGATGCAGACCGAGGAGAACACGGGCAAGAAGCAGCAGGCCCAGCGCATCGTGCGCGACGCCTTCGACATCGTCCACTCGCGCACCGATGAGAACCCGGTGCAGACGCTCGTCGAGGCCGTCGAGAACGCCGCGCCGCGCGAGGAGACCGTCCGCCTGAAGTACGGCGGGATCTCCGTGCCGAAGGCCGTCGACGTCGCGCCCCAGCGCCGCGTCGACCAGTCCCTGAAGTTCATCGCGCAGGGCGTGCAGGGCTCCAGCTACAAGTCGACGACCAGCGCCGCCGACGCGCTCGCGGACCAGCTCATCGGCGCCGCCCGCTACGACGTCCAGACGTACTCGATCTCCCAGAAGGAGGAGACCGAGCGCGTCGCCGCCGCCGCCCGCTGAGGGCGCCGGCACGCCCCTCGTGGGCGCTCCCCGTTCTCACCCGCACAGCCGCGGCCGCGCCGAACGCGACCGCGTGGCCGGCGCGCAGGGGTCCGGTATATCCGGTCGCCGCGCCTCCGGGACCGTATGACCGTCATCGTCCACCTGCGCGTCCCCGCGGACGCGTTCGAACTCGGACGCATCCTCCGCCGGGCGGGCGACGCCGCCGTCGCCCTCGAGACGATGGTGCCGCTCGGCGAACTCGCGGTGCCGTTCTTCTGGGTCGACGACGGGGGCTCCGCGCCGTTCGAGGCCGCGGTGGCGCGCCACGGGACGGTGTCGTCGGTGCGCCGGGTGGGGTCGCGGGAGGGACGCACGCTGTACGAACTCGCGTGGGACTCGGGCGCCGACCGGCTGTTCGCCGCCGTCAGGGAGGTCGAAGCCACCGTGTTGAACGCCGGCGCGACGGCGGCGACGTGGGAGTTCGAACTCCGGTTCCCGAGCCACGACGCGCTCGGCCGGTTCCGGACGCGGTGTCAGGAGGCGGGCATCCCGCTCGACGTGGGCCGGGTGTACAACCCCGCGAAGCTCGACGGCAGCGCGTGGTACGGCCTGACCGAGGCACAACGGCGAACCCTCTCGGCGGCCGTGCGGGAGGGGTACTACGCCATCCCGCGGCGCATCTCGACGCGGGAGCTGGGCGAGGAGTTCGGCGTCTCCGATCAAGCAGTGACCGAGCGACTACGGCGGGCGATCGTCTCGCTCACCGAGCACACGGTGCTCACCGTCACGACCGACGGACCGCCGGACGACGGTGTGGGGCACGACCCGGAACCGGGGACGGGGCCGGGGTCGGGAGCCGCGCCGTGAGCGCGCCGCCGCCGGGCGGGTCACGCACGCCGGCGTTCGGGGTCGTCCGCCGCCCGGACGGCCTCGAGGAGCGGCCTGAACTCCTCGAAGCTCGGGCCCCACGCGACCGTCGCCGTCCGCTCGTCCCAGTCGACGACGCCCGCCGCGGCGAGCTTCGGGAGGTCGACGTGGCGCAGCCGTAGGCGGTCGGCGTCGGAGGCGGCGACCGACCGCTCCGGCACCGGCGTCGACGCCGTCGCCCCGCGGCGGAGCAGCTCGAAGAGGACGTCGCGCCTGAACCCGTCCGCCAGCAGCCCGAACCACTCGTCTCGCATGCGCCGCGTACGGTCCGTCCGGCCATACCACTACTGCTTGGTCCACCAAGCGAAGGTCGTCCTCGCCCCCACCCCCGCCGACCGCCGCCCGACCGCGATCGGGTCAGTCGCCCTCGAACCCCTCGAGTGCACGGACCGCCCGCAGGAGCGGGCGCAGTTGCTCGAACGCCTCGGCGGCGGTGACCGTCCCCGATCCGGGCTCCCACTCGATGACGCCCGCGGCGGCGAGCTTCGGGAGGTGGATGTGACTGAGGTGGAGGTGTACCGTCTCGGCGTCTTCGCCCTCGCGGACCACGTCGTCCGGGACGGTGACCGTGGAGGGAGCGGCGGACCGATCCGACAGCTCGAACAGGACCCGCCGACGGAAGCCGTCGGCGAGGAGTTCGAACCACGTATCGTATCCGGGCGGCGAGTCGTTTCGATCCCCGTACATGATACCGAGTTTACACGCTATTCCACTTTGTCGTTTCGGGGCGGCGCGCTCACCCGCGGTTGTGGACGTCGGTGCTGCCGCACGCGGGACAGCGCGTGAGCGTCCCGAGCGTGGGGTCGGCGACGCGCTCCCACGCGTCGTCGCCGGTCGGTGCCTCGAAGCCGCAGCCGTCGCAGGTGATGACGCTCGCGGGCGGCATGTCGGGGGATTCCACGCCCGGACCCATGAGCCTCGGCGACGATTCGCGCGCCGTGGAACGGTCGGCCCCGAGGCCGCCTCAGTCCTGACCGTACCCCTCGAACTGCTCGATGGCGGTGTCGAGTTCCGCCTCGGGGAGCTCCGTCGGCTCCCCGACCGCCGACGACTGGAGGTACAGCCGCGAGAGGTCCTCGACGTGGGTGGTGTGCTCCAGCGCCGTCTCGATATCGCCGGCTGTGACCACGAGGCCGTGGTTCTCGATGAACGACGCCGTCGCCTCCGCCTCCTCCATCGCGGCGACGACGTTCGCGGCCAGCGCCTCGGTGCCGTACGGGGCGTACTCGGCGACCGGGACGCGCTTGCCGACCGCGACGATCATGTAGTGGATCGGCGGCAGTTCCTGGTGGAGCACGGCCATCGTCGTCGCCCACGGCGAGTGGGTGTGGACGATCGCCTCCGAGCCGTAGCCGCGGTAGATGTGGCGGTGCATCGGCACCTCGCTGGAGGGTTTCATCCGGCCGGCGACGCGCTCGCCGTCGAGGTCGACGACCGGCACGTCCGCGACCCCGAACGCGTCGTAGGCGACGCCGGTGGGCGTGACGGCGAAGCGGTCGCCGTCGCGGACGCTGAGGTTGCCCGTCCGGCCGGGCGTCAGTCGAGCGAGCGCCGGGGCGTGGTCGACGACCGCCTCGCGCGCCTCGCGCAGGACGCCGGGTCGCGCGCCGGGGGCGGGGTCGGTCACAGCGCCACCTCCGTCACGGCGGCCAGCGAGTCGAGGCGGTGGTCGGGCGTCCGGAGCCCCGCCGGGTCGCCGCCGGCGCCGCCGGTGGCGTCCGCGGGGCCGTTGAACAGCGCCGTCTCCATGCCGAGCGCGTTGCCGCCCTCGATGTCGTTGCGGGGGGAGTTGCCGACGACGAGCGCCTCGGAGGGCGTGCGGTCGAGGCGCGCGAGCGCCGTCGTGAACACGGGCGCGGCGGGCTTCTCGCGGCCGACCTCCTCGCTGGTGACGAGCGCGTCGAGGTGACGGTCGACGCCGAGGCGCGCGAGCTTCCGCAGTTGCACTCGGGTCGTGAGGTTCGTCACGACCGCCACGTCGACGTTGGCCTCGCGGAGCGTCGCGAGCGTGTCGAGCGCGTCGTCGAACGGCCGCATCTCGTCGAGGTACGCGTCCCAGTAGGCGTCGCCGAGGGCGCGCGCGAGTCCGGCGTCGAACGGGCCGGGGAGGTCGGCGACGACGCGCGCGTAGTAGATGTGGCGGTTGTGGCTGCTGGCGGTCGCGGGCACCTCGCGTTTGGTCGCGGCGCGGGCGCGGGCGCGGCGCGCCTCGAACGCGTCGGCGTCGAGACCGCCCCCGCGGTCGCGGTACGTCTCGAAGGCGGCGCGTCTGCCGGCCTCGTTGCACGGGTCGTAGGGGTAGAGGGTGTCGTCCAGGTCGAACAACACGGCGTCGACGGTCATGCCGGCCGGTCGGGACGCCCCCGCATAGGTGTTGGCGTCCGGGCCGGCGCAACGGGGGAGCGTGGGGTCGGGTCGCGAACCGGGACAACGGCTTTGGGCCGGCCGCGACACCCGCGGACGTGTTCCCCGACACCATCGAGACGGACCGCCTGCGGCTCGAACGGCTCACACGCGACCGTGTCGACCCGCGGACGCTGTACGAGGCCGCGTCCGACCGCAGCCCGACCGTCGACGAGGAGACCGAGTACCTCCCGTGGTCCCCGCTGGCGACGCTCCGGGACGCCGAGGACCGGATCGCCGCGTTCGAGCGACAGTGGGCGGAGCGCGAGCGCGCCGAGTGGGCGATCCGGCCGCGGGAGGGCGAGGACGGCGCCGGCGAGTTCGCCGGGACGGCGGGCCTGATCTGTCGGTGGGACGAGGACCTCGCGTTGCCGGCGATCTGGCTGCGGAAGCCCTTCTGGGGGCGACGCTACTCGGGGGAGCGGGCCGACGCGCTCCTGAGGGTCGCGTTCGACCGGCTCGACGTCGGCGTCGCGGCGGTGCCGATCCACGGCGACAACGACCGATCGTACCGGGCGGTGGAGCGCTACGTCGACCGCCACGGCGGGCGCTACGAGGGGCTGCTTCGCAACCACGCGGGGCGGTACGACGAACCGGCGGACCACCACCGGTTCTCGATCGCACGCGAGGAGTGGCGCGAGGCCGACGGCGCTCGCACCGCCGTCCGGTTCCCTGACGACGGGTGAGCCGTCGACCCCGGGCCCGGTCGGTCGACCGGGGGAGTGCCCCCGGCCGGACCCGCGGTCTCGGCGTTGATACACGGGTCAGGAGAGCTATATACCGCATCGTCGACCCGCCGGATGTGTCGCAGACGCCGATGTCGGCCGTCGCCCTCGTCGCCGCGGTGCTGGCGAGCGCGGCCCTCGGGGCGCCGTTCTTGCTGACGCGGACGGGTCGGCGCGCCGTCGACGGGCTCTCGGGCCCCGACGGCGAGGACCCGTTCGTCCCGGCGGGCGTGTACCTCGGGCTGGCGGTGGCGTACGCCGCCGTGGTCGTCGTCGCGGGCGAGAGCGCGGCCGGCACCGGCGCGTTCGGCCTCACGCTCACGCTGTTGCTGCCGTTCGCCTTCGGCGTCGCCGCGGCGACCGCGTGGCTCCCGGCCGCGGGTATCGAGTGGCGGCCGTCCGGCGAGGCGCGCGTCGACGCGACCGTCGTCTTCGCCGGGTTCCTCGCGACGCTGACGGCGTCGGCCGCGGGCGGCTGGCTGGTCGTCGGCTGAGGCGCCGCCGGCCGCGCGCCCGGCCCGTCGGGCGGGGTCGCTCAGGCGGGGCGACGGCCGAACCGGCCGACCGCGAGGTAGCGCCCGCCGAACAGGAGAGCGACGCTCGTCGCGCTCACGAGCAGCAGCGGCGCGTAGTCGCCGGCCGCGAACGGGAGGAAGACCCCGACGGAGAGGGCGGCACCGACGGCACCGACGACGGAGACGGCCGCGCCGGCGGCGACGGACCGCCCCGCGACCGCGCCGCGCGAGCGCGCCCACGACGCCCCGAACGCGGCGACGACGGCGAGGGCGGCGAGGAACGCGGCGAAGCCCGCGTCGTACGCCGCCGCGGAGCCGGCGCCCGGGAGCGCCTGCTCGAGTCGGTCGAACGCGACGACCAACAGGTAGCCGGGGACGCCGAACGGGGGGAGGGGGACGGCGTACAACAGCGCGTACAGTCCCGTGAGGACGAACGCGGCGACCGATCCGTCGACGAACAGCGTTCGCGGGGCGAACGGCGCGCGGCCGGGTCCGTCGTCGGTCTCCGCGGAGGGGGCGGGGGCCATACGCGCGACTTCACAGCCGGCGGACAAGTAGCTGGCGGGGAGCGACGCGACCGCTCAGTCGGCCGCGGCGGGGCCGTCCGCCGTCGAGTCGACCGCGTACAGCCGGGCGGCGTCGACGAGCGACTTGCGGTACTCCGACTCGGAGGGGTCGCGCGCCAGCGACCGGAACAGCCGCGTGAACGCCGCCACGTCGACGCCGGGCGCGTCGTCGGCGGCCGCGTGGACGAGGTCGTGGAGGCGGTGGCCCTCGTCGACGAGGCCGTGGCGCTCGCACATCGCCAGCGCGAACGCGGCGTTGACCGCCGTGATGTCCGGGTCCGAGCCGGGCGTCAGCCGCCGCGACTCCGGGTGGGGGTGGTCGCGCGGGCGGTCGGCGACGGCCGCGGCGAGTTGGGACTCGAAGAACGTGACCAGCTTCTCCCCCGGGCCGACCGAGAGCGTGAGGTCGTCGGCGTACACGTCCTTCATGTGGTTCGCGATCTGGTAGCAGTGGAGCACCTTCCGGCGTTCGACGGACGCGCCCGACAGCGCGAGGAACAGCGCCTCGTCGGTCGACTGGTGGTGCGACGGGTGGGGCTCCTCGTAGCGAGCCATGTGCGACAGTTCGTGGAGCGCGAGTTCGCGCGCCATCGCGGAGGTCGCCGCCTTCCGGGAGATGTTGAGGACGTGGCGGTCGTCGTAGTGGCCGGCCCACGTCCGCTCCTCGGGGTTCTCGCGGACGCGGACCTCGACTGGGAGCGAGAGGTCGTGTTCGGTCTCGAACAGCGACGCCGCCCCGAGGAACGGATCCGGGGGGACGGCGCCGCGGACTCGGATGTCCATGTGTACTGTTGACACGGTGTGGATCGGTTTGACTCTTGTGCCGGTTCGGTGGCGATCGATCCGACCCACGAGACGGCGTACCACGGAGTGTCGCCACCGGATTCGGCGGTTTCGGCGGCGGCAAAGCACTACCCTTTTGACCGGGCGGAGAATACCGGCCGGTAATGGGCCGACGAAAGAAAATCGTACAGGAATGTGAGGAGCTGATGGACGAGCCGGAGCAGATCCGGAACATCGCCATCGCGGCTCACGTCGACCACGGAAAGACGACACTGACGGACAACCTGCTCGCCGGCGCGGGCATGATCGCCGACGCGGACGAGGCGACGCAGCTCGTGATGGACACCGAGGAGGACGAACAGGAGCGTGGGATCACCATCGACGCGGCGAACGTCTCGATGACCCACGAGTACGAGGACGAGAACCACCTCATCAACCTCATCGACACGCCGGGCCACGTCGACTTCGGCGGCGACGTGACCCGCGCGATGCGCGCCGTCGACGGCGCGCTCGTCGTGGTCGACGCCGTCGAGGGCGCGATGCCCCAGACGGAGACGGTCGTTCGGCAGGCGCTGCGCGAGGGCGTCAAGCCGGCGCTGTTCATCAACAAGGTCGACCGCCTCATCTCCGAGCTCCAGGAGGGGCCCGAGGAGATGCAGAAGCGCCTCCAGGACGTCATCGCCGACGTCAACGAGCTCATCCGCGGGATGACCGAGGAGATGGACGACATCACCGAGGACTGGACGGTCTCCGTCGAGGAGGGCACCGTCGGGTTCGGCTCGGCGCTGTACAAGTGGGGCGTCTCGCTCCCGTCGATGCAGCGCACCGGCATGTCGTTCGCCGACATCATCGAGCTGGAGCAGGACCACAAGCGGCAGGAGCTCCACGAGCGCACGCCGCTGTCGAACGTCGTGCTCGACATGGTCGCCGAGCACTTCCCGAACCCGCTCAAGGCGCAGCCGTTCCGTATCCCGCGCATCTGGCGCGGCGACGACGAGTCCGACATCGCCGAGGACATGCGGACGGTCAACCGCGAGGGCGACATCGTGTTCATGGCGACCGACATCGGGATGGACCCCCACGCCGGCGAGATCGCGACCGGTCGCGTCTTCTCCGGCACGCTCCGCAAGGGGCAGGAGCTGTACGTCTCCGGCACCGCGGGCAAGAACCGCGTCCAGTCGGTCGGGATCTACATGGGCGGCGAGCGCGAGGAGCTCGACCGCGGCGTCCCCGCCGGGAACATCGCGGCCGTCACCGGCCTGAAGGACGCCATCGCGGGCTCCACGGTCTCCGACAAGGAGATGACGCCGTTCGAGTCGATCGAGCACATCTCCGAGCCCGTCATCACGAAGTCCGTCGAGGCGAAGTCGATGGACGACCTGCCGAAGCTCATCAAGACGCTCCAGCAGGTCGCGAAGGAGGACCCGACGATCCGCGTGGAGATCAACGAGGACACGGGCGAGCACCTCATCTCCGGGCAGGGCGAGCTCCACCTCGAGGTCATCACCCAGCGGATCCAGAAGAACCAGGGCATCCCGGTGCAGACCGGTGAGCCGATCGTCGTCTACCGCGAGCAGCCGCAGGAGGCGTCCCGGGAGGTCGAGGGCGTCTCGCCGAACCGCCACAACAAGTTCTACATCACCGTCGAGCCGCTCGCCGACGACATCGTCGAGACGATCCAGCTGGGCGAGGCCTCGATGAGCATGCCCGAACTGGAGCGCCGCGAGGCGCTGCAGGACGCCGGCATGGACAAGGACACGTCCCAGAACGTGGAGCACATCCACGGGACGAACATCCTCATCGACGACACGAAGGGTATCCAGCACCTCAACGAGACGATGGAGCTGGTCATCGAGGGCCTCGAGGAGGCGCTCGACGACGGTCCCCTCGCCGCCGAGCCCGTGCAGGGCGCGCTGCTGCGCCTGCACGACGCCCGTCTGCACGAGGACACCATCCACCGCGGTCCGGCGCAGGTCATCCCCGCCGTCCGCGACGCCGTCCACCGCGCGCTCATCGACGGCGAGGTGCGCCTCCTGGAGCCGATCCAGGACGTCCGCATCGACGTGCCCAGCGAGCACATGGGCGACGCCTCCGGCGAGATCCAGGGCCGCCGCGGCCGCGTCGACGACATGTACCAGGAGGGCGACCTCATGGTCATCGAGGGCATCGCGCCCGTCGAGGAGATGATCGGCTTCTCCAGCGACATCCGCTCGGCCACCGAGGGCCGCGCCTCCTGGAACACGGAGAACGCGGGCTTCCGCGTGCTCGTCGACAACCTCCAGCGCGAGAAGATCATGGAGATCCGCGAGCGCAAGGGCATGAAGCTCGAACTGCCGCAGTCGATCGACTACATCTGAGGTAGCCGGGACGCCCCCGGCCGGTTCTCTCTCGGTCCCTCCCGTTCTCGCGACGCCGCGCCGCCCAGCGACCGCGCCGGCGCCGTCGAACCCTCGCCGACGGGCCGGATCCGCCGACGGATCGTCGGCTATCTCACAGGGTCGTTCACACACTGGCAAGCATCGCCACGGAAGAAGGCTTATCACCTCCTCGTCTACACGGATGCAGTATGCCAAGTGGCACGACCCACGGTCGGCGCGACGGCTGCAGACAGCCCACCCAGCCCCGCACGCCGATCACAATTATTCGGGTCGACGCCACACCCCTCGCCGGGACACGGGCCGCGGGCGACGACCCGGTCGGGGCGCCGTCACCGGAGCCGAGCGCGGAACGGAGGGCGCGGTAGATGCCGTCGGAGTCGACGCCAGCCCCCGACGAGCCGCCGGTGGATCGCGACGCCGACGCGGCGGCCGACGACGAGGACGCCGAGACCGACGGCGGTCACGAGACGACGCTGCAGGCGCACACGATCCGCCTCGAGTTGGTCGACGAGCCGGGACAGCTGCTCGCTGCGCTGGAGCCGATCGCCGACAACGGGGCGAACCTGCTGTCGATCTTCCACGAGCGCGGGAGCCTCACGCCGCGCGGCCGGATCCCCGTGGAGGTCGACATCGAGTGTCCGCCCGCCCGCTTCGAGCCGATCCTCGAGGACCTGCGCGAGCGCGGCGTGAACGTGATCCAGGCCGACGCCGAGGAGTACGGCGACGAGGTGACGCTGGTGCTCGTCGGCCACCTCGTCGACACGGACCTGTCGGACACGCTCAAGAGCATCCAGAACCGCTCGGGGGCGTCGGTCGCCGACATCGACCTGTCGGCGCCGGCGGGGGCGGGCTCGGAGGCCCACTCCAGCGCCCGACTCCGGCTGCGCGCCCGCGCCGGGGAGATCCCCGCGGTCGTCGAGACCGTCCGCGAGGTGGCCGCCGAGAAGGACATCGACGTCATCGCCCCGCTGGAGGGTCGGCCATGAGGCTGGCCGTCCTCGGCGCCGGCGCGGTCGGCCGGTCGGTCGCCGAACTCGCCGGCGAGTACGGCCACGAGGTGACGGCGCTGGCGGACTCCTCGTCGGCGGTCGTCGACCCCGCCGGCGTCGACGCCGACGCCGCGCTCGCGCGCAAGGACGCCGGCGACGCGCTCGGGGACGCCGAGCCCGACGAGGCGCTCGCGGCCGAGTACGACGCGCTCGTGGAGGCGACGCCGACGACGCTCGGGGACGCCGAGCCGGGCTTCTCGCACCTCCGGGCGGCGCTGGAGCGCGACCGCCACGTCGTGCTCGCCAACAAGGGCCCGGTCGCCGAGCGGTACGCCGACGTGCGCGAACTGGAGGCCGACTCCGCGGGCGACGTGTACTTCGAGGCGACCGTCGGCGGCGCCATCCCGGTGTGTGCGACCGTCGACGACCTCGGAGCGAAACACGTCTCGGCGGTGCGGGGCGTCCTCAACGGGACGGCCAACTTCGTGCTGTCGCGGATGGCCGCCGAGGGGCTCGACTACGACCACGTCCTCGCGGAGGCGCAGGACCTGGGCGTCGCCGAGGCGGACCCCTCCTTCGACGTCGAGGGGACCGACGCCGCGCTCAAGTGCGTCATCGTCGCGAACGTGCTGCGCGAGGCCGACTGCGACTCGCTCGCGGAGCTGCGCGACGCGGCGGTGACGTTGGCGGACGCCGAGGTCGAGGGGATCGAGCACATCCCCGGGAGCGCGCTCGATCTCGCCGCCGAGGACGGGCGCACCGTCCGGCTCGTCGGCGAAGCCACCCGCGACCGGGTGAGCGTCGGGCCGCGGCTCGTCCCCGAGCACGGCACGCTCGCGGTGACGGGGACGCGCAACATCGTCGAGATCGACCACGAGTACGCGGGCGGGCTCGCCATCTCCGGGCGCGGCGCCGGCGGCGAGGAGACGGCGAGTGCGGTGCTGGCGGACGTGGCGCGACTGGAGTAACCCCGCGGTGGCCGCCGACCGTCGCGGGCCCGGTCGGCGGGCGTTGTTTTCGAGTGTTCTCGTCAGGATCGAACGCCGAGATCGGGGAGCGACGGGGACCCGTCAGTACCCGTGTAACCACCACACACGTGAGGGGTACACACGACCTAATCGCAAGCGGGCGTCGGGGTGCCCTCCCTGCCGTATCGAAATGGTTTTAGGGCGTTCGGACGTTACACGTCCTTACAGAGCGCCTCAGCGCTTGA
The DNA here is from genome assembly GCF_030127125.1 of Halobaculum litoreum. Taxonomy (GTDB): domain Archaea; phylum Halobacteriota; class Halobacteria; order Halobacteriales; family Haloferacaceae; genus Halobaculum; species Halobaculum litoreum. The sequence goes on from NZ_CP126156.1 coordinate 1,697,312, forward strand.
TTCCACAATGAGCGACAAACCCCACCAGAACCTGGCCATCATCGGCCACGTCGACCACGGGAAGTCCACGCTCGTCGGGCGGCTCCTCTTCGAGACAGGGAGCGTCCCCGAGCACGTGATCGAACAGCACCGAGAGGAGGCCGAAGAGAAGGGCAAGGGCGGCTTCGAGTTCGCCTACGTCATGGACAACCTGGCCGAGGAGCGCGAGCGCGGTGTCACCATCGACATCGCCCACCAGGAGTTCGACACCGACCAGTACTACTTCACCATCGTCGACTGCCCGGGCCACCGTGACTTCGTGAAGAACATGATCACGGGCGCCTCGCAGGCCGACAACGCGGTGCTCGTCGTCGCGGCAGACGACGGCGTCGCGCCCCAGACCCGCGAGCACGTGTTCCTGGCCCGCACGCTGGGTATCAACGAGCTCATCGTCGGCATCAACAAGATGGACGTCGTCGACTACTCCGAGGACACGTACAAGGAGGTCGTCGACGAGGTCAAGCAGCTCCTCAAGCAGGTCCGCTTCGGCACCGAGGACGCGAGCTTCATCCCGATCTCGGCGTTCGAGGGCGACAACATCGCCGAGCGCTCCGACAACACGTCGTGGTACGACGGCGAGATCCTCCTGGAGGCCCTCAACAACCTGCCGGAGTCGGAGCCGCCGACGGACGCGCCGCTGCGTCTGCCCATCCAGGACGTGTACACCATCTCGGGTATCGGGACCGTCCCCGTCGGACGCCTCGAGACCGGCGAGATGCGCTCGGGTGACAACGTCTCCTTCCAGCCGTCCGACGTGGGCGGCGAGGTGAAGACGATCGAGATGCACCACGAGGAGGTCGACTACGCGGGCCCCGGCGACAACGTCGGCTTCAACGTCCGCGGCGTCGGCAAGGACGACATCCGCCGCGGCGACGTCTGTGGCCCCGCCGACGACCCGCCGTCGGTCGCCGAGACGTTCCAGGCGCAGGTCGTCGTCATGCAGCACCCGTCGGTCATCACGGCCGGGTACACGCCGGTCTTCCACGCCCACACGGCGCAGGTCGCGTGTACGATCGAGTCCATCGACCAGAAGCTGGACCCGTCCTCGGGCGAGGTCGCCGAGGAGAACCCGGACTTCATCAAGTCGGGCGACGCCGCCATCGTGACGGTGCGCCCCCAGAAGCCCATCAGCATCGAGCCGTCCAGCGAGATCCCGGAGCTGGGCTCCTTCGCCATCCGCGACATGGGTCAGACCATCGCGGCCGGCAAGGTGCTCTCCGTCAACGAGCGGTAAATGCCCGGACAGCAAGCGCGCGTCCGACTCGCGGGCACGAGCCCCGACGACCTGGACGACATCTGCGCCGACGTCCGCGAGATCGCGGACAAGACCGGCGTGGCGCTGTCGGGCCCCATCCCGCTCCCGACGAAGACCCTGGAGGTCCCGTCGCGCAAGTCCCCCGACGGCGAGGGGACGGCGACGTGGGAGCACTGGGAGATGCGCGTCCACAAGCGGCTGATCGACATCGACGCCGACGAACGCGCGCTCCGTCAGCTCATGCGGATCCAGGTCCCGAACGACGTCTCCATCGAGATCGTCCTCGAGGACTGACCTGAGGCGCACCGGACCCGTACGGGTCCCCCGTCACCGACGACCGTTCTCACGTTTTTCGCCCTCGCGAGCGTCTGCGCCGTCGGGCGGCGGCACGGTTTTGTCGACGCGACCCCCAGCGTGGGTATGTCCGCCGTCCGGTCCTCGACGCGGTCTCGCTCCCTCCGCCCGGTCGCCGAGACGCTCGTGGCGATGGCGCTGGTGTCGGCGGTGTTCTGGGTCGTCGGGCTGGTCGCACGGCCGCTCGCGGCGTTCCTGTTCGTTCTGTCGCCGCCGACGCTCGCCCACCCGTGGACGATCGCGACGAGCGTGTACGCCCACGCCGGCGTCGGCCACCTCCTCTCGAACGCGGTCGTAGTCGTCGTCGCGGGCGTGCCCGTCGCCGCGGCGACGACCCGGCTCCGGTTTCACGCGTTCGTGCTCGGCACCGGCGCGCTGGCGGGGCTCGCGCAGGTCTGGATCGGCGGCCTCGTGGCGCCGACGGGCGTCGTCGGCATCAGCGGCGCCGCGTTCGCGCTCGTCGGCTACGTCGCCGCCGCCAACCCCGCCGCCGACGCGCTCGGCCGGGTCGCGGCCCGGCTCGGCGTCCCGCCGCGCGTCGTGGTCGTCGCGGTGGGTGTCGCGGCGCTCGCCGTGACCCTCGCGTTCAGCCCCGCCGGGAGCGCGCTGGTCGCCCACCTGGTCGGGCTCCTCCTCGGCGTCGTCGCGGGCCGTCTGCGGCTGTTGCGTGTGTGAAGAACGCACGGAGGCGGGGCGAAACGGAACCCTCAAGTGGCGTCCCGGACTCTCGAAAAGTGCGGGCTCGTAGATCAGTGGTAGATCGCTTCCTTCGCAAGGAAGAGGCCCTGGGTTCAAATCCCAGCGAGTCCATCCCGCTTCTCCCGTGTCGGTTCCGTCGAGCCGACACGACCGTCGTCGGTTTCCAGCAACTGCGGTCGTCGCCGTGTCCCGCGAACGCACGGAGACCACGGGTGGTGGACCTCCTCGCACGGACGCGTGCGACCGGCGTCCGGGACCGGCCGCGTGGCGAGCGCCGAGGCGCCGCCCCGGCCCGCTCGCGTTGGGTCGACGCCGTACCCCGGTTTCACTTACACTCCGCGTGGCTCGCGTACAAGTCCCCTCCCGTCCAGGGACGAGGTATGAGCACGAGTCCGGTCGTCGCCCATCCCGAACGCGTCGAGGTCGAAACAGGCACGCGAGCGCGCATCGACGTGAGCGAGACGAGCGTCCACGAGGTCGAGTCGTTCGTCCGCCGCACCGACTGTCGGGTCCACCTCGAGCGCCGCGGCGGACGGACGAACCTCGTCGTCGTCGCGGAGCAGTAGGCGAGCGCGGCGCCGTGCGCCGAGCGGCCGGCCGCTCGGTCGCTACTCGGGGACGGTGTCCGGGCGGTCGTACTGGGCGTCCTCGGGGTCGTCCATCACCTCGACGCCGCGGTTGTTCACGGCGTACGGGTCGAGGCCGACCTCCTGCATGAACTGCTTGTACAGCCGCTCGGCGGTCTCGGCGTCCTTCTGTTTGTCCGAGGCGCTGTCACACAGCTCGATCAGGTTCTCGGGCACGTCGTTCTCGTGGACGATCCAGTGGTTGATGAGGTCCGAGAGGCGGCGGATGGGGCTGGTGAAGTGGCCGTAGATGTCGAAGTTGAGCGCGTGGTGGCCGCCGAACGGGTCGTTCATGTACTTGGCGCGGGGCATCACCTTCAGCACGGCGCGTTGGATCTTGTTGAGTTGGCGGCCGGGCGCCGCTTCGAGCGCGGCGTTCACCGCCTTGCGCGGGTCGTCCCACGAGCCGCCGGGGATGGAGACGCCGTCGAGTTCCTGGATCTCCTTGAGCGCCTTGTTCCACTGCTCGGGGGTGGGCTGCGGGTGGACGCGGTACATCGCCTCGACCCCGCGGTTCCACATCAGCTCGTGGGTGACCGCCTTGTTCGCCTTCAGCATGCACTCCTCGATGATCGTGTGGGCGCGGTCGCGGCTCGGGTTGAGCACGAGCGAGCCGTCCGCCTTGCGCTGTTCGTGGAGCTGGTCGGCCACGTCGTACGCGAGCGTGCACTTCTCGTGCAGCGGGGCCTCGGGGTCCTCGAGCCGGCGCTCGCACTGTTTGTAGGTGAGGCGCTCGTCGGAGTTGATCACCGACTTGTAGATGTCGAGCGTGTCGAAGCTCAGCGTCTCCTTGTCGAGGTGCATCTCGACGGTGTGGGCGAGGCGGTCCTCGTTGGGCACCAGCGAGCACACCGTCTCCGCGAGGATCGGCGGGAGCATGTGGATGGTGTAGCCGGGGAGGTACACCGTGTTGCCGCGCTCGACGGCCTCGGCCCACATCGCGGAGTCGGGGTGGACGTAGTGGCTCACGTCGGCGATGTGGACCCACAGCTGGTACTCGTCGTCGTGCTCCTCGATGGAGATGGCGTCGTCGAAGTCCTGCGCGTCGGCGGGGTCGGTCGTCCACGTCGTCAGGTCACGGAGGTCGCGTCGCTCGTCCACCTCGTCTCGGATCTCCTGTTGGACGCCCTCGGTGCGGTCCTTCGCCTCGCGCATCACCGCCGGCGGGAACTCGTCGCGGATCTCGAACTCGGCGAACAGCGACTCGCGCTTGTCGGCCAGCGCGTCCGCGAGCCCTTCGGTGATCGTCACCGGCCCCTGCGCCTCGGCGCTGCCCGGGTCCGGCTCCTCGTCCTGCTGTGCGTCACTCATGCGCCGGCGTACGGGAGTGCGGTACCTGAGGGTTTCGGGGGGCGCGTCGCCGCCCGGCGCGAGGCGACGGCCGCCGCGGGAGCGCTCCGGCGCCGTTCCGCCCGCGAGAAGCGGTCAGTCGCTCTGGCGGTCGGTGTCCTCGGCGTCGGCCTCGGGGTCGCCGTAGCGGCGCACGACCTCGTGTTGGTAGGCCGCGACGTACGCCTCCTGGGAGTCGCCGCCGGCGGCGGCTTCGACGTCCGCGAGGAGGTCCTCGAGGTCGCCGCGCGGCTGGTGGGACAGCTCGCGGTAGCACTCCTTACACAGGTACTCGAACTCCTTGTCGCGTCGGCTCCACCGGTCGCCCTCCTTGTCGTACTCCCGGGCGTCCTCGCGGGCCAGCGACTCCCCACAGGCGATGCAGACGACGGCGGACCGGTCCCGGTCCCGCCGGGAACCCCACATGGAACGTACTGCGGCGCGGGCGGACTTAGCGTTTGTCGTGGGACCGCCGTTCGCGTCGTGTCGTAGCACGATGCTCCCCGGTCGCCGCCGGCGGCGGTCCGGGAGCGGTCGGGACGCCGAGCGGTCGATTTATCCGGCGCACGCGCGCACCACGGAGTATGCAGGTCAAGTCACGGCACCACCTCCGCAGCGACGCCGTCTCGGAGATCCGCGAGGCGCTCGCCGACCGCCTCGGGGTCGACCTCGCCGGCGACTCCTTCGAGCTGGTCGAGTTGACCGACACCCCGTTCGACCTCGTGCTCGTCGACGGCGACCCGGACGTGCTGTACTACGAGGGTGACGACGGCGGGCGCGAGCCGTTCGTCACCGTCAGCGGCGCGAACGCCCACCCGCCCGAGCGCGGCGTCGTCACCGTCGACGCCGGCGCGGTGTCGTTCGTCTCCGACGGCGCCGACGTGATGCGGCCGGGCATCGTCGAGGCCGACGACGGCATCCGGGAGGGCGACCTCGTCGCGATCGCCGAGGAGACCCACGGGAAGGTGCTCGGGGTCGGCCGCGCGCTCGTCGACGGCGACGAGATGGTCGGCGACGCCGGCAAGGTCGTGAAGTCGCTCCACCACGTCGGCGACGACCTCTTCGAGTTCGCCGTCTGAGGACGACGGGGCGCGTCACGGCCGCGTCTCGCGACCGGCGACACGTCCCCGCCCCGGACCGACTCACAGCAGAACCACGGCGACGGCGACGGCGACCGGACTGCACACGAGCAGGCCGACGCCGAAGAAGAACACGCGGACGTCCGAGTCGAGCGCGCCGGGGGTGTCCTCGCGCGCGTCGCGGACGCTTCCCGTCACGCCCATCGAGTCCGCGTTCGAGGCGGCCGTCGTCGTGCGGACGTTCCCGTCCCCCGCGGTCGCCCAGAACAGCGCCACGAGCCCGGCGACGAACGTCCCGACGGCGACGGAGGGACCGAACGCCGCGACGAGTGCCGCGACGACCCCGCCGGCGGCTACCACACTGTAGCGGAGCACGCCGCGCCTGACGAGCGGCCAGTTCATACGGCGACACGAGCGAGCAAGACCAAATCCCTTGGGGGAGTCAGTCGCCGGCGTCGTCCCCCTCGACGTCGTCCTCGGCCTCCTCGGCGTACTCCGCCTCGAGGATCTCCTGCCCGCGGCGGGCGGTCTCGTACGTCTCCCGGAGGTCCGCCACGGGCGTCTCGGTCGCGTCGACGCGGAGGTCGTCGTAGTACGCGCCGAACGGGTCGTCCTCGGTGTTCTCGACGATCAGCGCCGCCGACTGCACCGGGAGGTGCTCGCGCTTGTCGCCGCCCTCGGCGTGGCCCGCCTCGAGCGCGTCGATCAGTCGCTCGGCCAGCGGCGCGTCGCCGAAGGCGTCCGACTCGTAGGTGCTCGCGACCGCCTCGATCACCGCCTCGCCGGCGAGGAGGTTCCCCGCGACGGTGTAGTTCTCGCCGCCGGTGTGGCCGTACCAGCCCTGACACTCCTCGCCGGAGAAGGTGAACGTCCCGTCGGCGTCGACGCCGTGGAGCTGTCGTTGTGCGGCGCCGTCGTCGGCGTTGAGCAGCGACTGCAGCGCGTCCTCGACGGCGAGCCCGTCGTCGAGGTACGCGATCCCCTTGCGGCCCAACTCGACGTTCACGAGCGACTGCGTCGCCACCGCGCCGTGCTCCGAGGCGAACGGGCACAGGGTGCCGACGCCCGGCAGCCGGGTGGTGACGGCGACGCCGAAGCGGGTCTGTCGCTCGCCGTCGTCGTCGGTGTACTCCTCGCGGACGCAGATGCTGAAGGTCATTCGGGCGCGAGTCGGGCCGGTCGCCGCAAAAGTCCGGGGGTCCCGGAAGCCGTCCGACCGCGGGCGGGCGCCCCTGCGGCGCGGTGTCGGTCGGCGACGCCGGCGGAACGGCGCGGCGTCGTCGCGCGTCCGACGCGCGTGTGCGGCGTGTCCGACGTACAGACTTATGGGTGGAGGGTTTTCACAAGTGTACATGGGCATCATGAGCAAGATCCTCGGCGGCGGCGGCACCCACAGCGCCGAGGACTACGTCGAGTTGGACCTCGACGACTTCGAGAGCGCCCGCGGCGGCGCGGGGATGCAGGTGCACATCGCGGAGATCGCCGACCAGCGCGACGTGATCGACATCAAGGACGCCGTCTACGACGGCGACTTCGTCATCGCGGACATCACGCGCCACTCCACGACCGACCAGACGGTCGAGCGCATCATCGACGAGTTGCGCCAGGTCGTCGGCGAGGTCGACGGCGACATCGTCCAGAAGGGCGACGACCAGCTGATCATCACGCCGACGGGCGTGACGGTCAGCCGCGAGAAGCTCGGCGAGTAGGCCGACCCCGGTTCTCCCGCGTTCAGGCGTCGAACTCCGTCAGCTCCGAGCGGCGCGCCTCGTCGGGCGACGTGTCCGACTCGTGGGCCGCGCGGTAGGCCGCGCGGTAGCGGTTGATCTTCCGCAGCAACACCAGCGCGAACAGCCCGTCGAACAGCGCGATGTACACGAACGACGACGCCAGCGACGGGAGACCGACGACGGAGTTGACCACGGCCGAGCCGATGCCCACCGTGGAGTTGTACGTCGCGTGGATGAGCGCGGCGATGAGCAGCCCCTTCACGACGATCGGGCCGCGGTTCTCGGGGTTGAACTTCGCCAACCCGAGGTAGTAGCCCGCGAACGCCGAGTAGATGACGTGCCCCGGCCCCGCCAGCGCCCGGGTGAAGGTGATCCCGCCCCCGACGCCGATGAGACCCAGCCCGAGGTCGAGCCCGCCCGTCCCCTCGATCCCCCGCGAGATGTACAGCGCGTTCTCGATGAACGCGAAGCCGAGGCCGGCCATCGCCCCGTACACCGCGCCGTCGAGCACCGAGTCGAAGCTGTCGTGGCCGTAGGCGTACAGCCGCACCGCGAGCAGCTTCACCGTCTCCTCGACCGGCCCGACGATCAGGAAGAAGAACAGCACCGTCCCGAGGAACCCGATCGGCTGGAAGTACGGCTGGGCGACGGAGTTGAGGATCGCCGCGAAGTTGGCCGTGAGCACGCCCAGCAGGAACGTCGCGACGAGGATGCTCAGCGGCTCGCTGGTCGTGATGTCCGTGCGGTAGACGTACGCCGCCAGCGCCAGCGCCGGCACCGCCGACAGGACGGTCAACACGCCGATCCCCGGCGTCGACACGGCCGACAACCCCCCGATCGCCAGGAGGAGGACGAACGCCGTGAGGATCACCGCCACCCGCGCCGAGCCCGAGAGGAGCCGGTAGATGGCGACGGCGAGTCCGTCCAGCGACGTCCGTTCCTCCCAGGTCGCCACGTCGTACAGGTCCACCGAGGCGTCCGCCCGCTCCTCGATGGGGTCCGTCCGTTCCTTCTTGGCCATCGTGTGCCGGGTGAGACACGCGCCTGCGACTTGTGTCTTATCCGATGGGGACCGGCGACGGGGACGCCGCCGGGACACGCCGCGTCACACACGACCGGTACGTTTGACACACCGCCCCCCCAAGCCGGCGTATGCACTTCGACCCGCGCGAACAGGCCGCGCTCCGCGAGGTCGGGCTCGACACCGACGACCTCCGGGCGGCCTCCGAGCGCGTCGCCGACGCGGTCGACGACGCCGCGGCCGACCTCGCCGACTTCTTCGAGGGCGGCGGGACGTACTACTCCGACATGGACACCGCCCACTCGGACGGCGGCGTCCGCGAACACGCCGTCGACCACCTCGACGTGTACACCCACGCCGCCGACCTGCGGGGGTACCTGAAGTTCGACCGCTGGGGCGTCCCCGTCGAGGACGGCCGCGTGTTGAACGACGAGACGGTGGAACTGACGCTCGGCCCGTCGATCCACGACCGCGTCAGGTTCGCGACCGACCCCGAAGCGCTATGAGCGGCGCCGATGGCGACGGGGGCGGGGCCGACGACCGTGCCGGGGGACACAGCGTCCGGGTTCGCGGCATCTACGCGACGGCCCTGACGCGGTCGTTCCTCGACGCGGGCCACGAGGTCGTGCAGGCGAGCCCGCCGATCCGGCGACGCTTCGACGCCGCCCTCCCGGCGGCCGACCACGACGCGAGCGTCGACACGACCGACGACCGGCAGGGCGTCGGCGTCGCGGGCGACCCCGACGCCGTGAGCGACCTCCGGGACCACCTGCTCGGCGTGGGCATCGACGCGCTCGCGTGGGACGACCCGGCCCCCCTCGGCGCGGTGTTCGACGGCGTCGTCGCCGAGACGCTGGGGAGCGGCGCGGTCGTCGACCTCGGCGACGGCGGGGAGGGGTTCCTCCCGTACGGCAACGCCGACGACCACGTCGCCGCGGACGACCTCGTCCGCGTGCAGGTGCTGGATCCGACGGCGCCGTGGGCGGACGACCGCCCGACGCTCGACACCCGGGTCCGGGCGATGACGGGGCTGGCGACGCTCGTCCCCGGGCGCGACGGCGTGCGCGTGAGCGGCGCCGACGACGCCGACGCCCGCGAACTCGCCGGGATGACCGACCTCCTCTCGCCGGACGTCCCCGACGGCTGGGGGATCGAGTGGTCGCGCGACGCCCGCGAGGCGGACATGGACGCGCTGTCGGCCGCGCTCGAGCGCGCGAGCGACCGCGCGCGAACGCTCGACGACGCCCTCGACGAGCCGGCCGGGGAGCCCGGCCGGCTCGCGTCGCCGACGGCGGGCGCGTGGGTGTGGTTCGGCCGTGCGTGTCGGTTCGCCCTCGACGGCGTGCGCGGACGGGTGACCGGTACGATGCCGGGCCACCACCGGACGAAGGCGGCCTCCCGGTCGGCCTCCGCCGGCGTCGACCTCGCCGAGGCGCTGTGTTCGTTCGGCGGGCGCGGCGACGACGGCGACGACGGCGACGACGGCGACGAAGACGACGGCGGTACCGACTTCCCGTTCGGCGTCGTCACCGACCAGTTCGGGCCGACCGAGGGCGACCGCGTCGCCATCGGCCACGGGAAGCCCGACGGCCGGCTCATCGTCCTCGGCCGCGGCGACGTGACGGCGCTCGACCCCGTCGAGGGGTCGCTCACGCTCGAACGGCGGATGAGCGCGGGCGGCACGTACGACGCGCTGGACGTTCGTCGCGAGTCCGGCGACGTGGCGACGACGACGGTCCGGGAGGGGCGGTGGTGGTACCCGACCGTCTACCGGAACGCCGACGGCGAGCGCAAGGGGACGTACGTGAACGTCTGCACGCCCGTCGAGGTGTTCCCGGACACGGTCAGGTACGTCGACCTCCACGTCGACGTGGTGAAACACGCCGACGGCCGCGTCGAGCGCGTCGACGACGACGAACTCGACGAGGCGGTCGCGCGCGGCCAACTCACCGAGGAGCTCGCGGAGAAGGCCCGCAGCGTGGCGTCGGCGCTGGAGCGGGCGCTGTAGCGGGCGCCGGCGGTCGCCGTCCGGCCACTCACTCCAGCTCCCGGATCGCTCGCGCCGGGTTCCCCCGACGACCGTGTCCGCCGGCACGTCGCGGGTGACGACCGCGCCGGCGCCGACGACGGCGCGGTCGCCGACGGCAACGCCGGGCGTCAGGACGGCGCGCCCGCCGACCCAGACGTCGTCGCCGACCGTGACCGGCTCGCCGGACTCCCGCCCCCGGCGCGCCGCCGCGTCGAGCGGGTGGGTGGCGGTGTAGACGTGGACGCCCGGCCCCAACTGGCAGTGGTCGCCGAACTCGACGGGCGCGACGTCGAGGACGACGCAGTCGAAGTTCGCGTAGAAGGCGTCGCCGACGTGGACGTTGTAGCCGTAGTCGCAGCGGAACGGCGGCTCGACGGCGACGTCGTCGCCGAGGGAGCCGAACAGCTCCGCGAGGAGGTCGCGGCGGCGGCCCGACTCCCCGGGGGCGGTGTCCTCGTACGCGCCCGTGAGCCGCCGGGCACGCCGCCGGTCGGCGACGAGCTCGGGGTCGTGGGGGTCGTACGGCTCGCCGGCGGTCATGCGCTCGCGTTCGCTCGGCACGGCACCGACCTCGCGCCCGGGGGAGAAAGAACCACGCGCCGCGGCCGGGCGGAGCGCCCGGTCAGAAGTGGTCGGCCGACTCCGAGGAGAACTGCAGGTCGCCGCCGCGGCCGCCCTCAACGGTGCTGGAGCCCATGTCGCCGGTGTCGGGCACCTTCACGTGGACCTCCTGCACCTCGTCGAAGTCCATGATCAGGTCGCGCTTGATGTTCTGTGCGGTGATGTCCGAGATGCCGCAGCCGGAGCACGTGCCGCCGAGTTCGACGACAACGACCCCCTCCTCGGGGTCGGCCTCGCGCACGACGCTCGTCCCGCCGTGCATCTGGATGATCGGCATCTGCCCGACCATCCACGTCTCGACGCGCTCCGCGAGGTCGCTCATACCACGGGGTTGGGTACGAGAGGGTTGAAAGCTTGCGGTTCCGCGACACCCCCCACCCCCGGAAGAAACTCCGTCACGGTCGTTCGAGACGGATCCGTCCGGCGACGGCCGGCTGCGACGGCGGTCACCCGTCGTCGCGGCGCCGTGTCCGTCGTGCCCGTCGTGCCCGTCGCGCCGCCAGCACCGCCCCGGCCGCGAGGCCGGCGACCCCGCCGACGGCGCCGAACCCCGGCGTCGCGGTCCGCGACTCGCCGGTCGCCGTCGTCGGGGGCGACGCCTCCGTCGCGGCGGCCGGCCCCTCCGTCGGGGGCGCCGTCGGCTCGGTCGTCGGGCGTTGCATCCCGGTCGACGCCGCCGAGCCGGTCGCGGCCGCGGTCATCGCCGAGCGGTCGCCGCCGAGCCCCGGCGCGTCCGGGAAGGTCCACAGCCCGGCGTCCGCGCCGCCGTCCCCGCGGACGCCCATCGAGGACGCGACGAACGACTCGCCGGGGACCGCGAGCCGGGCGGTCCAAAAGCGCGTGCGGTCCGGCGCCGCCCACCACGTCTCCTCGACCGGGTCGCTCGGGTCGGACACGTCGTGGCGCTTCACGCCGCCCTGGTACCACGAGGTGTAGAGGACGTCCCCGCGGAGGTCGAGGTTGTGCGCGGTCGTCCACAGGCCGCCGAACGTCGGGTCGGAGGTGGCCGGCGGCGCCACCGTCGCGCGGCGGACGGGGGCCGTCGGGTCGGACACGTCGTACAGGTCGACGCCGCTGGGGCCGCCGAGCACCGCGCCGTCGTACTCGACGGCCCACGTCTCGCGCCCGACGGCGAGGAGGTCGCCGCCCGGAGCGAGCAGCGAGTAGTGGTGGTTGCCCGGCGGGATCACGCCCTCGCGCGGGTGGGCGTCCGCGAGGGCGGCGGGGTCGCCGGGGTCGACGCTTCCGAGGAACACGGGCGCCGTCGGGTCGGACACGTCGAGCAGGTACGTGCCAGCGTCCCAGTACGCGAGGGCGGCGGTGCCGTCGCGGACGGTCACGTCGTGGACCGTCCGGAGCCCCGACCGCACGTCGGTCCAGTCGTCGTCGCGGTCGGCGATCGACCAGCGCGCGACCTCGCGTCCCGCGTCGAGGTCGACGACGACGAGCGGGTTCGTCTCGCCGTCGTTGCCGGTGAGGTAGCAGTAGCGACCGTCGAGGGCGCAGTTGTGGATCGGGAATTCCGTCCCGTAGAACCCCTCCTCGACCGGGGCGTCCGGCTCCGACACGTCGACGATCAGGACGCCGTGAGGGACGTCGCGGCCGGGGTGGGCGGGGCCGACGACGACGAGCCGGTCGCCGGACACCTTCGCGTCGTTGAGCAGGCGGAGGGGCCCGTCCGCGCGGTCCGCGAGCAGGTCGCGGCGCTCGGTGAGGACGGCGGGCGCGGCGGGGTCCGACACGTCGACCGTCGCGTAGCCGTCGCCGAGCGCGAGGTACGCCGTCGCGCCGTCGGCGGAGACGACGGCCTCGCGGGTGCCCCCGACGGCGACGGAGCCGAGCGGCCCGTACCCCTCGTCGGCCGACCGCGCGCGGCCGGGGGCGGCGCGACCGATGACGCCCGCTCCGAGGGCGGCCCCGGCGACGCGGAGGGCGTGGCGTCGTCGCATACGGGCATCTGGGCGCGGACGCTGATAGGGGTAGCGGCGGGGTGGGAGGGCGGCGGCGACGGGACGGTCCCGTGAGCCGGCTACGCGGTCCGCTCGCCGGTGCCGCCGGTGATGGCGGACGCGAGCGCGCCCTTGACGACGACGTCGTCGCCCATGTTCGTGATCCGGACGTCGGGGACGTTGACGAACGTCGTCTCCTCCAGCCGCTCGCGGACGGGGTCGAGGATCAGGTCGGGGTTGTTGAGCGCGACGGCGCCGCCGACGCGCACCATCAACGGCGCGTACGCGTTCGCGAGGTTGGTGAAGCCGACGACGTTCCAGTCGGCGACGCGGTCGACGACGAGGTCGGCGAGGGGGTCACCGCCGTGGGCCTCGAACACGTCGACGGCGGAGAAGTCGGGGGCGTCGACGGGCATGTCCGTGTGGACGTCCTCGGCGTCGGCGAGGTGGCGGGCGTACTTCGGGATGTTGTTGCCCGAGCAGTACGCCTCCCAGTGCCCCTCGCGGCCGCAGCCGCACGTCATCGCGCCGTCGGGGTCGACGACCATGTGGCCGACCTCGCCGGCGTTGCCGTCCCACCCCGAGAGGACGTTGCCGTCGACGCACACGCCCGCGCCCAGCCCCGAGGAGATGGTGACGTACGCCATGTCGTCGGGGTTGCGGTCGCTGAGGAAGCGCTCGCCGATGACGCCCGCGTTGGTGTCGTTGTGGAGGTACACCCGGTCGGTGTCGAGCAGTTCGCTCAGCGGGCCGACAAGCGGGACGCGGCCGACGTCGGGGATGTTGGCGGGGCCGTCGATGGTCCCCGCGGCCAGATCGAGCGGGCCGATCGAGCCGATCCCGGCGGCCGCCACGACGCCGGGGGCGACGTCGGCCGTCGCACACGCCTCGCGGACGACGCGGAGGACGGCCTCGGTGATCGCGATGCCGGAGGTGTGCGGCGTCTCGGTCTCGGCCCGTGCGATGATGTCGGCTTCGTCGTCGCCGACGACGCCGCGGAGGTTCGTGGCCCCCAGGTCCACGCCCACGTAGTAGGCCATCGTTCGCGGTGTGACGGCGGCACCACTTACGGATACCGCTTTCTCACACGGGAGCCCGCGAGACGGCCGTCGCTCGGCGGGCGCGGGAACGGAGGGAACGGAGGAACGCGAACGGCTCCGGGGGAGCCGCGCGGCGGGGTTACTCCGCCTCGCGGACGAACGTCACGGGGCACGGCGCCGACAGCAGGATCTGCTGGGCGGTCGACCCGAACACCGCCTTCCCGGTCGGCGAGCGCTTGCGGCCGCCGACGAACACGCGGTCGGCGTCGACGCGCTCGGCCAACGCGGCGATGGCCTCGCCGGGGTCGCCGACGACGCCCTCCACCTCGTACTCGACGCCGGCGTCCTCGATCGCCTTCGTGACGCGCTTGACGCTGCCGAGGCGCCGCGCCACGTCCGAGGGCGTCCCGTCGACGCCCTCGAGCGCCGACAGGGCGTCGTCGACGTCGGACTGCGTCTCGAAGGCGTGGGCCACGACGATCGACGCGCCCGTCTGGGTCGCGAGGCCGATCGCCTCCTCGACCATGTACTCGAGGCGGTCGCCGTCGTCGCGCTTCACTGTCAGGAGGATCGTCTCGATGCTCATACCTTCCGTACTCCCCCCGAGGTCAAAAGTGTGACGGGGATTTACTCGAACCCGAGTAACTGTTTATCACGGACTATACCGGCGGACATCGGGTGTGTGGTGGAGTGTGACCACGGACCACGCGCTGGAGCCGGGGAGATGCGACGGGTGGTGTCGCCGTCCGGTCGGAGGGGGGATCCGTCGCGGCGACGGCCCCTCACGGGAGAAGGGTCGGTGTGAGCGGCGGTCAGTAGTCGGGCGCGTCGTCCTCGACTTCCCGTTTGAGCGAGTCGCGGCGGGACTTGGCGTCGCGGCCGGTGGCGTCGAGGAGGAACTGGTTCTTCTTGTCCACCGCCTCGCCGGCGGCCTCGAGTTCGTCGGGACTCAACTCGGTGGGGTCGCGCTCCTCGAAGTGGACGGCGAGTTTGTCCTTCTTGCCCGAGTACTTCGCCGGGCCGGCGACGATGCGCTCGAAGACGGGGTTGTCGGGTTCGTCGACGACGTACAGGTCGTGGCCGTTGAACTCCTCGGTGCCGCTGACGGGACCGAACCGTTCCTCGATCTCGGCTTTCAGGTCGGGCATCCGGTCCTCCAAGTGCTCGCCGCGACGCATCTTGTACTCCTTCATACCCCGCCGTTTGCTCGGGGACGGTAAACACGTTTCGTCAGACGGCGCTGTGACGTGTCTCGGGACCGGACACGAGCGAAAGGGGAGCGCTCGCCCCGACGGCGGCGACCGCGACCCGCGTCCAAACGCGGGACGGCTCGCGTCCCGCTACTGCAGTTCGCGCTCCTCGATGTAGCCGCGCTTGCAGTCGGGACAGATGTCGCCCGCGCGCATCGAGGAGGCGCCGACGGGCTCGCGGTTGCCGCAGTCGGGACAGACGTACACGGTCTCGATCCGGTCGGCGGTCGTCGTCAACTCCACCTGCGGACGGCTCGCCCCGTCCGCCTCGCCCGCCGGCTCGGCGGTCGACCCGTTGTCGGCGGCCGGCGCCGGCCGGCCGGCCGACGGGTCCGCCTCGATGAACTCGACGCCGTCGCCCTCGTCCGCGGCGGCGTCGCCGTCGACGCGCGGGGTGAGGTTGCCGTCGACCGAGACCGACCCGTCGTCGCCGCCGACCTCGGCGTCGTACCCCTCGTCGTCGCCGCGCTGTTCGGGCCACGCACCCGGGCCCTCGCCGTCGATGAACTCGGCGTCGTCGCCGCCGGCCGCGCCCGCCTCGTCGGCGCGGTCGGCGTCCGGTACCACGTCGGTGCGGGCCTCGTTGGCCGCCCGGTCCTCCGGGCTCGGGTCGTCGTCGCCGATGAACTCGACGTCCTCGGCCTCGCCCTCGGCGGGGCTGTGGGCCGCGTCCGCGTCCGTGTCCGCGTCCGCGGCGGACGCCGTCCCGTCGTCGGGCCACGGGCCGGGCTCGGCGGCCGCTGCCGACTCGTCACCCTTGCGGTTCGCGTCCGCGTCGGGCCACTCGCCGTGGCCCCGGCCGCCGGCGTCGGCGTCGGCGTCCGCCGCGGTCGCCTCGGGGATCCCCCTCGGCGGTCGCGTCCGCCCCGCCGATGATCTCGGCGTCCTCCTCGACGCCGGCGACCGCCCCTCCTCGGGGACGTCCGCGGCGGGGTGGTCGAAGTCGTCGTCCCCGGCGACGGCGCCGTCGGCGTCTGCGTCGGCGGCGACGGCCGTGTCCGCCGCCCCGGTCTCCGTCGGACCGGGATCGGCGCCCACGTCGACTCCGGTCCCGGCCGTTTCGGTCGGCTCGGTCGGCGTGTCGTCGGGAGCCGCGACTCGGCTCTCGACCGCGGTCACCTCCTTGTTCTCGGAGACGACCCGCGTCTCCCCGCAGCGACGGCACTCCTTCACCTCCGTGATCGTGACCACGACCTCGTCCCCCCGCTCCTCTCGGTCCCGTTCGGTCCTCGGCTCGGTGAAGTCGTGGCCGAGGAGACATCTGAGTCCCATTGTGCCTACGAATCGGCGTAGGCCATAAAAGCGTTCGCTCGCGTCCGACGCCTGGCACGCGTCGGCGCCGGTACACGTAAGCCGTCGCCGGGCGAGCGCCGATACATGAGGGTGCCGCCGGAGTTCCGCGACCGGGACGACACCGAGGTGGCGGTTCTCGACGCGCTCGTGGCGCGCGCCGACGACGGGATGACGGTGCTGGAGCTGCGCGCCGGGGTCGACGCGACCATCGACGAGGTGGAGTCGGCGCTGTCCGCGCTGAAGGCCGCCGGACTCATCGACGTGGAGGAGGCGAACGGCCGGGTCCGCATCTACCCCGACGAGCGCGTCGTCCCGGAGCACGGCGAGGCGTTCGACGACGACCCGGGACTGTTGGACGTCATCCGCCGGAGGCTGGGACTGTAGCGGGCCTCGTCGCGGGGGTGCCGTCCCTTCCGGTCCCCTTTTGCCGCCCGCGGGCCTGCGTGAAGGTATGAGTCTCGTCGCCGACGTCCACGCCGACCACGGCGCGACGTTCACCGACCGCGGCGGCCGCGAGGTCGTCGCCGACTACGGCCGCCCCGACGCCGCCGCCCGCGCCGTCCGCAACGGCGTCGGCGTGATCGAGATGGGGTACGGCGTCGTCGTCGTCGCGGGCGACGACCGCGTCGAGTTCGTCGACAACGCCGTCTCCAACCGCGTGCCGAGCGCCGACGGCGAGGGGTGTTACGCCCTCCTGCTCGACCCCCAAGGAGCGATCGAGACGGAGCTGTTCGTGTACAACGCCGGCGAGCGTCTCCTGCTGTTCACGCCGCCGGACCGCGCCGGGCCGCTCGTCGACGACTGGGAGGACAAGGTCTTCATCGACGACGTGGAGCTTCGGGACGCCAGCGCCGACTTCGGCGTGTTCGGCGTCCACGGGCCGACCTCGACCGAGAAGATCGCGTCCGTGCTCAACGGGGCGGGCTCCCCGGAACCGGAACTCAGCTTCGTCCGCGGCCGGATGGACGACGTCGGCGTCACCGTGATCGCGAGCGACAACCCCACCGGCGAGGAGGGGTACGAGGTCGTCTGCGCGGCCGAGGAGGCCGCGCACGTGTTCGACACGCTCCTCACCCGCGGGCTGAACGCGGCCCCGTTCGGCTACGCGACGTGGGACACGCTCACCGCCGAGGCGGGGACGCCGCAGTTCGACGCCGAACTCCGGGGGCGCCTCCCCAACGTCGCGGGGGTTCGCTCCGCGGTCGACTTCGAGAAGGGCTGTTTCGTCGGCCAGGAGGTCGTCTCGAAGGTGGAGAACCGCGGGCGCCCGAGCAAGCGGCTCGTCGGCCTCCGGCCCGACGCGCTCCCCGGCCCGGGCGCGGCGGTGTTCGACGGCGACGCGTCCGTGGGCGAGGTGACCCGAGCCGTCGACTCCCCGAGCGTCGGCGGCCCCATCGCGCTCGCGTACCTCGACTTCGACGCCGACGGTAGCGACCTGACGGTTCGCGTCGACGGCGACGAGGTCGCCGCCGAGCGCGCCGACCTGCCGTTCGTCGACGGGAGCGCGCGGTCGCTTCGGCTGCCGACGTACCCCGAGGCCGCCGAACAGGCGTAACACGGGAAATCCGCACGCGACGGCCCCCGACTCCTCCCGACGGTACAGGCGGGCGTCCGGCCGCGACGCTCGACGGACCTCCCGTTGGGTGGGACTGGAAGGGGCCGCCGTTGTCGACGACGGCGCGGAGCGGTGAGCACCGCAGACGAGTGAGCGAAGCGAACGAGTCGAGGAGCGCGCCGCCCGCACCGAGTCGACGCCGGCGGGGGCTTCCGCGGTCGTTGTCACGGTAGCGGTGATCGACGCGGAACCGACGAGGTCGAACGCGTCGACGGCCGATTACGAGAACAGCTTCTTCAGGTGCTCCCGGGAGAAGAACGAACTCGGCTCGTCCATGTGGACACCGATCTCGCCCGAGAGCGCCCACAGCCCCGCGCGCTGCACCGGCTCCGGGAGCGAGTACGCCCGCCGGATCCAGTGGCCGAACCGGATCTCGCGGCTCAACTCCTCGCGCCACCCCTCCTCGTAGCGCGGGAGGGTGTTCGGGTCCTGCGGGTCGATCACGTCGGCGGCGACGTCGGCCGCGCGCATCCCGTAGAGGATGCCGCCGCCGGTGAACGGCTTCGTCTGTGCCGCGGCGTCGCCGAGCAGGAACCCCCGCGTCGCGGTCGTCCGCTCGGGCGGGCCGATCGGGATGGCGCCCGAGCAGAAGCGGTCCGTCTCCACGTCGTACTCGTCGGTGAGGCGGTCGAACAGGTCGTTCACCTCGTGCCCCGGCGGCGCCGCGAGCCCGTACTCGACGCCGGCGTCGCCGCGCGGGATGCGCCACGCGAAGAAGCGGGGGGCGGTGAGGTGGACGTCGACGTAGTCGCCGTGGTCGGCCTCGTCGTCGAACGCGAGCACGCCGTGCAGTTTCTCGGCCGGTTCGGGGAGGTCGAGTTGCCGCCGGACGCGCGAGACCGGCCCGTCGGCGCCGGCGACCATCCGCGCCTCGAACGTCTCCTCGTCGCCGCCGACGCTGGCGGTCACCTCGACGTAGCCCGGTCGCTCCTCGACCGCGGTGACGGTGTGGCCCTCGCGCACGTCGGCGCCGGCGTCGCGGGCGGCGGTCGCGAGCGTGCGGTCCAACTCGACGCGGTCGATAACGTTGGAGATCTCCTCGCGCTTGTAGAAGCGCCGCGACGGGGAGGCGGCGCCGCCGACGTGGAAGTCCGCGCCGTACACGCGGTTCTGGAGGAGGCGCTCCTTCGCGTCCGCGGGGACGTACTCCCAGACGTCCGTCGAGACGTGCCCCGAGCAGGCGAGGGGCTCGCCGACCTCGCCTTTCTCCAGCGCGAGCACGTCGTAGTGGGCCTCGGCGGCCCGCCGGGCGAAGCGCGCGCCCGCCGGACCGACGCCGACCACGACGAAGTCGTACATACCCGCTGGTTCGTGCGGACGGAGATATATCTCGTGGGTCGTCGCGGGCTGACAGGTGGCCGAATCCGGCACGCGGCGGGCGGCCACACACCCGCGGGACGCCGCGCGGTAGCTGGCTACGTCACGGGGCGTCTGGTCCCGGCTTGCGTGATGAGCTTACGGGAGGACGACGAGCCCACGCGCGGTCTGTTCGCGGGCGCGGTCGGGCCACGCCACCGACACCTCGGTCCACGAGTCGCCCGCGTCGCCCGTCCGGAACAGCCCCCGGTTCGACAGGGCGTAGAACGCTCCGGCCGCACCGGCCGCGAGCACCGGCCGCGTCACCCCCTCGCCCAGCGGGAGCCCCCGGTCGTCGAGCCGCTCCCAGTCGTCGTCGCCGGTGCGCCGGTACACGTACGTCTCGGCCCGCTCGGCGGTGTGGGCTTCGAACGCACCCCGTGCGGCCGACACCAGCACGGTCTCCGGGTCGCCGGCGTCGACGGCGACGCTCCAGCAGTACGTGCGATCGAGCCCCGCTTGCGGGTGGGTCCACGTCTCGCCGCCGTCGTTCGTCTCGGCGTAGCCGTCCCCTGCGGCACACCACGCACGGTCGGGGGCGTCCGGGTGCGTCGCCATCGCGTGGGTGTCGCGCCGGGAGTCGGGCACGCGATCTTCCCACGTCGTGCCGGCGTCGCGGGTGGAGACGAGCGCCCCCGCCTCGACGGCGACGTACAGGTGGTCCGGATCCGCCGGGTCGGGTTCGATCCACCGGACGTGGTGGGTGTGCGGACGGGGCGGGAACGCCCACCCGTCGCTGGAGGGGAGGTCGTTCAGGCCGTCGCAGTGGGTCCACGTCTCGCCGCCGTCGTCCGACCGGTAGACGCGTGACGGCTCTGTCCCGGCCCAGATCCGGTCCGGGGCGTTCGGAGCGACGCGCACGGCCGTCACCGCGTCCTGCTCGATCGCCTGCGCGCCGGCGCGCTCGAACGACGCGCCGCCGTCGGTCGACCGCCACAGCCCCGACCCGAACGTGCCGACGAACACGCGGTCGGACGCCTCGGGGTGGACGGCGACACACTCCAGCGAGCGACCGTCGAGCGACGCCGCCGCGGTCGTTTCGGCACCGTCGGCGTCGACGACGACGAAGTGGTCCCGCATCGCGGCGTACACGGTGGTCATAGCCTTCCGTTCGCGCCGAACTGTCAAAAGTCGGGTGCGTGCGCCGAGCGCGTCGCCGCCGCGTCAGTCGTCCGTCGCGGGCACTTCGACCGCGTCGCCGTCGTCGTCGCCCTCGCTCTCCTCGGCGGCGAGCGCGGGCATCCGGCGGTCCGAGCGCGGCCCCTCGGCGTCGACCTTCGGGAGGTAGTCGCGGAGGTAGCGGCCGGTGTGGGAGTCGTCGTTCGCGGCGACCTCCTCGGGGGTGCCCGCGGCGACGACCTCGCCGCCGCCCTCGCCGCCCTCGGGGCCCAGATCGAGGACGTGGTCGGCGTTCTTCACGAGGTCGAGTTCGTGCTCGATGACGACGACCGTGTTCCCCTTGTCGGTGAGCCGGTGGAGCACGTCGATCAGCTTCCGCTCGTCGGCCTTGTGGAGGCCCGTCGTCGGCTCGTCGAGCAGGTACAGCGTGTCGCCGGCGTCCTTCTTCCCCAGCTCCTCCGCGAGCTTCACGCGCTGGGCCTCCCCGCCCGACAGCGTGGTCGACGGCTGGCCCAACTGCATGTAGCCGAGCCCGACGTCCTTCAGGAGGCCGAGCCGGCGTTCGAGGCCGGAGTGGGACTCGAAGAAGTCGTACGCCTCGTCGACGCTCATGTCGAGCACGTCGGCGATGGTAGCGCCCTTGTACGTCACGTCGAGCGTCTCGTCGTTGTAGCGGGCGCCGCCGCACTCCTCGCAGGGGACGTGGACGTCCGACAGGAAGTTCATCTCGATCTTGACGGTCCCCTGCCCGCCGCACTCCTCACAGCGCCCGCCCTTCACGTTGAACGAGAAGCGGCCCTTGTCGTAGCCGCGCTGGTTCGCCAGCTTCGTCTCCGCGAACAGTTCGCGGATGTAGTCGAACACGTCGGTGTACGTCGCGGGGTTCGAGCGCGGCGTCCGCCCGATGGGCGACTGGTCGATGAGGCGCACCCCCTCGATGTTGTCCATCCCCGTGATGCGGTCGTGGTCGCCGGGGTCGACCTCCGTGTTGTCGTTCATCTCGCGGGCGAGCCCCTTGTAGAGGACGTCGTGCATCAGCGTCGACTTGCCCGACCCGGAGACGCCCGTGATGGCGGTGAACTGTCCGACCGGGATGTCCACGTCGACGTCCTTCAGGTTGTGCTGGCGCGCGCCCTCGACGGTAAGCGCGGCGTCGCTGCCGCGGCGCGTCTCCGGCACCGCGACGACCTCGCGACCCGCGAGGAAGTCGCCCGTCACCGACGCGTCGGTGTTCACGATGTCGTCGAAGTCGCCCTGCGCGACGATCTCGCCGCCGCGCTTGCCCGGCCCGGGCCCGATGTCGATGATGTTGTCCGCGCGCCGCATCGTCGCCTCGTCGTGCTCGACGACCAGCAGGGTGTTGCCCAGGTCGCGCAGGCCTTCGAGCGTGTCGAGCAGGCGGTCGTTGTCCCGCTGGTGGAGGCCGATCGACGGCTCGTCGAGCACGTACAGCACGCCGACGAGGCCGGAGCCGACCTGCGTGGCGAGGCGGATGCGCTGGCTCTCGCCGCCCGAGAGGGTGGAGGCCTCGCGGTCGAGCGTGAGGTACTCCAGCCCGACCTCCTCCATGAAGCCGAGGCGCGCGCGGATCTCCTTGAGGATCTCCGTGGCGATGGTGCGCTCGCGCTCGGTGAGCGTCTCCTCCATCCCCTCGAAGTGGGCGAGCGCGTCGCCGATCGACAGCCGGTTCACCTCGGTGATGGCGGTGCCGTCGACGTACACCGACCGCGACTGGGGCTTCAGACGCGTCCCCTCGCACTCGGGGCAGGTGGTGACGGCCATGAACTCCTCGATGTGCTCGCGCGTGCGGTCGGAGTCCGTCTCGACGTGCCGGCGCTCGAGGTTCGGGATGACGCCCTCGAAGCGCTGGGTCTTGCGGCGGACGCCGTTGCGCGTCTGCTGCTCGAAGTTCACCACGTCGTCGGTGCCGTAGAGGAACTGGCGCTGCTGTGACTCCGTCAGCTCCTCGAACGGCGTCTCCACGTCGACGCCGAAGTGCTCGGCGACGTTGTCGAGTCGGGTGCGGTAGTACGAGCGGTTGTAGCTCCACGGCTCGAACACGTGCTTGATCGGCTGTGAGGGGTCCGTGACGACGAGGTCCTCGTCGACCTCCTTCGTCGAGCCGATCCCCTCACACTCGGGGCAGGCGCCGTGGGGGGAGTTGAACGAGAACGACCGCGTCTCGATCTCCGAGAAGTCGATCCCGCAGTGGTTGCACGCCAGGTCCTCGGAGAACTCGACGACCAGTCGGTCGTCGCCCTCGCCGGCGAGGTCACCCGTCGAGCGCGAGCGGTTGCCGCCCAGATCCGTGTCCTCCGGCGGGTCCGGGAGGATCACCTTCAGGACGCCCTCCGCCTCGTCGAGCGCCGTCTCGACGGAGTCGGTGATGCGCGAGCGATCCGCCTCG
Source organism: Halobaculum litoreum (assembly GCF_030127125.1). GTDB lineage: Archaea > Halobacteriota > Halobacteria > Halobacteriales > Haloferacaceae > Halobaculum > Halobaculum litoreum. Next base: position 1,720,123 of record NZ_CP126156.1, read on the forward strand.
CGGACCGTCACGCGGTCGACGATGACGTCGATGGTGTGGTCGTAGTTCTCGTCCAACTCGGGGCGCTCCAGCGAGAGGTCGTACTGCTCGCCGTCGACCTCGACGCGCGAGTAGCCGTCGGCGACGAGTTCGTCGAACAGGTCCTCGAAGGCGCCCTTCTGGTCGCGGACGACGGGCGCGGCGATCATCGCGCGGGTGCCCTCGGGCAACTCGAACACGCGGCGGACCATCTGCTGGGCGGACTGCTCGCCGACCTCGCGACCGCACTCCGGGCAGTGCGGGTGGCCGACGCGGGCGTACAGCAGGCGCAGGTAGTCGTGGAGCTCCGTGACGGTCCCCACCGTCGAGCGCGGGTTGTTGGCGGCGTTCTTCTGGTCGATGGAGATGGCCGGCGACAGCCCCTCGACGCTCTCGACCTGCGGCTTGTCCATCTGCCCGAGGAAGTTCCGGGCGTACGCCGACAGCGACTCGATGTAGCGGCGTTGGCCCTCGGCGTACACGGTGTCGAACGCCAGCGACGACTTCCCCGACCCCGACAGGCCGGTGACGACGTTGAACTGCTCGCGGGGGATCTCCACGTCGAGGTCCTTGAGGTTGTTCTCCTCGGCGCCGCGGACCTCGATGAACTCCTTGGGCACTACGCGTCACCCCGTTCGGGGGCGACTACTCGGTGACGCACGGCTCCTCCAGTCATTGTGACGTGCCAAGGTTCGGAGCCACTTAACGGGCGCGTCATCGGACCCACGCGCCGCTCGCGAGGGTTCAAGTACCGAGGCGAGACCAACCGGCGCGTGACCTGAATGCGACCGTCGGGGGCCTGCGCGGGCGTGCGGTCGACCCCCGGCGAACCACAGCGACCGGACGCGACGACCGCCTGTCAGCCCACCACGCCGCGGACGAGGCCGCCGACCGCGCCGCCGACGAGCGCGACGCCGACGGCGACGCCGAGCGGCTGCGTCATCTCCAGCGCGACCGGGAGGGCGTCGGGACCGGTCAGGAGGAGCCCCCGCGGCGACCACGAGCGCGAGGGCCCCGAAGGCCACGCCGGCGGCGAGCCCCGGCCCGTCGTCCGTTGGGGGAGCGCGACGAGCGCCGCGCCCGCGACGAGGCCGAGCCAGTGGACCGACGCGATCCCGAGCCCCGCGAGCGCCGCCAGCGCCGTCGCGCTCCAGCGCGTGACGCGGTCGCTCCGGGTCACTCGCCGTCACCTCCGGCGAACCGCACCGCGAGGTCGCCGCGCATCGCCCGGTCCATCGGCTTGAACTCCCCGTTCGCCCACGCCGCCAGCTGGTCGTCGTACGACTCGGCGTAGGGGTTGCCGTCGTTGCCGCCGGGGAGGATGCACCGCGAGGTCGACCCGTCCTGCGGACAGACCTGTCGCCAGCTACTCCCGGCGCCGTCATCGACGCGGACGTTGAACAGCGTCGCCGCCGAGCCGTCGGTCGGGTAGCGCGGGTAGTTGAGGAACGACTGGTCGAACGGGTGGTCGATCCGCGTCCGGTTGTAGTCGCGGTACAGCTCCCACCCCTCGGCGTCGATCCGCTCGCGGGCGTTCTGGAAGGCGTCCGCCGCGGCGACGGCGCGGCCGCCCTCGAACCACTCGTCGCCGAGCGTCGCCAGCACCCACTGCGTGGGCGCGTAGTCCGCCGGGTCGCGCCGGTCGTCGAGCGCGCCGAGCGCGTCCGCGACGAACCGGGCCTCGTAGGCGTCGAGGAAGTGGACGAACAGCAGCGGCGCGCGGGCGCCGCGCTCGGCTTCGCCGTCCCAGTCGAGGACGGTGTCGAGGTCGTCGCGGGCGTCGCCGGACAGCCCGACCGCGCCGCCTCCAGCACCGGCCGGAAGCGCGCCAGCCGCCCGTCGTGCACGTCGCGCTGGAGGTCGCGCAGGTCCGCCGCCGTCACGTCGCCGCGGTCGACGAGCGCGTCGAGGCGGTCCCACAGCCGGATCCCGCGGAACGGCTCGCTGTAGTCCTCCGCGAGGTAGTACGGGTAGTCGGCGTCGTCGACGACCCGTTGGTTCGCGGTGCCGACGAACGCCGGGTCGTCGTCGTGGGGCATCTCCGCGTACGGGATGAACCCCTCCCACGACGACTCGCCGAACGGCGTGTAGCCGGCCCACTCGCCCTCGCGGGCGGAGCCGTCGAACACGCGCGTCCCGGGCACCGCTTCGCCGTCCGTCCGGCGGATCGGCACCCTCCCCGTGACGCGATACCGGACCGAGCCGTCGCGCCCGGCGTACACGAAACACTGCGTCGGCTCGTCGAAGTCGCGGAGCGCCTCGTCCACGTCGTCGCCGCCGCGCGAGCGGTTCAACGCGAGGATGGCGTTCGTCGTCCGCGTCGCCGACAGGCCGGTCCACGCGACGCCGAGTTCGGAGCGGAACTCGTCGCCGCCCGCCCCCGCGCGCAACACCGCGCCGTGGGCGGACTTCTTCACCGTCACCTCCTCGTCGGGCGCGTCCGCCACCTCGATGGTGTGCGGTTCGACGTCGAACGAGCGCCAGCGGTCGCCGTAGCGGTACTCGGTCCCGTCGGCGCGCGTCTCGTACTCGTAGAAGTCGATCACGTCGCAGCCGGCGTTGGTGAACCCCCACGCGCCGCGGTCGTTCTCCCCGATGACGACGAACGGGACGCCCGGGAAGGTGACCCCCCGAACCCGGTAGTCGGGGTGGCGCAACACCTCCTCGTACCACACCGGCGGGGCCATCAGCGTCAGGTGCGGGTCGTTCGCCATCATCGGGTCGCCGCTGTCGGTGTGGTCGCCGGCGACGGCCCAGGAGTTCGACCCGACCCACGCCGGCGGCTCGTTGCCGGCGAGCCAGCCGTCCAGCGACGGGTCGGTCGCCAGCGCCGCGCGCGAGGAGCCGTCGCCCCCGTCCGCCGGCGGCCGGGCGGCCGCCCCCGAGGGGACGGCCCAGTCGTCGGTCGCGTCGGTGTGGCCGAGGATCGCCGCGTCGTGGTCGAGGCGGTCCGGCAGGAGCGTCGCCGCCGCCTCCGCACCCAGTTCCGCGCGGAGGGTCTCCTTGCGGAGCGTTCGGAAACTCCCGGTGAGCGCCCACGCGATCTGTTTCTCGGCGAGCATCACGTCGGCCGGCGTCCACGGCGCGGGCTCGTAGTCGAGCAGTTCGAACTCGACCGGGAGCGGGAGGTCGTCGCGGGCACGGTTCACGCCCTCGCAGTACGCCTCCACGAGCGGCGCCGCCTCCGTGTCGGCGACGAGGTCCCACGTCGCGTCGGCCGCGCCGGCGAAGTCCATGCCGACGTGGAAGCGGTCGGAGTCGAGCGTCGCAGTCCCGACGACCGCCGAGAGTTCGCCGCGCATCTGGCGGCGCTGCAGGTCCATCTGGAACAGCCGGTCGGCGCCGTGTGCGTACCCCACCGCGAAACACAGCGCGGCCTCGTCGTCGCTCTCGACCCGGGGCACGCCCGCGTCGTCGTACCGGAGGGTCGCCGCGCCGTGCTCGCTGGGCACCCGTACCGGCGGGTCGTCGGCCGCGGCGTCCCACGCCCCGCCAGACAGCGGCGCGAACGCGGAGAGGTAGCCACGGACCGGCCCGAGGGCGCCGCCGGCGAGCGCCCCGCCGCCGACCGCCGCGAGCAGCGCCCGTCGCGTGAGATCGCCTGAACGTTCGGTCACAGCCGACGACGGGAGGCGCGTCGCATAAGTGCTCAGGTGTGGCCCGCTCGGAAAGATTCATAATCATGGGGGTGTTTGTCACGGGTGTCAATGGCAGACACGAAGCGCGGACGTGAACGTCAGGGCCGGAAGAAGCGCGAGCAACTGGAGACCGAACTCGCCGAACGGGAGATCGAGACGCTCGACGACGACACACTCCCGGAGTATCCGCCCGACGACACGGGGTCCGACCTCCTGTCCGCGCCGCCGCAAGAGGCCGAGTAACGCACAGCGGCGCGAAGAGCCGTCTTTTTGCCGGCCCGGAGCAAACCGGCCGACGATGACCGAACGTGCGACGTACGCGACCGTCTACGTCGGCGCACAGCTGGCGCCCGACGGCGCGACGTTAGACCTCGAGTGGGCCGACGACGTCGGCGACCGCACCGACGGACACGAGTTCGAGGTGTCGACCGCCGACGCCCGGGAGGCGTACCTCGAGATCCAGGCGTTCGACGTCGCCGAGTACGGCCACCAGATCCTCGTGAACGACGAGCCGCTCACCGGCTTCGACATCCCCCCGAACGACGGCTGGCAGCTGTGGACCGACACCGTCTCCGGCACCGAACTCGTGGAGGGGACGAACACCCTCGCGGTCGCTCGCGACACCGACACCGACGACGCGTTCGCGATCGGCACCGTCCGCGTCCACTGGAAGGAGCCCGCGGGCGGGTTCGCGGCGAAGGATCCCGTCGAGGAGTAGCATATAAACACGGCATTCTGTTCGAACTCCGAGGACACGGTGGTCGTGTAGTTTGTCACCGATTGTCACCCTGCAACGGACCGCAGTCTTGCGGTTTTCGGTGTCCGTCGGTCCGCGACCCGGACGGACCGCTACCCCATCGAACCCGAGGTTTTATGTAGAATCACAACCTCACTTGGGACCGTACATGAGCCAGCGACGAATGCAGGGTCAGCCCATGATCATCATGGGTGAGGACTCCCAGCGGGTGAAGGACAAGGACGCGCAGGAATACAACATCTCCGCGGCGCGTGCCGTCGCCGAGGCCGTGCGCTCGACGCTCGGCCCGAAGGGGATGGACAAGATGCTCGTCGACTCGATGGGCGACGTAACCATCACGAACGACGGGGTCACCATCCTCCAGACGATGGACATCGACAACCCGACGGCCGAGATGATCGTCGAGGTCGCCGAGACGCAGGAGGACGAGGCGGGCGACGGCACGACGACGGCCGTCGCCATCGCGGGCGAGCTCCTCAAGAACGCCGAGGACCTCCTCGAGCAGGAGATCCACCCGACGGCGATCATCAAGGGCTTCCACCTCGCCAGCGAGCAGGCCCGCGCCGAGGTCGACGAGGTCGCCGAGTCCGTCGACCCCGACGACGAGGAGCTGATCCGGAAGGTCGCCGAGACCTCCATGACCGGCAAGGGCGCGGAGCTGGAGAAGGAGGTCCTCGCCGACCTCATCTACCGCGCGGTCAAGCAGGTCACCGTCGAGGCCGACGACGGCAGCCACGTCGTCGACCTGGAGAACGTCGCGATGGAGACGCAGACCGGCCGCTCGGCCGGCGAGTCCGAGCTCCTGCAGGGCGCGGTCGTCGACAAGGACCCGCTCCACGACGACATGCCCTCGACGGTCGAGGACGCGAAGATCCTCCTGCTCAACGACCCCATCGAGGTCGAGGAGGCCGACGTGGACACGCAGGTGTCCATCGACTCGCCCGACCAGCTCCAGCAGTTCCTCGACCAGGAGGAGGAGCAGCTCAAGGCGAAGGTCGAGGCGATCAAGGAGACGGGCGCGAACGTCGTCTTCTGCCAGAAGGGCGTCGACGACCTCGCCCAGCACTACCTCGCGAAGGAGGGCATCCTCGCGGCCCGCCGCGTGAAGAAGTCCGACCTGAGCTTCCTCAAGAACATCCTCGGCGCGAACATCGTCTCCGACGTCGAGTCGGCGACCGCCGCCGACCTCGGGCACGGCTCGGTGTCGCGTGACGACGCCGACGAGCTGTTCTACGTCGAGGGCGGCGACGACGCCCACGGCGTCACGCTGCTGCTGCGCGGCTCGACCGACCACGTCGTCGACGAGCTGGAGCGCGGCGTCCAGGACGCCCTCGACGTCGTCTCCACCGCGGTGTCCGACGGCCGCATCGTCGCCGGCGGCGGCGCCATCGAGGTCGAACTCGCCTCGCGCCTCCGCGACTACGCCGACTCCGTCGAGGGCCGCGAGCAGCTCGCCGTCGAGGCGTTCGCCGACGCGCTCGAACTCGTGCCGCGCGTCCTCGCGGAGAACGCCGGCCTCGACTCCATCGACACGCTGGTCGACCTCCGCGCCGCCCACGAGAGCGGCGAGGAGCGCGCCGGCCTGAACGTGTTCTCCGGCGAGATCGAGGACACCTTCGAGGCGGGCGTCGTCGAGACGGCCCACGCGAAGGAGCAGGCGCTGTCCAGCGCCACCGAGGCCGCGAACCTCGTCCTCAAGATCGACGACATCATCGCCGCGGGCGACCTGTCTACCGGCGGCAACGACGACGAGGAGGGCGGCGCGCCCGGCGGCGGCATGGGCGGCATGGGCGGTATGGGCGGCATGGGCGGCGCGATGTGAAGCAGGGCACGACCTGATTCACTCCCCCACCCGACCACCGCACCGCGCTCGATCGACCACACCACTTCTTTCGACGCCGCGACGACGAGCGGCCGCGCCGTCGCTCAACAGATCGCGTACGTCGCGAACAGCTCGCCGTCCTCGGTGATCGAGACGTAGGCGCCGCCGTAGCACCGCGAGGTCTCGATCGAGACGGACTCCGTCGCGTTCAGCGCCGTCGCCGTGATCGTGAACCGCTCGACCCCCTGGGGGTCGGCCTCGACGGTGTCGTACGCCGCGACCTCGCTGCCGGGGTCGACCGCGAACGTCTCGTCCAGCACCGTCTCGCCCGTGGCGACGCGGACGACCGTCACACGGATCGAGACGGACCGGTCCCACCGGTTCTCCAGCGTCACGGACTGGCTCGGGGCCGGCCGGTGTGCGGCGTACTCGGTCCCGGCGTGCGTCTCGGTCGGCTGTGCGGTCGTCGACGCCGACGCCGTGGTCGCCTGTCCGGGGGTCCCGAGGCACCCTCCGGCGAGGACGACCGCGACGAGGAACACCGTGATGACGGTGAGGCGGGAGGGCGGCACGGCAGTGATCGCTCGACGTCGTTACAAGTGTCTTCTGTCGGGGACGTCGAGCCGGTCGGGGATCGGTCGGTCCCGGAGACGGCGTCGGTCCGCGGGAGGGCCTGCGTCGGCGGGGCGTCCGGGCCGCGTCACGCGGCGGACGCGGTGGTCGTCGTCGATCCGTCGTCGGTCGCGTCGCCGGACTCGTCGCCGTTCTCGGCGCCGTCACCGCCCGCGACGTCGGAGACGGCCTCGCCGAGGGCCTCCACGTTCCCGTCGACGAACGACCGGATCTCGTCGTGGATGTCGCCCACGAAGTCGGGCACCTGTTCGGGCAGGGTGGTGGGCGGGCCGGCCCGTGCGTCGTCGCCGGCGCCCGCGTCCGCGGGGGCGTTCCCCGGGGTCGCGGCCGCGACGCCGGTCACCGCGAGCAGTGCCGCGAGTCCGATCGCGAACAGCTTCGTGCGTGTCATGCTGCACCCGACCCTGTGGGCGCCGCCGTAAAGAGGGGTGGAGACCCGGAAGCCGGATTCGGGCGTTCGAGCGCCCGATAACCCCGATTAAGTCGAGTTAATCGAGTCGATCGGGGGCGACCACCGGCCGAGTCGGGACGGCCGCTCGCCGACACGGGACGGTCGCCTCCCGAGCGGGCGGCCGGCTCGCGGACGAGCGGTCGTACCGGAGCCTTCTAATCGGGCGACGCAAGAATTGCGCGCATGAAGACGCTCCTGCTCAACAGCGACGACGTCCACGACAACGCCGAGATGGCCGAGTTGGTCCCGGCCGTCGAGGAGGCGTTCGCCGCCTACCAGCGCGGCGACGCCCAGATGCCGCCCAAGAGCTACATCGACCTCCCCCAGTACAACGGCGACTTCCGCTCGATGCCCGCGTACCTCGACGCCGGCGACTGGGACGCCGCGGGCGTGAAGTGGGTGAACGTCCACACGGACAACGAGGCCGACTACGACCTCCCGACGGTGATGGGGACGATGATCTACTCGGACCCGAAGAACGCGTTCCCCCTCGCCATCCTCGACGGGACGGAGCTGACGATGAAGCGCACGGGCGCCGCCGCCGCGGTCGCGACCGACCACCTCGCCGTCGCCGACGCCGCCTCGCTGGGGATCGTCGGCGCGGGCGTCCAGTCGTACACGCAGTTGGAGGCCATCTCGACGGTGCGCGACATCGAGGAGGTCGTCGTCTCGGACCTCAGCGAGGAGCGCGTCGCCCGCTTCATCGACGCCTTCGAGGGGCGCTTCGACGTCCGGGCCGGCTCCATCGCGGAGGCGGCGAGCTGTGACGTGCTCTCGACGGTCACCCCCGTCGAGGAGCCCATCGTCCCGCGCGACGCCGTCGGCGACCACACGCACATCAACGCGATGGGCGCCGACGCGGAGGGGAAACACGAACTCGCCGACGAGGTGCTGCTCGACGCCAAGCTCGTGATCGACGACTACGAGCAGACCACCCACTCCGGGGAGATCAACGTCCCGTACAACGCGGGCGTCCTCGGCGACGACGACATCTACGGGCAGATCGGCGAGATCGTCGTCGGCGAGAAGGCGGGCCGCACGGCCGACGACGGCGTCACGGTGTTCGACTCCACGGGCCTCGCGATCCAGGACGTCGCCGCCGCCCACGTCGTGTACGAACACGCCGACGAGCGCGACAACGGCTACGCGTTCGACCTGCTCGGGCTGGCCGACTGAGGCGGCGCCCGTCCCGCACGCGGCGCGGCGGCTACTCCTCGGCGTCGTCGTCGCCGGTGATCGCCTCGACGACCTTGCTGATCCCCCAGACGATCGCGACGAACGGGAGCAGCGGCAGCATGATGGCGACGACGCCGAGGAAGATCGCCCAGCCGATGGCGTTCATCTCGTCGTCCTCGTGTGAGTCGTACCCCGGCGTGACCGTCCGGTACGCCGTGCGCAACAGTCCGGCGTCGTCGCTCCCGTCGGCCGTCTCGATCTCCGTACTCATGTGGTCGACGTAGGCCCGCTGACACCATACCCCTTGCGCCGGATCGACACCGGCGAGGGGACCGGATGGCCCGCACGTCGCCGTGCGGTGTGGTGGCAACTATCGCTGTGTTCGATGGAAAGGTATAGGGGTAGAAGCGGTCGAACGTGGAAGTAAGAAATGTCCGAGGAGGGCTACGACCACACGGCGGTCGAACGACGCTGGCAGGAGGCGTGGGCGGAGGCCGACGTCTACCGGACGCCGGACGACGCCGACGACCCGACGTACGTGCTGGGGATGTTCCCGTACCCGTCCGGGAAACTGCACATGGGGCACGTCCGCAACTACACGATCACCGACGCGTACGCCCGCTACCGGCGGATGCGCGGCGACGACGTCCTCCACCCGATGGGGTGGGACTCGTTCGGCCTGCCCGCCGAGAACGCCGCCAAGGAGCGCGACACGAACCCCCGCGAGTGGACGATGGACTGCATCGACACCATGCGCGGGCAGATGGAGTCGATGGGCTTCGGCTACGACTGGGACCGCGAGGTCACCACCTGCGAGCCGGAGTACTACAAGTGGAACCAGTGGCTGTTCCAGCGGTTCCACGACGAGGGGCTCGTCGAGCGCCGCGCCGCCGAGGTGAACTGGTGTCCCTCCTGCGAGACGGTGCTGGCCGACGAGCAGGTCGAGGGCGAGGACGAACACTGCTGGCGCTGCGACACCCTGGTCGAACAGCGCGAGTTGGACCAGTGGACGCTGGGCATCACCGAGTACGCCGACGAACTGCTGGCCGCCATCGACGACCTGGAGGGGTGGCCCGACAGCGTCCGCGAGATGCAGCGCAACTGGATCGGCAAGCAGGAGGGCTCGCGCGTCGAGTTCGACGTCGAGGGCCACGGGCCGGTCGAGGCGTTCACGACCCGACTGGACACGATCTACGGGGCGACGTTCTTCGCGCTGGCACCCGACCACCCGATCGCCGAGGAGCTGGCCGCCGCGGACGACGACGTGGCCCACTTCGTCGAGGAAGTGGCCGATCCCGACGGCGACGAACCGAACGGCGTCGAGACGGGGCTGACCGCGACGAACCCCGCGACGGGCGAGGAGGTGCCCGTCTTCGTCGCCGACTTCGTCCTCTCTGACGTGGGGACGGGCGCGCTGATGGGCGTCCCCGGCCACGACGAGCGCGACCACGCGTTCGCCGAGCGCATGGGCGTCGGCATCGTCCCCGTCGTCGCGCCCGACCCCGACGACGGCGCCGAGGCCGAGGCGCCCGACGTGAGCGACGGCGCCTACACCGACGACGGCGTGCTCGTCAACAGCGGCGCGTACGACGGCCTGCCGAGCGCCGCCGCCCGCGAGGAACTGACCGCCGACATCGACTCGGCGGCGTTCCACACGCAGTACCGCCTGCGCGACTGGCTGATCTCCCGCCAGCGCTACTGGGGAACGCCGATCCCGGTGATCCACTGCGACGAGTGTGGGCCCGTGATGGTGCCCGAGGAGGACCTGCCGGTGGAACTGCCGGAGTTCGTCAACACGACCGGCAACCCGCTGGACGCCGCCGAGGAGTGGAAACACACGACCTGCCCCGACTGCGGCGGCGAGGCGGTGCGCGAGACGGACACGATGGACACGTTCGTCGACTCCTCGTGGTACTTCCTGCGCTACGTCTCGCCGGACCTGACGGACGCGCCGTTCGACGCCGAGCGCGCCGACGAGTGGATGCCCGTCGACCAGTACGTCGGCGGGCTGGAGCACGCCGTGATGCACCTGCTGTACGCGCGGTTCGCCACGAAAGCCATCGCGGACATGGACATGCTGGCCCACCGCGAGCCGTTCACGAACCTGCTGGGCCAGGGGATGGTCCAGTTGGACGGCGAGAAGATGTCCAAGTCGAAGGGCAACACCGTCTCCCCCCAGCGCATCGTCGACGAGTACGGCGCCGACACCGCCCGCCTGTTCATGATGCAGGCCGCGCGGCCCGACACGGCGTTCGACTGGTCCGAGGAGGGCGTCAAGTCCACCCACCGGTTCCTGGCGCGGCTGGCCGACACCGTGCGGTCGTTCGCGGCCGCCGACGCCGACGGCGACGACACGGCCGCCGCGCGGTACGTCCGCTCGGAGGTCGACGCCGCGGTCGCCGTCGCCACCGAGAACTTCGACGACCTGGGCTTCGACCTGGCGACCCGCGAGGCCCAACAGCTGGTCGGGACGCTGCGCAGCTACCGCGCGTACGTCGACGAGGTGCACGCGCCGACGTTCGAGCGCGGCGTCCGCGCGGCGCTGAAGCTGCTGGCGCCGGTCGCGCCCCACCTGACCGAGGAGCTGTACGCGGAGTTGACCGGCGAGGACGAGGGCATGCTGGTCGAGGCCGACTGGCCGGCCGCGGACGTCGACACCGAGGCGGCCGAGCGGCGCCGCCAGCTGGTCGAGAACACCCGCGAGGACGTCCGCAACATCGTCGAGGTCGCGGGCATCGACGACCCCGAGCGCATCGACGTGGTCGTGGCGCCCGCGTGGAAACACGAGGCGCTGGACATCGCCATCGCCAGCGACGCGCCGAACCTGGTGGGCGAACTGATGGAGAACCCCGACATCCAGCGCCACGGCTCGGCGGCCGCGGACTACGCGAAGGACCTGCAGGCCGAGCGCGAGGCGCTCCGGCCCGCGCTGGCGCCCGAACGCGAACGCGAGGCGCTGGAGGCGGCGGCGTGGCTGATCGAACGGGAGTTCGAGGCGCCGGTCCGCGTGCTCACGGCCGACGAGGCCGACGACCACGTCACGAAGAAGGCCGAGCCGGGGCGACCCGCGATCGACATCGCGGAGTAGCCCGACCGACCGGCGGCGCTCCCGACTCAGTTCCGTTCGTTCCAGTTCAAGTCCACGTCGCGGCCGGCGTCCTCGCCGGCGGCGAACGGCCCGAAGCCGTACACGACGACGAGCACCGCCAGCGCCGGCAGGGCGTTGGCGGCCAGCGGGAGCAGGTCCACCGGAACGCCGACCAGCGTCGAGCAGGGGACGAACGCGACCAACAGCGCGACCCACGCGCCCGGGAACACGACGAGGCCGCCGGCGAGTTCGAGACGGCGGGCGCGCTCGGTCGCGGTCGCCGGGAGGCCGCCGCGCCACGCGCCGACGGCGGCCGCGAGCGCGACGACCGAGAGGATGACGGCGCCGTCGCCCGGCCCGGAGAAGCCGCCGCCCCAGCCCGGCACGGACAGGAAGGCGGCGACGCCGGCGAGCGAGACGCCGAGGTGGACGGCGACGAGCGCCCACGCCGCGCCGGCGACGGCGCGGTCGCGGGCGGTTCCCGGACGGCGATCACTGGACACGGGTCACGTCAGGGGGAGCACGAACAAGGCTGTGTCGGGCAGGGGACGGCGGGAGAACGGGCGTCGTCGGGTTCGGCACGACGTCTGGTCGGTCGGAGGGCGGGCTGGAGCGCGGAGGGACGCGGGGACGGGGGACCGAAGGCGACGGTGCCGCTTGCAGTCGGCTATCGGGGGACAGAACCCCGATCGGTCGCCGGGTCGGATCGATCAGTTGACGTCGATGCGGTGGCTGTCCGAGCCCTCCTCGACGGTCGTCTTGGGGAGGGTGACGGTGAGCACGCCGTTGGAGTACGTCGCGCTCGCGTCGTCCTCGCGGACCTCGGCGGGGAGGCCGACGGAGCGGCGCAGCGACTCGGCGCGGCGCTCGCGGCGGAGGTACGAGCCGGACTCGTCGGCGTCGTCGGACTCGAGCACGCGCTCGGCGGCGATGGTGAGCACGTCGTCGCGGACGGTCAGGTCGATGTGCTCGCGGTCGAACCCGGGGAGGTCGGCCACGACGACGATCTCGTCGTCGTACTCGGCGAGGTCGATGTCGATGCCGGATCGTCGCATCGACTCGACGTCGCCCCAGTTCATGCGGCCGACGTTCGCTCAGGTCCATGCGGCCGAAGTCGCGGGACATGCGGTCGAACACGCGGTTCATCTCGTCGAAGGGGGTGATGTTGCTCATGGTGTGTCTCCACCCCTACGGAGGCGCGCTCAGGTATTAAGCACCGCTGGACGCGTGATAGCCCGCGTCACGAGCCGGAATTCGGGCGTTTCGTCCCGGCGAAATCGACGGGGCCGTGCGCCCCCGCGGCCGGGCGGCCGCCGACGGACGGGTAACCGTTTTCACCGGCCGCCTCGCAGGTCGGGTATGGACGTCACGATCATCGACTACGGCGTGGGGAACCTCCGGAGCCTGCGCCGGGGGCTCGAACGCGCCGGCGCCGACGTGTCGGTCTCGGACGACCCCGACGCGATCCGCGACGCGGAGGCGCTCGTGTTGCCGGGCGTGGGCGCGTTCCGCGAGTGCGTCGCCAACTCCGAGCCGTTCCACGACGTGCTCGTCGAGAAGGCCGCGGACACCCCGGTGTTGGGGGTCTGTGTCGGCCTCCAGCTCATGTACGACGAGAGCACCGAGGGCGCCCCCGAGGGCGACACCGTCGCGGGGCTCGGCCTCATCGAGGGGCGCGTCGAACGGCTCCCCGACTCGGTGAAGGTGCCGCACATGGGGTGGAACGAACTGACGCCCGAGCGCGACCACCCGCTCGTCGACGGGATCGACGCGGGCGACTACGCGTACTTCGTCCACTCCTACTGCGCGGGCGTGACCGACCGGACCATCGCCTCCTGCGAGTACGGCCGCCGGTTCGCCGCCATCGCCGCCAACGAGGCGGGCAACGTCATGGGGACGCAGTTCCACCCCGAGAAGAGCGGCGAGACGGGGCTGCGCATCCTGCGCAACTTCGTCGACTACGCCGAGGCGTACCACGCCGGCGAGATCGCGACCGCCGACTGACGCCCGCCGCGTTCGTCCCGTTCTCCGCTCCGTCTTACGCCACGTCGATCCGGGTTCCGCCCTTCTCGACGGCGGCCTTCGGCAGCGTCACCCGCAACACGCCGTCCTCGTACGACGCCGTCGCCTCCTCCTCGACCACCTCGCCCGGGAGCCGGAGCCGTCGAGCGAGCGAGCGGGCCCGTCGCTCGCGCCGGTGGTACCGGCCCGTCGGCGTCTCTGCGTCCGCCTCCGCGTCCGTCTCGGCGTCGGCCCGGAGCGTCAGATCCCGCCCCGACACCGTCAACTCGATGTCGTCGGCGTCGAACCCGGGGAGGTCGGCGCTGACCACGTACGCCCCGTCGCGTTCGAGCACGTCCACCCGCACGTCGGTGCGGACGCGCCCCTCGAGGCTCGACCCGACCTCGTCGAGTTCCTCGCCCAACTGGTCGAACAGGTCCGTCACGTCGTCGAACGGGCTTCGTCGCGTCATATCAACCGATAGACCGTTGTCGTGCTTGTACCTGTCGCCGAGAACGGGTCGTAATCCCCCGAGCGTCGAAGGCCGAACACGGGACCACGGCCGGCGTGCGGTGACAGCGACCCCTCGGCGCACAGCGGGTGTGTGACGCCGGCGCCGGGGGCGACGGCGGCGGCGTCACCTGTTCGTGACTACACGGGCGTCCGACCGACGGGGTGTCCGGCCGCGGCCGTCGGCGGTCAGTACACCACGTGTTCGGTGTCGTACGATCCGAGCACGCGGACCCACCCGTTGCCGACGAGTCCCCTCACGTCGTCCAGCGCCGCCTGTGCGCGCTCCTCGTAGAGGCCGGCCTCGAAGTCGATGTGGAACAGGTAGTCGCCGAGGCGCTCGCCGCTCGGGCGCGACTCGATGCGCGAGAGGTTCACGTCGCGGTCGGCGAACGCCTCCAACAGCTCCAGCAACAGCCCGGGGTAGTTGGCGCCGGGGTAGACGACGACGGAGGTCTTCCCGCCGGCGTCCGTGCGCTCGTCCTCGCGCGCGATGACGAGGAACCGCGTCGCGTTCGACGACTTGTCCTGGATGTCCTCGGCCAGCACCCGGAGGTCGACGCCGCCGTCGTCGGCCGCGGCGTTCGCCGGGTGGCCGATCCCCGCGACCGCCGGGTCCTCGCGGGCGCGCTCGACGCCGCGCGCGGTCGAGGCGACCGCCTCCCGGCGGACGTCCGGGTACTCCCGCTCGAGGTAGTCGCGACACTGTGCGAGGGCTTGCGAGTGGGAGGCGACCACGTCGAACGTCTCGGCCTGCGCGAGCAGCGCGTGCCGGATCGGCGTGACGATCTCGCGGACGACCGCCACGTCCGCCTCGGTGAGCGCGTCGAGGCTCTCGGTGACGCTCCCCTCGATGCTGTTCTCCACGGGGACGACGCCGCGGTCGAACGAGCCGTCGGCGACGGCCTCGACGATCGCGGTGACCGACTCGCGGAACGCGACATCGTCGGCGACGGCTCGGGCGGCCCGGTGGGAGTACGTCCCCGCGGGACCGAGCGTGACTGCCTGCATACCCCGCCGTCCGCCGGCCCGCCCGATAAGGACACCGGGTGTGGCAGTACTGCGTCGCGCCGAGGGCGACCGCGCCGTCAGAACCGCTCGCGCAGCTCGCCGCGGAGGTCGCCGAGGTCCATCTCCTTGCGCGCGAACAGCACGAGCAGGTGGTACACGAGGTCGGCCGCCTCGGCGCGCAGTTCCTCGTCGTCGTCGTCTTTCGCCGCGAGGATCGTCTCGGTCGCCTCCTCGCCGATCTTCTCCAACACGGCGTTCTCCCCCTTCTCGTGGGTGAACAGCGACGCGGTGTACGAGCCCTCCGGGAGCCGCTCCCTGCGGTCCTCGATGGTGGCGAACAGCGCGTCCAACACCGCCTCGTCGGGGACGGCACCCGACTCGCCGTCGCCCGCGCCGTCGCCGACGCCCGACTCCTCGCTCACGCGTCCGCCCCCGCGTCGGTGTCCGCGTCCGCGGGCGACGCGGCGTGGTCCTGCCCGAAGAACGCGAGGTCGTGGATCCGCGAGTCGGGCGTCAGCTCCGGGTGGAACGAGGTCGCGATCACCGACCCCTGTTGCACGGCGACGGGGTCGCCGTCCCACGACGCGAGCACCGCGACGTCGTCGCCGACCGCGTCGATGACCGGCGCGCGGATGAACACCGCGGGGAACGGCTCGTCGAGCCCCGTCACGTCGAGCGGGGCCTCGAAGGAGTCCGCCTGCCGGCCGAACGCGTTGCGGTCGACGCTGACGTCGAGCAGCCCCAGCGTCGCCACGCGGTCGTCCTTCGCGTCGCGGGCGGCGACGATCAGGCCCGCACAGGTGGCCAGCAGGGGTTTGTCCGCGGCGACGTGGGCGACGATCTCCTCGGCGATCCCCTCGTCGTGTAGGAGTCGCGAGATGGTCGTCGACTCCCCGCCCGGCATCAGGAGGACGTCGCAGTCCGGGACGACGCCGGCGTCGCGGATCTCGACGACCTCCGCGTCGACGCCGTGGCTCGCGGCCGCGCGGCGCACCGCGTCGGCGTGTTCGGAGACGTCGCCTTGCACGGCGATCACGCCCGCTTTCATGGGACGGAGTCGACGCGCGGCGGGTGAAAACGTGTCGGTCGGTCGGTCGGCTCGGGACCCGGACTCAGAAGGCGAACCCGAGGATCAACACGAGGAGGCCGAACAGGAGGCCGAAGGCGACGACGGTTCTCGGGTCGATCCGGATCGCGTTGCGGTCCTCCGCGTCGAAGTAGCGGACGAGCCCCGCGCTGGACATCAGGCCGCCGCTGTTCTGGCCGCTGCTCATACGCGCACCCATGAGAGTCGGCCGCCTAAGCCTTTCGACCCGCGATCGACGGCGCGGTGGCGCCGCGACGGCGGCGCGGGCGACCGATCGCGGTCCGGGTGAGAAACCGTTATGTGCGGGCCGTCGCAACCACCGAGCGGTATGAGCGTTCGACTCAAGGACTTCTACGCGGACTGGTGTGGCCCCTGTAAGACCCAGGACCCGATCCTCGACGAACTGGCCGAGGACTACCCCGACGTGAGCTTCGAGAAGGTCGACGTCGAGGAGGAACAGGAGATCGCGAACCAGTACTCCGTGCGCTCGCTCCCCACCCTCATCGTCGAGAACGACGACGGCGTCGTCGACCGGTTCGTCGGCGTCACCCAGCGCGAGGACCTCGAGGAGGCGCTCGCGAGCGCCGGCGCGTAACGCCGCGACCGGAGTCCGACTCGCAACCGTTAACACGGACGGCGCCGCTTCACACACGTATGGCGAAATTCGAGGCGGCCGAGGCTCGCATCCTCGACAAGCTCATCTGCATGCGATGTAACGCGCGGAACCCGAAGCGCGCGAAGCACTGTCGCAAGTGCGGCTACAGCCGCCTGCGCCCCAAGGCGAAGGAGCCCCGCACCGCCTAACGCCGTCCGCCGGACCCCGCGTCCGGCGACACGCTTCTCGCGACACCCCGCCCACCAGCGGCCGCGCCGGGACCTCGCCTCGTCGCCGCCCCTGCCGACCCCTCGGCGACGGGGACGCCCGGCCCGCGGCTCACTCCGCCGGGTACTTCGGCTCGCGTCGCTCCGCCCGCGACAGCGCCCGCTCGATCACGTCGCGCACCGAGTCGCCGGCGGGGTCGGCGTGGAACGCGCCGCCGTGGCCCGCGTACAGCGACACCACCGAGTCCGGGAGGCGGTCGAGCAGGTCGCCGAGGCTCTCGATGAGTCGCTCGCGCGACTGGCCCGGCATGTCCGTCCGGCCGAACGACCCGTCGTCGAAGGCGCCGTCGTCGTACACGACCACGTCGCCGGAGAACACCGCCGTCTCGGCGACCAGCGACACGTGGTCGGCGGCGTGGCCCGGCGTGTACACGACCTCGGCGGTCTCGTCGCCGACCGCCACCTCGTCGCCGTCCTCCAAGGGGTGGTCCCGTCGGGGGTGCTCGCCGTGGGCGTACAGCTCGGCGTCGAACGCGTCGAGCACGGCGTCGAGTTCGCCCACGTGGTCGTGGTGTTGGTGCGTGAGGACCACCCGGTCGAGGTCGGCGGTGTGCTCGGCGATCACGTCCGCGACGCCCGGCATGGTGCCCGCGTCGACGAGCGTCGGCACCGCGCCGTCGACGAAGTAGGCGTTACAGGTGAAGTCCTCGGCGTCGGCCGTGACGTTGACCGCGTCCATGTCCCGGCCGTCGGTACGGAGGCGTAAAAGCCGACCTGCCGCGGCAGCCGCGTGTCACGGATCCGAGACGACCCTCAGATATTTCCGTCGGAACCGGCTAGCCTCGGACGAGCATGGGTTTCGGGAGCTACGACGAGTCCGAACAGGAGAACCAGCAGGTCGACTCGGACCTCGACTCGGCGACCGTCGACGGCGGCGACGCCGAACACGACGGCGACGTGGAGTTCGAGTTCGAGGCCTCGAACGACGAGCTCCTCGACAAGCTCGAGGAGATGAAGGACTGAGCGCCCGGGCGACGTCCGTCCCCCCGTGGTGACCCCCGGTACGCGTGCGCTCGGGGTGGCCGTCTCCGCGAGTGACGGCGCCGGCGCCCCGGAGCACGCGACGGTCGCGGGGGCGGTCGTCCGCCGCGACCGCGCGGTCGACGGGCTCTCGTTCTCGACGTGTACGGTCGGCGGCACCGACGCGACCGACGCCGTCGTCGACTGCTGGCGGCGCCTCGACCGCGAGGACGTCCGTTACCTCCTCGTGGCGGGCGTCGCTCCCGCGTGGTTCAACGTCGTCGACCTCGCGGCCGTCCGCGCGGCCGTCGGCCGCCCGGTGCTGGCGGTCTCCTTCGAGGCGAGCGCGGGGCTGGAGCCGCACCTCCGCGAACACTTCGCCGGCGAGGCGCTCGACCGCCGGCTCGCGGCGTACCGATCGCTCCCCGACCGACTGCCGGTCCGGCT
This sequence comes from Halobaculum litoreum, assembly GCF_030127125.1. Lineage (GTDB taxonomy): Archaea > Halobacteriota > Halobacteria > Halobacteriales > Haloferacaceae > Halobaculum > Halobaculum litoreum. The sequence continues at coordinate 1,738,604 of NZ_CP126156.1, forward strand.
CGACGACGCCGCGGACGCCGACGCCACCGACGGAGCCGGCGACGACGAACCGGACCTGTGGGTCCGTGCCGTCGGCGTCGACGGCGCCGAGGCGCGCCGGCTCGTCCGCGCCCACACGCCCGCGGGTCGCCGCAGGCCCGAGCCGCTCCGCGTGGCGAAGGTGGCCGCCCGCGCCGGGCGGTCGTACCTCGACGACCCGGAGCCACCGGGGCGGGGCACCCCGAGGGCGGCGGCCGGGACGGGTAGGTTTACGGCCGCGGCGGGCCGCGTTCGGGTATGAGCGAGCAGTCGCTGGACGCGGACCTGTGTGCGACCGACTGCGAGCGCTGCCCGGCGCTCGTGGAGTCGCGCTCGCGGATCGTCAACGGCGTCGGCCCGGCGGACGCCGACCTCGTGTTCGTCGGCGAGGCGCCGGGCGCGAACGAGGACGCGGAGGGCGAGCCGTTCGTCGGCCGCTCGGGGACGGTGCTCGACGACGCGCTGCGCGACGCCGGCCTCGCCCGCGCCGACGTGCGGATCACCAACTGCGTGCGCTGTCGGCCGCCGGACAACCGTGACCCGACGACCGACGAGTTGGCGAACTGCCGCGGCTACCTCGCGGAGGAGCTCGCCCGCGTCGACCCCGAACTCGTCGTCACGCTCGGGAAAGTGCCCTCCCAGCACCTGCTGGATCGGTCGGTCGCGGTGACGACGGAGAACGGCGAGGTGTTCGACGCCCGCGTCGGCGACACGGCCGTCCGCCTGCTCGTGTGTCTCCACCCCGCGGCGACGCTGTACGACCGGAGCCAGGCCGACGCGTTCGACGAGACCGTCGCGCGGGCGGCGGAGTTGGCCGGGCTGGCCGACGGGGGCGCGGGCGGCCAGTCCAGCCTCGGCGACTACTGAGGGCCGTCGGCGTCCGCGTCGACGGCGGCGGTCTCGCTCCCCGCCGACCGGCTTCGGCCGGGCCGCCACAGCCCCCGAACACGACGCCGACGAGCAGGCCCGCGAGGTGGCCGCCGTTGACGGCGACGGGCGTCGCCGGCAGGCTCGTGAGGAGGTTCACCGCCACCTCGACGACCGAGGAGACGCCCAGCACCGCGGCCACGACGTCCAGTTCCGCGAGCCGCCGGCGAACCCGGATCCCGCGGACCAGCGCGAACCCCGCGAGCGCGTAGCCGAGCCCGCTGATCCCGTAGAACGCGACGTTCGGCTCGGGGCTGTACGCCAGCAACACGGCGTAGCCCGCCCCCAGCGAGGCGACCGCCGCCGTCGCCACGAAGGCCCAGTAGCCGCCGGGCGAGAAGTGCCGTTCTTGGGGCGCGAGGACGACGAGCACGAGCACGTTCGACAGGAAGTGCAGCGGCCCGCGGTGGAGGAACAGCGACAGCAGGTACACCGCGTCCCCGCCCCGCAGGTAGAGGAACGCGGTCAGCTGCCGCACCGAGTCGGCGGGCGTGAGCGCGACCCCGACGAGCTGGACCGCGAACACGGCCGTCGTGAGCGCGACCAGCGCGAGCGTGGTGCTGGTGTGTGCCGCCCGGTACTGGGCGAGGAGCCGCGAGACGAACGCGTTCCAGTCGTCGGCGGACTCGGGAACGCCGTCCGTCTGCATGGGCCCGACTCCGGGCGTGCGCCCCTTAGCACTTGCTCGCGCCGGCGCCCCGACGTGCCGGCCGGACGCCGGCGCCGTCGCTGTCGGGGGAGGAAATACGGGAGAACGGCGGCCGCGAGCGCGGTTACTTGCCGTGGCGGTTGCCGCTCGACACGGACGGGCGGGTCTTCTCGGTCCCCTTGCCGCGCTGGTTCAGGCCGCGGTTCGAGGCGCCGGCGTTCGTGAGGCCGCGGAACGCGCGCCCCTTCTGGGAGTCGTCGCAGATCCAGTTGAGCTCGTCGTCGTTCTGGATCGCGGGGTGCTCGGGGTCAACGAGGATCGCCTCGAACCACTTCTGGGAGCCGTCCTGGCCCACCGAGTAGGAGGCGAGCACGCGGAGGTTCGGGAACTTCCGCGAGACGCGCTCCTCGCCGATGCGCTGGATCGACTTCCGGCGGCCGATGCGGTTGACGCCCTGGCGCTTCGAGCGGCGGCCCGCCTTGAAGCGCTGCTTGCGCGCGCCGCCCTTGCGGACGGAGACGCGCGCCATCACGACGCCCTGCTTGGCCTTGTAGCCGAGTTCGCGCGCCTTGTCGAGCCGGGTCGGGCGGTCGATCCGGACGATCGCGCCCTCCTCGCGCCACTGCTGCTTGCGCTGCCACTGCAGTTCCGCGAGCTTGCCCTCGTCCTGGTTCCGCCAGGCTTCCTTGATGTGGGAGTAGAAGCTTCGTGCCATTGGTGGTCTCCGCGGGCGCTTGCGATTCGGTCGCGGCGGGACACCCCGCGCGACCACATTTCGTCCCGGCGTACCGGGTGCCCACTGGCGGCCCACCTGCCAGCGAGTTGTACCCACTTCCGTGCTGGCGCTGTTAAGGGCTACGTTTCGCGTCGTCGACCGGGGCCCCCACTCACGCCTCCGACCCGGCGAACGCGCGCACCGACTCGAACTCGCCGTCGAGGATGGCGTCCGTCACCGCCCCCGGCTCCACCGCGGGCATCTCGCCGGGGTACTTCCGGGCGAAGTAGCTCAGGATGTTGTCGACGTCCCGGAGGAGGAGTTCGTCGGCGTTCTCGTGGTCCGTCTCGACCGACTGGGGCCAGTCGAAGATCACGACGCCGTCGTCGCTGACGGCGACGTTGTACTCGGAGATGTCGGCGTGGACGTAGCCCGCGCGGTAGGCGAGATCCATCTCCCGGAGGACCAGATCGAGCACGCCGACGACCTGCTCGGAGCGGAGCTTCGCCTTCGCGAGTTCGGGGCCCGGGAGCTTCTCCATCACGATGGCGTGGCGGTTGTGGTCGACGGGACGCGGGACGGAGACGTTCGGGTACAGGTCCTCCAAGGCGCCGTACTCGCGCTCGGCGGCCTTGCGGGCGGTGTACTGCCACGAGACGTGGTGGTTGTCGCTGGTGTAGTCGCGCTCCTTGTTCACCTCGCGGAAGTTGGTGTACCCCTCGCGGTGGAACTTCAGCGCCATCGGGCGGTACGTCTCCACCTCGTACACGTCGCTCTCCTTGCCGACGCCCAGCGGCGCGCCCATCCCGGTGACGGTCTCGCGCTCGGCGAAGGTGCGGAGGGCGAGCGCGTCGTACCCCTCGAAGGTGAGCTGGTACCCCTCGTACTGGATCGTCTTGCGCCGGATCAGGTCGCGGTCGGCACAGCGGTCGATCCGGTACTCGGCGTTCTCCTCGGAGAGGTTCGCGTACTCGGGGATCTTCTCGGCGTTCACCCACTCGGAGAAGCGCATCCCCTGCTCGACGCCCGAGAGGAGATAGAAGTCCTCGGGCTCGAGCTCCGCCATCGTCTCCGCGACGTTCCCGACCATTACCGACTGTTGGTCGCCCGGAGGTGAAAAGGCGTTCGTGGCCGACCGGCGGCTCTTTGCCCCGCCGTGACGCAGTCCGGGTATGAGCGATTCGGACGTCGAGCAGGTCCCCGAGTCCGCCGGCGCAGCCGTCTCGGCGGGCCCGCTCGCCGACCGCGAGTGGCGACTGATCCGCGAGGAGGCCCGCCCCGGCCCGCTGAACATGGCCCTCGACGAGGTCGCCGCCGAGACCGCGGCCGACGGCGGTCCCCGGACGGTCCGCGTGTACCGCTGGGACCCGTCGTGTCTCTCGATGGGATACACGCAGGATCCCGAGACGGTCGACTGGGCCCGCTGCGCCGACGCCGGCGTCGACGTGACGCGCCGCCAGACCGGCGGCGGCGGCATCTACCACGACCACGACGGCGACGTCTCCTACTCGATCACCGCGCCCGCGGACGAGCTCCCGGGGAACCTCCTCGACGCCTACCACCTGCTGTGTGAGCCGGTGCTGGCGGCGTTTCACGCGCTCGGCGTCGACGCCGACTACACCGAGTCGGAGCGTCCCGCGATCTACCACCCCGCCTGCTACCTCCGGGCGCTCCACCCGGCTCACGACGTGTGTGCCGACGGCGGCGCCGGACGGAAGCTCTCGGGGAACGCGCAGTACCGCCGCGAGGCGAGCGTCATCCAGCACGGCTCGGTCACGTTCGAGGCGAAGCCGCGCGAGCACCTCGCCGTCTTCCGCGACCACGGCGTGAGCGAGGCCGCCTTCGCCGAGCGCGTCGGCGGGATCGCCGACTACGCGGACGCGAGTCGCGCCGACGCGGTCGCCGCGTTCGAGGACGCGCTGGCGACGTGGGCCGGCGCCGACGAGGGCGCGTGGACCGACGCGGAACTCGCCCGCGCCGAAGAGATTGCCGACGAGAAGTACCGCAGCGACGACTGGGTGCACGAGCGCCCCGGCGGTCGATAGCCCCGCGAGCGACCGACAGCGAACCGCCTAGAACCCGAACGTCTCCGGTTCGTCGCCGATCTCCTCGCGCACCGCCTCGTGGAGTTCGGCGACCGGCGGCGTGTCCCGCGTCGGGTCGAGCCAGTGCTCGCCGAGCCACCGGTAGCGTATCTCGCCGTCCTCGTCGACGAGGAAACACGAGCGGCGCGACCGCCGGAACAGGCCGAACGTCCGGTAGGCGACGCCGAACTGCTTGGACACCGAGAGGTCGGTGTCGGCGTACAGCGGGAAGCCCAGATCGAGCCGGTCGATGAACTGCCGGTGGAGGCGCGGCCCGGACTTCGAGACGCCGACGACGTTCACGTCCTCGCCGGAGGCGAACCAGTCGAAGTCCCGGAACGCGCACCACTCCTGGACGCAGTCGGGGCTGAAGTCGACGGTGTAGAAACTCAGCAGGACCGGCTTGTCGAGCAGGTCCGCGAACTGTTCCTCCCGGGTGTCCCCCTCCGGCGTCACTAACGTCGCCGTGAACGACGGCGCGCGATCGCCGACGTCGAGTGGCTCGCTCGGGGGCTGTGGCGCGTCCGAGCGTGACATCTGCCGGGTCGACACGGACGACCGATATAAGGCTGCGCGTCCGTCTTTCGCGTGTGAGAACGCGACGGCTCCGCGACGGCCGGCCGACCGGGAGCCCCGCCCGCCGTCCGCTTCCGAAGCCGCTTTCTCCCCCGCCCCGTCACCGACTGCCATGAGCGCAGACAGCGACCCGACCCTCCGCGTCGGGGCCCACGAGTCCATCGCCGGCGGCACGTTCAACGCCGTCGACGCGCTGGTCGAGGACGGCGGCAACTGCGGCCAGATCTTCACCCACTCCCCGCAGGTGTGGCAGGACCCGAACATCGACGACGAGGAGGCCGAACGGTTCCGCGCCCTGAGCGACGAACACGGCGTCGGGCCGTGGGTGATCCACTCGTCGTACCTCGTGAACCTCTGCACGCCGAAGGACGGCCTCCGCGAGAAGTCGATCGACTCGATGCAGAAGGAGGTCGACGCCGCCGCCAAACTCGACATCCCGTACGTGAACGTCCACCTGGGCGCCCACACCGGCGCGGGCGTCGATCAGGGGCTCGACAACGCCGCCGGCGCCCTCGACGAGCTCGACGTTCCCGACGGCGTCACCGTGCTCGTCGAGTCCGACGCCGGCTCCGGCACGAAGCTCGGCGGCGACTTCGAGCACCTCGCGGCCGTGCTGGAGCGCTCCGAGCAGGATCTGGACATCTGTCTCGACACCGCCCACGCGTTCGCCGCCGGCTACGACCTCTCGACGCCGGAGGCCGTCGAGGAGACGGTCGCCGAACTCGACGCGGTCGTCGGGCTTGAGCACCTGGAGTGTGTCCACCTCAACGACTCGAAACACGCGTGCGGGACGAACAAAGACGAGCACGCCCTCATCGGCGAGGGGCACATCGGCGAGGACGGGATGCGCGCGTTCGTCAACCACGAGGCCCTGCGCGACGTGCCGTTCGTGCTGGAGACGCCCACCGAGGACGGCAAGGGGTTCGCCTGGAACATCCAGCGCGTCAAGGAACTGCGGGAGCGCTGAGCCGCCCCCGCCGACCGCCGATGGACCGCACCCCCCGCTCGGTCGGCCTCCAGTTCGCCCTCTGGACCGCCGCGGCCGTCGCCGTCCAACTCCTCCTCGGCGTCTCTTGGGGCGACCCCGCGGGCGTGTTCGCCCCCGCCGCGCTCGCCGACGCCGTCCTCGTGGCCGGCTGCGTCGCCGCGGGCGGCCTCGTCGCCTCCGGGCTCACGGTGTACGGGCGCGGCGTCGTCGGCGTGCTCGTGGGGACGCTGCTGCTCACCCTGCTGTCGGCGACGGCGTTCGGCGCCCGCGTGACGACCGTGAACGGGGCGGTGTCGCTCGCGGGCGGCTACGCCGTCTTCGTGACGTTCGCGTACACGCTCGGCTGGCTCGTCGACGGCGTCGTCCGCCGGGGCGTCGTCGTCGAGGACGGCGCCGCGACGTTCGACGGGCCGCGGTAGCGCCGCCGCCGCCGTCGGCGGAGTCCAAGGACCTCGCCGTCGACACGGCTGACGCGGCGACGACACGCCGTCCGTTACGTGCCGGCGGCGGCCGTCTCGCGGTTCGCGTCGAACACGTCCCGCGCGTCGGTCGCTCGCGGGAGCCGGACGGTGAAGGTGCTCCCGTCGGGACCGGTGTCGGACAGCTCGACGGCTCCCCCGTACCGGTCGACGAGCGTCCGGACGATGTGGAGCCCGAGCCCGTGGTCGCTCGTGCTGTCGTTCGCCGGTTCGAACAGCGTCTCGCGCTCGTCGGGCGGGACGCCGGGCCCGTCGTCGCTGACCCGGACGACCGCCTCGTCGGCGTCCATCTCCCCGGAGACGCGCACGGTCGCGTCCGGCCCGTCGTTGTGTTCGACCGCGTTGGCGACGAGGTTGGAGAACACCCGTCCGACGGACTCGTCGGCGAGGACGGGGAGGCTCTCCGGCAGGTCCGTCTCGACGGTCGCGCCGTCGTACGCCTCGGCGACGGCGTCCGTCTCCGTGTCGAGCACCGGCCGGAGGTCGACCCGCCGGGGATCGAGGTCGCCGTGGTCGGACGCGACGAGCAGGCGGACCTCGCGGATCACGTCGTCGAGGTCCTCGCAGGCGCGCTCGATGACGGCGAGTCGGTCGCGGGTCGCCTCGTCGAGCGAGTCGTCGTCGAGCAGCAACGAGGCGTTCCCCGCGGCGACGTTCGAGGCGTTCAACACCTCGTGTCGGAGGATGTCGTTCAGGTAGCGCAGCCACTCGCGGGTGTCGGCCACGCGCTCGGCGCGGACCCGGGCCCGCTCGGCCGCCCGCGCCCGCTCGATGGAGCCCGCCTCGACGATCCCGACGAGCAAGCCGCCGGCGCCGCCGAACACGAGGCTGAACCGTAGCCACCCGATCGCGACCGCCACCGTCGACGTTCCCCAGACGGTCATCATGAGGAGGTTGATCACGAGGAACGCGCCCGACGCCCCGAGCCACCAGCGCGCGATGCGCGGGAAGCGGGCCGCGGGAAGCGTCCCCCGGGCGAGGCGGACCCCGCCGTACACGAACCCGAGCGTGAACGGGAGCGCGATGGCGACCGTCGTCACGGCGGCCACCGTCCCCCCCGCCGGCGCCCCGAGCCCGTCGCCTAGGAGCCATCGATCGACGAGGCTCGCGGTGAGGACGACACCGTAGACGGTCACTACCGTCGGGAGCCGCCGCCACGCGCCCGGCGACGCCGCCGGCGCTCCCTCCGGCCCGGCCGGCGTCGTCCCGTCGTCGGCGGTCGCGGTCGGCATCTGCGGGAACGTCGATCCTCGCCGTCATAATACTAACTCCGGCGGTATTGCGAGTGAGAGCGCGACCGACGCGGGCGGCCGGGAATCGGCCGTCCACACGGGGCACCCGGAGGTTGATACCGGCCCCTGCACACCCACTCGCATGGCAGCACCACGGACGGACCTCGACTCGACAGTCGACGACGACGCCCCCGACGCCTACCGCGACCTGCTGGGCCGCTACGCGCGCGTCGCGAACCTGGAGAGCGGCGCGGGCGTCCTCTACTGGGACCAGCAGGTGACGATGCCCGAGGGCGGCGCGCCCGCCCGCGGCAAACAGCTCGCCGCGCTGTCGGCGACGACCCACGAGAAGCTGACGAACGACGCGATGGCCGACGCGCTCGACGCCTGCGAGGGGATCGCCCTCGACGACGAGCGCGCCGCGAACGTCCGCGAGATCCGACGCCGCCACGAGCGCAATCGGAGCCTGCCGGAGGAGGTGGTCGAGGAGTTGACCGAACAGCAGTCGGCGAGCCAGCGGGTGTGGCGGGAGGCGAAGGCCGAGGACGACTTCGACCGGTTCGCGCCGACGCTGGAGACGCTGCGGGACCTCCACGTCGAGCGCGCGGAGGCGATCGCCCCGGACCGCCCCGCCTACGAGGTCATGTACGAGGACGGCGAGCCGTACCTCCCGCTGGAACGGCTCGAGGAGGTCTTCGAGGAGCTGAAGGCGGGGCTCGTCCCGCTCATCGAGGCGATCGAGGCGTCCGGCGTCGACCTCCCCTCGCCGTTCGTCGCGGCGGGCCCGTACGACGACGCGACCCAGCGCGGCCTCTCGGAGGCCGTGCTCGACGTGCTCGACTACCCCGAGGACCGCGGTCGCCTCGACGTCTCCGCGCACCCGTTCACCTCGGGTAACCAGTTCGACGCCCGGATCACCACCCGGTTCAAGCCCGACGACCCGATGGACGCGTTCACCGCGACCGTCCACGAGTTCGGCCACGCGAGCTACGAACTCGGCCTGCCGGACGCCCGCTTCGGCGAGCCGCTGGGCGCCTCGCTGTCCTCCGGCGTCCACGAGTCGCAGTCGCGCTTCTGGGAGAACCACGTCGCCCGCACCGAGCCGTTCTGGGAGGGGTTCGTCGGGGAGGCGAACGACCACCTCGGCACCGACGCGACGGCGCGGGAGGCGTACGCCGCCGTCAACCAGATCTACCCGGACAACCTCGTCCGCGTCGAGGCGGACGAACTGACGTACCACCTCCACATTATCCTCCGGTGTGAGATCGACCGCGCGTTCGTCGAGGGGGACGTCGGCGTCTCGGAGATCCCCGCGCTGTGGAACGAGAAGATGGCCGACTACCTCGGCGTCGTCCCGGACACCGACACCGACGGCTGCCTGCAGGACATCCACTGGAGCAGCCGCTTCGCCGCCTTCCAGGGGTACACCATCGGCTCGGTGCTGGCGGCGCAGTTGGACCACGCGATGCGGGCGGATCTGGGCGACGACCGCGTCGACGACCTGATCCGCGAGGGCGATTTCGACCCGCTGTGGGCGTGGATGACCGAGAACGTCCACAGGCACGGCCGCCGCTACCCGACCGACGAGCTGGTGGCGGAGGCGACCGGCGAGCCGCTCACCGCCGAGTACTTCCTCGACTACGTGGAGACGAAGTTCGGCGACCTGTACGACCTGTGAGGCCGCTTCGGGGGAACCGCGAGCACAGCGTCCCCCGAACTAGCGCCCGGGGAAACAATCGCCTTCCGGCGGTTCCGGATCCGGGGGACTCGCCAGAAGCTATTTGTGCTGCCATGGTATAGCGTACCACGTATGGCGTCGGCACCGAGCCCGAACGACGACCTGTTCGACGAGTTTCTGACCAGTCGCGGCCACGACACGGAGACAGCCCGATGGGAGGAGTCGTATAACAAGAAACAGTGTCCCGACTGTGGCGGCCTCCACGACGGCGACGCTGCGGAGTGCTCGGTGTGCGGCTGGCGACCCGAGGCCGGTCGCTGAGGCGGCACGACACGCGGCGACCGGCTCCGGCCGCGCGTGCCCGTGAGCACGCGCGGCCCGCATCGAACTTCTGCGACCCGGACACGACGGGCGACGAGCGCGAGCCACGTCGTTTATGAGTCGTGGCCGAGAGGACACGGTAATGAGCGACCCGGAAGTGACCCGGCTGTTCGGTGGGCCCGGCAGCGGGAAGACCACCGCGCTCCTCGACAGCGTCGAGGAGCTCATCGACGAGGGCGCGGAGATGCGGGACGTCCTCGTCGTCTCGTACACGCGGGCGGCCGCCGCGGAGATCCGCGAGCGACTCGCCGAGCGGCTCGACACCACGCCCCGTCACCTCCAGGGGAACGTGGCGACGATGCACGCGAAGTCGTACGAACTGTTGAACCTCTCGCGCGGCGACGTGGTCGGCGAGGACGACAAAGAGGAGTTCTGTGACGACTACGGCGTCGAGTACGAGGACGAGTACTCCGGCGGCGGCCGCCGCACCGCGCGGTCGACGACGCTGGGCAACAAGGTGATCGCCACCTCCCAGTGGCTCCAGCGCACGAAGCGCGACGTGGCCGACTGGTACGACGTCCCCTTCCAGTGGGACGTCGAGGAGGTGCGCCTCCCGCCCGAGATCGACCCGAACGCACAGGAGGGGAACAAGTACACCCCGACGTGGCCCGGCGACGACGACCGCCTCGACGTGCCGGAGGCGATCCGGGCGTGGCGCGCCTACAAGGGCGACAACGGGCTCGTTGGCTTCGCCGACATGCTCGAGCGCGTGAAACAGCGCTCGCTGCTCCCGAGCGTCGACCACCTCGTCATCGACGAGTTCCAGGACATCACGACCCTCCAGTACGACGTGTTCGAGGAGTGGAAGCCCCACATGGAGTCGTGCCTCATCGCCGGCGACGACGACCAGGTCGTGTACGCGTGGCAGGGGGCCGACCCCGCGCTGCTGCTCGACACGCCCGTCGACAACGACGAGATCCTGCCGAACTCCTACCGGCTCCCCTCGGACATCCTCGACGTCGTCAACACGGAGATCCGCCACATCGACAAGCGCCAGGAGAAGGACCTCAAGCCCCGCAAGGAGGGCGGCGTCGTCGAGGCGGTCGACTCGCCGACGATGCTCGAACTCGTGCGCAACGTCCGCCACACGATCCGGTCGACCGACGACGAGACCGTGATGGTGCTGTTCCGGGCGCGCTACCAGATGTTCGACTTCATCGACGAGTTCATCGAGGAGGGGATCCCGTTCTCGTGTCTCACCGACCAGCGGATGTGGACCGACCGCCTCGCCGACTACGTCCGCGCCGTCGAGGCCGTCGACAGGGGCGAGGCGCTCACCGCGCTGGAGGCCCGTCGCCTCGCGGACATCCTGCAGGACTCGGCGTTCGGGAGCAACGACCGCGACGCGCTGTACGACTTCCTCGACGACGTGGAGGAGACCGCCGACGAGGACGACCTCGCGGAGATCCCGCTGTCGCCGGAGGACGTCACCGACTTCGTGCCGTTCATGCCCGACGGCGCCGCCGCCGCCGACATGGCCCGCAAGATCACCAGCTTCCAGCGGAAGTCGCTGAAGGCGTACTTCAAGGGCGACTACGAGGGCGAGGACGCCAGCCGCGTCCGCCTCGGCACGATCCACTCCGCGAAGGGTCGCGAGGCCGACCACGTGTTCGTCAACACCGACCTCACCGAGAAGGTCGTCGAGCAGATGGCCGCCCAGGCCCAACAGCAGGGGCTCGACGTGACGGGCGTCGACGGCGAGGAGTTCACCAAGTCGACCAGCCCGGTGCCGGTGCTGACGGACAACGAGCGCCGCGTGTTCTACGTCGGGATGTCCCGTGCGCGCGAGCGCCTCGTCCTCATGGAGAACCTCGTCACCGGCGCGCCCACCCTCCCCATCTCCGTGGTGCTCCACAACGAGGTCCGCGAGGGCGACCCGCAGGCGATCGTCGACGACGTCGTCGAGGCGGCCGACGCCCCCGAACCCGAAGCGTAGATGCCCGGAGCGGACGGCGCCGACCGGCTCGGGACCGACTACGGCCCCCTCGCGGCCGCCCTCGCCGACCGCGACGCCGTCGGGGTCGTCGCCGTCGGCGACCGCTTCGACGACGACCTGCGGTACCTGACGCGCTTCTCCGGCCCCGACCGCGACTACGCGTTCGTGGCCGGCGCCGTCGCGGGGAGCGACGACCCCCACACGGCGCTGTGTGCCCCGGCGCTGTTCGACGAGCAGGCGCGCCGCGAGTTCCCCGGCGACGAGGTGCGCACCGACCGGCAGGGCGACCCCGCGGGCGTCCGCGCGGCCGCCGCGCTCGCGGACGCCGGCCACGACTCGGGGACCGTGCTCGTGCCGCAGGGCATCCCCCACGACGCCGCCGTCTACCTCGAAGACGCCGGCTACGAGGTGACCTCGACGGACGCCGTCGCCCGCGCCCGCGAGACGAAGACCGACGCCGAACTCGACCGACTCCGGCGCGTCCAGCGCGCCGCGATCCGCGGGATCCGCCGCGCCGAGACGGTGCTGGCCGAGGCGACCGTCGACGCCGACGCCGACGAGGTCCGCTGGAACGGCGGCGTCCTCTCGACCGAGCGCCTCCGCCGACAGGTGAACGAGGTGCTCGCCGCCCACGGCGTCCGCGACGCGGGCAACACCGTGGTCGGCGCGGGCGCGACCGCGGCTGACCTCCACTACACCGGCACCGACGTGATCCGGCCCGGGGAGACCGTCCTGCTCGACGTGTCGCCGCGCGGGCCCGACGGCTACTACGGCGACGTGACGCGGACGTTCGCGGTCGACCCCGACGGCGGCTGGGAGCGCCGGGCGTACCTCGCGGTCGAGGCCGCCCGCGAGGCCGCGCTGGAGGCGGTCGCCGCCGGCGTGCCGGCGTCGACGGTCCACGAGGAGGCGGCCGCCGAACTGGCCGCCCACGGCTTCCGCGTCGACTCCGACGAGGTGGGGTTCACCCACTCGACGGGCCACGGCGTCGGCGTCTCGCTCCACGAGGGGCCGTCGCTGACGGCCGACGAGCCGCTGGAGGCGGGGAACGTGCTCACCGTCGAGCCGGGGGTGTACGACCCCGCGGAGGGCGGCGTGCGCTTGGAGGACCTCGTCGTCGTCGCCGAGGACGGCTTCGAGTTCCTCGGCGAGTACCCGTTCTCGCTGGTGCCGCGCGAGCGGGTGTGAGGCGACGGGCGGTCGGGGCGGTGCCCGGCGGGACTACTCGTCGTCCGGCGACTCCGTGGGCTCCTTCACCACGGAGCCGACGGCCTTCTCCGCGACCTTCCCGGGGACGTCGTCGGGGCTCGTGAGTCGCCGCGGGAGCAGGACCATCAGGACGGCGACGACGAGGATCCCGACGCCGAGGGCGGTCTGGCCGTCGACGACGCGCTGGACCCCGTAGACGGCGACCGGGAGCGCGAAGATCAGCGTCGCCGCGAGGCCGAGTTGTTCGAGGATGCCGAGTGCCACACCCGTCGTACCGTGCGTCCCGTCGAAAGGCTGTCGCCTCCGTACGCCCGCTCACTCGCCGTCGGCGACGACGACGTCCCCGTCGGGCGCGACGACCGACGGGAGCTTGTCCGGGTCGTCGACGGACAGCCCCGTCGTGACGAGCAGGCGGATGCCGCGGGCGACGCTCATGTCGATCTCGGTGTAGTCGTCGGGGTGCATCATCGCCAGCTTCCCCGCGGTCGGGTTGGGGCTGTGCGGGAAGAAGACGGTCATCAGCCCTCGCCGGCGACGCGGCGCACCCCCCCCGCGGCGCGGGGTTGGTGACGAAGCCGATGGCCCACGTGTCGTCGCGCGGGAACTCCGCGACGACGACCCGGTCGAAGCCGTCGCCCGGCGCCGCCAGCGACTCGCTCACCTGCCGGACGCCGAAGTAAACGGCGCGTACGACCGGGAGCAGGCGCACGCCGCGCTCGAAGCCGCCGAACAGGCGCCGGCCGGCCTCGTTCGAGGCGACGAACCCCAGCAGGGTGACGCCGACGGCGATGGTCACGACCGCAAGCGCCGTCGCCAGCGCCCCGTTGCCGACCAACTCCGCGAGACCGGTGCCGCTCACCACCGGCGCGAGCGTGACCGTGAGGCGGTTCACCGCGAAGTCGAGCACGAACAGCGTCACGGCGAGGGGGAGCACGAGGAACAGCCCCGCGACGAAACTGGACCGGAGCCGGGCGAAGGTGTCCATACCGACCGACGCGGGCGGCCCGACATAAGTCCATGCGCCGGACCGGCCGTCACGATGTCGGAACGCTTTCCAATTGTGGGGCCTTCGTTCCGGGTATGTTCACCGGAATCGTGGAGACCGCCGGCGAGGTCGTCGCGCGCGAGGAGACGCCGGAGGGGCTCCGCCTGCGCGTCGCCGCCGACGGCCTCGACGACCTCCACCACGGCCAGTCGATCGCCGTGAGCGGCGTCTGTCTCACCGTCGAGGAGTTCGGCGCGGTCGAGGGAGCGGGCGACCGCTCGTGGTTCTCCGTGTTCCTCGCCGCCGAGACGGTCGCGAAGACGTACCTCGACGAGGTGCGCGAGGGCGACGCGGTCAACATCGAGCGGGCGCTCGCCGCCGACGGCCGGTTCGACGGCCACGTCGTGCAGGGGCACGTCGACACGACCGCCGAGGTCCGTGCGGTGAAACGGGTCGGCGAGGACTGGCGGTTCACCTTCTCGGTCCCGGAGGGGTTCGGGAAGTACGTGGTCGACAAGGGGTCGGTGGCGCTCGACGGCATCTCGCTGACCGTCGCCGAGAAACGCGGCGACGAGTTCGACGTCGCGATCGTCCCGACGACGTACGACCTGACGAACCTCTCGGGGAAGCAGGCGGGGGACCCGGTTCACCTCGAGGTGGACGTCGTCGCGAAGTACGTCGAGACCATGCTGGAGGGGTACGCCGAGTCGCTGCTGGCGGACGCGCCGGCGCCGTCGGCGGACTGAGCCGCGACGCCGGGCGCTGTCGACGCGAGTCGGCGGAAGAAGGACGCCAGGACAGGGATTTGAACCCTGGATCCCAAGGGGAACACGCTTTCCAGGCGTGCGCCTTACCACTCGGCCATCCTGGCTCGCACCGGATCGTACCTCCCTGTCGAGTTTAAGCCTGTCCTTTCCGCGCGAGTCGGTGCTCGAACCGATAGGCGGCGGCGGCCACCACCGCCCCGACGACCAGCGCCACGCCGAACAGGCCGGCGAAGCCGAACGGCAGTCCCTCCCCGAGCAACACGAGCGCCTGCCCGCCGACGAGCACGACGAACAGGCCGACCGCGCCCCACAGGAGCGCGGACCGTCTCCGCGACGGCACCGGTTACTCCAGCGAGACGACCGCCTCGATCTCGACGCCGACGCCCTTCGGGAGCGCCCCCGCCTGCACCGCCGAGCGCGCCGGCGGCGACTCGTCGAAGTACGTCGCGTACGTCTCGTTCATCGCCTCGAAGTCGTCGATGTCCGCGAGGAACACCGTCGTCTTGAGCACGTCTTCGGCCGACGCGCCGGCCTCCTCGACGATGGCGAGGAGGTTGTCGAGCGCGAGCTCCGTCTGCTCGGCGATCGGGGCGTCGTCCCGCAGGTCGCCGTCGGGGGTCAGCGGGATCTGCCCCGCGGTGAACAGCAGGTCGCCGTTCGTCGTCGCCTGACTGTACGCGCCGACCGCCGCCGGTGCCTCGTCCGTCGAGACGATCTCCTTCATGCCCGCGACTCCGGCGGGGCGCGGCATAAATCGGGCGTTCGCGCCCGCCGGCGACGCCGCGGGGGCGACGCCGGCCGGCCTACGCCAGCACCTCGACCTCGTAGCCGACCGCCTCGAGCGCGGCGACGACCTCGGCGGCGTGCTCGTGGCCGTGCGTCTCCAACTCGATCTCCAGGTCCGCGGCGTCGACCGCGATGTCGCGGGAGGTGCGGTCGTGGCTCAGGGCGTACACGTTGGCGTCCTCGCGGGCGATGACGCTCGCGACGCGCTCCAGTTCGCCGGGGCGGTCCTTCAGCTCAAGCGAGATCTTGAGGTAGCGACCCATCCGGACGAGCCCCCGGAGGATCACCGTGATCAGCGTGTTCATGTCGATGTTCCCGCCGCACAGCGCCGGGACGATCGTCTCCCCCTCCTCGTAGTCGAACTTCTCCTCCAGCACCGCCGCGAGCGCCACGGCTCCCGCGCCCTCCACGACGGTCTTCGAGCGTTCGAGCAGCAGCGTGAGCGCCTCGGCGATCTCCTCGTCGTCGACGGTGACGACCTCGTCGACGCGCTCGCGGATGTACGGGAACGTGTGCTCGCCGACCTCCCGGACGGCGATGCCGTCGGCGACGGTGTCGACGCCGCCCAACTCGACGCGGTGCCCCTCCCGCATCGAGCGGGCCGCCGAGTCGGCGCCGGCCGCCTGCACGCCGACGACGCGGACGTCGTCGAGCGCGCCCTTCAGCGCCGTCGCGACGCCGGAGATGAGGCCGCCCCCGCCGACGGGGACGACCACGGTGTCGACCTCGGGGCACTGTTCGGCGATCTCCAGCCCGATCGTCCCCTGTCCGGCCATCACGAGTTCGTCCTCGAACGCGTGGAGGTACAGCCGGTTCTGCTCGCGTTCGATCTCGTGGGCGTGCGCCTGCGCCTCGTCGTAGTCGATGCCGTGGAGCACGACGTCGCCGCCGTAGCGGCGCGTCGCCTCCACCTTCGAGACGGGCGCGTACTTCGGCATCACGATGGTCGAGTCGACGCCCGCCCGCGTCGCCGCGAGCGCGACGCCCTGCGCGTGGTTGCCGGCGCTGGCGGTGACGACGCCCCGCTCGCGCTCCGCGTCGGTCAGCGCCGCGATCCGGTTCATCGCGCCGCGGATCTTGAACGCCCCCGTCCGCTGGGTGTTCTCCAGTTTCAGGTGGACGTCGGCGCCGGTCATCTCCGAGAAACTGTGCGAACGGTTCAGCGGCGTGCGGACCGCGACCGTCTCGACGCGCTCGCGGGCGGCGAGCACGTCCTCGTAGTCGAGCATACCCCGGCTTCGCCGCTCCCCGCCGTATCGGTTGTGGTCCCGCGGCCGACCCCGCCGGCCGCGACGCCGCCGCACCGAACGGGCCGGCGGCTCGCCGGGCGAAAGTGGGGAAAGAGGGGGAATGCACGCGTGTGACGTGCAGTCGAATTCAGGAACCCTGAGTATAAAAAAGTGAGTCACGCGGAGCGGAAGTGAAACCGCAGGAGGGCGACGCCTTCAGACGCCCGTCAGACGCCCGTCGGCTCACCGTCCGGCGTATCAACGTTCCGGCTGTTCGTACACCCTGACAGGACGGTCGGCCAGCGCGTCGCGCACCCGGTCGGCGAACGCCCCCGTCCCCGGCCACGTCGCCTCCGCGTCGAGGCGGTCGGGGTCGCCGACGTACACCGCGGCCTCCCCGCGGCGGCCGCCGTCGGGGCCGATCAGGGGGACCGAGACTCGGGTGTAGAGGCCTTCGGCGACCCCCTCGTACGCGTCGAGCGCCGCGATCTCGTCGGTCCGGAGGAGTCGCCCCCGACCGTCGCGTCGACCTCGGCCGACCGGCGGCCCGAGGTCGCGTCCGCGTCGCCGCCGGGCCGGCGCTCGTCGCTCCGGACCCCGGCGTCGCCGCCGTCGGCGACCGGGAGCGCCAGCGTCGGGTACCGCCCCTCGACGACGCGCAGACCCTCCAGTCGGGCGGGCCCGACGAACGCGAACGACTCGAGGAGTTCGCCGACGCGCTCGGGTTCGGTGAGCGTGCCGTACACGAAGACGTCCATGTCCCCCACAACCGCCCGAGCGGCATGACCGTTCGGGCGGCTGCCGGCCGGGTGCCGGTTCCGGAAGCGCCAAACCGACCCCCCTCGGAACGTGGCACGTGATCGGCGAGCGTCTGCGCGGCGTGTGGCGGCGCGTGCTCTCGCTGGCGTGGCCGGTGATGGCCGAGCAGACGTTCCGCACCGCCATGCGGACGACGGACATCATCGTCACCGCGCAGTTCTCCCCCGCCGCGGTCGTCGCCATCGGGCTGGCGGACCTGTACGCCCGCTTCCCCCTCCGGATCGGGCTCGGCCTCGGCGGCGGCGCCATCGCCCTGTCCAGTCAGGACACCGGCGCCGCCGCCGCCGCCAACCGCGACGAGGCGGTGACGCAGGCGCTCCTGATGGGCGTGCTCGCCGGGATCCCGTTCGTCCTCGTGGGACTGCTGTTCGGCGAACCGATCGTCGCCCTGCTGGGGGCCGACGCCCGGACGGCGGCGCTCGGCGGGCAGTACCTCGCGCTCGTGTTCGCCACCGCGCCCGCCCGCCACGTGGCGCTCGTCGGCGCGCGCTCGCTCCAGGGCACCGGCGACACCCGCACGCCGATGTACGTGAACGTGCTCGCGAACACGCTCAACATCTCCGGGTCGCTCGTGCTCGGCCTCGGGCTGTTCGGCGCCCCGCGCCTGGAGATCCTCGGCGTCGGCGTCGCCACCGCGGCCGCGAACGTGCTGACGGCGGGACTGCTCGTCCTCGCGATGGCGACGTCGTGGGCCGACGCGAGTCTGGTCCGCCCGCGCGACACCACGATCGCCCGGCAGCTCGTCCGCGTGTCCGTCCCGCGCGTGCTCGAGGGGTTCTCCGCGACGATCGCCGAGTTCCCGTTCAACGCCCTCCTCCTCGGCTTCGGCACGCCGGTCAACGCCGGCTTCCAGATCGGCCGCCGGATGTACCAGCAGGTGACGGGGCCGCTGTCGCGCGGCTACAACGTCGCCGCCAGCGTCCTCGTCGGCCAGTCGCTCGGCGACGGCGACCCCGACGCCGCCCGCTACGACGGCTACGCGGTGACGGGGCTCGGCCTCGCCACCGTCGGCGTCGTCGGGCTCGCGCTCGTCGTGGCCGCGCCCGCGTTCGTCTCGGTGTTCACGCCCGACCCGGCGACCGTCCCGCACGCGGTCGCGTTCGCCCGCGTGTACGGAGCGACGGCGGCGTTCCTCGTCGCCTACACGGTCCTGTCGGGGGCGCTCCAGGGGGCCAGCGAGACCCGGATCCCGCTGGGCGCGCGCCTCGTGGGGACGTTCGGGTTCCTCCTCGGGACCACCTACCTCGTGGGCGTCGTCCTCGGCTACGGGCCGGCGGGCGCGTACCTCGGCGTGGGCCTCCAGTACGTCTGCATGGCGCTGGTCGTCCTCTGGGGCTTCCGCGCCACCGGGTGGGCGTCGCGGGCGGCCGAGATGATGGCCGAGCGCGGGACGGGCGCGGACGGCCCCGAGGGGAGCTGACGACGCGACGCCGTCGCTGGCGGGTCGACGGCGGCGACGGAAAAACGGCGGCCCGTGTGGGGTCGAGCCCCGGGAGCCGGGAGCGAGCGGGTCGGGTGGAGTCGGTCAGCGGCGCGCGTAGCGGACGATCTCGCGGCCGAGGAAGCCGACGGCGATGCCGGCGCCGAACGCCCGGACCAGCTCGTCGCGGCGACGCTCCTGGTACTCCTGGGGGAAGTACTCCATCATGAGGTCGAACATGCGCTCGCCGACCTCGTGGCGGACCAGTTCGCCGCGCTCGCCGGCTCGCGACCGCGCCTCGGAGGTGCCCGACCGGACCTTCTCGGCGTACTCCGTGTAGTCGTCGCTTCGGGGGGTTTTGATCTTGAGATCCATACCCGCTGTACACGCTCCGAGGAGATAACCGTTGCTCGGCAGTATGTCAGCACGTATCCGTGGTGTAAGTAGCCGAAACGGTGAACGAACGCGAACGAAAGCGGTCGGCCGCTATCGGGTCGCTATCGCTCCTCGATCGGCACCCACTCGGCGTCCGTCTCGCCCACGTAGCGGGCGCGCGGGCGGATGAGGCGGTTGTCCTCGTACTGCTCCATCACGTGCGCGGTCCAGCCGCCGACGCGCGAGATGGCGAAGATGGGCGTGTAGACGTCGATCGGGATGCCCATCTGGTAGTACGTCGACGCCGAGTAGAAGTCGACGTTCGGCGCGAGGCCCTTCTCCTCGGCCATGAACTCCTCGATGGCGACGCTCATCTCGTACCACTTCAGGTCGCCGGCGGCCTCGCCCAGCGCCTCCGAGCGGTCGCCGAGGATCTTCGCGCGGGGGTCCTTCACGTTGTACACGCGGTGGCCGAAGCCGGCGACGCGGCGACCCTCGGCGAGCGCCTCCTTCACCCAGTCGACGGGGTCCTGATCGGCCTCGTCGACCTCCTGGAGCATCCGCATCACGTTGGCGTTGGCGCCGCCGTGGAGGCTCCCCGAGAGGGTGCCGACCGCGGAGGTGACCGCCGAGTGGATGTCCGCGAGCGTGGAGGCGGTGACCGTCGCCGAGAACGTGGAGGCGTTGAGGCCGTGGTCGGCGTGGAGCACGAGCGCCTGGTCGAACACGTCGGCGGTGACCTCGTCGGGCACCTCGCCGTTGAGCATGTAGAGGAAGTTCGCGGCGTGGTCGAGGTCCTCGCGCGGGGCGACCGGCTCCTCGCCGTCGCGGACGCGGGCGAACGCCGCCAGCGCCGTCGGCAGTTTCGCCGTGATGCGGCGCGCCTTGCGGACGTTCGCCTCGGCGTCGGTCGGGTCGGCGTCCGTGTCGGGGTCGGACGCCGAGAGGGCGGAGGCGGCCGTGCGCATCGCCGCCATCGGCTCCTCGTCGGCCTCGGCGAGGCGACGCATCGTCTCGAGCGTGCCGTCGTCGAGCGCGCGCTCGGCGGCCATCGCGTCCTCGAACTCGGCCAGTTCGGCCTCGGTCGGCAGTTCGCCGTTCCACAGGAGGTACAGCGTCTCCTCGTAGGAGGCGTGCTCGGCGAGGTCCTCGATGGCGTAGCCGCGGTAGACGAGTTTCCCCTCGTCACCGTCGATGAAACTGAGGTCGGACTCGGCGACGAGGACGCCCTCCAGTCCCCGCTTGAGTTCGTCGGACATACCCCGAGGTTCCGAGGGACCGCCGAAAAGCGTTATCTTTCGGGAAGAACCCCGGGACGGTCGATACCGCGGGTCCCGTGGCGGCGCGTGGGGCGCCGTCGCCGGCTACTCGGTCAGCGAGCCGTCGCCCGGCGTGACGCCCCACGCGCCGCCGTCGTCGCCGCCGCCGGTCTTGAACGTCCCGCGGGCGTCGGCCACGTGCGTGCCGTCGGCGTCCTCGATGCGCACCTCGGCGCTCGCGACGCTGGCGCCGTCGCGGACGACCTCCGCCTCCGCCCGCAGGTCGGTCGTCGCGGGCGCGAGGTAGTCCATCCGCATGTCGACGGTCGGGGTCGGCTTGAAGTGCAGCGAGATGACCGCCGCGCCGGCCGCGGTGTCGGCAAGCGCGTACGTGACGCCCCCGTGGGCGATGGACCGCCCCGGCACCGACGACAGCTCGTCGCGCATGGGGAGTTCCACGACCGCGCGGCCCTCGGCCGCCTCGACGACCTCCAGTCCCATGTGGTCGGCGAACGGCATCCCGTTGAGCAGGTCGGCGACGCTCACCGCGCCACCCCGCCGTCGACTCGGACGTACGCGTGCATACCGGTGGGTCACGACCGGAGTCCAAAAGCGGACCGACCCGTCGCGGGCGGGCGCCGGGGCGGCGTCGCCCCCGCCGACTCAGTCGGCGGAGATGCCGCAGCCGGCGGCGTAGTCGATCCCCTCGATCGACTCGATCGGGTCGTCGCCGCACACCGGACAGTCCGGGTTCTGTCGGTACGGCACCGTCTCGAACGTCATGTCCATCGCGTCGTAGAAGAGGAGCCGCCCGTCGAGCACCTCGCCGGCCTCGAGCAGGAGCTTCACCGCCTCGGTCGCCTGCACGCACCCGACCGTCCCGGGGAGGACGCCGAGCACGCCCGTCGTCGCACAGTCGGGGACCTCGCCCGGTTCGGGCGCCTCGGGGAACAGACAGCGGTAGCAGGGCCCGCCCGGGACGAGCGTCGTCGCCTGCCCCTCGAACTTGTAGATGGAGCCGTGCGCGACCGGCGTGTCCGTCAGCCGGGCCACGTCGTTGACGAGGTACCGGGTGCCGAAGTTGTCGGAGGCGTCGACGACCACGTCGTAGTCGGCGATCAGCGCCTCGGCGTTGTGCGGTTCGACGCGCGTCTCGTGGACGTCCACGTCCACGTCCGGGTTGAGGCGCTCGACGTACTCGGCGGCGGAGACGGCCTTCGGCTTGCCCACGTCGGCGTCGGCGTGGATGATCTGTCGCTGGAGGTTCGAGCGCTCCACGGCGTCGTCGTCGGCGACGCCGATGCGGCCGACGCCCGCCGCGGCGAGGTACTGGATCGCCGGCGAGCCGAGGCCGCCCGCGCCGACGACGAGCGCCGACCCCTCGAGCAGCGCCTGCTGGCCCGCGGGCCCGACCTCCTCCAGGATGATGTGCCGGGAGTAGCGGTCGAGTTGGGTCGCGTCGAGCGAGAGTCCGGTCATACTCCAGCCTACCCAGTGTGTCCGTATAAGCGCCCTGCCGCCGTGCGCTACCGGTCCCCGTCGGCGGCGGCCTCGCCGGCGCCGTCCAGTGCGTCGCGGACCAGCGCCGCCTCCGCGCGGCGGACGTGCTCGGCGGCGGTACTGGGCGCACACCCGACCCGGTCGGCCACGTCCGCGACCGTCGCCCCGCGCGGCTCCTCGTAGTAGCCGAGGTCGGCGGCGGCGGCGAGCACCTCCCGTTGGCGGTCGGTGAGCCTCGCGTCCGGTCGGACGGCGCCGCCCGCGCCGCTGCGGATCCGGCGGACCGAGGCGTCGACGCCGTCGGGGACGCCGTCGAGGGACCGTCGGATCGCGGCCGCCGTGCCGACGAGCGAGAACCGCATCGACCCGTCGGTGTCGTACACGACCGGCGGAACGACGACGACGTTCTCGCCCGCGAACGCCGCCACCAGTCCGCGGTCGCGGTCGGTCAGGCGCTCGCGGACGTAGAGGTAGAAGCCGTCCTCGGCGTCGCCGTCCGCGTCGCTGGCGACCACCTCCGCGGTGTCCACGCCGTCGAGCGCCGGCAGGAACGGCTCGGGTGGCCCGTCGACGTGGAACAACAGCACGTTCGTCTCGCCGACGCGCGGGTTCCACTGGAGCAGCCGCGTCGGCCCGAACGCCGGGTGCTCGGCGACGAACCTGTGCATCGGGTGCGTCGTCTCCTCGTCGGGGTCGAGGCGGAGCGCGAGCGTCTTCACGTGCGTACGTGTCCGCCCCCCCAACAAAAAGCGTCCCAGATGTGCGGCGAAACGACCTCGGAGCACCTGGCCGCACCTCCGAACACGCCCGACCGGTCGTGCCGACCGCGGTCGCGACGCTCGCTCCCCGCCGACGCTCGCTCGCGGCTCGCCGCCGCGACGCGCCCCCGGCGGCCGCTCCGACGACGCGGCCGGTCGGTTCCCCCACCATGAGTACACAGACGCCGACGGACCGACACGACGACGAGGACCAGCCGGACCGCGCGACCGACCTCGCGAGCCTGCTCGGCGACCGCGCGATCGGCCGCGAGGAGCACCTGAACGCGCCCGGCTTCGTCGTCCGCCCCGACGCCGTGCAGGACGTGCTCTCCGCGCTGAAAGAGGAGGCCGGCTACGACCACCTCTCGTGTGTCACCGCCCAGGAGTACGAGGGGCGCTACGAGTCGATCTACCACCTGAAGACGTACGACGACCCCACCGACGAGGTGAGCGTCGTCGTCCCCGCCGACACGGACGCCCCGGTCAGCGAATCGGGCGCACCCGTGTTCAGCACCGCCGGTTGGCACGAACGGGAGGCGTACGACCTGATCGGCATCGAGTACGACGACCACCCGGACCTGCGTCGGATCCTCCTGCCCGAGACGTGGCAGGGCCACCCGCTCTCGCTCGACTACGAGCAGGACCGCCCGCAGGTGGTCACGCTGCGCGAGCACGCCAACCCGTTGGAACCGGACACGAGGCACGAGGGGGGGACGGACACGATGATGCTCAACATCGGCCCCCACCACCCCGCGACCCACGGCGTGATGCATCTGGAGGCGACGCTGGACGGCGAGCGGGTCGCGGACGTGGACCCCGACATCGGGTACATCCACCGCTGCGAGGAACAGATGTGTCAGAACGGCACGTACCGCCACCAGATCATGCCGTACCCCGACCGCTGGGACTGGGGCGGCGGCGGCATCCTGAACGAGTGGGCGTACGCCCGCGTCGCCGAGACGCTGGCCGACATCGACGTGCCCGAGTACGCGCAGGTCGTCCGGACGATGAGCGCGGAGCTGTCGCGGATCCTCTCGCACCTGCTGGCGGTCGGCGCGTACGCGCTCGACGTCGCCGGCGACTTCACCGCGACGTTCATGTACGCCATCACCGAGCGCGAGACGGTCCAGAACCTCTTGGAGGACCTGACGGGCCAGCGGCTGATGTTCAACTACTTCCGCCTCGGCGGCGTCGCGTGGGACCTGCCCGAACCGCGCGAGGAGTTCTTCGAGAAAACCCGCGACTTCCTCGACGGCTTCCCGCGTCGGCTCGCGGAGTTCCACGACCTGCTCACGGGCAACGAGATCATCCAACTGCGGACGGTCGACACCGGCGTGCTGGCGCCGGAGGTCGCGAGAGACTACGGCTGCACCGGGCCGGTCGCCCGCGGCTCCGGCGTCGACTACGACCTGCGTCGCGACGACCCGTACGGCTACTACGACGAGCTCGACTGGAGCGTCGTCACCGCGTCGGCGGGCGACAACTTCGCGCGACTGCAGGTCCGGCTCCGGGAGCTGGAGGAGTCCGCCCGGATCGTCGAGCAGTGCGTCGACTTGCTGGAGGAGTGGCCCGCGGACGACCGGACGGTGCAGTCGAACGTCCCGCGGACGATCAAACCCGACGACGACACCGAGGTGTACACCGCCGTCGAGGCTGCGAAGGGCGAACTCGGCATCTACGTCCGCGCGGACGGCACCGACACGCCGGCGCGGTTCAAGATCCGCGGCCCGTCGTTCTCGAACCTGCAGGCGCTCCCGGAGATGGCCGAGGGCGAGCACGTGCCCGACCTCATCGCCACGCTCGGGAGTCTCGACACGATCATGGGCGAGGTCGACCGGTAGGTCGGTCGGGGCCGGGCGACGCCGGAAACCGCCGGCGCGTCGTCGCCCGTTCCCGAAGCGTCATGCGGCGGGCGACCCTCGTCCCGCCGATGGCCGACAACCGCCGTTTCCATCTCGCACAGCGACCCGAGGGCGTGCCCGACGAGGAGACGTTCGACCTCCGCGAGGTCGACCGCCCCGACCCCGCCCCGGGCGAGGCGCTCGTCCGCACGCTGTACCTCTCGGTCGACCCGTACATGCGCGACCGGATGCGCGCCGGCGAGTCGTACGCCGAGCCGTGGGAGGTGGGCGACCCCCTCATGGGCGGCGTCGTCGCCGAGGTCGTCGAGTCCAACGGCGCCGGGGTCGAGCCGGGGCAGACCGTCGTCGCGGAGCTGCCGTGGGCCGAGTACGCCACCGCCGACGGGTCGGACCTGACGCCCGTCGACACCGGCGCGCTCCCCGTGTCGACGGCGCTGGGCGTGCTCGGGATGCCCGGCCGCACGGCGTACTTCGGCACCCGCGAGGTCGCCGAACCCCGCGCCGACGACTGGATGGTCGTCTCCGGCGCCGCGGGCGCGGTCGGCTCCGTCGTCGGGCAACTCGGCGAGCTGCAGGGCGCGAACGTCGTCGGCATCGCCGGCTCCGACGAGAAGTGCGAGTGGCTCACCGAGGATCTGGGCTTCACCGCCGCGATCAACTACAAGGACGAGGACGTGGGCGCGCGCCTCGACGCGGTCGCCGACGGCGTCGACGTGTACTTCGACAACGTCGGCGGGCCCGTCACGGACGCCGTCTGGGGGCGCCTGAACGTCGACGCCCGCGTCGCCGTCTGCGGGCAGATCGCGCTGTACAACGACGAGGAACTCCCGATGGGCCCCCGGAAGCTCGGGACGCTCATCCAGACGCGCGCCACCGTGCAGGGCCTGCTCGTGCGCGACTTCGCGCCGCGGTTCGCCGAAGCGACCCAGCACCTCGGCTCGCTCGTCGCCGGCGGCGACCTCCAGTACCGCGAGACCGTCACCGAGGGGCTCGCGCAGGCGCCGGAGGCGTTCCTCGGGCTGTTCGAGGGCGACAACGTCGGGAAGCAGGTCGTGAAGGTCGCGGAGCCGAGCGAGTAGCCGCGAACGGTTCGGTCGTCGCCCCCCGAAGCGGTTTTGTTCGCGTGGACGACAGGTTCGGGCGATGGTCTCCCGCGAGAACAGCGTCATCGCCGTCTGCATCGCGGCCGCGGTCGTCCTCCTGTTCGTGACCGCCGAGGTCGCCCCCCAACCGGCGTGGGTCGGCGGGGCGATCGTCGTCGGCGTCGGCGTCCTCCTGCCGCTCGCGATCAACGGCTCTCTGGATCGGTCCGCGGAGTGAGTCCGAAACGACCGGCCGGGACGCGACCGTCGTCGCTACCCGAGGACGTACGACAGCCAGCGGTTCTGCTTGACGAACTCCATGTTCTCGAGGTAGGCGTCGAGCCCGAGGATCCGGCCCGCGCCGAACGCGCCGAGGCCGAACAGCAGCGCGGCGTACACGAGGTGGTCGTCGACGACCCAGCCGTGGGCCACCGGCAGCCCCGCGAGCAGTCCGCCCGTGAGCGACGCCGCCCAGTAGAACAGCATCATCACGGCGCCCCAGAAGGCGCTCCAGCGGACGAACGCGCCGAGGATCAACGCCAACCCCGTGAGCGTCAGCCCCCACATGTTGAGCATGTCGATGACGGGGTTCCCGGCCATCGCGGCGAACACGTCCGCGAACGGGTTCCCGGGCGGGATGGCGTTCGCGAGGAACCCCGCCGCGGTCCAGTCGTTCGACGGGTCGGCGTCGAGGTACGTCACGAGCTTCGTCACGCCGCCCTGGAACAGGGTCCACCCCATCACCACGCGCAGGATGAACAGCGCGTAGCCGACCCACGTCTCGGAGTAGCCGAACTCCACTTGTCGGCCGAACAGTTCCGTGTTGAGTGTCGTTCTGGTTGACATTGCGTCGCTCGAGAGGACACGAAAATCCATCTTGAATCTGATGGCCGACCCCCACGGCGGGGGAACCAACACACGGTTCATATCGGCCCGCGGCCCCCGGCGCGCTCGCGGCCGTCCCGGCCGCCGGCGGTCGGCACGGCTCGCCGACCCCCGGAGGCTACTCGAACCTGACGCCCAGGTCGTGGAGGTCGTCGTTGTGCCACGCCACGTTGACCAACAGCGGGGTCAACGACTCCACCTCCGCGGCGTTGGCGAGGCCGCCGGCCGACAGCGCGCGGAGCCCCTCGATCTCCTCGGCCAGCCGCGAGACGGTCGCCGCCGCGTCGTCGTCGTCGGCGACGACGAGCGTGTCGATGCCGAGGTCCCGCGAGAGGTCCGCGAGCCGCCCCGCCGCGAGGTTGTGGAACGCGCCGACGACCGGCACCGCGTCGGGCACCGCGTCGCGCACGAGCGCCGTCACGCTCCCGACGCCGGGCGGGTTGTAGTGGAAGCCGTCCTCGTCGCGTTTCATCCCCGCGGCCGGCGTGACGACCACGTCGTCGGCGGCGAGGTTGTCGGCGACCGCCGCGACCGTGTCGGCGACGTGGTACGGGGGGACCGCGAGCACGACCACGTCGGCGCGGTCGGCGGCCATGGCGTTGTCGAAGCCCTTGATCGTCGCGTCGCCGCCGGCGTCGGCGACCGTCGCCGTGTAGTCGTCCGCGGCCGCGCGGGCCTTCTCGGGGTCCCGGGAGCCGACGAGCAGTTCGTGGTCCGTGTCGCGGCCCCAGCGCACGGCGAGCCCCTCGCCGATGTCGCCGGTGCCGCCCAGTAGCGCGATTCGCACGGACGCGACTGCGGGCGGGCCGGCGGTAAGCGTTGTGTGACCGGCCGCACATGCCGTCGTCCTCGCGGGGACGCGGCGGGGGCTACGCGCCCGCCCGCTTGTACACGAACCAGTACGCCAGCACCGGCGAGGTCAACAGCATCGGCCCGACCGTGATCGCCAGCGTGAGGCGGTCCGGCGGCACGAACTCCGTCGCCAGCGCGAGCGCCAGCAGGTCGAGCAGCGCGACGAACGTGAGGAACTGGACGACCCGAGCGAGTTTCGCCCGGCGGTCGGTCGCCGGCCCGCCGGGCTCGCCCGTGTCACCCGCGTCGCTCATCGGCTCACTCCAGCAGGGCCGGCAGGTCGTTCACGCTGTCGACGACCGCGCTCGCGCCCGCCTCGGCGTACTTCGCGCGCCCCTCGTCGCCGGTGAGCCCGCCCGTGAGGACGCCGACCCCGTAGTAGGCGGTCCCGTCGTCGGCCTCGTCGGCGTTGACGGCGGTGCGCACGTCGTCGAGGGTGTCGCCGACGAACGCGACCGTGTCGGCGTCGGTGCGTTCGGCCAGCGTCACCAGCGCCTGCGGGTGGGGCTTGCCGTGCGCCCAGTCGTCCATCGTGAACCGACGGTCGGCGGCGACGTCGAGGCCGACCCGCTCCAAGGCGATGTCCGCCTCCGCGGACGGGCGGCCCGTGAGGACGCACACCGGGTAGCGGTCGGTCAGCGCCGCGGCCGTCTCCGCGGTCAGGATCGTCGGCTCGTCGTGGATGAAGCCGGGCGCCTCGAACGGCGGGTCGCCCCCCTCGATGTCGCGGTACAGGTCGCTCCCGAGGTACAGCGCCTGGAACGTCTCGCGCAGGGCGGCGGGGTCCCACGCGGCCTCGACCGCGGCGGCGGCCTCGTCGCCGAGGGCGTCGCGGATCGCCGCGCGGGCGCCGTCGAGCCCCGTGCCGTGGGCGGCGATGGCGTCGGTGAACGCCGCGACGTCGGCGTCGAGGCCGCGCTCGCTGGCGAGGACGTACAGCGCGACCGCGTCCGACAGTTCCCAGTCGTTGTTGAAGCCGCCGGCGTCCTTGAACGCCTGGAGGTCCCCGCGCGCGAGGGTGTCGCCGTGGCGACGCTCGACGCTCTCGACGACCGCCCGTCGGTAGGAATCGGCCACGTCGACGAGCACACCGTCCACGTCCAACACGACCGTGTCGACTCGCATGGATGGGGAGGGGCGGGGGCGGCGTATGGGCGTTGCGACTCCGGGTCGACGGCGGGCGCCGGGCACGGACGGGTCAGCGGTCGACCACCGCGCCGCCGGGGTCGCGAACCACGTACAGCGTGTCGCCGCCGTCGAGCGCAAGCGGCGTGGCGTCGACCGCGGGCGGGTCGCTCCCGAGCGTCGTGAAACAGCAGGCGGCGTCGACGCGGCGCGCGACGGTCGCGAGGGGCCGGTGGAGTTCCGGGGGGACGTTCAGCGCGTACACGCAGTCGGCACGGTAGGCGTCGCCGGGGTCCTCGCGGGCGGCCGCCGCGACGAGGTCGTCGCGGACGAACCCCACCCCCGCCGGGACGTCGCGGGCGACCACGTCGGTCGCGGTCACGTCGCGACCCGCCGTCGCGAGCGCCGCGGCCACCTCGGATCGCCGGCCGATTCCGACCTCGCACAGCCGGGCGAATCCGCCGAGTTTCCGGGCGATAGCGGCGCGTCGGGCGTCAGACACGGGCGGGTAACTTATGGTGGCACCCGTCATAAGCACGTCCATGCTTGTCGACATCGTGCCCATCGGGGACGTCTCCGCGCAGGTGAAGCGGGAGGCGTCGGCCGGGCTCCGCTCGGTGTACGACTGCGACGTGACGGTCCACGACGAGCAGTCGATCCCCGAGGGCGCGTACGACCGCAGCCGAAACCAGTACCGGGCGGAACAGTTCATCGAGCTGGTGTCCCGGGTCGGCAGCGGCGAGAAGAACATCGGGATCACCCCGCAGGACCTCTACTACCGGCGGCGCAACTACGTGTTCGGCCTCGCGTACCTCAACGGCAACGGCTCTGTCGTCTCCACCTACCGGCTGCAGACCTCCTCCGACGGCGGCGTCTCCACGAAGCCCTCCACCGAAGTGTTCGCCGACCGCGTCCGCAAGGAGATCGTCCACGAGATCGGGCACACCCTCGGCCTCGAACACTGCGACAACAGCAAGTGCGTGATGTCGTTCTCCCCGACCGTCCGCGAGGTGGACGTGAAGGAGGAACACCTCTGTGGCACCTGCGCCCGGCAGTACCTGTAAGGCCGACCGCGGCGCGTCGGCGGCCGTCGATCCGGTTCCTTCTCGCGACCTCGCTCCGGCGGACAGGTATATGTTCGCGCGGCGACGACACAGACTCGTTATGTCCGAGGAAGTCGTCGACCTGCTGCGCAAGGCGTACGCCGACGAGATGGAGACGGTGATGAACTACCAGACGAACGCGATCGTCCTCGACGGCGTCCGCGCCGAAGAGATCAAAGAGAGCCTCCAGGCCGACATCCAGGAGGAACTGACCCACGCCGAACAGCTCGGCAACCGACTGAAACAGCTCGACGCGCGCCCGCCGGGCTCCGAGGAGTTCACCGCGAGCCAACACTCGCTCCAGCCGCCGGAGGACTCCACGGACGTGCTGTCGGTGATCGACGGGGTCATCGACGCCGAGGAGGACGCCATCTCGACGTACCGTGCGATCATCAACGCCGCCGAGGAGGCCGACGACCCCGTGACGGAGGACCTCGCGGTGACGATCCTCGCCGACGAGGAGGCCCACCGCACGGAGTTCAAGGGGTACCGCAAGGAGTACAAGCGCGACTGAGTCGCGTCGGTCGCCGCGACCGTCCGGCTTCGTTCTCTCGCCGCCCGACCCGCGACACCCACCCACCGGGTCGTCGAGGGAGCCCGGTCGGGCCGAACCGGGTCCCGAGCGGGTTCGCGGTCGGACGAACGCGGGACACTCGGAGGCGCCGCCGCGGCGGCGGCGCAGCGAGCTACCCGGTGTAGTAGTACTCGCCGTCGGACTTCTGCTGGCGGTCCAGCTGCGAGCCGGGCTTGTTGATGCGCGGGCGCCCCGTCCGCTCGTCGCGCCGGAACGTGATGTCGAGGTCGCCGAGGAAGTCGTTCATCCCGGCGCGCATCGCCTGCGGCTGGGTGGCGTGCCCCTCGACGGCGGGCTCGCCGTCGAACACCATCAGGCGGTCGGCCAGCAGGTCGATCATGTAGATGTCGTGGTCGATGACCATCACCGTCGCGTCGTGGTTCTCGGCGTACCGCCGGATGGCGGTCGTCGCCTGCACGCGCTGTTCGACGTCGAGGTGGGCCGACGGCTCGTCGAGCAGGTAGAGGTCGGCGTCCTTCGAGAGACACGCCGCGACGGCGACGCGCTGGCGCTCACCGCCCGAGAGGTCGGTGAGGTTCTGCTCCATGATCCGGTTGAGCTGGAGCGGCCGCGCCACCTCGGTGTCCCAGTAGGAGGAGCCGAAGTCGTCGGTGATCGACGAGAGGAACGCGTCGACGCGCATCGGCTGGTCGATCTCGATGTACTGCGGCTTGTACGCGATGTCCAGCTTCACGTCAAGTTCGCCCTCGTCGGGCTCCAACTGCCCGGCGAACAGCTTCGCCATCGTCGACTTCCCGATCCCGTTCGGGCCGACGATGCCGAGGACCTCCGACTCGTGGACGGCGCCGCCCTCGACCCGCAGGGAGAACTCGCCGTCGCCGTACGACTTCACCAGATCCGGGTACTCGAACAGCACCTGCGAGCGCGTCGCCTCGCGGGGCGCGTGCTCGTCGAAGGTGATGGCGTTCGGGCGGATCCGCATGTTCTCGTTGTCGAGGTACCCCTTCAGGTACTCGTTGATGCCGTTGCGGGTGGACTTGGGGTCCGTGACGACACCGTACGCCCCGGGCTCGCCGTACGTGACGTGGAGCGTGTCCGCCAGCAGATCGAGGATCGCGAGGTCGTGCTCGACGACCATCATCGAGCGCTCGCCGTCGTCGGCGAGGTCGCGGATGAGCCGCGCGGCGGTCATCCGCTGGCCGATGTCGAGGTACGGCGTGATCTCGTCGAGGAAGTAGAAGTCCGCGTCGCGCGCGAGCGTCGCCGCCAGCGCGACCCGCTGGAGCTCCCCGCCGGAGATGGAGTCGATGTCCTGGTCCATCACCGGGCCGATGGAGAGCCGCTCGACGAGGTCGTCGAGGACGCCCCGCTCGTCGGTGCGCTCCAGCAACTCGCGGGTGTTGCCGTCGAACTGCTTGGGGATCTGGTCGACGTACTGCGGCTTGCGGGCCACCTCGACGTCGCCCCCGATGACGCGCTCGACGTAGTTCTGGAGTTCGGTCCCCTTGAACCGCTCCAGCACGGCGTCCCAGTTCGCCTCGTCGGCGTGTGCGCCGAGGTTCGGCGTCAACTCCCCGGAGAGCATCTTCACCGCCGTCGACTTCCCGATCCCGTTGGGGCCGAGGATGCCGGTCACGTTGCCCGGCTCCGGCACCGGGAGGCCGTACAGCGCGAAGGCGTTGTCGCCGTAGCGGTGGACGGGCGCGTTCTCCAGTTCCGAGGGGAGGTTGATGATCTCGATGGCGTCGAACGGGCACTTCTCGACGCAGATGCCGCACGTCTCGCCGAGACAGATCTCCTCGGAGATCCACACCTGGTCCGGGCCGCCGTCGTACGGTTCGTCCTCCGCGTAGTGGTCGCCGCGCTCGACGATGCAGTCCTTCCCCGTTCGGTTGGGGGGACAGAAGTTCGCACACTCGTAGTTGCACCGGTCGGGCGAACACCGATCGAGGTCGACGACCGCGATGCTGTCGTCCGCCATCTTACGCGAGGTTCGCCGAGAGGATGACGCCGTAGGCGATGAACCACAGCGTGAATGTCATGAACGCCACGTAGAGGTTGTCCTTGATCCCGAACTCCTCGACCTTGACCCCGAGCAGTTTCAGCAGGGGGATCTGTAGGAAGACGAACGCCGCGACGACCAGCAGCGCGAGCCGGTCGGTCGCCGCCGCGGGCGTCGTCCCGAGGAACGGGAGGTACGCGGAGACGAGCGCCGCGGCGATCCCCGAGAGACACGCCACGGTGGTGACGGTCACCCCGCGGAGGTGGTCGGAGAGCCCCGAAGCTGTTTCCGTAGCCATGGCCGTTGCTCCGCCAGCCGGCGACAAAAGGGGTTCGCTTGGCCGATGCGAGGCGCGACCCGAACAGTGTTCCGTGAATCTTTATCACGGTGGGATGTTTCGATTCGTAACGATGGCCGGAACCGACGACGAGGACTCCCTCGACGACCTGCCGCCCAGCGCCAAACTCGTGTTCAAGGTACTGGAGTACAACGGCCCGCTGACCCAGAAGGGGATCGTCGAGGAGTCGATGCTCTCCGCGCGGACGGTGCGGTACGCGCTCGAACGGCTCGAGAACATCGGGATCGTCGACGAGGACGTCTACTTCGCCGACGCCCGACAGAACCTCTACCAGCTCACGGGCCCCCAGAACGCCGAGGTCGACGGCGGCCGGGAAGCGACCTGCGCCGAGTGACCCGGTAGCCGGACGGTCCTGCGACGCGTCTCTCCGTGTTCCCATCCCGGAGCGACGGCTGCGAACGTTGAACACCGATAGCGCGGGCACACGGCTCGTGCGGTGACGACGACCGCGCGCCGTCCCGCGAACGTCCGGGTCCCGGCGGCGCGTGCGTGGCCGGGACCCGGTGTTCGCCTCACGACTCCACCCGCAAGCGACGCCTACGCGGGGACGACGGTGATCGTCTGCTTGCGGTCGATGGCGTCCTCCAGTTCCTCGGCGATGGCGCTCCCCCGTGACACCTGGATGTCGCCGCCGCGACCGACGGTCGCCGTGAACAGGTACTCGTCGTTGGCGCGGACCTCGACGGTCTCGCCGACGTGCTCGTCCATCCGGATCACGACGTGGCGACTGGTGATCTCGGGCTGGACGACCTCCCCCTGCGGCTTCGGCGTCGACGCCGCGCCGGCGCCGGCGGAGCCACCGCCCGCGGCGCCCGTACCGCCCGCCCCGCCGGACCGGTCGGCGTGGGTGCGCACGTCGATGTCGATGCCGAGGCGGTTCTCGATGTCGGTGATCCGGCCGCCGCCCTTCCCGATCACGTAGCTGATGTCGTCCTCCTCGACGTAGACGACGGCGTCGTTCTGTCCCTGCAGTTCGACGTCGACGTGGCCGCGGGCGACCGAGCGGATCTCCCGTTCGATCTCCTGTTTGGCGATCCGACCGATGCCGGTGTCGCCGCTGCCGCCGTCGGCGCCGTCGAGCGGCACCGTCACCACCTGGTTGTTGAAGGTGTAGATCTCGTACTCGGGCGTGCCGGTCTCGAAGTCGACGACCTGGATCACGGGCCGCGAGAGGTCCTCGGCGGTCAGGCCCTCGGGCACCTTCACCTGCGTCGTCACGTCGTACACGGTGTCGACCGCGCCGGCCTCGATGAACACGACGGTGTCGACGACCTGCGGGATCATGCCGAGTTCGACGCGGCCGACGAGCCGCTGGAGCGCGTCGATCGCGCGGGTCGCGTGGGTGACGCCGACCATGCCGACGCCCGCGAGGCGCATGTCCGCGAACACCTCGAAGTCGTGGGTCTTGCGCACCTCGTCGTAGATGGTGTAGTCCGGCCGGACGAGCAGCAGCGAGTCGGCGGTGTTCGCCATGTCGCCGCCCAGCGCCGTGTACTGGGTGATCTCGTCGCTGACCTGCAGGTCGCGCGGCTTCTCCATCGTCTTCACCGCGTAGTCGTTGTCGTTGAGGAACTCCGCGACCGCCTGCGCGAACGTCGACTTCCCGGCGCCGGGCGCCCCCGCGATGAGGACGCCGCGCTGGCGTTCCGTGAAGCGGTCGCGCAACTCGTCGGCGAACTCGTAGTCGTCGAGCGTGGTCTTCGCGATCGGCCGCACCGCCGTGATCTCGATGGCGTCCGCGAACGGCGGCCGGGCGACCGCGATCCGGTAGTTCCGGTACTGGACGATCGTCATTCCCGGCTCGGACAGCTCGATGAACCCCTGGTTCGACGCGCGGGCGGTCGCCTCGATCTCGTCGGCCCACGCGGCCATCTGCGCCTCGTCGCTCGGCCCGTCGACCTCGTCGATGCGGACGTACCGCAGGTCCGTGATGTCGCCCCGCTTCGCCTTCGGGTGGGTGCCCGTCTTGAGGTGGACGGACATCGTGTCGTCGGTGAAGAACCGCTCGATGTCGAGGCCGTCGTCCTCGGCGACGTCGCGGGGGACCGGCTCGACGTACGCGACCTCCAGCCCGGTCGCCTTGCCGGCCTCCGCCTGCACGAAGTCCGAGGTGAGGAGCACGGCGTCGTGCTCGACCGCCAGGTCGCGGATCAGCGCGTCGATGTCGCCCTCGCCGGCGCCCTCCTGTTCGGCGACGGTGGGGCGGCGACCGACGAACTCGGCGGTGATCGCGCCCTCGTCGGCCAGTTCCGCGATCCGCTGGAGTTCGCCGATCCCGTCCCAGCCGGTGTCGCGGCCGGCGTTCGCCTGCGCCTCCAACTCGCCGACGACCGCCTCGGGGACGTAGACGGTCGCCCCCTGGTAGTCGCCGTCTGCGACGCGCTCCGACACGCGGCCGTCGATGACCGCGCTCGTGTCCGGCACGACGTTCATACCCGCCTTCCGACCGGGAGCCGTTTAAGACTGCTTGCCTGCGGTCGGCGGCTCGCGGCGGCGGGTCGTCAGGCGGTCTCGGACCGGTCCGTGCGGACCTCGAAGCGCGCGCCGCCCGCGACCCCGCCCGTGGCGGCGACGTGCCAGCCGTGCGCCTCGGCGACCGTGCGGACGAGGGTCAGCCCCAATCCCGCCCCGTCGCCGCCGGTGCTGTGGCCGGGGTCGAACACCGCCTCCCGGCGGTCGGGGTCGATACCCGGCCCGTCGTCGGCGACGGCGAACCCCGCCCCGTCGGCCAGCGCCTCGACGCGGACGGCGGGGGCGCGCCCGGCGTGGGAGACGGCGTTCGCGAGGAGGTTCTCCAGCAGTTGCCCGAACCGGACCGGGTCCGCCTCGACCGTCGGGAGGTCGTCGGCGACGACGAGCGTGGCCGCGCCCGAGTCGACGGTCGCCCACGCCTCGGCGACCGCGTCGGCGAGGGCGACGGGACGCGACTCGCCGACCGCGCGACCGCTGCGCGCGAGCAGCAACAGCGACCGGATCAGGTCGTCCATCCGGTCGACCGCCTCGCTCGCCGGCCCGAGGTGGCCGACCTCGCCGGTCTCGCGGGCGAGGTCGACGTACCCCCGCACGACCGCCAGCGGGTTGCGGAGGTCGTGGCTGACGACGGAGGCGAACTCGCCGAGCGCGTCGTTGCGCGCCTCCAGGTCGCGCTCGTGGGCGACCGACTCCGTCACGTCGGAGAACGCCGCGACGACGTGTTCGACGGCGCCGTCGTCGCCGACGACCGGCGACGCCCGGAGGTCGAACGTGCGGCGCTCGCCCGTCGGCAGCGTCGCCCGGAGCCGTGCCGCCGCCGGCTCGCCGGTCCTGAGGGCCGAGGAGACGGGGCGGTCGGCCTCGCCGAGGGGTTCGCCGTCCGGCGTGGCGAGCTCCCAGCGGTCGTCGAAGCGGTCCCGCTCGCGCAACCCCGCCGCGTCGAGTCCGACGGCGGCGCGGGCCGCCTCGTTCGCGCGCTCGACCGCGCCGGCCGCGTCGTACACGACGACGGGGAACGGCGTCACGTCGAGGACGCCGTCGAGCAGCCGGCGCTCCTCGGCGGCGGCGTCGGCCGCCCGGCGCTTGCCGAACAGCCGGGCCGTCTCGGCGACGGCGTCGACGACCGCGGAGGCGAACGTCGGGTCCGCCTCCCGCGGGGTCGCGGTGAGGAAACAGAGGACCGCCAGCGGGTCGAGCTCCGACACCTCCGCGCCGCCCGCGTGCGGGAGCGGAACCGCGACCCCCGACACGAGCCCGACGGCCGCGGCGGCGTCCGCGCGGACGAACCGCGCGTCCGCGGCACCGAGGTCGGACACCCACTCGGGGTCGCCGCCGGCCCACACGCGGCCGACGAGCCCCTCGTCGCGGCCGAACGACACCGCGGTCGTCGCCTCGAGGAACGCCTCGTACCCCGGCTCGGCCCACGTCGCCGCCAGCGCGAGCCGTTCCGTGCCCCCGTCGCCGCCCTCGGCGGTCGGGTCGTCGATGCCGTCCGCCGCCGGCTCGGGGACCCACGCCTCCCCGTACTCCCACTCGCCGGCCCGACAGATCGCGGCCAGCGTCCGTTCGACGGCGTCGGCGAACGAGTCGGCGTCCGCCAACACGAACAGCAGCGACTCGCGGAGCGCGGCTCCGGCGGAGCCGTCGCGCGATCCGTCGACCATCGTGTCATGCAGGGGCACGGCACGCATAACCGATCTGTACGGCCGCCCGTCACGACGGTGGAATTATCTCCGGCGACGGCGCCACCCCGAGTATGGACACCGACCACGTCGAGACGCCGGGACTGCGGGAGCTGACGCGCGACCTCGTGTCGACGCCGAGCCACGACGACCCGACCGCCGCGGGCGACGCCATCGAGGCGTGGCTCCGGGCGGAGACCGACGCGACGGTCGAACGCGACGACCACGGCAACGTCTTCGGGCGCGTCGGCGACCCGGCGGCGCCCACGCTCGCGCTCGTCGGCCACCACGACGTCGTCCCGCCGGGCGACCCGCAGGTCGAGACAGACGGCGACGGCGGGGAGCGGTACGTCCTCGAGGAGCGCGACGGCCGCCTGTACGGGCGCGGGAGCGCCGACATGAAAGGCGCCGTCGCGGCCGCGATGTCCGCCGTGCGCGACGCCGACCCCGACGGCGTGGAGCTGTGTTTCGCCTCCTTCGTCGGCGAGGAGGTGGGCGGCGTCGGCGCCCGCGCGGCGATCGACGACGGGTTCGCCCCCGCGTTCGCCGTCGTCGGCGAGGGGTCGACGAACTACTCCGGCGAGGGCGTCACGGACGTGGTCGTCGCCCACAAGGGCCGGCGCGCGAGCACGCTCGTCGCCCGCGGCGAGAGCACCCACGCGAGCATCCCCGAGGAGGGCGTCAACGCGGTGTACCGCGCCTGCGACGCCGTCGACGTGGTCCGGGAGATGGCGTTCCCGGAGACCACGGTCATGGGCGAGTCGGTCCGCGGGAGCGTCGCGGTCACCGAGATCGACGGCGGCAGCGCGTGGAACGTCGTCCCGGACCGCTGTGAAGTGACCGTGGACGAGCGGACGGTGCCGGGCGAGCGCGCGCCGTTGGCGGACGCCGAGGCGGTCGAAGGCGTCGAGTGGACCGTCGAGCAGGACCTCCCGCCGATGGCGTGCTCGGACGACGCGTTCGCCGACGCGGCGCTCGACGCCGCCCGCGGGGTGCAGACGGGAACGCCCGAACACGTCGTGAAGCCGCACGCGACCGACGCCGGGTGGCTCGCGAACGCCGGCACCGCCTGCGTGATCTGCGGCGCCGCCGAGTCCGGCGAGGCGCACACCGACACCGAGAGCGTCTCCTACGAGGTGCTCGACCGCTGTTACCGGATCTACCGCGCGGTCGCCGAGGGGGCGAGCGCGTTCGCGTAACGCACGTTTGAAGGGCGCCGGGCGGCAATCCTTGCCCGATGGCTACCGACGCGACCGGCGAGTCCGCGGGGACCGCCGACGCCTACACGGAACTCGTGGAGCGCTTCGAACGGATCAACGGCGTGCAGGGCGCCGCGGGCGTCCTCGGCTGGGACCAGCAGGTGATGATGCCCGAGGGCGGCACCCCCGCCCGCTCGAAGCAGCTGTCGGTGCTCTCCTCGCTGAGCCACGAGCTGCTCACGGCCGACGAGACCGCCGAGCTGCTCGACGCCTGCGAGGACCTCGACCTCGACGACGAGCAGACCGCACAGCTCCGGGAGATGCGCCGCGAGTTCGAGCGCGCCGACGCCGTGCCGACGGAGCTGGTCGAGGAGATCTCCGAGACCTCGACCGAGGCGCTGGGCGCGTGGGAGCAGGCACGTGCCGAGGACGACTTCGAACAGTTCGCGCCGTACCTCGAGAAGCTGGTCCAGCTGAAGCGCGAGTACGCCGAGCACATCGACCCCGACCGCGACGCCTACGAGGTGCTGTTCGAGGACTACGAGCCGTGCCTGTCGCTCGAGCGCGCCGAGGAGATCCTCGACACGCTGAAGGAGACGCTCGTGCCGATGATCGACGAGATCCGCGCGAGCGACGCCGACGTGACGACCGACGCCTTCTCGGGCGAGTTCCCCGAGGACGGGCAGGAGGCGCTCTCCCGGGACGTGCTCACGACGCTCGGCTACGACTGGGACCGCGGCCGGCTCGACCCCTCGACGCACCCGTTCACCTCGGGCAACGTGTACGACTGCCGCGTCACGACGCGCTACGACGAGACGGACCCGCTGGGCGGCCTGATGGCGACGGTCCACGAGTTCGGCCACGCGTTCTACAACCTCGGGCTCCCCGAGGAGCACTTCGGCACGCCGCTGGGCGAGTCGCGCGACCTCTCGGTCCACGAGTCGCAGTCGCGCCTGTGGGAGAACCACGTCGGCCGCTCGCCCGCCTTCTGGGAGTTGGTGACGCCGAAGTTCGCGGAGTACTTCGACTCCGACGCGACGGCGCGCGAGGCGTTCGAGTCCGCCAACCAGGTGTACGAGGACAACCTCATCCGCGTCGAGGCGGACGAACTCACCTACCACCTCCACATCGTCATCCGCTTCGAGATCGAGCGGGCGCTCATCGCGGGCGAGCTCGACGTCGAGGACGTCCCCGAGGTGTGGAACGACAAGTACGAGGAGTACCTCGGCATCCGCCCGGACACCGACAGCGAGGGCTGCCTGCAGGACATCCACTGGAGCCACGGCAACTTCGGCTACTTCCCGACGTACTCGCTGGGCTCCGTGATGGCGAGCCAGCTGTTCAACGCCGCCGAGGACGACATCGGGAACATCTACGGGAAGGTCCGCGAGGGCGACTTCGAGGAGCTCCAGACGTGGCTCCGCGAGCACGTCCACGAGCACGGCGCGCGCTACGAGACGAACGAGTTGGTGCGCGAGGCGACCGGCGAGGACTTCACCGCCGACTACTTCGTCGACTACGTCCGCACGAAGTACGGCGACCTGTACGACCTCGAGGCGACCGTCTGAGCGGCGGCGCGGATCGACCGCCACGCCCGACCCGCTGAACCGGCTCCGCTTTTCGCGCCTACGCGTCTCGCCGTTCCGCAGCCGCCGCCAGCAGTTCCTTCAGGTCGCCGTACGGGATGCCGCCCGCCATCGCCCCGTACGTCCCCTCGTCGTGCAGCTCGCCCGCGATCTCCCGGAGCAGCCCCAGCGTCGCGCGCATGGGCCCCGAGCCGACGGAGACGCGCGCCACGCCGGCCGCCGCGAGCGCGTCGACCGGCGGCGCGCCGGGGCCGCCCAGCACGTTCAACGGCGCGTCCAGCCGGTCGACGAGCGCGCCGATCGTCTCCGTGTCCGTCACGCCCGGGACGAACAGGCAGTCCGCGCCCGCCTCGGCGTACGCGTTCGCCCGCTCGACGGCGCGCTCCAGTCGGGTCGCCTCGTCGCCGACGCCGAGCCAGAACACGTCCGTCCGCCCGTTGACGACGACCGGCACGTCGGCCGCGTCGGCCGCCGCGCGGGCGGCCCGGATCACGGCGGCGTGGGCGGCGGTGTCAGCCAGCGGCCGGTCGGGATCGCCGGTGCCGTCCTCGAGGTTGACGCCGACCGCGCCCGCGTCGACGGTCGCTCGGACGGTGTCGGCCACCTCGGCCGGCGTGTCGCCGTACCCCGCCTCGATGTCGGCCGTGACGGGGACCGACACCGCGTTCGCGATCCGCTCGACGACCGCCAGCATCGCCTCGCGCGAGAGGTGTTCGCCGTCCGGCACCCCCTGCGCGGCGGCGATGCCGGCGCTGGTGGTGCCGATCGCGTCGAACCCCGCGTCCGCGAAGATCACCGCGCTGCCGGCGTCCCACGCGTTCGGGAGGACGAGCGGGCCGTCGCCGGCGGTGTGGAGCGCCCGGAGCGTCTCGGCGCGCTCGCGCTGGGTGTCGTGGTCCATTCGTGAGGGTACGCGGGGTCGACACATCAACGTCGCCCCGGCCGTCGCCCCCGACCCGCGCGGCCGGCCGACAGCGATCCCCCACCTTATCACGCCGCGAGCGCCAGTCGTCGAACGAACGCAGATGCGCCGCTTCACCGCCGACTACCTCGAACGCACGCGCCGCGGGATGTGGGAGTCGCGCGAGGCGCTCGCCCCGCTGGCGCTCGACAGCCGCTCGCGGGTCCTCGACGTCGGCTGTGGCACCGGCGAACTCACGCGCGTGCTCGCCGAGGAGGCGCCCGCCGCCGAGGTGGTCGGCGTCGACGCCGACACGGGGCTGTTGGCGAGCGCGCGGGACGCGACAGAGGGGACCGGCGTCGCCGCCCGCACCGGGTACGCCGCGGGCGACGCCACGCGGCTCCCGTTCCCCGACGACGCGTTCGACCTCGTGGCCTGTCAGGCGCTGTTGATCAACCTCCCCGACCCGGCCGCGGCCGTCCGGGAGTTCGCCCGCGTCTCGACGGACCTGGTCGCCGCCGTCGAACCCGACAACGCGGACGTGGCGGTGAGTTCCACCGTCGACGCGGAGGCCCGGCTGGAAGCCGAGGTGCGGGCGGCGTACATCGCGGGCGTCGACACCGACGTGGCGATGGGCGAGCGCGCCCGCGACCTGTTCGCCGACGCGGGACTGACGGTCGTCGACACCCACCGCTACCGCCACGAGAAACGGGTCGAGCCGCCGTACTCCGAGGCGGACCTCCGCGGCGTCGCCCGCAAGGCCAGCGGCGCGGGCATCGCGGACCACGAGACGGAACTGCGCCGCGAGCTCGCCGCCGGCGACTACGACCGCCTCCGGCGGGAGTGGCGCGAGATGGGCCGCGCGGCCGCCGCGCAGGCGCAGGACGGCGACTACGAGCGCGTCGAGCGCGTGCCGTTCGACGTGACCGTCGGCCGGGTGTGACCGCCGGCCGCGGGCCCGCCGACTCAGACCACGTCGCCCCGGACCGTCGCCCCCTCCTGCCGGTCGCGGTAGTCGCGCACCGCGTCGGCGATGGCGGCCGCCTCCCCGTCGTCGACGCCGAGCATCTCCAGCGCGCCCGACAGCGTCGGGAACGGCAGGTCGCCGCCGCGCAGTTTCGCCATCGTCTCGGTCGCCCGCCGGCCCTCCCCGTACAACTGAACGCCGCGCGGGTCGAGCACCTGTTCGTAGGCGCCGCGGTCCAAGGCCCCCTTGAGCCGCTGTTTCACGTTCCGGTCGAAGGGGGCGTTACACACCTCCAAGTGGATCGGCTCGTCGTCGGGGAGGAGGTGCGCGGCGAGGCACTTCTCCGGGGCGGCGTAGCCGTTGTCGTTCGCGCGGATGTGCTCGGGGAACTGGCGCGCCCACTCGGCGGAGACGGACTTGCCGACCCCCTTCACGCCGTGTGACCGCTCGAACTCGGCGGCGGCGTCGGCGTCGTCGCTGCGCATGAGCAGGTCCTTCGTCACGTACACGTCGAGCCGGTCGATCGGGTCGAGCCCCAGCGCCACGTCGCCGTACACCCACACCTCTCGGACGGGGACGGGCATCGGCCCCTCGTCGACGGCGTCGATGATCGCCTCCACCCGGTCGAGGGCCGCCTCGCGCTCCATGGTCCCGACTGGTCGGCGAGCGGCAAGCGTCTTACGCGTCCGTCCCCGGCCGGGCGGCCGGGCGTCGCTCACGCCTCGCGGCGGACGTACACGGTCTTCTCGACCTCGGCGTGGAGGACGCCGTCGTCGTCGACCAAGGCCACCTCGTACACGCGGTCGCACGACTCCCCCGGGTCGAGCGACTCGCGGATGTCGCGCACCTCCGCGTCGGGCACGGCGAAGTCCGCGTGGAGCGTCGACCGCCCCGGCTTCTCGAAGCGGATCTCGGCGGCTCTGTCCCAGACGGTGAACGCGTCGCCGAGGCGTCGCTGGAGGAGCACGACGTACACGGGGTCGACGGCGGCGTACATGCTCCCGCCGAACAGGGTGCCCATCCCGTTCCGCGTGCGCCACGTGAGCGGGAGTTCGACCCGGGCCGCCGAGAAGTCCGGTGCCAGGTCCGTGAGGCTCGCGCCGGTCATCCAGAACGACGGGTAGTACGAGAAGGCGAGGCGAAACAGCCACGCCCGGAGCCGGTCGCGTCGTGTCATACACCGGCGTCCGCGGTGGACCCTGTTGAGGCTGTCCGTCGACGGTGCCCGCCGCCGGCGCGGAGCGGCCCCCGTGCGAAACGGGTATG
This sequence comes from Halobaculum litoreum, assembly GCF_030127125.1. Taxonomy (GTDB): domain Archaea; phylum Halobacteriota; class Halobacteria; order Halobacteriales; family Haloferacaceae; genus Halobaculum; species Halobaculum litoreum. The sequence goes on from NZ_CP126156.1 coordinate 1,781,251, forward strand.
GCCGCGCCGCCGCTACCGGTCGCCAATGGACTGCGACAGGTGCGGCGCCGACGCCGTGATGCACGCCGCCTACTCCGGGGCACACCTCTGTGAGTCGCACTTCCGGGAGTCGGTCGAGCGGCGCGTCCGTCGCCGCGTCCGCGAGGACGACCTCCTCCCGGACGACGCGACGCCCGAGGAGCCCGAGCGCTGGGTGATCGGCCTGTCGGGCGGGAAAGACAGCGTCGTGCTCGCCACCGTACTCGACGAGACGTTCGCCGCGGACCCGCGGGTCGAGCTGGTCGCGCTCTCGATCCACGAGGGCATCGAGGGGTACCGCGACGCCTCGCTCGACGCCTGCGAGGAGCTGGCCGCCGACCTCGACATGCGCCACGAGGTGGTGAGCTACGAGGAGGAGTTGGGCGTCCGCATGGACGACGTCGTCGAGGACGACCCCGAGAACATGGCCGCCTGCGCCTACTGCGGCGTGTTCCGGCGCGACCTGCTGGAGACGTACGCCGAGGACCTCGACGCGGACAAACTGCTCACCGGCCACAACCTCGACGACGAGGCCCAGACCGCCCTGATGAACTTCCTCGAGGGCGACACCGCCCAGATGGCGAAGCACTTCGACGCCTCCATCGGCCCGTTCCCCGAGCGCCGCGAGAGCGAGCACTTCGTGCCGCGCGCGAAGCCGCTGCGCGACGTGCCCGAGAAGGAGGTGGCGCTGTACTGCCACCTGCGGGACCTCCCGTCGCACATGGCCGAGTGCCCGCACGCCAGCGAGGCGTACCGCGGCGAGATCCAGTCGCTGTTGCTGGAACTGGAGGAACGCCACCCCGGCGTCCGCCACTCGGTCATGGCCGGGTACGAGGAGCTGGCGGGCGTGCTCGCCGGCGAGTACCGCGACGACGACGGTGCCGGCCCCGACCTGTCGCCGTGTGCGAACTGCGGGTCGAAGACCGCCCGCGACGTCTGTCGCAAGTGCGACCTCGTCGCGGCGATCGACGAGGCGTGAGCCCGTCGTCGGCCGTGGACGCGTCCGTGTCCGGAGCGGCCGCTCGTCGGCGGTGAACGACGAAAGTGAAAACGGAGGGCGCCGTCCCGTTCAGTGTGGGTGCTGCGAGGGCCGGTGGCCGGTCAGCGGATGACGTCGAGCCCGTTGGAGCGCTCGCTCGACTGCTCGCGCCCGCCGTCGGACTGCCAGGCGGCCTGCTGGCCCTGCCCGTTCTGCGCGTTCGACTTCGCGTCGAAGTCGACGTCCTCGGCGGGGCCGCCCTCGATGGACGCGCGCGACTTGTCGGCCTGCTTCTGGGTGCTCGGGCCGAGCACCTGCGCGCTCTGGACGCCGGTCATGATCGCCATGACGCGCACCTTGCCCTTGTACTCCTCCTGGATGCGGGCGCCCCAGATCACGTTCGCGCTCGCCTCGAGGCGCTCGGTGATGTTGTCGGCGATGCCCTCGGCCTCCTTCAGCGTGAGGTCCGGGCCGCCGGTGATGTGGACGAGTCCGCCCGACGCGCCGCGGTAGTCCACGTCCAGCAGCGGGTGGTTCATCGCGTCGTTGACGACCTCCTGGGTCTTGTTCTTGTCCTGGGTCTCGCCGACGAGCATCACCGCGACGCCGCCCTGGTTCATGATCGTGGACATGTCCGCGTAGTCCAGGTTGATGAGGGACGGCTGGGTGATGGTCTCGGAGATGCCCTTCACCGTCTCGGCGATGATCTGGTCCATCACCGAGAACGCCTTGCCGATCGGCAGGTTCGGGACGTAGTCGAGGAGGCGGTTGTTGTCGAGGACGATGATCGAGTCGGCCTCGTTGCGGAGGTTCTCGAGGCCCTCCTCGGCCTTCACCGTGCGGGCGCGCTCGACGTTGAACGGCGTCGACACCATGCCGACGACGATGGCGCCCTGCTCTTTGGCGATCTTCGAGACGACCGGCGCCGCGCCGGTGCCCGTGCCGCCGCCCATGCCGGCGGTGACGAACACGAGGTCCGCGTCGCCGAGCACGTCCTTGATCGTCCCCTGGGCCATCTCGGTGGCGCGCGACCCCATGCTGGGGTCGCCGCCGGCGCCGAGGCCCTGGGTGAGCGACTTGCCGACGAGGATCTTCGTGTCGGCCTCGATCATCTTGAGGTGCTGCTTGTCGGTGTTGATCGCCACCGTCTCGGCGCCGTCGACGCCGATGTTGTACAGCCGGTTGATGGTGTTGTTGCCGGCACCGCCGCAGCCGATGATGACGATCCGGGGCTCCCCGAACTCGTCGTCGTCGTCCATCTCGGCCATGCTCCGCTGCTCCGCCTCCGCGTTCTCGAGTGCGTCCTGAACGATGTCCTGCATGTTACACCTTGGCCCAGCTGCGCTTGCTGCGCTCGCCGCGCGCGCGCTCGCCGGAGGTGTCGGCTTGTTCGTTCAACATGTCGCGAACGGCGGATCGAATCGCCTCGCTGCGATTCGGGAACTCGCCCGTCTCGACCATCTGTTCGACCTCCTCGATCTGCTGTTTCGGGATCCGTAGTGTCACACGTTCCATTGTTGCATTCCCCCGGTAAGACGACAACACGCACACGCGTGCTCTCACGGACCGACGGCCGGAGTTTCCCCGCTCCGGTCGCGACCTGTAAGACGAGCCGTCTTACGCATCACTACCAATATACCGTTTGCATATAACTTTATCGCCGATTGTCTGTCAGTATCGCCCGGTTGTCTTACGTCGGACGCCGCCCCGTGTCCGACGAGCCGGCGTGTCTTACTGTCGGTCGAGGACGTCGGCGGCGGCCGTCCGACGCCCGCACCCGGGACAGAACGCCCAGTCGGAGCGGACCTCGTCGCCGCACTCGCAGAACGCCCGGCGGCTCGCCTTCTCGCCGCAGTTCGGGCAGTACACGTGGTCGTCCGACACCGACTCCCCGCAGCGGCCGCACGCCGAACCGGCTGCCGCCTCCGCGTCGGCGTCGGGCGCGGTGTCCTCCGACGCACCGACGGCCGGTTCGCTCGACCGGTCGGCGTCGGGGTCCGACGCGGTCGCGTCGACGCCCGCCCCGTCGACGTTTACGGTGAGGTTCACCGGGGGCGTGTCGCTCGGCACGCCGAACGGGCGCGGGGTCGCGCGCGCCGCCGGCCGCTCGCCGAACTCCGCGTCGAGCCGGGCCGTGACGAGTTCGTCCACGCGCGCGGCGAGCGCGTCGTCCAGCGAGTCGTCGCCGCCTCCCGACGCGCCGGCGGCCGCGTCGGGGCCCGTCGCGTCCGCTCGCTCCGCCTCGTCGAGATGCGACCGGAGCGCCTCCCGCATCACCTCGCTCTTCGACCCCTCGAGCCCCTCGAGGCGGTCGACGAGGTCCGCGTCGGCGCGGAAGGTAATCTTGCTCATACCCACCACCTGTGTACACGGTCCATATCAAACTATCCCAGCGTCAGACGCCCGTCGGCCCCCGGGGTGTCTTACACCGCCCGTCGGTCGTCGGCGCCGGTGCCGGAACCCCAGCCGTCTTCCACGACGCGAGCGACGCCGACGGTGTGCATCACCGCGAACTCGGCGACGTCGGATCGGTGACGGCGGTCGGTCTCGGCACGTGGAACATCGGCGGCGACTGGGGCGACGTGTCCGACGAGGCCGGCCGCGAGGCGGTCCGCGCCGCGCTCGACGCCGGCGTCGACTTCCTCGACACGGCCGACGTGTACGGCGACGGCCGCAGCGAACGCCACATCCGGCACGTCCTCGACGAGCGCGACGCCCACGACGAGGTGACGGTCGCGACCAAGGCGGGGCGACGGCTCGACCCCCACACGGCGGACGGCTACACCGCCGAGAACCTCGAGCGGTTCGTCGACCGCTCCCGGGAGACCCTCGGCGAGGACACCCTCGACCTGCTCCAACTGCACTGCCCGCCGACGGACGTGTACTACCGGCCCGAGGTGTTCGACGCCCTCGCGGACCTGCGCGCACGCGGGAAAGTAGCGAGCTACGGCGTCAGCGTCGAGCGCGTCGAGGAGGCGCTGAAGGCCATCGAGTACCCCGGCGTGGAGACGGTCCAGATCGTCTTCAACCCGTTCCGCCAGCGCCCCGCCGACCTGTTCTTCGAGGAGGCCGCCCGGCGCGACGTCGGCGTCATCGTCCGCGTCCCGCTCGCCTCGGGCCTCCTCACGGGGAACGTCGGCCGGGACGCGACGTTCCCCGAGAACGACCACCGCAACTTCAACCGCCACGGCGAGGCGTTCGACGTCGGCGAGACGTTCGCGGGCGTCCCGCTCGACGCGGGCGTCGACGCGGTCGAGGCGCTGGAACCGCACGTCCCCGAGGAGCTGTCGCTCGCGCAGTTCACCCTCCGGTGGATCCTCGACTTCGACGCCGTCTCGACCGTCATTCCGGGGTCGACCGACCCGGCTCACGTCGAGAGCAACGCCGCGGCCGCCGACTTGGAGCCGCTCCCCCACCGCCTCCACGGCCTCGTCCGCGACGTGTACGAGGACCACGTCGCCGAACACGTCCACCGACGGTGGTGAGAATTAGAGTGGTCTAAACTCTCTCTTCGGTCGGAATAACTATACCCTTCGAGCGTCCTTCTCCGAGTGAGTATGACCGACACACGCGACCCGGCGGGTTCGCCGGGGACGACCAGACGCCGGTACCTCGCCGGCGCGGGGGCTCGCCGCGGCGGGGCTCGCCGGCTGTCTGGGCGGCGCGGCCGGGAGCGGCACCGACGCCGGCAACAGCGACGGCCCGACGGTCGTCGCCTCGTTCTTCAGTTTCTACGACTTCGGGCGGGAGGTCGCGGCGGACACGCCGGTGACCGTCGAGAACCTCGTCCCGACGGGGCTGCACGGCCACGGCTGGGAGCCCAACGCCAGCATCACGCGGCGCATCGTCGACGCGGACGCGTTCGTCCACGTCGGCGAGGACTTCCAGCCGTGGGCCGACCGCGCCATCCAGACGCTGAAGGACGACGACGTCGACACGCAGTTGATCAACGTCCGTGAGGGCGTCGAGCTCGTCCCGCTGGCCGAGAGCCTCGACCGCGACGAGGAGGGCGTCGGCGAGGGACGCGGGCTGGATCCCCACTTCTGGCTCGACCCCCGACGTGCGAAGACCGCCGTCGACAACATCACCGCGGGGTTCGTCGAGCTCGCGCCCGACCACGAGGACACGTTCCGTGCGAACGCCGAGGCGTACAAGACGGACGTGCTCGACCGCATCGACGCCGACTACGCGGCGATCTTCGAGGCCGCCGAGCGCGACGTGGTCCAGTTGGCCGCCCACAACGCGTTCCAGTACATCGCGGACCGGTACGGGGTGCAGATGCGCCCGCTCGTCGTCAACCTCGCCGCCAGCGGCGACGTGAAGCCGTCGGACATCACCGAGGCCAAGCGCGTCATCGACGAGAACGACATCCGCTACATCGGCGCCGGCGTGTTCGAGACGCGCCGCCCCGCCGAGCAGCTCATCGCCGAGACCGACGTGGAGGCGTACTACCCCGTTACCCCGTACGCGGGCGTGCGCGAGGACTGGGTGGAGAACGAGTGGGGGTACGAGGAGATCGCGGACAACATCAACATGCCCACCTTCGAGGTCGTGCTCGGCACCAAGTCGCCCGACGAGGCCGGCTACGACGGCTGGAACGCCGAGTGGAGGAACTTCGAATGAGCCGGGCCGACTCGACCGAGGCGACGCTCGCCGCCGGCGAGGCCGCCGACAACGGCGCGGCCCGCGCGAGCGGCGAGCGCGTGATCCGGCTGTCTGACGTGACGTTCGGCTACACCGCCGCCCCCGTCGTCGAGGACGTGAGTCTCGACGTCCGCGCCGGCGAGTACGTCGCCGTCGTCGGGCCGAACGGGTCGGGCAAGTCGACGCTGCTGCAGCTGATGCTCGGCCTCCTCCGCCCGGACGAGGGCGAGGCGCGCCTGTTCGGCGAGCCGGCCCACCGCTTCGACGACGGCCAGCGGATCGGCTACGTCTCCCAACACGCCAGCGCGGCCAAGGAGATGCCGATCACCGTCCGCGAGGTCGTCCGCATGGGCCGGTTCCCACACGTCGGCTTCGGCCGCCTCGACGCCGAGGACGACCGGATCGTCGACGAGGCGCTCGCGACCGTCGGCATGAGCGACTTCGCCGACCGACGGATCACGAAGCTGTCCGGGGGCCAGCGCCAACGGGCGTTCATCGCGCGTGCGCTCGCGGGCGAGGCGGACCTGCTCGTCCTCGACGAGCCGACCGTCGGCGTCGACGCCGAGTCCGTCGACGCGTTCTACGACCTGCTCGCGTCGCTCAACGCCGACGGCATCACCGTGCTCCTCATCGAGCACGACCTCGGCGCCGTCGCCGACCACGCCGAGCGCGTCGTCTGCATGAACCGCGAGGTGTACTTCGACGGCCCCACCGCGGAGTTCGTCGAGAGCGACGCGCTCGCGCGGGCGTTCGGCACCGCCGTCGGCTTCCTCGGGCGCGGGGGCGGGGAATGACGCTCCCGGCTGGCGCCGCGGCCGTGCTGGGGGCGGTCGCCGCCTCCCCGCCCGCGCCGCTCCAGTCGGGAAGCGCGCTCGACCCGGTGCTCGCACCGATCTACTACCTGCTCGACCTGTGGTCGCTGCTGATGACGGCGCTCGGGGACGCGACCGGACTGGAACTGCTCCAGTACGGCTTCATGCATCGTGCGATCCTCGTCGGCCTGTGTATCGGCGTGATGGCGCCGCTCATCGGGACCTTCCTCGTCCACCGCCAACTGGCGCTCATCGGCGACGCGCTCGCGCACACCGCGTTCGCCGGCGTCGCCGTCGGCCTGTTCCTCAACGGCGTCTTGAGCCTCGGCGTCTCGCCGTACCTCACGGCCGTCGTCGTCGCGGTGCTCGCGGCGCTGCTCATCGAGGTGATCTCGGAGGTGACCGACGCCTACAACGACGTGTCGATGGCGATCGTCCTCTCGACGGGGTTCGCCCTCGGGACGGTGCTCATCAGCCTGAACGCCGGCGGCCTCGCGGTCGGCATCAACCAGTACCTGTTCGGCAACCTCTCGACGGTGTCGGCGGAGAACGCCGCGATCCTGCTGGTGCTGTTCGCCGTCATCGTCGGCACGGTCGCGCTCACGCGCAACCAACTGCTGTACGTCACCTTCGACGAGACGGCCGCCGAGGTGTCGGGCATCCCCGTGAACTGGTACAACCGCGTGATGGTGATGCTCACCGCGCTGGTCGTCGTCGGCGCGATGCAGATCATGGGCGTCATCCTCGTCGCCGCGATGCTCGTCGTCCCGGTCGCCGGGGCGTCGCAGGTGTCGCGCAGTTTCGGCGAGTCGCTGCTCGTCTCCGTGGTGCTCGCGGAACTGGCCGTCCTGCTCGGCATCGGCGCCGCCTACTACGGCGAGGCGACCGCCGGGGGCGTCATCGTCCTCGTCGCGGTCGCCATCTACGCGCTGGCGGTCGTCGCCGGCAAGCTCCGCGAGGCCCGCGGCGACGACGACGCCCCCGAGTTGGGCGGCATCGACGCCGAGGACGACGCGGCCACGGCCTCCGACTGAGCCCGCGACGACGGATTTCGTATCGCGGCAGCCGATTCATGACGTGGACCCGGCCGACGCGCCACGCCCCGCGCCGCTTCCCGGAGGCTTATCCCGCGAGCGGCGGATTCGCACGCCATGGCGACGAGACTCCCCGAATCGGAGTTCGACGCGCGGCTCGCGGAAGTGCGCGGGCGGCTCGCGGACACCGACGCGGACGCGGCGACGTTCTTCGGCGCGACGAGCATCGAGTACCTCTCCGGCTTCCACCACATCCAGACCGAGCGCCCGGTCGTCCTCGCGGTCACCCAGGAGGCGATGGAGATCACCGTGCCCCGGCTGGAGGTCGAGCGCGTGGATCCGAACCCCCGGATCGACGCGGTCCACCACTACTTCGACTACCCGCAGGGCGCGCCGCTGGAAACCGCCGTCGGGATGCTGGAGGGGATGGGCGTCGAGTCGGTCGTCTCCGACGCCGACGGCGCCCCGGGCGTGATGGGGTACGAGGGCCCCGCACTCTCGGAGTTCGTGGCGGTCGACAGCCAGTCGTGGGTCGACCGCATGCGCTGGGAGAAGACCGACGCCGAGGTCGACCTCGTGCGCGAGTCGGCCAAGTGGGCGAACCTCGCGCACCGCTACCTCGCGGACTACACCGAGGTGGGCGCCCACCCGGTCACCGTGAGCCAGCGCGCGACCACCGACGCCTCGCGCGCGATGTTGGACACGCTCGGCGACCGCTACGCCGTCCGAACTCGGGGGTCGGGGCCGGTCCACGCCGGCTACATCTCCGGCTCCGAGACCGCGCTCCCCCACGGCCACACCCCCAACGAGCGCCTGTCGGCGGGCGACGTGCTCGTGACCGGCGCGTCGGCGAACGTCGACGGCTACCACTCGGAGCTGGAGCGGACGATGTTCGTCGGCGAGCCGAGCGACGAACAGCGCCACTACTTCGAGCTGATGGTCGAGGCACAGGACGTCGCCATCGACGCGCTCGGCCCCGGGCAGTCCATCGCCGGCGTCGACGAGGCCGTCCACGACTACTTCCGCGAACAGGGGATCGAGGACACCGCACAACACCACGTCGGCCACAACATCGGGCTCGGGGGCCACGAGCCGCCGTACATCGACCGCGGCTGGGACGACTACGACCACGTCGACGAGGGCGACGACTTGATGGCGCCCGGCCAGATCTACACCATCGAACCCGGGATCTACACCGACGAGTTCGGCTACCGCCACTCCGACACCATCGCGATCACCGAGACCGGCACCGAGTGGCTGACCTTCTTCCCGCGCGATCTGGAGTCGAACGTCATCCGGTAACCGCGACAGCCTCGCCCGCGGCGGCCGATCGGCGCCTCGAACCCGCTCGCTTCTCCCCTCTCGCCGGATTCGATAGCCTGCGGCCTGACTGGCGCGGGTTCGCGGCCACTCCCGAGACGGGGCGAACGGTGTCGTAAATCGTATGCCGCGATACGAAATGCGCGATCGGCCGGTGCACCCGGCCGGTCGCCGGCGGCCCGGAGCGTTCTTGCCTGCCGGGGCACGAGTCGCCGACGATGCCCGCCGTCTCGTTCGCGTTGTTCGACACGCTCGTCGAGGCCGACCCGCCCGCGGACCCCGCCGACGCCGTCGGCGCGGCGTTGCGCGACCGCGACGCCGCGGTGCCCGCCGACTGGGCCGACGCCTACCGGGAGACGCACGTCGACGCCCCCGCGGGCGCGGAAGTCCCGCTCCCGGCACACGTGAGCCGGGCGCTGGCGTCGCGGGGCGTCGACGCGCCGGCCAACGCGGCACGGCGGGCCGTCGTCGCCGCGTTCGACCCGGACGTGCGGACCCGCGAGGGCGCCGTCGAGGCGGTGGCCGCCGCCCGCGAGCGCGGCCCGGTCGGCCTGCTGGCGAACTGTGCGGTGCCGGAGTTGGTCGGGCGGACGCTCGTCCGGTCGGCGCTCGCGCGCGACGACTTCGACGCCGTCGTGTCGAGCGTCGCCTCGGGGTGGCGCAAGCCGGACCCCCGCTCGTTCGAGCACGTCGCCGACGCGCTCGGCGTGCCCGCGGACGGCCTGACACACGTCGGGAGCGACCCCGCGGTCGACGGCGGCGTCACCGCCGTGGGCGGACGCTTCGTGGAGACGCTCGGCGACGTGGACGACGCCCTCCGACGCGACTGACGGCGTCGCCGCGGCGCAGGTCAGGTCCCGGTGACGAAGAACAGCAGCACCGAGATGGCGAGCGACGCGAGCACGACCGCCGCCGCGAGCGCGCCGCCCATCGAGACGGCGGCGTTGGCGTGGCTGGCGAGCGACTCCGTGCGGTCGTTGCCGAACACCGTCACCTCGGCGTGTTCGGTCGCCATCCCCGCCTCCACGGGTTCGGTGTCCGCGCTCGCCGCGTCGACGACGTCCACGACCGTCTCGACTAAGTCGTCGTGGTCGACGACTGCGCCCACCTGGTTGTCCGCCTCCACGGTGTTGACGACGTGCGTGTCGGTGGTGAGCACTTCGGCCTCGTCGACCCCGACGCGCTCGACGACGGCGTCGACGAGGCGGTCGCGCAGGCCCGGCTCCATGTTGTTCCCGTCGACGAGGACGTACGCGGTCGTCTGCGGGGCCGCGTCGTTGCTCGCGGCGTCCCCCGCCGGGTCCGCGTCGACGGCGGCCACCATCGCGCGGATCCCCAGCGGTCCGATCCCCTCCTCGGGTCGCCACGTCGTGCGCTCCCACGCGACGCCGACCGAGAGGTCGCCGCGCGGCGCGACCGCCAGCCGGTCGCCGGCGTCGCCGGCCGCGCGCATCATGTCGAACGAGCGCCGCGACCCGGGCGTGACGTGCCCGAGGTCGGGGCCCTCGAGCCCGTTGTTGGAGTTGTGCGCGTCGGCCAGCAGCACCTCGTCGAGGCCGCTGGTGCGCGCCTCCGCCGCCGTCGACAGCCCGACGGCGTACTCCACGTCGTCGGCGAACCCCGGCGCGAACGTCGACACGAGCAGGCCGTCGTCGTCGAACGCCTGCCCGAGCAGCGACGCCTCGCCCGCGGTCGTGCGGACGCTCTCGGTCGCCGCCGCGGAGTAGGTGAGCCGGTCGTACGCGCGGTCGGCCGCGTCGATCACCGTGTCGACCTCGCGCTCGGTGACGAGGTTGAAGTCGTGGCCGGCGGTCGCGTGCGGCGGGAACGCCAGCCCCTCGGTGGCGTCGGCGACCCGGACGGGGAGGTTCCCGCCGCCGATCTCTCCCATCGGCCCGGGGTGGATCATCGGCAGCACCCACCGCGCCTTCTCGTCGCCGTCGGCCGTCCGGAACGCGAGGACGGTGACCGGGACGACCGCCTCCTCGCCCAACTGCTCGAAGAAGTCCTCCAGCTCGCGGCTCCCCTCGGCGATGTGGCCGATGAAGCCGCGGAGGAAGTCGAGCACCGACACGCCGAGCGTGTTGCGCCACGGGCGATCGACGACGTAGAGGAACGTCCAGACGCCGGCGGCGTACAGCACGCTGGTGAGACCGAGCACGAGGAAGTGGTCGGGGCTGATCGCCGACAGCTCCGGCGGCGCCTCGGCGGGCCGCGCGAGGTACGGCATGAGGAACGTGTCCAGCAGCGGGCCGCCCACCTCCAGCACGCGCAGCGTCCCGCTGTACACGAACAGCAGCACCGCCGCCGTCGCGCTCTGGAGGCTCGCGGGCACCGCGGCCGGGAGGATCGACGACTGGGAGACGGCCATGATGACGAGCAGCCGGATGGCGAACACCGACGCCAGCCCGATCACGAGCACGTCGAAGACGAACCGCTGCCCGAGCGGCGTGAGGTAGGCGACGAGCGCGCCGAGGGTGAGGAACGCCACGAGGACGACCTCACACACGAGCGCCAGCAGCGAGGAGCGGTTCGGCGTCAGCTTCCCGCCGACGCGGGCGTCGACCCACGCGGTGCCGAGGCCCGCGACGACGGTCGGGATGCCGATGAAGAACACGCCCTCCCAGGCGTCGCGCCCGACGAACAGGATCCCGCGCCACACCTGCGTGGTCTCCGGGCGCTCGAAGGCCCCCACCCCGGCGACGGCCGCGAGGAGGAGGGCGAACGCGACCGACGTGTACCACGACGGGGCGCGGAAGATGAACCGCGACAGCCCGGCGAGGTTGCTCTGGGTCGCAGTCATACGCGTTGCCGGTGTCGAACGCGGGCCGCCCCTAAAAAGGGGGCGACCTCGTCGCGCGACGCGGTCGGGTCCGCGGTCGACCCGGGAGTGTCCGGTCGGCAGTCACGTATCCGGGTCGTGACTCTGGATACGGCGCTCGCAAAACCGCCGGACGCGGACTCGGATCGGAGAACGCGCGTCGGGCTACTCGCAGATCGCGACGAAGTTCTCGAAGACCTCCTCGCCGCGTTCGGTGTGGCTCACCTCGGGGTGCCACTGGACGCCGTAGAGGTCGCGCTCGGGGTCGCTCATCGCCTCGACGCCGCAGACGTCGCTGTCGGCGGTGACGTGGAACCCTTCGGGCACCTCGACGACCTCGTCGGCGTGGCTCGCCCACGTGCGCGTCTCCGGGGCGAGCGAGCCCACGAGGGGGTCCTCGTCGTCGGTGATCCGGACGTCGACGTCGGCGTACCCGCCGTAGTCGCCCGACTCGACGCGACCGCCCAGCTCCGTGGCGATGAACTGCAGCCCCAGACAGATGCCGAGGACCGGCACGTCGAGGTCGAGGTACTCCGCACAGCGGCCGACCCGCTCCATGCTCGGCCCGCCCGAGAGGACGATGCCGTCGGCGTCGATGTCGGCGGGGTCGGTGTCGTTGTCGAGGATCTCGGTGTCGACGCCCACGTCGCGGAGCGCGCGACCCTCCAAGTGCGTGAACTGTCCGTGGTTGTCGATGACCACGATGCGCGGCTCGCTCATACCGTGGGTTGCGCGGACGTGGTGAAAAGCGACCCGCTTCGCCGCCGGGGATGCACGGACGTGCCCACATCGGCTGCCGCGGCCGGAACCGAGCGGGGCCGCCGCCGCCGGCCCGCGGCTCAGTCGCCGGCGTCGTCGCCGTACCGGTCGTTCGCGGTGGAGAAGCCCAGTTCCCCGAGTTCGTCGGTGCGGCGCCCCTCGCGCTCGGCGACCGCCTCCGGGTCGGGGCTCGCGTCGTCGTCGATGCGCGCGAACGACTTGTGGACCTTCGTGTGACACCACCGACAGAGGCCGACCGTGATCTCGTGCGTGAGGCTCCGATCGGCGCCGCCGTCCGTCGGTTCGCGCCCCGTCGCGGACCCGGGCGCCGACCGGCCCCCGCCGTCGCCGTACGACAGGTGGTGCTCCTCGATGAGCGGCCGGCGCTCGTCGTGGGCGACGCGGACCTCCGTCAGGCCGCAGCGGACGCACTCCTTGGCGGCGCTCGTCGAGCGGTAGTGGGGGCAGTCGGCCCAGTCGACGTCCTCGTCGGCGACGGCGCACGCGTAGTCGTCGCGGCGGCGCGCGGCCGCGAACCCGGGGTCGTCGCCCGCGCGGTCGAGCGCGAAGCGGCACCGGCCGTCGTCGGTCAGGTGGTCACACCGGCCGGCGTACTCGTACGGGTCGTCGACGCCGACGGGGGTACCGTCGGGCGTTCGCTCCATGTCGGTCGTGGGGTCCCGCTCGCTGAAAAAGGCTCACTCCCGCGGGACGCTGATGTCCTGCAGGTCGCCGCCGCAGTTCGGGCACGAGCCCGGGCTGTGCTCCGCCTCCGTGCGCGCCGAGCAGTCCCGGCACTCGAAGACGCGCACCGTGCCGGTGTCGTACGGGTCCGGGCGCATATCCGTGCTAACGTGTCGCACGATATTAACGTCGTCGGTGCGCCGACGGAGTCTCCGATCCGCGGCGCAGTCCGGCGATCCGCTCAGGCGTCGCCGCGCTCCATCGAGGCGGCGAGGTCGCGCAGGCGGGCGACGCGGTCGGCGGCGGCGGGGTGCGAGCGCGTCTCGACGCGGACGGCGAACCCGTCGTCCCCGGCGTCGTCGGCGGTCGCCCCGTCGTCGCCGAAGCCGCCCGGGAGGAAGCAGAGCCCGTGGAGTCCCGTGGGGTCGCCGCGGCGGCGGGCCGGGCCGGCGGTCGCGCGGGCGTCGCGCTCGGGCGCGGTCTCGGCGTCGCCGAGCCGTTCGAGGAGGCTCGCGAGCGTCGCCGGCGAGCCGGTGAGGCGGGCGGCCGCGCGGTCGGCCGCGAACTCCCGCGTGCGCGACAGCGAGCGCGCGAGGAACACCACCGGCGTCGCGAGGACGCCGAGGGCGACGCCGCCGAGGAGCACCACCGCGACGGCGGCCGCGAGGAACGACCCGAGCGACGCCGGCGACAGCGGCGCGCCGGGGAGCGACGGCGCCGCGAGCGCGTAGACGACGGCGCCGCCGACGACCCCGACGAGCAGGCGCGCGGCCGGCGCGTCGTCGAGGCCGAGGTCGCGCCACAGCGAGTAGTCGCCGTTGACCAGCGACGGGAGGAACGCGGCGGCGGTGAGCACCGCGGCGTCGCGGTTGCGCAGGTGCGCGAGCTCGTGGGCGAGGACGGCGTCGAGTTCGGCGTCGTCGCAGGCGTCGAGCAGGCCCGTCGAGACGACGACCGTCCCGCGGCCCGCGCCGGCGACCGAGCAGCTGTTCGGCGTCTCGCCGTCGACGACGGCCAGCCGCGGCGTCGCGGCGTCGAGCCCCGCGCAAGGCGTTCGAGGCGGCCGTGGAGTTCGGGGTACGACTCCCGGTCGACGACGCGGGCGCCGGTGCCGGCGAGGAGGTCGGTGCGGACGTAGCGAACCTGCGCCGCGAGGGCGAGCGCCACGATCGGGATCGCCAGCAGGAACGGCGAAACGGAGAGCCACGGCGCGAGCAGCGCCGCCGCGCCGAGGGCGAACGCGGCGGTGAACGCCAGGGTGGCGACCCCGGTCGCGGCGGTGTGGAGGGCGAGCGAGCGGTCGACCATGTTCGTCCCGGACTGCTCCCCGAGGAAACATATACTTCCGGGAACGAGACGCAGACGTACGAATGGGATACGACCCCGCTCGTGTCGCCCTCGCCCTCCTCGCCGTCGGCGTCGTGGTCCTCTCGACGTCGCTGTTCCCGGCCGCCGGCCTCGGCTCGTACCCGGCGGCGGACCGGTCCGGCGGACTCGTCGCGCCCGGCGGCGGCGGTGGCGGTGGCGGCGGCACACCGCCAGCATCGGCGTCCACACCGACCGACAGCTCGACCCCCGCGTCGCGGGACGGCGGCGACACCGCCACCGCGACGCCGACGGCGACGCCCACGCCGACGGCGACGCCGACCCCCGGCCCGCCGGGTCGACGAACCCCGGCGGCGGCGGGATCGCGTTCGGGTTCGTCGAGGGACTGGTCGTGCTCGTCGCCGCCGGCATCGTCGCCGGCGTCGGCGGCGTCCTCGTCGTCGCCGGACGGACGGCCGCCGAACAGGGCGCCTCCCCGACGGCCGGCTCCCGCGGGTCCGCCTCGCCGTCCGCGCGGTGCCGCAGGCCACGATGGCGGTGTTGGTCGGCACGGGGTCGACCCTCGCGACGGCGACGAGCACCCTCGGGTCGGCGCTGGGCGCGGTCGGCGGCGGTCTCGCCGGCGGCGCGGGGACGGCGCTGGGCGGCGTCGGCCGTGCGCTCGCGGCCATGCCGACGGCGCTCGCGAGCCTCTCGCTCCCCTCGCTGTCGCTGTCGGGGCTGTTCTCCGGCGTCGGGTCGCCGCCCGGGAGTTCGGGCCGACGGCCGAGCGGCCGCTCGAAGACCGGCGGCGGCCCCGAGTCGACGCCGCCGAGCGGGGCGTCCGACCCCGACCCCCGACGACCGTCCGCGAGGCGTGGCGCCGCTTCCGCGCGTCCGTGCCCGGCCGCGGGAAGGAGTCGTGGACCCCGGGCGACCTCGCGCGGCGGGCGGCCGACCGGGGGTACCCGCGCGACGCCGTCGACGCGCTGACGGAGGCGTTCCGGGGCGTCCGCTACGGCGGCCGTCCGGCGACCGACGGGCGGCGCGACCGGGCGCTCGACGCCTACGAACGGGTCCGCCGTGCGCTCGACCGCGACGACGGGAGCGACGGCGCCGACGGCCGCGGGGGTGACGACTGATGCGGACGCCGACGCCCGGGGCGCGCGACGCGCTCGCGACCGTCGCCGCCGTGGCCGGGCTCGGCGCCGTCGCCGTGTTGGCGGGGCTCCCGGTCGACCACCTGTTCGGCGGCGTGGGCGTCCAGCCGGTGCTGTGGCTGTTCGGCGTCGCGGCCGTCTGCGTGGCCGGGTGGCTCGTCCGCGACGTGATCGTGCCGCCGGCGCGCCACGGGTCGCGCGTCGACGGCGACCCCCGGCGGACGTGGGACGCCCCGCTCGTCGCCGACGAGCCCGAGGCGATCGAACTCGGCGACGAACGGCCGCTCGGGGCGGCGATCACGCTCGCCGCCCGCGACGACGACCGGCTGGCGGCCGAACACGGGCCGCCGCCGACCGTCGCCCGGTCGCGGGCCCAGCGGCGGCTCGCGGCGGCGGTCGCGAGGGAACTGGCCGACGCCGAGGGCGTCTCCGAGCGGACGGCCCGCCGTCGGGTCGACGCCGGCGAGTGGACCGACGACGTCCGCGCGGCGGCGTACCTCTCGGACGGGCCGACCCCGTCGGTGCCGCCGGTCACGCGGCTGCGCGACTGGCTCGCCGGCGAGCGGACGGCCCGGAGCGTCCGGGCGACGGTCCGGGAACTGGAGCGACTCGGCCGACGGACCCGGGCCGGGGCCGAGCGCGCCGCCGACCGGCCGCGCCGGTCGATCCGGGCCGAGCGCGAGGGCGACGCGGACGACCCGGACGGGGAGGCGCCGACCGAACGGGAACGGGTGTACCCGAAGCCCGCTAGCGAAGTGTCCGGGGAGGTGGCGCGGTGAGCGTCCGCACCCGGGCGCGCTGGCTGCCGGGGCTGTTGGCGGCGCTCGCGTGTGCCTTCGGGGGCGTCGTGTTCGGCGACCCGGTGGTGTTCCTCGCCTCGGGCGTCGGGCTCGCGTACGTGGCGTTCGGCGCCGTCGCGGGCGAGCCGTCGCCGGACGCGCTCGTCGTGGAGCGCGAGGTGAGCGACCCGCGCCGCGGCCGGGCGAGGACGTGACCGTCACCGTCGAGGCGTCCAACGTCGGCGGCGCGCACCTCCCGGACGTGCGCGTCGTCGACGACACGCCGGCGGGCGTCGCCGTCGTCGACGGGTCGCCGCGGGCCGGCGGGACGCTCGCCCCGGGGGAGTCGCTCGTCGCCGAGTACGACCTCCGCGCGCGACGCGGCAGCCACGCGTTCGGCGAGGCCGTCGCCGTCGCCAGAACCCTCACCGGCGCCGGCGAGGTGCGCGCGACCGCCGGCGGCGACGACGGCCTCGACGTGCGCTCGGGCGGCGACGCGCCGGCGCTGCGCGAGCAGACGGAGTCGGCCGTCGGGCGCGTCGAGACGGACGACGCCGGCGAGGGCGTGGCGTTCCACTCCGTGCGGGCGTACCGACACGGCGACCCGGTCAAGCGCGTCGACTGGCGCCGCTTCGCCCGGACCGGCGAGCTGTCGACGGTCCAGTACCGCGAGGAGCGCGCCGCGACGGTCGTGCTCGTGGTCGACGTCCGCGAGGACAGCCGCCGGGTGCGCGCGCCCGGCGAGTCCGACACCGGCCGCCTGAGCCGCGACGCCGCCGTCGAGTTGGCGGGGAACTGCTCTCGCGCAACGACGCCGTCGGCGTCGCGGTGTGGGGCGCCGAAGGGGGTACCTCCCGCCGAGCCGCGACCGCGACGTCGCCGCCCGGAGCGTCGAACGGCTCCTCGCGGAGCCGTCGCACGCCCCCGACGACCTCGACCTCCGCCTGCGCGGGCTGTGGCAGCCGGAAACGCTGAGCGAACACCTGCCGCCGACCGCGCAGATCGTCTGCTGTACGCCGCTGGCGGACGACCGCCCGGTCGAGGCGGCCGAGGGGTGGATCGCGAACGGCCACCCGGTGACGGTCGTCTCGCCGGACCCGGCGGGCGACACCCACGGCGGCCGGGTCGCGGCGCTGGACCGGCGGCGGCGGGCGCGCGAGCTGCGCGGGTTCGGCGCCCGGGTGGCCGACTGGTCGCCAGACGAACCGCTCGCGGGCGCGGTCGAACGCGCGGGGGCGCGGTGGCGATGACCGACCTCGTCTCCACGCCGTCGACCGCACCGTCGTCGACGGGCAGCGGCGTCGCCTTCGCGGCGGTGACGCTCGCCGGCCTGCTCGCTGGCGCCTCGCTGGGCCTCCCGGTCGTCGCGGGCGTCCTCGCGGCCGCGGCCGGCGGCGGACTGCTGTGGCGGTCGGTCGCGCGCGTCCCGCGGGGCGGCGTCGCCGCGGCCGGCGGCGGGCTGGGTGTCGGCGTCGCCGCCTACGCGCTGGCGGCGGCTCCCGCCGTCGCCGCCGTCGCCGGCGGCGGCGCCGTCGGGTTCGCCGTCGTGTCGTGTACCGCCGTCGGCCTCGCGCTCGTGGCGGCCGAGGGCGCCCTCGGACTCGAGCGGGCGGCGGCGGCGCTCACGACGCCGCTGGCGGTCGCGGCCGCCGCGCCCGTCGCCGCGCTCGTCGTGATCGCCCCCGCGGTGTCGCTCGGCGGCCCGGTGGTCGACGGGGTCGTCGAGACGCTCCCACGGCTGCTCGGGGGTCGGCGTTGGTGGCGCTGCTCGCGCTCCAGGTCGTCGGGCTCGCGGCCGCGCTGCTGTTGGCCCCGGCGATCCGGGCGCTCCGGCGGCTGCTCGGCCCGGACCGGTACCGAGCCCCGCCGGTGGCCGAGGCCGCCGCGCTCCGGGTCCGCGACGTGCCGCGGTGGTACTGGGTCGCGCTCCTGGTGCAGGTGGTCGTCGTCCCCGGCCTCGGCGACCCGCTCGGGGGCACGCTGTACCGCGTCCCCGTCGTGGGCGACGCCGTCCGGCTCCTGCTCGACGGCGGCCTCCTCGCGGGGGCGGGGCTGCTCGTCGCGCTCGGGCTGGCGGCGGTCGTCGCCGCCGGGCGGACACAGCGCGTCGTCGTCGACCTCGCGGGCGAGGACCCCGGGGCCGCGCTGGGCGCCGTCGCGCCGGCGGCCCTCGGGGTCGCCGTGCTCGTCGTGTCCGCGGCCGTCGCGGCCGCCGGGGTGCCCGGCCCGGTCGTCCCGGGCGTCGGCGCGTCCCTCGCGTACAGTTCGTGGCTGTTGGTCGTCGCCGCGCCCGTCGGGCTGTTCTCGCTGATGCGCGTCGCCGCGACGCTCACCGGCGACCCGGCGTTCGAGGGGTGCTCCCCGACCGCGGCGCCGGCTTCGCGCTCGCGGCCGCCGCGACCCTCGGGGGCGCGGTCGCCGCCGGCGTCGGCGACGCGGCGCCGCCGGCCGTGTTCGCGGGCGTCGCGCTGGCGCTCGTCGCGTGGGGCGCCGGCGAGCGGGCGGCCGGCCTCGGCGCGCAGCCGGGCCGCGGGGCCGACACCGCGGCCGTGGAGTACGCCCGCGTCGTCGGCCTCGTCGCCGTCGGCCTCCTCGCGGTGCTCGCGCTGTCGGCCGTGGCGTACCTCGGGCCGCCGGTGTCGGTCACGCCCGCCAGGGCGGTCGTGGCGCTGCTGCTCCTGTTCGTGGCGCTGCTCGCGTTGACGGCGCGCGTCGGACTGGAGACCGAGTAGGCCGCGGTGCCGGCGCGAGCGCCCCGCGCTCCACGACGGCCGGCCGAAGGGGTACGTTCATGCCCCTGCCCGGTCCACGACCCCGCGTGCGACTGATCCACCGCTCGGCGGCCATCGACCCCGAGGCGGGCGATCCGACGGCCCCCCGCGAACACGTGCTCGCCGACGACGTCGACGTGGCGGACTCGCTGCTCTCCCGGACCCGGGGCCTGATGTTCCGGCGATCGGTGCCGGACGACTACGCGCTCGTGTTCCGCTTCGAGACGGCGGACTCGCGCAGCCTCCACATGCTGTTCGTGCCGTTCGCCATCGACGCGGTGTGGCTCGTCGAGGGCGAGGTGACGAAGGTGAAACGTCTCCGACCGTGGGTTGGCCTCGGCTGGGGCACCGCCGACACCGTGGTCGAGTTGCCCGCGGGCGCGGCCGACGGCGTCGAACCGGGCGACAGCGTGGAACTGGTCGAGTAGCCGCCGCCCGCCCGACCCGACCCTCGTCGGTCGCCGCGGCGGGTAGCGTTATGTCGTGTCGATCCGTACGCACGACCCATGCGCCGGGCCACCCTCGCGGGCGCGCTCCTCGCCGGGAAGGGACTCGACGCCGTCTCCACGGTCGTCGTGCTCCGCCTGTCCGACTCCGTCCGGGAGTCGGTGCCGCTGTCGCGGGCGCTGATGGCGTGGCTCGGCCCGGTCGGCGGGATGGCGCTGCTCACCGCGATCACCGTGGTCGTCGTGGGCCTGCTCGCCGAGTCGGGCGTCCTCATCGACCGCCTCGTCGGCGGGGAGACGCCGGAGTGGTACGCGCCGGGGCTGCGCGCGACGGTGTACCTCGGCTGTGCGGCGTGGTTCGGGCTGATCGGGCTGTGGAACTTCTCGCACCTGTTGTAGCCGACCGAGGCGGCGACCCCGGTTCGGCGGCGCCGGATCTCCGGGAGTATTTATCGGATGCGGCCGTACGACCCCTCGTGAGCTACGTCGTCGAGGTGAAGCCGTCCGCGCGCAAGGCCAACGCCGCGGTCGGCCACGCCGTGCTCCACGAGGGGGTGCGCCGCGAGTTCGGCGACCGCTCGGCGGCGGAGGCGTGGGCGGAGGGGCTGTCGACGGGCGCCGACCGCCCCGTCTGGATCCACGCCGCCCACCCCGCCGACCGCAGCGACGCCGACGCGTACCTCGTCTCGCGACAGCGCCAACTGCTGAACCTGGACGGCGCGTACGACAAGCGCCGTCGCCGGCTCCGCGGCACCGGCGGCGGCGAGCCGGGGACGCTCGGCGCGTACACCGACGGCGGGGAGTGACCGCCCGCCGCCGACCGCGGCCGCCCCGCCCGGCATAACGGTTTCGCGGTCGGGTTCCCACGGCGTGCACAACCGGGGAGGCCTTACTATCGAACCGCTGTAACGTCCGGCCGTCATGGTAGCCACGGGCGACGACGCG
The DNA here is from genome assembly GCF_030127125.1 of Halobaculum litoreum. Taxonomy (GTDB): domain Archaea; phylum Halobacteriota; class Halobacteria; order Halobacteriales; family Haloferacaceae; genus Halobaculum; species Halobaculum litoreum. The sequence continues at coordinate 1,801,728 of NZ_CP126156.1, forward strand.
CCGACGTTCACCGCGACGTACAGAGGCAGCGACCACGAGCCGTTCGACCTCGCCGAGCACCTCGGCGCCGGCCCGGTCGTGCTCGCCTTCTTCCCGGGGGCGTTCACGCCGCCGTGCTCCAACGAGATGGTCGCGTTGCAGGAGCACCACGACCGCTTCGCCGACGCCGGAGCGACGCTGTTCGGCGTGAGCGCCGACTCGACGTTCTCGCTGGGGGCGTTCGCCGACGAGTACGGTCTCGAGTTCGACCTCGTCAGCGACATGGCCGGCGACGCCATCGACGCGTACGGCCTCACGATGGACATCTCCGACCTCGGGCTGTACGACGTCGCCAACCGCGCGGCGTTCGTGATCGACTCGGACGGGCAGGTCGTGTACGACTGGGTCGCCGACGACCCGACGAACGAACCCGACTACGAGGAGCTGATCGAGGCGGCCGCGTCGGCGTAGGCGGCCGAGCGTCCGGCGGACCCGGACACAAGACACTTTTCTGACGCCGGCGAGTGGCCGACGTGTTCCGGCCAGAGACGCGATCCGCCGGATTCTCGTCTCTCGTGGCGTTCCTCTTCGTGTTCGGCGGGCTGACCGCTCACCGGGTGTTCGCCGTCGGCCTCCCGACGGCCGTCCAGTCCGCCGTCGTGTGGACGGGCGCGGGCGTGATCGTCGCGGCCGCTAGCGTGTTTTCGTATCGCGGCTGGAGGTTTATCGACAGCTGGATCGGCGCGCTCGGGCCGGCGCTCGGGTTCGCGTGGAACCTCCCGTTCACGCTCGGGGGCGGCGACCAGCGCCTCTCGCTCGTCGGGTTCGTGTACACGGGGGTCGGCGGCGTGTTGGTGGCGACCGCGCTCGCGGCCGTGGCGTACACGGTGGGGCGAGCGGTCGTCGAAGTGGTCGTGGCCGTGGATAGCTGACTCGTCGGGTTCGTCGCGTCGGGCGGACGGTCACCACACGGAGGGCTCTCGCGGGTTGGTTCGTCCGAAAAGCGCCGAGGGAGAGATTTGAACTCCCGAGTCCGAATGGACAGCAGATTTCGAATCTGCCGCCTTGGCCAGGCTAGGCTACCTCGGCTCACCTCTACGTCCGGCGGTGAGCCTGTAAACCGTTTCGGTTCGAGCGACCGTGTGCGAACCCATCCCGTGTGGGAACCCGGAGACTTATTCCGCGTCGGGTGTGGCCTTCGCTATGGACGTTCCCGACGCGAGCGCGGCCTGTGCGGACGTGCTCGACACCCTCCGCGCCGCGATCGTCGCCGAAGACGCCTTCTTCGAGGACATCCTCCTCGGCCTGCTCTCCCGGGGCCACGTGCTCATCGAGGACGTGCCCGGCACCGGCAAGACGCTCACCGCCCGCTCGATGGCGACGGCGCTGGGCCTGTCGTTCTCGCGCGTGCAGTTCACCCCCGACCTCCTCCCCTCCGACGTGACCGGCACGACCGTGTACGACGAGGGCACCGGCGAGTTCGAGTTCTCGCAGGGCCCGATCTTCGCGAACGTCGTCCTCGCCGACGAGATCAACCGCGCGCCGCCGAAGACGCAGGCGGCGCTGCTGGAGGCGATGGAGGAAGAGCAGGTGACGGTGGACGGCACGACGTACGAACTCCCCGACCCGTTCTTCCTCATCGCGACGCAGAACCCCGTCGAACAGGCCGGCAACTTCCCGCTGCCGGAGGCGCAGCTCGACCGGTTCTCGGTGAAGACCTCGATGGGGTACCCGGATCTGGACGGCGAGGTGGAGCTGCTCCGGCGGCGGGCCGGCCGGGTCGAACAGGACCCCACCGTCGAGACCGTGCTCGACGAGTCGCGGGTGGTTGGCGCCCGCGAGGCGCCCGAGTCGGTGCGGGTCCACGACGACCTGCTGGACTACATGGCGCGGATCACCCGCGCGACGCGCCAGGACCGCCGGGTCGAGGTCGGCGTCTCCCCGCGCGGCACCCAGCGGCTGTTCGAGGCGACCCGCTCGGCGGCGACGCTGGCGGGCCGGGAGTTCGTCACCCCGGACGACGTGAAGCGCGTCGCCGCGCCCGTGCTCGCCCACCGCCTCGTGCTCACGCCGGACGCGAAGGTGGACGACGTGGCGAAGGCCGACGTGCTGGGCGCGGTGCTCGACCGCGTCGAGGTCCCCACCGTACAGGACGTCGAGGCCGAGCCGGCCGAGTGAGCGACGCGCCGCCCGACGGCGCCCGCGCTACCGCACCGCGCTGACCAGCGCGGTCGCCCCGATCAACAGGAACACGAGCGCGACGACCGGCTGGCCGCCGGCGGCGCTCGTGTACACGCCGAAGGCGACGGCGGCACCGACGGCGCCGACGGCGCCCGAGGCGGCCGTGTGGGTCGCGAGGTTCCGGCGCACGTCCGTCTCGCGGCCCAACTGTTCGCCGAGCCCGATGGCGTGTTCGCCCAGATCCCACGACAACACGGCGCCGAGCCCACACAGCAACAGCGGCCCCGGGCCGGCGCCGTCGACGCCGCCCGCGAGGAGGAGCGCCCCGACGAGCGCGACGCTCCCCGCCCCGAGCGCGCGCCGCGAGCCGACGAGCGTGCCGACGGCGACGAGCAGCAGGCCGACGGCCGCGACCCCCGCCCGAGGGGAGACGACACCGACCGCGGCCGCGGCGACCGCCGCCGCGAGCGACGCGAGCGCGGCGCCCAGCCGCGGCGGCGCGCGGGTGACCGTCACCGCGACCACCGCGCGGAGGCGCGCTCCAGTTCCGTCGCCAGCGGCTCGTCGCCCCAGTCGAGCACCCGGATCCCGGCCGACCGGAGCCGGGAGACGCGGTTGGCCCGCTCGACCCGCGAGAGCCGGTGGCCCGGGGTGTCGTCGGCGGTCGGGTCCGGGGACACCACCGTCACCGCGTGGCCGTACGCGTCCAGCCGGCGCGCGACCGTGACGGCGTAGTCGTCCGGCAGCGGGGTGCAGAACAGCACCTGCGCGTCCGCGGGGAGCCACCGCCGGAAGCGCCGCACCCACGTCGTCGGGAGGAAGCGCTCGCCGGCGGGTGTGGGCGCCAGCGCGGGGTGGGTCGCCAACAGTTCGCGGGCGCGGACCGCGTGGTCGTCGCCGACGCCGGGGTCGAGCCAGCAGTCGCCCGGGCCGAACGCGGCGACGCCGACGCGGTCGCCGCTGTCGAGCAGCGCCGGCACCGCCTGCGAGGCCGCCTCGACGCTCCGCTCGACGGCGTTGGCCGACTCCGCGTCGGGGGCGAGGTACGCCTCCTCGCGGGCGTCGATGCAGACGACGACCGTCGCCGCGCGCTCCTCGCGGAACTCCAGCGTCGAGAGCTCGCCCGTCCGGGCGTAGCGCGCCCAGTTCACCCGCTTCGCGGGGTCGCCGTGGCGGTACTCCCGCGTCGAGTGGAACTCCAGCCCCGAGCCGCCGACGTCGGTCGGCACCCGGCCCGAGTAGACGGTCGTGAGCCCGCGCAGCGGGAGCGACGACGACGCCTCCAGTTCCGGCGTACACCGCAGCGTCGTCGTGCCCGTGGCCTCGAGACGGGCGTCGCGCTCGCGGGAGCCGCTGGGGTTGCGCGCGAGCACGTGGACGGGGTCCCACTCGTGGGCGCCCCGCACGGCCGTCACCTCGTACCGGAGGGTCGCGGTGCGCCCCGGCCGGAGGGCGGTGCCGAGCCGGGCCGGCCCCTCCGCGGCCAGCGCCGCCGGCACCCCGTCGACGACCCGCAGGTCGGGGAGGACGCCGTCGCCCTCGTTGCGGACGCGCAGGGTCACGGTCACCGTGTCGCCCGGGTCCGGCGTCGGGTCCGACAGCTCGCGCTCCAGCGCCACGTCGATCTCGGGCGCGGTGTCGCCGCGGGCGAAGGCGGCGAACGCGACGCCCAGCGCGCCCACGAGCACCAGCGGCGGGTGGCGCAACAGCACGCCCAGCCCGACGGGCACCAGCGCGAGCGCCGCCATCCCGGTCCAGCGCCCGGTCGGGAGCACGCCCTTCGCGCGGATCCGGTCGGCGGCGACGAGGTTGCGCCCGTTCGTCGCCCGCGGGCCCTCACGGCCCCCGCGGTCGCTCACCGGCGCACCTCCCGGAGCGCGTCGCGGGCGGCGCCGAGCCGACGGCGGCCGACCCGGCGCGCGCGGTCGGCGAGGCGGAGCGAGCGCGACTCGACGACCGCCGGCTCGGCCGGGTCGTCCCCGGTGCGGGCGGCCACGAGCGCGTCGACGGTCCGGGCGACGCCGAAGCGGAACTCCACGTCGGAGCCGAGCAGTCGCCGCAGGCGGGCGGCCGGGGGAGGGGACGTCCGCGCCGACGAACCACGCCGCGACGGGGTCGTCGGTCCACGTCCCCTCGTCGACGGCCGCCTCGACGGACGCCTCGGCGTAGTCGCCGCGGGCGCGGAGCGTCTCGACGGCGACCGTGTGCAGGCGGCCCCGGAACTCCCGCCGGCGCTTGATCGTCGCCCGGCCGAACCCCCGCGTCGACACCAGCGCGTCGATGTCGTCGCCCGGGACCGGCACGGCGTAGCGCTCCTCGGGGTCGCCGGTCTCGACGGCGCGGCGGTCGACCGACCGCGCCTCGTTCGCGTAGCGGAGCCCCTGCACGAGCGCGAGCACGCCCGCGCCGGTGACGAACACGTACGTCAGGTCGAACAGGCCCGCGAGCCCGCGCTGGGCGACGACCACCAGCCCGAACGCCACCGCCGCGACGCCGACGACCGCCGACGCCCTCACCGGGCGTCACCCCCGTCGTCTGCCGGGTCCGCGGCGTCGCCCGAGGCGTCCCCGCTCGGCGCGGCCGCGCCGTCGCCGTACGCCTCCTCGATCCGCCGCAGCGCCGCGACCGCGGCCGCCTCCCGTTCGGGGGTGGCCGGCTCGCCGCCGTACCGCACCGCCTCGAACGCCTCGGTCAGGGCGGTCACGTCCTCGCGGGCCATCCCCGCCTCGACGGCGGCGTCGGCGAACTCCGCGGGCGTCGTCGACCGGGGCGCGTCGACGGCGAGCGCGGCGGTCATCTCGCGCCACGCGCGGTACACCTCGTTCTCCAGGTCGGCGTCGGCCTCCAGCCGGTCGGCGGCCGCGCCCGCGCGGGCGCCCACCTCCGCCCGGCGCTCGGGCGCCGGCGGCTCCGGGTCGGCCTCGGCCAGCTCCTCCTCGTCGTCGCCGGTGGAGACGAACAGCAGGAGCACGCTCCCGGCGATGGCGACGAGCAGCAGGAGGCTGACGATGGCCGTCGGCGCCGACACCGCCTCGTCGGCGCCGTCGGCGCCGGCGGAGCCGCCGCCGGCCGACAACACCGACCCGTTGGGCGCCGCGCTCGACCCGAGCGACAGCGCCGTCTCCGTCGGGGTCGCCCCACACGAGATCAGCGCGAGGTACAGGACCCCGAACGGCGCCAGCGCCGACACCACGAACAGCCCGCTGATGAGCCACGAGCCCGTCGTCCGGTACATCGACGCGAGGAACACCCCCACGACGCCGACGAGGACCGCCTGAACGGCCGGGAGTGTGAGGAACTCGACACAGACGTTCACGGCGAAGTTCGTCTCGCCGGCGCTGTCGGCGCCGAAGCCGATGCCGCCGCGCTGGTCGCTCCCGAGCCCCTCCTGGTTCGACGTGCTGCCGGACCCGAGGCCGCCGCTGGTCGTCGTCGTCGCCGAGTCGAGGGTGGCGGCGGCGACGCCGAGGGCGAGCACCGCGAGGAGGGCCAGCGCCGCGGTGGCCACCGTCCGTCGGTCCACGATGTGCGTCGGTAACGCGGGACCGGGTTCAAAGCTTTCGACGGCGGGGACCCGGCGGACGGGAGCGACCCGCGGGGGGTCCGCGACGGCCGCACACGCGCTCGCGTGGCCCGCAGCCGACGTGTCGCGTCGAGGACGGGTATCGTTACTCTCAAACCGCGCGACTCCACAGCGCCGAACGACTACATGTCGGAGGGCACACGGGGACGGCTGCGCGGGCCCACCGTCGGGGGGGACGGCGACCGAGCGGCGTCGCTCCGGCACCTCCACGCGGCGACCCGGCGGATGATGAACGCCGAGTCGGCGACGGCGGTCGCCCGCGTCGCCGCCGAGGCGGCCGAGGCCGTCCTCGGGCTCGACCTCAACAGCATCCGGCTGTACGAGTCCGGGCCGCCGCGGCTCGTCCCCGTCGCCTACGCCGACGCCGTCGTCGACGTCGCCGGCGAACGGACGCCGTACCGGCGCGGCGAGAGCGTCCACTGGGAGGCGCTCGACGCCGGCGAGTCCCGCCTGTACCGGCGCGTGAGCGAGATCCCCGAGGAGCGGGCCGCCGACCTCTCCGGCGAGGGCAGCATGCTCGTGTGTCCGCTGGGCGACCGCGGCGTGCTCGCCTTGGGGACGCTCGCGGCCGACGCCATCGACGACGAGGCGGTGGCGCTCGCGGAGGTGCTGGCGGCGAACACCGAGGCGGCGCTGGAGCGCGCCGAGCGCGAGCGCCAACTCGAACGCAAGTCCGAGCGCCTCGACCGCTTCGCCGGCGTCGTCGCCCACGAGTTCCGCAACCCCGTCACCATCGCCGCGGGCCACCTGGAGTACGTCGACGGCGCCGCGGACGACGAGCCCCACCTGTCTGCGACCCGGCGGGCGGTGTCGCGGATGGACCGCCTCATCGACAGCCTGCTCGACATGGTCCGGGAGGGCTCCGCCGCCGGGACGACCGAGCCGGTGGCCGTGGACGCGGCCGTCCGCGAGGTGTACGAGGCCGAGGCGGTCACCGCCGCCGCGCTCCGCTGCCCGGACCGCGTCACCGTCGAGGCCGACCTCGATCGCCTGCGGACCATCTTCGAGAACCTGTTGGGCAACGCCGTCGCCCACGCCGACGAGGGGGTGACGATCACCGTCGGCGCGCTCGACGACCGGGCGGGGTTCTACGTCGCCGACGACGGCCCCGGCTTCGACGCCGCCGACCCCGACCGCCTGTTCGAGTACGGCGCGACCGCCGACGCCGAGGCGACCGGGCTGGGGCTGGCCATCGTCCGCGACGTGGCCGAGGCGCACGGCTGGCGCGTCCGCGCCACGACCGCCGACGGCGGCGGCGCTCGCGTGGAGTTCCACACGGCTCCCGAGCGCGAGGAGTGACCCGCCGGCGACGCCGCGGAGTCGCGGCGGGGACGCCGACTCAGTACGTCAACAGCACCTGCAGCGCGCGTTCCGGCTCCTCGTCGAGCAGCCGGTACGCCTCGGGCGCCTCCGCCACCGGGAGGCGGTGGGTGACGAGGCGCTCGGTGTCGACGTCGCGGAGCCGCCGCCACGCCGTCGCGAGCCGGCGCTCGGTCGTCCACCGCCCCCGGCGCTCGGGGGCGAGCGTGCTGACCTGACTCGCGCGCAGTTCGATCCGGCTCCGGTGAAATCGACCGTCGAGCGTCAGCGCGGCGGGCTTGGCGCCGTACCACGACCCGACGACGACGCGGCCGCCGTACCCCGTCGCGGCGATGGCGTCGTCCAGCGCGGCCGGGTTGCCCGACAGCTCGTACGTCAGGTCCGCGCGGTCGGGCGCGTCCCCGTCGCCGCCCGCGTTCGGGGAGCCCGTCCCCGTTCCGGTCGGCGCGCACAGCGCCGCGGGGTCGCAGTCGTCGGGCGCCACGCTGCGGTCGGCGCCGAACGCGGTCGCGGCCTCGCGCCGGCTCCCGTGGCAGTCGAGCGTGACGAGACGCTCGAGCGGGAACGTCGACAGCAGCGCCGTCGTCAACAGGCCGACGACGCCCTGACCGAACACGACGGCGCGCTCGCCGATCGCCGGCTCGCCGTCCATCGTCAGGGTCACCGCCGTCTCGACGTTCGGGAGGAACACCGCCCGCTCGGGCGGGATGCCGTCGGGTACGCGGCTCACGGCGTCGACGTCGACGACGAAGTCGCTGGCGTGCGGGTGGAACGCCAACACCGTCTCGCCGTACCACGCGGGGTCCACCCCGGGCCCGACCGCGGTCACCTCGCCGACGGTCGCGTACCCGTACGGGAACGGGTACGTGAGCGAGCCGTCGAGCGACGGGAGCGTCTCGTCGGCCGCCGTCTCGGGGTTCATCTCCCCGCGGTAGAGGAGCAGCTCCGTGCCGGGGCTGATCGCCGACACCGTCGCCTCGACGGCGATCTCGCCCGCCCCGGGGTCCGAACGGGTCGTCTCGCGCACCTCGACCTCGCCGGGCCCGGTGAAGTAGACGGTCCGACCGGACACGGTCAGCGCCGCCCCGTCGGCGCGGCTGTGGGGTCGCTCCGGACCGAGTGCGGCCGGCGGTCGCCGAGCCCCTCGGCGCTTCTGTCTGTCACTTTCGGTACCAAGGCTTCGGGGGTATAACTGCTGGCCCGGGCGTCGGCGCCCGGCGCGGCGCCGGCCGCCTCGGCGCTCACTCGTCGGCGACCCCGTCCGGGTCGCGGCGAACCGTCAACACCGGCACCTCGGACAGGCGGACCACCTTCTCGGTGACGCTCCCGAGCAGATACCGGTCCAAGCCGGTGCGGCCGTGGGTCCCCATCACGATCAGGTCGACCCCCTCCTCGTCGGCGTAGTCGAGGATCTCGCCGTGCGGGACGCCGGTTCGCGTCGCCGTGACCACCGTGACGTCGGCCGCCTCGCCGCGCTCGGCGACCGCCGCGACGGCCGCCCGGGCGTCCGACTCCAGCGTGTCGAAGATCGATCCGAGGCCCTCGTTGACGGTGTAGATCGGCTCCACGACCGCCAGCGCGTGCAGCGTCGCGTCGTACGTCGCCGCGAGGTCGAGCGCGCGGTCGACCGCCGGGTCGACGGCGTCGCTCCCGTCGGTCGGGACGAGGATCCGGTCGTACATGCTCGCGCGGACGCGCCCGACCGGTATGGCTCCCGGCGACGGTTCCCGCGGTCGTGCGATCGGCGCCGAGCGCCGCGAGCGGGACCCTCCGGCACGGTGTGGTCGCCACGGGGCAACCTTGGTGAACGTACAGGCAAGTTTTTTGTAACTGCCACGACGACACCGTACAGAACGATGGGTGAAAGATCACAACACACCTCACGACAGTACGGACGACGATCGGTCCTCGGGGGGATCGGGGGACTGTTGGCGGCGGCGGCGTTCTCGCGGCCGGTCTCGGGGAGACCGCCGCGCGCGTCGACGACGGCGACGCGAGCGCGACCCAGACGGTGAGCTCGCCGGACGGGTCGCTGACGGCGACGGTCGACGTGAGCGACGGGTCGGCGACGTACCGGCTGGAGCGCGACGGCACGGCGGTCGTCGGGGAGTCGGGGCTCGGGTTCGACTTCGCCACCCAGCCGTCGTTCGGCGACGGCCTGCGCGTGACGGGGAGCGCGCGGGCGTCCGTCGACGAGTCGTGGACGCCGGTGTGGGACCGGTACGACGAGATCGACGAGCGCTACGAGGAACTGCGGATCGGGCTGGAGGAGACCGCCGCGCCGGGGCGGTACGCGACGCTCGCGGTCCGCGCGTTCGACGACGGGATCGGCCTCCGGGTCGTCCTCGGCGACGGCTTCGGGCAGTTCGCGCTGGCGAACGAGCGCACCGAGTACGCGTTCGCCGACGACTACGAGTCGTGGTGGATCCCGAACGACTACGACAACTTCGAGGTGGAGTACGAGCGCACCGCCCTCAGCGAGGTGGCGGGGCGGCTCGACGAGGTCGGCGGCGGCGCGTTCGACGGCGTCCACACGCCGATCACGATGCGCGGCGGCGACGACCTGTACGTGAGCGTCCACGAGGCGGACCTCACCGACTACGCGTCGCTGGCGCTGACGCCCGACACGACCGCCGACGCGCCGGCGACGACGTTCGAGTCGACGCTCGCGCCGCTGCCGGACGGGACGAAGGTGACCGGCACGGCGCCGCACGTCACGCCGTGGCGGACGATCCAGGTGGCCGACCGGCCGGGGGCGCTCGTCGAGTCGAACCTGATCGTCAACCTCAACGACGACTACGACCCCGACGTGTTCACCGAGGGCGTCGACTGGATCGAACCGGAGACGTTCGTCGGCATCTGGTGGCTGATGATCACCGGGCGCGCCGACTGGGAGTTCACCGGGACCGAGTCGGGGAACCACGGCGCCCAGACCGGCCGCGCGAAGCAGTACATGGAGTTCGCCAGCGAGCACGGCATCCCGGGCGTCCTCATCGAGGGGTGGAACGAAGGGTGGGCGAGCTACCCCGGCGACGGGAGCGCCTTCGACTTCACCACCTCCTACCCCGACTTCGACCTGCAGGAGGTGACCGAGTTCGGCGCCAGCCTCGACCCGCCGACGCAGATGGTGATGCACAACGAGACCGCCGGCGACTTCCGCAACTACGAGTCGCAGTTGCCCGGGGCACACGACTTCTACGAGTCGCTGGGCATCGACGCGATCAAGACGGGGTACGTCGCCGACAGCGGGAACCTCGCGGGCGAGGGGTTCAACCACCACAACCAGGTGCTCGTCAACCACCAGACGCTCGTCGCGGAGTCGGCCGCCGCGAACAAGCAGAAACTGGACATCCACGAGCCGATCCACCCGACGGGGCGCCGGCGCACGTACCCGAACATCATGACCCGCGAGGGCGTGAAGGGGCAGGAGTACGACTCCTTCGGCGAGATCACGCCCGAGCACCACGTCACGTTCCCGTTCACGCGGATGCTCGGCGGGCCCGTCGAGTTCACCCCCGGCGTCTTCGACATGGACTCCGGCTCCGGCGGCATCGAGACCACCCGCGCCAAGCAGTTGGCGATGTACCCGACGTACTTCAGCGGCCTCCAGATGGCCGCGGACCTGCCGAGTTCGTACCTCGCGGAGCAGCCGGCCGAGTCGGGCCTCGGCGAGGTCCAACAGGCCGAGTTCTGTGACCTGGACGGCTTCACCCGCCGGGCACGGTGGGCGAACGCGCAGGGCGAGCGGTACGTCCCGGTCGACCCGAACACCGTCGAGTCGGGCGCGTCGCTGTCGTGGACGGTGACGGACGTGCCCGCGGCCGGCACGTACACCCTGCACGTCCGCTACGCGAGCGACGCCGAGAACAACGCCGTGCCCGCCGACCGGCCGCGGACGGCGACCGTGTCGACGCCCGCCGGCGACACGCAGGTGGCGTTCGAGCCGACGACGTACTGGGACGTGTGGGACAGCGTCGCCGTCGCGGTCGACCTCGACGCCGGCGACAACGAGGTGAGCCTCGCGCTGACCGCGGGCGACACCGGCGGGGTCAACGTCGACGCCGTCGCCGTCACCGACGGGGCCGGCGAGATGCCCGAGCCGGAGACGGCGCCGATCCGCGGGCCGACCGTCCCCGCGTTCGACTTCGTCGAGGACGTCCCGGCCGCCGGCTGGGACGACACGCGCGTCGTCGACGCCGCGATCGGCGACTACATGGCGACGGCCAGACGGTCGGACGACGAGTGGTTCCTCGGCGTCATGACCGACGAGGGCGGGCGCGCGCTCGACGTCGACCTCGGCTTCCTGCACCCCGCCGACGACCGCGCCGGCGGCCGCGGGAACGCCGGCGAGGGCGACGGAAACGGGGGTAACGGGAACGGGAACGGCAACGGCAATGGCAACGGGAACGGCGGCGCGAGCGACACCGCGCCCAACGGCCCGAAGTACGTCGCCGAGATCTACGCCGACGGCGTCGACGCGGCGTTCGACGGGAACCTCACGGACGTGCGGGTCGACGAGGCGGTCGTCACGCCCGGCACCACCCTGCTCGCGTCGATGGTCGGGAGCGGCGGGACCGCGGTCCGCTTCCGCCCCGCGGAGGGGCGCGAGATCGCCGAGTTGCCCCGCTACGAGCGTCCCGAGCAGGACGTGTCGGTCTCGGTCGCCGACGAGGTGTTCGTGCAGGAGCCGTTCGTCACCGCCACCGGGTCGAACGACGGCGACTACGTCGGCGGCACCACGGTCGAGGTGCTGGTCGACGGCGACCTCGTCCGCACGGCGAACGTGCGGTTCCCGCCGAACTCGACGGGGAACGAGCGGACGCTGGCGCTCGACCTCGACGACCCCGGCACGTACGACGTGGTCGTGCGCACGCCCGAGGGGGAGCGGCTCGCGAGCGAGACGGTGACGGTGAAGCCGCCGGCGACGGTGCGCGACATCGCCGACCCCGCGGGCGACGACGACGGCCCCGGCGGGTACACGTACCCGACGGACGGGGCGTTCAGGGACGGCGCGTTCGACCTGCGCTCGGTGGCGGTCTCGCGCACCCCCAGCGTCGCGCAGTTCACCTTCGAGGTGGAGACGCTGTACAACGCCTTCGGCAGTTCGCGCGGCTTCTCGCCCCAGCTGTTCGTCTGTTGGGTGCGCGACCCGAGCAAGGACGGCGGCGCGACGACGAGCCTCGACGACCTCGGCGCCCGCGTCGAGTTCGCGGACGCGTGGCACTACCGGCTGGAGGTGAGCGGCTTCACGAAGAGCGTCGTCGACGCGACCGGCGCGGCGGTCACGAACGACGACGGCGCGGCGGTGTCCGTGCGCGACAGCGTCGACACCGACGCCGGCACCGTGACGTTGAGCCTCCCGAGCGACGCCTTCGGCGACACCCGGATCGCGGACCTCGAGGTGGTCGCGGCCGTCGGCTCGGAGGACTTCGGCTCGCTGCGGGCGGTGCAGCCGACGGCCGGCGGGTTCGTCTTCGGCGGCGCCGACCCCGACGCGGTCGACGACGCGCCGCGGGTGATCGACGCGGTGACGCCCGACGGCGTCGCCCAGTCGGACGCGCTGGCGTACGCGGCGGGCGACCGGGCGACGCTCCCGTTCGTGCCTCTCGACGGGTAGGCGCCGGCCCCCGGTCGTCGCCGGACTACACCCCGGGACCGCGGTACGACGCGTCGCCGAAGCCGAGGAGGGGGTAGAACACCGGCTGGAGGAGCCAGAGCCCGAGGCCGTAGCCGAGCCCTTTCCCGAACGCCGCGGCGATGTCGACGGAGATCTTCGCCAGCACGAGCAGGTTCACCAGCGGGATCAGCAGCAACAGCAGGTACCACCACGGGTTCCCGCCGATCTTGATCATCAGGTACGTGTTGTAGATCGGGACGATCGCCCCCCACGCCGGTTCGCCCGCCTTGGCGAACACCTTCGCCAAGCCGGCGACGAACGCAACGAGGATCGCCAACTGGATCACCAACACCACGGCCGCCGCCCCGCCTGATCCGTCGCTCTGGAGTATTGTCGGATCGACCATCGTTCCCCCCGAGCGGAACGGCCCACATAGTTCTTGTCGTTCCTCGGACCGGTCGCCCGGGTCGAGCGACCGGCTCCGGCGGGTCGACGACGCCCACACCCCGGAGCGACCCGCGGCGGATCCGGTCGTCCCCGGCGACATCCTTTATGTGCTCCGACCGCCCCCGGACGCCATGCACGCCGCGTCGCGTCCGCTCACCCGCCGGACGCTCCAGGCGGCCGCCGCCTCCTTCGGACGCGACGCGCCGCGGGCCGGGTCGGGGCGCGTCGACCTCGCCGACCTGTTGGCCGACCCGTACGCCGACCCCCACGACGCCGAGTACCGGCTCGCGCGCGCCGAGCGCCGGCTGTTCGCCGCGGGCGACCGGCGGGCGGTGTTCCTCACCGTGTACGGCGCCGTGACGAGCCGGGTCCGTCGCGAGTTGACCGGGAGCGCTTCGCCGACCCCGAGTGGGTCGGCGCGTACCTGACGGCGTTCGCGAACCGCTACCGGACGGCGCTGGCGGCGTACGAGCGCGGCGAGCGCGACCGGGTGCCGCGGGCGTGGCGGCTCGCGTTCGACGCGGCGCTCGCCGGCGACACGCTCGTCACGCAGGACGCGCTGCTCGGCATCAACGCCCACGTCGTCCACGACCTCGCGCTCGCGCTCGTCGACGTCGGCGTCGACCCGAAGCCGGCGCGCAGGGCCGACCACGACGCCGTGAACGCGGTGCTGGCGGAGTTGGTCGACGTGGAACAGGCGTTGCTCGCGCGGCGCTACGCGCCCGGGATCGCGGAGATGGACGCCGCCGGCGGGCGTCTCGACGAGCGCGCGGCGTACCTCACGCTCGCGGAGGGGCGCGACTGGGCGTGGCACTGCGCCGTCGCGCTCGCGGACGGCGGTCCGCTGGCGCGGCGCACCGTCCGGTGGCTGCTGGAGCGGGTCTCCGCGGGCGCCGGCCGGCTGGTGCTCGCGCCCTCGCGCCACGCGGTCGCCCGCGACCGCCTCGGTGCGCTCGAACGCGGGTGACGGCCACGAGTGACGGGCGGGACGGCACCCTCACACGGGCGGAGCCCGGTCGTCGGTGCGGCGTATCGGCCGGGACGGCCGTGGACACGGACCGATACGGCCGCGCGGAGGGTCGCCTCGGCGACGGGCGGGTGACGATGCCCGCCGCGTGTCGCGTCGTCCGGCGCCGACGGTCTGGACTCACTCCGGGCGGAGCACCGTGCGGATCGCCGTCGCCGCCTCCCGGAACGCCCGCGAGTCCATCGTGTCGGTCGTGAGCAACACGCCGCGGTCGCCCTCGATCACGCGCACGACGAAGCCGTGGTCGTGGAACCGCACGGTGAAGCCGTACGGGCCGATGTCGGTGCTCGGCTCGCCGACCGACAGCGAGGTGCGGACGGGCGCCTCGGCGAAGCCGACGCGCTCCAACTCGACGAGCGGTCGCTTGACCGCGTCGACGTCGACCTCGGGGTCGTACAGGTCCGCGCGCGTGTACAACACCTCGAACGACCCGGGCGTGAACGCCACGACGCTCCGGAGGTCGTCACCGAGGCCGGTGCGGGCCGCGGCCACGACGCGCTCGCCGTCGGCAGACTCGGGGAGGAAGAACTCGGGTGACTCGTCCATGTGACCAGAACGACACGAGTCGTATCAACTCTTTCTGTGTAACGGTCGGGGCGGACGCTCCGACCGGCGGGAGGGAGCGTCGGCGCGCGGTCAGGCGAGGTCGGTGAACGCCGCCTCGGCGCCGACCGCGTCGAGCGTCGCGTCGATCTCGCGGCGGACCTCCGCCAGTTCCGCACACAGCTCCTCGTACTCGGGGGTGGATCGTTCGCCGGCGACCTCCAAGGTCGCCTTCTTCGAGGCCAACGCGAAGAACCGCTGGCTCTGTTCGTCGTACGTCGCGCGTTCGAGCAGCAGCTCCACGAGGGCTTCCAGCTCGGCCTGGTCGACCGGTTTGATACAGTAGTCGTCGAACGGCATGTCGACGATGGCCGCGGTGGGCTCGACGGCGGTGAGCATCGCCACCCGACAGTCGACGTCGGCCTCCCGGAGGCCCCGGAGTACCTCCCGTCCGTGCATCCCCGGCATCCGCCGGTCGAGGAGGGCGACGTCGACGCTTTCGTCGGCGACCGAGAGCGCCGCCTCGCCGCTCGTCGCCGTCACGACACGGTAGCGCTCCTCGAGGTAGTTCTCGTACAGGCGGACCAGCGGCTCCTCGTCGTCCACCAACAGCACGGTGGCGGGGCCCCCGTCGCTCATCGTGTCCCCCACGGAACCGGTACGGTCATTGTCATCTCTCGCAGCCAGCGATACATAATTCTCCGGTATAAATTATCAAACCGGAGAACGTCGGCCCGCCAGCGTCGAATCGTCCGAAAGCGAGGAGTCCGTCGACTCGCCGAGGGTCGAGCGGGCGGCATCAGTCGTCCGATCCCTCCTCGGCTTCGTCACCCTCGTCGTCCTCGTCGTCGTCCGCTTCCCGTTCCTCCTCGGCTTCGTCACCCTCGTCGTCCTCGTCGTCGTCCGCTTCCCGTTCCTCCTCGTCTTCGTCCCCGTCGTCCGCGTCGTGGTCGTACTCGTACGTCTCCTCGACGAGCACGAGGGACCCGTCCTCGTGCTCGTACTCGAGTTCGCCCTCGACGCCGTGGCCCTCGAACTCGATCTCGATCTCGTCGACGTCCGCGGTCTCCCAGTCGCCGCGTTCGACCGAGACGGTGCCGCCGGCGTCGGTCGTCCCGACGCGCTCGCCGTCGACGGAGACGGTCACGTTCTCCAGCGGCTCGCCGTCGGCGGCGAGCGCCACCGTCACGGTGTCGTCGTCGTACGTCGCGGAGGCGTCCACGTCGGACGCGGCCGCGGCGTCCGCGGCTGTCGACACGGTCGCGTCGGCGTGTCCGGGCACGGCCGGTCCCGTTCCGGCGGCGACGACGCCGCCGGCACCTAGCAGGACGACCAGCCCGGCCGCGAGCAGTCGGGGTGCGTTCATTCCAGCCGACGCTGCGGGCGGGCGGGTAAAGAGTGGCCGACGCCGCTGAGCCGGATTAAGCGGCTTAACTCGGGTTAGCCGAGCCGCCGCCGCCCGGACCGTCCCGGCGGGGCTGGAGCCGGAGGAACTGTTATGTCATACGTTGACAACCGACAAGTGTCATGCGAGCAGCAGTCCTGCGTGCACACGGCGAACCGCTCGACATCACCGAGGTCGACGACCTCACGCCCGACCCGAAGGGCGTCGTCGTCGGAGTGGAGGCGTGCGGCATCTGTCGCTCGGACTGGCACGGCTGGCAGGGCGACTGGGACTGGCTGGGGATCCAGCCACAGCCGGGACAGATCCTCGGCCACGAGCCGGCGGGGCACGTGCTGGCCGTCGGCGACGACGTGACGAACTTCGCTGAGGGGGACCACGTCGCGATCCCGTTCAACCTCGGGGACGGGACGTGCATGCAGTGTCGCACCGGCCACGGGAACACCTGCGAGAACCCGATGCCGCTGGGGTTCGTCGAGCCGGTCCCCGGCGCGTTCGCCGAGCAGGTGCACGTACCCGCGGCCGACCACAACCTCGTCCACCTCCCCGACGGCGTCAGCTCCGTCGACATGGCCGGCCTCGGCTGCCGGTTCATGACGGCGTTCCACGGGCTGGCCCACCGCGCCCCCGTCGCGGCCGGCGACTGGGTCGCCGTCCACGGCGTCGGCGGGGTCGGGCTGTCGGCGGTGCACATCGCCGACGCGCTCGGCGCGAACGTGGTCGCGGTCGACCTCGACGACGCGAAACTGGAGCGGGCCGAGCAGTTGGGCGCCGCCGAGACGGTCAACGCCGCCGACGCCGACGACGTGCCCGCGGCGGTGCAGGCGCTCGCGGGCGGCGGCTGTCACGTCTCCGTCGACGCGCTCGGCATCGCCGAGACGTGCCGCAACTCCGTGCTCAGCCTCGGGACGCGCGGCACCCACGTCCAGATCGGCCTCACCACCGCCGAGGAGCGCGGCATGGTCGAACTCCCGACGGACGTGATGACGATGAAAGAGATCGAGTTCGTCGGCTCGCTGGGCCTGCCGCCGACGCGGTACGACGAGATCTTCCGGATGGTGTCGCGCGGCAAACTCGACCCCAGCGCCGTCGTCAGCGAGACGGTGACGCTGGACGACGTGAACGACAAACTCGAGGCGATGACGCACTTCGAGACCGAGGGCATCCCGGTGATCGACGAGTTCTGAGAGCCGTCGACACGCCCGGCGGGCGAGCGGCGCGACTCGTTTTTATCCGCGTGTGAATATATTCGACGGGCGTCCTGCCCGCTGAGAATCCCTGATCCGTTGAACCGGATTCAGCCGTTCCGGTCGGGTATGCAGTCGCGACCATTGCGTTCGCGCGACCCGTGTGGTGGGGGTGGTGTCCCGTGACCGTCTCGCGACGCGACTTCATCAAGGCCGCCGGCGCGGGGACCGTCGCGGGCCTCGCCAGCAGTACCTGGGGGGCGACACAGACGGTCGACCCCGTCACGGCGGTCGAGAACCCGCTCAAGTCGTACCCGAACCGCGACTGGGAGCAGGTGTACCACGACATCTACGCGTACGACGAGGTCGACTGGACGGTCTGTCACCCCAACTGCACGCAGTCGTGTGCGCTGAACTTCTACATGAAAAACGGCGTGCCGATCCGCGCCGAACAGATCTACCACGAGGAGGAGGGGAGTCCCGGCCCGGGGTCGCCCGGCGGCTACGAGGAGGCGAACGTCAGCCGCCACTGGAACCCACGCGGATGCATGAAGGGGCTGACCCTCCACCGGCGCACCTTCGAGCCCAGCCGGATCAAGTACCCGATGGTCCGCAAGGGGTGGGACCCCGAGGACCCCAGCCCGGAGGGTCGCGGCGAGGACGAGTTCGAGCGCGTCTCCTGGGAGGAAGCCATCGACCTCATCGCCGAGAAGATGGCGAACCTGGACGACGAGAAGCGCTTCCACGTGTTCAACGCCATCAAGGCCGACGGCCTGATCACCCGCCACGGCGCCGGTCGCCGTCTCGCCTCGATCTTCGGCGGGTGTGAGTGGACCGAGTACGACTGGTACGCCGACCTGCCGCCGGGCCACGTCATCACGACGGGGTATCAGACGTCTGACTCGGACGCCTCCGCCTGGCGTGATGCCGACTACACCATCATGCAGGGGAAGAACCTCATTCACAACAAGCTCGCGGACAACCACTGGCTCCAGGAGACCCGCGAGCGCGGCGGGCAGATGGTCGGCGTCTACCCCGACTACTCGCCGACGGTCCAGAAGTGCGACCGCTGGCTCCCGGTTCGCCCCGGGAGCGACGCGGCGTTCGCGCTGGGCATGGCGTACGTCATCATCGAGGAGGGCTGTACGACCCCGACTTCATGCGGCAGTTCACCAGCCTGCCGTTGCTCGTCCGCGAGGACACCGGGAAGTACCTCCGCGCCCACGAGGTGTTCGACGACCACGAGCCGCCCGAGGGGGGGCACCGAGGGCGAGGCGGGACTCGCCCACCACGGCGGCGGCGACGACTGGGGCGACTTCGTCGTCGTCGACGGCGACGGGCAGTTGCGCGCGGTCACCCGCGAGGAGGTGGGCACCGAGACGCCCGACGAGGCCCGCATCGACGTCGACCGCGAGGTGACGCTCGCGGACGGCTCGACGGTCGCGGTCCGCTCGGACTTCGCGCGACAGCGCGACAACATCATGGACAGCTACGACCCCGAGACCGTCGAGGACATCACCACGATCCCGGCGGACGCGCTTCGGAAGACGGCTCGGGAGTTCGCCGCCGCCGAGAAGGGGCAGTGGTTCACCGGCGAAGGGATAAACCACTGGTTCCACTCCAACGACGCCCTCCAGCGCACCGTCTTCTTCGTCCAGTCGATGCTGGGCAACATCGGCAAGCGCGGCGCCGGCTACTACAACTACTCCGGGCAGTACAAGATCGAACTGCTCGACGGCTACCCGGCGTACGTCAACCCCGACGGCAACGCCGCCCACGGGATGTACCCGGGGTACGCGTTCGCGTTCTTCGGCGGGGAGACGCTCGACCCCCACGACGTCCGCGGCGACTTCGACCGCGAACTCGACCTCGTGCCGCAGGGCGACGCCGACGAACCGGTGATGCCCGAGGACGCCGACTCCTACACGATGTCGCGGCCGGCGGTGCTGTGGACGATGAACTGCAACCTCCTGAACCAGACGAAACACCAGGAGCACGTCGTCGAGAACTTCGTCAAACACCCCGACACCGGCAACGAACTGTTCATCGTCTCGGACATGCACATGACGTACTCCGCCCGGCACGCCGACATCGTGTTGCCGGTGCCGTCGTGGCTGGAGTGCGACTACCCCGACATCACCGTCGGCCCGGAGAACCCCTTCCTGCAGATGGACAGCGGGGTGATGGACCCCATCTACGACACCAAACAGGACGGGGAGATCTGCGCGCTCGTCGCCGAGAAACTCGACGAGAAGATCCCGCCGGAGGAACGAAACGTCGACTCCTACCGCGAGTACTTCGCGGAGTTCCTCGACGACGACGGCGACGTGAAGAACTACATCCAGCAGGCGCTCGATGCCGGGATGACCACCCGCGACATCGACGTCGAGGACCTGGAGGACGGCCCAGTCCGCCTGCAGCTGAAGACGTATCCGCGGATCCCCTTCTACTCGCAGATCCACGAGGACCGCCCGTTCTACACGCGGACCGGGCGCATGGAGTTCCACAAGGAGGGCGACCGCTTCCTCGAACTCGGTCGCGACGACCTCGACCACATCGAGAGCCCCGAGGGCACGCCGTACGGCCGCAACAAACGCTGGGAGGAGGCGAAAGACGAGGAGAACCCCCTCTACCACGACGAGGAGTACCAGTTCTACTACAACACCCCACACCCGAAGTACCGCACCCACTCCTCGTGGGGGATGACCGACTGGAACCTCGTGTGGTCGGCCCGCGACTTCGGGTCGACCAGCGCCGACCCCGACGGCACCGACCGCCTGGTCGACGACTTCTCGTTCCCGACCGGCGAGGGGGAGACGAACGACGCGCCGCCGCTCGGCGAGGCGTTCGTCGAGATCCACCCCGAGGACGCCGCCGACATCGACGTCGAGAACGGCGACTACGTCCGCATCACCGGCAAGCGGGGCGACCTAGTCGTGCGGGCGATGGTGAGCGAGCGCCAGCGACCGCGCTCGGCGGGCGACATGGGCCAACTCACCATCTGGCACGGCTGGTGGCCCCAGCACTTCCCCGACGACGAGGAGAACGAGGACAGCATCAAGGGGTACAACGTCACGACCAACATCTGGCTCGACCCCGCACAGGAGACCGACGACCTGGTCCACAAGGGGGTGTTCGGCGACCCCAACATCTCCGAGGAGGTCGAGGAGGACCTCGCGTGGCACGGCGCCACGCTGGAGGCGGGGTACGAGGAGACCGTATGGGCGCCGACGGGGACGAACCGCGACGACCTCGTCACCGTCGAGAAGTACGAGGAAGCCGACTGGTGGCCGGGCGACGCCCGCCGCGACGACCTGGTCGAGTCGTACATCGACGGCTCCCTGCAGGGACAGGGAGAGGGGGGTGAGTCCTGATGCCACAGACGTACAACCCACAACTCGGACGCGAGCACAGCTACCCCTACGAGCACCGCGAGGAGGAACGTGACTGGCACTGGGGGATGGTGATCAACACGAACCGGTGTATCAACTGCAACACCTGCACCTTCGCCTGCAAGTCCACGTGGACCAGCGGTGAAGGCGAGGAGTTCATGTGGTGGATGAACGTCGAGACGGAGCCGTACGGCGGCTACCCGATGGGGTGGGACATGCGTCTCCTCGACGACATCGGCTCCGAGGAGACCGTCTTCGAGGCCGCCGCCGACGGCGAACGCGTCCGCGGCTACGTCGCCCGTGAGGAGGAGTGGGAGTACCCCGCGCTCGGCGACGACCAGGCCCACGGGGAGTACCCCACGGGCGAGGTGGTCGAGTCCGACCTGGAGAACGACCAGTACCACGACATGTGGCAGTTCTACCTGCCGCGACTCTGTAACCACTGCAAGAACCCCGCCTGCCTCGCCGCCTGCCCGCGCCAGGCCATCTACAAGCGCCAAGAGGACGGCATCGTCCTCCTCGACCAGGAGCGGTGTCGGGGGTACCGCAAGTGCGTGAAGGCGTGTCCGTACCACAAGCCGATGTACAACCCCGAGACGGGGGTCTCCGAGAAGCCGGTCGGCTGTTTCCCCCGCATCGAGGACGGCAACGTCCCCCGGTGTGTCTCCTCGTGCATCGGGAAGACCCGCCTGCACGGCAACATCAACCGCGGTCCCGACGCCGGTCCCGCGGGCGGCAAGAAGTCAGCCGCGTCCGGGCGCAGTCCCATCAACTACCTCGTCAAGTCCGACGAGAAGGTGGCGCTGCCGCTGTACCCGCAGTTCGGCACCCGCCCGCAGGTGTTCTACATGCCGCCGTACCACGTTCCGCCGGAGTTCCTCACGCAGATGTTCACGCCGAACACCGAGCAGAAGCGCAACGACTGGCCCGGCAGCACCTACGAGGAGTCCGTGAAGATCGTCCAACAGCGAGCCCGCGAACCGAGCCACCACGTCCTCGGGATCCTCCAACTGTTCGGGGCGACGACCCGCCTCATCGAGACGTACCGGGTCACCGAGAGCCGGGTGAAGGGGTGGGACCCCGACGGGAAGAAGGTCGTCGACATCCCCTTCCAGGAGGAACTGGAGGTGCGCGAGGGCGAACAGTGGACCAACCAACCCTGAGGTGACGGGCATGCACGACACCACAGCGACCGACCAGGCCACGACCCCCGACGGAGGTACCGCCACGGCCGGCGGGAGCGACCCGCCGGCGCACGAGCGACACGGCGCCCGCGCGGCCGTCTACGCGGCGTTGGCGGCCGTCTTCCAGTTCCCCGAGGAGTCGGTCGTCGCGGAACTGACCGCGCCCGAGACGGACGCCGGGCTGGCCGCCGCCGGCGAGACGCTCGGCCTCGCCCCGGAGGTGGATGCCCTCCGGGAGGCGCTGGCGGCGGCCGACGGCGAGACGCTCCGCGCGACACACATGGACCTGTTCGGTCTCCCCGGCGACGACGGCGAGTATCCAGTCGTCCCGTACGAGGCGAACTACACCGTCCGCGAGGACATCGGCCAACAGCAGCGCCGGATCGCCAAGGTCGCCGGCGCCGTCGAGGCGCTGGGGTTCGAGTTCGACGACGACTTCGACGAGCGACACGACCACGTCGCCGTCGAGTTGGAACTGCTGCAGGTGCTCGCCGGGTGGCGAGCGGTCGCCGCCGAGTCGGGCGACGAGGAGAACGACGCCGAACTCGCGCGCATCGAGGCGATGCTGCTGGCCGACCACCTCGTCGACTTCGTGCCGTCGCTCGCGACGGCCCTCACGGCGGCGACCGAGCACGACGTGTACGCCAGCGCCGCGATGCTGGCGAAGGCGCTCGTCACTCGCGACCACGCCCGTCACGCCGACGTCGACCGGCCCGCCCCGGAACGGGCGGGAGCGGCCGCGTCGGACGACACGGACGCGGAGCCCGGCGACACGACGGACGCCGCCGCCTCAGCCGACGGAGGTGATCCGTGATGGACCGAAGTGCAGCGACTCGAGCGACCGCGATCACCGTCTGCGTGGTCGTTCTCCTGCTGGTCGTCCAGACGGCGATCGGGTCGGCGCTGGTGCGGGGGACCCAACCGATGGCCGTTCGCGACGAGGTGGCGACCGAGCCGACCGCGGCGGCGTGGGGGGACGTCCCCGCGCGGTCGCTGGAGCTGTCGGCCCAGCAGATGGCACAGCCGTACGGCGGCGGGAGCGTCTCCGGCATGGAGGTGCAGGCGATGACCAACGAGACACACGTCGCCTTCCGGCTCTCGTGGAACGATCCGACGCGGGACGCGAACATCTCCGCGCCGACCGCCTACAGCGACGCGGTCGCGCTGATGCTCCACGGCGGCGAACAGCCGCCCATCACGATGGGGGCGATGGGCACGCCCGTCAACATCTGGTACTGGCGGGCCAGTTGGCAGTTCGGCAACCACACCGGCACCGGCGATTGGACGGGCGACATGTACTCGTATCCCCATCCCAACGAGACGACCAAGCCCGGCCTCGCGGCGGGCAACCCCCTCTCGAAGAGCGAGTACGAGCGCTTCGGCCAGAACTACTACGCGAAAGGGTACGGCTCCCTGAGCCACGCGCCCACGCAGAACGTCGAGGCGCACGGCACCCGCACAGCGGACGGCTGGCAGGTGACGTTCGTCCGCGAGCGGACGACCAACGGCACCTACGACGCCGCGCTCGACGAGTCACAGCAGTTGTACGTGACCGTCGCCGTCTGGAACGGGAGCGCCGACGAGGCGAACGGCCAGAAGTCGCTCAGCTACCGCTACCTCGCGCTCGACACCGAAACGGGCGAGCTTTCTTCGCCCGAGTCCGGGTCCGGGCCCGACTCCGGGTCGGGATCGAGTTCCGGCGGCGGTGACGCCACCGGCGGATCCGGCGGCTCCGGAGGCGGCTCCGGTGGCCTCCCGTCGGTGTTCTGGGACTCCCTGGGCACCGTCGTGGCCGTCGTCGTCGTGTCCTGGCTGGTCGCCTACCGCAGCCTCGGAGGTGAGGGCCGGTGAGCGACGACTTCGGGAACGCGAGCGCTCGGGGTCGCGCTCCGGACGTCGACGAGGCCGCCCTCCGTGACCGACTCCGCGCCGACGACGTCCGGACGCGACGCGACGCGGCGCTCGGCGTCGTCGACCGGGCGAGCGACGACGGGTCCGGGTCCGCCGCCGACGGGGGCGGGGTCACGGAGGCGACGCTGTCGGCGCTGGCCGAGCGAGTCACGAGCGACCCCGACCCGGACGTCCGACAGTTCGCGGCCGAGGCGCTCGGCGTCGCCGGCGCTGCGCCCGACCGGGTCGCGCCGGCCCTCGCCGACGACGACCCTGGGTGCGGGCGGAGGCGGTCGTCGCGTACTCGCGGGCCGCCGGCGGCGACGCCGCCGACCGCCTCCGTGAGCGGTTGGCGGACGACGCCGGACCGGTTCGTCGCAACGCGCTCATCGCGCTGGCGAAACTCGACGCGGTCGCCCCCGACCGCCTGCGCGAGCGTCTGAAACGCGACCGGCACCCGCCGGTGCGCGAGTACGCCGCCGAGTGGCTCGGCGAGCGTCCCGGCGACGCCGAGACGACGGTGCGGGTGCTGGCGGCTGTCCTCGCCCGCGACGGCGAGGCGTTCGTCCGCGCGAACGCCGCGAGCAGCCTCGGCGAGATCGGGAGCGATCGCGCGGTCGAGGCACTGGAGACGCAAGGACTGGGCGACAGAAGCGACGACGTCCAGCGAGCAGCGAAGCGGGCACTCGCGACTGCCCGTGGAGAGGACCCCGACGAGATCGACCTCGGCGACCCGCCGGCGCCCGGCGGCGGGCCGGACACGCCCGCCGAGAGCCCCGCGAGCGGTGCCCCGCGGTCGGCCGTCGGCCGAGGCCCTCCCTCGGGTGGACGCGGTGGTTCGGGACCGATCGGTCGGGGCACTGCTTCGCCGCCCAGCACCGCCACCCGACGGACCGACCGTGACGGGGGTGACCGGCGATGAGCGACGGCGACACCGGCGCACCCCCGGACCGCTCCGTCGGCGTCTCGGTGCCGGAGGACCACGTCGGGGCGTTCGTCGCGCAGGCGTTCGAGGACCCGGAGCGGTCGACGACGTGGACCGAGGTGGTCTCCGAGGTGGTCGCCGCCGAGGCCCGCGACGCCTGGGACGCGCTCTCGCCCGCCGAACAGGTGCAGGAACTGCTCGCCGTCGCCGACGACTACGACGAGCGGGCGGTCGAGGCGCTGGAGGCCGTCCCGCTCGACGGGGTCGAGCCAACCGACGAGGTCGACGACCTGTTCGAGGAAGCCACCCGGTGCCGGCGCAACGCCGACCGCATCCGCGACGGTGTCGCCGCCGCCTACACCGAGGACCGGATCGAGGCGGACCGCCTCGCGGACGCCGTCGAAGCGTACGGCTTCGACACCGGAACCGTCGCCGAGCGCGAGGACCTCGTGGAGGCCGTCACCGAGGCGTACGACTACGACGTCCGACCCTACGGCGGTGTGTTGATGGAAGCCGACGACAGCGACGCCGACGCGGCCGCTGCAGGAGGCGACCCCTGGTGAGTCGCCGCCCGGATTCGCGGCACCGACGGTCGCTCCCGCGTCGCCACGCGGCGAGGGGGTGATACGGCGACCGCGAACGTGTTCGCGTGGGCTTCCAACCGTCGGGAGCGTGATCCCTGTTATTCCGACCGCGCGGCCGTGTACTCCGGTATGCCGACTGCCGACTCATCGGGCTCTCGCGGGACGAGCGCCGACGCGACCCGGCGCCGCGTCGCGGCCGCGTTGCGGTCGGTCGACGACCCGCAGGCGGACACCGACGTCGTCGCCTCGGGCCTCGTCGGCGGGGTCGACGTCGACGGAGGGAGCGTCAACGTCGAGACGGGACTGTCGGAGCTGGACCCTCCGGCGGAGGACCGCGTCGCCGCCGCGATACGAACGGCGGTCCGCGACGTCGACGGCGTCGAGTCGGTGACGCTCCGAACGGGGCTCACAGCGAGCGCGGACGCGACGACCGTCGACCAGTTCGACCGCGTGATCGCGGTCGCCAGCGCCAAGGGCGGCGTCGGGAAGTCGACCGTCTCCGCCGGCCTCGCCGCAGCGCTGGCCGCCGAGGCGGACGTCGGGCTGTTCGACGCCGACGTCCACGGTCCGAACGCGCCGAGACTCCTCGACGCCGATGGGCCCGTTCGCTCGACCGACGCCGGCGCCCCACGCCCCGTCGCCGTGCCGGGAACGGACGGGGAGATCGAACTGATGAGCGTCGGCCTGCTCCGGTCGGAAACGCCGTTGGCGTGGCGCGGGTCGATGGTCCACGAGACGGTTGCACAGCTGTACACGGAGACGGCGTGGACCGCCGACGACACGCTCGTCATCGATCTGCCGCCGGGGACGGGCGACGTGGTGTTGACGACACTCGACGAGGTGCCGGTCGACGGCGTCGTCGTCGTCACGACGCCGTTCCACGCCAGCGTCGTCGACACGAACCGCAGCGTCGAGCTGTTCCGCGACGAGGGAGTGCCCGTCCTGGGGGCGGTCATCAACATGGCCGAGCGCGAGTGCCCCTCCTGTGGCGACCGCCACGACCTGTTCCCCGAGGACGGCGTCGACGACCTGAACGTGCCCGTACTCGCGGAGCTGCCGTTCACGCCGTCCCTGCAGCGGACGCCCGACCCGGGTGACCCGCCGGAGCCGATGGCCGCGCTCGCCGCCGCGGTCGACGAGGCGGCCGCCGATCCGTGGACCGTCGACGTGCCGGAGGGCGGGGTCGACCTCCGCGACGCCCCCGGGCGCGAACGACATCGGCTGGTCCGCGAGCGGTTCACCGACCTCAACGCCGGCGAGCCGTTCCACCTCGTGAGCGACCGCGACCCCCGACCCGTCGTCGAGTTCCTCGCGGACCTCGCCGACGAACCGACCGACGCCTTCGACGTCGACGTCGAACGAGCCACGCCGGACGCGTGGATCCTCCACACGCAGAAGCCATGAGCCGACCAGCCTCACGCGACCGACCCGACGGAGACGCCCCCGACCCGGTCCTCGTCAGCGGCCGGATCGAGCAGTCGTTCACCACCGGCGACCTCCGAGAGTTCCCACGACGGACACTTCGGTGCACGGTGGAGTGTGCCTCCGGGGAGCGAACCACCGCCGAGTGGACCGGCGCGCCGGTCGAGGATCTCCTCGCGGCCGCCGACGCCCCGCCGGAGACGACCCACGTCCGCGTCCACGCTCGGGACGGGTACCGGGCGTGTATCCCCGCCGTCGCCGCGCTCGATGGCGTCCTCGCCGACACCCGCGACGGCACACTCCTCTCGGAGACGTCACAGTATCGCACCCGCTTTCTCGCGCCCGGCGTCGACGGCGCACGCCTCGCGAAGGGCGTCACCGAGCTGGAGTGTCTGACAGTCGATCCCGGCGAGGACATCGACCGCCTCGAGACGCTCGCGCTTGACGACCCCGGCTTCGAATGACCGAGCGCGCATCCGGACGGGCGCCCACGGGCGAGCGGCCCTCGGTCGCGCCCATCGTCCTCGCGGGCGGCGAGAGCCGCCGCTTCGGCGCTCGCTGGAAGGCGACCGCGACGTTCGACGGCGACCCGCTGGTCGCCCGCGTCGTTGCGGCCGTCAGCGCGGCCGCCGATCGGCAGCCGGTCGTCGCGGTCGGCACCGAGGAGAAGCGAGCGGTCGTCGACCCGGTCGTCGACGGCCCGGTGCGCTACACGACCGACGCGTCGTGGTGTGACGGACCGCTCGCGGGCATCGCGGGGGCACTCACCCCCGCCGTCGCTGCGGACGTGCTCGTGTGCTGTGGCTGCGACATGCCGCTGGTGGCGCCCGAGGCCGTGGCGTGGCTGGCTCGGGAGCTGGCCGCCCGCGACGTCGACGCCGTCGTCCCGCGAGTCGACGGCTCGGTCCACCCGCTGCACGCCGCCTACGACCGTGCGGCGCTGGCAGCCGACGTCGAGGACAGACCCAGCGACGACCGGCTTCGCGGACTGCTCGAGCGACTCGACACCCACGTCGTCACTCCGAGCGACGCGCCGTCGGCGGTCCCGCTCGCGCGGTCGACGACGAACGTGAACACCCCGGAGTCGCTGCGGTCGCTGACTGGGACCTCGTAGCGGGTGTCGACGCGCGACCGGTGCGTGTTGACGGTCGCCGACGAAAATCCCGACCCGATCACCGCCGTCCGTGAGACGGCGGCGCTGGCGACGGGGGTGAGAGACTGGTAGCGACGACCGACGTCGAGACCGGAACTGTCCCCTTCTCGACGAGTGTTGAAACTGGGTGGGACCCAGTCGGCCCGCTAACCATCACGTACTCGGCTTACGACTCGTCGTCGTCCTCCGCTTCGTCGTCGTCAGCCTCTTCGTCCGCGTCCTCCTCGTCCTCGTCGTCCTCCTCGTCTTCCGATTCCGCTTCCTCGTCGTCAGCCTCGTCTTCCTCGTCTTCCGATTCCGCTTCCTCGTCGTCAGCCTCTTCGTCCGCGTCCTCCTCGTCCTCGTCGACCTCGTACTCGTACTCCTCTTCGACGAGCGTCAGCGACCCGTCCGCGCGCTCGTACTCGATTCCACCCTCGACGCCGTGGCCCTCGAACTCGACTTCGAGTTCGTCGAGGTCGTCGGCCTCCTCGTCGCTCAGGTCGTACGAGACGGTGCCGTTGGCATCGGTCGTGCCGACGCGCTCACCGTCGACGTAGACGGTCACGTTCTCGAGGGGTTCGCCGCCGTCGCTCACTGTCACCGTCACGGTGCCGTTGTCGTACGTCGCGGACGCGTCCACGTCGGACGCGGTCGCGGCGTCTGTCGCACTCGATCCGGTTACGTCTGCCTGTCCGGGAACGACCGCCCCCGTGCCGGCGGCGGCGACGCCGCCGGCACCGAGCAGGACGACCAGTCCGGCCGCGAGCAGTTGAGTGGCGTTCATCGCATCCGACGCTGCGGGCGGGAGCCCGAAAAGGGGGGCACGCCTCTGAGCCGGATTAAGTCGATTTCGTCGGGGTTCACACCCTGTCTGGCGGTCACCCCGGGGTCGACGGCGCCGTCGCCGCGACGCGGGCGTGCCGTCGGAGCGGGGACGGTCGGCCGGTCGGGGCGGGCCGCCGGGGGCACACTTACCACACGGCCCTTCCACACCGGCGGTATGGTACTTGGCGACGCACCCCTCGTGCCGGTGGCGATCGCCGGCGGGATCGGACTGTTTCTGCTCGCGGCCGGCCTCCGCGAGGGGTACCGTACCGTCGGGCTGTGGCGGTCGCGGCCGGTCGCGATCGGGGACCTGAGCGCGGCGTCGGGCGCGGTCACCGTGTCGGGGCGCGCCGAGCGGCTGGACGCGACGACGCGGGCCCCGCTGACCGGGACCGACTGCCTCGCGTACGCCTAGCGCGTGACCGGCGTCGAGACGGTTCGCGGCTTCGACGGCCGGATCGAACGGTCGTTCCACCAACTCGGTCGGGGGTCCGAGGGCGTCCGCTTCCGCCTCGACGACGGGACCGGCAGCGTCGTCGTCGACGCCCGCGGGGCCAGCCTCCGACTCGCGGAGGAGGCCGTCCCGGACCCGGTTTCCGACCCCGTCGAGCGGCGCGACCTCTCGCGGTCGGTCCGGCCCGACGGCCCGCGCCGGTACTACGAGGCGCGCGTCGACCCCGGCGAGACGGTCGTCGTCCGGGGAACCGTCGGCCCCGGGGACGAGTCGCTGTCGGTCGATCGGATCGGCGTGCAGATCTCCGGCCGCGGCGTCTCCGTCGCCGACACCGACCGCAGGGGAGCCGTCCGTCGGGGTGCCGGCGCGACCGCCGTCTCGGTGGTGTTGGGCGTCGCCGCGCTGGGCGTGGCCGCGCTCATCGCGCTGTAGTCGCGACGTCCGGGCGCGGTCGACCGGGAGGGACCGATTCGGGACTCGTCGCCGACGGCGACTGTCCCGACTCCGGCGCCGGGACTCGTCGCAGGCCGGCCGCTCACTCCAGGTGGTCCGTCCCGGTGATCGTGACGAATCGACCCTCTCGGGAGACCGTCGGGTTCGTCGGAAGTTCCCGCTCGGCGGCCGGGTCGGTGGCGAACTCGCGTGCGGTCTCGACGTCCTCGAACGCGAGCGCTTCGGTGAGATTGCCGGTCTCGGCGTTCGTGCGGGCGGTGACCAGCGACACCGGGTTTCCCTCGGCGCGCCGTCTGGACTCGGGGATCGTCGGCACGGCCGAGACAGTCATCTCGCCGTCCAGCAGTCGCGTGACCTCCGCGAGCGTCTCGTCGACGTCGGTGTACCTGTCTCCGTCGCCGTGTTTCGTGTCGATGATCGCCTCGACCGTCGCACGTTTGTCGCCCAGCGAGTCGATGGGCGAGGTGGCCCACGCCTCGATCACCACGCCGTCCCGGATGCCCACCACCCAGTCCGAATCGGGCGCGGTCAGCAGTCGGTACCCCTCGTACTCGCCGAGGCGCTCGAACGGGTCGGCGAGCGGTTCCCCCGACTCTGGCGTCCGAAACGCTTCGATCACCGCCTCGTCCGGCATGTTCGTCTCCAACATCGATAGCCCGTCGTCCGGCCGGACCTCCAGTCCCGCGTCCGCGGGGTCGACGTCCACCACCGGGTGGGCCTTCCCGTCCTGGTACAGCCACTGCCGGGCGTACGCCTCGCCGTGGGCGTCGAGGTACGGCGCCAACAGGTCGAAGCGCCGCGCATGGGCGATGTAGAACAGATCGTCGTCGTCGGTGTCGTCCTCGTAGACGCGGGCCGGCGCCGGTAACCACGTGGCGTACTCCGGGACGTCCGGGTCGCCGTCGACCACCGATTCGACCGCCGAACAGCCGGCCAGCCCCGCCAGGCCGGCCGTCGCCGCCGCCGCCCCACCCCGGAGCAGTTCGCGGCGCGAACAGGAGGGCTGTCGCATGGCCGGCGGTACCGGCGGCCGACACAAGAGCGTGGTGGGGGACGCGGACGGCCGCGACGAGAGCCGGGGAGCGACGCCGAGGCCGTGGGCCACGGGGCTCGGAGTCCGCCGTTCCGCCGGGTTTATCGCGGCGGCGGCCGCGAGGCCACCCAGTGGACGTGACCGGAGTCCGTTCGATGGCCGACTGCGTCGGAACGCTTCTGGCGGCCGCAGACTCGTCCGTGCGGGTGCTCACGGACGACGCGGCCGTGGTCGAGGCGGTCGTCGAGGCGCGGTACGGGGGAGCTGACGGCCCCGGGATCGACCTCCTGTGTGGCTCCGACTCGCTCAAACAGTTGGAACGGGACTTCGTCGTCGGGAGCAAGGCGAGCGAACTCGTCGCCGGCGACGCGGTGACGCTCCGGTCGCGCGTCGGCGACGAGCCCGCCCTGCCGACGCTGGTGTGTACCGACGCCGCCGTCGTCGCCGTGATCCCGGTGGGCGGCGGCGAGGCCGTCGCCGCGCCCGTCGAGGCGGCGGACGCGCGGACCCGACTGACGGACCTGTACCGGTCGCTGTGGGCCGGCGCGGTGCCGTACTCGGTCGACCTGCCGCCGTACGAGACGATGCTGTCGGTGGCGGAGCGAACCGTCGGGAGCGCGGTCCGCGAGGACTTCGAGACGGCCGCCGGGGTGGTCCACCGCGGCGACGGCGAGGTGCCGCTCAAGCCGGTCGCGCTCGCGGTGGTCGTGGGGGCGCGCCACGAGGCGTTCGTCGCGGACATCACCGAGTGGGCCGAGACGACCGGCATCGCCAGTCAGGGCACCGTCTCGAACGTGAAGAACGACCTGCGCGAGGTCGGCGTCGTCGAGACCGACGAGGTCGCACACGGCGTCGGTCGCCCGCGACAGCGCCTCCGGTTCGCCGACGAGTGTTTCGCGTCGCTGTCGGTGGAGGAACTGGTGGCCACGGTGCGGACTGTTCTGTAGCGGCCGACGATGGGCCGCGGCGGCACCGGACCGGCCGGGGGGCCGCTCGGCACACGAGGGGCGTGTCAGCGGGGGTCGACCGCCGTCCAACCGCGTGGAGGGCCGAAGACGACGACGGCCGCGTTCGCCCGCGGACGGCGATATGTACGGTTCTTGTATAAGCCTTTTTATTAGAAAATACATACGGTTGTGTTATTCCGAATCGAACGGCGGATCGGCCGCTCGTCGGAGGGTCGACGGGAACCGAGAGACGACGGGAGGGGGTCGGTCCGCGACGGCGGGACCCCACCCCGGCGTCGGCGCGGGGTTATCGGTGCTCGCCGGCCCCGACCAGCGACGCGAGTCGGGCGGGGTCCGCGAACAGGTCCCCGTCGAACACGACGGGGAACTCCAGGTCCGCGAGGTACGCCGGCAGGTCCGCCTCGTCGATCACGACCGGCCCCATTCGCGCCGGCACGAGATAGTGTTCGTCCACGAGGCCGGTAGTGTCTCCCAGATACGCCCCGAGCTGTACCGGGTTCGCACCGGCGCAACTGACCGGCTCGACCGCGGCCTCGGCCCCCTCGTCGGTCGAGTCGAGGTGGACCAAGGCGGGCGCCTTCGGCGACGACTCGAAGAGGCTCGCGTACGGGTCGCCCAGAGTGAGGTACTGTCGCCCGGCGTCGGTGTACGCCCGGACGAAGTCGGTCACGCCACAGATCGGCATCCCCCCCGTCCAGCAGGGTGACGACGTCGGGGCCGATCTCGCCGGCCAGCCGGGAGGCCACGTCGGCGACGGTCACGATGCCGCCGACGCTGCCCTGCTCGACGAGCAGTTCCCCCCTGCCGGAACGACCGACAGGCGTTCAGGCAGAACAGCCGGACGCCGCTGTGATCCACGTCGGCGACGTCGAGTCGGCCGTCGACACACTCCAGCCCCTCGGCGGTGGCGTGGCCGATGAAGTGCAGGTAGTCGGTCTCGCGTTCGATGATCCGGCGTAACTGCGCCGTGGTTGTCCGGCGATGGAGGCTGTAGTCGGCTTCGAGGTCGGGGCGCGACTCCAGCGGCTCGGGGACGCCCTCGGACTCGCCGGCCATCGAGGCGTCGTTGCACACGACCGCGACCGACGTGCCGGTGGTCTCGGTCCGCGGCGCGGTCGCGCGGTCGTACCGGTGCCGCCGGCCCGCGAGCCGGAAGGCGACGGCGTTCAGCGGGATCCCGTCGCCGGCCCAGACGGTCCGGCGGCTGTCCGACGCCGGCACCTCGACGACCGGCGCCGCGAGGTCGCGCCCGACGCCGGTCGCCCGCGTCGGGGTCCCGTCGCCGGCGAACGCCCGGGCGACCCGCGTTCGCGCGGCCGCGCCGGTGTGACGCGGCGGGTCGGCCGCGCGGACGGTCGCCAGTTGGACGACGAACCCCGGGAGCGCCTCCGCGGCCCGGACGGTGGGCGGCACCACCACCGTCGTCGGCCACGGCGGGACGTGCGGCGCGACCGCCTCGAAGGGGACCCGCAGGTAGCGGGCCGTCCGCTCGGCCGGCGACGCCTCGTACAGGGCCGCGTAGTCGAGGTCGACGGCGGCCGTCTCCTCGAACCGGCGGCGCTGCACCACTTCGGTGGGGTAGATGCCGGCCGACCGGACGAAACAGTCCAGCGTGAAGCAGTGTCGCAACACCGCCGCCGCCGCGCTCGCGACGTCGGCCCCCGGCGGGACGAACTCCTCGTCGCCACAGCGGACCGCGAAGCGGTCGCCCGGCGTCAGGGTGGCCGGGAGGTAGTACGCCAGCGGCGCGACCGCACAGATCGACGCCGGGTCCGGCGGGACGACGAGTTCGACGTCGGTGTCGGGTTCGGTGACGCCGTCGGGGAACGCCGTCCCGTCGCCGACGCGCACCGCCGGCGGGTGGCCACGCAGCGTCGGGTACGCCCGCTCGGGCGAGGTCGTCCGCAGCGAGGAGCCGAACCGCGAGACCGCCGCCATGAGGTCGCGCGGGCGCTCGTCGATCCGGATGGTGGCCTCGGGGTAGCAGTGCCACGCGCGGGCCCCCACCGTCACCTGCGCTCGCCCGCCGAGGTCGACGTGGAAGCCGTCGGCGCCGCCGCGGACGGCGAACGGCTCCTCGAACCGGAGGTACGTCTTCACCAGCGTGCTCAGTTCGAGGAACCCGCCCGCGGGGCCCGACAGGTCGCCCCGGAAGGGGTCCTCCTCGATCGCGTGGATCAACTCCCCGTCGGCGTCGTGGAGCCAGCAGAACATCGGCTCCGGGAGGTCGATCCGGTCGGTCGACAGCGTCACCGTCCGGTCGACCGGCGCGGGGAACTCGTCGGTCCGCTCGACGGGGTCGGTCGAACTCGCCGAGGTCGGCACGCCGAGGGCGTACATCTGCCCGGTGACTCTGTCGGCGATCCGGAGCGCGTCCCCGGAGCGGTCGATCCGAACGCTGGCGGCTGTCGACATCTCGTCGGTATCACGCCCTTGGGCCGACGACTCTTTAGGGTAGCGGGCGACCGCGGAGGACGCGCTCCGGTCGGCCGAACGCTACTCCCGTCGGGGCGCCGACGGGGGCGTATGGACGTCATCGAGAACTCGCTGTCCGTCGCCCTCGACGCGTTCCTCGATCGCCCGTTGTTCTGTTTCGTGGGGACGGTCGCCGAGGGCGGCGACCCGCGCGTGTCGCCGCTGTGGTACCTGTGGGAGGACGGTCGCGTCTGGGTGCTGGCGGACACGGTCGGGAAGTCGTACCCCGAGCGGGTGGCGCGGACGCCCGAGACCGCGGTCGCGGTCGTCGACTTCGACGTTCGCGCGGGCCGGGTCGAACACGTCGGGATGCGGGGGCGGGCCGCGGTCGTCGACCACGACGCCGACCGCGCCGCCCGGCTCCTCGAGCGGTACCTCGGCCCGGACCGGGACGCCTGGGACGCCCGGTTCGCCGAGTTGGACCCCGAGCGGTGGGGCCTGCTCCGGTTCACGCCCGAGACGGTCGTCGCACGCGACCAGTCGTTCTCGCCGAGTCTGGGGTGAGGTCCGGATCCGGTCCGGGTGCGGACCGTCGCCGTCCGGCACCGGTCGCCGGCGCGGGGCTACACGCCGAGGTCGTCGGTGTGGGTGCGCACGTCGAGTTCGAACGTCCACGCGGACCGGTCCTGCGTCACCAGTCCCCAGTACGTGTCCGCGATCGACGCGGGGTCGATCCACGCCTCGTCCGGGCGGTCGGGCGCGTGCTCGCGCAGCGCGGGCTTGTCGATCCAGCCGTCGACGACGACGTGGGAGACGTGGACCCCGTCGGGCCCGAGGTCCCGCGCGAGCGACTGGGCGAGGCCGCGCAGGCCGAACCGCGCGACGCTCCGGCTCGTCGCGTCGCCGGCGGCGCGTTTCGACAGCGCCGAGTTCGTGAGGATCACGGTCCCCCCGTCGAGCAGGTCCGGCAGCGCCGCCCGCACACACCGGGCGACGCCGGCGACCTCGACGTCCCACGCGCCGTGGAGCGCGTCGGCCCCCTCCTCCCGGATCCCGCCGTCGCCCGTCTCGGTGCTGTACAGACAGTCGACCAGGACGTCGACCGACCCGAGCCGGCGCCGGACCGTGTCGAACCCCGCCGCGACCGCCTCCGGGTCGGTCACGTCCGTCGGCACCGCCCGGACGTCGCCCGCGCCCCCGGAGAGGTCCGCCGCGAGACCGCGCAGGTACTCCTCGGAGCGGGCCAGCAGGGCGAGGTCACACCCCGCCCCGGCGAACCGTTCGGCGACCGCCTCGCCCAGTCCGGGACCGACGCCGACGACCACGACTGTTCGGGACACGGTGGCCCGACGGCCGGGGACGGTGAATAACCCACCGGCGCCGCCCCCGTCGGCCGCCGCGGGGGCGTGCGACGCCCCCGTCCGGGGGCGGGACGGGCGACCCGCCGACGGGGCCGTCGACGAACGACCGAAACGCCGCACCGAACCGATCCCGCGGCCCAGTCCGAACCCGACAGGGGGCGGGACGTGTCGGCGGTCAGACCCCGTCGCCGGTCAGGGCCGCCGCGACCGCGGCGCTCGCGCGGTCGACGTTCCGCGCGAGCGCTTCGATCGCGACGTACTCCGCGAGTTCCCGGTCCAGTCCGGACAGCGACACCCGCCGGTCGGCGTCGTACCGGGCGAGGTCGTCGTCGTAGTGTTCGATCGCCCCGACGAGGTCGTGGAGGCGGAGTCGGTCGAGCGCCGGGTGACTCCCGTCCGACAACGCCGTCCCGACCGCCGCGACCGCACGACGACGGATCGTGCGCACGTCGTCGACCGATGTCGGGTGGACCGCCTCGCCGGCGTCGACCCGCGCCCGGAGCGTCTCGACGGCGCCCGCGAGCGCGAGTCGCTCGTGCGCCTCGACGACGGCGACCGGGAACGCCCCCGGTCGCGGTGCGCCGCGATCCGGCTCTCCCAACGCGCGTCCCGTCGGAGGTCGCGCAGCGCACGCGCCGCGGGGGTCGCCGGGCCCGACCGGTCGGGCGTCGGCGACCCCCGTCGCCTCCGACCGCCCGACGACGCGCGCGGACCCGGTCGGCGAGCGCGGTGGCCGCGGTCGCGATCGCCGCGCGGCGGTCGCGCACGCCCTCCCGGCGGCGCAGTCGGTCGAACAGGTGCTCGGCGTCGCGGACGGCCGCGCGGGCGCCCGAGCGGCGCTCGTCGGCCGCCGCGACGGTCAGCGCCGCGGTTCCGTCGTCCGGCGTGGTCGACAGCACGCGGTTCAGGTCGGCGAGACAGCCGCGGACCAGCCCCGCGATGGCGTCGTGGACCACGACCGCGTCGACGGGGTCGGCGCCGACGTACGCCCACGCCCGCCGGAACGCCGCGAGGGCCTCGCGCACCGACTCGGCGTCCCGGCGAACCGCCGCCACGGACCGCCCGTCGTCGACCGCGGCCCACCCGCCCGCGAGGTGGCCGACCTGCGACCGGGCCCGCCGGAGGTGCGACGCGCGTTCCCACGGCGTCGGTGCCTCGGCCGCCCGCCCGAGCGCCGCCGTCACTCGCTCGCGCGACCGTGTCGCTGCTCGCGGACCACGCCGTTGGGGACCGCCGCGGCGTCGAACGACGCCGGCACCCCGTCGAGCCGTTCGCGAACCGTCGCCGCACTCGCGTCGAGGTGGGCGGTCCCCAAGGGAACCGGGAGCGACGCGGGGACCGACGGCGGCGCCGGATCCGCGACGACCGCCGCGAGCGCCTCGCCGGAGACGTGCGGCTCGCCCCCGAGGGGAGCATCGAACACCCCGCGAGCGACCCGACCGCGGCGGCCCCCGTGGCCGCGAGGAGGCGGCGGCGCGTGTGTTCAGCCATCGTCCTCCGTCGGGGTGGCCGTGGCGTCGGTCGCCGGGACGGCGTCGGCGGTGAGGGGTTCTCCCGCTCCGGCGGCGGGCCGCGGTCGGCACACGAGCCGCCGCCGACGCCGGAGCCGTAGCTGGTGATCCGGTCGGCGTCGAGCGCCGCGGGAATGCGGACGAGCCACGCCGTCGCCTCCCGGGCGTCCGCGTCGCAGGCGACGTCGGCGGCCCGGAGCACGCGGCCGAACTGGGTGTCGACGCTCGTCGCCGTCCACGACACGCGGCACAACTGCAGCTCGTAGCAGGCCCGGACGGGGCGTCGCTGGACGTACACGGTCTCGGTGTCGAAGTCCGTCTCCGCGAGGAGCCGCCGCGCGGCCGCGGCGCCGTCGACGTCGGCGAACGCGATCCGGTCGGCGGTCCCCCGGCTCGCGACGAACGTCGGTCGGCGGCGTCGACGGTCGTCGCCGTCGGCCGTCGGCGCCGGCTCCCACAGCAACGGTTCGTCGGTCGGGGCGCGCAGGCGCCGGTGTGGCGGGACGTCGTCCGGGTCGAACGGCCGACGGCGGCCCGCCCGGGTCGGCGTCCCGCGGTCGCCGCCGCGCTCGCTGCCGCTACAGCCGGCCACGGCCGCGAGCGCGCCGGCGGCCGCGAGGAGGGCTCGTCGGCTCGTCGTGGTGGAGGGCATCGTTCGTTCCGCGTCTCGGGCGAGCGTGTCATGTGTCTTGTTCTTCGACGCGTCGCCGACCGAGCCCGTCCCGGTGCCGGCGGCCCGCTTCGGACAGTTCGTTTCTCTTCCCCGAACAATTAAATATCAATAAGCATCAGCCGAATCAAATGCCAGCCGACACCGACACCCGCCCGACGGTCCCGGGGCCCGCCCCGCCGGACGCCGCCGAGGCGTGGTACGCCCCGGACGTCCGGGCGCAGTACGAGCCGTACCCCGGCGTCGTCGCCACCGTCCGCGAGCGGCGGGAGGCCGCCGGCAGCGAGTTCCGGTACGAGACGCGCGAGCCGAGCCTCGGCCCCGACGGCGAGCGGGCCGTCGCGGCGGTCGCCGACCGCTTCGACGCCGGACAGCACCGGCGGCCGCTGACGCGGGCGGGCGCCACCGAGCGCGCCGACGCCGGGTTCGAGCCGAAGTACGAGCGCGCGGTCGACCGGCTCGTGGACGCCACCGCGGCGCTCCGCCGGCGGGTGGACTACCACGCGCTGCGGGAGTTCCGGCTGCTCGGCGAGGTGACGCCGCTGGCGCTCGACGACCGCCTCGAGGTGGCGGACGTGAGCGGGGAGGCGGGTCGCGTCGTCGTCCACACCGACGCGTTCGCCCCCGCGGTCACCGAGGTGTCCGTCGACGCCGCGTACGTCGAGCGCGTCGCCAGCGAGCGCCGGAGCACCTACGAGGTGCCGTTCGAGGGGTTCGACATCGAGGTCGTGGTGTACCGCGAGCGGCTGCTGGGCGACGACCGGTTCGCGACGAAGTACGCCGTCCGCGAGCCGCCGCTGTTGCCGGGCGACGAGGCGCTGATCGCCGAGTGCAAGGAGCGCGTGTGGGAGTCGACCACCACGGAGGTCGTCGACGACCGCGCGGCGTTCGTCCGCGAGCGCGCCCGGCGGTTCCTCTCGCGGCGGCTCACCGCCCGCGACACCCGCGCGTGGCTCGACGCCACCGCCTACCGCGCCCGCGCCGCCCTCGCGGAGTACGACCTCGCCGTCCCGCCCGTCGACTCGCGGTACGCCGCCGACCGGCTCGCGGACCTCGTGTACTACGTCCTGCGCGACTACGTCGGGCAGGGCGTGTTGACGGTCCCGCTCCGGGACCCGAACCTCGAGGACGTCGAGGCGAACCGCGTCGGCGAGCGCGTCAAAGTGGTGCCCCGCGCGGGGCTGGGCGCCGACGGCCGCGTCCCGACGAACCTCGCGTTCGACTCCGAGTCGGAGTTCGTCGACGTCGTCACCCAGCTGGCGGCGCTCGACGGGACGGAGCTGAACGCCTCCAACCCCAGCGCGAAGGTGAACGTCGACCTCGACGGCGTGCCGGACACGATCCGCTGTGCCGTCGCGCTCCCGGTCATCTCGACGGACGGGCCGCACCTCTCGGTGCGCAAGCAGTCGGGCGACCCGCACACGCCGGTGGAACTCGTTGAGTCGGGGACGCTGCCGACGGAGCTGGTCACGCTGCTGTGGCTCCTGTACGAACACCGCGGCGTCGTGCTGTTCTCCGGGCCGACGGGCGCGGGCAAGACGACGCTGCTCAACGCCCACACGCCGTTCATCCCGTTCGACGACCGGCCCGTCTCCATCGACGAGGGGAGCCGCGAGGTCGTCCTCCCCCACGAGACGGGTATCTCGCTGACGACGCGCGAGCACGAGAACGAGTTCAAGCGGGTGACGATGGCGGACCTGATGACGGAGACGAACTACCTCAACCCCGACGTCGAGGTGATCGCGGAGGTGAACACGCCCGCCTCCTTCGAGACGTTCGGCGAGAGCCTCAACACCGGCCACGGCGTGCTCGGCACGACCCACGCCGAGGACGTCGACACGCTCGTCAACCGCGTCGTCGAGCAGGGGTTGCCGCCGTACCTCCTGAGCGAGATCGACCTCGTCGTGTTCCCCCACAACGACGACGGCACGCGCTACGTCGGCGAGGCGGTGGAACTCGGCGCCCCGGACGCGTTCGACGACTGCGCCGGCGCCGGCGGCGTCGTCGAGAAGGACGGCACCGCGATCGGTTGGAACCGCGTCGTCGGTCGGGAGCCCGACGGCGAGTTCGCGGTCGCGTACGACCACCCCGACCTCGGCGACGCGGTCCGGCGCGTCGACCACCGCGTGTTCCACGCGGTCGCCGCGCGAACCGACCGCACCGTCGACGCCGTCGAGGCGGAGTTCCACCGGAAACACCGGTACGTGCGCTACCTCGTCCGCGAGGGCGTGACCGACGTCGACGAGACGTTCGACTTCCTCTCGGACCTCCGCACCGACGAGGCCGCGACCGTCGAGCGGGTCCGCCGGGAGACGGCCGCGGACGGCCCGGCCGGCGACGCCGCCGAGGCCGACGCGGACGCCGCGACCGACGGCGGCGCCGAGGTGGGCGACCGTGGGTGACCTCGCGGTCGGCGACGACGCCCCCGGCGCGGGGGCGCGGCGTCCCGGGGGCGACCGCCGCGACCGACGGCGCGGCGGGACCGCCGACG
The DNA here is from genome assembly GCF_030127125.1 of Halobaculum litoreum. GTDB lineage: Archaea > Halobacteriota > Halobacteria > Halobacteriales > Haloferacaceae > Halobaculum > Halobaculum litoreum. The sequence goes on from NZ_CP126156.1 coordinate 1,841,727, forward strand.
GACCGGTCGGTGCTCGACCGCGCGCTGTACGCACTGTTCTCGCGCCACGCCGACGGCCGACGCCACGCCGCCGACCGGAAGCGGTACCGTGGGGCGGCGATGGCGACCGACTTCGACGTGTACGTCGCCCGGGCGTACGGCCTCTCGTGGGTCGTCTGTCTCGCCGTGCTGGCGTGGACGCTGATCGTGGGGTCGGCGCTGCCGCCGTCGGTCACGGGCGGCGTCGCCGACGCGCTCGCCGCGGCGGGGGCGCCCGTCGCGTCGGTGGGGCGGCTCCACGTCGTCGCGCCGGCGGCGGGGCTGGCCGCGACGCTCGCGAAGTACGGCACCGTCCGACTGGCGGGCGAGCGGATCCGGTGGCGGGCGCGGGCCCGCCGGAGCGACATCGAGCGGACGCTGCCCGGGGCGGCGCGGTACCTCCACGCCCTCTCGTCGGGCAGCGACGGGCCGCGGGCGATGCTCCGGCGCGTCGCCGACAACGACGCGTACGGCGAGACGGCCGTGTCGGTCCGGACGGCGCTGGCGACGGCCGCGCTCACCGGCAGCCTGCACGACGGGCTCGGCCGGGTCGCCCGCGACACCCCCTCGCGGGACGTGCTCGCGCCGTTCCTGCTGAAGTTCCGCGAGCACGCCGCGCAGGGCGACGACGCCCTCTCGGGGTACCTCCGGCTTGAGTCGCGGATGCTCGGACGCCGGCGCGAGCAGGCCCGCGAACGCAACGCCGACGTGATGGAGCTGGTGTCGGAACTGTTCGTCGTCCTCCTCGTGTTGCCGGCGCTGTTCGTCGTCGTCCTCACCGTGTTGAGCGTGCTCGCCCCCGGACTCTCGGCCGAGATCCGGACGCCGCTGGGCACGACCACCAAACGCGCCATCGCGGTGTACGGCGCGGCCGCGTTCGTGCTGGTCGTGGGCGCCGGCGCCGCCGCGATGGTGTCGGAGCTCCGGCCGGCCGACCAGCGGACGGGGTACGACCTCCCGCGCCGGCCGCTCGCGCTCGTGCGGGCGGCGCCCACGAACCCGCGGGCCGCCGCGGTCGCGCTCGTCCCCGCGGGGGTCGCCGCGCTCGCGGGACTGGCCGCGACCGGGCTCGACCCCGTGAACGTCGGCCTGCTCGGCTACGCGGCGTACGCCGTCCCGGTCGGCGCGGTCGGCCTCCGGCGCGGCCGCCTCGACGACGCGAAGGACCGCGAGATCTCCGACTTCGTCCACGCGGTCGCGGGCCACGTCGCGCTCGGTAAGCCGCTGTCGACGGCGGTCGACCTCGTCGCCCGCGACGTCGACCTCGGGCCGCTGTCGGACGACGTGGCGGACCTGGCGTTCGCGCTGGGACTCGCGAGCCGCGACGGCGACGACCTCCGGACCGCCGCGCTGGAGCGGTTCGTCGACCGGGTGGGGACGCCGCTGGCGGCCCAGACGATCGGGCTGGTCTCGGGCGCGCTCGACGCCGGGAGCGACGCCGAGGCGGTGTTCGAGACGCTCCAGACGGAGGTCGGGCGCCTGTACCACGAGCGGCGGGCGCTCCGCGCCAACATGTTCGTGTACGTCGCCGTCGGCTGGACGACCGCGCTGTTGGTCGTCGGCATCGTCGTCGCGGTGAACCTCACCGTGCTCGACGGGTTCGCCGACCTGGCGTCGCTGTCGACCGGCGGCGGCGCGCTCGACCCGACCGCCGTCGACCCCGAGCGGGACCGCCGCCGCTTCTACGTCGTCGCGCAGGCGACCGTCCTCGCGTCGGGGCTGTTCGCGGGCGCCGCCGACCGCGGCGGCTACGCGATGCTGCTCCACTCGGGCGCGCTCGTCGTCGTCTGCTACGCCGTGTTCGCGGTCGCGGGGGTGGCGACGTGACCGCCGGGGACGCCGGCGCGGACCGCCGTGCCCAGTCGCACGTCGTCGGCGTGGCGCTCCTGCTGGGCATCACCGCCGTCTCGATGGCGGGGCTGACCGCGACCGTCGGCACGGTCGTGGAGTCGAACACCGCCGGCGTCGACGCCGGACGGGTGTCGGCCGACCTCGACGGCGCGCTCGCGCCGGTCGAGGCGACGGGCTACCACCGCGGCAGCGTCTCGTACACGGACGGGCGGCTCCACACCGTCGACCGGTCGGTGCGGCTGCTGGACGGCGACGGGGTGGTGCGGACGGTCGACGCCGGCGGGGTCGTCTGGGAGCGGGGCGACCACCGCGTCGCCTTCGTCGCCGGCGCCGTCGTCCGCGGCCCGCCCGGCAACGCCGTGTTCGACGCCGACCCGTCGCTGGCCGCCGGCGCCGGGACGGTCGTGTTCGGCGTGGCCCGCACGGGGAACGCGTCGTTCGCGTTCGCCGGCGGCGGGCGCGTCCCCTGACGACGCGCGTCGGGCACGACCGCACCGCCCACGGCGACGGGGAGTGGCGCGTCGCCGTCGAGACGGCCACCCCGCGCCCGTGGCGCGCCTTCTTCCGCGAGCGCGGCGCGACGACGACCGCGCGCGACTTCGACGGCGACGGCGTCGACAGCGTCGTCGCGTCGTTCCCCGGCACGCGGGAGTTCCACCTCGTGGTCCACCGGCTCCGGCTGGAGGCGGGCCGATGAACGGAGCCGCCGGGAGCCCCGGGCCGACCCGGGGCGCCGAGCGGGCGGTGACGCCGGTCGTCTCGAAGACGCTCGAGGTCGGCATCGTCCTCCTGTTCGTCGCGGGCCTGTCGACGGCGCTGTTCGGCGGCGTCGTGCCGGACTACCGCGACGCGGCCGGCGACCGCGTCGCCGACCGGACGCTCGCGGGGGCGGCGACCGACCTCGAACGGAGCGTCCCGGCGGCGGCCCGCGAGGTCCGGGTCGAGCGGGCCGTCCCGCTCCCGGACTCGATCCGCGGCGCGGGGTACCGGATCGTCGCCGCCGACGGGGCGCTCGTCCTCCGGCACCCGACCGACGGGGTCGGCGGCCGGACCCGGCTCGCGCTCCCGGACCGGGTCGCCGCCGTGTCGGGCACGTGGCGCAGCGGGGCCGAGACGGTCGTCGTCGTGACCGGCGGCGACGGCGGGGTGACCGTGGGCTGGTGAGCCGATGAGCCGTCACGTCGACCGACCGGCGGCGGCCGGGGGCGGCGCGGGCAGGCGAACCTCGCGGCGCTGGCCGCGGCGCTGGTGGTCCTCACCGCCACGACGGGCGTGACGCTCGCGCTGGCGGACGGGGCGCTCGCCGGGACGGACCGTCGGCCGGGCGACCGCCGCGCGGCGGTCGCCGCCGCCGACCGCCTGACGGCCGCCGGGTCGCCGGTGACGCGGCGCGCCAACGTGGTGAACGCGAGCGCCGTCGACGCGCTGACGCCGGCGGCGGTGGCGAGGCACGTCCCGCCGCTGCGGAACGCCTCGTTCCGGGTGCGCGTCGGCGACGAGACGGTCGCCGAGCGCGGCGACCCCGACTCCGGCGTCGCGTTCCGCCGCATCGTCCTCGTCGCCGCCGTCGAGGAGCGCAGCCGGTCGGCGAACGCCAGCCGGTCGCTCGCCCTGCCGCGCCGGACCGACCGGCTCCGCCTCGGGTTCGCGAACGCCTCGGTCGACACCGTGCGGGTGAACGGCCGCGTCGTGCTCCACCGCCCCGGCGGGCTCCGGGGGACCGCGACGGTTCCCGTGTCGCGAGCCGAGACGCTCACGCTCTCGTTCGACGCGAACGCGACCGGCACCGTCGCGGTGACGTACGCGCCCGAGCGGACCCGGAAGGCGACGCTGGAGGTGACGGTCGATGCCTGAGCCGGACGCGCCCGGCGGCGACCGCGCGCAGTTGTCGCTGCCGGTCGTCGAGGCGGCCGTCGGCGTGGCGTTCCTGCTCGCGGTGGCCGCCGCGTTCGGACTCGCGGTGCCGGCGCCGGCCACCGCGGAGGCGCAGCTGGACGCGTACGCAGACGACGCCGTCACCGTCCTCGCCGAGGAGCCGCCCCGCCACGCGGGCGGGACGCGGCTCGCGGAGGTGAGCGCGTCGCCCGCGGCGTTCGACCGCGAGCGCGACGCCCTGCGCGAGCGGGTCGACCGCATCCTCGGCGACAACCTCCTGTTCCGCGTCGAGACGCCGCACGGCGCCGTCGGCTTCCGGCGCCCGAGCGACGTCCCGACCGGTCGCGCGACCGCGACGACGCCCGGCGGCGAGGTCGTCCTGTGGGTGTGGTACGTATGAGCGGGAAGGACGCCGGCGGGCGGGCCGCGGGACACGGTCGCGACCGCGCGCAGCTGGTGTTGCTGGCGGCCGCCGTCGTCGTCGCGGCGCTCGTCCCCATGGCGCTGGCGTACCTCACCCTCGGCGCCCACCCGGACGTCGCCGCGACGGTCGACGAGCGCGGGCCGCCCGGCGAGGACACGCGCCGCGCCCTCGACCGGGCGGTCGCGAACGCCTCGGCCGGTCTCGACCGCCGTCCGTGGAACCGGCGCGAGGAGGCGGTCGCGGCGTTCGACGCCGTCCTCGCCGGCGACGTGCGGGGGATCGAGACCGCCCGCCTCTCGGAGACGGTCGCCGTCGACGTGACGCGCAACGCCACCGCCGCGTCGGCGTGGGCGGCCGCACACTGCCCGCGCGGCCCGAACCGCGCGTTCGGCGACTGCGCGGTCGTGGACGGCGTCGTCGTGCAGGAGCGCGCGGGCGAGACGACGCTCCTCGCGGTCGCGTTCGACGTCCGCGTCGTCGACCCCGAGGGGACGACCGACCTCACCGTGCTCGTCGCGGTCGGGTCGTGAGCGTCGCGCCGACCTCGCCGCCGCCGTGCCCGCGCCCCCGACAGCACTTACTACGGGCCCGGGTACCGATCGACACAGATGGTCTCCGCCGACGTCGAACGGGCGCTGTGGGCGTACACGATCCCGGAACTCGTCGCGCTGGCCGTGCTGTTGGCCCTCGTCGCCGGCAGCGTGTTCGGCGCCGGCACGTTCCTCGCGTCCACCCCGTTCACGGTCCGAGTCGCCCTCCTCGCGTTCCTCGTCGTGGAGTTGCTGATCCCGATCGCGGTGTACCTCGACATGCGCCGGCTCGACGACCCGCCCGACCGGGTGTGGATCCACGCGGCCGCGATGCCGGTGGTGAACCTGTTCGGCGCGATCGCGTACCTCGACCGCCGGAACCGCCGGCTACGCGGGGAGTGACCGCCGTCGAAGGTGCCGGCCGCGTCGTCGCCTCAGGCGTCGTCCTCCGATCCCCCGGGCGACACGACCCGACGGTAGCCCCGCCGCGCGATCCGCGCGGCACCGACCGCCGTCAGGGCGACGGCACCGACGACGACGCCCGGGCGGACGAACGCGAGTCGGGGTACCGGCGTGTACCGACCGAGGATCTGGAGGACGACGAGCAGCACCCAGCAGCCGTACAGCGCGACACCGACACGGTAGACGGCCGGCGGGACGTCTCGGCGTGGCTCGGGCGACCTCCCTCCGTCGCTCGGGTCGGTCACCGCTCGCGGAGGCGCCGCACGGTCGACACGGCGCCGACCGCGGCGAACAGCGCCCCGATCGCCGCGAGCACGAGCGGCGCGTCCGACGTGCGGTTCACCAGGAAGGCGCCGTCCGGGTCGGCCGGGTCGACGTACGCCGTCGCCGTCTCGCCCGCGTCGTAGTCGGCCAGCACCTCGCGGGCTGCCGACTCGGTGTCGTAGTTCGGCGAGGTCGCCGACGGGAACACGTTCGTGCTCGTGTACGAGGCGCCGTCGTACTCGTAGGCGAACTCGACGGTCGGCCGGTAGTCGGCGCCGGCGTCGCTCCCCCCGCGGACGGCCTCGACGCCCGTCGCGACGATCTCGGCGTCGACGGCGACCGCGTCGTCGACCGCCGCGGACTGCTGCGTGTAGTCGTAGGCGCCGAAGCCGGTGGCCGCGAGCCCGACGACGAGAACGACGAGCGCGCCGCGGAGCGTGCTCGGTCCGTCGACGGACAGCGACGTGTCGTCGGCCATCTACGCCGGCACCTCCGGCGGTCGCGGGAGGGGGTCGGCGGCGCGATACGACCGCGTCGAGCGATCGGTCTCTGCGGAGGGCACACACGTCGGCCGAGGGCGGAGCCACATCACGGTTGTGGTCGCCCGGCTCGCCGCGCCGACGTCGGCCCCGACGACTCAGATCCGCTCGATGCGGTCGCCGAGGTCGAACCCGTAGTCGGCGATCGCGTCGCCCAGCCCCTCGGGGAGGCGCTCGTCGTAGCCCACGTCGAGGGTGTCGCGGTCGGCGTCGGCCGCCACGAACGTCACGGTCGGCAGCGGTTCGACGGCCGACTCGACGAGTACTTCACAGCCGGTACAGCTCATGCCGCTCACGCGGTATCGGTGGCGTGGCACACGCGAAGCGAGGGGCGGAACGGATATAATTCGGTATCAGTGTTCGAAAAAATAGACGGTCCGGCCCCGCCCGCTCAGTCCAACTCGCGGACCCGCGTCCGGGCGTCGGCGGTCCACGCCGCGAGGTCGTCGCGGCGCTCGCGCAGCCGCCCGGCCGCGATGTCGAGGAGGTCGGTCGTGGCGGCGGCCCCCACACGGACCGTCTCGCTGCCGCCGGCGAGGAACCCCGCGGCCATCGCGGCGACCGTCAGCGCGGTGACGCCGGCCGCCGGGACGCGGAGCGCGACCGTGGCGAGGCGGCGGGCGCCGTAGGTGACGTACAGTTCCGCGAGGAACACACCCGTGAACACGAGGTTCAGCGGGAGCGTGTACCAGTCGGGCGCGGTGCCGTCGGTCACCCCCGAGGGCGGGATCAGGCTGGCGAGGTCGAACAGGTAGTGGACGGCGACGCCGGCGACGACGGAGGCGACGAACAGCACGACGAACAGCGTCGCGGCCATCCGCGTGCCGTAGTACCGCCGGTACGCCGACACGAGCGGCGGGATGATCAGGTCGGCGTAGATGAACGCGAGCACGCCCCCGAAGGCGACGCCGTTGTTCCACAACACGAGCGCGAACGGGACGTTGCCGACCGAGCAGAGGAACGTGACGACGCCGACGAGCGTCGCGATGACCACGCTGGCGACCACCCACGTCGGCCCGCTCGCGCCCGCGACCGTGAACAACTCGAGCCAGACCGACCGCGGGACGAACGCCTCGAGGGCGCCCGCGATGAGGAACCCCAGCGCGATGTCGTGCCAGAGCATGTCCCACTCGCGGATCGCGGTGCGGCCGGCGCGCTTCCACCCCGCCGCCGAGGCGAGGGCGTGTCGCCGGCGCCGCCCCCGGCCGCGGTGTCGCCGCCGGCGGCCGGACCGTCGCCGTCGGCCTCGGCGGCGGCGACGACGGCGCGCTCGCAGCCGCCGCAACAGAAGTAGCGGGGGCGACCGTCGACCGTGGCGACGACGGTGTCGGCGTCGTCGGGGTCGGCCGCCATGTCGCAGGCGGCACACCGGGTGTCGCCGAGCGCGAGCGCGTGCTCGCGAGCCGTCTCGACCCACTCCTCGGGGACGTAGCGCCGGACGAGCGCGGCGACGACGACGACGGCGACGAGGCCGCCGACCACGTCGGCGGCGACGAACTGCCAGCCGAGCAGGATCCACAGCACCAGCCCCAACTCGACGACGAGGTCGGTGCTGGCGAACATGAACGCCAGCGAGGCGGTGAACGACGCCCCCTTCTCGACGAACACGCGCGCCGTGGACGTCGCCGAGTACGAACAGCTGGAGGAGGCCGCCCCGAGGGCGGTCGCGAGCCCGACCGTCTCCCAGTCGTCGTCGCCGAGGAGGCTCGTCATCGCGTCCTCGGAGACGAACTCGCCGACGACGCCGGTGAGGGTGAACCCGAGCACGAGCGCCCACCACGTCTCCCACGCCATCCCGAGGGCGACGCGCAGCGCCTCGAGGACGGCCGCGAACAGCGCCACGGGTCAGACGTAGCCGGGGACGCCGGTGAGCAGCACGCTCGCGGCGGACCACAGGAGCATGAGGCCGACGGTGGCAGCGACCCGGTTCCCGTCCCCGGCCCGCTCGGCCGTGAACACCGCCGACAACAGGAGCATCCAGAACGCGTTCATCGTGCCGAACACGACCATCAGGCCACACAGCGCCCACGTGCAGGTGAAACACGAGCGGAAGTGCGACAGGCCGTCGCGGAGGGCGTTCGCGAGGCGACCCCCGCCGTCGCCGCCCGACGGCGTCATCGCACAGCAGGTCGCGACGGCGCCGCGCTTGAGACGGGTGAACTGGTAGGCGCCGGCGACGAACAGCACCGCGGGGACGGCGAACCGGCCGGCGGTCGTCGCGAGGGCGTTGATGTCGACGACCGCCTCGACGGCGAGGGGGATCACCCCCGTCGCGGCCCACGCGAGGCTGTACGCCCCCAGGAACCCGGTGCCGACGACGAGTTTCGTGACCGCCGACCCGTCGACCGACTCGACGTAGTCGACGCTCCGGGCGAACACGGCGGGGTACATCATCGCGGCCATCATCACCCCCCACATGAGGAGGTACTCCGCGGCGCCGGCGAGGCCGGCGGCGACGGCGGCCGCCTCCGGGGCGCCGGGGTCGGTCATGGCGAGTCCGGCCGGCATCTGGGGGAACGGGAGCACCCCGGCGAACAGCATCGTCCAGAGGACGACGATCAGTTTGCCGAGGGTGAGCGCCGTCGGCGAGAGGCCGTCGGCGGTGGTCGTGCGATCGAGGTACTGGACGACCGGGTCCGGGAGGACCCGGGCGACGTGTGCGACTGTGTCGTGGATCATTGTGGTCTGTGTGTCGGCTGTCGGTGTGGTCGGCGAGCGATGCGACTGTCGTGAGCGAGCGGTCGGAACCGCACGGAGGGCGTCCGCGGCGGGCGGGGAGCCGTCAGGGGACGCCCAGTCGGTCGTGGCGCCGATAGAGGTAGCCGGCGCAGGCGGCGAAGACGGTCGCGACGAGCGTCGGGACGCCGGCGACGATGCCGGCGTTGACGCCGGCGAACGCCTTCGTGCCGTAGGCGACGGCGGCGGGGACGGCCAGACTGGCCCCGAGATACACCCACCAGACGGGCTCCCAGCGGGCGTTCGCCCGGCCGAGGGCGACGCTGTCGCGGACGAGCGCGTACAGCGCGCCGACGCTCGCGACGACGAGCAGGAACAACACGATCACGGTGAGCGAGCCGGTCAGCACCGACGGGAGCCGGTCGCCAACGACGGGGATGGCGACGACACCCAGCACCGTCACGAACAGGTAGACGCCGAGCGCGCGCCAGTAGCGCCCGGGGACGGAGCCGGCTCCGTCGGTTCGGTCGGTCGTCATCGCTCGATCACGGTGCCGGCGGCGCCGACGGCGACGTCGACCTCGCCGAGCGCGATACCCCGGACGGTCGCCTCGGTGGCCGTCGGGGACGGGGTCCACCCCGCCGCCGTGCGTTCGACGACGGTGCCGTTGGCGCCCGCGACCGCGACCCGGCCGTCCCGGACGTCGACGGCGCGGAGCGCGACCGACGCGACGTTGAGCGGCGTCCAGTTCCGACAGGGGCGGTCGTAGCGGAACACGGTGCCGCCGCCGCCGGCGACGAGCAGGCGGTCGGCGTCGGCGTACACGTCCGCGAAGTTGACCTGCGCGTTTCGGATGCCGATGTCCTCCCAGCCCTCGCCGGTCTCGGCGAACACGTTCCCGCTGGTGTCGATGGCGACGAAGCCGTCGTCGCCCGCGGTGATCGCCGGGATCGTCGAGCCGGAGCCGGGCTTGACGACGTCGCCCCACTGCGGGCAGCCGGCCCCGTCCGTCGTCGCGGCCATCACCTCGCCGGAGCCGTTGGCGATGCGGAGCGTCTCGGCGCCGGCGTCGCCCGAGACGGCGATCCCCTCCCAGGTGCTCGTCTTCTCGCGCGGCGCCGAGTAGTCGGCCTTGCGCCCGGTCGTCACGTCGTAGTAGCCCAGCGCCCCCGACGAGCCGGCGAACCAGACGCGTTCCCCGTCGTCGGTCGCGGCCGCACAGGTGAGTCCGTAGCCGCGCGCCTGCGGGCCGTCCGGCACCGCGAGCCGCCACTCGCCGTCCCGCCGGAGCAGCCCGACGCCGCCGGCGCCGACGGCGAACGGCCCCGCGGCCGTGGCGACGACGTCGTCGAGCGGTTTCTCCGTGGGCACGTCCGCGACGGTCCACTCGGGCGTCGGCGCCGCGTCGGCGGCGTCCCCGTCGGTCGTCGCGTCGGTCGTGGAGTCGTCGCTGCTCACGCTCGACCCACCTCCGTCGGCGGCGACGGCGCGGACCCGGTCGACGATGGACCCGAGCATCGACTCACGCGCCCCCCTCCGCGTCCGCGGCGCCCCCGAACAGACACTGCGCCTGCCAGCGGATGTGTGCGTGGAGCCGCCGGGCCGTCTCCTCGGTGAGCCGGTAGCCGTTCGTCCGCCCGTCGATCGGTCGCACGTCGACGTAGCCGTCTTCGACCAGGTCCGAGAGGTTCCGGTAGAACCGCCCGTGTTTCACGTCGGTCGGGCACTGCGCCCGGACCGCCTCCTGGATCTCGCGTCCGGAGGGGCGGGACTCGTCCAACTGCGACAGGACGAACAGGATGTTCAGTTTGATTCCGCTCAGTTCGGTCAACGGAGCGGGGTCGAAGGTGGTCGGTCTGCGGACGGTGCGCCTCGGTCCGAAGTCGGTGGTGGTGGTGTACATCGGTGTGGCTTCGCTATCTGGGGTAGTGGTGTCGTGGAGTCGTCCGTACGCCGGCGGGCGACGCCGGCGTGTTCGCGGTCGCGCCGCGCTCAGGGGCCGAAGTTGGCCCTGTGGTCGCGATACAGCACCGCGGCGACGAACAGGAACGGGAGCAGCGCCAGCACGGTGATCCCGAACGTCAACTGGAGCACCGGCGAGAACGACGTCGTCGAGACGAGGTGGACGATGGCGCCCGCGGCGCCGGCGACGAACAGCCCGATGCTGGCGATGGCCGACAGGAAGCTCGCCTTCCGGGTCGCCCACGGAAGGTTGTCCGAGCGGCGGAGCATCTTCAGCAGGATCGTCACCGGCGGGATCGCCAGCGCCTGCAGTTGGAGCATGGTGAGGGCGACGTCCGTGCTCACGACGGTGCCTCCCCGGGGGGCGACGGCTCGGCGTGTGGGACGGCCGCGACGACGACCGGCGGGCTGGTGGTCGACAGCCCGGCGGCGCCGGCGGCGAGTGGAGTGCGACGGCAACTGGAGTCGGTGGCCTGTGTCATGGTCGGTCCTCGGCCCGGCGGGTCGACGGGACGGCCCGGAACGCGAAGCGGCTGCTTCGCGTCCGGGAGTCGTCCGCGGAAGCGTCGTCCCGGCCGGCGGCCATTGACCGATACGACCGGAGATGGTTTAATATACGAACACCGTGTATTTTAGTATATTTTTCAATCGCGACGACCGTTCGACTGCCCGACGTGCCCGCCGTCGTCGGGGAGGGCCTCGTCGGTCCACTCGCGGGTGCGAGCGTCGCCGAGGTCCCACACGTCGCCGCCGACGCGGGGGCCGCCCAGCGCCGAGGCGACCGTGTTCGCGAGCCAGACGAGCTGGCCGCCGCCGAGGAGGTACGCCCCGACGGTGCTCACCCGCTGTGCGGTCGCGAACGTCGCCGGGTACGTCGCCGTCCGGCGCGGGAGGCCGTCGAGGCCGAGGAACAACAGGGGGAGGAACGTCACGAGGACGCCGACGACCGAGCTCCAGAAGTGGACGCGCGCGAGGAACGGGTCGTACATGCGGCCCGTCAGGAACGGGAACCAGTAGTAGGCGGCCGCGAACGCGCCGAACACCGTGAGTCCGACGAGCATCAGGTGGAAGTGGCCGACCACGTAGAACGTGTCGTGGAGCACGATGTCGACCGGGATGGACGCGAGGAACACGCCCGTGACGCCGCCGAGCACGAACGTCGCGACCGCGCCGAGACAGAACAGCATCGGCGCGACGAGGCGGAGCCGGCCGTTCCACAGCGTCGCGATCCAGTTGAACGTCTTGACGGCTGAGGGCACCCCGATCGCGAGCGTCACGGCCATGAACGACGCCTTGAGTCGCGGGTCGAGCCCCGTGGTGAACATGTGGTGGGCCCACACGCCGAACGAGAGCGTCCCGACCGACAGCGTGGAGTAGACGACGGCGTTGCGGCCGAACAGCTCCCGCCCGGCGAACTTCGGGAGGACGTGGCTGATCACGCCCATCGCCGGCAGCGCGAGCACGTACACCTCCGGGTGCCCCCAGAACCAGAACAGGTGTTGCCACAGCATCGGCCCGCCGCCGTCGACGGCGAAGTACGTGGTGCCGACGGCGCGGTCGAGGAGCAACATCACCAGCGCCGACCCGAGGATCGGGAACGCGAACATCGCCAGCCCCGCGGCGACGAGCATCGACCACGTGAACAAATCGAGGCGGTCCCACGTGACCGCGGGCGCGCGCTCGGCGACCACCGTCACGACGACGTTGATCGACGCGAGGGTCGTCCCGACGCCCGAGAGGTGCAGCCCCAACAGCGTGAGGTCGACCGCCGGGTTCGTCGCCTGCGTCGACAGCGGCGGGTACAGCGTCCACCCGAGCGCGACGGGCGCGAGCGCCTCGACGCCCGGGAGCACCAGCCCGAGCGTGCCGTTGCGGACGAGCAGGATCGACGGCGGGAGCAGCCAGAGGGCGGTCGCGTTGGCCCGCGGGAACGCCATCTCGTCGGCGCCGATCAGCGGCGGGACGACGAGGTTCGCCAGCCCGAAGAACCCGGGGGTGGCGAACAGGAACAGCATCGTCAGCCCGTGCGTGGTGAACAGTTCGCCGTACGTGGCGGGCCCGACGAGGGACGCCGACGGCGTCACCAGCGCCGTCCGGATCGCCATCGCGTCGGCGGCGCCCCACAGCCCCGCGACCGTCGCGAACAGGAGGTACAGCGTCCCGATGCGGCGGTGGTTCACCGTCGTCAGCCAGCCGGCGAGCCCCGCGGGGACGAGCCGGCGCGGGCGGCGCGGGAGCGGCGGGCTCACTCGGCGACCCCCGGGCCACCCGCCCCACGGCGCGGCGGATCCCGTGCCGGTACAGTTCGTACACGCCGAGGGCCGCGACGAAGGCGGCGAGTCGGAACGCGAACCCCGGCGCCAGCACGTACGCGACGGCGACGGGCGGGACCGCGACCGCCGGCGCGGCGACCCGCACGCGGCGGTACGCCGCCGCCACGTCCGGCCCGAGCGCGTCGTCGACGAGCCGCCTGCGCGCGGGGTCGGCGACGCGTCGCAGCCCGTACAGGCCGAACGCGACCGCCCCGGCGACGACCGTCGGCGCCGGCTCGACGAGCGCCAGCGGCGCGGCCACGCCCGCCGCGAGTCCGGCCGCGAACGTCGCCCGCGGGGAGACGGCGTCGAGCAGCGCCTCCCCGAGCGCCGGCGCGACGGCGGCGGCGAGCGCCTCCGCGGCCAGCACCAGCGCGACGGCGGCCGCGGGGCCGGCGTCGAGCCACGCCAGCCGCTCGGCCGGCGCCCGGACCGCGAGGACGAGCGCGGGCGCGAACGCGACGAACGCCGCGGCCGGGAGCGCGCCGGCGACGTCCGCGACGAGGGCGGTCTTCGCCGCGCGCGGCGCCGTCCGGAGCCGACCGACGGTCCCCCGGGGCGTATCGTCCGGCGTCGCGAGCGACGGCCGCCGCTCGCCGCGGCGGTCGCCGGTCGCGCCGTCGAGCGCGACCGAGACGACCGTCACCGCCAGCCCCGCGGCGACGGCGCCCGCGAGCAGCACCGCCGCGGCGACCGCGAGTCGGTCCGCCGCCACCGCCACGGCGAACGCGAGGGCCAACGGGCCGGCGCGGGCGAGGCGGACGGTCGGCGCCGCCGCGGTCGCCCGTGCGAGCGCCCCGTCGGTCCCGACCGCCGCCCGGAGCGCGCGGCCGCCGGCGTCGACGCCGGCCGTCCGCCAGACGACCACGAGCGGCGTCGCGAGCAGCACCCACGCCCACGGGGGGACGACGCGCCCGTCCGGTCCCCCGATCCCGGGGGCGAGCAGCCACACCAGCAGTCCGAAGGCGGCCACGAGCGCGAGCGGGGTGACCGCGGGGAACGACCCGCTGAGGGCGGTGTCGTCCGCCGAGACCGCCGGGTACACCAGCGGGACGCCGAGCGCGAGGACGCCGAAGGCCCCGAGGGCGGCCGGGCCGCCGCCGAGCGAGACGAGGTAGGCGGGCGCGTACCGGAGCGCGACGCCGACGGCGCCGGTGTAGCCGACGAGCGCGAGCGCGAGCGTCGCCGGCTCCGTACCGAGGCGGTCGAGCGCGCCCGCGACGCGGGCGAGGGGATCGCGGGTCACGGGTCGTCCGGGCGGGGGCGCTCGACGATCGTGCCCGACTCGCCCACGGCGACCGGCGGGTACTCGCCCGCGCCGAGCGTCGCGCCGTGGAGCGCGCCCGACGCCCGGAGGGGTCCCGCCGCCAGCCGTCCGGCGTGAGCTGGTAGATGACGCCGGACTCGCCGACCGCGAGCCCGTCGCGTTTGCGCCGGTCGATCGCGTGGAGGTCGGCCGTGCCGACCTCGATGGCCGTCCAGTCGAACCCGTTGTACCGGAAGATCCGACCCTCCTGGGCGGCGACGGCGGCGCGCTCCTCGCCGAACGGGGAGACGTCGAACAGCGTGTCGCCGGTGGCGTCGACGCCGATCCGCCGCCACTCCTCCCGGTCGACGGTCTTGAACACCTCGCCCGCGGAGTCGACGACGTAGCCGAAGCCGTTGCCGCCGAAGGCGACCGCTGTCGCCGTCGTCCCGCTGCCGGGTTCGAGCGGGTCGTCCCAGTCGACGGCGCCCCCGCCCCGGTACTTGCCCCGGAGGAGTTCGCCCGAGCCGTTGAGGAGGAACACCCACTCCTCGCCGGCGACGCCGAGGACGCCGACGGCCTCCCACGAGCTGGTCTTCCCGAGCGGCGCCGAGAGGTCCCGGAGGTCGCGCGAGACGACGTCGTAGCGGCCGACGGCGCCGGAGTCGCCCGCCGTCCACAGCGCGCGGCCGTCGTCGGTGGCGGCGACGTCGAACAGCGCGTCGCCGCGGTCGCCGGGGCCGTGTTTCGAGACGGTCGCCCAGCCGACGTGGCAGCGGGCGACGATCCGCCCGGACTCGCCGACCGCGTACGGGCCGTCACGGCTGGGCGCGACGCCGTACAACGACTGCATCGTCGGGGACTCGACGGGCGTCCAGCGACTCGTGTCGCCGTCGCCGCCGACACAGCCGGCGAGCGCGACGGCGCCCGCCGAGGCGACGGCGCCGAGCGCCTCGCGCCGCGTCGGGGCGGCCCTCACGCCCCCACCTCCCCGCGGGGCGGCGCCGGCCGCGGCGGCCGTGCCGCCGTGGCCTCGGTCGCCCGCGGTCGGTCGGCCCCGCGGTCGGCGCGCGCGGAGTGGTCGGCGGTGCTGTGCGGCGGTCGTGACGTGTCGTGTGTGTGCATCGTGTGGATCCGTGGTCGGTCGGGTGCGGACGGGGCGGTCATCGCGACGCGCCGAAGGGGCCGGGTGCGGCCGAGCGCTGGACGACGGTCGAGAGCCGGACGACGTGCGCGAACAGCACCGCGAACGGCGCGAACGCGGCCGCCAGCGAGGCGCTGACGAGCAGGAGGAGGGGGAACGCGTGCACCACCGGCGGGTAGCCGCTGGCGTAGATCATGACGACCAGCGAGGCGGCGATCAAGGCGACGGCGCCGGTGTACGCCAGCCGCCGGGAGAGCCGCGCGAGCGAGCGCTGGATGTACAGCGTCGAGAAGTACTGGCCGGCCACCTCCAGCGTGGCGAGCGCCTCCTCGCAGTCGGCGAGCGCCCGGGCGACGGTCGGCGACGGGTCGCGGCGCTCGCGCAGCCGGCGCGAGGTCGCGAGGCGGCCGCCGACCCGCTCGTCGAGCATCGGCGACAGGGCGTCGAACAGGTCGTCGGCCGGCCGACACCGCTCGGTCAGGCGAGCGACGAGGTCGGCGACGGCGACGCCGTGGTCGCGGATCGGGCCGTCGCGCCCGTCGGTCGCGGCGACGACGGCCGCCGCCCGGTCGTCGGCGACGGCGACCAGCCCCTGCGTGAACGGCACCGGGTCGGCGCCGGCGTCGGCGACGACGTCGTCGAGCGCCGCCGCCGCCGCGCGGAACTCGTCGATCTCCTCGAGCCGCTCGCGGTGGGTCCCGGGCGTCCCCGTGAGCCACGTCAACGCGAGTTGGTTGACCCCGATCACCACCGGGACGAACGAGAACAGCCCGGCGATGATCGTCGAGAACATCGTCGTGACGAAGTCGCTCTCGCGGACGCCGACGACGCCCGCGACGCCCAACCCGAGCGTGCCGACGAACACCACCGCCACGAAGCCGACGACGACGTGGGTGCGGTCGCCGGCGACGAGCAGCCAGCGGTTGGCGTCGTCGCGCGCCTCGCCGAACAGGATCTCGCGGAAGCCGGCGAGCAGCCACGACACCAGCCGCGCGCCGACGCGCGTCGCCAGCGTCGCGACGACGACCAGCAGTCGCGCGAGCACCCCGAGGAGCGTCGCCAGGGCGTCGATCACCTCGTCGCCGTCGTCCGGCGCGGTGCGGTCGACGCGCGCCGTCACGCGGTCGACCGCGTCGGGCGCGCCGTCGGCCCGCGCGACGGGCGCCCCGTCGTCGTCGGGGGCGGCACCGTCCCCGGGGTCGGGCGCGTCGCGGCTCACAGCACCCCTCCGGGGAGCAGGCCGCCGCGGGACCACTCGACGAGCAGGAACGTGACGACGCCCAACAGCGCGAGCAGCCCCGCGACGAGCGTCAGGATCCGGCCCCGGGTCCGTCGGAGTTGGGCCCAGTCGTCCGGGTGGTAGCCGAGCGACCACAGCGAGACGACCGCCGCCAGCTCGATGGCGACGAGGTTCAGCCCGTTGACGGCGAGCGCGCCGACGACGAGCCGGGGCTCCCACCACACGAGGGCGGCGCCGGCGACGCCGACCGGCGGCACCAGCGCCGAGGCGAGCATCACCTGCGTCACCACGGTCGACCCGTCGGTCGAGAGGCCGACGGCGCCCGCGACGCCGGCGCCGACGGCGACGACGAGCAGCAGTATCGCCGAGGAGCCGAGGCTGCTCGCGGAGACGACCGCGCTCGCGTCGAAGACGCCGTCGGCGAACGGCGCGAACCGGACCACGAGCGCGAACCCGGTCGCGCTGGCGACGCCGACGGCGGTGCCAAGCACCTGCATCGCCAGCCCGTCGCGGGCGAGCGTCTCGTCCCCGGTGACGGTGCCGACGGCGGCGGCCATGGCGGGCGCGAACAGCGGCGCGATCACCATCGCGCCGAGCACGACCGTCAGCGAGTCGAGGAGGAAGCCCGCGGTCGCGAGCGTCGCCCCGATCGCCGTCAACAGACAGTAGATGCGCCGCGCGGGGAGCACGTCGCGCGCGGTCGAGCGCAGTTCGTCGCGGGCGATCCGCCTGCGGTCCGTGGGGGCGACCTCGCCCTCGTCCTCGCGGAGGTGGTTGAAGCGGTCGGAGACGACCGCCTCGGCGTCCTGCACGACGGTGTAGGTGTCGTCGGTGACGCCGAGGTCGTCGAGCCGGCGCAACACCGGCTCGACCGCGTTGGCGGGGACCGGCAGGGTGACCACGGTCGACCCGTCCGCGCCGGACTCGTCCGTGACGACGTAGTCGAGCTCCTCCTCGCGCAGCGCCACGAGCACCGGGTCGAGGGTCTCCGGGCGCGGGGCGAGGATCTCGACGAGTCGCATGTTCCGCTCGTGCATCCCGCCGACTCACCACCACCGCCCGCGGAGCGCCGCGGCGTCGGCGTCGTCGTCGAACGCGGCCGTGTACCGGTCGGCGATCGCCTCCCAGATGCGCTCGCCGCGCCCGCCGGGGTCCCCCCGGCAGTCGGTGACGCACCGGGCGACCACGCCGTCGCCGACGCGGTGAAATCGGAGGTGGCCGAAACAGTCCGGACAGCGCCACTCCGCGTGGCCGTCCATCCAGTCGACGGCGTGGCCCGCGCGACGCAGCCGCTCGGCGAGCGCGTACCACACCGTCACGTCCCAGACGGCTCCCCGCCGCCGGCGCGTTTGAGGCGGCGGATCGCCAGCGCGGCGGCGCGGTCGATCGCGTCGTCGGCGGGGCCGCTCGCGCGGCGACTCCGCCGGAAGTGGACCGTGAGCGCGGTGGCCGACGAACAGCGCTCGCCGTTCGTCAGCTCGCCCGTGGGCGCGACGCCGGGCGGGCAGTCGTCGACGGGGGCCCGCTCGGCCCGCCCCCGGTCGTCGTAGTGGAGTTCCTCGGACAGCGATGCACCGGTCGTCGGACAGAACGCGTTGCTACCTTTCATGGGTCTCGTCGAGCAGTCGCTCGCGGGGTGCCGTCGTCCGTGCTGCCGCGCGTCGGGCCCCCGGCCTCGTCCGGACCGACGGGTGTGTCGCCATTATAATCCGCAGACTATTTTCGGAAATATAGTGTCACGCGGGGCGAACTGTCACCCTCGCGGACACGAACGGCCGCCCCGTCGGCGACCGACGTCTCGGGTCGCCGTCGGTCGGGGCTCGGCGAGGTGTGACCCGCCCGTCAGTCGTGGCGACCCCGCGCACGGTCGTGGACCGAGCCGGCGACCGCCCCGACCGGGACCGCGATCCAGAGCGTGAGCGCGAACCCCAGGCCACCCACCAGCCCGGCCCCGACGAGCGGGGCCGCGGGGCCGCCCCACGCGCTCCAGACGTTCCAGACGCCCAACACGGCGAGGAGCGCGAGGGTCGCGAGGAGGTAGGTGACGAGCACGACGGCCGCCCCGGCGACGGCCGGGCCGCCCCGGTCGCGAGCGACGATCGGCGGGAAGCACGCCGCGCCGGCGACGAACGCCGCGGGGACGACGAACGGGGTGGCGACGAGACTCACGTCGACGCCGAACGGGACCGAACACCCCGCGAGGGCGACGAGCGCGGCGGTCGCGAACGCGTAGCCCGCGCCGACGGCCGGGCGGTCCGCACCCGGCAGGCGACCGGGGCCGTGGGCGGCGCAGGCGTCCGCGAGGCGCGTCAGGAGGGCGTCGCCGGGCACGGAAGCGGGAACGGACGGGGGAGCCGTAGGTCTTGTGCGGTCGTGCCGTCGAACGCGTCCCCGGTCGCCGGCCCGCCGTCGACCGACCGATCCGTCCCCGGATCGCAGTACATGTTCATGTCCTCCGCCCGCCAACGGGCGTCGATCATGGGACACCGACACACGACCGAGCCGACCCCGAGCGACGCGCGCGCGACCACCACCCGGCGGACGCTGCTGGCGACGGGCGCGCTCGCCGTCGGCGGGCTGAGCGGCTGTCTCGGTCGGGTCGCGGGCGCGGTGACCGAGACGGGGGCGGCGCCGGCGGCGTTCTACGCCGGCGATCGGCGGGTGACCGGCGCCGACGGGGGCGGCGACGCGGACGACACACACCGGGCGTACCACCCGGGCCGGACGACCGTCCGGCACGTCCCGTCGCGGATCCGGGGCGACCTGGGGCCGTTCTCCGGTCGGCTGGACCTCGACGGCTGGACGACGAGCGCGGGGACGCGGGCGCAGAACCACAACTCCTCGCGGTCGAACCGGACCGAGCCCGTCGCGTTCGACGAGTTCGAGGACGACGACAGCGACGGCGACGGGGTCGGCGACGGCACCGAGGAGGACGTGGAACTGCTGTTCGACTACCTCGGCGACGAACCGACGATCGCAGAGCGGTTCGTCGTCAGCGTGCCGGACGCGCGCCTGCCCGGCGGGGCGGCGCTGGCGGCCGAACTCACGCCCGCACGACTGGTGGCGTACCTCACGGGCGACCCGGACGACGGCCTGTGTCGGCGCGCGAGGCGCGGCGAGGGGGTCGTCCACCGCGACATCGCCTGCCGGAACGTCCTCTCGGCGCGGCTGGTCGAGGAGAACGACAAGGGTCGCCTCGTACGCGTCCGTACGGGCCCCGATGGCGCCGTCGTGACGGGGACGGACGGCGACGACCCCGCGGGCGCGGCGATGGTGTTCGTCGCCGGCGACGGACGGGACGCCGGCGGCGACGCCGACGACTGGGGTCGCGAGGTGCCGCTCGGCGCGGCCCGCTCAGGCTCGGACGGCGCCGGCACGACCGCGACGCTGGTCTGTCCGGTGTTCGCGACGCCCCCGGACTGCCCGGCCCCGATGCCGGCGCTGTTGCACCTCCGCCGGTGCCGCCACGACGGCCAACTGCTGTTCGTCGGCGGGTGGACGGTCGACGACGGCGCGCTGTACGAGGACGCCGCGACGCTGCTCGTCGCGTCGGGAGCGGGGGAGCTCGTCGGCGTGTCGCCGGCCGACCTCGAACGCGTCGGGGGCGGCGACCTCGACGGCGACGGCTACGGCGACGTGCTCGCGCGGCGGTTCGCGCGCGACCGGAGCCGCCACGGGGCGACGCTGTTCAGCGGCGTCCACGACCCCGCGGCGGCGTACGTCCCGCGGGGCGTCGCCGACGGGGTCGCGGACGGGTCGCTCGCCCGGGTCGGCGTGGTCGCCGCGCTCGACGCCCCGGTCGTCCACCTCGTCGCCGCCGGCGCGTCGAACGAGGTGAAGTTCAAGGCCGGCGCGGAGCTGTCGGGACAGGTGAACTGAGCGACCGGCGGTCGCCGGCGCCGCCCGCGCCGCCGTGGGGCTTTGCGAAGGTACTTACAGGCGGGGTTGGTAGAATACGTATGACGAGTTCTTCGATCGATAGCGGGCAGCATTGCGCTCCGCCAACCGGGCGGTCGACGACCGACCCGGGTGTCGTGTGAACCCGAGTCGGGTCGACTCGATGGTCGACCTCTCGTACGGCGTGTTGATCGCGGTGTCCGTCGGCATGATCGTCGTCGCGGGCAACAACGTCGGCCTGGCGTTCGGCTTCGGCGTCCTGATCTCGTACGTCCTCCACGTCGTCTGGAAGATGGCCCGGTTCGACCCCGACTGGATGACCACCGCGGTGAAGGAGACCGTCGACGAGACGGTCGAGAAGACCGTCGGCGAAACCGTCGAGAAGACCGTGGGCGAGACCGTCGAGAAGACTGTCGGCGAAACCGTCGAGAAGACCGTCGACGAGACGGTGGCCGACACGGTCAACGAGACGGTCGAGAAGACCGTCGGCGAAACCGTCGAGAAAACCGTCGATGAGACGGTCGCCGATACGGTCAACGAGACGGTCGAGAAGACCGTGGGCGAAACCGTCGAGAAAACCGTCGACGAGACGGTGGCCGACACGGTCAACGAGACGGTCGAGAAGACCGTCGGCGAGACCGTCGAGAAGACCGTCGACGAAACCGTCGAGAAGACCGTCGGCGAGACCGTCGAGAAGACCGTCGACGAAACCGTCGAGAAGACCGTGGGCGAGACCGTCGAGAAAACCGTCGACGAGACGGTCGCCGAGACGGTCGACGAGGCGGTCGGCGAGACGGTGAAACAGACCGTCGACGAGACGGTCGCGGACACGGTCAACGAGACGGTTGAGGAGACCGTCGAACAGACCGTGGAGGAGACCGTGGACGAGACGGTCAGCGAGACCGTCGAGGAGACCGTCGAAGAGGCCGTCGAAGAGACCGTCGAGAAGACGGTCGAGGAGAAGGTCACGGAGACGGTCGAGCGGACCCTCGAGGAGCGGGAGAAGGAAGCCGACGAGGAGGACGACGCCTGATGGTCGAGCTGCTGTTGGTCGTCGGGGTGCTGGTCGCGATGTTCGTGGCGTACAACATCGGCGGCTCGACGACGGGGCCGGCGTTCGGGCCGGCGGTCGGCGCGGACGCGATCTCGAAGACGTTCGCGGCGGCGCTGATGGGGGTGTTCTTCTTCCTCGGCGCGTGGACCATCGGCCGCAACGTCGTGACGAAACTCGGCACCGAACTGGTGGTCGACACCGGCGTGTTCACCCTCGAGACGTCCATCGCCGTGCTGTTCTTCATCGGCGTCGCGCTCCTGTTGGGCAACGTCTTCGGCGTGCCCGCGTCGACGTCGATGACCGCCGTCGGCGCCATCGCGGGGCTGGCGCTGGCGGGCGGCGTGCTCGACACGGCCGTGATGGGCGAGATCGTCACGTGGTGGGTCGTCTCGCCGATCATCGGCTTCTGGGTGTCGCTGATCATCGGCCGGTACCTCTACGCCCGGCTGAACCGACTCGTCGCGATGGAGCGCAGCACGGGGCCGCTGCTCGTGGTCGACCGGTCCGGCGTCGTGCCGGTGCCGCGGCTCCACCGGACGACGAACCGCCGCGAGTTCGTCGGGACCGTCACCGTCGTCGCGATCGGCTGTCTGATGGCGTTCAGCTCCGGCACCTCCAACATCGCCAACGCCGTGGCGCCGCTGGTCGGCAGCGGCGAGTTGGCCATGAACCCCGCCATCGCCCTCGGCGGGATCGCCGTCACGATCGGGGCGTTCACGATCGCCCGGCGCACGATGGAGACGGTCGGCAGCGACATCACCGAACTGCCGTTGACGGCGGCGATCGTCGTCGCCGCGGTCAGTTCCACGCTCGTCGTCCTCCTGTCGGTGCTGGGGATCCCCGCCAGCTTCGTGATCATCGCGACGATGTCCATCGTCGGGCTGGGGTGGGGGCGGGCGACGCGACCGATCACCGCCGCGGACGCCGTCTCCGCCGCCCGGTCGCCGCCCGTCTCCGTCGACGCGCTGGCGGCCGACGAGGAGGGCGAGGAGCTCCCCCCGATCGGCGAGGAGGACCCCGAGGACATCCCCGAGGCGGCGAGCCTGTTCAACCCGAACACGACCGCCCGGGTCGTGCTCATGCAGAACGTCGTCCCCGCCGTGGCGACGCTGGGCGCGTACCTCACCTTCCGGTTCGTCCCGATCTTCGGGTTCTGACGCCGGGGTGTCGGGACCGCCCCGCCACGCCGCCGGCCGCCGGGCGACGATTCCGGACGAAATTTGGACGGAGTTCGGAAACGAGTTAAGGTGTCGACAGTTCTGTGATCGCACGGGGGCCGACGACGGGACGGCGACGCCGGTTCGGGTCCTCGAACCGACACACTCGGCTCTCACTACCGATCTGGCCTGCTGCCGCGACGCTTCGAACCGGCTCACGGTCGGTCCGATCGCCGACCGCCGGCCGGTCGGGCCCCCACCTCGACACCGCGACGGTCGCGCGACGCGTCGGGTCCTGGACCCCGGCGCGTCGTCGACCGGTCCGCCCGACGACGGGCGGATACCACAGTCGATTTACAGCCGTGAGCGGACGCCACGGCCGTGCGCTCGCCCTCCTCCGGTCGCGCCGGCCCCCTCGCGGCGCTCGCCGGGACCCTCGTCGCTCCGGTCGGTGTGCTCGCGTTCGGCTGGTCGACCGCGGTGCTGCTCGGGGTGTTCGTCGTCGAGGTGATCGCCATCGCTTGGTTGTCCGTCGCGAAGGTCCCGTTCGCCGCGAAGCGCCCGAACAACGAGCTGGACGACGACGACCGACTGTTCAAGCCGCTGCAGGAGAAGCGGGGCGAGATCACCCTCCCCGGCCGGCTCCCGCCGGTGTACCTACGGAACCTCCCGACGCTGGTCGCGGTCGTCTGTTTCTTCGCGCCGCTGGAGACGGCCGTCGCCCTCGCGGTGTTCGGGTTCGCGGTGCCGGCGATCCCCGACGGCGGCGGGGCACAGCTTCTGCTCGGTGGACTGGCGGTAGTCGTCGGCCGGGGGTACGAGACGTGGAGCGACTACTTCCGTGACGGCGGCTACCGCGACCACTCGGCGCGGTCGGTGTTGATCCTCCCGTTCATGCACCTGTTCGGTGTCGGCACGCTGCTGTTCGTCGCCGGCCCGCTGGAGGGGTCGGGCGTCGCCGGCGACGTGGTACTCGCGGCCGTGGTCGGCGGGAAGCTCCTGTTCGACCTGCGGACGCTGCGGATGGAGCGCGACCCCGACAGCCACGGCTGGCTCTCCCAGTTCTTCGGGAGCGAGGAGCACGAGATCGATCCCGAGTCGGTCGTGGTGCCCGCCGGCGACCCCGTCGTCACGGCTCGGGCGCCCCGCACGGTCGCCGTCGTCGACGCCCTCGCCCGCGGGGTCACCTACTCGCTGTCCAGCGGCGTCCTCGTGGTGTGGCTGGTCGCCGCCTTCCTGATCGGCATCGGCGCGCCGTCGCTGGCGGCGGTGCCGCTGCTGGTCGTGCTGGCGTTCGTCGCGTTCCGCGTGTTCGGTCGCTACCTCACCTACGGCAGCGTCGAGTACCGCGCCTACGACGGCGTACTCGTCGTGTACGACCGGCTGCTCGACGAGCCGCAGGCGCGCGTCGAGCGCACCGGCGTCACCGACGCGACCGTCGTCCGCGACCCGGTGGACCGGCTGTTCGGCACGCGAACGCTGACGGTCGAGGGCGCCGACGACGACGACGGCCCGCCCGGCGGAGAGCTGTTCCCCCCGGACCCCGACGAGGTGAACGACGACGACGCCAACGCGGACCGCTCGGTGCGGCTCGCCCACGTCGCGGCGGCGGACGCGGAGTCGGTCGTCGACGCGCTCGGCGTGTCGTGGCTGCTGGAGCGGTGAACGGGCGAGGGATCGGGAGTCGGTGCGGTGGAGAACGAGCGCGACTGCTCGGGGGGTGAGCGACCGACGCTATCCCTCGAAGGGGTCCTCGAAGCCGCCGCGGACGAAGTAGCGGACGAAGTTCCCGTACGTGCGGTCGCCGGGGTGGTCCGCCACGTGTTCGTACCGCACGGTTCCGTCCCCGTCGACCACGTACGTCGCGGCGACGCCGGTGACGCCGTGGCTCGTCTCCTCGGTGCCGCTGAAGCGCTCGGCGACCTCGCCGTCGGGGTCGGCGAGCAGTTGGAAGTCGAGGTCGTAGCGGTCGCGCATCTGCGTCGCCTCCTCGAGGGGATCGGTGACGACCGGGAGGACGTCGACGCCGTCGTTGAACCACAGGTCGTACGACACCTCGCTGAACGTCTGGAGCTGTTCGGCACAGAAACTGCACCAGTGGCCGCGGTTGATGAGGACGACCGTCGGGCCGTCCGCGAGCGTCTCGGACAGCGAGACCTCGCCGCCGCCGGTGCTTCGCGCGGTGAAGTCGGGTGCGTCCTCGTCGAGTAGGGACATCTACCCGTCCGTTCCGTCGCGGGGGTACAAACGGTTCCGCGGCTGTGTCCGGACGGCGGACGACACCGAAAGCGCCGGCGCACGCGGCGCCGAGCGCGGGCGCGTCCGCCGTCGCGAGCCGGCGCCTCAGTCGTCGGCGGGGGACGCGCGCCCGGCGGCGTCGCCGGCGTCGGCGACGGTCCCCTCGTTGTCGGCGACCCACCGGAGCAGGAGGTACGCGAACACGTACTTCGCGACCACGTCGAGCGCGGAGTACGCCCACGAGGTGACGCCGACCGACTGCACCAACGCGAGCCCCTCGACGCCGAGCGCCCACACGATGGGATAGCCGAGCCAGAGGACGACCGTGAGCGCGCGCAGCCTGTCGAAGATCTCGCCGGTGCCGGCGGCCGTCGCGGCGGTCGCCCACTCGGTGAGCAGCGCGTACAGCACGACCGCGAAGAACGCACAGCTGATCAGGTAGAACACCCACCGCAGCAGGTACGAGGACGTGATCAGCGCGGCCGCCAGTCCCGTGACACACATCGCGATGTCGGCGACGATCACCGTGAAGAGGCTGCCCCGTTCGACGTCGGCGAGCAGGCCCAGCGCGAGCAGGATCATCGGCGTCGACAGCGCCCACGTCAGGTACCGGCCCCACTGGCTGAGCACCTCCTGCCCGCCGAGCGGGTGGCCCGCGGGCATCTCGATGAGCCCCACGGTCAGCCCCGACGCGAGCGCCGTGTAGCTCGACAGCGAGATCAGCGGGATCATGAGCGTCGCCGCCCAGATCAGTTTCGCCCGCGGCGACGAGACGCCGCGAGCCATGTACACGAACAGCAGCGCCGACAGCCCCGCGAGCGCGATGTTCACCCACAGCGACGAACTGAGGAGGACGTCGTTCTGTATCTGCGAGGCCACCTCCGACTGGGTCGCCTGTAGCGGTATCGACGCGATCACCGAACCGAGTTGGTGTGCCATACACGGGCCGTACGGAGGGCACGAACATGAAACTCACAGTGCATGCGTCCGGCCGCACTCACTCCCGGTCGCCGACGGACGGGCGCGACGGGTGCGACGTCGCCGGCGGGGAGCGGGGGAGGTGGATCCGGACGCGGTTCCCCCCCGTCGGGGGGCGACTCGACGGTGACGGAGCCGCCGGCGGCGTCGACCGTCCAGTAGACGAGCCACAGCCCGAGCCCCGTGCTGTGGACCACGTCGTCCATCTCGTGGACGCCCCGGAGCACGTTCGCCTCCACGGTCGGGATGGGCGGGTCGCCCCCCCCTCGACGCTCACCGTGATGCCGTCGTCGTCCGCGTCGACGACGACCCGGACGCCCGGCTCCGGGTCGCGGCTGTGGACGACCGCGTTCTCGATCAGTTCGGCGACGGCCGAGCCCACCTCGGCCAGCACCGTGGCGTCGCCGGCCTCGACGGCGGCCGTCGCCGTCACGTCCAGCGTGGCCGCGGGGTAGCGGTCGGCGACCGACGCACACGCCTCCCCTGACCGCCGACACCGGGTCGGCGTGGTGGTGGGGGTGGTGCGAGCCGAGCACGTCGAGGATCGCGCGCTGTTTGTCCGCCGTGTCGAGGAGCGACCGGCTCTTCCCCTCGATGATCTCGGCCTCCTCGGCGAACTCGGTGGCCGACTCGGCGATCTGTTCGGCGCGACCGAGCACCACGTTGAGGTCGTTGCGGAGGTTGTGGCGGAGGAGCGTGTCCATGACGAACAGGTGGCGTTCGCGGCGGCGGCGGTCGGTGATGTCGCGGGTGAAGCCGGCGATCCGGACCACCTCGCCGTCCTCGACCACCGGGACGGCCCGGACCCACACCCAGGTGCCGTAGTCGGTCGACGGGTTCACCCGGTACTCCATGTCGACGGGCGACCCCGCGCTCAGCCGGGCCATCCCGTCGCGGACGCGGTCGCGGTCCTCGGGGGCGATCGCCTCCAGGAACGCGGTCGGGGTCCGCTCGACCGCGTCGGCCGGCAGCCCGTACACCCCCCTCGTACGCCTCGTTGAGGAACAACAGCTCCCCCCCAGTCGCCGGTGAACGTCCACAGCACGTCGCTCGTGGTGCGCGCCAGCTCGGCGAGCAGCGACTCCGTCCGCGCCTCGCGGCGTTCGGCCTCGACCCGCGCGGAGATGTCGCGGGAGCTGACGACGAACGTGTCGTCGCGTCCGTCGAGGGGGGCGATGCGGCTCTCCAGCCACACCCAGCCGTCGTCGCCGGTCGCGTGGCGGTAGGTGACGGTGTCGTCGGCGTCCGGCGCGCCGTCGCGGACGGCGTCGAACACCGTCGCGACCCGGTCGACGTCCTCGGAGTGGATGTGGTCGAAGGCGTTCTCCCCGACGTACGACTCGCGGTCCACACCCAGCGTCTCCACGACCGCGGCGTTGACGTCGACGACGACGCCGTCGCCGTCGACGAGCGCCACCTTGTCCTGGATGTGGTCGAGGATCGACTCGGCCAGCCCCCCGGCGTCCATGGGCGGACTGCGCCATCGGTACTGAAAACCCTTTGTGCAGTCGTGTTGAGACGTCCGCGGGGGCGGCGGGGCGACGGGCCGGACCGCGCGCGCCGCCGCCGCTACCGCATCGAGACGACGGTGAGGAACACGAGCGCGACGAACTGGAGCGCGCGCATCGCCAGCACCGTCGACTGCGCCAGCGTCGATCCGGCGTACAACATCCCCATGTCGAAGAAGAAGAACACGGCGACGAGGTTCTCGACGAGCAGGACGAGCGCGAAGCCGATCAGCCCCAGCGTCAGCGGGGTCCGGAAGGTGCGGTAGTTGCGTCCCCAGACGGCGAGCAGCGCGAGCAGGAGCACGATGTTCAGCCCCGAGAGGGCGGTCGCGACGGTCAACAGGTCGGTCATCTGAGCCATGGTGTGGTCACTCGGTCGTGTCGGCGGTGTCGACGCCGTCGGTCGCGTCGCGCGGTTCCATGCGGTCGGTGATGCGCTCGAACGCCTCGCGGTGGCGCTCGAAGCGGTCGGTGAGGAAGTACAGTTTGCCGTAGTCGTCGCCGCCGGGCTCGACGACGTCGTGGTCGACGAGCATGTCGAGGTGGTGGCGCACGGTGTTGTAGTCGACGTCGAGTTCGGCCGCGAGGCGGTTGGCGTTGCGCGGCTGGTCGTCGAGCAGCCGCACGATCCGGGCACGGTTCGCGCCGCCGCGCGTGCCGGTCAACAGGTACCACAACGCCTTCTCCATCCTGAGTCCCGGTATGTCTCGGTGGCAGTAGGGTAAGTCGTTCGCCACGGCGACGAGCCCCGCCGGCGGCGGGCGGGCGGCGGCGCTCACCCGCGGACCGTCCGCGACACCCAGCCGGACGGGCCGTTGGGGAACGCGGAGCGCTCGTCGGCGGGCTGGAGCGTCCCGGTGCCGTCGGTCGCGCGCACCACCACCTCGTGTTCGGCCCCCGGCGAGTCGTAGCGGTGGACCCACTGGCGCCACACGTCGTCGCCGGGGAGCGGCTCGGAGAGCTCGGCGTCGGTCCACGTGTCGCCGCCGTCGACGGACACCTCGACGCGGTCGACGCCGCGGGTGCCGGCGTACGCGTGGCCGCCCACCTCGATCCGGCCGTCGCCGAGGCGGTTGACGGCGTGCAGTTTCGCGACCGTGTTCACGGGGCCGGTGCCGTGCCAGCCGCGCTCCTCCCAGTACCCCTCCATCTCCTCGTCGAGGATCTCGATCTCGGTGAGCCACTTCACGTTGATCTCGCCCCAGTGGCCGGGGATCAGGGCCCGGACGGGCGCGCCGTGGCCCCGCGGGAGGTCGGCGCCGTTCATCCCCCACGCGAGGAAGCCGTTGCGGAGGGCCGCGACCGAGAACTCCTCGTAGAAGCCGTCGGCCGCGCGCAGCATCACGTAGTCGCCCTGCAGGCCCGCGTCCTCGAGGATCCGCGTCAGCGGGGTGCCGGTCCACAGCGCGTTGTCCATCTTCATCCCGTTGAGCGACTCCCCGACACAGCGGAGCGTGTTGAAGCGGTGCTCGGCGGGCATCGACGTGACGTCCTCGTAGGAGTACTCGCCCGGGTTCTCGACGGCGCCGGTCACCGAGAGGGTCCACTCGTCGCGGTCGGGGTCGGGGTCGACCTGGTTGATGTCGACCTCGTAGAAGCGCTCGCTGACGAGCGGCTCGATCCCGTCGACGTCGAGCGAGCGGTCGCGGGCGGTCGCCAGCAGGCGCCCCACCTCGGAGTCGGCCGGCACCGAGGCGGTGCCGTCGCCGGCCGAGACGGTGCGCCGGGAGCCGAGCACGCCGCCGGCGAGCGCGAGGCCGACGGCCGCGGCGATGCTCCCGAGGGCGGTCCGTCGTCCGGCCGTCGTCGGCTCGCTCGTCCGGGCGGCGAGCGCGGCGACGCCCAGCGGGACCGCGGCGCCGACGGTCGCGCCGACGGCGGAGGCCGCGGCGCCGCCGAGCGCGAGCGCGAGGCCGAGCACCGCGAGCAACGACAGCGCCGTCCCCGCGAGCGCGGCGTCGCGCCCTCGGCGTCGCCGGCGGCCGCCGCCGCGCGACGGACGGCCCAGACGACGACCGCGAACAGGAGGGCGGTGAGGGCCAGCGCCAGCAGGAAGGCGATCCCGTCGCCGAGGCTCCCGAGCAACAGGATCGAGTAGCGGATCACCACGTCGGGGGTGACGGCGACGACGAGGCGCGCGACCGGCGCGGCGACGAACGCCGGGAGCCGGCCGACCGCCGCGAACGAGCCGGCGACCGCGCCGACGCCGGCCGCCAGCGCCAGCAGGAACGCCGGACCGTTCCGTCGGACGACCGCGGCCGCCCTCGCGGTGCGTGAGGTCTGGTCCATACCCTGTCGGACGGCGGACACGGGGATAGGCGTTGTTCGAGATCCGTCCGGAGTCCGTTCGAACTCCGTTCCAACTCCGTACAAAATCGGCGCAGTCGTGCGGTTTCCGTGCAGACCGGGTCGTCGCCGAGGCGGCTCAGTTGCCGAAGTCGTACGTCGTGAGCTGGCCGTCGACGCCGACGCGGAGGTCGAACTCGCCGGCCCGCAGGGAGTTGCCCGCGAACGACTCGGTGTCGCTGAAGTACGCCGTGGTGCCGACGCCCGCGCCCGCGGCGGCGAGGCCGACCGTGCCGATACCGAGGAGGACGCCCCGGCGCGAGACGCCCGTCGAACTGGTGTGTTGCTGACGCATTACGTCCGGCCGGGGGCGGGCAACCGTCCTATGTACGCTGGGGCTGTCGGGTCGCGAACGGGACGTTCCGGCGACACGACGGCGGGACGCGCGGCCGGCGGCCGCGACCGACGGCGCGGCAGGCACCGCCTACCGGGTCGCCGCCGCGTCCCGATTTCGCCCTCCGAACGCGGATCCGTCGCGGGTCCCGACGGCGTCGCGGACGCGGGCTGTCGACACGGATCGGGCGTCGGTGTGACACCCTGCCTCGGGTGCTGGCGGCGGGCCGGCCGCGCCGCGCGCGACCGGAAGTGTCGGCGCGACCGACCGCTCAACGGAGCATAAATTCACGATCCGTGAGGGTAGCTATTCCGACACTAGCCGTGCAATTTAATTACCCCGTTTTCGTACGCCCACTCGCAAACGAGTATCGACAAATGGGGGGGAGTACGCAGCAACGCAGACAGCGTCTGCTAACGACGATCGTAGTATCGATATTGATAACGTCGCTGGTCGCCTTCGCGGGCACGTCCGGCGCGGTGACGACGACCGTGTCGGGGCCCGACGAGGTGACCCGCGGCGACGCGGCGACGTTCACGTCGACCGTCGACGTGCGCGACGACGAGCGCGTGGACGTCCGGCGGCTCACGCTGACCATCCGGACGACCGACTCGCCGGACGAGGCGGTCAGGGTGACCGTCGCCCCGAACGGGACCGTCCTCTCGGTGACGCCCTCCTCGGGCGTCGTCGGGCAAGGCGAGATCCGGATCGCCCAACTCAGGCGGTCGCTCGAGGTCGACGTCGCCGGCACCGACGGCACGTACGGCTACGGGTACGGCTACGTCGGCGGCGTCGACGAACGCGCCGGCGAGAACGGCTCCGACGCGGACGTGGGGTACGGCTACGGCTACGCCGACACCGCGATCACCGTGACGGCGTCGTTCGACTCGCAGGCCCTGAAACACGGCGATTACGAGGTGTTCCTCACGATCGACACGCCCGAGGGGGACGACCGGTTCCGGTCGAACGTCCAAGCGTTCACCGTCGACGTGCCCGGGAACGGCTCGCCGCCGGACCGCGGCGAGGGTCCCGACAACCGGCCCGACGACTCCGACGAGAACGACTCCGAGGAGGACGATTCCGACGAGAACGACTCCGACGAGGACGATTCCAACGAGGAGGACTCCGACGAGAACGACTCCGGCGAGGACGACTCCGACGAGAACGACTCCGACGAGGACGATTCCAACGAGGAGGACTCCGACGAGAACGACTCCGGCGAGGACGACTCCGACGAGAACGACTCCGACGAGCAGGAGGCGGACGAGGACGACGACCACCCGGGGGCCGGAAACGGTCCGCCGGACAACCGCGGTAACGGCAACGGCCCGCCGTCGCACGCCAACGGCAACGGCCCGCCGTCGCACGCCAACGGCAACGGCCCGCCAGAGGACGTACCGCGGGGCGGTCGCTGACACACGGGAGCCACCATGACCGACCAAAACACGCTCCCGTTCCAGCGACAGCTCCATCGACTCGGCCGGGCGGTCCGGGCCGTCGGCACCGACGACCTCGTCCACCACGGCGGGGTGATGGCCGCGGCGACCGTCGTCGCCGGCGGGTTCAACTACGGCTACCAGGTGTTCGTCGGCCGGTACCTCGGGGCGGAGGCGTACGGGGCGTTCGGCGCGCTGTTCGCGCTGTTCTACCTCCTGCACGTCGTCGGCCGGGGGGTCCGGTTCAGCGCCTCCCGGTTCGCCGCCGAGCTCGACGGCCCCGACGAGCGCGCCGCGTTCTACCGGGGGTTCCTGCTCCGGTCGACGGCGCTGGGCGTCGTCGGCACCGTCCTGCTCGTCGCCGCCAGCCCGGCCGTCGCCGGCTTCCTCGGCCTCGACTCGGCGGCGCCGGTGACGGTCGTCGCCGTCGCCATCGGCGTCGAACTCGTCCTCACCGCGAACCAGGGGACGATGCAGGGCCTCCAGCGGTTCGGCGCGCTCGGCGCGTTCAAGGTCGCGCAGGCGGCCGTGAAGCTCGCGCTCGGCGTCGCGCTCGTGCTCGCGGGGCTCCGCCTGTACGGCGCGTTCGCGGCCGTCGCGCTCGGCTCGGCGGTCGTCCTGCTGGCCTCGACGGGCTACCTGCTCCGGAGCCTCGGCCGACCGTCGGCCGCGGCCTCCCGGTTCCGCTACCGCCGGGCGTACCGCTACGTCGTGCCCGCCGCGATCGCGGGCTTCTGCCTGACGGTGCCGGCCAACGCCGACGTCGTCGTCGTGAAGCACTTCTTCCCGGCCGTCGACGCCGGCCACTACGCGGCCGCCTCGGTGCTCGGGAAGGTGCTGTTGTTCCTGCCGATGGGCATCTCGACGGCGCTGTTCCCGAAGGTGACGGCCGACCACGCCGCCGCCCGGAGCGACCGGCTCCACGCGCTGTTCGACCGCGCGCTGGCGTACGCCGCCCTCGTCGCGGCCGCCGGCGCGGCCGGCTTCTGGCTCCTCGCCGAGGACCTGCTCGCGCTCGCGTACGGCCCCGAGTACGTCGCCGCCGCGCCGCTCGTGCGCTGGTACGGGCTGGCGATCGCGGCGGTCGTGCTCGCGGTCGTCGTGCTCAACTTCGAGTTGGCGCGCGACCGCACCGGCTACGTCTACCTGTTCGCGCTCGGCTCCGTCGCCGAACTCGCCCTGATCTGGGCGCACCACGCCACGCTGATCCGGGTGGCACAGATCGTCCTCGTCGCCAACGCCGTCCTGTTCGCGGTCGGATTCGCGGCGGTGAAACTCGACCTGGATCTCGACCCGACCCGCCTCACGACCGCCCTCTCGACGTTCATCAATGACCGCTGACAGCCACACGACCGACCGATCCGCCGCCGAATCGCCCGCCGACCGCACCGCAGACCGCTCCGTCGTCCTCCCGGTGTACGACGAGCGCCCCGACGTGTGGACCGGCCTCGTCGAGCGGCTGCTGGCCGCCGGCTGGGACGAGGTCGTCGTCTGCCTCGACGCGCCCGACGACGACGCCCGCCGCGTCGCCGAGCGCGTCGCCCGCCACGACGGCGTCGCCCTCGCGTGCAGCGACGACCGCCGCGGCAAGGGCGGGGCGCTCCGCGCCGGCCTCGGGGTCGCGACCGGCGACGTGCTCGGCTTCGTCGACGCCGACGGCGCCGTCCCCGTCGAGGCGCTCGACCGACTGTACCGCACCGTCGAGTGGGGCACCGCCGCCGTCGCCGCCGGGTCCCGCGACGCCGGCGACGCCGGCCGCGAGGGGCAGTCGCTGCTCCGGCGGACGCTCGGACGGGGGTACCGCCTGCTCGCCCGCGGCGTCACCGGCGTCCCTGTCACCGACTTCCAGTGCGGGGCGAAGGCGTTCCGCCGCGAGGTGTGGGCCGCCGTCGGCGACGACCTCGCGGAGACGGGGTTCGCGTTCGACACGGAACTGCTCGCGCTGGCGCACCGCCGCGGCTTCGACATCCGCGAGGTGCCCATCGCGTGGGCCGACCCCGGCGACAGCGACGTCGACGTCGGCAGCGACGTGCCCGACCTGCTCCGGTCGCTGCTCCGCATCCGCGGCACGCTCCGCGAGACGCCGCGGGCCGTGCCCGACGGCGGCGCCGACGCGCCGGCGGCGGGCGACGAGCGCGAACCGGGGGCGACGGGGGACGCCGACGAGGCGGCCCGCGACGACGACCGCGGGGACGACCCGATGCACGTCGCGCTCGTCACCTCCCACCCGCCGAACCGCGGCCACCTCGCGGAGTACGGCGAGGAGCCGCGCGGGCGTACGCCGCGCGCGACGACACGGAGGTGACGGTGTTCGCGCGCCGCACCGACCGGGCACCCGACGTCGAGGACCGCGGCGACTACGAGGTCCGCCGCGTGTGGGCGCGCGACTCCGCCCGCTCGGCGTGGGCGCTCGTGAGCGAACTCCGGACCGGCGGGTACGACGCCGTCCAGTTCAACCTCCACATGACGTACTTCGGGACGACGAACGCCCACCGCTTCCTCGGGCTGGCGCTCCCGCCGCTGTGTCGCGCCCTGCTCGACGTGCCCGTCGTCACGACGCTGCACGACCTGCTGGAGATCGTCGAGGAGGACCACGTCGACGACACCGTCGGCACGCTCGAACGCCTCGGGGCGCGGGCGGCGACCCAGCTCGTGCTCCTGTCGGACGCGACGACCGTCACCGCCGCCGAGTACCGCGACATCGTCGCCGAGCGCTACCCCGTCGGCGACCCCGTCCACGTCCCGCACGGCACGTTCGTGCGCGCCGACGGCGGCGGGGCGCCGATGGAGGCGCCGCTGCGTCTGCTCGTGTTCGGCTTCCTCGGTCCGACGAAGGACATCGAGACGGCGGTGCGGGGGTTCGCCGCGGTCCGGGAGGCGGTGCCGGACGCCGAACTCGTGATCGCCGGCGGCTCCCACCCCGACTACCCCGGCCACCGGGAGGAGTTGGAGGCGCGCTTCGGCGACGAGCCGGGTGTCGCGTTCACCGGCTACGTCGAGGAGGACTCGATGGACGAGGTGTGGGGCGACGCCACCGCCGTCCTGATGCCGTACCACACCTGCACGGGCGTCAGCGGCGTGTTCCAGCTGGCGAAGTCGTACGGCAAGCCCGTCGTCGCCTTCGAGAACGACGGCATGCGCACCTCGACCGTCGAGACCGGCGGCGACGCCGCGTTCGTCGACCCCGGCTCGCCGGCCGCGCTCGCCGACGGCATCGTCGCCCTCTGGGAGGACCGCGACCGGCTGCGGGAGATCGCCGACGCGAACGCCGCCGCCGGCGACGCGGTGAGCATGACCGAGACGACCGACCGCATGGTCGAACTGCTCGCGGACCCGTCGACCGCGAGCGCGGCCGCGACCGAGTGGGGTGAGGGGGCGTGAGCCGGCCGGACGGGGCGGTCGACGACGACGGCTCGACGCTGGACGACGTCACCCGGAAGGTGGTCCAGCGGCTGCCCCACGGCGTCAAACGCCTGCTCGCGGTGCCGTACAACCGCGTCCAGCGGGTCCGGGCCGACCGCGCGTTCGCGCGCCGGGCCGCCGACCTGCCGTCGCTGCCGGCGGCGCCCGACGCGCCGCGCCACGTCGTCTGCGTCGTCGTCGACGCGCTCCGGGCGGACGCCGTCGACGCCGAGACGACGCCGTTCCTCGCCGAGCGCCGCGTCGACACCGCGGTCACGCCGTCGCCGTGGACGTTCCCCGCCGTCACCTCGCTGGCGACCGGGCGCTACCCCCACGAACACGGGTCGATGCGCCGGTCGGACGACGTCGACCGCGGCGCGACCGACCTCGTGATCCCGCCGACGCTGCCCGACGACGAGCGCACCGTGTTCGAGTCGTTCGCCGCCGCCGGCTACGACACCTACGGCGCGTTCGCGTTCCACATGCCGTTCTTCGCGCTCGGGGGGCGGTTCGTTACCCACCGCGTGTACGACGACGCGCCCGCGGACGACGTGCTCGGGGACTTCCTCGCGTGGTTCGACCGGCGGCGCGACGACCGCACCTGCTCGTACCTCCACCTCGGCGACCTCCACGAGCCGGTGGCGGCGCCGGCGCCGTACCGCGAGCGCTTCGACGTCGACGACTCCATCGACGGGCTCCGGCGGTGGCGCTTCCGCGACGACCCCCACCCCGGGGTCGAGGGCGGCGCTACCGCGACCACCGCCGCCGGCTGTACCGGGCGGCCGCCGCCCGCGTCGACGACCGGCTGGCGGTGCTGCGCGAGCGGCTCCCCGACGACGTGGCGCTGGTCGTCACCGGCGACCACGGCGAGGCGATGTGGGAGCGGGCGACGCTCGACCGGCGGACGTTCCGCGACTCCCGGCCGGCGTACGGCATCGACCACGGCGGCACGCCGTTCGAGGCGATCGCGCGCGTCCCGCTCGCCGTCGAGGGGGTCGACGTGCGCGCCGGCGGCACCCCGTCGCTGGTCGACGTGGCGCCGACGCTGCTGGACGCGCTCGGCCAGCCCGAGGCGCTGGCGACGACCGGCGCGTCGCTGTCGCGGGGCGTCCCCGCCGACCGCGTGCCGATCGTCGAGGCCGCCCGCTACGGCCACGAGAAGAAGGCCGCCTACCGCGACGGCTGGAAGCTGATCGTCTCCCGCGGCGACGACGCCGCGGTGGGGTTCCGGCTGCCGGAGACCCCGGGCGCGGCCGCGACCGAGGCGGAGCTCCCCGCCGACGTGGAGGCGGCCCTGTACGACGCGCTGCCCGCGTGGCCCGACGGGAGCGAGCCCGAGCGCCGGGTGTCGGGGATGGCCCAGCAACGACTGGAGGACCTCGGCTATGTGTGAGGTGCGCCGATGAGCGACTCGCAGGGCACCCGCTTCGGAGTCGACCTCTCGGGCGACGACCTCGCGCCCCACGCCGCCGGGGTGGGGCTGTTCGTGCTGGCGTACGCGCTCCTCCTGCGCGGGATCGAGGTGGGTCGGCTGTACGCGTTCGGCGACTTCGTCCCGTACTACGGCGCGCGGGCGTTCGCGAAGTTCCTCGGCACGTGGCACGAGGGCGGGCTGGGGTTCCCGTACGTGTACAACGTCATGCCCGCGTACCTCGGCGCGGTGACGGCGCTGGGCGGCGCGCTCGGGCAGAACCTGTTCTACCTGTCGCTGGTCCCCGCCGGCTTCGCGACGTTCTACGTGTTCGCCGGGCGGTTCCTCGACCGGCCGGTGCCGCGCTACCTCGCGGCCGGCGTGTACGCGATCAACCCCCTCACCGTCGGCGAGTTCGTCAACGGCGGCGTCTCGACGCTGATCGGCTTCGTCGGCTTCCCGCTGGTCGTCCACTACCTCTACCGGATCGACGAGACGGACGCGTGGCGCCCCGCCCTCCTCGTCGGCGTCGTGTTCGGCGCGACCGCCATCGTGCCGTGGCTCGTCTTCTGGATGATCGGCCCGTTCGCCGCCTACTTCGCGTACCGCTCGCGCGACGACCCGCGGAAGCTCGCGAAGTTCGTCGCCGGCGGCACGCTCGGCCTCGTCCTCTCGCTGCCGAACGTCCACCACATCCTCCAGCGCGCGGCGGGGTTCGGCGACGGCGACGGCGTGCTGTGGACCACCCTGCGGTGGAACTACGAGCAGGCGAGCCTCCTCGCGGTCGTCCGCCTCGCGGGCAACCACGGGATGCTCGCGATGAACGAGTTGGGGTACAACACCGACCCGACGATGGTGATCGGGCTGGTGCTCCCGGTCGTCGCGCTGTTCGCGGTCGGCCGCGAACGCCTCCGCCTCTACTACGCCATCGCGCTCGGCTGTGTCGCGTTCATGGTGGCGACGTGGCTGGGACTCACCGACCCGCTGTTCGAGACGGTGCCGCTGTTCTGGTCGGTGCGCAACCCCGCGAAGCTCCAGTACCCGTTGTTGCTGTCGCTGAGCCTGCTGTTCGGCGCCGGGCTGGAGACGGTGCTCCACGGCGCCCGCGGCGTCGGCGACCGACTCGACGCCGACGCCCACCGCTCGCGCGCGAGCGACGCCCGCGACCCGCTGGTCCGGGCGCTGCTCGTCTGTCTGGTCGTGCTCTCGCTGGTCGCGTACGCCGCCCCCGCGGCGGGCGCGTTCGGGCTGGAGGGCGTTCGCGGCGACGACTACGCCGTCCCCGAGGAGTACGGCGCCGTCGCCGAGGAACTGGACGGCCGCGCGCTGTGGGTGCCGTACGGCTACACCACCCAACTGCGCCTGCGCGACACGTACCCGAACCACGTCGGGATCAAGAGCGGCGGCGTCGTCCAGGGGATCCCGAACGTCGACTACGTCACCCGGCTGTTCGAGGACGTCGCCGCCGGCGAGCCGGTCCACGGCCGCCTGCGCGACCTCGGCGTCGAGTACGTCGTCGTCGAGTCGGACCCGCCCGACGACTACGGCGCGGGGCCGCCGCGCGTGCAGTCGAAGTGGGGGGCGCCGTGGCTGTTCGGCGACCCCGCGACGCTGAACGAACGGTTCGCGTCGTCGTCGGCGTACGAGCGCGCCTTCGAGGCGGACGGCGTCACCGTCTACCGGGTGACGGGCGTGCCCGACCGCGACCGCGTCGAGCAGGAGCGCGGCCTCCACGCGCTGGTGTACCCCGAGGAGACCGACACCGAGGTCGTCGGGGCGAACGTGCTGGCGAACCCGTCGTTCGACGACGGCACCGCCGGCTGGTGGACGCCGCCCAACGAGTCCGGGCGCACCACGACCCACGTCGAGACGGCCGACGGCGGCGCGGTCGAACTCCGCGTCGACGCCGACACCCAGCCGCTGCCCGTCGCGCAGGCGGCGGCGACGCGCGACGGCTACCCGTACCGCGTCGACGCCGACGCGACCGGCGACGGCGTCGCGACGCTGTACTGGTACGAGGGCGAGAAGTCGCCCGACTCGCTCGTCGCGCGCGAGGTCGTCCCCCTCTCGCGGTTCCCGCAGTCGGTGACCGCCCGGGGCGACACGCTGTCGATCCGGATCAAGCCGAACGCCTCGAGCGAGGTCGTCGTCCGCGAGGTGACCGTCGCCCGGAGCAGCCACCCCGCCGCCACCGGCTTCACCGCCAACGGCGACGGCGTCCCGGGCGTCGTCGTCGACGGGCGCGACGACCCGCCGGCGAACGCCACGGTCGTCGCCGTCAACCTCGACCGCGAGGCCGCGGCCGACGCCGGCGCCGACGTGCGCCTCGTCGACGCCGAGACGGTCCTCGACGGCGAGTTGGCGTTCGACGACACGTACCGGCAGGGCGCGGGCGTCCTGCTCGACGGCGGCGAGCGCCCCGACGCGGTGCCCGACGACGCCCGGCTCGTCACCCACGAGACGGCCGAGGGCACCGTCCTCGACTACTGGGTCGAGGGGTCGTTCTCCGACACGCCCGTGACGACGGTGCGGACCTCCTACGCGGCGGGGTGGACCGGCTCGGCCGACGCCGACCACTTCCGCGCGCAGGGGTGGGCCAACGGCTTCACCGACACCACCCCCGAGGAGGTGGCGTGGACCGGCGGCGGCCTCCGCGGCGTCGTCGTCCGGGTGTGGCTCCTCGCGTGGGCGCTCGCGCTCGCCGCGCTCGCGGGCCCGCCGGTCGTGCGGCGACTCCGGGAACGCTATCCCGACGGGGTGCCCACCGACCTGCCGTGAACGACCGCGGGGACGGGAGCGGCGACGGCCGCCGGCGCGAGGACCGCCTCGCGGCGGGCGCGTTCGCCGCGCTCGCGCTCGCGCTGTTCGTCCCGCCGTTGGGCCCCGGCGAGGGGTTCCTCCTCGCGCTCGACATGGTGTTCGCGCCGGACGCCTCCCACCTGCGGTTCGCGCTCGACGCGAAGGGGCCGCTGTACTACGGCCGGCTCCCCTTCGTCGCCATCCTCGACGCCGTCTCGCTCGTCGCGCCGGCGTGGGTCGTCCAGCGCGCGGTGCTGGTCGGCGTCGTCGCCGGCGCGGGGTACGCGGGGTACGCGGCCGCCGGCGCGGTGCTGCGGGCGACGATCGCCGCCGACGCTGCCGACGCTGCCGACACCGGCGACCCGTCGGGCCCGTTCGCGGCCCGACTGTTCGCGGGGGTGCTGTACGCCGTCAACCCCTTCCTGTACGTCCGCCTGCTCGCCGGGCAGTGGTACTTCGCGCTCGGCTACGCCGTGCTCCCGCTGGCGGTCGTCGCGTTCCGCGCGTACGCCGTCGGCGACCGCGACTCCCCGGTCCGGGCGCTCGGGTGGGTGACGCTCGTCGCCGTGTTCGACCCGCACGCGGCCGTCCTCGCGGCCGTGGCCGGCGGGCTGCTCGTCGCCTGCGAGGTCGGCCTCGCGGGCGCCGCGACCGACGCCGCCCGGCGGACGCTCCGACGGACGGCGCGCTTCTGCGCCCTCGCGGTCGGCGCGAACGCCTACTGGCTGCTCCCGGCGCTGGCGGCGGTGCTGGCGGGCGACTCGCAGCTGTCGACCGTCGACGGGGCGGACCTCGCCGCCTTCAGCCCCCGCGGGAGCGTGCTGGGCAACGTCCCCCTCTCGGCGGCGATGCTGTACGGCTTCTGGCGCGAGGGGTACGTCCTCCCGGTCGACGTGCTGCCGGTGTGGCTCGTCGTCGGCTGTTTCGTGCTCCTGCTGGCGCTGTCGGTATCCGGCGCCCTCGCGGCCGACGGGTCGCTCGCGCCGGGGCTCGCCCTCGTGGCCGCCGTCGGCGTGCTGCTGGGCGTCGGGGTCGCGGTGCCGGCGGTCGCCCCGCTGTACCGCGCGTTCGCCGCGACGCCCGTCGGCGCCGGGATGCGCGAGGCCGGGAAGTTCGTCGCCCTCGTGGCGCTCGCGCTGTCGCTGCTCGGGGCGGTCGGCGTCCGCCGGCTCCGCGCGGACCTGCGGGCGGCGGCCGCCGAGCGCTCGCTGTCGCCCGACCGCCGCCGGCTGCTCGCGGCCTGCTTCGTCGCCCTGCTGGTCGCGCTCCCCCTCGTGTACACGCTCCCGATGGCGGCCGGCTTCGGCGGAGCGTACGGGGCGACCGACTACCCCGACGACTGGCACGCCGTCGACGAGCGGCTCGCGGCCGACGACGGCGACTACCGGGTGTTGTACCTGCCGTGGCACCAGTACATGCGCTACGAGTGGGCCGGCGGCACCGTCGCCGCGCCCGCGCCCCTGTTCTTCGGCCCCGACACGGTCGCGAGCCGCGACCCCGACCTCGGCATCGGGAGTCAGGCGACCGACCCGACGCACCGCCGGCTCGACGCGCTGCTCGCGGAACCGCCCGGCGACGGCTTCGGCGCGGCGGTCGCGCCGCTGGGCGTGAAGTACGTCGTCGTGTCCAAGACCGCCGACTACGAGCGCTACGCCGGGCTCGACGGCGCGAGCGACCTCGCCGTCGTCCACCGGGGCGACGACCTCCTCGTGTACGAGAACCGCGCGTTCGACGGCGGCGACCCGGCCTCGTGGCCCGCGGACGGCCCCGCCGTCCCGTGGACCGGGCTCGCCGTCGGCGGGGCGGTGTCCGCGGCGACCGTCGTCGGGGGACGGCTGCGAGGGCGTGCGGCGCCGTGAGCCGGGACCGGACGGCGGCGAGCGGAACGCGACTCGTGCACACGTCCTTGCCGGCGGAGCGCGTCGGGAGGGCGGTGAACACCACGTGACGACGATCCTGATCGACCACCGCGTCGAATCGTCCGACGGCTGGAAGCCCTCCGTCGACGACCACGCGGCCGTCCGCGCCGAACACGGCTCCGAGGGGTACCGGCTGTTCCGGGACACCGACGACCCGAACCGGGTCGTCGTCCCGTTCGAGTGGGCCGACGCCGAGCGCGCCCGCGCGTCCGTCGGTTTGACCGGTCACGCGGCGTCCCGTACGGCGGGCCCGACGGCCGCGGCGACCGTCAGGCGGCCCGCGGCGTGAACCGCTCCTCGACCACGGCTCGACCGTCGGGTCCGCCTCGAGCGCGTCGAGACACGCGCGACAGACCGCGCGGTTGCGGAACGACCGCGGCGGGGAGGCGTCGCTGACGCGTGCGACCGCCTCGCCGCCGGTGCAGGCTCGCCAGATGGAACACTCCCGTCTCATACCGTGCCTATTGGTAGCACGACACGATAAGTAGTGCCCCGCTATCGACGGCGCCGTCGCGACGGGGCCGCCGGCGCGTCCGGGCTACCAGCCGGCGAACTTGTCGCGCCGGTAGAGGTCGAGTTCGCTCACGGTGTCGGTGCCCTCCTGCGAGAGACAGAAGCGGATCCCGTCGGCGATCGCCGTCGGTTCGGTGACGTCGTCGGGGTCGAACCGCTCCTCGAACGACTCGCCCTGCTCGGACGCGAACTCCGTGCGCACCTCGGTGGGGTTGACGACGCTGACGGCGACGCCGTCCGCGCCGACGCGGCCCTCGAGGCTGTGGGCGAAGCCGCGCACCCACCACTTCGTCGCCGCGTACACCGGAT
This sequence comes from Halobaculum litoreum, assembly GCF_030127125.1. GTDB lineage: Archaea > Halobacteriota > Halobacteria > Halobacteriales > Haloferacaceae > Halobaculum > Halobaculum litoreum. Next base: position 1,883,571 of record NZ_CP126156.1, read on the forward strand.
TGCCCGGGCGGGGGTACTCGCCCGCGAAACTGGCGACGAACACGACCGTCCCGGACGACTCGCGCAGGTGGGGGAGCGCCGCCCGCGCCGTGTAGAACGCGCCGTCGACGTTGACGCCCGTCATCGCGCGGTAGTCCTCGTCCGACATCGACTCGACGTCGCCCGCGAGGCCGACCCCCGCGTTGACGACGACGCCGTCGAGGCCGCCGAGCGCGTCGACCGCGTCCGCGACGAAGCCGTCGACGGCGTCGCTGTCGGTCACGTCGACCGGGACGGGTTCGGCCGTCACGCCGTGTTCGTCGCGGAGTTCCTCCGCCAACTCGGCCAGTCGGTCCGCCCGACGGGCGCCCAGCGCGAGGTCGACCCCCGCCGCCGCGAGCGCCCGCGCGGTCGCCGCCCCGATACCCGAACTCGCGCCCGTGATCGCCACCGCATCGCCCTCGATGTCGCGCATGGCCGCCGACTCAGGCGCCCGGGCGAAAGCGGTTTCGCCGCCGACGAACCGACACGACGCGTGCGTCGAAACGAAACGAGAGACGATTATAAACGTTCTACCCTTCTCTCGAAGCGTCGTGAACGGTGGCGTCGCCGCCGGATCGGGACCGAAAACGGTCGTGAACGGGGCGTGAAACGGCCGAACTGCCGGCAACGGTGTTCCCCTTATACGGTGTCGGCGTTCCGTGTACGAACCACGCCCGACCCATGTCCACCACCGACCGAACACCCTCCGTCCCCACCCCGCCCGCACCCGACGCCGTCGTCCCGGACCGCCTCCGGTCGCGCGTCGCCGCCGTCGCGGCCGACGCCGTCGGCGTGACCGCCCGCGCCGGCCGTGCGCTCGCGTTCTGGGCCGCCGCCCTCCTCCCGCTGACGTACCTCCCCATCCTCGCGACCGGCGTCGCGAGCCGGCCCCTCCTGTTCGTCGGCCTGCTGGCCACCCACGTCGCGGCGTTGGTCCTCGGCCGCGACCACGCGAACGACGACCCCGTGACCGCCGACTGATCCCGCCGAACCCCGCCGAACCCCGTCGGGCGGTCCGTTCCCGTCCTCACGAACCGGTCACTTCGCCGAAACGTCAGACACTCTTATCCGATTGACCCGCGGGGCTGTACGGGAACGCACATGAGAGGCACGACTACGGGGGAGCGGATCGCGGCGGCGCTGGGCCTCCGACCGATCGACGGACACGACGGGCGGGTCGGACGGCCGGGCGTCCGCCTCGCGGCGGCCGGCTTCGTCGCGCTGACCGGGGCGGTGTTGGCGGTGCCGAACGCCGCGGGCTTCGCGGGCGCCGCCGACCCGGTTCGGAGCGGGCTGGCGGTCGTGGGGACCGCCGTCTCGCTGGCGTTGGTTGCGATCGGCGTCTTGCTGTACCGCAGCCGCTTCGGCGACCGGAACCTCGTCCGCGTCGCCGGCTGGAACCTGCTCGGGCTCGTCGTGCTGGGCGCCGTCGTGAGCCTCCACGTCGTCGCGTCGGGCCTCACCGCGGCGCCGGGAACGGGAACGTTTCTCGTGGGGAACCTGCTCGCCGTCGGGGCGGCGGCCCACGTGATCATCGGCTTCTACGACGCCCAGCGGGTCCGCGCCGGCCGCCTCGCGAGCGAACGCCGGAAGCTGGCGGTGCTCGCGCGGGTGTTGCGACACAACCTCCGCAACGACGCGACGGTCATCCGCGGCCACGCCGCCCGCGCCGCCGACCGGCTCGACGCCCCCGCCGGCGCGACCGACGGCGGGGTCGACGCCGCCTCGACGGGCGGTGAGGGCCCGAACGAGCCGTCGTCGGGGCCGTCCGCAGCCGCGGTCGACGACGCGCGCGAGTCCTCTCGGTCGTCGTCGGGCGGGCGGACCGACTCGGCGGCTACGCCGACGCGACCGGCCGGATCCTCCGGTCGTACGACAGCCCGGTCGGCCGGGGCGAGTCGGTCGACCTCGCGGCGGCGGCCGTGGCGGTCGTCGACGCCACCGCCGACCGGTTCCCCGACGCCGACCTGCGCGTGACGGCCCCCGAGCGCGCCCCCGTCCGGGGCGACTCGCGCGTCGAACGCGCGCTCGAGGAGCTCGTCGAGAACGCCTGCGAACACGCCGGCGACCGCCCGCGTGTCGAGGTGACCGTCACGGCCGGCCCGCGGGAGACGACCGTCGTCGTCGCCGACGACGGCGACGGCATCCCCGCCGACGAGCGCGCGACCGTCTTCGACGACGCCGCCATCACGCAGACCACCCACGGCACCGGCGTCGGGCTGTGGACGGTCCGGGCGGCCGTCGACTCCTGCGGCGGCACCGTCGGGGCGGAGGGGTCGAGCGTCCGCGTGACGCTGCCGACCGCCTGACCACCGGCGTCGCCGTCAGCGGTCGCGTCGCTCCAGCCGTCGTCGCTCGCGCCGCAGTATCCCCTCCCAGACGCCGAACAGCGTCGAGCGCAGCCGGTAGCTCGTGTCGACGTCGCGGACCCACTCGTCGTCGGCGAACAGGAGTCGCTGGAACCGCCGTACCTCCGGCGACAGCGCCGCCCGGCGCCCGGTGTAGTACGCCGCCGACTCGGCCACGGTCCGATCCACTAGGTCGCTCGGGACCGCGACGCCGCCCGCCCGGGCGACGTCCGCGAACCACTCCGTGTGGAGGACGGCGTCCGCGAGGCGGAACGAGCGCTCGAACGCCGCCCACCCGCCCGCGTCGCGCACCCCAGCCACCGCCTCCTCGCCGACGTGGAGGTCGGACGGGAGCGAGTAGGCCGGGCCGGTCGGCGGGACGCCGTCCGGGGCGACGCCGGACGGCCGGTCGTCCTCCGCCGGCGCCGCGACGGCGCGCTCCACAAACGGCTCGGCGACGCGCCGGAGCCGCCGCGTCGCCAGCGCGACCGGGCCGGCGAGTCCGAGCCGGTACCACCGCGGGGTGTACGCGAGGAACGGGGCGCCGAACTCCGCGTCGCCGAGGAACGTCGCCGCGACCACCCGGGCGACGCCGGGGTCGAGGTCCGTGACCCCGTCCCGGAGCGCCGCGGTCGTCGGCGCCGGCGCCGCGAGCGGGTCCGCGCCGTCGGCGTTCGCGCCCGTCCGGTCGAACCCCATCCCGTCGGCGACGCGGTCGGTGTACGCCGCGCCCGCCCGGAACCACTCGGCGAAGTCGGCGACGTCGCGGGCGGCCACCAGTCGAAGGACCGTCACGGGCGGGAGAACGAGCGGCGACACCGTAGGTGCCCCGGTCGCGGCGGCGGGACGGACGGCGGTCAGGTCCCGTCGGTCGCCCCGGCGGCGCCGCCCGCGTCGGCCACCGCGGTCGCCCTGCGGAGGTGCGCGGACGCCGGGACGTACTCCCGACGGGTGGAGCCCGTGGCCGGCCTCACTCGCCGAGCTGGTCGGTCAGCCCCCACTCGGCCGCGCGGGCCTCCGCCTCCGCGCGGGCGTCCGCGCGAACGGCCTCGACGCGGTCCTCGTCGGCGAGGAACGCCGCCAGCGCGTCGTGATCGCCGGCGGCCTCCCGCCGGTCGTCGGGGGCGACGGCGCGGGTCCGTTCGACCAACGCGTCCGCGTCGGCGAGGTCGCGCGCGGGGCCGGCCGGCGCGACCCGGAACGGGGCCGTCGCGTCCGTCGCCGGGTCGTGGAGCGTCGCGAGCGCGTCGGCGGGGAGGCGGTAGCTCTCGACGCGGACCGGCGCGGTGCCCGCCAGCGCCGCCAGCGCCGCCGGACCGTCGGCGTCGTCGCCGCCGTCGTACGCGAGGACGGGGACGCCGTCGGCGAGGGTGATCACCGCCTCCGCGTCGTCGCCGCCCAACAGCGTCTCCCCGGGTTCGACCCGGAGGTAGCCGGTGAGTTCGTCGTCGAGGGCGGCCGCCAGCGGCGTCTCGAAGTCGGTGGCGACGCGGGCGCGCACCAGGTCGCCGCGGGGGAGCCGACCGACCGTCGGCGGGGTCGGCGCCGGCCGCTCGCCGCTCATGGCCGCTCGGGGACGACGGCGCTGCGGAAGCGGTCGGCGACGTCGTCGGCGGCCTTCGGCCGGGGTCGATGCCCGCGGCGACCGCCCGGAAGGCGGCCGCCGCGTCGCTGTCCGGGGCGTGGGCCAGCAGCGGCTCGCCGGCGTCGCGCGCCGCCCGGGCGGCGTCGCTGTCGGGGACGGAGCCGAGCATCGGCCCCTCGAAGTAGCGGTCGGCCCGCTCCTCGACGCGGCCGAGGTCGCCCCGGACCCTGTTGAACACCGCGCCCGCGACGCCCGTGCCGTAGGAGGTGGCGTACTCCTGCACCTTGAGCGCGTCCGACAGCGCCGGGATCGTCGGCTGGGTGACGACGACGACCCGGTCGGCGAGCACGATCGGCAGTACGGCCGACTTCGAGGCGAGCGTCGCCGGCGAGTCCAACAGGAGGACGTCCGTGTCGGCCGCGAGGTCGGCGACGACCTCCCGGAGCCGGGCGGGGTCCGAGCGCTCGAACGCCGCGAGGCTGGTGCCGCACGGCACCACCCGCATCCCGTGGCGCTCGTAGGTGGCGTCGGCGACGTCGACCGCGGCCGACTCCGGGTCGAGCAGGTCCTGCAGCGTGACGGGGGCGTCCGCAAGGCCGGCGTGGAACAGGAGGTTCGCCATCCCGGTGTCGGCGTCGACGACGGTGACGTCGTGGTCCGCGGCCAGCGCCATGCCGAGCGCGAGCGTCGTGGTGGTCTTGCCGGTTCCCCCCTTGCCGCTCGCGACCGCGAACGCCTCGACCATACCGGCTGTGACGCGGGTTCGCACTAATACGTTCGGGTCGTGGAGCGTGAAATCTACTCGCCGTCGCGGGCCGGCGGCGGCCGAGCGCGACCGTCGGCTCCCGGGGCGGCGACGGGGGCGGCGCCCTCAGCGGTAGCCGAGCGCCTCGAGGCGTCGTTCGATCTCCGCGGGCGCGTCGCCGCCCCCGTCGCCGGCGGCGTCGTCGGTCCCCGCGTCGTGGAGCAGGGCGAGCCGGTCGTCGACGGTCCGTTCGAGCGCGGCGAGCGTCGACTCCGGCACCGCGTCCCGGTCGACGGGGTCGTGTTCGCCCGGGTCGGCGTCGCGGTCGTACACCTCGACGTCGCCGTCGGGGCCGCGGACGTACGTCCAGCGGGCGGTGCGCGCGGCCGCGAACGGCGTGCCGTCGCCGAGCCGTCGAGGGATCGGCTGGCTGGTCACCGACTCGCCGCGCAGGGCGAGCGACGACACCGGAGCGCGGTCGGGAGCGACCCCGTCGACGACGGTCGGGAGGAGGCTCTCGCCGGCGAAAGCCGCGGGCGGCGTCACGCCGAGCGCGTCGCAGACGGTCGGCGGCACGTCGCGCAGGGGGACGGCCGCCTCCTCCGTGCGCGCCGGCGCGCCGGGGTGGTCGACGACGAACGGGACGCGCACGAGTTCGTCGTACAGCTTCGGGTAGTGCGCGAGGTGGCCGTGTTCGAGGAACTCCTCGCCGTGGTCGCCCGCGAGCACGACCGTCGTCTCCTCGCGGACGCCGGCGTCGACGAGCGCGCCGAGCACGCGCTCGATCGACTCGTCGATCTGCCGGACGGAGGCGTCGTACAGCGCACGCAGCGTACGCAGCGTCTCCCCGTCGACCTCCCTGCCCAGCCCCGCACGGAGGTGGCCCAGCAGCGTCTGGAGCGAGCCGACCTCGCCGTCGGTCACCGCGCGGACGTGCCGGGGGGCGGGGACGTACGGGGTGTGGGCGTCCATGTAGTGGAGCCACAGGAAGAACGGCCGGTCGTCGGCGCCGAAGCGGTCGATCGCGTCGAGCCCCCGCCGCTCCAGCGCGTGGAGGTGGGAGGTGTCGACGGCGTGGCGTCGCTCGCGGCCGCGGAGCTTCGCGCTCGCGCTGCTCACCGGCCACCCGAGGTACTGCACCCAGCCGTTGACCGTCGGGTGGGTCGCGAGGAACCGCCCGACGGGGGTGCGCGCGCCGTCGAGGAACGACTCGAACTCGTCGAAGCCGCGGTCGTAGCCGTAGTACTCAGCGAGGAAGCCGTTGCCCGCGTTGACGCCGGCGGTGCGGACGCCCGCCGCCGACAGCGTCTCCGCGAGCGTCGGGTCGGTCGCCGGGCCGGGCGTCGAGGCGTCCGCGAACACCGGCCGAGCGCCCAGCAGGTCGGGGAAGGAGAACGGCGTCCAGTTGCCGCCCGCGACGGCGGCGTCGAAGGTCGTCCCGCGCCGCGCCAGCTCGCGCAGCGTCGGCGTGTGGGGACCGAGCGCGTCCGCGCGCAGCGAGTCGACGGTGATCAGGAGGACGCCGCGGGACCGGGCCTCGCCTGCGGAAGTCACGCCCGTAGTAGGGGTGAACTGGCAGTAAGCGTTACTATGAGCCGACGGGAGCCCTCCCGAACGGCGCGCGACCCGGCCCCGCGTCCGCCGTTCCCGCGATCACTCCTCGCCGTCGAACCGGATGGTCCGCCTGTCGATGGCCCCGCAGCGCGGGCAGACGTGCCGGTAGACCAGCCGCCGCTCGCGGTATCGCGTCTGCCAGCGCCCGCCCTCGTCGGTGAGCCCGCACTTCACACACGTCGGTTCCGCCCGGAGTCGCTCGCGGTACACGTCGAGCGCGGTCGTCCCGCTCGTGCGCTTTAGTGCCATGTGGTACCACACGTCACGCAGCGGCTTGGGCGTTGATACCAGATGACCTCGCGGACGCGAGAAGCGGCCGACGGCCGGTCGGGGCGGCGAGCGCCTCACTCGCCGTCGTCGGCGGCCGCGAACAGGTCGTCGACGGCGTCGCGGGCCGCCCGGGCGGCCTCGTCGGCCACCCGTTCGGCGTCCACGTCGGAGTCGGCCGGCGGATTGACGTACACGTCGACGTCGAGGACGCCGTCCTCGAACGTGACGGTCACGTCGAAGTCACGCAGTTGCGACTGTCTGTACCGGTCGAGCACGAGCCCCTCGGCCGCGTCGGAGGCGGTTTCGACGACCGCCTCGTCGGTCGGCTCGGGACGGTCCGCGCTCACGGCTTACGCGCCGCCGGCACCGGGGCCGCCGGGGCCCATGCCCGCCGGGCCGCCGCCCGCGCCGCCCTGCAGCATCTGCTGGAGCTCCTCCTGGAGGTCCTCGAACTGCTGCTGGACCTTCTCCTCCTGGGAGTCGAAGCGCTCGGCGCGCAGCTCCAGGGTGTCGACCTTCTCCTCGAGCTCGTCGTAGGCGGTGTCGTAGTCCGTCTCGACGAGGATCTCGCCGACCTCGCGGTACATCGTCGAGTCCTCGTCGATGTCCTCGAGCGCCTCCAGCGCGGCCTTCGCCTCGGTGAGCGAGGTCTGCGTGGACTGCTTCTGGTCGGCGAGCTGCTGGGCCTGCTCCTGCAGGTCCTGTAGTTCCTCGATCTTCTCCTGGGCTTCCGGCGGCAGACTACCCTGCATACACGGGCAGTTGGGCTTCGGGGTGAAAAGCCCGGTCATTGGAGTCGGAACGCGACCGACGGATCCCGACGGACCGGCGGGACGGTCACGGCGGCGGTCGGCTCACGAGAGGGGGTGAGACGGTACCGGCCGTGGGACGACCGCCTACGCCTCGGCGACCGCCGCAACGGTCTCGGCCGTCTCGACCAGCCGGGTCCACGTGTTCACGCCCGCGCGCAGCGCGACGAGGTCGCGCGCCCGGACGACGACCTCGACGGTCGCGCCGCTGCGGGTCGCGTCGGCCGTCGACCGGTCGTCGTCGATCCCGCCGACCTCGACGTGGATCGCGTCGTGGACGACGCGGGCGCGCCGCTCGGAGGCGTAGGGAAACGAGAGCACCGCGCGGTGGTCGTACGGGTCGGCCACGTCGCCCGTCTCAGACGACGTCGACTTCCTTCACGTCGGGCGCGCGCTCCTTGAGGAGGACGCGGTGCCCGCAGTAGGGACAGCGCACGCCGCCGTACTCGTCGAGTTCGACGTCGCGCTTACATCGGGAACACTTGTAGCTCATCTGTGGTAGGGGCGGGGGTGGTTACTCGTCGGCGCTCTCGTCTTCCAGCGCCGCGCGGATGCTGCGGCGCACGGAGCGACCGCCGGGCGTCTCGGGCCGGTAGGCGCCGCCGGTGAACGTCTCGCCGGTCTCCTCGTTGACCCAGACGCCGGTGCCGATCCGCTTCACCGAGTCGCCGTCGACCGTCGCGTTCTCCATCTCCGATTCGATGTCCGAGACCCGCTTGCGGGCGACGCGGCCGTATCGCGCGCCGAACCGGCCGGCGCTCCCGACCTTCCGCGCCTTCTTCTGTTCAGCCATATGCGAGTCGCTTCGCCGTTCGGCGTCAAAAACCCCGCGAATCTCCCGCGAGCCCGGGACCCGGTCGCACGACGCGTGCAACGGTGGCACAGCTTTATGAGCGTGGGTGGACGGTACTGCGCTAGGAGACAGCCACGGAATGCTCATCGCCGAATTCCACCTATCCACGCCGGTCCTTCGCGACGCGCTCGCGGCCGCCCCCGAGGTCACCGCCGACCTCGAGCGGACCATCGAGGGCGAGACCACGCGCATCGAGTTCTTCGCCCGGGGCGACGACCTGACGCGCTTCGAGGACGCCATCGGCGACGACGAGTCGGTGGCGGACGTCCGCGTCCTCGGCGAGGGACCCGACTTCCGGTTCTACCGCGCGACGCTGGCGGCGCCGGCAACGCACCGAACCACCTACCACGCCTTCGAGCAGACCGGCGCCCACCCGGTGTCGGCCAGCGGCGACCACACGGGGTGGAACTTCCGCGTCCAGTTCCCCGACCGCGAGGCGCTCGCGGGCTACCGCGACAGCTGTCGCGAGCGCAACGTCTCGTTCACCCTCCACGCGCTGTACGAACGCGCCGACCCGCGGGCCGAGGCCGACGAACACGGGCTCGCCGGCGACCACGGCGCCGTCTGAGACGGACCGTCGCTTCCTACCGCCCGCCGCCCTCGCCGAACCCGGCCTCCTCCAGCACCTCGTTCAGGTCGTCCCGGACGCGCTCGCCCGTCTCCCGGTCGCCCGCGGTCGTGACGACGCGGTTCTCCTGCACGCTCGACCCGTCGCGCAGCAGCAGTCGGACGTTGCCGTGTTCGTCCGCCCGCGTCACCTTGGCGCGCAGGCCCGTCCGCGAGCCGGAGCCGCCGGCGTCGATGGGGCCGGGGATCACCTTCTTGACGTGCGGGTGCTCCGCCGCGGCGAGGATCGCCTTCATCCCCGTGCGCTCGCCGATGAGCGTGGAGTGCGAGCCGCCGAGCTTCGCCTCCGCCGGTGCGTCGACCACCTCCAACGCCGGCTCGCCGCGCCGCGCCAGCACCGCCCCCACGGGGTCGTCGTCGGGGACGCGGTAGAACTCGTAGTGGAGCTGGGCGCGCGCCTCCCGCAGCGGCTCGCGCTCGCCGGCGGCGTACACCGTCTCCGGGCGCTTGCGGCGCACCTCGTCGGCGACCCGGCCGGCGAAGTTCCGCAGTTGGACGGGGGCGGTCTGCTCGCCGTCGTCCGGAACCGTCGTGACCGTCGTCTCCCCGAGCACGAGCGACGCGGGGTCGAAGTCGTCCGGCGGGTGCTCGGGCTCGAAGCCGAGCATCGTGAGCGTCGCGCGGTCGGTGTCGAAGTCGACGACGACGCTCTCGCAGTTGGCGGTGTCACAGGAGAGGCAGTAGTCCCCGGGCTTGCGGAGGGGCGATCCACACCGCCGACAGTTCATGGTCGTGGCACGGGCGGTGCGTGGATAAGCGCGTCCGTTTCGGTCCTCCGCCCCGCAGTCGGCTCCGTCGTCCGTGTCGGCGCTCTCCTACGCCGGCTCGTGGGCGGCCCACGAGACGGCGTATCCGATGAGCACGCCGACGGCGATGAGGACCCACTCCTCGGAGAGGATCGACGACGGGCCGGTGACCCCGAACAAGGAGAGGTAGTTGATCGCCACGAAGAACACGAGGCCGGTCAGTAGCGCGGCAGCCAGCCCCGACGCGTGTCTGAGACCCATGAGACTCAGAGCCGCTCCGGATCACACTGCAGGTACTCGCGCAACAGCGCCGTCGCGTACGACCCAGAGGGGAGCGCGAACTCGAACACGGGGTCGCCCTCGGCGTCGGAGACGGTCAACTCGGTCGGCACCGCGACCGCGCGGCGGGTGCCCCGCGAGCGGAACTCACCCGGCAACTCGAAGTCGTCCGGGTCGACGTCCAGTTCGGTCAGGATCTCCCCCTCGATCTCGCCGGGTTCGCCGTCGCCCAACTCGGTGTCGGTGCCGACGAGCGGCGCGGTGACGAACGCGCGGCCGCGCTCGCAGTGGCGCGCCAGCGTGTCGACGCGCCCGCCGGTCGCGCGCTGGAGGCGGTCCATGTCGGGCTTCGGGAACGCCACGTCGCGCTCGACGAACGCCACCACGTCGCCCTCGACGGGGCGCGTGAACGGGAGGCCGCGCCGCAGGCGTTCGGAGAGCACGCGGTTGAACACGTACGACTGCGCGGCGTTGACGAACAGCCGCTGGAGGTTCGAGGGGACGGCTTCCAGCGCCTCGCGCCAGTCGGCCCCCTCGTCGAGCCGGTGGAGCATCGAGCGCTCGTAGCGGAGGCGGCCCGGCATCGCGTCGAGCGCGGCCGTCCAGTCCGGCGCGTCGCTGTCGGCTTCGTCCTCGACGACCTCGCGGGCGCGCTGGGAGTCCTCGGGCTCGGCCTCGTGGGGGTTGCCACAGTACGCGAGGACGGCGCCGCGCCAGTCGCCGCGGACGGCCGCGAGGCCGACTTCGTGGGTGACCGGCCGACGGCTCCCGAAGCGCTGGTGGCCGAACCAGTTGGGCACCGCGACCTCGACCGACTCGGTCGTGTCGGCGGCGGGATCGACCTCGTCCGGGTCCGGGCCCGCCGCGAACGCCCGGAGGTCCCGTGTGATCGGCGCGGGGTCGCCGTCGGTCTCGCGCACCCGGATCTCGAACTCGTTGCCCGCGAGGTCGCCGAAGGAGAGGTCGCGGCCCACCCGCCCCAGCACCTCGACGTCGGCGCCGTCGAGGTCGGGGATCTCGTCGGGGTCGGCGTCGCGGACGGTGAACAGTTGGGTCGTGACGGCGTGTTTGTCCTTCGTGCCGGCCCACGAGACGCGCTCGCGGCTCGCGCCCATCGCGTTCGACAGCGCGCTCGCGAAGTCGTTGGTGTCCCAGCCGCGGAGGGTGGCGCGCACGAGGAGGAACGGGTACGAGCCCGCGTGGGCGTCGACCGGCTCGGGGTCCATCCGCTCGCGCTCGCGCACCCGGAAGTCCTCGGGGGCGACGCGGAGGCGGCCGCCGATGCCGTCGGCGTCGCTGACGTAGTAGTCGACGCCCGTGGCGCGCTCGCGGGGGTGGGCCTCCCGCATCAGTACAGCGAGAGGTCGCCCGTCACCTTGTCGACGATGGACTCCTCGCCGGGGCCGATCGCCAGCGCCGTCACCGTCCCCGGGTCGAGTTGGGTGTGCCCGGCGTCGCGGATCACCGCGTTCGGCAGCCCCTCGCGGCGGGCCTTGTCCGCCAACTCGAACAGCTGCGACTCGCCGGCCCCCTTCAGGACGACCTTCTTCTGCCCCTCGCCCTTCCACGCCGTCCGCGTCTTCGCGTCGGTGTCCTCGTACGCCGACAGCGACGCGTGGGCGACCTGCGCGGCCAGCTTCCCCGTCCCCATCCCCAGGTCCGTGCGGACGACGATGGCCTGCTTCGTGCTCATACCTCGCCTGCGGGGAGCGCAACCGAAAGGGTGTCGCACCGGCGGTAGGCGGTGCCATCCCGCCCCAGTCGCTCGGTTCCGGCCGTCGATCCGGGCGTGTGCAACTGTCGCACAGGCGGCGCTTAGTAATGCTCCGGAACGGCGTACTGTGTTCCATGGTGACATACAGCAACTTTACCGGCGGGGCACACGGCGACCCACGTACCTTCGCCGACCACGGCGTGGCGGACGCCCGCCTGCTGTACCGCGCGGTCGAGCGGGGGCTGGACGCGCCGGCGGGGACGACGGTCCGCGTGGGCGCGCTCCCGCTGGGCATCGTCGCCGCCGCCTACCGGGAGGCGTTCCGGTCGGTCGGCGAGGCGGTTCCCGACGACGTGGAGGCGGCACTGGGCGACGCGGTCGCGTGTACCGCCGAGGAGTTCGACGGGCGGTCGGCCCGGGTCGGCGAGGAGTTGCTGCCGGCGTTCTACGGCCACTTCGTCGGGTTCCACGCCGCGTACCACGGGGCGAGCCAGCCCGTCGTCGTGAGCTGACCGGGGCACGGCACCCGCGACGGGAAGCTATTTGTCCGGCGGCCGACACCGCCCGCCGATGTCGCGTCCCCGCACGCCCCTCCTCCGCCCGCACCGCTACTTCGAGGCCCACGACGGCTCGCCCCCGGTCGCCCACGCGCTGGCGGCGGTCGCCGTCGTGACGCTCGTCACCGCCGGCGCCGTCGCCGTCTTCCTCGGCGAGTTCGCGGCCGCGCTCGACGTCACCGTCACCGTCGACAACCCCGCCTACCCCGGCGACCCGTTCTGCGAGAACTCGGCGTTCGAGACGACGCCCACCGGCTGCGACGAGCCCGCGACCGTGGAGCGCGAGGTGGGCGCGCTCGTCGCCGCGGAGTACGGCTGGCTCCCGGGCGCCGCGTTCCTCGTCGTCCCCCTGTTCTGGCTCCTCCACGGGGCGGCCCTCCACGTCGGGAGCGCGCTCGCGGGCGGCGAGGGCGCGTTCGGCGACACGCTCGTCGTCGCCGGCTGGGGGCTGGTGCCCGGCCTCGTGCGGGTCGTCGGCGTCGGGGCGCTGCTCGTGCACCGGCTCCGGACGACACCGCTGCCCGACACGCCCGACGGCGCGGCCGACGCGCTGGCCGCGGCGTTCGCCGGTCTCGACGCCGTCGGCCTGCTCGCCGCCGGCGTCGTCGCGATCTGGGCGGGCGCCGTCCGGCTGTACGGCCTGGCGGCGGCGCGCGACCTCTCGACCGGCGAGGCCGCCGCGGTCGTCGGCGTGCTCACGGTGCTCGGCTTGCTCGCCGAACTGCTGTGACCCACGGCACCCGGGGCGATCCGGTCGGCGGGCGCGGCGGTGAGGAACCTTCTTGCCGCCGGCCGCCGCGGCTCCGATCATGATACTGGCGGACACGGACATCCTCGCCCGGCTCGCGGAGGGCGACCTCGTCATCGACCCGCTCGACGACGTGGACACGCAGGTCCAGCCGGCGAGCGTCGACCTCCGGCTCGGCTCGGAGTTCCTGGAGTTCCGACGCACGAACATCCCCTGCATCCACCCGAACGACGCCCGCGAGGTCGACGAGTACGTCGAGGAGACGCACGTCCCCGAGGGCGACGACTTCATCCTCCACCCCGGGGATTTCGTCCTCGGGACGACCAAAGAGACCGTCGCCATCCCCGACGACATCGTCGCCCACGTCGAGGGGCGCTCGTCGCTGGGGCGGCTCGCGGTCGTCGTCCACGCGACCGCCGGGCTGTGCGACCCCGGCTACGAGGGGCAGATCACGCTCGAACTCTCCAACCTCGGCAACGCGCCCGTCGCGCTGTCGCCGGGGATGCGCGTCTCACAGCTCACGTTCACGGAGCTGAAGTCGCCCGCCGACCGCCCGTACGGCGCCGAGCGCGGCTCGAAGTACCAGGGGCAGACCGGCCCGCAGGCGTCGCGCATCGGCGACGACCCCGAGTTCGCGCCCGGGAGCGACGGGGCCGCGACCACGGACGCGGACGACGGGGCCGGCTCGTGAAGTTCGTCGAGGAGGTCGTCGTCGACGAGTTCCTCCCGACGGTGCGGGCGATGCTCGCCGAGGAACTGCGCGGCCGCGACCTCACCCAGCGCGAGGTGGCCGACGCGCTCGGCATCAGCCAGTCGGCGGTGTCGAAGTACGCCCACGGCGAGGTGGCGACGAACGACCGCGTCGCCGCCGACGAGCGCGTCCGCGAGACGGTCGCGCGCGTCGCCGAGGGCTCGCCGCCGGCGACATGAGCCGCGTCGCCGCGCTCGTCGAGGTGGAGGTGTTGATCCGCCGGCTGGAGGCGGGCGACCTGCTCGCGGAGCTCCACGAGGCGGCGATGCCCGAGCTCCGGGGCGCGGAGTACGACTTCGCCGTCCACGACCCCGACAGCGGCCTGCGCGAGCGCGAGCGCACGCTCGCGTCGCTCCGGCGGGGGCTGCGCACCCTGACCGCCGCGTCCGGGTTCGCGCGGCTCATCCCCCACGTCGGCTCGAACCTCGTCGAGTGCGTCCCCGACGCCGTCGACATCGAGGACGTCGCCGCGGTCCCCGGTCGGATCTTCGACGTGAAGGGCACCGCGCGCGTCCCGAGCGACCCCGAGTTCGGCGTGAGCGAGCACGTCGCCGGCGTCCTCCTGTCGGCGCGGGCGGCCGGCCTCGGCGTCCGGGGCGCGGTGAACGTCCGCTACGACCCGGATCTGGTGGCCGCGCTCGCCGACGCCGGCCACCCGACCGTCGAGTTCAGCCCCGCGAGTACGGCGAGACCGACCCCGGCGCGAGCGACGACCCCGTGGCGACGGCGCTGGCCGACGCCGGCGTCGACGCGGCCGCCGAGACGGTCGTCGTCTACCAGACCGGCGGCGTCGGCGTCGAGCCCGTCGTGTACGTGCTCGGCCCGGACGCGCCGACGGTCGCCCGGGTCGTCCGCGACCGCCTGTGACCGTGTCGCCCCCTCGCCCCCGGCGGTGCCGGCGCTCGCGGCGATGTCCGCGCCGGAGTTCTACACCCGCGTCGCCCGGCTGTACGACGCGCTCGCGCGCCGGGGGCCGGGCGTCGACACGCTCCGCCGGACGCTCGCGGACGCGCTCGCCCCCGCGCCCGGCGCGACGGTCGTCGAGTTCGGCTGCGGCACCGCCGCGAACCGCCCGTACCTCGAGGAGCGGGTCGGCCCCGACGGCTCGTACGTCGGCGTCGACTTCGCGCCGGGTGTACTCCGCGTCGCCCGCGAGCGCGGGCTCGCTCGCGGGGCGGCGGGACACCTCGTGCGCGGCGACGCGACGCGGCCGCCGTTGCGTGCCGACGCCGTCGACGCCTGCTGTGGCGCGTTCGTCGCGGGGATGCTCGCGGAGCCGGCGGCGGCCGTCCGCGAGTGGGCCGCCCTCGTCGGCTCCGGCGGCCGGATCGGACTGCTCGACCTCGCGCGGACGAGCCGCCGGGGCTGGCGGGCGCTGAACCCGGCGTTCCGGCTGTTCGTGCGCGCCGGGTCGCCCCCGGGGACCGCGGGGGCGCTCGACCGCTCGCCCGCGGCGGTGCAAGACGAGCGGGTCGCCGCGGCCCACCGTGCGCTCCGGGCGGTGTGTACCGACGTCGACTACCGGACGGTCCTCGGCGGGTTCGGGCGGGTCAGCGCCGGGACCGTCGAGTGACCGGCGCGCGGGGCCGCACCGCTCCCGTCGGGGACCGTGACGGGTCGCGTCGGCGCGCTATCCGCGGTTCGCGCGGGCCCTCCGCACGTCCGCGCCGTCGCGGACGAGGTCGTCGCAGTTGGGACACACGCGCGGCCCCGCCGTCGCGTCCGGCGCGAACACCCGGGCGTACCGCTCCGTCACCATCGACTCGCAGTTCTGGCACTTCCGTCCCATGGGCCGGCTTCGACACACCCCCACATAGTTTCTTTGCCGACTCGTTTCGATAAATGAATCATCTACCGATCGGACGGATGTGCGGCGGCTTCCGCCGCCCCACGGCTTTACCCGCTCGCGACCGTCGGGATCGGTACGATGAGCGACGCGACGAACATGCTCGTGGACGGGGAGTGGCGCACGGGCGTCCGACGCGACACGGGCGACTCCGGCGAGTTCGAGCGGACCGAGACCAGCTTCCGGAACTGGATCGACGGGTCGGTCCCGGAGCCGGGCGCGGAGCCGGTCGACAACCCCGAGTTCCCGGCCGAGCAGGACCGCTACCACGTGTACATCTGCCGCGCGTGTCCGTGGGCCCACCGCGTCGCGATGACGCGCGCGCTGAAGGGGCTCGACGGCATCTCGCTGTCGCTGACGCGGCCCGAACGCTACGACGAGGGGTGGGAGTTCTCCGACAGCGAGCCGGACCCGCTGTACGGCGCCGACTACCTCCGCGAGATCTACACGAAGGCGGACGACGACTACACCGGGCGGGTGACGGTACCCGTCCTCTGGGACGAAGAGGCCGAGACCATCGTCAACAACGAGAGCGAGGAGATCATGCGGATGCTCGACACCGCCTTCGAGGGCAACGGCGTCGACCTGTGGCCCGAGGGCTCCCGTCGGGAGGTGGACGACCTGATCGACGACGTCTACCCGCGCATCAACAACGGCGTCTACCGCGCCGGCTTCGCGAGCACACAGGCGGCGTACGACGAGGCCGTCGACGAACTGTTCGACGCGCTCGACGAGTACGACGACCTACTCGCCGACCGGCGCTACCTCGCGGGCGACCGGCTCACCGAGGCCGACGTGGCGATGTTCGCGACGCTGGTCCGCTTCGACCACGTGTACCACACCCACTTCCGGTGCAACCGGCGGGGCATCCACGAGTACGACAACCTCTGGGCGTACACGAAGGACCTCTACCAGACGCCCGGGATCGCCGACACCGTCAACGTGGACCACATCACGCGCCACTACTACAAGTCCCACGAGAGCCTCAACCCCAAGCGGCTCGTGCCGACCGGCCCCGACATCGACTTCGCCGAGGCGCACGACCGCGACGAGCTGCCGGGCGGCCCCCCCCCGAACAGCTCGCGCCCGACGCGACGGCGGACTGACCCGCCACCGAGTCGGCCCGCCACGTCCTCGCGGAACTCCCACTCCCGGTCGCGGGCGGTCCGCGTGTCCACGGTTCTCCGCGCCCGGGAACCGGCACAAGCCCGATAGTCTTGGGTAGCGTATGCACAACCAGAGGTGAACGCGATGGAAACGGCGACGCGGATACTCGGTGCGCTCGCACAGGTCGGCCCCCACGGACCGATGGGGCCGCACGGGCCGGGCGGCGGGTGGCCCGGCGGCGGGTGGATGGGCGGCGGGCTGTTCCCGTGGCTCGGGCCGTTGGGGGCCTGATCACGACGCTGCTCGTCCTCGCGCTGCTCGGCGCGGTCGTCTACGGCGCCGTGGTCCTCGCCCGGGGCGACGGTGCCGTCGACGGCCCGGAGCGGCGCCGGGACGACGACGCGCTCGCGGTGCTCGACCGCCGGTACGCCCGCGGCGAGCTCGACGACGAGGAGTACGAGCGCCGCCGCCAGCGACTGACCGGGAACTGACGCCGCGGAACTATACGCCTCGCCGCCCTCCGTTCCGGCGTGGCGAAGCGATCCGACCGCGGGGCGTCGACCCGCCTCCGGGCCGCCGCCGGCCGCACGCTGCGGCGCGTCGAGCCGCCGGCCCGCGTCGTCGACTGGGCCATCGCCGCGTGCGTCGCCCTCGAAGTCGCCTCGGGGCTGTACTCGTTCACGCAGGGGCGCCCGAGCGGCGCGTGGGTGTTCTGGCTCCACTCGACGGTCGGGCTGACGCTGGCGGCGCTCGTCGGCTTCAAACTGTACCGCGTCCGCCGCCGTGTGACCGCGCGGGCGGCGTGGGACCGGTTCACCCCGGTCTCCGTCCTGCAGGCGGTCGTCACGCTCGCGGCGCTGGCGACGGGCGTGTTCTGGGTGCTCGGCGGCAACGTCCCGATCCTCGCGTGGACCACGCTGAACCTCCACGTCGGTCTCGGCCTCCTGCTCGTCCCGTTGGTCCTGTGGCACCTCCGCGGGCGCTACCACTCGCCGCGGGCGCTAGACCCCGACCGCCGGACGGCGCTGAAGGTCGGCGCGCTGCTGCTCGCGGGGACGGTCGCGTGGCGCGCGACCGAGACGGCCGACCGCGCGCTCGGCGGCGCGACCCGGCGGTTCACCGGATCGAAGCCGACGGGCGACCTGTACGACACCGCGACGGAGGGCGGGGGGTTCCCCGTCACCTCGTGGGTCGCCGACGACCCCGACCCGGTCGACCGCGACGCGTGGACGCTCTCGGTGCGGGGGCTCGTCGACGAGGAACTGGCCCTCGGCTACGACGAGGTCGGCGCCGACCGGACGCTGGAGGCGACGCTCGACTGCACCTCCGGGTGGTACACGGTGCAGGAGTGGGGCGGCGTCCGGGTGGGCGACCTGCTGGACGCCGCCGGCGCGAGCGACGACGCGCGCTACGTCCGGTTCACGTCGGTGACGGGGTACCGCTGGTCGCTCCCGGTCGAGGAGGCGCGCGACGCCCTGCTGGCGACGCACGTCCGCGGGTCGCGCCTCTCACACGGCCACGGCGCGCCGGCCCGGCTGGTCGCGCCCGGTCGCCGCGGCTTCCAGTGGGTGAAGTGGGTCGAGTCGGTGGAGGTGCGCGAGCGCGGCGACCCGATGCAGTGGCTCGTGACGCTGGTGTCGGGGTTCGACTGATCAGGCGTCGCCGGTGCCGTCGGTGTGGTCGTCGGCGACGGCCGCGACGTCGGCGTCGGGCGAACTGACGACGTGCGTGTGCCCCTCGCTCGCGAGCGCGTCCCCGATGCCCGCGGGGAAGAAGGGCGCGTCGGCGTCGCGCAGGTCCGCGAGCGTCCGCCAGTACGCCTCGTACTCGATCCGGTCGCCCTCGTCGCCGTCGACGCCGTGGAAGCGGTCGCGGTCGTACAGCGACACGTCCGCGAACGTCGCCTCGCGGACGACGGCGAACTCGTGGTGCGACTCGCCGCCGAACGCGAACAGGTTTTCGACGGTGCAGACTACGGAGCCGGGGTCGACGGCGACGCCGAGTTCCTCGTCGAACTCGCGTTCGAGCGCCGCGTCACTCGGTTCTCCGTGTTCGATGCCGCCGCCGACGAACCGGTGGAAGTGGGTGTCGTCGGTGCCGGCGAGCCGCTGGACGAGGTACTCGTCGGTGTCGGGACGGCGCACCGCGCCGAGGACGACGCCGCGGATGTCGGGCATGGATCCGTGTCGCGTTCGCAGCGAGGGGTAGCAGTTGCGGTTCCTCGGCGAACGCCGACGGCGTCGACCACGACCCGCCGAGGGGCGGGAACGCTCCTCGTCGTGCCTCAGTCCAAGTCGCCGTTCCGGATCGCCCGCTCCGCCTCTTCCAGCGCGGCCTCGCGGTCGAAGGAGTCGACGACGTCGCGCAGTTCCGCCTCGCTCGCGTCGGCCAGCTCCTCGGCGTGGCGGGTGACGTTCGGCACCGCCCGGAGGATGTTGTCGACGATGGGCACCGCCGCGACCTGCGCCGACCGGCTCATCGGGTTCAGGTCGATCACGATCTCGGTTTTCCCCATCGCGCCCAACGCCTCCGCGCGGTCGCCGTCCTCCAGCGGGACGACGACCACGTCCGCGTCGCCGATGCCGTCGGCGTCGACCTTCGCGCGCTCGTGGCTGAGGCCGGGAATCCGCCCGTCGGCTTTCAGCCCCTTCACCTCGCCGGCGCCGTGCTCGCGGAGGTGGTCGGCGATCGCCCGCATGCGCTCGTCCGTGCGGTTGAACAGGTTCACCTCGATGTCCGCGCCCGTCGCCGCCGCCAGTTCGACGATCTCGCCGGGCACCAGCGCCGCGACGTTGCCGTTCACCGAGAGCACGGGGTGGTCGGCCAACAGGAGGTGGGCGGCGGCAGCGCGCGCGGCGGCGTCGGCGCTCGGGAGCGTCGCCTCGCCGAGCAGGTAGTCGAACGCCTCGCCGCGCCCCTCGGCGATGAGGCCCTGCTTCGAGGTGATGCCGATGTCCACGCCGTGTTCGATCCGGTGGCGGGTGAGCAGCGACTGGTAGCGCGGATGGTCCTCCGGGATCTCGGACTCGTGGTCCACTTCGCTCGGCGCGTCCGTGGCGGTCGACGCGTCGCCGGCGGGGTCGCCCGCGTCGGCGGCGTCGGCGTCGTCGGTCATACCCCGTCATCGTCGTCGCTGTGCGAAAAGCGCATCCACTCGCGACCGACGCCTCGGGGGCTACTCGTCGACTCGCAGCGTCGCCCCAGTCGGGTGGACCGCGCAGGCGTCGGCGTCGTAGCCGGCGTCCGACAGCCCCGTCCCGAGCGCGTACACCGTCCGCCCGAGCATCGCCATCGACGCCTGTTCGCCCTCGGCCTCGACCGCCGCGACCGCCTCGGCGACCTCCGGCACGAGCAGGCCGGCCTCGCCCGCGAACTCCCGTCCCGCGGCGAGCAGTTCGCGCTCGTCGGGCGCACGCATCAGGCGCGTGAGCGCCGCCTCGCCGGCCTCCCGCACCGGGTCGAGCTCGCCGCCGAGCACCCGCTCGGTGGACAGCTCGCCGAAGGAGACGTACTCGACGCGCGGCCTCGCCGGCACGCCGTCCATCCGGCCGTACCCCGGCGCGCCGGGCTCCAAGCGGACCGGGAGGCCGCCGCGGAACTGCCCGACCACGTCGCCGAGGCCGGTGCCCGCGGCGGCTTCCGCCGCGTGGGCGACGCGCACGAGGTCGTTCTCCGAGCGGCCCAACTCGAACACGTCGTTCGCCGCCAGCGCCGTCGCCAGCGCCGCCGCCCCGGAGACGCCGAAGCCGGCGCCGACGGGCACGTCGCTCGACACCTCGACGTCGGCGACGACGCCCAGCGCCGCGAGCACGCGTCGAACCGGCTCCATCTCCGCCGGCACGCCGTCGAGCCCAGCGCCGCGAGGCCGCCGTCGACCGTCCGATTCGACCCGCTCCCGTCGCCCCGGGTCGGCGGCGCGTCCGCGGGGCGGACCGTCACCTCGACGCCGTCAGCCAGCGCCAGCCCCGCCCCGCGCGAGCCGGCGCGGACGGGGTCGTCGTCGGGGTACGGCGCGAAGAAGGCGGTGACGTGCCCCGGCGCGAACGCGGTCGCCTCGTCCATACTCGCGACACCGGCGGGGCGAGAGTAGGGGTTTCGATCCCGGACGGGCGGCCGCCGACCCGCGGGCTTTTGCCCTCGGCGTCGACCCACCGGGCATGGACCACGTCGTCGTCGACGACCTCGACAACTCGCTGCAGCCCGCCGCGGTGATGCGTCACCTGACGGAGCCGCTCGGCTGTACGGATCTGGCGATCAACTACTACGAACTCGCGCCCGGCGACTCGTTCGCCTTCGCCTACCACAACCACGAGGTCCAAGCGGAGGTGTTCGTCGTCCTCTCGGGGACGGCGACGTGGGTCGTCGGCCCGGAACCGGACGAGGCGCCGTTCGAGGAGGCCGGCGCACCCGACCGGCGCCGCGAGGTCGCGGTCGGGCCGATGGAGGCGATCCGGATCCCGCCGGGGCAGTTCCAGCGCGGGTGGAACCGCGGCGACGAGCGGGTGACGGCGCTGGCGCTGGGCGCGCCGTTGGCGTACGGCGAACAGCTGAAGCGCGACGACTGTCCGTCGTGTGGCGAGGAGGTCGCGGTGTCCATCGAGCGGGCGGGCGACGACGAGTCGGAGCTGATCACCGAGTGTGTCGACTGCGGCGCCGAGGTGGCGCGGTGGCGACGCGGCGACGACGGCGAGAACGAGCGGGTCCGCTGACGGCTACACGGAGCGGGCGGCCTCGTAGCTCGCGCGGAGATAGCGGTCGAGGTCGCAGTCGGTGGCGACCGCCGCGGGGAGCACCGCCCACCGGTCGACGGTGCGCGCCCCCGCCGCGAACGGTTCGACCGCGACCTCCGCGGCGAGGCGCTCGCGGTCGGCGTCCGGGAGCCGCGTGAGGGCGACGCCCTGCGTCGACACCACCGCGAACAGCGTCCCGTCGGCGGTGTAGGAGGGACAGCCGAACATCGTCGTGTGGGCGACGCCCGGCCAGTTCTCGGTCACACGGTCGCACAGCGCCCGGAGGTTCCCGACGGCCTCCTCGTCGTAGTACCCGCTCGGCGTCATGGCGTGTGCTACGCGGGAGCCGAATCTATGTGTATCGGTACCGAAGACCACGGGCAGTCGCGCGTCGGCGCGCTCGCACTCGGCGAAAAACGGAGAATCCGGAGCGTCGCGTCGGCTACGGGCTCAGGCGCTGGCGGTCGCGCGGGAACAGGACGGCCTCGCGGATGTTGTCGAGGTCGAGCATCGTCATGAGGAGGCGCTCGGCGCCCATCCCCCAGCCGGCGTGGGGCGGCATGCCGTAGCGGAACATCTTCGTGTAGTAGTCGAACTCCTCGGGGTCGAGCCCCTGCTGCTCGAAGCCGGCGATGAGCTCCTCGTAGCGGTGCTCGCGCTGGCCGCCCGAGACGAGCTCCATGCGCGGGTGCATCATGTCGAAGCCGGTCGACTTGTCGGGCTCGTCGTCGTGGTCCTTGATGTAGAACGGCTTCACCTCCGAGGGCCAGTCGGTGATGAAGTAGTGCTCGCCGACCGCCTGCCCGAGGACGTGCTCGGCCTCCGTCGACAGGTCGTCGCCCCACGCGAGGTGCTCGTCGAGTTCGCCCGTCGCGTTGATGCGGTCGAGCGCCTCCTGGTAGCTCAGACGCGGGAAGTCGCCCTCGGGGACCGCGAACTCGTCGGCGAGGCCGAGCGTCTCCAGCTCGTCGGCGCAGTTCTCGGCGACGGCCTCGTAGGCAGCCGTCGTGACGGCCTCGGCGACGTCCATCGCCTCGGTGTGGTCACAGAAGGCGCCCTCGAAGTCGATGGAGTGGGCCTCGTTGAGGTGGCGCGGCGTGTTGTGCTCCTCGGCGCGGAAGATCGGGCCGATCTCGAACACGCGCTCGAGGTTGGAGCCGGCCATCAGCTGCTTGAACAGCTGCGGGCTCTGGTTCATGAACGCCTCCTCGCCGAAGTACGAGATCGGGAACAGCTCCGTGCCGCCCTCGGTCCCGGTGGCGACGATCTTCGGCGTGTTGATCTCCGTGGCCTCGTGGCCGCGGAAGGCGTCGCGGACCGCCCGGAGGAGCTCCGCGCGGATCTCGAAGATGGCCTGTACCTCCGGCTTCCGGAGGTCGAGCGTGCGGTTGTTCAGGCGGGTCGGGAGCTCGGCGTCGACCTTGCCGGAGGGGTCCAGCGGCAGTTCGGGGTCGGCGGGGGCGACGACCTCGATGTCGGTCGGGACGACCTCGACGCCGGTGGGCGCGCGGGGCTCCTCCTTCACGTCGCCCTCGACCTTGAGGACGGACTCGCGGTGGGCGTCGAGCCCGGTGTCGACCATCGCCTCGTCCATCTCGTCTTTCTCGAGTTTGACCTGGATCTTCCCCGTCTTGTCGCGGAGGATCAGGAACGCGATGCCGCCGAGGTCGCGGGTCTCGTGGACCCAGCCGGCGACGGTGACCGCCTCGCCGGGGGTCGCGTCCGCCGTGTAGGTTCGGCCCTGCATGCCCGTGGCTACCCGCGCGAGACTTTAAACTCGGTCGATCCCCGCCGTCACACCTCGTGAACACGTACCACGGACGATCCGTGTCGGTCGGGGGGCGGGCGACCGGCGTGGGCCGCGCGTCGCGCTCGACGGACGCGTCCGACGCACGGCGTCCACGTGGGGTACGCTTATCCCTCCCCCATCGAATCGACACGCAGTGACGAACACGGGCCGTGACGGGGGGCCGAGCGACGCAACCGACAGCCGCGGCCTCGCGGGCGACGGCGGGGCGGCGGCCGCGGACGCGGACCACCCGCCGGACGACGACCCCGGCGGCCCGGCGTGGTTCTCGACGGCGCTGGCCGCCAGCGGCGTGTTCACCGGCGCGCTCGTCGTCGGGACGGCCGGGCTCGCGTTCACCTCGCCCGGGCGGAGCCCGGGGTCGATCGTGTTGGGGCTCGTCGGGCCGCTGTGTGCGGTGTGGGCGTACGGCGCGGTGCTGGCGTGGGTCGCGCGGACCCGCCCGCCGCGGCGCCACCACGCCCGCCTCGCCGGCTGGCTCGTGATCGGGGTGATCCCGCTGGTCGTCGGCGCGGTTGTGATGCAGGCGTACAGCGCCGCCGTCGGGGCGCTCGACACGTTCTCGCCGGCGGCCGCCGGCGGGTGGCCTGCGGCGGCGTCGTGTTCGGCGCCGCCGTCGGCGTCGGCGACGTGCGCACCCGGATGCGGACCGCCGAGGCCGAGGAGGCGAACGCGCGCTTCGAGCGGCTCGTCGAGGTGCTCACGGTGTTGAACCGGGTGTTGCGCCACGACGTGCGCAACGACCTCACGGTGATCGCGGGGTACATCGACCTCGCGCGCCGCGAGGGCGACGCGTCGATCCACGAGTACCTCGACGGGATCGAGGCGCGCGCCGAGCGCATCGAGCGCCTCAGCGACCACGCCCGCATGGCCGAGGACGCCGTGCTTGGCGACGACGCCGTCGAGGGGACGACCGACCTCGCGCTCGTCGCCGAGCGGGTCGTCGGCACCATCGCCCGGGACTTCCCCGCGGCGTCCGTGTCGGTGCGCGTCGAGTCCGCCGACGCCGGCGCCCGGGTGCCGGGCCACGACCTGCTCGAGTCCGCGGTCCACAACGTCGTCGAGAACGCCGTCGAACACGCCGGCCGCGACGACCCGACCGTCGAGGTGACGGTCCGCGTGCGCCCCGCCGACGCCGCGACGGACGGCGGTCGCCCGCGGCTCCCGACCGGCGACCCCGCGGGGACGGTCGTGGAGGTGGTCGTCGCCGACGACGGGCCGGGGTTCCCGGAGCGCGAGCGCACCGTGTTGGAGGAGGGCGGCGAGGACGCGCTTGAGTCCAGCTCCGGGATGGGGCTGTGGGTGGTCCACTGGATCGTCGACGCCGTCGGCGGCGTGACGACCGTCGCGGACCGCGAGGGCGGCGGGAGCGTCGTCACCCTCCGGTTCCCGCGGGTCGACGACGTCTGACGGGCCGGCACGGCACGGGACGAACTGCGAGGGGAACGGACCGGGAAGAACGAACCGCGGGAGGAACGGACTGCGGGAAGAGCGTGCGGGCGGCGCGGCTCAGGCGTCGGCGAGTTCCGCCTGGGCGTCCTTCACGCCCTCGACGGTCTCGCGGACGGCGTCGGCGCCCTCGTCGTGGAGGAGGTCGCCGACGACGACGGCGTCGGCCACCTGCCCCATCGCGTGGGCGTCGTCGTAGTCGTGGACGCCGCCGCCGTAGAACAGCGTCGACTCCTCGAGCGCGTCGTGGGCCGCCTTCACCGTCTCGCGGTCGCCGAGCGTCCCCGAGTACTCGACGTAGACGATGTCCTGGCCGAACATCTTCTCGGCCACGCGGGCGTACGCGCCCACCTCCTCGGGCGTGAGGTCGCAGTCGGCGCTGGTGAGCTGAGCGGCCGACGCCTCGGGGTTGAGCACGATGTACGCCTCCGTGTGGGTGCGCTCCCAGTCGAGGTCGTCGGCGATGCGGACCCACTCCTTGTGGGCGCCGGTGATCCAGAACGGCTCGCCGGCGTTGAACACCGTCGGGATGAGGTAGCCGTCGAGCGCCTCGTCGTCGACGACGACCGCCGGGTTCGACGGCTCCTGGTACAGCGGCACGTCGTGGGCCTTGCACGCCTCGATGACGCGGGTGGCCTTCTCGGAGGTCACGTCGAGGGTGCCGCCGATCTCGATGGCGTCCGTGCCGGTCTTGCAGGCGTCGGCGAACGTCTCGTCGCCGTGTAACTCCTTGTCGGGGTCGATCTTGAGGATGTGGTCCCACTCCTCCCACGGGGCGCTCATGTTGGTGGTGGTGGTGTGCAGAGGGCTAAAAAGGGCGCGGATGCGGGCGGTACGTGCCGCGGGCCGTCGTCTACGCCGTCAGCGCCCGGTAGTACGACACGGAGAACACCCCGACGAACCCGCCGAACAGCGTCCCGAGGACGGCCACGAGCGCCGACACGGCGACCGCGCCGAGCGACGGGAGGCCGACGGTGAACGGGTCCGGCGTCGGCGTCGGGGGCGCGGCCAGCACCGACGAGAGGCCGACGACGAGGCCGAACCCGCCCCCGAGGACGCCCACGAGCAGGGTGTAGCCGAGGACGCTCGCGAGGTTGCGTCGCACGACCGCGTAGCTGTGTTTGACCGAGCCGAGCGCGTCGTACCCGTCGACGACGATGGCCTGGGCGTAGAACTGGACGACGAACACGAGCAGGAGGTACGCCACGACGATCGCCGCCGCGACGAGCCCGGCCGCGACGAGCAGCGGCGTACTCGGCGTGCCGCCGCCGGGGTAGAGGCTCACCACGCCGACGACGCCCGCGACGAACGCGACGATCCCGAACGCGAGGTTCACGCCGACGAGGAGCAGGTACACGAGGAACACCTGCACGAAGTTCGCCTTCCCGGCGGCGACGAACGTCGACAGCGACGTGCGCCCGTCGAGCGCCTCGTCGGCCATGCCGATGAACCCGGCCTGTACGAACGGGGCCGCGACGAGGAACACCGCCGACACCGCGAGCGACAGCAGACTGGCGAGCAGCGGCGCGCTCGACCGGAGGAGCAGTTGCGGGGTCTGCAACAGCAACAACACGAGGAGGGGCACGAACAGGACGGGGTTGCGGAGGAGCGTCGACGGCGTTCGCCGGAGGGCGGACAGGAGGGCCATAGCTCACCACTCGCTCACCCCCCCTGTAAAGCTACTGACGTTCGGCCGCCGAGCCGCCCCGCCCCGGCGACGCTAGTCCGCCTTCGCCTGCCAGTCGCGCACGGTGTCGGGGCCGACGCCGTCGAGTTCGTCGGCGAGCGCGTCGGGCTCCACCTCCTTGAGCGAGGGGACGTCCTCGACGCCGGCGTCCTTCAGCTTCTTCGCGGTCTTCTCGCCGACGCCCTCGATGGTCTCCAGCTTCCGACCCCGCCTGCCGGGACTGGTACTCGCGGTAGTTGCAGATGGGACAGCCGAGTTCCCACGGCTCGTCGCCCGAGTGGACCACCAGGTGCGGGAGGTCGTGCTCCTCGCACGTCTCGTCGGTCACCTCGATCTCGCCGCGGCGCGGCAGCGGCAGCGAGTAGTCGCAGTCCGGATACCGGGTACAGCCGACGAGCCGCGACCCCGAGCGCAGGCGCTTGATCGCCAGCTTCCCGTCGTGTTCCTCGCCGCAGTCGGGGCAGACGCCGATCACCTCGTCGTCCTCCTCGTCGGCCTCGTCGGCCTTGCACTGCGGGCAGCCGTGGACGAACGTCTTGCGCCCGGCGAGCATCTTCACCTCGTTCAGCCCGTGGTCCTCGCAGACGTCGTCGAGGATGAGCGGCTTGCCCGTCGACGGGAGCGGGAGCGTGTACTCGCAGTCGGGGTAGCCGTCACAGCCCACGAAGTACGACCCGGCGCGCGACTTGCGCACGAGCAGGGTGTCGCCGCACTCGGGACACGGGCCGAGCTGTTTGTCCGCCTTCAGCGACTTCTGGAGGTGGTCGCCAACGGCCTCGCGCGACTCGGCGAGTTCGTCGAACACCTGCGCGAGCATCTCGCGGGACTCGTCGGCGACCTCGTCGAAGTTCTTCTCGCCGGCGGCGATCGCCTGCATGTCCGCCTCCAGTTGGGCGGTCATCTCGTCGCTCACGATGCGGTCGGCGAACTCCTCGCTGGCCTCGACGACCGCCTTCGCGAGGCCGGTGGGTCGCGGCGGGTCGCTCTCGATGTAGCCGCGGTCGTACAGCTTCTGGATCACGTCGTGGCGGGTCGCCTTCGTCCCGATGCCCATCTCCTCCATCGTCTCGATGAGCCGCGACTGCCCGTAGCGACGCGGCGGCTGGGTCTGCTTGGCCTCGAACTCGGTGTCGGCCACCGCGAGCGCCTCCCCCCTTCGACACGTCGGGGACGAAGCTCTCGTTGGTCGAGAAGTACGGGTACACGCGGTGGTACCCCCTCCTCGACGAGACGCTTCCCGTTGGACTTCAGGCGGAGCGGGCCGTCGTCGACGCCGACGGCGTCGTCGCCCTCCTCGATCTCGGTGACGACGCGCAGGTGCTCCCACTCGGCGTCGGGCGCGCACGTCGCGAGGAACCGCCGCACGACCAGTTCGTACACCTCCCACTCGTCCTCGGAGACGTCCGAGGCCGCGGGGATCTCGCCGGTCGGGTGGATCGGCGGGTGGTCGGTCGTCTCCTCGTCGCCCTCGGTGGGGGTGATGTCGTCGAGGTCCAGCAGCGACTCGGCGTCGTCGCCGAAGCCCCGCCCCGACGCCAACTCGTCGAGCAGTTCGCGCTCGTCGAGGTCCTCCGGGTAGACGGTGTTGTCCGTCCGCGGGTAGGTGATGAACCCGCCGTGTACAGGTCCTCGGCGATGCTCATCGCCCGCTGGGCGGAGTAGCCGATGGAGGAGGCCGCGCGGATGAACTGCGTCGTGTTGAACGGCGCGGGCGGCTCGTCGGTGCGGCTCCGGCGGCGGACCGAAGCGACCGTCGCGGTCTCGGCCTCCCGCAGCCGGCCGTACACCGCCTCGGCGGTCGCCTCGTCCCAGACGCGCTCGGCCTCGGTGCCGTCGTCGTCCTCGTAGAAGTACTGCGCCTCGAACGCCTCGTCGACGTCGTCGGCGGCCTTCAGCAGGTCGGCGAACAGCTCCCAGTAGTCCTCGGGGTCGAACGCCTCGATCTCGCGCTCGCGGTCGACGATCAGCTTCAGCGTCGGCCCCTGCACCCGCCCGACGGAGATGAAGTCGTTGCCGAGTTGGCGCGCCGACAGCGAGAGGAACCGCGTCAGCGACGCGCCCCAGATGAGGTCGATGATCTGGCGCGCCTCGCCCGCGGCCGCCAGGTCGAAGTCGATCTCGTCGCGGTTCTCGAACGCCTCGGTCACCTCCCGTTCCGTGATCGACGAGAAGCGCACCCGGTCGACGGGCACGTCCTCGTTCACCTCGCGGATCAGCTCGTACGCCTCCTTGCCGATCAGTTCCCCCTCGCGGTCGTAGTCGGTCGCGATGACGACGCGGTCGGCCTCCCGCGACAGCAGGCGCAGCGCCCGGACGATGTCCTCCTGCGTCGGCCGCTTGCGGACCGGCGCGTCGATCAACTCGACCGGCTCGACGTCGCGCCAGTCGTCGTACTCCGGCGGGAAGTCCACCGCGACGACGTGGCCCGACAGCCCGATACAGCGGGTGCCGCCCCAGCGGTAGACGTTGACGCCGGCGCGGCGCTCGGTGTCGAAGTCCTCCCCCGACAGGATCTCCGAGAGGCGCCGCGCGGCGTTGTCCTTCTCGGTGACGATGAGTTCCATCAGTTGCCCGGGGATAAGCCGAAACCCGGGGTAAAGCTTTCGCGGTCCGACACGGACGCCCGCGGCGCCCGCCCGCCCCCGTCCGGGGACCCGACGCCGCGGCCGACGGGCCGCTACTCGCGGCCGGCGCGCTCGTCGGCGACCTTGTGGAGGTGCCACCGGTCGTACAGGAGGTCGACGCGCGGGCCGCGGCCGCCGCCGGACGGGTCGTCGCGACCGTCGCGGCCGTCCGCGTCGTCGCCGACGCGGAACTCGACGGGCACCGACTCGCCGGCCTCGTTCGGCGTGTGGAACGTGTGCGGGTCGTCGGTGCCGACGAGCGGGAGCGACTCCCCGCCGAGGGGACCGGCGAGTTCGAGGCGGAGGCCCCCGCCGTCGCGGGCGACGTACGCCCGTTGTAGCCCCCGGTAGGCGGCGTACTCCCCGGTGAGCCGGTCGAAGCGCCGTCGGCGCTCGACGAACGGCACCGCCTCGGCCGGGTCCGCGCCGAGCGCGCACGCGAACACGGCCTCGCCGAGGCGGACCAGCGGGTAGTCGGGCGCCGAGTTGGCGGCGACGGCGACGCCGAGGTCGGCCTCGCGACTGAAGCCGACGTACGCGGAGGAGACGGCGATCGACCCCGAGTGCCCGACCAGGTCGTGGCCGCACGCCTCGCGGGTGCGCCAGCCGTAGCCGTACGGCCCGCTCGGGGTGTCGACGCGGCCCTCGGTGAGCGCCGCGGCCGTCGCCGGCGACACCACCTCGCGGCCGTCGAGCGTGCCCTCGTTCAAGAACAGGCGGGCGTACCGCCCGAGGTGGTCGACGGACGCGAACAGGCCGCCGGCGGGGCGCGACAGCTCCCGCGTCGGCACCGACGCCGCCACGGTGTCGTCGTCCTCGTGGAGGTACAGCGTCGCGTGGTCGTCGTCCATCGCGAACGCCGCGTCGTCGAAGGTGGCGCGGTCGAGCCCGAGCGGCTCCAGCACGTGTTCGGCGACGTAGCGGCCGTACTCGCGCCCGGTGTTCGCCTCGATCACGTCGCCCAGCAGGACGTACCCCTCGTTGCTGTAGGCGAACCGCTCGCCCGGCGGGGCCACGCGCTCCCCGCCGGCGACGGCGTCCTCGACGTGGGCGCGGACGTCGTCGCGCGAGGACAGCGCGATCGTGTCCGTCGAGCGCCGCAGGCGCCGCCCGATGAGCGCCTCGCTCGTCCCGAGCGACGGCAGCCCCGACGTGTGCGACAGGAGGTGGCCGAGGCGCACGGGCTCGTCGTCGTCGCCGCCGAGGTCGACGTCGAGGTGCGTCGACACCGGGTCGTCGAAGTCGAGCATCCCCGCCGCCCGCAGTTGGGCCAGCGCCAGCGCCGTGACGGACTTCGTGACCGAGCCGACGCCGTACAGCGTGTCGGGCGACGCGGGACGGTTGCCCGCGAGGTCCCGCGAGCCGAACGCGTCGGCGTACACCGTCCCCGCGCGGTCGACGACCCGGACGCTGACCCCGGGGAGTCGGTCGCGTCGCACGGTCCGTCGCAGCAGGGCGGCCGCCCGCGCCCGGTCGTCCTCGTTCATGCTCGGGCGTCGGGCCGGACCGCCTTCAAGCCGCCTCCCCGCACGCCGGGTGCCGCTTCCCGAAGGGGTATCCCCCGGGCCGCCCCCGGACGGGTATGCCCGAGACCGAACACGATCTGGCGACGATGACGTGGGAGGACGCCGGCGACCGCTTCCTCGTCGCCGACGGCGTCGTCGTCCCCACCGGCTCCACCGAACAGCACTCCGTCCACCTCCCGCTGTCGACCGACAGCCTCCGCGCGGACCACCTCTCGGCGGCGTTAGTGGAGGCCGCCCCCGACCACGACCTCGCCCTCCTGCGCGCGCCGACGCTCCCGTACGGCTACAGCGAGCACCACATGGCCTTCCCCGGCACCGTGACGCTCTCGCAGGACACGTACAAGCGGGCCCTCATCGACGTCGGCGCCTCCCTCGCCGAGCACGGCGCCGAGCGCGTGGTCTTCCTCAACTGCCACGGCGGGAACACGGAGGCGCTGGCGCTCGCGCGCGACCGTCTCAACCGCGACCACGACACGACCGCCCACGTCGTCCACTGGACCGACCACGGCCGCGACGAGTTGGAGGAGCACTTCGGCGACGGCTGGGGCCACGCCGGCGACCACGAGACCAGCTTCGTCGAACTCGTGCGCGAGGACCTCGTGAAGGCCGACGAGAAACAGCCGCAGAACGCGAAGGACCTGCCCGAGACGACCTCGTGGACGTACTTCTCGGACGTGACCGAGTTGGGCGGGCTGGGCGACCCGACGAACTCCGACCCCGAGTTCATGGCACAGGTGGTGGAGCACACGACCGAGCGGATTCTCGAGGCGCTGAACGAGGACATCGAGAACGGGTGGTGACGGCGGAGCGAACGACACGGCCCGCGGGGCTGCGTGCCCCGTGGACACCACGACGCCGCGACCACCGAGGAACTATCCGCTCCGGGCAGGTCGTTCGACCGATGCCCTCCCTCGACGCGGTCGCGGCTCGACTGCTCCCCGACCGCGAGCCGACGTGGACCGACGTCGCGGTGGCGGTCCTCGCGCTCGTGTGGCTCCCCGTGCAGATCCTGCAGACGTCGCCCCCGTGGGGGTGGGTCGGCGTCGGGTTCGCCTCGGTGTGGCTCGCGCTCGGTCCCCTCGCGAGGTCCGACCTCGGACACCGGATCGACGCGCGGTCGGCACGGGTCGGCGTCGCCGGACGGGTGGTCGCCATCGCGGCGGTCGCCGTCGTCCTGTGGACCGGCGTCGCGACGGTCGAGGCGGCGCGGGACCCACTCCTCGGCCTCAGCGTGGGCGTGTTCGCCGCGGTCCCGCCGTTCGTGTGCCTCCACGTCGCCGTCGCCGGCCGACCGGAGCGATGGACCGCGGCGTGAGCGGGCGCGGCGGGCGTGCGGGAGCGTCCCGGGTCAGGCCGCGGGGTCGCCGCTCGACCCCACCTCGGGCTCCACCGGCTCCTCGCCGCGCTCGCCCGTCCGCCGGGCGTTCAGCGCGAGCAGGACCGCGCCGGCGCCGATCACCGTGAGCGCGAGGCGGAACAGGCCGCCGCCGGGGACGAACCGCGAGAGGCCCACGAGGAGGACGCCGCCGAGCAGCGCGTACCAGCGGGCGTACTCGGCGTCCGTGCGGTCGAGCGCCCGGACGCCCCACGTCCCGAGGAGGTACGCGCCGAACACCAAGCCGACCCACAGGAGGACGCCGTAAACGACGGCGCCCAACAGGGCCAGCGGGATGCCGACGATCGTGACCGCGACCAGCACCAGCAGCACCGGGCCGACCACGAGCGCCGCCAGCCCGAACCCGCCGCTGCGGGCCGTCCGGGTGAGGCCGACGTCGCCGACCTCGGCGACGAACCGGGGGAGCAGCGCCAGCAGGAGGCCGCCCAGCGCGAGGTGGGCGAGCACGGTGTAGGCGACGCTCAGCCACGAGGGGATCGCGAACAGCTGGACGTCCTCGACGGCGACGCCGCCGAAGTCGAACTGGGTCGCGCGCACGTCGCCGGCGACGCTGGCGCCCTCGTTCGTGAACTGGTCGGCGTCGTACAGGAGGTCGCCGCCGACGGTCGCGCCCGCGCCGACGACGACCGTACCGGCGTCCAGCGAGAGGGTGCCCTCGGCGGTGCCGTCGATCAGCGCCTCGCCGGCGCCGACCTCGGCGTCGCCGACGAGCACGCCGCCCTCGCGGAGGACGAACGAACCCGCGGCGACCTGCGTCTCGCCCTCGACGCGGCCCTCGACGGTGACGGCGCCGGCGGCGCCGGTGAGGTCGCCGCGCACGACGCCCGTGGGGGCGATCACGACGGTGCCGCCGACGGCGTTCACGCTGCCGTCGACGGTGCCGCGGACGATCACGGTGCCGCCGACGGCTTCGAGGTCGTCGGCGACGGTCTCGCCCTCGGCGATCACGACGGTCCCGCCGGCGCGGGAGTCGACGGCCGCGACGGGTGCGCTCGCGATCACGAGGATTGCGAACAGCACCGCGAGCAACCGCGCTGCTGTGAGTGTCATAGCGACTAGAGGATCGTCGCGCGAGGAGATAACTGCGTACGGTGGCGAGCTCGCACGGGACACGGGAAACCGGACGACTGCGGCGCCGTCGCCGCCGTGTGTCGGTCCCCGCGGACCGCTCAGACGTGCTCGTCGAGGAAGTCGGCGATGGCCTCGAACTCCGCGACGAGGTTCTCGCGGCTCGTCGTGTGGTGGCCCTCGTCCTCGAAGATCAGTTTCTCCACCGGGACGCCCTGTTCGCGCACCGCCTCGACGACCTGCTCGGCCTCGCCGACGGGGACCCGCGGGTCGTTGGCGCCGTGCTGGACGAACAGGGGACAGCGCACGTTCTCGATGTGGGTGAGCGGCGAGACGGACTTCAGGAACGCGTAGTCGTCGGCGAGGCTCCCGTACTCGGCCTCGCGGTGGCTGCGGCGCCACTCGCCGGTGTTCTCGAGGAACGTGGTGAAGTCCGCGATGCCGACGAAGTCGACCGCGGCGGCCCACAGGTCCGGGTACTCGGTGATCGCCGAGAGCACCATGAAGCCGCCGTACGAGCGGCCGTAGGCGACGATCCGGTCGTCGTCCACGGCGGGAACGCCGTGGAGCCACTCGACGCCCGCGGCGACGTCGGCCACCGAGTCCATGCGCTTCTCGACGTCGTCGAGGTGCGCGTACGCCGCGCCGTACCCCGAGGAGCCGCGGACGTTCGGCTCCAGCACCGCGTACCCCCGGTTCAGGAAGAACTGCTTCGTCGGGTAGAACCACGGCCGGCGCTGGTGTTCGGGGCCGCCGTGGATGTCGACGATGGCGGGCACCGACGCGTCCGGGTCGGCGGCGTCGACGCCCGGCGGGAGCGTCCAGTACGCCGGGACGTCGCGGCCGTCGAACGTCGGGTAGCGGACCGTCTCGGGCGCGTGGAACGCCGACGCGGGGAGGCCGTTCGTGCCGACCGGCGTCCAGTCGGTCGCCGTCGCCTCGCCGAACGCGACGCCGCACACGCCGTACGGCTCCGTGGGCGAGGTGTGGGTGAACACCAGCCGCTCGGCGGCCGCGTCGAACGCGAGGTCCGAGACGACGCCGTCGACGGCGGGCGTCGCGACCGGGTCGACGGCGGGGGCGCCGGCCGCGTCGGTCGCGAGCGTCCCCGCGTGCAGCGTCGAGTAGCCGCCCTCGTTGACGGTGTACGCGAGCCGGCCCGTGTCCGGGTCGAACGCCAGTTCGTCCACGTCCCACACGTCGTGCCCCGGTTCGCCCGTCCCCTCGTCGTGGCCCGCGACGGGCGTCACCGAGCCGTCGGCCGGCGAGACGCGACCCACGTACGCCGTGTCGCTGCCGCGGGTCGTGACGCACAGCAGGCCGCCGTCGCCGTCGAAGCCGACGTGCGCGTACGTCGCCTCGGCGTCGTCCGAGAGGACGGTCGTGTCGCCGGTGTCGAGGTCGAGGAGCGTGAGCGTCTCGTCGTAGCTGGAGTGGGCCTTCGTCAGGACGAGGCGGTCGCCGTCGGGGGCGAACGCGGCGACCGAGAGGAACCCGCCCGGCCCCTCGAACACGCGCTCGGGCTCGCCGGCCGGTTCGTCGGGGCCGCCGACCGACTGGACGAACACGTCGAACCGGGCGTCGTCCGCGCGGTTGGCGGTGTAGGCGACGCGCTCCCCGTCGGGCCCCCACGCGCCCCACGAGTGGGTCGACTCGGGGTCGGCGGTGAGCGCGCGCTCGACGCCCGTCGCGAGGTCGTAGTGGCGCAGTTGGTCGCGCTCGTCGCTCCCGGCGTCCATCGCGTACACGAACGCCTCCTCGGTCGGCGAGGCCGCCAGCGCCGAGACGCGCTCCTCGTGGGGGGTGAGCCGGTCGGGCCACCCGCCCGGCTCGTCGACGGTCCACACCTGCGGCGTGCCCGAGGTGTCCGCGCGGAACAGCAGGCGGCCGTCGGGCGTCGTGCTCGGCGAGTCGGCGTGGTCGACCGCGAGGAAGCGGGCGACGCCGTAGTCGCGTCGAGGGTGACTCATACGCCCACCGCGTGCGGGCCGCGGCTAAAGCGTTCGGCAGGCGGCGAGGTGCGTGCTACAGGTCGGCCGTCGCCACGCGCTCCAGGAACGCCGCCGTCGTCCGGATCCCGTTCTCGAAGCAGTCGAGGTCGAGGTGCTCGTTCGGCGAGTGGTTCCCCTGGTCGGGGTTCGCGTACGGCACCACCAACACCGGCACGTCCGCCAGCGCGTCGACGCGGCGGAAGAACGCCGCCGGCAGCGACCCGCCGAGCACGGGTAACTCGACGGGGTCGGCGTCCCACACGGCCGACAGCGCCGACAGCACCGGCTCGCTCGCCGGCGTGTCCACGGGCGTCTTCATCGGCGGGAACCCCGTCCCCTTCGTCACCTCGACGTCCGGGTGGACGCTCGCGACGTGCGCCGCGATGCGCTCGAACGCGCGGTCCGGATGCTGGCCGGGGACGAGCCGGGTGTCGAGTTTCGCCGTCGCCGACCGCGGGACGACGGTCTTGCTCCCCTCGCCCTGATAGCCGGCGCCGAGCCCGTTCACCGTGATCGTCGGCTCCAAGAGGAGGCGTTCGTAGTAGCCGCGGCCGGTCGTGAAGTGGGTGAGCCCCAGTTCCTCGCGCACCGCGTCGGCGTCGTCCGGGAGCGCGTCGACGAGCGCCCGGTCGGCGTCGGTGACGGCGACGTCGTCGTAGAAGCCGTCGACCGCGACGCGGTCGCCGCCGGAGGGGTAGCCGCGCCCGGGGTCGGTGCCCTCGCCGTACGCGGTGAGGGAGGCGACGACCTCCGCGAGTTCGGTCGCCGCGTTCGGGACGGGCCCGCCGAAGTTGCCCGAGTGGAGGTCCGCGTTCGCCGTCTCCAGGTCGAGTTGGAACGTGAGGATGCCGCGGTTGCCGTAGATGAGCGTGGGTCGCCCGGAGCGGTGTTGCGGGCCGTCGGCGACGTACACCAGGTCCGCGTCGCGGACGGCCGCCGCGGGCGCGTCCGCGTCGGCGCCGGGGTCGTCGACCCCGGCCGCGCCGTCGAGGTACTGCTTCAGGCCGAGGCTCCCGCTCTCCTCGCCGCCCTCGACGAGCAGTTTCGCCGTCACCTCGGGCACGGCGTCCGCGCGGGCGAGCGCGTCGAGCGCGAACGCGTGGGCGGCGAACTGGCCCTTGTTGTCGCCGGCGCCGCGGCAGTAGATCGCCCCGTCGCGCACGGTCGGCTCGAACGGGGGCGAGGCCCACTCCTCGGGGTGTTCGGCCGGCTGGACGTCGTAGTGGCCGTAGAACAGCACCGTCGGCGCGTCGGGGTCGGCGGCGACGCGCTCGCCGTACACGAGCGGGTAGCGGTCCGTCTCGATGCGCCGGGCGTCGAGACCGTGGGCGGCGAGCAGGTCGCGGACCGCGTCGGCGCCGGCGTCCATCCCCTCGCCGGTCGCGCTGATCGTCGGGCGGCGCAGGAGGTCGAACAGCGACTCGCGGTAGTCGTCGATCCGGTCGGCGATCGCGGCGTCGGCCGCGCTCGCGGGCGCGGCCGGGTCGGTGGGCATGGGTGGACCGGCGCGCTCGGGGGGCTTCGCTCTTGGGCCGGCGGCGCGGCGTGCCGGAAGCCCCACAGGAGGTGTTAGTAACGTTGGGATCCTTTGAATGGCAAAGTTAATATTCCGAGTGGACTGATTAACAATCAGAGATGGACTACACTCGACGCTCGCTCCTCGCGTCCGCCGGCGTCCTGACGACGGGCGCGGTCGCCGGCTGTCTCGGCGACGCCGGGGCGGCGACCGCCGCGGGGGCGGACGGGGATGCGGCGGCACAGGCGTCGTTCTTCGTCTTCGGCGGCGTCGCGCGCGAGGTCGCCGGCGACGCGACGACGACGGACCTGCTCGTGCCGGTCGGCCAGCACGGCCACGGCTGGGAGCCGGGGCCGCGCGTCCGCGAGGCGATCCGCGACGCCGACCTGCTCGTCCACGGGCCGGAGGGGTTCCAGCCGTGGGTCGACGACGTGCTCGGCGACCTCGCGGCCGACGACGCGGACGTGACCGCCGTCGACGTCGCCGCCGACGTCGCCCTGCTCGCCGCCGGCGAGGGTCACGACGACGACCAC
This sequence comes from Halobaculum litoreum, assembly GCF_030127125.1. Taxonomy (GTDB): domain Archaea; phylum Halobacteriota; class Halobacteria; order Halobacteriales; family Haloferacaceae; genus Halobaculum; species Halobaculum litoreum. The sequence continues at coordinate 1,920,518 of NZ_CP126156.1, forward strand.
GAGGGGGAGCACGAGGCGGAGCACACCGAGGAGGACCACACCGATGACCACGACGAGTCGGGCGACCACGACGGGAGCGAGTCGGGGGACGACCACGACCACGGGAGCGTCGACCCCCACTTCTGGATGGACCCGCTGCGCGTCCGCGACGCGACGGCGACCGTCCGCGACGCGCTCTCGAGGGTCGACCCGGACGCGGCCGACGCCCACGCCGCGAACGCCGAGTCGTTCCGCGCGGCGCTGACCTCGCTGGACGAGCGCGTCGCCGCGCTCGTCGACGGGGCCTCGCGGGAGACGGTGCTCGTCGCCGGCCACGGCTCGTTCGGCTATCTGGCCGACCGATACGGGGTCCACGTCGAGACGCTCACCGGGGTCGGGCCCGACGACCGGCCGACGACGCGCGACCTCGAGCGCGCCCGCGAGGTTGTCGAGACACACGACCTGCGGTACGTCTGTGCGGACCCGATCGAGTCACAGCGGGCGGCCGACCAGATCGTCGCGGAGACGGCCGCCGAGGCGGTGCTCCCGCTGACCGCGATGCCCGGGCTCACCGAGGCGTGGGCCGCCGACGACTGGGGGTACCTCGACGTGATGGAGAACGTGAACGTCCCGACGCTGGAGCGGGCCCTCGCGGAATGAGCGCCGCGGTCGCCTTCGACGACGTGACGTTCGCGTACGGCGAGCGGCCGGTCGTCGAGGACGTGTCGCTGCGGGTCGAGCCGGGGGCGTTCCTCGGGCTCGTCGGACCCAACGGGTCGGGGAAGACCACCCTGCTGAAGCTGGCGCTGGGGTTGGTCCGCCCCGACGGCGGCGCCGTGCGCGTGTTCGGCGAGCCGGCCCACCGTCGCGGCGACGGGGGCGCGTCGGCTACGTCCCGCAGGACGTCGGCGGCGCGAGCGACGACATGCCCGTCACCGTCGCCGAGGTCGTCCGGATGGGTCGGTACCCCGGCCGGCTGTACCGCCGGTTCGACGCGGCCGACCGCCGGGCGGTCGCCGCGGCGCTGGACCGGGTCGGCATCGCCGACCTCGCGGACCGACGGATCGGGCGGCTGTCCGGCGGGCAACGCCAACGGGCGTTCATCGCGCGGGCGCTGGCCGCCGAGGCCGACCTGCTCGCGCTCGACGAGCCGACCGTCGGCGTCGACGCCGAGTCGCGCGAGGCGTTCTACGACCTGCTGGGCGAGCTGAACGCCGAGGGGATCACCGTCCTCCTCGTGGAACACGACATCGGCGTGGTGACGACCCACGCCTCCGAGATCGCGTGTCTGAACCGGGCGCTGTTCTTCCACGGCGACCCCGACTCGTTCGTCGAGACGGACGCGCTCGCCGAGGCGTACGGGGCCGGCCACCACGTCGTCGCTCACGATCACCCGTGACCGGCGTCGCCGCCCCCGCCGTCGCGGCGCCGCTCGTCGCCGCCGGCGCCGTCGACCGCGCGCTCGGGGTCGTCCTCGACGACGTGTGGGGCGGGCTCCTCGACGCGCTCGCGGGCGCGACGGGGGTCGGGGTGCTCGCGTCCCCGTTCATGCAGCGGGCGTACCTCGCGGCCGTCTGCGTCGCGGTCGTCGGCCCGCTCGTGGGGAGCTTCCTCGTCCACCGCGAGTCGGCGATGATCGGCGACACGCTCGCGCACGCCGCGTTCGCGGGCGTCGCCGCCGGCCTGTTCGTCAACAGCGTGTTCGCGACGAGCGTCCCGCCGCTGGCGACGGCGCTGGTCGTCGCGGCGCTGGCGGCGCTGGTCGTCCAGACGCTCGTCGACTACGCGAGCGCCTCCCGCGACACGTCGCTGGCGATGGTGCTCACCGGGTCGTTCGCCGTTGGGAGCGTCCTGATCACCGCGGCCGACGGCGGCATCGCCGTCGGCATCGACGCGTACCTGTTCGGCTCGCTCGCGACCGTCTCGCGGGCCGACGCCGGACTCCTGCTCGCGTTGACCGTCGGCGTCGGCCTCGTCGTCGGCGCCGCCTACCGCCCGCTCGTGTACGTCACCTTCGACGAGGTGGGCGCCCGCGCCGCGGGCGTCGACGCCGCCCGCTACACCCGGCTGCTCGCGGTGCTCACCGCGGTCGTGGTCGTCGGCGCGATGCAGATCATGGGCGTCGTCCTCGTCGCGGCGATGCTCGTGATCCCCGTCGCGACGGCCGGCCCCGTCACCGGGTTCAAGCGGGCGATGGGCGCCGGCGTCGCCGCCGGCCTCGTCGCCACGGTCGCGGGCGTCTCGCTGTCGTACTGGTTCGGCGTCGCCGCCGGCGGCACCATCGTCTCGTCGCGCTCGCGGGGTACGTCGCCGTCACGGGCACCGCGCGGGCCCGCCGACGGCTCGCCGTCCGCCGTGACGCGGCGTCGGCGGGCGTCGCCGCCGACGGCGGCGACGACGAGCCCTGAGCGCGCCGGAGCCGCCGCCTTCTTGTGGAAACGACGGCTGGTGCCGGTATGGACACCCGCTCGCGAGTCCGCCTCGCGCTCGCCCTCCTCCTCGTCGCGGCGCCGCTGTGGGGCCCGCCGCTGGACGTGACCGGCACCGACTACGTCTACCGCACCGCCGAGATCGAGACCGACGGCGGCGAGATCGGCCTCGACCAACCCGGCTTCTGGGCGGGGCCGACCGACCAGATCGCGTGTCTCTCCGCGCTCGCGACGGCCGACCAGGACACGGGCTGTTATCTGGAGTCGCGCCTCCGTCACGGCGACGTCCGCGTGGACTACCCGGGGATCGAGGCGTTCAACGGCGAGCCCGCCACGCCGCGCCCGCGGTACGTCGTGTTCGGCACCCACGGCGCCGTCTACGAGCGGACCCTGACGTACGACCACGCCGACGAGTCGTTCGTCTACGGGCTCGACCGCGTCGACCCGGAGACCGCCCTCGACGACGTGGCGGCGGACCCGGAAGGCGCTCCGTCCGCCGTCCGCGAGGCGCTCGACACAGGTGAGGCGCGGCGGAACGAGCCGCTCGACCGGATCGACGGCGGGCGCATCTACAGCCACGAGGGCGAGTACGTGCTCGTGTACGAGGACCGGGTGAGCGGCCTCCTGACGGCGAAGCCGCTCACCGAGCGCGTGTTCGAGGTCGTCGCGGTACTGGTGGGCGCGCTCCTGCTGTTCCGCGTGGGGCGCGACACCGCGGGCGGGTCGTAGGACGGACGCCGGCCGCCGCGGCCGCCTCCACAACCCTTAGGCGCCGACGCCACACCCGGACGGTAGACGCTCTCCAATGGCGAACACCGACGCGCGCGTCGACATGACCGAGGGGGCGGTGACGCCCCGGCTGTTCAGCCTCGCGTGGCCGCTCGTCCTCGGCAACCTCCTCCAGACCCTCTACAACCTCGCGGACGTGTTCTGGGTCGGCCGCGTCAGCCCCGAGGCGGTCGCCGCCGTCTCCCTGATGTTCCCGCTGTCGTGGATGTTCGTCTCCACGGCGATGGGGCTCACCGCCGCGACCATCGCGCTCGTCTCCCAGCACGTCGGCGCCGGCGACGACCGCGCCGCCGACGAGGTCGTCGGCCAGACCACGCTCCTCGCCGTCGCCGTCGCCGTCGCGCTCGGCACCGCCGGCTTCCTCGCGCGCCGGCCCCTCCTGAACTGGATCGGCGCGGAGGGGCTCGTGTTCACGGAGGCGCTCGCGTACATCGAGGTCATCTTCCTCACGCTCCCGCTCACGTTCCTGTTCTTCGCGTTCCGCGCCTCCCTGCAGGGCGCCGGCGACACGAAGACGGCGATGTGGATCGTCGCCGTCTCCGCCGGCGTCAACATCGTCATCGACCCGGTGTTCATCCTCGGCCTCGGGCCGGTGCCCGCGATGGGCACCCGCGGCGCCGCCCTCGCGACGTTCCTCGCCCGCGCGCTCGCGGCCGCCGTCGGCGTGTACGTCCTCCTGAAGGGCGACTGGGGCATCCAACTCCACCCCGGCGACCTGAAGCCGAACCCCGCGGTCCTCCGCAAGCTCGTCGACATCGGCTATCCCGGCACGCTCGACGGCTGGGCGCGGTCGTTCGCCGCCGTCGCGATGGCCGCCCTCGTCGCACGGTTCGGCCCCGCCGCGACCGCCGCCTACGGCGTCGGCGTCCGGCTGATGTCCGTCTCGTGGACCGTCGCCGGCGCGACCGGGCAGGCGACCGCCACGGGCGTCGGCCAGAACCTCGGCGCCGACACGCCCGACCGCGCGAGCCGCGTCGCGTGGACCGGCACCGGGGCGACGATGGCCGTCCTGTTCGCCATCGGGGGGCTCGTGTGGCTGTTCCCGGCGGTCGCCATCCGGGTGTTCGTCGCCGACGCGGACGTCGTCAGGGAGGGCGTCTCGTTCCTCCGGATCACGGCGCTCGCGTGGGCCGCCTTCGGCGGGCTGATGGTGTTACAGGGGGCGTTCCGCGGCGCCGGCGACACCCGCACCGCGATGGGGCTGTCGCTGCTGTCGCGGTGGGGGCTGCGCATCCCCGCGGCGCTCGTCCTCGCGTACTCGTTCACCGTCGTCGTGCCCGGCATCGGGCCGGTGTCGGGGCTCGGGCTGGGGCCGGACGGGCTGTGGTGGGCGTGGACGTTCGGCGCCGTCGGCTCGTTCGTCGTCGGCGCGCTGTGGTTCCTCCGCGGCGGGTGGACCGAGGGCGTGGTCGACGGCGAGGGCGGCGACCCGGAGCCGGCGACGGCCGGGGCGGCGCCGGCCGACGACGCCGAGGAGAGCGACGGCGTCGCGACCGACGACTGAGCCGACGGCGACTCACGAGCCGCCACGGCAGGCGATGCCGACGCCCGGTCCGTAGCCGCCGTTGGTGAAGTCGAGGTAGTACGCCCGCGTGTCGAGGGTGCAGGCGGCGAGGCCGACCGCGACGACCCGCCCCTGCGACCGGGCGACGACGACGAAGGTCTCGGTGCCGTTCGCGTCGAGCGCCCCGGTTCGGGACGCGTCGCCGTCGACAGTGATCGTGGCCCGGACGCTCGCGCCGGGGGCCGCCACCGCCGAGACGTTCGACGGGCGGAGGATCGCCGTCCGCGGCGCCGTGGTGTCGCCGTCGTACGGCGCCGGGACCGTCCGCTCCGTCCCGTTCGGCGCCGTGAACACGAGCGAGTCGACCGGTGTGTCCGCGGTCGCGATCTCGACGGCGACCGGGGCCGCGTCGAGGTTCGTCACGTTGTACTCCACCGCGGTCGGCGTCGGCTGTGGCGCCGCCCCGTACGTACAGCCGGCGAGGGCGAGCAGACAACACAGCGCGAGCAGGCGTCGCACACCGGCCGTGCAGCCGGCGGGGGGAAAAGCGTTCGCGCGGCGGCGTTAGCCGTCCAAGCGCTCGCGCAGCATCGCGTTCACGTCGTCCGGCGCGGCCGACCCGCCCGTCTTCTGCATCACCTGCCCGACGAGGAAGTTGATCGCGCCGCCCTCGCCGCTGTGGTAGTCGTCGACGGCGTCGGGGTTCTCGTCGATGGCCGCCGCGACCGCGGTGGCGACCTCGTCGTCGTCCGCGGTGCCCAGTCCCTCGCGCTCGACGACCTCGTCCGGGGCCAGCCCCTCGTCGAGCATCGTGCGGAGGACGACCTCCTCGGCGTTCTTCGTCGTCACCTCGTCGGTGGCGACGAGTTCGACGAGGCGCGTGAACTCGTCGAGGCGGTGGGTGACGTCCTCGACGGCCATGTCGCGGTAGTTGAGTTCGCCCAGCAGGGTGTCGGCGACCCACGCCGCCGCCAGATCCGGGTCGAACTGCTCGGCCACGTCCTCGTAGAAGTCGGCGACGGCCTTGCGGGAGGTGAGCTTCGAGGCGGCCTCCTCGTCGAGGCCGTACTCCGCGCGGAAGCGCTCGCGGCGCGCGTCCGGCAGTTCCGGGATGGCGATGCGCTGTTTCCAGTCGGACACCTGCAGCGCCGGCAGGTCGGCCTCGCGGAAGTAGCGGTAGTCCTTCTCCTCCTCCTTCGAGCGCATCGAGACGGTGTTGCCGTGCGTCTCGTTGAAGTGGCGCGTCTCCTGTTCGACCGCCTTCCCGCGGCGCAGGAGGTTCTCCTGCCGGTTGCGCTCGTAGCCCAGCGCCTTCTCGGCGCCCTTGTGGCTGGAGATGTTCTTCACCTCCGTCCGGTTCGCCGACTCCAGCACCTCGTCGGCGATGGAGCCGTCGTCGGCCACCTCCTCGGCGTCGACCATCGAGAGGTTCGCGTCGATGCGGAGGCTCCCGTCGCGGCTCGCGTCGAACACGCCGAGGTACTCCAGCACCTCCTCCAGTTTCTCGAGGAAGGCGCGCACCTCCTTCGGGTGGCGGAAGTCGGGTTCGGTGACGACCTCCATCAGCGGCGTGCCGGCGCGGTTGTAGTCGACCAGCGAGTAGTCCGCGCGGTCGACCGAGGTCGTGCGCACGTCCAGATCCGCGGGGCCGTCGCGGACGTGGCGCAGGCTCCCGGGGTCCTCCTCGAGGTGGGCGCGGCGGACGTTCACCGTCCGGCGGTCGCCCTCGTGGGAGAACTCCAGCTCCCCGTCGGCGCACAGCGGGGCGTCGTACTGGGTGATCTGGAAGTTCTTGGGGAGGTCGGGGTAGTAGTAGTTCTTCCGGTGGAAGCGGGTCTGTTCGGGGATGTCGGCGTCGAGCGCCTTCCCCACCTTGACGGCGGCCTCGACGGCCGCCTCGTTGAGAACCGGGAGGGCTCCGGGGAGCCCGAGGCAGGTGGGACAGACGCGCGTGTTGGGCTCCTCGTCCTCGGCGGGCTCCGTGGAACACCCGCAGAAGATCTTGGTGTCCGTCTCGAGCTGGACGTGGACCTCCAGCCCGATGACGGGCACCAACTCGGCCCGCTCGGCTGCTCGTGCCATCGTTGAACGCGGCTTTGCGACCGGACAGGTAAAGCCTGACGGGACGACCGTCCCGGCGTTCTATGCGGGTGGTGTCGACCCGCCGGGTCCCGCTCCCCCCGAGCCCGCCCGGACGATCGGGAAATCGTCCGCGGCCGTCGTCGGCTCGACTCCCTACTCGTAGACGAGCACCTCGATACGGACGGTCTCGTTCTCGTGTTCGACGTACGCGTACGAATCGTCCGACGTGATCGCCTCGTACTGGTCGATCACGGAGTCGTATTCGCCGTTGGTGTAGGTGACGCTCGCGGAGAACTGCGACTCGTTCGCCCGATACTCGTCGACGACGCGTTCGACGACCGCGACGTACTTGTCGTCGGACAGCTCGTCGAGTTCTACGGGCTCGGCGTCGTCGGGAGACGAGTCGACCACCCTCGCTTCGATCGTTCCCGCGACCTCGGACGGATTCCCGGTCGTCTCGGCGGCGTGGGTGGACGGCTCTCCGGTCGGTACGGAGACACCAGTACAGCCGGCGAGCAGAACGAGCACGAGCACGACTGTGATCGCGACCGCGCGACCGACGGGACCGTCGGAGGGCACAGCGGGGTGTTCCACCCGAATACGGCATACGCCTTGTGGTCGTGTGGAACCGAGGACAGCGCTACCGCGCGTACAGTTTCGCGCCGAGCAGCCCCGTCAACCGCTCGCGGTCGCTCGGCGACACCGCGACGTAGGGGCGCGAGACGGGGCCGAACACGTCGACGACGCGCCCGACCGTCGACAGCGACTCGTCGACGACCTCGCTGCCGATGCGGGCCGGCTCGGCGCCCTCGGGGACGCGGACGACCGCGAGCCCCTGTGCGGTCCGGACGACCTCGCCGACGCGCTTCATCGACCCACCGCCTCAGTCCCCGCGGATGACGCCGAGGTAGGCGCCGACGGCCTGCACGAGGTCGTTCTTGGCGGTCTCGTCGGTGCCCGTGACGACGACGCAGCCGCGGGGCTCGTACTCCCGGCTGTACGTCTTGTCGCGTTCGATCTTCGCGTCGTAGCCGACCTGCTGGACGGCCTTCGCGATCTCGTCGACGGTGGGCTCGGCCACCGCGAGGTCCTCGGGGACGCGGCGCCCCTCGGCGCGGGTGTACGCCGCGTCGAAGTACGCGGGGTAGAGGACGTTCTCGACCATACGCCGAACGCCGGCGCCCGCGCGGAAAAAGGGTGCTATCGCCGGGCGACGGCGAGCCGTCCGGGCCCGGTCCGGACTGCCGCCGGGCTACCGCTCGAACTCGAACTCGGACTCGGACTCCCGCTCGCGCCGCTTGCGGTCCTCGAGGTCCTCCAGCGACTCCGTCTCCAGCAGGCGCTCCAGTTTCCGCTCGAACTGCTCGTCGGTCAGCTCGCCGCGCGCGTAGCGATCCCGGAGCGTGTCGAGCGCGTCGCGCGTGTCGGGGTCGCTCGGCGGCTCCGCCGTGACGGCGTCGCCCCCGTCGTCCGAGCCGCCGAGCCCCTCGATCCCGGATACCTCCTCGTCCCACCACTCCTCGATGTCGTCCTCGTCGCCGAACAGCATCGCCGTCAGCGGGACGACGACGACGTAGCCGAACAGCAGCGCCGCCAGCCACCAGTCCTGTCCGCTGAACAGCGCCGCCAGCCAGATCCCGGTGACGAGGGTGCTGACGACGGCCGTCGCGTTCTCGCGGAGGCGGTCGACGGGGCTCGCGCTCATGTGGGTGCGGTTCCCGTGGCGGGAGATAAAACCGCGGGGGCGCTCGCCGTCGGTCGGTTACCGGTCGCGCCGCGCGAGCAGCGCCGAGCCGAGGAGCGCGAGGACCGCCAGCGCGACCCCGAAGCCGGGGGCCGAGGTCTCGGTGGCCGGCTCGGCGGGCGTGTCGTCGACGGCCGCCGGCGTCGCGGTGTCGGTGATCGGCTCGCTCTCCGTGGCGGTCGCCGTCGGCGTCGGCGTCTCCATCGCGGCGACGGCCTCGGCGCGCGTCTCGAACGCGACCGCGCCCGCCGCGTCGGGGTGGAACCCGCGCGTCAGCGTGCGCACGCCCATGACGACCGAGCGCGGTGCGGGCTGGTTCATCCAGTCGCGGTTCACCTCGACGACGTCGTCGTTCTCGACCGCCGGCGTGGAGGCGTACGGCTCCTCGCCGACGAGGTACGACGAGAAGTCGGTCACGACGAGGTAGTCGGGCGCGAGGTCGACGACGACCTCGTCGTTGACCTGCGGGTAGCCCGCGAGGTCGCGCTCGGCGGCGACGTTCGTGCCGCCGGCCGTCTCGATCATCGCCTCGATGAACGTCCCCGTGCCGGCGATGTAGCCGCCGCCCAGCGGGTACAGCGCCCGCGCGGCCTCGGTGTCGGCGGTCGCCTCGCGCGCCGTCTCGACGTTCGCGGTCATCCACGCGTTCGCCTCGGCGGCGCCCGCACAGTTCCCCGTCAGCCGGCCCGTCAGGGTCGTCTTGTTCGCCACGTCCTCGACGGTGGTGGCGCCGCGGAAGTGGTACACCGTCAGGCCCGCCTCCCGGAGCGACCGGATCGTCTCCGCGGAGCTCGCGTTCGGCGCGAGCACGAGGTCCGGGTTCGTGCCGACCACCTTCTCGACGCTGACGCCGAAGCCGGCCGCCGACACGTTCGTGCGCGTCTCGGCGCCGTCGAGGTACGAAGCGTACTGGCTCACCCCGACGACCTGCGCTTTCCCGCCGATCTCCCACATCGTCTGGGCCGCGCTGGGGTTGAGCGTCGTCACGCGCTCGGGCCGTTCGTCGAGCGTCACCTCGGTCCCCGTCGCGTCCGTCGCCGTCAGCGGGTACGCGCAGGTCGCCTGCGTCTGTGCGACCGCCGCGCCGGTCGACGCCGCCGACCGTGCGCTCGCCCCGTCCGCCGTGCCCGCCGCGCCCGCCGCGGCCCCGACCGCCGGGACCGCCGCGGCGACGACCAACAGCGTCGCGATCAACAGCGTCCGTGTCCGTCGTGTCACGTCCCCAGCCAACCGGACAAGACAATAAATATTTACCTAATGCAAACAGCCTTGAATTCGTGACCGAGGTGTACCGTCGCGCGGCCGCCTACTCGGCGGGCTTGCTCGCCCTGCTCGCGGGGGTCGTCACCGTGAGCGCCGGCGTCGGCCCCGTCGCGGTGCCCGCCCGGACGGTGCTGGCGGTCGTCGCGAACGCCGTCGTCGTCCCCGCGGGCGTCGAGTGGGGAACGGGCGTCGCGGGCGGGGGCGGCCCGCTGACCGCGGGGCCGCCGCTGCGCGTTCGGTTCGCCCACCCGTTCGCGTTCTCGGTGTCGGAGACGCACGCGGCCATCGTGATGCGCGTGCGCCTCCCCCGGATCCTGCTGGCGGCGTTCGTCGGCGTCGGCCTCGCGGCCGCCGGCACGGTGATGCAGGGGTTCTTCCGCAACCCGATGGCGGACCCGGGCGTCATCGGCGTCTCCTCGGGGGCGGCCGTCGGCGCCGTCTCGTGGATCGTCGCCCCCTCGGCCGTGCTCGCGTTCCTCGGTCCGCTCCGCCCCCTGCTGGCGGGCGGGGCGGGGCTGCAACTCGCCGCCTTCTGCGGCGCGCTCGTCGCCGGCTTCGGCGTCTACCTGATCGCCAGCCGCGACGGCCGGACGCCGGTGGCGACGCTGCTGCTCGCGGGCGTGGCCGTCCAGACGTTCCTCGGGGCGGTCGTCTCGTACCTGCTGCTCCACTCCGGGGAGTCGATCCGTCGGGTGACGTACTGGCTGATGGGCCACCTCAGCGGCGCGAGTTGGGGCGAGGTGGCGGTCGTCGCCGTCCTCGTGCCGGCGCTGACGCTCGCGCTGTTCGCGTACGCCCGCGACCTCAACGTCCTGCTGCTGGGCGAGACGGATGCCCGCGCGCTCGGCGTCGAGGCCGAGCGGAGCAAACGCGCCCTGTTGGCCATCTCGTCGGTGTTGACGGGGACGGCCGTCGCCGTCTCCGGCGTCATCGGCTTCGTCGGCCTCATCGTCCCCCACGCCGTCCGCCTCGTCGTCGGCCCGGACCACCGGATCCTCCTCCCGACGAGCGCGCTCGCGGGCGGGAGCTTCCTCGTCGTCGCCGACACCGTCGCGCGCTCGGGCGTCGCCGAACTCCCGGTCGGCATCGTCACCGCCGCCGCCGGCGCGCCGTTCTTCCTGTACCTGCTGCGGACGCGGGAGGTGTACGACCTGTGAGCCGCGACCGCGACGGGTCCGCCGCGGCCGACGGCGGCGACGAAGACGGCGACGCCGCCGCCGACGACAGGGACGGGTCCCCGTTGATCGCCGTCCGGGACCTCGTCGTCGACCGGGGCGGCGAGCGCGTCCTCAACGGCGTCTCCCTGACGGTCGGGCGCGGCGAGCTCGTCGGCCTCGTCGGCCCGAACGGCGCGGGGAAGACGACGCTCGTCGCGGCGGTCAACGGGACGCTCGCCCCCGACGACGGCACCGTCGAACTCGACGGGCGCGACCGCGCCGGCCTCTCCCAGCGGGAGGTCGCCCGCCTCGTCGCGACGGTGCCACAGGAGACGAACACGGCGTTCGAGTTCCCCGTCGAGACGGTCGTCGAGATGGGCCGCACCGCGTACGTCTCGCGGTTCGGGACGACGACGGCGGCCGACCGCGCGGCCGTCGAGCGGGCGATGGAGCGGGCGGACGTCGCCGCGTTCGCCGACCGCCCGGTGACGACGCTGTCGGGCGGGGAGCGCCAGCGCGTCCTGTTCGCGCGGGCGCTGGCCGCCGAGACGCCCGCGCTCCTGCTCGACGAGCCGACCGCCAACCTCGACATCAACCACCAGCCGGGACGCTCGACCTCGTGCGCGGCGTCGTCGACGACGGGAAGGCCGCGCTGGCGGCCATCCACGACCTCAACCTCGCCGCGCGCGTGTGCGACCGGCTGGTGCTCCTCGCCGGCGGCCGGGTGCGCGCCGCCGGGACGCCGCGGGAGGTGCTGGCCGCCGACGCGCTCGACGCCGCCTTCGGCGTCGAGACGGCCGTCGAGGACGACCCCACGGTGGGGTCGCCGATGGTGACGGCGCTGCGCGACGGCGACCCGCGGCCGCGCTCGGAGTGACGCGCGCCGGGCCGGACCGAGGCGGTCCCGCCGACCCGGCCCGCCCGTGGACAATCGGATTTGTCCTAACGCATCCACAATTGTTATGCTCGGCCGGCGGGGGTGTAGGCGCATGCAACGGGCCCAGCCGCCGGCGGTGACCGGACCGTGAGACTCGTCGTCGTCGCCGGGTCGACCGCGACCGCGCGGATCGACGGGATCAGCGCCGCCGGGGCCGCCCCGGACCTGCTCCCGCACACGCCGGGCGCGGATCTCGACGTGGTGGTGCACGGCGAGCCGACGCTCGCGCCGGTCGTCCCCGTCAGCCCGACGGGCTGTCCCACCCCGCCGTCGTGACGCGCGCGGCCCGCGAGCTGTTGGGGGTCGACGTGCTCGCCGTCGACGCCGGCGTCGGCGGCACCACCGGCGCGCCGACGGTCGACGTGGGCGCCGGGCCGGGGAACGACGTGCGCGAGGCCGTCGCCGTCCCGCGCGCCGAGGAGACGTTCGCCGCCGCCCGCGAACTCGGGGCGGCGCTCCCCGACGACCGGCTCGTCGTCGGCGAGACGATCCCGGGGGTACGACGACCGCCCTCGGCGTGTTGACCGCGCTCGGGGAGTCGCCGACCGTCTCCTCGTCGCTGCCGGCGAACCCGCTGGAGTTGAAGCGGCGGGTCGTCGCCGAGGGGCTGGACGCCAGCGGCCTCGCCCCGGGCGACGCGGCCGGCGACCCGCACCGGGCGGTCGCGGCCGTCGGCGACCCGGTGCTCGCCGCGGTCGCGGGGCTGACCGTCGGCGCCGTCGGGAGCGGCACCGCGGTGACCCTCGCGGGCGGGACGCAGTTGGCCGCCGCCGCGGCGCTCGTCCGCCACGCGGGCGTCCACGACCCCCTGACGCTCGCGACCACCTCGTTCGTCGCCGACGACGACACCGCGGGTGTCGCCGCGCTCGCCGCCGACCTCGGCTCGCGTTCCGCGCGACCGACCCGGGGTTCGACCGCCTCGACCACCCGGCGGCCGACGCCTACGTCGCCGGCGAGGCGAAGGAGGGCGTCGGGATGGGCGGCGCGCTCGCGCTCGTCGACGACGCCGACGTCGGGATGGCCGCCCTGCGCGAGCGGGTCGTGACGGTGTACGACCGCCTGCTCGCCGACGAGGACGCTCCGGACACCGACACCGAGACCGTGGATGGGGCCGGACCCGAACCCGGAGGAGCCGACCGCGCGGGGGCCGACCGATGAAGGGGGTCGTCCTCGGCGGCACCGCCTCCGGTGTCGGCGAGACCGTCGTCGGCGACGCCCGCTTCGCCTTCGGCGGGTTCGTGGAGGGGATCTGAGATGGCGGGCGCCGACGGACACCCGGGCGGGGCGGCCGCGAGCGACGGCGGCGCCGGCGACCGCGGCGTCGCCGCGGTCTCGTTCGACCTGTTCGGCACGCTCGTCGGCGTCGACCGCCCCGACGACCCGGCCGCGGCCGTCGCGGCGGCGCTCGCCGAGCGCGGGGTCGCCGTCCCGGACGACTGGGCCGCCGCGTACGCCGAGCCGCAGTTCGAGTACGCGCCCGGCGTCGAGCGGCCGCTCCACCACCACGTCGCCGCGGCGCTCGCGAGCCGCGCCGACCGCCCCGCCCGCGCGTTCGTCGACGACGCCGTCGCCGCCGTCCGCGCGGCGTTCGACCGGCCGGTCCGGACCCGCCCGGGCGCCGTCGCCGCGGTCGCCGCGCTCGCCGAGCGGGGGCCCGTCGGCGTCTGCTCGAACTGCAGCGTCCCGGGACTCGTCGCGCGCAGCCTCGACCGCTCGGCGCTGGACCGCGCGGCGTTCGACGCCGTCACGACGAGCGTCGGCTGCGGGCGCCGCAAGCCCGCCCGCGGCGCGTTCGCGGACGTCGCCGCGGGGCTCGGGGTGCCGGTCGACCGGCTGGTGCACGTCGGCGACGACCCCGCGACCGACGGCGGGGTCGAGCGCTACGGCGGTCGCTTCGTCGCCGTCGACGACGTCCCGCTGGCCGACCTTCCCGCCCACGCGGAGGCGCGATGGGGCTGACCGCGCTCGCGGCGGTCGCCGTGGCGGCCGCGCTCGACGCGACCGTCGAGGAGTTCCCCGGCCGGGTCCACCCGGTCGCGCTGTTCGGCCGCGTCGTCGCCCGCGCCGACCGGGAGTGGGCGCGCCCGCGGGCCGCCGGCGTCGCGGTCGCGGTCGCGCTCCCGCTCGCCGCCGGGGCCGTCGGCTGGGCGACGGTCGCCGCCGTCCCGCGCGTCGTCGCGGCCGGCGGCGTCCCCGTCGACGCGTCGGTGCTCGTCGCGGCCGTCGCGGGGCTCGCGCTGTTCGCGACGACGAGCCTGCGGATGCTCGTGGGGGCCGCCCGCGACGTGGTCGCCCACAGCGAGGCGGACCCCGCGGCCGCGCGGACGGCGGCGCTCGCGCTCGTCGGCCGCGACACGGCGTCGCTGTCGCCGGCCGAACTCCGCAGCGCCGCCGTCGAGAGCGCCGCCGAGAACCTCGCCGACGGCCTCGTGGCCCCCTGCTGGCGTTCGCCGTCGGCGCGCAGGCGTCGGTCGCCGTCGGCGTCGCCGCCGCTTGCTGGGTGAAGGGCGTCAACACGCTCGACTCGATGCTCGGCTATCCGGGGAAGCCCCACGGCACAGCGAGCGCGCGCCTCGACGACGCCGTGATGTGGCTCCCCGCGCGCGTGTCGGCGGTCGCACTCGCCGTCGCCGGGCGCTCGCCCGCCGCGCTCGCGACGGCTCGCCGGTGGGCGCGGCTGCCGTCCTCGCCCAACTCCGGGTGGCCGATGGCGACGACCGCCGCGGTGGTTGGCAGTCGCCTCGCCAAGCGGGGCCACTACGACCTCAACCCCGACGCGCCGCTCCCGTCGGTCGAGCGCGCCCGGGCCGGCGTGCGGACCGTCGCCGTCGCCGGGTGGCTGTCGTTCTGCTGTGCGGGGGTGGTGGCGTGGCTGTGAGGGCGCTGGCGGCGGTTCGCGGCGCCGTGGGGTTCCTCTCTCGGATCCCGGTCGGCAACACGGAGGCGGGCTGGGAGGCGTTCCGCCGCACGCCGGCGGCGATGCCGGCCGCCGGCTACCTCGTCGGCGCGCTCGTCGCGCTCCCGGTGGCGGCGGTCGCCGTCGCCGCCGGCCGCGGCGTCGCCGTTCCGCCCGAGACGGCCGCGGTGGCGGTCGTCGCGTGGCTGTACGCGGTCACCGGGATCACCCACCTCGACGGCGTGGCCGACCTGGGCGACGCGGCGGTCGTCCACGGCGACGCCGACCGGCGCCGCGAGGTGCTGGCGGACAGCGCCCTCGGCGTCGGCGGCGCGCTGGCGCTCGGGCTGGTCGTCCTCGGACACGCCGCGGCGGCCCTGCTGGTGGTCGACCTGGCGCGGCTCGCCCCCGTGCTCCCGGTCGCCGCCGTCGGCCTCGTGGTCGCCGCCGAGGTGGCCGCGAAGGCGGCGACGGCGACCGTCGTGTGTCTCGGGGACGCCGCCCACGAGGGGCTCGGCTCCGCGCTGACCGCCGAGTCCGGCCCGCGCTCGCTGCTCGGGGTCGCCGCCGTCGCCGCGCCCGTCGCGCTCCTCGGGTGGCCCGCGCTCGCGCCCGGCCTCGCCGTCCTCGGCGCCGCCGGCGCCGTCGCCGGCGCGGCGCTGTGGTGGTCGACCGCACGCCTCGGCGGCGTCAGCGGCGACGTGCTCGGCGCGACGAACGAACTGGCCCGGGTGGCCGGACTGCACGCGGGGGTGGTCGCGTGGACGCTCTCGTGATGTGCGGCGGGCGCGGCACCCGCCTCGGCGGCGACGTCGAGAAGCCGCTCGTGCCGGTCGCCGGCACGCCGATGGTGGAGCGGGTCGTCCGCGCGCTCGCCGAGAGCCGGGTCGACGACGTCCACGCGGTGGTCTCCCCGCACACGCCGGCGACCCGCGAGCGCCTCCGCGAGCGCGACGGCGTCGCCGTAATCGACGCGCCCGGCGACGGCTACGTGGCGGACCTCGGCCACGCGCTGGCGCGGGTCGAGCGCCCCGTCGTCACCGTCGCGAGCGACCTCCCGCTGCTCGCGGGCGACTGCGTCGACCGCGTCCTCGACCGGTTCGCGGGGGCGTCGCTGGCGGCGTACGTCTCCGTCGACCGGAAGCGACGGCTGGGCGTCAGCGTCGACGCGACGGCGACCGTCGACGGCCGCGCGGTCGCGCCGACGGGGCTGAACGTCGTCGCCGACGCCGCCGACGAGCCTATCGTCTGCGCGGACGACCGGCTGGCCGTGAACGTGAACCGACCGCGCGACCACCGGGTCGCCGCGGCGCTGGCGGGGGCGCCGTGAACCTCGACGCCGCGCGCGACGAGCCGCGTACGCCCCACGGGAGCAGCGACGACCCCGACGTGCTGGACTTCAGCGCGAACTGCAACCCGCTGATCCCCGACGGCGTCGGGCGGGTGTACCGCGAGGCGTTCGACGCCGCGCGGACGTACCCCGCGGAGCCCCGGCCGACTACCGCCGGGCGGCCGCCGACTACGTCGGCTGCGAGCCGGCCGACGTGGTGCCGACGCCGGGCGGGCTGGCGGCGATCCGACTGACCGTCGCGCTGGCGGTCGACCCCGGCGACACGGTCGCGGTGCCGGCGCCGAGCTTCGGCGAGTACGCCCGCGAGGTGCGCCTGCAGGGCGGCGAGCCGGTGTTCGTCCCCCACGACGCGGTGGTCGACGTCGACCCCGCGGCCCACGCGCTCGTCGTCGTCTGCACCCCGAACAACCCGACCGGGACGGGGTACGACCGCACGGCGCTGGAGGCGCTGGCGGCGCGGTGTCGCGAGGCCGACACCCCGCTGCTCGCCGACGAGGCGTTCCTCGGCTTCACCGACCGTCCGTCGCTGGCGGGCGAGGAGGGGGTGGTCGTCGCGCGCTCGCTGACGAAGCTGTTCGGGCTGCCGGGGATCCGGGCGGGGTTCGCCGTCGCGACCGGCGCGTGGGGCGAGGCGCTGGCGAACGCCCGGCGGACGTGGAACCTCGGCGCGCCCGCGCTGGCGACGGGCGCCCACTGTATGCGACGGGAGGCGTTCGTCCGCGAGACGCGCGCCCGGGTGGCGAGCGAGCGCGAGCGACTGCGGGCCGGGCTCGCCGACGCCGGCTACGGCGTGGCCCCCTCGGAGGCGCCGTTCCTCCTGCTCGACGTCGGCGAGCGCGGCGCCGACGCCGTCGTCGCCCACGCGGCCGCCCGGGGATCGCGGTGCGCGACGCGACGACGTTCCGCGGGCTGGACAGCCACGTCCGCGTCGCCGTCCGCCTGCCGGCGGAGAACGACCGCCTGCTGGAGGTGCTGCGTGACGCCTGACCTGCGGGTCGCCGACGGCGTGCTCGAACTCCGGCGGCCGGGGACGCGCTGGCTGTCGACGGGGTGGGCCGGCGGGTTCGCCGACGCGGCCGCCGCGTACAACGTCTCGGTGCCCGAGGGGTTCGCGCGCACCGACCTCGACGCGTACGTCGCCGAGCGCGTCGGGGGCGCCGGCTTCGAGGCGCCGCCGACGGGGCCGGCGCTGCTCACCGGCGTCGACATGCGCCACGCGCGGGCCGCGCGCGCCGGCCCGGTGACGGTCGTCGCGACCGCCGGCGTCTCCAACCCCGCGGCACTCCCCACGGGGACCGAGCGGCCGGTCGGCGTCGAGGCCGACGCGGTCGCGGACGGCGACCCGGACGTCCCGGAAGCCGTCGCCGACCCGCCCGCGCGCGACGGGACGGAGTCGGCCGGCCGCGGGACGGTGAACGTCCTCGCGTGGACCGAGCGCCGCCTCGACGACGGCGCGCTCGCGAACCTCGTCGCCGTCGCCGCCGAGGCGAAGGCGGCGACCCTGCTCGCGGCGACGGGCTTCCCCGGAACGACGAGCGACGCGGTGGTCGTCGGGAGCGCGCGCGACGGCGACCCGGCGCCGTTCTCGGGGAGCGCGACCGCGGTGGGCGGGGCGGCCCGCGCGTGCGTCCGCGACGCCGTGCGCGCGAGCCTCGACGCCCGCTACGCCGCCGGCGACCGCCCCCTGCCGGACAGCGTCGCCGACGCCGAGTACGGCGTCGTCACCGACCGCGACACCGAGGTGTTCCGCCCGTGAGCGCGACCGAGACGGCCACCCACACCCACGAGACACGACCATGACCGACGACACAGCCGACACGACCGACGGCACCGCTCCCGACGACGACGCGCCGGCCGACCGCCACGCGAACACGCCCGGCAAGGGCGTCGCTCCCGCGGCGCGCACGATCGAACCGAGCGCCCCCGACGAGTTCGGCCTCGTGCAGACGTGGTGGGGCGACGGGAAGGGGAAGACGACCGCGGCGCTGGGGATGGCGTTTCGCGCCGCCGGCCACGGCTACCGCGTCCACCTGCTCCAGTTCATGAAGGGCGGCGCCGCCAGCGTCGAGGACGTCCGCGGCGAGTACAACGCCATCGCGGCGGTGCCGGGGATCAGCTACGAGCACTCGGGCCACTACGGCTGGCACGGGATGGCCGACGGCACCGACGAGGTCGACCACGCCGCCCGCGCGGCCGACGGCTTCGAGCGCGCCCGCGAGCTGGTCGACGGCTGGGCCGACGCCGACCTGACGGCGCCGCTGGCGCTCGACGGCGACCCCGCGGCCGGCGCCCACATGCTCGTCCTCGACGAGGTGGTGTACGCCGCCAACCGCGGGCTCGTCGACCCCGACGACCTCGTCGCGCTCGCGGCGGCCAAGCCCGACGCGCTCGAACTCGTGCTCACGGGGGGCCACGAGGAACCCGCCTACCTCGACGAGGTGTCGGACCTGATCACGAACGTCCGGAAGGTGAAACACCCGTTCGACGAGGGCCACCGCGCCCGCAAGGGCACCGAGTTCTGATGGGCGACGACACCGGCGCGGACGGGGCGACGGACGGGGCGACGGACGAGCGGCCGGCCGGAGGCGGGGCGTCCGACTCGGCGGCGACCCTGCTCGTCGCGGGCACCGCGAGCCACGTCGGCAAGAGCACCGTCGTCGCGGGGCTGTGCAGGCGCCTCGCGGACGCCGGCGTGTCGGTCGCGCCGTTCAAGGCACAGAACATGAGCAACAACGCCCGCGCCGTGGCCACGCCCGACGGCGAGTGGGGCGAGATCGGCGTCTCGCAGTACGTGCAGGCGCGGGCCGCGCGGGTCCCCCCGACCACCGACTGCAACCCCGTCCTGTTGAAGCCGCGCGGCGACGGCGAGAGCCAACTGGTGATCGACGGCCAAGCTGTCGGCCACTTCGAGGCGGGTAGCTACTACGACGACCACTGGGAGCGGGCCCGCGACGCCGCCGAACGGGCGTACCGTCGGCTCGCGGCCGAGCACGACGTCGTCGTCGCCGAGGGCGCCGGCTCGATCGCCGAGATCAATCTCCACGACCGCGACCTCGCGAACGTCGAGACGGCGCGGTTCGCCGACGCGACGATCCTCCTGCTGGGCGACATCGAGCGCGGCGGCGTGTTCGCCAGCCTCTACGGCACGCTCGAACTCGTGCCCGACGACCTCCGCGAGCGCGTCGCGGCGACGGCGATCACGAAGTTCCGCGGCGACGCGAGCCTGCTGGAGCCGGGGGTCGCCGACCTCGAACGGCGCACGGGCGTCCCGGTCGCCGCGGTGCTCCCGTACGACGACCCCGGCCTCCCCGCGGAGGACAGCGTGTCGCTCCCGCCCGTCGGCGAGCGGGGCGTCGTCGGCGACGACGACGGCGTCGCGGCCGCGGTCACCGTCGGGGTGCCGCGGCTCCCGCGCGTCTCGAACGCCACGGACCTGGAGCCGCTCGCGCGCACGCCGGGCGTCCGGGTGGCGTACCTCCCGCCGGAGGCCGACCTCGCGGGCGTCGACGCGGTCGTGATCCCGGGGACGAAGAACACCGTCGACGACCTGCTCGCGCTCCGCGAGGCCGGCTTCGACGCGGCGCTGCGGGCGTTCGACGGGCCGGTCGTCGGGATCTGTGGCGGCTACCAGCTGCTCGGCGAGCGGATCACGAACGCCGCCGTCGAGGGCACCGGCGACGCCGACGAGGTGGCGGGCGTCGGGCTGTTGCCCGTCGAGACGCGGTTCGACGAGGCGAAGCGCGTCGAGGCGGTGACCGTCGACGTCGACGGCGCGGGGCCGTTCGCGGGCGTCGCGGGCACCGTCTCGGGGTACGAGATCCACATGGGCCGGACCGAGCCGACGGACGACGCGACGCCGCTCGCGACCCCGCTGGAGGCCGGGAGCGTCGCCGTCGGCGACGTCGCCGGCACGTACCTCCACGGGCTGTTCGAGAACGACGCCGTCCGGGCGGCGTTCGTCGACGCCGTGTACGACCGGGCGGGGCGCGAACGGCCGACCGCCGCGGACGCCGGTGCCGACGCCGACGCGCACGACCCGTACGACGCGGCGGCGGCGCTGGTGTCGGAGCTGGACCCCGCGGCGCTGCTCGACCGGGGCGTCGCCCCGGACCGGTAGCCCTTTTCGCGCGGCCGGCCGACCCCGGGTATGTCCACGCCGTGCGTCCGCGCCCCCGTCACGGAGGGCGAGACGACGAGACAGGCGCTCGCCGAGCGCGACCTCCTCGACGGCGACCGCGAGATCGACGTGGCCGACGGCGACATCTTCCTCCCCGTGGTCGACGGCGACGCCGCCCGCGCGGCCGGCTACGAGGTGGTCCTCCGCGAGACGAGCGCCCGCGAGGGGACCGTCTCGCCCGCCGACCTGCTGGGGGTCGAGCCCTCCTACGAGCGCCTCGGCGACGTCGTGATCCTCGACGAGGACGACCCAGAGCGCGCCCGCGAGGTCGCCGACGCCGTCGTCGAGTCGGACGTCCCCTGCGAGACGGTGGTGAACCGCGCCTCGAAGGTGGCCGGCGAGTACCGCGTCCGCGAGTGGGACGTGCTCCACGGCGACGACACCGAGACCGTCCACCGGGAGTACGGCCACGAGTTCGCCCTCGACATCGCCGCGGTGTACTTCTCGCCGCGGCTCGCGACCGAGCGCCACCGCGTCGTCGAGCAGGTCCGCGAGGGCGAGCGCGTCGTCGACATGTTCGCGGGCGTCGGCCCGTTCGCGGTGCCGATGGCCGCCCGCGGCGCCGACGTGCTCGCGTGCGACGTCAACCCCGCCGCGATCCGCTACCTCCGGGAGAACGCCGCCCGCAACGGGGTCACCGACCGGATCACCGCCGTGGAGGGGGACGTGCGCGAGACCACCGGCGAGTACGACGGCTGGGCCGACCGCGTCGTGATGAACCTCCCGCACAGCGCCGACGAGTTCCTCGAGACGGCGGTCCGGCTCGCGGGCGACGACTGCGTGCTCCACCTGTACGACATGGCCCACGAGGACGACCCGTTCGGCCCGAGCGAGCGCGCGGTCCGCGCGGCCGCCGAGCCCGCCGGCTACGCCGTCGAGGTGGTGACGCGCCGGGAGGTGCGGTCGTACGCGCCCCACGAACTGAACGTCTGTCTGGACGTGCGGCTCACCCGGCCGTAGGCGCGTGCGAGTCGGCCGCACGGCCGCGGTCATTCGCAACCCTTATTCCCGTCATGGCAGTACGACTGATCGCACGCGCCGGTGTAGCTCAGCTGGCAGAGCGATTCCTTCGTAAGGAATAGGCCGAGGGTTCAAATCCCTCCACCGGCTCTCTCCGCCCTCCGTTCTCGCGGGAATACGGTCACACCGGTAGTCGCGGCGTCGCCACACCGTCGGTCGCGCGGCCGTGAGCCGCAGCGGCAACCCTTATACAGCCGTCTCCGAACCGACACGACGTGCCCTCCAAAGACGCCTCGCTCCTCGTCGGGATGGCCGCGGCCCTACTCGGGCTGGCGGTCGCCACCGTCGGGCTGCTCGCCGGGGTCTGGCTCGTGTTCTACGGGGTGTTGTCGGTCGTCGGCGTCGGCCACGCGGCGTCCGTCGCGGCGGTGGCCGCCGCCGTGACCCTCCTGCTCGTCGGGTACCTCGAGTACCGACAGATCGAGACGATCGAACGCGTCGCCGACGCCGAGCGCGTGCGTCGGGAGACCGAACCGGAGCTGTACGGCCTCGTGACGCGCGTGGCGACGCAACTCGACGTCCCGGTCCCGACGGTCGCGGTCTCCGAACGGCGAGCCCCCGAGGCGCTCGCGGTCGGGTTCCGACCGAGCACCGTCCACCTCGTCGTGTCGCGCGGGACGCTCGACGCGCTCGACGACCCCGCGGAGGTGGAGGCCGTGGTCGCACACGAACTCGCCCACGTGGCGAACCGGGACGCGATGGTGATGACGGTCGTCTCGCTCCCCGTCGTCCTCGCCGAGGGGCTCCGGTCGCGCGTCGCGGCCGCCGAGGGGTCGGACACGACCCTCGTCGTCCCGTTCCTGCTCGGGGTGGTCTCGACGGTCGTGTGGACCGTCGGGCGGGCGATCACCGCCCGCCTGTCGCGCGTGCGGGAACGCGCCGCCGACCGCGTCGCGGCCGAGGTGACCGGATCGCCGGCGGCGCTCGCGAGCGCGCTCGAACGGCTGGACCGGGACATCGCGGCGACGCCGGGGCGCGACCTGCGGGCGGCGTCGGGCGTGTCGTCGCTGTCGATCCTGCCGCTGGAACCCGCGGAGCTACGGAAGGTGATGCTCGGCCCCGACGGCGACAGGGAGCCGTCCTACTGGTGGCTGCGGAAGCGACTGCACGCGCTGGAGCGGTGGCTCTTCCGGACGCATCCGCCGACGGCCGAGCGGATCGCGTCGCTGAGGGCCCTCGAGCGCGACCGTCGGTGAGGCCGCCACGGCGGCCGCGTCGCCGCCGACGCTGTGGGCGTGGTGCCGGCCCGGTTCACCGCGTCCGCGCGCCGATGGACTCGCCGAACAGCCGCGTGCTCACCGACGCCGACGTGTCGCCGGCCACCCGGCGCCCGACCCGTGCGGCCGCGCGCGCGCCATCCTGCCCCTCCGCGACCGCCGCCAGCGTCGGCACGGGGTCCTCCGTGGAGACGAACGCCTGCTTCGCGACGAGGCAGGTCCACGCGACCGTCGCGACGGCGGCGGGGTTGCCCGCGCGCACCTGCTCGGCGAGCCACTTGAGGTCGCCGTACAGCAGGCGATGGAACAGCGGCACGGGCCGGGTGTAGTCGGTCGCGTCGACGTCGAGCCCGCGCAGCAGCCGGTAGTGTTGCCACGGCACGTCGACGCCGCTCTGGATGGCGAACGGCACCGACCCCCAGTAGCGGCCGTTCACCTCGATGAGCGCGTGTGAGCCGTCGGGGCGGCGCATGAACTCGACCATCGCCGGGCCGGTCCACTCCAGGGCCCCGATCACCGTCTCGGCGGCCGCCAGCATGTCGTCGTCGCGCAGCGGCCGCAGGAGCGTCGAGGAGCCGCCGGAGTCCGGGTACGTGCGGACGCGCTCCTCCTGGAAGTGGAGCAGCACCTCGCCGGCGTCGGCCAACACCACCGTCGTCGTGGTCGTCCCCGGGACGTACTCCTGGACCAGCGGGTAGTGCGCCTCCCGCTCCAGCGCCGGGTTGCGCGCCAGCAGCGCCTCGTAGGCGGGGACGAGCTCCTCGGGCGACGCGACGTAGTGGGCGTCGTCGACCAGCGTGACGTGACAGCGGCCGTCGTCGTCCCACAGCGTCTTGCTCCGGGGTTTCACCACCGCCGGGTACGGCACCTCGTCGGCGAGGTCGGCCACCGCCGCGGGCGACGTGGGCGCGACCGTCGTCGGTGTGTCGACCGGGAGCGTCGCCGCGAGCTCGAACAGCGCCCCCTTGTCGTAGGCCCGCTCGAAGGTGTCCCAGTCCTCGACGGCGACCGTCGTCCCCGTCGCCTCCAGTTCGGGCTTGTGTCGCGCACACAGCGCGGAGGTGGAGTCGCGGGTCGGGAACACCACCGAGCGGTCGTGCGTCTCCAGGTACTCGACGAGGTGGTCGAGGAACCGCCGGCCGTCGGCCTCCGGCTCGGGGTACCGATAGCCGCCGGTGCTGTGGCGCGACAGGCGTCCGAGCGAGAACCGCTCGGTGCTGCCGGCGGTGACGGCGACGCCTTTGCGGCCGAGCGACCGGACGAGCGAGAGGCCGGCCTGGCCGCCGGCGTCGAGCACGAGCGCGGAGCCGTCGTCGAGAGTCATCGGTAGGTCCCTCCGAGGGCCTCCGCGGGTATTGTTATACGAGTCGCCGCGGCGCGTAGGGCGACCGTTCGTCGCCCGACGCCGGGGATAACCTCGCGGCGGGGGCCCGGGCGCGGGACCGAACCCCGAGTGTCGGGGGCGTCGCCAGACGGTCGCGACGGCGACCGCCGACTCGCGGCCGCGGGAACGCGGCGAGCGGTCTCAGTCGTCGTCGGCCGCGGGCGTCCCTTCGCCCTCCATGCGCTCGTTGCGCGGGCGCGGGGTGGCCGAGGACGCGCGGCGCGCCCAGCGGGCGATGTTGTCCTGCACGTAGGTGTGGCCGCCCCACCCGACCGCGACGCCGACGCCGATGGCGATGGCGGCCGCGAGGCCCCACGCGATGGCCTGCGCGAACACCGTGAGGATGCCCGTGTCGACGCCCATCGTCGAGAGGCCGATCACGACGACGGTGAAGTAGAGGAACAGGCGGACGCCGGTGGCGAACCACGAGGTGTAGGCGTTCTCGGTCGCCGCCTCCGTCCGGGTGATCGCGTCGCCGATGAAGTCCGCGACGACGAAGCCGAGCACGATCACCAGCAGGCCCGCGACGAACGCCGGCAGGTACGACACGGCGGTCTGGATCCACTCCGACAACAGCGGGATGGCGAGGACGTCCGCGGCCGCGAGGATCGCGACGGCGTACACGAACCACTTGCCGATGGTGCCGAACGCCTTCGACACCGCCGCTTCGGTCCCGCCGAGGATGCTCCCGAGCGGCGTCGCCAACACCGCCCGGTCCACCTGGACTCGGTCGGCGAGCACCCTGACGACGCGCGCGACGCCGATGCCCACGAGCCACCCGATCAGGAGGATCACGACGGCGCCCGCGAGGCGCGGCAGGAACGTGATCAGGCCCCCGACCGTCTGGTTGAAGAACTCCGCGATTCCGGTCTGCAGGACGACTGTCTGTCCGGTTTCGACGATCATTGCGGTTCGAACCGACGCCGCGTACCTGTTTAGTTAGCGACACCACCCGTCACGGCGGGGCCGGCCCAAATCCGTCCTTACCGGAGCGACGCGAAATCGCCCCGTCCGGGGCGACCGGACCACGCCCGGGCGCGCCCGTCGATCGGTAAGGCGAGCGTGTCGCCGCCGTCCGGCCGTCGGAGTGTCGGCTCCGCCGGCGAGCACGCCGCGCGCCGGGCGGGACCGTGTCGGGGACGAGCGGGCCGGGGGGTCGGGCGTGTCGTCGGCCGACGCGGAACGAAACCCCGAAGCACGCCCGCCGCGACGACGCGCCCATGCTCACATTCGTCGGCCTCGGCCTGTGGGACGAACGGTCGGTCACCGTCGAGGGGCGCGACGCGCTCCGGGCGGCCGACCGGGTGTTCGCGGAGTTCTACACCAGCCGCCTCGCCGGCACCACCGTCGAGGCGCTCGAAACCCACCACGGCGTCGACGTCGAGGTCCGCGACCGCGCGGGCGTCGAGCGTGACCCCGAGCCGGTCCTCGAGGCCGCCGCCGAGGGCGACGTGGCCTTCTGCACCGCGGGGGACACGATGATCTCGACCACCCACGTCGACCTCCGGGTGCGCGCCGCCGAGCGCGGCATCGACACCCGGGTGATCCACGGCGTCACCGCCCAGTCGGCCGCCTCCTCGCTGACGGGGCTGCAGAACTACCGCTTCGGCAAGGCCGTCACGCTCCCGTTCGAGTACGCCCACGGCGCCGACGGCACGCCGCGGAGCGTGATCGACGGGATCGAGGCGAACCGCGAGCGCGGCCTCCACACGCTCGTGTACCTCGACATCAAGGTCGCCGGCTCCTCCCCCGCCGGGCCCGCGGCTGGGGAGCCCGACGAGTACATGACCGCCGACCACGCCGCCGCCGCGCTGGCACGCGACTGGGATCCCGAGGCCGTCGGCGTCGCGGTCGCCCGCGCCGGCAGTCCCGACCCGGTCGTCGCCGCCGACACGCTCGCGGCGCTGGGCGAGCGCGACTTCGGCGACCCGCTCCACATGCTCGTGGTCCCGGGCGAGTTGCACCACCTCGAGGCGGAGGCGCTCGCCGAGTTGGCGGGCTGTCCGCGGGCGGTTCTGCCCGCCGTCGACTGACCGAGCGCCCGCGTCAGGGGCGGCTTACTCGCTGCCGGGGCGCCCGCCGTCGGTGTGGACGGGGTCGCGCGGCAGGTCCAGCGACTCCAGCAGGTCGTACT
The DNA here is from genome assembly GCF_030127125.1 of Halobaculum litoreum. GTDB lineage: Archaea > Halobacteriota > Halobacteria > Halobacteriales > Haloferacaceae > Halobaculum > Halobaculum litoreum. The sequence continues at coordinate 1,946,581 of NZ_CP126156.1, forward strand.
CCTCCTTCGTGACCATGTAGAGGACGTCCTCGATGACGGTGACGAGTTCGGGGAGTTGGCGCACTACGAGGTAGGTGATGCCGACGAGCGCGACGACCGCCAGCACCTGTGAGATCACCCGGTCCGAGAGGAAGAACGACACCATGTACGGGTCCGACGACCCGAACAGGAACAGCACCTCGTCGACGAACAGCTGGAGGTACTGGTTGCCGAAGGTGATCCCGATGAACGTCGTACGCAGCACGTTCAACAGCCAGATGATCGGGATGGAGACCGCGAGCCCGCGGAGCTTCCGCCCCAAGGGCGCCCGGACCGCGGCGATCAGCCCGACGAAGATCGCCATGCTGCCGAGGCCGGTGCACGCGAGGACGATCTCGAACAGGAGCCGGTGTCCCTCCGGCGTCGTGAACACGTACGCGTTCTGGTAGCCGAGGATCGGCCCCTCGGTCAGCGCCGGCTCGTAGCCGAACCGCGCCATCAGCCAGCCGGTCTGCCCGGTGACGACGAGGATGAGGGTGCGCTTGAGCGGCTCGACCGTCTCGAACGGGAAGTAGACGACACCCATCGCGGCGACCGCCCGCGAGAGGACGTACAGCGAGTCGCGCCCGCCCCACAGCAGCCAGCCGGCGTACAGACACGCCGGCACCGCCGCCAGCGAGAGCACCCCCTCGACGTAGCTCTGCTGGGTGAACGCGAAGTGCGGGAACAGGAGGAGCCAGAACAGCGCGAACAGCCCCCAGCCGGCGACCGCGAGGACGCGCTCGGGCGCGACCGCCGGCCCGTCCAGCCGACGACCGACCGCCGCGAGGCGCCCGTCGGCGCCGCGGCGCCGGTGGAGGTACTCGACGCCGGCGGCCGCGAGGAACGTCGCGATCACCACCCACCCCAGCAGGTCGGTGTAGATGCTCGCCATTCGTTCGGGAAACGGCGCTGGCGGGTAAAGCCCTTGTCGTCTCGTGCGTCCTCGAACGGGGCGAGACCGCGAGAACGGGCGGTGGGCGATGTGTGCAGCGAACGCGTGCGCTGCCGTCCGGGCGACGGCGCCGCCGCTGGCGGGTGTGGCGCGTCGAAAGAAAGGGTCCGCGTGAAGCGGAAAGCGACCGGGTTACGCCCGGTCAGTCGTGGTGCTTAGTTGTCGCGACGGACTGCCAGCAGCGCAGCGCCGATCAGGGCGATGACTGCGAGGACAGCGCCGAAGCCGGGCGTCGACGTGGAGGTCTCCGTGGGCTCCTCGGTGGTTTCCATGGGCTCCGTCGTCTCAGCCGGCGGCTCGGTCGTCTCCTCCGGCGGCTCCGTCGTCTCCGGCGGCTCCGTCGTCTCCTCCGGCGGCTCCGTCGTCTCCGGCGGCTCCGTCGTCGTGCCAGTGGAGTCGACAATGACGCCGTCCTCACTCAGCGTGAAGGCGGCCTGGCGAACACTCGCGGTGAACTCGTCACCGGTCGACTGCTCGCTCAGGTCGAACGAAGCGTTGAACGTGCCGTCCGCCTGGACGGTCACGGTCTGGGAGTTGAAGAACCGCGGCTGCGTGTCGCCGGTCGACTGCACACGCACGGTGAACTCGGTCCCGGGCGCGACGTTCGTCGTACCCGTGATCTGCGCGTCCTCGGAGGCCGTCGTGGCCACGAGGTCGTCGTCGTTCAGGTCGAAGCTACCCTCGGCCTCCTCGACCGAGAAGTTCGCCGACGTCGTCAGGTACGCCTCGTCCTGCTCGTCCTCGGTGAGGTCGTCATCGAGGCCCAGCAGACGGTCGTCCTGCGCGGAGATGTCGACGTCGATGTCGTCACCAGCCTCGAACGGACCGTCCGTCACGGCCGCGCTCGGGATCTGGTCGTACTCGACGAAGATGTAGTACGTGCCCTGGCCGTCGTAGATGACGGTCAGCGCGTTCTCAACGCCCGTGTTGCTGTTAAGCGCGTCAGCAAGGTCGAGCGTGGCGGGATCCTGGTTCGCACCCGGATCCTGCTCGGTGAACACGGCGTTGATCTTGGCGTCACCGAACGTGTTGTTCTCCTGCACCGCGGCAGCGAACTCAGCCGTCACGTCACCGGACTCGGCGTTGTTGCCGAGGATGCCGGTCACGGACGCGGCGGAGAGCTGGTGAACCAGCACGTCGCTGTTGGTCCCGTCGGGGTCGACAGCGAGCGTGTCGGTCTGCGTGACCTGCTCGTTCTCGACGGCGCTGACGATGGCCGCAGCGCGGTCCTCGTCGTCAGCGTCCTCGACGTCCTCCAGGACGGCGCCACTCGTGCGCCAGAGAACCTGGTTGGGCGCCTCGGGCTCCGTCAGCACGAGCGTGCCGACGTTGTCCGGGCTGTCGAGGGTGTTCGAAGCGTTCGAGGTACTCACGGAGACGATGTAGTCACCGGAGTCGAGCAGGTTGGTCAGGTTGGTCTGGTCGTCCTGCTCGTCGAAGGTGAGGCTGTCCTCGCCCGCACTGTCGCCAGCGAGCGCGACAGGCGAACCCAGCGAGCCGTTACCGGCGCGGTAGGTGTTGAAGGCGACGGTGACCTCACCGTCGTCGTCGTCGTCGACGATGGAGACGTTCGCCTGGTAACCGTCCTCAGCCTCGTCACCGATGACGAGCGTGCCCGAGGTCGCAGCGTCGCTCAGCTCAACCGTGATGAGCGCGACGCCACCCTGGGTGACGGTCGTGGTGCTGTTCTGGAGGTCGAGTTCACCCTCACCAACGTCGTTGACCGTGATCGACGCGTCAGCCTCGGCGTCGGTGTCGGTCACCGAGAAGGTGAAGTTGTACTCGCCACCATCGATGTCGGCGAAGTCGGTCAGGAGCTCCTGCTCACCGTTGTCGACGGTGAGCTCGACACCGTCCTCGTCGTCGGTCTCGCCGTCGGCGTCGACGTCAGCGTCGAAGGCGCCGAACTCGGAGAAGATCTGGACGAGTTCCTCGTCGTCGAGGTCGTCGGACTCAACGGTGACGTTGAAGTCGCTCTGGCGGTTCGTGGAGGCGAGTTCGAGGTCGACCTCGGTCTCGCCCGTGTTGTCGACGGTGTCCTCGGCGAAGTCAGCCGAGAAGTCCATCGCGCGGAGCGTGAACCGGATGTCCGCGTTGGACGGGGTAGTCGGTTCGTTGTTGTTCGAGATGTAGTACGTCGTGCCAGTGTCGAGGCCGGACGTACTGACGTTGACGAACCCGTTGCTATCAACGCTCAGGGAGCGAACCGGCGTACCCGTATCCGAGTCTTCGCGCTCGAAGAGCTGGTATCCGCCGTCGGCGGAGTTATCGTCAGCGTCGGCAGCGTCGTAGGAGGCCGTTTGGCCAACGAAGACGATGCCGCCGTTGTCGAAGTTCGTGTCGTCACCCGAGGGGTTCGGGGAGCCGGCGTCCGACGCGATCGCGAAGGAGCCGGTCTGCTGGTCGCTCGAACCCGGCGCGTTGCCGTTCGAGGAGTCGAAGTCGCTGCTGGGCGAGGAACCGACCGTCGCAGCGTAGTCGTAGGTGAGGCTGGACGCCTCGCTCGCACTACCAGCGTTGACGCCGGTGATGCTCGCGGTGTCGACAGTGACGATACCGTCGTCGTCACCGTCGGTAACGCTGAAGTAGAACACCGTCACGCCACTGTTGGACGAGAAGGTGCTCGTGGAGCCGGCCGAGTCCGCAGTGTCGGTAACGGAGACCGTACCGGCGCTCAGACCGCCCTCGTCGACACCCTCGTCGGTGAGCGAGGTGACGTTGAAGTAGACGAAGGCCTGGTCGTTGCCACCGGTCCGGACTTCCAGGTCGTTGCTGCTACCGAGCAGCTGCGTCTGGCCGTCCGTCCGGTTGATGTCGTCCACGCTGATGGCCGTCCCGTCGGTCGGGTTGACCAGGTCGAACGACACGGAGCCACTGCCACTACCAGTGCCACCCGCCGCGATCGGGAAGGAAACGCCCGACGATGCGGTGACACCAGTCGTGTCGTGACTGTAGACAACCTCAACCTCAACCTCAGTCGAGCTGCCGGTGTCGGCGCCCGCAAGGTTGACAGTGTGAGTTCCGGAGGAAATCCCGCCGTCAGAGGCGGTGATACCGGAGCCGCCGTCGTCAGCCACGCTGACCGACGAGACGGACGGAGTCACACCAGCGCTAGCAGCGCTGGAGAGGTCAATCGTGACCGACTCCGAAGCAGTACTTCCGTCTACAGTCACGTTGAACGATACTGTCTGTGTCGCCGAGCCTTGCCCGACGACGACGTCATCGGCACTATTGCCGGTAACGCCTGAAACAGCCGCAGCCGCTGTCCCGGTGAACGCGACGGTGCCCGCGAAGACGGAGAACACCATCAGCGCCGCCAGGATCAGGGCGCGGATCTTGTCGTTATAGTCTGTCATGGTTTGTCTGAGTCGCACTGCAAGCGGCGACGACACCGTTCTCCCGAGCCTGCTCCAGAACGCCCGCGAGGCGGACTCGGCGAGGGGTACTTGCTGCTGTCACCATGGGTAGGGGTACAACGGGTACCAACAGCGGTGCTTATAAATGTCTTGTGGTAACTCGTCGGGCGTGTGAACGCTTGACGCACCCGATATCGGGGGGTAGGGGGCCGCTCATCGAAATCGAGAATAAGTACTTTGTGGGAGTCGGAGTCGCGGCGAGTCGTGATTCCCGACCGTGCGCGTCAGTTGTCGCCGCGGCTTGGGCTCTCGTGCAGGATCCACTCGGGGGAGCGATTCGAACGCCCGTCGGGAGTTTACCCCGGCGTTCAGGCTCGTCTGGATCCCCGTCTTGCCGCCGTCCCCGCAGACGACACCGTACTTCCGCCGGCCCGTCGAGACGGCCTCGCCCTCCACGAGCGTCCGAACGGGCTCGTCGTCGTGTCGGAGGGTCGCGACAGTCGTCCCCGCGCCGGAGTTCACGTCGCGATCGAGCACGCTGTCGCCGACGTAGGGGAGGTGACCGACGGTCGCGTCGGCCATGAGGACGCTGTTCTTCACCTCGACGGCGTGGCCGACCGAGGCGCCGGGTCCGATCAGTGTCGCGCCGCGCACGTACGCGTTCGGTCCGACGGTGGCCCCCGAACTGACGAGTACCGGCCCCTCGATCACGACGCCGGCGTCGACCGTCGCTCCCTCCTCGACGACGACGGTGCCGCGGAGGTCGGCGTCCTCGTGCACCTCGCCGTCCACGCGCGCGCTGAGGTCGGCCAGTTTCCACTCGTTGGCGGCGAGGAGTTCCTACGGGCGACCCACGTCGAGCCACCGCTCGGATGGAATCATGCGCACCATCGGCTCGCGACACGGCCACGAGAAGACGTCCGTGAGCTCCAGCTCCCCGCGTTCGCTCTCCTCGACCGCGAGCCACTCCTGTGTGGCAGCCGAGAAGGCGTACGCGCCCGCGTAGATCAGGTTCGACGGTGGGTCGACGGGCTTCTCGGTGACGCCCGTGGTCCACGTGCCGGACCCTGTCGTGTCGGTGTGGAGGACGCCACACGCGCAAGGATTGTCAACCTCGAACGACCCGACCGCCGGTACGGTGTCGTACAGCGTCGACAGCGAGTCGTGGTCGTACACCGCGTCGCCATTGAGCACGGCGAACGGCCCTTCGTCGAGCGCTAGAGTGGCCGCCCGCACCGCGTCAGCGGTCCCGTGCTGGGCGGTCTGCGCTGCGAACTCGACCGGGACGCCCTGGTAGTGGTCGCCGAAGTACTCCCGCACCGCGCTCGCCTCGTACCCGAATACGATCACCAGTTGGGACACACCCGACGCAACGGCCGTGTGCGCGACCACCGGCTTGCCGGCGACTGGGAGTATCGGCTTCGGCCGTCCGTCGGTCAGCGGCCGGATTTGGGTTCCTTGGCCCGCGGCGAGAAGCACCGTCTGTATGTACGTTCACAGGCACGTGCGAGCGCGGGCGGTCGTAACGCAGTACGAAACCGGAGCGACGACGCCGAACGTGGATCCTGGTCGGCTACTCCACGGTGACGCTCTTCGCGAGGTTCCGCGGTTTGTCGATTTCGCGACCGAGTTGGTTGGCCATGTGGTACGCGACCAACTGGAGTTGGACGTTTGCGAGCACCGGCGCGGTCCGTGGATGCGTCTCGGGGATCGACAACACGTGGTCGGCGTAGCGCTCAACGTCGGACGCGCCGTCCGTAACCGCGACCACGGGCGCGTCGCGAGCCTCGACTTCCTTCACGTTCCCGATGGTCTTGCGGGCGCGCTCGTCGTTGCCCGTCACGACCGCGAACACGGGCGTTCGGTCGGTGACGAGCGCGAGCGGTCCGTGTTTCAACTCGCCCGCCGCGAACCCCTCGGCGTGTTCATAAGTGATCTCCTTGAACTTCAGTGCCCCCTCTAGTGCAACCGGGAAGTTCTCCCCCCTTCCGATGAAGAAGAAGGCGTCTCGGCCGGCGTTCTCTTCGACGACCGTCTCTGCGGCCGTCTCGTCGAGTACCTCTTGGATGTCACCCGGGAGGTCGCGCAGTGCGCTCACGAGGGTCCGGGTGTCTCCTCGGTCCCCGGGTGCGAGCGTCTCGACGAGGAGATTGAGCGCGATGAGCTGAGAGGAGAATGTCTTCGTCGCGGCGACACCGATCTCCGGGCCGGACCGGATGAACAGCGCGTGGTCGCACTCGCGGGCGGCCGTGCTCCCGACGCCGTTCGTCACCGCGAGCGTCTCGATCCCTCGCGCCTGCGCCTCACGCAACGCCGAGAGCGTGTCCGCGGTCTCGCCGCTCTGCGTGACTCCGACGACGATTCCGTCCTCGAGTACCGGAGCGGGTCCGGTCGCATACTCGCTCGCGAGGAACGCCTGCGCGGGGATCCCGGCCTGGCGGAACAGTTCCACGCCGTACAGCGCGGCGTGATAGGAAGTGCCGCACGCGACGAGTTGGACCGCTCCGGGGGCCTCGATCCCCGACAACTCCTCAACGGAGACTGTGCCGGCGAGTTCGTCCAGCCGGCCGCTGAGCCCCTGTCGGAGCGCCGTCGGCTGCTCATGGATCTCCTTGAGCATATAGTGGTCGTACCCGCTCTTGCCGGTCTGTTCGGCGCTCCACGTCACCGTCGTGACCTCCTTCTCCGCGGGTGCGCCGTCCGCGTCGGTCACCTGCCAGCCGTCGGCGTCGACGACGACCAGGTCCCCGTCGTCGAGGAAGACGACGTCGCGAGTGTGCTCAAGGAACGCCGGCACGTCGCTCCCGAGGTAGAACCTGCCGTCACCGACACCGACCACGAGCGGTGAGTCGTTGCGCGCGGCGTAGATCCGGTCGTCACCGGCGACGACCGCAGCGATCGCGTAGCTCCCCTCGATCCGGTCGAGCGCGCGTCGGAACGCCGCCTCCGGGTCGAGCCCGTCTTGGAGGAACGCGGCAATAAGGTGTGGCACGACCTCCGTGTCGGTGTCGCTGGTGAACGTGACGCCGTCGGCCTCGAGTTTGTCACGCAGTGGTTGGTAGTTCTCGATGATCCCGTTGTGGACGACCGCGACCCGTCCGGACTCGTCCGTGTGTGGGTGTGCGTTCGCGTCCGTGGGGGGGCCGTGCGTGCTCCACCGCGTGTGGCCGATACCGAGGGTACCGCCCGGACGATCACTGGTTTCGATCGCCTCACGGAGCCGCTCAAGCCGGCCCTCGCGCTTCTTCACAATGAGACTGTCCCCGACGAGCGCGACGCCCGCAGAGTCGTAGCCGCGGTACTCCAACGTTTCCAGTCCGTCGAGCAGCACGTCGAGGGTATCGTCGCCGTGTCCGACACAACCGACGATCCCGCACATCAGCCGCGAACCTCCGCGTCCTCGTCGACGTTATCACGGAGGGTAACTCCTGCACCGACGTCGGCCCCCGGGCCAACGAGGACGCCGGGCGCGACCGTCGCCCCGCCGCCGATTCGAACTCGGTCGGCCAGCACGCAGCCGAGATTCACGCCCTCGTGGACCCGGTTTCCGATCCGGACATCCGCGGGAGCACCCGGCGCGGTTGCCCCAACGCCGATCTGGACCGACTGACCGGTGATCGAGTCGACGACCGTCGCGTTCATGCCCACACGCGTATCGGTGTCGACAACCGACCGACGGACGACTGCCCCTGCCTCGATCGTGGCGTTCCGGCCAACTGCGGTTCCCGGCCCGACGATAGCGCCGGGTTCGACGACCGCGTCGGCGCCGATCACGACCGGCGGATAGAGGGCGGCCCCCTCTGCAACTGACGCCGAGTCAGAGACCTCAACGCCGTTGGACGCGTCGACCGACAACAGTGTTGCAGCGAGTTCGAGCAGGTCCCACGGGTAGGTCACCTCCGAGTGCATTCCGTCGGTACGGACGCCCCGAACGTGGCCCCCGCGCTCCATCACCCGCGAGATTCCGTCGGTAAGCGCCAGTTCTCCCTCCTCACGCTCAACGTCGTCGATCGTGGCAAGGAAGGTGGGGCTGAAGGCGTACGCGCCTACGTTAAGTAGACGGTACGAACCACTCCCTGGCTTCTCGATTAGTTCCGTCACGGTCGAGTCTTCGAGCCGAACGGCACCGTACAGCGGCGCGTCGTCGGACTCGGCCACCGCGAGCGTGCACGTGTCCGCCGGGGAGTGCACGTCGACGACCGCGCGGACGGTGTCGCTGCCGACGATTTCGTCCCCGTTGACCACGAGGAAGTCACCCTTGAGTGCGTCTCGGGCACGGAGCAGGGCGTGTCCGCTCCCGAGCTGTTTCTTTTGGGTGTGGTACGTGAGCGGGCGGTCGCGGTACGTGGGTCCGAAGTGGTCGCGCACCCGGTCGCCCCTGTAGCCGACGACCACGTGGATGTCGTCGATACCGGCGTCGACCAGCGCGTCGAGGACGTGTTCGAGGATCGGGCGGTTGGCAGCCGGTAGCATCGGCTTCGGGCGGTATCTCGTGAGTGGGCGGAGGCGTCGTCCCTCTCCGGCCGCGAGGACGACGGCGGAGTCGAGCGGCATGGGTAGTGGTATACGGGGTGCCTACTGTGTCTGTCGGATGCTGTGCGTCCGGTGACAGCCTCCCGTTCTAAGATCGGACAGCGACGGCAGGGAGCTTCGATATCGACGGGTGGGCTAGTTGGGGTCGTGCAGTGGACGGGATTGAGCTTCGATGCCGCTACGACGACCCGTCCTAAGGCTCCGAAGCCACCGATGACCTCCCCTGCGTGAACGACGATGGGCGCCAAACCCCCACACTGTCCCACCGAGTGACACCGTTCTCGCGCGGTAGAGGGTGCGTTCCGCCGAGAGAGGGTGTCGCTCAGCGGGACCGTCGGAGCGGATGTGTCGGATGGAGAGAACGACTGTCGGGGCGGTCGCTTCTATCCAGACGCCACGACCGGTCGCGTGGGCCACTCTCCCGAGATGATCGTCCGGGCGCCGGCACCGAGGGAGTACTGGCGGCCCCTGTCGACGACGGCGGAGGCGAGCATCCCCGGAGCGACACGCCACCGAGGGGGGACACGACCACCGAAATTAAGATCGGACATCGCATCTGGAAGCGCCATGAGCCGTCTGTTGAAAGCCCTGTACGTCTCGGTCATGCGGAGGAAGAACGCCATCGAGCGGCGATGGTTTACCCTCAAAGTGAGGGAGGTGGCGGAGGAGACCGGCGAGCCGTTACGAGTGAACGGGCCCAGCAGGGTGAACTCGAACACGGTTCTCGATGACAACGTCAACTTCAACGGACTGCAGGTCATGTGCGATGGGCGACTCACGATCGGCGACAACTCCCACTCCGGCCCGGGTGTTAGGATACTCACCCGGAACCACAACCACGATGCGGGGACCGCGATCCCGTACGACGATACTTACGTTCGGAACCCGGTTCGGACCGGCGACAACGTCTGGTTGGGTGTAGACACGACCGTGCTTCCCGGCGTCGAGATCGGGGAGGGTGCGATCGTCCAGGCTGGGTCGACAGTTGTCGACGACGTTCCATCCGGAGCCATCGTCGGCGGGCATCCCGCCGAGCAGTTCGCCGAGCGCGACATGGACCACTACAACCGGCTGAAAGAACAGGGCCGGTTCCACTGACTCCCGACAAACTCGTCTTGCGTCTCCGCGACGCCCACTCCCGGGCGTCGGTCCGCCCGGGGCGAGTCCGGCCGCTTCCGGGCACACCTCGAACGGCGTGCGCTCCGTGTCCAGCCCTTCTTCGGGGCGGAGCCGAGCAAGTCGAACGTGTGCGGCCGACCGGACGTAGTCGGGCGATATCGAGACCGCCCCCGGGTCGCCGGGAGTCGCGGAGCCGATGCGGGGGCTCGGCGTGTCGGCGGGCCCGATCCACACACCGCTCCGTACGACGGCTGCGAGCTACAAGCCGGGAGCGGGCCCTTCGCGGTACCACTATTAGTCCGTACCCATAATCGACGGGTGTACGGATGACCGATATACCGCTCTTCGAAATCAATTGGGATCGGGAGGATATCCTCAATGTAGTTGACTCGGTCGGCCGAGGGAGCCACTGGGCGAAGGGGCCGTACGTCGACGAGTTCGAGTCCCGACTCGAATCGTACCTCGGAGTGGAACACGCCTTGGTAGTCAACTCGGGGACGACCGCGCTGGTCGCTGCGCTCGAGGGCGCCGGCATCGGCGAGGGTGACGAGGTCATCGTCCCCGCGTTCACGTTCATCGCGACCGCGAACGCCGTCCGACTGGTCGGCGCCGAGCCGGTGTTCGCGGACATAGAGACCGAGACGTACGGACTGGACCCCGACGACGTGCGCAATCGGATCAGCGAGGACACGGCGGCGGTCTTGCCCGTCCACTGCTACGGGACGAGTTGCCGAATCTCGGCGCTCAACGACGTCGCCGACGAGCACGACCTCGTGGTGATCGAGGACGCCGCGGAGGCACTCGGCGCCACCCACCGCGGTCAGCATCTCGGAACGCTCGGCGATGTCGGCGCGCTGAGTTTCTGTCAGAACAAGATCATCAGCACGGGCGAGGGCGGCGCGGTCGTCACCGACGACGACGATATCGCGGAAACTGTCCGGCTGTATCGGTCGCACGGCCGAGCCTCCGCGAACTACTTCGACAGCGCCGACAGCGGAGAGTACGTCTCCGTCGGGACGAACATTCGAATGGCCGACATCAACGCTGCCCTCGGCTGTGCGCAACTTGATCGGATAGACGATATCATCGAGAGGCGTCGCGCAGCAGCGACACGGATGTCGGAGGCGTTTGCGGACGTTGAAGGAGTGGAGCCGCACAAGCCAGCAGTTGACAACACCCACGTGTACCAACTGTTCACCGTGACTTTGGACCCCCTTATAGACCGCTCGGCCGTCGTCGAGGGGTTGGCTGACCGGAAGGTCGCATCGAAGGTCTACTGGGACCCCGCCGTCCACCGGACCGAGGTGTACGACGGCGACAGCACGCCTGACCTCCCGGTGACGGAGGACGTGGCCGGGCGAGTGCTCTCGTTGCCGATCCACCCCGACCTCTCGAGCGAGGAGACGACACGTATCGTCGACGCGGTGGCGGCCACCGTCGGCGAGGCGTGGGAGACGGGTCCGTAACGGTTTACATACTACTGCGGCAATCAGATTGCATGACCTCTTTGGAGGGCAAGCAGGTTCTCGTCACGGGAGGTGCCGGGTCGATCGGATCGGCCCTTGTCGACGAGATCGTCGCCCGGGACCCCGCCGTCGTTCGTATCTTCGATGCCAACGAGGAAGCGTTGTTCGAGTTGCAGGAGAAGTACAGCGACCGCGACAACGTCCGCTACCTGCTCGGGAACGTACGCGACAAGTCTCGACTGCAATTAGCGATGGAGAACGTCGACGTCGTGTTCCACGTCGCGGCGCTCAAACACGTCACGCTCAACGAGTACAACCCGTTCGAGACGGTCCAGACGAATGTGATCGGGACGCAGAACGCGATTCAGGCGGCGCTTGAGGAAGAAGTCGAGTCGTTTGTCGCCGTCAGTACCGACAAGGCGTCGAACCCTACGTCCGTCATGGGTGCGACGAAACTGCTATCCGAGCGACTGGTGACGGCGGCGAACACGTACAAAGGGGACCGCGACACCCGGTTCGGCTGTGTCCGGTTCGGCAACGTCCTCGCGTCCAGCGGTTCCGTCGTCCCGCTGTTTAAAGAGCAGATCCGCGACGGCGGTCCGGTGACGGTCACCGACCCCGAGATGACTCGGTTCATCATGCCGATCACCGAGGCCGTCCACCTGATGCTCGAGGCGCACCGCCGACTCACCAGCGGGGAGGTGTTCGTGCTGAAGATGCCCGCGTTTCGCGTGGGGACGCTCGCGGACGCGATGATCGACGCGTACGCCGCGGACGCCGGCTACGACCCCGAAGAGATCGACCAGGAGATCATCGGTGCCCGCCCGGGAGAGCGCGTCCACGAGAAGCTCATCTCCGTCGACGAGAGCGCTCAAGCCCGTGAGTTGGACAACATGTACGCGATCCTCCCGGAGATCGACTCCCCCGGCTACCGCGCCGTCAACTACGACGACGCCGACCCCGTCGACGGCGAGTACACCTCTGCCGACGCGACCCTCCTCGACGAGGAAGAACTGATCGACCTCATCGAGTCCGACGAGAGGTTCGCGTAGGATGAGTGAGCGGACGCTCGCCGTCGTCCCCGCACGCGGGGGGTCGAAACGCGTCCCGCGAAAGAACCTCCAGGACGTGGGGGGGCGTCCGATGATCGCGCACGCCATCGAAGACGCACGTGAGGCCGCCCGCGTCCATAGGTGCATCGTCTCCACGGACGACGCCGAGATCGCCGATGTGGCCCGTGAACACGGCGGCGACGTGCCGTTCACACGGCCCGCCGAGTTGGCCTCGGACACGGCGTCGATCGCCGACACGATCACACACGCCCTCGAGTGGTTGGCCGACGAAGCCGGCGAACAGTACGACGTGGTCTGTCTCGTCCAGCCCACGTCCCCACTTCGAGCGGCCGCAGATGTCGATGGTGCGCTCGAGCGGCTCGCCGACTCGGGCGCGGAGTCGGTCGTCTCGGTCTCGAAGTACGTGACTCCACCCCAGTGGGCAGTCACCGCCGACGAAGACGGATTCCTCTCGGAGACGTTCGACACCGGCGCGCTCTGGAGCGGGTCCCCCGAGCGAAGCCAAGACCTGCCCGAGCAACTCCACCCGAACGGAGCCGTGTTCGCAGCGACCATCGACGCGTGGCACGAGTACGAGGGGTTCTACACGGACCGAACGGTCGGCTTCGAGATGCCCCCCGAGCGGTCTTTCGACGTGGACGAGCCGTGGGAACTCGAATTCGTGCGTGCCCTCCTGTGACGGGCAGCGCGTCACAGGCCGAACGACCAGACCTTCACGGTGAACGCTGCCCCAGTCGGCGTCGGCGACGGTGGCCTGATATCGGCGCTCACGGGCGCTGCAGTCCGGCGATCTCCAGTACGTTGATACGCCGCCGCTCGAGTCGGTCTGCATGAACGGCGACGCACGTCGGATCCTCGTGCTGACCGGCACCAGAGCCGAGTACGGGCTGTTGAAGTCCTCGATGGAGGAGATTCGGGCGGCCGAGGGGCTTGAACTGCAGGTCGTCGCGACCGGGATGCACCTCTCTCCCCGACACGGCATGACCGTCGAGGACATCAGAGACGACGGCTTCACCGTCGACCGGGAGGTGTTGATGCAGATGGACGGCGACACCGGCAAGTCCATGGCGACCTCGCTGGGGGTCGGAACCACGGGTCTCGCGGAGGCGTTCGACAGCCTCGACCCGGACGTCGTGTTGCTCCTCGGCGACCGCGACGAGGCGCTCGCCGGGGCGCTCGCCGCCGCGCACATGAACGTCCCAGTCGCCCACGTTCACGGTGGCGACTCGATGCACGGGGCCGTCATCGACGACAGCATCCGCCACGCGATCACCAAGTTCGCGCACATCCACTTCTCCGCCTCGGGACGGAGTGCAGGACGGATCGAGCGACTCGGCGAGGAGCCGTGGCGGATCACCACGGTTGGGGCACCCGGTCTCGACGACGTCCTCGCGGAGGAGTACGAGCCACCAGAACGCGTGGTAGACCGCCACGGGATCGACCCGGCGGAACCGCTCGTGCTGGTCGTCCAACACCCCGTGACGACACAGCAAGCGCGTGCCGGCGAGCAGATGGCACAGACGTTGGACGCCGTCGAGTCGGTCGAGGCGCAGACGGTCGTCATCTACCCCAACTCCGACGCCGGTGGGGACCAGATGATCGACGAGATCGAGTCGCGAACCAGCGGCGAGGGCCGGTGGACGTTCCGGAGTCTCCCGCGGGGGGAGTACCTCGGACTCATGGCGGCCGCGGACGCGATGGTGGGGAACTCGTCCAGCGGGATCATCGAGTCGCCGTCCTTCGGTCTCCCGGTCGTCGACGTCGGCCCGCGCCAAGAGGGGCGCGAACGCGCCGACAACACCGTCTCGGTGCCGCACGACACCGACGCCATCGCCGACGCGCTCGGGCGGTGCCTCGACGACGAGGCCTTCCGGGAGCGGGCCGAGTCGTGCGAGAATCCGTACGACTACGGGGGCGCCGGTGTACGGATCCGCGAGCGACTCCTCGAGGTCGAACTCGGCGAGTCGCTGATCAGGAAGCGACTCACGTACTGACGACCACAACTGCTATCAGCGGGGTCGCTCTCCCACCGACAATGCGCGTCGTATTTATCACCCACAACGAGGTCGGCCAGGCGTGCCTCGAGGAACTCGTCGAGTTGGGCGCCGACGTCCGCGGTGTGTACACCAGACCCGAGCGGACGGGGATCGTGGACCAAGTGGATCTCGACGGCTTCGCCGAACAGCACGGGATCCCGCTCGAACGGGTGGACACGGTGAACACCGACGAAGTGAAGGCGCAGATCGCTGCGCAACAGCCGGATCTGTTGTTCGCCGTCGGCTGGTCGAGGCTCGTCGACAGGGAGGTCGTCGACCTCGCGGACACCGCGGCGCTCGGGATGCACCCCGCACCCCTGCCTCGTGGTCGTGGCCGGGCGCCGCTCGCCTGGTCGATCATCAAGGGACTCGACGAGACTGCACTGAGCATGTTCCACCTCGTCGAGGAAGCCGACGCCGGAGATCTCGTCGGACAACGGCCGATCCCGATCGACGACGCCGACGACGCGACGTCGCTGTACGAGAAGGTCGTCGACGCCGCCCGACGCCTGATCCGCCGCTACTACCCGATGTTCGAAGCCGGAGACGTCCCCCGAACACCACAAGAAGACGCGGAAGCGACGTGGTGGCCCAAGCGCGAACCACACCACGGCCTGATCGACTGGACCCGGCCGCCGCGTGAGGTGTACGACTGGATTCGCGGGCAGACCCGCCCGTACCCCGGTGCCTACTCTCGACTGGACGGTCGACGGGTGACCGTGTGGGCGGCGAACCCGCCGGCGGAGACGACGGCGTTCGTAAAGCCCGGTGAAGTCGTCTACCGCGACGGCGACGCGCTCGGCGTCGGCGCTTGGGAGGGGGTCGTCGAACTCACCGAGGTCCAGGTGGCCGACGACGAACCGATCCCCGCCGGCGCACTCGTCGACCGCTACGGTGTCGACCTAGGGGACACGTTCGAGAACGCACGGGACCTGCTCGGGTGACACGGATGCGAGCCATCTACTGCGCTGGCGAGCAGGGACGAGTCGTCCTCGACATCCTCCGTGCGGGCGGCGACGCCGGCGACGTCGTGTTCGTCGACGACGACGAGTCCCGACACGGGACGGACGTCGACGGTGTCGAGGTGATCGGTGGATTCGACGCCCTGGCAGACCGTGCAGACGACGATGTGCGGAGTCTGGTCGCGTTCGGCGACAGCCAGCGCGTTCGCCTGACGATCGCAGAACGAGTCGCGGACGTCGGCGTCGGCTTCTTCTCTGCCATCCACCCCGATGCGACCATCTCGACGGCGGTCTCGCTAAGCGACGGGGTGACCGTGAACGCCAACTCGTACCTCGGCGTCGGAGTCGAGGTCGGCGACCACGCACTCGTGGACAGTTCCGTGAACGTGTCCCACGACTCGGTGATCGGAATGGGGGCGACGCTCACCCCTGGGTGTACCCTCGCAGGCGGCGTCACCGTCGAGTCGGACGCGTACGTCGGGCCGGGGTCGACGGTCGTGGAGGACGCGACGGTCGGTGCTGGGGCCGTCGTCGGCGCTGGGGCGGTCGTGACCGACGACGTCGAACCGGGGAGGACCGTGGTCGGCGTCCCGGCGGAGCCGATCGACCGGTAGCGCTGGCGGAGCGGAGACTACCGGTACATGCGGAGCACCTCGAACGCCTCCGCAGCCGCCGCACCGCAGTCGGTCCCGCGTGATCGGGCGATCGATTCGAGCGCCTCCGCCGATCGAGGGTGTGGGTACGCGCGCGTCTCCGACTCGTACGCCTGGAACGCCTCAATCTTCGTCTCGACGTGCCCCGTGATGTCCACGAACAGCGACGGTGCGAAGCCGTCGCCGCCGGGCGTCCAGTTCGTCGAGGACGGCGTCTCGTACGCCAACACCGTCGACACGCCCGACCCGGGTCGTGTCGCGACGAGCGTCGAGTCGTGGACTGCGACGTGATCCCGGTTCACCTCGCGACGAGCGTGGGTGTACACGACGTCGGGTGAGACCTCCTCGCAGACGCCCTCTATCACCGCGTTGACCTCCACGTGCGCGACGTCATCGAGTCGCATGTCGGGGAGGTCCCCGAAGTGGACTCGCTCGGCCCCGAGGCGGTCGGCGCACGTCCGAGCGTGTTCGCGCTTCTGCTCGATCAGGTCTCGGTCGTCGTACTGGTGCGTCGTCCCCTCAGTGACGATGAGCGCGTGGACGTCGTCGCCGGCGGCGGCGTGTTTCGCTATCGCGCCGCCAGCACCGAGGACCTCGTCGTCTGGGTGCGCGCCGACGACGAGTACGACGTCGTCTCCGTCGAACATCAGCGGTCCCCCGTGGTCGGATCGACTGCCAGATCTGCCGCCGAGATCGGGTCGTCCGAAGCGATGGCTCTCGTCGTCTCGGTGCCGACCACCGCGTCGAACCACCGCGGCGAGAGTCCCTCAGACGGCCGGAGGATCCGGATGTGGTCGGCTTCGAGGGTGGTCCCGGCGGGGATGTCGGTCGCGGCGTGGAGGCTCTTTCTGGACGAGACGAGCGTGTCTCGCTCTGCGTCGGTTGGCCGTTTCTCGTCGGTCCCACGGGTCCGCCACGCGGTCTCCGCCAACTCGACCGCCGAGGCGAGTTCGTCGGGTTCGAGCGACGCCTCGTGGTCGGGACCGGGCAGCGACCGGTCGAGCGTGAAGTGTTTCTCGAGAATCGTCGCTCCCGCCGCGACGGCGAACGCGGGCGTCTCTACCAGTGTCGTGTGGTCGGAGTAGCCGACCAGGTCCGGGAGTTCGGCGTCCATCGTCGCCATCGCGCGGAGGTTCACGTCGTCGATGGAGCAAGGGTACGACGACGTGCAGTGGAGGAACGCCAAGTCGAGATCGGTCGACACGGACCGGATCGTCTCCCGCGCCGCGTGGACCTCGTCCATCGTTCCCATCCCCGTGCTCACGATCATCGGAACACCAAGAGTGGCGACGTGCTCGATTAGCGGGTAGTTGTCGAGTTCGCCGGAGCCGAGTTTGATCGCCGGGACGCCCAGGTCGACCAGCATCGACGCGCTCTCCGCGTCGAACGGTGTCGAGAGGAACGTGATGTCGTTGGCGGCACAGTGGTCCATCAACTGCTCATGGGCCCCCTCATCGAGTTCGTACCGACGGAGGAGGTCGTACTGGGTCCCCTCACCCGTGGTTTCTGTCTGGTATGATGGCTTGGCCGCTTGCTTAGTCACCAGCCGGTCAGCGCTGAAAGTCTGAAACTTCACAGCGTCGGCGCCAGCATCCGCGGCCGCCTCGACAAGCGATTTTGCTCGAGACAGGTCGCCGTTGTGGTTGACCCCTGCCTCCGCGATGAAGTACGGCGGGTGGGAGGGACCGATGTCGCGACCGTTGATCTGCATGCGACTCGATTGGATCGGCCCCGATATATGTCTGACCTTCACTGGGGCCGGCAGGAGCCTGATACCGTTTCCCTCCACCGAGACGATCGGCACCGGACGAAACGCGGTTGGGTCAGACGTCGCGTCCGACGATTCCAGCTGAACAGACCGAGTCCGAAGGTCGTCCGTCGGTCGACCTGTCGAGCGATCCCGGATCCCGAAGGGGAGAGCAACCGGTCAGTTTCCACTCGATCTGGTGTGCCGGGATTCACCACGCGAGGTCAGTGGGGCCTGTCCATCGTCGGGAGCACCGATAGCAGTCCCGAGCCGGGCGCTCACACGGTGGGTGCCTACTCTCCCGTTCGGAGCCGATCGATGACCGCACACACGTTTTCGGCCGCTCCCGGCTCGAAATAGTACTCCCGGTCGAACGGTTCGGTTTCCTCACCCAGCGAGGACACCAGTTCGTCGGCGGAGGAGACCATCCGAGCGGCGCCGTTCTGTGCGAGCGGCGCCAGCGCCTCGGACCCAGGACGGTCGTAGATATAGGTCTCGAGATCGAACGCCAGTCCCTCGAACACAGCCGTCGATCCGACCCCGACCTGGGCGGCCGACTCGGCGAACAACGAGTATAGTTGCGGCTCGGAGCTGTCGATCACCTCCAGATCGGCGTCGGCCAACCATGGGTACTCTTCGGTCCACCGCTCGTACTCTCCCGGGTGGAGTTTGTACACGACGTCGTAGCCCATGTCGGGATGGGACGCGACCTCGACCGCGAGCCTGGAGAGGTCTTCGCCGATCGTCCCCTGTGAGATGAATAGGATCTGGTTCGTCGACGCACCCGTCTCGTACTCCCGTATTGCCTCCTCCAGATACGGATAGCCGACCGATATCACGTGGTCGTCCGGGATCGGGTACTCGATCCCCTGACTCCAGTAGTCGCCGAACGTGAGAACGTAGTCTGGGAAGACGCGTTTCGTTCGGGAACCCCTGTACGAGTACCCGAAGTGATGGTCGAAGATGAGACCGTGTTGGAGTTCAGCCACCGGGATCGACTCTCGCTGGCACGCCTCGATGAACGTGTCTCGGAAGTAGCTAACCACGACGACAACCAGTTCAGGTTCGATCCGTCGGAGCAATCTGCGGTAGAGCCCGAGTGTCGTTCGACGTGTGTGTAGCGCTTCGTTCGCCATCGAAACCAGATCGACAGTCGCGCCGAACTGGTCATGAAGGTCGCTCCCGGCTGCCTCGAGTTTCGCTCGTTCGGCTGCCTCGATCCTCGGTTCACGGACACCGAGTGATCGTTGAAGCGCCCCCCCGAACTCGATCAGATCGAGGTATTTGAGACCCGATGTGGGTGTTGGCCCGAAGTGGGTGAGGAGATGTGGTCGTTCCAAGTGGATGTACTCGTGGTCACAGGCTCGGTGTATCGGATCGCAGTAGATGTCCCACCACAGCCCATCCGCTCGCTTCTTTCGTCGCTGATGGCCCAAGTACAGCACGTCGGCCTCGTCGCTAAGAAACGGATTCCTCCGGAAGACGTTTTTCACCAGGAGTTCTCCGACACGGAGATAGTTCCGGGGAGTCCTCTCGATGCCGGTGTGCGCCTGGCCCGACCCGTGCTCCTGCTCGATCTTTCGAAACACGTTGAATCGAAGGCGCTCCCAGATGGGGACATCGTCAATGACGATATCGAAGAGATCGTGTTGTAGTTCGAACGATTCGAACTCCGATGCCAGCGAACTCATTCTCTATCGGCAGGGAGAGTCACGCCCAGTCACATATACCCCTTGCACACGGGTTCGGCGTACTCCGACCCGTGTGTGAATCACGAGACGGGCGGGAACCGCGCAGAACTGACCCGTGTACGGTTCGGGCCTTACAACGAGTAGTGCACGATCGACCGCCCGCACATCGGGCACCCGTGCACGCGCGCGGTGACAGTCAACCCGCAGTGGCGACACTCGTAGTGGTCGATCCCTTCCCCCCCAGATGAGACGGTCGTATTCATCCCCATCGAGGACACAGAATACGTTCCACATAACTCCCGCCGACGGTTGCGAACCGTTCCAGCCGCCGCCAGCGAACCCGCAACGGACGAAACGGTCACCGACGCGACGACTCCGAAGTTGCGGACCGTTCCTGTCCGGCCAGCCGAACGACCGACGCTATCGCTCGATCAGTTCGATCTCGTGGCCGTCCTGGTCCTTCGTGAACGCGTAGTTGTGGTCGCACGACTCGGGGTCGCGGTAGTCCTCGGACTCGCGGGTCATGACGTCGTCCCACGCGTCGTCGAGGTCGTCCACGCGCACGCAGAGGTGGCCCCACGCGTCGCCCATGTCGTAGGTGCGGCCGTCGTAGTTGTACGTGAGTTCGACCGCCATCTCCTCGTCGGCGGCACCCTCGGGCTTCATGAAGTAGTTCGCGAAGGAGTCGGCCTCCCAGCGACCGGTGTGCTCGTACTCGAACGTGCGCGTCCAGTAGCCGAGCGCCTCGGTGGCGTCCTCGACGCGGATCATCGTGTGGTCGATTGACCAGCGCGCGCCGTGGTCGCGCTCGACGATCTCGATCTCGTGGCCGTCGGGGTCCTTGACGAACGCGTAGCCGGGGTTCTCCTCGGGCGGGCGGTAGTCCTCGACGCCCTCGTCCATCAGCTCCGCGTACGCCGCCTCGACGTCCTCGACGCGGACGGCGATGTGCCCCCACGCGTCGCCCATGTCGTAGCTGTGGTCGCCGTGGTTGTACGTGAGTTCGAGGATGGCGCCGTCCTCGTGCATGTCCTCCGGGCCGAGGAAGTAGTTCGTGAAGTCGCCGCCGTCCATCTCGCCTTTCACCTCGTAGTCGAGGTGCGTCGTGTACCAGTCGAGCGCCGCCTCGTCGTCTTCCACCCGCATCATCACGTGGTCGAGCGTGTACGCCATACGTGTGACAACTCCCGCGGCGTCGAAAAGCGTACCGAACGGGGAGCCGGCCCGCGGCGACGACGCCTCCTGCACAGGGTTTTCCTCGCGGCCCGTCGTACCGCCGGCGTATGCGTCCCCGCAGCAGACGCTCCGTGCTGGCGGCGGCCGGCGCGACCCTCCTGGGCGGCTGTCTCGGCGGCGGCACCGCGACCGAGAGCGAGACGACCGCCACGGCCGGGCCGACCAGCCCGACGACCGACAGCGAGGCGACCGCGGAGCCGTTCGACGGCCCGCCGCCGCTGGGTCGCGACGCCGTCCCCGAGGGGCGGCGTCGCCGCCGGCGTTCGCCGACGAGCGCACCTTCGACGACCCGCGCTCGAACGCGACCGGCGTCGCGCCCCGCGGCGACGGCGCCTCCGTGTTGCTCACGGGCCGGTGGGGCGGAGACACGACGACCGCCACGCTCGTCGACGTGACCGCCGGCGGGCGGCCCGTCGAGCGCGTCGTCGTCGAGGACCTGCCCACCGGCGAGATCCTGTTCCACCGGCATCTCGGCGACACCACGGTTGTCGGGGGGTACCGGCGCGACGAGGGCACGTTCCGCACGTGGCTCCGCGGGATCGAAGCCGGGGCGCGCGTCTTCGAGACGGACCTCGGCGAGCACACGGTCGTCTCCGACGTCGCTGTCGTCGACGACACGCTCGTGGCGGCCGGGGTGGCGCAGGCCTCGGACGACTCCGACGGGGACCGCGCGGCCGTCCTCCTGTGGGTCGAGGCCGACGGTACCGTCGCCCGTCGGGTCGCGTTCGACACGCCGGACGCCGACGAGCGGTTCTGGGCCGTCACACCCACCGCGGACGGCTACCTCGCGGGCGGGTCCCGGAACGACGACGTGTGGGTCGTCGCCGTCGACCCCGAGGGTGAGCGGCGGTGGGAGCGGCGGGTCCGCCGCGGCACCGAGTCGTACATCGTCGAGGGACTCGCCGTCGGCGACACCGGAACGTACGCCGCCGCGAGGACCGAACAGTACGCGACCGGCGACAACCACGTCCTGCTGTTGTCGCTCGACCCGGGGCGCGAGGGCGCCGTCGAGTGGACGCGCGTGTTCGACCCGAACGCCGACGGGCGGAAGCCGGGCGACCTGTTCCCCGCCGCCGTCGTCGACGACGGCGGCGCGCGGCTGGCCGGCCACACCCGCGAGCGCGTCTGGCTGGGCGCGACCGACCCCGACGGCGCCGTCCGGTGGGCGGGCTACCACCGATTCCGTGCGGACGAGCGCCTGCAGGCGCTCGCCAGCGTCGTCGACGGGCGGCTCGTCTGTCACGGCCGAACCGGGTCCGACGACTCGGACACCTCGGCACCGACGTCGTGGGTCGGCTGGCGGTGACCGGGCGGGGAGCCGCCGCGTTCAGAACCGCTTCTTGCGCTTCTCGGGGACGTAGCTCGGGTCGACGCGGTCCATGACGTCGGCCGCCGAGTCGTGCGCGAAGGCGGGCTCCTCGTTCAACAGGAAGGTGTCCGCGCGCGTGCCCGTCTCCCAGCGGAGCGCCGCCCCGGAGACGCCGCCGGAGAACGGGGCCAGCGACGCGCCGTACTCCGCACACAGCGCCTCGAGGAACTCGCCGCGGGTGGCCGCACGCTCGTCGGCGTACTGCGGCTCCGACTTGTTGCGTGCGACCGCCGCGAACCGGCGGTCCGTCTCGCCGTGGCGCACGTGCCACAGGTGGCTCGCGTAGCGCCACCGGAGCCGCGCGGTGTCGCGCAGCGCGAGCGTCAGCGCCTCGTCGACCGACCGGGCCGACTCCTCGCCGGGCGCGAAGTCGAGGAACACGAGGTCACGGTGGATCCGTTTGAGCGCGCCCGTGTCGAGCAGGTCGACACAGAGGACGCCGTCGCCGTCGCGGACGCGCATCGTCGGGTGGTCGCCGTCGGTGTCGACGACGCCCGTCCGGGGGCCCGCCGCGAGGCGGTACGCCGCGCGGAGCGCGAACAGGTGGAACCACTCGACGCGGCCGCCCGTCGCCGCCTCCCCGGACAGCGGCGCGGCGAACGCGTCCCCGTCGAGGACGCGGGTGGGCGTCGCGTCCGGCGCGGGCGCGAGCGTCGGCTCCTCGCCCGCGAGGTCACAGTCGGCGCCGCGGTACTCGCGGGTGCGAACCGCGTCCGCCAACACGGGGACGAGGTCGACCGCCATCGGCACGGCGAGGAACGACTCCACCGACTTGTGGGCGACGACGAACACTTCGGCCGTCGAGAACGGCACCAGCTTCTCCCCCAGTTCGGCGAGGCGGCACTTCAGCACGGGGCCGTCGGCGGTGTCGAACCAGTGCGGCGGCGTCACGGGGCCGTCGAAGTGGGTCCGCCGGACGTACTCGTCCAGCCGGTCGACGAACCGGTCGGGCGAGTCGACCCCCACACGGTACACCTTGTACCACCGCTCCCCGGTGCCGCGGCGGGTCTGTTGGAAACACACGAGCGCGTCCGAGTCCATCGATCCCATCGAGCCGGCCGCCCGGGCATAACGCTTCGGCGCTGAATGTCACGCGTGATTCTCGGCCGGCGCGGCCGTGGGGTTTTGACCCCGGCCTCCGTGGTCGGCTCCCGTGTACTCCCGACACCACGCCGCCGTCTCGGCGGTCGTCGCCGCCGGCCTCGTGTGGGCGCTCCCGCTGGGCGACCGCCTCGCCGTCGCGGCGGGCTGGTGGGCCGTGCTCACCGCCGCCGGCGTGTTGATCGACCTCGACCACTTCGTGATGGCGCGGGTCGTCCGCGGCGACTGGGCGAACGCCCGGCGCGCGCTGGCGAACCCCCGCGCGGCCGTCCTCGACCAGTCCGAGCTGTTCGACCCCGGCGACCTGTGGCCGCTCCAGCGGCTCCTCAGCCACGTCGTCCTCGTGCCCGTCGCCGTGCTCGCGGCGTGGGGAGCCGGCGGCCTCGCGGGGGCGGGCGTCACCCCGGCAGCGGCCGCGGTCGCGATGGCGGTCGTCCTCTACGTTCACCTTCTCACGGACCTGATCTGGGACGTGTGGCGCCAGGAGGGGTACCACGAGCAGGTCCGGCGCCTCGGCGCCCCGGACGGCACGCGACGGCCGTGACTCCCACGAAGCACGTCGCTCGTCCCCGGAGGCCGGCGCAGTGGGGTCGTCCCGGGGCGGTCACGCGCGGGTCCAGTCGCGATACCGCCACGCGGCGACCGCCCACAGCGCGAGCGTCCCGACCGGGTAGCCCGTGCGCAGCGGCTGGATGCCGAAGCGGAGCGCGACGGACGCGTTCACCGCCCCCGCGAGCACGAGCAGGCCGGCGGTCACGCGCGGGTCCTCGCGGCCGACGAACGCGAGGGCGGCCGAGGCGACCGCGAGGAGCCAACAGCCGGTCGCGATCACCCACGGGACGACCAGCGGCGACCCGGACAGCGAGAGGTACTCGACGAGCGTCCGCGCGTACACCACCGGCGCGAACGAGAGGCCGCCCCACGCGAACCGCAGGAACGGGACGCTGCTGTCGGTGAACGTCTGGACCGACCACGGGACGACGCCGCACAGCAGGACCGCGAGGAGGAGGCGCCGCGGCGTCGGCCGCGGCAGCCGGTCGAGAGGGGACGCCACGCTACCTCACTTGCGGGCGACGATGCGGAGCACGTCCTCGTCGGCGAGTTCGTGGCCCTTGCCGACCTGCTGTTCGTCGTGTTTCGCGGAGGGGCCCGACACGCGCGCGAACTTGAACCGCTCGTCGAAACTCCCGCCGAGTTTCGCGCAGGCGTCGCCGACGGTGTCGCCCTCGCGGAGCACGAGCGGCTCCTCGTAGTCGACGCCGCGGCCGGGCTTGTCCATGTAGATGCGGATGAGCCCGAGCGCGTCGAACACGCGCTCTTTGAGCCCGTCGAGTCCCTTCTCCTCGACCGCCGAGATGAAGATCGCCTCCTCGGGGTCGATGTCGTGCGAGCGGAGGTCGTCGTACACCGTGGGGAGGTAGTCCTCGTCGATGAGGTCGGCCTTGTTGACGGCGACGATAGAGGGGAGGTACTCGCGGTTGTCCATCACGCCGTCGATGAGCTCGTCGATCGTGAGGTCGTGCGGGATCGTCACGTCGGCGTTGACGAAGCCGTGGGTCCGGAGCACGTCCTCGACCGTGCTCTCGTCGAGCGACACGGTGTCGCGCATCGTCACCTGGATGCCGTCCTTGTGCGTCTTGCGGACGGAGATGTTCGGCGGCTCGGTGTCGAGGCGCACCTTGTTCTCGTACAGTTCGTGGCGGAGTCGCTCGTACTGGTCGATCTCGAACACCGAGAGGACGAACACCACGAGGTCGGCGGTGCGGACGACCGACAGCACCTCCTTCCCCCCGCCGCGGCCGCCCGCGGCGCCCTCGATGAGGCCGGGCACGTCGAGGATCTGGATGTTCGCGCCGCGGTACTTCAGCATCCCCGGGTTGACGTTCAGCGTGGTGAACTCGTACTCGCCGGTCTCGCTCTCGGCGTTGGTGAGGGCGTTGATCAGCGTGGACTTGCCGACCGAGGGGAAGCCGACGAGCGCGACCGTCGCGTCGCCGGTCTTCTCGACGGCGTACCCCTGTCCGCCGCCGGAGGAGGACTGGTTCTCCAGTTTCTCCTTCTTCTCCGCGAGCTTCGCCTTCAGCCGACCGATGTGCGCCTCGGTCGACTTGTTGTACGGCGTCTCGGCGATCTCCTCGCGGAGGTCCTCGATCTCTTCCTCCAGTCCCATCGCTAGACGGTGGACCGTCCGCGCGCCTAAACGCTTCCCTTCGGCCGACGGCGTCACCCCGGCGCGGCGATCCGACGTGCGTCCGGCGACCCGGCGCGAAACCGGTCGGATCGGCGCCGTCCGCCCGTGTACGTACTTCGGTACGACTATATCCCGGTAGCTAGGATACCGATCCAAGGACGGCATGCCGGATCCCTCCCGCCTCCGCGACAGCACGCAGATCGTCCTCCCCTGCGGGGAACTGGAGGACGTCCAACCCCCCGTCGAGTCCGAGTTCACCGTCTCCGTGTTCGCCAAGGACGGGCACTGCCGCATCATCGGCAGTCCCGTCGAGATCAAGGCCGTCTCCGAGTACCTCGCCCGCCACGGCATCAGCCTTCCCTGACGGAGCCGTTCGGCCCCGCCGGAACCGACCGACCGGACCGACCGGACCGACAGGCTTTGAACCGCCAAGCCCGTTGGGCGGGTATGGACGAGAACCCGGGACTGAGCGAGGAGTACCGGCGCGCCAGCCCGTGGCCGCTGTTCGTCGCGCTGGGGCTCCCCATCGCGGAGCTGGGCATCCTGTTCGGGCTGGTGCCGCTGGCGGTCGGCGGACTGCTCCTGTTCTTCGGCTCCATCGCCGGCATCCTCCGGGAGAACAGCTACGTCTCCTCGACGTGGCGCGGGCTGGCGGCGCTGTCGCTGGTCGTCGTCGCGCTGGGACTCGCGATCTGGTACTGGGACGGGACGACGCAGTCGGACCTGCTCGTGCGCGCGTACTCGGTCCTCGGCACGGGCGTCCTCATGCTGCTGGCCGGCGTCGGCGGCGAGCTGTTCGCCCAGGACGCCGAGCCGACGCTGTGAGGGTCGTCCGCCCGGTACGCCGCCGGTGACGACCGCGGAAATGGACAAGGTATTAGGTCGCGCTGTGTAAGATCCGCCCATGGCACGCATCTTCGACAGGGACACCCTGCTGGATCTGACGGTGAACGTCATCCCGCTGGGCATCATCCTGTTCTTCGTCGTCGCGTTCGTCCTCGTCGACCCGTTCGGTGGGCTCGACTTCTACGGGCGCGTGCTCCAGATGGGGCTGCTCGTGTTCCCGTTCGTCGCGCTCGCGATCCTCACGTACGTGTCGGGCAAGGCGATCGCCGGCGACGAGAAGCGCTCGCCCGTCTTCTTCCAGGGACAGGCCACCATGGAGGGCGCGCAGACCCGCCACGAGGCGGAAGCCGATATCGAAGCCGCGGACGAGGCCGCGGCCGCCGCGACGGCCGAGGCCGAGGCGGAAGCGGAGGCGGACGCGACCGACGACGACGCGGACCCGGACACGACCGACGAGGAGTAGCCGTTCCGACCTCCGAACGACCGCAGAATCGGGACCCGCCGGGGCGGGGAACCCGAATCTTTCTTGTGCGTCCGACGCTGATGCGTGTCCATGGAGACTACCGGCCAACTGCTGCTGACGGTGCTCATGGGGGCGTTCCTCCTGGGCGTGGCGGCCTTCCTCGCGCGGGTCGAGGACTGGCGGTCGTACACGCCACTGGGCGCCGGCGGCGGCGCAGTCGGTGAGTCCGGCTACGGGCACGCGGAGAAGCCCGCCGGGCTCATCCGCTGGTTCACGACGGTCGACCACAAGGACATCGGACTGCTGTACGGGCTGTACGCGACCATCGCCTTCGTCGTCGGCGGCCTGATGGTGATGCTGATGCGCGCGGAGTTGACCACGCCCGCGACGGACGTGCTCGGCTCGGCGACGTTCTACAACTCGCTGCTCACCAGTCACGGCATCACCATGCTGTTCCTGTTCGGGACGCCGATCATCGCGGCGTTCGCGAACTACCTCGTCCCGCTCATCATCGGCGCCGACGACATGGCGTTCCCCCGCATCAACGCCATCGCGTTCTGGCTGCTGCCGCCGGCGGCGCTGCTCATCTGGGCGGGCTTCTTCCCGATCCCGGAGGTCATCCCCGCCCAGACGGCGTGGACGATGTACACGCCCCTCTCTGCGGGCGTCGGGAACGGGAACCAGATGAACGTCGGGGTCGACCTGATGCTGCTGGGCCTGCACCTCTCGGGGGTCTCGGCGACGATGGGCGCGATCAACTTCATCGCGACCATCTTCACCGAGCGCGCCGAGGAGGTCACCTGGGCCAACCTCGACATCTTCTCGTGGACGATCCTCACGCAGTCGGGCCTCATCCTGTTCGCGTTCCCGCTGCTGGGCTCGGCGCTCGTCATGCTCCTGCTCGACCGCAACTTCGCGACGACGTTCTTCGCCGTCGAGGGCGGCGGTCCGATCCTCTGGCAACACCTGTTCTGGTTCTTCGGCCACCCCGAGGTGTACATCCTCGTCCTGCCCCCGATGGGCATCGTGAGCTACGTGCTCCCGCGGTTCTCCGGCCGGAAGCTGTTCGGGTTCAAGTTCGTCGTCTACTCCACGCTCGCCATCGGCGTGCTCTCCTTCGGCGTCTGGGCGCACCACATGTTCGCGACGGGGATCGACCCGCGCCTCCGCGCGAGCTTCATGGCGGTGTCACTCGCGATTGCGATACCGTCGGCGGTGAAGACGTTCAACTGGATCACGACGATGTGGAACGGGAAACTCCGCCTCACGGCGCCGATGCTGTTCTGTATCGGCTTCGTGAGCAACTTCATCATCGGCGGCGTGACGGGCGTGTTCCTCGCGTCCATCCCCGTCGACCTCGTGCTCCACGACACCTACTACGTCGTCGGCCACTTCCACTACATCGTCATGGGCGCCATCACCTTCGCCGGGATGGCGGGCATCTACTACTGGTTCCCGCTCGTCACCGGGCGCTGGTACCAGCGCACGCTCGCGAAGGCGCACTTCTGGCTGTGGATGATCGGCACGAACGTGACGTTCTTCGCGATGGTGCTGCTGGGCTACGGCGGCATGCCGCGGCGGTACGCGACGTTCCTGCCGCAGTTCGCCACGCTCCACCAGATCGCGACGCTCGGGGCGTTCATGCTCCTCGTCGGCGGCGTCATCTGGGTGTACAACATCTACGTCTCGTGGATCGAGGGGCCGCACGTCCAGTCGGGCGACCCGTGGCGCCTCGACGAGACGAGCCTCAACACCGCCGAGTGGGACTGGTTCGACGCCAAGCGCGAGACCTCGCTGGCGGCGACCGACGGCGGCGAGGAAGTGAAGGCCGACGGGGGCGAGGTCGTCGACGGGGCCCCCGCCGACGACGCGGCCGACGACGAGTAACCCCCCGCCCGCGTTCCGTTCGGGTTCTCCGTTCGCCACGTCCGCCAGCCGCGGCCGCGGCTCCCGCCTCCGCGACGGCGGGGCTTTTACTCGTGCGGCCCGGAGCGGTGGTATGAGCGACAAGGACCTCCTCGGACTCGTGCTCGGCGGCATCGCCCTGCTGATGTTCGCGACCGGCCTCGTGCTCGTCCTGCAGTAGCGCCGGCGGCCGACGGCGCCGACACGCCGGGGCGGCGACCCCGAGCGGAACCCATATTCGCGCCCCGCCCCGAGCATGGAGCGTGAGCGTTCCGAACGACGACGGGGACGACGCGACCGGGGCCGAACGCCAGCGGCGCCTCGACGGCCCGCGGATCGTCCTCACGCTGTACGTGCTCCTCACCGGCGTCGGGTTCGCCGCCGGCGTCCTCGTCGCGACGTTCGTCGACGGCCTGAGCGCGCCCGCGCTGTACGGCGTGATCGAGCTGCCGGCGACCGCGCTCGGCTTCTCCGTCTACGGCGGCGTCACCATCGCGACGGTGCTGGGCGTGCCGCTCGCGCTCGTGATCTACGTGTCGCGGCGCATCGACGACCCCGACGCCGTCGAGTAGCGCGGCTCGAACGGTCGTCCCGGCGAAAGGACTAATCCCCGTGCGGGAGTGGCGTGCGGTATGTACCACGTAGTACTCGGCGTCGACGAGGACGAGGACCGCGCCCGCGCGTCGGCCGCGGAGATCGCGAAGCTCCCCGGCGACGGGAGCGACACCGAAGTGACGATCGTCCACGTGTTCCAGGACAACCCCAGCGGCGCCTCCGCGACGCAGGTGGCGTCCGTCCGCGAGGCACAGGAGGTGCTCGAGGAGGCCGGCATCACGGTCGACATCACCGAGTCGAGCGGCGACCCCGCCGACGCGATCATCGAGACGGGCGACGAGGCCGACGCCGACCTCATCGTCGTCGGCGGGCGCAAGCGCTCGCCCGCCGGGAAGGCGCTGTTCGGGTCGGTCACGCAGACGGTGATCCTCAACGGCGGCCGGCCGGTGATGGTGACCGGCGACGTCGCGAAGCGGTAGGCGACCGCCCGGCGGCGGGACCCGCGTTCTTTCGATGCCTCGACCGCCAGCGGCGCGGCCGCTCGGGGTCGGGAAGCCGCGGACGGAGGCGGGGACGGACGCCCCCGCGACGGGACCTCAGAACGCGTCGTCGACCAGCGCCGCGACCGCCTCGGGCGACCGGTAGCCGGTCTCGACGGCCGCCGCCTCGCCGTCGGCGACACAGACGACCGCCGGCGCCGTGTCGACCTCGAACCGGCGCCGGAAGGTCGGCGCCGCCTCGCCGTCGATCCCCGCGACGGCGGCGTCGTCGGGGAGCGCCTCCAGCGTCGCCGCGATCTCGGCTTTCATGCTCTCGCACGGGTCACAGCGGAGCCGCCAGACGAACACGACCGCGCGGTCGTGCTCGGCGAGGAACGCCTCGACGTCGTCGTCCTCGAGTTCGTCCATCTCCGGCGGGACGGGCGTCGCCGGGGCGATCTCGGCGACGATGCTCGCCATCGTCGCCCGCTCGACGGGGCCGGGGACGGGCTCGTCCTCGTCCTCGAAGTGCGCGCGCAAGGAGAGGTACGCCACGAACTCCTCGCGGGTGACGCCCTGTTCGTCGATGCGGCGCACCGCCTCGCTGTACTCCAGCCCGAACGCGTCGGCGACGGCCTCGGTGAACTCCTGTTCGGGGAGGTCGCCGTAGCTCTGTTCGTACAGGTCGACGATGTCGTGCAGCGCCGCCGAGATCCGCAGCGTCCCGTCGTCGTCCTCGCGGACGGCGCCGACCTCGATCAGCCGGTCGAGCAGCGCCTCCGTGTCCGGCGTCTCCGACGGGCCGGGGGTAGGGTCGGCCGCCATCTCAGACACCCAGGTAGCGCTCGCGCGTCCGTTCGTCGGCGCGCAGTTCCTCGGAGTCGCCGGCGAACACGATGCTCCCCTGGTCGACGACGTACGCGCGGTCGGCGATGTTCATCGCCGCCACGGCGTTCTGCTCGACCAACAGGATCGTCGTCCCCTTCTCGGCGATCTGTTCGATGGCGTCCTCGACCGTCTCGATGATCTGCGGGGCGAGCCCCTCGTAGGGCTCGTCGAGCATCAACAGGTCCGTGTCCTGCTTGAGCGCGCGGGCGATGGCGAGCATCTGCTGCTCGCCCCCCGACAGCGTCCCGGCTTTCTGGGAGGCGCGCTCCTCCAGCCGCGGGAACACCTCGTACACCTCCGCGGTCGTCATCCCGGGGTGGTCCATCGAGACGTCGCGGCCGAACGTGTTCGACCAGTTGCGCGCCACGTCCGAGAGGTGGAGGTTCTCCTCGACCGTGAGGTTCGGGAAGACGCGCCGCTCCTCCGGCACCAACGAGATGCCCAGCGAGGAGATGTCCTCGGTGGAGCGCTCGGTGATGTTCTCGCCCTTGAACGACACCGTCCCGTCGCGCACGTCCGGCGGGCGGGCGCCCGCGATGGAGCGCAGCGTCGTCGTCTTGCCGGCGCCGTTGCGGCCCAACAGCGCGCACACCTCGCCCTCCTCGACGTGCATCGAGAGGTCGCGCAGGATGTGGCTCTGGCCGTAGTAGGCGTCGACCGCCTCCATCGAGAGGAGGTGGTCCCCCTCGGCTACCGCCGCGGCCGCCTCCTCGGCGTGGGCGGCGGCGGCCTCGGCGGCCGCCTCCGCGGCGGTCGACTGGGCCTCCGTCTCCGTGGCGTCGGCGCTCTGCTCGGGGGCGTCGGAGCTCACAGCTCCACCCCGCCCAGGTACGCCTCCTGAACGCGTTCGCTCTCCTGGACCTCCTCGGGCGTCCCGTCGGCGATGACTTGGCCGCGGTTCAACACGAGGATGCGGTCGGCGATGCGGAAGATGATCTCCATGTCGTGTTCCACGATGAGGATGGTCAAGCCGAGTTCCTCCTGGAGGCGCTCCACGAGGTCCACGGTGTCTGCGGTCTCGTCCGGCGACATGCCGGCGGTCGGTTCGTCCATCAACAGCAGCTCCGGCTCCGAGGCGAGCGCGATCGCGATCTCGAGCCGGCGTTTGTCGCCGTACGGGAGGCTGCCCGCCTCCGTGTCGTCGTCGCCGAGCAGCCCCACCGCGCTCATCATCTGGTCGGCCGTCTCGTGGACCGCCGAGAAGCCCGACAGGCGCTTGAGGAAGTTGAACTCGAAGGAGCCGTGCTCGGCCGCCAGCGCGGCGATCTCGACGTTCTCGCGGACGGTCATCCCCGGGAAGATCGACGCCGTCTGGAACGACTTCGAGATCCCCGTCTGGACCGTCTCGTGGGGCGAGAGGTTCGTGATGTCGTTCTCGTCGAACTCCACGCTGCCGGCGGTCGGCTCCAGCGCGCCCGTGATGCAGTTGATCAGAGTGGACTTGCCGGCGCCGTTCGGGCCGATCACCGCGCGCGTCTCGCCGCGGTCGACCTGGAACGACACGTCGTCGACGGCGACGAGGCCGCCGAACTGCTTCGTGAGGCCGTCGGTGCGGAGGAGCGTCACTCGCGCTCACCCCCGTCGGCCGCGGCGGTGTCGCCGCCGCCTTCGCCGCCCGAGCGGTCGGTGAGCATCGCGACCAGGTCCTCGCCGGCGCCGTAGATCCCCCGGGGGAACACCCAGACGATCGTCACGAACACCGCGCCGAGGACGAACCGCCACAGCGACCCGATCGACCCGATCGCCGGGAGGCTCACGCCGGAGACGACGTTGGCGACGTACTCGAACACGAACGCGCCGAACACGGGGCCGACGAGGCCGCCCGTGCCGCCGAGCACGGTCATGATGACGAAGTCGCCCGACTGGATCCAGTACAGCCCCGTCGTCGGGTGGATGTACTGCTCGTGGATGACGAACAGCGCACCCCCGACCCCGGCGAACACGGCCGAGATGACGAACGCCATCAGCTTGTAGCGGAAGACGTTCAGCCCGACGAACTCGACGCGCTCCTCGTTCTCGCCGAGCGCCTCGAAGATGAGGCCGTACGGCGAGTTGATGATCCGGTTGCCGACCCAGACGGCGACGAGCATCGAGACGGCCGCGAACCCGTACATCACCGTGTACGAGTCGAGGAACGGGAGCGGGGTGAGCGGCGCGTCGAACGGGAGCGCGCCGAGGAACAGCCCGTCGGCCTCGATGTTGGAGAAGCCGTTGTCGCCGTTGGTGAGCCACGAGCCCGGGCCGAGCGCGTAGAAGTACAGCGCCTGCCCGAACGTCAGCGTCAACACGGCGAAGTACACGCCGGAGCGCCGGATCGAGACGAACCCGATCGGCCACGCCAGCAGCGTCGCCACGAGCGTCCCGACGACCACCATCAGCAGGGGGCTGGGGACGACCTGGCTGAACAGCGCCGCCGAGTACGCCGCCGACCCGAAGAAGGCGGCGTGGCCGAACGACAACAGCCCGGTGTAGCCGAGCAGGAGGTTGAACCCGATGACGATGATCCCGTAGATGAGCACCAGCGACGGGAGGCCGGTGTAGCCGCCGATCGACAGCCCGATCACGTCGCCGACGATACCGAGCACGTCGACGAGCAGGAACGGGAACACGATCAGCGCCGCCGCCGAGGCGACGACGACGAAGTCGTCGCGCTCGCGGAGCCGCGAGAGGGCCGA
This sequence comes from Halobaculum litoreum, assembly GCF_030127125.1. GTDB lineage: Archaea > Halobacteriota > Halobacteria > Halobacteriales > Haloferacaceae > Halobaculum > Halobaculum litoreum. The sequence continues at coordinate 1,979,898 of NZ_CP126156.1, forward strand.
GCCGCCGGAGGCGGACGCGGGCTCACCGGACTCCGCGACGGCGCCGCCGTCGGTGGCGACCTCGCGGTCGGTCATTCGCCCACCTCCGCGGTGCCGAACAGCCCCTGCGGCCGGAACACCAGCATCAGCGCGACGAACAGGTAGAGGACGATCTGCGCCCACTGGCTGTACGTCTGGGTCATCGCGGAGATGATCAGTCCCAGCACCATCCCGCCGGCGATGGCCCCGCGGACGGAGCCGGCGCCGCCGACGACGATGGTGAGGAACGCCGGCACGAGCGCCTGGGTGGTGCCGATCTGCGGGCTGATCGTCTGGATCGACGCGCCGATGAGCCCCGCGAACGCCGCCAGCGCCGCCCCGAGCGCGAACACGAGGCTGTACGAGCGGTTGATCTTGATCCCGAGCAGCCGGACCATCTCCGAGTCGCGCGTGCCCGCCTGCACGACGAGCCCGAAGTCGGTCCGCTCGATCGCCAGGTACGTCACGCCGATGACGAAGAACGTGATGACGATGATGAGCAGCCGCCACGAGGGGAACAGCCCCACGAACGGGAGGCTGACCGGCTGGGAGACGTTCACGCCGAACAGCGTCGACGGCGCGATCGACTGGAACGTGTTCCCGCCGATGACGTTCTTGATCGTCTCCTCGACGATGAGCGCGAGCCCGAACGTCACGAGCAGTTGGTCCGTCTCGGGTCTGTCGTAGAACGGTTCGGCGACGAACCGCTCCATCAGCAGACCGATCCCGAACCCGATGACGGGAACGAGCACGATCGCCGCGAGGAAGCCGCCGTCGAAGCCGAGCGACGTTATCCCGATGCTGTACAGGAACCCGTTGGTGAGGGTCGTCTCTTGGAAGACGATGAGCCCGACGTACGCGCCGACGAGATAGAGCGCGCCGTGCGCGAGGTTCAGGAACTCCATCGTGCCCAGGATGATGGTGAGACCGATCCCCAACAGCGCGTAGATCGCGCCCTGCTGGAGCCCGTTGAGGAGTATCGATGCGATTTCGGACTGTAAGAGCAACATTATCGTTCGTGTAGGTGCGGCGTGGTCCGCATGGGAGTAGTTATTGGTGGTGACATTCGTTGGCGTGGTCCGTGGTGACGTGCAAGAAGGTGCCGATACGGGACGGCGATCAGTCGCCGATCACTCGTCGCCGTACTCGCCCAGCTCACACTCCGCTGCCGGGCCCTCGTTACAGCCGTAGCCGAGTTGGTCGCGTGACGTCTGGTTGACGACTTCCAGCAGTCGGCTCTCCGTCTGGTCGCTCGACGGCAGCCCGCGCACGACGAGCACGTCGCGCTGTGCCTGGTGGTCGCAGGCGCGCATCGTCTCGGCGCCGAGCCCGGCGTTGTCGTACTCGTACCCCTCCAGTGCGCGGATGACCTCCGGCGGGTAGAACGTCTCCGCCCGCTCGCAGGCCGCCGCGTACTGGAGCGCCTGGGTGTACGCCAGTCGCGCCGCGTAGCTGGGCACCTTGTCGTACTCGCTGCGGAACGCCTCGGTGAACGACTGGGAGGCGCTGTCCTCGAGCTGCCAGCTCCAGTCGGCCGTGCCGAAGATGCCGTCGATGGAGCCGGCGGCCGCCTCGGCCATCAGCCGGTTGTACAGCGGGACGACGATCTCCATGTCCTGGTCGAGGCCGGCCTCGATCGCCTGCGGGAGGGAGTTCGCCGCGTCCAGCCCGTAGTGGTTGAGCACGAGCACGTCCGTCTCGTCGCGCGGGACGTCCGAGAGGTACGACGAGTAGTCGGAGGTACCCAGCGGCGTCGGCACCGACTCGATCTGGCTCCAGCCGCCGACCTCGGTGAAGAACTGGTTCATCGAGTCCTGCTGCGTCTGCCCCCACGAGTAGTCGGCGTACAGCTGGTAGAAGTTCAGGTCCTCGCCGTACTCCTCGGCGAGCACCGGCGCGAGCGCCTGCCCGGTCATGTACGCGTTGAACATCTCCCGGAAGGAGTAGCGGACACACTCGGGACCGGTGGTGTCGTTCGAGTGCGTCAGACAGGCCATGAACTGGACCTTCTCCTCCTGACACAGCTTCTGCATGGCGATGGCCGTCGCCGACGACGACCCGCCGGTGATCATGATCGCGTTGTCGCGGTTGATCATCCGCGTCGCCGACTGTCGGGCCGTGTCGGGGTCGGTCGCGGTGTCCCCCTCCACGGACGCGACGGTCTTGCCGAGCACACCGTCGCCCGAGAGGTCCTCCCAGCTGTCGACCCAACCGCCGCCGTTGTTCAGGTGCTCCTTCGCGAGGTTGTACCCGCGGAGCTCGTCGGCGCCCTCCTGGGAGTACGACCCCGACTGCGGAACGTTGAACCCGAAGACGACCTCGTCGCCCTCGACCGGGTAGTTGCCGAGCGCCGGGTACTCGGAGTCGCCGCCGCCGCCGCCGCCGGTACAGCCGGCCAGTCCTGCCAGTCCCGCGACCCCCGCGGCGCCGGAGGTCTTGAGCACGTCACGTCTACTGAGTGCGGTGGTATCCCGTGCCATGCTCCAACCGGTGGAAGCGACCTTAATGAACGTTCCCCCCATATTCCCTTAGACCGTGTTAATATTGGTAATATGCTCTCCCCATGTACCCCATGATAATGTTTATCATACTTGGGACGTTTCAGTCGTCCGATTACGGGAATAAACGGGCCACGTGTTTGCTTCCGTTTCGCCGACAGGTCCCGCCGCGGTTCTCACGCCAGTTCGTCGGCGACGCGCGCGAGCCCGTCGACGGTGAGGGTCGGCTCGACGCCGATCCGTTCGAACGGGTCGTTGGCGCGGTCGACCCACGCGGTCGCCATCCCCGCCGACCCCGCGCCCGCGACGTCCCACGCGTTCCCGGAGACGAGCCGACAGTCGCCGATGGGGGTGTCGGTGCGGGCGGCCGCGTTCTCGTACACCGCCGGGTTCGGCTTGAACGTCGACACCTCGTCGGCGCTGATCACGTCGTCGAGGTGCGGCGCGAGCCCCGCGTTGTCGGCGAGCGTCTCCAGCATCTCCGGGTTGCCGTTCGAGAGGACGGTGACGGTGTGACCCGCGTCCGAGAGCCGCGTCAGCGTCTCGACGGCGTCCGGGTACGGGTCGAGGTGGTTGTACGAGTCGCGGATCCGCGCGCGGGTCGCGTCGTCGGCCGCGACGCCCCACTGGGCGAGCGCGTAGTCGAGCGCGTCGGCGGTCACCTCCCGGAACGGCCGGTACGCCTCCATCAGCGCCGACTGGTAGGAGTACTGCAGCTGCTTCGCCCGCCACGTCTCGTCGATCCGCGAGACGAGCGCGTCGCTGGCGTCCAGTTCGGCCGCGAGGGTGCCGGTCACGCTGCCCGTGTCACACAGCGTCCCGTACATGTCGAAACACAGCGTCTCCGTCTCGGACATGCCCGCCCGATCCACGGCGTGGCTGATAGTACCATGGGAGGCGGCGAGCCGGCGACGCGACCGCCCGGTTAGGCGCCGACGAACCGGCGCGGGCGTCGGTAAGCGCCAGCGTGGTTAAGTGGCTGTCCGCGGTACGTTGTCACATGGATCTGCGAGACGCGACGACCGAGGACGTGGACGGCATCCGGGAGACCGCGCAGGCGTCGTTGACCGCCTCGTACGGGCACGCCCTCTCGGGGGACCTCATCGCCGGCGCCGTCGAGACGTGGTACGACGCCGAGGAGGTGGCCGAGAACCTCGCGGGCGACGACGCGGTGTTCGTGGTCGCCGTCGAGGACGGCGAGGTGGTCGGCTTCGTCCAGAGTTACCTGGTCGAGCGCCGCGAGCCGGTCGGCGAACTCGACTGGCTGCACGTCCACCCGGACCACCGCGGCAAGGGGATCGGCGACGACCTGCTCCACCGCGCCGAGACGGAGCTGTTGGAGCGGGGCGCCGAGCGCATCGAGGGGCGCGTGCTCGCGGCCAACGAGTCGGGCGCGGAGTTCTACGAGGGGGAGGGGTTCTCGAAGATCGGCGAGCGGACCGTCGAGATCGGCGGCGAGCCGTTCGTCGAGCAGGTGTTCGCCCGCTTCCCCACCGGCGGCGAGCAGGTGTTGACCGAGGCACGCGTCACCGAGGACGGCGAGCAGGTGTACGTCGCCTACGACGAGGCCGACCGCGCCTCGCTGGCGCCGTTCTACGCGACGTACGCCGACCGCGAGCGCACCGAGCGCATGGGGTACATCTGCGGCAACTGCGAGGGCGTCCACGTCACGGTCGACACGATGGACCGCGTGCAGTGCAACGACTGCGGCAACAAGCGGAAGGCGAGCCGCTGGGACGCGGCGTACCTGTAACGACGGCGCCGCCGTCGGCCCGAGGGCGGTCTCACGCGCGATACTGCGAGGGCCGCAGTTAAGTCGGGGGCCCGGCGTGACTCACACATGGACGGACGCGTGCTCGCCGTCGTCGGCGCGAAGGGGGGCGTCGGCAAGACGACGACGAGCCTCAACCTCGCCGCCGCGCTCGCCGAGGACGGCCGCGCCGTCGCGGTCGTCGAGGCGGACCTGGCGATGGCGAACGCGGTGGACTTCCTCGACATCCGCGTCAACGGCGGCCGGACCCTCCACGACGTGCTGGCCGGCGGCGCGGGCGTCTCGGACGCCACCTACCCCGCCCCCGGCGGCTTCGACGTGGTGCCCAGCGGCGTCGACCTCGACGGGTTCGTGCAGTCGGACCTCGACCGCTTCCCGTCGGCCATGGAGGCGCTGAAGGCACGCTACGACGCCGTGCTGGTCGACACCGCCGCCGGCGTCAGCCGCGAGACGGTGGTGCCGATGTCGGGCGCGGACGCCTCGGTGTTGGTGTCGACCCCGCGGGTCGCCTCCATCCGCGACGCCTCGAAGACGATGACCGTCGCCGACCGCGCCGACGCCCCCGTCGGCGGCGTCGTCCTCACGAAGTCCGGCACCGGGCGGTCGCCGCCGGCGGACCGCATCGCGGGGTTCCTCGACACCGAGTTGTTGGGGCACGTCCCCCACGACGAGGCCATCCCGAAGGCACAGGACGCCGGCCAGGCGGCCGTCTCCTACCGCCCGCACAGCGACGCCGCGACCGCGTACCGCGAGGTCGCGGCGGCCCTGCGCAAGCGCCCGGACATGCTCGGGATGACCGTCACCGCCGACACCGGCGGGTTCCGCTTCGGCGGCGACGACGACGCCGGCGCGTTCGCCGACGGCGGGAGCGGACGCGGGGCGGACGGCGCGGGCGCCGACGGCTTCACCAACCCGTTCGGCTGACGCGCGCGCTCGCGCCGTCCGGCCGACCGCAACGACTACCGTCGAGCGACCGCCCCACGTTCGCATGGACGAGGCGACGCGAGCGACCGTCGAGGCGTGGGCCGGCCGTGCCGTCGCGGGCGCGACACCCCTCGACGGCGGCGAGGTCGGCACGGTCCACCGCGTGACCCTCGCGGACGGCCGCCGGGTCGTCGTCAAGACGGGGCCGACCGAGCCGGCGGTCGAGGCCGGGATGCTCCGCCACCTCGCCGACGAGGTCGGGCTCCGGGTGCCCGACGTGTTGCACGCGGGCGACGGCGTCCTCGTGGTGGCGTACGTCGACGGGGACGACGACGCCGAGGTGACGCCCGCGGTCGAGCGCGACCTCGCCGACCGCCTCGCGGCGCTCCACGCCACGACCGCCGACGCGTTCGGCTTCCCGTTCGACACGCTCACCGGCCCGTACGCGCAGCCGAACCCGTGGACCGACGCGTGGCCCGCGTTCTTCGCCGACCACCGACTCGCGCACGCCGCCGAGCGCGCCCGCGACGAGGGCGTGTTGCCCGGGGCGGACCGCGAGCGGGTGCGAGCGCTCGTCGAAGACCTGCCCGCGCTGTTGGACCACGACCCGACCCCCGCGCTGGTCCACGGCGACGTGTGGGCGGGGAACGTCCTCGTCGACGACGACCGCGTCGCGGCGTTCGTCGACCCGGCGTGCTACTACGCCGACCCGGAGGTGGAACTGGCGTACGTCGCGTGGACGGAGACGGGCGGCGACGCGTTCCGCGAGCGCTACGCGGCGGTCGCCGGCCTCGCCGACGGCCACGACGAGCGCGCGCCGGCGTACCGGCTGTACCCGCTGCTCACGCACCTGCGCTACTTCGGCGACGAGTACCTCGCCGAGGTCCGGGCGACGCTGACGGAACTGGGGTACTGAGGCGCGGAGACGGAGGGCGCGACGGCGAGTGGAGGGACGGGGAACGCGGGTGGTCGAGGGGCGATGCGGTCGACGGCGCCGGCGCGGGTTATCCCTCGCCGACCATCCGCTCCTCGTCGGCCCACTCCTCCTGTCGGAGCTCGTACTTCTGGACCTTGCCGGTGGAGGTCTTCGGGAGCTGTTTGACGAACTCGATCCGGGTGGGCGCCTTGTAGTGGGCCATCTGCTCGCGGGCGTACTCGATCAGTTCCTCGGGGGTGACGCCCGGGTCGTCCGGGTCGCCGCTCGTCGGCACGACGTACGCCTTCGGCGTCTCGCCCCAGTCATCGTGGGGCGAGGGGATGACCGCCACGTCGTCGACCATCTCGTGGCTGAACAGCGTGTCCTCCACCTCGATGGAGGAGATGTTCTCCCCGCCGGAGATGATGATGTCCTTCTTGCGGTCCTGGATGGAGATCATCCCGTTGTCGTCGACGACCGCGAGGTCGCCCATGTGGTAGTACCCCTCGACGCGCTCGGAGAACGCCTCCTCGGTCGCTTCGGGCTTCTCCCAGTACCCCTCCATCACCGCGTTGCCGCGGACGACCACCTCGCCGATGGTCTCGCCGTCCTGGGCGACGTCGTTCCCGTCGTCGTCGACGACGCGGATCTCCGTGCCGAGGTAGCCGAACCCCTGCGTCTTCTTCACCGCGAAGCGGTCGTCGGAGTCGTCGTCGAAGTAGCGGCGGGCGTCGGAGGTGGTGATGAGCGGCCCGGTCTCGGTCGCGCCGTACACGTGCTTGAGGTACCAGCCGAACTCGTCCTCGACGGTCCGGATCGTCGCCTCCGGCGGCGCGGCGCCCGCGGTGGCGACGCGGACGTCCTGCCCGGCGTCCGGCTCGCCGCCGTGCTCGTCGATGTAGTCGCCGAGCATCTTCAGGACGGTCGGCGCCGCACAGAAGTACGTCACGTCCTCGGTGCGGAGTTTGTCGAACACGTACGCCTGGTCGACGCCGCGGGTGCAGACGTGGCGCGCGCCCAGCCCCGTGACGGCGTAGATGTGGCCCCAGCCGTTCACGTGGAACATCGGCAGCGTCCAGAGGTAGGTGTCGTCGTCGCGGATCTCCTGGTGGATCGCGACCTGGTAGGCGTGGACCGTCTCCGTCCGGTGGGTGCGGCACACGCCCTTCGGGTCGCCGGTGGTGCCGGAGGTGTAGTTGATCGTCACGATCTCGTCCTCGTGCATCTCCGGCCGGTCGTAGTCGGTCGACTCGGCGACGATCTCGTCGAACGACTCCCAGTCGCCCTCGACGGCGTCGACGTCGTTCGTGATGAACGTCTCCGTCGGCACGTCGTCGCGGATCGCCTCGATCTTGTCGGCGTACGCGTAGTCGGCGTAGACGGCGTCGACGCCCGCGTCGTTGAGGATGTACTCGAAGTCGGACTCGACGAGCCGGTAGTTCAGCGGCGTGTGGACCGCGCCGGCCTGGAAGCTCCCGTAGGCCGCCTCCAGGTGGTAGTGGGTGTTCGGGTCGAGCACCGCCACCCGGTCGCCCTTCTCGATCCCCCGGGCCTGCAGGGCGGCGGCGAACCCGTCGGCGCGCTCGCCCAACTCGTCGTACGTGTAGCGGTCGCCGTCCACCCCGAGGACGGCCTCGTGTCCCCCGTAGTTGCGTCGGGCGCGGTCGAGGAAATCCGTCACCAGCAGCGGTATCTCCATGGTCGGCCGGAACTTCAGGCACGTTCGTGATAATCGTTGTGGGGACGGTACCACCCGACAGGGATCGATCCCGGCGATGGCGAGGGGACGCCCGCGCGGCCCGTCGCGTCTCACGAGCGCTCCCCACCGCTCCGATCCGGTGGTGAGGAACGGATTCCCACACCCGAAACTATACAGATAATTGATAAGTCACTCCCGCACGCAGGGGACGACATGACGCTCAGCGAGTTCGTGGGACGCCCGCACCCCGACGGCAGCGCGACCGTCGCCCACGCGGCGACGCACTACCGATGGCGACCCGGCGGGAACGCGCGGGGGCGGTGTCCCCAGTGCGACACGGAGTTGGAACTGTCCGAGCGACACGTCCTGATCACGCTGTCGCGGGAGATCGGCGGCGACGACCGCCACCACCTCTGCGACGAGGCGTGTGTGGCGGCGTGGCTCGGCGGCGAGTAGCGCGAAAGAACCGAGAACCGGGAGTCGGGGGCGGTACGGCCGGCGGTCAGTCGCCCTGGACGACCCGGCGGATGTCCTCGACGACCTCGGGGTTGCGCAGCGTCGAGGTGTCGCCCAGTTCCTCGTCGTTGGCAATGTCCTCCAGCAGACGCCGCATGATCTTCCCGGAGCGGGTCTTCGGGAGCGCCGGCGTGAAGATCACCTGCTCGGGCCGCGCGATCGGCCCGATGGCGTCCTCGACGCCCTTGACGATCTCTTGGCGGAACGCCTCGGACTCCTCCTGCCCCTCTTCGACGATGACGTACGCGTAGACGGCCTCGCCTTTCACCTCGTGGTCGCCGCCGACGACGGCGGCCTCGGCGACGCCCTCGACGCCGACGATCGCCGACTCGATCTCCATCGTGCCGAGCCGGTGGCCGGAGACGTTGATCACGTCGTCGACGCGGCCCAGCACCGTGATGTAGCCGTCCTCGTCGATCTTCGCGCCGTCCTCGGGGAAGTACACCCAGTCGTCGGGGTCGTCCGAGTCGACGTCGGAGTACTCGCGCCAGTACTCCTCGATGAAGCGCTCGTCGTTCTTGTACAGCGTGCGGAGCATCCCCGGCCACGGCTTGTTCACCGTGAGGTAGCCGGCCCGGCCGGGTTCGACCTCGTCGCCGTTCGTGTCGACGATCCGGATGTCCATCCCGGGCAGCGGCGGCCCGGCGGAGCCGGGCTTCATGTCCTTCACGCCGGGCAGCGTCGTCACCATCATGCCGCCGGTCTCGGTCTGCCACCACGTGTCGACGACCGGGCACTCCTCGTCGCCGATGTTGGAGTAGTACCACTTCCACGCGCGGGGGTTGATCGGCTCGCCGACCGTCCCCAGCAGGCGCAGGCTCGAGAGGTCGTGCCGTTCGGGGTACTGCTTGCCCCACTTCATGAACGCGCGGATTGCGGTGGGGGCGGTGTACAGCTGGGTCGCCCCGTACTCCTCGACGATCTCCCACAGGCGGTCGCGGTCGGGGTGGTCGGGCGTTCCCTCGTACATCATCGTCGTCGTGCCGAGCGCGAGCGGCCCGTACACGATGTACGAGTGTCCCGTGATCCAGCCGATGTCGGCCGAGCAGAAGTACGTGTCCTCGGGCTTGATGTCGAGCACCGCCTGCGAGGTCCACGTCACCCACGAGAGGTAGCCGCCGGTGGTGTGTTTCACCCCCTTCGGCTGGCCGGTGGTGCCGGAGGTGTACATGAGGAACAGCATGTCCTCGGCGTCGCGGTCGACGGGCTCGACGGTCGCGCCCTCGTTGGCGGCCATCAGCTCGCCCCAGTCGTGCTGGTCGGCGGCCAGGTCGTGGCCGAAGTCGTCGCCGTTCGGGCCGAGCCGGTCGACGACCACGGTTTCGGTATCGTGGTCGACGCCCGCGAGCCCCTCGTTGGCCTTGTCGAGGTGGTCGAGCGGGTCGCCGCGGCGGTAGTAGCCGTCACACGTGACGAGGTACTCGGAGTCGGCGGCGTTCATCCTGGTCGCCAGCGCGTCCGCCGAGAAGCCGGCGAACACGACCGAGTGGGGCGCGCCGATGCGGGCGCACGCGAGCATGGCGACGGGGAGCTCCGGGATCATCGGCATGTACATCGTGACGACGTCGTCCTCGCCGACGCCCAGATCCCGCAGGGCCGCCGCGGCCTCGTTCACCTTCTCGTGCAGTTGGCTGTAGGTCAGCGTGACGTTGTCCTCGTCGACCGGCTCGCCGACCCACTCGATGGCGGCCTCGTCGCCGCGCTCGTCGAGGTGGCGGTCGAGGCAGTTCGTGGAGGCGTTGATCGTGCCGTCGGTGAACCACTCGTAGAACGGCGGGTTCGAGTCGTCGAGCACCCGGTCGTACTCCTCCTCCCAGTCGAGGAGGGCCGCGGCCTGCTCCCAACACTCCGGCCAGTTCTCGTCGAACTCCTCGTAGATCCCCGCGTCCGAGACGTTCGCTTGCGAGACGAACTCCTCGGACGGCTCGAACACCTCCTGTTCTTCGAGCCGGGCCTCGAGTTCCACGTCATCGTCTGACATAGTCACGCGATACGTCGGAATCGACCGTGATAAAACTGCCTCACCGCGTCGATTTCGCCGCGTCGTCGCGCGGTTTTTCCAGACGCACGATCCGGCGGATCCGGGGGTCTAGGGCGGGATTATCGCGAAGATTCGCCGACAGAATGGGCGGAGCGGCGACGGGCGCGCGACCGGGTCAGTCCCAGGTCGTCCACGCGAGAAACGCGATGGCGACGAGTTCGAGCAGGCGGAGGCCGCCGACCGCGAGGTGGGCGATGGGGGCCTGCGCGGCGATCCACGCGCTGATCTGCGGGTGGAAGTAGAACAGGTACAGCGCCGTGGCGTTCTCCGCGAGCAGGACGAACCCGAACGCCGCCAGCCCGAGCGTGTGCTTCGACCGGAACTGGCTGTAGTTGCGGGCCCAGACGGAGCTCAACCCGAGGAGGAGGACGACGTTGAGGGCGGCGGCGACCCAGATCACCTGCAACCAGAGACTCATCGGCTCGTCCTCCAGTAGCGCGGTGCTGCGTTTATACTCTTTCCAAAATTCGACCGGAATGGTGTCGCCGTCATTCGACCTTCTCCATGATCTGTTCGACCGTGTCCCAGTGCTGGCGGGCGCGGTCCGTCGGGAGGTAGATGGCGCCGTAGTCGCCCCCCTGTTTCCGCAGGACGTCGTTGTCGCACAGGACGTCGAGGTGGTGGCGGACCGTGGTGTAGTCCACCTCCAGCGCCTCGGCGAGCTTGTTGGCGTTCCGCGGGCGCTCGTCGAGCGCCTTGAGGATCCGCACCCGGTTCGCCCCGCCCCGGGTGCCGGTGAGCACGTACCACAGAACGCCGTCCATCGTCCCTGTTCACGCCGACCATGGAAGTAAGTCCACCGAAGCGAAAGAAACCGTACCGTGTGGCGATCGGCCGCGTGCGGCGCGCCTACGACGCCAGCCCGATCTTCTCGCGGTAGGCGCCGTAGCGGTCCTCGAACACGTCCATGATCTCGCCCATCGTCGCGTACGCCTTCACCGCGTCGACGACGGCGGGCATCACGTTCTCGTCGTTCTCGATGGCCTCGTCCACCGCCGCCAGCGCCGCCTCGACGGCGTCGTCGTCGCGCTCGGCCTTCACCTCGGCGAGGCGGGCGAGTTGGCGCTCCTGCACCTCCTCGTCGACGTGGAGCAGGTCCGGCTCCGGGTCGTTCTCGACGGTGTACTTGTTGACGCCGACGACGACCTCCTCGCCGTCGTCGACGCGCTCCTGGTACTCGTAGCTGGCCTCCTGGATCTCGCGGTGGAAGTAGCCCTGGTCGATCCCCTCGAGCACGCCGTCGCGGACGGAGCCGTCGCCCATCGCCTTCAGCTCCTCGAGGTACGCCATCGTCTTCTCCTCGACCTCGTCGGTGAGGCTCTCGACCATGAACGAGCCCGCCAGCGGGTCGGCGGAGTCGGCGGCGCCGGACTCCTCGGCGATGATCTGCTGGGTGCGCAGCGCGACGCGGACGGCCTCCTCGCTGGGGAGCGCCAAGGCCTCGTCGAAGGAGTTGGTGTGCAGGCTCTGCGTGCCGCCGAGCACGCCCGCCAGCGCCTGGATCGTCACGCGGACGATGTTGTTCAGCGGCTGTTGGGCCGTGAGCGACTGCCCGGCGGTCTGCGTGTGGAACTTCAGGCGCTTGGACGCCTCGTCCTCCGCGCCGTACCACTCGTCCATGATCCGCGCGTAGATGCGGCGGCCGGCGCGGAACTTCGCCACCTCCTCGAAGATGGAGTTGTGGGAGTTGAAGAAGAAGGACAGCTGCGGCGCCACCTCGTTGACGTCCAGCCCGCGCTCGACGGCGTCCTCGACGTACGCGAACCCGTCCGCGAGCGTGAACGCCAGCTCCTGGATCGCGGTGGAGCCGGCCTCACGGATGTGGTAGCCCGACACGGAGATGGGGTAGATGCCGGGCGTCTCCTCGACGGCGAACTCGACGGTGTCGGTGACCAGATCCAGCGACGGCTCCGGGGGGATCACCCACTCCTTCTGCGCGATGAACTCCTTGAGCATGTCGTTCTGGAAGGTGCCCCGCAGCTGCTCGCGCGGGATACCCTTCTCGTCGGCGAGCGCGACGTACATCGCGAAGACCACCGGCGCGCTGGGGTTGATCGTGAACGAGGTCGACACCTCGCCGATGTCGATCCCGTCGAACAGGATCTCCATGTCGCGCAGCGTGTCGACGGCGACGCCCTCCTTGCCGACCTCGCCGTCCGACAGCGGGTCGTCGGAGTCTTTCCCCATCAGCGAGGGCATGTCGAACGCCGTCGAGAGGCCGGTCTGGCCGTTCTCGATCAGGTAGTGGAACCGCTCGTTCGTCTCCTCGGCGGTGCCGAAGCCGGCGAACTGCCGCATCGTCCACGTCCGCCCGCGGTACATCGTCGGGTACGGGCCCCGGGTGTACGGCTCCTCGCCCGGGAAGCCCAGGTCCGCCTCGTAGTCGAGGTCGGCCACGTCCTCGGGGGTGTACAGGTCGTCGATCTCGAGGTTCGAGACGGTGGCGAAGCGGTCCTTCCGCTCGCCGTGGGCGTCGATGACCGGGTCCCGCGTCTCCGACTCCCACTCCTCGCGGGACTCACGGATCTCCGCGAGGTCGTCGTCGTCGTACATGGTCGCAACAACTGCCGGAAGGACCATTAACGATTCGGGTGGCGGGGATCGGCGGTCGGGGACCGACCACGAGCGAAACACGAAACACGTCGGCGGCCCTACTGTCGTCGACCCCACCGTGCAGGAGTACCAGCGCAAACAGCTCCTCGAGCGCGTCAACAAGGAGAGCGCGACCATCGGCGCGGACATCCCCGACCGCATCGAGGTGCAAGGCGAGGAGATCGACCTGCGGACGTTCGTCTTCGAGATCAAACGCCGCGACACGATCCCCGAGGGCGAGCGCGAGCGCGTCGAGCGGGCCAAGCGGAACCTCCGGCGCGAGCGCCTCGAACGCCTCGCGGAGATCGAGGAGAACCGCGTCGACTTCGCGACGGGCGAGGAGATCGCCGCGAGCATCATCGGCATCGACCGCGCGCTGGAGGCGCTCGACAACCTCCGCCCCGCCGACGTGGAGGGGGAGGCGCGCCGGCAGGAGGCGATGGACCAGAAACGGTGGATGAACTTCCTGAAGAAGGCGCTCGGCCGCGACGACGGGAGCGCCGGGAAACGCGGCGGCTACTGACTCGCCGACGCCCCGTCGGGCGACGCCCCCAGCGGCGGCCCGTCGTTCTAAGTCCCAGCCACGCCCAACGACACAGTATGCGCAACGCCGAGGTCGCCGCCCTCTTCGAGGAGTTCGCGGACCTGTTGGAGGCGCAGGGCGTCGAGTACAAGCCCAACGCCTACCGCCGCGCCGCCGAGAACATCCGCGACCACCCCCGGGCCGTCGAGGACATGGCCGCCGCGGGCGGGGCCGACGCCGTCGCGGAGATCGACCGCGTCGGCGACGCCATCGCGTCGAAGGTCGTCGAGTACCTCGACAGCGGCGCGATCGAGGAGTTGGAGGAACTGCGTGCGGACCTGCCCGTCGACATGGCGGCGCTCACCCGCGTCGAGGGCGTCGGCCCGAAGACCGTCGGGACGCTGTACGAGGAACTGGGGATCGCCACGCTCGACGAGTTGGAGGCGGCGGCCGAGGCCGGCGAGATACGGGCGATCAAGGGGTTCGGCGCCAAGACCGAACAGAACATCCTCGACAACGTCGGGTTCGCCAAGGAGGCGGGGAAGCGCCAGCGCCTCGGCGACGCGCGGCCCCTCGCCGACGACGTGGTCGGCCACCTCGACCACGAGTCGTTCGTCGAGCGTATCGACGTCGCCGGCTCGATCCGGCGGTGGAAGGCCACCATCGGCGACGTGGACGTGCTCGTCGCCAGCGACGACGGCGCGGCGGTCGTCGACGCGTTCGTCGACTGGGACGGCGCCGACGACGTCATCGAGGCCGGCGAGCAGAAGGCCAGCGTCCGCGCCGAGGGCGTCCGGATCGACCTCCGGGTCGTCGTCCCCGAGGAGTTCGGGGCGGCGCTGCAGTACTTCACCGGCTCGAAGGCCCACAACGTCACGCTCCGCAACCTCGCCATCGACCGCGGGCTGAAGCTCAACGAGTACGGCGTGTTCGACGTGCGCGACGTCGACGACGCCGACGCGGGCCAGCGCGTCGGCGAGCGCCTCGGCGGCGCCGACGAGGCGGAGATGTACGGCGCGCTCGACCTGCCGGTGATCCCGCCGGAGCTGCGCGAGGACACCGGCGAGATACGGGCCGCCCTCGACGGCGACCTCCCGGACCCCGTCACGGAGGGGGCGATCCGCGGCGACCTCCACACGCACACGAACTGGTCGGACGGCGGCACCACCGTCGCCGAGATGGTGCGGGCCGCGGCCGACCGCGGCTACGACTACCACTGCGTCACCGACCACGCCGCGGGGCCGGGCGTGTTCGGCGACGCCGGGCTCTCCGACGCCGACGTTCGCGAGCAGGCCGACGAGGTCGCGGCCGTCCGCGAGGACGCCGACGTCGAGGTGTTCCACGGCGTGGAGGCGAACATCGACGCCGACGGCGACGTGACGACGAGCGACGACCTCCTCGCCGACCTCGACATCGTCGTCGCCTCCCCGCACGCCGCGCTCGACAGCGGGGAGGCGACCGACCGGCTGATCCGCGCGGTCGAACACCCCCACGTCGACGTGCTCGGCCACCCGACGGGGCGACTGATCAACCGCCGGGAGGGGCTGGAGGTTGACTTCGAGCGGCTGGCCGAGGCGGCCGCGGCCGCCGGGACGGCGCTGGAGGTGAACGCCAACCCCGCGCGCCTCGACTGCGACGGCGACGCGGTGCGCGCGGCCGTCGAGGCGGGCGCGCCCGTCGCGGTGAACACCGACGCCCACTCGCCGTCGGAGTTCGACAACGTCCGCTACGGCGTCCACACCGCGCGGCGCGGGTGGGCGACGGCGGCGGACGTGGTGAACACGCGCGACGCCGCGGGGCTGCGCGACTTCCTCGAGGGATGAGCCGCGACGACCGGACGGGAGCCGACGGCGCTGCCGGCGCCGACGACGACCGCGATCCGAGCGCCGACGACCCGGCGGCGATCACGCCCGAGCGGGACGCGCTCCTCCTCGACGCGATGCTCGGGGGGCTGGCGAGCTACCTCCGGATGTGCGGGTACGACGCGGCGTACGCGCTCGACGAGGGGGTCGAGGCCGACGACGCCGTCCGCGAGCGCGCCGTCGCCGGGGGCCGGCGACTGCTCACCCGCGACCGCGACCTCGCCGCGGCGACCCCGGGGGCGCTGCTGCTCCGCGAGCGCGACGTCGTCGACCAACTGCGGGAGCTCCGCGAGGCGGGTGTCCGCCTCCGGCTCGACGAGCGGCCGGCACGGTGCGGCGGGTGCAACGGACCGGTCGAGCGCGTCGGCGACGGCGAGCGGCGACCCGACTACGCGCCCGAGGACCGACCCGTCTGGCGGTGCGTCGACTGCGGCCAACACTTCTGGAAGGGGAGCCACTGGGCCGACGTCCGCGAGACCCTCGCGTCGCTGTGAGGCGACGACGACGGACGGTGGGTCGTGATGCGGGTGCCGCGGGACCCGCGACCCGGGAGCGGGAGCGACCGACTCAGCGCGGGCTCCAGTCGTCGCACGCCTCCATGTCGTCCATGAGGTCGTCGTGGAGGCCGCAGTACGGCTGCATCCCCTGGTCGGTGCGGACGTACTGGAAGTGCCCGCACGAGCCGCAGTAGGAGTCGCCCGGCGACTGCGACCGCTCGGTCGGACGGTCGCCGGCGGCGGGGCCGGACGGCGCCGTGGACGACGCCGCGGACGGCCCGTCGTCGGCCAACGGCGTGATGTCGGCGGTCGAGGCGCCGCCGTCGCTGGCCGTGCTCGAGGCGCCGGCGGACCCCGCGGTCGCCGCCTGTGCCCGTTCGGTCGCACGCCGCTGTTTCATCTCGGGGCGGTTGGTCTGCGTCTCGACGCTGCCGTCCGGCGTCGACCCGAGGAGGCCGACGCCGCCGACGCTGCCGGTGACGCCCTTGGCGCCGCGGATCTCCTCGGCGGTCGCCTTCGGCACCTCGATCACCTTCGTCTCGCCCTCGCGAGTCACCTCCAGCGACACCGTGCCGCCGGGGTTGTTCCGGGCCTTGAAGTTCGCGACGCCGGTGAACAGACACCAGAACGTCGTGAACGCGCCGAGGAAGTACACGCCGGCGGTCGGGAGCGTGAGGTCGGCGTACGTGCCGGCGCACCGCGCCCCCGACCAGTGGCAGGGGTAGGCGTGGGCGAACAGGGCGACGCCCAGCACCGCGACGCCGGCGCCGACGACCGCCGCCGCCTGCGTTCGCGGGCTCGTCGGCATGACCACGAGGACGCCGAGGAACGTCGCGGGGATGCCGAGTCCGGCGAGGATCCCCGCCGTCTCGCGCGCCTGTCCGAGGTTCCACCCCAACGCCGCCGTCGTGAGGTCCGTCGCCGCGACGACGATGCCCGCGACGACGAGGAGGGCACCGACCGAGAACGCCGCGACGCCGAGATACAGGCGGCGGAGGCTGGCGTACTCGCCGACTTGGCCCTCGTACACCTCGGCGAGACTGCTCATACACGGTGTTATACCATCATCACTTAAAACGGTACGTCAGACGCCGGCATGACGATCCGCGGCCGTGCCGTGGGGCGGTCGCGGCCCCGTGGGCGCCGGCGTGTCGCCCGCGGTCGCCGCCGCACGCCGGGGGCGACCGGGGCGCGCTCCCGAGCGCGCCCCAGCGGCGCTCCGAAAGGGTTAGGCGGACCCTGATCGAATCCGGTGACATGGCCGACGACGACGAACCCGAGGAGGAGGAGCCGGCCGTCGAGCTCGGCGAGGGCCCCGCGGTCGACGGTGCGCCGCTGGCCCGCGTCGCCTCGCGGCTCACCTGGCCCCAGGAGAAGTCCCGCGTCCTCGACAAGGAGGGCGACGCCGTCATCCGAACCCCCGACGGCCCCCGCGACCTCGCCGACGTGCTCGCGGAGGTCGACGACACGTACTTCGACCGACGCCAGACGTTCGTCGACGCCGTCGAGGACGTGATCGGTCGCGGTCCCGTGCGGACGGCCGAGTAATCGACCGACGGCGGACGGGCGCGGCCCGCGCACCGGCGCCACCTTTTCCACCGATCCGAGCGAACGCCGAGCCGTGCAGTTACCCATCGATCCCGGGGCGATCCGCGGCGAGGACTACGGCGAGAAGCGCGCGACCCTCGAGATGACGCACGAGGAGGCGATCGACCACGTCCGCGAGGTGTTCGCCGACCACGGCTTCGGGGTGCCCGTCGAGTTCTCGCCGTCGGAGCTGTTGAACGAGAAGGTCGACGCCGACCGCGACCCCTACTACGTGCTCGGCGCGTGCAACCCCGCCATCGCCGACCGCGCGCTCGACGCGACGGACAACACGCTCGGCGCGCTCATGCCGTGCAACGTCGTGATCTGGGAGGAGGAGCCCGGCGTCCAGACCGTCTACCACGTCTCGATCATGCGGGTCGCGAAGCTGCTGGGCCTCGACTCGGACGGCGAGGCGATGGACGACATCATCGCCGACACCGGCGAGATGGTGACCGCCGCCTACGACGACCTCGACTCGTCGTAGTCCGGCTCGTGGTCGCCGTCGGCGTCGCTCGGACCGTCGCCGGCGCGGTCGTCCGGCCCGCTCCCCCGTTCGTCGCGCAGTTCCGCCAGTTCGGCGCGCGTCTCCGCGAGTTCGCGTTCGACCGCCGCGAGGCGCTCGTCGTCGTCCCCGCCCGCGCCGCCGAGGAGCTTGAGGCCGCCGACGCCGAGGAACAGCACCAGCACGGCCGACCCGCCGAACAGGAGCAGCAGGACGAGGAGGATGATCAACAGCTCCGGACCGCCGGGGACCGTGCCGAACAGGGGGGACATGCTCGGGGCGTCGCGATCGGGCGTTGTAACTCTGGTGTCCGGGGTCGCCGGCCGCGCGGTCGGCGCCGCGCTACGTCGTCCAGTCGGCGAGGCTCGACTGGAGCCCCGCGACCATCGTCGACTTCTGCCGGAGGCGCGCCAGCGACACCGGCAACTGGTCGCTGACGCCGCGGACGGCGTCCTCGAACGTCTCCGCCTCGCCGTGTTCCCCCTCGAAGGCGTTGCGGACGCTCTCGCGCACCTGCCACACGCCGACCGGCCCCCAGTAGTCGTCGGAGACGTGCCGGATGACGAGCACCTTCGCCTGCCGCCCGCGGTCGGCGAGGTGTTCGAGCACGCCGAACCGGGAGGCGTAGTACGCGCCCGCCGTCTCGTCGACGTACTTCGTCCGCCCCTCGCGGTTCTCGTGGGCCGACGAGAGGTACGTGTCGCCCGCGGGGTCCGGGTGCCAGATGCTCCCCGGGGACTTGATCTCGACCAGCTCGAACTCCCAGTCGCCGGGGGCGAGGACCACCCAGAAGGCGTTGCCGAGGTACTCGTTGCGCCACACCTGCACGGTGTCGACGCTCCGGCGGTCGCGGATCGTCCCGCGGAGGTACTTCCCGACCGTGTCGTCGACGGCGGTGATCGACCACCGCGTCGGCACGAGTCGGCGGTTCTCCCCCCGCCCGAGCGCGCCCGCCGAGAGGACCGTGTTGATGTCGTACACGTCGAACCCCCGGCGGTAGAGGTAGTTCATCGCCCCCTCGGCGCGCCAGTCGTCGTCCTCCAGCGTCTTCTTCACCGGCCGGGGGACGTGCGGGTTCTCGGTGAGGTCCGCGTCGGCGGCGCGGGCGCGCGGCCCCGTCGGCGTCGCGATGTCGTCGGGCGACACGTCGTAGTCGATGGCCGGCCCGTCGTCGAGGAACACCTCCACGTCGACCGGCCGGTCGGCGATGGCGACCTCCCGCTGCACCCCGAGGAAGCCGTCCCACGCGTCGTGGACGTCCGCGGCGTCGCGCGCGTCGACGCCCTTGTTCGAGTTCAGCAGCGAGGTGCGCCGCTCGAACACGTCCGAGATGGAGACGCCCTCCTCGTACCACGCGCCGCTCGTCTCGTACGCCGCGGCGTCGTCCTCGTGGCCGACGGGCGACAGCAGGCCCGTCGAGAGGTTCGGGTAGTTGCTGGAACCGACGAAGATGGAGGGGGAGACGGAGCCGAACACGGAGTCGCCGCCGGTCGCCTCGTCGAAGCGGTGCTGGAACGACTCGAGGTGGTCCATCAGCTCGTACGACTTCTCCTGCGCGAGCCGCCGCCGCTCGGCGCGCTCGTTCTCCTCGAACTCGACGTAGTCGTCCAGCTTCACGTCGCTTCGGGCTAGCCGCTCGGCGGACATGAACGTTCCCCGCGCGGGTCGTCCGCCGACGCCACCGGGATGACAACCCTTTCGCCCCGGCGGCGGCGAGCGGAGGTATGCCGGTCATCGAGTGCGACCCCGAGGCGGCCCGCGAGCGGCTGGCGGACGCCGGCGTCGAGGCGGTCGCGGGGAACACGGACCACGAGCGCTGGCGTGCCGAGCGGGACGGCGCGACCGCGGTCGCGTACGACGACAAGGTGGTGGTGCAGGGGAGCGACCCCCAGCGACTCGCCGCGCTCGTGCGCGACGGCGGCGGCCGCGGCCACGTCTACTTCGACGGCGCCTCGCGTGGCAACCCCGGGCCCGCGGCGATCGGGTGGGCCATCGTCACGGGCGACGGCATCGTCGCCGAGGGGAGCGACCGCATCCCCGACACGACGAACAACAAGGCGGAGTACGCGGCGCTGATCCGGGCGCTTGAGGCCGCCGTCGACTACGGCCTCGACGAGGCCGACGTGCGCGGCGACTCCCAGTTGATCGTCAAACAGGTCCGCGGGGAGTGGAACGCCAACGACCCCGGGCTCCGCGAGAAACGGGTCCGGGTGCGGGAGCTGTTGGAGCGGTTCGACCGCTGGAGCCTCGAACACGTCCCGAGAGAGCTAAACGAACGCGCCGACGAACTGGCGAACGAGGCGTTCGAGGGTTGACGATGGAGGAACGACACGACAGCGAGGGGACGGACGACGTGGCACCGACCGAGGACCGACCCGACGATCGGGACGAGGAACTCCCGGAGCCGACGGTCGACGCCGCCGAGCGGCTCACCCGGCTCGCCCGGGAGGCGGTCGACGCGGCGGAAGCAGACGCCTACCGCGAGGACCGCGGCGACAGGCTGGCCGAACACGACTTCACCGCCCGCGTCCGCGAGGAGGACGACACGCTGGTCCTGTACCCCGAGGAGTGGATCGAGGACGGCACCGTCCGGATCGACCGGATCGACGACACCGGCCGCGCGGTCGAGGTGCCGCTGTCGGGCCCGGGCGACCCCGACGACTGGCAGGCCGTCGAGGACCACAACACGGAGTTGGTCGAGGCGGTAGCCGCCGACTACGACGACGTCCACGCGGCCAACGCCCGCGCGTTCGCGGACTTCATGGGGAACCACTACGCGAAGCCGATGGACGCGGCGACGGCCGACGAGGTGTCGGAGTTCCTCGCGGAGTACTTCCCACGCAACGCGTGGCCGTCGGAAGAACAGCGCGACGCCGTCGAGGCGTCGGTGCGGTACGTCTTCGAGGCCGCGGACGAGCCGACTCCCTTGTGAGCCCGCCGCGGCGACGTGCCGCCGGTGTCGAGACGCCTCGGTTTACGCGTCGAGCGCGTCGTCGACGAGCCCGCGCACGTCCGCGGCGCGCTCGTCGTCGGTGACGTACTTGCCGACGACCCAGTTCAGGCGGTCGAGGACGGCCTTGCGACCGGTCTCGGTGAGCGCGTACTGGTTCGTCCGCTTGTCGAGTTCGCTCTTCTCCACGAGGTCCATCTCGACGAGGTCGTCGAGGTTGGGGTACAGCCGCCCGTGGTTGACTTCGGCGTCGTAGTAGCTCTCGAGTTCGCGCTTGATCGCGAGCCCGTACATCGCCTCCTCCGAGAGGATGACGAGAATGTTCTGTTGGAACGCGGTGAGATCCCGCGCGATACTGACCACTTCGGTTTCTGCCTGTGCCTCTGACATGGTCACCGGTTGGAAGGTCACGGGAGTATATAATTGTTCCCAACCGAACAACGGATTCGGCCGTTACAAGAGTCGAGAAGCCACTATTCGTGCGATGGTCGGGGCGCCCCCCAGCGTCGACCGGTTCGTGTCTAGTCGGTATGGTAATCATTTACTTAAACCCACAGGCGACAATATTCGGGTGGTAGTCCCACCATACTCTCACGGGAACACCGCGGAGACCGGGAGCGACCCGCCACATGCCGAAAGGCATTTGCTCGCGTTGGCGGAACCGTCGGGCGCATGACGAACCTCTGGGAAGACCTCGAGACGGGCCCGAACGCCCCCGAGGAGATCTACGCCGTCGTCGAGTGTCTGAAGGGCGAGCGGAACAAGTACGAGTACGACAAGGACATCCCCGGCGTCGTCCTCGACCGCGTCCTCCACTCGAACGTCCACTACCCCTCGGACTACGGCTTCATCCCGCAGTCGTACTACGACGACGAGGACCCCTTCGACGTGCTCGTGCTCGTCGAGGACCAGACGTTCCCCGGCTGCGTGATCGAGGCCCGGCCGGTCGCGCTCATGAAGATGGACGACGACGGCGAGCAGGACGACAAGGTGATCGCCGTCCCGACCGAGGACCCGCGCTTCGACCACATCGAGGACCTCGACGACATCCCGCAACAGCAGCTCGACGAGATCGACGAGTTCTTCCAGACCTACAAGAACCTCGAGGCCGGCAAGGAAGTCGAGACGCTCGGCTGGGAGGACAAGCGGGCCGCGATGGACGCCATCGAACACGCGCAGGACCTCTACGACGAGCACTTCGCGTAGTCGGACCGCAGTCCGCCGGTTTCTCGCTTCTCCCCGCCGCCGCCGATTAGCCGTGAACATGCCCGGCCGCCGCCGGATGCGTTATGCGTATGAGTAATTTCTTGTGCGTGTGGCGGGTACTCGGAGACGACCATGGCCGCGAAACAGCCCGCCGTCGGCATCGACCACGTGACCGTCGTGCCGACCGAGCCGGTGTGTGTTAGCGACGCGGACGACGACGACGAGGAGGCCGAGGCGGCCGCCGACGCCTGACGGAGCCACCCACCACCCCGGGGCCGTCGTGCGTCGCGACTCCCGTGAGGGGCAGGCATATAACCCGCCCGCGGCTAAAGCGGGTAATGGCGGAGTGCTCCCAGTGCGGCGAGTACGAGAACCTCCCGTACCAGTGCAGACGGTGCGGCCAGTCCTTCTGTGCGGAACATCGCCTCCCCGAGAACCACGACTGTCCCGGCCTGAACGAGTGGAACGACCCGGGGGGCGTGTTCGACTCCGGGTACGACGACGGCGTCGGCGGCGGCGGTTCCGCCGGTTCCGGCGGCGTCACGGGTCGCGTGAAGTCGCGTATCGACCGCGAGACGGGCACCGGCGGCATCGCGGGTGCGTTCCGGGGCAACATGACGTACGTGTTCCTCGCGCTGATGTGGGTGACGTTCGGCGCGCAGTTGCTGTTGAGCGTCGGACTCGGCGCGGGCGGCCTCGCGACGGACCTGTTCGTGTTGACCTCGGCGAACCCGCAGTACGTCTGGACGTGGGTCACCTCGGTGTTCGCCCACGGCGGCTTCTACCACATCGCCGGCAACTCCATCGCGCTGTACTTCTTCGGCCCGCTCGTGGAGCGCTACCTCGGGAGCAAGCGCTTCACGGTGATGTTCCTCGCGACCGGCGCGGTGGCGGGGCTCTCACAGATCGGGCTCGGGTTCCTGCTCGGCGACCCGATCAACGGCGTCGTGGGGGCGTCGGGCGCGATCATGGCGATCATGGGGTTCCTCTCGGTGGTGAACCCCAACCTGCGCGTGATGCTGCTCATCCCCCCGATCCCGCTGTCGATCCGGACGATCACGCTCCTGTACGCCGCCCTCTCGCTGGTCGGCGTCCTCGCGAGCGGCGGGATCCTCGGCAACATCGCCCACGGCGCCCACCTCGCCGGCCTCCTGCTCGGCGTCCTGTACGCGAACGTCGCCGACGGTCGGCGGAACGTTCCGAACCAGATCGGCAGCGGCGGCGGCGGCCTCGGCGGGCCCGGTCGCGGCCGCTTCTGACCGGCGATGCCGACGCCGGTCCGCCCGGAGTTCCTCCCCGACCCCGCGCTCGACCGCGAGGGGATGGCGGCGCTCCAGCGCGACATCGCCGCCGCCGCGACGTTCTCGGACGAGCGTCCTTCGACCCCGCGAGCGTCGGGCTCGCCCCCGACCCGCCCGCGGACGCGCCGCTCGTCGCCGGCGTCGACCAGGCGTTCCTCGACGACCGCGCGGTCTCGGCGGTCGTCGTCCTCCGCGGGGGCGAGGTGGTCGAACGCGCGTACGCCGTGACCGACCTGTCGATCCCGTACGTCCCCGGACTGCTCGCGTTCCGCGAGGGCGGCCCCATCGTCGACGCGCTGGCGACGCTGGAGACCGAGCCCGACCTGTACGTCCTCGACGGGAGCGGCCGGATCCACTTCCGACAGGCCGGCATCGCGACCCACGTCGGCGTCCTGTTCGACGCGCCGGCGGTCGGCGTCGCGAAGTCGTTGCTGTGCGGGACGCCCGACGAGGGGACCGACGGCCGGCCGGCGGGCTGGCGGACGCCGATCCGGGCCGACGACCGCGTCGACGCCCCCGCGGGCACCGTGATCGGGCACGCGCTCCAGTCGCGCCAGTACGACGCCTCGCCCGTGATCAACCCCCTGTACGTGAGCCCGGGCCACCGCGTGAGCGCCGACACCGCGACGGCTCTCGTCGCGGCGCTCGGCGGCGAGTACAAAATCCCCGAGCCGACCCGGCTCGCCGACGCCTACGCCGACGAGGCGAAAGGGGAGGTCGCGGCCGCGGGAGTGCCCGAGGAGGATTGACCGGCGACCGGCCGTCCCGGGCGCGGATCGACCGGCGTCGAGACGGCGGGAGTTAACTGCGGGGCTGTCGTGGACGCCGACATGACCAGGACGGTTCTCATCACGGGGTGTTCCTCCGGGATCGGCCGGGCGAGCGCCGAGGCGTTCCTCGACGAGGAGTGGACGGTGTACGCGACGGCGCGCAACCCCGCCGACATCGAGACGCTCGGCGAGCACGACGACTGCCGGATCGCCACGCTCGACGTGACCGACGCCGCCGACGTCGAGCGCGTCGTCGACCGCGTCCTCGACGAGGAGGGGCGCATCGACGCGCTCGTCAACAACGCGGGCTACGCGCAACTGGGGCCGATCGAGGAGGTGCCGACCGACGCGGTCGCCGACCAGTTCGACGTGAACGTGTACGGTCCGCACCGCCTGATCCGCGAGGTGCTGCCCGCGATGCGCCGGCGCGAGGACGGCGCCATCGTCAACGTCTCCTCGGCGGTCGGCCGGATGTCGTTCCCCGGCGGCGGCGTGTACGCGGGGTCGAAGTACGCGCTGGAGGCGATGAGCGACGCGCTCCGCAACGAGGTCCGCGAGTACGGCATCTCCGTCTCGCTGATCGAGCCGGGGCCCGTCGACACCGGGTTCGACGAGCGGGCGGAGTCCGAGGTCGACGGCCTCGACCGGACCGGGGCGTACGACTTCTTCTACGACCTGTTCGAGGACTACGACGCCGTCGGCGGCGGCGGGGGGTTCCTCTCGGTGACGCCCGAGCGCGTCGCCGAGGACGTCGTCGACGCCGCGAGTTCGACGAAGCCGCCCGCGCGGTACCCGGTCGGGCCGATGGCGACCGTCGCGGAGGTGGGTCGGCTGCTCCCGACGCGCGTGACCGACGCGCTGTGGGGACTGGCCGCGAAGTTCACCTGACCCGTGAGCGACGACCGCGTCGAGGCGATGCACGAGCACCTCGCGGCGACCGCCGAGCGGCCCGTGGCCCGGAGCGCGAGCGCACACCTCGGCGAGGCGGAGGCGGTCGCCCGCGACCTCGCACAGCGTCCCGCCGACCCGGCGACCGTCCGCGAGCGCGCCGGTCACGTCGTGCGCCTGCTCCGCGAGGCCGGCGACACCGAGGACGCGGTCGCCGACGAGCACGTCGCGGCGGCGCTGGCGCTCGCGGAGGCGCTCGCGGCCGGCGACGGCGACGACCCGCGGGCCGACGAGTGACGAACCGCCCTCAGGCGAGGCAGGCGGCGACGACCCGCAGCGCCGCCTCCCCGCGCACCTCGTCGGCCAGCAGGGGGACGCGCTTCACGTCGCGGCCGCGGTAGAGGTCGGACGCCTTCGCGAGGCTGTTCTGTTGGACCTGCCACCGGCGCTGGCAGAACTCGCAGTCCTCCAGGTTCGGCGTCACGATCCACGACGGGTCGACGTCGTCGCCGAACGCGGCGACCTCGCGGGGGTCCTCCATCACGCGGTTGACGACGAGGGTGTTCACCGGGATGGAGAACTCCCCGAGCCGCTCGACGAGCCGTTCGGACTCGACGACGCTCATCTCCTCGGGCACCATCACCACCCGGAAGTCCGTCTTCGACGGGTCCTGGAGCGTCTCGCGCAGCCGGGTGATCCGCTCGCGCAGCTCGTCGAGGTCCGGCTCGTCGCCCGCGCCGTCGCCCATCCCGAACAGCCCCTTCATGCCGTCCATCATCCCGGAGAACTGCTGGCGGAGCTTCATCATCCGCCCGACCATCGAGTCGAGCATCTCCGGGAGCTGGAGCAGCCGGAGCGTGTGGCCCGTCGGCGCCGTGTCGACGACGACGCGGTCGAAGCGCGGGTCGTCGAGGTGGTCGAGCAGCTGGCGCATCGCCGCGGCCTCGTCGGCGCCGGGCATCGTCCCCCCGAGCATCCCGCCGAGCGGGGAGTCGCCCATCGCCTCGCCCATCTCGCCGAGGCCGCCGAGCGGACTCGCGTCGGGGCCGGCGTCCGCGCCCGGACCCGCGGCACCGTCTCCCGCGCCGCCGCCCATCCCGAACAGCCCCTCCTCCATCGCGGCGTCGGGGTCGATCTCGGCGGCGTACAGCGGCACGTCCTCGCGGATGCGCGAGGGCCGAGCGGGGATCTCGGTGTCGAGCGTGTCCGACAGCGAGTGGGCCGGGTCCGTCGAGACGACGAGCGTGGCGACGCCGTCGTGGGCGCTCGCGAGCGCCGTGGCGGCCGCACACGTCGTCTTCCCGACGCCGCCCTTCCCCCCGTAGAGGACGTACTCGGGGGCGCCCGGGTCCGACAGTCCGGCGGCGCCCTGCATGTCGATCGTCGCCCCCATCCGGGAGGGGTCCTCGGCGGCCGGAGCGTCGGCGTCGTCCGGCTCCTCGTCGATCTCGTCGACCGGCTCCACGTCGATGTCGCTCATTGCCCGGCGGTCGGTCGCGGACGCTTGTCTATCCGTCGCTCGGGGAGCGCCGCGGTCCACCCTACGCCGACGCGTCGATGGCGCCGAGGAGGCGGTCCACCCGGTCGGCGTACGCCCGCACGCCCCGCTCCGTGGTCGCCTCGTCCGCGAAGTCCAGCGCCGGCGCGAACGCCTCGTTGGGGCGGACGCTCCGCCCGCGGGCGAGCATCGACCGGTACTCCGCCGCGTCGAGGGCGCCCTCGCGCAGCGCACGGGCCAGACTCAGCGCGCCGACGGAGCCGACGGCGTACAGGTACGCGTGGTACGGGTCCCGCGAGAGGTCGATCTCCAGCCAGCCCGCCCCCGCGCGGTCCCCGAGCGCGACGGGCGCGCGGAACTCCCCGAGCAGGTCCCGGTGGCGGTCGTCGATCGCGTCGGGACCGGGGTCGCCGCCCGCCGCCACCGTCTCGTGGAGCCCGCGGACGAACCGCCCGCCGCGGGCCGCCCGGTACAGCGGCAGCTTGTCGAGGAAGACGGCCTCGGCGTGGCGGCCCCGGTCGCCGTCCCAGACGTCGGCGAGGTGGTCCGCGAGCAGGACCTCGTGGACGAACGACGGCACCTCCGCGACGTGGTCGGGGATCCCCTGATCGACCGCCCGTTGGTCGTCGCTCGCGAGCAGTCGGTGCATCGCGTGGCCGAGCTCGTGGGCGAACAGGTACAGCGCCCGGAGGTCGCCGTCGTACCGCAGCGCGAGGAACGGGCCGTCGGCGACGGAGGTGAGCGCCATCGCCTTCGGGCCGCGGCGCTTGTTCGCCGTCGGGCGGACGTCGACGCGGCGTTCGGCCAGGATCGACCGGAGCCGGTCGACGTACGCCTCACCGAGGGGGGCGAGCGCGTCGCAGATCAGCTCCGTCGCCTCCCCGTACGGTACCGTCGGGGGGTCGCCGTCGACGAGCGGGACGTGGACGTCCCACTCGCGCAGCTCGTCGCCCGCCGTGACGGCGCTCCGGGCGGCGAGCAGCCGGTGGTACGGGTCGAGCCGGTCGGCGATCCCGTCGATCACCGTGTCGTACGCCGCGACGGGGAACCGTCCCTCCAGCCGTCGGTGGAGCGCCGAGTCGAACCCGCGGAGGCGGGCGAGCCGGACGTCCGCGCGGATCCGCTCGACGTAGGCGGCGGCCATCCCGTGGCGGTGGGCCGCGAGCGCGTCGCGGCGGCGCTCGAACACCGTCTCGCGGAACGCGCGGTCGCGCGACCGGAGCAGCCGCGCCGTCGCGGTGCCCGTGACCGTCTCCGTCCCGCCGTCGGGCGCCTCGACGGTCGGCGTCTCGACGTCGCCCTCTGCGATGGCGCGACCGGCGCCGGAGCCGGCCTCGAGCGTCGGGCCGAGCTCCCCGAGGGCCGACTCCGTCGCCGGCGAGAGGGCGTGGTCGGCGCCCGCGAGCAGGCGGTCGAGGTGTGCCCGGTGGCCGTCCAGCTCGGGCGTCTCGTCGACGAGCGCCGCGACGCGGTCGCGCCCCGCTTCCCGGAGTTCGGGAGTTAGGAAGCCCACGGCCGCATCCAGCTCCGCCTTGAGGTCGCGGTAGCGGGCCACGCGGTCGCGGGCCGCCTCGTCGGTCGTGTCGACGGAGGAGGTGAGAAGCGCGTACAGCCACAGCGACCCCAGCCGGCGGACCCGCAGCTCCTCGACGAGGTCGAGCAGCTCGCGGAGGGTCTCGCCGTCGGCGGTCGCGCGGTCCTCGTACGCGCGGAGCTCGTCGAGGCGGTCGGCGAACGCGTCGGCGGCCGCCTCCCAGTCGGCGGGCGTCTCGAAGACGAGCGAGGGGTCCCACTTCTCGGCGTCGGGGACCGCCTCGCGGTCGGGGAGCGACATCGCCGGGCCCGTTCTCCCGTCCGCCCCAAAAGTCCTCGCCGCGGCGCGTCAGCCGAAGTAGTCCGCCAGCCGCCCGGCCGCCTCGTCGACCCGTGGCGTCACCAACGCGAACCGGAGCCACTCGTCGCGCGCGGAGCCGAACGTCTCCCCCGGCATCCCCGCGACGCCCGCCTCGTCGATCAGCCGCTTCGCGTTCGCCATCGTCCCCGAGAAGTCGTCGAACCGAGCGAGGACGTAGAACGCGCCCGCGGGGGTGGTGTACTCGGCGCCCGCGGCGTCGAGCGCGTCCGTGAACGTCTCCACCCGCTCGCGGAGCATCGCCCGGACGTCGGCGTAGTAGTCGGCGTCGGTCTCCCGCAGGGCTTCGAGCACGGCCACCTGCGGGGGCCGGGAGGTGGCGACGTTGACGAGCATGTGGCGCGTCTTCGCCGTGTCGACGAGGTGGTCGGGGAGCACGACGTAGCCGACGCGGAAGCCGGTGATCGCCATCGACTTCGAGTAGCCGGTGGTGACGACCACCCGGTCCGAGTCGAGCGTCAGCGCCGACTCGAACTCCCCCGTGAAGTCGAAGTGGTCGTACACCTCGTCGACGACGAGCGTCGCGTCCACCTCGGCCGCGAGGTCGGCGAGCGCGCGGAGCGACTCCCGCGAGTACACCGCGCCGGTCGGGTTGTTCGGCGTGTTCACGAGGATCAGCGACGTCTCCTCGCCGGCCGCCTCGCGGAAGCGCGCGGGGTCGAGCGAGCCGTCGCGCTCGGTCGCCACGAGCGTCGGCTCGGCGTCGAGCAGTTCGGCCTTGCCGGGGTAGTACGGGTAGACGGGATCGGTGAGAAGCACCTCGGAGCCGGCGTCGCGGTCGAGCGCCGCGGCCATCGCGAGGTAGTTCGCCTCGCCGGTGCCGTTGGTGACGACGACCCGGTCGGCGTCGACGTTCCGTCTGGCGGCGATCTCCTCGCGAAGGTCGAGCAGTCCCTCGCTGGGCGGGTACTGGAACGCGTCCGGGTCGGCGTCGGCGTACTCGCGCAGGCCCGAGCGCAGGGCCGCGGGCGGCTCCCAGTCGGGATTCCCCGACACCATGTCCACCACGTCGCGGTCGGCGGACTGGGCGTACTGCATCACGTGGAAGAACTGCGGGCGGTCGTAGCGCACGGTGTGTCGCCGGAACTGCGTGCGCTCGCCCCTTCACTCCCGCGGTCTTATGCCGGCGCCGGCTGTGGGGCCCGTATGCGCGAGTTCGCAGCCGAGCCGCCCGTCGAGGCGCGCGTCGGCGACGCCCTCCGGGACGCCGGCGAGACGGTCGCGACCGCCGAGTCGTGCACCGGGGGCCTGATCGGGTCGCTCCTCACCGACGTCGCCGGCTCCAGCGACTACTTCGACCGCTCGGTCGTCACCTACAGCTACGACGCGAAACTGGAGGAGTTGGCGGTGCCGCGCGAACACCTCGACGCCGAGGGGGCGGTGTCGGCGCCGGTCGCGCGGGCGATGGCCCGCGGCGTGCGCGACACCGCCGCCGTCGACTGGGGTGTCGCGACCACCGGGATCGCCGGCCCCGGCGGCGGGACCGACGAGAAGCCCGTCGGCACCGTCTACGTCGGCGTCGCGTACGCCGGCGAGTGGGGGACGGGCGACAGCGGGGCGACGGTCGAGCGCTACGAGTTCGACGGGAGCCGGACGCAGATCAAAGAGCGGATCGCACGGCGGGCGCTGTCGGACCTGCTCGCCGCGGTCGGGACGCGCGGGTAGCCGACGGGGAGGGGGCGACGGCCCCGGCGTCACGCGACCGTCCGACGCGGCGATGCCGAAACGGTTTGGTCGCTCCCGCGAACAGGGAGGGGCGTGAACAAGAAGGGCCACGTGTTGAACGCCATCCTGCTGGCGATCGGACTGGGGTACGTCCTCCAGCCCTCCGGCGACGTGGAGACGTTCGTCACCATCGCCGAACTGTTCGTCCCGCTCGTGCTCGGGGCGCTGTTCCCCGACGTCGACACCGCCTTCGGCAAACACCGCAAGACGCTCCACAACCTCCCCGTCCTCGCGGTGTTCCTCGCGTACCCGCTGTACTTCGGGAACCTCCGGTTCGTCTGGATCGGGGTGGTCACCCACTACGTCCTCGACGTCGTCGGCAGCAGGCGCGGTATCGCGCTGTTCTATCCGCTGCTCAAGACCGAGTACGGGCTCCCCATCGGCGTCACCACGTCGAGCAAGCACGCCGACGCGGTGACCGTGGTCATCACCCTCGCCGAGTTGGCGGTGCTGGCGGTCGTCCAGTTCTTCGTCGTCGACCTGAGCACCGGGACTCCGCGGGAGCAGGTGGCAGCGCTGCTCGCCGGGCTGCCGATCTGAGGGAGGTCCCGCCGGCGTCCCCGACGCCGGCGCGCGGCCGTCCGAGCCGTCTCAGTACACCGCGACGTCGTCGAAGCGGCCGTCGTAGGCGATGTGTCTCGGGTGGGTCGCCTCCATCCCCGAGAGGAACAGTCGGTCGAGCTTCCCGTAGGAGTTCTCGTAGCCGAGGTGGGCGAACTCGACGAGCCGCCGCAGCCGCGTGGCGGGGTCCGTCCGCCTGACGACCGTCCGCGGCGTCCCCGTCCTGAACGCCTCGACGAGGGCGTCCTCACCCCGGACGTCGCCCTCGAACTCGGTCCACGCCGCGCCGACGGTGCCGCGGCGGTGGGCGTACGACGAGCCGAAGCCCGGCAGGTCGAACGCCGCGGCGATCCGCGCGCCGCGGTCGTTGTGGTGGTCGAACAGCTTCGCGTTGTACGTCTCGACGGCGTCGACGCGGTCGCGGTACGCCCCCACCTCCGCCCGCGTGAGGCTCACGTTCATGAACTCCGGGTGCGGGACGAGCACGGCGGCGCCCTGCCGGTCGAACTCCGCCAGCGCCGCCTCGAAGGTGATGAAGTCGGGGACGGGCTCGGAGAGCCCGAGCGCGAGCAGGTGGCGACGGTTCCCCCAGTCGCCGGTGAACACCTCGCGGGCGGGGACGACCGTCACCGCGTCGGTCGAGTGGCGCTCGGCGCGCGCGCGGATCTCCGGGAGCCGCGTGAAGTGCGGGGCGTACACCAGCGTGTCGATGCCGGCCTCGCGCGCCCGCTCGACGACGCGCTCGTCGAGCACCTTCACGTGCGGGTCGACCCGGGTCCGTGCTCCGGTCACAGGCGGACGTCGACCGGCCCGGCGGTAACGATTCCGTTTCCGGGTCGCGGTCTCGTCACGGGAACGCTTAAGCGGGCACCTCCTGTGTGGTCCGGTATGTCCTCCCGGTGGGCCTGTGGCCTCGACGGGTGCGACGCGGCGTTCGACACGGTCGAGGACGCCGTCGTCCACCAGACGACCGCACACGAGCGACACGAGTGTCGGGTGTGCGGCACCGTCGTCCCCGACGGCTACTTCGCCATCCGCCACGCGTTCGACGAGCACACCCGCGCGGAGTTCGTCCGCGCGTACGAGGCCGACTCCGACGACGTGCGCGAGCGCGAGGAGATCAAAGCCGAGATCGAGGAGACCGCCGACCTCCAAGAGATCGTCGACCGGATCGACGGCTCGGTGTAGGGGCGGCGCCGGCGCTTCTCGCGGGACGCCGCACGAACCGTACAGAAGAACCGACCGACCGCGAGCCTACCGCTCGCCGGAGTTCCCGCGAGCAGGAGCGAACGGGAGCACGACGAGCGCGTCAGCGCTCGTCGGAGTCGAGCACGCGGATCTGGTCGCCGCGCACCGTCACGGGGATCGGCACCGTCGCCTCGTACAGTTCGACGGTCACCTGGTCTTTCCCCTCGTCGATGCGCTGGACCTGCGCCTTCTCGCCCTTGAACGGGCCGGCGATCAGCTCGACGATGTCGCCCTCGGCGATCCCCTCGACGTCGGGGGTCGGCGAGAGGAAGTGCTCGACCTCCGACATCGACGACTGGCCGGCCACGCCGCCGGGCCCCTCGACGAGCCCGCGGGCGTGGGGCACCTCCTCCAGCACGCGGCGGATCACGGCGTCGTCGTCGGCCTCGACCATCACGTAGCTGGTGAGCTGGTCGGGCGCGAGGACGGCGTGGATCTCGGCCATCTCCTTGCTGGCGATCATGTCGGCGACGGTGCGCTCCTGGCTCGCCGTCGTCTTCACCGAGTAGATGGGCACCGTCAGATCCCTCCGGTGAACACGGACATGACCGCGAAGATGACGAACCCGAGGAAGCCCACGAGGAAGATGCCCGCGCCGGCGATCTTCGAGATCTGGGAGAACTCCTCCCAGGAGGGCGTGCTCGCCAGCTTGAGCACCCTGACGTAGCTTGTCAGGTCGTACTTGACATCCATGGTTATCGGGCGTACTGCGCCGCTCCTTCTATATCTGTTGCTCCGGCGCCGAGCGCCCCGCGCGGCCGGGAGCGGCGGGACGTGCCGTCGGCTGGCGGCGGAGGTGACGAACGGAGGGCGCTCGCCGGCGGGGCGGGGAGTCGTGGACTCCGTGGACGGACGGCCGTCGGGCGGGACCGCGACGGCGGCGGACTCGACTACTCGACGTAGTCGATGTCCTCGAGGTTGTCGCCGGCGGCCGCCTGCGCGGCCTCGTTGCGGCCGTAGATCTGCGGGGAGTCGACGCCCGTGACGACGATCATCGTGCGCATCGAGCCGTCGAGCTCCTCGTCGATGGAGGTGCCCCAGATGATCCGCGCGTCGGGGTCGATCCGGTCGTAGATCTCCTCGACGACGCCCTCGGCCTCCTCGATGCTCATGTCGGAGCCGCCGGTGACGTTGACGAGCGCGGAGTTGGCGCCGGAGATGTCGACGTCGAGCAGGGGCGACCGGAGCGCCGACTGCACCGACTCCTGCGCCTTCGTGTCGGAGTCGGACTCGCCGAGCCCGATCATCGCGACGCCGCCCTTCTCCATGACGGTGCGGACGTCGGCGAAGTCGAGGTTGACGAGGCCGGGCTTGGTGATCAGCTCCGTGATGCCCTTCACCGAGCGCATCAGCACCTCGTCGCTGATCTTGAACGCCTGGCGGACGGGGAGCTTCCCGACGGCGTCGAGCAGGCGGTCGTTCGGCACGACGATCACGGTGTCGGCGACGTCGCGGAGGCGCTCGAGGCCGGCCTCGGCGTTCGTGCGCCGCACCTCGCCCTCCGCCGTGAACGGCGTCGTGACGATGGCGATGGTGAGCGCGCCGATCTCGCGGGCCGCCTTCGCGACGACGGGCGCCGAGCCGGTGCCGGTGCCGCCGCCCAGCCCGGCGGTGACGAACACCATGTCCGACCCGTCGAGCGACTCGCGGATCTCCGACTGGGACTCGATGGCGGCCTCCTCGCCGACCTGCGGGAGCGACCCGGCACCGCGCCCCTGGGTCTTCTCCTGGCCCATCAGGATCTTCGTGTCCGCCTCGATGTTGACGAGGTGCTGGACGTCGGTGTTGGCGGCGACGAGCGTCGCGCCGTGGATACCCTCCTCGGCCATCCGGTTCACCGTGTTGCCGCCGGCGCCCCCGCAGCCGACGACGGTGATGTTCGTCTGGAGGTCCTTCAGGACGTCCTGCAGTTCCTCGTCGGTCATCTTGCCCGTTCGCGGGGCGTCCCCCGAGCCCGACGACCCCGCCGTGTCGTCGTTCGAGGCCGCGGCGCCGGCGTCCGCGGGAGCACCGTTGTCCCCCACGTCCCCCGACTCCTCCTCGGCCTCGTTGATCGCGTCCTCAACGATGGAGTCCATAGGTATGCGGGTGCCTTACTGACGGAGAGTTATTATCCTTCCCCCTCACGTCTTGCATCTGTCAGACGCCGTAGCGCGCCCCTACGGCGCCCTCGGAGGCGGAGACGGCGCCGCTGCGACGCGGAAACGACGGCGTACCTGTCAGACGGGGAACGCCCGTTCGCGCCGCCGGCTGACGGTCTCGGGCCGGATCGTGCGCCCGTTCACCTCGACCGCCTCGCCCGACGACAGCGCCCCGAACTTCGGGCCCTCGGGAACCCCGAGCGTCGCCGCGCGCTCGGGGTCGAACGACTCCACCCGCGCGACGACCGCGTCCCCCTCGCGGGCCACCTCGTCGTACTTGCCGCGCAACACGCCCGCGAGAGCGTCCACGAGCGCGTCGTACGGGTCGGCGTCGGCGACCGGCAACACGACCCGCCCGGCCGCGCGGGTCCCCGCCTGCTCCGTCTCGAACGCGACCGCGTGCGTCTCGACGGCCGCCCGCGTCGCGTCGGCGTCGATCCCCTGCGCCTCCGCGAGCAGCTCGGCCGGGAGGTCGTCGACGCGGTAGCCGTCCGTCGGGTCCACGTCGTCGGCCGCGCGCTCGCCGAACCGGAGGCCGTCCGCGACCGGGACGAGGGCCGCCTCCAGCGCGTCGACCAGCGCCAGCGGCGTGTCGTCGACCGCGCGCACCCACGACTCGCCGACGACGCGCACGCCCCGGTCGGCCAGCGCCTCGCGCAGCACCGGGCGCTCGCCCTCGACGAGCGCGTAGTCGGCGTCGCTGGCGCGGATCGCGGCGTCGAGCACGGCCGGGTGCTCGCCGGGGTGGCCCAACTCGTCCAGTTGCCAGTCGATGCCGACGTGGCCCACGCCCCACGCCGTCTCGCGGAGCACCCGCTCGAACCGCGGGGCGTAGTGGCCGCCGCCGAAGCCGACGACGTGCCGGGGGCGCTCGGGGTCGCCGACGGCGACGGTCGCGCCGCGCTCGGGGCCCAGCACCGCGCGGGCGACGGCGCCCGCGCCCGCCGGGTCGTCCCACTGCGCCTCGTCGCTGCCGACCTCCGCGAACACCGCCGGCACCGCGAGGTCGGTCGGCCCGTGGTGGGTGCCCTCGATGGCGACGCCGTACCCGTCGGGCGCGTGTTCGTCGAAGCCCGCCACGAGCGCGCGCTGCACGCCCGGGCACGCGGGCGCGAACGACCCCGCCTCGCCGCCGTACTCCGCGGCGCCGAAGTTGCCCGTGAAGTGGCACGTGAGCAACGGTCCGGTGTCGCCCGCGTGCCGGGAGACGAACACGAGGTAGTCGGGCCGTCGCGAGAAGGCGGGCGTCGGGTCGTCCAGCCGGATGTGGAGGTCGTCGAACGAGCGGAGTTCGAGCCGCTCGTCCCCGTCGGCGCCCGCCCGGCCGAGGACGTGGTACGTGCCGCCGCCGTCGGCGTCGGCGCGCGAGCCGTCGGTCCGTTCGGTCCAGTCGGCCAGATCGAGCAGCCGCTCGGCGATGTGGGTGGAGGCGCGGTCCGCCCGGGAGACGACGATACCGATCACTGCGCGGGTGTAGCGGACAGGCGGTGGAATACGCGTCGGTTCCGGCGGACGGGCGGCGACAGGGGACCGGGGGCGGGAGCGGGAGGGAGAACGGGAACGGAAACGGGACGGGAGCGTCAGTCGGCCGGCTGTTCGGAGCCGCCGCCGACCGCGTCGCTGACGGTCGAGCGGGTGAGCGAGGCGACCTGCCGGATCTCGTCGCGGCGGGCGGCGAGGAGGCCGACGCCGAGCACCATGTACACGACGGTGAACGCCTGCAGGAGCAGGATGGAGTTGGCCTCGGCGGCCGCCTCGGTCATCGTCCGGATGAAGTAGAACTCCACGAGCACCTGCGAGAGGAACAGCGTCAACAACAGCAGCGACTCGCGGACGGAGATGTTGAAGTTGATCAGGATCCCGAGCGCGAAGAAGCTCTGGGCGGCGGTGATCCAGATCTCGGCGGCCTGCTTCTCGTCGAACATCAACACGCCGTACTGGCCGGCGGAGATGGAGTAGACGACGACGAGCGTCCCGATGAGCAGCGTCCACTGGTTGAGCTTCGAGGAGATGAGCGCGTTGAACGCGGCCGTCGAGCGCGCCTTGTTCACGAGGTAGGCGGTGACGATCAGTTCGGGGCTCTCGGAGGCCAGCGGCGCGATCCACTGGATCATGAAGAACTCGGGGATGCCGAACTGGAGCCCCAGCGCCTCCAGCCCGTGGGCGAACGGCTCGACGGCGGTGAAGATGAGCAGGCCGGAGTAGGCGAACAGCGACAGCACCGACACGGCCCGGACGGGGAACGGCTTCGACTGGAGGTAGGCCGGCACGCCGACCTGTTCTTCGACCTCCTCGACGTCGCCGCGGACGATGACGAGGATGTACGCGACGTACAGGCCGACGAGGAACAGGGTGTCGACGGCGCCGATGCCGCCGCCCAGCGGCACGAAGAACGCGTACACCGTCGCGAGGAACAGGAACGCCACCTCCAGCGAGATGTCGCGGTCGAGCGAGACGTAGTCGCCGAGGAACTTCTCGTTGGTGACGACGTTGGCGTCGCCGCTGCCGCCGTACGCCTGGTAGACGGAGAACAGCGCGATGCCGGACCAGCCGAGCCCGATGAGGATGCGGTTGGCGCCGGTCATGTTCGCCACCGCGAGGTTGCCCGCGGCGGCGTCGCCCTGCCCCGCCTGCCACGCGTACAGCGCGTCGACGGCGTACTCGGGGGCGACCGCCAGCACCGCGAGGACGGCGATGGCGAACGCGCGCGGCACGTCCTTCTCGGCGGTCTCGGCGCCCCACGCGAGGAGGAACGAGGCGCCGAGCACCGCGACGCCGGCGACCCCGACGGTCGTCAGCGTCGAGAACGACTCGTTCAGCCCGGTCAGCCACGACAGGACCCACGGGAGGGTGAGCAGGATCCCCCCCGAACAGCCCCGTCAGGGGGGTGGCGAAGGCGCGAACTCATTACCCTGACGGTGCCCGCGGCGACGCCTTACTCTTGCGCTTCACCTCGACCGCCCCGAAGCGGCGATTCCGGGCGCGTCGCCGCCGATCTCGGGTCTCCTACGGGACCAGCAGCCAGAAGAACACGAGGTACCCGCCCACCAGAACGGCGCCGTCGATGCGTCCGACCTCGCCGCCGCGCAGCATCACCGCGACAGCGGCCACGGTGAACGCGACGAGCGCGGGGAAGTCGAACGACTCGACGCTGACGGGGACGAACACGGGGACGACGACCGCGACCAGGCCGAGGACGGCGAGGACGTTGTAGATGTTCGACCCGACGACGTTCCCCACCGCGAACTCCGCCTGACCACGGACGGCCGCGACGACGCTGGCGGCGAACTCCGGCAGCGACGTGCCGAACGCCAGCACCGTCAGCCCGACGAGCCGCTGGGAGAAGCCGAACTGGTACAGGATCGACCGCCCGCCGTCCATGAGCCAGCGCGACCCGAAGAACAGCAGCGCCAGCCCGACGACGAGGAACGCGACGTGGCGCACGTCGACGCCGTCGGGGTCGACGTCGGGCATCTCCTCGACGACGCCGCCGTCGGCGACGGCGCCCGACTCGTCGACCGCGTTCGCCGCGACCCCGCCGGTCGCGCCCCGGTACAGCACGAACGTGAAGGCCGCGAGCACGAGCAGGAACACGGCGCCCTCGCCGCGCCCGATGATCCCGTCGCGGCCGAAGACGACGAGCAGCCCCGCCGCCAGCGCCATGAACGGGACGTGGCGTCGCACGACCGTCGACGACACCGACAGCGGCCGCACCAGCGCGGCGACGCCGAGCACGAGCCCGATGTTGGCGATGTTCGAGCCGATGATCGCGCCCAGCCCGAGCTGGGAGTCGCCGTCGACGCCGGAGATGACGCCGATGAACAGCTCCGGCGCCGTCGTCGCGAACGCCACGACCGTCACGCCCACCAGCGCGGCGTGGAGCCCGATCCCGAGCGCGAGCCCGGCCGCCCCCTTCACCA
This sequence comes from Halobaculum litoreum, assembly GCF_030127125.1. GTDB lineage: Archaea > Halobacteriota > Halobacteria > Halobacteriales > Haloferacaceae > Halobaculum > Halobaculum litoreum. Next base: position 2,017,964 of record NZ_CP126156.1, read on the forward strand.
GCGACTCGGCACCCAGATAGAGGAAGACGACACCCAACAGCAAGAACAGGCCGTGTTCCGTCAGAAGCACGTCGGCCAACTGTAACATACCTGCGACGGTTCGACCTCCCCTACTTAACGTCGCGCACCTACGTATCGATATTGAGACTATAGAGCCGGGGACCGACGGTGACGGCCGGCGGCGCGGTCACACGAGCAGCGAGACGTAGCCGGCGTAGCCCGCGAGGAGTCCCGCCCCCGCGACCCTGCCGACGCGCCCCCGGACCGCGAGCAGCAGGGCACAGCACGCCGTCGCCGCCAGCAACACCGGGAAGTCCGTCCCGACCACCGAGGCGGGCACGCGGATCGGCGACAGCAGCGTCAACACCCCGAGGACGGCGAGGACGTTGTAGATGTTCGACCCGACGACGTTCCCCACGGAGAAGTCGGCCTCGCCGCGGAGCGCCGAGACGAGGCTGGCCGCGAGTTCGGGGAGCGACGTCCCCAGCGCGAGGACGGTGACGCCGACGAGGCGGTCGGAGCCGCCCAGCAGGTACAGCGCCGCGGTGCCGCCCTCGACGAGCCGCCGGGCGCCGACGAGCAGGAGCGCGAGGCCGGCGCCGAGGAAGAGGAGGTCGCGCGGGTCGACCCGGGCGAGGCGACCCAGCGGCGCCGCGACGGCGGTACCCCCGTCGGCGACGACCGCCCCGGTGTCGGCGCCGTCGCCCGCGGCGGCGTCCGCGGCGTCGGGGTCGGGATCGGAGACCCCGCGCAGCAGGACCACGGTGAACCCGGCGAGCACGAGCAGGAACACGGCGCCGTCGAGCGTGCTCAGGGTGCCGTCGGCCCCGAGCGCGACGAGCAACACGGCGGCCGCGACCATGAACGGGAGGTGCCGGCGAACCGTCTCGCGGGAGACGGCCATCGGCCGGACGAGCGCCGACAGCCCGAGCACGAGGCAGATGTTCGCGACGTTCGACCCGACGACCGCCCCCAGCCCGATGGTGGTCGTCTTCTCGAGTTTCCCGACGACGGCGACGAACAGTTCCGGCGCCGTCGTCGCGAACGCCACGACCGTCACGCCGGCGACCGCCGCGCGGACGCCGACGTCCGTCGCCAGCCCCTTGGCCCCCGTCACGAGCGACTCCGCCCCGAGGTACAACAGCACCACCCCGAGCAGCAGCGACACCCCGGCGCCGTCCGTCGTCAGCGCCATCCAGATCCACCGCGGGCTGGTCCGAATCTCCAACGGGGGGAGCGCCCCCGCGAGTTCCAACATACCCGCCGGTGGCGGAGTCCGGTAGATAACGCTGCCCCGCCGGCTCTCAGCGCGGATATCCTCAGTCAGTAGACACGTGTGGGGTACATACCCGTCCGGAGCCGTCGCGCCGAGCCGACGATCGGCGGACCGCCGCGGCGCACGCCGTGTTTTATCGGGCGCCGCGACCGACGTAGCCCATGGACGTGTACGGACTGATCGGGAACCCGGTCGGGCACTCGCTGTCGCCGCCGATGCACGAGGCCGCCTACGACGCGCTCGGGCTCGACGCGCGGTACGTCACCTTCGAGCCCGACGAGGGGGACGGCGCCGCCGCGGTCGAGGCCGCGACGACCCTCGGCGTCGCCGGCCTGAACGTGACAGTGCCGTTCAAACGGGACGTGCTCGACGCCGTCGAGCCGGACCCCTCGCCGCGGCGGTGGGCGCGGTCAACACCGTCGACTGCACGACCGACCCGCCGCGGGGGTACAACACCGACGTGGCCGGGGTCCGACGGGCGCTCGCCCGCCACGACGCCGAGCGCGAGGGCGCCGCCGCGGTGGTCGTCGGCGCGGGCGGGGCGGGACGAGCCGCCGCGTTCGCGCTCGCGGAGGACGCCGTCACGCTCCACGTCGCGAACCGGACGGCCGAGCGAGCCGAGTCGCTCGCCGCCGAGGTGCGGACGGCCCTCCCGGACGACCTCGACACGCCGACGACGGTGACGGCCGGCGGACTCGACAGCCTCGCCGACACGGTGCCGAACGCGGACCTGCTGGTGAACGCCACGACCGTGGGGATGGAGGCCGACGAGACGCCGGTGCCCGCCGACCTGCTCCACGCCGACCTCGCGGTGTTGGACGCGGTGTACGCCCCGCTCGACACCCGCCTGCTGCGCGACGCCCGCGCGGCCGGCGCCGTCACCGTCGACGGCGCGTGGATGCTGCTGTTCCAGGGGGTGGAGGCGTTCGAGCGGTGGACCGGCGAGGACGCGCCCGTCGCGGCGATGAACGAGGCGCTGCGCGCGGAACTGCCGTAACGGACACGCGTCGCCCTCACGCCGTCCGGTTTTCCCGAGTCCCGCCGCTGGTTTTTTAAAAGGCGCCGGCGTCGTTTCGCCAAATGGGAATCATTCAGCAGATCAAGCGACTGCTCGGACTGGGGGGGCGCGAGTCGAACGGGTCGCGGTCGGGCGAGACGGCCGTGACCGTCGAGCGCGAGCGTGACACGGCGAGCGAGGCGGCCGACGCGGAGACGGAGGCGGCCGTGAAGGGCACCGACGACGCCGACGAGGCCGCCGCCGCGGAGACGGACGCCGCCGCCTCCACGGGGAGCGCCGTCGACGAGGACGAGGGCGCCGCCGAGCCCGCGGAGGCCGCCGAGGGCGCCGACGCCGGCGCGGCCGAGGAGGGGAGGTCGACGCCGAGGTGCCCGCCGAGGACGGCGACGAGGCGGCCGACGACGACGGGACCGACGAAGCCGCGGAGGACGACGACGAGGCCGACGAGGAAGCCGAGCCGGTGGCCGCCGGCACCGACGCGGACGCGTCGACGGAGTCGCTCGTCGACGAGGCCGAGGCCACGGCGGACGCCGCGGCCGCCGCCGAGCCCGCGGAGGCCGCCGGTCCGGGGGCCGACGACGTGACGACCGACGCCGACGACGCCGATGTCGACGCCGAGGAGGCAGAGGAGGCCGAGGAGGACGAGGCCGACCCCGACGACGAGGAAGAGACGGCCGACGACGAGGCCGACGACGACGACGGCGTCCCGGTCGACGAGATCAAGGGGATCGGGCCGGCGTACGCCGAGCGACTGGCGGAGTTGGGCATCCACACCGTCGCGGATCTGGCGGCCGCCGACGCCGCCGCGGTCGCCGAGGGGACCACCGTCTCCGAGAAGCGCGTGAACCGCTGGATCGACCGCGCGACCGACTACGACGCGTAGCGCCGGAACCGAACCCGCTTTTTCCCTGCCGGGAGGAGTCCCGTGCATGCACACGGTCACGGACCGCGAGTCGTTCCGCCGACTCGCGGCCGACGCCCCCGCCGACGCCCGGATCCCCGTCGAGGGCCGGGTGACCGTCGGGGACCCGTTCGAGGCGTACCGCCGCGCCCGGACGGCCGCCCGGCCCGGCGTGTTCTACGAGACGACCGGCGGCCAGCCCGGACGCGGCTACTTCGGCGTCGACCCGGCGGAGACGCTCACCGTCGCTCCCGAGGCGAGCGTCCGCGACCCCGACCACCCGGGACACGGCGACTACGCCGACCCGTCGCCGACGCTGGAGGCGCTCGCCGGGCTGCTCGACACGGCGACGCTGGTGCGCGGCGACTGCGCGGTGCCGTACCCCTGCGGGGTCTTCGGCTGGCTCTCGTACGACACGGCCCGGGAGCTGGAGTCGTTCCCCCCGGACGGCGCGGTCGACGACCGCGGCCTCCCGCGCCTCCAGGCGGGCCTGTACACGACGCTGGCGTCGTGGAGCGAACCCCGCGACGACGGCGCGGTGACGCTCCGGGTCACGTCGTGTCCGCGCGTCGCCGACCACGCGGACGCCGACGCGGCCTACGACGCCGGGGTCGCGGCCGCGCGCGACCTCGCCGAGCGCGCCGTCGACGGCGACCCGTCCGTCGGGTCCGCGCCCGCCGCCGCCGCCGACGCCGTCAGCTTCGAGAGCGACTGCGGCCGCGACGCCTACGCCGAGCGCGTCCGCCGCGTCAAGGAGGCGATCCGGGCCGGGGACACCTTCCAGGCGAACGTGAGCCAGCGGCTCGTCGCCCCGGCGGCGGTCCACCCCGTCGTCGCCTACGCCGCCCTGCGCGCCCGGAACCCGGCGCCGTACTCCGGGCTCGTGGAGTTCCCGGGCGTCGACCTCGTGAGCGCGAGCCCCGAACTCCTCCTGCGGCGCGAGCCCGGCGAGGCGACCGACCGGGGGACGCGGGCGGCGACGCGGGCGCTCGACTCGAAACCGAGCCCATCGCCGGCACCCGCCCGCGCGACGCGGACCCGGAGACGGACGCCGCGCTGGAGGCCGAGCTCGCGGGCGACGAGAAGGAGCGCGCCGAACACGCGATGCTCGTCGACCTCGAACGCAACGACCTGGGGAAGGTGAGCGCGTACGGCACCGTCTCGGTGCCGGAGTACCGCCGGGTCGACCGCTACTCGGAGGTGATGCACCTCGTCTCGCTCGTCGAGGGGGAGGAGCGCCCGGACCGCTCGCTGGCGGACACGCTCGCGGCGGTGGTCCCCGGCGGCACCATCACCGGCGCCCCGAAGCCGGAGACCATGGCGATCATCGACCGGCTCGAGGGCACCCGCCGGGGGCCGTACACGGGGTCGATGTTCGCGGCCGGCTTCGACGGCCGCCTCGTCGCCAACATCGTCATCCGGACGCTCGTGCGCACGGGCGACCGCTACCACCTCCGCGTCGGCGCCGGCATCGTCCACGACTCCGACCCGGAGGCCGAGTACGAGGAGACGCTGGCGAAGGCCCGCGCGCTCGTCCGCTCGGTGGACGACGCGCTCGACGGGCGCATGGAGGTGGACGAGTGAGCCGCGACGCCGGCGCCGACCGCGGGGAGCCGGACCCGGCCGCCGACGCCGTCGGCGGACGGATCCTCGTCGTCGACAACTACGACTCGTTCGCGTACAACCTCGTCCAGTACGTCGGCGAGCTGGCCGACGAGGTGCTCGTCCGCCGCAACGACCGCGTCGACGTCGACGGGATCCGCGCGCTCGACCCCGACGGCGTCGTCGTCTCGCCCGGCCCCGGGACGCCCGAGGAGGCGGGCGTCTCCGTCCCCGTGTTCGCCGAGTTGGACCGCCCGGCGCTCGGGGTCTGCCTGGGCCACCAGGCGCTGTGTGCGGCCAACGGCGCCGCCGTGACGCTCGCGCCGGAGGTCGTCCACGGGAAGCCCTCCGACGTGCGCCACGACGGCCGCGGCGTGTTCGCCGGCCTGCCCGACCGCCTCGAGGTGGGGCGCTACCACTCGCTGTGTGTCGAACACGACGCGATCCCCGACACGCTCGCCGAGACGGCGTGGACCGACGACGAGCGCGAGGTGGTGATGGGCGTGCGCCACACCGAGCGCCCGCACGTCGGCGTGCAGTTCCACCCCGAGAGCATCCTCACGCCCGACGGGAAGGCGATGGTCCGGGCGTTCCTCCGGGTCTGCGAGCGGGGTGGGTTCGCGTGAACGACCGCGGGGCGGACAGCGACGACCGCCTGTACCACGTCGACGGCGACCTCGTGCCCGCCAGCGAGGCGTCCGTGTCGGTGCGCGACCGCGGCTTCCAGTACGGCGACGCCGCCTTCGAGACGGTGCGCGCGTACGGCGGGACGCTGTGGCGCTGGGACGCCCACGCCGACCGCCTGTTCGGGAGCCTCGACGCGCTCGGGATGCCCGCCGACGAGGTGGGGCTGTCGAAACTGGACCTCCGAGCACGTGTCCGCGACACGCTCCGCGCGAACGACCTCGCGGACGCGTACGTCCGGCTGTCGGTGACGCGCGGGGAGACGCCCGGGTTCGCGCCGCCCGAGCCCGCCGACACGGCGCCGACGGTCGTGGTGCTCGTGAAGCCCCTCCCGCGCGGCGGGCGCGAGGACCGCGGCGGCGAGTCGACGTGGGACGGGCCCGCGACGATCCAGACGGTGAAGACCCGCCGGGTGGCCGACCGCGCGATCCCGAGCGAGGCGAAGACGCACAACTACCTCAATAACGTGCTCGCCCGCGTCGAGACGCGGGTGACGGGCGCCGACGAGGCGGTGTTGCTCGACGACGAGGGGCACGTGGCGGAGTGTGCGACGGCGAACCTGTTCTTCGTCGCCGACGACGCCATCCGCACGCCGTCGCTTGACGGGCCGGTGCTCCCGGGCGTCACCCGCGCCGAGGTGCTCGACATCGCCCGCGAGGAGGGGTTCCCCGTCGAGGAGGGCCGCTACACGCCCGACGACGTGCGCGGCGCCGACGAGGCGTTCCTCGCGTCCTCGATCCGCGAACTCCGGCCCGTCGGGACGTACGACGGCGTCGCCATCGGCGGCGGACCGGTCACGACGCTGCTCTCGCGGCTGTACGACGAGCGCGTGGAGCGCGCGTGTTACGCGGCGGACGGCGCCGATGACGCCGGGGTCGCCGGCGGCGACGACGACTCGGTCCCCGGCGAGGACCGCCGGGAATAGGGAGGCATACAAACGCGGCGTCCCTCCGCCGGCGTATGGACGAGGACGCCCGCGTCGCCGACGTCGAGGAGGTGCCCGCGGACGGGACGCTGCTGTTCACCGTCCGGACCGCCGACGGCGAGCCGGCGGAGGCGATCTGTAGCCGGCTGTCGGACGGGACGGTCGTCGCGTACCGCAACTACTGCCAACACTGGACGGACGTCCGCCTCGACAAGGGCGACGGCGCGCGCGTCACGAACGGCGAGGTGTGGTGCAACAAGCACGGCGCGACGTTCCAACTCGACACCGGCTACTGCGACTTCGGGCCCTGCGAGGGCTCCGTGTTGGAGACGGTCGACGTGACGGTCGTCGACGGCGCGGTGTACGTCGACGACGACGACTACGCCTTCGCACACCGCGGGCCCAGCGGCGTCGACCGCGAGGAGGGCGGCAGCCGGATCGACTTCACCGGCAACTGACTCGCCCCGCCGGCGCGACACCGCCGGCGACTCAGAACGTCGCCGCGCCGAGGCTGTCGCCGGCGGAGCCGAGGTCGGCGTCGAGGGCGGCGTCGACCGCGTCGACGACCCGTGCCACGTCCGCGTCGGGGTCCAGCGACAGCAACAGCCCCTCGTCGCCGAGGAACACCCGCACGACCGTGAGGTAGTCCATCCCGGTCGCGAGGTACTCGACGCCCTCGGCGGCCGGGAACAGGTCGTCGACGAACAGCCCGATCTCCGAGAAGTCGATCCCCGCGTACTGGTGGATCCGGTCGAAGTGGGCCGCCATCTCCGCGTCGTCGTCGTACGCCGCGCGCGTCGGGTCGTCGACGTACACGATCTCGTACGTCTCCGGCGTGAACGCGGCGAAGACGCGGAGCGACGTCCCCTCGTCCAGCGCGGCCTCGATCCCCCCCACCGCCGCGTCCACGTCGAAGGACACGGTCCCGTCGGTCACGGCCATGTGTGACCGGTCACGGCCGCTGCGACAAATACCCAGCGTCGTCGACGGCGCCGCGTCGCGACCGGCGAGGAGCGCCCTCGTCGGGGCGACGGACGACGGCGAGCCGGTCGTGTCGACCGGTCGGCCAGAAGTAGCGGGAGGTAGATTTGAACTACCGATCTCCGGGTTATGAGCCCGGCGGAATCTCCTGGCTATCCCATCCCGCTACCATATCGAACTGGACCTGCACTTGTAAGGGTTGTGTTTCGTATCCCGCCGCCGTGTGCGACTTTCACCCACATCACTCCAGCACGCGCCAGGTGAACACGCTCTCGGCGACGTAGTTGACGACCATCCCCGCGCCGATGCCGCCGGCGCGGGAGACGACGAACCACAGGTCGACGTCCCACAGGGACAGCGGGAGCGCGACCACCCGGAACAGCACGGTGAACACGACCAACTGGACCGCGATGCCGCCCGCGCGGACGACGTTCGACTTCGCCAGCCGGCGCAGCGTCGGCGCGAGCCCCGCCAGCCCCTCCTCGGCGAACGTCACGCGGTCGTTGAGCAGGAACATCACGACGACCGCCACCTCGATGCCGATGAACGCCGCCAGCTCCGGGAACACCCCCGCCTCGCGCAGGGCCGTCGAGGTGGCGATGTCGAAGACGAACCCGACCACCCCGACCGAGACGAACTGCCCGATGCGCGTCCCCGAGGCGAGCGTCCCGACGGCGCCGGCGTCGTCGCTCATTCCGGGTCGCTCCCCGCGGCGTCGCGCCCGCCCGTCGGTCGGTCGGCGTCGCCGGGGCGCCCGCCGTCGGCCTCGGCGCCGTCGCCGCGGCGGTCGACCAGCGCGACGCCCTCCTCGCGGTCGAGCAGGCCGTGCAGGCGGTCGTCGCGGATGAGCCGGGCGCGGTGGCGCGCGACGAGCAGGCCGCGCCCCATGTCGAGGGCGTCCCGCACCGGCGAGACGGTCGAGCCGGGCTGGTCCTCCCACGTCACCGGCACCTCGGCGATCCGGTAGTCGAGCGCCGCGGCGACCGCGACGAGTTCGATGTCCCACGCGAACCCCGGTTCGTACAGGTGGTCGCGGACCGCCGCCCAAGCGTCGGCCGTGAGCGCCTTCGCGCCGCACTGGTAGTCGTACAGCTGTGCGTCGAGCAGGCGGCGGGCGATCCACGCGAAACCGTCGCCGAGGAACCGCCGCGCGAACGTCTGGTGGGAGCGCACGTCCGCCGCCGGGTGGCGGCGCGAGCCGGTCGCCAGCGCCGCCTCGCCGTCGACGACCGGGGCGATCACGGACGCGACCGACGCGGCGGGCGTGGCGCCGTCGGCGTCGGCGAACGCGTACACGTCCGTCGAGAGCGCCTCGAACCCGGCGGTGACGGCCGCGCCCTTCCCGCGTCGGCGGCGGACGACGCGGCAGTCGACGGCGTCCGGCAGGCCGAGGGCGGCGGCGTCGGTCGCCACGCCGCCGCGCCCCGGCGGGGCGTCGAGTTCCACGCGGAGTTCGTCGGGGTCGACCGCCTCGCGGAGCGCCCGGAGGTACGTCCGGAGCCGACCGGGGTCCGGCCGGTAGGCGGGGACGACGATCCCGACGGTCGGCTGCATACCACCTGCTTCCCTGTCGGCGAGTAAAAGCGGTGCGGAACGGTCAGCGACCGGGGACCCGGCCGCTCGGGGCGCGCCGCCCGGCTACCGGACCAGGAACGACGCGACGAACAGCACGAAGCCGACGACGCCGAGCAGGCCGAACACGGGGAGCGCGAGCACCTCGGCGCGCCCCGCGAGCGACCCCGCCGCGACCAGCCCGCGCACCGCGAGGTAGCCGAGCACCGCCGCGATGAGTGCGAAGCCGCCGGCGAACACCAGCCGTCTGTCGCCGCGTGGCCCCCCGTCGACGGGGGTCGCGACGTCGTCGTCCGTGGACACGTGCGTTCGACCGGCGGGCGCGGCCTTAGTCGTTGGCCCGGCGGCGGCGCCCCGGGACGGGGAAACAAGGGAAAGGGACTTACCGCGGCGGCGACCCCCACAGATCGATGGAGTACGGTCTCGTCGTCCGCTGGCTCGTCGCGCTGCTCGCGCTCGGGGCCGTCGGCGTCCCCGTCGCCGCGCGGCTGTTCCCGCGCTCCGCGACCCGCGGCGTCGGGTTCGCGCTGCCCCTCTCGGCGCTGACGCTCGGCGTCGTCGCCTTCTGGGTCGGCCGCGTCGCGTTCGGCCCCGTCGCGCTCGCGGTCGCCCTCCTCGTCGTCCTCGCGCTCGCCGCCCTCGCGCTCGTCGACCGCGACGCCCTCCGCGACGGCGACCTCGCCGTCGACGACGACGCCCTCGCCGCCCTCCCCGACCGCACCGTCGCCGCCGAGACCGCCGCCGTGTTCGTCGCCGGCTTCCTCTTCGTCGTCCTGATCCGGGCGCACGACCCCGGAGTCGACCCCGGCGCCGGCGAGAAGTTCCTCGACTACGGCATCCTCAAGTCGCTGCTGCGGGCGAGCGCGCTCCCGCCCGAGGACATGTGGTTCGCCGGCGAGGGGGTGCGCTACTACTACGGCGGCCACCTGCTGGCCGCGCTGTGGGCGCTGTTGACCGCGACGCCCGCGCGGTTCGCCTACAACCTCGCGCTCGCGGGCGTGTTCGGCATGCTCGTCGCCGCCGTCTACGATCTGGCCGGTTCGGTCGCCGCCGCCCGCGACCGGTCGCGCCGGACCGCCGGGCTGCTCGCGGCGTTCCTCGTCGGCGTCGCCGCGAACCTCCACACCGCCGGCTGGGTGTTCCTCCGGACGCTCCCGCCGGGGGCGCGGTCGTCGCTCGCGGGTCTCCTCGGGGTCGACGCCCGCGAAGTGGTCGCCCGCGACTTCTCCTACTGGACCGCCAGCCGGGTCATCCCGGGCACGATCAACGAGTTCCCGCTGTTCGCGTGGCTCAACGGCGACCTCCACGCGCACATGACGATGACGCCGTTCCTCCTGTTGGGGGCGGCGCTCGCGTTCGCGCTCTACCGCACCCCGGCGTCGGCGACGCGCCGCCGCCGCCTCCTCCTGTTCGGCGTCGTCCCCGTCGTCGGCGGCTTCCAAGCCGTCCTCGACACGTGGAGTTTCCCGAGCGTGTTCGGGCTGGCGTGGCTCGCGCTCGCGGCCGCGCCCGCCGCGCCCCGGACGCTCCTGCCGGCCCCGCTCGCGGCTCGCGTGGACGGCGCGCTCGACCGACTGGGCGGCCGCGGCGCCGCGGACGACCCCGCGGCGACGGACGGCGGCCACGGCGGCCGCCGCCTCGCGGACGAACTCGCCCGGCCCGTCGTCGCGGCGGGCCTCGTCGCCGCCGCGGGCGTGCTCGCGCTCGCCGTCGCCTCGCCGTTCCTGCTCGGGGCGGTCACCGGGAGCGGGAGCGAGCGGACGCTCGCCGTGTTGCCCGTCGAGATGCGCTCGTCGCTGGGCGGCCTCCTCGTCGTCCACGGGGCGTTCCTCGCGACGTTCGTCGCGGGACTGCTCGCGGCCGTCGGGCGCGGGCGCCCCTCGCGGTGGTGGCCGGCCTCGTGGGACTGACGCTCGCGGGGCTTGCCGTCGGCCTGCCCGCGCTCGGCCCGTTCGGCTTCCTGCTCGTCGCCGGCTGGGTCGCGCTGCGGACCGACCGCGCCGGCTTCGAGACCGTGTTGATCGTCGGCGGCGCGGGGCTCGCGCTGCTCGTCGAGGCGGTGTTCCTGAACGAGCAGGCCGGGCCGGGGCGGATGAACACCGTGTTCAAGACGTACGCGCAGGTGTGGCCGCTGTGGGCCGCCGCCGCCGGCGTCGTCCTCGCGGGGCTGCTGGAGGCGCGCCCGCGGCCCGACGCCTCGTGGCTGTGGCCCGGCCCGGGGACGCGGGACGTGCTGGCGTCGGTGTTCGTCGCCGGCCTCCTCGTGTCGACCGGGCTGTACGGCGCGTTCGCGCTCCCGGCGCACGTCGGCGAGGGGTATCCCGAGGAGCCGACGCTCGACGGGACGGACTTCGTCGCGGTGTACCACCCCAGCGAGGAACGCGCCATCGACTGGCTCGACGCCCGCGAGGGCCAGCCCGCCATCCTCTCGGCGCCCGCGACCGGCGTCTACCCCGGCGCCGACGACCGCTACGGCCACTCGCCGCGGATGTACCGCTGGGACGCCAGCCCCGCCGCCAGCCTCACCGGGCTGCCGACGGTCGCCGGGTGGCACCACGAGGTCGGCTACCGCGGGCCGGAGGCGTACTTCGCCCGCGTCCGCGCCGTCGACGACGCGTACACCTCCGAGGCTGCCGCCGTCGAGGTGTTCCGCGAGTACGACGTGCGCTACGTGTGGGTCGGCCCCGCCGAGCGCACGCGCTACGAACAGTTCGGCATGATCGACTTCGGCGGGATCCCGGGCGTCGATGAGGTCGACGACGCCTCGACGCAGACGGTGACGGTGTACCGGGTGACGGAGGCGGAGCTACCGGCGGCCGCCGAACTGCGGGACGGAGAAGACGAGTAGAACGCGGCGGCGGCCCGTCTCAGACCGTGAGGTCGCCGCCCTTCTTCACGATGTCGAGCGCCTCGGCGTCGATGGTGTCGACGTCGAGCCAGTGGGGGACGTACTCCTTCTTCTCGAACGTCTCGCGCTCGTCGTCGGTGCCGACGGTGCACCACAGCTGGGGCTCGTCGGGCCCGTGGTACTCGCCCTGCCGCTGCACGGAGAAGACGCGCAGTTCCCGCCCGTCGTAGTTGATGACGCCGTCCTTGCGCAGGCCGGGGTCGCCGTGGACGATGAGCTTCTGCATACCGCCGGCTTGGCGGGTTCGTACACTAAGGGTTTCGATGCCGCGTGTGGCGGCGGATCGCACCGACGCAGGCCCGAGACGGTCACACGATCCACGGCTGGAACGACCGAGTCAGTCGAGCCAGCGTCACCACCGGTCACCGGCGCTGTCACGCCTCGTGCCGCAACGCCAGTGAGTACATCCGACCCGTCGGGTCTGCACCCTCCGCAGCCAGTCGTTCGGCCCGGCGCAGGAGTGGGTCGGCGACCTCGTCCGGGACCCCCGTCGCGGCTCGCCGTGCCGCGTCGACGTGTGCATCCATATGCCCCTGCGTCCACGGCACCGGGTCGAGGAGCGTCGTCGTCCGCTCGTGGGTCCACCCGTGGCCCTCGAACAGGGTTCGGAGTTCGTCCGCCGGGTAGAACACGTAGGCCGGTCGCGCCGCGGCGAGTTCTGCGAGCGCGTTCTCGACGGCGAAGAGCCGCCTGATACGGGAGTCGGATGGGTGGGGACCGTAGTCGTCGATCACGAGCCAGCCACCGGGAGCGGCGACCCGCGTTAGCTCGGCGGCGACGGCCGCAGCCGTCTCGTTCGGCAAGACGTTGAACAGTCCGTGCGCCACCACCACGTCGACAGTGTCGTCCGGGAGTGGGATCGCACCGAGATCCGCTTGGAGGACCGTCGCCGCCGGACAGCGCTCGCGTACCGTCTCAGCGTGGTCGACCTCGTCCGTCACCGAATACACCGTCTCCGCGTCGGCCGCGAGGAGTCCCGCGGTCCCGTTGCCGACTCCGGCACCGGCTTCCAGTGCCGTCGCGTCCTCGACGGGCACCGCTTCGAGTGCGTTCGTCACGGTGTCTGGGATGGAATCGGTCACGTGTCGTTCGTACCGACCGCGTGCCGAAAAGTGTCAGTTAAAACGACGCAGGGCAGATGTCTTCGAGAGACTGCTGGGGAACGTTGTACAGTGGACGGTAGCCGGGCGTCGTGACGACTGGTCGGTCTGCGCTCCGAGTCGCTCCGTGACGGGAGTCGCTGTGTGTCGGTTAGAAGAGATCCAGACGGGGTCGGGCGCGGTCCGCCCGTCTACCCGCCGAGGTACAGCCGCGACACCTCGGGGTTGTCGAGCAGGCCGTCGGCGTCGTCGGCGTACGCGACGCTCCCCTGGTCGAGCACGTAGCCCGTGTCGGAGATGGCCAGTCCCTTGCGGGCGTTCTGCTCGACCATCAGGATCGCCGTCCCGAGGTCGTTCACCGCCTGCACGTCGGCGAACACCTCGTCGGCGGTGTTGGGCGCGAGCCCGGCCGACGGCTCGTCGATGAGCAGCACGTCCGGCTCCATCACGAGCGCCCGGGCGAACGCCAGCACCTGCCGCTGGCCGCCCGAGAGGGTGCGCGCCTTCGCCGCGCGCTTCTCCTCGAGGATCGGGAAGCGGTCGTACAGCTGTTCGATCACCGGTTCGAGGTCGTCGTCGCGGGCGACGCCGCCCATCCGGAGGTTCTCCTCGATGGTGAGGCTCGCGAACACGTTGTCCGTCTGCGGGACGTAGCCGATCCCGATGCGGACGATGTCCTCGGGCGCCATCCCGCCGATGTCGTCGCCGCGGTAGCGGACGTGGCCCTCCCACGGCGTGAGCAGGCCGAACACCGTCTTCAGGACGGTCGACTTGCCGGCGCCGTTGGGGCCGACGAGACACGCGATCTCCTCTTGCTCGAGGGTCAACGACAGGTCGTCGAGCACCTGCACGTCGCCGTAGCCGCTGTCGACGCCCTCGACCGAGAGGACGGGGTCCGCGGCCGTCTCCGCGGGCGACGCCTCCGCGACGCCGCCGTCCGGGAGCGCTCGCCGGTCGCCGCGCGCCCCGCCCGCGCGTCCGAGCCGGGCGCCCCGTCCGCGACCCGCGTCGCTCATTCGCCACCCCCGAGGTACGCGTCGATGACGCGGTCGTCCGCGCGCACGGCGTCGGGCGTCCCCTCGACGAGGACGCTGCCGCGGTCGAGGACGACGATCGGGTCGGCGAGGTTCATGATGAACTCCATGTCGTGTTCGATGATCAGGAAGGTGACGCCCTGCTCGTTGAGCCGGGCGATCTGGTCGCGCAGTTTGTTCGCCAGCGTCGGGTTCACCCCGGCGACCGGCTCGTCGAGCAGCAGCACCTCCGGCTCGGCGAGCATCGCCCGCGCCAACTCGACGAGCTTCATCTGCCCGCCCGAGAGGTCGGTCGCCGCCTGCGTCGCGAGGTGACCGATCTCGAACTCCTCGAGGATGCGCTGGGCGTCCTCGAGGTTGGCGCGCTCCTCCTCGCGCACGGTGTCGCCCGCGGTCAACAGCGACAGGAACGACTCGCCCGTCTGGCTTTGCGGCCCGACGAGCATCGCCTCGCGGACGGTCATCCCCTCCAGTTTGCGCGGCGTCTGGAACGTCCGGATCAGGCCGTGCTCGGCGATCCGGTGGGGCGTGGCGTCGGTCACGTCGGCGCCGTTGACGGTGACGGTGCCGGCGTCCTCCTCGTAGAACCCCGAGATGAGGTTGAACAGGGTGGACTTGCCGGCGCCGTTCGGGCCGATGAGCCCGGTGACCGTGCCGCGCTCGACCTGGAAGGAGGCGTCGTCGGTGGCGACGAGGCCGCCGAACGTCTTCACGAGGCCGTCGACCTCGAGGACGACGTCCTCCTTGTCGAGGTTGGCGCCCTCGTACACGGAGCCGGTCGACTCGGCGTCCGCGTCGGGCGCGGCGCCGTCGGCCGCCGGGTCCGGGTCGCCGGCGGACTCGGTGTCGCTCACGACTGCTCACCCCCGTCGGTCGCGTGCGGGCGCTGTGTCTCCCCGGGACCGGGGACGTCGGCGTCGTCGAGCGCCGACGGCCAGATCAGTTCGCGCTGGGGCGGCAACACGCCCTCCGGCCGGAAGCGCATCACGAGGATGATGAGCACCCCGACCGCCAGCAGGCGCAGCGGCCCGATGTCGAACGCGATGAACTCGATCCCGTTGAGGAACCGGGTCCCCTCGCGGATCGCGATGACGACGAAGCCGCCGAACATCGCGCCGCGGTTCGAGCCGCTCCCGCCGAGGATCACCGCGATCCACACGTAGAACGTGTTGATCGGCTCGAAGTCGCCCGGGCTCACGAACAGGTTCAGGTGCGCGTAGAACACGCCCGCCAGCGCCATGATGACGCTGCCGAGCACGAACGACTGCATCTTGAACGCGTACGTGTTCTTCCCCAGCGCCTCCGCCAGGTCCTCGTCGCCGCGGATCGTCCGCAGCACCCGCCCCCACGGCGAGCGGTGGACCCGCCGCAACAGGAGGAAGGTGATCGCGACGAACACGAACACCAGCCCGACGTTGAGCAGCGCCTGGTAGAACGGCTGTTGCAGCACGATCGGGCTCCCCGGAACGATCTCGATCCGGAGCCCCGGCATCGCCTGCGGGAACGTCGACAGCACGGGCCACCCCTCGAAGAAGCCGGGGATGCCGCGCAGGCCGGCGCTCCCGTTGGTGTACTCGCGCTCGTTGAGCACGATCAGGCGGACGACCTCCGCCAGCCCCAGCGAGGCGATGGCGAGGTAGTCGGCCCGCAGGCGCAGCGTCGGGATCCCGATGATCACCGCCAACACCGCGGCCAGCAGCAGGCCGACGAACAGCCCGAGCACCGGCGAGATCCCCCCGGCGATCGGGGAGTTGTCGGCCGTCAGAATCGCGGTGCCGTACGCGCCGAGGCCGAAGAACGCCGCGACGGAGAAGTTGATCAGTCCGGTGTACCCCCACTGGGCGTTCAGCCCGAACGACAGCAGGACGTACATCCCGACGAGCCCGATGAGGTACATGAAGTACGTCGGGCCGAGCCCGCCGGTGACGAGGCCGAGCGCGAGCAGCGCGAGCAGCCCCGCGACGAACACGAGGACGCCCTGCTCGGTCGGCGTGAGGTCGCCGAAGCGGCCGGCGCTGGCGGCGTCCGCGTCCGCGTCGGGCCCCGGCGACTCGCTCATGTCCCGGCCCCCTGGCCGCCGGCGATGCCGTTCGGCCGCACGAGCAGCACCGCGACCATGATCACGAACGCGATGGCGTTCGCGTACTCGATGCCGATGGGGATGCCCACGTCGGTCAGGATCGGGGTGAGCTGGTTGATCATCCCGATGAGGAAGCCGCCCAGCATCGCGCCGTAGACGGAGCCGATGCCGCCGAGGATCACCGCGGCGAACACGACCAGCAGGATGTTGAACCCCATCCGCGGGGAGATCTGGTTGTACAGGCCGAGGAACACGCCCCCGGCGCCGGCCAGCCCCGCGCCGATGACCCACGTCCACAGGGTGATGCGGTCGACGCGGATGCCGCTCACCCGCGCGAGCGAGGGGTTGTCGGCGGTCGCGCGCATCTTCCGGCCGAGGTCGGTGTACTGCAACAGCGTGTGCAGGCCGGCGACGAGGATCGCCGCCGACACGATGATCGCCACGTCGTGCAGCGTCATCCGGACGCCGAACGGGATCAGGAACTCGATCGGGCGCAGCACCTGGATGCCGAACTCGACGAAGTCGGAGCCGAACTGGAACTGGATGAGCGCGCGATACACGAACGCGACTCCGATGCTCGTGATGAGCATCCCGATGGAGTCGACGTCCATGGCGTCGTAGAGGAACCGCTGGGTGATAACCGCCACGAGCGCCGCGACGGCGACGCCGACCGCCAGCGCGACGAAGAACCCGAGCGGGAGCCCGAGGAACCGCGCGCCGAGGCCGCCGACGAACCCGAAGGTGACCAGCGCCGAGTACGCCCCGACGGTCATCGTGTCGCCGTGGGCGAAGTTCGCGAAGTCGGCGATGCTGTACACGAGCGACAGGCCGATGCTCGCCAGTACGATGATGCTACTGAACACCAGTCCGTTCGCCAAATATTCGAGGACGGACATCCTCGCTTAGCCTTCGATCGTGCCCGTCTGGGTGTACTCGTGGTTCTCGACCGTCAGGATCTGCAGGAACCCGACCGGGTCGCCGTTCTCGTCGAAGTCGATGGGACCCGACACGCCCTGGTAGTCGATGTCCGAGGGCGTGCCGTCGTCGCCGAGCACGTCCATCGCCTCGGCGAAGGTGAACACCTCCTCGCCCTCGGGACGGGTCACGTCGCGGACGGTCTCCTGCAGCGCCGCCCCGGTGAACTCGTCGGCCGTCGCGATCGACAGCGCCGCCGTGATCACGCAGTCGTACGCGAACGCCGACCACGAGGTGGGCGCCTCGCCGTACTCGCTCTCGAACTCGCTGGCGAAGTTCTGGTAGTTCTCCTGGTCGATGGCGGCCGACGGCGTCACGATCTTCATGCCGTCGAGGCTCCCCTCGGGCGTGTTGCCGAGGACGTCCGGCCCGGCGACGGAGTCGGCGCCGTAGAACTGCGCCTCGTACCCGTTGGAGTACGCCTCCTGGGCCATCGTCGTGAACTCGGGCTGGTAGGTGATGAACAGCCACGCGTCGGCGCCGGAGTTGGCCATCCCGGAGACGGTCGAGGAGTACGACGACTGCCCCTGGTCGTGGGGCTGGTCGTACGCGATCTCGCCGTCGAACGCCTCGCGGAACGTCTCGGCGAGCCCCTGCCCGTAGTCGTTGTTCACCCACGCCAGCGCGACGGAGTCGTAGCCGTCCTCGCCGATGATGTTCGCCAGCGCCGTCGACTGGGTCGACCCGGTCGGCGACATCCGGAGCAGCCCGGGGAAGTTCGTGAGGTCCGGGCTGGTGGAGTTCTGGCTCAACTGGACCACGTCGGTGCCCTGGATGACCGACTGGTAGATAGCCAGCGAGACGCCCGACCCCACCGCGCCGATGAGGAACGGGACGCCGTCCTGGTTCACCAGCTTCTGGGCCGCCGAGACGCCCGCCTGCGACTCGGACTGGGAGTCCTCGACGATGATCTCCATGTCGCGCCCGCCGATGCCGACGTCGTTGACGGCCGCCAGCGCGAGGTCCTTCCCGCGTTCGTTGCGCTGCCCGAACGCCGACAGCGAGCCGGTGAGGGAGTTCACCATCCCGATGGTGTACGGTCCGGAGTCGCCCCCGTCGCCCCCGGAGTCGCCCCCGTCGCTGTCCGAGCCGCCGCCGCCGTCGCCGGAGGCTTCGGTGTCGGTCTCTGTCGCTTCGTTGTCGGTCGTGCTCACACAGCCGGCGAGACCCGCGAGCCCTCCGAGGCCCGCGAGTCCCGACGCCCGCAGGACGTCGCGCCGGTTCGGTCCGGTCTCGTCATTCGGTACCATGACTAACAGTGTTTTCCGTGCACAACCTTAGCCCTATACCCCGCCCCGACCATGGTCGGAATCGGCGGTCGATCGCCGATCCGCGCCCCGATCGTCGCACCGTTCGGGGCGCCGGCGGACATTCGTTCAGCGAACGCCGGATGAAACGTTTGGTCGGGTGGCGACTTAGGGGGGATCGATCCGGATCGCACGGTATGATCCCGCCGATCGCGAACAACTTCGTCGCCGGGGAGGACTCCGACACGGCGCTCGCGCACGTCGAGGAGCTGAACCGGCAGGGGATAGGCGCCATCCTCAACCTCCTCGGCGAGCACTACGAGGAGCGCGCCGGCGCCGACGCCGACGCCGACGCGTACGTCGAGTTGGTCGAGGAGCTCGCGGGGCGCGACCTCGACGCCTGCGTCTCCGTGAAGCCGTCACAGATCGGGCTGGACGTCTCCGCGGCGGTGTTCGAGGAGAACCTCGCCCGGATCGTCGACGCCGCCGACTGCTTCGTGTGGATCGACATGGAGGACCACGAGACGACCGACGTGACGCTCGACGCCTACGAGCGCCACGCCGTCGAGACCGACGGCCGGGTGGGGCTGTGCACGCAGGCGAACCTGAAGCGCACGCCCGACGACCTCGAACGGCTCGCCCCGCTCCCGGGGAAGGTCCGGCTGGTGAAGGGCGCCTACGACGAGCCGAAGGCGATCGCCCACAAGCAGAAGGCCCGCGTCGACGAGGCGTACCGCGACTGTCTCCGCTACATGTTCGAGGCGTTCGAGGGCGGCGTCGCCGTCGGGAGCCACGACCCGGCGATGATCGACCTCGCGGCCGACCTCCACGCCGAACACGGCACCGACTACGAGGTGCAGATGCTCATGGGCGTGCGCGAGGACGCGCAGGCGGAGCTGGCGGCGTCGGGCGTCGAGGTGAACCAGTACATCCCGTACGGCTCGAAGTGGTTCCAGTACTTCTACCGTCGCGTGCGCGAGCGCAAGGAGAACGCGCTGTTCGCGCTGCGGGCGGTGTTGAGCTAAACGCGGCTACGGGTCGAGCAGCTTCGACTCGGCCTTGCGCAGGTGCTCCAGCAGCGTCGTCTTCGAGATGTCGACCCGGTCGGCCAACTCGCGGGTCGAACAGCCGCGGGGCCACTCGTAGTACCCCGCCGCGCGCGCCTCCTCGAACACCTCGCGCTGGGTGGGAGTGAGCGTGTCGAGGCGCTGGTCGCGCTCGGAGCGGGCCGCCGAGCCGTCCGCGGCGGTGATCGAGACGACCGACACCTCCGCGCCGGCGTCGGCGCGGACGCCGTCGAGCGCCGCCTCGATCTCCGGGCGCTCGCCGGTGAAACACAGCTGCCACTCCTCGCGGCCGCCCTCGATCCGGACGGGGGCGCTGTGGACGAAGCCGTGGCGCAGCAGCGTCGGGCACACCATGTCGTCGGGGTCGTACTCGAGGAAGAACTCCCGGACGACGTTGCCCGGCGCGTCGCGCGCGCGGCCGAACCGCTCCTGCAGTTCCAGCACCTCCCCCGCGTGGTCGGACGCGCGGATCTCGTCGAGCAGCTCCTCGACCTCCGCGGTCGTCTCGCCGAACGCCGTGAACAGGCCGTTGACCGACTCCGGGGCGGCCCGCGGCGTGTCGTAGATGGCGTGAGCCAACACCCCGCCGCCCGTTCGCTCGGTCGCCTCGATCGCCCAACAGTTCGGATGCCACAGATCGAGCGTCAACCGGGTTCCGGCGTTCAGGACTTGACTCATCGTGTGTATAGTCCGTCCGGAACTATATATGCGAATAGGTACCAGTAGCCGGCCGACCATGGTCGGGTGGGCGTCGACCGACCATGGACGGTTCGGGAGTTACCCTCCGAGGTGACGGACACCGACCCATGTCGGATGCGTATCAGCACTACATCGACGGCGAGTGGACCGACGGGACGGGCGACGAGACGTTCGTCTCGGAGAACCCGGCCGACGGCGACGAACTGGGCGAGTTCCGCCGCGGCACCGAGGCCGACGTCGACCGCGCGGTCGCCGCCGCCGACGACGCCTTCGAAGAGTGGAAGCAGCTCTCGCACATCGACCGCGCGGAGTACCTCTGGGACATCTACCACGAGCTGAAAGAGCGTCACCAAGAGTTGGGAGAGATCGTCACGATGGAGTGCGGCAAGGAGATCTCCGAAGGCAAAGCCGACGTGACGGAGGCGTGGCACATGGTGGAGTGGGCCGCCGGCGACGCCCGCCACCCCAAGGGCGACGTGATCCCCTCCGAAATCCCCAGCAAGGACGCGTACATGCGGCGGAAACCGCGGGGTGTGGTGGGCTGCATCACGCCGTGGAACTTCCCGGTCGCCATCCCGTTTTGGCACATGGCCGTCGCGCTGGTGGAAGGAAACACGGTCGTGTTCAAGCCGGCCGAGCAGACGCCGTGGTGCGCGCAGATCCTCGCGGAGATGTTCGAGGACGCCGGCGTGCCCGACGGCGTGTTCAACATGGTCCAGGGCTTCGGCGACGCCGGTAACGCCATCGTCGAGGACGACCGCGTCGACACCGTCCTGTTCACCGGTAGCGCGGAGGTCGGCCACAAGATCGCCAGCAAGGTCGGCGGCGAGCCGGGCAAACTCGTCGCGGCCGAGATGGGCGGCAAGAACAACATCGTCGTGACCGAGAAGGCGGATCTGGACACGGCCGTCCACTCCGCGACGATGTCCTCGTTCAAGACGACCGGCCAGCGATGTGTGTCGAGCGAGCGCATCGTCGTCCACGAGGACGTGTACGACGAGTTCAAGGAGCGGTTCGTCGCGAACGCCGAGAACGTCGCCGTGGGCGACCCGCTCGACGAGAACACGTTCATGGGCCCGCTCATCGAGGCCGAGCACAAGGAGAAGGTCTCGCAGTACAACCAACTCGCGAAAGACGAGGGCGTGAACGTGCTCGTCGACCGCGAGGAACTGGACGACTCGGAGATCCCGGACGGCCACGAGGACGGCCACTGGGTGGGCCCGTTCGTGTACGAAGCCGACCCCAACGAGGACCTGCGCTGCACCCACGAGGAGGTGTTCGGCCCGCACGTGGCGCTGTTGAAGTACAGCGGCGACATCGAGGACGCCGTCGAGATCCACAACGACACGGATTACGGCCTCGCGGGCGCGATCATCTCCGAGGACTACCGCCAGATCAACTACTTCCGCGACAACGCGGAAATCGGGCTGGCGTACGGGAACCTGCCCTGTATCGGCGCCGAAGTCCACCTCCCGTTCGGCGGCGTCAAGAAGTCCGGCAACGGCTACCCCAGCGCCCGCGAGGTGATCGAGGCGGTGACCGAGCGGACGGCGTGGACCCTGAACAACTCGAAGGACATCGAGATGGCACAGGGCCTCTCGGCCGACATCAAGACGAAGGAGGACTGAGCGACCGCCGAGACCGCACCTCCGCGGTCACGGATTCCCATATCACCCCTCTTGTGCCCGTTCGACCGAGGAGCGTCGGCCGAGCGCCGTCGGTCGCCGACCACCGTGAGGAACAGCGACTCCGGCGTGACGCCGGGAGGCCACTCAGCGCGGTTCGAACACGTGGACCGGCCAGTCTTCCTCGTAGTCGAGCGCGATCTCCCGTTCGTCGGCCGTCGGCTCCCGCACCGCGAGTTCGACCGGGTCGCCGATCGACACGTCGTCGTAGTCGGCGTCGACGCGCCCGAGGAGACGACCGCCGTCCGCGAGTTCCACGACCGCGACCGTGTACGGCGCGTCCGCCGCGAACGCCGGTGGCGGCGTGTGGACCGCGGTGTAGGTGAAGATCTCGCCCCGCGGCGACTGGGGTTCGACGGCGACCGCGCGGCTGCCGCAGGCGTAGCAGGTCGGTCGCGGCGGCAACAGCACCTGTCCGCAGTCGCCACAGACGCCGCCCAGCAGGTCGCCGTCCGCGAGGGCGTCGAAGAAGCCCGGGAGCGTCCGCGGGTCGGACGCGTCGAGGTCGGCGTCGGTCATGGTGCCTCCGCCGTCGTGAGGACGTGCCCGACAGTCACGGCGTCCGCGACGCCACCCTCGTTCAACAGGAGGGCCGTCTCGGCCCCGTCGACCGCGCGGTCGCCCGCCGCGCCGGTGAGCTGTTCGTACGCCTCCAGCGCCTGCAGGAGTCCGGTCGCACCGATGGGGTGGCCCCGGGCCTTCAGCCCGCCGCTGGGGCTCACTCGGACGTCGGTCCAGCCGTCGGCCCGCTCCTCGGGCGGCAGGTAGCTCTGGTAGCCCAGTCCCTCGGGCGCGAAGCCGACGGCCTCCGACAGCAGCGCCTCACAGACGGTGAACGCGTCGTGGACCTCCGCGATGTCGACGTCCGCGGCGTCGACGCCCGCCTCCTCGTAGGCCGTCTCGGCGGCGATGCGGGCGCCCGCGATGTCGGTCATGTCGCGTTCGGCGACCGCGATGTTGTTCGCGGAGGCGCCGCTGCCGGCGACGCGCACCTGTGGGCCGTCGAGCTCGGCCGCCAGCTCCGCGCTCGTCACGAGGACGGCGGCGGCGCCGTCGCCCACCGGCGCGCAGTCGTACAGCTTCAGCGGCGGGGCGACGGGGGTCGAGTCCAACACGGTGTCGACGTCGATCTCCTTGGGGAACTGCGCCCGGGGGTTGCGCGCGGCGTTGGCGTGGTTCTTCACCGCGATCTCCGCGAGGTCGCGCTCGGTGGCGTCCGTCTCGTGGAGGTAGCGCTGCGCGAGCAGGGCGTACTGGCTGGGCGCGGTGACGCCGGAGCGCTGCTCGATGGCGCGGTCGAACGCCGCCGACAGCGCGTCCGTCGCGCCGGCGGTGCCCGCCGAGGTCATCTTCTCGACGCCACAGGCGAGCACGGCGTCGTGCTCGCCGTTGCGGACGTCCTTCACGGCGTGCCGGAGGGCGAGCGCACCGGCGGCGGCACACCCCTCGACGCGTTCGGCGGGGACGTGCCGGAGGCCGGCCCACTCCGCCAGCAGCGTCCCGGTCATGATCTGGTGTTCGTACGTCTCCGACTGGTTGCCGACGTACACCGCCTCGACGACGTCGGCCGGGTCGGGGAGGCCGTCGAACGCCTCCGCGAGCGCGACCGAGAACAGGTCCCGACCCGGTAACTCCGTCCGGCCCAGCGGCGAGGCGCCGACCGACGCGATCACTGGCTCTGGCATGCGTACCCCGTCGGTTCTCGATGTCGCGTGTTAGCTATTGTCATTCGTTCGGGAACGAACAAGTCCGGACCGGGTCGTTCCCGAGGGGACGCCGGACCGCCTGCGGGCGTCGCCCTCGCGCGGTCCGCGGCACTTATTCGCCGCGCCGTCGGACGCCCGCGTATGCCGACTATCGCCGAGAAGCGCGTGTTCACGCAGCGCGACGACGTCGCTCGGGTGTTCGTCGCCTCCTCGATGGGGGTCGCGAGCGTCTCGCTGTCGGGCGACATCGTCGGGGAGTTCGGGATCGAACACCGCTGTGACGCCCGCGACGTGGCCGCCCGCGGCGGCGCGCTCGCGGTCGCCACCGACGAGGACGTGCTCGTGGGGGACTTCGCCCCGACGGGCCACGGGCCCGCGGTCGCCGTGGGCGTCGCCGGCGACGGCGTGCTCGCGGCCGCGCCCGACGGCACCGTCTCGCTGTTGGCGGGCGACGCCGAGGGCGACGCCCCCGACGCGGAACCGACCGGCGACGCGTGGGTCGCGGTCGGGTCGGTCGACGACCCCCGGCGCATGGACGGTCGCCTCGTCGCCGCCGGGGACGGCGTCCACCGCCTCCGCGACGGCGGGATGGAGTACGCCGGCCTCGACGACGCCCGCGACGTGAGCGACCGGGGCGTCCCGCTGGCGGTCACCGCCGAGACGCTGTACACCCTCGGCAACGGCTGGATGGCGGATCTGGACGCCGGCGCCGACGGGTCGTTCCGCTGTGTCGTCGCCGACGAGGAGGGCGAGCGCGCGGTCGCCGCGACCGACGCCGCGGCGTACGAGCGCGCCGACGCGACGGCGACCGAGTGGACCGAGCACGACGAGGCCGGGATCGTCGACGCGGCGTTCGCGGGCCGTCACCTCGTCGCGGTCACCGAGGCCGGGGAGGCCCGGGTGTTCGCCGACGGCGGCTGGCGCGGGCGCACGCTCGGCCTCCCGGACGTGCGGGCGGTCGCGGTGCCGCGGGGCGCGTAGCCCGCGAGTGCGCCGGCACCCCCGTCAGGCGGTCTGCCGGTCCGGGGCGCTCGCGTCGGCCCGCGGCGCGGGGGCCGCTCGGTCGAGTCGCGGGCCGGCGCGGGTGTCCCGACGACCGTCACGTCGGCGGCGGTCGCGGCGGCCGGGACGTGTACCGAGACGCCGAACGACCGGGACGCGGCCGGGACGAACGTCCCGAGCGGGACGTACGTGCGGTCGATCCGGCCGCCGTCGGCGCCGCGGAAGCGGACCGCGAGCCGGCGGCGACGGCCTCGCCGTCGTTCGTGACGTACCCCCGGACGCGGGCGTCGCTCCCCCGCAGCGAGAGCACGTCCGCGGCGACGCCGGCGCTGTCGTGGAACGCGAGGTCGGTCACGCGGAGGTGGTCGGTCGTGTCGCGGTCGATGTACCGGAACAGCCGGGCGCCGATGTCCTCGACGATCGCCTCGGCCTCCTCGTCGGGCGCGAGCACCGTGACGGGGTTGAGCGCCGCCCGGAGGTCGCTCGCGACGACCCGGCGGTTGACCGAGGTGGTCTTCAGCCGGCGGTAGCCGTCGAGGAACGGCTCCATCTGCGGGGGGAACTCCCCGCCGAAGGCGGCCTGCAACGCCGCCAGGTCCTCGTCGAAGTCCAACAGCGGCGGGAGCGGGCGACGGACGCCCGCCGTCGGCACCCACGGCGCGGGGCCGGCGGCGCGGCGAACCGCGGGGGTCGGCCGGGGCTCGTCGAAGTAGCCCAGGAGGTCGAGCGTGAACCCGATGGCGACGCTGATCACCGTCACCGCGAGGACGGCGATGGTCAGCAGTTGGGCGACCGCCGCCGACAGCGTGAACTGGAACACGGCGATGAACATCACCGTCACGCCGGCGACGGTGAGCAGGAACGCGCCGAGTTCGGGCTCGACGGCCGCCGGGTCGGGACCCGCCCGCTCGGTCGCCGCGACCGGGGCCGGCGGGGACCGGCGGTCGCCGGCGGTCGCTGCCGACTCGTCGGCGGCGCTCATCGGGCGGCCGCTCTCCGGGCGGCGCCGTCGAGGACCTGCACGAGGTGGGCGATCCACAGGCCCGCCGTGAGCCCGAACGTCGTCGCGACCGCCGCGACCCGGATCGAGTCGGCCACCGGCGCGACCGCCGCGACCAGACACACGAGGCCGAACGTGAGCATGAGGCCGTACTGGATACGGGTGCGCCTGTCGAACGAGCGAATACGTCGAATCATACGGGTAGAGACACGTCAGCTACGGTATTGAACGTCTCTCTCGACACACCGCGACGGGGGGAGCCGGCCGGTGTCGCGGCGCCGCCCGCCCGGCGTCTGCGACGCCGCCCCACGCGTCGCCCGAGTAGGAACGCGTTTGTATGCGGCCGCGGGAACGACGTGTATGATCGTCCCCGGGTCCGCCTCGCAGGCGCTGTCGGCAGCGCTGGCCGCCGAGACCGGCCGGTCGCTCGCCACGCCGGAGTACCACTGGTTCCCCGACGGCGAGGAGCGCGCCGCCGTCCCCGACTTCGCCGGCGACGAGGCCGTCGTCGTCGCCACGACCGACTCGAACGACGCGTTCGTCGAACTGCTCCAACTGCAGGACGCCGTCCGCGAGGCCGGCGCCGACCGGGTCACGACCGTGCTCCCGTACATGGGGTACGCCCGGCAGGACCGCGCGTTCGAGGCGGGCCAGCCGGTCTCCGCCCGCGCCGTCGCCCGCGCCGTCTCCACCGGCACCGACCGCGTCGTGCTCGTGACGCCCCACGAGGCCGACGTCGCCGAGTTCTTCGACGTCCCCGTCGACGTGCTCGACGCCTCGCCGCTGCTCGCCGAGGCGCTGCCCGCGGACCTGACCGAACCGCTGTTCCTCGGCCCCGACGAATCCGCCGAGTCGCTGGCCGTCGCCGTGCGCGACGCCTACGGCGCGGGCGAGACGGACTTCTTCGAGAAGGAGCGCGACTACGACACCGGCGAGGTGACCGTGACGCCGAGCGACGCGGCCGTGGCCGGCCGGGACGTCGTCGTCGTCGACGACATCATCGCCACCGGGTCGACGATGAGCGAGGCGGTCGCCGCGCTCCACGAGCGCGACTGCGATGCCGTCTACACCGCCTGCGTCCACGGGATGCTCGCGGCCAACGCCCGCACGAAGTTGGCGGCCGCGGGCGTCGAGCGCGTCGTCGCCAGCGACACCATCGAACGCGCCGCCAGCGCGGTGTCGGTCGCGCCGCTTGTCGCCGACGCGCTGTAGCCGGCGCGGCGACCCGTCAACTACACCACAAGACACTTCGCGGCCGTCGGTCCACGGCCGGTGTGCGCAGACGCCACGTCCTCGCCGCCCTCTCCGCCACCCTCCTGCCCACCGCCGGCTGTGTCGGCTCTCCGTCCGATACCGGCGACGGTGGGCCTACGACCGTCAGGTCCGAAGCCGACACCGAGACGTCGCCACCCGCGGCCTCCCCGACGCCGACGGCTTCCCCGACGCCGCGCACGACGACCGAGGCGTGCGGCTGGCCCACCATGTGCGAGGGCTCGACGCTGCTCGAACTGTTCCTCAGCGTCGACTACGAGCGCGCGGTGACGCTACGGCTCGGCTGTCGGTCCGAGCCGGTGACGGTCGACCCCGGTCGCTACCACGAGGTCGTCCGCGAGGAGGACGGCGAGGAGTGTGCGGTGACGGTGGCGGCCGACGGGGAGACGCTGTACGAGACGTCCGTCTCCGGGTCCGAGCACGTGACCGTCAGGATCGACGAGACCGGCGCGGTCGACGTCGAAACAGTGGTGTTGTAGCGGTCGCCCGCCGAACGGCGCGCCGGACGGCCCCGATCCGGGACGCTACTCCCCGGCGATCAGCCGTCGCGTCCGCGGGAGGAACTGCCGGTAGCCGACCAGATACAGCCCCCAGAACAGCGCGAGCGCGCCGATGACGAAGTCGACGGCCGCCGCCTCCGGCGCAGTTTGTATCGCCACCGCCGCGGCTCGCTCGAAATGCACCCCGATCCCCGTCAACACGAGCGACGCGAGCGCGACGAACGCGTACTCGGCGACCGCCCACGCGGCGTCGAACATCCCTGACATACCCCGAGAGCGACGACCGTCGATTGAAACCCTTTCGTTCGGAGCGAAACCGACATCACCGGACGATCGGGTCGAACCGGACGGAGGCGACCGCTCCCGGAGCGGGACGCTCCCGTGCCCCCACAGATGGAAGCGGCCGCCCGCAGATTGAAGCGGCCGCACGCAGATCGGTCGGGTATGAGCGACGACTGTATCTTCTGTAGCATCATCGCGGGCGACATCCCCGGCCGGATCGTCGCCGAGACCGACGACGCCGTCGCGTTCCTCGACGCGAACCCGATGAGCCGCGGCCACACCCTCGTGATCCCGAAGGCCCACCGCGAGCGCGTCGCCGACCTCTCCCGGGCGGAGTCGCGCGCCGTGTTCGACCTGGTCCACGAACTGACGCCGCGGATCGAGGCCGCCGTCGACGCCGACGCCCACACCGTCGGGATCAACGACGGCCCCGACGCGGGGCAGGAGGTGCCCCACGCCCACGTCCACATCATCCCGCGGTTCGAGGGCGACGGCGGCGGGCCGATCCACGTCGCCGCCGGCGAGCGCCCCGACGTGAGCGACGAGGAGTTGGACGAGATCGCCGCGGCGGTCGCCGAGTAGCCGCGGTCGCGCCCGGCGGCCGGACCGCGACGATCCGCGCGCGGCTACTCGCGCCGGGCGAGGACGACCGCGTAGAGGATCGACACCATCCCGACCAGCTCGACCCCGTTGCCGACGAGGGGGAGGACGACCGGCCCGACGAGCCACGCCGCGAGGACGGTCGCGACGAAGTCGACGACGGTGAACGAGGCGATGCCGAGGGCGAGGAACAGCATCGGTCGGCTGCGGTTGCGACGGTAGCCGTACGCCGCGAGCGCGACCACGACGAGGCCGACGGCGGCGGCGGTCCACCACGCGATCGTGCCGAGGAGCCGCCACGTCTCCGGGGCGAACGGCGGGATCGTCGTCACAGTCCCTCCCAGAGGTCGGTGAACGCGTCGACGAACGACTGCGTCGCCGAGCGCGTCTCGATGCGGACCTCGAAGCTGCCGTCGTCGAGCCGGACGGACAGTCGGTCGAGGTGTGACTCGTACTCCGTCGTGTGGTCGCCGTCGGCGTCCGGTCTGACGCGGGACGCGACGAGGTCGCACGACTCGAGCGCGTCGAGGCGGCGGTACACCGTCGAGACGGACATCTCGCACTGGTCGCTGAGTTCTGCTGCGGTCATGGGTTGGTGACTGGTGGCCGCGAGGAGCGACCGCGCGTACTCGTCGTCGAGGAGGGCGAACACGTCGGCGGGGGAGGCTCCGTCGGCCACGTTCGCCACCAGTCCCCGGCGGGTGAAAAAACGGCGACAGGAGTCGCCGGGCCAGCGAACGGCCGGCCGGCGGCGCCGACGCGCGACGGGACGCCCGGGGCACTCGGCCGACCGACGGTCGCGCACCGGCTCGGGCGCCCGCCGCTCGCCCGGCCGCACGCGCCCCGCGACCGACCGCTCACTCCGCGATCGAGACCATCCCCTTGATCACGTCGGGGTCGCCCGCGCGCTCGAACGCGTCGGCGACGTCCGTCAGCGGCGCCGCGAAGTCGACGAGCCCCTCGACGTCGACGGCGCCGTCGGCGAGGAGGTCGATCGCCGCGGGGTAGGTGTTGCTGTAGCGGAACGACCCCCGGACGTCGATCTCGGCGTCGACGAGCGCGAGCGCGTCGAGCGACACCGTCGCCTCGTCCGCGAGGCCGACGAGCACGACCGTCCCGCCGCGGCGGACGACGGCCGGCATCGACTCGATCGACGCCGCCGCGCCCGACGCCTCGATCGCCACGTCGACGCCGACGCCGTCGGTGGACTCCGCGACCGCGGTCGCGAGGTCGGTCTCGGTCACGTCGACCGCGCGGTCGGCGCCGCGCTCGCGGGCGAACGCGAGCTTCTCGGCGACGACGTCCGCCACGATCACGTCGGTCGCGCCCGCCGCGCGGGCGGCCGCCATCGCCAGCAGGCCGATGGGGCCCGCGCCCGCGACGAGCACGGTGTCGCCCGTCGAGACCGCGCCGCGCCGGGCGACGTGGATCCCGACCGACAGCGGCTCACACAGCGCGCCCGCGGTCGTCGACACCGCGTCGGGGAGGGCGTACGCGAAGTCCGCGGGCCACGCGACGTACTCGGCGAGGGCGCCGTCGTGGGGCGGCGTCGCCATGAAGCGCACGTCGGGGCAGAGGTGGTACTCGCCGCGCGAGCAGCGGGCACAGCGGCGACAGGGGACGCCCGGTTCGAGCGCGACGCGGTCGCCGACGGCGTGCGAGTCGACGGCGTCGCCGACGGCGACCACCTCGCCGGCGCTCTCGTGGCCGAGCACGAGCGGCTCCTCGACGACGTAGTCGCCGATCCGGCCGTGTTCGTAGTAGTGGACGTCGGAGCCGCAGATCCCCACCTCGCGGATCGCGACGAGCACCTCGTCGGCGCCCGGCGAGGGGCGCGGTCGGTCCCGGATCTCGAAGCGTCCCGGTTCGAGGAGTACGGCCGCGTGCATACCGGGCGGGACGCGGCGCGGCTACTAATAGCGGGCGCCCGGCCCGCCCCGGCGGCGCGGGCGCTCGTCGCTCCGAGGGCGACCGACGGCGGCCCTGTCCGGCGCCGTGGCCGCCGGGAGGGCCACCCGGCGCTACGCGTTCGAGTACGCGCTTGCGAACCCACACCGATACTTCCGAGGTATCGTCCACGAAATATTTCACCGAGGAGGCCACAGCGAGCGTGTGACAGGGATCAGTTCGCTCGCGCTCGTCGGCGCCGTCGGCGGGGCGGGGACGACCAGAACCGCCGTCGAGTGTGCCGCCGCCCTCGCCCGCGACGGGCGGGACGTGGCCGTCCTCGACGCCGCGTACGCGACGCAGGGGCTGAGCGAGTACGTCGCCGGGCGCATCGATCCGGACCTCACGGAACTGTGTCTCGACCCGGACCGCCCGCTCGCGGACGGAGTGACCGACCTCGACGCGGGAACCGACGGGCGGGTCGCGGTGGCACCGGCCCGTGCGCCGTTCGAGCGCGTCGCCCGTGCGAAGGCCGCCGAGCCCGCGCGGGCGCTGGAGGCGCGAGTCGAGGAGGCGGCCGCGTCGTTCGACCACGTCGTGGTCGACACGCCGCCGGTCGCCGCGAACCAGGCGGTCGCGGCCGTCCACGCGGTCGACCGCGTCGCGCTCGTCCGGCCGCCCACCGCGCACGGGCGCGACGCCGCCCGGCGACAGCGGGACGTGCTCCGCGACGCCGACGCGCCCGACGCGGCACCGACCGTCGTCGCCGTGGGCGGTGACGACGGCGACGCCGACGCCGCCGTCCCCGACGGGCCGGCGGCGGTCGCGGCCGCGCCGGCGTGTCTCGGCGACGACGGGTTCGCCGCGGGCGTGGTCGGGGCGAGCGAGACGCTGTTCGGGGTCGACCTCGGCGTCGAGTTCGAGGCGGGCGGCGTCGTCGACCGCGTCGTCGCCGGCGTCGACCGGGTCAGGAACGGCGGCTGAGGTCGTCGGTCGGGTCGCCCCGGACGGGCGGCGACGCCGTCACCGGAGGTCGCCGACGGAACTCATCGTCTCGCCGAGCGCGTCGCGCTTCGCCACGCTCGCGTTCCCGCCGGACTCGAGCGCCCCGCGGGCGGCGTCGGCCAGGTCCGGAACCGGATCGTGTGACTCGATGTACCCCGCGAGGGCGAACTCGGCGGCGTCGCCGCCGGCGAGTTCGAGCGCGTCCGCACGCGAGAGGTCGCCGGCGAGCCAGTCGCGGACCGCGCGACGACCGGTCGGCCCCAGCGGCGACACGCCCTGGACGCCGCAGCGGTGGAGCACCTTCGCCGCGGTCACGGGCGACACGCCCGCCTCGCCGGCGCTCTCGCCGACGGCGACGCCGCGCGCGTGGTGGCGGAGGACGACCGCGGCCGCCGCGGCCGTGCACGGGAGCGCGTCCTCGCGGCGAGCCAGCCGGGTCGCGAGGTCGCCGTCGGTGTCGTCGACGGCCGTGACGCCGCGGTCCTGCTGGGAAGCGGTCACCTCGAGCCCCGCGGCGATGTCCGACAGCGCCATACGTACGGTCGCGTCGCATCGGCAATAAAATTCACCTATTAATCGACAATACTATCGCCCGCTATCGAAGCAACGTACCGGTTATCGGTACGTTCGAGCCCGCTGGTTCGGGTCCGGGGGTGGCGATCCCCCCACACATAAGTATGCCTTCGGGACCGAGCTTCACGTATGGCGACGAGCACCACAGCGTGCCCGGAGTGCGACGGTCGAGTGCGGACGAACGGCGACGAGACGGTGTGCAGCGACTGCGGGCTGGTCCTCGCGGAGGACCGGATCGACCGCGGCCCCGAGTGGCGCAGTTTCGACGACGACGACACCGACCCGCGCCGGACCGGCGCGCCGCTGACGCGGTCGCGCCACGACCGCGGGCTCTCCACCGAGATCGGTCACACACGCGTGAAGGGGCGCAAGCGGCGCCAGTGGGCCCGGATGCGCAGACAGCACACGCGGGCGCGGATCTCCTCGAAGCGCGACCGCAACCGGGTGTACGGCTTCACCGAGATCCGGCGGCTGGTGTCGGTCGCGGGGCTCCCGGACTCGCTGCGCGACCGGGCGTGTACCCTGTTCGAGTCCGCCCAAGACGAGAACCTCCTGCGCGGCCGGTCGATCGAGGGGTTCGCGGTCGCGGCGGTGTACGTCGCGTGTCGGGTCGGCGGCGTCGCGCGGACCCGCGAGGAGCTGGTGGCGGACGCGAAGGCCGACGCGGACGAGCTGGCCGCCGCCTTCGACGCGATGAACCGCGAGTTGGGGCTGCCGGTCGGCCCCATCGATCCCGTTGAGTACCTCCCGCGGTTCGCGAGCGAACTCGGCCTCGGCCCCGACGTCGAGTGCGCGGCCCGGTCGTACCGCGACGTCGCCGAGGACCGGGGGCTCACCAACGGTCGCAACCCAAGCGGCGTCGCCGCCGCCTGCCTGTACGCCGCCGCGCGCGACGCCGGCGTCGACTGCACGCAGGCCGAGGCCGCCGACGTGGCCGACGTGACGCCGGTGACGCTCCGCTCCTCCTACACGGAACTGCGCGAGGACTGACGCCCGCGGCGGCGGCCGCGCCCCGTCAGTCGTCGGCCGGACACCGACGGACAGCGGCGGCAAGCGCCGCGACGGCCCGTGCCGCCGGCGTCCCCGCGGCGGCGTCGACGACGGGGCGTTCCCGCTCGATGGACGCCCCGAGCGCGGGCGACGCCGGCACCGCCGTCGCGGGGGCGCCGAGCGCGCGCCCGACGGCCGCCGTGGGCGGCGCCTCGACGACCCGGTTCAGCGCGACGGCCGCCAGCCCGCAGTCGAGCCCCGGGCGAGTTCCCGCGCGGCCATCGCGTCCGCGAGCGCCCACCGCGTCGGCGACGCGACGAGGAGGCAAGCGTCCGCGAGCGCCAGCGGCGCGCCGGCGTCGACGCGGAGGCCGGCCGGCGAGTCGACGACGACGTGGTCGTAGCCGTCCACCGCGACCGCCTCCCGGAGCCGGCGCGGGTCCGCGAGGCGCGCGCCCGCCAACGACCGCCCGCACGGGAGCACGTCGACGGAACCCGGCCGGACCGCCTCGTGGGGCGCCGCCCGCCCGGCGAGCACGTCGTGGAGGTCGGGTCCGCGCTCGCGACCCCCGGGCAGGTCCGCCATCGCGAGGTCGGCGTCCACGACGAGCGCGTCCAGCGCCGCCGCGACGTTGTACGCCAGCGTCGACTTCCCCACGCCGCCCTTCCCGCCGCCGACGGCGAGGATCACGCCAGCCGCTCCAGTTCGTCGGTCGGCACCGACACCGCCGCCGCACGGTCGGCGAGCGCGCGGGCCCGGTCGGCGACGCGTGCCGCGACGGCCGCGTCCGCGTCGACGAGCGCGGCCAGCGCCGCCGGGTCGGTGTCGGCGACGACCGCGGTCGCGTCGGCTACGGAGCCGTCGGCGAGCGTCTCGGCGCGCTCCACGCGGCGTTCGACCGCGTCGAGCGAGCGGCGGACGCCCGGCGGGACGGTCGGCACCCCGTCGTCGGTAGCGTGCGTCGGCGCGTCGGCCGGCGTCGGCTCCGCGGCCGGCGTCGACTCGCCAGCCGACGGCGGCGTTCGGTCTGTCGGTGACGACGGGGCCCCGCCCTCACCCGGGTCGCGCTCTGGCGGTGGGTCTCCGCCGGCGGACTCGTCGGGCGCCGGCGCGACCGCGTCCGCCGGGGGTCTCGCGTCGGCGAGGGTCGACCGGGCGGTGTCGACCGGGTCGGCGGCGACCGACCCCGGGTCGGTCACGGCGACGAGTTCGGGCCCGCCGTCCGGCGTCGCCTCGGGGTCGTCGAGGTCGCAGGCGTACCCGAGCGCGCGCTCGTCGTCGCCTGAGACGACGCCGGCGTAGCCGTCGGCCGACCAGCCGGGGGCGGGGCGGCCGTGTCGCCGCGGCGGGAGCAGGTCGCCGTCGAGGCGGTCGACGACGCGGACGTGTCTGTCGACCGGCTCGGTGTTCCGAACCCGGACGCACACGAGCGCGACCCCCGCCTCGACCGAGACCGTCGCGTCGAGCGTGACTGGCATGGCGTCCGTGGTCGCGGTATCGGCGATAAACGTCCGGACGGCGGGGCGTCAGTCCACGAGGACGACCGGGGCGCACAGTCGCTCGGCGACCGTCGCCGGTGCGGGGTCGGCGGGGAGCGCCGCGGCCGACACGACCACGGGCTCGTCCCGGTCCGCCGTCTCGACGGCCGCGAGGTGGCCGACGACCGGGTCGCCGTCGAACGCCGTCGGCTCCTCGCGGAGGTCGGGCGACGCCGCTCGGGCCGCCGGGGGCGAGGCCAGCGCGTCGGCGAACGGCGGACCCATCCGTCGTGCGAGCGCCGACCGCGCCTCCCGTCGACGGTTGGCGAGGGCGTCGCGGAGCGAGCGGCGCCGGTCCCGCGCGTCGCGGAGCCGCCGCGCGCGGTCGGCGGCCCGCGAGAGCGCCTGCTCGGCGGCGACCCGTTCGGTCTCCGCCTCGGTCAGCTCCCGGGTGGCCGACTCGAACGCCGCCTCGAGGTCGGCCGGCGGCTCGGTGGCGCCGTCGGTCGAGTCGCCGTCGCGGTCGCGTCGTTCCCGGAGCCGACCGCGGAGCGTCGCCACGCGCTCGCGGAGCCGGTCGACGTCGCGCGCCGCCTCGGCCGCTCGCTCGCGGGCCCGCTCGAGGGCGGCCGCGACCCCGGCGCCGTCCTCGTCTCCGTCCGCGCCCTCGCTCCCGCGGTCGTCGTCGAGCGTCGCCAGTTCGTCGCGGAGCCGGGCGACCTCGGCGTCGTTCGGGTGGTCGTGTCCCCTGCGGCGCGCGGCGGCCGCGAGCGACCGCGCCAGCGACGGCGGGTCCGCCGTGACGGTCGCCAGCGGGTCCGCCGGGTCGAGTCCGAGCGCGGAGAGGGCGCTCTCGACGGTCGCGTCCGTCCCCCGGCGGTCGACGGAGTCGCCCTCGCCCGCCGCGGCGACCCGCGGGCTCACAGCTCCGTCCCGGACATCGTCGCCGGGTCCGGGTGGTCGGTCCCCGCCGCGAACTTCGTGTACGGGGTGCTGCGCGCGTCGCGGTCCTCGTAGGCGGCGGCCGCCTCCCGCACCGCGGACCGGACGGCGGCGTACTCGTTGAACGGCTCGGTTCGCTCGACCTGTACGTCGGCGCCGTGTTTCGCCCGGAGCCGGCACGCGAGGAACGCCCCCAACTCCGTCTCCGCGAGCAGCGCCGCGCGCCCGAACCGCCGGACGACGGTCTCCTCGTGGCTGCGACAGACGTTGCGGAGCGTCGTCCGCGCCCCGCGGGAGTAGGTCGCGACGAGCAACATAGTTGCGCCTGCTCGTAGACGAATATAATTGTGGCGGAGCGGGCGACGGGTCGGCGGGCGAGCCTACAGCGGTTCGACCGTCAGGTCGCTCGGCGCGGGCCCGGCGCCGTCGTCGTCGGCCGCGGTCGCGAGGGTCGCCGCCCGCTCGCGCGCCTCGGTCGGGTCGGCCGCGACGACGACGCGCCCCTCGCCCGGCCCGTCGACGACGCGGTACGTTCGCCGCTCGGGGGTCTCGAACTCCGTCGCGTACGTCCGGAGGACGGTGGCGACGCGGCGCTCGGTGGCCGCGAGGTCGGCGTCGCCGTCCTCGAACGCGCGGATGGCGTCCTCGACGTTCCGGAGCGCGGAGATGCGGTCCATCGGTTACGTGGTGCGGACGTAGCCGGACTGCGGCTCGTAGATCTCGCCGCGCGTCCGGAGCTTCTCCAACTCCTTCTCGGCTTTGCCCGCGTCCATCCCGACCTCGTCGGCCCGTTCGAGGATCGTGTCGACGGGCGCGCCGGGCTCGTCGTCGTACTCGTCGGCGATGGTGCCGATCAGCTCCTTGATGTTCTTGATGCGGTCGCGCTGGCTCTTCGAGGTGCCCGTCTCGACGACGTCCGCGTCGAACTGCCCGGTCTCGGGGTCGACCCCGATGTCCTGCAGACACGAGCGGACGATGTCGATGACCCGGG
This sequence comes from Halobaculum litoreum, assembly GCF_030127125.1. GTDB lineage: Archaea > Halobacteriota > Halobacteria > Halobacteriales > Haloferacaceae > Halobaculum > Halobaculum litoreum. Next base: position 2,053,946 of record NZ_CP126156.1, read on the forward strand.
TGGCGTCCTCCTCCTCGACGGTGTCCGACAGGCGGACGCGGGCGCTGGCCTCCGAGAGGCGCACGAGCGCCTCCAGCTTCCGGGCGGTCACGGGGACGGGGGCGTCCTCGTCGGCGCCCTTCGAGCGGAGGTCGACGTAGAACTCCCGGATCGCCGCCCGCGCCTCGTCGGTCATCGTCGGGAAGCAGTTGCGCTTCGAGTAGGCGATGTACTTGCGGAGCAGCTCCGCGTCGATGACGGGCGCGACCTCCTGGGTCACCTCGTCGACCTGTTCTTGGGTGAAGTTCGAGGTGGCCATCCGCTCCCGCTGGGTGTTCAGCTCCCCCGCGTAGTTGGTCGTGAGGATGTGGTCCGCGAGCTTCGCGTCGTGGTCGGGGTCGGGGCTGTCGGTGACGGTGAAGATGAGGTCGAACCGCGAGATGAGCGCGGGCTCGAGGTCGATCTGCTCGCCGATCGGTTCGTACTGGTCGAAGCGGCCGTACTTCGGGTTCGCCGCGCCGAGGAGGGAGCACCGCGACTTCAGCGTCGCGTTGATCCCGGCCTTCGACACGGAGATCTGCTGTTGTTCGAGCGCCTCGTGCATCGCCGAGCGGTCCTCCGAGCGCATCTTGTCCAGCTCGTCGACCGCCGCGATCCCCTTGTCCGCGAGGACGAGCGCCCCCGCCTCCAGCGTCCACTGCTGGCCGTCGCCGAAGTCGTCGCGGACGGCGGCCGCGGTGAGCCCCGCGCTGGAGGAGCCCTTCCCGGAGGTGTAGACGGAGCGCGGGGCGATGTTGCGGATGTACGACAGCATCTGCGACTTCCCGGTCCCGGGGTCGCCGATGAGCAGCATGTGGAGGTCGCCGCGGATGCGCGACCCGTCCGGGAGGTGCTTCGTCACGCCCGAGAACAGCTGGAGGATCATCGAGAGCTTCTCCTGCTCGTAGCCGTAGATGGACGGCGCGACCGAGGCGACCATCTCCTCGTAGATGTCCTCGTGGGTGGACAGTTCGAGGATCTCCTGTTTGTCCTCGTCGGTGATGTCCATGTCCTCGAACTCCTCGTCCTCGATGACGACCGACACCCCCTCCATGTACGGGTCGAACACGGTCGTCTTCTCCTGCCCGCTCGTGACCTGCTCCATCTCCAGGCGGCCGACGACGGTGACGTGGTCCCCCGGCGTGACCTTCCCGCAGACGTCGTCCTCGAGGTTCACGTCGATGCTCTGGGGCGTCTCGCCGCCGCGCAGCCCCTCGGGCGACTCCTGCACCCGGAGTTGCTGGGAGTCGATGAACTTCGACTCGTTGTTGTTGACGCGGAACGGCCCCTGTCGCTCGCAGCCCTGACACTCGTGGGGCTCCTGGAACCCCGAGTCGTTCTGCGGGATGTACGTCATCGTCCCGCAGCGCTGGCACTCGAAGGCGGCCTCGACGATCTTCGGGCGGACGTCCGTCGCCTTGCGGACGATCCCCTGCACGGCGACCAGCGCGCCGATGTGGTCGTCGCTGACGCGGATGCCGCGGATGTCGATCGTGTTCTCGCGCGGGAGTTCGCGCAGGCGGACGTGTGCCTGTCCCAGCGAGATGTCGACCGGGAGGTCGTACGTGCGCAGCGCCTCCTCGGCGACCTCCTGCATCTCGCCGGGGCGGTTGAGGTAACGCTCGGCGAGGTCGGGGTCGTACGTGTAGAGGTCGTTGTAGTCGACGTAGAGGGATCGCTGTTCCTTCGGGTAGTTCTGGGCGAGGCGGGCGACGTCGTCGCTGTAGTAGGTCCGATAGAAACTGAGGAACGCGTCGACGTCCTGTCCCTCGGCGGCCTGACTCATTGGAGAGAGGTTCAGCCCTCATCGGGTAAGAAGTGTCGCCTCCGGGCGGAAGTGGATCCCGCGGGACGGCCCGCCGCGGGCGAGGTCCGGGCCGTCGGTCGGACCCCGAGCGCGTCTCGCGCCCGACGACCGTTACGGGAGCCTTACGCCCGCGTCTCGCCGGTGACCGTCGGTTAGCGGGGGCACTACAAACAGCGCGGTGGGCGATAGCCGACCTCGTGCAGCCTCGGCAGGCGGGTCGCGTGCCGTGCGGACCGACCGACCCGCGGACGCGGTGTGCCCGATGAGCCGCGAGCGACGCGGCCGTCGGCTCCGTGCCGTCCTCGTCGCGCTCCTGCTCGTCTGCGGCGCGGTCGGCGGCGTCGTCCACGGCGTGCCCACGGCGGCGGCGGGCGGCGGCGACGACGGCAGCGGCGGCGGCGACGACTGTGGCGCCACGCCGACGCCCGAGGAGCCGATGGACTCGTGCGACGATGGGACGCCCACCGAGGACCCCGGCGGGTCGGACGGACCGGACGGATCGGACGGGGGGGCGACGCCCACCGCGACGCCGGAACCGGTCACCGTCGAGGGGGAGCCCGACGTCGACGTGTACCTCCCCGACAACACCGTCGCCCCGGGCGAGGACCGCCGCCTCGTCGTCCAGGTCGCCAACGGCGGCACCGTCGACGACGAGGGGCTCGACACGCCCCCGGAGGGTCAAGACGCCGTGACGACGGCGCGAGACGTCCGGGTCGAGTTGGAGGACGGCGACGCCCCCGTCACGGTGGACACGGCGGAGACGGCCCTCGGCGACCTCGCGGCCGGGACGGTGGCGGAGGCCGGCTTCGACGTGCGGGTCGACGAGGACGCCGACCCCGGCGTGTACGACCTCGAGGTGACCGTCGAGTACGACTACACCGAGGAGATCACCGACGACGACAGCGACCGGGAGTTCGAGCGCGACACGTTCGACGTGGAGTTGGTGGTGACCGAGGACGGTCGCTTCCGCGTGACCGACGTGGACGCCGACCTGCGGGCGGGCGAGACCGGCCCCGTCGAGATCGAGTTGCGGAACGTCGGCGAGGCGGACCTGCGCGACGCGACCGTGACGGTGCGCTCGCCGAACGCCGACCTCCGACTCGGCGGGGACAGCGCCGAGGCGACCCGCTCGGTCGGCGACTGGGACGACGGCGACCGCGAGACGATCGCGGTGGACGCGACGCTGGCGGCCGACGCCGCCGAGCAGCGCTACCCACTCGAGCTCACCGTGCGGTACACCGACGAGAACGGCGACCGAGTGACGTCGACGACGCTGGTCGCGACGGTGGAGCCCGAGGGCGAACAGTCGTTCGCCGTCGCGGACGTCACGAGCACGCTCCGCGTCGGCGAGGAGGGACGCGTCGACGGCGTCGTCGTGAACGAGGGGCCGGGCGACGTCGAGACCGCAGTACTCCGGGTGGTCGAGACGGACGACAACGTCCGGACGCGCGAGCGGACCGTCGTGCTCGGCGACATCGAGGACGACGACGAGGCGGAGTTCTCGCTCCCGGTGTCGGTGCTCGACACCGCCCAGCCCGGGGAGCGGCGCCTCCTCGTCGCCGTCGAGTACGTCACCGAGGACGGCGAGCGGCGCGAGAGCGACCCGATCCCCGTGATCGTCGACGCCGCCAGCGAGACCCCCCGGTTCGAACTCGTCGCCGTCGACGCCGCCCTCCAAGCGGGCGACGACGGGACGGTCCTGCTGACGGTGGTGAACCGCGGCGACGAGACGCTCGCCGACGCGACCGTCTCGCTGGCGTCGCGCAGCGGGCCCTCCGCGTCGGCGGCGGCCGCAACGACACGCGGTTCGTCGGGCGGTGGCCGCCGGGCGACCGCCGGGTCGTCGCGTACCGCGTCGGCGCGGACAACGACACCGCCGGACAGACGTTCGCGTTCGAGGCGACCGTCGCCTTCGAGGACGAGGCGGGCCAGCCGCGGGGCTCGGACGCGCTGGCGTTCGGGGCGACGCCCGCGCCCGAACAGACGTTCGCGGCCGAGACCCTCGAGAGCACGCTCCGCGTCGGCGAGGAGGGCGCGTCCGGGTCGCGCTCACGAACACCGGGCCCGCGACCGTGACCGCCGTCGGCGTCACGCTCGTCACCGACGCGCCGACCGTCGCCCCCGTCGAGACCGAGGCCGCCGTCGGCGACCTCGCCGCCGGCGAGATGGTCGTGTTCGCGCTCCCGATCGAGGTCACCGAGAACGCCGCCGCCGGCACCAGGCAACTGGCCTACCGCGTCGCCTACACCGACGACGACGGCGACCGCCGGCGCAGCGACCGGCTCACGACCGACGTCCGGGTCGCGCCCGCACGCGACGCGGTCGTCGTCAAGCCCGCCTCGCCCGCGGTGACCGCCGGCGACAGCGGCGTCGTCGAACTGACGGTGACGAACAACCGCGGCGTCACGATCACCGACGTGCAGGCGAAGGCGTTCGCCGACGACCCCCTGTCGATCGACGACGACCAGGCGTTCGTCGCGTCGCTCGCGCCGGGGGAGTCGGCGACGATCCAGTTCACCGTCTCCGCGGCGGGCGGGGCCAGCGAGAAGGCGTACCGCATGTCGGTCGACTTCCTGTACACGCTCCCCGACGGCGACTCCGAACTGTCCGACCCGGTCAACGTCGGCGTGCGCGTCGAGCAGCCGCCGCCACAGCAGCTCCCCGACTGGCTGGTGCCCGTGCTCGTCGGGTTCGTGATCCTCATCGCGGCCGCGCTGCTGCTCCGGCGGCGGCTGGGCGGGCGCACCACGCCCGCACCGCGCGAGGACGTGCCGCCGGCGGCCGGCGACGGCGGCGTCGACACGCCCGGCCCGCTGTCCGTCGAGGACGGCGGCGTCGACGAGGACCCCGAGTCGGCGGCCGCCGAGGTCGACGCGCCCAAAGAGCCCGACTGGTTCGTCGGCGACGGGGACGCCGCCGGCGACGACGGCGGGAGCACCGACCGCGACGAGGGCGGCGGCGGGGACGGGAGCGGAGGCGGGGGCGCGAGCGCCGGCCGATGAGCGCCGACGAGCGCGCCGTCGAGACCGTCGCCCGCCTCACGGTGGAGCGGCCCGGCGCGATCGTCGCGGCGTTCCTCGTGCTCACGGCCGGGTTCGCGGTCGGGCTGGGGGGCGTCTCCACGGACGCCGGGACCAGCCAGTTCACTGAGGACCTCCCGGCCCAGCGCGCGTTCGAGGCGGTCAACGAGGAGTTCTCGCCGACGTTCGCCGAGAACTCCGGCACGACCCAACTGATCCAGCGCGACCGGAACGTCCTCGCGAAGCCGGCGCTGTTGCGGATGCTGGAGGCGCAGCGTCGCCTCGCGGACACGCCGAGCCTGCGGGTCGCCTCGACGTCGAGCGCGGCGTCGACCGTCGCGACCACGCTCGACCCGGACGCGCGGACACCCGAGGCACAGATCCGCGCCGTGGAGGCCGCCACGCCCCGGGAGATCGACGCGGCGGTGCGGACCGCCGCCGTCGACGAGTCGTTCACCGACCGGCTCGGCGACGACTTCAACCGACGCGGCGCCACCGCCGGCGCCACCGTCGCCGTCGTCGTCCACTCGCCCATCGGCGGGAGCGACGGGGCGGCGGGCGCCGGCACCGACAGCCCGCTGACGGCGATCCAACAGCGCGCCCGCAACGTCGTCGCGACCGTCGGCGGCGACATCACCGTGTTCGGCGCCGGTCTCGTCTCCGCGGAGTTCTCCAGCGTCGTGTTCGACTCGCTGATCCTCGTGTTGCCCGCGTCGCTGGCGCTCATCTTCGTGTTCCTCGTCGTCGCGTACCGCGACCCCGTCGACCTCCTCCTCGGGCTGGTCGCGCTCGGCGTCACCCTCGTGTGGACGTTCGGCTTCCTCGGGCTCGCGGGGATCGCCTTCTCCCAACTGTTGATCGCGATCCCGCCGCTGTTGCTCGCGGTCGGCATCGACTTCGGGATCCACAGCGTCAACCGCTACCGCGAGGAGCGCGTCGCGGGCAACGACATCGAGTCGTCGATGACCGTCGCCGCGAGACAGCTGCTCGTCGCCTTCTTCATCGTCACCGGCACCACCGCGCTGGGGTTCGCCGCGAACGTCACCAGCGACCTCGGCCCGATCCGGGAGTTCGGCGTCGTCGCCGCCGTCGGCATCACGTTCACGTTCCTCATCTTCGGCGTGTTCCTCCCCGCGCTGAAGGTGCTCGCCGACCGCGCCCGCGAGCGCCGGAACCTCCCCAGCTTCGGCGATCGGCCGCTCGGGGCGGAGGGGTCGCTGCTGGGCCGGGTCTCCGCGAGCGGGCTGTTCGTCGCGCGCCGGGCGCCCCGCGCGTTCGTCGTCGTCGTCCTCCTGCTCGCCCTCGGGTCGGGGTACTACGGGCTCGGCGTCGACACGTCGTTCTCGCAGGACGACTTCCTCCCGCCCGAGGAGACGCCGGCGTTCCTCGCGGACCTCCCGGAGCCGTTCCGCCCCAACGAGTACACCGTCACGGGGACGATCAACTTCCTCGAGGAGAACTTCGAGCAGTCGCAGGGGGACACCGTCACGATCTACCTCGAGGGGAACCTCGAACGGGGGTACGCGCTGGAGTCGTTCGCCCGGGCCGCCGAGAACCCCCCGCCGGGCGTCGTCGCGGCGAACCGGACCGCCGAGACGGAGAGCGTCCTCGACGTGATCGAGTCGCGGTCGGCGGCGTCCCCCTCGTTCCGGCGACTCGTCGCGCGCAACGACGTCGACGGCGACGGGGTGCCGGACGACAACCTCGACCGGATCTACGCGGCGTTGTTGGACTCGCCGGCCCGGGAGCGAACGCTCCGGTTCGTCACCGAGGACCGCCGCGCGGCCCGCGTCGTCTACCGGCTGGAGGCCGACACCCCGCAGGCCGAGGTGACCGCCGCCGGCCGGACGCTGGAGGACCGCTACCGGTTCGAGGCGACCGCCACGGGGGAGACGATCGTCTTCCAAGCGGTGTCGGACGTGATCCTCGCGTCGGCCGTGACCAGCCTCGCGGTCGCGCTCGGCGCCACCGCGGTGTTCCTCGTGCTCGTGTACACGCTGTTGGAGGGGCGCCCCTCGCTGGGGGTCGTCAACCTCGTGCCGATCCTCGTGGCGATCTGTCTCCTCGTCGGGTCGATGCGCGCGCTGGGGCTGCCGGTGAACGCGCTCACCGCGACGATCCTCTCGATCACGATCGGGCTCGGCACCGACTACTCCGCGCACATCGTCCACCGGTTCGCCGACGAGTACGACCCCGACGCCGGGGCCGACGCCGCCCTCGACGGCGCGGTCCGGGGGACCGGGAGCGCGCTCGCCGGGAGCATGCTCACCACCACCTCCGGCATCGGCGTGCTGGTGTTCGCGGTCACCCCCGTCCTCGGGCAGTTCGGCGTGCTGACGGCGCTGTCGATCTTCTACTCGTACCTCACCGCGGTGTTCCTGACGCCCTCGGTGCTGGTCCTGTGGGAGCGCGTCGTCGAGGGGCGCGCGCTCGGCGTGGGCGGCGGCGGCCGGGAGGACGCGGCCGTGTGGCGCTGAGGCGCGGTCGCTCGGGCCGGAGTCGTCGGAGAACCGGATGGGACCGCCCGGATTCGAACCGGGGTCACGGGCACCCAAGGCCCGAAGTATACCAGGCTAACCCACGGTCCCGTAGTGACGACTCCCGCCCGGCCGAACTAAACCGTTCCGTTCGGCGGCGCCGGGGTCACAGCCCGAGGCCGAACACGACGGGGATGCCGAGCGTCGTCACCACGGCGAACAGCGCCTGTAGCGGCGCGCCGACGCGGACGTAGTCGGTGAAGCGGTAGCCGCCGGGGCCGTACACGAACAGGTTCGTCTGGTAGCCGACGGGCGTCATGAACGCCGTCGACGCCGCGAACGTCACCGCCATCGCGAACGCCAGCGGGTTCGCCCCGAGCGTCGCCGCCACCTGCAGGGCGACCGGGATCATGAGCACGACGCTGGCGTTGTTGGAGATGACGTTCGTGAGCAGCGCCGTCACGACGTAGAACGCCCCCAACAGCGCCAGCGGCGGGAGGACGCCCGCCCCGGCGACGACGGCGTCCGCGAGGAGCGTGGCGGTGCCGGAGGTCTGCATCGCGATCCCCAGCGGGATGACGCCGGCGAGCAGGAAGATCACGTCCCACTCGACGGCCTCGTACACCTCGGTCGGCTTGAGACAGCCGGTGACCACCATCGCGAGCGCGCCGGCGAGCGCGGAGACGACGATGGGGACGAAGTCGACGGCGGCGGCGCCGACCGCGAGCGCGACGATGCCGACGGCGACGCCCGTCTTCGACCGGCGGTAGTCGTGGCGTTCGATCTCCTGGGCGAGGATCAGGTTGCGGTTGGCGTCGAGGCGCTCGATGGAGGCCTCGCTGGCCTGCACGAGCAGGGTGTCGCCCACCCGCAGCGGGATGCGGTCCATCCGCTGGCGGACGAGCTCGCCCCCGCGCCGCAGCGCGAGCACGGTCGCGTCGTAGCGCTGGCGGAAGCTCGCCGAGGCGAGCGACTCGCCGACGAGCGACGAGCCGGGCGCGACGACGACCTCGACGAGGTTCTGCCCGGCGTCCGCCGCCTCCAACTCGGCCTCGTCGACGACCTCCGGGATCAGGTCCAGCCCCTCGACGTCGAGCAGTTCCACCAGCGTCGTGCGGTCGGTGCGCACCGCGAACAGGTCGCCGGCTTTGATCTCCTTTTGCCCGAGCGGTTCGAGGAACACCTGCTCGCCGCGCACCAACTGGACGATGTCCACGTCGAAGTCGGTCTCGACGAGCGCGGCCTCGACGCGCTGGCCGACCAGCGGGGAGTCCTCGCGGACGACGACCTCGGTGAGGTAGTCGGCCATCTCGAACTCCTCGGTGAGGTCGACGCGGGGTTTGATCCGCGCCGGCGTGAGCCACCGCCCGACGGTGAGGAGGTACGCCGAGCCGACGACGAGCAGGACCGCCCCCAGCGGGAGGAACTCGAACATCCCGAACTGGCGGGCGACGTCGGGGGGCGCCAGCGTCGCGTACAGGTCCGACGCGAGGATGTTCGTCGAGGTGCCGATGAGCGTGAGCGTCCCGCCGAACATCGACGCGTAGCTCAACGGGAGGAGCAGCTTGGAGGGGGAGGTGCGGCTCCGCTCGGCGAGGTCGGTCACCATCGGCAGCAGGATGGCGACCGCCGCGGTGTTGTTGATCAGCCCGGAGATCGGACCGACGACCCCGATCGTCGCGCCCAACTGCTTGGTTTCGTCGCCCTTCGTGATCCGGGAGATGACCGCGCCGAGCCGCTGGACGATGCCCGTCATCCGGACGCCCTCCGAGAGGACGAACATCGCGAGGACGGTGAGCGTCGCGGGGTTGGCGAACCCGGACAGCCCCTGCTCGACCGTTACCAACTCGAACGGCGACGCGAGGAACCCGGCGTCCGCGAGGAGCGCCGAGAGGGGGTCGGCCAGCAACAGCGCGACGAGCACGCCGATCGCGGTGATGTCGACCGGGACCGGCTCGGTGACGAACAACACGAGCGCCGCGAGGATCACCGCGAAGACGAACAGGATCTCCGGCGTGAGGACCTCGGGCGCGAGCACGGCCGATTCGACGCCCGGCGCCGGGAAAAAGGGTCCGGGAACGCCGACGGCGCCGACGGCACCGACGGCCCGCCGCCGCGTCCGCGCTCGGCCGGGCCGGGTCGGCGTCGCACCCCTCCGCAGGGTTATCCCGTCGGAGCCGCAACGTGTAGGGATGGCAGACGACAAACGAGGGCGCGAGAAGCAGGCTCGGGACGCGGAGAACAGGCGCCGGGCCCGCGAGATCGAAACGGAGCTTCGACGAGGGGACGAGCCGGAACCGCCGGTCGAGCACGGCGACGTCGAGGCGATCGTCGCCGACCTGGCGTCGGTCGCGTTCCCGGCGACGGGCGCGGAGGTCGTCGCGGCCGTCGGCGACCGCGAGGTGGTGACGGCCGAGGAGACCTACACCGTCGCGGCGTTGGTCCCGGAGACGGACCGCCGGACGTTCGAGTCGGCCGCGGCCGTCGGCGTCTACGTCCGGCGGCCGACCGTCGCCTCGGCGATGAAGCGGATCGTCGAGGCCGTCGACACCCTCCCCGACGCGTCGCTCGACGGCGCACAGCGCGAGGGGTACGAGCGGACGCTCCGGGAGCTGGTGGCGATCGACGCCGTCGACGAGGACGAGGGGGTCCGGGCGGTCGCCGACTGGGTCGTCGAGCGGGTCCGCGAGAAGGGCGCCCTCCCGGCCTCGCGGGCGGTCCGCAGGGAGGCGGCGGCGTTCTGCCGGGCCAACGGGTACGAGGTGCGCGACGACGAGTGGCTCGGGGTGTGACCCGACGGGGGGCGGCGTCGCGGCGACGGCGCCCACGGCCGGGGCGTCGGTCCCGCCGGCGCTACTCGCGCCCGAGGTACGCGTCGAGTTCCCGCTCGATGAGGTCCGTGACGCGCTCGGCGTAGGTCCACAGCGCCGCGTTGATCCGCTCTTCGGTGTCGTCGTCGAGGTCGTCGACGCCGCGCAGCACCGAGTCCCTCGTCACCTGCGGGTGGTAGACGCAGACGACGCCCAGCGAGTCCGCCGCCGAGCCGCCGGCGTCGGTGAACACGCCGTACTGGTCGGTGCCCCAGACGCCGTCGCCGCCGTGGCGTTCCAACAGGGAGTCGACCGCGTCGAGCAGCCGGAGTTCCTCCGTCGAGAGGATCGGATCGTCCCCCTCGAACAGGTCGGTGTACGCCTCGTCGCGGGCGCCGGTCGTCCACGCGTCGAGCTGGGAACGGACTTCGTGTACGAGTTGCCGGTCTGCTTCGTCCATCCCCTACCTACCGCCTCGGCGACAATCAACGTGGTGCCGATCCGACGCCGTCGGCGGCGCGCCGGACGCCGGCCGCACGGGGCGCCTACAGCTCCTCGTCGGCCAGTTCCATGTCCGCGACGATCTCGTACGGGTGGTGGTCCTTGCGGATCCCGTCGAGGATGCGGAACGCGTCGTCGGGCGCGAGGAAGTGGCGACACACCGCCCGGCCCAGCGGCGTCGGCGACAGGCCGTCGATGAACTCCCACTCCAGCAGCTTCCCGACGGCGTGGGTCGTCGGCACCTCGCCGATCATCCGGTCGTTCAGCGTCTTGGCGCCCTTGCCCGCGACGACGACGTTCGCGAGCGTCTCCTCGGCCGCCGAGGAGGTGTCGTACACCGTCTTGACGTCCTCCATCTCCCCTTTCAGCAGGCGGAACGCGGCCTCGTCCTCGGTGCCCTCCATCGAGGAGTGGTAGCTGGCGTCCGGCTCGACGAGGACGTACACCTTCCCCTCGTCGTGGTAGTCCGGCCGGCCCGCGCGGCCGAGCATCTGCTCGAACTCCTGGACGGAGAGCCACTCGATCCCCATCGCCAGCGTGTCGAAGATGACCTGCGAGGCGGGGAAGTCGACGCCGGCCGCGAGCGCGGCGGTGGTGACGACGGCCGCGAGGTCCTGGTTGCCGAACTTCCGTTCGACCGTCTTGCGGCGTTTGTAGTCGAGCCCCGCGTGGTACGGCGCGGAGTCGTACTCCAGTTTCCGCGAGATCTCGTGACAGCGTCTGCGGGAATTAGTGAAGACGATCGTCTGCCCGCGGTACCCCTTCGAGGACTTCGTGTCGAACTCCCGGCGGACGAGTTTGTTCTCGATGTTCACCTTCTCGCGCCCGTCGGCGAACGTGACGTGGCGCTCGATGGGCACCGGGCGCTCCTCGAACTCGATGAGCGTCGCGCGCAGGCGCTCGGCGAGGAACTCGGGGTTGCCGACGGTCGCCGAGAGGTACACCCACTGCGCGGAGGAGCCGCGGTTCTCGGAGTAGTGTTTGAGCCGCGAGATCATCCCGTCGAGGCGGTGGCCCCGCCCCTCCTCCTTCAGGGTGTGGACCTCGTCGATGACGACGGTGCCGATGTCGCCCATGTCCTTGCCCGTCCGGAGCGCGTGGTCGATCCCCTCGTAGGTGCCGACGATGATGTCGGCGTTGGGGTCGAATCGGTTGCCGTCGTCGTTGATGCGGGAGGCGCCCACGCGGATCGTCACGTCGAGGACGTCGCCGTAGCGCTCCTCGAAGTCCTCGTGTTTCTGGTTGGCGAGGGCGACGAGCGGGACGAGGAACAGCATCTTCCCGTTCCCGTTCAGCGCGTTGTTGACCCCCGCGAGTTCGCCGACGAGGGTCTTCCCGGTCGCCGTCGCGCTCACGACGAGCTGGTCGTCGCCGTCGAACAGGCCGTTCCGGACCGAGAGGCTCTGCACCGGCAGGAGTTCGTCGAAGCGCCCCGCGACGCGCTCCTGCAGCCCGGGGTGGAGGTTGAGCGAGTCCGTGGGGACGGGGTCGATCTCGTCGGTCGTCGCGGAGATGGTGTCGAACTTCGTGAGGTCGGGGTCGAGGTTCCCCTGCAGGAGGTTCGTGATGCGCTCCAGGTCCTGCACCTCGAACAGGAGGTCCTCCAGCCGCTCCTGTGCGTTGCCGGTGAACTGGCCCTTGTAGGAGAGTTCGCGGTCCAACTCGCGTTTGGCGCAGTCGGGGCAGATCCAGTCGCGGTCCGCCTTGACGGCCGTGTCGGAGGTGATCGGCGAGTAGCGGCCGGCGTTGGCGCAGTAGCGGCACGTCCGCACCTGCTTGGCGTCGAGTTGGTACGCCGCGAGCATCTCCTGCAGGCGGTCGCGGGCGCTCGCGCTCGTCTGCTCGGAGATGCGGATGCGCCGCGCGTTGCGCGCGAGGTCGACGAACTGGTCGGGCCGGCGCGGGTCCTCCCCGCCCTTGCGTTTGACGCGGAAGCGCCGCGGGCGCGCGCCGGCGTCCGTCTGTTTCAGTTCGAGGACGCCCCGCAGCACCCGGGAGCCGTCGCGCTCGACGACGACGGTGAACTCCTCGTCGCGCTCGTGGAGGAACAGCGTCTCGACCTGCGGGAGTTGTTCGGACACGGTGATCGCTTGGCGTCGGGTACGCGGATGCGGTATTTCAGGGATTCGGCTTCGCTACGGCCCGGCGGGGGCGGCCGGGTCCGGTCGACGGGATCGGCCCGCCGGATCGGGGCACGGGCCGCCGCCGGCACTCACCACGTCTGGATCCGGCCCTCGCGTACGTCCTCGGCACACCCCTCGCAGTCGGGGTGGTCGGCCTCGAAACACGCCGGTTCGCCGTCGCGGTTCACGGCGACGCGGCGCCTCTCGGCGTGGCGGCGACAGACGATCCGGGCGCGGTCCTCCGCGTCGGTCGGGAGGTCGAACTCGGCGGCGCGGTCGTCGCCCCAGTCGCGCCCGTCGCGGTAGGCCCGCTTGCTCCGCGCGTACTCGCGACCCGCCTTCCGGGCCTGTTGGTGGAGGACGCGTCGGAGCTTGTCGCCCAGTCCCATAGCCGCCCCTCGGGGCGCGCCCACCATCAGTCCGTTGCCGGCGAGCGGGTCCCGACCGACCGCCCGGCCCGACCGCGCACGTCCGACGGACGCACGACGCGCGGCCGGTGTCGGGCGATTTCACTTCCGCCGCGGTCACGGAATACTAAATAGGATCGGGCACCAACCGTCGTACGCCTCCCACCGAACACATACCCGGAGGCAGGAGAACCATGGCAGACTTGCAAACCCACGCGGACGAGATACACGAGCAGTTTTCGGACCACTTGGACCTCACCGTCGAGGAGATCGAGGAGCGCCTCGCCTCGCTGGTGAACGAGTACAGCGTCCCGGTCGACGAGGCACGGCGCAGCGTCGTCAACTCCTACCTCGACGAGGCGGGGCTGGAGCGCGACGAGCTGGGCCCCGGCGGCGCCGAGCAGGCGCTGGTCGGCGACATCGACGAGGACGAGCAGTGGGTCGACCTGCGCGTCAAGGTCGCCCAACTGTGGGACCCCAACCACGAGTCGATCGCCCAGGTCGGCCTGCTGGGCGACGAGTCCGGCACGATCAAGTTCGTCTCCTTCGCGACGAGCGAGTTGGAGGAACTGGAGGAGGGCGCCAGCTACGCCCTCTCGAACGTCGTCACCGACGAGTACCAGGGCAACTACTCGGTGAAGCTCAACCGGACGACGACGATCACCGAACTCGACGAGGAGATCGAGGTCGGCGACGACAGCGACGAGGTCGAGGGCGCCCTCGTCGACATCCAGTCCGGCTCGGGCCTCATCAAACGCTGCCCGGAGGACGACTGCACGCGCGTCCTCCAGAACGGTCGGTGTAACGAGCACGGCCAGGTCGACGGCGAGTTCGACCTCCGCATCAAGGCGGTGCTCGACGACGGCGACGCCGTCCAGGAGGTCATCTTCAACGAGGAGGCGACCGCCGAGTTGACCGGTATCGGCCTCGACGAGGCCAAGCAGATGGCCCAGGACGCCCTCGACACCACGGTGGTGGGCGAGGAGATGGCCGACCGCATCGTCGGGCGCTACTACCGCGTCCGCGGCCCCACGCTGGGCCGGTACGTGCTCGCCGACGAGTTCGAGGAACTGTCCGGCACCGACGACACCGTCGACGCCGAGTCGCTGCTGATCCGCGCGAGGTCCCTGTAATGAGCCAGTCCGTTCCATCCCGAGAGGTCGCCCGACGCGTCTTCGCGTCCGAGTACAACGACGCCAGCTACACGTTCAAGGAGTCCGACGACGAGCGGGCGCCGCTGTACCTGCTGCTCCCGACCGGCGAGCGCGCCAACCGCGTGTTCATCGTCGGCACCCTCACCGAGAAGGAGGACGTCGGCGAGGACAGCGAGTACTGGCGCGGCCGCATCGTCGACCCGACGGGGACGTTCTTCACCTACGCCGGGCAGTACCAGCCCGAGGCGGCGAGCGCGCTCCGGGAACTGGAGCCGCCCGCCTACGTCGCCGTGGTCGGCAAGCCGCGCACCTACGAGACGGACGACGGCAACGTGAACGTCTCCGTCCGGCCGGAGTCCATCACGACTGTCGACGCCGCCACGCGCGACCGCTGGGTCGCCGAGACCGCGTCGCGAACGCTCGACCGCATCGAGGCGTTCGACGACGAGGGCAACGAGTACGCGCGGATGGCCCGCGACCAGTACGACCTGCCCGTCGAGGAGTACCGCGACGCGGCCGTCGCCGCGCTCCAGTCGCTCGACGACAGCGACGAACTCGAGGGCGAGGCGCCCGCGTAGGCCGCCCCACCGCCGTCACGTTCCGCGCACGACCCCCGATCCCCCGATTTCCCCACCCCTCCGTTCTTCCCGTTCCCGCGAGCCGCGCGTGTGACCGTCTGACGAACGGTTAAGTGGCGCCGACCGCGACTAGCCGGCAGATGGGCAGCAAGAACAAGACCGTCTCCTTCCGCGTCAACGAGGACGCGTTCGAGGCGCTGCGGGACATCGCCGACGAGCGGGACCTGTCGCTGTCGGCGGTGTTCCGCGACTACGTCGACACGCTGGTCGCCCACGACGGGCAGGTGGAGGTCGTCCCCGAACACCGCGTCGAGGAGACCGACGCCGACGGGGAGTCGTTCCCGCCGACCGTCGAGGTGCCCAAGAGCTTCGTGCGCGAACACGAGCGGCTGGAGCTGGAGGCCGAACACCTCCGCGAGCAGTTGGACGAGTACAAGGCGTTCGTCACGTTCCTCCAGGACAAACTGGAGGAGACGGAGGACGGCGAGGAGGTCGTGTTTCTGGAGGAGTTGGACGGCGGCCGCGACGACGACGAGCCGTACCAGCTCGGGTAGCCGCGCCGCGTCACTCGCCGTCGGCGGCGGCGACCTCGACGGTCCGGTCGCCGGCGACGGTCACGGCGTACCCGTGAAAGCGGAACTCCACCGTCGTGTCGGCGGTGCCGCCGGCGACGATCCGGTCGAGCGCGTCGGGGTCGACGGCGTCGTGGAGGCGGGCGACGAGTTCGTCCGGGGCGCGGTCCTCGGCGGCGGCGACGCGCTCGACGACGCGCTCGCTCACGGGGCGGCCGGTGTCCGTTCGGGAGGGTGCCATCAGTTCGATCACGACCCGATCGTCGTTCGACACGGACATGAACACCGAGCGTCGCGAACCGCGATCAACCCCGATTAACGCGAGTTCGCCCGTGT
Organism: Halobaculum litoreum; assembly: GCF_030127125.1. Taxonomy (GTDB): domain Archaea; phylum Halobacteriota; class Halobacteria; order Halobacteriales; family Haloferacaceae; genus Halobaculum; species Halobaculum litoreum. The sequence continues at coordinate 2,069,749 of NZ_CP126156.1, forward strand.
GTAGGGCGGTAGGTGCCGGTTACCGCGCCAGCGCGTCCCGCGCCTCGCGGGCCCTGTCGCGCGCCTCGTCGTCGCCCTCGACGGCCGCGAGCGACTCCGTGGCCTCCAGCGTCCGCACGGCGCCGTCGAGGAACGAGAGCACGTCGCCGGGGTACGCGTACAGCATGTAGTCGTCGCCCATCACGTCGACGATGGCGTCCGGACCGAGCCCCTGTGCCCGCAGTTCCAGCAGGTAGCGCACGAACTTCCGCTCGGGGTGGCCGCAGTACGGCGCGTCGTCGCAGCCGCAGTCGAGGAAGTCCTCGGCGAACTCCAGCACGCGGTCCCGGGTCGCCTCGTCCAACTCGGCGAGCCCGTCGCCCGAGAACACGAGATCAAGCGTCGCCCCCTTGAACGCGCCCTTCGGGATGTTGGCGTCGAGCTGAGAGGCGATCTGCCGGTGGTTCTTCAGGTAGATCTTGTCCGTGATGGCCACAGCCTTGCCCACAGTAGCCGAGCGCGCGTCAAAAGCGCGACGGTCGACGGGGCCGCGCGGGCGGACGGCCGCGCGGGCGACCGGCGGCGCCGCGGGGCGTGCGAGAGCCTCGCACGCACGGGATCGGGGGAGTCGTAACGTATTTCAGGCACACCGGGCTACTGTCGTCTGCGTGTCCGGGTTGGGGTAGTGGACTATCCTTCAGCCTTGTGGAGGCTGAGACGCGGGTTCAATTCTCGCACCTGGACCTTCTCCGACGGCCGCCCCGCGAGCCGCCGCGCCGTCCGTTCAGACGCCGCGGCCGCCGACGCCGGGGAGGACGCTCGCCTCGCCGCCGAGGCCGAGCGACTCCCGGCCGCCCTGCTGGATGATGTTGAACGCCGTCATGAGGTCGCTCCGGGAGATGAGCCCCACGAGGTCGCCCTCCGCGTCGATGACGGCGAGGCGGCCGACGCTGTTGCGCTGCATCGCCTCCAGCGCCGCGAGCGCGTCCGCCTCCGGCGTGACGCTCGTGATGTCGCGCGCCATCACGTCCGAGACGGTGTAGGCGTCGCGCTCCACCTCGCGGACGGCCTGCGCGTCCTCCAGCGTCACCATGCCGACGAGCCGGCCGCTCTTCAACACCGGGTAGCCCGTGTGGCGCTCGCGGAACATCCGTTCCATGAGCTGTGCCACGCTCGTGCGCGGCTCGACCGTCTGCAGGTGGTCGCGGGGGGTCATGATGTCGCGGACGGTGACGCCCTGGAACGCCGCCCGCATCGTCGTCTGCTGGGACTCGCTGGAGGCGGCGATGTAGATGAAGAACGCCAGCCCGACCGTGAGCCAGTTGCCGCCGAACAGCCCGAACAGCCCCAGCAGGAACGCGAACACCTTGCCGACCTCGGCGGCGATCTGGGTCGCCCGGGCGTGCGGCCGGTTGCGCGCCAGCAGCGCCCGCAGGATCCGCCCGCCGTCCATCGGGAAGCCGGGGAGGAGGTTGAACGCCGCGAGCACGAGGTTCATCAACGCGAGGTAGCCGACGACGAACGCGGCCGTCGGCGGGAGCGCGACCGTGACGAACACCGCGTAGGCGACGACGCCGATGGCGACCGAGACGGCCGGCCCCATGATCGCGACGGCGAACTCCTGGCGCCAGTCCTCGGGCATCTCCTCGAACTGCGCGACGCCGCCGAACAGCCACAGCGTGATGGCGTTGATCCGGTAGCCGTAGTGCATCGCGGTGAGCGAGTGGCCGAACTCGTGGAGCAACACCGAGACGAACAGTCCGAGCGCCGCGGCCGTCCCGAGCACCCACGGGAGCGCGCCGCCCGTGAGCGCGTCCGCCGGGATGGCGACGCCGAAGGTGTCGGCGACGAGTACCGAGAACTCCCCGACCTGGCTCCCGATGAGGTACGCGAACAGCGGGAGCACGAGGAGGAACGTCCAGTTCAACTGGATGGGGATCCCGGCGACCCGCCCGACACGGATTCCTCGCATACCTCGGGGTAGTTCCCCACGCGGTATAAAGACGGCCGCCGGGACTTATCAGCGCGCACACGAACACCCGGGCATGAGCGACACCGCGGAGTCGACGAGGGAGGGACCGGACCCGGTCGTGAAGCGCGGCCGCGACGTGGCGGCCGAGACCGTCGACGCCGGCGAGGGGATGTCGAAGGCGGTCCTGCTCGACGAGTCCGACGGCGCGCCCCACTTCGCGATGCGCCGGTTCGAACTCGCGCCGGGGGCGACCGTCCCGACCCACACGAACGAGGTCGAACACGAGCAGTACGTCCTCGCCGGCGAGTACACGGTCGGCATCGACGGCGAGGAACACGTGGTGAGCGCCGGCGACGCGCTCCTCATCCCCGCGGGTGTCCCGCACTGGTACCGCAACGACGGGGACGAGCCGGGGGCGTTCGTCTGCGTCGTCCCGAACGGCGACGACACGATCCGCCTCCTCGACGACGAGTAGCGGACGGCGATGGGTCGCCGACGCGCCGCGGGCGGCCGCCCCCCGTCCTTATCCGCCGGCGCGACCACCCCACGGCAATGGACCGACCCGTCGTCGCCGTCGTCCTCGCCGGCGGCACCGGCTCCCGGCTGTACCCCGCCTCGCGGAGCGACCGCCCCAAGCAGTTCCTCGCGCCCGACGGCGCCGAGGGAGCCTCCTCGCGCGGACCGTCGCGCGCACCGGGTTCGCGGACGCGACGCTCGTCGCCACCCGGCCCGCGTTCGCCGACGCGGTCCCCGAGCACGCGCCCGACGCGACGGTGGTCGTCGAACCGGCCGGCAAGGACACCGGGCCGGCGATGCTGTACGCGACCCACCGCGCCCGCGAGGCCGTCGACGGCGACCCCGTGGTCGTGGTCCTCCCGGCGGACCACCACGTCCCCGACGGCGACGGGTTCGAGCGGACGATGGCCCGCGGCGCCCGCGTCGCCGCCGCCACCGGTCGCCTCGTCGCCTTCGGCGTGGAGCCGACCCGCCCGGCGACCGGCTACGGCTACATCGAACCCGGGCCGGCCCGCGGCGTCGGCGACCGCTCGTACCGCGACCTCGCGGCCTTCCACGAGAAGCCGGACGCCGACGCCGCCGACGGGTACGTCGACGCCGGCTACCTGTGGAACGCTGGGATCTTCGCGTGGACGCCCGAGGCGCTGTTCCGCGAGGCGCGCGACACGCCGCTGGGCCCGCTCGTCGACGCGCTCGACCGCGACGACCCCGACCCGGCGGCCGGCTTCGAGGCGGTCGACCCCGTCAGCGTCGACTACGCGGTGATGGAGCGCGCCGAGCGGGCCGCCGTCGTGCCCGCCGCGTTCGCGTGGGACGACCTCGGGGCGTGGGACGCCCTGCGGCGGGTGCTCGACGCCGACGCCGACGGGAACGTCGTCGCCGAGGGGGCCGAGGCGCTGGCCGTCGACGCAGGGGACAACGTCGTCGCGGCCGACGGCGACACCCACGTGTCGCTGGTCGGCGTCGACGGGCTGTGTGTGGTCGCGTACGACGACCGCGTACTCGTCGTCCCGGCCGAGCGGGCGGAGGCGGTTCGCGAAGCGGTCGCGACGCTGAAAGAGCAGGGACGGTTCTGATCCGGCGTCGCCGGATCGGCCGACGGGTCGGCGTCGGCGTCGACGACCGGGTTACGAGCGGAGCGTCCCGCCGTCGACCGGGAGCGCGGTGCCCGTGACGAACGACGCCCGCTCGGAGGCGAGGAACGCGACCACGTCGCCGAGTTCGCGCGGGTCGCCGATGCGGTCCAGCGGGACGTCCGCGGCCCAGTCGGCCAGCCCCTCGTCGTAGTCGTCGACCTCGCCGCGGTCGATGGCGTCCGCGATCAGCTCCTCGATCCGGGCGGTCTCGTGGGCGCCCGGCAACACCGCGTTGGCGCGGACGTCGGGTGCCCACTCCCGCGAGATCGTCTTCACGAGCCCGATCACCGTCCGCCGGACGGCGTTCGAGAGCACGAGCCCGTCGATGGCCTCCCGCACCGACGTGGAGGTGATGCAGGTGACGGTGCCCGCGTCGCTGTCCGCGAGGTGGGGGCGCGCCTCGCGGAGCGTCCACACCGCGCTCATCACGAGCGTGTCGAACGCGCCGCGCCACTGGTCGTCGGTCGTCTCGTCGAAGGTGCCGGGCGGGACGCCGCCGGCGCTGGTGACGACGTGGTCGAGGCCGCCGAACTCGTCGACGGTCGCCGCGACGAGCGCCGCCACGTCGGCGCGGTCGGTCACGTCCGCCTCGACCGCCAGCACGTCGCCGGGGGCGTCCGAGAGCGCCGCCTCGGCGTCGTCGAGGCGGGCGGGCGTCCGGCCGCACACGACCACGTTCGCGCCCTCGGCCGCCAGCGAGGCCGCCGCCGCGAAGCCGAGGCCGCTCGAGCTCGCCGTCACCAGCGCCGTGTCGCCGCCGAGTCGCAGGTCCATACCCACGGCTGCGGGCGACCGGGACAAAAAGCCGGCTCCGTCGGGACCGACCCGGGGAGCGGGGACCGCTACTCCGACCGGCGGACGCGGACCGCCCCGGTGCCGGTGATCCCGACGAGGATCGGGGCGACGACCTCCCGGCCCTGCACGGCGTCGCCGGCGTGGTCGCTCACGAGCTTCATCAGGTCCGGGGCGGTGTGGTTCACCTTCACCTCGGCGGCGTCGCAGGCGTCGTACACGCGGTCGGGGACGTCGTAGAGGTCGGTGCCGGCGGCGATCTCGATCCGGACCGGCGCCGACAGCGCCTCGGCGAACGCGACCGTCTCGCGCGCCTTCTCGACGTTGTCGCGGGCCGACGACTCGACGCTCGACACGTTCGCGCGGGACGTGCCCAACAGCTCGGCGATGTCGGCCTGCCGCACGTTCCGCTCGCGCAGCGCCAACACCTCGGCCTGCCGACGGGTGAGGACGCTCCGGTCGGCGTCGAAGCCCGCGCGGTCGAGCAGTTCGGCGACGTCGACCGCGTCGAGGCTCCCCTCGTCTGCCATACGACCACTCGAACCCGGGCACACAAAAAGCATAGTACGGACTGTCCAGCCGCGACCCCCGGGACGGGCGAGCCCTACGAGCCCCAGAAGTTGTCGCGTGAGCCCAACCGTTCGCGACGCGACTGCGGCTCCTCGGCCTCGACGTCGGCCTCCTCCGCGTCCACGTCGGCGTCGCCGTCGAGCTCCTCTTCGTCGGGGAGGCGCTCGACGACGTGTTTCGCCTTCGCGTGGTTGTGCTTCACGCGGTCGATGCGGACGATGGCCCGCGCCGGCGGGAGGAGTCCGTCGACCATCACGATGAAGCCGTCCTCGGTCCGGCCGACGCCGGCGCCGCTCTCGTGGATGTCGTCGACCTCCACGACGACCTCCTCGCCGGGTTTCACGGGCTGTTGCTTCAGGTCCGAGATGGGCATGTTGTACTCGTTGCACCACTCGGCGCCGCCGCGGTCGCCGTAGTGTTGACAGCCCATCCCCTGGATCCGTTCGGAGAACCGGGGGCAATCGTCGGCGAGTGGACAGTCCGCCATGGCGGACGCTACCTCCGGCACCGCCTAAACGCTTCCGTCTGTGCCGATCGCCGCGGATCGGCCGACTGGGGCGCTCGACCCCGCGGACGGCCCCCCGCCGAGGGGGTTTTGACCGGGCCGCCCGTACCGCGGCCGTGAACCGTCGTGCCCCGGAGTTGGCCCTGCTCACCGGGTTCCTCCTCGCGGTCCCGATCGCGGCGTTCGCCGGGTGGGCGAGCGGCGACGTCACGCCGTCGCTGCTCACCGGCGTCGGGCTCCTCTACCCGTTCGCGCTGTACGCCGTCTACCACGACGACGACCCGACCACGGTGCTCCCGCCGCGGGTCGTCGCCGTCGTGGGGACGCTGGCCGGCCTCGTCCTCGTCGGCGACGCCGTCGCGACGGCCGGCGCCCGGCTGCCGGTCGCGGTGCTCCGGGGGACGTTCCTCGGCCTCCTCGTGGCCGCGCCCACGTGGGCGTACGGCGTCGTCTACACCCCCGCCCGACGGCTCCCCGACGGCCGGGCGTTCCTCGTCGCCGGCGGCGTCGCGGGCGCGGCGTTGCTGCTCGCCGGCCTGCTCGTCGCCACCCCGTTCGGCGCGGCGTCGGCGCTCGTCGTGTGGGTGCTGGGCGCGCTCGCGGCCCGGGTGGCCGGCTTCTACGCGACCGAGGACAGCCGACTGGTCGCCGTCGGGGTCGGCGTCGTCCTCGGCGTCGGCGTCCTGTTCGCGGCGCTGCTCGCCGGTGCGGTGTCGACGGCGGCGGTGCTCTCGTCCGTCGCGTTGGCGCTCGCCCCCGCCGTCTACTACGGACTCACCGTCGAGACCGCCTCGTTCGAGTGACGGGGGGCCGCTTCGCCAGGGTGCGGCCGCTCGCGATCGTGGCTGACAGGCGACCCCGCTCTCGGCACCGCGAGCGCGCCGTCGGGTCGCACACCCGCCGTCCGGCGCGCCGTGTCGGTCAGCGCATCGGCGACGCTGGGCGCGGTCTCCGATTTCAACGTTCGGTCGACGGGGGCGTCACAGGAACTCCGCCACGTCGGAGTACCACATGTCGTGGTCGTCGACGCGGTCGACGCGCTCGGCGATGTCGACGGCGAGCGCGTGCCAGCACCGCTCGTCGGGGTCGGAGGTGTCGAGGTTGTACGTCGCGTCCTGACAGTCGCAGCCGCCCCCCTCCACGATGTGCTCGGTGCGGTAGCCGACGACGACCGTGAAGTCGCGGTACCCCTTCACCCGGCCCTCGGCGACGGCCTCGATGGCGCGGCGACCGCGGTCGCCGTGGGTGCCGATGATCTCCCGGACGACGGGGGGCCGGAGTTCGCCCGCGGCCGCGAGGGCGGCGCGCCAGTCGTCCGCCGCGAGGGCGGCGCGCCAGTCGTCCGCCGCGAGGGCGGCGAGCGAGTCGGCGTCCGCCGCGGGGCCGGCGGCGTCCCCGTCGCCGACCGCGTCGCTCCCGGTCGCCGGCTCCGGATCCCCGCCGCCGTCGCCGCGTGTCACGTCACGGCCGTTGGCGTGGCCGTGGCAAAACGCTTCGGACGGGGCGACTCGGGGTCGCGCCGGCCGGCGGGCGGCGCTCGATTCCACGGGGGTTAACCGCGCGGGCGGCACACCACGAGCAAATGGAGGTCACGGAGGGCGGCGTCACCGTCAAGGTGGAGGGCGCGCGCGACGGCGCGAGCGAGGGGCGCGCCGACGAGGTGTTCTACAACCCGGAGATGGAGTTGAACCGCGACGTCACCGTCGCCGTCCTCCGGGCGTACGCCGAGCGCGAGCCGCGCGCGGAGACGTACCTCGACGCGATGGCCGCCTCCGGCGTCCGCGCCGCGCGGGCGGCCGCCGAGGGGTACGACGCGACCGCCGCCGCGTCGACGCCGAGGCGGTCGCGCTCGCCGCCCGCAACCTCGCCGAGTACGGCGGCGAGGCCGTCCAGCGCGACGCGAACGCGCTGCTCCACGAGGGCTTCTTCGACGTCGTCGACGTCGACCCGTACGGCTCGCCGATGCCGTTCGTCGACGCGGCGGTCGCGGGCACCCGGAACCTCCTGTGCGTCACGGCGACCGACACCGCGCCGCTGTGTGGCGCCCACTTCGAGTCCGGCGTCCGCCGCTACGACACGGTCCCGCGCAACACCGAGTACCACCCGGAGATGGGCCTGCGCGTGCTGATCGGCGCGCTCGTGCGCCGGGCGGCCAGCCGCGACAAGGCCGCCGTCCCGGTCTGCTCGCACGTCTCGCGCCACTACGCCCGGACGTACCTCGAACTGGAGGCGAACGCGACGGAGGCGAACGCCGCGCTGGAGGAACTGGGGTTCGTCCACCACTGCCAGGACTGCCTCGAACGCGACCACGAGTTCGGCCGGCTCCCCGACGCGCCGGAGGTGTGCCCCGACTGCGGGTCGCGGCGGGTCGTCACCGCCGGCCCGATCTGGCTGGGCCCCGTCGCCGAGCCGTCGTTCGTCGAGCGCGTCTCGGACGCGGTCACCGACGACATGGGCGAGGCGAAACGCGCCCGGAAACTGCTCGACACCGTCGCCGGCGAGCCGGACCGCCCGACCCACTACGACCAACACCGCCTGTACAAGCAGTGGAGCCGCCCCGCCATCGGGATGGAGGAGTTCGTCGCGGCGCTGCGCGACGCCGGCTTCGCGGCCGCCCGCGCCCACTACTCCGGCACCGCGTTCAAGACCGACGCGACCGTCGCCGAGATGCGCGACGTCACCGCCGACCTCGGCTGACGACGCCGCGCTCGCCGCCGCCGGGGGTCGGGCGGGGTCGAGTGTGGGCGAGCGGGAACGGGCGCCGGGGCGCGACCGCCGGCTTCTTGTCCCTTCGCCGGCAACACGGTTGGTGTGTCCGGCGACTCCCGCGACACGGCGGACGACCGGACGGCGCCCGTCGGGGCGGCGGCGACGGTCGTCGCCGTCGCGCGGGCCCTTCGCCGTGCCGACGCCACGTTCGTCGCCGGGAGCCTCGCGTACTACAGCATCGTCGCCGTGCTGCCGGTCGCCGTGTTGGCCGTCGCGCTCGTCGCCGCCGTCGGCGGCCGGCCGGTCGCGGCGGGCGCGGTCGCCGCCGGCGGCGACCTCCTGACCGAGCGGGGACGGACGTTCCTGCGCGGCTCGCTCGGCGACGTCGCCGATCGACGGGGGATCGCCGTCGTCGCGGGACTGCTCGTGTGCTTCTCGGTGGTCCAGCTGTTCCGCGGCCTCGACCGCGCGTTCGCGGCGGTGTACCGCGGGGACGAGCGGGGGATCCTCAGCCGGCTGCGGGACACCCTGTTCGCCTTCGGCGTCGGCGCGCTCGGCGTCGCCGCCGTCGTCGTCGCCGGCGGCGCCCTCTCGCTGTACGCCAACGAGTCGCTGGTGCGCGTCGCCGTCCCCGCGACGGTGTTCGCGCTGTCGGCGGTCGCGCTGTTCCCGCTGTTCTACGCGCTCCCGGCCGCCGAGGTGACCCGTACCGAGGTCGTGCCCGGGACGGTCGTCGCCGCCGCCGGGTGGACGCTCACCGGGGCGGTGGTGGCCCGCTTCGCCGGCGGCGCCGGCCGGATCGGCATCTACGGCGCCATCGGCGGGCTGGTCGTGCTCGTGACGTGGTTCTACGCCGCGAACCTCCTCGTGCTCGTGGGGGCGGCGACGAACGCGGTCCTCGCCGGCCGGGCCTGAGCCGGTCGAGCCCGAGCCGACCGGGCCCGGCGCCCCGGAGGGACCGCCGGCGACGCTCCCGTCGGGGGAAACGCACCCGTGCGCTTTTCTCGCGCTCGCGTGAACCGTCACGTGTGGCTACTGACGGTCCCCCGAACGGCGGCGCCGCGGCGCGGGCGGTCGACCTCGCGCGCGCGGTGGCGTCGCTGACCGCCGACCGGAACGTGACGTTCCTCGCGGCCAGCGTCGCCTACTACGCGTTCGTCTCGCTGCTGCCGGCCGCCGTGCTCGCGCTCGTGATCGCGGTGACGGTCGGCGGCGAACGGCTCGCGGCCGCCGTCATCGAGGCGAGCGCGGGCGTGTTGACCGAGACCGGCCAGCAGGTGCTCGTCGACGCCCTCCTCGGGAGCGCCGGACAGGGGTCGGTGACGCTGATCAGCCTGCCGCTGACGCTGTGGGGCGCGCTCAAGGTGTTGCGCGGCCTCGACATCGCGTTCACGCAGGTGTACGGCGGCGTCGAGACGGAGGGGCTCCTCGACCAGCTGCGCGACGCGCTCGTCGTCGCCGCCAGCGTCGGCGGCGGCCTCGTGGCGATGGTGGTGTTGGGCAGCGTCGTCGCCGCCGTCGGCGTCGGGCCGGTCGCGGCGGTCGCCGGGCTCCTCGCGCTCCCGGCGCTGTTGACGGTCGCGTTCCTCCCGATGTACTACGTGTTCCCGAGCGTGGACGTGACGCTGCGCGAGGCGCTCCCGGGCGCCGTGTTCGCCGGCGTCGGCTGGGCCGTCCTCCAGGCCGCCTTCCAGGCGTACGTCGAGTTCCAGAACGCCCGCGGCGGCGGGCAGGCGGCGCTGTACGGCGTCCTCGGGGCGGTGTTGCTCCTCGTGACGTTCCTCTACTTCGGCGCGACGCTGGTGTTGGTGGGGGCGGTGATCAACGCCGTACTCGCGGGGCGCCACCGCCACGAGGGCGGTCGCGCGGCCGATCCGGGCGCCCGCGACGTGGAAGACCGGCAACGTAAAGGGACGGACGCGCGTGCGGAGTGACGAATGAGCGGCGACACCGCGGACGCCGGGGCGGACGCCGAGCGCGAGGACGACGGCCGACCCGCGCCCGACATCGGCGAGTTGGACGAGCGCGTCGCCGAGCTCCGGGCGGACCTCGACGCCATCGACGACCGCACGGTGAAGAAGCCCGCGCTCGAGGCGGAGCTGAAGCGGTACGTGCGCAAGCGGCTGCGCCGCGGGCACGCCCGCGGCTGGGGACCGTACCTCGTCCTCCTGTACGGCACGGTGATGGTCCTCGGGGCGTTCCGGTGGCTCGACGACTGGTTCGCCATCGGCGCGATGATCGTGTTGTTCCTCTCGACGCTCGGCCTGTACACGCTGTTCGTGCTCGTCGGCGTCGGGCTGAACGTCGTCGAGGTCCCCTGGAAGGCGCTCGACGCCGTCCGGGACCGTCGCTGAGGTGGCGTCGTGTCCGACCACGGCCTGATCACCGGTCCCGCGCTCGCGCTCCCCGAGTGGCTCGTCGTCGTCGCCGTCCTCCTCACGCAGCTGGGCGACGCGTGGTTCCTCTACCTCGGGCTCGGGCTCCTCTACTGGCTCGGCGACCGCCGGCTGGCGGCCAACCCGCGCAGCGTCGGCGCCACGCTGATCGCCGTCGGCCTCGGCGCGCTCGCGATCACCGTCGGCCTCAAGAGCCTGTTCGCGCTCGGGCGCCCGCCCGGCGCCGGGGAGGCGGCCGTGCCCCTCTGGATCCCCGCCGTCGCCGCCGACGTCTACGCGGGCGCCGCCACCGGCGACGGCTTCTCGTTCCCCTCCGGGCACGCCATCGGCGCGACGATGGTGTACGGCGGGCTCGCGACGTTCCTCGACGTGTGGGACCGACGCACCCGACTCCGCGTGGCCGGCGTGCTGATCGCCGTCGTCGCGCTCACCCGCGTCGTCCTCGGCGTCCACTACCTCGTCGACGTGGTCGCCGGCGTCGCCGTCGGGGTCGCGGGCCTCGTGGCGTTCCAGCGGGTCGCCCGGTCGGGGTTCCGACCCCGGCCGGACCGCGCGTTCTTCTTCGCCGCCGGACTGGGCCTCGGCGCCGTCGTCCTCGCGGCCGCCGGCGGCCACGGGGCGGAGGTGCTGGAGGCGGGGATCGCGCTCGGGGGCGGCCTCGGCGGCTACGCCGTCTGGCGCGTGCGCGGCACCGAGACGGCGCCCGTCGGCCGCGTCGACACCGTCGTCGGGCTCGGCGTGATCGGCGTCCTGTTCGGGTCCGCCTACGGGATCGCCTCCGTCGGCCTCCCGTACGTGTTCGGCGTCGTCCCCGACACGACGCCGTTCCGACTGCTCGCGGTGCTCCCGCTGTCGTTCGTCGGCGTGGCGGTGATCGTCGCGTGGCCCACGCTCGTCGCTCGGGCGCGCGCGACGCGGGGACGCGACGACGGCGGCGGCGAGTCGGAGTCGGCGTCCGTCGGCGACCTCATCACCGAGGCCGAGCCCGTCGCCGACGACGGCGAGGAGTCGCGATAGCCGGCGACGGACGGCGAGCGCGGGCGTCGTGCCGGACGGTCGGGGACGACGGCGCCGCCGCTGGGGACGCGAGCCGCCGAAAGAACGGGTGGTCGTGGGTGTGGGCCGACGCTCAGAACGTCTCGAGGTACTGGTCGAGCTCCCACTGGGAGACGTCGATCCGGTACTCGTCGTACTCGGCCTTCTTCGCCTCGATGAACTTCTCGGCGACGTGGTCGCCGAGCGCGTTCTTCACGAGCTCGTCCTCCTCCAGCTCCGCGATGGCGGCGCCGAGGTTCGACGGCAGCGTCTCGATGCCGTACTCCTCGCGCTTGGCCTCGTCGAACTCGTAGATGTTCTCGCGGACGGGGTCGTCGCACTCCAGTTCCTTCTCGATGCCGTCGAGCCCGGCGTGGACGAGCGCCGCGAACGCGAGGTACGGGTTACACGACGGGTCGGGGAAGCGCGCCTCGATGCGCGAGGCGTCCGGCACGCGCGCGGCCGGCTTGCGGATGAGCGCCGAGCGGTTGCGGTCGGACCACGCGACGTACACGGGCGCCTCGTAGCCGGGGACGAGCCGCTTGTAGCTGTTCACCGTCGGGTTGCTCACGGCCGCGATGGCGGGCGCGTGCTCGAGGATGCCGGCGGTGAACTGCTTGGCCGTCTCCGAGAGGTTGAACTCGTCGTCCTCGTCGTGGAAGGCGTTCTCCCCGTCCTCGGTGAACAGCGAGATGTGGGTGTGCATGCCCGAGCCGTTGATCCGCGGGATCGGCTTCGGCATGAACGTCGCGTGGAGGTCGTGCTGGGCGGCGATCGCGCGCACGACCGTGCGGAAGGTGCCGACGTTGTCGGCCGTCGCGAGGGCGTCGTCGTACTCGAAGTTGATCTCGTGTTGGCCCTCGGCGACCTCGTGGTGGGACGCCTCGATCTCGAAGCCCATATCCTCGAGGCCGTAGATGATGTCGCGGCGCACGTCGGACGCGAGGTCCTTCGGCGCGAGGTCGAAGTAGCCGCCGGCGTCGTTCGTCTTCGTCGTCGCGCGACCCTCCTCGTCGTGTTCGAACAGGAAGAACTCGGGTTCGGGCGCTGCGTTCACCTCGAAGCCCATGTCGGCGGCACGGTCGAGCGCGTCCTTCAGGACGCGGCGCGGGTCGCCCTCGAACGGCTCGCCCGTCGACGTGTCGTAGACGTCACAGATGAGACGTGCGGCGCCGCCGGCGCCCTCCTCGCGGGTCCGCCACGGGAGCACCGCGAACGTCTCGGGGTCGGGTTTGAGCCGCATGTCCGACTCCTGGATGCGCACGAAGCCGTCGATGGAGGAGCCGTCGAAGTAGATACCCTCGGTGAACGCCTTCTCGGCCTGCGTGGCCGGGACGGAGACGTTCTTCACCGTGCCGAGGATGTCGGTGAACTGCAGACGGAGGAAGTCGATCCCCTTCTCCTCGATCTCGTCGAGGACGTCCTGCTCCACCGCGCTCAGCCCGCCGTCGGGTTTGGTGTTTCCGTCCGTCATGTTGTGGACGTTGTGGTAGTCACACTCCGTGTATATAGACGTTGGCGGTCGGTGCAATTTCCCCTCGCGGGGGCCGTGATTGGACGTCCGTCAAATTCTAAACCCCGGGGGACGTGGTCGAGTGTAATGACGTACGAAAATCTCGACGCCAGACTCGTCAACGCGCTGCTCGGTAACGGCCGCGCCAGCCTCCGCTCGCTGGGCGAGGACCTCGACGTGTCGGTGACGACCGTCTCGAACCACCTCCGCGACCTCGAGGACGAGGGGGTCATCGAGGGGTACACCCCGCGGGTGAACTACGACCGCCTCGGCTACGACGTCACCGCGATCGTCCAGTTGAAGGTGGAGGGGAGCGCCCTCCCGGAGATCGTCGACCGCCTCCGGGAGCAAAAGCAGATGACCTCGGTGTACGAGGTGACCGGCGACTACGACGTCATCGCGATCGGGAAGTTCCACGACACCGACGAGATGAACGAGGGGATCAAGGGACTGCTCGCCGACCAGGACATCCGCGAGACGAACACGTCGGTCGTGCTCAACACCGTCGTGGAGAACGCGCAGTTCGACCTCGACATCCAGGAGTAACCCGCGGCGAGGCCGGGCGGAACGGGGAGCCGACTCGTCGAGTCAGACCATGAACTCGGTGACGTCTTCCATGTCCGTCCGACAGAACGGACAACGGTACCGGGTCGAGAAGCCGCCGGACTGCGCCGTCGTCTTCGCCTCGAGTTCGTGCATGCCGATGTGACGGCCGCAGTCGGGACAGTTCACCTTGGGCACGTATGGGACCGACGACCACACCGACATAAATCCCCGGACCGGGGGGTGGAGAGAAACACCTTAGTACACGCACTTCCGTGAGGGTTCCCGACCGGCCGGGAGCGGGGCCGAGGACCCCGCCATCGGCGGGGAATGTGACAGTTCCACACAGTACCGATCGGGTCGTGTGGCGAGTCGTCCCCCGGGTTTCGACTGGAACGAGTCGACGACGAGCGACGACGATCGACGGCGTGTCGGGCCGAGCGGTCGTGCGCGCCACGCGCCCGGCAAGGTCCCGGTCCGTCGTTTCGGTCCGTCGCTCGCCCGGCCGCGCTCGCCTCGCGGGTCGCTTCGCTCCCCGCTCGGTTCGAGGCGCTCGCCTCACTCCGGTCGGCTCACGCCTCGTGGTCGTCGTGGGCGGCTCGGCCCTCCGGACCTCGCCGCCGTACTGTCGAGGCGCTCACTCCGTTCGTGCCTCGCGATCCTCGAACACGAACGTCCCGTCCTCCTGCACGACCTCGCCGTCCAGTTCGATGACGGAGTCCTCGCTCATGTCGACGATCATGTCGACGTGTTCGGCGGACTCGTTCACCTCGTTCCCCTCCCCGACCGTCTCGGGGTAGGCGGCGCCGACGGCCATGTGGACGGTGTCGCCCATCTTCTCGTCGAACAGCATGTTGTAGGTGAACCGGTCGATGGCGCGGTTCATCCCGATCCCGAGTTCGCCGAGGTAGCGGGCGTTCTCGTCGGTGTCGAACACGCCCTCCAGCACGTCCTCGTTGCGCCCGGCGGAGAACTCGGTGACGCGGCCGTCCTCGAACGTGAGGCGCACGTCCTCGATCTCGCGGCCCTGCCGGTACAGCGGGAGGTCGAAGTGGACGGTGCCGTCCACGCTGTCCTTGACCGGCGCGGTGAACACCTCGCCGCCGGGGAGGTTCGCCTTCCCGTCGTCGTTGAGCGCGGAGTTGCCCGCGATGGACATCGTCACGTCCGTCTCCTCGCCCGACCGGATCCGCACCTCCTCGGCGTCGTTCAGGCGGTCGACCATCTCCTGTTGGAACTCCGCTTGCGCCTCCCAGTCGAGGCTGACGGCGTCGTACACGAAGTTCTCGTACTCCTCGGTGCTCATCCCTGCCAACTGCGCGCGGCCCTCCGTGGGGAACTGGGTGAGACACCACGTCTTCGAGAGGCGCTCCTGCTGGACGGGGCGGGTCGCGCGGTTGTAGTCGGCGGTCGTCCCGGGGTCGACGTCGACCTTCTCCGAGACGTTGCCGCCGCCGCGGGCGATGACGAACGCGTCCGTCTCCTCGAACAGCGCCAGCTTGTGCTCGGGCAGCTCGAAGTCCTCCTCGCGGGCGCGGAGGTACGCGCGGTCGGCGCGGGTGGAGTTGTTGAGGTAGACGGGGTTGGCGCCGATGTCGCCGGCGTACTCGTGGAGCGCGACGGCCAGGTCCTCGGCCTCCGCGGGGAGGTGGATGACGAGGTTGTCGCCCGCCTCGAGGTCGATGGAGTGCTCGACGATGGTCTCGGCGTGCTCGCGGATGCGTGGGTCCATGTGCGGCGCTTGCCGCGCTGCCGAGTAGGGGTTTCGGTCGCCGGGCGGGGACGGCTTCTCAGCCGTCTTCTCGGACTCGCTCCAGCACCACGCCGTCGTCGAACTCGCCTCGTTCGCCCCGCTTCTCGCGGCGCAGTCGCGCCACCCGGTCGCGACCACGTCGCTCCACCAGCGTGTCCAGCACCGCCGCGAGGTCCGCGAGTTCCGCGTCGACCGACTCCGCCGGGTCGCTGCCGGCGTCGCGCGCTTCCGTCGCCTCCTCGACGAGTTTGTCGAGGAGGTACCGCTGCAGTTCCTCGCCGTCGACGCGCCGGGTGACGGGCGTCTCGTCGGTCGCGCGGATCGTCTCGGGGATCCGGTCGCGGACGAGTTTGTCGTACTCGCGAATCGAGGGGTCGTCGCCGCCGTCGGGGTCGTCGGACACGCCGCTACCGGGACGGCGTCGGGACAAAGACGGTTCGGTCGCGGACGGCGGGCGCTACGGTCCGCCGTACCCCTGCTCGGTCGCCCACTCGCGCAGCGTCGCGTACACGTCGTCGCGGTCGTCGCGGTCGCCCGCGTCGAGCACGCGGTAGCGCTCGGCCTCGCGGTCCTCGACCACCGCGAACGACTTCGTCTCGGTCGTGATCAGCATCGCCGGCACCACCTCGGTGCCCGACCGCTTGGCGATCACCTCGTGGTGGGCCTCGACGATCCGGTCGGACTCGGTGAGCCCGCGCACCTCCGCCGCCGCCATCGGGTACGGGAGCGCGTCGACGAGCGTCACCGGCTCACGCCTCCAGCTTCTGCCGGAGCACGTCCGCCGCGGCGTCGAGCGCGTCGTCGAGCGCACCCACCTCGGGACCGCCGCCCTGCGCGAAGTCCGGCGGGCCGCCGCCGCCGCCGCCGACGCGACCCGCGAAGCCGCCGACGACCTCGCCGGCGTTGATGCCGACGCCGTCGGGGACGCCGACGACGAAGGTGGCCGCCCCGCCCGCGCCGGAGCCGAGCACGGCGATGCGGCCGTCCTCGACGTGGGCGTTGGCGGTGGCGCGCAGTTCGTCGCTGTCGGCGTCCATCCGCTGGACGACCGCGACGGCGTCGCCGATCTCGACCTCCTCGCCGTCCGCGGCGGCGCGAAGCTCCGCGAGTTCCTCCTTCAGGCGGTCGATCGTCTTGCCGCGCTCCTTCCACTCGACGAAGAAGCGCTCGGCCGTCTCGGGGACCTCCTGCGGGTCCACGGAGAGCACGTCCGCCGCGTCGTACAGCGCGTCCTCGGTGCGGTGGGTGGCGTCGATCGCCGCCTCGCCGGCGGCGAACACGAGCCGTTCGACGCCGTCCTGCACGGGCTCGGCCTTCAGGAGCTTGATCGTCCCGATGTCGCCGGTCCGGGCGACGTGGGTGCCGCCGCACGCCTGCACGTCGTCGCCGACGCGGATCAGGCGGATCTGCTCGCCCGGCGGGATCCCGCCCTGGTACAGGTCGAAGCCGTGCTCGGACTCGGCCTCGTGGCGGTCGGGCCACTCCTGTCGCACCGGGAGGTTGCGGCGGACGAGGTCGTTGGCGACGCGCTCGATCTCTTTCACCTGGTCGCGGGAGACGCGGTCGTAGTGGGCCACGTCGAGGCGCGACGACTGGATGCCCTTCTGGGCGCCCGCCTGCCGGACGTGGTCGCCGAGCACCTGTCGGGCGGCGAAGCCGACGATGTGGGTGGCGGTGTGGTGGCGCATCAGCCGCCCGCGGCGGTCGGCGTCGATCTGGCCGCGGACGAACTCGCCTTTCCCGGGGTCCTCGTCGGTGCGGTGGAGCACCACGTCGCCCGACAGCTGGACGTCGGTCACCTCGACGGTGGCGTCGGCCGTCGACAGCGTGCCGCGGTCGGCGGGCTGGCCCCCGCCCTCGGGGTAGAACATCGTCTGGTCGAGCACGACGTCGTAGCCGTCCTCGCGCTCGAACACGTCGAGGACGACCGCCTCGAACTCCGTGCGCTCCTGGTCGTCGTAGTAGAGGCGCTCGGTCTCCGGGAGCTCCGCGAGGCGGTCGTCGGCCGCGTCGTCGCGGTCGAACGCCTGCGCGGAGTCGTGCCGGGAGGCGACCAGCCCGTAGAAGTCGTCGGGCACCGCGACCTCGGCGCCGCGCTCGGCGGCGATCTCCTCGACCATGTCCGGCTGGATGCCGTGGGAGTCGTACAGCTCGATCAGGTCCTCGACGGGGATCGGGTCGCCGGTGCCGGCGTACTCGTCGGCCAGCGACTCGACCTTGCGGCCGCCGCGTTCGAGCGTCTCGCGGTACTTCTCCACCTCGGTGCGCACCATGTCCCGGATCGTGTCGCGGTTGTGGTAGCCGAGGCGCTCGGCCTGCATGTCGACCAACTCGTCGAGCGGGGCGTCCACGCCGACCTCGTCGACGAGCCGCTTCGTCCGCCGCAGCACCATCCGCGCGAGGTAGCCCGTCCCGACGTTCGACGGCACGATCTCGTCGCCGAACATGTACGCGAGCGTGCGGCAGTGGTCGGCGATGGCGTAGATGCTCTCCAGCGGCTCCAGCAGCGTCGTCAGCTCGTCGGTGTCGACGCCGAGCTTGTCGGCGATGTTGTCGCGGGCGGCCTCGATGTCCTCGGCCTCGTCGATGTCGAGGTGGCCCGCGAGCGTGGACGCGCGCCGGACGAGCTCCTCCTCCTCGTCGGTGAGGTCGATCCCGG
The DNA here is from genome assembly GCF_030127125.1 of Halobaculum litoreum. Classification (GTDB taxonomy): domain Archaea; phylum Halobacteriota; class Halobacteria; order Halobacteriales; family Haloferacaceae; genus Halobaculum; species Halobaculum litoreum. The sequence goes on from NZ_CP126156.1 coordinate 2,087,827, forward strand.
CGTTCTGCTTGAGGAACCCGATCATCTCGGGGTAGACGGCCTCGTACACGGTCGGGGTGCCCTGGCTCATCCAGGTCCACCGCTCCAGCCCGTACCCCGTGTCCACGATGTACGTGTCCATCTCGGAGTACGTGTTGCCGTCCTTCAGCTCGTACTCGCCGTCGGGGTCCTGCTCCAGCGACATGAACACGAGCGTCGCCAGCTCGGCGCCCTTGTAGATGACCTCGATGGCGGGCCCGGCGTTGCCGCCGCCGACCCACGGGTCCTCGATGTAGGTGATCTCGTCGAGGTTCGCCCCCAGTTCCTCGAACAGCCCGTCACACAGCCGGACGGTCTCGTCCTTCCAGTACACCTCCCCGGAGTAGGCGTACGTGTCGCCGACCTCCTCTTTGGCGTTGAACGCGTGGTGGGCCATCATCTCGAACGCCATCGTGTGGCGGCCGGTCTTGCCCACGTTGTCGATGTCCTGCATCCGGATGCACGGCTGGCTGATCGTCAGGGGGTTCGCCGGCGGCGGCGTCTCCCCCGAGGTCACGAGCGGCTGGAAGTCGTAGATGGACGCCTGCGTCAACAGCACGTCGTCGCGCCACCGGTTCGCCGCGACCGGGTACGGCGCGATCCGCTCGTGGTCGTGGGCCTCGAAGTACGAGAGGAACGCCTCGCGCATCTCCTCGAGCGTGTACGGCTCGTCGAACCCGGGCTCGCCGATGAACGAGTAGTCCTCGCAGGGCGGCTCGCCGCACAGCTCGCGCTCGTCGTCGCGCGTCCAGAAGTGCGCGCCGCACGACGGACACTCCTTCCGGGAGAACCCCTCCTCCTCGAAGTAGTCGAGGCGGTACTCCGCAGTAAGGTCGCTCATTACCACGTTGTGCCCCGTCGCCGCGCAAAAGGGTTCCGGGCCGCGTCCGGATCGCCGTTACTCTTAAATTAGGATACACCAACTGCCCGTAACCAATGGCGGATTCTCTGGCGGAGCCGTCACACCTCGTGCTCGTCGTCGCCGAGGACGGGGTGGCGGTTCCGGACGGGCTCGCGGGGGCGCTCCGCGAGTCCGTCGAGGGGGTGGCGACCGACGTGACCGGACCGGCGGAGGTGCGCGACCGGCTGGAGGGGAGCCGCCGCCCGGAGGCGGTCGTCCTCGTCGGCGCCCCCGCGTTCCCGGACGCCGTCCGCGAGGCGCTCGCGGCGACGCGGATCCCGGTCGTGGCGTACGCCGACGAGGAGCCGAGCGACGCGTTCGTCGACGGCTACGTGGCCGCCGGCAGCCCGGCGCGCCGGCTCGCCGACGAGATCGCCCACGCCCGCAGCGGGGAGACGCGACGCCAACTGCGCGCGGCACGGCGCCGCGTGACGGAACTGCACGCCGGCACCGCCCGCATCGCCGGCGCCGAGAGCGTGGCCGAACTGTTCGAGCGGGCCGTCGAGGTCGCCGAGCGCGTGCTGTCGTTCGACCACTGCTCGGTGGTCGTCAAGGAGGGCGACGTGATGGTCGCGCGGGCGCGCTCGGCCGACGTCGACTGGCTCCACGAGCGGGTGCCGGCCGACGAGTCGATCGGCGGCCGCGCCGTGCGGCGGGGCGAGACGATCCACGTCGACGACGTGGAGGACCACGAGACGGCCGACGACGACCAGTCGGGGTCCGGCATCTCGGTGCCGTTCGGCGGCGACGCCGTCTTTCAGGCCGTCTCGCGGCTCCCGCACGCGTTCGACGAGACGGACCGCGAGCTGGCGGAGCTGTTGGCGACCCACGTCGGGCAGGCGTACGAGCGCCTCCGGGCGGAGGCGGACCTGACGCGGCGCGAGCGGGTGATGACGGAGCTGCACGAGGCCGCCCCGCGGCTCGTCGACGCCGACAGCGAGGGCGAGCTGTTCGATCTCACCGTCGAGATCGCACAGCGGGTGCTCGCGTTCGACCGGTCGTGCGTCTACACCGCGACCCCCGAGCGGTTCGAGCGGCGGGCGACGACCGACCCGGCGCTCCCGGCGACGTTCGATCGGGGGTTCGGCGCGCTGGAGCACAGCCACGCCGAGGGGGAGTCGGTGCTGTCCGACGACATCGTCGACGACGGGCGCGCCGAGTCCCACGACGGCGAGTCGCGCTCGCTCATCTCCGTCCCGTTCGCGGGCGACGCGGTGTTCCAGGCGGTGACCGACGGGACCGGCGCGTTCGACGAGCGCGACCTCGAGTTCGCGGAGCTGCTCGTCTCGTACGCGACGGCGACCCGCGAGCGGATCCGCTCGGAGGCCGCGCTCCGCGAGGCGCGACGGATCACCGAACAGCTCCACGACGCCGCCGCCGAGGTCGCCGCCGCCGACGACGAGGGCGAACTGCTGGATCGCGCGGTGCGCGCCGCCAGCGACGTGCTGTCGTTCGACAAGTCCACGATCACCCTCCGGCGGGGGGACAAACTCGTCCCGGCGGCGGACTCGGCCGACAGTCCCCCCGACAGCTCCCGCCCGATGGACCTCGACGAGGGGGTGGCCGGCCGGACGTACACCAGCGGCGAGTCGGCGCTCGTCGACGACGTGACGGAGGCAGCCGACGCCGCGCCCGTCCGCCCGGAGTACCGCTCGGGGCTGTCCGTGCCGATCGGCGACCTCGGCGTGTTCCAGGCGGTCGCCACCGAGCCGGGCGCGTTCGACCGCGACGACCTCAACAACGCGGAGCTGCTGATGTCCCACGTCGCCGTCTCGCTGGAACGGATCCGCACCGAGGCGGACCTGCGGGCCGAGCGCGACCGCCTGTCGGCGCTGTTCGAGAACGTCCCGGACGCGGCGGTCTCCTTCGAGTTGGTCGACGGCGAGCCGGTGGCCCGCGCGATCAACTCCGCGTTCACCGAGACGTTCGGCTACGGCGAGGAGATGGTCGGCGAGCCGGTCGACGACTACATCGTCCCCGCGGACGCCGAACGCGAGGCCGCGGAGCTGAACGACCGGCTGCGCAGCGGGGAGAGCCTCCGCCGGGAGTGCCGCCGCGAGACCGCCGACGGCGTCCGCGACTTCCTCATGTACGTCGTGCCGCTGGAGTTGGGCGCCGAGAACCTCGGCGGCTACGCCATCTACTCGGACATCACCGAGCGCCGCGAGCGCGAGCGGGCGCTCCGGCGACAGAACGAGCGCCTCGACGAGTTCGCGAGCGTCGTCTCCCACGACCTCCGCAACCCCCTCTCGATCGCCGAGGGGTACCTCGACCTCGCGCGCGAGACGGGCGAGGAGGAACACCTCGCGACCGTCGCCGACGCCGTCGAGCGGATGCGGACGCTCATCGACGACCTGCTGCGGCTCGCCCGCGAGGGGCGCGTCGTCGGCGACGCCGAGCCGGTCGGCATCGCCGAGACCGCCCGGCGCGCGTGGCGGATCGTCGACACCGCCGACGCGACGCTGTCGGTCGCCGACGGCACGGTCGACGCCGACCCCGAACGGCTCTGTGAACTGTTCGAGAACCTGTTCCGCAACGCCATCGAGCACGCGGGCGACGGGGTCACCGTCCGCGTCGAACCGACCGACGGCGGCTTCGTCGTCGCCGACGACGGCCCCGGCGTGCCGCCGGCGCGCCGCGAGGACGTGTTCGAGGCCGGCGTCTCGACGGCCGACGACGGCACGGGGTTCGGGCTCGCCATCGTCCGCCGCATCGCCGAGGCGCACGGCTGGTCGGTGACGCTGGAGGACGGCGAGAACGGCGGGGCGCGGTTCCGGTTCGAGACGGCGTCGGCGTAGCGCCCGGGGCGCCTCAGTTCACCACGAGGAACCGGTAGTTCAACACGGCGGCGAAACACACCCACGCGAGATACGGCACCAGCAGCGCCGCCGCCCGGCGGTCGACGCGGGCGAACGCGGCGACGGTGCCCGCGACCAGCGCCGCGAGGACGACGATGATCCCCAACGCGAGGTCGATCCGCTGGAACGTGAAGAACGTCGGCGTCCACGCGACGTTGAACGCGAACTGGACGACGAACGCCGCGAGCGCGAGCCGGCGCTCGCGGGAGGCGCCCGCGCGGACGAGCAGCCAGACGGCCGCGCCCGTCAGCGTGAACAGCGTCGTCCAGACGACGCCGAACAGCCACGACGGCGGGTAGATGGCGGGCTTGACGAGCGCCTCGAACCACGCGGAGCCCGGACCGCCGAGGACGGCCGGGACGCCGCCGACGACGTTGACGAGCACGACGAGCACGACGAGGCCGACGAGCCCGTCGAGACGGTCGTCGAGCCCGGAGAGCGGGCCGTCGCGGTCGACGGCGGACGCGGAGTCGGTCATACCCGGCGGTACGCGGCGGACGGTGATAAAACGGCGCGAGGACCGGGGCGCGAGGATCGGAATCCGAGGACCGGGGTCGGCGACGGACCGACTCAGGCGTCGGCGACGACCGCGGCGATGCGGTCGAGCGCCTCGTCGACGTCGGCCGCGTCGACGTCGAGGTGGGTGCACAGCCGGCAGGTGTGCTCGCCGAAGGCGTGGAACGTCACGCCCGCGTCCTTACACGCCGCGGACAGCTCCTCGCCGGTGAGGCCGGCGGCCTCGCTGTCCACCATCACGATGTTCGTGTCCGGCTCGGGCGCCGACAGCCCCTCGATCTCGTTCAGCCCCGCGGCGAGCCGGGCGGCGTTGGCGTGGTCGTCCGCGAGACGGTCGACGTTCTCCAGCGCGAGCAGGCCGGGCGCGGCGATCAGCCCGACCTGTCGCATCGCGCCGCCGAACAGCTTCCGGATCCGGCGGGCGCGCTCGACGAACGCGGCGTCGCCCGCGAGCACCGAGCCGACCGGGGCGCCCAACCCCTTCGAGAGGCAGAACATCACCGAGTCGACGTGTTCTGTCAGCTCGCTCGGCTCGGTGTCGAGCGCGACGCAGGCGTTGAGGAACCGGGCGCCGTCGAGGTGGACCGGCACGTCGAGGTCGTGGGCGGCCGCCGCGGCCTCGTCGACGTGCGCCTTCGGGACGGCGACGCCGCCGCGGGAGTTGTGGGTGTTCTCCAGACACAGCAGGCCCGTGCCGGGGCGGTGGAGGTCCTCGGCGACGTAGCCGTCGCGCACCTGCTCGGCGGTGGGGACGCCGCGCTCGCCGCAGTCGAGGATGCGCGGCTGTACCTGCGACAGCTGCGGGATGCCGCCCAGCTCCCACTTGTACACGTGGGCCTGCTCGTCGCACAGCAGTTCCTGCCCGCGGTCGGTGTGGGTGCGGATCGCGATCTGGTTGCCCATCGTCCCCGAGGGGACGTAGAGCGCGTCCTCGAAGCCGGCGAGGTCGGCCGCGCGCGCCTCCAACTCGTTGACGGTGGGGTCGTCCTCGTACACGTCGTCGCCGACGGCGGCGTCGCGCGCGGCGTCGCGCATCGCGTCGCTCGGTCGCGTGACGGTGTCCGAACGGAAGTCGATCATACGCGAGTGTCCGCGCGCCGGGGGAAATATCGAGCGGTCGGCGATCCTCGCTGCCGACCCCCGGGATTGAGGGCCCGCGGCGGCGAACGCCCGGCCGTGCCGTACGCATCGAACGGGGACGTGGAGCTGTACTACGAGGTGGACGGCGAGGGCGACGACGACCGCGACGTGGACGCGGTCGTCTGCTGCGGCGAGGTCGGCTACGGCCCGTGGCAGTGGGGGTGGCAGCACGCGGCGGTCGCCGGGCCGTACCGCGTCGTCGTGCCGGCGACCCGCGGTACCGGCGACTCCGACGCCCCGCCCGGGCCGTACACCGTCGGGCAGTTGGCCGCCGACCTCGACGCCGTGCTCGCCGACGCCGGGGTTCGCTCGGCCCACGCCGTCGGCGTCGGCCTCGGCGGGATGGTCGCGCTCCACGCCGCGCTCCACTCCTCGCGGCTCCGGAAGCTCGCGCTCGTCGGCACCGCGGCGTACGGCGGCGGGCTGAACCCCGACCCGCTGTGGGCCGACCCCGGCGACCCCGAGGCGCTGGGCTCGTCGCTGCGGGCCGCCGTCGGCGACGACTTCGTCGACCGCCAGCCCGACGCCGTCTCGCGGGTGCTCGAGTGGCGCGCCGCCGAGGACGCCGGTCGCGACGCGTGGGAGGCACAGCGGGCGGCGGTCCGCGGCTTCGACGTCGCCGACCGCCTGTACGAGGTGTCGAACGAGGCGCTCGTGCTCCACGGCGGCGCCGACACGGTGTGCCCGCCCACGAAAGGCGAGGAGCTGGCCGAGGCGCTCCCGCGCGGGTCGTTCGTCCGCGTCGACGGCGCGGGCCACCTCGCGAACGTGGCGGCGAGCCGCGAGGTGAACGACCGCGTGCTCGGTTTCTTCGACGGAGCGTGACCCGCGTCGGCGCCGGCGGCGTCGCTCGCGGCGTCGGCGTCGCCGGCGAACGTCGGCGGTGACGCAAGCCCTTTCCCCCACAGCGCCGTCCCTCCGGCAATGACACGGCTTCGCCTCGCGCTGCTCAACGCGGCCCACGACGGCGCGAACACCGCCCGGAACTTCCGGCGGGAGCTCGACGCCGACCTCGTGGAGTTCGACGCGAACGCACAGCAGTTGCCCGAGCACTTCGACTTCGACGGCGTCGTGATCACCGGCTCGCGCTCCTCCGTCTACTGGGACGAGGCGTGGATCCCGCCGCTGATCGAGTGGACCGCCGAGGCCGCCGAGCGGGGCCTCCCGATCCTCGGCGTCTGCTACGGCCACCAGGTGCTGGCGGAGGCGCTGGGCGGGCGCGTCGGCGGCATGGACGACTTCGAGATCGGCTACAACCGGGTCCGGCACCGCGGTGACGACGAACTGTTCGCCGGCGTCGGCGAGGAGTTCACCGTGTTCACCACCCACGGCGACGCGGTGGTCGACCTCCCGCCCGGCGCGGAACTGCTCGCGGAGAACGAGTTCGGCGTCCACGCGTTCCGGAAGGGCCACACCTGGGGGGTGCAGTTCCACCCCGAGTACGACGTCGAGACCGCGCGCGAGGTGACCGAGGGGAAGCGCGAGCGCATCGGCGACGCGAAGGTGGACGCGGTGCTGGCGGACATCTCGCCCGAGCGCTACGACGCCGCCTGCGAGGCGAAGACGCTGTTCGACAACTTCACCGCCTACTGCCGGCGCGTCCGCGACGGTGGCGACGGCGGCGCCGAGGCGGAAGCCTGAGCCGGCTGGGCGCCGGCGCCGGCGTCCGCGTCGACGGTCGAAACGCCTATTCCCCCGACTGTCGCATCCGCGGGCATGAGCGTAGTCGACACGCTGGTCGCGGCGGTCGCGGCGAACCCCGGCCTGACCGCGATCCTCGTCGTGCTGCTGGCGCTGGTGTTCGGCGGCTACCTGTACCTCCGGAGGATCGTCGTCAACGTCGCACAGGGGTACGACGAGGGACGGAAGTGACCTGAGTCGCGGCGACGGAACGGCCCGCCGAACCCGACACCCACTTACGGCCGCCCGTCGACTGCCGTCACAGTATGGTCGCCGCCGGCACCCTCGCCACCCTTCTCGTCGCCGCGCTCGCCTCGCTGTTCATGGCGTGGGCGATCGGCGCCGGCTCCTCCGGCTCCACCCCCTTCGCCCCCGCCGTCGGCGCCAACGCCATCTCGGTGATGCGCGCCGGGCTGGTCGTCGGCGTGCTCGGCTTCCTCGGCGCCGTCCTCCAGGGCGCGAACGTCACGGAGGCCGTCGGCACCTCGCTCATCGACGGGGTGACGATCACCGCCGCCGCCGCCATCGTCGGCCTGCTCACCGCCGCGATCCTCGTCGCCATCGGCGTGTTCGCGGGCTACCCCATCGCGACCGCGTTCACCGTCACCGGCGCGGTCGTCGGCGTCGGGCTGGCGCTCGGCGGCGACCCCGCGTGGGCGAAGTACCGCGAGATCGTGGCGCTGTGGGTCGCGGTCCCGTTCGTCGGCGGCTCCATCGCGTACGCGACCGCACGCTTGCTCCGCTCCGAGCGCGTCGCCGAGCGCGTCGCCGTCCCCACGCTCGCCGGCCTCGTCGCCGCCATCGTCGCCAACATCGGGTTCACCGTCCTCGGCCCGCCGGGCGTCCAGCGCTCGCTGGCCGGGGTGGCCGCGCTCCGGGTGCCCGCGCCGGTCGTCGACGGCGTCGACTCCGGACGCCTGCTCGTCACGGTCGTCGTCGCGGTCCTCGTCGCGCTCGCGCTGTACCGGGACATGCGGATCGACGAGGCGCGCGGCCAGCGCCGGTTCCTGCTCGCGCTCGGGGGGCTCGTCGCCTTCTCCGCCGGCGGGTCGCAGGTCGGCCTCGCCATCGGGCCGCTCGTGCCCCTCCTCGGCGGCGACGGCGCGAGCGTCCAGATCCCGCTGATCGCCGTGCTCGTCGGCGGGGGGCTCGGCCTGCTCGCCGGCTCGTGGACCGGCGCGCCGCGGATGATCAAGGCGCTCGCGCAGGACTACTCCTCGCTGGGGCCGCGCCGCTCCATCGCCGCGCTCATCCCCAGTTTCGCCATCGCCCAGACCGCCGTCGCGTTCGGCATCCCCGTCTCGTTCAACGAGATCATCGTCTCGGCGATCATCGGGTCGGGGTACGCCGCCGGCGGCGCCGGCGTCAGCACGCGGAAGATGGTGTACACCGTCCTCGCGTGGGTCGGGTCGCTCGCGCTCGCGCTCGGCGTCGGCTACGGCGCGTTCAGCGTCGTCGATGCGATCTTGTGAAGTGTCAGCAATCTCACGCCGTCACGACCGGGGCCGCCGGTCCGAGCGCCCACACGCCGTGTTCGAAATTCACCGTTGAGAGCTGCCCGTTTCGGATTACGGCCAGATAGCTATCAGGGTCCGCGCAGCCCAAAGGCGTTATTACGGACAAAAGCATTGCAGGAGTTGCACAAGATGTGTGGTCGGGCGACAGGACGGGCGGCCCCCACGGGTCCCGCGCCGACCGGCCACTGTATCCACCGTATCACTATGTGTCGAAACTCTCAACCGACGATGGTAGCGGCGATCGTGAGCGCGGTCGCCGACGAGAAGGGTATCGAACCGACGGCGTTGGAACGCCCGCTGTACGATGTCATCGACTCCGAGGCCCTGGACGGGCTGTTCGGGGACACGACCGGGACGGTGACGTTCGAGTACCTCGACACGGTCGTGACCGTCGACTCGGACGGGGACGTGTCGGTACGCCCGGTCCCGGCCCCGGCCCCGAAGCCGTAGTCCGCGGGACCGACCACGACCGACAGCCGGGGAACGCGGCGTTCGGACTCAGTTCTCGGCTTCCGCCCCCGCCTCGGACTCCTCGCCGTCGCCCTCGAAGTACGCGTCGGTGACGGTCACCCGGGCACGCATGATCCGCGTGTTGTCGACCTCCTCGATGCGGATCTTCACGCCCTCGTACTCGATCTCTTCGCCCTCCTCGACGAGGCGGCCGGCCATGTTGAACACGAAGCCGGCGAGCGTCTCGAACTCCTGTCCCTCGGGGAGTTCGATCTCCAGCACCTCGTTCACCTCGTCGATGTTCACCTCGCCGCGCACGAGCACCGTGTTGTCGTCGACGAACTCGAACGGCTCCTCCTCGTCGCCCTCGAGGATCTCGCCGACGATCTCCTCGACCATGTCCTCCAGCGTGAGGATCCCCTCGGTCGTCCCGAACTCGTCGATGACGACGACCATCTGCATCCGGGTCTCCTGCATCTCCTCGAGGAGCTCGTCGGCGTTCTTCGACTCGGGGACGTGCAGCGTCGGCTGGACGACGCTCGCGAGCGCCGACTCGCCCTCGCCGTAGTAGCGCGCGCGGACCAGATCGCGGATGTTCACGACGCCGATGATGTTGTCGAGGTTCCCCTCGTACACGGGGACGCGCTCGTGGTCGGCCTGCACGCACGTCTCGATCGCCTCGTCGATGGAGGCGTCCTTCGGGACGGCGGTGACGTCGAGACGGGGCGTCATCACCTCCTTGGCGATGGTCTTGTTGAAGCGGAAGATGCGGTCGAGCATCTCGCGCTCCTCCTCCTCGATGACGCCCTCGCGCTCGCCCGTCTGGATCATGTTCTGGATCTCGTCGCGGGTGACGTAGGAGGTCTCGATGGCGGACCGGCCGCCGGTGACCTTGTTCACGAGGCGCGTGAGGTAGTCGAAGGTGACGACCAGCGGGAGGAGGACGTACTCGGAGAACTTCAGCGGGCGGGCGATCCGCAGCGCCCACGACTCGGTGTTCTCGACGGCGTAGCTCTTGGGGGCGGACTCGCCGAACAGCAACACCAGCGAAGTGATCCCGAACGTGGAGATCAGGACCGCGGTCCCGGCGCTGTCGACGTAGATGCCGACCAGCGCCGTCGCGATCGACGACATCGCGATGTTGACGAGGTTGTTGCCGACGAGGATCGTGACGAGCAGGCGGTGTGGATCGGACTTCAGCTCCGCGACCGCCTCGGCGCCGCGGCGTCCCTGTTCGACGAGGTGGTCGACCCGGTGGCTGGCCAGCGAGAACATCGCGATCTCCGACGAGGAGAAGAAGCCGGAGAGCGCGATGAGGATGACGATGGCGATCGCACCGCCGATCGCGACGGTGGTATCCGTGATCGGCACCGCGTTCGTGAGCCCGCCGAGTTGCGCGGGCGAGACTACGAGAGCGTGTACCGGCGACAAACCCATGTGATACGGAAGCTAGCCTTGCCCGGGGATTAAGCGTTGTCCTCGCGGCCGGCCGACATCCGCGGGGCGGCCCGCCGTCTGCCCCTCCGGCGACCCGCGCGGGGGCGGTCGGCGGTCGGTGCCGGGGGCGAAGCCATTACACGACAGCCGTCCGTAGGCGCGCCCATGACCGATCCCGAGATCACACTGTACCGGCTGCAGGCGTGTCCGTACTGCGAGCGGGTCGTGCGGAAGCTCGATCAGTACGAACTCGACTACGAGTCGCGGTTCGTCGAGCCGATGCACTCCGACCGGAACGCGGTGGCCCGCCTCACGGGCAAGCGCTCGGTGCCGGCGCTCCGCGACGAGCGCACCGGCGTGACGATGTCGGAGTCGGGCAACATCGTCGACTACCTCGACCGCACGTACGGCGAGGCGGCGGCGGGGGGGTCCTGAATGGTCGACTTCGACGTCGTCGAGCTGCCCGAGGCCGACCACGTCGACGTCGGCGACGAGGCGCCCGACTTCACCCGGCCGCTCGTCGGCGACGAGTACTGGCGCGACGCCGCGCTGTCGGACATCGACGGCCCGGTCGCGCTCGTGTTCTTCACCATGGACGGGGCGTTCCCCGCGACGTACATGTGGAACGAGATCCGCGACCGCGGCTGGGGCACCGACGACGACCTCACCGTCGTCGGGGTCTCGATCTCGACACCGTACGAGCACAAGCGCTTCGTCGAGGAGCGCGGGATGGAGTACGAACTGTTCTCGGACCCGTCGGCCGCGGTCGGGGACCTGTACGGCGCGGTGCAGGACCTCGACGGCATGACGGGGATCCGCGAGCACCGGCCGGCGGTGTTCCTGTTGGACGACGACCACGCCGTCGAGTACGCGTGGGTCGCCTCGGAGTGGCCGGAGTTCCCGGACTACGACGAGGTCGAGGCCCACCTCGACCGGCTGTAGCCGAGCCCGATGCCCTCCGACACACCCGGCGACGACGCACGGACCGGCGTCGACGACGACGCCGTCGCCGCGGCCGCCGCGGCGATCGGTGCGGGAGATCTCGTCGTCTACCCGACCGAGACCGTCTACGGCCTCGGCGCGGACGCGACCGCCCCGACGGCCGTCGACCGCGTGTACGACCTGAAGGACCGACCCCGGGACAAGCCGCTGTCGGTCGCGTTCGGCGACGTGGAGACGGCGCTGTCGCTGCTGCCGGCGGGCGACCGCGCGACCCGCTTCGCGCGGGCGTTCCTCCCCGGCCCGGTGACGGTCGTCGTCGCCCGCGGCGACGCGCTCCCGCCCGAACTCACCGACGGCGGTTCGCGCGTCGGGATCCGCGTCCCGGACCACCCGACGGCACGGGAGCTGGCGGCGGCCGCCGGCCCGATCACCGCGACCAGCGCGAACCGCTCGGGCGCGGGGAGCGTCCGCCGCGTCGCGGACCTCGACCCGCGGATCCGCGAGGGCGTCGCCGCGGTCCTCGACGGCGGCGAGACGCCCGGCGGCCGCGGCAGTACCGTCGTCGACCCCGAACGCGGCGTGATCCACCGTGCGGGGCCGCTCGTCGAGGAGGTCCGCGAGTGGCTCGCCACCCAGCCGTAGGCGCCGACCGCGGCGACGGCCTCACAGCCCCAGTCGGCTCCGCAGGCTCCGCGTCCGCACCCCACACCGATCGCGGTGGCGGCACTCGCGACACTTCTCGCTGCCCGACAGCCGGCCGGGGGGCCCGTCGATCCCGCGGACGGTCCGCAGCACCCGCCGGTAGGTGCCGGAGCGTCTGACCGACAGGCGGACCTCGCGGACGACGGCGTGGGCGGGGTACTCGACGAGCGCACGGCGGACTCGCCGTCCCTCCTCCCACGACAGCGCGTGCATCGCGGCGACCGCGCGCACCGACTGCGGCTCCCACACCCCGCTCTCGGGCGGCGCGCCGGGCGAGACGAGCACCGGCACCGGCGGATCACCCTTCGGCTCCCCCTCGTCGTCGCGGGCGGCCGCGCCCGTCGCGCCGAGTATCTTGTGCGCGACGCCGCGGGCGTCCTTCCCGTCGAGCAGGACGCGGGTACCGTCGGGGTCGGTCAGCGCGTCCCAGTCCGGGCGCTCGGTGACCCGGTCGAGGGCCGCCCGGTAGTCGGCCGGGTCGCGGTCGATCGGCTCCGCGCGCAATTCTGCGTCGTCCATCCCGCGGAGCGCCGGGTAGCGGAACGCCAGATCGATCCGCGCGGTCGCCGCCGGCGGCGGCTCGCGGTCGTCCTCGCGGCGGTCGTAGTACAGTTGCCGGGGACAGTACGCCGCGGTCGCGAGATCCGAGAACGTCGTCTTCGCCGGGGGCACACCGGCCGTGGTCCCGTGTTCGTACTTGAACGTTCGCGGCGGGACGGCACGTCGCCGTCGCGGCGAGGTCGCGACGCCTCGGCGGAGCGAAAGCGAGGGGGATCTGTTACCGCGAGCGGGGGCGGAGCCCGAGCGAGCGGCGTGTTGGCACCGAAGGCGGGTCGTTCAGAAGGAGACGTTCGTCTCGATGTCCTCGGCGGCCTCCCGGAGGCCGTCCTCGCGGGCGTCCTCCGTCAGGCCGGTCTTGAGGTCCGACTCGGTGAGCAGTTCGGCGAACTCGTCGCGGAAGCGGTCGTTCGCCCGCGTCGAGCGCACGTCCGCGGCGACGACCTGCGAGTAGCGGGCGACCGTCCCCTCGTCTGCGTCGAGTTCGGCCGCGCGCTCGCCGACCGGCACGTCCTCGACGACCAGCGAGCGGAGGTCGCCGAGGTCGAACGGCGCGTCGCGGTCGGCCTCGCGCACGAGGTGGAGGTCCATGCGGGCGTCGAAGACGGTGGCCTCGTCGACGCCCAGCTCCGCGGCGACGGCGGCGTCGCCGGCGTCCTCGAAGAACAGGCGGACGACACGGCGGAGGTCGTCGTCGTCGAGCCCGGACGCGAAGTCGTAGCGCTCGCGCATCCGGCCGACGAGTTCGGCGATCCGCTCGTCGGCGTTCGACTCGGCCGCCAGCGAGCCGCGCCCCTCCTCCTGTCGCTCCGTGACCGTCTCGCCCCCGGTCGCGTCGACGAAGATGTCGCGGAGTTCGGCCGTCTTCTCGTCCATAGAGAGGGAGGAACGCCGTCGGCGGGCAAAAGGGTGTTGGCGACGGCGGGGCGGCGGGAACGGGGCGGCGGGAGCCGGGTGGCGGGAGCCGGGCGGGGACCGGCGGCGCGGGACGGACGGAACCGGCCGCCGGCGGCCGGCCGGTCGGATCGATCACACACGATGGTGTGAGAAGATTTAACCGCGGACGCGAGTCGGATCGGGTATGCAAGCCGACGTGACGCGGGAGACCTTCTGGACCATCGGTCCGGTCGGGAAGGCCGCGTTCTACTACTTCGCGGCGGTCGCGCTCGCGATCTTCGCGTACGGCACCTACCGCCGGTTCGCCCGGTACGCCGACGGCGAGGACGACTGGTTCGATCGCCTCGACGACCTGCCGGGGCGGGTGCTGCGCGCCGCCCGGATCGTCGCCTCGAACCGCAACCAGTACGACCGCGACCTGTACGCGGGCGTGATGCACTCGTTCATCCTGTGGGGTTTCCTCACCCTCCTCATCGGGACGACCATCCTCGGCATCGACCTCGACTTCTGGCGCCCCGTGACCGGCGAGTCGTTCTTCGTCGGCGACTTCTACCTCTCGTACTCGTTCGTGATGGACGCGATGGGGCTGCTGTTCGTCGTCGGCGTCGGGATGGCGATCTACCGGCGCTACACCGAGCGCGACGGCCGTCTGTGGGGCAAGCACACCTCGCTGGAGGACGACGCGTTCGTCTGGACGCTGTTCGTGCTCGGCGTCGGCGGCTACGTGCTGGAGGCGTTCCGCATCGTCGGGTCGGCGCAGTTCGCCGAGTTCGAGCGTGTCTCGTTCGTCGGCTACTTCCTCGCCGGCGTGTTCGCCGAGGCCGGCCTGACTGTTCCGATGGCCGAGACGCTGTACACGGTGACGTGGTGGAGCCACGCCCTGCTGGCGTTCGCGTTCATCGCCGCGATCCCGTACGCCAAACCGTTCCACATGATCTCGTCGTTCGCGAACGTCGTCACCCGCGACGAGAAGGCCGGCGTGCGACTGCCGGGCGTCCCCGCCGACGCCGGCCCCGACGAGATCGGCTACGGCTCCATCGAGGACTTCTCGTGGCGCCACATCCTCGACCACGACGCCTGCACGAAGTGCGGCCGCTGTTCCTCGGTGTGCCCGGCGAAGGCGTCAGGGCGCGACCTCGACCCGCGCGACGTGATCCTCGACCTGAAGCAGTACCGCGAGGACCTCGACGCCGGCCGGACCGAGGAGATCGAGATCGTCGCCGACGGCGGCGACTCCGTCATCGCGGCGGAGTCGATGGAGTCGTGCATGTCCTGTATGGCCTGCATGGACGCCTGTCCGGTCGACATCGAGCACGTCTCGGAGTTCACGCAGATGAACCGCCGGCTCACCGAGACGGGCCAGATGGACGAGATGGTGCAGGACGCCATGATGAACGTGTTCCAGAACGGCAACACGTTCGGCGACCCCGCCCGCAAGCGCCCCGAGTGGACCGAGGACCTGGACTTCGAGGTGCCCGACGCCCGCGAGGAGGACGTGGAGTTCCTCTGGTACGTCGGCGAGTACCCCAGCTACGACGAGCGCAACCGCCGGGTCGCCCGCTCGCTGGCGACGCTGCTGGAGCGCGCGAACGTCTCCTACGGCATCCTCTACGAGGACGAACAGCACGACGGCAACGACGTGCGCCGCGTCGGCGAGGAGGGGCTGTTCGAGATGCTCGTCGAGGACAACACCGAGGCGTTCGCCGCCTGCACCTTCGAGAAGGTGGTGACGACCGACCCCCACTCGATGAACACGTTCCGCAACGAGTACCCCGAGATGAGCGAGTTCGACGCGCCCGTGTTCCACTACACGCAGGTCGTCGAGAACCTCGTCGACCAGGGCCGTCTCGGGCTGGACGGGACGGAGCTCGACTACACCGTCACGTACCACGACCCGTGTCACCTCGGCCGCATGAACGACGTGTACGAGGCGCCCCGGGAGCTGATCCGCGCGACGGGCGTCGACCTCGCCGAGATGCCGCGCAACCGCGCGGACTCGTTCTGCTGTGGCGGCGGCGGCGGCGGCCTCTGGATGGACCAAGACGAGGACGTGAAGCCGAGCGAGGAGCGCCTCCGCGAGGCGCTGGAGGACACCGCGGCGGGCGACGCGGTCGAGAAGTTCGTCGTCGCCTGTCCGATGTGCGGGACGATGTACGAGGACGGCCGCAAGACCGGCGACTTCGAGGACGACATCGAGGTCGTCGACATCGCGGAGCTGCTGTGTGAGGCGCTGGCGACGAAGGACGGCGTCGCGGTCGACGCACCCGCGGACGCGGACGGCGACACCTCGCCGGCGGCGGCCGACTGACCGGACGGGCGCGCGACCGGGCTACGCCGACGCCGGCTTCTCGACCGACAGCGCGAACGACAGCGGCAGGTCCGGGCCGCGCTCGTCGTCGTCCGGCTGGACGAACCACTCCCCGTCGCGCTCCAGCCAGTCGAACCGCCGCCACTCACACACCGGGAACTCCTCCAGCGCCGTCACCCGGAGGCCCGCGTCGGCGGCGGCGGTGACGTGCGCCGAGAGCGGTCGGTGGTACTGGTAGGTCGTCGCCGCCTCGAACTCGGCGTCGGGGTCGGCGTACGACGCGCCGTCGGTGACCTCCATCTCGACGGGGTCGAGGTACGGGTAGGCGTACGCGGGCGGGTCGCCGTCGAACGCCGCCGCCAGCGGGTGGTCGTCGACGAACAGCGCCTCCCCGCCGGGCGCCAACAGGCGGTCGACCGTCTCGAAGAAGCCGTCCAGGTCCGGGAGCCAACAGAACACGCCGTAGGTGGCGACGACGACGTCGAACCGGTCCGCCAGCGTCCCGGCGGCGTCGTACACGTCCGCCTCGACGAACCGCGCCGCGTCGGGGTCGATGCCGGCGCGGTCGCGGAGGTCGCGCGCCGTCGCCAGCGCGACCGGCGAGAAGTCGACGCCGACGACCGTCGCACCCGCGCGCGCCCACGAGAGCGTGTCGAGGCCGATGTGGCACATGAGGTGACAGACCGACGCGCCGTCCGCGTCGAGGCGCTCGCGTTCGATCGAGTGCAGGCTGGAGTCGCCCGCGAGGAACCCCTCGACGTCGTAGTGGTCGGTCTCGGGGTGGACGGCCGCGCGCTCGTCCCAGTTCGCCCGGTTGGCGGCGCGCTCGGCGGCGTGGCGTTCGGGCTCCCGCACGGGCTACGACCGCGAGGCGTCCACGTCGATGGCGTCGACCGGGCAGATGTCCACGCACAGCATACAGTCGATGCACTGGTCCTCGCGGGTCGGCTCGACCTTCCGCTCGCTGGCGGGGTGGTCCGGCGTGTCCACCCAATCGAACACGTCGACCGGGCAGTTCTCCAGGCACGCGCCGTCGGCGATGCAGATGTCGTAGTCGACGGCGACGTGCGCGCCGTGGATCCCCAGTTTCTCGGGCGGGTCGACGGGGCCCCACACGTCGAGGCCGTTCTCCTCGCCGACGTGCTCGCGGTTGTCGTCGAAGTTCGGATCGATTCCCATTGGCGACGGGTTCGCCGGACACGTACAAAAACGCCGGCATCCGGCACCCCGAAGCGCGCCCGTCAGCGACGACGGCGGCCGACCGCGAGCAGCGTCGCCGCCAGCGCCGCGAGGACGGCGACGACACCGAGGCCCGGGGCGGCGGCGGTCGTCTCGCCGGGGGCGTCCGCGTCGGCCGCCGCGCCGGGCGTCGGGGTAGGCCGGGCGGCCATCGCGGCCGGCGGCGTCCCCGCGGCGTCGCCGACGCGCAGCGCCATCGCGTCGCGCACCTGCCCGCCCGCCAGCAGGGTGACGTTGTACACGCCCGCGGGCAGCGGCGCGCCCGGCGCGCCGACGACGCTCGCGTTCTCGACGGCGCCGTCGACCGCGGTCAGCGCGTCCGCCTCCCCGACCGGCGGCCGCGGTGTCGAAGCGCACGACCGTCTGGACGCCGCCGGCGGGCGACAGCGCCGCCTCGTAGCGGAAGCCGTCGGGACCCGTCACCGCGACGAGCGTGCCGTAGGCGTTGTGGAACGTCACGCGCGCCGCGACGGTGCCGCCCGGGTCGGTCCGCACCTCGGAGACGTTGAACTGGACGAACGAGTGGGTCGCGGCGCCGGCGGCGTCGACCGCCCCGGCGGCCGCGGTGCCGGCGGGCGACACGACGGCTCCGGCCCCGACGCTCGCGGCGCTCGCGACGCACACGAGCGCGACCAGCGCGGCGGCGACCCGGACGGACGCGTCGTTCACACGCGCCCGCAGGGGCCGCCCGTGCAAACCCCTTCCGCCCCGCGCCCGTGGCGCGCTCGCACGCGACGGCAACGGTTAGGTCGCGTGGTGTCGAGTCGCCGACGTGAACCGCGTCAACGAAGACGACCTCGAGTGGGACGACGCCGACCGCGGCGAGCGGGTGGGCTGGCGGCGCAAGAAACTGGCCGCGGCCGCCGGGGGCGACGACCTCGGCTGCTCGCTGTACGAACTCCCCGCGGGCAAGCGCGCGTGGCCGTACCACTACCACAGCGCGAACGCCGAGGCGCTGTACGTCCTCGCGGGCGAGGGGACGCTCCGCCACGCCGACGGCGAGACGCGCCTCCGCGCCGGGGACTACGTGGCCCTCCCGGCCGGCCCCGAGGGCGCACACCGCGTGGTCAACGACGCCGACGACACCCTGCGCTACCTCGCGCTGTCGACGATGCGCGACCCGGAGGTGCTCGTGTACCCCGACTCCGAGAAGGTGGGCGTGCTTGCCGGCGGCCCGCCCGGCGGCGACGGCGAGCGCGACGTGAGCGCGTACTTCCGCCGCGACGACGCGGTGGACTACTGGGACGGCGAGACGGAGTAGCCCCGCTCAGGCGACCTCTCCCCGGTCGCCCGTGTCGGCGTGGGTGTCGTCCGCGGCGTGCACCTCCAGCACGCGGATCTCGAACGCGACGCGCCGTCCGGCGAGTTCGTGGTTGAAGTCGACGACCGCCTCCGCGTCGTCGACGGCGACGACCCACCCCACGTCGCCGCGCTCGCTGCGGACGAGGTCGTCGACCGCGGCGGTCGTGTCGCTGCGTGCCTCCAGTGCGTCGCGGTCGACGGCGACGACCGCGTCGTCGTCGCGGGCGCCGTACGCGTCCGCGGGGTCGAGCACGACCGTCTCCGTCTCGCCCGGCGCCATCCCCCTGACCGCCTCGTCGACGCCGGGGAGGACGTGCCCCTCGCCGACGCGGAACTCCAGCGGCGCGAAGTCGCGGTGGTCGTGGTACACGCCCTCCGCGAGCGCGACGTCGACGTCGGTCGTCTCGAACACCGCGCCGGCGTCGTCGCCGTCGGCGAGCCGGCCCGTCAGGTGGACGATCGCGATCCGGCCGGGTTCGGCGGTCGCGGTCATCGCTCCGCCACGGTGCACGTCACCGCGTGGGACTCGTAGGCGTTGTTGCCGTAGCCGCCCTGGTTCCACGGGAACCGGTCGTTCTCGATCCCCCGGAGCTGTTGGTCCGGCGCCGACACCGTCGCGGGCTGGGTGTAGCCGCGCTCGTCGGTCGCCCGGGAGGCGATCGTGTGCTCGCCCGGCGCCGGCGAGTCCCACACGTAGCGGAACTGCCGCCAGCCGGTCGTCCCGCCGACCGGGCCGAAGAACTCCGCCTCGTCCCACGTGTCGCCGCCGTCGGTCGACACCTCGACCGTGTCGACGGCGTCGTCGCCCGCCCACGCCACGCCGATCACCTCGATCGTGCCCGACGGCGACGGCGTCACCGTCTGCCCCTCGCCGGGGTAGCCGACGAGCGACTTCTCCACCTGGTCGTACATGTACGCGTTCCTGATCTCGCCGGTGCGCTCCATCTGCTCGCGCGTGTCGTACGTCGGGAGCCGCTCGTACTGGGTGGCGCTGGCGTCCTCCTCCGGGTCGATCCGGTAGGAGTACTGCTGCCAGTGGGTGAACGTGCGCTGGCCGCTCTCGGGGGCGCCCGCCTCCTCCCACGGCTGGCCGATCACCATCGTCTCCATGACGTGCATCCGGTCGACCCACTTCACGTTGTTACAGCCGAACCAGCCGGGGACGAGCAGGCGCACCGGGAAGCCGTGGTCGGCCGACATCGGCGACCCGTTCATGTTGTACGCGAGGATCGTGTCGTCGAGCACCTTCGACATCGGGATCGAGCGGGTGAACACGTCCTCGCCCTCCGGGTGCTCGCCGCCCATCACGGTGAGGAAGTACTCCTCGCTCGTCTCGGCGCCGTACGCCTCGAGGATCGCCGCGATCGGCGTGCCGGTCCAGACGGTGTTGCCGACGGCGCCGTACGTCCACTGGTTCCCCCCGACCTGCGGGTCGAAGTACGACCGCCCGTTGCCCGCACACTGCATCGTGTGGGTGACCGACGCCGTGCCGAAGGAGTGTTTGAGCTCCTCCATCGTCAACTCGACCTCGCTGTCGACGAGGCCGGTCAGGGAGACGGTCCACTCCGACTCCTCGATGCTCGGCGTCGGGTAGTGGTTCCGGATGTAGTGCTCCTCCCGCGAGGTGATGTACTCGGCGTACGTCGACCGCGCGGCCGCCTCGGCGTTCTCCGGCTCCGGCGAGAGGATCCGGAGGCCGGGGTACCGCTCGGCGAGCGACGGCCCCTCCTCGGCCGGCTCCTCCGTCTCGGTCGGCTCCTCCGTCTCCGTCGCCATCGGCTCCTCGGTCGCGGTCCCCGCGGTCGTCCCGGTCTCCGTCCCCGGGGCGCTCCCGCCACAGCCGGCGAGCACGCCCGCGCCCGCCAGCGCCCCCGTCGCCGCGAGGAAGCGCCGCCGCTCGAGGTAGCGAGCCCGCGCGGACGCCGCTGACTCGGTCGGCTCGCCGTCGTCGTGGCCGGTGTCGTGTTCGCTACTCCGTGACATGGTTCGGGGTTCGCCGGATCCGGGCAAGAAGTGTCGGTTGGCCCACACCAAGCCGGCGGCGCGGCGTCGCGACGCCGCGGCGACCGACGCCTACTCGCTCACGCGGACGGTGCCGATCATCCCCTGCCCCGCGTGGGGTACGCAGACGTACACGTACTCCCCGGGGACGGTGAAGGTGTGTTCGAACGTCGCCCCGGGCGGCAGGATCGCGAAGTGCTGTTCGCCCTCGTAGGAGGCGAACGGCTCGGCCCCCTCCGGGTTCGAACAGCGGGAGTCGGCGCTCGGGAGGCTCGACACGTTGTGGCCGGGGCTCTCGAACGTCCACACGACGGTGTCGTCGACCCCGATCTCGACGAGGTCGGGGACGAACCGGAGGCGACCCTCCGGGCCGACCGCGACCTCCGTGGCCCCCGCGGTCGGCGTCGACTCGGCCGTGGGGGACGGGGTCGGCGTCGGCTCGGGGGTGGCCGTCGCCGTCGGCGTGGCCGCCGTCGTCGACGCGGCGTCGTCGCCCGCGTCCGCCCCGCCGCCCGTACACCCCGCGAACGCCGTCGCGGTCGCGGCGCTCGCGGCGGCGGCCAGTCGGAGGAGTTCGCGTCTGTGGATCCTCATGGGCCGGATCGAAGGTGTCAGCCGCCATATATCCTGAATTGGTGCACGCCAACCGCCGTCGCCACGTCGCGGGGATCGTCGGGGGGCGCTAATACCGTCGCCCGCCCAACTGCCGAAAGCATGACACAGCCGGGACGCCTCGGGAGCGACCGCGGCGACGCCGGGCCGACCGCGGCGCCACAGCGAGGTGGCGGGTGCGCGAACTGACGTTCGACCTCGTGTACGAGCCGGGCGCCGACCCGGTCGCCGACGTGTTCGTCGACCACCCGTCGCTGTCGGCGGACGCGATCGCGGCTGCGTCCGCCGCGACCGACTGTGGCGCGTGGAGCGGTTCGCGGGGCCGGGGGAGGCGCTCGACCGGATCGAGCGACACCGCCTCGACCCGGACGCGCCCCACGAGGAGATGACCGACACGGAGTGTCGGGCCGTCCGCGAACACGAGGTGCTCGAGCGCACCCCGTCGACGCTCGTCCTCTACACGTTCGTGACGCGGCTCCACCGCTGCGACTCGGTGCTCGCACAGGCGGCCCGCCGGCTCGATCTGGGGTTCGTCCTCCGGTCGCGGCGGCGCGAGCACCGCCACCAGTGGCGGGTGTTGTTGCGCTCCGCGACGAACGTCGGGGTGTTCCGCCGCGAGGCGGCCGCCCACCTCGGGGAGGGGATCCGGCTGGAAATCGGCCGCCTCGGTCCGGTCGACCGCTGGAACGACGACTCGCTGGCGACGGTGTCGCTGCCGCCCGAACAGCGGGAGACGCTCCTCGCGGCCGTCGAGCGCGGCTACTACGAGACCCCCCCGCGAGATAACCGTGCGCGACCTCGCGGCGGCGCTCGACCGCCCGGCCTCGACCGTCTCCTACCGCCTCCGACAGGCGGAGTCGCGGCTCGCGAAGGGGTACCTCGGCCGCTTCGGCAGCGAGCGGGCGGTCGGCGGACCCGCCGACTGAGCTGCCCCGTCGGCGGGCTCGCCCCCGAAGCCACATATCCGTCGCGCCCGTACTCGGAGGTATGTCCGTCCCCCGCCTCGTGTACGACGACGACTGCGGGTTCTGTACGTTCTGCGTGTCGCACGCGCTGGAAGCTCGGCGAGTTCGAGGCCGTCGGCTTCTCGGCGTTGGACGACGACCTGCGCGCGCGCCTCCCCGACGACTACGAGGACTGCATGCACCTCGTCACCGACACGCGGGTGTACTCCTGCGGGGAAGCCGTCGAACAGGTGGCGAAGCGAACCGGCGCGGCCGGCTGGTGGCTCACCGCCGCCGCCCGCGGGCTCCCGAAGTACCCGGACGCGCGGGAGACGCTGTACCGCTGGGCGGCCGACCGGCGGTCGGTGTGGGGGAAGCTCGCACGGGAGGAGTCGCTGCCGGAGTGAGGGGCGGCTACGCGTTCGCGGTGCGACGGAGGGCGGCGCGACCGGGCGCCAGGTCCCGCGGCGGCGCCCCGGCGAGGTACCGCTCCAGCGCCTCGCGGATCACCTCGACCTCGAACGGGTCGAACCGCTCGCGACCCGCCTCGAGCGCGGTCATCGCGTCGAGTTCCGGGAACCCCTCCGAGTCCTCCTTCGCCTCGACGGCCGCCCTGACCCGGTCGAGGAGCGCGGCGTGGACGACCCACGCCTCCTCACGGGAGAACGCGAGCGTCCGCCATCCGCCCTCGACTGGTTCGGCCATGGTCGGCGCCTCAGACCCCACCTACTTAGCTATGGCCCCGATGACCGCGGTAGCCGCCGGCCAACGCGCGGCCGGCGAGTCCGGTCGGCGGTGACTAACGGCCCGACCACGGGCGCCAGCGGGCGCGTTCCGTCCCCACGGCGGACCGAAGGGGGCGGCCGTCGAACACGGCTCCGGGGAGCCGCCGGTCCTCGCGCGCCCCCGCCGTCGGCGTTACTCGAACGCCGCGATGCCGGTCAGGTCCTCGCCGAGGATCAGCGAGTGGATGTCGTGGGTGCCCTCGTACGTGTAGACGGTCTCGAGGTTGCTCATGTGGCGCATCGGCGAGTAGTCCGTCGTGATGCCGTTGCCGCCGAGCATCTCGCGGGCGACGCGCGCCTGGTCGCGGGCCATCCGGACGTTGTTGCGCTTGGCCATCGACACCTGCTGTGGGCGGAGGTCGCCGCGCTCCTTCAGGTCCGCGAGGCGGTACGCGAGCAGCTGCGCGAGCGTGATCTGCGTCGCCATCTCCGCGAGCTTCTCCTGTTGGATCTGGAAGCGGGCGATGGGGCCGCCGAACTGGTCGCGCTCGGTCTGGTACTCGCGGGCCGTCTCGAAGCAGTCGCGGGCGGCGCCGACCGCCCCCCACGCGATGCCGTAGCGCGCCTGCGTGAGACACGACAGCGGGCCCTTCATCCCCGACACCTCGGGGAGGACGTTCTCCTCGGGGATCCGGGCGTCGTCGAGGACGATGCCGCCCGTGACGGACGCGCGCATCGACAGTTTGTCGTCGATCTTCGGCGTCTCGACGCCGTCGCGGTCCGTCTCGACGAGGAAGCCCCGCACGGGCGAGCCCTCCTCGCTCGTCAGCTTCGCCCACACGACGGCTACATCGGCGATGGGCGCGTTCGTGATCCACGTCTTCTCGCCGTTCAGGACGAAGCCGTCGGCGTCGCGCTCCGCCCGGGTCTCCATCCCGGAGGGGTTCGAGCCGTGGGCGGGCTCGGTGAGGCCGAAGCAGCCGACCGCCTCCCCCTGCCCGAGGGCGGGGAGCCACGCCTCCTTCTGAGCCTCGCTGCCGAACGCGTGGATCGGGTACATCACGAGCGCGCCCTGCACGCTCGCCATCGAGCGCAGGCCGGAGTCGCACGCCTCCAACTCCTGCATCAGCAGGCCGTACGCGCGTTCGGAGACGTTGGGAGAGCCGTAGCCCTCCAGATTGGGGGCGTAGAAGCCGAGGTCGCCCATCTCGGGGACGAGCTCGGTGGGGAACGTGCCGGCCTCGTAGTGGTCGGCGATGTCCGGGGCGACCTCCTCGGCGACGAACTCCCGGGCGGTGTCCCGGATCAGCTTCTCCTCCGCGGAGAGGTCCGCCTCCAGACCGACGTAGTCGAGCATACGTCGAACACAGTGACACGCCGACTAATGGGTATCGGGATCCTACCGGGTCGTTCGTGAAGGGTCGGTCGGCGGCCGCGGCGGGTGCGCGGCCCCGTTCGCACGGAAGGCTTACACGCCCTACCGCGAAACCCCCACGACGAATGGCCGACATCCCCTCCTCCATCCCGGGGATCGGCGGACCGTGGTCCCGCGGGGACGACGACGCCGACGACCGCGACCCCCGCGTCATCGGCGTCGACGGCGACGACGCCGACGCGGTGCTGGCCGCCCTCTCCTCGGAGACCGCCCGCGCGATCCTCTCGACCCTCCACGACTCGCCCGGCCCCGCCAGCGACGTCGCCGACCGCGTCGACACCTCCCTCCAGAACGCCCAGTACCACCTCAAGCGCCTGCGCGAGGCGGGCGTCGTCGAGGTGACCGACACCGTCTACTCCCAGAAGGGCCGGGAGATGGACGTGTACGCCCCCGCCGACGGGCCGCTCGTGCTCGTCGCCGGCACCGAGTCGCAGGCGTCCGGGATCCGCGCGACGCTCAGCCGGCTCCTCGGCGGCGTCGGCGCGGTCGCCCTCGGCGCGGTGCTCGTCGAGACGGCGCTCGGCGGCCCGTTCTCGCCCGCCGGCGTGTTCGCGACCGGGTCGGCCGGCGGCCCGCAGCGCGTCGACGACGGGGGCGGGGACGCCGGCGGCGCGGACGTGAGCGCCGAGGCCGCCGACGCGACGGCGACGGAGGCGGCGGCCGACACCGCCACCGCGACGGCGACCGACTCGGGGATGGGGATCGCCGAGGCGACCGAGACCCCGGCGGCGACGGCGACGCCGGAGCCGGCCGCGACGGAGGCGGCCGCCGAGACCGTCTACACCGTCGCGACGTCCGCCGAGCCGACGGTCGTCGACCAACTGGCCGCCTCGCCGGGGTTCCTGTTCCTCTGTGGCGGCCTGCTGGCGCTGGCGGTCGTCGCGCTGTACGCCCGGCGCCGCGGCGCGCGCTGATCGGGCGACGGCGCGGGGATCGGCTCGCCGAGGCGGATAGCTAAAAGCGGTCTTTGAGTGTAGGGAAAGTACTTGACACGAGCGGCGCAAGCGGTGGGTACCGGTCCCCGGTGACGCGACGGCCCTCCCGACCGGTCCCCTCCGAACGGTCCCCGCGGCCCTCCACGACGCCGCCCCTCCTCCGACGCCCCGACCAGCGACAGTTTACTCCGTCACGGGGACGGCGAACTCCCCGAACACCTCGCCGTCCGGGGTGACCAGTCGCCCCGCGAGCCCGGCGTCCGTCCGCTCCACCTCGGCGTGTGCGGGACGGTTGCCCCGGGGCTGGGCGTAGCTCCCGGGGTTGACGAGCGGGACGGCGCCCGAGTCGTCGAACTCCGGGCGGTGGCTGTGGCCGAACACGACGAGGTCGGCGTCCCGCTCGCGCCCGAACATGACGAGCCCCGTCGCGCCGCTGCGGCTCCGGTGGCGGACCGCCAGCGTCGCCCCCTCGTAGCCGACGACCCGCTCGGCGGGGAGCCGTTCGCGCAGGGCGGCGTCGTCGTTGTTGCCGGTGACGCCGTACAGCGTGTCGGTCACCCGCAGGAGGTCGTCGAGCACCGGCTCCCGGTAGAAGTCGCCCGCGTGCACGACGGCGTCGGCCTCGCGGACGGCCGCGAGGGTGCGGCCGCGGAGTCGGTGGCCGTCGGTGCCGTGCGTGTCGGAGATGAGGACCAGCACACCCGTGCGGAGGCGCGGACGGCTACTAACGGTTCGGGACCGCGGCCACCCGGTCGAGCGTCGGCGTCGGCCGGACGGCGCGTCGCCGGGGCGGTCGGATGCCGCCGGCTTGATAACCGTCGACCGAGCACACGTGCCAATGGCTGGAGGAAGCAGGTCGGTCGTCATCGCCGCGCTCATCGCCAACGGCTCCATCGCGGTGCTGAAGTTCTTCGGCTTCCTGCTCACCGGGTCGCCGTCGATGCTGTCGGAGACGTACCACTCCATCTCCGACACGGGGAACCAGGTGTTCCTGCTGATCGGGATCCGGTACTCGGAGAGGACCGCCAACCGCGCGCACCCGTTCGGCTACGGGAAGGCGCAGTTCTTCTACGCGTTCCTCGTCTCCGTCCTGCTGTTCGGCATCGCCGGGTGGGAGTCGCTGAAACACGGGTACGAGGCGATCGTGCACCCCGCCCACGGCGGCGAGCGCGCCGACGTGATCCTCGCGGGGATCAACTTCACCGAACTCGTCCCCGTCGACCCGTTCTGGATCAACGTCGTCGTCCTGCTGGGGGCGATCCTGTTCGAGATCTACGCGTTCGCGAAGGCGCGCGCGGAGCTGAACCGTCAGATCGCCAACTACGGCTGGTCCGGCCTGCGCGAGGCGTTCTCGAAGACCAGCGACGTGACCACGCTCACCGCCTTCACCGAGGACGCCATCGCGCTGGGCGGGGCCGTCATCGCGCTCGTCGGCATCTCGCTGGCGCGGTTCCTCGACGCGCCGATCTTCGACGCCGTCGCGTCGGTGCTCATCGGCGCGCTGCTGATGTTCTTCGCGGTCGCGCTCGCGTGGGAGAACAAGCGCCTCATCCTCGGGGAGTCGCTGCCGGCGGACGTCGAGACCGAACTCCGGAAGGCGATCAGCGAGCACGACGGCGTCGTCCACATCGACGGCTTCCGCACCGTCTTCGTCGGTCCCGGCGAGGTGCTCGTCACCGCCGACGTGAGCTTCGACGGCGAGCTCGAGACCGGCGACATCGACGCCGACATCGACCGGATCGAAGACCGGCTGCGCGGACTGGACGACCGCGTCCGGATCGTGTACATCGAGCCGGAGGTGTGAGCGACGGATCGCGATCGGGGCGGGGGAACGCCCGTGGGAAGCTACCGAAGTAGCCTACGCCGAGACGCGATACGTCTCGTGGCCGCAACCGGTACACTCGTATCGGTACTCCCCCTCCGTCGCCGCTTCACCGAAGGTGTGGACAGTCCGTTCGTCGCAGTCGGGACACTCGACCAGCCACTCGGTTTCCTCTTCGTACTCGCGTGGGGCACCGATAGCGAGCCCCGTCGCCGGAGTGTCGCCGTCGTTCGTCCCCAGCTGGGACGTTCCGGGCGGGATGCGGACGAGTTCGCCCGCTTCGACGGTCGTCTCCGCGGCGTCCGATCCGAACGTGACCGCGCCGGAGACGATGTAGAATATCTCCTCTTGGACGCCGTGTCTGTGGGTCGAGACCCTGAAACTCTCACCCGGATCGAGTGTGTAGTGGTTGACGGAGACGCCGTCCGTGTCGAGCTCGTCGGAGAGCACCCGGATCCCGCCGACGGAGTCGGCGTCCGCACCGGGCGGAACGTCCTCGTCGCTCGGGCCGACCGGTTCAACCGCCTCGATCGTGACTGTCTCGAACGGCACGTGCGGAAGTCCCCGATCGGGTGGGTAAGTGCTTCGTCCGTGTGGGAGCCGATAGCGGGGGCGTCGGCACCGAGGGAGTCCAGCGCCACTCCCGCGGGTACCTGTCGCCTACTCCTCTGCCAGCGCCAGCGACGCCAACAGCGCCTCCAACTGCACCTGCTCGTTGGCGCCCTCGGTGATCCGGAAGTCGGCCTCGCCGATACGCTCCATCAGCCGCACCGCCTCCCGATCCGACAGGCCGAACTCCCAGACGGAGCGGTGGAGTTGGTCGATGATGTCGCCGCCGGCCATCCCCGTCTCGGTGAGGAGCCTGTCGAGCGTCGCGCGCGACTTCGAGAAGTCGCCCGCGAGCGCGTCCTCGACCATCGCCTCGATCTCCTCGGGCCGGGCGGTCGCGGTGATCTCGTAGACGGCCTGCTCGTCGACGACCTCGCCGGTCGTCGCGGCCGCCTGCAGGGAGTTGATCGCGCGGCGCATGTCGCCGTTGGCGGCGTACACCAGCGCGTCGAGGCCCTCGTCGGTGATCTCGATGTCCTGGTCGGCCGCGATGTCGCGCACCTGCGACTCGACGGCGGCGTCCGAGAGGGGGGAGAACCGGAAGACGGCACACCGCGACTGGATGGGGTCGATGATCTTCGAGGAGTAGTTGCACGAGAGGATGAAGCGCGTGTTGTCGGAGAACTGCTCCATCGTGCGCCGGAGGGCGGACTGGGCGTCGTCGGTGAGGGAGTCGGCCTCGTCGAGGAAGATGACGCGGTAGTCGTGGCCGCCGAACGACGAGCGCGCGAAGTTCTTGATCCGGTCGCGCACCACGTCGATGCCGCGCTGGTCGGAGGCGTTCAACTCGAGGAAGTTCGTCCGCCAGTCGTCGCCGTAGATGGTCTTGGCGATGGCGACCGCGCAGGTGGTCTTCCCGACGCCCGCCGGCCCCGCGAACAGGAGGTGCGGGAGGTCGTCCCGCTCGATGTAGCTCTCCAGCCGGGAGACGATCTGCTCGTGCCCGTACACGCCGTCCAGCGTCTGCGGGCGGTACTTCTCGATCCAGACCTCCCGCCCGGGGGAGGAGTCGGCCCCGGCGTCGTCGGCCTCGCTCATGGACGGTGGTCGGCGGGCCGGGGGGATAAACGCCCCGAGATGCCGACCCCGCGGTGGAAAGCGGGAAGTCGCCGCGCACTCCACGAACCCCCATGGACGTGACCGCGGAGGTCGTCGGCGAGGGCACCGAGACGCTGGCGCTCGCCGACGACGCGGCGTACGCCGACGTGTGCCGCGCCGTCGGCTACTCCCCCACGAGGTGACGGTGCTCGTCGACGGCACGCCCGTCCCCGAGGACGCGCCCTGCGAGGCGTCCGAGGTGCAGGTGCTCAGGCTCATCAAGGGCGGATGAGCGACGGGCGCGACGACGACGGCGACGACGGGCCGCGGATCCGCGTCGCCCGCGACGCGGAGGTCGACGCGGTGAGACGCCTCCTCGACGCCGCGATGTTGACCGTGCCCGACGGCCTCGCCGACCGCGTCGCCGGCGGCGACGTGCTCGTGGCGGCCGCAGACGCCGGCGTGGGAGGGACCGACGCCGACGTTGTCGGGGCGCTCGTCCTCGACGGGAGCCACGTCGACGCGGTAGCGGTCCGCAAGTCGCGCCGTGCGGCGGGCGTCGGGCGCGCGCTCGTCGCGGCGGCGGCCGACCGCACGGACGCGCCGCTGACGGCGACGTTTCGACGACAGGTGCGGCCGTTCTACGGGGCGCTCGGGTTCGTGATCGAGGACCGCGGCGACGGCACCGGCCGGTTCGACGGCCGCCTCGACGGGGCGCCGGAGCGGGGCTGACCGCGGTCTACAGCAGGGCCTCGACCAGTTCGCGCCCGTCGTCGAGGATGGCCGCGGTGTGCTCCTCGGAGCCGGACTCGCCGTACACGCGCATCATCGGCTCCGTGCCCGAGGGGCGTACGAGCAGCCACGAGCCGTCCGCCAACAGGAGCTTGAAGCCGTCGATCGTCACCACGTCGGCCACCGCCTCGCCGGCGACCTCGTCGGGGATGTGGTCCGCGAGGTCGTCGACGACGCGCGCCTTCTCGTCGTCGGGGCAGTGGACGCTCACCTTGTCGGCGACGATGCGGCCGTGCTCGGCGACGAGGCGGTCGACGCGCTCGTCGTACGACTCCTCGCTCGCGGCCGCCGCCGCGAGCAGCGACATCAACACGCCGTCCTTCTCGCGGATGTGGCCGCGCACGGAGAAGCCGCCGGACTCCTCGCCGCCGATCAGGGCGTCGTGTTCGCCCATCGCCCGCGCGACCCACTTGAAGCCGACCGCGGTCTCGAACACCTCCTCGCCGTGCGCCTCGGCGATGCGGTCGATGAGGAACGTCGTCGAGACGGTGCGGATCGCCGGGCCCGAGTCGCCGTCGAGGAGGTGGTCGTACGTCGCCGCGAAGAAGAGGTTCTCGTCGAGGTGGCCACGCTCGGGCGTGACGACCGCGAGGCGGTCGGCGTCGCCGTCGTTCGCGATGCCCAGGTCCGCGTCGCCGTGGCCGACGTGCTCGGCGAGCGTCTCCAGGTTCTCCGCGGACGGCTCGGGCGAGCCGCCGCCGAACTCGGCGTCGCGCTCGCAGCGCAGGCGGATCACGTCCGCGCCGGCGGCCTCCAGCAGCGCGTCGGTGACGCCGCGCCCGCTGCCGTGCATGGCGTCGTACGCGACCGTCAGCCCCGAGAGGTCGAGCCCCGCGCCGCCGACGAGGTCGCGCGCGTGCTCGGCGTGGGCGCTCACGAGGTCGGTCCGTCGGATCTCCCCCGGCTCGTCGGCGTCGAGCGCCGGGTCGCGGAGGTTGGCGACGATGCGCTCGGTCACCTCGGGGAGCGCGGGCGCGCCGTCGTCGGGGATGAACTTCACGCCGTTGTACTCGGGCGGGTTGTGGGAGGCCGTCACCATCAGCGCGCCCGCGGCGTCGCGGTCGACGACGGCGTACGCCGCGACCGGCGTGGGGCAGTCGCGCTCGGGGAGCACGGCGTCGAAGCCGTTGCCCGCCAGCACCTCGGCGAGCGACTCGGCGAACCCCTCGGAGGTGGGCCGGGCGTCGTAGCCGACGATCACGGGGCCGTCGTGGCCCTGCCCGGCGAGCGTGTCGGCGACCGCCTGCCCGACGATGCGGACCCGGCGGTCGGTGAACGTGTCGAGGGTGGCGCGCCACCCGTCGGTTCCGAAGGTGATCTCGTCCATGGGAGGGGCGTCGGCGGGGCCGGGCAAAAACCCGGGTGGCCGGTGTCGCCGGGCCGTACCGAGCCGCGCCGCTCGCCGCGGGCCGCAGAGGCGGGGAGCCGGCGCCGGGGGCGGACCCGCGAACCCGACGGCCTTTTGCTCGCGCTCGGGAAGGGACGACCATGTCGGAGACGCCGACCGTCGTCGCCGTGAACGGATCGCGGCGCGACGGGAGCTACGGCCGCGCGACGCTGCAGTACGCCCTCGACGCCGCCGCCGAGTACGGCGCCGAACCGGACTTCATCGACCTGGGGGACCCGGCGCTCGACGTCCCGCTGTACCACCCCGACGTGGACGCCGCCGACGCCGGCGACGTGCCGGACCTGCTGGCGCGGATGCGCCGCGCCGACGGCGTGTTGCTGTGCTCGCCGGTGTACCACGACTCGTACTCGTCGGCGTTCCGCTCGTTCCACGACTGGTGTAGCTTCGACGAGTACGACGACACCGTCGTCGGGCTGTTCGCCGTCGCCGGCGGCGGCTCCTACGGCGGCACGCTCGAACACATGCGCGCGACGATCCGCGGCGTCCACGGGTGGGTCGCCCCGCTGCAGGTCGGGATCCGGGGCGCCCGCAACAAGTTCGAGCCGTGGGGCGACGGCGAGCGGCCCCCCGAGGGCGCGATCGGTGCGGGGTCGCGCTACGAGTTCGTCGACGACTCCTTGCGCGAGCGGACGCTGAAGCTCGGGCGGCGGGTCGCCCACTACGCGGGGCACAAGGACGCGTTCCTCGACGTCCCGGAGTAGCCGCCGGCGGCCCCGCCGCGACGCCGCGGCGCCGCCGTCAGTCGACCAGCGCCTCCTTCGCCGCCCGCGACCGCTGTTTGATCGCGTACTCGCGGGACATCGCCGCCGACCGCGAGTCGAACGCCTCCACGTGCACCAACTCGACGGGCGTGCGGCCGCGGGTGTACTTGGCGCCGTCGCCGGCGTCGTGTTCGGCGACGCGGCGGGTCACGTCGGTGGTGTAGCCGGTGTACAGCGAACCGTCGGCGCACTCGAGGAGGTAGACGTAGTGGTCGGCCGGCGGCACGCGGACGCCGTCGACGCGCTCGGCGTCGGTCGGGGACTCCTCGCTCACGGCTCGGGGGAGCGAGTCGGCGGCGATAAAGGGTCCGGTGCGGCGCGGCGCCGCCTGTCCCGTGGTCCCCCCGGGGGAGCGGGATACGGATGGGGTGGTGGCCGTCGCGTGCGGTGGGGTGGTCACAGAGCGGTTCAGTCGTCGGCGCGGGTCCGCTCTCGTGCCGCTTCCGCGATGCCCGCGTTCGCAGAGCATGACGGGCACGCGTTGAGGTTTCCGTGTTCGTCGCTGAACACGCGTGCGAAGCGGTCTGATACGTGCGACCCGCAGTGGTCGCAGCGTGGCATGTGGTCGACCGGCATCCACCGCTGCCGGTACGTCTCTTAGGAGACGGGCACACATATACCCTTTCACGGATGTATTCGGCAGATTTCCGGGACGTAGCCCGATCAGTCCGCCGACGACTCCCCGCCGTCTCCGACCCCGCGGGCGATCAGCGCCGCCTGCGTCCCGGCGACGAACCCCGCCCCGACGTTCACCACTGAGAGGACGGTACACGACTGGAGCAACGCCAGCAGCGCGGCCACGCCGTCGCCGCCGACGCCGTACCCGGTGGCGGTCGGCAGCCCGATCACCGGGGCGTCGACGAGCCCCGCGACGAGCGTCGGCAGCGTCGCCTCCCGGCCGGCGGCGACGACGAGGACGTCCGCGGCGCGCAGGGTGTCCACCTCGTCGAGGACGCGCGTGAGGTTGGCGACGCCGGCGTCCTCGACCGTCTCGACGCGGGGCCCGGCCGCGCGGGCGACGACGGCCGCCTCGCGGGCGGCGGGCGCGTCGGCGGTGCCGCCGGAGACGACGACCACGTCCGCGTCGACGGCGGGCGGCTCGTAGTCGGCGGCGCGGACGACGACGGTCCGGGCGCGGGCGTCGCGCTCGACGGTCGCGTCCGGGTGTTCCTTGTCGAGGTACGCGCGCACCTCCTCGGCGACGTCGTCGCCCGCACGGGTGACGAGGGCGCGCCCCGTCGACTGGACGGCCGCGTCGGCCATCGCCGCCACCTCGGCGGGCGTCTTCCTCCGCGAGGATCCCCTCGGGGATCCCCCGGCGCTGTTCGCGGGCGGCGTCGAAGCGCCCGGCCTCCGTCGTCGCGTAGCCGCGGAGGCGGGCCTCCGCCTGTGCGGGCGTGAGGTCGCCGGCCGCGAGCGATTCGAGCGTCTCGCGCATACCACCCCTCCGCGGCGCACCGACTCGAAGGCTCCGACCGACACGGATTTATAAACGAACCGGCGTAGACCCCCGCGAACGGCCGCGAGGGGGCCTCCTGACCGTTTGACTTGGGAACGTTTATAAGGAGGCGTCGGGAAAACCCGGTTGCATGGCAGACCTCATCGTCAAGGCAGCCGTCAAGGAGTACCTCGATGACAAGAACGTCGCGTCCGACTTCTACGACGCGCTCGACGAGGAAGTCGCGGAGCTCCTCGAGGACGCCGCCCGCCGCGCCGAAGAGAACGACCGGAAGACGGTCCAGCCGCGCGACCTGTAAACCCCGGTAGACTTTCCTCCACTTCTTTCACCCGCCCCGTAGCGGCGGCGCCGTCGACGCGCGGTCACGGCTCGCGCACGGACACGTCGCCGTCGGCGTCGCCGACGTACACCGCGTCCGCCAGCCCGACGAACAGCCCGTGTTCGACGACGCCCGCGGTGTCGGACAGCGTCCGCGCCAGCGCCCCGGGCTCCGCGACGGTGCCGAAGTCGCAGTCGAGGACGAGGTTGCCGTTGTCGGTGACGACGGGGCCGTCCTTGCGCTCGGCGGCGCGCAGCGTCGGGTCGCCGCCGGCGTCGACGACGGCGCGCTCGACGCGGGCGAGCGCGTCCGGCAGCACCTCCACGGGCACCGGGTAGTCGAGCCCGTCGGCCAGTTTCGAGTCGTCGGCGACGACGAGGAAGCGGTCGGCCGTGGCGGCGACGACCTTCTCGCGGGCGTGGGCCGCGCCGCCGCCCTTCACGAGCGCGTTCGCGCCGGCGGCGACCTGGTCGGCGCCGTCGACGGCGACGTCGACGCGCGCCACGTCCGCGAGGTCGAGCAGCGGCACCCCGACCTCGCGGGCCAGCGCCCGCGACTGGTAGGAGGTCGCGACCGCCTCGACGTCGAGGCCGTCGGCGACGCGCTCGCCCAGTCGGCGGACGGCGTGGGCCGCCGTCGACCCCGTGCCGAGGCCGACGCGGTCGCCGTCGCTCACCGCGGCGGCCGCCGCCTCGCCCGCCGCGCGCTTCGCCGCCTCGCTCCCCGCGGTGTTCTTCATGCGCGGTGTTGCCGGCGCGGCGCGCAAAACGCTTGCCCGAGCGCACGACAGAACGTATATGGTAATCGACCGATCACGTTGACACGTGTCGTCGCCCCGCTCCGGATCCGGTCGCCGGCCGGTCCGGGTCCTCGCCCTCCTCGTCGTAGCGCTGTCGGTCGCCACCCTCGTCTCGGTCGCCGCCGTCGACAGCGCCGCCCGCGCGCCGCCGCGTCCGGTGTGCGACGTCTGTGCGGACGGCGCCGTCCCGGACGCCGCCGCCGAGCGCGGCGTCGCGGTCGCCGTGGGCGCCAGCAGCCTCGACCTCCACGTCCGCGCCGACGGCTCCACGCGGCGGGTCGCCCGGCTGGGCTTCCTCGACGGAGCGGACGAACTCCGGAACGCGTCGCTCCGCCGCGCGGTGGTCGACGCGGCGCTCGACGGTTCCGAGGGGCAGGCGGAGAGCCGGCTCGAGGGGGACACGCTCGTCGTGGAGTACAGCCGCACCGGGGTCGCCCGCCGCGAGTCCGGCGCGGTCGTCGTCACCGCGTTCCACGCCGCCGGGGCGCCGCCGCTGGCGACCGGCGGCGAGGGAACCGCGGTCCTCGGGGCGGACGAACTCGTCGTCTACGCGCCGGCCGGGTACGTGCCCGCCGGCGGCGCCGCCGACGGCCGCGTCGTCGGCCGGACCGTCCACTGGAACGCCGACGGCGCCGGCGCCGACGGGATCGACCGCGACGCCCGGCCGACGTTCGTCCCCGACGACGCGTCGTTCCCCGAGGTCCGCGGCGCCGTCGCGCGCCTGCTCCTTCGGCTGTGATGGCGGCGGCTCCCCCGGCACGGCACGCCGCGCCGGCGGTCGAGCCGGCCGGGCGACCGGCGGACGAAGACGGTATTACGCCGGGCGTCGACCGTCCGTCCATGCACGTCGAGTTCGACCGCGACACCTGCGTCGGGATGTACCAGTGCGTCGCCGAGTGGGACGCCTTCGAGAAGGACATGGACGCCGGCAAGGCGACGCTCGTCGGCGGCGAGGAGGTCGACGCGGACACCTACTCGCTGGAGGTGCCGGAGGGCGAGGAACTGGACGCGAAGTTCGCCGCCCGGACCTGCCCGGTCGACGCGATCCGGCTGTACGACGACGACGGCGAACAGCTGATCTGAGCGGTCCCACCGGCCGCACGTCTTCTGCACACGACCGCGACACCCGCCGCCAGAGCGCCGACGCCGTCGCTCGTCGGTCGGTCGCTGAAAAAACGGGGCCGTCCCCCGAGCCGTCGCCGGTCGACGGCCGGTGATCGTCGTGTGGGTCGCGCGGTCGCCTCAGTCCGCGCTCTGGGCGGTCGAGGCGCCGGTACCGCTGAAGACGCTACGACTGCGCAGCAGCACGATCCCGAAGCCGACCTTCGCGGCCAGGTCGAGGACGGCGAACGCCGCGGTCTCGACGGGCAGCGGGATGATCGCGAAGCCGGACTCGGTCCCGAGGATCCACACGATCGGGTAGAACGACCACAGGACCAACACGAGGTTGCGGAGCCGACTGAACAGCGCCGCCCGGTCGCCGGACATCTTGCTGGCCTGCTCCGACAGCGTGCCGAGCAGGTAGTACAGCATGACGATCATCGCGCCGGTGGAGATGGCCCACCACGCGATGCGGACCGTCTGGCCCTCGCGCGCGAGCGCGCCGACGAGACCCGTGACGATCATGAACACGTCGAGCCCGATGAGCGTCGCGATGGTGTTACGGTCGGCTCCCGCAAGCAACGCGAGGTCGAGCAGGAGCAACGGAGTGGTGAACAACCAGTCCGCGTAACGGGCCCAGTAGATCTCGAGGGTGCCGAGCCCCTGCACTGGGACCTCGATCAGCCCGAACCCGATGGCCATCGAGAAGTACGACGCCGCGGCGATGGCCGGGATGAAGATGGTGATGATGTAGTACTCTTGTTGCTCGGGGTCGCGCACCGACCAACCCTGTGCGATGAAGTACAGGGTCCCGAGCGTCATGCCTATCGTCCCGATCCACAGGCTGAGTGATTCCAGCCCCGGTGTTGGAGTTGCCATACCCGGAAAACCGTAAGGTCGGAATCGCCTTATAGGCTTGCCCAAATCGGCGTGCGGCGGCCGGAATCGCCAAATGGCGTCACGAACATATTCGGATAAAACGACGTTCCAGAGACCACAGATTCCCCGTCGCTCCCCTACGCTTATCGCCGTCGCCCACGCGGGATGGGTATGACATCGGCGCGGCGCTGTCGGCCGATCCGGGACCGTGGGGGGCGCCGACGGTGACGCTCACCTACCTCGGGTTCCACCTCCTGTTCGTGCTCCCGGTCGTCGCGCTGTTGCTGTGGCGGCGCCCGGCGCTCCCCGCACGGCGTCTCCGGGTCGCGCGCGCCGGCCTCGCCCTGATGGGGACCGTCGCGTTCGCGTACACGACGCCGTGGGACAACTACCTCATCGAGCGGGGCGCGTGGTTCTACGGCGAGGGCACCGTCGCCGCGCGCGTGTGGCTCGCACCCGTGGGCGAGTACCTGTTCTTCGTGCTCCAGACCGTGATCGCGGGGCTGTGGATCTACCGGGTCGACTTCGACCCGACGCCGACCGACGGCGACACCGCCCCGCTCCCGCGGGCGGTCGGCGCGCTGGCGCTGCTCGCGCTCGGCGTCGTCGGCGGCTGGCTCGTCGCCGTCGGGCCCGAGCGGTTCCTCTACCTGGGCGCCATCCTCGTGTGGGCGTGCCCCGTGATCGCCCTCCAGTGGGCCGTCGGCGGCGCGTTCCTCCTGCGGCGACCGCGACCGTGGCTCGTCGGGGTCGGCGTGCCGACCCTGTACCTGTGGGCGGTCGACCGGGTCGCCATCGGCCTCGGCGTGTGGACGGTCGCCGACGCGACCTCGACCGGCGTCGAGATCCTCGGGCTCCCCGTCGAGGAGGCGGTGTTCTTCCTCGTCACCTGCACGCTGGTCGTCTACGGGCTGATCCTCTTCGAGTGGGTCGTGATCCGGCTCGACCGCCGGGGCGGCCGTTCCGAGCGAACCGACCGCGCCGGCGGGCGCGACGCCGACCGCGAGGCGCCGCCGGCGCCGAGCGTCGAGTGATGGCGGTCGCCGAGTCGCTCCCGGCGCCGTTGCGCGGCGCGCTCGACCGGTGGGGCGTCCGCGCCTCGTGGGTCGCCCTCGCGGTCGCGGTGCCGGTCGCGTCGATCACGCCCATGCTGTCGCCGACGCTGCGGTACGCGCCGTTCCTCGCGTCGGTCCTGCTGTTCGGCCTCCCGCACGGCGCGGTCGACCACCTCGTCCCCGACCGCCTCGCGGGCACCGGCCTCGCCCGGTCGGTCGGCGTCGTCGTCGCCGTCTACGGCGTCCTCGGCGTCGGCTACGGCCTCTGGTGGGCCGCCGCGCCGGTGTCGGCGTTCGTCGCGTTCATCGCCGTCACCCTCCTGCACTGGGGCCAAGGCGACGTGTACGCGCTGCTCGTCCTCGCGGGCGCGGAGCACCTCCCGACGCGCGCCGAGCGGGCGCTCGCGCTCGTCGTCCGCGGCGGCCTGCCGATGCTGGTCCCGCTGGTCGGCCACCCCGCCGAGTACCGCGCGGTCGCCGGGGCGCTCGTCGGGCTGTTCGGCGCCGACGCCGCGGCGCTGGCCCCGGTGTTCGCGCCCGCGACCCGCCTCGGCGTCGCCGCCGGGTTCGGCGCGGTCACCGTCCTCGCGCTGGCGCTCGGCGCGCGACGGGTCCGCCGCGGGGCGGCCGCCCGCCGGCCGTGGCTCGTCGACGCCGGCGAGACGCTCGGGCTGTGGGCGTACTTCCTGCTCGTCCCGCCGGTCGTCGGCATCGGGCTGTACTTCTGTCTGTGGCACGCGACGCGCCACATCGCCCGGCTCGAACTCCTCGACCCCGGCGCGCGCGCGACGCTCGCGGCCGGCGACCTCGCGGGGACGCTCCGGCGGTTCGCCCGCGACGCCGCGCCCGCGACCGCCGGCGGCCTCCTCGTCGTCGCGGGCGTGTGGGCGTTCGTCCCCCGGCCGGCCGCCGGCCCGGAGGGCCTGCTCGCGGTGTACCTCGTCGCCATCGCCGTCATGACGCTGCCGCACGTCGCCGTCGTCACGTGGATGGACCTGCGCCAGGGCGTGTGGTGAACGGCCCACTAAAGGAGCGTCACCCCGGATCCGAGTCGTCGGGAGCCGGGGCGAACCGTTATGTGGGATTACCGAAACCACTCGCGTGATGTCAGAGTCCGAGCGCTGTCACATCGGCGAGTGGGCCGCGCTCCTCGACGAGCCGGTTCCCGAGACCGCCCGCGGGCGGCGGCAGTTCGAGTTCCGCCCCCGGGACGCCGCCTGATCGGGGCCGAGGGGGCGCGAACGACCGCGTTTCACTTCCGCCACGGT
The DNA here is from genome assembly GCF_030127125.1 of Halobaculum litoreum. Taxonomy (GTDB): domain Archaea; phylum Halobacteriota; class Halobacteria; order Halobacteriales; family Haloferacaceae; genus Halobaculum; species Halobaculum litoreum. Next base: position 2,126,254 of record NZ_CP126156.1, read on the forward strand.
TCACGAAGGTTTACCCCCGACGACGCGATACGATCGGCAATGGCCGAGGCCGCCGAGTCGGGCGCGTACGTCGAGCACCCCCTGCTGGTGCCGGAGTTCATCGAGAACCGCCGCTACCAGACGGAGTTGGCGGCGACCGCCCGGAGCGGGCACACGCTCGTGTGTCTGCCGACCGGCCTCGGGAAGACGACCGTCTCGCTGCTCGTGACCGCCCACCGGCTGTACGAGGTCGGCGGCAAGTCGCTGTTCCTCGCGCCGACGAAGCCGCTCGTCCAGCAGCACGCCGACTTCTACCGCGAGGCCCTGGACGTCGCCGACGAGGAGATCGTCGTGTTCACGGGCGAGGTCCGTCCGGACGACCGCGCCGAGTTGTGGGAGTCGGCGAGCATCGTGATCGCGACGCCGCAGGTCGTCGAGAACGACCTCGTCGGAAACCGCATCTCGCTGGCGGACGTGACCCACTGCACCTTCGACGAGTGCCACCGCGCCAGCGGCGACTACGCGTACGTGTACATCGCCGAGCGCTACCACGCCGACGCCGACGACCCGCTCGTCACCGGGATGTCGGCCTCGCCCGGCGGCGACCGCGAGGAGATCACCGCGGTGTGCGAGAACCTCGGTATCGGGCAGGTGGAGGTGATGACCGAGGAGGACGCCGACGTCGCGGAGTACACCCACGACACCGACGTGCAGTGGGAGCGGATCGACCTGCCCGAACCCATCGTCGAGATCCGCGACGCGCTCAACGAGGTGATCACCGACCGTCTGGAGATGCTGAAGTCGCTCGGCGTCTCGCGCACGACCCAGCCGGACGTCTCCCAGAAGGACCTCAACCGGATGCGCGGGGAGCTCCAGCGCATGATGGACGGCGGCGACTCGGACGCGTACAAGGGGATGTCCGTCCACGCGGAGGTGATGAAGCTCCGGCGGGCGGTCGAACTCGTCGAGACCCAGAGCGTCGAGGCGCTGCGACGCTACTTCGAGCGCCAGCGCAACGCCGCGCGCTCGTCGGGCGCCTCGAAGGCGAGCCAGCGGCTGATCGCCGAGCCGAAGGTGCGCGAGGCGATGCGGAAGGCCGAGAGCTTCGACGACCTCCACCCGAAGTTCCGGCGCACGCGCGTCCTGCTCGCGCAGACGCTCGGCATCGGCGGCGGCGAGCGCGTCATCGTGTTCACCGAGTCGCGCGACACCGCCGAGGCGCTCACGGAGTTCCTCTCGGCGTCGTTCGACACCCGGCGGTTCGTCGGCCAGGGCGACAAGGAGGGCTCCGACGGGATGACCCAGACGCAGCAACAGGAGACGCTCGACGCGTTCCGCGCCGGCGAGTTCGAGGTGCTCGTCTCCACCAGCGTCGCCGAGGAGGGGCTGGACGTCCCCGAGGTCGACCTGGTCCTCTTCTTCGAGCCGGTGCCGACGGCGATCCGGTCGATCCAGCGGAAGGGGCGGACCGGCCGGCAGGACGAGGGTGCGGTCGTCGTGCTCCTCGCGAACGACACGCGCGACGAGGCGTTCTTCTGGATCTCGCGCCGGCGCGAGAAGGAGATGGAGGAGGAGCTGCGGAAGCTGAAGGGCGTCGCCGACGAGATCGCCGGCGAGTTGGACGACGACCAGGCGGGGCTCGCCGACTTCGAGAGCGAGGGAAGTGAGCCCCCGGGGCGAACGGGGAGCGAAGCGACCCCCGAGCAGTCGAGCGCCGGCGCGAGCGGCGGACAGCCGGGGCTCACGGACTTCGAGCCCGACGACGGCGCAGCCGACGAGGACGAGTCGGTCGACGAGGACGGGACGGTCGACGCCGACGACGGTGGAACGGAGGACGCCGACGCTGCGGCCGACGACGCGGTGGAGGACGCCGAGGACGACGTCGTCGCCGCCGCCGGCACCGATACCGACGGCGTCGAGATCGTCATCGACCAGCGCGAGTTGGAGTCGACCATCGCGCGCGACCTCTCGACGCGCGAGGGGATCACGACGCGGCTGGAGACGCTCGCGGTCGGCGACTACGTGCTCTCCGACCGCGTCGCCGTCGAGCGCAAGTCGGTGGCGGACTTCCTCGACACGCTCGTCGGCGGCGACCGCTCGATGTTCGAGCAGGTGAAAGACACCGCCCGCGCGTACGCCCGGCCCGTCGTGATCGTCGAGGGGGAGGACCTGTACGGCGAGCGCAACGTCCACCCGAACGCGATCCGCGGGGCGCTCTCCTCGCTCGCCATCGACTTCGACGCGAGCGTGCTGCGCACGGAGAACGAGCAGGACACCGCCGACCTGCTGGAGGTGATCGCCCGCCGCGAGCAGGAGACGAACGACCGCGAGGTGTCCGCCCACGGCGAGAAGGGAGCGAAGACGCTCGGCGAGCAGCAGGAGTACGTCGTCTCGTCGATCGCCGACATCGGGCCCGTCACCTCGCGGGCGCTGCTCGACCACTTCGGCAGCGTCGAGGGGGTGATGACCGCCCGCGAGGACGACCTCTTGGAGGTGAGCGGCGTCGGACAGGTGACCGCCGACCGGATCCGGGAGGTGGTCGGCAGCGAGTACGCCGAGCGGAGCGACGCCGCGGACGGGGACGACGCGTAGCCGGTCAGCGCCGCAACGCGGCGAGCGCCTCGGCCGCCTCGCGGGCCGCCTCGAGGTGGGCGGCCGCCGTCCGGGGTCGCTCGCCGCCGCGCCGGCCTCGGCGTGGCGCCGCAGCGCCCGCGCGAGCGCGTCGCGACCGGCCGTCAGGTCGTCGCCGCCCGCGTCGGGCGTCGGCCTCGGCGTCGCGCCCGCGGCGGCGGGGCGCCCGTCGGGTCCGGATCCGGCGTCGTCGCCGCGGACCCGTGACCGTTCGCCCCGGACCCCGGCAGGTCGTCCGGCGCCCCGTTCGGCGCCGGCTCGTCCCCCGGCGCGCCGCCGGGCGTCCGGGGTCCGGCGCGGGCGCGTCCGACACGGCCGGCGTGTCGGTCGTCCCCGCAGGGGTCTCGCCGCCGGCGCCGCTGTCGGCCGCCCCGCCGGCGCCCGCGTCGCCGTCCGCGCCGCACTCCGGGCAGAACTCCCGGCCGTCCTGTCGGAAGATCGGCGAGCCACAAGCGTCGCAGTGGCTGTTCGTCATCGTCGCCCCCTTGAGGAGGAGTTCGCTCATCCGGCGCGTGGACTCGCGTTTCTCCTCGTCGCGGGCGAACTTCTCGCGGAGTTTCTCGCGCTCGGCCTCCTTGTCGAAGCCGGTGTCGTCGCCGGCGGCCGCGTCGTCGCTCATGGACGGTGGAAACACGCCGGCGGCGAAAAAGTCAGCGGCGGGGCCGCGGCGCGGCCGCCGGGTGCGGTCGCGGGCGGCTCACAGCGACCGCAGCGACGGGACGAGCGCGCCGAGCACCGCCCCGTACAGCACGTGGGCCGCGAGGCTGAGCGTGTCGAGGTTCGGCAGCGGCGGGGTCGCGGGGGAGCCGACGGCCGCCAGCCACGCCGGCATCAGGAACGCCGCGAGCGCGATCCAGAGGACGACCCCGTAGCCCGCCCCGAGCAGCGTCGAGCGCCGCGCCTCGGTGACGTCGAGGGCGTTCGCGAGCGCGACGAAGGCGACCCCGAGGACCGCGCCGTGGCTCACGTGGACGACCCAGCCGGCGACGCCGCCCGAGAGCCCGTACAGCGAGGGGATCGCGACCTCCAACGCGGGCGGGGCGAGGATCGAGAACACCACGCCCATCGCGATGCCCGCGACCGCGCCCGCGACGACGCCGCCGCGCCAGCCGCCGTGCTCCGTCTCCGTCTCCGTCTCCGATTCCGTCGCCGTCGCGGTCGGTGTTCGTGTCTCCATAGCGATACGTCCGGTCGCTCGCCCCGAGGATAGCCGTACGTGCGTCGTGCGTCCGCGGCGTCCAGTCGCCTCCCGTCGCCCGGTTCGGCGGGCGCGGCGACCGCCGGCGTTCACTTCCGCCACGCCACCCGTAGGTTCAAATCCGACGACGCGGAAGTACGCCCGTGTCGACGACGGACGGTCACCTGCGCTTCTTCCCGTACGAGGAGCCGTACCCGAACCAGCGCGAGGCGATGGACCGCGTCGCCAACTCGCTGGAGCGCGGGCAGGACGTGTTGTTCGAGGGCGCGCCCGGCACCGGGAAGACGCTCTCGGCGCTCGTGCCCGCGCTGGAGCACGCCCGCGAGCACGACCGGACCGTAGTCATCACCACGAACGTCCACCAGCAGATGCGCCAGTTCGTGGAGGACGCCCGCGCCATCAACGAGGCCGAGCCCATCCGCGCGTCGGTGTTCAAGGGGAAGGCGTCGATGTGCCACATCGACGTCGACTACCAGGAGTGTCAGACGCTGCGCGACACCACGCGCTCGCTCGTCGACGACGAGTCCGACCGCGAGCAGTTGGAGGACCGGCTCGACGACCTCACCGACGAGATGCGCGACGGGGGCGAGGGCGGCGACGCCGGGAGCGCCGCCGAAGCCAGACAGGCCGTCCAAGAGGAGTTGGAGCGCATCGACGAGGACCTCGACGAGGAGTCGGCCAACACCTGCGACCACTACTACGAGAACCTCACCGGCGACACCGGGGAGTTCTTCTCGTGGCTGTTCGCCGACGTCCGCACGCCCGAAGAGGTGTACGAGTACGCCGGCAGCCGCGGCTTCTGCGGCTACGAGCTGCTGAAGGAGGGGATGGAGGACGTGGAGTTGGTCGTCTGCAACTACCACCACCTGCTCGACCCGATGATCCGCGAGCAGTTCTTCCGGTGGCTCGACCGCGACCCGCAGGACGTCATCACCGTGTTCGACGAGGCGCACAACATCGAGGACGCCGCCCGCGACCACGCCTCGAAGACGCTCACGGAGAACACGCTCGAGGCCGCGCTCAACGAGTTGGAGGAGACCGACGACTCCCGCGCCGAGCCCGCCGAGAACGTCCTCGGCGCGTTCACCGAGGCGCTGCGCGACACGTACGACGGGAAGCTCGGCTTCGGCGCGCGCGAGTCCGTCGGCGAGAACTGGGACGACGTGTCCGTCGCCAACGAGGACCGCCGCGACGACCTGACCCTCGCGTTCCTCGACCGCTACGAGGGGCGCGGCATCCGCGCGGAGTGCGAACTCGCGCTCCAGCTCGGCAAGCGCCTCGACGAGGAGTACGAGGAGGCGTACCGCGACGGCGAGACTACCACGCGCCGCGAGTGTCAGACCCTCCAGGCCGCGGCGTTCGTCTCGGCGTGGATGGACGGCGGCGGCGAACTCGGCCAGCACCCGGTCGTCTCCGTGCGCCGCGACGCCGGCACCGACGAGGTGTACGGCCGCGCGGAGCTGTACACCTGCATCCCCCGCGAGGTGACCGAGGAGCTGTTCGAGGAGGTGTACGCGAGCGTCCTCATGTCCGCGACCCTCCGGCCGTTCGAGGTGACACAGGACGTGCTCGGGCTCTCGGACCCCGCGACGCTCGCGTACGGGATGGAGTACCCCGAGGCGAACCGGCGCACCTACTCGGTGGCGACGCCCGCGCTGTTCGCCTCCGAGCGCGACGACCCCGCGACACAGGAGACCATCGCGGCGACGCTGTCGGACGTCGTCCGGTTCACCCCCGGCAACAGCCTCCTCTTCTTCCCGTCGTACGCGGAGGCCGAGCGCTACCACGAACTCCTCGCCGGCGACCCGAACCTCGGGCCGCTGCTGCTCGACGGCTCCGAGCCCGACACCGAGCAGCTCTCCGGAGGCGGCTGGTGAACAGCGACGACGCGGCGCTGTTCACCTCGCTGTGGGGGACGCTCGCGGAGGGGGGTGAGCTTCGACGGCGACGACGCCCGCACCGTGGCCGTGGTCGGGGTGCCGTACCCGCACCTCTCCGAGCGCATGGAGGCGGTGCAGGACGCGTACGACCGCGCGTTCGCCGACCGCTCCCGGGACGCCGGCTGGGAGTACGCCGTCGAGATCCCCACCATCAGGAAGACCCGGCAGGCGCTCGGGCGGGTGATCCGCGCGCCCGACGACTTCGGCGTGCGCGCGCTGCTGGACAAGCGCTACACCTCCGCGGACATGGGGAAGTACTCCGTGCGCGACGCGTTCCCGCCCGAGGAACGCGGAGAGTTGATCGACATCGGCCCGGAGAAGCTGAAGTTCGCGATGCTGAACTTCTACACCGACCACGACGCCTACGACGGGCCACCGCCGGAGCCGTAGTCGGAGCGCGGAGTCGGGCCCGTCCGGCGGTCACCGCCGGACGCGGCGCCACGCGAGCACCCCGCCGCGCGCCGACAGGAACCCGCCGACCGAGCCGCCGACCCCGACCACGAGGAACGCGAGAACGAACACCCACACCGGGGAGTCGGCGGGTGTCGTCGGAGCCGAACGGAGTGTCGCGACCGCCTCGCCGACGGCAACCGCGACCGTCCAGCCCGCGGCCGGGACGACGCCGAGTCCGACCGCCGGGAGCAGGCCGCCCTCCGAGAGGGCGCAGCAGCCGCCGACGACCGGCGGGCCGGCGAACACGACCGCCACGAGGACCGCCTCGTACGGCGCGGCCGACGGCCTCGGGTCGCCCGCCACGACCGACACGGTCAGTCCGACCAACACGAGCACCGCGACCACGTCGGCGAGGACGAACCACCGGAACCGACGAGGGCGGCCGCGAAGCGGGATCGCCGGCTCGGTTCGGGTCACGGCTCCCCCGACACGAGCGTCGGTGAAAAAACCCAACTCGGCGTCGGTGTCGACGCCCCGTCGGCTCACTCGCCGAGTCGCGTCGACGCGGACCGCCCCGCGCGTCCGAGGAGGTAGCCGCCGACGGCGACGACGACGCCGGCGAGTCCGAAGTACGTCGCGATGGCCCACAACGGCGCGTCGCCGGGCGTCGGCGACCGCCCGAGCAGCCGCGAGACGCCGCGGGCGACGACGACGGCGAGCGTCCACGCGACACCCGGCCCGACGCCGAGGGCGACCGCGACGAACGGGCCGCGACCGCACGCACCACGCGCCGCCGCCGGGAGCGCCGGCGAGACCAGCGCCGCCGGGATCGCGGCGTAGTAGGCGGGGCGGAGCCACCCGGAGTCGCCGAACGGCACCGACGCGAGCGTGAGGCCGACGAGCGTAGTGACGACCGCCGCCGCGACCGCGAGCGACGCGCGCTCGGCGTCGACGCTCGCAGTCCCCGCACGCGGAGCGGACGGAGGGGTCATCGGTCCCCGCGTGCGGGGCGCCTGCGCCACCCGAGGAGCGCGACCCGACCGACCGCGAACCCGGCGAGCGCGCCACACACCCCGATGACCAGAAACGCCAGCGTGATCGCCCACAGCGGGGAGTCCGCCGGCGGGAGGTCGGCGCCGGCGAGCAGCCGGACCCAGCCGACGACGAGCGCCGTCGCGGCCCACGCGAGCGACGGCGTCGCCCCCAGCGCCGCCGCCGGGAGCAGTCCGCCGCCCAGCAGGGCGGCCGCCGCGCCGACGACGGGCGGGAGCAGGAACAGCACGGCGGGGAGCGCCAGATCGTACAGGCGCCCGGACAGCGGGGCGAACCCGAGCGCGGCGACCGCCACCGTCACGAGGACGAAGCCGGCGGTGAGCGCGGCGTAGCCGGCGAGGAGCGGGCGCCAGTAGCGCGGGCGGTCCGACAGCGGGAGGAGGGCGCGGCGGACGTCGGCGGGGGCGACGGACATCGGTCGCGTGTTCCACACCGGCGATCAAAAACGTGTGGTCCGACCGGCGTCCCGTCGGATCAGCGGCGGCGAAGCCACACGGCGACACGCCGGCCGAGGGTCGTCGCCGTGCGCCCGGCGGCGAAGCCGAACGCGGCCGTCGCGACACCGAGGCCGACGAACGCCGCGACGAGTCCGAGGTCGGCCGACCCGGGAGGCGGACCGAGCGCGGGGACGACGGCCGCGACGGCGACGGCGGCGCCCCACGCGAGCGCCGGAAGCGCTCCCGCGGCGAGGGGACGGGCGGCCGTCCGCCGGCGGCCGCGTGCAGGGCGGCGAACGCGGCCGGGGCGAGGAACGCCGCGAGCAGCGCCGCGTCGAGCGGCGACGGAGACGACCACGGCGTGTCCGGGGACGCCCCGAGCGTGAGGGCCACGAGGCAGCCGGCGGCGGCGACCGTCGCCGCGCCCGACAGCCGTCGGCACCGGCGCAGCCACCGCGGGACGCCGCCCCGGCTCGTCGTGTCCGGTGGGGATCGAGCCACGTCCACACGTGAGCGGTCGAGCCGAAAAACCCGACGGCGTGTCCGGACCCGTCCGGCGGGGAGTGCCGCCGTCAGCCCCGTCGAGCCCAGTCGGCGACGGAGCCGCCCGGCTCGTTCGCGGCGACTACGTCAGCAACTCCACGAGCAGCCCCTTCTGCGCGTGCATCCGGTTCTCGGCTTGCTCCCACACGAGCGAGCGCTCCGACTCCAGCACGGCGTCGGTGACCTCCTCGCCGCGGTGGGCGGGCAGGCAGTGCATGAACGCCGCGTCGGTGCCCGCCAGCAGCTCCTCGTTCACCTGGTACCCCTCGAAGTCGGGGAGCTTCACCTCGCGGCGACCCTCCTCGCCCATGCTCACCCACACGTCGGTGTACACGACGTCCGCGTCGGCGACGGCCTCCTCGGGCGTGTCGGCGACCGTCGGCTCGGTGCCGAGTTCCGCACAGCGCTCGTACACGTCGTCCCCGAGTCCGTAGCCGTCGGGCGTGGCGACCGTGAGGTCGAGGCCGGCGAGGGCGGCGCCGACGGCGAACGAGCGTCCGACGTTGTTGCCGTCGCCGACCCACGCCGCCTGCACGTCGCTCAGGTCGCCGACCTCCTCGTGGATGGTGAGCAGGTCCGCGAGCGTCTGGCACGGGTGGGCGTCGTCGGTGAGGCCGTTGATCACGGGGACGTCCGCGTACTCCGCGAGGATCTCGGCGTTCTCGTGGGCGAACGTCCGCACCATGATCGCGTCGGCGTAGCCGCCGAGCGCGCGGGCGGTGTCCTTCAGCGGCTCGCCGTGGCCCAACTGGATCGCGTCGGGGCCGAGGAACATCGCGTGGCCGCCGAGTTGGGTCATGCCCGTCTCGAAGCTGGCGCGCGTCCGGGTCGAGGGCTTCTCGAACAGCATCGCGAGCGTCGTCCGCGGGAGCTGGGTGAGGTCCTTGCCGGCCTTCAGGTCGGAGGCGCGCGCGAGGACCGTCGCGAGTTGGTCGCCGGTCAGGTCGTCGATGTCGAGGAAGTCGCTCGGGAACGCGTCGGTGTCGTCGTCGGTCATCGTGGGTGTCGTGTTCGTGCTCATGCTGGGTCGCGGGTCGGTGGTGTGTGGGGTGTCGGTGTGGGACTCGTCGTGCGGGCGCGGCAGAACGGAGCGGGCGACGTGGGACGCCGGGGCCGCCGTGGGTCAGTCGTCGGCTCGGTCCCGCAGGCGGCCCGCGGCGTCGGTCAACACCTCGACCGCGCGGTCGAACTCCGCGAGGGGGAGGCGTTCGTCGGGCGCGTGGTCCAGCGAGGAGTCGCCGGGGCCGTACGTCGCCATCGGCACGTCCCACGCGCCGGCGAAGATGTTCACGTCGGCGGTGCCGGTCTTGCGGAGCAGGCGGGGCTCGCCGCCCGCCCGGCGGATGCCGCCGCGGATCGCGGTGGCGACGGGGTCGCGCGGGTTCCCCATCACGGGCGGGATGGGCTCGTCCCAGTGGACGGTGCCGGCCTCCAACTCGGCGTCGGCGCGTTCGCGGACGTCCTCGGGGTCGAGCGACGGCGGGACGCGGAACTGCACGTCCATCGTCGCCTCCATCGACAGGCCGTCGTCGGAGAGGCCGCCCTCGATGTCGACCGGCTTGGTCGTCACCTGCTCGAACACGGCGCCGTAGTCGTAGTAGTCGAACGCGTCCTCGACGCGGCGCCACCAGTGCATCGCGTGTTCGACGGCGTTGGGGTCGGGGCGCGAGGTGTGGCCCGACTCGCTCGTCGCCACGTAGGTGCCGGAGATCAGTCCGCGGTACCCGAGGGTGACGGCGTCCCAGCCGGACGGCTCGCCGTTGATCACCGCGCCGGGGGCGTCGCGCGTCTCGACGAGGTGGCGCGCGCCCCCGGAGTCGGTCTCCTCGCGGACGACGCCGGCGAACGACACGCCCGTCTCGACGGCCGCGACCGCCATCGCCGCGAGCGGGCCGGTCGCGTCGACGCTGCCGCGCCCCCACAGCACGGGGCCGTCGGCGTCGAGGTCCTCGTCGCCGTCGGCGACGTCGACGGGCACGTCGCCCGGGACGGTGTCGACGTGGGAGGTGAGCAGGACGGCGTCGTCGGCGGGCGCGCGGACGTTCCCCACCTCGTCGGTGTACGCCTCGCGGCCGTGGGCCTCGAAGAACTCGACGAGCACGTCGGCCGCCGCCGCCTCCTCGCCCGACACCGAGGGCGTCGACACGAGGTCGTACAGCAGTTGCCGGCCCTCCGTGTCGAGCGCGTCGGTCGCCTCCATCGGGTTCGGGACGACCATCATCACAGCACCTCCGTCAGCGCGTCGACCACCTCGCGGGCGTGGCCCTCGTTCACCACGAGCGGCGGGAGCAGGCGGACGACGGAGCGACCCGCGGGCAGCGCGAGCACCTGGTGGTCGATCGCCAGATCGCGCAGGTAGCGGTTCGCGCCGCGCTTCACCTCGACGCCGATCATCAGTCCCTCGCCGCGCACCTCGCGCACGGGGAGGTCGTGGTCGGCGACCGCCTGTTCCAACTCGGTGGCGAGGTAGTTCCCGACGCTCGCCGCGTTGGCGGGCACGTCGTTGGCGACCAGCTCCTCCAGCGTCGCGTTCGCCGCGGCGGCGACGACCGGGTTGCCCGAGAACGTCGAGCCGTGGCTGGCGGCGCCGTCGGCGATCCAGTCGGCACACAGCGTCGCGCCCAGCGGGAGGCCGGAGGCGACGCCCTTCGCCGTGGTGAGGACGTCCGGCGTGACGCCGACGCCCTCGCACGCCCAGATGTCGCCCGTGCGGCCCAACCCGGTCTGGATCTCGTCGAACACCAGCGCCGCGCCCGCGTCCTCGGTGAGGTCGCGCGCCGACTGCAGGTAGTCGGGGTCTGCGGGGTTGATCCCGCCCTCGCCCTGAACGGGTTCGAGGAACACCGCGGCCGTCTCGTCGTCGACGGCCTCCGCGAGCGCCTCGGTGTCGCCGTAGTCGACGAACTCGACGCCGCCGGCGACCGGTTCGAACGGGGCGCGGTACTTCTTCTTCCACGTCATCGCGAGCGCGCCCAGCGTGCGACCGTGGAAGCCGCGCTTGGTGGCGACGATCTTCTCGCGGCCCGTGGCCGAGCGGGCGAACTTCATCGCCGCCTCGTTCGCCTCGGTCCCGGAGTTGCACAGCCACACCTTCGAGATGTCGCCCGGCGCGACCGCGCCGAGGCGCTCGTACAGTTCCGTGCGGGCGGCGTTCGGGTACGACGCCTGCACGTACAGCAACTCGGCGGCCTGTTCCTGCACCGCGTCGACGACGGCGGGCGGGCAGTGCCCCAGCGGCGTGCAGGCGTAGCTCGCGCCGAAGTCGAGGTACTCGGTGCCGTCCTCGGCGGTGAGGTGGACGCCCTCGCCCGACTCGATGGGGATGGGTTTCTCGCCGAAGACGAACCCCTCGCCCGCGTCCGACAGGTCCTCGAAGACGCTCATCCGTCCACCTCCGCGTCCGCGGCGGCGGCGTCCGCGGCCGACTCCTCGACGACGGCCGAGCGCTCGATGCGCGTGCCGGTGCCGTCGAGCGCCGCGACGATGGGGTCGCGGACGTTCGCGTCGGCGACGGTGACCGCGGTGGCGCCCGATTCGAGCGCCTCGGTCGCGGCCATCACCTTCCGGGTCATGAACCCCTCGGCGGCGTCGGCGAGCGCGTCGTACTCGGCGCCCGTGGCGACCGACTCGATGAGCGTGTCGGGGTCGTCCGGGTCCGCGTACACGCCGGAGACGTCCGTCAGGATCACCAGTTCGGCGCCGAGCGCGCCGGCGACGGCCGCGGCCGCGCGGTCGGCGTCCGTGTTGACGGGGGTGCCCTCGCTGTCGGACTCCATCCCGAACATCGGCGGCGACACGACCGGGGTGTAGCCGTCCGCGAGCAGGGTCGACAGGAGCCCGTCGTTCACCTGCTTCGGTGTGCCCGAGTGGTCGCCGCGCTTGATCTTCTTCTTGCCGTCCTCGACGACGCGGACCGCCGACTTGCGCGGGCCGGTGAGGAGGCCGCCGTCGACGCCCGACAGCCCCACGGCGTCGACGCCGGCGTTCTTGAGGGCGGCGACGAGGTCGGTGTTCACCTGCCCCGCCAGCGCCATCGTGAACGCCTCCATCGTCTCGGCGTCGGTGAAGCGGCCGGTGACGCCCGAGGGCGTCTCGACGTACTCCGCGTCCTTCCCGAGGTCGGCGAGCAGGTCGTCGACGGCCGTGGAGCCGCCGTGGACGACGACCACGTCGCGGCCGTTGGCGACGAGGTGGGCCACGTCGCCGACCGCGCCCGCGGGGTCGACGGCGCGGGCGCCGCCGAGCTTCACGACGACGGGCGGGCCGTCGCCGCCGTCGGAGCGGATCTCGCCGTTCGCCACCGCGGCGGCGCCGGGCCAGCTCACGGCGCCCCCACGGGGTGGAGCCCCTGGAATTCGAGTCCGGCCGTCTCGTCGAGTCCGAGCGCGACGTTGGCGGCGTGGACCGCCTGCCCCGCCGCGCCCTTCATCACGTTGTCGATGGCCGAGAACGCGACGACGCGGCCGTTGCTCGGGTCGAGTTCGAAGCCGACCTCGGCGTAGTTCGTCCCGGCCACGGCCTTCGGCTCGGGGTAGCGGTACACGCCGCCGCCGCCCGCGACGAGGCGGACGAACGGCTCGTCGTCGTACGCCTCGCGGTACGCGCCCCACAGGTCGCCCGTGGTGACGCGCTCCGCCGGGAAGGCGTGACACGTCGCCGCCGCGCCGCGGGTCATGTCCACGGCGTGGACGGTGAACGCGAGCGACAGGCCCAGCTCCTGCTGGATCTCCGCCTCGTGGCGGTGCCCCGTCGGCGCGTACGGACGGACGACGCCGGAGCGCTCGGGGTGGCTCGACGCCGCCCCGCCGCCCGCGCCGCCCTCCGAGGAGCCGACCTTGAGGTCCGCGACGACGCGGTCGTCGGGCGTGATCACGCCCGAGTCGACGAGCGGCTTGAGCGCCAGCATCGTCGCCGTCGCGTTGCAGCCGCCGGAGGCGATCAGATCCGCGCCTTCGAGCTTCTCGCGCCCCAGTTCCGGGAGGGCGTAGGCGGCGTCGGCGATGTGCTCGGGCGCGGTGTGCCCGTCGTACCACTCGTCGTAGGCGGCTTCCTCGTTCAGGCGGAAGTCCGCCGAGAGGTCGACCACCGTGCCCGCGGCGTCGCGGAACGTGTCGATGTGCTCCATCGAGACGCCGTGCGGGGTGGAGGCGAACAGCACGTCCACGGAGTCGAGCTCCTCCGGCGAGGAGAAGCGCAGGTCGACCCCGCGCAGGTTCGGGTGGACGTAGCCGAGCGTCTTGTTCTCGTACTCGCGGCTCGTCGCCTGCACGAGGTCGAAGTCGGGGTGGCCGGTGAGCAGACGGCACAGCTCGCCGCCCGCGAAGCCGGAGGCGCCGACGACCGACGCGGTGAGGGTTGCGCCGTGCTCACGGGTCGCTTCGCTCCCCGTTCGCGTCGAGGACTCGCCGCGCTCGTCCTCGCCCGTCATGCGGTCATCACGGCTTCGTCCGCCACCTCGGCTTTCAGTTCGAGCCAGTCGACGACCGCCGCGGGCACGTCGACCGCGCTCGCCTCGTTCAGCGCCTTGAACTCGACCGTGTGGTTCACCTCGTGGACCGTGTACTCCCCGTCGGCCGTCTCCATCAGGTCGACGCCGAGGAGGCCGCCGCCGACCGCGTCGCTGGCGGTCGCGACGAGGTCCCTCGCCTCCTCGTCCAACTCGAAGTCGGCCGTCTCGCCGCCCTTCGCGGCGTTGGTGAGCCAGTGGTCCGAGGAGCGCGTCATCGCGGCGACCGGCTCGCCGTCGCACGCCAGCACGCGGATGTCGCGGCCGGGCTTGTCGACGTACTCCTGCACGTAGAACACCTTGTGCTCGTAGTGCCCGAGGGTCGCCTTGTGTTCGAGGATGGCCTCGGCGGCCGTCTCGGAGTCGATCTTGGCCATCAGCCTGCCCCACGAGCCCACGACGGGCTTGATCACGCACGGGTAGCCGAACGCCTCGATGGCGTCCATCGCGGCCTCCTTCGTGAACGCGACCTCCGTCGCCGGGGTGGGCACCCCGGCCGCCTCCAGCGCGAGGCTGTTCTTCACCTTGTCCGCGCAGACGGCGGCCGTCTCCGGCGCGTTGATCGTCGGGACGCCGTACGCCGCGAGGAACCGCGTCGCGTACAGCGAGCGCGAGGTGGCGAGACAGCGGTCGAGCACCAGATCGCAGTCGAGCACGTCCGCGGTCGTCTCCGACAGGCCGAACCGCTGCTTGCGCACGTCGACCTTGACGACCTCGTGGCCGCGCTCGCGCAGCTCCGAGAGGAGGAGCTTCTCGTCTTTCCGGATCCGGGAGTAGAGCAGGCCGAGCTTCATCTCACTCCCCCCAGTCCTCTTCGAGCTCGGGTGCCCGATCGAGGACCGGCGGGGAGACGTCGACGACTTCCAGCTCGGCACCGCACGTCTCACAGTCGACGATCTCTCCGACCTCCAGGTCGTCGTGCAGGGCCACCGTGCCCCCGCACTCGACGCATTCGGCTTCGGTCATGATGTACCTCACAGTACCCCGTTGGGAGACTTTAATCCGTCGATATTGTCAGCGAAAAATAAAGACGGAGACGTCGCTACCGGGCGGCAGCGGACGGGTCGGCGCGGATCTCGAATCCGATGTTCGAAATCTGAGTAGTGTGGGCCCCGAGGGGGGGCCGGCGGGGCCACCGCCGCCGGCGGGCGTGGGCGCGGGGCGGTGGCCTCGACCGGACGCGGCGACGGTCGCGGTCGTCGTCGCGGGCGTCGCCCCCGCGGCGGCGCCGTCGCTCGCGGCCGGGCGAGCGGTCGTCGTCGAGGGACGTGTCCGGTCATGGTCGGTGTGGGGCGGTCAGACGTAGTCGGCGACCGCGTCGGCGAGGCCCGCCTCGGCGGTCGCGAGCGCGTCGCGGCGGGCGGCGAGGGCGGCCTCGTGGTCGCCGTACGTGTCGGTCATTCGGGCGAGGGAGTCGACGACGGCGGCGGGCGCGGGGCCGCCGCGCGAGTCGCGCGCGGCGACGCTCCCCGCCGGGTCCAGCGCCGTGTCGAGGGTCTCCTCGCTCACGTACTCGTACAGGGACTCCCCAAGTACCTCTTGTGCGGCCGAGTCAAGATTTGCGGCGAGCGTCCCCGCGTCCGCGTCGTCCGGGGCGGCCGCGGCGGCCTCGGCGACCACCTCGTGGGCGGTGCGGAACGGGATCCCCGCCGCCGCCAGCGCGTCCGCGACGCCGGTCGCCGTCGAGAAGCCCGCGCCCGCGTCGGCGGCACACGCGTCGGCGTCCCACTCGCCCGTCGCGACCGCGCCGGCGACGACCTCGGTCGCCTCGGTCGCGTCGTCGACGGCGTCCCACGCGTGCGGCGTCGCGCGCTGGAGGTCGCGGTTGTACGCCCGCGGCAGCCCCTTCAGCGTCGTGAGCAGCCCCGTGAGGTCGCCCGACACGTCGCCCGCGACCGCGCGGGCGAGTTCGAGCGTGTCCGGGTTCACCTTCTGGGGCATGATCGACGACGTCGACGCGTAGTCGTCGGAGGGGTCGAAGTAGCCGTCCTTCGCGTGCTCGATGAGGTCCGTCGCGAGCCCCGACAGCGTCGCCGTCAGGTTCGCGAGCGCGGCCGTCCCCTCGACGAGGAAGTCGCGCGCGGAGGCGGCGTCGGTCGCGTTCTCGACGACGCCGTCGAAGCCGAGCAGGGCGGCGGTGCGCTCGCGGTCCACGTCGAACGTGGTACCGCCGAACGCCGCGCCGCCCAGCGGCGACACGTTCGTCGTGTCGAACGCCGCCAGCAGGCGCGCGGTGTCGCGCTCGACGGCGCCCGCGTACGACGACAGGAAGTGCCCGACCGTCACGGGCTGGGCGTACTGGCGGTGGGTGAACCCCGGCAACACGGTGTCGGCGTGGGCGGCCGCGGCGTCGAGCAGCGCCTCGCGCAGCGCGAGCGTCGTCTCGGCCGCGTCGAGCAGGTCCGCGCGGTAGCGGTAGCGGATGCACGCCGCCACCTCGTCGTTGCGCGAGCGGGCGGTGTGCATCTTCCCGCCGACCGGACCGACCTCGGCGACGACCGCCGACTCGATGGCCTCGTGGACGTCCTCGCCGTCGGGGAGCGCGCCGTGGCCGGCCGACTCCACCTCGTCGAGGCCCGCGAGGATCGCGGCGGCCTCGTCGTCGCCGACGATGCCCCGTTCCGCGAGCATCACCGTGTGCGCGCGGTCGACCGCGAGGTCGGCGGCGAAGATGCGCTCGTCGGCCGCGAGGCTCGACATGAACCCGCGGGCCGGGCCGCCGGCGAAGCGGTCGCGGCGGACCACGGTCTCGGCGTCGCCGTCGGCGTCCGCGTCCGCGTCGGCCGCGTCCTCGCCGGCAGTCATCGCTTACTCCTCCGTCTCGTGGCCGCCGTCGGCTTTCAGCTTCTCCCCCTCGTCGTCCTCCTCGTCCGTCTCCTGGCGCTCCTTCACGCCGGCGAGCACTTGGTTGGCGAGGCGCTCCTGGAAGCCGTGGTACTTCGCGACGCCCGTCGCGTCGGCCTGCTCGATGCCGTCGACGGTCTCGGTGTTGAACGAGGCGGCCGACTCGGAGTAGACGCCGTACTCGGAGTCGCGCGCGACGGGGCGGCACTGGCCGCCCTGCAGTTTCACCGTCACCGTCCCGGTCACCTTCTCCTGTCCGGCGTCGAGGTACCCCTCCAGCGAGTCCACGAGCGGGGAGCTCACGAGGCCCTTGTACCCCTGCTGGGCCCACTGGTCGTCGACCTGCTGTTTGAAGTCGCGCTCGGACTTGGTGAACACGAGCTGTTCGAGCGCCTCGTGGGCCGTCAGCAGGACGGTCGCCGCGGGGTGCTCGTAGTTCTCGCGCACCTTCAGCCCGAGCATGCGGTCCTCCATCATGTCCGTGCGGCCGACGCCGTACGCGCCCGCGAGCTCGTTCAGCTCCTCGATGAGCGCGACGGGGTCCAGCGCCTCCCCGTTCAGCGTGACGGGGTAGCCCATCTCGAAGCCGATCTCGACCAGCTCCTCGCCGTCGACCGCGCCGGGCGTGGTCGTCCAGTCGTAGATGTCCTCCGGCGGCACGTACGTCGGGTCCTCGAGGTCGTCGCCCTCGACCGAGCGCGACCAGAGGTTCGTGTCGATCGACCACGCGCCCTCGTTGCCGCCCTCGACGGGCAGGTCCTTCTCGTCGGCGTACTCGATCTCCCACTCGCGGGTGAGGCCGAGTTCGCGCACGGGCGCGATGACCTCCTTGTCGGAGGCGCGCCACACCGTCTCGAAGCGGAGTTGGTCGTTCCCCTTCCCCGTGCAGCCGTGGGCGAGGGCGTCGCAGTCGTGCTCCTCGGCGACGCCGAGGATGGCCTCCGCGATCACCGGACGCGCCAGCGCCGTCCCGAGCGGGTACCCCTGGTACGTGGCGTTGGCGCGCACGGAGTCGAAACACAGCTCCGCGAACTCCGCTTTCGCGTCGACGACGTAGTGTTCGAGGTCGAGCGCCTCGGCGGTCTCCTCGGCCTCGGCGAACTCCTCTGCCGGCTGGCCGACGTCGACCGTGACGCCGACGACTTCGTCGTAGCCGTACTCCTCCTCGAGGAGCGGGACGCACACCGTGGTGTCGAGTCCGCCGCTGAACGCGAGGGCAACACGCTTTGTCATACCCACCACTCGAACGTCGACACCAATAAATTCGGCGTTTTCGTGGCATGGAATTTAATCGCGGACTGCACGCTACCCGGAGGAAGAGCGATCGAGTCGGGACGAGGGGAGAGGAGTGGTGTGGGCCTATCGGCCCGGTCGTCGCGGCGCGGAGACTCGGCTCCGGGCCGCGGCACCTCGGACGCGTCGCTCGGCGGAGGAGCGGACGTGAGCGACGGCGTCTGCTGTCACGGTCGAACGGTTCGGCCGGATCCACATAAACCGTACCGGTTCGGCGACGTTTGCGCGCGCGTGGCGTGTCGTCACACACCGGCGGGTCGGCGAAGCGAACCCGTTTTCCCCGGTCGTGCCGGAGTTCGGGACATGACATCCGGGACGCTGCGGCTCGCCACCCGCGGCTCCGACCTCGCGCTCCGACAGGCGGCCGGCGTGCAGGAGCGGCTCTCCTCGCGCCGGCGCGACGTGGAGCTGGTCGAGGTGGAGACGCGCGGCGACCGGCTCGACGAGGAGCTGATCACGAGACTGGGACGGACCGGCGCGTTCGTCCGCGCGCTCGACGAGCGCGTGCTCGCGGGCGACGTCGACGCCGCGGTCCACTCGCTGAAGGACATGCCCACCGAGGCGCCCGACGACCTCGTCGTCGCGGCCGTCGGCGAGCGCGCGCCCGCCGGCGACGTGCTCGTCACGCGCGACGGGGGCGACCTCTCGGCCCTCCCGCGCGGGGCGGTCGTCGGCACCTCGTCGCTGCGCCGGAAGGCGCAGGTGCTCGCCGAGCGGCCCGACCTCGAGGTGCGGCCGCTGCGGGGGAACGTCGACACGCGGCTCCAGAAGCTGATCGCGCCCGCCCTCCAGGCCGAACACGAGCGCCGGCTCGAACTCGAGGAGGCCGAGGGCGACGAGAGCCAGGCGAGTTTCCGGGACAACGACGACGACGAGGAGGGGCGCAGCGTCGAGGAGTGGTTCGACGACCTCTCGGAGTTCCAGCGCCGCGCGCTGGAGCACGACCTCGACCACGAGTACGACGCCATCGTGCTCGCGGAGGCCGGCCTCCGGCGCTCGGACCTGTTCTACCGCGACGAGTACGAGGTCGAGCGCCTCGACCGCGCGAGCCACGTCCCCGCGCCCGGGCAGGGCGCCGTCGCCGTCACCGCCAGCGACCCCGACGTGATCGAGGCCGTCCGCAAGGCGCTCGACCACGAGCCGACCCGCGTCGCCACCAGCGTCGAGCGCACCGTGCTCGCGGAGTTGGGCGGCGGCTGTATCGCCCCCATCGGCGTCAACGCGCTCGTGCAGGGCGAACACGTCAAGACCCGCGTCCGGGTGCTGTCGGCCGACGGCGACACCGAGGTGTCGGCGACCCGCGACCTCCCGCTGCGTACGTACCGCGAGGCCGCCGCCGAGTTCGCCGCCTCCCTGCGCGAGCAGGGCGCGGCCGAACTCATCGCCGCGGCCAAGCGCGCCGCCGGCGACGGCGACGCCGCCCGCGACGACGAACCCGCGGACGGCGGACCCGCGGCCGACGACGCGGACGAGGCGGGCGCCGGCACCACCGACGACGCCGACGACGCGGCCGACGAGGCGGGCGCCGGCACCACCGACGGCGCCGACGACGCGGCCGACGAGGCGGGCGCCGGCACCACCGACGACGACGCCGACGACGTGGATGAAGCGGGCGCCGGCACCACCGACGACGCCGACGACGCGGCCGACGACGGCTGGCCCGAGGTCGGCTCCACGGACAGGGGGGAGTAGATGACCGACGACCGCGACACCCCCGAGGGGGGCTTCGTCTCGCTGGTCGGCTCCGGCCCCGGCGACCCCGACCTGCTCACGGTGAAGGCCGCGCGCCTGCTGGAGGAGGCGGACGTGGTGCTCCACGACAAGCTCCCGGGCCCGGAGATCCTCGGCTCTATCCCCGAGTCGAAGCGCGAGGACGTCGGCAAGCGCGCCGGCGGCGAGCGCACCAGCCAGGAGTACACGAACGACCGGCTCGTCGAACTCGCGCGCGAGGGCAACCACGTCGTCCGCCTGAAGGGGGGCGACCCGTTCGTGTTCGGGCGCGGCGGCGAGGAGGCCGACCACCTCGCGGCCCACGGCGTCCCGTTCGAGGTCGTCCCGGGCGTCACCTCGCCCATCGCCGCGCCGGGCGTCGCGGGCATCCCCGTCACCCACCGCGACCACGCCTCCTCCGTCTCGTTCGTCACGGGCCACGAGGACCCGACGAAAGACGAGTCCGCCGTCGACTGGGGCGCCCTCGCCGCCACCGGCGGCACCGTCGTCGTCCTGATGGGCGTCGGGAAGCTCCCGCTGTACACCGCCGAGTTGCTCGACGCCGGGATGGACCCCTCGACGCCCGTCGCGCTCGTCGAGCGCGGCACGTGGCCCGGGATGCGCGTCGCCACGGGGACGCTCGCCGACATCGTCGACGTGCGCGACGAGGCCGGGATCGAGCCGCCAGCCATCACCGTGATCGGCGAGGTGGCGGCGGGACGCGAGCGCGTGGTCGAGTTCCTCCGCGGCCGCGGCGGGGCGGACGCGACCGCCGGCGGCGACGGAGCGCCCGAGGGAGCCGACGCCGACGCCCGGGGGCCGACGAATGAGCCGGGACGCCGACCGGCCGCGCGTGGCGGTGTTCCGCCCGGACGACGAGCGCCTGACCGAGGCGGTCGCGACGCTCGACGAGTTGGGCGTCGAGGCGGTCGCCGACCCGATGCTGGCGGTCGACCCCACCGGCGCGGTTCCCGAGCCGGCCGACTGGATCGTGTTCACCTCCAAGACCGGCGTCGAGTTGGCAGCCGAGGCGGGCTGGTCGCCCGCGGACGCGCGGCCCGGCGACGCCGGCTCCCGCCCGGCGCTGGCGTGCATCGGGCCCGCGACGGCCGACGCCGCCGACGCCGCCGGCTGGACGGTCGACCTGATCCCCGACGAGTACTCCTCGACCGGGCTCGTCGCGGCGTTCCGCGCGGTCGGCGTCGACGGCGCCCGGATCGAGGTGGCCCGCTCGGACCACGGCAGCCCCGTCCTACTGGAGGGCCTGCGCGACGCCGGCGCCCGCGTGCACGAGACCGTCCTCTACGAGTTGGTGCGGCCGGCGGGGAGCGGCGACTCGGCCGAGGCGGCCGCCCGCGGCGACCTCGCTGGCGCGTGTTTCACCTCCTCGCTCACGGTCGACCACTTCCTCGACGCGGCCGTCGAGCGCGGCGTCCGCGACGACGCGGTCGCCGGCCTGAACGACGCCGTCGTCGGCTGTATCGGCCACCCGACCCGCGAGACCGCCGAGGACCGCGGCGTCGCCGTCGACGTCGTGCCCAGCGAGGCGTCGTTCCGGACGCTCGCGGAGGCGGTCGTCGCCGAGTTGGACGCCTGATCGCCGCGGAGCCGTCCCGGGCCCGACGTTCACGATCCTTCCGCAACGATCCCGGCCGATCGACGAGCGCGTGCGAGCGATTTCCACGCGATCCGGCCGGATCGCGTGTTAATATACCACTCGAGCTACACTACGGGCGTCGGGATCCCGTGCAACATTTGCCACGCGTGTCGCGATGTTACAACCTTATATGGCCTATATTCACCTGAAGATTCGACGGTCATCCGAATATGCACATTAGAATCCGACAATGTCAACTCAAGGGTTTATGTGCTTTCGAATCAGGCTGACTCGCGTGCAGATGTGCGAGAACGACACGGAATACGCGGTAACGATGAACGAACGCGGGACGAGTGAGGTGGGGGCGTGAGTCTCCTCCAGGTCGACCCCGCCGTACTGGCGGAAGGTGTCAACATGCTGTGGGTGCTCGTGGTCACCTTCCTCATCTTCTTCATGCACGCCGGCTTCGCGATGCTGGAGGCCGGGCAGGTGCGCTCGAAGAACGTGGCGAACCAGCTGACGAAGAACCTCCTGACGTGGTCGGTCGGCGTGGTGATGTTCTTCCTCGTCGGCGCCGGGGTCTCCACGCTGGTCGGCGGCTTGACCGGCGGCGGGGGGTACTCCATCGCGGGCTCCTTCGGGGTCCTGACCACCGAGAACTCCGCCGACTGGGTCGGCTGGCTGTTCGGCGCGGTGTTCGCCATGACCGCGGCGACCATCGTCTCCGGGGCGGTCGCCGGCCGCATGAAGCTCCGCGCGTACGTGAGCTACACCATCCTGCTGGCGGCGGTCATCTACCCGGTGGTCACCGGCCTGACGTGGGCCGGCGGCTTCCTCGCGAACCTCGGCTTCGCGGACTTCGCGGGCGGCATGATCGTCCACGGCATGGGCGGTATCGCCGGCCTGACGGCGGCGTACGTCGTCGGTCCGCGCATCGGCCGCTACAACGACGACGGCTCGGTCAACGTCATCCCCGGCCACTCGCTGCCGTTCGCGGTGCTGGGGACGCTCGTGCTCGCGTTCGGCTGGTACGGCTTCAACGTCGGCACCGCCGCCTCGGTGTTCGCCGTCGAGAACGGCGAACTCACCCTCGGCGCGTTCTCCTACGTGGGGCGCGTCGCCTTGACCACCACCCTCGGGATGGCCGCCGGCGCCATCGGCGCGGCCGCCGTCTCGATGTACAAGACCGGCAAGGTCGACACGCTGTACGTCGCCAACGGCCTGCTGGCCGGCCTGGTCGGCATCACCTCGAACACGGACGCGATCATCTGGCCCGGCGCCCTGGTCATCGGCCTGCTGGCCGGCGCCCAGCTCCCGATCGTCTTCGAGTTCGTCGAGAAGCGCCTCAAGATCGACGACGTGTGTGCGGTGTTCCCCGTCCACGGTTCGGCGGGTGTGCTGGGCGCGGTGCTGCTGCCGTTCTTCGCGACGAGCGGCTTCACGGTCGGCTCGCTGGTCGCGCAGGTCGTCGGCGTCGCCGTCATCGCGGCGTGGACCGTCGGCGCGACCGCCGTCGTCTTCGGCGTCATCAAGGCGATGGGCGAGATCCGCGTCACCCGTGACCACGAGCTCGCGGGCCTCGACGCCTCCGAGCACGGCGTCGACACCTACCCAGAGTTCGGTCGTCCCGACACCGCCGCCGACGGCGGCTTCGTCGAGGAGAACGGCATCGTCCGCCCCGACGGCGGCGAGGCCAACGACGGCGGCATCAAGATGGTGACGGCGTTCATCCGCCCCGACAAGCTCTCGGCCGTGAAGGAGGGCCTCGCGGAGGTCGGCGCCCCGTCGCTGACCGTGACGAACGTCTCCGGTCGCGGCAGCCAGCCCGCCAAGAAGGGCCAGTGGCGCGGCGAGGAGTACACGGTCGACCTCCACCAGAAGGTGAAGCTCGAGTGCGTCGTCGCCGAGATCCCCGCCGGCGACGTCGCGGAGGCGATCCGCGACGCCGCCCACACCGGCGAGAAGGGCGACGGCAAGGTGTTCGTCATGCCCGTCGAGCAGGCGTACCAGATCCGTACCGGCGAGACCGGCCGCCCGGCCGTCTGAGGGCGCGCCGACTCGCCGCCTCGGATCCGATCGGATCGGATCGAACCGACTGCCGACCGCCGGACGTCCGCCCCGTAGCCGGCGCGGACGCGGCCGTCGGGGGCACGCGCAGGAGGCCCCACTGGTACTGGTGCACCCCTCCGCGCGACCGCCACCGTGCCACGTTCCGTGTCACCGCCCCCGCGGCCGCCGTAGCCGCCTTACCGGGTGACGCGTCCGGCCACACCGCGACGGCCCACAGCCCGTCGCGACTCGTCGCCCGTCTTCTGCCCTCGACAGCTTCGTCGACAGCGACGGCATCGGACGGAACCTTCTTGACAACCGCCCGAAAAGACCGGCACCGTGGCAGTCGACCCGCTACTCGGCGTCGGACTCGTCGTCGCACTCGCCGGATTCCGACTTCGGAGCGTCGTGTTCGACGCGCTCGGCGTCGACCTCGACGGACTGTGGTCGCACGCGAGCAAGTGGCTCGTCCCCGGGACGTTGCTCGTAGTCGCCGCCGCACAGGGGCTCGTCCCCGCGGACCTCGGGTGGACCGTCGGCTCCCCCCTCCGCTTCCTCGGCCGGGTCGCCGCCGGGACCGTCGTGCTGGTGGGCGCGAGTGTGCTTACAGCGCCGCTGTTCGAACGGCTCGGCGACGAGAACGAGGCGCTGGAGGCGGGGATGGCCGAGTTGGCGGACACGAGCCCCGCGGGGAAGGTGTTCGTCGGCGTCACCGCAGGGACGACCGAGGAGGTGGCGTTCAACGGGTACGCGCTCGAACGACTCGCGGTGCTCACCGGGAACCCGCCGCTGGCCGGCGCGGTCACGGCGACGGCGTTCGTGCTGGGCCACTGGGGAGAACAGTGGGGTCTCTCGGCCGTGCTCCGGATCGCACAGCCGGCGCTCCTCGTCACCGGGTTGTACCTCTACTGGCGCTCGCTCCCTGTGCTGATCGCGGTCCACGCCATCAACGACGTCCTCGGCCTGTTCCTCGCTCCCGACACCGACGGCACCGACGGGACCGGCGAAGCCGCCGCGGCGACCGCGACCCAGTAACGCCTTTGCGGGTCACCCTCGAAGGCCAGCGCATGAACCACGACCGTTCCCGGGAGCTGTACGACCGCGCCCTCTCGGTGCTGGCCGGCGGGGTCAACTCCTCGGTGCGCGCGACGCGCCCGTACCCGTTCGTGATCGAGCGCGGCGACGGCGCCCACGTGATCGACGCCGACGGGAACCGCTACCTCGACTACGTGATGGGGTACGGCCCGCTCCTGTACGGCCACGACGCGCCCGACGCCGTCCAGTCGGCCGTCCAGCGCCACACCAGTCAGGGGCCGATGTACGGCGGCCCCACCGAGATCGAGGTCGAACACGCCGAGTTCGTCGCGCGGCACGTCCCCTCGGTGGAGATGCTCCGCTTCGTCAACTCCGGCACCGAGGCGACGGTCTCGGCGGTGCGGCTCGCCCGGGCGTACACCGGGCGCGACAAGATCGTGATCATGCAGGGCGGCTACCACGGCGCCCAGGAGTCCACCCTCGTCGAGGCGGGCGACGACCCGTACCACACCCACCCGTCCTCGCCGGGCATCCCCGACTCCTTCGCCGAGCACACGATCGCCGTCCCGTTCAACGACGCGGCCGCCGTCGAGGCGGTGTTCGAGGAGCACGGCGACGAGATCGCGGCGGTGATGACCGAACCGATCCTCGCCAACTACGGCATCGTCCAGCCGGTCGACGGCTACCACGAGACGCTCCGGGATCTGTGCGACGCGCACGGCTCGCTGCTGATCTTCGACGAGGTGATCACCGGCTTCCGCGTCGGCGGCCTCCAGTGCGCGCAGGGGAAGTTCGGGATCACCCCCGACCTCACCACCTTCGGGAAGATCATCGGCGGCGGCTTCCCCGTCGGCGCCATCGGCGGCAAAGCGGAGATCGTCGAGCACTACACGCCCGCCGGCGACGTGTTCCAGTCGGGCACGTTCTCGGGCCACCCGGTGACGATGGCCGCCGGCCACGAGTACCTGAAGTTCGCCGCGGAGAACGACGTGTACGACCACGTGAACGCCCTCGGCGACGCGCTGCGCTCGGGCATCCGGGACATCTGTGAGGACCAAGCGCCCGAGTACACCGTCGTCGGCACCGACTCGATGTTCAAGACGGTGTTCACGCGCGAGGCCCCCGAGACGTTCGAGGGCCACTGCGAGGGCGGCTGTTCACAGCGGGAGTCGTGCCCCCGCTTCGACAGCTGCCCGAAGACCGGCGCCGACACGGCGAAGGCGGCGACCGAGCGCTGGGAGCGGGTGTTCTGGCAGGAGATGAAAGAGCGCGGGATCTGGCTCACCGCGAACCAGTTCGAGTCGCAGTTCGTCTCCTACGCCCACACCGACGCGGACGTCGAGGAGACGCTGGAGGCGTACAAGGAGGCGCTGTAGGGCGACCCCGCCGGGCTACGGCTCCGAGCCGGGGTCGCCGCGCTCGGCGATCCGCGCCTCGTACTTCGCGATGGCCTCGGCGAGCGCCTCGTCGGCGTCGACGTCCAGCGAGTTGCACAGCGACAGCAGCGAGAACAGCGCGTCGCCGAGTTCGTCCGTCTTCACGGCCAACTGCTCGGGGTGCTCGCCGTAGGTCGTCGACTTCGCGGCGTCGCCGGCGATCTCGCCGACCTCGCTGGCCAGATCGAGCGCCTGGTACGCCGGGCGGCCCTCGAAGCCGTGGCGGTCGAAGAAGTCGGCGACGCGGTCTTGGGCGTCCATGCGCGCCACGAGTCGACCGGGTGACAAAACGCTCCCGGCCGCGCCGCGGGAGTCAGCCGCGGAGCTTCCCGAGGATGCGCGAGACGAGGCCCCGCCGACCGCGCCGCTCGGGCACGTCGTCCCACAGGGCGAACGCGGCGACGACGTCCGCCTCGCGGCTGGCGACGGCCGTCTCCTCGTCGGGGGCGACGACGCCGAGGTTGATCTCGTAGTGGCCGTAGTAGCCGTACTTGAGCAGTTGGCGCTCGCGGAAGTCGACGACGAACTCGCGCACCGCCTCGGGCACCTCGTCGGCGACGAGGACGAACGAGAAGTCCGTGCCGTAGTGTTCCTCGTCGCCCTCGACCCACTCGTCGGCGAGGTCGTGGCCCAACTCGACGAGTCGCTCCAGCTCGCGGACCGACGCGCGGTCGACGCGGCGGGCGAACAGGTGCTCGTCGCTGTGGTGGTTCGCGTAGTCGAGCGAGGGGTGGAAGAACTCCTTCTGGGAGGCGATCCGCATGGTGCCGAACAGGTCGAACGACTCCCCGCGGACGCGGTAGTCGCGGTCGAGGTCGTAGTTGAACATGAGGCGGTCGCTCACGCGGTCGAGGAACTCGTCGTCCCAGACGGGGACGTCCTCGTACGCCGCGCCGTCGACGATCCGCCCCTGTGCGTCGGTCCGGTACGCGTCCGCGTCGGCGTCCGCCGCGGCGGCGGTGTCGGGGTCGGCGCCGCCGCCCGCGGCGTCGGTCGCCTCGCCCCGCTCCTCGCGGGCCATCCTACTCCTCCGGGTCGTACGCCACGGCGTCGCCCGAGACGGCGGGCGCCCCGAGCGCGAGGGCCGTCACCGGTTCGTCCGCGTCCGCGGGGTTGTGCGCCAACTGGGGGCTCCCCGGGGTGACGGCGAACAGCGACCCCTCGGGCACCGCGAACGTCTCCTCGGGCGTCTCGACGTGGAGCGTCCCCTCGACGACGTAGAACAGCTCCTCTTGCTCCTCGTGGTAGTGGTACGCCAGCGGGAGCTCCTCGCCGGGCTCGGCGCGGAACCAGTTCGCCGCCAGCTTCTCGAAGCCCGCCGCCTCGGCGATTCGCCGGAGCTCGCACGGGCGGTCCGGCTCCTCCGCCAGGTCGTCCGGGTTCACGACGTGGTATCCCATACCCCGGCAGATGGCCACCGCCGGCAAAAGGGCGTCGTCCACGGCGAGCGGGCCGGGACCGGCGGGCGAGGGGTTTATCATCGTCGTCCACGACGGTGGAGGTAGCTACCATGGGACTCGGCGAGCGCGAGTCGTGCGGTCGGTGTTCGATGTCGACGGTCGTCGACGCGACCGCCGACGGCGACAGCGACCCGTACGGCGACGACCGGATCGAGCTCGCGGACGACGACCTCCGGCGGGTCTCCCCGAGCGCGTGGCTCGGCGGCGTCGTCTCTCGCTTGGACGACCTCGCGGCACGCCTCACCTACGGGGGTCGGTGAGCCCACCCGCCGCCCGGGCTCGCGTCCGACGGGCGCGACACGGAGAGGGACGCTTATACCGCTCCACGGCGTAGCCGGCGGTCAACCGCATGGAAGAGAGCATCTCCGGATTCAAGACGCGTGGGGAGTGGGGTGACGCCGTCGAGCACGGCGAGCGGATCACCCGCGCGCTCCACGAGTGTGGGGTCTCGGAGGACCGGCTGGACGCCTTCGAGGCGTGGGACGAGTGGCGTCCCAAGGCCCACGAGCGCCTCGGCGAGGACGTCGACGCGAAGACCGCCGAACAGGCGAGCGTCGCCGAGGGGAAGGGGGAGCGCGAGGGGACCAGCCCGGAGGAGGACCTCCAGACGGCCGGGGAGAAGCTCTCGGAGTCGTACGAACGCGTCGAGAACGGCGACAACGACGGCGCGCTCGACTCGTGGAAGGACTCCATCGGCCACGTCGCGCGCGCGGCCGACTCGGCCGGGCGCAAGGCCGTTCGGAAGTTCGAACACACCGTCTACCGGAAGGTGATGACGCAGATGGCGCCGTACTACTTCGACAACGAACTGGTGTCGGCGAACATCCAGAAGTCCACGCGCGGCGAGGGCGGCCCGGAGTTCGTCTTCGAGGTGAACGTCAACGACGACGACCTGAAGGAGGCGGTGTCGCGGCGGCTCGCCGACTTCGAGGACGAGGTCGACCGCTGGCACGTCGACACGCCGAAGGACGTCGAGGCGGCCGAGGCCGTCGAGGGCGCCGAGGCGCCCGTCGAGACGGTGGAGGACGGCACCGAGGGCCAGTCGACCCCGACGAAGAACTGAGGCCTGCGCCCGCGCGCGTCGCGCCGTCGGTCGCGGGGGGCTACGACTCCGCGACGGGCGCTTTGAGTTCCACCCGGTAGCCGAACGGGTCGCGGACGTACACCGCGCCGGCCTCGCCGGTCGCGCCGCGCGGGCTGTCCAGTTCCCGCTCGACCTCGATGCCGGCGTCGGCGAGCGCCGACCGCACCGCTTCGACGTCCTCCTCGACGACCAGCGCCACGTGGTCGTAGTTGGTCGCGACCGGCTCGTCGAACGCCGGGGTCGGCCACAGGTGGATCACGTGTTCGGGCGCCAGCCGCACGTCGAAGAACGGTTTCTCGCCCGACTCGAACCGGTCGACGCCCTCCAACTCGAAGCCGAGCCCCGCCTCGTAGAAGGCGCGGGCGTCGGCGAGGCCGTCCTCGGGGATGCGGAGGTTCACGTGGTCGATGGTGCGGACCTGCACGCCCGGATCTGGTGTCCGGGTGGCAAGAAAGATAACGGCGGGTCGCGCACCGTGAGCCATGCAACCGCTGGAGGTCGACGCCGGCGAACTCACCGCCGCGGAGATCATCGACGCCCTGCGGGAGGGCCGTCGGGTCGTCGTCACCGCCGACCTGTTCGGCAGCGAGCGCAAGCTGACGCTGCGCCACGACGGGGAGACGTTCTACTGCGACACGCCGACGCGGCTCCACAAACACCAGGAGGAGGCCGAGATGCTGCTGTGCATCGAGCGGATGGGGTACGCGAGACAGCCCGACGAGGAGGCGGAGGCCGACGCCGCCGGCGACGGCGACGGCGACGAGTAGCCGGCGGACCGCCGGGCGGCGGTGCCGCGACCGCGGGGCTTTATTCGCGGCGACGCCGTCGATACGGACGACATGAGCGACTCGCCGGACATGGAGGACCTGATCCACACGGAGGACCCGAGCTTCGGGCACGTGATGGCGTGCGTGTTCGGGATCCAGGAACACGAGAGCCGGACGTACCTCCGCCTGCTGGAGAACCCCGGCAGCACCGTCGAGGAGCTGGCCGACGTCCTCGACCGGGACCGCTCGAACGTGAACCGGTCGCTGACGACGCTGCTGGAGAAGGGCCTCGCCGAGCGCGAGCGGCGGCTGCTCGACCCCGGCGGCTACGTGTACCAGTACACCGCCACGCCGCTGCCCGAGGCGAAGGAACTGCTCCACGAGGCGCTCGACAAGTGGGCCGAGACGGTCCACGGCGTCATCGAGGCGTTCGGCGACGACGAGTAACGCGGTCTGCCCGCGGTCGCGTTCTCGTGGACGACGGGCGGAGCGGCACGGGACCGCTCCGCCGTTCTCCGAGGCCTCCCGCCGGTCGAGTTCGCGTGGCGCTGGGCGGAGCGGCACGGGACCGCTCCGCCGTTCTCCGAGGCCTCCCGTCGGTCGAGTTCGCGTGGCGCTGGGCGGAGCGGCACGGGACCGCTCCGCCGTTCTCCGAGGCCTCCCGCCGGTCGGCCTCGCTGGCACTACCCGCCACGAACAGCCCACTTTTACGCGGCGAGTCCGACCGACTCGCCATGAGCCTCTCCCTCGACGCGCCCGCCCAGGACGCGCCGGCGGTCGCCGACGACGGCGTCTGGCTGGAGTGTATCGCCTGCGGCGGGCAGTTCGCCCCGTTCGACGACGTCCGGTTCACCTGCGACGACTGCGACGGCCTGCTGGAGGTGCGCTACGCGCACCCGCCGACGTTCGACGACTTCGAGGGCGAGGGCGTGTGGCGCTACGCCGCCGCGCTCCCGTTCGAGGAGGGCGTCTCGCTGCCGGAGGGCCACACCCCGCTCCACGAGGTGCCGCGCCTGAAGGAGGACGTCGGCGTCGACCGCCTCCGGATCAAACACGAGGGGATGAACCCGACGGGCTCGTTCAAGGACCGCGGCATGACCGTCGGCGTCCGCGTCGCCAAGGAACTCGGCGTCGGCCGTCTCGCGTGCGCCTCCACCGGGAACACCTCCGCCGCCCTCGCCGCCTACGGCGCCCGCGGCGGGATGGAGACGCTCGTGCTCCTCCCGGCGGGGAAGGTCGCCGCGGGGAAGGTCGCGCAGGCGAGCCTCCACGACGCCCGGATCCTCGAGGTCGACGGCAACTTCGACGACTGCCTCGACATCGTACAGGACCTGGCGAACCGCGGCGAGGTGTACCTCCTCAACTCCCTGAACCCGTTCCGCCTCGAGGGGCAGAAGACGATCGGCTTCGAGATCCTCGAGGAGTTCCGCGACGACTACGGTACCTTCCCCGACCGCATCGTCCTCCCCGTCGGCAACGCGGGGAACACGTCGGCGCTGTTCAAGGCGTTCCGCGAGTTGGTCGCCGCCGGCGCGATGGACCCCGACGAGGTGCCCGCCCTGACGGGGGTGCAGGCGGCCGGCGCCGCGCCGATGGTCGAGGCCATCGAGAACGGCGCCGACGAGGTGCGCCGCTGGGACGAGGTGGAGACGCGCGCGACCGCCATCCGCATCGGCAACCCGGTGAACGCGCCGAAGGCGCTCCCGGGCATCCGCCAGACCGGCGGCACCGCCGTCGCCGTCGACGACGAGGCGATCACCGAGGCCCAGCGCGACCTCGCCCGGGAGGGCGTCGGCGTCGAGCCGGCCTCCGCCGCCTCCGTGGCGGGGCTCCGGAAGCTCCGCGAGCGGGGCGTCGTCGACGCCGACGAGGACGTCGTCTGTCTCACGACGGGCCACCTGCTGAAGGACCCCGACGCCGCCTACGAGGCCGGCGGCGACCCCGAGCCGGTGGCGAACTCCACGGACGCGGTGCTGGAGCACATCGGCGCGGAGTGACGGCGACGACGCGGGGCACGCCGACGCGCCGCCCCGCCCCCGACCGTCGCCGGCGGCCGAACCGTTCACGTCGGGGCCGCGAGTGGTCGCCGACGTGTCCGACCGCACCGACCGGCTGCTCGCCCTCCACGTCGTGTTGCTCGCGCTGTTGACCGTCTCGCAGACGACCACCGCCCCGCGGAACCAGCTCCTGGGAACGATCGGGCTGCTCGTCGGGGCGCTGGCGGCCGCCTACGCCGTCGCCGAGTTGGTCCGGGTGTCCTGAGCGCGGGCGACCGCTTCGGCGACCGGGGCGACAGCGCCGTCGCCGCCGGCGGGACGCGCGAGCGGGCGTGTCGCCCGTGTGTCACCCGTCCGTCCGACGCGCCTTTTTGCGGGTCCGCGGCGTCGTGACGGAGCATGGGTGGGGAGTCAGCAGCACACGAGTCGAGGAGCGACGCCGACCGCCGCGGCCCGGGCCCGGGCGCGGCGCGGAGCCTCGAAGCCCTCCGGGACGAGAACGAACGCCTCCGCCGGGAGTTGGCCGAACGGGTCCGCGACCAGCGACGGATCGTCGACCGGTACGAGACGCTGTTGGACGCGGCCCGGGCGGACGCCGACCGGGAGGCGGCGCGTCGCACGCCGGCGGCGTCGGCCGTCGGACGGCTGTTGGAGCGGTTGCGACGGTGAGGCGACGACGGCGGCCCCGCTCGCGGACGGCGGCCGGCACGGAAGACCGCACGACACGGCGCGCGATGGAGTAGGAGTAGGAGTCCGCGACGGGGTCAGCGGCCGTTGTCGGCGCCCTCGAGGACGATCCGGTTCACGGAGATGATCCGGTCGTCGTCGAGCAGGCGCTCGACGGCCTCGTCGGTGATGGGGTTGTCGAGGTTGTACACGGTGAGCGCCTCGCCCCCGATGGTCTCGCGGCCGTTGAACATCCCAGCGATGTTGACGCCGGCGTCGCCGAGGACGGTGCCGATGAGGCCGATGACGCCCGGCTCGTCGCGGTTGCGCGCGACGAGCATGTGGCCGTACGGCCGGGCGTCGACGCGGTAGCCGTCGATGCGGACGATGCGCGGGTCGTCGCCCGCGAACAGCGTGCCGCACACCGACATCTCGGTGTCGCCGTCCTTCACGGTCACCGTGACGAGGCTCTGGAAGTCCTCGGCCTGTCGGGTCTTGCTCTCGGTCACC
This sequence comes from Halobaculum litoreum, assembly GCF_030127125.1. GTDB lineage: Archaea > Halobacteriota > Halobacteria > Halobacteriales > Haloferacaceae > Halobaculum > Halobaculum litoreum. The sequence goes on from NZ_CP126156.1 coordinate 2,158,382, forward strand.
TCGATGCCGCGGTCCTTCGCGAGCTGGGGGGCGTTCACCGCGTTCACCTCGTACTCCAGCGGCGAGAACACCCCCTTGAGCGCGCTGGCGGTGACGAGGTCGATCTTCTCGGCGGCGATGTCGCCCTCGTAGTGGACCTCGACCCCGGAGATGCGCTCGCCCAGCAGCTGGGCCGCGATGCGGCCGGCGGTGTCGGCCACGTCGAGGTACGGCTCGATGCGCGGGAACGCCGACTCGTCGACCGACGGCGCGTTCAAGGCGTTGACGACCGGCTCGTCGTTGAACGCCGCCAGCACCTGTTTCGCGGTGTCGACGGCGACGTTCTCCTGGGCGGCCTCCGTGCTCGCGCCGAGGTGGGGCGTGACGATGACGTCGTCGACGTCGAGCAGCGGCGAGTCCGCGGGGAGCGGCTCCTCGGCGAACACGTCCAGCGCCGCGCCCGCGACGGGGCCGTTCTCGACCGCCTCGGCGAGGGCGGCCTCGTCGACGATGCCGCCGCGCGCGCAGTTGACGAGGTACGCGTCGCCCATCGCCGCCAACTCCTCGGCGCCGATCATCCCCTCCGTCTCGGGGAGCAGCGGCGTGTGGATGGTGACGAAGTCGGCGCGGGCGAGGCAGTCGTCGAGGTCGTCGACGAGTTCGGCGCCGAACTGGGCGGCGCGCTCCTCGTTGATGTACGGGTCGTAGACGACCAGGTCCATGCCCAGCGAGTCGAGGCGCTTGGCGACCTCCTGCCCGACGCGGCCGAGGCCGACGATGCCGAGCGTCTTGCCGTTCACCTCGCGCCCGAGGTAGTCGCCCTTGGCCCACTCGCCGTCCTTGAGGCGGGCGTGTGCCTGCGGGATGGAGCGGGCGACGGCGAACGTCATCGCCACCGTGTGCTCGGCGGCGGCGCGGACGTTCCCCTCGGGGGCGTTCGCGACGACGACGCCGTGGTCGGTGGCGGCGTCGATGTCGATGTTGTCGACGCCGATGCCCGCCCGGCCCACGATCAGGAGGTTCGGGGCCGCCTCGAACACCTCGGCGGACACCTCCGTCCCCGAGCGCACGATCAGCGCGTTGGCGTCGGCGACGGCCTCGAGGAGCGCGTCGCCCTCCAGGTCGTAGCCGGTCTCGACCTCGTGGCCGGCGTCTCGGAGCGTCTCGATCCCCGCGTCCGCGATGGGGTCCGTGACGAGTACCTTCATGCGCGCTCCGAGTCGCGGCGCGTGGGTAAGGCTTTCCACGTCGGCGTAACTCGCCCACCGGAGCGATCCATAGCGCTGGATAGACGACCCCCTCGTTTCGGGTGGAAATTCCACGGTCGTGTACGGCTCGGCGGGCGACGCGTCGCCCCGGCGGCGACGCCGCGGTCGCGGGATCCGGGGAGTTGAAGCCGCGGGGAGCGAACGGACGCCCATGACGCGACTCGTGGCGTTCGACTTCGACGGGACGCTGTCGGACTCGGAGATGACCGTGCTGCTGGGCGAGCGGTGCGGCGTCGCCGACGAGATGGCCGACATCACGGCGCGGGCGATGAACGACGAACTGAGCTACGCCGAGAGCCTGCGACAGCGCGCGGCGCTCCTCGAACACCTCGAGGAGGAGGAGGCGCAGGTCGCGTGGGACCGGGTGGAACTGCGCGAGGGCGCCGCGGCCGTGATCGAGCGCCTGCGCGACCGCGGCCACTACGTCGCCGTCTTCACCGGCGGCTTCGAGCGCGGCGTCGCCGCCGCGCTCGAGAAGGCCGGCGTCGAGGTCGACGAGATCGTCGCCAACCGCCTCCCAGTCGAGGGCGGCCGGCTCACCGGCGAGGTGGCGGGCCCGCTCGTCGAGGGGACGAAAGACGAGCAGTTGGAGCGCGTCGCCGACGAGCAGGGCGTCCCGATGAGCCGGACCGTCGCCGTCGGCGACGGCGCCAACGACCTGCCGATGCTGGAGGTCGCCGGGCTCGCGGTGGGGTACGAGCCGAAGCCCGCGGTCGAACCGGCGTGCGACGTGGTCGTCGAGTCGATGTTCGCGCTGGCGGACCTGTTCGAGGACGAGGGGATCCTCGTCCCGGACGTGCGAAACGAGCGGTAGGGAAACGGAGGGAGGCGACTCCGCGGGGCGGGCGCGCGAGCGCCCGGTCAGCGGTCGGCGTCGAACTCGAAGCCGGGGTCGTCGCCGTCGGGCGTCGTCCCGCCGTCCTCGAGGGCGACGCGGGCGCCGGCCGGACCGCGGCCGGGGGCGGGGTCGGGCTCGGCCGCCCCGTCGCCGCCGCCGACCTCGAAGGCGGCCAGCAGGTCCCGGAGCGTGTCCGCTTGCGTCGACAGCGACTCCGTCTCGGCGGTCACCGCGGACATCGACTCCACCTGGTCGTCGGTCGTCGCGGCGACGCGCTCGGCCGCCTCGGCGGTCTCGCGGCTGATCTCCGTCACCGGCTCGATCGCCGCGACCGCCTCCTCGGTGCTGCGCGCCTGGTCCTCGGTCGCCCCGCTGATCTCCTCGACCCCGCTGTTCGTCTCCTCGGCGTTGGTCGCGACCGTCGCGAGCGACGCCGCCACCGTCTCCACCGCGTCGGCGCCCTCGGCGATGTGGTCCTCGGCGGCGCGGACCTCCTCGACGGTCGCGTCGGTGCGCGCCTGCGTCCGCTCGATGAGCGCCTCGATCTCGGTGGCCGCCTCGCGGGTCTCCTCGGCGAGCTGTTTCACCTCGTCGGCGACGACGGTGAACCCGTTGCTGTCAGCGCCGGAGCCGCCGCCGGCGCGGGCCGCCTCGATGGAGGCGTTGAGCGCGAGCAGGTTCGTCTGGTCGGCGATGTCGCCGATGAGGTCGACGATGTCGCCGATCTCGGCCATCCGGTCCTCCAGCGACTGGACGTTGTCGACCGTCGACTCGATGGTGCCCTCGACGGCGTCCATGCGCTCGATGGCGTCGTGGGCCGACGACTCGCTCTCGTCGGCGACGTGTGCGGTCTCGCGGGAGGTCTCCGCGACCGTCTCCGCCGACGCCGCGACCTCCTCGACGGTCGCCGAGAGGTCCTCCATCTCGCCGGCGACCTCCGCGAGGAGGCCGCGCTGGTCCTCGGCGCTGTCGGCGATGTCGTCGACCGAGCGGCTCACGGTGTCGCTGGCGTGCGTCGCCTCGGCGACGCCCGTCGACGCCTGTCGGCTCGCGGCGTCGACCTCGCTGGCGACCGCCTTCACCTCGCGGATGGCCGTCTCCATGTCCTCGAGCATCCGGTTACAGGCGGCGCCGACCTGCGCCATCGCGCCGCTCTCGCTGTCGGCGTCGAGACGGACGGTGAGGTCGCCGTCGGCCGCGCGCCCCAGCGCGGCGCTGTAGTCGGTCGCGGTCGACTCCAGCACGTCGTTGAGCCGTTCGACCTCCTCGCGGCGCCGTTTGGCCTCCGCCGTCGCCTCCTCGGCGTCGCGCACCTCCGACTTCTGCCGTTCGACCGCCGCCATCCGGTCGGCCGCCTCCTCGCGGGACTTCTCGATCGAGAACCAGTTTCGCATCAGCGCCGCCGCGAGCATGAGGATGAACGCCGCGTGGATCCCCGCCCACGCCCAGGGGTTCTGGATCGCCGCCTGGTGGTTGTAGACGCTCGTGGGGTCGATCAGCGAGAACACGACGTGGCTCCCGCTGACGTACACGAGGCCGAGCGCGAACGGCACCCAGTCCTCGTACAGGGCGACCACCGCCATGACGACGAAGAAGTGGAAGTGCGCCTCGATGAAGCCGCCCGAGAACCGCACGAGGAAGCCCGAACTGAGCATCAGCCCGAGCGACGACAGCGCGGTCCGGGTCCGCCGTCCGAGGCGCGACCAGGTCGACAGCGCCGCGAGGACCGCGAGCAGGCCCATCTGCCCGACCACCATCGCGGTCGGCATCGACGGGATCGTCGCCCCGGTGACGAGCGTCTCGGTCCCCTCGTACAGCCCCAGCGCCGTCAGGAACGGGATGTGCGCGACCAGCGCGATCAGGATCGACCGGTGGCGCGACCGCCACTGCTCGTCCGGGATCGTGTCGCCGGACGGCGTGTATCTGATTATTTCGTCGATCTTGCCACGTAACGCTCCTGTGAAGCCGGAATCGGCCCTTCGGGTTCCCCCCGCGTGGGTCATGGAGTGAGCACGGGCCACCCTCACAAAAGAACGCACGTCCGGCTACCACATCCGATAACCGGAGGCGACGCCGACTCGGCGCCGGTCGGTCGGCCACGACGGAGCCGACGGCGCCCGCGGCGTCTCGGCCGGCTCGTCGGTCCGGTCCCCGCGCCGGCCGGCCGCCGATGGATTCAGGCGAGCCGCGATCCAAGCGCCGTCGATGAGTACTCCCGCGGAGGTCGACCCCGACGACCTACGGTTCGCCGACCCGGACAACCCCTACCTCGTCGACCCGGACACGGCGTTCGCCGACGTCTCGACGCTCGACGCCGACGCGGCCGCCGCGGAGGCCGCGCTCCTCCGGGCGGCGGTCCGCGAGCACGACTACCGGTACTACGCCCGCAACGACCCGCTGATCGCCGACCGGACGTACGACGCGCTGTTCGCCCGGCTGGAGACGCTCGAGGACGCGTTCGACCTCGACGCCGCGGACTCGCCGACGCGGCGCGTCGGCGGCGGCACCCTCGACGCCCTCGACACGGTCGCGCACGCGGCGCCGATGCTGTCGATCGACCAGTCGGGCGAGGCCGACGACGTCCGGGAGTTCGACGCGCGCGTCCGCCGGGCGGTCGGCGACGTCGCGTACTCGTGCGAGCCCAAGTTCGACGGGCTCTCCGTCGAGGTGGTGTACGAGGACGGCCGCTACGTGCAGGCGGCGACGCGGGGCGACGGGCGCGAGGGGGACGACGTGACCGAACAGGTGCGGACGATCCGGTCGGTGCCGGAGCGGCTCGGCGGCGACCCCCCGGCGGAGTTGGCCGTCCGGGGGGAGGTGTTCATGCCGCGCGACGCCTTCCACGACCACAACGCCGAGCGCGTCGAGCGCGGGGAGGAGCCGTTCGCCAACCCCCGCAACGCCGCCGCCGGCACCCTCCGTCAGCTCGACCTCGACGCCGTCGCCGAGCGCCCGCTCGACTGCTTCTTCTACGACGTGCTCGGGTGGGACGACGGCGAGGCGCGCGACGACGACGGGCTGGCCCCCTCCCACCCGGACACCCACCTCGCGGAGTTGGACGCCCTCCGCTCGTTCGGCCTCCACGTGAACGACCGCGCGGAGCTCGCCGCCGACGTCGAGGCGGCCATCGACTACCGCGACCGGCTGGCGGAGGAGCGCGAGGCCCTGAACTACGAGATCGACGGGGTCGTGATCAAGGTGAACGACCGGGCGGCGTGCGAGCGACTGGGCACGAAAGCGCGGAGCTATCGCTGGGCGTTCGCGTACAAGTTCCCCGCGCGCCACGAGGTGACGACCGTCGAGCGGATCGTCGTGCAGGTCGGCCGCACCGGCCGGCTCACCCCCGTCGCCATCCTCGACGCGGTCGACGTGGGCGGGGTGACGGTGTCGCGGGCGACCCTGCACAACCCCGACGAGATCGAGTCGCTGGGGGTGAACGTCGGCGACGAGGTGCGCGTGAAGCGCGCCGGCGACGTGATCCCGCAGGTCGCCGAGGTGGTGACGTCGAACAGCGACGCGCCGTACGCGTTCCCCGACGCCTGCCCCGCCTGCGGGAGCGACGTGGAGCGCGACGGGCCGCTCGCGTTCTGTCCGAACGGGCTGGCGTGTCCCGCGCAGGCCGAGCGCGCGGTCGTCCACTACGCCAGCCGCGGCGGCCTCGACATCGAGGGGCTCGGCGAGGAGTCGGTCGAACAGCTCCGGGAGGCCGGGCTCGTCGAGACGCTGCCGGACCTGTACCGCCTGCACGAGCGGCGCGGGGAGTTGGTCGCGCTGGAGGGGTGGGGCGAGACGAGCGCCGACAACCTCCTGCGCGAGATCGACGCGAGCCGCGAGCCCGACCTCGCCGAGTTCCTCGCGGCGCTCGGCATCCACGAGGTCGGCGGCGCGACCGCCCGCAACCTCGCGCGCCACTTCGGCACGTTCGACGCCGTGCGGGACGCGGCCGTCGCGGAGTTGGTCGAGGTGGACGACATCGGTGAGACGGTCGCACACACCGTCCGCGACTTCTTCGAGACCGAGCAGAACGCCCGCGTCATCGACGACCTGCTCGACTACGTCGACCCGCAGCCGGACGACACCGACGCCGGGGACGCCCTCGACGGGCTGACGTTCGTGTTCACGGGGTCGCTGTCGACGTCGCGCAGCGTCGCACAGGAGGTCGTCGAGGCGCACGGCGCGAGCGCGACCTCGTCGGTGTCGGGGAACACGGACTACCTCGTTGTCGGCGACTCGCCGGGGACGAGCAAGCGCGAGGACGCCGCGGCCGCCGACGTGCCCGAGATCGACGAGGCGGCGTTCGCCGACCTGCTCGCCGAGCGCGGGGTCGCGTGGCCGCCGGACGGGGAGGCGTGATCGCCCGCGGCCGCCGGCGACGACCCCGAACCTCCGCGACCGCGCGAACGGGTCGCGTCGTTACAGGTCGGCGTCCTCGAACCGGATCAGCCCCAGCAGCGGCGGGAGGAGGATCCACGCGGCGAGCATGGCGAGAGCGGCGACCTCCACCTGGACCGCGTAGCGGCCGGCGGCCTCGGTGCCGGCCTGCCCGGCGGCCAGCAGGTAGCCGTTGACGAACTCGACGGTGAGGATCTTGAACGACTCGATGGGGTTGACCAGCCGGATCAGCCGGAACACGCCCGACGAGTCCAGCGGGAGCCACCCCGGGAACTGCTGGCCGGCGAGGAAGAACTGCAGCGGCAACTGGACGACGCTCCACACCGGCCCCGACAGGAGGTACACGACGACCGGCCCGGCGACCGCGATCCGCTGGGAGTCGACGGCGGCCGAGAAGCCGACCGCGAGCGCGACGAACGCCGTCCCGAGGACGACGGTGAACAGGAGGTAGCCGAGGTACACGCCCAGCTCGAGCGACAGCGGCGTCACCAGCGCGACCAGCGCCGGGAGGACGAAGCTGACCGCCACCGGGACGCCCAGCGCCGTCGCCCGGCCGAGCACCTTGCCGAACACCACGTCGCTGCGCGAGTGCGGCAGCGACAGCAGGAGCTTGATCGACCCGGTCGTCCGCTCGCCGACGATGGAGTTGTACGCGATGACGACGCCGATGAGCGGCACCAACAGCGAGACGAACAGGTCGCGGACGATGAGGCTGTTGAACAGCGCGGACGTGGAGGCGTCCCGCGGGAGCAGGTACACCGCCACCGACAGCAGCAGCGAGAACAGCGCCGCGAGCACGACCACCCACCGCGAGCGCACGGCGTCCTGGAAGTCCTTGCGCGCGACGGCCTCCAGGCTCATTCGCCGCCCTCCGTCCCCGCCACCGGGGCGTCGTCGGGGGCGTCGCCGCCCTCCGCGTAGGTGAGGAACAGGTCCTCGAGGCTGGCCTCCTGCGTCGAGAAGTCCTTCACCGTCACGCCGGCGTCCTCGAGCGCGGCGATCACCGCCGTCTTCGCGTCGCTGGCACACGACACCGTGACCGTCCCGCCGTCGGTCGAGGCCGCCGAGACGCCGTCCAGCGCGCGGACGGCCGCCACGTCGTCCTCGCTGGCCGCGTCGACGGTGACGACCAGTTGTTCCTCGCCGCCGACGGCCTCGCGGAGCCCCTCGATGGAGTCGACCGCGACGAGTTCGCCCTCGCGCATGATGCCGACGCGGTCACACACCGACTCGACCTGCCCGAGGACGTGGCTGGAGAAGAACACCGTCGCGCCGCGGTCCGCCTCCGCGCGGACGATCTCGCGCATCTCCTTGGCGCCGGCGGGGTCCAGCCCCGAGGAGGGTTCGTCGAGGATGAGCAGGTCGGGGTCGCCGACGAGCGCCATCCCGAGGACGAGCCGCTGGCGCATCCCCTTGGAGTAGCCGCCCGCGCGCCGGTCGGCGTCGTCGAGGATCCCCACGCGGTCGAGGACGTCGTCGACGTCGCCGTCGACCTCCTTCGAGCGCATCGCGAACTCGACGTGCTGGCGGCCGGTGAGGCGCTCGTACACGTCGTACCCCTCCGGGAGCACGCCCGTACGGCGGCGGACCTCGACCGACTCCGCCTGCGCGTCGCGCGAGAGGACCCGGACGCTGCCGCTCGTGGGACGCACGAAGTCGAGCAGCATGTTGATCGTCGTCGACTTCCCCGCCCCGTTCGGGCCGAGGAAGCCGAACACCTCTCCCGACTCGACTTGCAGGTGGAGGTCGCTGACGGCCGTCACGTCGCCGTAGCGCTTCGTGACGCCCTCCAACTCGATAGCGGCCATACACGGCCGCTTCCCGCGGTCCCCGCTTTAGACTTTGGGACTTCGTGTCCCTCCGGCAGACGTTGCCGTAACTATCGCGCATATCCGTATTCGAGATTATGACCGTAACACATGAGCGACGACGACGTCCCGCGGTCGTCCGGGGGAGCCGGTCCGGGGGCCGGCGGGCGTGGCGCTGCCGGGGGTCGAGGCCGGCGGACGCGTGCGCTCCACGCGGGGTGGGCGGGCGACCCCGCGACGGGGCGCGCGCGCCGCCGATCTACCAGACGACCTCCTACGCGTTCCCGGACGCCGACACCGCCGCGGACCTGTACGCGCTGGAGCGCGAGGGGGACGTGTACACCCGGATCTCGAACCCGACGACGCGGGTGCTGGAGGAGCGACTCGCCGACCTCGAGGGCGGCGTCGACGCCGTCGCGACCGCCTCGGGGATGGCCGCCATCGACACCGCGACGAGCCTGCTCGCGCGCGCCGGCGACACCGTCGTCGCCAGCGCGGAGATGTACGGCGGGACGAGCACGTACCTCGCGCACATGGCCTCGCGGCGCGGGGTCGACCTCCGGACCGTCGAGACGACCGACGACGAGGCGTACGCGGAGGCGGTCGACGGGGACACCGCGTTCGTCCACGTCGAGACGCTGGCGAACCCGTCGCTGGTGACGCCCGACCTCGAGCGCATCGCCGACATCGCTCACGAGCACGCCGTCCCGCTCGTGGTCGACAACACGTTCGCGACGCCCGCGCTGTGTCGCCCGATCGAGCACGGCGCCGACGTCGTCTGGGACTCGACCACCAAGTGGATCCACGGCGCCGGCACCACCGTCGGCGGCGTGCTCGTCGACGGCGGCACCTTCCCGTGGGACCACCCCGACGCGGACTACCCGGAGCTGTCGGGCGGGAACCCCGCCTTCGACGTCGACTTCGCCGAGCGCTTCGGCGAGCGCGCGTTCGCGCAGGTCGCGCGCCACCGCGGCGTCCGCACGCTCGGCAACCCCCAGTCGCCGTTCGACGCCTGGCAGACCCTTCAAGGCCTGTCGACGCTGCCGATCCGGATGGAGAAGCACTGCGAGAACGCGCGGATCGTCGCCGAACACCTCCGCGACCACCCCGCGGTCGACTGGGTCACGTACCCCGGGTTCGACGACCACCCCACCCACGCGAACGCCGCCGAGTACCTCGACGACTTCGGCGGGATGGTCGTGTTCGGCCTCGCGGACGGGTTCGAGGCGGCGAAGGGCGTCTGCGAGGCGGTCGAGTTGGTGTCGTTCCTCGCGAACATCGGCGACGCGCGCTCGCTGATCATCCACCCCGCGAGCACGACGCACGCACAGCTCACGGCCGACGAACAGCGCGCGGCGGGCGTCTCGCCGGACCTCCTGCGGCTGTCGGTGGGCATCGAGGACCCCGCGGACGTCGTGGCCGACCTCGACCACGCCATCGCGGAGGCGACGCGATGACGGCCGTCGAGTCGGTCGGCGAGTTCCGCTTCGAGTGCGGCGAGTCCGTCGAGAACCTCCGGCTGGCGTACGAGACGTACGGCGAGTTCGACGGCTCGAACGCGGTCCTCGTGTGCCACGCGCTCACCGGGAGCCAGCACGTCTCGAACGCGCCGGCCGGCGCCGACCACGACGACGAGGTGGGCGACGCCGTCGAGACGGCCGGGCAGGCCCGTGCGTGGTGGAACGACGTCGTGGGCCCGGGGAAGGCGATCGACACGACCGAGTACTACGTGGTCTGCGTGAACGTGCCCGGCTCCTGTTACGGCTCCTCCGGCCCGCCCGCGGACGGGCCGGACGGCGAGCCGTGGGGGACCGACTTCCCGCCCGTGACCGTCGGCGACTGGACGCGCGCCCAGCGCCGACTCCTCGACCGCCTCGGCGTCGGTCGCCTCCACGCCGTCGTCGGCGGCAGCGTCGGCGGGATGAACGCGGTCGACTGGGCGAAGCGCTTCCCCGACGACGTGCGCCGCGTCGCCGCCGTCGCGACGGCGCCCAGACTGGACACGCAGTGTCTCTCCTTGGACGCTATCGCGCGCCGCGCGATCACGACCGACCCCGACTGGAACGGCGGCGACTACTACGGCGACGACCGCCCGAGCCCGGACGACGGGCTGGCGCAGGCGCGCCGCATCGGGCACGTGATGTACCTCTCGAAGGCGTCGATGGGCCGGAAGTTCGGCCGCCGCGCGGCCGGCCGCGACGCGTTCGGCGACGCCCCCGACGACCCGACGGGGCGGTTCTTCCCGTACCGCGAGGTGGAGTCGTACCTCGACTACAACGCCGAGTCGTTCACCGGCCGCTTCGACGCCAACAGCTACCTCTACCTCACGCGGGCGATGGACGAGTACGACCTCGCGGCGGGCTACGGCTCCGACGCGGAGGCGCTGGCGGCGTACGAGGGCGAACTGCTCGCGCTGTCGTTCACGGGCGACTGGCACTTCACCGTCGAGCAGTCGCGCGCGCTCGCCGCGGCGGCGCGCGACGGCGACGTGCCGACCGCCCACCACGTCGTCGACTCCGACCACGGCCACGACGCGTTCCTCGTCGAACCGGAGGCCGTCGGCCCGCCGCTGCGCGCCTTCCTCGCCGACGGCGTCGACGGCCGCGCCGTCCGCGACGAGGACGACGACGAGCCGTCCGGCGGCGGCGGGGGCGGTCCGGACCGCGCGCCGGTCCACTCGAGCCTGTTCCCCGGGTGACCGCCGCCGGCCCGACGCGGCGGGCGGGCGTCACAGGTTCCGGCGAGTTCCGCGACCGACGGTAGCACTTAGCTGTCCGTGTGTGTACACGCGGGTAGTATGACGAGCGACGACACCGACTACGGCTTCTGGACCCGCAGCGTACACGAGGGTGCCGACCCCGACCCGGCGACCGGCGCGCGCGCGCCGCCGATCCACCAGACGACCTCCTACGTGTTCGACGACGCCGACCACGCGGCGCGGCTGTTCGCGCTGGAGGAGGAGGGGTACATCTACAGCCGCCTGCTCAACCCGACGGTCGCGCGGCTGGGCGAGCGGCTCGCCTCGCTGGAGGGCGGCGTCGGCGCGGTGCCGACGAGTTCGGGCATGGCGTCGTTCGACCTCGCGACCTTCCTGCTCGCGTCGGCCGGCGACAACATCGTCTCCTCGTCGTCGCTGTACGGCGGCACCTACACCTACCTCACGCACACCGTCGAGCGCCGCGGCGTCGAGACGCGCTTCGTCGACACGCTCGACTACGAGGCGTACGCCGAGGCCATCGACGAGGACACCGCGTACGTCCACCTCGAGACCATCGGCAACCCCGCGCTCGTCACGCCGGACATCGAGCGCATCGCCGACATCGCCCACGAGCACGACACGCCGCTGTTCGTCGACAACACGTTCGCGACGCCGTACCTGTGCCGCCCGATCGAACACGGCGCGGACCTCGTGTGGGAGTCGACGACCAAGTGGATCCACGGCTCCGGCTCCACCGTCGGCGGCGTGCTCGTCGACGGCGGCTCGTTCCCGTGGGGGGAGCACGCCGACCGCTTCCCCGAGTTGGGCGCCGAGAACCCGGCGTACCACGGTGTCGACTTCGCCGAGCGCTTCGGCGAGGCGGCGCTCACCTACGCCGGCATCGCGCGCGGGCTCCGTGACCTCGGGAGCGCGCAGTCGCCGTTCGACGCGTGGGCGACGATGCAGAAACTGGAGTCGCTCCCGATGCGGATGGAGCGCCACTGCGCGAACGCCCAACACGTCGCCGAACACCTCGCGGACCACCCGGCCGTCGACTGGGTGACGTACCCGGGACTGCCGGACCACGAGACCCACGCCGAGGCGTCGGAGTACCTCGACGGCGGCTACGGCGGGATGATCGCCTTCGGCCTCGCCGGCGGCTACGAGGCCGCCCGCGACACCGTCGAGAACACGGAGTTGGCGTCGCTGCTCGCGAACGTCGGCGACGCGAAGACGCTCGTCATCCACCCGGCGTCGACGACCCACCAGCAGCTCACCGAGGAGGAGCAGCTGGCGGCCGGTGTCACCCAGGACATGGTGCGTCTCTCCGTCGGTGTGGAGAACCCCGAGGACATCGTCGCCGACCTCGACCGAGCGATCGACGCGGCGGCACGGTAGTCGGGCGGCGTCGCTCGCGGAGGGGCGAGCAGGCGGCCCTGTGACCGTTGAGCCGGAGGGTCGTACGTCGGCGGTCGGGCCGCACACCCGCCTCGTCGCCGACGACCGTTCTCAGCGTCGCATCGGCGCGAGTGGTCGCGGTATCCGGCTTGAACCCTCGGTGCGGGGCGGGCCGTGTGCGTCGTGCTGCGGCAGTTCGCGGCTCCCGTCGCTCACCGCTCGCCGACGCGGTCTCGCGTTCGTTCGACCGTGCACCGCTCGGCCCCGCTCGCGGCGGCAACGCTTTACTCCCGGTCGGCCGAGGCCTCGCGTATGAACTACCGTGAGGTCGAAGTCGCCGGCGAGTACATGGCGAGCCTCGACAACGGCGCGGACTGGCGCGAGGAGATCGAGTCGCTCGCCGACGAGGTCGAGGCGGACGCCGCGTGGTTCAACGCCATGGGCGCGGTGCAGGACGCGGAGGTGTGGTTCTACGACCAAGACGACCAGGAGTACCAGTCGGTCGCCTTCGACGAGCCGCTGGAAGTGGCCGCCTGCGTCGGCAACGTCGCGCTGCTGGACGGCGAGCGGTTCGCCCACACCCACGCGGTCCTCTCGCGCCGGAACGGGCAGGCGCTCGCTGGCCACCTCGACGGCGGCACCGTGTTCGCGGGCGAGGTGTACTTCCGCGCGTTCGAGTCGCCGCTGGAGCGCGAACACGACGCGGTGACCGATCTGGACCTCTGGCTGTAACACGGGGAGCCGCCGGGGATCGACACACCCGGCCGGGAGACGACGAATCGCTTATCACCCTCCCCCGCACAGGAAGGTGACGTGCATCGACGACCCCGACACGCGAGCCGAGGCGGCGCGCCCCTCGCCGCCGTGACGCCGGCTCCGGGGTCGTCAGCGACGACGACGCGACCGCGGCCGCGACGCGGCCGGACCGGGACGGCGACGACGGAGGCGACACCGTGAGACCCGACGACGAGCGCTACTTCACGCGGATCGAGGACCGGCTCGACGAGGCGTTCGAGCGCGCGCAGGCGGCCAAGGCACAGGGGAAAGACCCCGAGACGGAGATCGAGATCCCCGTCGCCCGCGACATGGCCGACCGCGTCGAGAACATCCTCGGCATCCCCGGCGTCGCGGAGCGCGTCCGGGAACTGGAGGAGGAGTTCTCGCGCGAGGAGGCGGCGCTGGAGCTGGTGACCGACTTCGTGGAGGGCACCGTCGGCGACTTCGACTCCCGCGCGGGCAAGATCGAGGGCGCCGTGCGGACGGCCGTCGCCCTGCTCACCGAGGGGGTCGTCGCCGCCCCCATCGAGGGGATCGACCGCGTCGAGATCCTCGAGAACGACGACGGCACGGAGTTCATCAACGTCTACTACGCCGGCCCGATCCGCTCCGCGGGCGGCACCGCGCAGGCGCTGTCGGTCCTCGTGGGCGACTACGCCCGCGCCCTGCTCGGCATCGAGGAGTACCGCGCCCGCGACGACGAGATCGAACGCTACGCCGAGGAGATCGGCCTGTACGACAAGGAGACCGGCCTCCAGTACACGCCGAAGGACAAGGAGACGAAGTTCATCGCCGAGCACATGCCGATCATGCTGGACGGCGAGGCGACGGGCGACGAGGAGGTGTCGGGCTTCCGCGACCTCGACCGCGTCGACACGAACAACGCCCGCGGCGGGATGTGCCTCGTGCTCGCCGAGGGGATCGCGCTCAAGGCCCCGAAGATCCAGCGGTACACCCGCCAACTCGACGAGGTCGACTGGCCGTGGCTGCAGGACCTCATCGACGGCAGCTACGGCGACGACGGCGGCGACGACGCGGCCGACGACGAGGGCGACGGGGACGACGCGGACGCCGAGGCGGACGGCGCCGACGAGGACGACGTCCCCGACCCGGACGCGCCGACCGGATCGCTCCGGCCGGAACCCTCCAAGAAGTTCCTCCGCGACCTCATCGCGGGCCGGCCCGTCTTCGGCCACCCCTCCGAGGCGGGCGGGTTCCGCCTGCGCTACGGCCGCGCGCGCAACCACGGGTTCGCGACCGCGGGCGTCCACCCGGCGACGATGCACATCGTCGACGACTTCCTCGCGACCGGCACCCAGATCAAGACCGAGCGCCCCGGCAAGGCCGGCGGCGTCGTCCCCGTCGACTCCATCGACGGCCCGACCGTGCGGCTGGCGAACGGCGACGTGCGCCGCATCGACGACCCGAAGGAGGCGCTGGAGGTTCGCAACGGCGTCGAGGAGGTGCTCGACTTGGGCGAGTACCTCGTCAACTTCGGCGAGTTCGTCGAGAACAACCACCCGCTCGTCCCCGCGGGCTACGTCCGCGAGTGGTGGGAACAGGACCTGGCGGCCGCCGGCGCCGACCTCCAGGCGCTGGAGGACGACCGCACCATCGACCTCGACGACCCCGACGCCGGGACGGCGCTGGCGTGGGTCGACGAGTACGACGCCCCCCTCCACCCCGCCTACACCTACTGCTGGCACGACGTCTCCGTCGACGAGTACGACGCCGTCGCGGACGCAGCCGCGGCGGGCGAGGTGACCGGCGACCTGCTCGTCGTCGAGCACACCGACACCGTGCGGCGCGCGCTGGAGAACCTGCTCGTCGAGCACAGCCAGACCGAGGACGCGCTCCGGATCCCCGACTTCCGCCCGCTCCTGCGCCAACTGGGCGTCACCGGCGGCCTCCGCCGCGAGTGGGAACTGGCGGACCTCTCCGCGGAGGCGACCGCGTGGGACGACGGCGAGAACGCGATCCGCGCGGTCAACGAGGTGGTCGACTTCGAGGTCCGCGAGCGCGCGCCGACCCGGATCGGGAACCGGATGGGCCGCCCGGAGAAGTCCGAGAGCCGCGACCTCTCGCCGGCGGTCCACACGCTGTTCCCCATCCGCGACTACGGCGGGAGCCAGCGCTCGGTGGCCGAGGCCGCCCGCACCCGCACGGACAAAGGGAAGGGCGTGTACGACGTGCTCGTCGGCGACCGCGAGTGTCCCGACTGCGGCGAGCACTCGTTCAAGTGCCTGTGTCCCGACTGCGGCGCCCACACCGAGCCCTACTACGAGTGCGAGGAGTGCGGCACCGAGTGCGAACCCGACGAGTCGGGGCGCGTCGAGTGCCCGCGCTGCGAGCGCGAGGTCGAGAGCCCCGACTGGCACACGGTCCGCCTCAACGACGAGTACTGGGGCGCCTTGGAGGCGACCGGCGAGCGCGAGGCCTCCTTCGAGATCCTGAAGGGCGTGAAGGGGCTGTCCTCCTCGAACAAGACGCCCGAGCCGATCGAGAAGGGCGTGTTCCGCGCGAAACACGGCGTCACCACGTTCAAGGACGGCACCGTCCGCTACGACATGACCGACCTCCCGGTGACGGCGGTCCGACCGGAGGAACTCGACGTGACCGTCGACCACTTCCGGGAGTTGGGGTACGAGGAGGACATCGACGGCGAACCCCTCGTCCACGACGACCAGCTCATCGAGCTGAAGGTGCAGGACATCGTCCTCTCCGACGGCGCCGCCGAGCACATGATGAAGACGGCGGACTTCGTCGACGAACTGCTCACGGACTTCTACGACCTGGACCCGTTCTACGAGGTGAACGAGCGCGACGACCTCGTCGGCGAGTTGGTGTTCGGGATGGCGCCCCACACCAGCGCCGCGGTCGTCGGCCGCGTCGTGGGCTTCACGAGCGCCGCCGTCGGCTACGCGCATCCGTACTTCCACGCGGCGAAGCGGCGGAACTGCTTCCACCCGGAGACGAAGCTCTGGTACCGAGACGAGGCCGATGAGTGGCACTACGGTCGGATCGACGAGTTCGTCGAGGACCGGTTAGACGACCCCGCAGCGGACGACTTCGGGACGCTCGTGTCGGAACTCGACGGCGACGTGTTCGTCCCGTCGCTGACCGACGAAGGTGAGGAGGTACTGCGCCCGGTCGAAGCCGTGTCGAGGCACGTCGCACCAGACCACATGGTTCGTGTGGAGACGCGGAGCGGCCGGGAGGTCACGGTGACACCCGACCACGAGATGCACGTCTTCGACGAAGGGGCGATCGAGACGAAGCTCGCGAGGGACGTGACCGAGGACGACCACGTGGTCAAGCCCTCGCGACTCGACGGCGTCGACCCGGACGGAACGAAGGCGTTCGACCTCCTCGCGGAGTTCGTCAGTTCGGAGACGATCGACAACGAGCGGTTGATGATCAAGGGGTTAGAGAAGGATGCGCTCTACGACCTGTTCAGCGACCGACTCGCGCCGCAGTGGGATGGTCAGTTCCACCCGCTGAAGAGCACCGCCGAGTATCTCGGGCTCTCGAGGAAGGGGCTCAGCAATTACCTCTACAGGGGAAGCCTCCCGGCGGAACTTCTGTTGGAGTTCTTCGACTCGGCGGAGTCGATGCTCGAATACGTTCCAACAGACGCGAAACTCGGCGTGAAGCGGGATTCGGTCGAGATCGACAGACACGTCGATTTGAACGAACGGACGGCGACACTCCTCGGCTACTACGCCGCCGAGGGGTTCACTCGCGCACAGGAGACGCCGAAGGGGACGATCCACCAGACGACGATCTGTGGAACCGAGGACCAGGCCCGAGACTTCTACGTAGAAATCCTGCGCGAGGAGTTCGGTGTCGACCCGTACCGTGAGAACGACGCGAAGGTGACCGCGTCCGGTCGACTGCTCCGCGCGTTCTTCGACAGCGTCCTCGACACCGGGGCGTCCGCGGAGACGAAGCGCGTACCGCAGTGTGTCTTCGATGCCGACGAGGGAATCGTCGAGGCGTACCTCGGTGGGTATTTCAGTGGCGACGGAACCGCCGAATCGAACGCGGCAGTCGTCTCGGCGACGACCGTGAGTCGAGAGCTGAAAGAGGACCTGCTTGCGTTGCTGTCGCGGCTCGGGATCGTCGGTCGTGTCGACATCGAGGAGCCGGTGCCGCTCCACACGAAGTTCCCCGACTACTACGACATCGACGACCCGACGATGTCGGCTCGAAGCTACGTCCTCCGTGTCACCTCGGAAGACGCGGTCACGTTCGCGGAGCGTGTCGGCTTCCACTTGGACCGGAAGGAGGGACGGCTACGCGAGCAGATCCAGACCAGAGCGACGACGCCGCGTCGTGCGTTCGACGGGGGTGGCGAGGACGCGCTCGTCGAGGCCGTCGCGACCGTCGAGTACGTCGAGGCGGACACCGAGCACACGTACTGCCTGACCGTCGAGGGGACCCACTCGCTCGTCGCGAACGACCTGTCTCAAAAGCAGTGCGACGGCGACGAGGACTGCGTGATGCTGCTCATGGACGGCCTGCTCAACTTCAGCAAGTCGTTCCTGCCGGACAAACGCGGCGGGCAGATGGACGCCCCCCTCGTCATGTCCTCGCGGATCGACCCCGCGGAGATCGACGACGAGGCCCACAACATGGACATCGTGCGGCAGTACCCCCGCGAGTTCTACGAGGCCACCCTGGAGATGGCCGACCCCGGCGAGGTGGAGGACCGCATCCAACTCGGCGAGGACACCCTCGGCACCGACGACGAGTACCGCGGCTTCGACCACACCCACGACACGACCGACATCGCGCTCGGGCCGGATCTGTCGGCGTACAAGACGCTCGGGTCGATGATGGACAAGATGGACGCCCAGTTGGCGCTCGCCCGCAAGCTGCGCGCCGTCGACGAGACCGACGTCGCCGAGCGCGTCATCGAGTACCACTTCCTGCCGGACCTGATCGGGAACCTCCGGGCGTTCTCCCGGCAGGAGACGCGCTGTCTCGACTGCGGCGAGAAGTACCGCCGGATGCCGCTGACCGGCGACTGCCGCGAGTGCGGCGGCGACATGACGCTCACCGTCCACCGGGGGTCGGTGAACAAGTACATGGACGTCGCGCTGGAGGTCGCCAAGGAGTTCGGCTGCCGCGAGTACACCGTCCAGCGACTGGAGATCCTCGAACGCTCGCTGGAGTCGGTGTTCGAGAACGACAAGAACAAGCAGGGCTCCATCGCGGACTTCATGTGAACGGGCGGGGCGCCACACCTACCTCGTCCCGCGTCGAACGTCGCCCGTGCTCACCGCCGACGCCTGCCGCGCCGAGATCGAACGCCTCCACGACTGCTTCGTCGCGTGGTTCACCGGCGCGAGCGACGACGACGAGTTCGCGGCCGTCGCCGACGCCCTCCACCCCGACTTCGAACTGGTCACCCCCGACGGAACCCGGCGCGGGCGCGAGTCGGTGCTGGAGTCGATCCGCGGGGCGCACGGACGCGACGAGCCGGGGGCGTTCGACATCGCGATCCGGAACGTCGCGGTCGTCGACGCGACCGCCGACCGCGCGACCGTCCGCTACGAGGAGTGGCAGGAGACGCCCGACGGCACGACCGGACGGGTGAGTACGGTCCTGTTCCGGGCGGCCGACGACGCGCCCGGCGGCCTCGTGTGGCGCGACCTCCACGAGACGTGGATCGAGCGGTGACGCGGGACCGAACTCCGCCGATCCGAACCGCCAGGGTGCGATCGTCGCGACGAGGAGTGCTCGATAGGTAGTCGACACACAGGGACCAACGATGCGGCGAGAACCCTGACAGGGATCCTGTGACATCGCTTACGGGTCGGCGGCGCGTACCGGCCGGTATGGCGAGCGAACAACGCGGCGAGCGGACGAAGCTGACCGACATCTCGGCGGGACAGTCGGTGTACGACGCCGACGGCAACGAGCTCGGGACGGTCCGCGGCATCGACGACGCCGGGTTCTACGTGCTCGCGCCCGAGGGCGCCGCCACGGTGAGCCTCGACGAGGCGCGCGAGGTGTTCGGCAGGGCGTCGGTGATGTGGCGGTGTTGGAACTGCGGCACGATGGGGCGCATCGAGGGCGGGCTGCCCGAGCGGTGCCCGGACTGCGAGGCGCCGCGCGAGGAGCTGTACTACTGGGCCGAGGACTGACCGGTGACCGACAGCGCCGTCGTCGGTCGACGCCACGCCGTCGCCCCGGCGGTTCCCGGCGGGCGGGAGCGCTCGGCGCGCTTCGCCTCCTGCCCGACGAACGGACGGCCACGAGCGAGGAGCGAGCGCCGGTCGGACTCGGCCAGGGCGTGTTCACGGAGTCGGGACGAGCCATCGGCACCGTCCGCGGCGTCGACGAACACGGCGTGAACGTGACGACGCTGGAGGGGATCCGCTCGCTGTCGATCGAACACGAGCGCGCGGGCCACGAGTTCGGCGAGGGCGAACTCGTGTGGCGCTGTTCGGACTGCGGGGAGGTGGGCGACCTCGACGGCGGCCTCCCCGACGCCTGCCCGAACTGCGACGCCCCGCGCGAACACCGCTACTACCGGACCGAGGACTGACGAGGCCGAGCCAGTCGGGCGGGGCTAGGCGGGGCGGGCGGCCGCCGACCGCGCGGTCGACCGAACACCTCTTTTCGCCGCCGCGCCACCGCCGGGCATGGACATCGTCGTGTTCGGCGCGGGCGCGCTCGGCAGCCTCGTCGGGGGACTGCTCGCGCGCGACCACCACGTGACGCTCGTCGCCCGCGACCCGCACGCCCGCCGCGTCGCCGGGCAGGGGCTCCGCGTCACCGGCGAACTCGACGCCCGCGTTCGACCCCGAGCGACCACCGATCCGACGCCCGCGGACCTGACGTGCGACCTCGCGCTCGTGACCGTGAAGGCGTACGACACGGCCGCGGCCGCCCGCACGCTCGCGACCGGCGACCCCGCGGTCGTCTGTGCGCTCTCGAACGGGTTGACCGAGGAGACGCTCGTCGCCGAACTGGGCGACCGCGTGCTCGCCGGCTCGGCCACCTACGGCGCGGAACTCGTCGCCCCGGGCGAGGTCCGCTGCACCGGCGTGGGGCGGATCCACGTCGGCGAACTCGACGGCGGGACCAGCGAGCGGGCCGCACGCGTCGCGGCGGCGTTCCGCGAGGCGGGCCTCGACTGCGAGGCCGACCCCGGGATGCCGCGCCGCCGCTGGGAGAAGCTCGCGGTCAACGCCGGCATCAACGCCGTCACCGCCCTGGCCCGGGTGGAGAACGGCGCGCTCGCCGACGGCCCCGCCCGCGACGCCGCGCACCGCGCCGCACGCGAGACCGCCCGGGTCGCCCGCGCGGAGGGCGTCGACCTGACCGACGACGCCGCGGTCGCTGCCGTCGACACCGTCGTCGAGGAGACCGCCGCGAACCGCTCGTCGATGCTCCAGGACGTCGAGCGCGGGAGTCGAACGGAGGCGAGCGAGATCAACGGCGCGGTGGTCGACCGCGCCCCGGCCCACGGGGTCGCGACGCCGACGAACCGGACGCTCGCGGACCTGCTCCGGGCGTGGGAGGCAGCCGGGATCGCGGAGTGAACAGCTCGGAGTCTGTCCTCCGATCCGACGCTACGTCTGTCGGTTTACCGGTTCCGTAAACGTCGACAGCGATCGGGGGACGGCTCGGAGATCCGCGTTACTCGACGTAGCCCAAGTCGCGGAGCCGTTCGGTCGCCTCGTCGTCCATCTCGTCGAGCGAGTCGTCGGTGACCGCGCCGTCTGCGGCGTCGGTCCACGCGCCGCCGGCGGCGGCTTCGAACTCGCCCAGCTTGGACTCGGCCTCGGCGATCCGTTCGTCGGTGCCGTCGGCGAGGTTCCGCTCCTCGTCGGGGTCTGCGTCGAGGCGGAACGCCTCGTCCGGGATGCGGTCGATGCGGACGTACTTCGCGTCGGTCGCGCGGGCCGCGCGCATCCGGGAGTAGAAGCGCGACTCCTCGGGCAACTCGATGCCGGCGCCGGAGGCCTTCTCCTCCAGCTGCTTCAACTCGACCACGGGTCGGGAGTACTCGACGAAGCCGAAGTCGCCGTCGGGGGCGGCGCGCTGGCCGGGGTCGCGGGCGGAGTCGTCGACGCCGGCGAACTCGCGGTAGTCGGCCGACAGCAGCGACCGGGTGCGGTCGAGCGCGACCGCCGCCTCGCCGTCGGCGGCGGGCTCGCCGCCCTCGACGCCGAGCGTGTCCAGCACGGTGTGGTACGTGTCGAGGAGTTCGACGGTGTCCTCGCGTCGCTCGTCGTCGAGTGCGGGGTGTTTCACCATGAGCGGGACGTTGATCAACTGGTCGTACAGGCAGAACTCGTGGCCGTACAGGTCGTGCTCGCCGTGGAGTTCGCCGTGGTCGGCGCAGACGACCACCGCGGTGTCGTCCCAGCGGTCCGTCTCCTTCAGCCAGTCGAACAGCCGGGTGAGTTGGTCGTCGATGTGGGCGATCTCGGCGTCGTACAGCCCCTCGATGGCCGCCCACTCGTCGTCGTCGATGTCGCGGGCGCCCGAGTTGTACTCCTTGGAGTTCTGGCACACCGCCGTCGAGTCGACGCCCGGGGCGTACTCGTCGACGTACTCCTGTGGCGGGTGGTACGGGAGGTGGGCGTCCATCAGGTTGATGAACGCGAACCAGTCGTCGCCGGCGGCCTCCGCGTCGTCGACGAACGACTTCGTCCGGTCGATCACCGCGGGCGTCTTCGAGTCGGCGCCCTCGCCCGACGCGAGGTACTCGTGGGCGACGTTGCCCAGCGAGACGAGTTTGTCCGCGACCGTCCGGAGGGCGTCGTTGTCGTTCATCGCCTTCCACGCCTTCGCGAGCGGCCCCGACAGGAAGTCGCCGGGCATCACCTCGAAGAAGTTGTCCTGGTCGTCGAACCCGTCCGTGAGGTGGGTGTACGGCGTGATCCACGCGTTCGAGGAGTAGCAGGCGGTGCGGTAGCCCGCCGCCGACAGCGTCTCGGCGAGCGTCGTCGCCCCCTCGAGGTAGGGGTTCTCCTGGTCGGCGCCGTGGCGGTGCGGGTACATCCCGGTGAACAGCGACGCGTGGACCGGGAGGGTCCACGGCGCGGGCGCGACGGCGTTCTCGAACACCGTCGCCTCCTCGCCGAACGCGTCCAACCCCGGCGTCGTCCCCCCGTCGTAGCCGTACGGCCCGAGGCGGTCCTTCCGGACCGTGTCGAGCACGACGAACAGCACGTTCTCGGGCGAGTCGTCGCTCATGTCCCCCGAATCCCGCTCGCCGCTAATCCCTCTTCTGGTCTCCGGGGGCGGGGGCTCGGCGGGATCGGCTCGATTCGATATTGCGCGCTCGGGTTTATCGTCGGGAACGACGGGCTCCGTCGCCGGACGTGGTCGGAGCCGGATCCGGCCGCGACACCGGCGAGGACCGATGAAACCGCGCGCCGCGTCCACGACGGCGGCGAGGACACCGAACGGAGACGACCGCGGCGGTCGGGTCCGTCGTCGCGGCGAGGACGAGGGCCGTCGGCGACGGCCGCCGGCGCACGGGTCTGCGTAGCGGTCGCTCGAACACCGACCACACGGTCACTGGGTGCCCGCCGGGGGACCACACGGGGCGAGGTCGCCGAACCGTCGCCCGCGAGCCGCCGCCGCGGCGGGCGCTCCCCTCACTCCTCGGTCGGCGGCTCGAGGTCGAACACGCGGTACAGTTCCGTCTCGATCTGCGCGACGTAGCGGTCGAGCGTCTCCGCGAGCTTCTCGTCGTCGACGACGATCGCGGTCAGCCGATCCGTGGGGTTCTCCGGGAGTTCGACGGTGAACCGTCCCGATCCCTCGTCGTAGAACGGTTCCGACTCGTTGAGGATCTGCTGGTCGATCCCGTGGATCAGCTCGGAGTCGTACCGCTCGTTCATCTGCTCGAACGCGTTCTTGTACGCGCGCTGGAGCTCCGGGAAGTAGTTCGCGTACTTGTCCTCGAACCGCTCGGGGTCGAACTCGGCCATCGTCGGGCGTTGCTCGGGCACCGGCGTAAGGCCGACGGTCGGCGAGTGTAAACGGGATACCGCGATATCGAATGGGGTGTCGTCGCAGGACCGTCCCTCTTCGACGCCGAGCGTGGCCCCGGGAGTCGGTCGCCCGTCGGTGCGGTTCGGTCGGCGTAGCGGTAGTGGCTGTCGGACTGGCGGCCCTCGAGCGTGGCAGGCGGTCGTCGTCGACCCAGCAGGAGGCGGGCTCACAGTACTCGCGACTGTCACGGTCGACACGAGAGTCGCTCGACGGGAGGTCGGGTCGGTCCGTCGATGGCGTCGAGAAGAGTCGCTGCGGGGTCAGAACGTCGTCCACGCCGTCGCCGCGGTCTGCCGGTTGCGGACGCGCATCTCGCGCGATCCGTCCTCCTCGCGGGTGTTGATCACCGTGTCGAACGGCTCGTACATCGTGTGGAGGGTCCGCTCGTCGTGCATCGTGGAGTTGATCACGGCGACCGTGGACCACCCCTCGCTCTCGACCTGCCGGGTGAGGACGCGCACGAACTGGTACACGTCCTGTGGGTCGAGGTACATGAGCAGCTCCGACAGCGTGTGGACGCCGACGCCGACCGTCTGGTCCGTCTCGCGGAACACCTCGTAGAGGTCGGTGAACTTCATCCCGATGTCGGTGACGTTCTTCGGGGAGGAGGCGTACCGGACGAGCTCGTCCTCGACGAGGTCGCCGCCGCGCTGCTTCGAGACGCAGTCGACCACGCCGACCGAGGCCGGGTCGCAGTCGGCGACCGCGGCGTAGTCCGCGCGGATCTGGTCGGCGGAATCGCCCGTGGTGATGACGACGCCCCGCTCACCGGTCTCCGCCAACAGGCGGAGCATGAGGTCGTACTTGCCGGTCATGGGCGGACCGGCGATGAGGAGGCTCCGGCCTCCTCCGCCGCCGTCGAACGACAGCGGGGCGTCCTCCAGCATACGCGTGAGGTTGCGACCGACAGCTAAAACCTTTGTCCAAAGCGACGGAAACGGCAGTTCCGATCGGAACACGCTCACGAGTTCGGCCCCTTCCGGTCGTTCGGTTCCCCCACGCCCTCGGGGAAGCCCAACGCCCCGAGGTCCGCGCCGCCGTCGAGCAGGCCCGCCCGCTGGAGCGCCGTCGGGAGGTCGCCGCCCGGCGCGTCGCCGTCGACCGGCGACGGGAGACCCTCGCCGCCGGCGTCGCCCGAAGGCTGCCCGGCCGCGCCGGCGGGCTCCGCCAGTTCGTCGCGGAGCCGTTCGGCAGCCTCGTCGGTGAGTCCCTCGCCGTCGTGTCCCTCGGCGTCGCCCCGACCCTCGCGGTACGCGAGGTCGACGATGCTCCGGTCGTACGTCGCGTCGAGCGACGCCTTGACCGCCGCCAGCGCGTCGTCGGTGTCGGCGCCGAAGGCGGCGGCGACCCCGAGGGCGTGGGCCCGACGGATCGCCTCGTCGGGCGTCAGTGTCGGGTCGTCCCCGGCGTCGACGAACGGCACGCCGAGCCGCGAGACGAACCCCTTGACCGCCTCGAGCGCCGTGGCGAACGGGGACGGTCCGGACGCGCGGGACACGCTCAGGGCCCCCCTTCGTCGTCGGCGGCGCCCGGGGAGCGCCCGAGGAGGTCGGGGAACCCCAGCGCGTCGAGGTCCTCGCCGCCGTCGAGCAGCCCCGCCCGGCGGAGCGCGGCCGGGAACTCGGTCGCGGTGATCGGACGGCCCGCGGGGCCGGGGGACTCGACGTCGGCGTCGTCGCTGTGCGGCGACGATAGCGCCCCCCCGACCAGCTGTGCCCAGACGGCCGCGCCGTCGTCGGTGTCGCTCTCGGCGTGGACGACGCGGGCCTCCTGGGTGCCCTCCTGGTACGCGAGGTCGATGATGCTGCGGTCGTAGGAGGTGTCGAGCGCCGCGCGGAGGCGGTCGAACTCCTCGCGGTTCTCGTAGCCGAACGCCGCGGCCACGCCCAGCGCGTACGCCCGGCGGATCGCCTCCTCGTCGCTGATGTCGGTCCAGTCGGTTCCGAGCCTGTCCTCGTACATCAGTGGGTGACCGGCCGGCCGTCCCCGACGACCAGCCCGGAGGACGTGAACTGCAGCCCTTGGATGTCGGTGTCGACGTCGGCGCCGCGCATCTTCACGACCTGCAGCCCGCGGCGCATCCCGTCGTCCTCCATGTAGTTGTGGAAGAAGACGACGCCGTGAGCGAGGAAGTGTTCGTCCGCGTACGCCGAGGGATCGGTCATCTCGGAGATCAGGTAGGTGGTGGCGCTCGTCCGCTTGAGCGCCGAGAGGAACCGCATCAGCGTGTTGTCCGTGTCGTCGAGCAGGTACCGCAGCAGCATCGTCGAGTCGATGACGACCCGGTCGATCTCCCGTGACTCGACGAACGAACTGATCCGGTTCGTGACGCTGTTGACGTCCCGTCGGTCGCCCGGCATCCCGAAGAACCGCTTCCCCTCCGAGGAGAAGGCGTCGAGGAACGTCACCGACCCCGACTCCAGCGCCTGCGCGAAGCCGAAGTCGTAGGCGTCCATGTCGCGTTCGAGGTCCGCCCGACTCTCGTGCATACTGATGAACAGACACCGGTCGCCGTCGGCGGCCCCCTCGGCGATGAACTGCGCCGAGAAGGTGGTCTTGCCGCTGCCCGGCGGCCCACAGACCACGTACAGCCGCTCTCCCGGCAGCCCCCCGCCGACGAGGTCGTCGAACCCCGCAACGCCGCTCGATACGCGCATACAGGGATGCGGCCGAGCGGTCTCATAAGGACTGCCCCCCGAGACTCAACGCTGATACCGGGCCGGCCCCACCCGGAGCCGCGCCCGTACGGAATCGCCGCCCGGCTCACTCGGTCCGCGGCTCGACCCAGACGACGAAGCGGTCGTCGCCCTTGACGATCCCCCGGACGGAGTCGTCGCCGGCGGTGGTCGCCTCGTCGACCTGGTCGGGGGAGACGTCGCGCACCTGGAACACCTCGTCGACGACCCAGCCGACCGTACCGCCGTCGTCGACCTCGTCGGGGTCGAACACGATGATCCGCTCGCGTGCCCCGGTCCCCGTCACGCCGAGGAGGGTCTTCGGGTCGATGATCGTCGTCGTCTTGCCGCGCAGGTCCATCACGCCCTCGACGTGGCGCGGCGAGTTCGGGATCGCCGTGAGGTCGCCCGCGTCGACGATCTCGTCGATGTACGCGATGTCGAGGCAGTACGTCTCGTCCCCCAGCCCGAACTCGAGCACCTGGGTCTGTTCGGCGTCGACCGTCCCGGCGTCCGTCGCCCGCTCGCTGCTTGCCATACCACTCAACCCCGAACCGCGCCGCTTAACGCTAGCGCACGAGGTATCAGCCGTGAAATTCGGGGCGGTGACTTCAATAACGGCGTATCGGAAGGCCGGAACATGATTCGAGACGCCACACGGCCGGCTGGGGGTGCGCCGTGAGCGCGCGTGCGCCGCGGACGGTCGTGGTGGACGACTCCCGGTTCATGCGGGGACTCATCGCCGACATCCTGGAGTCCGGCGGCGTGGAGGTCGTCGGGGAGGCCGGCGACGGGCGGGAGGCGCTGTCGGTCGTCGCCGACACGGAGCCGGACGTCGTCACGATGGACGTGGAGATGCCCGAGATGGACGGGATCGAGGCGGTCGAGCGGCTGATGGCGGACACGCCGACGCCGACGCTGATGCTGTCGGCGTACACGGCGGAGGGGGCCGAGGAGACGTTCGAAGCGCTGGACGCGGGCGCGGTCGACTTCTTCGCCAAGCCCGGCGGCGAGGTGTCGATGGGCGTCTCCCGGCTGGAAGAACAGCTCGTCGAGACCGTCCGCTCGGTGGCGCGGGCGGACCTCTCGACGGGGAGCCGGCGCCGGCGGACGGCGGCCGCGGCGGCCGCGAGCGGCGCCGCCCGGAGCGACGCGGGCGGCACCGGCGACGCCGGTCCGGACGTCTCCGTCGAGCCGAACACGACGCTGATCGTCGGCTCCTCGACCGGCGGCCCCGACGCCGTCGAACGCGTGCTCTCGGCGCTCCCGGGCGAGGCGGACCTGCGCGGGGTCGTCGTCCAGCACATGCCCGAGGCGTTCACCGGTCGCTTCGCCGAACGGCTCGACGCCGCCTGCGACCTCTCGGTCAGCGAGGCCGAGGACGGGATGCGGATCGGCCGCGGGGAGCTCGCGGTCGCCCGCGGCGGCCACCACCTGGAGGTGGCGAGCGCCCGCGACGGTCGCCTCCGGCTGAATGTGATCGACGAGGAGCGCGGACAGGGCGTGCGCCCCTCGGTGAACGTGACGATGGAGTCGGCCGCGCGGGTCGTCGACGACCCGCTCGTCGGGGTCGTGCTGACGGGGATGGGCGCCGACGGGAGCGACGGCGTGCGGGCGCTGTCCCGCGCCGGGGCGCGCGTGCTCGCGCAGGACGAGGACACCTGCGTCGTGTACGGGATGCCCAAGCGCGCGGCCGAGACCGGCTGCGTCGACACGGTGCTCCCGTTGGACGACATCGCGGGCGGCATCACGGGTGAGCGGGCGTGAGCGAGGCACACATCCGTGCGTTCGTCCGCGAGTCCGAGGAGGGGATCACGGAGCTGAACAACTCCCTGCTCGCGCTGGAGTCGGACCCGGACGACCCGGCGGCGATGGACGCCATCTTCCGGACCGCCCACACGCTGAAGGGGAACGCCGCGGCGATGGGGTTCGGCGACTTCTCCGGGCTCGCGCACGCGATGGAGGACCTGCTCGACGAGGTGCGCGACGGCGAGATGACGGTGTCGGGCGACCTGATGGACCGGCTGTTCGAGGCGGTCGACCTGCTCGACGCGATGCTCGGCGAGATCGACGAGACGGGCGAGACGACCGTCGACCCGACCGAGGTCGAGGAGGACCTCCGCACGCTCGTCGAGGAGGGCGACGCCGCGCTCGGCGACGACGCGGACGCGACCGCCGACGTCGACGCGGACGCTGACGCGACGACCGACGACGGGGCCGACGGCGCGGCCGACGCGGCACCCGACGCGGTCGACTCCGACGTCGACCACGGCCTCGCGCCCGACGACGACGAGGGCGTCTACCGCGCCCGCGTGACGCTCCGGGAGACGGAGATGCCGGGCATCGACGCGATGTTCGTGCTCGAGGCGGTCGACGAGGCGTTCGGCGGGCTGACGTGCGACCCGCCGCGCGAGACGGTCGAGGCCGGCGAGTTCGAGGGAACCTTCGACCTGTTCGTGACCGGCGAGGCGGGCGCGGCGGTCGCCGCCGGCGTCGAGGCGGTCACGCAGGTCGAGTCGGCCGCCGTGGCCGTCGTCGAGCCGGCCCCCGGCGACGAGGCGGACGGGGCGGAGGCGACCGACGACGGCGCGGCGACGCCGGACGGGGCGGACGAGACGGGCGAGGCGGACGAGACGGACGCGGCGGGTGCGGCCGACGACGCCGCGGACGCCGACGACGGCGAGGAGCCCGCGTCGGCTGGCGCGGCGGCGTCGTCCTCGTCGACCTCCGACAGCATCTCGTCGGTCCGTGTCGACGTGGAGCAGCTCGACGACCTGTACGGGCTCGTCGAGCAGCTCGTCACGAGCCGGATCAAGCTCCGCCGCGAGATGGAGGACGCCGGCATCGACTCGGACAACCTCGACGAGCTGGACAAGATCTCGACGAACCTGCAGGACACGGTGATGGACATGCGGCTCATCCCGCTGTCGGCGGTCGTCGACACGTTCCCGCGGCTCGTGCGCGACCTCGCGCGCGACCAGTCGAAGGACGTGGAGTTCGACATCGACGGGCGGGACATCGAGTTGGACCGCACGATCCTCACGGAGATCCGCGACCCGCTCGTCCACATCCTCCGCAACGCCGTCGACCACGGCATCGAGCCGCCCGAAGCGCGCGAGGCGGCCGGCAAGCCCGAGACGGGGACGATCGAGTTGACCGCCGACCGCGAGCGCGACCACGTCACCATCGTCGTCGAGGACGACGGCGGCGGGATCGACGCGGACGTGCTCCGGGAGAAGGCCGTCGAGAAGGGCGTCAAGAGCCCCGCCGAGGTGGAGGCCATGTCCGACGCCGAGGCGCGCGAACTGATCTTCCACCCCGGGTTCTCGACCAACGACGAGGTCACCGACGTCTCCGGCCGCGGGGTCGGGATGGACGTCGTCCGGACGACGGTGAAGGACCTCGACGGGAGCATCAGCCTCGAGTCGACGCCCGGCGAGGGGTCGCGCTTCGAGATCAAGCTCCCCGTCACGGTGGCCATCGTCCGCGTGATGTTCGTCGAGGTCGACGGCGTCGAGTACGGCGTCCCGATCAAGAACATCGCGGAGGTGAGCCGCGCGGGCGGCATCGACGTGGCCCACGGCGACGAGGTGGTGCGCCACGACGACGACATCTACCCGGTCGTCAGGCTCGGCGAGGTGCTCGGCACGCCCGCGGCCGACCCCGGCGGCGCGGTCGCCGACGGTGGCGAGGACCTGCCCGCCGACGCCGACGCGGACGGGGACGACGGGATGCTCCTCCGGATCCACGAGGAGAAGCGCCCGATCGCGTTGCACTGCGACGACGTGCTCCACCAGGAGGAGGTCGTCGTGAAGCCGCTGGAGGGGATCCTCTCGGGGATCCCGGGGCTGTCGGGGACGGCCGTCCTCGGCGACGGCGACGTGGTGAGCATCCTCGACGTGGAGACGCTCGGGGGGGCGGCGATGAGCCGCGCCGAGCGGGGCGACGAGGGGGCTCCAGCGCGTCATCGACTTCGTCGAGGACGCGGTGCCGTTCGAGCCGGGGTACTACAACGAGGCGTACCTCGGCCGGCGGGTCGCCGCCCGGATGCAGCGCTGCGACACCGACGACCACGCCGCCTACCGGCGGGTGCTCGAACGCGACGACGAGGAGCGCGAGGCGCTGCTGGACGCGCTCACGATCAACGTCACCGGCTTCTTCCGCGACCCGGACGTGTGGGCCGACCTCCGGCCGGTCCTCCGGGAGCTGAGCGAGGAGAACGGCCGGGACGGCGTCGACGTGTGGAGCGCGCCGTGTGCGGACGGGCGCGAGCCGTACTCGCTGTCGATGCTCGTGGCCGACGACGAGGAGGTGAACGAGCGCCGCTTCCGGATCACCGCGATCGACATCAGCGAGGAGGCGCTCGACGCCGCCCGCGCGGGCGTGTACGAGACGACCCGGACGACCGACATCGAGGAGGAGCTGTCGCCGCTGTCGGACCCGACGGCGTACGTCGAACAGGAGGAGAACGTCTTCCGGGTGCGCCGGTCGGTCAAGTCGCGCATCGAGTTCGAGCAGTACGACCTCATCAGCGACGGGCCGAGGACCGACATGGACCTGGTGTTCTGTCGGAACCTGCTCATCTACATCGACACCGCGTACAAGGAGCGGCTGTTCGAGACGCTGCGCGACTCGCTGCGGCCGGGGGGGGGTACCTCGTGCTCGGGAAGACCGAGACGGTGCCCCCCCGGCCTGCGCGACGACTT
Organism: Halobaculum litoreum; assembly: GCF_030127125.1. Classification (GTDB taxonomy): domain Archaea; phylum Halobacteriota; class Halobacteria; order Halobacteriales; family Haloferacaceae; genus Halobaculum; species Halobaculum litoreum. Next base: position 2,188,947 of record NZ_CP126156.1, read on the forward strand.
CGAGCCCGTGGCGAAACGGAGCCGCATCTACCGCTACGAGGGATAATGTCGCTGTACACGCTCGCCCGCGACGGGGACATGGAGCAGCTCACCGACACCGCCAAGAACAGCGACAGCGCGGCGGTGCGCCGGCGGGCCGCGGAGATGCTCGGCGACGTGGGCGACCCCGAGGACGACCGCACCGTCGACGTGCTCATCCACCTCGCACGCGAGGACGACGAGGAGTCGGTGCGCGCGGCGGCGGTCGACGGGCTCGACGACCTCGGCGGCAACGGGCTCCAGCGACTCATCGCCAAGCAGTTCGGCATCGACCCGAACGCCGCCGACTGGGCGGCGATGCGGGCGTTCGCGAAGGTGCTCGGCGGGGCGAGCATCCCCGAGTACCGGATGGCCGCCGCCAACGCGCTCGGGCGGATCGGCGACGGGGACGCCGTCGGCCCGCTGGCGAAGCGGCTCGACGACCCCGACCCGCGGGTGCGCGAGCGCGCCTGTCTCGCGCTCGGCCGCATCGGCGACGGGCGCGCCGTCGGCCGGCTCCGGGCGAAACTCGACGACGACCACCCCGCGGTGAAGGCCGCGGCCGCCGACGCGCTCGGCACCATCGCCAACGGGCAGGCGCTCGCGGCGCTGTTGGACCTGCTGGACGACGAGAACGTCAGTCTCCGGCGGCTGGCGGCGTCGGCGCTGGGCAACGCCAGTTCGGCCAAGCCCGTGCCGAAGCTCGCGGGCGCGCTGGAGGACGAACACGACACGGTGCGCCGGACGGCGGTGTTCTCGATCATCGAACTGCTCGCGAACGCGCCGACCAAGCAGAGCCACGCCGTCCGCGACGCCGTCATCTCGGAGCTACAGGACGCCGACGACGAGACGGTGACGGGGCCGCTCGTGGAGATCCTCGAGGACGCGACGCAGGCGCGCCAGCGGCGCAACGCGGTGTGGTTCCTCGGGCGGGTGACGAGCACGGAGCCGCCCGACCACGTGCTGGACGCGCTCGTCGAGGCGCTCGACGACGACGACAAGATGACCGCCCAGTTCGCGGCGACGAGCATCACGAACCTCGAGGGGTTGCACGTGGAGTCGACGCTCATCGAACTGGTGAAAGACGAGGACGCGAGCGTCGACGCCCGCGCGAAGGCGGCGTACGCCCTCGGCTCCGTGGGCGGCGACCGGGCGCGCGAGACGCTCGACGCGATCACCGACAGCGACGTGGACAAGCAGATCCGGAAACGGGCGTTCGCGTCGCTGTCGAAGCTCGGAGGTGTTAAACAGTGAACGACGCACAGCGGAACGGCGGTGGCGGACAGCAGCCCGGCGGCGGCGAGGAGTACAAGGTCGCGGACACCCGCGGCAAGTTCGCCCAGGCGATGAAGGGCGGGCGCAAGCTCAACGACGTGTCGTGGTCGAACGGCCGGATCATCCTCTCGAACAAGCGCGTCGTCCTCGTCGGCAACGGCGGCAAGCGGACGCTCGCGCTGTCGAACGTCGACGGCATCGGCGGCCGCTACGACGCCAACCAGGAGATCCAGCGCGTCTCCAACTACGTCAGCCTCCGCATCGGCGACGACGTGTTCCTCATCGCCGCCGAGGAGCACGAGGAGTTCCGCACGGACCTGTACCGCGCGTTCCTCGACCGCAAGGTGATCAAGGCCCGTCACCCGGCGATCAAAGGCGGCGTCGTCCAGGACACCGAGTGGGAGCAGGCACGCATCAAGGTGGAGGCCGACGGCATCTCGGTGGCCCAACAGAGCGGCGCGTTCGTCCGGCTCGAACTCGACGACATCGGGACGCTGGAGGAGACCGAGCGGACCGTGATGGACGAGAAGGCGTCGGTCATCGAGGCCGAACACACCGACGACGAGGGGACCAGCGTGCAGACGTACCTCTCGGGCGAGCCGTGGATCGTCGCCGTGGTCAAGTCGTACCTCGGGGAGGGACGCGACCGCAACCGCGGTGCCGTCGAGCTGTCGGAGTCCGAACGCGAGGTGTTGATGGCGCTGTACTCCGGCGTCTCCTCGTTCGAGGTGCCGAACTTCCTCGGGATGAGCGTCGACCGCGTCGAGGAGATCTTCGAGCGCCTCATCGAGGCGGAGGTGCTGGAGGAGGTGCGCACCCGCCGCGAGGTCGCGCTGGAGCCGCGCGGCCGCAACATCGCCAGCGAGGCGATGAACGAACAGTAGTCCGTTCCCGACCGACTCCGCACGACGCACGGCCCGCCGTGGCCCGCCGCCGACGGCGGAGAGCCCCTGAACACAACGGATAAGTACTGGAGTGGAATATAAGAGGTAATGTTCAAATACAAAAGTATCACGGTCGCCGCGCTCGTCGTGTTCTCCGTCCTCGCGGTGTCCGTCGCGCCGGTCGCCGCCCAGTCGGAGGCCGACTCGTGCACCGTCGACCTCGAGGGCATGCAGATGGCCGTCGACACCTACAACGGCAACCTCGACCAACTCCCCGGTCCCCTTCGCGGACAGTTAGCCGGCGAGCGCGTCAACGTCGTGATCACGTCGTCCGACGGCGACTACGAGTACAGCGCCGTGACGAACGGCGACGCGCGGGTGACGAGCTTCTCGGAGGACCTCGTCGAGAACCCGACCCTGCGCGTCGAGACGAGCGAGTCGACCGTCTGTGAGATCCTCGACTCGCAGAACCCCGCCGCCGCCGCGCTCGACGCCTACCGGAACGACGACATCACCGTCGAGGGCGTCGGCGTGACGAAGTCGGTGACGCTGCGCGTCGCCAAGACGCTGTTCGACGTCGGGAGCGCCCTCGGCCTGTTCTGAGGCCGGACACGACGACCCCTTTCTCGGCGACCGCTCCCCGTCGCGAGCCGACGCCTCAGGTGTTGACCGACTCGATCCGCTGGCCCACGACGACGCGGCCCTTCGCCGTGAGTTGGGTCCCCTCGTCGGTGTCGACGAGCAGGTCCTCGTCGATGAGGCCGTTCAACAGCATGGTGAGCCGCTGCGGTTCGATGTCGACCACCTTGTTCAACGAGACGCCCGGTCCGGCCGAGTACGCCGCGACCAGCACCTCCATCTCCTCCTCGCTGGGCTCCAGGTCCTCCAGTTCCGCCTGCACGTCGGCGTAGCGCAGTCTGACGTACCGCCCGAGGACGTTCGTGAGCCGGCCGGACGTCATCCCCACCTCCGAGGTGACGGCGGTGCCGTCCTCGACGTGGCGGAACGAGACGACCGGGTGGCTCCCGTTGCCGAGGTCGCGCTGGGCGCGTTCGACCGAGACGACGTTCGCGAGGTCGACGGTGAAGGCGTCGCCGTCCCCCTCGAAGGTGAGCGCGCCCTGCGTCACGTCGAGGCGCGTCTGCCGGGTGTCGGCGTCGACGACGCGGCCGCCGACCTTCGCCGGGTGGCGCGCGAGCGCCTTGGTGCCGTTGAGCAGCACCTTGAACAGGATCGTCGCGAAGCGGTCGATGTCGGTCCCCTTCCCCTCGATGGCGGCGACCGCCCGCCCCTCGCCCTTCCGGTAGGCGACGGTGACGGTGTCGTTGAAGTAGCCCGCCATCTCCGGGGGGACCTGTCCGATGGTCACGTCGAACACCTTCGACAGCGGGATCGTCTCCTTGTAGCCGTCGGCCGCGAGGACGAGCCGTCGCTGGCTCAGGATGATCCGGCCCCTCGGCGGCTCCCCGTCGACGCCGGGGGCGAAGAACCGACCGACGAAGTCCGCGACGACCGACTCGCTCATAGCTTCGACTCCGAGTCGGGAGACTTGACCGTTTCGCACCCACACTCAGCGATGAAAACCGGGGGCGTCTCGAACCCGGGCGACGGCGCCGGGTGGCTCAGTCCGGGGACAGCCCGACGAGGCGCTCGATCCGCCGCGCCTCGCTCATCGCGACCGTGCCCGCGAACGACAACACGAGCACGTAGCCGACGGCGAACGCCGGGACGACCGACGAGACGAGCGGGTCCGGCGAGGACGTCGCCAGCGCCGCGATGATCAGCGAGAACTCTCCGCGGGGGACGAGCGCGAGGCCGGTCCGCAGCGACCGCCGCGGCGAGAGACCGTACAGCCGGCCGCCGACGGCGCCGCTGAAGACCTTCGTCGGGCCGGAGACGAGCGCCGCGACGAGCACCGGCACCGCGACCGCCGCCACGGCGACGACGTCGGTGTTGAGCCCGACCCACGCGAAGAACACGACCGCGAACGCGTCGCGCAGCGGGGCGATCCGGTCGGCGACGCGGTCGTGCAGCGGGGTGGCGCCGACGCCGACGCCGACGAAGAAGCCCGCGACCGCCTCGCTGGCGCCGACCGACAGCGCCAGCCCCGCGACGACGAGCGCGACCGCGAGCGTCCGCACGACCAGGTCCTCGTCGCTGGTGCCGAGGTACGGCGTGAGCCGCGGGGCGAGCAGTTGGGCCGCGAGCGCGACCGCCCCGAGGAACCCCAGCGCGACGGCGATGCGCGGGAGCGCGTCGACCGGGGAGCCGCCGGCGACGAGCGCGCCCGCGAGCGCGAGGTAGACGGCGACGACGAGGTCCTCCGCGACGAGCACCCCCAGCACCGGCTCGGCCTCGGGGTCGGCGATCCAGCCGAGGTCGACGAGCGACTTGGTGATCACCGCCGACGAGGAGATGTACACGATGCCGCCGACGAGGAACGCCCCGAGCGGGCCCAGCCCGAACAGGAACCCGAGCGCGACGCCGACGGGGAAGTTCACCAGGAGGTCGACGGCCGCGGCGCCCGAGAGCCGGCGGCGGGCGGCGATGAGGCGGTCGATGCTGAACTCCAGCCCGAGGAAGAACAGCAGGAGGACGACCCCGACCTCCGCGAGCGTCGTCAGCTCCGCCGGCTCGACGGTGGGGAGGCCGATCGCGCCCGCCACCGAGGGGCCGGCGACGACGCCGCCGAGCACGTACAGCGGGACGGTCGGGATCCCGACGCGACGACCCAGCGCCGCGACCGCGGCGGCGACGGCGACGACGGCGCCGAGCGCGAGCAGGCCGTTGAGGTCGCCCGCGACGGGCGCTCCCGCCGCCATCAGTTCGGGTCGGCCGCGTCCTCGGTGTCGTCCGCGGCGTCGTCGCCGACGCCGGCGATGAACGTGTCGTGGAACCGTTCGACCTCCTCGCGCGACCCCATGACGACGACGGTGTCGCCGCCGTGGACCCCCGCGCCGGGGTCGGGGTTCGGCACCACGTCGGCGCCGTGCTGGACGGCGATGATCGACGCGCCGGTCCGCTGGCGCACGTCGGCCTCCTCGATGGTCTCGCCCGCCAGTTCGGAGCCGGCGGGCACGTCGTACCACTCGATGAGCGCGTCGCCGCCCAGCATCGTCTCGATGGTGTCGGTCGCGACCGGCTGGAAGTACGCCCCCTCCAGCACGGTGCCGACCGTCCGCGCGAGCTCGTCCGACAGTTCGAACAGTTTCTCGGCGTCGGCGTCGGCGTCGGCGCGGCGGTACACCTCGCGTTTGCCCGTGTTGTGGGTGACGACGACGATCCGCTCGTCGCCGTCCAACTCGATCTCGTGTTTCTTCCCGACGCCCGGCAGGTCGGACTCGTAGACGGTCATTGGTGGGAGGTGACACGGTCGGAGCATAAATACGACGACGGGGCCGCGGTCGGAGCGCCCGCGGAGCGGGTGCCGACGGGCCGGGCGCGAGCCGGCCGACCCGAACGCGAACCACTTACCCCGGATCGCGACCCAGCACCGCGCATGAGCCACTTCCCGGAGTTCGAGGTCGTCCCCGCCGTCGACATGGAGGGGGGCGAGGTCGTCCAGTTGGTGCAGGGCGAGCGCGGCACCGCCACCCGCTACGGCGACCCCGTCGCGGCGGCCGAGCGCTGGGTCGACGAGGGCGCCGAGACGCTCCACCTCGTCGACCTCGACGGCGCGTTCGACGGCGAGCGCGCCAACGCCGCCGCCGTCGACGCGATCCTCGACGCCGTCGACGTGCCGGTCCAACTGGGCGGCGGGATCCGAGCGCCGCCGACGCGGTCGCCCTCCTCGACCGCGGCGTCGACCGCGTGATCCTCGGCACCGCGGCCGTCGAGAACCCCGACGTCGTCGCCGATATCAGCGAGCAGTACCCCGGGAGCGTGATGGTGAGCCTCGACGCGAAGGACGGCGAGGTCGTCGTCTCGGGGTGGACCGAGGGCACCGGCCTCGACCCCGCCGAGGCCGCGGGCCGCTACGAGGAGTTGGGCGCGGGCGCGATCCTGTTCACCGACGTCGACGTGGAGGGCCAACTGGAGGGCGTGAACCGCGGGAGCGTCGAGCGCGTCACCGAGGCCGTCGACATCCCCGTCGTCGCCTCCGGCGGCGTCGCGAGCCTCGACGACGTCCGCGTCCTGCGCGAGGCGGGCGCGGCGGCCGTCGTCGTCGGCACCGCGCTGTACGAGGGGACGTTCACGCTCGCCGAGGCGCAGTCGGTCTGAGCGGACGGCCGCGGCCGACCGCGGTGTGCGGGGCCGCCGGGACGCTCCTGTCGGCCGGACGCTCACCCGCCGTCGGCGTAGCGGATCAGCGAGCGCGAGACGGTCGCGACCGCGAGCGCGGTGCCCGCGGCGGTCAACACGAGGCCGAGCGTCAGGCCCGCCGCGGTCGCCGTCGAGAGGCCGACGGAGCCGCCCCCGAGGGCGACCAGCGCGGGAAAGCCGGTCTTCATGCGATCGACTCCCACGCGCGGCCACTTCAACGCCAGTCGAACGGGCGTCCGACGCCCGGACGACGCCGGCGGCGTCGGGGCCGCCGACGGCGACCGGGTCCGGTCGCGGCGGACGCACGGCCCGGGAGGCTGGGCGCGGCCGACCCCGGAAGCCGGAACGGTCTTGCCGGCCCGTACCCACGCACCGCGCATGAGCGACCGCACGGCGGCCGTCGCGCGCGAGACGGCCGAGACGGACATCGAGGTCACCCTCGCCGTCGACGGCGACGGCGACAGCGAGGTGGAGACGGGCGTCGGCTTCTTCGACCACATGCTGACGGCGTTCGCCAAGCACGGCCTGTTCGACCTGACGGTGCGGTGTGACGGCGACACCCACATCGACGACCACCACACCGTCGAGGACGTCGGCATCGCGCTCGGCGAGGCGTTCGCCGAGGCGCTGGGCGACAAACGCGGCATCCGCCGCTACGCCGACCGGCGCGTCCCGCTGGACGAGGCCGTCGCGGGCGTCGTCGTCGACGTGAGCGGCCGCCCGTACTTCGAGTTCGCCGGCGAGTTCTCGCAGGACGCGGTGGGCGAGATGGCCAGCGACATGGCGCGCCACTTCGCGTACTCGCTGGCGATGAACGCCGGGCTCACGCTCCACACGGAGGTCGAGACCGGCGTGAACGCCCACCACGAGGTCGAGGCGCTGTTCAAGGCGCTCGCGCGGGCGCTCGACGACGCGACCCGGCTCGACGAGCGCCGCAGCGACACCCCGAGCACGAAGGGGGACCTGTAGCCCGCCGGCGGTCGGGGCGCCTCAGCCCTTCACCAGCTTCCCGCCGTTCTCCGCGAGGATCCCGCGCTCGACCGCGTAGTCGAAGATCTCGGCCACCTCGTCGTCCTCCAGATCGTACGCGCCGGCCGCGAACTCCGCCACCTCCGCGCGGTCGACGGGGAACTCGCGGTTGTTGAGGAAGCGCATCACCTTCCGGAAGTTCGGCGGCTCCTCGCGGGCCGCCGTCCCGGCGTCCGCGTCCGCCGCGTCTCCCGCGGCATCCGCTGGGCCGGCGTCCGATTCGTCTCCTCCGAGGTCGCGTCGGCTTCCTCCGAAGTCGCGTCGTCGCCGTCGGGCGCCGCGTCGGGGTCGCCGTCGGGCGCGCTCGGCGTCGGCGGCGGGGCGTGGCCGGCCGCGTCGACCGCGAGGTCGGGGTCGTCGTCGCCCTCGTCGATGCCGTCCTCGCTCGGCGGCGCCTCGGGCGGCGCGTGCCCCGCGGTGGCGTCGGCGAAGGAGGGGTCGACGCCGCCCTCGTCGCTCGCCCCGAGCCGGTCGAGCAGCGGGGTGAGCACGCCGTCGAGCGTCTCGCGACAGCCCGCACAGAGGACGACCCGAACCTGTTCGTCGGGCGTCGGGTCCAGTTCCGTCGGCAGCACCTCGTAGGCCCCCGCCGCCGGCTCGCCGCAGAAGTCGCAGTCGAGTTCGCGCACAGCAGTCGCCTCGGGTGGGGGCGACAAGGGCGTTGTGGGGGCGGCCCGTCCCTGGACGACCCCGGTCGACGCGCCGACGACGGCGCGAGCGGCCCCGGCGCGGTCCGGCGTCGGAGGCGTCCCGGCCGCTGCGGCGACCCGATCCGCCGACTCCGAACAGTTATGCCCGCAGGTGGGCGACGACGAACACGGATGTTCGACGAGATCATGGGGAAGTTCGAGGGCTCCCCGGGACAGCAGGCGGTCGTGCGGCTGCTCCTCGAGCGGGGGTTCTCCGTGAACGACGACGGGCGCGTCGTCTCGGGCGGCATCGAGATCCCCGACACCGGCATCGCCCGCGAGGCGGGCGTCGACCGCCGGGTGGTCGACGCGACGACGACGGCGATCCGCGACGACGAGGAACTGCGGCGGATCTTCGCCAACATCACCGCGGTGCCGAGCCTGATGGACCTGGCGCCGGTGCTCGACCTCACGGTGCTCACCGTCGAGGTGGGCGACCCCGACGCCTCCGGCATCGTCGCCGAGATCACCGGGATGCTCGCGGAGGCGGACCTCTCGCTGCGGCAGGTGCTGTCGGACGACCCCGAGTTCGCCGACGAGCCGAAACTGTACCTGATCACCGACGAGGCGCTTCCGGGCGACCTCCTCGTGTCGATCCGGGCGCTCCCGTACGTGCGCAGCGTCGAGTTCTGACCGAGACCGACGCCGCTTTCACCGCGAGTCGCCGAAGACGGGTATGGACGACCGAACCGCCAGCGTACTGCGCGTGCTCGCCGTGCAGGCGGCGCTCGTCTCGGCGGCGATCCACCTGATCGAGGGGCTCCCCCGCCTCCTCGTGTACCTCCCGATCGGCTCGTTCGCGGACCCGCGCCCGTACCTGTTCGTCCCGTCGGCGCTGCTGCTCGTCGGGCTCGCGACCCTGATCGTCCGCGGCGCCCGGCACCGACGCCTCTACTCGCTGACGGCCGGCATCCTGCTCGCGTACTCGGCCGGCTACGCGTGGTGGCACCTCACCGACCACGGCGGCCTCGTGCCGAGCCACGAGGTGACGAACCCGGTCGGCGAGGTACTCGCACACCTCGCGAGCGACCCGATCGCGCTGGTCGCGTTCGTCGCACAGGGCGTCGGCGCGGCCTGCCTGTTGGCGCTGTTCGTCGCCGACCCGGACCTCCCGGCGAACGCCGGGGACGCCCCCGACGCCGCGACCGCCGCGGCGGGCGACGAGTAACCCTTTCACGCCGCGTCCGGAACGACGACCATGGCGAACCCGGAGCCGTACCGCACCGTCGCCGAGCGCGCGACCGCCGAGTTCACCGTGCAGGGGTCGCGGTTCCTCGGGCACGTCGCCCCGGTCGACACCGTCGCCGAGGCGGAGGCGGTCGTCGACGAGGTGCGCGCCGAGTTCGACGACGCGACCCACAACGTCCCCGCCTACCGCGTCCCCGCCGGCGACGCCGGGTCGCGGTCGCCCGGCGAGGTGCTGCTCCGCGAGTACGCCAGCGACGACGGGGAGCCGACCGGCTCGGCGGGGAAGCCGGCGCTGAACGTGCTCCAACAACGGGAGATCCGCAACGTCGTCGCGGTCGTCACGCGCTACTACGGCGGCACGAACCTCGGCGTCGGGGGACTCGCCCGGGCGTACTCCCGGGCCGTGAAGGAGGGGGTCGACGCCGCCGGCGTCGTCGAGGAGGCGCCCCACGAGCGGGTGGTCCTCACGGCCACGTACGACGACTCCGGCACCGTCCGGGGCATCCTCGAGTCGGCGGGGGTGGAGTTCGAGGCCGACTACGACGCCGAGGTGTCGTTCGTGGCGCGGGTGCCGGTCGCCGACGCCGCCGGGCTTCGCGACCGCCTGCGCTCGGCGACGAGCGGGCGAGTGGGGATCGAATAGCCCGCGTCCGATTCCGGGTTCCGAACGTACTTGCCTCGCCACTCCGAGGCCGGCGTATGGACACGATTCAGGCGAGCGACGTCCACGACATCGCCAAGCCGAGCGACCCGCGGGTCGCGCCGGACGGCGAGCACGTGGCGTTCGTTCGCCGCGAGCCCGACGGCGACGATTCCTACGAGTCGACGGTGTACCTCGCGCCGACCGACGGGAGCGACGTGGCGCGACGGCTGACGCTCGCGGAGGGGAGCGACGCGGAGCCGCGCTTCTCGCCGTCGGGCGACCGGCTGGCGTTCACCTCCACGCGCGGGGAGGACGACGACACCCAGCAGCTGTGGCTGCTCCCGCTCGACGGCGTCGGCGGCGAGGCCGAGCAGGTGACCGAGGTGGTCGGCGGCGTCAACGCGATCACGTGGAGCCCGGACGGCACCCGCATCGCGTTCCTCCAGTCGGTCACCGCCGACGACCGCGAGGCCGAGCGCGACCTCGAAGTCCCGGACGACTACGAGCCCGAGGAGCCGGACCCGCGCGTCATCGACCGGACGGTGTACCGCACCGGCACGAGCTACTTCGACGGGAAGCGCCCGCAGGTGTACCTCCTCGACGTGGAGTCGGGCGACCTCGAACGGGTGACCGACGGCGACCACGACCACGGCGCGCCCGCGTGGGGCGACGACGAGACGCTGTACTTCACCGCCCAGAAGGCCGGCGAGGACCCCGACGACAACTACGACATCGACGTGGTCGCCTACGACACCGAGTCGGGCGACACGGAGGACGTCCTCCGCACCACCGGCTGGGGCGCCTCGCTGGCGGTCACCGAGGACCACCGGATCGCGTACACGTACACCGAGGCCGAGCAGGCGAGCATCCAGCCGACCGAACTCCACGTGTACGACCGTGCGGCCGACGAGACGGCCGACCTGACGGCGGAGCTCGACCGCGGGCTCGGCTACGAGGCCGCCCCCCAGTGGGGCCCCGACGAGGAGCGTGTCCACTTCACGACCCCCGACGAGGGCGCGACGAGCCTCTGGTCGGCGCCCGGCGACGCGAGCGCCGCGCCCGAGCGCGAGTACCGCGGCGGCTCGGTCGACGGCGCCCACGTCGCCGACGGCGTCACGGCGGTCACGAAGAGCGAGTGGGACCACCCCGGGGACCTGTTCGTGCTCGACGGGAGCGAGGAGCGCCGGCTCACCGACCTCAACGGCGAGTACCTCGACTCGGTCGCGGTGTCGGAGCCGGAGCCGCTCGCGTTCGAGTCCGCGCAGGGCCCCGTCGAGGGGTGGGTGTTGACGCCGCCGGACTTCGACGCCGACGAGCAGTACCCGCTGGCGGTCGAGGTGCACGGCGGCCCGCACGCGATGTGGACGACCAGCGGGACGATGTGGCACGAGTTCCAGACGCTCGCGGCGCGCGGCTACGTCGTCTTCTGGTCGAACCCGCGCGGCTCGACGGGCTTCGGCGAGGAGTTCATGCGGGCCATCGAGCGCGACTGGGGCGACGTGACCCTCACGGACGTGATGGCGGGTGTCGAAGAGGTGGCGGACAGGGACTACGTCGACGAGACGAACGTGTTCCTCACCGGCGGCTCCTTCGGCGGCTACATGACCTCGTGGGCGGTCGGCCAGTCGGACTACTTCCGCGCGGCGGTCTCCCAGCGCGGCGTGTACGACTTCACCGGCTTCTACGGCTCGACCGACGGGGCGTACAAGCTCGTCGAGGGCGACTACGACACGACGCCGTGGGAGGAACCGGAGTTCCTCTGGGAGCACTCGCCGGTCGCCCACGCCGACGAGGTGGAGACGCCGACGCTCGTGCTCCACTCGGACCGCGACTACCGGACCCCGGACAACACGGCGGAGCTGTTCCACCGGATCCTCAGGAAACACGGCGTCGACACCCGACTCGTGCGCTACCCGCGCGAGGGCCACGAGCTGTCGCGCTCGGGCGAACCGGCCCACATCGTCGACCGCATCGAGCGCATCGTCCGCTGGTTCGACGGCTACTCCGAACACCACGACGCCGAGCGCGCGCTCGACCGGCCGGCCGACGACGGGCTGAGCGCCGGCGGCGACGGCGAGAGCGACGACGACGCCGAGGAGTAGTCGCCTCGGCCGGTCGGCGGCGACGCGCCCGGCGACCGCTTTTTGCGGCGGCGGCACGTACCCGCTCGTGATGAGCGACACCACCGACTGCGCGTACTGCGGCTGCGATGTGACCGTCCACGACCCGGTGTACGTCCGCGAGGGCGGGGAGTCGAGCGAGACGCCGTACTGCAACTACGGCTGTCTGGCCGCGCACGTCGAGGAGGAGGGGCTCGCCGTCGGGACCACCTGCTCGGTCGAGCTGTGACTCAGTCGACGATGATGTCGTTCTCCCCGTCGATCGTCACGTCCGGGTCGGACTGCATCTCCCGCTCGTAGCGGTCGATCCAGTCGGCGAAACAGCCGGGACACAGGCGCTGTTCGTCGACGGTCGAGCGGTCGACCGACAGCCGGACCGTCCGGGCGAGCGCGTCCTCGACCGCCGAGCCGCAGGCGTCACACGAGTCGGACATACCCACGGCTGTGCGAGCCACCCGTTTAGTCGTTGCCACGGAGCCGTCACCGAGCCGGCGGCTCGGCGACGGCGGCGGGCGAGGCGAACAGGCGCCGAACCGTGCCGCGACGGGCGTGGCGCGCTCCCGCGGACCCGTCGCGGCCGTCGTCAGGTCACGGGCCGTGTGGTCCCGGCATCCGGGGTGAACCTTCGCCGCGGTCAGCCCCACAGCTCCGGCCCGGGCACGTCCGCGTCGGCGGCCGTCCGCCAGTCGTGGGTCGGCGTCCAGTCGAACAGCTCCCCCGCCTTCGCCGTCGACAGCGCGGACTGCTCGCCGTCGAGGTGGCAGTCGTCGGGGAGGCGACCGAAGTGCTCCGCGACCGCGTCCGCCGTCGGCCGACCGAGGTAGTTCTCGGCGGCGGCGGCGTGGACCGGCTCGTGGCCCGCGGGCGGGTCCGCGACCGCGCGGGCGACGAGGGCGGCCACGTCGCGCACGTCGACGTACGACCAGCAGTTGCCGGCGCCGTCGGCGAGGTCGTCGAGCGTCAGACAGGTGTACTCGCCGGGGTACTGGATCCACGACGGACGCACCGAGGTGACGGGGACGCCGTGGCGGCGGTGGACCATGTCGGCCACCTCCTCGGCGACGACCTTGCCCGTGCCGTACGGGTCCTCCGGGCGCGTGGGGTGGCTCTCCGTGATCGGGAGTTCCTCGGGGAGCGGAGTGGTCTCGGCGAAGGCGAGCCCGTAGGCGCTCTCGCTGGACGCCTGGACGACGGTCGCGTCGGCACGGCCGGCGGCGACGAGGACGTTGTACGCGCCGGCGACGTTGTCGTGGAACACGCGGCTGCCGGCGTGGCGCGTCGGCGACGGGTATGCGGCCCAGTGGACGACGGCGTCGGGGTCGAGCGCGCCGACGAGGTCGAACGCCTCTCCGGGGTCGGTGAGGTCGGCGGCGCGGAAGTCGACGGTCGGGGCGGCGTCCACCTCGTAGCCCGGGTGATCGAGGTCGACGCAGACGACGTCGTGGTCGGCGGCGAGGCGGTCGACGATCCAGCGGCCGGAGCGGCCGAGGCCGCCGGTGACGAGTACGGTGGAGTCCACACGCTCGGCGTCGGCCGGGGGCGACAAAAACGGGGGCGGTGCCCCGGCGCGCGGGCGGGGACCGGGCGGAGAGCGGCCGCGGGCGGGGGGCGCGGGGACGGCGGTGGTCGCCTACGCGATCTTGTCGTACTGCGTGGAGAGCTTCTCGGCCGCCTCGTCCATGAGGTCTGCCTCGTAGTCGTCGAGGTCCCACTCGACGACCTCCTCGACGCCGTTCGAGCCGAGCTTCACCGGGACGCCGAAGGCGGTGTCCTCGTAGCCGAACTCGCCCTGCAGCGCGACGGAGCCGGGGAGCACCTCGCCGGTGTCGCGGACGACGGCCTCGACCATGTGGGCGACGCCCGTCGCCGGGCCCCACTCGGTCGCGCCCTTCCGGGAGATGACGTCCATCGCGGACTCCTGCAGGTCGCCGAGGATCTCCTCCTTCTCGTCGGCGGTGAACGCGGGGTCGGTGCCGTCGACGCGGACCTTCGAGAACACGGGCACCTGCGCGTCGCCGTGCTCGCCGAGGATCGTCGCCTCGACGTTCTTCACGGGCGCGTCGAAGCGCTCGGAGAGGACGTAGCGGAAGCGCGCGGAGTCGAGGCGCCCGCCGAAGCCGATCACCTTCTCGCGGGCGCGCTCGCCGCTCTCGTACAGGTGGCGGTTGAGCAGGTCGACCGGGTTCGACGTGGTGATCGACACGAAGTCGTCGTTGTACTCGCGCAGCGACTCGCCGATGTCCTCCATGATCGGCGCGTTGTCGCCCGCCAGGTCGATCCGGGTCTGGCCCTCCTTGCGCGGGATGCCCGCCGTGATGACGACGACGTCGGAGCCCTCGGTGGCCTCGTAGCCGCCCTGCCGGATCCGCGTGTTGGAGTCGTACGCGACCCCGTGGTTGGTGTCGGCCGCCTGGCCGATCGTCGTCTCTTCCATGTCCGGGATGTCGACGAACACGAGTTCGTCCGCGATGTCGCGCAGGGCGATGTTGTACCCCGCCGCGGCGCCGACCGTCCCCGCCGCACCGATCACACTGACTTTCGTCATACCACGTGAATCGCCGACCGAGCCGCCACTAAACGTTTCGAAACGCGCGATAGCGGGGTACTGAACGACGAAGCGCGATTCGACGTTCGTCGAATCCGCGGCGTCGGCGAGGGCGGACGGTGCGCCGCGCGCGACCCAACGGGATTATGCCCGGCCGCACGGCAACGTTCGGACAACGATGGCCATCGAGAAGCGAGGCGACGCGCACCTCATCACGCACGCGCTGGCGAAGGACACCCTCTCGCGGCTGCGCGACGTGGAGACCGAGCAGGTGGCGTTCCGCAAGGGGCTGGTGAAGCTGGGCCGCATCTGCGGCTACGAGATCATCGACGGCGCGATGGAGACGGAGTTCGTCTCCATCGAGACGCCGCTGGCGGAGACGACCGGCGAGCGCGTGAAGGGGCTCGACAACGTCGTCATCATCAACGTGCTCCGGGCGGCGACGCCGTTCGTCGAGGGACTGTTGAAGGCGTTCCCGCGCGCGAAGCAGGGCGTCATCTCCGCCGGCCGCAACGAGGAAGCCGGCATGGACGACGACGGCACGTTCCCCATCGAGATCGACTACACGAAGCTCCCCGACATCACCGCCGAGGACACCGTCATCGTCGCCGACCCGATGCTCGCGACCGGGTCGACCATGTGTGCGGTGCTCGACCACGTCGTCTCGAACAACCCCGAGCCCGAGGACCTGTTCGTGCTCTCGGCGGTGTCGGCGCCCGACGGCCTCACTCGCGTCGGCGAAGCGGTGCCCGCGGCCGACCTCCTCACCGTTGCCATCGACGACGAACTGAACGAGGAGGGGTTCATCGTCCCCGGTCTCGGCGACGCGGGCGACCGCGCGTTCCGGACGAAGTAGCGCCGCCCCACCGCGACCGGGGGCCACGTTTCCGGCTACAGCCACACCGCGCCCGACCACACCTTCTCGTGCGATAGCGAGGCCACGCCCTCGCGTGACGTAGTCGCCGCCGTCGGAGCACTCGGCGGGTGCGTGATCCACCTCCGGCGGCGCTACGGAGGATCACCTGTCAGCAACGGACACACCGCGGTGGGGCACCGCTACAGCCGCGCTTGCAGTTCGCTCGCCGTCTTCCGTCCGACGCCGGGCACGTCCAGCAGGTCGTCCTCGCTGGCCGCGCGGACGTTCTCCACGGAGCCGAACCGACGGAGGAGCCGCCGGCGCGTCTCCGGACCGATCCCGGGCACGTCGTCGAGGACCGTCGACACGTCGTCGCGGAGCGTCTGGTGGTACTGGACGGCGAAGCGGTGCGCCTCGTCGCGCACGCGCTGGAGCAGGTGGAGGTGCGGCGCGTCGTCGTCCCACCGGCGGACGCCGTCGGGGGTGATCACCAGTTCCTCCTCCTTCGCCAGCGCCACGACCGGGACGTCCCACCCCACCGCCGCGAGCGCGTCGCGGGCGGCGCCCAGTTGGCCGTCGCCGCCGTCGATCAACAGGAGGTCCGGGTCGGGACGGTCGTCGCGCCCCTCGACGGCGCGCTCGCCGCGCCAGCGGACGAGCTCGCGCATGTTGGCGTAGTCGTCGTTGCGGTCGGTGAGCTTCTTCCGGCGATAGTCGGCCTTCTCCGCGCTCCCGCCGACGAAGCACACGTTCGAGCCGACGACCTGTTTCCCCTGCGCGTGGCTCACGTCGAACCCCTCGATGCGCTCCGGGCGGTCGATACCGAGCGCGTCCGCGAGCGCCGCCAGTTCGTCGCCGCGGGTCGGGCCGCTGCGGGCGTTCTTCAGGGCGAGTTCGACGAGCTTCGCCTCGCGGCCGGCGCCGGGGACGCGGACGGCGACGCCCTCCGCCTCCAGCCACGCGAGGACGTCCTCGTCGGCCGGGCGCTCGGAGAGGAGGACCGCGTCGGGCAGTTCGCGCTCGGCGTAGTACTGGACGAGGAACGCCGCGAGCACCTCGGCGACGCGGTCCGCGGCGTCGGGGGCGTCCAGCGAGTGGCGCGACCGGTCGACCAGTTGCCCGCGCTCGCTGTGGAGGCGGGCGACGACCGCCGAGTCCCCCTCGACGGCCGCGCCGAGCACGTCGACGGCGCGCTCGTCCGACCGGTCGGCGACGGCCTCCTCGCCGGCGCCGTGGAACGACTCGACGGCCGCCAACCGGTCGCGGAGGTTCGCGGCGCGCTCGAACTCCTGGCGTTGGGCGGCCGCCTCCATCTCGCGGCGGAGCGGGTCGGCGAGCGCACCCGTCTCGCCCTCGAAGAAGCGGACCGCCGAGGCGACGTCCTCGCGGTACGCGTCGGGGGCGATCTCCCCGGTACAGGGCGCCGAGCACAGCCCCATCTCGTAGTCGAGACAGGGGCGGGCGCGGCCCTCGTACTTGTGGTCCGAGCAGCCCCGGAGGCCGTACGTCTCGCGGACCGCCTTGACCACGGTGTCGACGCGGCCGCGGTCGGTGAACGGGCCGAACACCGTCGCCGCCTCGTCGGGGTCGCGGGTGACCTCGATCCGCGGCACCTCGTGGTCCGTGAGTTGGACCAGCGGGTACGACTTGTCGTCCTTGAGGCGGACGTTGAAGCGGGGGTTGAGCCGCTTGATCAGGTTCGCCTCCAGCAACAGCGCCTGCGTCTCCGTGTCGGTGACGGCGAAGTCGAGCGCGTCCGCACGGTCGACCATCCGTGCGACCCGCGCCGACCGGGGGTCGGCGTACGACGGCACCCGATCGCGCAGGTCGACCGCCTTCCCGACGTACAACACGGTGTCGCCGTCAAGGAACTGGTACACCCCCGGCTCGCGGGGCAGGTCGGCGGCGCGCTCCCGGACCGCGCTCGCGTCCATCGGCGATCGGTGGGCGCTCCGCGGGTTTGAGGCTGACGCGTGAGACGGCGTTCGCCCTCGCGTGCCCGCCTGTCGGTACCAGTTCGCACGGTATGTCGACGGAGTGGAATTATTCGATTTGAAAACCGGCGGGTTAGGCTTAATCGGGGTACGCGTAGCAGGTGTAGTATGTCACTGTTAGGTCGGCTCCGGGAGTGGGTGCCCGGCACGGCGACGGACACCACCATCGCGGACGGCGGGGTCACCGTCGAGGCGGGCGGGGACCCCGCGCCGGCGCCGGAGCCGGAGGACGACGACGAACTGAACGTGGACGACGACCTGTTGCTCGACGGTATCGGCTCGCCGGTGTTCATGCTCGACGGCGACGGCGAGATCGTCGCGTGGAACTCGGCGATCGAGGATCTCACGGGCGCGACCGCCGAGGAGGCGGTCGGCCACGAACACGCCAGCGAGATGTTCTACCCGGACGGCCGCCGCGCGCAGACGCTCGCGGACAAGGTCCTCGAGTACCCGAAGTCGGTCCACGAGGAGTTCGACGTCGATCTCAAGAACGAGTGGACGTGGCTGTACGCGGACACCAGCGTGATGACCGACCAGCACGGCGTCGACCGGAGCATCTACTTCACGGCGATGCCGCTGTACGAGGACGGCGAACTGGTGGCCGTCGTCGAGACCGTCCGGGACCGGACCGAGCAGGCCAAGCGACAACAGGCCGTCGAGGGGCTGGTGGACGAACTCGGGTCGGCGATGGCGGCGCTCATGGGGGGGCGACCTGTCCCGGCGCGCCCGGTTCGACGACGAGGACGACTGCCTCGACGACCGGCTGCTGGCGGTCGTCGACGACCTCAACGAGATGGCCGAGGCGTTCCAGGAGACCGCCGCCGGCGTCGACGAGGGGACCGCGCGACTGGAGGACTCCGTCGATGAGGCGGTCGACGCCGCCGAGGAGATCGCCGAGAACGTCGGCCAGCAGAACGAGCTCCTGTCGGAGGGCGTCACCGAGATGCAGACGTTCTCCGCGTCGATGGAGGAGGTCGCCGCCACCGCCGAGGAGGTCGACGTCGCCGCCGAGCAGGCGCGCGAGGCCGCGACCGAGGGGCTCGACGCCAGCGAGGACGCCCGCGAGGCGACCGAGGACGTCACCGAGATCGGCGAGGAACTCGTCGACTCCGTCACCGACCTGGGCGAGCGGATGGACGACATCGAGGCGGTCGTCGAGGTCATCTCCGACGTCGCCGAGCAGACGAACCTGCTCGCGCTCAACGCCAACATCGAGGCCGCCCGCGCCGGCAAGGACGGCGACGGCTTCGCCGTCGTCGCCGAGGAGGTGAAGACGCTCGCCGACGAGACCCGCCAACACACCGAGCAGATCACCGGCAACATCGAGGAGTTGCAGAACCAGACCGACTCGACGGTCGTCGCCGCCGAGCAGAGCCACCAGCAGATCGACCACGCGGCCGACCAGATCGACGACGTGCTGGAGGCGTTCGAGGACATCGCCGCCTCCATCGACCAGGCGGCCGACGGCATCACCGAGGTGTCGCGCGCGACCGACGACCAGGCCGCCACCGTCGAGGAGCTCACCGCCACCATCGAGGACGTGCGCGAGCGCTCGACCGAGGCCGAACACGCCGCCGACCGCATCGTCGCCGCCACCGACGACCAGAGTCGTGCGATCGAGGACCTCTCCGAGCGCGTCGCCGAGCTGCGCGGCGAGGACGCCGAGAGCGCCGGCTTCCGCGCCGACGGCGGCCGCACGAGCTCGCTCGTCGACGACGCGGAGCGGGAGTTCCGCACCGACGGCGGCGTGACCTTCGACGTCGACCCCGACGAGACCGACGGCGAGGACGACGACGCCGACGGCGTCACGATCGAACCGGCCGCCGAGGACGACGAGGCCGCCGGGGCGGACGACGAGGCGGCGACCGAGACCGACGACGAGGAGTACGGCGGCTTCGAGTTCGGGAACTGACCCGCCGGCCGACCGCCGCCGCGGATCCCGGGACCCTTTCTCCGTGCCGCGCCAACCCCGAGCCATGCGCCTCTGGCTCGTCTCCCGCGAGTACGACACCCGACAGACCGTGACGCTCACGTACGCGAGCGTCGACGGCGAGCGATCCTACACGAGACAGGCGTCGATCGAGCTGCTCCAGCGCAGCCCCGTCACCGCCGCCGTCGACCGCGACGGGACCGACACCGAGCCCGTCGACGACCCGGCGACGCGCGAGCGCTACGCCGCGGAGGCCGAGCGGATGGCCGCCGACCACGACCCCGACGACGAGGTGTGAGCGGACGCGCCGCTGGCGGCCGCGAGGAGCGAGAGAAGGACGCGCGGGACCGGCCCCGCGCGGGTCAACACCAGTTCTCGAGCACCGGGGCGTCGGACTCGCCGACGGCGATCCAGGCGTCGTCGCACCCGAGGTCCGCGATGACGAACTCCGCGGAACCCTCGTCCACCGACGCCATCACCTCACCGGGCTCGCACCCCGTGTGCCTCGTTGTCATATGCGTACCTCTCACATGCTTACTGATAAACTCGTCGGATCGGCGACGCGCCGGCCGCGCGGGCGGACCGGTCGCCGGTGTCGCCGCCGCGACACGGCGCTCCACACCTTCGCATGATACAAGAGGCGTGGGGGCGCACGACGGGGTATGAACGTCGAAGACGCGATGACCCCGCGGGCCGAACTCGTCACGGCCTCGCTCCCCGGCGGCCGCGACGACGTGCTCGCGTACCTCCAGGAGTACCGCTTCTCCTCGGTCCCGGTCGTGAAAGGCGAGGGCGACGACGAGGTGTACCGCGGCCTCGTCTCCCGCGACGACCTGATCGAACAGCCCGACGAGGACCAGCTGGCGCTGTTGATGCGCGAGACGCCGACCGTGACGCCGGCGACGAACCTGCGCGACGCCGCGCAGGTGATGGTCGGCGGCACCCGCCGGGTCCCCGTCGTCGAGGAGCAAGACGGCGATCGCCTCGTCGGCATCGTCACCGTCACCGACATCGTCGCCGCCATCGCCCGGGAGGAGGTCGCGGTCGACGCGACCTGCGGCGACGTCGCCGGCACCGACATCAACACGGTGTACGCCGGCACGCCGCTGACGGTCGCCGAGCGCGAACTGTTCTTCGCGAACGTCCCGTACGGCGTCGTCCTCGACGACGACGGCGACGTGGCGGGCATGCTCACCGAGGTCGACGTACTGGAGGTCGCCCGCGTCGTCGAGGGCGAGGACGACACCGGCGACTCCATCGCCGGGCAGGACGACGAGTGGAAGTGGGAGGGCATCAAGGCCGTCGGCAACTCCTACGTCCCCACCCGCAACGTCGAGATCCCCGCCGAGCCCGTCTCGGAGTTCATGACCGAGGACGTGATCACCGTCTCGCGGACGCGCAGCGTCGTCGAGGCCGCACAGGAGATGATCTCCGAGGACATCGAGCAGATGCCGATGCTCGCGGGCGGCGAACTCGTCGGCATCGTGCGCGACGTCCACCTGCTGGAGGCGCTGTAGGATGGCCGAACAGGAGGACGTGATCGAGCTGGCGAAGCGCCGAGGCTTCTTCTTCGGCGCCAACGGCGCCTACGGCGGCGTCGCCGGCTTCTACACGTACGGGCCGAACGGCGCGGCGGTGAAGGACAACCTCGAGTCCGCCTGGCGCGACCGCTTCACGGTCCGCCAGGGCAACATGGAGATCGAGGCGCCCACCATCATGCCCGAGGCCGTCTTCGAGGCGTCAGGCCACCTCGACGGCTTCGACGACATGCTCGTCGAGTGCCCCGAGTGCGGCGAGTCCCACCGCGCCGACCACCTCATCGAGGACAACACCGGCATCGAGGAGGCCGAGTCGCTCCCCATCGCGGAGGTCAAGGAGCTGATCCGCGAGCACGACCTGCGGTGTCCGACGTGTGACACCCCGCTCGCGGACGAGCCGGTCGAGGACTTCAACCTCATGTTCGAGACGAGCATCGGCCCCGGCTCGGGCCAGCCCGGCTACATGCGCCCGGAGACGGCGCAGGGCATCTTCGTCGAGTTCCCGCGGCTCAAGGAGTACGCGCGCAACCGCCTCCCGTTCGGCGTCACCCAGATCGGCCCCGCCTACCGCAACGAGATCAGCCCCCGCAAGGGCATCATCCGCGTTCGCGAGTTCACGCAGGCCGAGCTGGAGACGTTCATCGACCCCGAGACGGACGAGCCGCCGCTCCACGAGGTCGAGGACGTCGAAGTTCGTCTGTACTCGGCCGAAGCGCAAGAAGCGGACGACGGCGGCATCACGACGACGACCGTCGGCGAGGCCGTCGCCGAGGGCGTCATCGCCTCCGACTGGGTCGCCTACTACCTCGGCGTCGCACAGGAGTGGTACCAGCGTATCGGCGTCGACACGGACCGGTTCCGCTTCCGCCAGCACCTCCCGGGCGAACTCGCCCACTACGCGGCGGACTGCTGGGACGCCGAGAGCGAGGTCGGCGGCGACTGGATCGAGATCACCGGCTTCGCGTACCGCTCGGACTACGACCTCACGAAGCACGCCGACCACTCCGGCGAGTCGTTCACCGTGTTCAAGCAGTACGACGAGCCGAAGACGGTCGAGCGCGCGACGGTCGACCCGGACATGGCGACGCTCGGGCCCGAGTTCGGCGGCGACGCCGGCGCGGTCGCCGAGGCGCTCCGGACGCTCGCCGAGCGCGACCCCGACGCCTTCGACGCCGACGAGGTCGAGGTGGAGGTCGACGGCGACAGCTACACCGTCGACACGGACGTGGCGAACTTCTCGGTCGAGACGGTGACCGAGAACGGCGAGCACATCACCCCGCACGTCGTCGAGCCGTCGTTCGGCGTCGACCGCATCGTGTACACCGTCATCGAACACGCCTACCGCGTCGACGAGGTCGACGGCGAGGAGCGCACGTACCTCGCGTTGGACCCGGAGATGGCCGCGACCGACGCCGCCGTGTTCCCGCTCGTCTCCAACGACGACCGCCTGCTCGACCTCGCGGACGAGGTGACGGCCGACCTGCGCGCGGCGGGCCTCGCCGTCGAGTACGACGACTCCGGCTCCATCGGCCGGCGCTACCGTCGGCAGGACGAGGTCGGCACGCCGTTCTGCGTCACGGTCGACCGCGACGGTATCGAGGGCGACGGCCCCGACACCGTCACCGTTCGCGAGCGCGACTCCGCCCGGCAGGTCCGGGTGCCCGTGAGCGCGGTCGCCGACGAGATCGCCGCCCTGCTGGACCCGGAGACGGAGCGCGCGTTCGACGCGCTCGCGGCGGCGTACGACGAGATCGAGACCGACGTGGAGACCGCCTGAACCGGGGATGGGGGAGCTGAAGCGACGGGCGGTCCACCTCTCGGGAACCGGGTTCCCGGCGATCTACCTGCTGGACCTCGTGACGTGGCGCCAACTGCAGGCGCTGCTGCTCGTGGCGACGGCCGGCGTGTTCCTGTTGGAGTTCCTCCGGCTCGTCGTCGAGGTGGAGTGGGGCCCGCTCGACCGCGTGTACGACGAGCTGACGCGCGAGTACGAGGCCGACAACGTCGCCGGCTACGCGCTGTTCATGGTGGGCGCGACGCTCGCGGCGCTGGCGGTCGCGCCGCCGTACGGGCCCGCCGCCGTGGCGGTCGAGCCGCCGCTGGCGGTGCCGGCGATCCTCATGCTGTCGATCGGCGACCCCGTCTCGGGGTACCTCGGGAGCAACGACGCGACGACGGCGAAGGAGGTGGGGGTGCTCGCGGTGATGTTCCTCGTCTGCTTCGCGCTCGCGGTGCCGTTCACGACGCTCCACGCGGGGACGGTCGTCGGCGTCGCCGCCGCGGCCGCGGGCGCGCTCGGCGCGACCGTCGCCGACGGCCTGAAGCCGGTGATCCGCGGCTACGTCGTCGACGACAACCTCACCATCTCCCCGACCGCGGGGGCGGCGATGACCGCGGTGTTCGTGTTCGCGGCGTAGCGGTCGGTCGCCCCCGCGAGCGGCCCGTCACAGCCGTTCGAGCGCCGTCCGGACGAGCGTCGCCTCGGCCTTCCGGAGGTGTTCGGCAGCCGTGCTGGGCGCGCAGTCCAGCGCCTCGGCCACGTCCCGCTGGCTCCCCGTGCGCGGCACCTCGTAGTAGCCCGCCGCGAGGGCGGCCTCGACCGCCTCGCGCTGGCGGGGGCTCAGTCGTCGGGTCGCCGGGGCGAGCGCGGTCAGCCCGCCGACGCGTTCGACGGTCACCTCGACGGGCGGGTCGAGCGCGTCGACGAGCGCGCCGACCGCGTCGCTCGGTCCGAACACCGACAGCTCCACGGCCCCGTCGCGCCGGTAGCGGATCGGCGGCACCACGACCAGTCCCGCGGCCGCGAGCGGGGCGAACAGGTCCGCGACCGGGCCGACCGTGTCGTCGCGAACGTACGCGTAGAAGGCGCCGTCGTCGACGGGTGCGAGCGCGTGCTCGACGACCGCGTCGAGCGCCCCGACCGCCTCGTCGAAGGCCGCGGCGTCGCCCTCGACGTAGTGGAGGACCCCGAGCGTGCCGTCGGTGCGGTTCCACTGCAGCGCCGTCGCACGCTCGACGAACGGCGCGCCGGTGAGGAGGCCGTACATCGGGTGGATCGCCGACTCGTGCCCGCCGGCCGTGATCGACAGGCGAACGTGTTTCACACGGCGGGCGGTCCGGCGCGTCGCTGATAAATCCCCCGAGCAGTTCCGGCAGCGAGCCCTCGGGGACGGGGGCGGATCCCGTCGTATGGGACGGATCCTGCTCACCGGCGCGACGGGGACGCTCGGGCGACGACTGCTCCCGCGGCTGCTCGCCGCCGGCCACCGCGTCACGGCGACGAGCCGGACGCCCGACACCGCCCGCGAGACGGTCCGGGACGCCGACGGACTCGACTGGACGGCGCTGGACCTCGAGGACGGCGACGGGATCGAACCGCTCGCCGACTCGCTCGCCGACGTCGACCGCGTGATCCACGCGGCGACCGCGCCGCGGGGCGACACGGCGGCGGTCGACGCGGCGGGCACCGAGCGGCTGGTGTCGGCGGCGGCCGACGCCGGCGTCGACGGGTTCTGGTACGTGTCGATCGTCGGCGTCGACGCGATCCCGTACTCGTACTACCGACACAAACGCCGGGCCGAGCGGGCGGTGGCGGCGAGCGACGTGCCGTCGACGGTCGTCCGCTCGACGCAGTTCTACGCGTTCCTCGACGGCCTCCTCGGCGGCCTCTCGCGGCTCCCCGTGTGGCCGGTGCCGAGGGGGTGCCGCTGCAGCCGGTCGCCGCCGCCGACCTCGCCGACGTGCTCGTCGCCGCCCTCGAGCGCCCCGGCGACAGGGTCCCGGCGGTGGCCGGCCCGACGGTCGAGACCGTCGGCTCGCTGGCGCGGACGTACCGCGAGCGCCGGGGGCTCCGGCGGCCGATCCTCCCGGTTCCGGTCCCCGGGTCGACGGCCGCCGGCTTCCGGGCCGGGCACGCGACCCGCCCCGACCGGGCCGTCGGGACGATTACGTGGGCGGAGTGGCTGGCGGCGGCGTCCGGCGACGGCGACGCCGGCGAGGACCCGCCGGCGGCCGAGGCGCTGGCGCCGTCCTGACCGCGCCGCGCTACCGCAACACGATCAGGTACGTCGCCAGGAACACGACGAGCGTCATCCCGACGACGTTCTCGACGGTGAGCGAGGCGAGGTCCGCGTACGACAGCCCCCACACGACGACGGTGGAGAACGCGGTCGAGAGGACGAGGTTCATCGCGAGCAGCACGCGCGGGTCGCCGTCGCTTGCCATGGCTCGGCCTGCGGGGACCACCTACTTGTCTCCCGCGGTCGTAGCCGCCCCATGCGCCTCCGGAACCGTCGGGGCGACCCCGTCGACCCGGTTCCGTTCCTCGTCGTCGCCGGCACCGCGTTCATGATCGTCTACTCCGTGGGGCCGGTGTACCTCATCACGCTGTTCGGCGTCGACGTCGCGACGGCGGTCGCCGGCTCGACGCCCGTCTTCCTCCTCGCGACGGCCGCCGCGTACTGGCGGTTGGTCCGGACCGTCCGCCCGGACCTGCGCGCGGAGACGCCCGCAGAGTGGCGGTTCCGGCGGCTGTGGTACGCGGCCGTCGGGTTCGGGCTCCTGTTGGTCGCGCTGACGCTCCCGTTCCTCGAGTGGTAGCCGGCGCCGGTCGCGACCGCCCCCGGCGCGGCCCGCTCCCCCGTGTTTTTGTCCGGGCCGCGCCCACGCCGGGTATGCGCGAAGTCGAGGCCGAGCGGTTCGTCGCCGCCCCGCCCGCGGCCGTCCGGCGCCTGCTGTCGCCGACGGCGCTCGTCGAGTACGAGGGGAGCTTCACGGCCCGGTCGACCGGCGAGGACGGCGACGCCACCGTCGTCACCGTCGCCGGCGGCGGGCTGGAGTTCGACCTCCGGGTGACCGAGACCGCCGACGGCTGGCGCTACGAACAGGCCGGCGAGCGCGGGCCGTTCGACGCGATGGAGACCGTGGTGACGGTCGCCCCCGCGAACGAGGGGAGCCGCCTCCGGGCCGTCTCGCGCGTCTCGCTGGGGCTCCCGGTGCCGCTGGCCGACCGGGTCGCCGGCTGGAAGCGACGCGGCGAACTGCGGCGCCTGCTCGACAACGTCGCCGACGACGTCTGAGTCGGCCGACGCCGCCGGTCGCGGTCGTGTGCCCGGCGCGCGAGCCCGCGGGGAGTTTACACGCGTGCCGTCGAGTCACACGGGCATGGGACTGCTCGGCACGCTCACGGAGACGCTGAAGGC
Source organism: Halobaculum litoreum (assembly GCF_030127125.1). Taxonomy (GTDB): domain Archaea; phylum Halobacteriota; class Halobacteria; order Halobacteriales; family Haloferacaceae; genus Halobaculum; species Halobaculum litoreum. Next base: position 2,215,120 of record NZ_CP126156.1, read on the forward strand.
CTCGACGGAGTCGCCGACCCGCGGCGACGGCGTCGAGGAGTCGGCGGGCGCCTACTGGTGTCACGACTGCGACGAACGCCTGCTCGACCTCGACGTCGACGGCGAGGCGCCGCCGTCGTGTCCCGACTGCGGCGCGGAGATGACGTTCGAGCGCTCGCCGGGGTCGACCGGCTGCGCCTGCTGAGGGCGGCACGCCGCGACTACCCCAGCGAGACGACCGTCCCGCCGTCCCCCTCCTCCCCCGTCGGGAACCACTCGGCGGGGTCGACGCCCGACCCGTCCGCCAGTTCCGCGTCCGTACACAGGCAGTCGTCGAGCCGCGCGCGCACCGCGGACTCGTCGAGGTCGACCCCGATGACGACCAGTTCCGTGTGGCGGTCGCCCCACTCGTCGTGCCAGTCGGCGTCGTCGCGCCGGTTCGCCCGGTACAGGTCGCGGTCCGCCTCGTCCATGGCGGCGACCCACGGGCCGACCGCCTCCACCCGAACCGACGGTCCCGCCTGACTGTAGGCGAGCCGCTGGTCGCCGCCGGCGACGTGGAGCGTCCCCTTCGAGCGGACGACCGACTCCGGCAGGTCCGCGAGCACGGCCGCGAGCCGCCCGGGGTGGAACGGGCGGCGCTCGCGGTAGACGAAGGAGGTGACGCCGTACACCTCGTCGGGGTGGGCGTGGTCGTGGTCGCCGTGGCCGCCACGGTCCCCGTGGTCGTACTCGTGCCTCTCCTCCTCGCCGCCGTGACCGCGGGCCCCGCCGTCGCGGTCGCGGTGTTCGTACAGGTCCACGTCGAGCACGCGGTCGAGCGGCGCCGCCGCGTGCTCGGTGCGGAGCGTCTCGACGCCCGGGCGGAGCGCGCGCACGAGGTCCGCGGCCTCCGCGAGGGCGGCCTCGTCGCAGAGGTCCGCCTTGTTGAGCAGCACCACGTCGGCCCCCTCCACCTGTTCGACGAGCAGGTCCGAGAGGGGGCGGACCTCGTCGGGCCCGTCGCCGGCGGTCGCGTCGCCGTCGGCGGGGGCGCCCCGCCGCTCGGGCGTCCCCTCGCCGGCGAAGGCGTTGAGGAACTGCGGCGTGTCGAGGACGGTGACGACGGCGTCCATCCGGTAGCGCGCGGCCGCCGGGCCGTTGGTGAACTGGCGGGCGACCGGCCCGGGTTCGCTGATCCCCGACGGCTCGACGACGAGGTGGTCGAACTCCTTGCCGTCGGCGAGTTGGACGACCGCGCGTTCGAGGTCGTCGCGCAGTTCACAGCAGATACAGCCGTTCGACAGCTCGGCGACGCCGACGGCGGGGAGGTCCTCCGAGGAGAGGAGGTCGTAGTCGACGTTCACCGCGCCCACATCGTTGACCAGCACCGCGATGTCGCGCTCGCCGGCGTTCGACAGCAGGTGGTTGACGAGCGTCGTCTTCCCCGCGCCGAGGCTCCCCGAGAGGACGGTCACGGGGATCGCGTCGTCGTCGGCCGAGCCGGGACCGCCGCCGAGACCGCGTCCGGGCGTCATGTGTCGTCCCCGGATCGGTGGGTGTGGTACTTGTGCCCGTTGGTCGCGGCGACGCGGCGGGCCGTCGCGACCGCCGAGGGCGCCCCGCGGCCGGAGGCGACGCGGCGCGGCGACCGGAACTGCCTTATCGGCGGTAGCGTCTCACACGGACAATGACCGACGACAGCGCGGACGGGGAGGTGACGCTCGCCGACCGGATCGACGACTTCCTCGCGGTCCTCCGCGAGTGGGCGGCCGGCCTGTACCACGGGCTGGTCACCCACCCCGCCTACGAGAAGATCGAGAAGGAGGCCGAGGACACCGAGGACACGTTCATGCTGGCGTGCTTCCCGGACGCCTTCGGCATCCCGTCGCCCGTCTCCTACTACACCGCCGAACTGCTCCCGTACCTCGAAAGCGAGTTCGAGGCGTGGGAGCGACGGATGTGGGACCGCGGGTCGATGCTCGAACGCAAGGGCGAACAGTACCACTTCTGACGATGGAGAAGTTCGTGTTCTTCGGCGGGAAAGGGGGCGTCGGCAAGACGACCATGTCGGCGGCGTACGCGGTCAAGTGCGCCGCCGCGGGGCTCGACACGCTCGTCGTGTCGACGGACCCGGCCCACTCCACGTCGGACGTGTTCGACCAGCGGTTGGGCGACGAACCGCAGGCGGTCGACGGTCGCGACGGGCTGTGGGCCATGGAGATCGACCCCGACGAGGAGGTCGAACACCACCTCATGGAGACGAAACGGGCGCTCGGCGACCAGGTGAGCGCCGCGCTCGTCAACGAGATCGACCGGCAGATCGAGATGGCCCACCAGACGCCCGGCGCCTACGAGGCGGCGCTGTTCGACCGCTTCGTCGACGTGATGCGCTCGAGCGAGGCGTTCGACCGCGTCGTGTTCGACACCTCGCCCACCGGCGGCACCCTCCGGCTGCTCGGGCTCCCGGAGTTCCTCGAGGGGTGGATCGACCGCCTGCGGCGCAAGCGCGAGCAGTCGATCGACCTGTACGAGAAGGCCGCCATCGGCAACACCGAGCCGCGGCGCGTGATGGACGGCGACCCGATCCTCGCGCGGCTCCGGGAGCGCAAGGAGTTCTTCGAGTACGCCGGGCGGATGCTGCGCGAGCACACCGCCTTCTTCCTCGTCGTCAACCCCGACGAACTGTCCGTCCGGGAAACGCGCCGCGCCGCCGATGGCCTCGCCGACCGGGGGCTCGCGGTGCGGGGGCTCGCCGTGAACCGGCTCACACCCTCGCCGGACGACGACGAGAACGGCCGCGGGGCGCGCTACCTCCGCGACCGCGTCGCGACCGAGCGGGCACACCTCCGGACGCTGCGCGAGGCGTTCGACCAGCCCGTCGTCGCCGAGATCGAGACGCGGGTCGAGGAGGTGAAGGGCGACTTCCTCACGGAGGTCGCCGAGGAACTCGACGTCGACACCGCCCCGCCCGCGGCGCCGCCGACCGACGAGTGAACGGTGCGCGGGCGACCGGACGCTCGCGTGCGAGGTCGCCACAAAGTATTCAAGCGAAGATCGGGAGTAAATTCTGCGTCCAAGCGTTCGAAACCTTAGATGAACGGGCGTTCAGGTGGCCGTTTCGGCCGGTTTCCGGTTCCGAGGGGCGGCCAGAAACTGTAACGTTTTTATATTCTGTCCACACACGCCTGCGATGAGGTAACACACATGGTGGCTGTGATGTGGCTGGTGCTCGCGGTGCTCGCGCTGTTCAGCGCGGGGTACCTCGGGTACTCGCGGTACCTTTCCAGGTTCGTCGAACTGGACGAGGATCGTGAGACGCCGGCCCACAAGTACGAAGACGGACAGGAGTACGTTCCGGCCAAGAAGCCGGTGCTCCTCGGGCATCACTATTCGAGTATCGCGGGCGGTGCACCCATCGTCGGCCCGATCACGGCCGGCGTCGTGTGGGGCTGGGTGCCCGCGCTGCTGTGGATCGGGATCGGCAACCCGCTGATGGGCGCGGTCCACGACTTCGTCTCGCTGTCGGCGAGTCTCCGGCACGAGGGGAAGTCGATCGGGTACATCATCGGCGAGTACGTCGGCGAACGCGGGAAGAACATGCTGCTGTGGTTCGCGTTCCTGACGATCATCCTCGTCGTGGCGGTGTTCGCGCTCGTCGTGGGCATCGTGTTCAACGCGTACCCCGAGGCGGCGACCGCGAGCCTGATCTACATCGCGCTCGCCGTGCTGTTCGGCGTGTACCTGTACCAGTTGAACCTCTCGTTCATCCCGGGGACGGTCGCGTTCGTCGCCGCGATGTTCGTGGGCGTGTACCTCGGGACGATGTTCCCGGTGGCGATCTTCGAGCCGGCCGCGCGGGCGCCGGCCGACACGATCGTCCTGCTGGGTAGCGGCGGGTCGTGGCTCCCGGCCGCCGGCGCCTTCGGCGCCAACACGGCCGCGTGGGTCCCGTTCATCCTCGTGTACGGGGCGATCGCGAGCGCGCTCCCCGTGTGGGTGCTGCTCCAGCCGCGCGACTACCTCTCGTCGTTCCTCCTGTACACGGGGGTCGGCGGGGCGCTGCTGGCGATCATCGTCGGCACCGTCGGCGGCTCGCTCGGCATCGCGGCGATCACGCCGAGCCAGCCGCTCGTGACGCAGTTGGAACCGTTCTACGGGTTCGTGGGGCGCTCCGGCGCGCCGCTGTTCCCGCTGCTGTTCATCACCATCGCGTGCGGGACCATCTCCGGGTTCCACTCGCTGGTGTCCTCGGGGACGACCTCGAAGCAGCTGAACAAGGAGACGGACGCGCGCGCCATCGGCTACGGCGGCATGCTCGGCGAGGGACTGCTCGCCACCGTCGCCCTCGTCGCGGTCGCCATCGTCGCGCCCGAGGTCGGCGGCGGCATCGGCCTCGCGCTGCCGACGTTCGCCACCGGCGGCGGGATCATGCTGACCAGCTTCGGCATCCCCGCCTCCTTCGGCGGCCCGTTCATGGCGCTCGTGCTGGTGAGCTTCCTGCTCACCTCGACCGACACGGCCGTCCGGCTCGGCCGCTACATGATGGAGGAGATCGTCGGGACGCCCGAGACCCCCGTCGAGTCGTTCGCGTCGGACCGCTACGGCAACGCGCTCGTGCAGGCGGTGCCCGCGTACGTGCTCATCACCAGCGGTTCGTGGCTCACGCTGTGGCAGCTGTTCGGCGGCGCGAACCAGCTGCTGGCGGCGCTGGCGCTGCTCACCGCGACGGTGTGGCTCGCCAACTGGAGCGACTCCAAGCAGCTGATCAGCACCGGCGGGCCGATGGCGGTCATGACCACGATCACCATCATCGGGCTGCTGTGGCTGGCGCTGCACGACAACCTCTACGCGAAGTTCCTCAACGACGCGTGGATGGCGGAGGCGACGACGGTCGCGATGATGTCGGCCATCGTCCAGATCGTCATCGCGTTCGTGCTCATCTACCTGGCGCTGTCGCTGGTGAAGATGGGCTACGAGAACATCCGGGACGCGCGCGGCGACGCCGGCGGCGCGGTCGCCACCGACGGCGGCCGGGCCGACGACTGAGCCGCCGCGCGGCCCCGACGCGGACGCGACGCGGTTCCTTCTTTCGACGCCCGTGACGCCAGCGGCGGCGCCGTCGTGCGCGGTCGCGACGGATGGACGCTGCCGCGACGGTCGCGATAGCCGGCGAAGGCGCCGGCTGGCCGCACCGAACGGGCTGGGGCGACGGGAACGGCGCGCCCGCGGTTCGCCGGCCGCGGGTCCGCCCCGCGACGACGGCGCGGGACGGTCGGCACGCCCGACGCGGAGCGCCCGCTCGCGACGACGCGTGACGGCGCGCGAAAACCGCGTCGGGGTCGAGGTGACGGAAACCAGGTCCCTACCCATGGCTTCGCCGCGACCCGACGGCGGCCACCTCCCGAGTCCCTCGTGTCCGCCGCTACCGGACCCACCGGGGCACCACGGATAACCGTTCCGCGCGGAGTATCAACGGTGAAACGGAGCTGTCGGCACCGTGCAACAACGGCCGACCGGGGGCGTGTTCGGGACCCGCCCGAGGATCAGATCGTGAGGATGGACGTGACTAGGTGCTTGGTGAAGATGGCGACCGCCGAGCCGAGCCACGTCATCAACACGAAGTGGAGGTAGGCGTTCGCCTTGTTCCCGCCGTCGATGGTTCGGATCATCACCGACGAGAGCACCGCGTTGAACAGGATGACCAACAGGAGCAGGAACTCGATGAGCGCGATGTCGTACACGCCGGCGTAGATGATCTGGCCGACGCCGCCCGCGTTGGTGACGTTGAACTGCTCGGACAGGTCCGCGAGGATGCTGACGACCTGCAGGCCGATGAAGAACGCGAACGCCGACGCGGAGGTGATCCCGTACAGCAGCCCGATCATCGTCACCGTCGCCTGCCGGCGCTGTTCGCGCAGTTGCATGACGGTGTTCATGTTCTTCGAGATGAGTTCGCCCAGCTGCTTCGGGCGGCCACCCATCGCGCGGCCCTCGAGGTACATGTCGGAGAACTTCTGGATGAGGTACGAACGCGTGTCGGTGGCGAAGGTGTACCACGCGTCCCCGGAGCTGATGCGGATGTTGAGCCGCCGGTACAGCCGGACGATGGAGGGGGTGAGCGCCCCGAAGTCCTTCCGGTGGAGCGTCTCCAACACGTCGCCCGTGGTCGACTGCTTGGCGGACTCCGCCGCGCCCAGCGCCCGGATGAACGACGGGAACTCGCCGTCGCGCTCCTCGATGTTGCGCTCCTCCAGACGGAGCATGATCCCCGTGACCGCCATCGGCGAGATGGGGACACAGAGGTACATCGCCAGCGGGATGTCCTCGAGGAAGAACAGGAGGCCGCGCAGCCCCGGCCCGATCCCGAACAGCCCGGCGCCGATGAACGCCACGAGCGCGGTCGTGCCGACGACGCCGACGGCGAAACTGGCCCACAGCCGGAAGTCCGACGGCGCCCCCTGCTCGGAGTGGAACCAGACGGGGTCGTGGGGCGACATCGCGCGGATGACGATGTAGAAGCCCAACTGCACCAGCATGAACAGGACGATGACGGCGGAGACGGTCATCGTCGGGTTGTCGCCGGTGAGGATGGGGAGCACGATGGCGAACACCAGCGCGAACGTCATCGAGAGGATCATCGACATGTACAGGTCCTTCATCACCTCGAGGTTCGCCAGCGCGCCCTCGTACACCGTGATGTAGTTCTGGATGACGGCGTCCTGCTCGGACAGGAGGAAGTCGTCCAGCGACTGCCCGGCGCCGATGGTGTAGCCGAGGCGGTCGAAGAAGTCCGAGAACGCGTCCGAGGGCACCTCCTTCGCGCGACGGCGCAACGCGTCGTCGAGCGACTGGTTCCACGTGTCGACGAGGTGGGTGACGCGGGCGAGTTCGTCGGCGGCGGCGCCGTACTCCTCCTCGCGCGCGAGCGTCCGGAACACCTCCATCCGGTCGATGTTCGTCGTCGACAGCACCGTCATGTGGGTCATGACGAGGTGGAGTTGGTTCTCGATGGCCACCTGCCGACCGTTGAGGTACAGCTTCGGGTAGATGACCGCCGCGACGAACACCAGCAGGCCGAGGGCGGGGATCGGCAGGCGGACCGTCAACGGCAGCGGGAGGAGGAACGCGCCGACGACCGTGAGCAGGAGGAAGCCCGCCGCCGGCAGGAGGACGTAGCCGACGTACTTCCGCTTGGACATGTCCAGCGCGTCGTACGACTCCAGCAGGTCCGCGGCCAGCTCGCTGGCCGAGTCCGGGAAGAAGTCCGACGACGACGCGCTGTTCGTGCTCATCCGTCGCTCACGTCGTGCGGTGCATGTCGAACGGCAGTCCGTCGACGCCGTCGCGCTGGAAGGAGGTGATCGCCTCGTTGACCTCGTGGTAGCCGAGAACCCCCTCCTGGATCATCCGCTCGATGAGCTCCGCGCGGAAGCTCAGGTCGTCGTAGATGTCGCGGGTGTCGGCGTACCCCAGCAGCGTCGCGATCTGCTCTTCGAGCACGTAGGAGTTGTTGCGCCCGCGGAAGACGATCTCGTCCTCGACGGGGTCCCAGTCGAACACCTGCCGGGTGACGACGCCGTCCATCTCCTTGGAGTACCCCTCGATCTCCTGGACGGAGGTGACACGCCGGAGCACCTTGTCGCCCTGTTTGACGCGGTTCTGGAACAGCGCCACGTCGGCCACGTCCATGAACGTCTCCGGGACGTTGATCGGCTCGGAGGTGAACCGCTGGATCATCGAGACGATGTCGGACGCGTGGAACGTCAGCATCACGGGGTGGCCCGTCTGGGCCGCCTGGAACGCCATGCGACCCTCCGCGCCACGCACCTCCCCCACGATGATGTAGTCGGGGCGCGAACGCAGCGCGGCCGCGACGAGGTCGAACATGTCCACGTCGTTCGACTCGCCGCCGTCGCCCTCCCGGGTCAACAGCTGCTGCCACGTGTTGTGCGGGGGGATGACCTCCGCGGTGTCCTCCGCGGTGTAGATCTTCGAGTCGCGGGGGATGTAGCTGAGGACGGCGTTGAGCGTCGTGGTCTTCCCGGACGCCGTCTCCCCGACGACGAAGACGGTCTGCTCGTTCTCCAGACACAGCCACAGGTACGCCGCCAGTTCGGGACTGAGCGTCCCCCACTTCGTGATCTGGTTGATCGACAGCGGCGTCTCCTCGCCCTGCCGGATGGTGAGCGAGGAGCCCTTGATGGAGACGTCGTCGGAGTAGATGATGTTGATACGCGACCCGTCCGGGAGCGTCGAGTCGATGATGGGGTTGGAGTCGGAGACGGGGTCGCCCATCCGCTCGCCCATGTTGCGCAGCCAGTTGTCGAACTCCTTCGGGGTCCCGAAGTCGACGGTCGTCTCCAGCATCCCGAACACGCCGTGGTCGACGTGGCACTCCTTCGGCCCGATGACGTGGATGTCCTCGTTCTCCGGGTCGCGCATGACCGGCTCCAGCGGGCCGAAGCCGACGATGTCGCGGTTGAGCCGGTAGCGGATGTTGTCGTACGTCTGCTTGGACACCTCGACGCGACCGAAGTTCTTGATCGTCGAGAGCACGTTGCGGCCGGTCTGCTCTTCGGTGACTGCGGTGACCTCCTCCAACAGCTCCTCGATGAGGTCGTCGTAGCCGGACTCCCCCTCGGGGGCGGGCTTGTGGCCGCTCTGTCGCAGCAGCTTCGACTTGACCGTGTCGAGCACCTGCTCTTCGGCGCCCGACAGCGTCGGCTCGACGGTGTAGTACTTCGTGTCCTGGCCGAAGTCGCCGTACACGTGACAGAAGATCGGGCCGCCGACCGGGTAGAGCACGTTCGGCCGCTGGGCCTCGTGGTCGCCCTCGATGTCGTCGACGAACATCGGGAACTCCCCGGTGATCTGCTTGAACTTCTGTAGGTGCTCCCGCAGGTGCGGGCGCTTCATCGCCAGCTGCTTCAACTCGCTCGACGGGTTCGCCTGTCCCTGATCTGTCATCGTTCACACCTCCGCGCCGACGTCAGCCGGCACGAGTTCGGTTCCGACCGCACGACGGCACCGGGCCCCCGACTCCCGGCAGGGGTGGTACGCATTACGACGATCAACCGACGAACGAGGCTTAAACCCTCCCCGCGAGCTATCACGGGCGATAACGGACTGCGGGGCGGCGGCGACGGCGCGGACCGCGGCGGCGCGGGCGCCGTCTCAGGCGACGCTGCGCGACTCGATGACGATGCCGGTGCCGGAGCGGACGGAGAAGCCGATGGAGTCCCCGACCTGGCTGCCCATCCCGGCGAAGCGCTTGACGGCGATGTTGCGGCGCACGTCGGAGCCGACCTCGACCATCTGGAGTTCGAAGAACACGTCGGCGATGGAGCGGAACGGGCCGATGGCGTCGTCGCCGACCGCCGAGGGGTCGACGGTGAGGACGATCACCTTCCCAGAGGAGATCATGTCCCGGAAGAAGGAGATGATCTCCAGGGCGGCCTGTCGCTCGTCGTTGTTGCGGACGAGCGCCTCGAACGTGGGGTCGTTGCGCAGGATGGAGTCGAACGTGTCGAGGATGATCACGTCGGAGTTCCACATCGTCTCCGCCTCCATCAGGAGCTTGAGCAGTTCCTTGCGCTCGGCGTCGGTGTCGGAGAAGTTCCCGCCGGAGTCGAAGTCCGCCGCGAGGAACAGCAGTTCCTCGTTGAGCAGCGGCTTCGTCACGTCGTACCCCAGCGAGTACATCTGGTCGATGAACCCGGAGACGGTCAGCTCCGTCGACAGCAGGGTGACGCTCGCGCCCTCGTCGACGAGGCCGTACGAGAAGCGCTGGGACAGCGCCGACTTCCCGGCGCCGTAGTCCCCCTCCATGAGGACGATGGAGCCGCGGGGGATCCCCCCGCCGAGTTCCTTGTTCAGTTGGTCCCGCTCGGGCAGTCCGATCGACAGCAGCGTGTTCTGGTGTGCGCGTGACATTGGTCTGGGGTCGTTGGGTTCACTCGGTCCTGAAGCGGAACACTTCCTCGTCGCCGCGGACGACCAGCTTCAGGCGGTGGTCGCCGGGGTCGAGCGCCGTCGCCGGCGCGAACTCGATGGTCACCACGTCGCCGCGGTGCCACGTCTCGCCCCCGTCGACGACGGAGACGTTCACGTCCGTGACGTACGCGCCGTCGAGGACCACGTCGACGGTCCCCGGGTCGGCCGGGAGGTCGGACGCACCCGTGTTACGGACGTGGATCGTGACGTTGCCGTCGCCGGAGCGGTTGTACACGCCGGCGCCGGCGTCGGAGACGATCTCGGTGTCGGCACGGATCTCGCCGGCGACGTCGAGCGACTTCGCCGAGATGGCGTCGCTGACGCGGTCCACCTCGCTGGTGAGGGTGCCCGCGACCGACGCGGCGATGACGATCGCCGCGATGAACAGGATGAGTTCGGCGGCGCTCCCGCCCGCCATTCAGGCCACCTCGACGACGTCGACGGCGTCGCGGACGCCGTGGTCGACGACGACCTGCGTGCGGTTCGGCGCGGCCGCCAGGTCCACCTCGAACGTCACCGTCTCGCCCGGCAGCCACAGGTCGGTGGCGACGCCGCCCGCGACGGTGGTCGTGACGTCGGCCGTGGGCGGGATCGAGTTGTCGACGAGCAGCGTCGTGTCGTTCACGCCGACCGCGGTGGTGCCGTCGTTGGTGGCGTTCACCGTCAGCGTCGACGTGGTCGTGTTGTACGTCGCGTCCGTCACGTCGACGGCGGTGTTCGCGCGGTCGAGCGCGCGGTCGGCGGCGTCGTGGCGCGCGTCGGTGACCTGCTCGAAGCCGTTCGCCGCGGCCGGGTAGACGATGCCGACCGCGAGGAACACGCCGAGGAACACGACCCCTGCGGAGGCACTAACGCTGAGGCCCATGCATGCCCCCCGAGAGCTGCGGCCACCGGTCGATGACGACCGATTCGGCCGTGGCGTCGGTCAACTGCATGATGTACTTGAGCGAGCGCGTGTGGTGGTCGAGGTCGAGGTGGTCGGTCCCGGGGCGGTCCATGAGGTTGCGGTCGATGTCGCCGAACCCCGAGAGGAACCCCTTGAGCTGGTCGGCGACCTCGTCGTCGATCCACTCGACGCGCCGGTAGTAGTTGACCGCCCGCACCGCGTCGGTCGTGGTGGACTCCTCGACGAGGAACTCCAGCCACTCCATCACCATCAGGTCGCCCACGTAGTCGCCCGGCAGGCTCGTGAGGTACGGCTTGGCCGGCTCGTCGGAGAGGTCGTCCTCCTCGACGAACTCGAACCCGCCGTCGTCGTCGACGCCCGCGGCGCGTCGACTCGGGTCGGTCGGGCCCGCCGTCGACTCCGGTTCGGGGTCGTCGCCGAAGCCGAGGTCGTCGGCCTCGTCGTGGCCGTTCGTCCCCGGTTGGGTGTCGAGCGCGTCGAGCGGGTCGTCCCCGTCGTCGTCGGGCTCCGGCTCCGCCCCGGCGCCGTCGTCCCAGTCGGCGTCGCCCGACTCGTACTCGTCTTTCAGTTCGCTGAAGCTCTTGCCGCCGCCGTTGTCGGTCGCCATGGTGTCTGATTCGGTGTCGTCGTCCTCGTCCTCGAAGCCGTCGAGGTCGTCGTCGAACTTCTCGTCGTCCGCCGTCTCGTCGAACTCGTCGAGGTCATCCATGTCGTCCATGTCGCCCATGTCGTCCATCTCGTCGTCGAGACCGTCGTCCGCGAGGTCCTCGTCGAAGAACCCCTCCGCGTCGGCGCTGGCGAGGTCCTCGTCGAGGTCGTCCTCGCTCTCCTCCTCGCCGCCCGCGTCGTCGAACAGGCCGAAGCCGCCGGCGTCGCCCCCGAAGTCGCTGGCCTGGACGTCGTCGACGAAGGGGTTGATCCCGCGGGTGACCATCTCGTAGATGTCGAGGAGGCTCCGGACGTCCTCGCCCATGTCCTCGACCTTCCCGGAGATCTCCTCGTTCTCCGAGCGGACGGTGTTCACCGTCGACGAGAGGCTCGCGACCTCGTTCTCGAGGTCGTCGACCCGTTTCTCCAGCTCGGCGACGCCGTCGTCGCCGCCGTCCTCCCCCGCGAAGGGGTCGTCTTCGTCCCAGTCGTCCATGCCGCCGAGGTCGCCGAGGCCGTCGCCGCCGGCGTCGCCGCCGCCGCCGCCGAAGGCGCCGTCGTCGCCGCCGAGCAGGTCGTCGTCGTCGCCGGCGTCGCCGTCCCCGGGTCCGTCGTCGCCGTCGCGGAAGCGGTCGAGCAGGCTGGCTCCGAGGAGCCCCAGCGAGACCAGTAGTCCCGCGTCTGCTCCCGGGATCCCGCCGACCCATGCTCCCGATAGCGCGGTGAGGAGACCCATTACACCTCACCACCCACGAACGAACCATAAACCCTGCCCGCGGATTATCGGGGTCGATAACGCCGCAGGGAACCGATCCCGGCCGGTCCGGCCGGTCGGAGGCGCGGGAGTGCAGCCGTGCGAACGGCGACTGTGGGGCGGTGAGAACGGGGGATCGCGGGGGCGTTCGGTCCCGTCACAGGACGACCGTCTCGCCGCCCGCGTACGAGACGTGGAGCGACCCCGTGGTCGTCTCGAAGCGCAGCGACCGGCCGCGGTCGCCGCCGGTGTCGGAGGCCGCCAGCGGGACGTCCCGCGCGGCGAGCGCCGCCTCGGCCGCGGCGACGTTGCGCTCGCCCACGGAGGCGCCGTCGTCGCCGATCTCGAAGGCGATCATCTCGGCGGCGCCCGCGACCTTCGCGACGAGCGCGGTCCGGTCGGCGCCGGCGGCGACGAGGTCGGCGATCAGCGCGTCGATCCCCTCGACGACGAACTTCTCGTCGTCGCCGGGGCGGTCGGCCGCCTCGGGGAGCATCGCGTGGAGCAGCCCCCCCACGCCGCCGGTCGGGTCGTGGATCGCGACCCCGAGACACGAGCCGAGGCCGCTGGTCACGAGCAGTTCGCCGTCGGTGACGACCGCCGCGTCCGACAACCCCACCTTGCGTCGCGGGACCGACTCCTCGCTCAACGACGGCGAGGACGGTCCGCCCGCGGGCGGGGAGTCGGAGGGGCACACGGCGTCGTCACCGGGGAGCCCGCCGTCGGTCGCGGCGGGCTCGATGCGGTCCAGCGCCGCCGCCAGCTCCCGCTGGTCCGGCAGCGCGTAGATGTCACACCGGACGTTCCCGTCGGGCGTGCGCACCGTCGAGTCGATGATGAAGGCGTGGTCCTGCGTCTGTCCGAGCCGACTCACGAGCGGGCTCATCACCGCCGAGCCCATGTCGTGGACGAACTGCGGCGGGGTGTGCTCGATACTCGTCCCGAGGACGTTCGCCCAGCCGTCGATGAACCCCGACGTCATGATGTTGCCGAGCTCCCGGAGCGCCCCCTTCTCCATGTCGCCGATCCCCGGCTCGGTCTCGGTGGGGATCATCCCGCCGGCGACCTCCTCGGCCGACGACTCGTCGAACAGGATCGCGAGGTAGCCGCTCGGGTCGCCGTGGAGTTCGAACACCGTCCCGGCGACGGTCTCCGTGCCCAACTCGGAGGGGACGTCCTGCACCGGGACGAACCGCAGCCGCGACACGTCCACGTCCGTCTCGGTGCCGGTCATCATCGTGATGTTGTCGGCGGCCGAGGACGCCCCCTGCCGGGTCATCTCGTTGAACGTCGGCAGCTTGTTCACCGGGACGGCGTCGCCGGCCTCGCCGACGGGCCCGTCGTGGCCGAGCATGTCCGTGAAGCCGGCGTACTCCGGCAGCATGTAGATCGTGAACTCCAGCTCCTCGTCCATCGAGGACACCTGCGACTCGAACATGAACACGCCCTGGCGGTCGTCGTCGAACGCGCCGTCCGGGAGGATGTCCGTGCCGGAGGCGCGGACGTACGCGGGCGGCGTCATGTCGATGGCGACGCCGAGGTGGTCGGCCCAGCCGTCGATGAACCCCGACGTCATGATGTTGCCCGCCTCGGTGACCCCGCTGCGGACGAGTTCCCCGTCGCCGCCGCCGGGCAACAGCCGCTCGACGAGGCTCTCCGCGGCGTCCATCTCGAACGCCATCACCGTCTGGCCGGCGATGCCGCCCCGCAGTCCGATCTCGACGCCGACGAACTCCCGTCCCGCGAACGCCTCCCGCAGATCGCCGGCCGCCATCAGCGTCACGTCGGTCACGTCGACGTACACGTTGGCGCCGGCCAGTTGGCCGAGCGCGTCGGCGGCGCGGTCGGCGCCCTGGCTCGCGAGATCCGAGAACTCCCCCAGCGACTGGATGTCGACGTACATCCCTACGCGGGGACGACGTCGTTGATGGCTTCGAGCACGTTCGGCTTCTGGAACGGCTTCGTGATGTACCCCTCCGCGCCCGCCTTGACCGCGGCCTTCATCTTCTCCTCCTGCCCGACGCTGGTGCACATGATGACGCTGGCATCGGGGTGTTCCTCGGTGATCTCGGTGGTCGCCTCGATCCCGTTCCGGATCGGCATCACGATGTCCATCATCACGATGTCGGGCGCGTGTTCGCCGTACAGGTCCACCGCCTCCACGCCGTTCTCCGCCTCGCCGACGATCTCGAACTCCCCCTCGAGGATCTCCCGCAGGAGGTTCCGCATGAACTCCGAGTCGTCCGCGATCAGCACGCTGGTCGGCATATAGTCGACTTCCACCCCGGAACCGGGATAAACACTCCCCCGCGACTATCAGCGGTGAAAACCGGTCGCGGTGGCGTCGGGCGATCCGCGGCGACCCCGGCGGTCGTCTACAGACGCAGTCCGCCCGCGTCCTCGAGCGCGACGAGCAGGTCCTCCATCGTGTCGTCGCGGGCCATCCCGAGCCGCGCCAGCGCCGCCCGCACCGCGTTCGGCGGGAGGGTGGGTCCGTCGTCCATGTTCGACAGGAGGATGCCGAGCGCCGCTTCGGGGGGCGTGTCGCCGGCCGCGGCCGTCGCGAACCACGTGACGAGCGTCTCGAACGTCTCGCCCACGTCGTCGGAGGCCATCCGGTGGCGGGTCGTGCGGCCGTCGATCGACAGCGTCGCGTCGAAGCCGTAGGCGAACTCCGTGTCCGCGAGCGAGGCGGCCAGCCACTGGCCGACCGCCCGCGCGTCGAGGTCGCCGGGGTCGGCGCCGCTCTCGGCGCCGCCGCGGGGCGCACCGCGCCGGTCGTGCGACGCCGGGCGCGCCCCCTCGACCGATCCCGAGGCCGGGTCCGTCGTCGTTCCCGCGGGGTCGCGCGGGAGCCCGTCGGTGCCGGCGTCACGGTCGGTGGCCGGGTCGGATCCCGCCGTCGGGGATCCGTCCCCGGAAGGTCGGCCCGTCGGGGCGGCCGGCCCGGCCGGGTCCGCGGCGGCACCCGGACCCGCGTTCGGGTCGAGTCCCTCGCGAACCGCCTCCGCCGTCTCCGCGACGCCGGCGGCGCGGTCCGGCGGGTCGGGGTCGGCCGCCCGCTCGTCGGCCGCGTCTCCCGTCGCCTCCTCGCGGGGCGCCCGCGGCGGGCGACTCCCCGCGGAGACGACGTAGCGGTCGTCGCCCAACTCGCGGACGTACTCGCTTTTCGAGATGTCGAGGTCGTCCGGGTCGACGCCGGGGTTGCCGCGCGGTGCGTCGTCGCTCATGGTACGCTGTTCGGCGGTGTGCGCTAAAAAGTGTGGGCGGCCGAGCTTACAGTTCGACGCCCTGCTGCTGCCCGAGCGACTCGGGCACCGTGAACCGGATCGTCGTGGTCGAACCGGCCCGCGTGTTGATCTTGATCGTCACCTCGTCGCCCTCGTCGAGTAGCTCTGGATCGCCGCTACCGGTGGAGAGGTCGAAGTCGAGCGAGAAGCGGTCGTCCGGGTCGTCGAGGACGGTCGACGAACCGTCGACGTTCTTGATCTGCGAGGTGCCGAAACTGTCGTCGACGCTCTGGCTCGCGTTCTCGTGGTTGAGCAGGAACGTCCCGTCCGGGCCGATCCACGTGACGGTCACGTTTTCGAGGTCGATCTCGCCGGCGCCGGGCGCCTGCGTGACAGTGACGTTGACCTCGTCGATCTGGCCAGCGGGGGTCACGTTCCCGACGGTGGCGACCTCTTGGAGGCGGTTGCTGACCTGCTTACTGCTTTGGGTCCCCGTCTCCTGGGCCTTGCTCTGGAGGAAGCCCGCGGTGTTGATCAGGACGCCGGCGGCGATCGCCGCCACCAGCACCATCGCGATGAACACGATGAGGGTTCCGATACCCACCTGGCCGCGTTCGTCCTCGTCCGTCACGAACTCGAACACGGTTACAGCTCGACCGCGCTCTTCTGTCCGAGCGACTCGGGCACCGTGAAGCGGATGCTCGTGGTCGCGCCGGCCATCGTGTTGATCTTGATCGTGACCTCGGAGCCCTCGGCGAGCGAACTCGGGGAGTCACTCAGCGTGAGGTCGAAGTTGATGTTGAACCGGTCGTCCGGGTCGTTCAGCACGTTGGTGGACGTGTCCGTGTTCTTCACCGCGGTCGTGTTGAACTGCCAGCCGGCCTCGCCGGAGCTGTTGTGCGTCAGCGTCTCGGTCCCCTGCGGGCCGATCCAGTTGATCGTCGCGTTCGAGAGGTCGACCTCTCCCGCACCCGGGGCCAGCGTCACCGTCACGTTCACCTGATCGATGCTGTTCCCGCTCACCGACCCGGTCGTGACGACCTCTTGGAGGCGGTTGCTGACCTGCTTACTGCTCTGTTGTCCGGTCTCCTGCGACTTGCTCTGGAGGAAGCCCGCGGTGTTGATCAGGACGCCGGCGGCGATCGCCGCCACCAGCACCATCGCGATGAACACGATGAGTGTCCCGATACCGACCTGCCCGCGCTCTTCCTCGTCCGTGATGAATTCGAACATTGTGGTTCTCTCGGTCCCGTCCCGACAGCGGGGCGGGCACTGCTCGCAGCGACACGGATCCGAATATTAAACCTACGGCGCCGAGTATCGGATGGGATAACTGGGCGAAGGAATCGCTACCGATATCGAAACCGAGGGGGCGGCGAAACCGACCGGCGCAACCGTCTTCGAGGCGGTACGCTTATCACCACCACAATCAGTATTGAGAGCTATGCCCGCGGACGACGAGGAGATCATCGAGGTGCTGGGGAACAAGTACAACCCCGAGATCCTCGATGCGGCGGGAGAACCCAAGTCTGCACAGGAGCTGTCGGACCAACTCGGGGTGCCGATCGCCACCTGCTACCGCCGGATCAACGAGCTGGAGGACACCGAACTGCTGGAGCTCCACGACCGGCCGCTCTCCGACGAACACCGCCGGATCAAGGTGTACAGGCGCTGCGTCGACGGCGTGAACGTCACCTTCCGGGACGGGCTGACCGTCGAACTGGAGGAGCGCTCGGAGGTCAAGAACAAGCTCGACGACGTGTGGCGGACGATGACCGACGGCTGAGGGGCCCGCGCCCGTCAGAACGCCGTGTCCGACCCGTCGCCGCCCATCATCGAGAAGCCGGCGGCGCGCTCGTACACCTTGATCCCGCCGTCCGCGATCTCCATGGGGAAGATGTCGGTGTCGATGTCCTGTTTGCGCATCTTCGCCACCCAGACGTAGCGGTTGACGCCAGAGTCGGTCGGCGTCTGGATGAAGTAGATGTTCCCGTCGGTGAGGAAGTTCTCGAGGCCGATCTCCGTCTCGGGGAACACCGCGCCCTGTTCGTTGATCAGGAGGGAGGTGAGGCCGTTTTGCTTGAGGATGTCGGAGAACTTCAGGAGGTAGGTGCGCTTCTCCTTCTCGTCCTCGAAGAACAGCGAGAACATCGTCAGCGAGTCGAGGACGAGTCGGTCGTAGGAGGCGTTCGCGAAGTCCTCGAGGAGCGTGTCCAGCGCCGACGAGAAGTCGCCCTCGCGGAGCATGTGCTGTTTGTCGTACACCTTGATCGCCCCCTCGTCGACGAGGTCGCCCCAGCGGTCGAAGCCGATCGACTCGGCGGCCTGCCGGATGTCCTCCTCGTTCTCCTCGAAGGAGATGTAGATGCCGTGCTCGTCGTACTCGGTGACCCCGTCGTAGAGGTACTGGATCCCGAACAGGGACTTCCCCGTCCCGGGGTTCCCGCTCACCAACACCGTCGCGTGCTCGACGAGCCCCCCGTTGAGGATCGAGTCGAGGCCGTCGACTCCGGTCGGAACCGTGTCTACCATATCGCTAGTCGCCGTCCTCACATATGAAAACGGTTGCGCCGTGGACGCGGCGGATCGCCGGTCTATCGAGGGGGACGAGTCGCCCTACGAGCGTATAGTCGTTGCGTCGGGGCGCGACGGCGGAGAGGGGCCGGCGTGCGATAGTTTTAAGCGGGAACACATCCGCCTCACGAACATGACTGACCGCGGGGTCAAGCGCGTGCGGGGGCGGTCGTCGTGACACGGCACGTGCTCATCGTCGAGGACGAACCGGAGGTGGCCGACCTCTACCGCGGCTACCTGGCCGGGGAGTACGACGTGACCGTCGCGAACACCGGCGAGGAGGCGCTCGACCTGGTCGACGAGACGACCGACGCCGTCCTCCTCGACCGTCGCCTCCCGGACACCTCCGGCGCCGACATCCTCGCGGAGATCCGCGACCGCGACCTCGACTGCCGCGTGGCGATGGTGACGGCCGTCGAGCCGGACGTCGACATCGTCGAGATGGGGTTCGACCTGTACCTCGTGAAGCCCGCGACCCGCGACGACATCCAGTCGGCCGTCGAACGGCTGGGCACCCGGGCACAGTACGACGACACCCTCCAGCGCACCGCCTCGCTCGTGACGAAACGCGCCGTGCTGGAGGCCGAGCGCACCCCCGCGGAGCTCCGCTCCTCGCCCGAGTACGAGACCCTCCTCTCGGACATCGAGGCGCTCCAGGACGACCTCGACGACCTCGCGTCGGCGTTCTCGCCTGACGACTACCGGATGCTGTTCCGCGACATGAGCAGGTCCTCGGCCTCCGAGTCGGCGTAGCGGTCGCCGTCGGTCGCGCCGTCTTTCACTCCCCGTCGCCGGCCAGTTGCTCGCCGACGAGTTCGTCGACCGCCGCCAGGAACGCGTCGCGCTCGTCGGCCGGGATGGTCGCGCCCGCGGCGACGTCGTGGCCGCCGCCGTCCCCGCCGACCGAGCGACTCGCCTCGCGCATCACCGCCGACAGGTCCAGCCCTTCTCGGACGAGGAAGCCGCTCCCTCTGGCGGACACCTTCGTCTCGCCGTCGCCCTTGTCGGCGAACGCGACGATCGGCTTGCGCGCGGAGACGCCGTCGGCGCCGACGGCCATCCCGGCGACGATGCCGACGATGGTCTCGCGGATGCGCGTGCCGGCGTCGAACCACTGGACGTTGTCCTCGCGCTCGACCCCCTCTGTCGTCACCCACTGGAGTCCCTCCGAGAGGTTCCGGCGGTGGTTGCGCAGGAGGGTTCTGGCCCGGTCGAGCGCCTCGCCGCGGTCGCCGAGGCAGACGGCGAGGCCGACGTCGGCGCGCTCGTAGCGGGCGGTCGCGTTGAGCAGGGTCGAGAACTCGCTGACGTCCCGGAGTTCGGTGCCGGGCTCCTCGTCGGCGAGCACGTACGTCGTCCCGATCAGCGAGTCGACGCGTTCGCTCGGGACGCCCGAGGCCACCGCCCGGCGGATGAGCGCGCTCGCGACCGTGCGGCGCTCGTCGGCGTCGAGGTCGACCCAGCGGCGCCACTCCCCGTCGGCGTCCCGCACGGGCACGTCCAGCTCCGAGAGGAACTCGATGGCGCCGGCTTGGTCGTTCGAGATTCCCGGGATGCGCGCGTCGCTGGCGTACTCCAACAGTTTGGGGAGCGGGCGGGTCTGCCGGCCGTACAGCGCCAGATCGGTCACCTCCGCGAGCGCGCCGGCGGCGACGGCGTCGGCGACGAGCCCCTCGTTGGCGCCCGACAGGCCGTCGTCGCCGTCCTGCATGTCGCCGACCGCGCCGACGACCGCCAGCGCGGCGAGGTCGCGGTTGTCGGTGGCGGTCGCGTCGCCCAACGCCCGCGCGAGTAGGTACGCCGCCCCCGCGCCCGACAGTTCGCTCGCGCCGTCGAGTCCTTCGAGGAGGGGGTTGAGGTGGAACTCCGTCTCCGCGTCGGCGGGCTGGTGGTGATCCGCGATGACGGGGACGAAGTCGCCGCGCTCCTCGTGGGGTGCGATCACGTCGAGTTGGCCGCTCCCGAAGTCGGTGAAACAGACCACGTCGTAGTCGGTGGCGGCGATGGAGACGACGGCGTCGGCGTCGAGTTGCTTGAAGAACGCCGTCTCGAAGTCGAAGCCGGCGCGCTCGAACGCCGCCGTGGCGACGGCGGCGCTCGTGAGGCCGTCGGCGTCGATGTGCGAGCACAGGAGGAACTCGTCGGCCTCGCGCAGGCGGGCGGCACACGCCGCGGCACGCTCGCGCAGCGCCGGGACCGGGAACGCGTCGCTGTCTCCCGCTTCCGGTTCCTCGGCGTCGGCGTCGGCGCTGGCCATCGTTGTGGGTGGGTGCGGCGTTCTGTGGGATAAACGCTCGTACTCGGGCGACCGCGGTTACGTGACGAACTGGAGCAGGTCGTCGCGATTCGCCGCCCGGAAGCAGTCGCGCAGCGCCTCGTTCAGCGGCTCGATGCTCCCCTTCTTCGCCGTGATCGGCGCGATGGTGTCGTCCCACTGCTGCCACGGCGGGTACAGCCCGAGCCGCTCGCACAGCGCGTTCAGGCGCTCGTCGCGGTCGTCGACCTTGTCCATCTTGTTCACCGCGACGATCGGTTTCACGTCCACGTCCTGCAGGAAGCCGAACATCTCCACGTCGTGAGGGATGTCGCCCGCCTCGGTGTGGCGGTCGATGATGTCGATCACGGCCTTCCCGTCGACGACGAGGATCCCGGCGAGGATGGAGTCGGCGTTGTCCTCGACGTAGCGCACCACGTCCGTCTTGATCGCCTCACGGTGATCCTCCTCGACACCGCTCATGAAGCCGAACCCGGGGAGGTCGGTGAACATGAACGACTGCGGCGCCCAGTCGAAGTGGTTCGGCTTCCGGGTGACGCCCGGCTTCTTCCCCGTCGTGAAGTCGTGGCCGGTCAACTCGCGCATCAGCGTCGACTTGCCGACGTTCGAGCGCCCGACGAGCACCACCTCGGCGTCCCGGTTCGGTCGCCCCTCGAAGGTCATGCCCGGGGATGGACCGCGGCGGCGGATAAGCGGCGCGGGTCGGCGGATCGCCGACGGACTTACTCCCCGAGGGCCACACCCGACCGACGTGACACGAGAGACGCCACGCACGCGCCGAGCGGCCCTCGCGCTCGGCGGGAGCGCGCTCGCGGCCGGGCTGGCGGGCTGTGTGACGACGCCCCCGACCGCCGGGTCCCCGCCGGAGGCACAGGTGACGGTCCGACTGACCAACCGCGACGACGTCGAGCGCGCCTTCGAGGTCGTCGTCCGCGGCAGCGACACCGTCACCGACCGCTTCTCGGGCACGCTCCCGGCCGACGCGAGCCAGCGGGTCGAGCTGATCGCGACGTTCCGCGTCGGCGACGGCCCCGCCGAGTTCAGCGTCGAGACCGCGGGTGGCCGCACGGGTCGCACGTGGGACCCCGTCGAGTGCCCCGCGTTCCGCGTCGACGCCGCCGTCGACGACGGGACGCCGACGTTCGAGGCGACCTGCGACGGGAACGGTGGCGACGAGTGAGATGGCGGCCGACAAACAGCCGCTCCGCGAGCGGATCTGGGACGCGCTGGAGGCGTCGGGCGAGGCCCGCTTCCCGTTCCCGCCCCACGGCCGCATCCCGAACTTCGCGGGCGCCGACGCCGCCTGCGAGCGCCTCGCGGCGACCGAGGAGTGGCGCGCGGCGGACACCCTGAAGGCGAACCCGGACGCCCCGCAGTTGCCGGTGCGGCGCGCCGCCCTGCGCGCCGGCAAGACCGTCTACATGGCCGTCCCCCGGCTCCGCGACGAGCAGCCGTTCCTGCGGCTCGCACCCGACGAGGTACCGGACGTCGACGACGCGACGACCGTGTCCGGGTCCGCGGAGCACGGCGTCCCGGTCGGCCCCGACGAGGTCCCCCACGTCGACCTGATCGTCTCCGGGAGCGTCGCCGTCACCGAGGCGGGCGGCCGCGTCGGGAAGGGCGAGGGGTTCGCGGACCTGGAGTTCGCGGTGCTGTCGGAGTTGGGCGCGGTGGACGCCGATACGACGGTGGCGACGACCGTCCACGGGATGCAGGTGGTCGACGACGAGGTGGCGCTCGACGCCCACGACGTGCCGCTGGACCTGATCTGCACCCCCGAGCGGACGGTCCGGACCGCCGCGGTCCGCGAGCGCGCCGGCGGCGACCCGGCGCCCGCACGCCCCGACGGCGTCGACTGGGGGCGCTCCCCGACGAGACGCTCGCGGCGATCCCCGTGTTGCGGCGCTTGGCGCCGGAGTGAGCGGCGGGGAGCGAGCCGCCGTCCGTCGCCTATAACTCCCCCGTCCGTGAGGTGTGGCCGTGCGACTCGTTCAGGTGATGGTGCCGGCCGGCAAGCGGGAGACGGTGCTCGCGACGCTCGACGAGGAGGGGATCGACTACGTCATCTCCGACGAGACGAGCGGCCGGGAGTACACCGCCATCGTCTCGTTCCCGCTGCCGACGGAGGCCGTCGAGCCGGTGCTCTCGGAGCTCCGCGAGGCCGGCCTCGAACGCGACGCCTACACCGTCGTCCTCGACGCCGAGACGGTCGTCTCGAAGCGCTTCGAGGCGCTGGAGGAGCGGTACCTCGACGACGAGGAGGGCAACGGCGACCGGATCGCCCGCGAGGAGTTGGCCGCGCGGGCGACGGAGATGGCCCCGAAGTTCCCCGCGTTCGTGACGATGACCGTCATCAGCGCGGTCGTCGCCACCGCGGGCCTGCTGCTCGACTCGGCGGCGGTCGTCGTCGGGTCGATGGTGATCGCGCCGCTCATCGGCCCCGCGATGGCCGCCAGCGCCGGCACCGTGCTCGACGACGACGACCTGTTCGAGCGCGGCGTGAAGCTCCAAGTGATCGGCGGCGTGCTCGCGGTCGCCAGCGCCGCCGCGTTCGCCGCGGTCCTGCGCTACGGGATGATCGTCCCCTTCTCGGCCGACGAGGTGTTCTCGATCGCGGAGGTGCGCGAGCGGCTCGCGCCGGACGTGCTCTCGTTGCCCATCGCGCTCGGCGCGGGCATCGCGGGCGCGCTGTCGCTGTCGTCGGGCGTCTCCTCGGCGCTCGTCGGCGTCATGATCGCGGCCGCGCTGGTCCCGCCGACGGCGGTCGTGGGCATCGGCGTCGCGTGGGGCCAGCCGGCGACCGTCTCGGGCGCGGCGCTGTTGGTGCTGGTCAACTTCGTGTCGATCAACTTCGCGGCGTTGGCGACGCTGTGGTACAAGGGGTACCGCCCCGAGAGCTTCTGGCGGCTCGACGAGACGCGCGCGACGACGCTCAAGCGCGTGGGCGTGCTCGGCGTCACCATCCTCGTGGCGACGGTCGTCCTCGGGGGCGTCACCGTCGCCTCCTTCGAGAGCGCGCAGTTCGAGACGGCGGCCCACGAGGAGGCGAACGCCCTGCTCGACGGCGACGCGCGCGTCCTCGACGTGTCGGTCGCCTACGGCGGCTTCCCGTTTCGCCAGCCGACCGCCGTGACGGTGACCGTCGGCCACCCGCCCGGGGAGACGCCGCCGCGGATCGGCGACGAGTTGGCCCGGCGCCTCGCCGACGACGCGGCCGCGCCGTTGGGATTCGGCGACACCGCGTCGGTCGACGTGTCGGTGCGGTACGTCGCCGTCGAGGACGCGACCGTCGGCGGCGCGGGGTGAGGCGACGCGGCGCGGCGACGGTGGCCGCCGGTCCGCCGGTCGAGCGTCGACCCCCCGGCGGCAAAGCACAAAGCCGTCTTTGCGTCTACGCCACGGTAAAGCCACGAGCGCGCGTCTCCGGTGTATGGACAGACGACTCCTCTCCGCGGTCCTCGTCGCGGCGATGCTCGCGCTCGCGGGCTGTGCCGGGGCGGCGGGCGACGCCACCCCGCTCCAGACGGCGACCGGATCGACAGACACGAACACGATCTCCAGCGGCGGCAGCGCCACGGTGAGCGCCGCGCCGGACCTCGCGGTGATCGGCGTCGCCGTCGAGGTGCGCGCGGACACGGCCGAGGCGGCGCGGACGCGGACGGCCGAACAGGTCGACCAGCTCCGGACGGCGCTCACCGACGCCGGCTACGAGGTGGAGACGACGGCCTTCCGGCTCAGCCCCGAGTACGACTACTCCGGCGACAGCCGCGACCTCGTCGGCTACCGCGCGTACCACGCGCTCCAGTTCGAGACGGCCCCCGACGACGCCGGGAGCGCCGTCGACCTCGCCGTCGACAACGGCGCCACCGCCGTCCAGACCGTGCAGTTCACCCTGAGCGACGAGCGGCGCGCCGAGTTGCGCGCCGAGGCGCTCGCCGGGGCCGTCGAGGACGCCCGCACGACCGCCGAGACGGTCGCCGGCGCCGCCGACCGCTCGGTCGGCACCGAGCTGTCGATGCAGGTCGGCTCGGCCGGCTACCAGCCGTACGACTCGCGGGTCGCCTACGAGACGGCCGCCGACGCCGGCGGCTCGACCACGTTCGAGCCCGGCTCGGTGACGGTGTCGGCGTCGGTGACCGTGACGTACGAGCTCCAGTAATCGGGGAGCGGTCGCCACTCGGTTCCGGTCCGGTTCCGGTTCCGATCCAGACCGAGACTCCCGTTTTCACACCCGGAACGACCAAGTGATCCAGCGGCCGACACGACGGCGTGAGCGACGACTCCCCGCGTCTCGTCACCGGGGCGATGCTGGGCACGTTCCTCGCCTTCGGCGTCGACCTCGTCGTGATCGTCGCCGCGCTGTGGTACGTCGGCCGAGTGTCGGCGACGGTCGCCGCCGGCACCGCGGTCGGCGTCGTCGTCGTCTTCTCGCTGTGGGTCGCGGTCCGGTGGGTCCGCCTCCGCTACTCCGGAGTCGGCAACGCTGACGACGACGCCGACGGGACGGCGACCGCGACGGAGCCGGCCGAGGAGGCGCCGCTGGACCGCCTCAAGCGGCGCTACGCGGACGGCGAGATCTCCGACGAGGAGTTCGAGCGGCGAGTCGACCGCCTGCTCGACGCCGACAGCCGGGCGGAGTCGGCGACTCGGAGGGAACCGGAGCGTGAAGGGGAGCGGGAGTTCGAGTCGAAGTGAAGGGGTCGACCGGCGTCAGTTCTCGCCGCGCGTCGGCAGGTCCGGCTCGAAGCCGACCGCCTCGACGGCCATGTCGAGCACCGCGTCGACGTTCTCCCCCTCGGCGACGCTCATGTACGCGTCGGCCTCGACGTCCGTGGAGCGGTCGCTCTTGTTGCAGACGACGATGACGGGCGCGTCGAAGCGCTCCTCGACCTCCGCGAGCAGTTCCAGTTGGGCCTCGATCGGGTAGCCGCAGTCGCCGGAGGCGTCGAGGACGAACACGACGGCGTCGGCGAGGTGGGTGAGCGCGGAGACGGCCTGTCGCTCGATGCCGTTGCGCTCCTCCTCCGGGCGGTCGAGGATGCCGGGCGTGTCGATGATCTGGTAGCGGATGCGGTCGCGCTCGAAGTGGCCGATCTGGACCGCCTTCGTCGTGAACGGGTACGACGCGATCTCGTTGGAGGCGCGCGTGACGCGGTTGACGAACGACGACTTGCCGACGTTGGGGTAGCCGGCGACGACGATCGCGGGCTCGTCGGGGCGGATGTCGGGGAGCGTCTTCAGCGCGTCGCGGGCCTCCCCGACCGTCAGGAGGTCGTCCTCGATCTCGTCCACGATGTCGGCCATCCGGGCGAACGCCTGCTTGCGGTGCTTGCGCGCGGTCTCGACGCCCGAACGGCGCATCTTCGCCTGGTACTCCGAGCGCAGTTCGTCGATCTGGCGGGAGGCCCAGTTCACCTCCGACAGCGCCTGCCGGAGTTCGTCGACGTTGACGACGGCGTCGGCGAGTTCGTAGTAGAACGGCTCGACCTCGAACTCGAAGTCGGGCCAGGAGGTGGAGACGTTGGCGAGGTTGTCCGAGAGGATGTTCGCGGCGGTGATCAGCATCGACTCCTGGGCGTCCCAGCCGTCCTTCGCGCGGCCGGCGCGGGAGGCCCGCGAGAACGCCTTGTCGAGGAGTTCCTCCGCCCGCGGCGTCGTGGGGAGGTCTTCGAATGTCATGTGTACTCAGTTGGCCGTCCGTTGACGACGGCGCCGTATAAGCCCGTTCGTTCGGGTTTCGCGCGCTCTGGAGTGTGTTCCGCCGTGTCGCGATCCGCGGCGACCCGGGCGACACGCCGACGCGGGCGACCGGTTCGGGACCGGCCCGCGCTCGGCGGGGCGCGCCGCCCGGCGACGTCACGCGACCGGGCCGCGTTCCGGTCCCCGTGGAACACACAGACACGCACACGGAGCCGCCACCGCCGTAACAGCACCTTTATCAGGCGCACGAAGCGAAGTTCCAACGAGATTACTCTCGGAGGCTCATGGTGACGGAGCAAACACAACCGGAGGTGAACATCGGACTCGTCGGTCACGTCGACCACGGCAAGACGACGCTAGTGCAAGCGTTGTCGGGCGACTGGACCGACCAGCACAGCGAGGAGATGAAGCGCGGGATCTCCATCAGACTGGGGTACGCGGACGCGACGCTGCGTCGCTGCCCCGAGTGCGACGAGCCCGAGTGTTACACCGTCGAGGAGACGTGCCCCGAGCACGACGTCGAGACCGAGGTCCTGCGGACGGTCTCGTTCGTCGACGCGCCGGGCCACGAGACACTGATGGCGACGATGCTGTCGGGGGCGTCGATCATGGACGGCGCCGTGCTCGTCGTGAGCGCCACGGAGGACGTGCCCCAGGCCCAGACCGAGGAGCACCTCATGGCGCTGGACATCATCGGCATCGACAACATCGTCATCGCCCAGAACAAGGTCGACCTCGTCGACGACGAGCGCGCCCGCGAGAACTACGAACAGATCAAGGAGTTCGTCGAGGGCACCGTCGCCGAGGACGCGCCGGTCGTCCCCGTCAGCGCCCAGCAGGGCGTCAACGTGGACCTCGTCATCTCGGCGCTGGAGGAGCACATCCCCACGCCCGAGCGCGACGAGACGCTCCCGCCGAAGATGTACACCGCCCGCTCGTTCGACATCAACCGCCCCGGCACGAAGGCGAAGGACCTGCTCGGGGGCGTCATCGGCGGGTCGCTCGCGCAGGGCACCCTCTCCGAGGGCGACGAGCTGGAGCTGCGTCCCGGCCGCGAGGTCGAGGAGGGCGGCTCCTCGGAGTACCACTCGATCGAGACGTCGGTGCGCTCGCTGCAGGCGGGCGGACGGCCGCAAGAGGAGGTCGGCCCCGGCGGACTGCTCGGCGTCGGGACCGGGCTGGACCCGAGCCTGACGAAGGGCGACGCGCTCGCCGGCCAGGTCGCCGGCGAGCCCGGCACGCTGCCGCCGACGCGCGACGGCTTCGAGATGGACGCCGAGCTGCTCGACCGCGTCGTCGGCGAGGGGGAGGTCGAGGAGATCTCCACCGGCGAGCCGCTGATGCTCACCGTCGGCACCGCGACCACGGTCGGCGCGGTGACGAGCGCCCGGACGGGCGAGTGCGAGGTGAACCTCAAGCGGCCCGTCTGCGCCGAGGAGGGCGCGAAGATCGCCATCAACCGTCGCATGGGCGCCCGGTGGCGCCTCATCGGCGTCGGGACCCTCACGGAGTAACCGGGTGACGACGGTCGTGCTCGACACGAACGCGCTGATGATGCCGGTGGAGTGCGGCGTCCGCGTGTTCGACGAGCTCGACCGGCTCGTCGACGACCCCGACCTCGTCACTCCGGAGGCGGTCGTCGCCGAGCTGGAGAAGCTCGCGACGGGCGCCGGCGAGGAAGCCACGGCCGCCTCGGTCGGCCGGGACCTCGCGGAGCGGTGTCGGGTCGTCGCGACGACGGAGGAGTACGCTGACGACGCGGTCGTCGAACTCGCCTCGGGCGAGTCCTTCGACGGCTACGTCGCCACGAACGACCGCCCCCTGCGCGAGCGCCTCCTCGCTCGGGGCGTACGCGTAATCGGTTTAAGGGGCGCGAACACACTCGCGATAACAGAACCATAGCATGTACAAACGGGTACGACTCAAGGACACGGTCGAGGTCCCGCCGGAGCATCTGGCGGACGTGAGCCGCGACCGCGTCCGCAAGCTCTTGCAGGACAAGTTGGAGGGACGCATGGACGAGGACGTCGGCAGCGTGGTCAGCGTCATCGAGGTCCACGAGATCGGCGACGGCGCCGTCCTCCCGAACCGCCCCGGCGTCTACTATCAGGCGGAGTTCGACGCCGTGACCTTCGACCCGGACATGCAGGAGGTCGTCGACGGGAACGTCGTGGAGGTCGTCGAGTTCGGCGCCTTCGTCGGCATCGGCCCCGTCGACGGCTTGCTGCACGTCTCGCAGATCTCCGACGAGTACCTCGCGTACGACGGGGAGAACCAACAGCTCGCCTCGACGGAGTCGAGCGACACGCTCGGGGTCGACGACCCCGTCCGCGTCCGCGTCGTCACGAAGTCGATCGACGAGCGCAACCCGCGCGACTCGAAGATCGGCCTCACGGCCAAACAGCCGGGCCTCGGCAAACACGAGTGGCTGGAGGCCGACGTGCGCCGGCGCTCGGAGGGCGCCCCCGCGGAGGGTAACTGATGGCGGAGGACCGCCTCGCCTGCCGCGAGTGCCACTTCGTCAACGGGCCGGACGCCCAGACGTGCGAGAACTGCGGCTCCTCCTCGCTGACGGAGGACTGGGCCGGCTACGTCATCATCCCCCACCCCGAGAAGTCGGAGATCGCGCCGGAGATGAACGTGAGTACGCCCGGCAGCTACGCGCTGAAGGTCCGCTGAACGACCCGCTCGGATGCTCTCGCTCCCCGACGACCTCCGCGGCGCGTTCAAGGACCCGATGGGTCCCGTCTACACGGACACGGAGCGACTGCTCGCGGACGCGGGCGACCCGATCGTCGCCGTCGGCGACGTCGTCACCTACCACCTCCGCGTCGCCGGCCGCGACCCCGACGTCGCCGTGATCGACGGGAAGACGAAACGCGAGGCCGTCGGCGCCGAGATCGCCGCCGTCCTCGACGGCGGGAACCGCCGGATCGAAGTCGACAACCCACCCGCGACCCTCTCGACGGCGATGCTGGAGGCGCTGGCGGAGGCGCTCGCCGACCCCGACCCCGTCGTGATCCACGTCACCGGCGAGGAGGACCTCGCGACCGTCCCGGCGCTCCTCGTGGCCCCCGAGGGCGCGAGCGTCGTGTACGGCCAGCCGAACGAGGGGATGGTGCTCGTCGACGTGACCGCGGCGTCGAAGCGCGAGGCGCGCGAGTTGCTCGGGAAGTTGGACGGCGACACCGCGGCGGCGCTCTCGGCGCTGGGCGTCGAGTAGCGCGGACGGGCCGCCGGAGGCGCCGGACACTCCCGTACACGGGCGCAGGCCGCTTCGAAGTCCTTTTCCCGGTGCCGGGTCCATTGACGGACAACTGAACCATGGACATCGACATCATCTCCGAGCAGGAGAACCCCATGCTCCACCGGACGGACGTCCGGTTCGAGGTGCAGCACGACGAAGCAACCCCCGCGCGTCTGCAGGTCCGCGACTCGCTCGCGGCCAAGCTCGACAAGGGCTCCGACGAGGTCGTCATCCAGGAACTCGACACGAAGTTCGGGATGCGCAAGACCGTCGGCTACGCGAAGGTGTACGAGACGGCCGAGCACGCCGCCGACGTCGAGCAGGAGTACGTCCTCGAGCGGAACGCCATCGCCGGCGACGAGGACGCCGAGGCAGAGGAAGCGTAACGCCGGATGCGCGTCCTCGGCGTCGAGGGCACGGCCTGGTGCGCCAGCGCCGCGGTGTTCGACGCCGAGACCGACGCCGTGTTTATCGAGTCCGACCCGTACGAACCCGACAGCGGCGGCATTCACCCGCGCGAGGCCGCCGAACACATGGGCGACGCGATCCCGCGGGTGATCGAGACGGCGCTCGGCCACGCCCGCGAGGAGTACGACGACCGCGGCGACGACGAGCCGCCGGTCGACGCGGTCGCCTTCTCGCGCGGCCCCGGACTCGGCCCCTGTCTCCGCGTCGTCGCCACCGCCGCGCGGGCGCTCGCGCAGACGCTCGGCGTGCCGCTGGTCGGCGTCAACCACATGGTCGCCCACCTCGAGATCGGGCGCCACCGCGCCGGCTTCGACTCGCCGGTGTGTCTGAACGCCTCGGGGGCGAACGCGCACCTGCTGGGCTTCCACGACGGGCGCTACCGCGTGCTCGGCGAGACGATGGACACCGGCGTCGGCAACGCCCTCGACAAGTTCACCCGCCACGTCGGCTGGAGCCACCCCGGCGGCCCGAAGATCGAAGCCCACGCGGCGGACGGCGAGTTCGTCGAGTTGCCGTACGTCGTGAAGGGGATGGACTTCTCCTTCTCGGGGATCATGTCCGCCGCGAAGGACGCGTACGACGACGGCGTCCCCGTCGAGGACGTCTGTTTCGCCCTCCAGGAGCACGTGTTCGCGATGCTCACCGAGGTCGCCGAGCGGGCGCTGTCGCTGACGGGCACCGACGAACTCGTGCTCGGGGGCGGTGTCGGGCAGAACGCGCGCCTCAGGGAGATGCTCGCGTCGATGTGCGAGGAACGCGGCGCCCGGTTCCACGCGCCCGAGCCGCGGTTCCTCCGCGACAACGCCGGGATGATCGCGGTGTTGGGCGCGAAGATGGCCGCCGCGGGCGACACCGTCGCCGTCGCGGACTCCGCCATCGACCCGGACTTCCGCCCCGACCAGGTGCCGGTGACGTGGCGCTCGGGCGAGTCGGTCGCGCGCGTGCCGGGGGCGAGCGACGACGCGGCCGACCTGCGCGGCGCGGAGGCGACCGTCGAGGTCCGCGGCGACACGGTGGCGAAGCGGCGGCTCCCGAAGGCGTACCGCCACCCGGAGCTGGACGCGACGCTGCGGCGCGAGCGGACGGTCGCGGAGGCGCGGCTGCTGGCGGCCGCGCGGCGCGCGGGCGTCCCGACGCCGCTGGTGCGCGACGTGGACGTGCCCGAGGCGACGCTGACGATGCAGTTCGTCGGCGCCCGCGACCTGGCGGCCGGCTCGACCGTCGACCACGCGCGGACGGTCGGCGAGCACCTCGCGCGGCTCCACGTCGCGGGCATCGTCCACGGCGACCCGACGACGCGCAACGCCCGCGTCGGCCGCGACGGCGCGCCGGAGGACGGGCGGCTGTTCCTGATCGACTTCGGCCTCGGCTTCCAGTCGGACCACGTCGAGGACTACGCGATGGACCTGCACGTGTTCGAGCAGTCCGTCGAGGGGACCGCGACCGACCCGGCGCCGCTGGTCGCGGCGGTCGAGGAGGGGTACCGCGCGGTCGGCGACGACGCGGTGTTGGACCGGCTCCGCGGCGTCGAGGGGCGCGGTCGCTACCGGTAGGCGAACAGACGGCCCCGCGGCGCCGACGACGGGCCGCACACCCGCTGCCCGACGCGTCCCGGCGGTCGGCGCGTCGAGCCGGGCGGGCCGGTATCGGACGAGAACCCAGCCCGTGTTGTGCCGCCATCGGGCCAAAGCGATTTATCCGAAGCCGTCGTTGTCGGTCGTATGGCAGATAAACCCCAATCGGGGGAACTCTTCGGGATCCCGTACAACTTCGAGCGTCCCAGCGTCGGCCGCCTGCTCTCCTCGTACTGGCAGCCCGGCAAGGGCATGCTCGTGAAGAAGCCGTTCGGCATCGGCTACACGCTCAACCTCGCCAACTGGCGCTCGTGGATCGTCCTCGTCGTCGCCGGCGTGATGCTGTACCAGGAGCGCGGGAGCGCCGGCGGCGCGGAAGCCGCCGAGGAGTCCGAGCCCGTCGAGGTCGTCGTCGACGACGACTGAGGCGAGCCGCGAGCCGAGCGAGCGTTCCTGACTGTCGACGGCGAGGCCCCGTGCCGCGCCGTCCACGCGACCGTCCCGACCAGCGGCGCGACCGGCCGCGCGGTCACGCGACGGGCGGGACGGGCCTCACTCCGTCCACTCCGACGAGCGGGCCCGCTCGCGCCACGCCCGCTGTTGGGCGCGTTCGCTCACGTGGTCCACCCCGCCCGCGAGGTCGTCGCGGACCGTCGTCTCGAAGGCGTCGAGTTCGTCGACCAGCCCCCGCCGGAACTCCGTGACGAGCTCGTACGTCCAGCGGTCCTCGACCGCGCCGGCGGGCAACAGCCGGTCGCGGATCGTGTCGGCGTAGCCGTCGTGGCCGGCCGCTCGCAACAGCTCCTCCGCCTCGGCGAACCGGTCCATGGCGTGTCCCGTCCGGTGGTGACAGCCGAGCAGGTCCGCGTACGCCCGGTAGGCGTGTTCGATCCCGAGTTGGAGGGAGTGGAGCGCCCGCGCCTCCTCCTCGGAGAGGTCGGGGATCGCGGGGTCGGCGTCGTCTACTGCCATATCGTGGTCAACGGTACCGAAGCACAAGGCCGTTGCGCGTGCCCGAACCGTTAGGGGGGTCGGTGTCGACGGGCGCGACATGGACCGGACGTTCCTCGCGGCGGCGGCGCTGACGACGCTGTCGCTGGTCGGCTACGGCGCCGGCGTCGCCGCGCCGTACCCGGGTCGGGAGGCGAGCATCGCGGGGCTGATGATCGGCGTGACGCTCGCGGCGGTCACGTACGGCCGTACCGAGACGGGGACGGTGACCGGCGGGACGGTCGACCGGGCCGACGGCGGGACGGGGACCGCCCGCACGAGCGACGCGGGCGGGACCGGCGCCGGCGTCGACGCCGGCGCCCCGCGGACGGCGAAGGGGGCGACGACCGGTGATCCGGGCGCTGTCGTACACCGACGGCGAGTCGGCGACGTTCGCCGACCCCACGGCGGCCGTCGAGGCCCCGGGGACGACCTGGGTGTGGGTGGACGTCGGGGACGCCGACGGCGGCGAGGGCGTCGCGGACACCGGCGGGACGCCGCGCCCGACGGGCGATCTGGCGACCGTGACCGAGCGCTTCGGGATCCACCCCCTGCACGCCGAGGACGTGCTGGGCGACGGCCGCCCGAAGTCGGAGGTGCTCGACGAGTACACGTTCCTGTTGGTGAAGGCCGCACGCTTCCGCATCGGCGAGACGACGTTTCTGGAGGAGATCCGGACCCGCCCGGTCGGCGTGTTCGTCGGCGACGACTGGCTGGTGACGGTGACGACCGACGGGGGCGGCGCGGTCGAGCCGGTGTGGAACCGTCTCGCGAGCGCCGAGCGGCGCGCGCTCGCGCGCGGCCCCGACTTCGCGGGCTACCTCGTGATCGACCGCGTCGTGGACGGCTACTTCCGCCTGCTCGACGAGCTGGAGGACGACATCGAGACCGTCGAGGAGCTGGTGATCGACGCCCCCGACCCCGACACGCTCGGCGAGATCAACGACCTCCGTCGCGAACTGCTGTCTGTGCGGCGGGTCGTGTGGCCGACACGCGACGCGCTCAGCCCGCTGACGCGGGGCGACGCCGACCACGTCGCCGAGGCGAGCGAGAAGTACTACCGCGACGTGTACGACCACGTCGTCCAGCTGGTCGAGCTGACCGAGACGTACCGCGACCTCACCGCGGGGGCGCGCGACATCTACCTCAACACGCTGTCGCAGTCGACCAACGAGGTGATGCGCCGGCTCACCGTCGTCGCGACGGTCGTCCTGCCGCTGACGTTCGTCGCCGGCGTGTTCGGGATGAACTTCGCGTCGATGCCCGAACTCGCGTGGCCGTACGCCTACCACGCGACGATGCTCGGGATGGCCGGCATCGCGGTCGTGCTCGTGGCGTACTTCCGGCGCGAAGGCTGGCTGTAGCGTGCCGGCCCTCGGGGTTTAGGCCGCGGGCGGGCGAACCGTCGGGCATGACCGGCTGGACCGCGGCTGACCTCCCCGACATGGACGGCGAACGCGTCGTCGTCACCGGGGCCAACAGCGGCATCGGGAAGGAGGCGACGCGGGCGTTCGCCCGCGCGGGCGCCGAGGTGACCCTCGCGTGTCGCAGCGTCGAGCGCGGGGAGGCGGCGGCCGCCGGGATCGAACGGGCGGAGTCCGGCGTCAGCGGCGACGACCTGACCGTCGCGGAGCTGGACCTCGCGGACCTGTCGTCGGTGCGGGCGTTCGCCGACGAGCGGGACGACCCGATCGACGTGCTCTGCAACAACGCGGGCGTGATGGCGATCCCGCGCACCGAGACCGTCGACGGCTTCGAGACGCAGTTCGGCGTCAACCACCTCGGCCACTTCGCGCTCACGGGGCTGCTCCTCGACGACCTCGTCGCCGCCGACGGGGAGAGCCGCGTCGTCACCCAGTCGAGCCGGGCCCACGAGCGCGGCGAGATCGACTTCGACGACCTCCACCACGAGCGCGCGTACGGCAAGTGGGAGGCGTACGGGCAGAGCAAACTCGCGAACGTCCTGTTCGGCTACGAACTCCAGCGACGCCTCGACGGGCACGGGGTCGACGGCGTGACGAGCGTCGTCTGTCACCCGGGGTGGGCGGCGACGAACCTCCAGCGCCGCGGACCCGAGGCCGAAGGGTCGCAGTTCCGAGCGCTCGCGATGCGGGCGGCGAACGCCGTGTTCGCCCAGTCGGCCGCGGCGGGCGCGTGGCCGCTGTTGTACGCCGCGACCGCGCCGGGCGTCGCCGGCGGCGACTACGTCGGCCCGGGCGGACTGTTCGACATGCGGGGCCACCCCGAGCGCCAGCGCTCCAGCGACCGCTCGTACCGCGAGGGCGACGCCGAGCGCCTGTGGAACGTCTCCGAGGAGCTGACCGGCGTGACGTACGAGTTCGGGACCGCGGGCGACGGGGACGGCGACGCGGGCGCGGCCGCCGACGCCGACGTCGACGCCGACGACTGACCGGTCGTCGCCCCGGAGGCAAACGGTATGCCGTCGGGACGCGTACGACGACGGCATGAACCGACCAGTCTCGCTCGCGCTCGGCGCCGCCGGCGCCGCCGTCGGCGTGCTCGGCGCGTGGAACCTCTACCGGCGGTACACCACGGAGTCGGTGCCGTACACCGTCGTCGCCAGCGTGGGCGACGTGGAGCTACGGCGCTACCCGCCGACGGTCCTCGCGGAGACGGTCGCCGACGGCCGCCGCGAGGCGTTCGGGCGGCTGTTCCGCTACATCGCCGGCGCCAACGAGACGGAGACGGACCTCGCGATGACCGCGCCCGTCCGCGTCGGCGACGGGGACGACGGCGGCCGCGGCGTCTCCATCCCGATGACCGCGCCCGTGGAGGTGAGCGACGGGAGCCGGCGCATCCCGATGACCGCGCCCGTCGAGACGGACGACGTCGAGGGGGGCGTGCGGATGGCGTTCTACCTCCCCGCCGAGTACGACGCCGAGTCGGCGCCGCGCCCGACCGACGAGGACGTGACGCTCGTCGCCGTCCCGGAGCGAACGCTCGCCGTCAGGCGGTTCTCGTGGCGACCGACCGGGCGCCGGGTGGCGCGGGAGGTCGAGCGGCTGGAGGCGGCGCTGGCGTCGGCGTCGGTGCCGGTCGCCGGCGAGCCGTTCTACATGGGGTACGACGCGCCGTGGACGCTCCCGTTCCTCCGGCGCAACGAGGTCGCCGTCGAGGTCGAGTCCGCCGACGCCTGAGCCGCCGGGCGGCTCCACGGGCCCCGCGGCCGTCCGACGGGCGCCCGGTCGCGTCCGCCGCGTCACCGGAACCGCCACGTCACCGCCGCGCCCGCGAGCCACGCCACCCCGAACAGGATCACGAGCAGCTGCACCGACTCGCCGACACCGTTCCCGAGGAGGAACACCGCCGCCGAGAGCGCCGCCGCCGCCGCGAGGACGACCCCGACGCCCCGGCGGAACCACGGCCGCGAGTCGTCCGTGCGCTTCACCAGCGCGCCGTTGAGCCACGCGCCCGCCAGCGCCCCCAGCCCCGCCAGCGAGAACACCGGCAGGAGCGCCCGCGGCGTGAGCGCGCCGACGGCGATCGCCAGCGCGAGCGCGGCCGTCGACAGCGCCGTCGTCGCGAGCGCCCCCGCGACCGCGGCGTGTCCCTGCCGCGAGACGCGGCGCTCGCGACGCTCCAACACCGCCTCGGGGTCGATGTCGTCCGGATCGCCGACCACGCACGTGTCCACGGGCGGCGGAAGAAAGGGCGTTACGGGCGGGGGCGCACGCGTCGCGCTCAGACGACGACGCGCTCGCCCAGCTCCGGGGCGCTCGCGTCGTAGCCGTCCTCGCGCAGGTCAGCCGCGAACGCGGGACAGCGGTCGCCGTGGTTGACGAGCAGGGTCGCGTCGCGGTAGCCGTCGAGGAACGAGCGCAGGCCGTCGCGGTCGGCGTGGGCCGAGAAGTCGAACAGCTCGACGCCGGCGGCGACGGGGACGACCCCGCCGTCCAACTCGCAGCGCCCGCGCTCCAGCAGCATCCGGCCGTTCGTCCCCTCGACTTGGTAGCCGGTGAGGCAGACGTGGTTCGTCGGGTCCGAGCGGAGCATCGGGAGGTAGCGCATCACCGGGCCGCCAGACACCATCCCGGAGGTGGTGACGATGGCCTCGTTGTCGGCGGCGATGCGCTCGCGCTGGCCGTCCTTCCCGGTCACGTACCGGGCCCCCGACTTCGCCCGCCGGAGCGCGTCGGGGTCGCGCACGAACTCGGGGTGGCGGCGCACGATGTCGGTCACCGTCTGGCCCATCCCGTCGAGGTACGGGCGCACCTCCGTGTCGCCGAGGACGAGCAGCACCTCCTGCGTGCGGCCGATGGCGAACGCCGGGATCAGCGCCGTCCCGCCCTCGTAGCGGGTGCGGCGGACGCGCTCGACGAACCGCTCCTCCACCCGTGTGCGGTCCTCGTGGGTGACGTCGGAGTAGGTGCTCTCGCAGATCACGACGTCGGCGTCGGGCCGGGCGGTCGACCCCGACAGCAGGCGCGTGTCGTCGGTGTGGAAGTCCGCCGTGTACAGCAGCCGGGTGTCGCCGTCGTCGACGAGGACGTGCGCGCTGCCGGGGATGTGGCCGGCGTCGAAGAACGTCACCTCGTAGTCGGTGCCGCCGGCGGCGACGACGAACGGCTCGTCGTAGCCGTGGCGGTGCTCGACCTCGCCGAGGCGCCGGACGTGGCTCCCGGTGAAGGTGCAGTCGTAGCCGCGCAGTTTCAGCGTGTCGCGGGCGAGCACCCGCGCCAGTTCGCCCGTCGGCGGCGTCCAGTGGATCGGCGGGCGGCGGTCGCCCCGGAGGAGCGCGGGCACCTGCCCGACGTGGTCGAGGTGGCCGTGGCTGACGACGACGGCGTCGGGCTCCGGCCGCCCGACCGGGTACTGCGGCGGGTCCCCGGTCAGCGTCCCGTAGTCGAGGAGGAGCGCGTCGTCGACGAGCACCGCCGAGCGACCCACCTCGCGGGCGCCGCCGAGGAACTGGATCTCCATCGACCGAGGGCAGGGGCTCGCGGCGGTTGGGTTCGTCGGTTCGGTCCCGTCGCGACCCGTCGCGACCCGTCGCTTCCGGTCCGCCCGTCCGCCCCCCGGCGGCTCGCCGTCGGTCGGTCCGCTCCCGTCGGCCCGCTCAGATCACCTGCACCGCGACGAGCGCGGCCGCGACGACGGACACGACGATCAACATCCCCAGCGACACGGTCGACATCCGTTTCGTGCTCACGTCGGGAGAGGGACGCAGGCCGGGCATAACGGTTCGGCCCCGCCTATCAGGCCTGAAACGCGGTGCGGGGGCGGGGGGACGCGGACGGCCGGTCGCGGCCGCCCCGGGTCAGTCGACGAACCGCTCGCGCGCGACCGACACGGAGCGGTCGCCGAGCGCGAACGCCTCGACCGGCCGGCGGGCGAGCCGGCTGGCGGCGGCGGCGCGGCCGAAGGCGACCGCCGGGGCGCGGACGAGCCACGGCGGCACGCGCTCGCCGAAGCGGAGCCACCACGCCATCCCCCGGGCGGCGCGGCGCTGGAGCGCGATGACCCGCTCGACGGTCGGCCGCCGGCGGCGCTCGAACCCGGCGAGCGCGCCGGCGGGGAGCGGGCCGGCTCCGTCCCCGAGCGCGTCCGCGAGCACGTCGTGGAGGACGACCGCGTCCTCGACCGCGAGGGGTTCCCCTGCGCGCCGACGGGGCTGGCGGTGTGGGCGGCGTCGCCCAGCAGGACGAGGCCGTCGCGCGTCCACTCGGGCGCGACCCCGGGGGCGACGTCGAGCAGCGTCGTGTCGGCGAAGCCGTCGAGGTGGGCGCCCATCGCCCGCGCGACCGCCGGGTCGACGGCGGCGACGCGCTCGCGGAACGCGTCGAACCCCGCCTCGCGGACCGCCGGCCACTCGCCGTCGCGGAGGAGGAAGCCGACCTGCAGGCGCCCGGCGCCGAGGCCGAAGTGGACGAGGATCCCGCCGGGCCCGATCTGTCCCTGCGTGGCGGCGTCGACGGTGCCCGCCGGGAGCGTGAACCACACGAGGTCGACGGGCGAGTCGAACAGGCCCGCGTCGATGCCCGCGGCCGAGCGCACCGCCGAGTAGCGACCGTCCGCGCCGACGACGACGCGCGCGTCGACCGCGAGCGACTCGTCGGCCGCCCGGTCCCGCGCGGTCACGCCGCGGACGGCGCCGTCGTCGTCGCGCCGCAGGCCCGTCACCGTCGTCGACGGCCGGAAGTCGAACCCCCCGTACTCGCTCGCGCGGTCGACGAGCAGTTCGAGGAGGGCGGGCTGTTCCATGAGCAGGGCGTACGGGTAGGCGGTGTCGAGCACGTCGAAGTCGAGCACGCGGACCGGCTCGCCGTACAGCGTGAACGTCCCCTCGCGGACCGTCTCGTGGGCGAGGGCGAGCACGTCGTCCAGCAGGTCCATCTCGTCGAACAGCCGGACGACGCTCGGGTTCCACCCGAAGCCGCGGTACTCGCGCGCG
The DNA here is from genome assembly GCF_030127125.1 of Halobaculum litoreum. Lineage (GTDB taxonomy): Archaea > Halobacteriota > Halobacteria > Halobacteriales > Haloferacaceae > Halobaculum > Halobaculum litoreum. The sequence goes on from NZ_CP126156.1 coordinate 2,253,853, forward strand.
AACGTCGCCTCCCGCTCCACCAGCGTGACGTCGACGCCGCTGCGGGCGAGGAGGGACGCGAGCACGGCGCCGCCGGGGCCGCAGCCGACCACGACGACGGCGGCCGTCTCCGTCCGGTCCACGGCGTGGCCGTCCGCGTCGCGGGCGGCGGTCGCACCGTCGTCGGCGGTCGTGTCGGGGGACACGGCCGCCTCAGTCGTCCGCCGCCGCCGGGCCGTCGCTCGCGCCCGGCTCGCCCAGCCCCGGCACCACGCCGTCGGCGCGCCAGCCGCGGGCGGCGTAGTACTCGTCGAGCGCGTCCGCGAACCCGTCGAGGTCGTACGGCAGCGCGTCGTCGTCGCGGTCGAAGCCGCGGCGGTTGTTGAACGCCCGCTCCAGCTCGACGACGCGGGCGCCCACGTCCAGCAGGTCGTCGTAGTCGGCGTCCAACAGCGCGCCCAGCCGCTCGTCGCTCACGAAGTCCCGGGAGAACTTGCACGCGACCGCCGAGTCGAGGACGGCGGCGTGGTTCTCCGCCTCGGCGACGAGCGGCGGCTTCCCCTCCAGCCCGCGCTTGTCGAGCGCCTCCTCCTTGGAGACGAGCGGGTACTCCTTCGCGTAGAAGCCGGCGTACATGTGGTCGGCGCCGCGGTTCGACACCGCGAACGACAGCCCCTGCCCGTTGAGCGCGCGGCCGTCGTGGGCGGCGAACTCCAGCCCCTTCACCGTCCAGTCGTCGACGCCCAACTCGGGGGCCGCGCGGTGGACGCCCTCCGCGAGCAGGTCGCCGACCTCGCCCTCGCGGAACGCCGCCTTCCGGAGCAGTTCGCGGGCGCGTTCGGCGTCGCCGAGGTCGTCCTCGCTGGCGAGGTAGGCGGCCATCGTGTCGCCCGCGGAGATGGTGTCGACGCCGAGGCGGTCGCACAGCTCGTTCCCCTTCATCACCTCGACCACGTCGTCGACGGACTGGTTCGACCCCCACGCCATCACCGTCTCGAACTCCGGACCCTCCGTCTCGACGCCCGCGGCCTCGTCGCGCGTCGGGAGCTTGCAGGCGAACGCGCACTGCGAGCAGGTGCCCTTCTTGTACTTCTTCGACTCCACCGCGTCGCCGCCGATCCCCTCGACGCCGTCGAACGACTGCTTCGAGAAGTAGTCCGTCGGGAGCGCCTCCACCTCGTTGGCGAGCTCGGTGACGCTGGTGGTGCCCTGCCGCTTCATGATGTGGTCCGACGTGGCGGCCTCGCGGTGGATCTCCGACTGTACGGCGTCGATCTCGACGTCCGCGGCCGCGTCGCCGTCGAACGTGAGCACCTTCACGTTCTTGCTCCCCAGCACCGCGCCGAGGCCGGTGCGCCCGAACGCGCGCGTCTCGCTGGTCATCACGCAGGCGTAGCGCACGCGGTGCTCGCCCGCGGGGCCGATACACGCGAGGTGTTCGGCCGCGAGGTCGTGTTCCGCCTCGGCCCAGTCGGTCACCGCGGGCACCTCGGCGTCGACGAGTTCGGGGACCGACTCGAAGGTGACGCCGTCCTCGCGGACGTGGACCGCGAGCGGTTCGTCGGCGGCGCCGCGGAGTTCGACGGCGGCGTACCCCGTCCCGGTGAAGTTGCGCGAGAGGAAGCCGCCGGCGTTCGAGGACGCGAGCCCGCCGGTGAGCGGCGACACGCCCGTCATGTTCATCCGCCCGGTGAAGCTCATCGACGAGTGCTGGAGCGGCCCCGTCGTCAGGTACAGGCGGTTCTCGGGCCCGAGCGGGTCGGCGTCGAACGGCACGCGGTCGAACGCCAGTTTCGTCCCGACGCCGCGCCCGCCGACGAACGCGCCGAGCACGTCGTCGATCCCCTCGGTCGTCGCCTCGCGGGCGTCGAGGTCGATCGACAGCAGCGGACCGGTCGCGTGGATCATGGTCGTCGGTTCGCCGGCATCGGAGGTAAATCCCGCCGCCGAGCGACGGAGCCAGCGCCGGCCGGTCGTCGTGGCGGCCGGGCGGGCGGCGACGGCCGCGGTTCCGTGTCGCACGGAGCGTGACGGGTCGGAACCACTATCCCGCCCCACGTCGGACCTACGAACCGAATGAAGGTCTTCGGATCGAGCGGCACCCGCGGGGTCGTGGGCGAGGAGTTCACCCCGGAGTTCGTCTCCCGGGTGGCCGCCGCCGCCGCGGCGACGTGGGACGCCGACCGGGTCGCCCTCGGCCACGACACGCGCACGTCCGGGCGGACGTTCGCGGACGCCGCCGCCGCCGGCATCACGGCCGCCGGCGTCGACGTGGAGCGACTCGGCGTCGTGCCGACCCCGAGTCTGGTGCGGTACTGCGAGGTGGAGGCGGTGCCCGGCGTGATGATCACGGCGTCGCACAACCCGCCGGAGTTCAACGGCGTGAAGCTCGTCGGCGACGACGGGGTCGAACTCCCCGTCAGCCGGCTCGAGGTCGTCGAGGACCGCCTCCTCTCGGAGGGGACCACGACGGTCGCGTGGGACGCCATCGGCGCGTCCCGGCGCGTCGCCGACGCGAACGACGACTACGTCGCCGAGATGCTCGCCACGGTCGACCGCGACGCCGTCGCCGACGCCGGCCTCACGGTCGCGCTCGACCCCGGCCACGGCGCCGGCGCGCTCACCTCCCCCGAGTTCTTCCGCGAACTCGGCTGTGACGTCGTCACGGTGAACGCCCAGCCGGACGGCCACTTCCCGGGGCGCGACCCCGAGCCCGTCGAGAAGAACCTCGCGGACCTGAAGCGGCTCGTCCGCGCGGCCGACGCCGACGCCGGCGTCGCCCACGACGGCGACGCCGACCGCGCCGTCTTCGTCGACGAGACGGGCGAGTACGTCGAGGGCGACGCCTCGCTGGCTGCGCTGGCGGCTCACCACCTCGGCGAGGGCGACACGACCGTCGCCGCCGTCAACGTCTCCCAGCGCCTCGTCGACGTCTGCGAGGCCGCCGGGGCGAACCTCGAGCTCACGCCCATCGGCTCGACGAACATCATCACCCGGATCAAGGAGCTGTGGCGCGAGGGGGAGTCCGTCCCCGTCGCCGGCGAGGGCAACGGCGGCGTGTTCTTCCCCGACTACCGGCTCGTGCGCGACGGCGCGTTCATCGCCGCGAAGTTCCTCGAGCTGCTCGCCGCGCGCGACGTCGCCGTCAGCGACGTGGTCGCACCGTACGAGGACTACACGAACGTCCGCGAGAACCTCACCTACGAGACGGACGCCGAGTTGAACGCGATGCTCGACGCGGCCGCCGCGTACGCCGAGGCCGCCGACGCCGAGCCCGACACCAAGGACGGCTACCGGCTCGACTACGGCGACGCGTGGGTGCTCGTGCGCCCCTCCGGCACGGAGCCGAAGGTCCGCGTGTACGCCGAGTCGGCCGACCCCGAGCGGGCGCGCGCGCTCGCGACGGAGGCCCGCGGGGCGCTCGCGGACGCGAAGAAGGGCGTCGAGGCGTAAGGCCGCGAGGTCGACGCCCCGGCCCACACGGCTTTTGTCCGAACGGTCCCGAGTCGGCGACATGGACACGCTGGTGCGCCCGGTCGCCTCGGCGACGGAGTTCCGCGCGGCGATGGCGGTGAACCGCGCGGCGTGGCGCGACGCCTACGCCGGCATCCTCCCCGCCGAGCGGCTCGACGCGATGACCGTCCCGAGCGGCCGCGAACTGCAGGCGCGCTACGAGCGCGCCGTCGACGACGAGCGTGCGTTCCTCGTCGCCGTCGACCCGGCGCCGGGCGCGGTCGTCGGGTTCGCGGACGCGCTGTGGGGCGCCGACCGGAAGGCGTTCTGTGAGCGCGACGACGCCGAACTCCGGGCCGTCTACGTCGACCCGGAGCGACAGGGCGAGGGCGTCGGGAGCGCGCTGGTGGCCGACGTCGTCGAGCGGCTGCCCGCGGACGTCGACCGGCTGGCGCTGGAGACGTTCGAGGCCAACGACGACGCCCGCGCGTTCTACGAGGCGCGCGGCTTCGAGCGCGTCGGCTCGTCGGCGTTCGAGGTCGACGGGGAGTCGTACCCGACGGCGGTGTACGCGCGGCCGGTGTAGCCGCCCGCGCGGCCGTCGCTCACTCGTCGTCGAGCGCCGCCGCCAGCGCCGCCCGACGCGCGCGGGCGGCGGCCAGTTCCGCGGCCGCCGCCCCCGAGGCGACGCGCTCGACCTCCTCGTCCGACAGCTCCGCCTCCGCCTCGGCGGCCCGGCGCAGGCGCTCGTACTCGGGGTGGTCGGCCGCCTCGCGGAGCGCGCGGGCGCGGGCGACGACCGACTCGGGGGCGAACGTCGCGACCAGCGAGACGAGTTCCTCGCGCTGGAAGCGGAGCGTCTCCGCCGACGGCGGCGGCCAGCCGACCGTCAGCGGGTCCGCGGAGAGCCGTTCGAGGTACGTCCGGTGGGGCCGCACGCGGGCGGTGAAGGTGCCGGGGTCGTCGACGTAGTGGTCCAGTTTCGACGCCGAGTAGTCCGCGTACGCCAGCAGGTCCGGGACCGGCTCGTCGCCGGCGGGCGCGTCCGCGAGGAAGGCGACCAGTTCGGGCGGCGGGGCGGCGTAGTCGACGAACGGGGTGGCGGCGGCGTCGGCGACGAAGCCGAGCAGTTCGCGGGCGGGCGCCTCCCGGCGGAAGTCGGCGAACGCGTCGCGGACCGCGTCGTCGTACGCCGCGATCGGCTCGCGGATCTCCTCGACGGGCGCCGTCAGGTCCGCCTCGCCGAGTTCGACGAGGCGTTCGAGGTCGGCCGCCCGCTCGTCGAGCGCGTCGAGGCGGCGCTCGACGGCGCGCTCGGCCTCGTGGACGGCGGCCGCGGCGTCCTCGCGCTCGGCGAGGCGGTCGGCGAGGTCGCGGGCGGGCGCGAGCGCCTCGCGGGCGCGCTCGAAGTCCGACTCCGAGAGGCGGCGGCCGTCGACCGCCTCGTTGGCCCGCTCGAACGCCCCGTAGCCGGGCGTGTCCTCGTCCAGGTCCTCGACGATCCCCGCGAACTCGCCTTGGAACTCGACGTACGCCTGGAAGTCGCCGGTGCCCGTCGCGGAGTCGACGTACCGCTCGAGGAGCCGGTCGGCGCGCCCGACGGCGTCGCGGACCGTCTCCAGCGTCGCCGCGCCGTGTTCGGCGACGGCGGCCTCGGCGTCGGCGCGGCGCTCGCGCGCCTCGCGGAGCGCGTCGACCAGCGCGGCCGCGTCGCGGTCGGCGTCCGGGAGCGGGGCCGGCGTCGCGCTGGCGTCCGGCCCGGGCGCGTCGCCGACGGCGTCGGGGTCCCCGACCATCCGTTACTCGTACACCGCGTCGGGGTCGAACACGCGTTCGCCCACCGCGTCGCCGTCGACGGTGCGGTGGAAACACGAGCGGTGGCCGGTGTGACACGCGCCGCCGGTCTGGTCGACGAGATAGAGGAGCGCGTCGGCGTCGCAGTCGACGCGGACCTCGTCGACCGCCTGCGTGTGGCCGCTGGTGGCGCCCTTCTCCCACAACTCCTCGCGGGAGCGCGAGTAGTAGTGGGCCCGGCCCGTCTCGCGCGTCCGGTCGAGCGCCTCCCGGTTCGCGTACGCGAGCATCAACACCTCGCCGGAGTCGGCGTCCTGTGCGACCGCGGGGACGAGCCCGTCGTCCCCGAAGTCCACGTCGATCCCGCCGCCCGCGGCGTCGACCTGCGAGTCGCTCATCGCCCCGAACGTCGGCGGTGCGGCGGATAGGTCTTGTGCGTGTGTCGGGCCGGCCGGCGGCTCGGGACCCGGCGGTACGGTCACACCAGTCCCAGCGCGCCGAGGGCGACGGTCAACGCGTCGCCGTACGTCAACGCGAGGACGAGCCCCGCGAACAGGGGGACGAGGAACGGGAGGCCGGGCGACACCCACAGCGCCTCCTCGCTCGTCACCCGCTCCAACCCTTCGCGGAGTCGCTCGGGGGTGGTGCCGTACGCGCTCCCCTCGACGTCGTCGAGGAACCGCTCGGCGGCCCACGGGTCGTCCGGCGCCGCGGGCGAGGCGGCCGCAGGCGGGGCATCGGCCGCGGCACCCGGTTTCTCCGCCGCGTCCGCGTCGGGGAACTCGAAGCCGCCGGAGTCGTCCGTGCCGCCGTCGACGCCGCCGTCGGTCCGCGGGCCGTCGTGGACGGCGCCGTCGGTCGGGGGTGGGTCCCCTCGACGGAGGCCGGGTCGCGGTGGGCCTCGGGGTCGGCCCGGACGGCCGCGAGGGTGGTGCCGCGCCACCGGAGGTACATCCGGAGGGCGTCGAGGTCGAGGCCGCGCTCCGGGCGGAGCCCGTCGACGCGGAGGAGCTGGCCGTGGACCGTCGGCAGGTCGTCGACGGCGGTCCAGCGACCCACGAACATCGCGGGCGACAGCCGGCCGGCGGCGAGGTTCGACGCGAACAGGAGGGCGATGTACCCCGCCCCGAACAGCACGGCGTTCGTCAGCGCCGACATCGCCGTCACGCCGAGCGCGGCGGGGTGGACCGGGAAGCCGACCGTGTGGAGCCACGTCACGTCGGGCAGGATCCACAGCGGAACGACGTACGCGGGCGTGGTCGGGAACGCGACCGCGAGTACGACGAGCGCCTTCATGTCGGCGCCGCCGAAGGCGGCCAGCCGGTACGCGAGCACCGAGAAGGGGATCACGAACAGCAGCGCGAAGCCCACGCGAACGAGGAAGATCCGGCCGGCGTAGCCGTCGAACGGGAACGCCGCCGCGGCGTCGAGCGCCAGCGCGAGGACGCCGATCGCGAGCAACGGGTACCAGAGGCCGCTCGACACGCGGCGGGTGCGGATGTCGCGGTAGGCGGCCCACGCCAGCGGCGGGAGCAGCAGCAGGCGCAGGAGGTCGGCCGCGGTGGCGACGCCGAACACGTCCATGTCCGGTCGCACGCGGCCGGGGAGTTAGGCGTTGCGTTGCCCGCGACGGCGGCCGGTGGGCGGTGGGCGGGGGGCGGTGCGCCGGACCCCGGCGGAGCCGTCGCTGGCGAGCGGCGATAAACGGGAGAAGTCGCGGCGAAGCCGCGCTCAGATGACGCGGTTCTGGAGGTAGTCCAGGTGCTTCGCGTTGTAGACGATCTTGATCTCGTCGGCCTGGGGCGACCCGATGCAGGTGAGGCGGACGTTCTTGTCGTCGACCTCCTCGTCGGAGAGGATCTGCTGCATGTCCATCTCGATCTCGCCCTCCTTCAGGATCGCCGCACAGTTCGCACAGGCGCCGGCGCGGCACGAGAACGGCCAGTCGTAGCCCTGGGCCTCGGCGGCTTCCAGGATGTACTCGCCTTCGTTGACCTCCAGCTCGCCGTAGTCCTCCGCGTCCAGCCCCGCGTCGGCGGCGTTGGCGAAGAGGTCGTCGTCGTCGAGGTCCCAGCCGTTGTCGTCCAGCACTTCGTAGTTGAGGTATTCGACCGTGGGCATTTCGTCCCGCGATTCGACCGCCGGACCATTAGTTGTTGCTATCTCGCAGGGAGAATCGCCGCCGTATAGCCTTTAGGCGTGCCAAAACCACCGTTTTCCGTACGGCGGAGAACGCGGTCCGGGGCCGTCGTGCCGGCGCGCCCCCTACAGCGGGACCAGCGAGAACAGCGCGTACGACGAGACGAACGAGATGGTCGGCGTGAGGATCCAAAAGGAGACGACGCGCCCGGTCGTCCCGGCGTCGAACAGGTCCTCGGCGAGCAGGTCGTCGCCCTCCTCCTCGCCGACGCGCGGCACGTCCGCCGCCGAGGAGCGTTCGGCCGCGAGCGCGTTCACCGACACCTCCGACCGTTCGCGGTCGCCCCCGTCGGCGCCGATGGCGCCGCTGACGGCGTCGCCGATGGTCGTCGTGCGCGTCGCCCGCCCCCACCCGAGGCCGACGATCGACATCGTCGCGGAGACGGCCAGCGAGGCGGGGATCCCGATCGCCGAGAGGAAGGTGATCATGCTCGCCGACACGACCTCGACGACCAGCGCCGCCAACAGCGGGAGGTCCGTGAGGTCGTTGCCGACGGTGTCGAGCGTCCGGCGCGCGATCGTGAACGCGCCGAGCCCGATCGCCGCCCCGGCGACCAACACGCCCTGGCTCGCCGTGATCGACCCGTTCCCGACCAGCGGCGCGACGGCGTTGGCGGCGTTGGACGCGCCCGCCGAGAAGGCCATGTAGCAGGCGATCACGACGACGAGCACCGTCCCGAGCAGTTCCTTCCCGGTCGTGTCGTCGGCGATCCGGGGGCGGCGGCCGTCGAACTCGAGGATCCCCCCGGGCGTGCGGTCGATCGCGAAGGCGGCGTCGAGGTACGGGTAGAGGTAGCGGCCGACCACCGCACAGATCCAGAAGGCGACGACGGGCGCGACGAGCCACCAGCCGACGATCCGGAGCATCACGTCGGCGTTCAACGTCCCGGTGGCGGCGCCGAGGCCGGCGATGGCGCCGACGGCCGTCATCGACGTCGAGGCGGGGACGCCGAAGGTGTTTGAGACGAGCAGCGCCAGCCCCACGAAGAAGAGGACGGCGACGCTGGCGGCCAGCGTGAACTGCGCGGCGGGGACGATCTTCCCGCCCATCGTCTCGATCACCTCGCGCCCGACCGTCCAGCCGCCCGCGAGCGCGAACAGCGACATGAGCGCCGCCGCCGCCGTCTTCGAGAGGGTGCCGCTGCCGACCGCCGGGCCGAACGAGACGCCCGTCGAGGAGCCGCCGATGTTGAAGCCGACGAACACCGCGACGACCAGCCCGACCACCAGGAGTGCCTCGACCACACCGGTACTCGCGGGCCTCGGGGTAAAAGTCCGTCCGCCTCGGGGGACGGCGACGGCGGGGCGCCGCCGTCGCGACCGTCGGCCGATCCACGACAGCGTTTAAGCCGTGCATCCGGTAGTAGGGGTATGGAATGGAAGACGGACTGGGGACTCCGCGGTCGCATGGTGCTGACCGGGTTCCTCCTGTTCGCCCTCTACATCGTGTTCATCGCGGTGTTGTCGAGGTTCGTCGGCCTGTTCGCGCTGGTCGCCATCATGGGCCTGTTCTCGCTGGGGCAGTTCTTCTTCAGCGACAAACTCGCCCTCTACTCGATGGGCGCCAAGGAGGTCTCCGAGGAGGAGTACCCCGAGCTGCACCGCACGATCACCCGCCTGTCCCAGCAGGCCGACCTCCCGAAGCCGACGGTCGCCGTCGCGGACACGCGCGTCCCGAACGCGTTCGCGACCGGCCGCTCGCAGAAGAAGTCGGCCGTCTGTGTGACGACGGGCCTCCTGCGCACCCTCGACGACGAGGAGTTGGAGGGCGTGCTCGCCCACGAACTCGCGCACATCAAGAACCGCGACGTGATGGTGATGACCATCGCGTCGTTCCTGTCGACGCTGGCGTTCATCGTCGTGCGCTGGGGCTGGCTGCTCGGCGGCGGCGACAGCCGCGGCGGCAACCAGGCGCCCGTGCTGGTGGCGATCGTCGTGTCGCTGGTCGTGTGGGTGATCTCGTTCCTGCTCATCCGCCTGCTGTCGCGCTACCGCGAGTTCGCGGCCGACCGCGGCGGCGCGGCCATCTCCGGCAAGCCCGGCGCGCTCGCGTCGGCGCTGGTCACCATCGACAGCGGTATGGACCGCGTCCCGAAGGAGGACCTGCGCGACACCGCGGAGATGAACGCGTTCTTCGTCATCCCGATCAGGTCCGGGTTCGTCGGGAAGCTGTTCTCCACCCACCCGAGCACCGAGAAGCGCGTCGAGCGCCTCCGCGAACTGGAGCGGGAGTTCGAGACGGCCTGAGCCGCCTCCGCCTCCGACGCCGACCTGCTCCGCCCCGCCGTCCGAGCGTTCAAGTGGGAGACCGGAGCAGTGCCGCACGTGAGCGACCGCACGTACGACATCGCCGGGATCGAGTTGACCGACGACCGCTACACCGTCGTCCAGAGCCTCGTCCGCAACAAGTACCGCGCCGAGGACTCGGCCGGGAACGTCGTCCTCCGGGGGAAACAGAAGATGCTGAAGCTGAAAGAGGAGTTCCCGTTCGTCGACGCCGACGGCGAGCCGGTGTTCCGCGTGAAGGCCGCCGGGATGCTCGACGTCGCCGGCAACTACGTCCTCACGGACTCGCGAACTGACGAGGAGCTGGTGATCCTCGACAACGACTACTCCGTCTTCCAAGACACGTGGACGATCCGCGACGCCGACACCGGGGCGCGATTGGCGCAGATCGACTCCCGCGGCGCGGCCGTCACGCTCGCGCGCAACGTCCTCCCGTTCGGCGCGTGGATCCCCCACAAGTACGAGATCACCGACGCCGACGGCGGCCACGTCGGCGCCATCGAGGGGCAGTTCTCGCTGCAGGACACCTACGAGATCAGCGTCGACGACGCGAGCGACGTGCCCAAAGAGCCCGTCGTCGCCGCCGCGATGGTGATCGACGCGATCCAGGGGAACTGAGCGGGCGGCGCGGCGCGCGCGTCGCCGCCGCGCGTCCGTCGCCCGAGGCGACGGCTTGAACACGCACCCCGCCGTCAGTCCGGCAACGACGATGGGGATCCTCGACACACTCCGATCCGTGCTCGGCGTCCGTGCGGAGACCGACGCCGTCAGCGACGCCGACCCCGAGGACCTGTTCGGGATGAGCACGGCGTACGTCACGATGGAGGCCGACCTCGGCTTCCGGTCGGTCGGCGAGGCCGCGCTGTGTTTCTCGTCGGTCGACTCCACCGACTTCGCCGACACCGTCGACGCCGTCGAGGCGATCCTCGACGCCGGCGCGGAGGAGACCGGCACGACGTTCCGCCGCCACGCCGACGACTACGGCTACCACTGGGTCGTGCTCGCCGACGACGACCCCGAGGACCTCGTCACCTCCGTCCACTTCGCCGCCGACGAGTTCGTCGAGCGCGGGTACGGCTCGCGCCTCCTCGCCGCCGTGTTCGGCTTCGAGCGGGACGGCGGCGAGCGCGCCTACTGGGTCTACTCGTTCCGCCGCGGCGCCTACTACCCGTTCGCGCCGACCGGCACCAGCAGTCGCGACAACAAGATCGAGTTCAAGCTCGAATCCGTGCTGGACGGCGAACTCGGCCTCGAATCCGAGAAGGAGTACTGGTATCCGCTGTGGCCGGACAGCCCGAACGGCCACCCGTGGGGCTGACCGGGGGCCGACTACGGGATCGATTCGTCGCATCCGACCAGCGACGCCCGCACGTCGCCGACGGTGTGGTGCCCGAACGGTCCGAACTCGAAGCCGTCCCACCGCTCCTCCCGGTCGGCGTCCGCGGCGAGTCCGTCGAGCTCCAGCACGTGTTCGTCGACGCCGTCGGCGACCTCGATAGCGACGAGAAGGTCGGGAGGCTCCGGACCCGTGACGGCGACGCCGACCGAGACGTAGTCCTCGTACGGGACGCCGTCGTCGCTCGACTGCTCGGCCCACCGGTTCGTCTTCAGTAGCCTCGCGTCGTCGCAATCGCCCCCTTCGGCGTCGGACGCGGCCGGTCGCCGCGCGGCACAGCCCGCACCCACGAGGAACGCGAGCGACGAGCAGAACGCACGCCGACGCATACCCCGGCCATTCCGTGCGCGAGGAAAGTGTCTTCCGGCCGCCACGAACGCCGCCTCCCACCCCTTCCGTTCTGAACCCTCGGACACCCGTGGTGAGCGCCCCGCTCACGTACCTCGGTTTCACTTCCACCCTACTGTTAACGAGGGTTTATGTGGGGAGCGGGGCAAGAACCGGGTACGATGCCAGAAGACGACCTGCAGGCGCTCCCCGGAGTCGGCCCCGCGACCGCTGACAAGCTCATCGAGGCGGGCTTCAAGAGCTACCAGAGCCTCGCCGTCGCCAGCCCCGGCGACCTCGGCAACACCGCCGACATCGGCGAGTCCACGGCGGCGGACGTGATCAACGGCGCCCGCGAGGCGGCCGACGTGGGCGGCTTCGAGACGGGCGCCGCCGTGCTGGAGCGACGCGAGGAGATCGGCAAGCTCTCCTGGCAGATCGACGAGGTCGACGACCTGCTCGACGGCGGGCTGGAGACCCAGTCGATCACCGAGGTGTACGGCGAGTTCGGCTCCGGCAAGTCGCAGGTGACCCACCAGATGTCCGTCAACGTCCAGCTGTCGAAGGAGAACGGCGGCCTCGACGGGGGCACCATCTTCGTCGACTCCGAGGACACGTTCCGCCCCGAGCGGATCGACGACATGGTCCGCGGCCTCGACGACGAGATCCTCGCCGACGAACTGGAGCGCCGCGAGATCGAGGGGACCCCCGACGACGAGGAGGCGATGGAGGCGCTCGTCAACGACTTCCTCGACCACATCCACGTCGCGAAGGCGTTCAACGCCAACCACCAGATCCTGCTGGCCGAGAAGGCGAACGAACTCGCCAGCGAGCACGAGGACACCGACTGGCCGATCCGCCTGCTGTGTGTCGACTCGCTCACCGCCCACTTCCGCGCCGAGTACGTCGGCCGCGGCGAACTGGCCGAGCGCCAGCAGAAGCTCAACAAACACCTCCACGAGCTCGACAAGGTCGGCAACCTGTACAACGTCGCCGTCCTCGTCACCAACCAGGTCGCGGCCAACCCCGACTCGTACTTCGGCGACCCGACCCAGCCGATCGGCGGCCACATCCTCGGCCACAAGTCGACGTTCCGCATCTACCTCCGCAAGTCGAAGGGCGACAAGCGGATCGTCCGCCTCGTGGACGCGCCGAACCTCGCCGACGGCGAGGCGGTCATGCGCGTGCAGGACGGCGGCCTGAAGCCGGAGTAACGCGACGGCGGCGCGCCGACGGTCCGTGAGAGTTTTTAACACGTCCGCGCCCCTTTCGTCCGCCATGAGCACCGAAACCGCGTCGGAGGGGCTGACGCTGCACACGGAGTCGATGACCGGCCTCCACTGGCTCGGCGTCGCGATGGCGGCGATCAGCGGCGTGATCCACCTGTTCCTCGGCGTCTCGTTCATCGACCAGGGGCTCGGGATCGCCTTCCTCGTCGCCGGGGTCGGCTTCCTCGTCGGCGCGGGCGCCGTGTTGGTCGACTTCCGTCGCCGACTGTTCTACGCGGTCGGCGTCCCGTTCACGCTCGGCCAGATCGTCATCTGGCTCGCGGTGACCCCCGCCGACGAGTACCTCTCGCCGATCGGGATCACCGACAAGGTGGCGCAGGCGGTGCTGATCGTCGTGCTGGTCGTCCTCTACCGCCGGGCGTCGTGATCCGGCCGTGATGGCGTTCACGCACGCGCTCGTCGGCGCGCTCCTCGCCGCGCCCGTCGTGGTGTACGCGCCGGAGGCGGCCGTCCCCGCGGCGACGGCGGGCATCGTCGGCGGCCTGCTGCCGGACGCCGACCTGTTCGTCGGCCGCCACCGGCGGACGCTCCACTTCCCGGTGCTCGGCTGGGCGCTCGCGCTCCCCGCCGTCGCGGCCGCGGTCGTCGTCCCGACGGCGGCGACGCTGTCGCTGGCCGTGTTCGCCGTCTCCTTCGCCGTCCACGCCGGGACGGACGCGCTCGGCGCGGGCGACGAGATCCGGCCGTGGGAGCGCACCTCGCGGGAGGCGGTGTACGACCACCTCCGCGGACGGTGGATCGGGCCGCGGTACCTGATCCGCTACGACGGCGCGCCCGAGGACGCCGTCGCGACGGCCGTGTTGGCGGCGCCGGTGGCGCTGTTCTACCCGGCCCCGCTGCCGTCGGTCGCCGCCGGCTGTGTCGCGCTCGGCGTCGTGTACGCGCTCGTCCGCCGACGGCTCCCGCCGGTGGTCGAGGAGTTCGTCGGGTGACCCGCGGGGACGGCGCGCCGGTCACGACACGTTCTTGGTGTGGGAGCCGTAGCGTGTGTCAACCCGATCGACAGACGCGACCGCCCCGTCCGCCGACCGCGGGTCGACGCCCGGCGGGCGCGTCACCCACGCATGACCTACCACACGACCGTCACACGCCAGTTCGTCGCACAGCACTACCTCACGGTCCCCGACCCCGGTCCCGAGGGCGACCGCCACTCGCACGTGTTCGCCGTCGAGGCGACGTTCGCCGGGCCGGCGCTGAACGAGTACGACTACCTCGTCGACATCGACGACGTGGGCGCGGCGTTGGACGACGTCGAGGCGCGCTACCGCGACACGACGCTGAACGACCTTCCGGAGTTCGAGGGGTACAACCCCAGCGTCGAGCGGTTCGCCCGCGTCCTCCACGCCCGGCTCGCCCCGGCCGCCGCGGGCGACCCGGCCGACTCGCTCCGGGTGACCGTGTGGGAGGACGACGAGGCCGCCGCCGGCTACGAGGCGCCCCTCGACGGCGCCGGCCCGCCCGACGACGGCGCCGACGGCGATGAGTGAGGCCGCCGCCGACACCGCCGACACCGCCGACCTCGCCGTCGCCCTCGTCGTCCCCGGCGACCCGGCGACCACCTCCGGCGGGTTCCGCTACGACCGCCGCCTCGTCGCGGGCCTGCGCGACCGGGGCGCGAGCGTCCGGGTGTTCTCGGTGCCGTGGCGGCGCTACCCTCGGCGTCGTCGACACGCTCGGGCTGGCGACGGGGCTCCCGGCCGGGCTGACGGACGCCGACGTCGTCGTCGTCGACGAGTTGGCCCACCCCGGCACCGCCGGCCTCGTGCGCCGGCTCCGCCGCGGCGGCACGCCGGTCGTCGCGCTGGTCCACCACCTCCGCCGGTCCGAGGGCGGGCCGCTCGCGCCCGTCGCCGCACGGCTCGAACGCGCGTTCCTCCGCGGCTGCTCGGCGGCGGTCTGCGTGAGCGAGGCGACCGAGCGCGAGGTGCGCCGGCTCGCCGGCGCGTCGCTCCGGACGCACGTCGCCCCGCCGGCGGCCGACCAGTTCGCGCCCGACGTGTCGCCGGCGGCGGTCGACCGCCGCGCGACCGCCGAGCCGTTCCGGGTCGTCTCGGTCGGCGCGCTCGTCCCGCGGAAGGGTCACCCGACGCTGTTGCGCGCGCTGGCCGGGCTGGACGCGGTCGACGACGCGGACGCGGCCGACGGAGCCGCCGGGGACGACCGCGCCACGACGGACTGGCGCCTCGCCGTCGTCGGTCCGGAGCCGGACGCCGACCACGCCGCGGGCGTGCGGCGGCTCGCCGCCGACCTCGGCGTCGCCGACCGGGTGACGTTCCGGGGAGAGCTCCCGAGCGCGGACCTCGCCGCGACCCTCCGCCGGTCGCACGTGTTCGCGCTCCCCTCGCGCTACGAGGGGTTCGGCATCGCGTCGCTCGAGGGGATGGGGTTCGGGCTGCCGGCGGTCGCCTCGGCGGCCGGCGGGGCGGGGTCGGTGGTCACCGACGGCGCCGACGGCGTCCTCGTCGCGCCCGGCGACGTGGCCGCCGTGCGCGACGCGCTGGCGGGCCTCGCGGCCGACCGCGAGCGCCTCGCGGCGATGGGACGGGCCGCCCTGGCGCGCTTCGCGGCCCACCCGCCGTGGACGGAGACGGTCGCCGGCGTCGCCGGCTTCCTCGGCGACGTGGCCGGGGACGCGGCGCCGTCGCGGCCGACGACCCCGGAGGTGGCCGATGGAGGGTGACGACGTCGCCTACCTGGAGGCCGCCCGAACCGTCGACGAACGCGCCCACAGCGACGCCGCCGACGGGGCGTTCCGCGCGGCGCTGGCCGAGGCGGGGCGCGACGGCGGCGCCCGCGTACTGGAGGCGGGCGCGGGCACCTGCGGGGTGCTCCGTCGGCTGCTCGCGGCCGAGGCGCTCCCGGCCGGCGAGTGGGTCGCCGTCGACACCGACGAGCGGGTGTTGGCGGCGGGCCGCGAGCGCCTGTGTGCGGCCGCGCGTGCCGCGGGGCGTGGAGTCGAAACGGAGGGGTCGTGCGTGACCCTCGGATCGGCCGACGGGGGCCGGTTGGCGGTGCGGTTCCGGGTCGACGACGCGCGGGTGGTCGCCGACGGCGGCGGCTTCGACGGCGTCGTCGCGCGCTCGTTCGCCGACCTGCTCGCCCCCGACGACGTGTTGGCGCTCGTGCGGACGGCCGCGCCCGACGGCTGGTACCACCTGCCGCTCACCTTCGACGGCGAGACGCGGTTCGCGCCGCCCCACCCCGCCGACGACGCCGTCGTCGACGCGTTCCACGGGACGATGCGCAACCGGGGTCGGGCGGCGACGCTGCTCGCCGACCGCTTCGCCGAGGCCGGCGCGGCGCCGACGGTCGACGCCCCGTCGGACTGGGTGGTCGAGGGCGACGGCTCCGGCGGGTACCCCGCCGACGAGGCGACGTTCCTGCGGACGGTGCTCGACACGGTGGTCGCGGCGGTCGGCGAGGCGGGCGGCGTCGCGGACGCGACGCTGGCGGCGTGGCGCGAGGCGCGCGAGGAACAGTTCCGGCGGGGGGAGTTGGGCTACGTCGCGGCGAACCGCGACCTGTTCGGGCGGGTGCCGTAGCGAGGGGGTCGCTCAGTCCTCGGTCTTCGTCACGTCGAGGTCGTCGAGTTCGCCCTCGTACAGCTTCGCGCCGTCCTGTGCCACCTGCCGGGCGAGCACGGCGCACTTGATCCGCATCGGCGAGATGTCGACGCCGAGCATCTCGGTGATGTCCTCGGTGTCCATCGCCTCCAGTTCCTCCAGCGTCGTCCCCTGCAGACGCTCCGAGAGCATCGAGGCGGACGCCTGCGAGATGGCACAGCCGTCGCCGGAGAACGCGACGTACTCGATGGTCTCGTCGTCGTCGTCGAGCCGCACGTCGACGGTGATGGTGTCGCCGCAGGAGGGGTTCTCCCCGGTGTGGGAGAACGTCGCGTCGTCGAGTTCGCCGTAGTTGCGCGGGTTCTTGTAGTGGTCGAGGATCTGCTGGCGATACATGTCGGAGCCGCCGCCAATGCCCATTGTTGTCGGAAAATGGCGAGTGCGACCGTTAAGCGTTCCGGGGAGTCGTGCCCCGCGGCGACGTGCGGCTCAGGCGAACAGCTGGCGCGCGTCGTCCACGGCCTCGACGAGTTCGTCGATCTCCTCGCGCGTGTTGTAGATGTAGAAGGACGCGCGGGCGGAGGCGGGCACCCCGAGCTTGTCGTGGAGCGGTTGGGTGCAGTGGTCGCCGGCGCGGACGGCGACGCCGTGGTCGTTGAGGATGCTGGAGAGGTCGTGGGCGTGGACGCCGTCGACGTTGAACGCGACCAGGCCGGCGCGGTCGTCGCCCGGCGGGCCGTAGATGTCGACGTCGTCGTACGCGGTGAGTTCGTCGTACGCGTACTCCGCGAGCAGCTGCTCGTGGGCGTGGACGTTCTCCATCCCCAGGTCCTCGAGGTAGTCGATGGCGGCGTGCAGCGCGATCCCCTGCGCGATGACGGGGGTGCCGGCCTCGAACTTCCACGGGAGGTCCTCCCACTCGCTGTCCTCGAAGGTGACCTTCCGGATCATCTCCCCGCCGTACAGGTACGGCTGCATCTCCTCCAAGAGGTGCTGTTTCCCGTACAGCACGCCGATGCCGGTGGGGCCGCACATCTTGTGCCCCGAGAAGGCGAAGAAGTCGGCGTCGATGGCCTGCACGTCGACGGGCATGTGCGGCACGGACTGGGCGCCGTCGACGAAGATCAGCCCGTCGTGGTCGTGGACCAGGTCCGCGAACTCGGCGACGGGGTTCACCGTGCCGAGCGTGTTGGAGACGTGGACGACGTTCGCCATCGCGGTGTCGTCGTCGACCAGCTCGCGCGCGTGATCCATGTCGAGGCGGCCGTCGTCGTCGACCCGGACGAACCGGACGTCGGCGCCGGTCTTCTTGCCGATCTGTTGCCACGTGACCAGCGAGGCGTGGTGCTCCATCTCGGTGAGGACGACGTTGTCCTCGGGGCCGAGTTCGTTCAGGCCCCACGCGTACGCGACGAGGTTCTCCGCCTCGGTGGTGTTCTTCGTGAACACGACCTCCTCGCGCCCCTCGGCGCCGACGAATTCCGCGACGCGGTCGTGGGCGTGTTCGTAGGCGGTGCTGGCCTCCTGACTCAGCTGGTGGATGCCGCGGTGGACGTTGGAGTTGTACGACCGGTAGTAGTCCGCGATGGCGCCGACCACCTGCTCGGGCGTGTGGCTCGTCGCCGCGTTGTCGAGGTACACGAGCGGCGTCGTGTCCCCCTCGCCCTCGCCGGGGACCGTCACGTCGCCCCCGACCTTCCGCTCGAGGATGGGGAAATCGGCGCGGACGGCCTCGACGTCCAGCGGGTACGGCTCCTGGATTCCCATTGTCGGAGACACGAGACGGAGGGGTAACATCCCTTCGGTCGCGGGGGGATCCCGGGCCGAGACCGGCGTCTCGGGGGCTCAGTCGTCGGTGTCGGCCGCGGCGAACAGGTACGCCGAGGCGTACGACCAGACGGCGTACAGCCCGACGGCGACGACGGCGAGCGCGATCCCGCCGACGACCAGCGCGTCGGCGAGCACGTCGAGCGCGTACACGATCACCGCGACGGCGACGAGGCCGAGGAACACGTCGAGTCTGACCAGGAGTTCGGAGTCTGTCACGGCGGAACCGGGACCCGACCGGCTAAGAAGGCGTCGACCCGCTCACAGCCACAGCAGTTGCGCGTGGAGCGTGCCGCCCACGTCGAGCACCCGCTCCTCGTCGATGATGCCCTCCTCGACGGCGACGCCGACGCAGTGCTCGCCGACGAGGTTGGCGGTGTCGGCGTCGTACAGCCCCGCGACGACGGCGTCGGCGTCGGCGGGCTCGGCGTCGTCGCTCCCGTAGAACGCTTCCTCGACCTCCAGCGACACCGCGCCGTTCTCGAACGTCTCGCCGAGCACGTCCGCGTCACACACCGCCACGAGCGTCCCCTCGGGGGTCTCGCGACGGGTGAGCAGGAACGCGGCGTCGGGGGCGGCGTCGGCGTCGGCGCCGGGCGAGTCGGTCGGCTCCGCCCCGCCGGCCGAGTCCGTCGCGTCCGCCGGCCCGGCGTCGTCGCTCATCTACAGGCCCCCGAGGTCGAGGTCGTCGCCGCCGCGGTCGCGGTCGGGTGCCGCGCCGCCGGGGGCGCCGCCCGGGCCGCCCGCGCCGCCGGCGCCCATCCCGCCGGCGCCGCCCTCGCTCTGTTCGCGGACCATCTCCTGCTCGGCCTCCTTGCGGATCTCCTCGGCGCGCTCGGCGGCCTGCTCGGCCTCGTCCTCGCGGCCGAGCTCGTCGAGCGCGCGCGCCTTCTCCTCGAGCACCTCGGCGTTGCGCATGCCGAGGCGGATCGCGTTGTCGAAGGCGGTGACGGCGTCCTCCAGCAGGCCGCGCTCGACGAGGAAGAAGCCGCGGTTGTACCACGCCTGCGGGAAGCGCGGGTCGATCTCGACGGCGCGCTCGGCGTGTTCGAGCGCCTGCTCGGTGCGCCCGGACTCGTGGAGCGCGTACGCGAGGTTCGTCTCCGCGCTGGCGGCGTGTTCGGAGTCGTCGTCGATGCGCAGCGCCTCGCGGTAGGCGCCGACGGCCTCGTCCCACTCCTCCAGTTGGGCGTGGGCGACGCCCTTGTTCGTCCACGCCTCCTGCTCCTCCAGCGAGTCGTCCGCGGCGAACTGCGCGGCGCGCGCGAACGTCTCGGTCGCCTCCTCGAAACGGTTGATCCCCATGTACGACAGCCCGACCTCCATCAGGCTCTCGACGTCGACGCGGTCCTTCGGGATGTTGCGCTCGTCGAGCAGGTCGGTGAGGACCCGCGTGTCGACGGGGTCGACCTGCGAGGGGTCGGCGTTCAACGCCTCCGGGTCGAGGGTGAACTCCTCGTAGTCCTCGTCGAGGCCCTGCCCCTCGGAGAACTGGTGCGGCTGTCGGTCGGGCTCCGGCTCCTCGTCGCTCATTGAGTACGAATCGTCCGTGTGGACGGATGTATGTTGCGCGTCCGAGTGGCGAGGGTGCGCGCGCCGTTTTTCTCCCCGGCCGCCGAAGCGTCCGTATGCCGCGTCTGTTCGTCTCGATCGACCTCCCCGACCGCCTCGCCGACGAGGTCGCCGCCGTCCAAGCCCCGCTGCGCGACCTCCCCGGCCTCCGGCTCGCCGACCCGGCGCAGGCCCACTGCACCCTGAAGTTCCTCGGCGACGTCGAGGAGGCCCGCGTCGACGACGTGGTCGACGCGCTGGAGCGCGCCGTCGCCGCGGCGGGGGTCGCCCCCGTCGAGTGCGAGGTCGGCGGGCTCGGCGTGTTCCCGTCGCCCGACTACGTCCGCGTCGTCTGGGTCGGCGTCCGCGACGGGAGCGACGAGGTGACCCGGCTCGCCGAGGCCGTCGAGCGCGAGACGGTCGCGCTCGGCTTCGACGAGGCGGACCACGAGTTCACGCCGCACGTCACGCTCGCCCGGATGGACGACGCCCGCGGGAAGGCCCGCGTCCGCGAGTACCTCGAGGAGGACCCGACCGTCGGACGGTTCACGGCGCGGGAGATCCGACTCACGGAGTCGACGCTCGGGCGCGACGGCCCCCGCTACGGGACGCGGGCGCGGGTGTCGCTGTAGGAACCACGGCGGACGCGCCGCCCGGGGCCGTCGCCGAGGGCCGTCGTGTGGGACCGTTATCGGGCGGGATAGCTGGAGACGGTCGCTTAACTGCCCGGAGTCGGAGCCGCGCACATGGACCTGGTTTCGCTGCTGCCGAAGCCGCTTCGGCGGCGGATGATCACAGAGGTGCTGGCGGCCTACGCGGTTACCGCGGCCGTCACCGGCGGAATCGTCGTCGGGATCGGGACCGCGACGGGGCTCCCCGTGACGGCGCTGCTGGCGGCGTGGGGCGTCACGGCGGCCCTGTTCGTCGCCGGGGGCTACCTCATCGCCCGCGACCTCATCGACGTGTCGAACGGCCTCACCGCCAGCGCCCGCGAGCTCGCGGACGGCGACTTCTCCGCGACGTTCGACCAACAGCGCGACGACGAGCTGGGCGAGTTGAACGCCGCGCTGTCGCGCCTGCGCGCGTCGTTGCGCGACCGGCTCGACGAGGCCGAAGCGGCCCGCGGCGAGGCCGCCGCCGCGCGGGACCGCGCCGAGGGGGTCGTCCGGGAGATGCGCGCGGCCGTCGACGAGTACGAGACGGCGTTCGCCGCCGCGGCCGACGGCGACCTCACCGTCCGGCTCGACGCCGACACCGACGAGGCGGCGCTGGGCGACCTCGAAGCCGCCGCCAACGGGATGCTCGCCGGGCTGGAGGACACCGTCGGGGCGGTCGAGGCGGACGCCCGCGCCGTCGACGACGACTCCCGGGCGCTGGCCGCGGAGGTGACCGACGCCACCGCCGCCATCGACGAGGCGACCGACGCCGTCGACGACATCGCCGGCGCCGCCGCGGCCCAACGCGAGCGGCTCGACGACGTCGCCGGGGACCTCGGCGACCTGTCGGCGACCGTCGAGGAGGTCGCCGGGCAGGCCGACGGCGTCGCCCGGGAGGTGGAGGACGCCGCCGAGTTGGGGGCGGCGGGCCGGGAGGCCGCCAGCGACGCCGCCGACGAGATGGCCGGCATCTCCGACCAGGTGGCGACGGCCAACGAGGCCGTGATGGCGCTGGAGGACCGGATGGACGAGATCACCGAGATGGTCGAGTTGATCGAGGGGGTCGCCGCCGAGACGAACCTGCTCGCGCTCAACGCCAACATCGAGGCCGCCCGCGCGGGCGAGGAGGGCGACGGCTTCGCCGTCGTCGCCGAGGAGGTGAAGACGCTCGCCGAGGAGGCCGGCGACGCCACCGACGAGATCGCCGACACCATCGAGGAGGTGAACGCGGCGACCGAGGAGACCGCCGACCGCATGGGGCGGATGAGCTACCGCGTGGAGTCGGGCGCCTCGACCGTGGAGTCGGCCGTCGAGCGCATGGACGACCTGGCGGGCGCGGTCGACGCCGCGGCCGACTCGGTGGAGGCGATCTCCCGTGCCACCGACGACCAGGCGGCGACCGCCGAGCGCGTCGTCTCCGCCGCCGAGGAGGCGCGCGACGCCGGACGCCGCGTCGCGTCGGCGGCCGACGAGGCGGAGGCCGCGAGCGACCGCGGCGCCGACGCCGTCGGCAACGCCGCCGCGCGTGCCGAGGCGCTCCGGGCGGAGGCGCGGCGGCTCGGCGACCGGGTCGAGGCGTTCGAGACCGCGCGGGCGGACCGCGACCGCGGACCCGCCGCCGCGCCGGCCGACGGCTCGGTCGCGGCGACCGACGGCGGCGCCGACGCCGGGAACGACCGCGACGGCGACGGCTTCCGGTTCGGCGAGTCGCGGGAGAACTGAACGGAGCGGTGCGGAGCGGAACGGGCCGGGAGCACCTCGCGCGGCGCCGGCGGCGGCCGTCGGTCGTGTCGGGGCGGCCGGCTCAGGTGCCGTGCTGCCACGAGCCCATGTACTCGCGCTGCTCGTCGGAGAGCGCGTCGAACTCGACGCCCTCGGCCGCGAGTTTCACCTCGGCGACCTCGCGGTCGAGTTCGTCGGGCACCTCGTGGACGCCCGCGTCGTAGGCGTCGCCGTTCTCGACGAGTTCGCGCACGCACACCGCCTGCACGCCGAACGACTGGTCCATCACCTCGACCGGGTGGCCCAGCGCGATGGGCGCCGCGAGGTTGACGAGGCGGCCCTCCGCGAGCACGTTCAGCCGGCGGCCGTCTTCCATCTCGTACGCCTCGACGCCGTCGCGGGCCTCGTAGCGGTCGACGGCCATGTCGTCCAACTGGTCGAGGTTGATCTCGACGTCGAAGTGGCCGGCGTTCGCGAGGAGCACGCCGTCCTGCATCCGCTCGAAGTGCTCGGCGGTGATCACGTCGCGGTTGCCCGTCGTCGTGACGAACACGTCGCCCTGCGCGGCGGCCTCCGCCATCGGCATCACGTCGTACCCCTCCATGTGGGCTTCCAGCGCCTTGCGCGAGTCGACCTCGCAGACGATGACGTTCGCGTTCTGGCCGGCGGCCTTCTTCGCGACGCCCTTGCCGCAGTAGCCGAAGCCGACGACGACGACGTCCTTGCCGGCGAAGGAGAGGTTCGTCGTCATGGCGATGGTCGCCAGCGACGCCTCGCCCGTGCCGTGGACGTTGTCGAACAGGCGCTTCATCGGCGTGTCGTTGACGGCGAACACGGGGTACTTGAGCTCGCCGTCGGCGTCCATCGCGCGCAGGCGGTGGACGCCCGTCGTCGTCTCCTCGGCGCCGCCGACGATGGAGTCGATGAGTTCGGGGTAGTCCTCGTGGATGGCCGCGACCATGTCCATCCCGTCGTCGACGGTGATGGTCGGCTCGTGGGCGATGACCGACTCGATGGCGGCGTAGTAGTCCTCGTCGTCGACGCCGCGCACCGCGTAGGAGGTGATGTTGTCGTGGGTGTCGAGCGCCGCCGACACGTCGTCGTGGGTCGACAGGGGGTTACAGCCCGTGATGGCGACCTCGGCGCCGCCGTCGGCGAGCAGCTCGACGAGGTTGGCGGTCTTCGCCTCGACGTGCATCGCCATCCCGATCGTCTGCCCCGCGAACGGCCGGTCGGCCTCGAACTCCTCGCGGAGGTGCGCGAGGATCGGCATGTGCTGGAGCGCCCAGTCCATCTTGCGGCGGCCCTCCTCGGCGGCCGAGGCGGGGTCGTCGAGGTGCTCCGTCACCGGCGCGTACGTCTGCGTGCTCATACTCTCGGGGTCGGTTCGGGTCGGTTTAATCCCGCCGGAGTCGGCCCGGAGCGGCGCGAGCCGCCGCCGTGTCGGGCGTCGACCGCCCGCCTCACACGACGCCGGAGAGGTACGGCGCCCACAGCAGTCCGATCCCGGCGGCGAGCGCGAGCGCCGCGGCGGCGCCCGCGATCCGGGTGCGGGTCCGCCCCTGCGCGACGATGCGGTCCTCGCGGAGCGTCGAGACGATCATCGGCACGCCGTCCTCCGGGCCGCCCCGGACGGTCAGGTGCTCGGCGCGCGGCGGGTGCGGCGCGTCCGCGGCCGCGGTCGCACGCCCGAGGACGTACACCTCGTCGCCCACCTCGACCGTCTGGGAGTGGTACGTGCGCTCGCCGTGGGCGTTGCCGATGTCGATCAGGTTGGTGATCGAGTCCGTCTGGCCGTCCACGTCGCGGTGGGCGTGGACGAACGACCGGATCCGGTCGGACGGCCGGGCGTCCGGTTCGACCCGAACGTGGGGCATCCGCGCCACCTCGACGGCGACGTCGTCGACGGCGACGCCGGTCATCCCCGTCGACAACAGCGCCTCCGGGAGCGAGAACGAGCCCGAACTCGTCGTGGGGACGTCGACCTCGATCTCGCCGTGGTCGGTCTCCAGTACGAACCGCCCGCCGTCGACGCCGAGCGCGAGCGTCTTCCAGCGACCGCCGTTCCCGCGTTCGTCCCACTCCTCGACCTCCCACGCCTCGACGACCGGGTCGGGGCCGCCCCGGATCGTCGGCTCGGCGGTCGCGAGCGCCTCGGTCACCGTCCCCTTCACCTCGACGGGCCCCTCCCCGACGAGCGAGAGGTCGGTCGTGGGCGTGGCGGCGACCGCGCGGTACAGGCGCCAGTGACGGGCGGTGTACGTCGCGAACACGGCGCCGACGACGACGAGGACGACGCCGGCGACGGACTGGAGGGCGACCATACGCGGCGATCCGACAGCGCGGAGAAAGCTCTTGTGTCGCGGGACGGCGGCGGCGTGCCCGACTGGCGACTACTCCTCGGCGCGCGCGACGAGCGCCACGGCGTGTTCCTGTGCGCGCTCGCGGACGGCGGCCTCGTCGAACGCGAGCACGTCGCGGTCGCGCATCACGACGCGGCCGTCGCAGACGGTGTGGCGCACGTCGCTGCCGCGGACGGCGTACACGAGGTGCGAGACGAGGTCGTGGGCGGGCGTGAGGTGCGGCGCGTCGAGGTCGACGACCGCGAGGTCGGCGTTCGCGCCCGCCGCGATCCGGCCGGCGTCGATCCCCAGCGCCTCGGCGCCGCCCGCCGTCGCCATCCGGAACGCGGTCTCGGCGTCGACGGCGGCCGCGTCGTCGGCCGCGAGTTTGCCGAGCATCGCGGCGTCGCGCAGCTCGTCGAACAGGTCGAGGTCGTTGTTCGAGGCGGCGCCGTCGGTGCCGAGCGCGACGGGCACGCCCGCGTCGAGCATCGCCTGCACGGGCGCCATCCCGGAGGCGAGCTTCATGTTCGAGGCCGGGCAGTGGACGACGCTCGTGCCGCGCTCGGCGAGCACGTCGAACTCCGACGGGTCGGTGTGGACGCCGTGGGCGACGAACGTCGAGTCGGTGAGCAGGCCCAACTCGTCGGCGTGCGCGCTCGGGCGGACGCCGTGCTCGTCGACGATCGGCGCGACTTCGTCGGGCGTCTCGTTGAGGTGGAAGTGGATCGGGACGTCGGCGTCGCGGGCGCGGTCGGCGGTCTCGGCGAGCAGGTCGTCGGCGACGGTGGTGAGCGAGTGGGGCATCACCGCGGTCCGAACGCGACCGTCGGCGGCGCCGTCGAGGCGCTCGGCTACGGCGAACGACTCCTCGAGGTCCGCCCGGGCGGCCTCGTCGTCCTTGCCGACGGTGACGACGCCGTGGCCGAGGCGGGCGCGGATGCCGGCCGCCTCGACGGCGGCGGCGACCTCCTCGACCGCGAAGTACATGTCCGCGAACGCGGTGACGCCCGAGCGGATCAACTCGACCAGCGCGAGTTCGGTGCCCGCGCGGATGTCGTCGGGCGTCAACGCCGCCTCGACCGGCCAGACGTGCTCGCGGAGCCACGTGTCGAGCGGTTCGTCGTCGGCGTAGCCGCGCAGCAGCGTCATCGCGGCGTGGCAGTGGGCGTTGACGAGGCCGGGGATCACGAGGCCGCCGGCGGCGTCGAGCGTCTCGTCGGCCGCGGCCGCGAGGTCGGGGCCGACCTCGATCACGGTGCCCGCGTCGGCGTCGACGAGGACGTCGGCCTCGACCACGTCGAACGCGGGCGTGAGGACGAGTCCGTCGGCGACGGCGAGTGTGTCGGTCATGTCCGTGGGTGGTGGGGGCGGGTGCCTGAATCCGTCGGGATCGGTCGGGGGCTCACACCAGGAACACGACCAACGCGACCGCGATGAACACCACCTTCAGCCCGGTGTTCACGAGGATCACCTTCGAGCCGAACGCCGGGCCCCAGATGCCGTACTGGAACGGGATCGACCGCTTGAACGTCGAGAACGCGAAGGAGACGATGCCGCCGATCAGCATCCCGGCGACCGCCTGCTCGGGGGTGAGCGTCGTCCCGACGAGCGGCGCGAACGCCGCCGCGCCCGCCGTCGTGTCGAACACGAAGATGACGATGGCGGGCACCACCGCCGCCGGGAGGCCGGCCACGTCCGCGAGCGGTCCCGCGACCTCCGAGAGCGCCCGGAGGTCGACCCGGGCGACTACCACCGTCACGAGCACGTACACCAGCGCGAGGCGGGGGAGGATCCGGCGGAGCTTCGACCACGTCGACTCGGCGGCCGCCCCGACGCGCTCGCGCACCGGCGCGCCGGACGCGGTGTCGCCCGGAGCGTTCTCGCCCGGAGCGTTCTCGCCGCCGTCGGTCGTCGCCTCGGACGCCTCACCCTCGGCGTCGTCGGCCGGGGCGAGGTCGCCGGCGCCGCCGCGCAGGAGCAGCGCCCCGGCCAGCACGCCGGTACAGGTGATCGCCAGCGCGATGGCGCCGCGGGTGCCGACGTACAGCACCCCCGTCTCCCGGCCGAGGATCGGGACGATCACCGGCACGTAGAACGTGAACAGGTGCTGGACGAAGCCGAAGAACGTGTTGATGACGACGGCGACCATCGTCGCGCGGTCGGACAGCCGGCCGGACTCGCGGAAGTCCGCGAGCATCCCGTAGCCGGCCGTCGTCGACGCGGCCGTGGTGACGATGGCGGTGCCGGCCTCGTCCGGGAGGTTCGCCGGCCCGGTGAGGTACCGCGAGAACCCCGCGATGCGCTCGACGAGGCCGAACTCGACGGCGACGTTGGCGAGGAACACCCCCACCGCGATCAACACCGCGATGCGGGCGACCCGGCCCAGGGCGTCGACCACCAGCGGGAGGAGGTCCGCGGCGACCGCGGCGACGGCGGCCTGTGCGGGGGCGGCGCCGAGCGGGAGCATACCGGAACGCGGTGGGGAGCGCCCAAACCGGTTTCGGCGCGGGCCCGGGACGGTCGCGGCGGGCGGCGCGCGCCGGCGGGGCGCGTCTGACGGTGGAGTTATTCGGGTCGGCCGGGAACACGGATCGAATGCGACGGGCGGGCCAGACGCGGACGACGATGCGCTACCGGGTGAGCGAGCCGGCGCTGGCGGGACTCACCGCCGGGGCCGTCGTGGTCCCCGCGCCGCTGTTCTGTGCGGCCGTCGCCACGGACCCGTGGACCGCCGGGCTGGTCGGGCTCGCGGCCGCCGTCGGCGTCGCGCTGCACGCGGCGCTGTCGGCCGCCCGCGACGACGACGGCGGGCTGTCGGCGGCCGACGACCCGCTCCGGCGGGCGACGTTCGGGGGCGGCGGGGCGTTCCTCGCCGCGGCGCTGCCGTCGTTGGTCGTGCTCTCGGGACTCGGCAGGGTCCCGTTCGCGCTGCTCGTGGTCGTCGTCGAGTTGGGCGTCGTCGCCGCGCTCCGGGTGCGCCTCGTCGGGCGCGACGTGGTGGAAGCGACCGTCCGGGTCGTGCTCGCCGGTGCGGTGGCGGCGGCCGTCGGGGCGGGGCTGGGATCGCTCGCGGCGCTGTGAGGCGGGGGACCGACCCGCACGCCCGCCCGCGGTCGTGGCGCGTTCGCTACCGCCTCGAGCGCGCTCCCGGATGGACAGGGTTTTCCCTTCCGACGTGGAATCTGCCGGATACCATGACCAAGAAATCCAAGGCGAAGAAGAAGCGCCTTGCCAAGCTGGAGCGGCAGAACAGCCGCGTGCCGGCGTGGGTGATGATGAAGACCGACATGGAAGTGACCCGCAACCCGAAGCGACGCCACTGGCGGCGCTCGGACACCGACGAGTAAATGAGCGCGAACGACTTCGAGGAGCGCGTCGTCACGATCCCGCTCCGCGAGGCGAAGCAGGCGCCGAGCCAGGAGCGCGGCGACCGGGCGATGTCGCTCATCCGCGCGCACCTCGCGAAGCACTTCTCGGTCGACGAGGGCGACGTCCGCCTCGACCCCGCGGTCAACGAGACCGTCTGGGAGCGCGGCCGTCAGAACCCCCCGAGCAAGGTCCGCCTCCGGGCGGCTCGCTTCGACGAGGACGGCGAGGTCGTCGTCGAAGCGGAGCCGGCCTGATCGGGCGTGCTTCGGGTTTCGTTCGCCGGGTCGTCGTACGTAGGGGTGTACGCGCACGCCGCCAGCGACTGCCTCGTCGTGCGACCCGACGTCGACGACGACGTGGCCGACCGGCTCGCCGAGGAGTTCGACGTCGACGTGCTGGAGACGACCGTCGGCGGCTCGGGCACGGTGGGCTCGCTCGTCGCGGGCAACGAGAACGGACTGCTCGTCTCCCGGCAGGCGACCGACCGCGAGATCGACGCCCTCCGGGAGGCGACCGGCGACCCCGTCGAGCGGCTCCCCGGGAAGCTGAACGCCGCCGGGAACGTCGTCCTCGCGAACGACTACGGCGCGTACGTCCACCCGGACCTCTCCGCCGACGCCGTCGACGTGGTCGCCGACACGCTCGGCGTCCCCGTCGAGCGCGGCTCGCTGGGCGACGTCAACACCGTCGGCACCGCCGCCGTCGCCAACAACACCGGCGTCCTCTGCCACCCGAACAGCGAGGAGGCCGAGTTGGCGGCGCTCGAGGAGCATCTCGACGTGTACGCCGACCTCGGCACCGTCAACTACGGCGCGCCGCTGGTCGGGTCGGGGCTGCTCGCCAACGACGACGGGTACGCCGTCGGCGAGGACACCACCGGGCCCGAGCTGGGTCGGATCGACGACACGCTCGGGTTCATCGAGTAGGCGTCGCCGACCGAGACGCGGCGACGCGCCGCCGTCCGGATCCCGTCGGACGACGGGAGTCGGAAGGTACTTCCGGCTCGCGGGCCGTTTTTCGCGCACATGAGCCAGTTCACGGTTAGCGGCCGGTTCCAGGCCCGAGACGGGATGCAGGCGTTCACCCGCTCGGTCGAGGCGGTCAACGAGAACGTCGCGCGCGAGCACGTGCTCTCGAAGTTCGGCGCCGAGCACAACCTGAACCGCACCCAGATCGAGATCGGCGAGGTGGTCGCCGAATGAGCCTCGGCGGCGGCGGTCCGGGTCAGCAGCAGCTCCAGCAGATCTCCCAGGAGATCCAGGCCATCGAGGCCGAGGTCGAGGAGCTCGAGGGCGACATCGACGACCTCCGCCAGGAGCAGCGCGACATCGACGAGGCGATCGACGCCATCGGCCAGATCGACACCGGCTCGACGATCCAGGTCCCCCTCGGCGGCGGCGCGTACGTCCGCGCCGAGGTGCAGGACCTCGACGAGATCGTCGTGAGCCTCGGCGGCGACTACGCCGCGGAGCTCGACGAGGGCGACGCCGTCGAGGCGCTGGAGACCCGCAAGGAGGCGCTCGACGAGCAGATCGAGAACGTCACCGAGGAGAAGCAGGAGCTGGAGTCCGAGAGCGAGCAGCTCGAGGCGCAGGCCCAGCAGATGCAACAGCAGATGCAGCAACAGCAGATGCAGCAGATGCAGCAGATGGCCGACGAGGCCGACGACGGGGACGAGTAAGGGATGTTCGACGGCCTGAAGGACAAGCTCTCCTCCTTCCGGAAGGACGCCGCCGAGGAGGTCGAGGAGAACGCCGAGACGGCCGACGCGGAGGCCGAGGCCGCCGAGGCCGACGCCGAGGCGACGGACGCCGACGCCGCCGGGGCGGAGCCGGCCGTCGAGCCCGACACGGCCGAGGGAGCGCCCGCCGCCGAGTCCGGGAGCGACGAGGTCGCCGCGGACGCGGCCGAGCCCGACGACGGCGACGCAGACGCCGAGGCCGAGGCCGACGCCGGCCCGAGCCGCCTCAAGCGCGCGGCGGCGTTCGCCACGGGGAAGGTCATCATCGAGGAGGAGGACCTCGAAGGGCCCCTTCAGGACCTCGAACTCGCGCTCCTCTCCAGCGACGTGGAGATGAGCGTCGCCGACCGCATCCTCGACACCGTCCGCGAGAAGATGCTCGGCGAGACGCGCGCGCAGGTGCAGACGACCGACCAGCTCGTCACCGAGGCGCTCCGCGACGCGCTCGTCGACGTGATCAGCGTCGGGCAGTTCGACTTCGAACGGCGCATCGCGGAGGCCGACAAGCCCGTGACGCTCGTGTTCACCGGCGTCAACGGCGTCGGCAAGACCACCAGCATCGCGAAGCTGTCGCGGTGGCTGGAGGAGCGCGGCTACTCGACGGTGCTGGCGAACGGCGACACCTACCGCGCCGGCGCCAACGAGCAGATCCGCGAGCACGCGGAGGCGCTCGACCGGAAGCTCATCGCCCACGAGCAGGGCGGCGACCCCGCCGCCGTCATCTACGACGGCGTCGAGTACGCCGAGGCGAACGACATCGACGTCGTGCTCGGCGACACGGCGGGTCGCCTCCACACGAGCAACGACCTGATGGCGCAGTTGGAGAAGATCGACCGCGTCGTCGACCCGGACCTCACCCTCTTCGTCGACGAGGCGGTCGCCGGCCAGGACGCCGTCCGGCGCGCCCAGGAGTTCGACGACGCCGCCGCCATCGACGGCTCGATCCTCACCAAGGCCGACGCCGACTCCTCGGGCGGCGCGGCCATCTCCATCGCGTACGTGACCGGCAAGCCGATCCTGTTCCTCGGCGTCGGGCAGAGGTACGACGACCTCGACCTGTTCGAGCCGGAGGAGCTGGTCGACGCGCTGCTCGGCGAGAACGAGTAGGCCGCCCGGCGAGCGAGCCGCACCCCGTTTTCCGACGCTCGACGCCCGCTAGTCGCGATCCAACACGAGCACGTGCCGGACCAGACTCCGGTGGACGCGCCGCTCGAACGAGTCCGTCACCCGCCACCCCGCCGCGAGCGCCGCCTCGCGCCACGAGCGGTCGGCGATCAGCACACAGCGGGGCGCCACCCGGGCGGTCTCCGCGAGCGCCGCGCCCACGAGGTCGTCGAGGTCGTGGCGGGCGATCTTCGACTGCCGGCCGTACGGCGCGTCGAACACGACGCCGTCGACCGCGTCGTCGCGGACCGCGAGGTCGGTCGCGTCGCCCCTGACCACCCCGTAGTCGACGCCGGCGTCGCCGAGGTACTCCGCGAGGTTCTCGCGGGCGCCCCGGGCCATCTTCGCCTGCGCGTCGTTGCCGACGACGTCGCTGCCGACGAGTCCCGCCTCGATGAGCACGCCCCCCGTCCCGCACATGGGGTCGAGCACCGTCCGCCCGGGGCCGGCGCCGGCGACGTTGGCGTACGCGCGAGCGTCCATCGGCGCCATGCTCCCGGGCTGGAAGAACGGCCGGTCGGTCGGTTTGCGGGTCGCGAAGTCGCGCACCGACTCGGCGACGACCCAGCCGACGAGGCAGACGTCGCCCGCGAACAGCACCCGGAGCGTGTGGTCCGGGTCGTCGAGGTCCACGTCGAAGCCGCGCTCGACGAGGGCGGCGCCGCACTCCCGTTCGGCCGCGGTCGTCGAGGCGTCGGCCGAGTCCCGGACGACGCGCGCCCGGACCGCGACGGTGCCCTCGCGGGCGACGCTCGCGGCCGCGACGACGGCGCGGGCGCTCGCGGGGTCGGCGTCCGCACGCCCGAGCAGGTCCAGGGCGGTGCGCGTGTACGCCAGCCCCCGCACGCGCTCGGCGTCGACCGCGTCCGCGACCGCCAGCCCCGGGGCGACCGTCTCCACCCCGGCGGCGGCGGCGCGCGCCTCGCGGGCGGCGAACGCGTCCTCCTCGCCGGCGAACTCCAAGCCGTACACGACCGACGGTGGTGCGCCGGGGCGCTTGAACGTCCGGATCCGCGGCGGCGCCCCCGGTGCGGCCGCCGCGGAGGAGAACCCGGGGGCGGCGTGGCGGTACTACTTTAAGCTTTTAAATCGTTTTTCGACACGAGAATGGGAGATCCCGCCGAGTCGATCAACATCGAGAACGTCGTCGCGTCGACCGGGATCGGTCTGGAACTGGACCTCCAGACGGTCGCCATGGACCTCGAGGGAGCCGACTACGACCCCGAGCAGTTCCCGGGGCTGGTGTACCGGACGACCGACCCGAAGAGCGCCGCGCTCATCTTCCGCTCCGGAAAGATCGTCTGCACGGGCGCCAAGAGCACCGACGCGGTCCACGAGGCGCTCCACATCGTCTTCGACAAGCTCCGCGAGCTGGAGATCCCGATCGAGGACGACCCCGAGATCACCGTCCAGAACATCGTCACCTCCGCCGACCTCGGGAAGAGTCTGAACCTCAACGCCATCGCCATCGGCCTCGGCCTCGAGAACATCGAGTACGAGCCCGAGCAGTTCCCGGGGCTCGTCTACCGGCTCGACGAGCCGAACGTCGTGGCGCTGCTGTTCGGCTCGGGCAAGCTCGTCATCACGGGCGGCAAGGAGCCGGCGGACGCGACCGCGGCCGTCGAGGTGATCTCCGAACGCCTCTCGGAGCTGGGCCTCCTCGGGTAGCGCCGTGGCGCTCCTGCAGCTGTCCGTCGTCGGGATCCTCGGCGGGCTCGTCCTCATCGCGGTGTTGTCGACGCTGCTCGCGAACACCGCGGCGTACTTCCTGCTCGGCGACGAGGCCGAGCTCCGACAGGCCGTCCCGCCGGGCGTGGCGATGGCCATCGTCGGCCTCACGGCGGCCGTGCTCCCGACGGCGGCCGTGATCGCGCTCGCGCTCGTCGTCGACTACGTGATGGTGTACCTCGCGTACGGGCTGAACAGGCGCGGCACCGCGATCATCACCGCGCTCCACTACACGCTCACCGTCCTCGCGGCCCTCGGGATCAACAGCGTGCTCGCGATCTACCAGACGGCGCCGGGATGAGCGACGACCGCTCCCCGCTCGCGCGCCTGCGATACCCGTTCTGGAACGACGCCGAGCGCCGCCTCCGCGCGCCGATCCGACTCGTCCTCGCGCTCCTCCTCGTGCTCGCGGCGCTGGCCGCGACGAGCCTCCTCCTCGCCGGGAGGGAACTCCCCGCGCCGCTCCCGACCGTCCTCCCGATGCTCGCGGTCGCCGGCGCGACGCTGCTGGCGGCGCGGTACGTCGACCGGCGCCGGCTCTCGGACCTGGGGCTCCGGCGCGAACCGGGGTGGCTCGCCGACCTCGGCGCGGGGCTGGCGCTCGGGGTCGCGCTCCAGACGTTCGTCGCCGGCGTCGGCCTCGCCGCCGGGTGGTTCCGCGTGGCCGACACGCTCGTGGGCAGCGCCGCGGGCGCCGGGACGGTGCTGCTCGTGTTCGTCGTCGTCGGCTTCTACGAGGAACTGCTCGCCCGCGGGCTCCTGCTCGTCGACGTCGCCGAGGGGCTCGGCTTCGCCGGCCGCCGGGTCGCCGTCGGGGTCGCGCTGGCCGTCTCGGCGGTCGTGTTCGGCCTGCTCCACGCGAGCAACCCCGGCGCCTCGACGGCCTCGACGCTCGGCATCACCCTCGCCGGGGCGTTCCTCGGCGTCGGCTTCGTGGTGACGGGGCGGCTCTCCTTCCCGGTGGGGGTCCACATCTCGTGGAACGCCGCGCAGGGGCTGTTGTACGGCTTCGCCGTCAGCGGCCTGCCGATCGAGGCCGCCGTCGTCGACCTCGAGCCGACCGGCCCGCCGCTGGCGACCGGCGGCGCGTTCGGGCCCGAGGCGGGGCTGCTCGGCGTCGGCGCCGTCGTCGTCGGCACGCTCGCGACGGTCGCGTGGGTGCGGGTGCGCGACGGACTGCCGGCGGGACTGGTCGACCCCCGGATCGGGGCGCCGACGCTGCGGTGGCGCGACGGGGAGTAGGCGGTCGCCGCGGGCGGGGCCCCGTATCGCGGCGGAGAATCGGGGCGCGAACGTTATCTTCTCCGGCGTTCGGCTCTCGAACATGAGTTCCGCACGACGGGTCGTCGCCCGGGAGGACGTCGAGGGACCGGTCAGCGCGGTCGTCGCCGCGGCCGTCGCGGAGGCGGAGGGGGTTCCGCCCCACGAGCTCGGGGCCACGCTGTACGACGCCGTCGACCCCGACGCGCTCGACGCGCTGTACCGTCGCGAAGGGACCGCGGTGTCGGTGTCGTTCA
This sequence comes from Halobaculum litoreum, assembly GCF_030127125.1. Taxonomy (GTDB): domain Archaea; phylum Halobacteriota; class Halobacteria; order Halobacteriales; family Haloferacaceae; genus Halobaculum; species Halobaculum litoreum. The sequence continues at coordinate 2,287,759 of NZ_CP126156.1, forward strand.
CCCACCTCGGCTACCGCGTCTCCGTCGACCGCGACGGGACGGTCACCGTCGCGCCGGAGTGAACCGCCGCGGCGACGTCGACCGGCCCCTCACTCGACGAGGCGTTCGATCTCGGTGACGAGCACGTCGCTCGCGCCGACGGCCTTGAGCGCGGTGATGGTCTCGAACACCTCCCGCTCGTCGACGACGGCGTGGACCGCCACGCGGTCCTCGTCGCCGTCGGCCACGTCCATCACGGTCGGGCCGCCCATCCCGGGGAGCACGTCCTTCACGTCGTCGAGGCGGTCGCGGGGGGCGTTCATCATCAGGTAGCGCTTCCCCTCGGCGGCGATCACCGATTCGAGGGCGGTCGCGACCTGCTCGACCTTCGGGTCGTCGGCGACGTCCGGGCGGGCGAACAGCCGGACGGAGGAGGCCAGCACCTCGTCGACGACCGCGAGGCGGTTCACCTGGAGCGTGGTGCCGGTGGAGGTGATGTCGACGATGGCGTCGGCCATGTCGACGTGGGGGGTGAGTTCGGTCGCCCCGGTCACCTCCACCACCTCGCAGTCGATGCCCTTGCGGTCGAAGTAGTCGCGGGTGATCCGGGGGAACTCGGTGGCGACCGTCAGGCCGGTCACGTCCTCGGGGGTCGAGATGGCGCCGTCCTCGGGCGCCGCGAGGACGAGCCGGCAGGTGCCGTACCCCAAGTCGAGCAGGTCGACGAGGTCGTGCCCCGACTCGCGGGCCTGGTCGAGCCCGGTGATCCCCACGTCGGCGGCGCCGTCGGCGACGTACTCGGGGATGTCGGCGGCGCGCGCGAACAGCACCGTCACCTCGGGGTCGACGGTGTCGGCGTACAGTTGGCGGTCGGCGGTGTTCTCGATGTGGAGGCCCGCCCGTTCGAGGACCTCGATCGTCGGCTCGTGGAGGCGCCCCTTGTTGGGCACGGCGATGCGCATGGCCGGGGGGACGGCGGGCCCGTCCTTGAGTCCGTCGGGGGCACGCCGCCGGGAGCCGTCGCAGGCGCGGGTGCGCGTGCACCGACGCGACGGGGGCGGGACGCACCGACGCCGTGTAGGGAAGCCTTTACCGCCCGGACCCACTACTCCGAGCCAACAAGATGGTACTCGACGATCTGGGGACCTCCCTCCGGAGCACGATGGACTCGCTCCGCGGGAAGTCCCGCATCGACGAGGCGGACGTCCAAGAGGTCGTCAAGCAGATCCAGCGCTCGCTGCTGTCGGCCGACGTCGACGTCGACCTCGTGATGGAGCTGTCGGACAGCATCAAGACCCGCGCGCTGGACGAGGAGCCCCCCGGCGGCACGACCGCCCGCGACCACGTCCTCAAGATCGTGTACGAGGAGATGGTCGCGCTCATCGGCGAGTCGACCGAGATCCCGCTGGAGGAGCAGACGATCATGCTCGCCGGGCTCCAGGGCTCCGGGAAGACCACCACCGCCGCGAAGATGGCGTGGTGGTTCTCGAAGAAGGGCCTGCGCCCCGCGGTCATCCAGACGGACACGTTCCGCCCCGGCGCGTACGACCAGGCCAAGCAGATGTCCGCGAACGCCGAGGTCGACTTCTACGGCGACCCGGACAACGACGACCCCGTCGAGATCGCCCGCGAGGGGCTGGAAGCGACCGCTGACGCCGACGTGCGCATCGTCGACACCGCGGGTCGCCACGCGCTCGAGGACGACCTTATCGACGAGATCGAACGGATCGACGACGTGGTGGAGCCGGACCGCTCGCTGCTCGTGCTCGACGCCGCGATCGGGCAGGGCGCCAAAGAGCAGGCCCGCCAGTTCGAGGAGTCGATCGGCATCGACGGCGTCGTGATCACCAAGCTCGACGGCACCGCGAAGGGCGGCGGCGCGCTGACGGCGGTCAACGAGACGGGCTCGTCCATCGCGTTCCTCGGTGCCGGGGAGACGGTGCAGGACATCGAGCGCTTCGAGCCGAACGGCTTCATCTCGCGGCTGCTCGGGATGGGCGACCTCAAACAGCTCTCCGAGCGCGTCGAGCGCGCGATGGCCGAGACCAGCGAGGAGGACGACTGGGACCCCGAGGACATGATGGAGGGGGAGTTCACCCTCAAGGACATGCGCAACCAGATGAAGGCGATGGACCGCATGGGCCCCCTCGACCAGGTCCTCGACATGATCCCCGGCCTCGGCGGCGGGCTGATGGACCAGCTCCCGGACGACGCGATGGACGTCACCCAAGAGCGGATGCGCTCGTTCGAGATCGCGATGGACTCGATGACCGAGGAGGAGTTGGAGAACCCCGCGGTGATCAAGAGCGACCGCCTCGCGCGCATCGCGCGCGGCTCGGGCGTCCCCGAGGAGCGCATCGAGGAACTGCTCGAACAGCACAGCATGATGAAACGCACCATGGACCAGTTCGGGAACATGGGCGACGGCGACATGCAGCGGATGATGAAGCGCCTCCAGAACCAAGGCGGCGGGGGCGGCGGCGGCATGGGCGGCATGGGCCCGTTCGGGTAACTCGGCGCCCGTTCGCCGCCCGCCGCGGGCGAGCCCGACCCGCAGCGCGACCGTGCCAGCCGATTCGGACGACGTGAGAACCGACGACAGCTAGTAGCCGGTCTCGCGGGATCCGGGTCGTATGTCGTACACCACGGTCAACTACCGCGACGTCGAGCCGGCGGCCGGCGCGATGCACTTCCTGCGCGACGAGTTGGGATGTGAGCACCTCGGCGTCACCGTCGTCGACTGCGACCCGGGGTGGACCGGGAAGGAACACGACCACGCACAGCGCGACCACGAGGAGGTGTACCTCCTGATCGACGGGGAGGCGACAGTCGTCGTCGACGACGAGGCGGTCCCGCTGGAGGCGGGCGACGCGATCCGGATCCCGCCGGGGGCGACCCGGCAGATCCGCAACGGCGACGTCGAGAGCACGTTCGTCCTCGTCGGCGCGCCCTGATCGCGGCCCGCGACCGGCCGCTTCCGCTCGGCTTTTGGCGGCCACGGACCTCTCGGGAAGCGAATGGCCACCGGAACCGGCGCACGGCTGCGCGCGCTCGCCGACTACGACGTGCTCGCGCTCACGGCGCTGATCTGGTTCCTCGCGAAGTTCCTCCGCTACGCGTTCCCCCCGCTGTTCCCCACCTTCCGCGAGACGTTCGGCGTCTCCAACGCCGCGCTCGGCGTTGCGTTCACCGCGATGATGACCGTGTACGCGCTGATGCAGTTCCCCAGCGGCGCGCTCGCCGACCGCGTCGGCGCCCGGCAGGTGATCGTCGCCGGCGCGGGCGTCGCCGGCGCGGGCGCGCTCGTGCTCGCGGTGCCGGTCCCCGACGGGGTCGCGCTCGCCGTCATCGGCGGCGGGATGCTGCTCGTCGGGCTCGGCACGGGCGCGCACAAGACGGTCGCCGTCCGCCTGCTCTCGCGGCTGTACCCCGCACGCACCGGCCGCGCGCTGGGCGTGCTCGACACGTTCGGCGCGTTCGGCGGCGTCGCCGCCCCCGCCGCGGTCGTCGCGGTGACGGGGACGGCGCTCGTCGTCCCCGGCGTCGGCCTCGACTGGCACACGCTGTTCCTCGCCGGCGCGGGCGCCGCCGGGCTGCTCGCGGCGCTGTTCCTCCGGCGCGTGCCCCGCGCCGACGCGACGACCGGCGGCGGCGACCACGGGACGGGCGACCGGCGCGACGGCGACGGCGGCCTCCGCCGGTACGCCGCGCTGTTCCGCGAGCCGGCGTTCGCCGCGTTCGTCGTCGTCACCGTCTGCTTCTCGTTCGCGTACAACGGCGCGGTCGCGTTCCTCCCGCTGTACCTCACCGACGCCGCCGGGCTGCCCGAGACGACCGCCTCGGCGCTGTACTCCGGCCTGTTCGTCGTCTCGCTCGTCCAACTGGCCACCGGCGACCTCTCGGACCGGGTCGGCCGCCTCCCGGTGATCGCGGCGACGCTCGCGCTGGGCGCCGGCGGGCTGCTCGCGCTGCTCTCCGTGTCGGGCGTCGTCGCCGTCGGCGCCGCCGTCGTCGCGTTCGGACTCGGCTGTCACGGCTTCCGTCCCGTGCGCGGGGCGTACCTCTCGGCGGTCATCCCCGAGTCGTCGGCCGGGGCGGCCTCGGCGTCGTCCGCACGCTGCTCATGGGCGCGGGCGCGCTGGCGCCCGCGGTCGTCGGCTGGGTCGCGGACGCGACCGGCTTCGGCGCGGCGTTCGGGCTGCTCGCGGCGGCGATGGTCGCCGCCGTCGTCGGCACGGGCGTCGTCGCCGTCGTCGACGAGTGAGCCCGCGCGCGGTCGTCAGTCGTCGTCGGCCGCCGCGCGGTCCTCGTGCTCGGCGAGCCACGCGCGATTCACCGCCGCGACGAGGTCGTCGATCCCCTCCGAGTGGACCGGCGTCTGCGGGACGCGCAGCGGCGAGACGCTCACGTCGCCGTCGACGACGGCCGCGCGGTCGGACCACGCGGGGTAGGAATTCCCCACGTCCGCCAGCGAGGGGTTCCGCCCGGCGTACTCGAAGCGCGCCCAGAAGTCGGACTCGAGCCGCCAGTCGCCGTCGTGGCGCTCGCGCTCCTCGGCGGTCGCCTCGCGCACGTCGACGCCGTAGTCGGCGACCGGCTCGGTCAGGCGGAGGTCGCCGCCGGTGTCGTCGACGGGCGCGTTCACCGACAGGAGGTCCGCCTCCGCGAGGTCGACGCCGCCCGCGAGCACGTGCTCGACGAGCAGGCGGGTGACGTCGGCCGGCACGTCGAAGGTGAACCCCTCGGGCGGGAAGAACTCCTCGCGGTGGTACGCCGACACCGCGACCGCGGGCGTCCCGAGGTACGCCGCCTCGACGGCGGCGCCGACGGTGCCCGAGTGGCCCATGATGTACTCGCCGCAGTTCGGGCCGTGGTTGCAGCCGGAGACGACCAGATCGAACTCCGCGTCGAGCGCCCGCAGCGCGTACGCGACGCAGTCGGCGGGCGTGCCGTGGACGGCGTGGCCCCACTCGTGGTCGTCGACGTCGACCGCGCGCGAGCGCGCCCGGCCCACGCCGGACTGGTTCTCCGCGGGCGCGACCACCGTCACGTCGGCGACGGCGCGCAGTTCCTCGTACAGCGCCGCGAGCCCCGGGGCGTCGACGCCGTCGTCGTTCGTCAACAACACCCGTGCGGAGGAGTCGCTCATTGCCGGGGCGAGGGAACACGGGGCCAAGTGCCCGTCGGTCGCGGCGAGCGCGCGGCGCCGCCGAGCCCGCCGCGGGCACCCGACTTTGTCGCGCCGGCGCGTCGGTGCGGGCGATGGGTATCCGCGAGACGGCGCTGGAGGCGTACCGCGAGGCGCTGCCGGCGCTGGCCGCCAGCCTCGCCGGCGGCCTGCTCGCGGGGGTCGTCCTCGGCGGGATGCGCGCGGAACTGCGCGCCGTCGAGGGGTTGCTCGTGCTCGTGCCCGCCCTGTTGGCCACCCGCGGCAACGTGTACGGGAGCTTCGGCGCCCGGGTGTCGACCGGGCTCCACCAGGGGCTCGTCGAGCCGCGGGTGCGCGCCGGCGACGTGCGCCTCCGGCGCGCGGCCGTCGCCGCGCTCGTCAACGGACTGCTCGCGTCGACGGTCGCGGCGGTGCTCGCCTTCCTCGTGCTCACCCTCCTCGACGCGCCGGTCGCCCCGCTCCCGGTGCTCGTCGGCGTCGCGCTGGTCGCCGGCCTCCTCTCGGGCACCGCGCTCACCGTCGTGGTGGTGCTCGTCGTGTTCGCGGGCTACCGCCGCGGGCGCAACCCGGACACGCTCGTCGGCCCCATCGTCACCACGACGGGCGACGTGTTCGGCGTGTTCTTCCTGTTGGTCGCCGCGCGCACCGTCCTCGCGCTCGCCGGCTTCCTGGGGGGTTGGGGGTAGGTGGCGACCGACTGGACCGTCCGCGCCATCACCCGCGCGATGCTCCCCGTGTTGCTCGTGCTCACGGCCGTCGAACTCGGCTCGGGGCTGGTGCTGGGCGCCTTCGAGGACCGCCTGCTCGCGTCGCCGTCGCTGCTCGTGCTCGTCCCCGTCACCATCGGCACCGCGGGCAACCTCGGCTCGGTGCTCGCGGCGCGGCTGTCGACGGCGTTCCACCTCGGGACGCTGTCGTTCGACGCCCGCGACGACGAACTGGTCGGCAACGCCGTCGCCACCGTCGCGCTCGCGGTGACGCTGTTCCCGGTGATCGGCCTCGGCGCGTGGACGCTCGCGTCGCTCCTCGGTGCGACGACGCTGTCGCCGGGGACGGTCCTCGTGATCGCGCTGGCCTCGGGAGTGACGCTCGCCGTGTTGGCGGTCGTCGTCACGCTCGTCGCGACGTACGCCGCCTACCGGCTCTCGCTCGACCCCGACGACGTGGTGATCCCCGTGGTGACGAACGTCTGCGACGTGCTCGGGGTGGTGGTGCTGTTCGCCGCCGTGCTCGTGTTCGCGTGAGGCCGGGGGCGCGACGACGACGCCGACCGCTCACTCGGCGATCACCCGGACGGTCCGCGTCCGCGGGCCGTCACACTCGACGAGGAGCACCGACTGCCAACGGCCGAGCGCGAGGTCGCCGTCGGCGACCGGCACCGTGACGCTCGTGCCCAGGAGGAGCGCCCGGAGGTGCGAGGCCGCGTTGCCGTCGAGGTCGTCGTGGGCCCACCCGCCCTCCGGCGCGAGCCCCTCGACGAACGCCTCGACGTCGCCGAGCAGTCGCCGCTCGGCCTCGTTGACGACGAGCCCCGCGGTCGTGTGCTCGCAGAAGACCGTGCAGGTGCCGGCCGCGTCGGCGGGGAGCGCGTCGCGGACGCGGTCGGTCACGTCGTGGACCGCGGTGTGGCCGTCGGTGTCGACGGAGAACGTCGCCATGGGAGTCCCCTCGGGGGCGCGGGAGAAGAAGCCCCCCGAGCGTTTTGCGGGTCGCCCGCGTCGTGCCGACATGGTCACCGTCAGCCACACGGTCCGCGTCGACGCCCCCGTCGAGGACGTGTTCGGGTACGTCGACGAGCCCGAGCACCACGTCGAGATGACGCCCAGCATCGCCGCGGTGTCGAACGTCGAACCGCTCGACAACGGCGGCAAGCGCCTCGAGTACACCTACGAGATGGTCGGCGTGTCGCTCACGGGGACGATGGAGACCCCCGAGTACGTCGAGAACGAACGCATCGTGTTCGAGTTGGCCGGCGACCTCGCGGGGACGCTCACGTGGGCGTTCGAGGCCGACGGCGACGCCACGCGCGTGACGTACACCGCCGAGTACGACCTCCCGGGCGGCGTGCTCGCGAAAGCGGCCGAGCCGTTCGCCGTGCGCTACAACGAACGCGAACTGCGAACGACGCTGCGGAACCTCCGCGACCGGCTGGAGTCGGGGAGCGCTCCGTAGCCGTCCGGGCCGGACGCGGCGCGTCGGGGGCGGCTCACCGACGGTCGGGGTCGACCGGCGTCCCGTCCTCGGTCGGCGGCGCGAGGTGGTCGATGTACTCCTCCACGGTCGGCGACCGGACCGTCACCGCGACCTCGATGTCGCCCAACTCGTCTGGCTCGCCGACGGCGAAGTTGATGACGCCCTGAAAGGCGGCCTGCTTCTTCAGCGCGAACGAGAACCCGTCGTCGGTGGCGCCGTTCGCGAACTCCCGGCGCGCGGTGTCGAGGATCTCCTGTTCGTGGAGTTTGTCCGAGAAGTCGTCGAGGGTGTGGGCCTCCGCGACGAGCTTCCCCGGCTCGGAGACGAACTCGGCGTTGGTGAACAGCGCCTCGACGGCGTCGCGGACGCGGTCGGTCACCTCGGTGTCGCGCACCGGCGCCTCGATCCGGACGTCGACGCTGTAGACGGCCGTCACTTCTCCACCTCCGCGGGCGCGTCGGCGTCGTGGGCCGCCCCGCCGTCCGCGGCGCCGTGCAACACCCCGCGGATCCGGTCGCGGAACGCCGCCAGCGTGTCGGTGTTCTCGACGGTCACTTCCGCGACCTCGATCACCTCGCCCATGCCGAAACCCAACTCCCGCTCCTCGCGCCGCTTCAGGGCCTCGGTGTCGACGTCGGAGTCGTCGCGGCCGCGCGCGCCGAGGCGCTCGGCCCGGAGGTCGAACGGCGCGGTGATGGCGACGAGCGTGAAGTCGTCGCCGAAGCGGTCGCGGAACCGCTCCAGTTCGACCGGCGCGCGGAGCCCGTCGACGAGGACGGTCGCCGCGTCGCCCCCGGCCGCCGCCTCCTCGATCAACGGGATCGACCGCTCGGCGATGGCCGCGGGACCGTTCTCCTCGCGCAGCGCCCGCGCGATGGCGCCGTGGTGTTCCGCGGGGTCGAGTCCGCGGTCGCGACACTCCGCCCGGATGACGTCGCCCATCGTGACGACGGGCACGCCCTCCTCCTCGGCGACCGCGGCGGCCTCCCCCTTTCCGCTGCCCGGGAGGCCGACCGTTCCGATGACTCGCATCACCGGCCGTTCGCCGTTCGTCCGATTAAACCCTGCGAGAGCGGGGACCGCGGGGGCGCCGCCCGCGCGCGACCGCGCCGTTTTTTGCCCCGCCGCGTGTCACCACGACCGAGGGCGCGTAGCTCAGTCCGGATTCAGAGCGTCGGACTTCTAACCGCGCCGGTGATCCGGCGCGGGGAGCCATCCGACGGTCGCGGGTTCAAATCCCGTCGCGCCCGTGTTCCGTGTCGCGAGCACCGCGAGCGGCCGCCACCGCTCTGTGGGACCCGGATCCGAGGGGGAACGCGACGCGACCGACGCGACTCGGCCGACGCCGGGACAAGGGCTTCACCCGCCCGGCGCGTGCGCTCCGATATGGCACAACGATCGCTGTTCACCCGTGCGCTGTGGTTCGTCGCGATCGGCTGGTGGGCGACGCCGGCCGTCGTCAACGTCGCGTGGTTCCTCAACGCGACGATCATCGGGCTCCCGCTGGGCATCAAGCTGATCAATCTCGTTCCCACCGTCCTGACGCTCAAGGAGCCGCGGTCGCTCGTCGTCCCCGAGGACGCCCGCGGTCAGCGGTCGCTGCTCGTGCGGGGACTCTACTTCCTCCTCGTGGGGTGGTGGCTCAGCCTCCTGTGGGCGAACGTCGCCGCGTTCCTCGCGGTGACCGTGGTCGGGCTGCCGGTCGCCTACTGGATGTTCAATCGCCTGCCGTACGTCACGTCGCTGTACCGCTTCGACGGGTAGCCGTCGCTCGCGGGTCGCGGAGGACGGACCGAACCGAGCCCGCGGGAGAAGGACGGCGCCCCGCGTTCAGTACCGGGACGGCATGTACGCCAGCCCGACGAGGAAGAACGCCGAGACACCGCTGAGGATCGTGACGCCCCACAGACCGTTCGTCAGCGTGGTCTGGGTGGCCGTCTCCTCCTCGTACTGCGCGTACGTGTCGAACTCCTGGGTCAGGACCATCGTGGAGTTGTCGGGGAAGTGTGCGAAGTACGTCGTTCCCCCGACGGTCACGTTCGCGTGGTTCGCGACGTCGATCTCGTTGGTGCGCGGGGCGGTGTATTCCAGCGTCGCCGCCTCCGGCGTCACGCTCGCGACGGTCGCGGTGTTGTCCTCGACGTTGTCGAGGTCGTCGCCGACGGCGTACTCGCGCGTCTCGGGCGCGGGGAAGTACTCGTCGGCGGGGATCAGCGTCCGGTTCTCGCCCGAACGCTCGACGACGTACTCTTGGCCGTCGACGGTGGTCGTCTCGTTCTCGACGTCGTCGTCCGCCATCAGGATGCCCGTCCGGTTGATCTCCTCGACGAGCGTGAACGCGCCGGAGGCGTTGTCGGTCCGGATGGTCCAGCTCTGGTCCTCGTAGGTCACGGACGACCCGTTGGCCCACTCGACGGTGTACAGCGCGGACTCGTTGGTGTACTCGAGCGTCCCCGAGCGGACGAGTTCCTCGCCGCCGCCGCCCCCGTGGCCGCCGCCACCGCCGCCCTCGACCTCGGCGGAGACCGCGGAGACGGTGTACTGCTGGTCGTCCACGGAGAACGTGTCGCCCTGGTTCAAGCGGTGGTCGGGGTTCTCGAAGGAGAGCTGCGGCGCGCTCGCTGTCGCGATGAGCGAGAACGATGCCGCTCCCACGACGATGAAGAACGCGACGTAGATGGCCGCGGCGCGTCGTTGCATACGTGAGGGACGGGTCGCCCGGAGTTTAACCGTTTTCTTTCCGAGAACGGGTGCCGCGGCTCCGCGTCGCGTGCGGGTCGACGTAGAAGCCAAGGGCCGGATTTGAACCAGCGTGATTCTCCTCTGCAGGGAGATGCGTATGGCCGGACTCTGCCACCTTGGCGCATCCGAACGGAGACGTGTGAGGCGTTTAAGCCTAGCGGATCCGCGTGTCCGCGTCGATCGCGACGGGCCGTGTCGAGCGCCCTCGGTCGGGATGGCCGTGGCTGTCGGTCTGCTCGTGTGTGTAAAATGAAGAAAGCCCACCAGCACGCGTGTGCTGGTGGGCTCTCGAACTGCGTGTATGAGTGGTGGGCGGCGAACCGGTGTTTCCAGAGGCTCTCGCACTCCAGGACTGGCCGGAACGCTGGCGGGCTTAACTTCCGTGTTCGGGATGGGTACGGGTGGTGCCCCGCCGCTGTGGCCGCCCGAAGGCCGACCATCGGGAACGATCCGATGTGTGCCAACGTCGGTCTTCGACCGATACGTACGTGCAATCCAGGTAACGCCTGGACCCGTTCACGGGTCCCAGTGCATATGAGTGTGGCTCGACCTGTTAGTGCTCGCGGGCTGAACGTCTCGTTGCCTCGACGCGTACACCCCGAGTCTATCGAACTCGTCTTCTACGAGTGGTCTCGGTGGTATCTCTTTTCCAAGTGGGTTTCGAGCTTAGATGCGTTCAGCTCTTACCCCGTGTCACGTAGCTTCTCGGCAGCTGCCCTCTCGGACAACCGATACACCAGTGGTGACCATTCGTAGTTCCTCTCGTACTATACGAACGTTCTCGTCAGATACCGTAACACCCCCAATAGATAGCAGCCGACCTGTCTCACGACGGTCTAAACCCAGCTCACGACCTCCTTTAATAGGCGAACAACCTCACCCTTGCCCGCTTCTGCACGGGCAGGATGGAGGGAACCGACATCGAGGTAGCAAGCCACGCGGTCGATATGTGCTCTTGCGCGTGACGACTCTGTTATCCCTAAGGTAGCTTTTCTGTCGTAAATCCGGGCCATTGAGGCCCTTGATCCGTTCGCTAGACCACGCTTTCGCGTCAGCGTCACTCGCTTGGAATGACACTGTCAGACTTCCTTGTGCTCTTGCGCTCTTCCGCGGGTTCCTGTCCCGCGTGAGGAAATCTTGGGGCGCGCTCGATATCTTTTCGAGCGCGTACCGCCCCAGTCAAACTGCCCGGCTACCGGTGTACTCCTCCCGGAGTGAGGGTCGCAGCCACTAACGGGTAGTATTTCAGTGATGGCTCGGTGGCCCGCTAGCGCGGGTACCTGTGTAATGCCTCCTACCTATCCTGCACGTTAGCGGCCACGTCCCAGCGACAGCCTGCAGTAAAGCTCTATAGGGTCTTCGCTTCCCCTTGGGGGTCTCCAGACTCCGCACTGGAACGTACAGTTCACCGGGCCCAACGTTGGGACAGTGTGGCTCTCGTTGATCCATTCATGCGAGTCGCTACTGAAGCGACAAGGTACTACGCTACCTTAAGAGGGTCATAGTTACCCCCGCCGTTGACAGGTCCTTCGTCCTCTTGTACGAGGTGTTCAGATACCTGCACTGGGCAGGATTCAGTGACCGTACGAGTCCTTACGGATTTGCGGTCACCTGTGTTGTTACTAGACAGTCGGAGCCACCGAGTCACTGCGACCTGCCCCGTCGAGGGCAGGCATCCCTTATTGCGAACGTACGGGACTAACTTGCCGAATTCCCTAACGTCGGTTGTTCCCGTCGGTCTTGGCTTGCTCTGCCAGGGTACCTGTGTCGGATCTCGATACGAATACCACGCTCGTCTTTTCACGGGCTCTGGATAGGGCTGACTTTCGTTGTCTCGGGCTTCTTCCGCTTCGTGCCGTTACGGCTTCCACGGAGTTCCCCGATTCAACCGGGCGAAGGCCCGGCTCAACCGTTTCCAAAGCGTCGACTTTCAGTGCGTGGTAGCACTGGAATATTAACCAGTTGCCCGTTCGTCCGGTTCGAATTACGGCCGGACTTAGGATCGGCTAACCCTCGGCTGATTAGCAGTGCCGAGGAACTCTTACCCTTCAGACCTTCGGGGTTCGCACCCGAATATCGCTGCTACTGTGACCAGGATTGTCGTTACTGAACGGTCCACGCGAGCTCTCGCCCGAGCTTCCATCCGTACAGTACGCCGACCTACACGATCCTCCGGTGAAGGAGGCGGTTAGGTATCAGAGGTGGATTTGAGTCCCGTTCATTTTGGGCGCCTTGAACCTCGGCCGGTAAGCTGTTACGCTTTTCTTAGCGGGTAGCTGCTTCTAAGCTCACCTCCCGGCTGTTTAGGGCTCAAGACTACCTTCAGAGGATTACACTTAATCCACACTTTGGGTCATTAACCTAACTCTGGGTTGTTCCCCTCACGGTGCCCAAGCTTACCCCGGGACACCGGACTCCCTCCGTCAGCGGCGTTCGTACGTTCGGAGTTCGACAGGGAGGCCGACTCCTCTCGGAGGCGGGTCTCCCAATCGGTGGCTCTACCGCACGAACTACCTTAGGAGAGGTCATGCTTCGACATGTTTCGGTCGGAACCAGCTTGTTGCCGAGTTCGATGGGCCTTTCACCCCTACTCCAAGATCACGCGAGGGTATTGTAGGACACCAACGCTAACGGACCTCCACGTGCCTTTCGGCACGCTTCATCCTGCCTCGGAGTAGATCACTCGGTTTCGGGTAGTACTGCTTCGACTCCCCGCGCTTGAACACGGCGGCCCTCGCAATGCTGCGGCCTTGTCGGTTTCCCTGCGCCTTCCACGATACTCGTGTTAGACTCGCCGGAGCAGTACACTCCCTGGTTCGTTTTTCAAAACGCACGACGGAACTTCGGCTCTCCTCTCGTCTTACTGGTGGGTCGCCCCACGGTCATTCTGAGAGGAGCCTTTCAAGCCCCGTCGCTCGATCGCCAGCTGATTTCAGGCCCTATTGCACCGCCCTTCTCGGGGTGCTTTTCAGCGTTCGCTCACGCTACTTGTTCGCTATCGGTCTCGAGGAGTGTTTAGTCTTCTCAGTCGATGCCTGAGGTATTCACGAGGGATATCCAACCCCCGCTACTCTGGGAACTGATCCGCAGGTCGCGTTCGTGATACGGGACTGTCGCCCTGTATCGTGCTCCGTTCCAGGAGACTTCTCACGAACTCGAACTGCTTGGTATCAGCCCGAACACCACATTGCCCGTGAGGGCTTCGGTTTGGACTGTGTCGCGTTCACTCGCCGTTAGTAACGACATCTCGGATTGATTTCTCTTCCTGCTCCTACTGAGATGTTTCAATTCGGAGCGTTCCCCATTGCGCAAGGCAATTGTAGAGGGATTCCCATTCGGAGATCTCAGGTTCTTCGCCTCCATGCGGCTTCCCTGAGCTTATCGCAGCTTGGCACGTCCGTCGTCGGCTCTCGAGCCGAGCCATTCACCAGCTGGCACAGTAGCCAGTAACTGATGGTACACTGTGACCCGGTGAACGGGTCCAGTGGACGTCTGGATTGCACGTACATACGGTCGTCATCGTACGTCGCGTGGGTGGCACGCGAGCGTACTCGACCCTTCCCATCCCCGCTCTCGCGGGATGGTGCATCGGTCTTGCGTCGGGTTTCACCGTATCCCCGTCTGCCGTATAAGGCACACGGTTCGCGACGGAACCCGAAGACATGGACCCACTGGGATTCGAACCCAGGGCATCCTCCTTGCAAAGGAGGCACTCTACCACTGAGCTATGGGCCCACCCCCTTGTCGGGGGCTGAGCGAGCCACGATGGTTCGAAGGTGCCCGATCGGCGTCGGGAACCGGACCGAAAGGTGAGCCAGGGCGTCGCCCTGGTCTCGGGTCTGTGGAGGTGATCCAGCCGCAGATTCCCCTACGGCTACCTTGTTACGACTTAAGCCCCCTTGCGAAGCCCAGATTCGACCTGGCAACCCAGGCCTCATCCGGACCTCACTCGGGTGCTTTGACGGGCGGTGTGTGCAAGGAGCAGGGACGTATTCACCGCGCGCTTGTGACACGCGATTACTACCGAATCCAGCTTCATGTGGGCGAGTTTCAGCCCACAATCCGAACTACGACCGGGTTTCTGAGATTACCGTCCCCTCTCGGGGTAGGAACCCATTGTCCCGACCATTGTAGCCCGCGTGTAGCCCAGCCCATTCGGGGCATACTGACCTACCGTTGCCCGTTCCTTCCTCCGCCTTGGCGGCGGCAGTCTCCCTAATGTACCCAACGACCTCGAGGGTCTTGCTGGCAATTAGGGACGCGGGTCTCGCTCGTTGCCTGACTTAACAGGACGCCTCACGGTACGAGCTGACGGCGGCCATGCACCTCCTCTCTGATCGTCTGACAAGCTCATCACACTGGTCTTCATTCGAACAGTCGGGGCTGGTGAGATGTCCGGCGTTGAGTCCAATTAAACCGCAGGCTCCTCCGGTTGTAGTGCTCCCCCGCCAATTCCTTTAAGTTTCATCCTTGCGGACGTACTTCCCAGGCGGTTCGCTTCTCGGCTTCCCTACGGCACAACACAGACTCGTAGTCTGCGTCGCACCTAGCGAACATCGTTTACAGCTGGGACTACCCGGGTATCTAATCCGGTTCGAGACCCCAGCTTTCGTCCCTGACCGTCGGAGCAGTTCTCTCAAGGTGCTTTCGCCATCGGTGGTCCGTCCAGGATTACGGGATTTCACTCCTACCCCGGACGTACCCCTTGAGTCTCCCTGTCCCAAGCCGAGCAGTTTCCGCCGGACGCCTACCAGTTGAGCTGGTAGATTTCCCGACGGACTTGCCCGGCCGGCTACGGACGCTTTAGGCCCAATAAGATCGGTCATCACTCGAGCTGCCGGTATTACCGCGGCGGCTGGCACCGGTCTTGCCCAGCTCTTATTCGTGTACCACCTTACGGTACACAAAAGCGAAGGCACTATGCCTCCGCACTCGGAGTCCCCCTATCGCACTGTCGTGCAGTGTAAAGGTTTCGCGCCTGCTGCGCCCCGTAGGGCCCGGAATCTTGTCTCAGATTCCGTCTCCGGGTTCTTGCTCTCACAACCCGTACCGATTATCGGCACGGTGGGCCGTTACCCCACCGTCTACCTAATCGGCCGCAGCCTCATCCTACGGCGTCGGAACGTTTCCCGCTCCCCGTGTTCAAACATGGGAGCGGTATCCGGGATTAGCCTCAGTTTCCCGAGGTTATACCGGTCCGTAGGGTAGATTGGCCACGTGTTACGGAGCTATTCGCCACGGGTCTGAACCCGTGCGACTAGCATGGCTAAATCGGACTCCGATAGCAATGACCTCCGGCAGGATCAACCGGAATGTTCCTCCCCGCGAGGGGAGGGGGTGGCGGGAAGTCACGCGCAAAGCGTGACCTCACCATTGCGTGGTCCGAGTTCGGCGACACCGATCGGGTGACACCGAACCATCGTGGCTCACATCAGATACCGTCTTGCGGCGGACCGCAGGGGCGGAATCCTCATCTCTTGCGGATATGGACATACTCCGAGAGGGTACTTAACCCCATCGAAGCACGCCCACGAGGCGAATCGAGGCGGACTTGAACCGCAGTGATTCGCGTCGTGTCTTCGCATTGCGTCCGAAGCCCTTGCCGTTGATAAGGGCATCGGAACGAACTCCGACACACCCCGGAAGGGTGTGCCGTGTCGCCCGGGGCGTCCCGTGCGACCTTCGCATTTCTTCGAATGGCAGGGGAACATAAAAGGTCGTCGTCTCGACCCCGCCACGTCACGCGGTTTCACGGAACGGTGTGAGGAACGACCGTGTAGGATGCCGGCCGAAAGGCCGGACCGACGGGCGGGGGCGGGAAGGGGCGGGGGTGGGAAGGGGCGGGGATAGGCGGCGCTCGCGGGGGCGTGTGGGTGTCCACATACCAAAGAACAGTCGACTCGACCCGAGATCAGTTTTCCAAGTGCTCGATGCCCTTCTTGGCGACGTTCGCCTCGGTGATCTCGTCGGGCATCCAGTCGGGTTTGTTGTCCGGCGCGGACTCGCGCCACGACCACCCCTCGTAGATGTGGACCTTGTCGGTCCCCTTCTCCCGGAGTCGGAGCTCGACGCGGTCGGCGGCGTCCTCGGAGCTGGCCGGCTCGAGCCGACGAGCAGCCTTCAGCGCGGCCTGTCGCGGCGTGTTTCCGGAGAAGACGCTCTCCTCGGTGCCGTCGCCCTCGCGCAGCGCGAAGTTCCGCTTACCGTCCTCACGTACCATGGTTTTTCGCCTCCGTGTGAAGGGAACACACACGCTATGATAAACGTATCGGGGAATTTACCCCTCGACGGGGAAAGTTTGATATACGAGGACGCTACGGACCCCCCGACGAGATGTCGGAAACGGGGGAACGCGCCGGCCCGCGGACCGCGTGACGGCTCGCGCGACAGCCGAGGGCGTGGACGGGGGGCGTAAACAACACTTATGTGTCTCGTGGGGCGACTCTCGGGGTACCGAAGGCGATGGTCCGGAAGAAGACGCTCAGCCCGAGTGGCGCCAAAGACGAGAACGGCGAGTACCACAACGTCCACGTGAACCTCCACGAGGACGAGCTCGCGGTCGCCGGTATGGAGATCGGCGACGAAGTGTTCGTTCGCGTCCGTGACGGCAAGATTATCATCCAGAAAGCGGACCCCGACGAGGTAGAACACGACTTCTGACACCGGGACACCCCCGCAGTTCAAGAGCGTGTCCGGCCTGACGTCCGGACAGGCACCGATATGAAGGCTTACGACGTCGCGAAGCCCGCGCTGTACGCGCTCCCGGCCGAGACCGCCCACGAGAGCACCCACCGCCTGTTGCGCGCCGTCCAGGGGACCCCAGTCGAGTCGTTCCTCCGCGAGCGATACGCCGTCGACGACGAGCGGCTGCGCACGACGGCGTTCGGGCTCGACTTCCCGACGCCGGTGGGCGTCGCCGCCGGGTTCGACAAGAACGCTCGGATCCCACGCGTGCTGGCGTCGCTCGGCTTCGGCCACGTCGAGGTCGGCGGCGTCACCGCCGAGCGCCAGCCCGGCAACCCCCGCCCGCGGATGTTCCGCCTCCGCGAGGACGAGGCCATCGTCAACCGCATGGGCTTCAACAACGACGGCGCCGACGCCGTCGGCGAGCGACTCGACCGCGAACCGGCGCCCGACGTCCCGTTGGGCGTCAACGTCGGCAAGTCGAAGTCGACCCCCCTCGAGGACGCCGCGGACGACTACCTGTACACCTACGAGCGCGTGGGGGCGCACGCGGACTACGTCGCCGTCAACGTCTCCTCGCCGAACACGCCCGGGCTCCGCTCGCTCCAGAACCGCGAGTCGCTGGAGCGCATCCTCGGGACGCTGTCGGACGCCGGCGCCGACCCGCTGCTCGTGAAGTTCTCGCCGGACCTCCCCGAACCCGCCGTCGAGGAGGCGCTCGCGGTCGTCGACGACCTCGACCTCGACGGCGTCGTCGCCACCAACACGACGACCGAGCGGCCCGACACCCTCCGGAGTCCCCAGCGGGCCGAACGCGGCGGGCTCTCGGGCAAGCCCATCGAGGACCGGGCCACGGGGATGGTCCGGTTCATCGCCGAGCGGACGGACGTGCCCGTGGTCGGCGTCGGCGGCGTCTCCGACGCCGCGGGCGCGTACGCGAAGATCCGCGCCGGCGCGAGCCTCGTCCAGTTGTACACCGGCCTCGTGTACGAGGGGCCGAGCCTCGCGCGCGACATCAACGAGGGGCTGCTCGACTTGCTGGAGCGGGACGGCTTCGACTCCGTCGCCGACGCGGTCGGAGCGGACCTGTAGGCGGCGTCCGGACCCCGCGACCGGTGGTTACAACGAGAGCAGGACCAACAGCGTCAGCCCCGTCGAGACGACGCCGCTGAACACGCCCACCGCGACGAACAGCGGCCGGGTCGCGAGCCCGTTGAGGTCGTCGCCCCGCACGAGCGCGCGCCCGAAGACGACCGCGAGCATCCCCCCGGCGAGCACCGAGAAGAACGGGCTTCCGACCCCGGCACCGGTCGTGTACCGGATCACGCCGAGGGCGACCTGTGCGGCGCCGGCGACCGCGAGACCGCCGACCGAGAGGACTCGTCTGTTCACGCGCGGGGAGAGACGGGGGCGAGAGAAGAAGGGTTCGGGTGGCGAGCGGTCGCCGACCGCGCGGACCGGCTACTCGTCGTGGACGATGACCACGGCGTCCTCCGGCTGGAGCAGTTCGCCCGTCCCGGAGTAGCGTCGCTCGCGCTCGACCGCGAACAGGTCGGCGCCGAGCGTCTCGCCGGCGACGTGGAGCTCGCCGTCGACGATCTCGTAGTCGTCCCGCGCGAGCGCGGCCTCGATGTCGCCCACCGTCTCGCCGAACTGCGGCCCGACCTGCGCGTAGTCGAGGTCGATGCCCGTGATCACGGACTCGACCTCGGGCTCGGTGTCGAGCACGGCGAGTTCCCCGACGTTCATCACGCCGCGGACGTCGTCGGCGTACGCCGCGAGGTCGCCCTCCCCGAACACCTCGACGCGGTCGAGGGCGGCGTTGAGCGGGAGGCCGCGCTCGCTCTTGTAGCGGCGCAGCGCCCCGACGACGGACATGGCGGCGGCGCCGGCGTCGCGGTCCGCCTCGACGCCGAGCGGCTCCGGCCAGTCGGCGAGGTGGATCGAGTCGAACTCGTCGCCGGCGCGCTCCTCGGCGTACATGTCCTGCCACAGCTCCTCGGTGACGTGCGCCAGCATCGGCGCGAACAGCTTGAGGAAGCGCTCGTGGGCGACCGACAGCGTGTAGCGCGCGGCGGGGTCGTCGTCGTCGGCCTCCCGGACGCGGGTCTTCGCCACCTCGAGGTAGTCGTCACAGAACGTGTGCCAGAAGAAGCCGCGCAGGCCGTCGCGCGCCTTCGAGAACTCCCGCCGGGCGAACTGCTCGGTGAGCGTCTCGGTGAGGTCGTCCAACTCGGCGAGCAGCCAGCGGTCGAGTTCGCGCAGGTCGTCGTGGTCGACGTCCGGGCGCTCCTCGCGGGCGTCGCCGACGAGCGACTCGACGAGCCGCGACGCGTTCCACAGCTTCTGGAGCAGCTTCTCGCCGGCGCGCAGCCCCTTCTCCTTGTACGGGAGGTCGTCGCCGACGGCGGAGCCGGCGGCCCAGAACCGGGCGGCGTCGACGGGGTACTCCGCGAGCACCTCCCGCGGGAGGACGACGTTCCCCTTCGACTTGGACATCGCCTCGCGGTTCTCGTCGAGCACCATCCCGTTGATGAGCGTCTCCTCGAACGGCACCTCGTCGGTGTGCTCGTAGCACTTGACGACGGTGTGGAACAGCCAGAAGCTGATGATGTCGTGGCCCTGCGGGCGCATGTCGAAGCGGTACAGCTCCGGGTGCTCCATCGTGTACTCCTCGGCCTCGTCGTCCCAGTCCCAGCCGGCGTTGATGAGCGGCGTGAGGCTGGAGGTGGCCCACGTGTCGAGCACGTCCTCCTCGGGGACGAACGCGCCGTGGCCGCACTCGGGGCAGGCGTCGACGGGCGGGTCGTCCGACAGCGGGTCGACCGGGAGGTCGGCCTTGTCGGCGATCACCGGCTCGTCGCAGTCGCCGCAGTACCAGACGGGGAACGGGATGCCCGAGGAGCGCTGACGGGAGATGAGCCAGTCCCACTGCAGCCCCTCGACCCAGTGTTTGTACCGGGTGAACATCTTCTCCGGGAACCACTCCATCTCCCGGCCCGCCTCGAGGTACTCGTCGGCCCTGTCGAGCATCCGGATGTACCACTGCTCGGTGACGAGGAACTCGACGCTCGTGCCGCACCGCTCGTGGACGTTCACCGTGTGGGTGATCGCGCGGCGGTCGAGGAGGGCCCCCGCGTCGTCCAGATCGGAGACGATGGCCTCGCGGGCCTCGCCGGAGTGCATCCCCTCGTACTCGTCGGCGACGTCGGTCATGTGGCCCGACTCGTCGATGGCGACACGCAGGTCCAGGTCGTGGATCTGGTACCACTCGATGTCGTTCTGGTCGCCGAACGTACAGCACATCACGATGCCCGAGCCGGTGTCCATGTCGACGCCCTCGTCCGCGAGGATCGGCACCTCGTGGCCGAACAGCGGGATCTCCGCGGACTCGCCGACGAGGTGTTGGTTGTCGTCGTCGTCGGGGTGGACGAACACCGCGACACACGCCGGCAGCAGTTCGGGGCGCGTCGTCGAGATGGTGAACGTCTCGTCGCTCCCGGCGACGGAGAACGCGATGTCGTGGAAGTGGGAGTCCTGTTCGTCGTCCTCGGTCTCGACCTGCGAGATGGCCGTCTCGCACTCGGGACACCAGATGGCGGGCGCCTTCTCGCGGTACTCGCGGCCCTGCTCGTACAGGTCGACGAACGACAGTTGGGAGACGCGCTGGACGCGCGGCTCGATGGTCTGGTAGGTGTGGTTCCAGTCGACCGAGACGCCCAGCCCCTGGATGTTCTCGGTGAACTGCTCCTCGTAGTTGGCGCACACCTCGCGGCACTTGCGCTGGAACTCCCGGCGCTCGAAGTCCTGGTGGCGGATGCCGAGCTCCTCCTCGGCGAGCCGCTCGGAGGCGATGCCGTTGTCGTCGTAGCCGAACGGGAAGAACGTCGTCTCCCCGTTCATGCGCTCGAAGCGTGCGACGAAGTCCTGCAGGGTGAACCCGTACAGGTGGCCCATGTGGAGGTCGCCGGATACGGTCGGCGGCGGGGAGTCGATGGAGAAGACGGTGTTCGGGTCGGTCGCGGCCTCCGCGTCGTACGCGTACGTCTCCTGGTCGACCCATCGCCGTTGCCACTCGGACTCGGCGGTCTCCGGGTCGTAGTCCCCACTGGGCATTTCACCCGTACTTTCCCCGAACGCCTGTTAAGCGCCTCGGTTGTCCGGGAGACGGTCGCACGGCGCCCGCTCGGCCCGGCCGAGGGGAGCTGGAGCGGCCCCCGGCGCCAACGGTTATGCCTCGCGCGGGCGACACGTCGCCCATGACAGTCGCAGTCGTCGCCGGCGTCGGTCCGGGGCTCGGGGAGTCGGTCGCGCGGCGCTTCGCCGCCGAGGGCTGTGCGATCGGCCTGCTCGCGCGCAGCGACGACTACCTCGACGACCTCGCGTCCGACCTCCCGACCCGGGCGCTGGGCGTCTCGACGGACCTCGCCGACGCGGGCGACATCGCGACGGCGTTCGACCGCGTCCGCGAGGCGTTGGGGCCCGTCGACGTGCTCGTCAACCACGCCAGCGCCGCCTCCTGGACCGGGCTCCGGGACACCACCCTCGGCGCGTTCGACCGCGCGTACGAGGTCGGCCCCCGCGCCGACTTCCTGTGCGCGCAGGCGGCCGTCGACGACATGCTCGACGAGGAACGGGGCGCCCCCGGCGGCACCGTGATCGTCACCGGAGCGACCACCTCCGTCCGGGGGCGCGAGGGAGCCGTCGGGTTCTCGATGGCGAAGTTCGGCTCCCGGGGGCTCGCGGAGTCGATGGCGCGGGAGCTCGGCCCCGAGGGCGTCCACGTCGCCCACGTCGTCGTCGACGGCGGCATCCTCGGCCCCGACGTGGAGACGGACACGCCCGAGGCGTACCTCGACCCCGACGCCGTCGCCGACAACTACTGGCACCTCGTCGAACAGGACCGCTCGGCGTGGACGCTGGAGCTCGACCTGCGACCGCACGTCGAGGAGTTCTGACCCGACGGGAGCGTTCGCGGCCGCCCGAGTCGAGGGAGCCGCACCGACGACGGAGCCGACGACGACGGCGAAGGCGAGCACACCGACACCGACCGCGACAGCGAACGATACGGAGACCGTCGCGCTTAACCCCGGCCCGTCACCACCACCACCCGAATGAACCCGCGCCACGCCCGCTATCCGTTCTTCGCGGCGGCCCGCGAGGCCGTCCGCGAGTCGGGCGTCGATCTCGCGGCGCTCGTCGCCGAGGGCGACCCGGCCGTCGAGCGCGGCCGCGAGCGCATCGAGCGCGCGCTCACCGAGGGGACGGTCGACCCCGCGGACCCGCGCGAGTGGAGCGACCGCGACAACCTCCTCTCGTACCCCGTCGCACGCATCCTCGTCTCGTTGCTCGACTCCCACGCGGCGGTGGAGAAGTACGCCGAGGCGGAGGCCCGCACCGCCTACCGCCGCTTCACCGAGGACCTCGAACGCGACCCGGACGCCCGGCCCGACCCCGCGCGGGTCGACCGCGACGACCTGCTCCGCGAGTTCGACCTCGACGGGGCGGTCCGCGTGGAGGACCCCAAACCCGGCCAGCCCGCGGGGAAGTGGCTGTGGCTCGGCGTCGGCGCGTACCTCTCGTACGTCGACCCGAAGTGGGGAGACGACTGGCGCCTCGTCAACCGGGAACTCGTCGCCGGCGAGGTCCGCACCGAACGCGAGGAACTGTACCGGCTGCTCCGGGAGGCCGTCGGCGACCGCGTCGCCGAGGGGCTCCCGTTCGAGGGCGTGAGCGACGACCTCGCGGACGAACTGGAGGCGGAGATCGGCGACCTGCGCGACCTGTTGGCCGACCGCAGCGTCCGGTCGGACATCGAGGTCGTCGACCCCGACTACTTCCCGCCGTGCATCGCCCGCCTGCTGGAGCGCGCCCGCGCCGGCGAGGAACTCGACCCCCACGGGCGCTTCTCGCTGCTCGCGTTCCTCGCCGGGCTCAACCTCGAGGCCGACGAGGCGGTCGCCCTCTCGGGGCTGGACCCGGAGCTCGTGGCCGACCGCTTCGGCTACCTCCGCGACGAGTCCGGCGCGCAGTACCCGCCGCCGTCGTGCCGGACGCTCGGCGAGTACGGCCTGTGTGACAACGCACGGAACCACCGGAGCGTCGCGCCGCACCCCCTCGAGTACTACAGCAGGAAGATCCGCGAGGCGGACGACGTCACCGACTGGCGCGACCGGGAGAACCCCGACGCGGACGGCGCGCCGGCCTGATCCGACCCGACGGCGACCCGTCGGACCGCCTCAGCGGTTGTCCAAGAAGACGCCGGCGGCACCCATCAACACGACGAACAGCGCGATCACGCCGACGAGGTAGTACGCCCCGACGTCCGAGAGGTTGTGGTTGACCGAGAACTGCGTGCCGATGGCCACCAGGAGGGCGATGAAGACGACGACAGCGCCGACGGAGACGGCGATCTTGCGGCGCATCCCGGCGTCGATTTCCATGCCCCGGAGTTCCGGTGGACTCGCTAAAAGGGCTTCGAAGCGACGCCAGACGCCGGATCGGCCGTCCGCGAGGGCCACGGGGCGCGGCGCGGCCGAGGGCTTACCTCCGTTCGGCGCGTATCTCTACCGATACGATGACCCCGACACTCGCCGCCGACCGCCGGGACCGAACCGCCGACCGTGGCGACCGTCGCGACGCCGACCGCCGCCGACCGCCGGAACGACGCGCGCGGACGCGCCTCCCCCGACGGGGCCCGACGCTCCCGACGGCCCGGACGGCCCTCGCGGGGCCGACGCGGACGCCGAGCGGAGCGACCGCGCCCGCCGCGAGCCGATGGCCGTGTTCGCGCTCCGCAGCGACGACCAGTACCTCGTCGACACCGACGGGGGCAGCTACGTCGTCGACGTCGGCAGCGACACCTGCACCTGCCCGGACCACGGGATCCGCGGCCGGCGCTGCAAACACCTCCGCCGCGTCGACATGGAGATCGGCATCGGGCGCGTCCCCGCCCCCGGCGAGCGCGTCGCCGCCTGCGCGGTCTGCGGCGCCGGCGTGTTCGTCCCGGCCCGCGAGGCCGGCGCGGTCCTCTGTGGCGCCCACCGCCCCGCGGTCGGCTCGTTCGTCCGCGACCGCGAGGCCGACAAACTGCTCGTCGTCACGGGCGTCACGCGGACCCGCGCCGACGAGTACCGCACGAGCGACGGCACCCGGATCAGCGACTACGGGACGAACGCGGAGTACGGCGACCACGAACCCGTCGTCGAGGCGGTGTACGTCGGCAACGCGATGCGGAGCCCGGGGCCGCTCGACGTGTCCGGGCGCAAGCGCTACGGCTTCCCCGCCTCCCGACTGCGGCGACTCGCGCCCGACGAGCGCCCGCACAAGCCCGTGATCGGGATCTGACCGGCCGAGCGAACGGTGGCCTTTTTGCCGCGTCCGCGACACGAGCGCGTCCATGCCCGACGGTCCCCGCTTCGACAGCACCGCCGAGCACTACGCCCGCCACCGGCCCGGCTACGGGGACGCGGTGGTCGACCGCCTCCGCGACCGGTTCTCGCTCGACGGCGGCGACGGCGGCGCCGGGCCGCGGGTGCTCGATCTGGGCTGCGGCACCGGCGAACTCGCCGTCCCGCTCGCCGCCCACGCCGAGAGGGTGGTCGCGATGGACCCCAGCCCGGCGATGCTGGAGGCCACTCGCGCACGCGCCGCCCGAGCCGGCGCCGAGAACGTCCACGCCGTCGAGGGGGACGACACCGACGTGGGTCGCCTCGACGCCGCGAACGGTCCGTTCCGACTCACGACGATGGGGCGGTCGTTCCACTGGATGGACGGCGCGGCGACGCTCGACCGGATCCGCGACGTGACCGAACCCGGCGGCGGCGTCACCCTCGTCTCCGACGGGGAGTGGCTCACGAAGGGGACCGAGGGGTGGCAGGACGCGGTGTACGCCGTCGCCGACGAGTACGTCGACGACCTCCCCGAGCGCACCGGGCCCGTGGCGTACGACCGCACGTGGGCCGACCACCTCCGGGACGCCGGGTTCGACGACGTGCGCGTCGCGTCGGTCGGGGAGCGGCGCGACCTCGACGCCGACGCCGTCGTGGGGTACGTCCTGTCGCTGTCGTTCTGTTCCCCGGAAAGACTGGGCACGGATCGCCGGGCGTTCGAGGACGCCCTCCGGGCGCGGCTCGCGGAGGTCGGCGGCCCGTTCACGTACGAGCGGACCGTCGAGGTGACGAGCGGCGTCGTCTGAGCCGCGGGCGACCCCCCTCGCCCGGTCACTCCGCCGGCGGCACCCGCAGGAGCGTCCGCGCCCGCTCGCGGAGCCACCCGAGCGCCGCGCCGCCGAACGGGGTGAGACACAGCGCGGTCGCGACCGCGACCGCGAGGACGCGGCCCGCGACGGTCGCCCACGCGCCGAGCCCCGCCGACGAGAGCCCCGGCGTCGCGACGAGGTGGACGCCGGCCGCGACGACGAGGAACGCAGCGCCGGCCCGGATCGAGGGGCGGACGCCCGCCACCCACGCCGCGGCCACGACGACCGTCGCGAGCAGGAGGCCGACGTCCCACCCCGAGAGGGTGAGGGTGCCGACGGCCACCTCGTCGTAGCCGACGACCGCCCGCGTGAGGTCGATCCCCAGCCCGACGAACGACGAGCCGACGAGGATCCAGACCGCGAGCAGGCGGCCGAGAGAGGAGGGCTCCGCGGACGAGCGGGGGGACGTGTCGCGCACGGTGGGAGTGGCCTCGGCCGGCGTGTAAGTGTCTTGCCGTCGTGTCGCGCCGACGGTTACAGCATCTCTTCGGCCTCGTCGGCCGAGAGGATCCCCTGCTCGACGGCGTTGAGCACCTCCGCGACGCTGGTGTCGGACTCGGTGTCCTCGCTGGCGGCGAGGAGGTCGTCGATGGTCTCGCCGTCGGCGATGGCGGTCTCCTTCTTCACGCGGTAGTTCCCGCCGTCGGTGACGTACAGGTCGCCCGGGTGGAAGAAGTACCAGTCCTCGCGGTCGAAGCGCACCCCGATCTTCGGGGTGGCGCCGAAGTTGCGCGCGAAGTAGATGAGCGCCTCCACCTCCTCGCCGCGGAGGTAGATGGGGTCGCCCGAGGAGGACTTCGCCTCGACGGCGTAGAACACCCGCCCGTCGCCCGCGAGCACGTCCGGCAGCTCGCGGTCGGTGGAGGAGCCGCTGGCGGGCGCGCGCATCACCGCGAACCCGGCGTCGTGGAGCCTGTTGACGAGTTCGCGCTCCCGGCGGTCGCCCTTCGGGTTGCCCGGCATGGGAGGAGGTGGCTCGCTGGCGGGCATAACCCACACGGTCGCGACCGGGTCCGGGGTGAACGTGAACGCGGCTGCCGCGGTATCGGGGTGGAGTCGGGGCCGGCGGCCCGTCTCAGTCCCGCCGCGCGAGCACCGACTCGCCGGCGCGGACCGCCTCGCCGCGGCGCACACGGACGTCGTCGACGGTGTAGCCAGCCGGCAACACCACGTCGGCCCGCGAGCCGAACGCGATGTATCCGATCCGGTCGCCCCGTGTGACCGTGTCTCCAGGCGAAACGTAGGGGGTGATCCGCCGGGCGAACCAGCCCGCGATGAGCGCGCCGTCGACGCGCTCGGCGCGGCCGTCGGCTCCCGCCGCGGCGCCGTCGCCCTCGCCCTCGGCGTCGCCGTCGCCGTCGCCAGCGTCGAGCGTGTACTCGAACCGCTCGTTGCGCTCGGACTCCTTCGCGAACGCCGGCTTGTGGGCGGCGCCGCGGTGGTCGAGGCGCGTCACCGCGCCGTCGGCCGGCGCCCGGCAGACGTGCACGTCGAACGGGCTCATGAACACGCCGACGCGGACGCGGTCGCCGTCCTCGCGGACCACCGAGACGTGGCCGTCCGCGGGCGACACCACCCCTCGCCCGCCGGCTCGCGCTCGGGGTCGCGGTAGAAGTACACCGAGAACGCCGCGACCGCCAGCAGCGCGAGCCCCAGCGGCGGGAACACGACGAACGCCGCGGCCGCGAGGACGAGCGGGACGGCGACGCGGCCTTCGCTCCCCGGCGCCAGATCCGGGATCGGGAGCGGGATCACGCGTCGACGGGGTCGCGGACGGTCGTCTCGGTCGTCCGTCGACCGGCGCCCCACGCCGCCAGCAGGTGGGTGAGGTGGAGGCGGTCGTCGCTCCCCTCGACGAGGTCGAGGTCGACCTCGCCCGCGAGCGCGTGCAGGCGAGCGACCGCCGCGGGCGAGGCGTCGGACTTCGAGCGGGCGACCCGGAGCAGTTCGCGGAGCAGGTCGCCGCCCTCGTAGCCGTCATCGTGGAGCAGGTCGTCGAGGGCGGACCGGGCCTCCTTCAGCTCCCCCGCCTGTGCGGCCTCCAGCGCCCCGAGCACCGCCTCGTCGGTGCCGACCTCGCCGAGCGTCTCGTAGGCGGCGCTCATCGTCACCTCGCCGTGCTCGACGGCGGTCGTCTGCGCCGACAGCACCGCCTTCCGGAGGTCGCCGGCGGCGGCGCTGGCGACGAACTCCAGCCCGTCGTCGTCGTAGGCGACGCCCTCGGCCGAGACGATACCCGCGAGCACGTCGATGGTCTCGTCGGTCGTCGGCGCGCGCACGGGCACCGGGAAACACCGCGAGCGGATCGGCGGGATGAGCTTCGCGGGCTGGCGCGTCGCGATTACGAACTGCGTCGTGCGGTGGTACTGCTCCATCACGCGCCGCAGCGCCTGCTGGAAGTCCTCGCGGATCGCCTCGGCGTTGTCCAAGAGGACCGTCTTGTACGTGCCCGACATCGGCGCGTTCGCCGCCGACTCCTTCAGCACGCGGTTGATCATGTCGCGTTTCGCCATCCGCGAGCGTCCCTGCAGGAACGACGCGAAGCGGGGGTCTTCGCGGATCTCCTTTTTGGTGCGCCCGAAGAAGTCCGCGACGTTGATCTCGACGAGGTCGTTGTCCGGGTCGTCGTGGGCCGCCGCCGCGAGCGCGCGGACGGCGGCGGTCTTCCCCGACCCGGGCGGGCCCTGCACCACGAGGTTCATCGGCTCGTCGACCGCCCGCGACAGGCGCTCGCGGACGCCGGCTTGCGGGAGGTCCGCGAGCGCGGGGGCGTGCGTGTCCGTCCACAGCGGGCCGTCCATTACCTCCCGGTAGCGGACCGGTCGGCTTGAACCCTGCCGTTCGCGCGCCGGCGCCGCGACTCCCGGCGAGGGGAGCGTGCTCACCGAGCGGCGGTCGAAACGGGGACAGAAGCGAGAGCGGCGCGTCGCGGTCGGTGGGCGTCTCCTCAGTCCGCGGTGACCTCGCGCCGCGTGTCGGTGCCCGCGGCGTCGGTCGCGGCCATCCGGTAGAGCCCGACGCCGAACAGGACGACGAGCCCGAGGATCACCAGCCCGGTGCGGATGGCGGGGTCGACCGTGGGCGTCGCCACGACCTCGCCCGCGTCGTTGGTCATCGGGGCCGCCCCGAACGGCTTGCCGGTCAGGGTCTCGACGAGCCCCAGGCCGACGATGCCGACGAGGATGGTCCCCGCGCTGAACGCCGTCGCCACCTTCTCGACGATGTCGAGTTGCGTCATTCGTGTTCACCTCCGTGTGGTCACCCGAGCAGGTACCGCAGCTTCGGGTACTTGTCCACGATACCGGTCGTCTCGAGCACGCCGTCGATGCCGAAGTACCGGCCGGCGCCCAGGACGATCATCGTCCCGAACAGCAGCAGGCCCATCAGGTCGCTGTTGACGAGCCCGTGGCCGAAGCCGGCGTTCCCGACCCAGAACAGGGTCATGAAGAACGCCCCGCCGACCGACGCCAGCCGGACGGCCGCGCCCGTGATGAGCGCGAGGCCGATGAGCGTCTCGAACAGCGGGACGCCCGGCTTGATGAGCCACGCGAGGTTGTTCCCCATCCACACCGGGATGGGACCCAGCGCGGTGCCGGTCATCCCCTGCAGGTACGCCGGCCCGTAGCCGAAGTTCAGGCCGCCCTCGATGATCTTCGTCACGCCGCTGTGGAAGAACCACCACCCCGTCACGACGCGCAGCAGGGCGATCCAGGCGGCAGCCAGCGGTCCACCGACGTCGAAGCCGAACTCGTTCGCGAGTGGGTTGGTTTCCGAGTACGCCATCTGTCTCACCTCACATGTGGTCATGTGGACGGCAACCCGGTATAAACGGGAGCCGGTTCCCAGTCGCTGAAAGCCGGCGAAAGCGCTCGGCTGCGGCGCGGTCGCGGCCGTTCGAGGAAGAGCGGACCGCCGCGCGTCAGACCGCGGCGTGCAGCGCGGGGTTGTCCTCGTCGTCGCCGTCCGTGGCGGCGTCGTCGTCCGTCTCGAACTCGCGCTCGAGCTCGGCCTCGTCGTCGCCGTCGACGACGTCGACGGTCACCTCGGTGGCGTTGGCGTCCACGAGGAACGTCGCCGTCCCGTTCGCGTCCGTCTCGTACTCCGCGACCGACAGTTCGCCGTCGGCCCGCTGGGCGACGGTCACGGTCGCGTTCTCCACGGCCGAGCCGTCCCGCGTCACCTCGACGGTCGCGTTCTCGCCGGCCGTGACGTTGCCGACGAAGGAGGCGTTCAGCTCGCCCTCCGCCTCGTCGGCGTCGTCCTCGTCCTCGTCGGCGTCCGACTCGAACTCGCGCTCGAGCTCGGCCTCGTCGTCGCCGGCGACGACCTCGACGGTCAGTTCGGTCGCGTTCGCGTCCACGAGGAACGTCGCCGTCCCGTTCGCGTCCGTCTCGTACGCCTCGGTCGTCTCGTCGTCGCCGACGACCTGCTCGACCGTGACGGCGGCGTTCTCGACGGCCGAGCCGTTCCGCGTCACCTCGACGGTCGCGTTCTCGCCCGCCGTGACGTTCCCGACGAACGCGGCCGTCAGTTCGGCCTCCTCGTCGTCGTCCTCGTCGTCGGAATCGTCCTCGTCGACGTCTTCGATCTCGACCTCGTCGCTGGTGCCGGAATCGCTCACGACGGGCTTGAGGATGTACTTCCCGGAGTTGCCCGCCTCGAACACGGACATGTCGTACACGAAGTCGACGTCCTCGCCGTTGCCCACGGTGAACTCCGTGTTGAGCTGGAGCTTGTTGGAGGGGAGCTTCACGGTCGTCGACTCGCCGTTCTCCAGCGTCGCGTCGATCTCGTCGACGTGGACGAACACCTTGGTGTAGGTGCCGTCCTCGACGCCGAACGTGCCGAGCTTCGTCGCGTTCGCGCCCGGCAGCGTCGTCAGGTCGACCGATCGGTCGTCGACGTCGTGTTCGACCCACGAGCCGTTCGCTTTCCTGAGGCCGACCTCGGTGACGGTGACGTTCAGGTGCGCGAAGTCGCCCATCGCGTTCCGTTCGTCGCTGAGGTAGAAGTCCATCGACGACTGGCCGGCGTCGGAGCCGTTCCCGTTCGCCTCGCCCTCGTCGTCGGGCGTCTCGTCCTCGGGCTCGGATTCGGACGCCTCGTCGTCCTCGGCCTCGTCGTCGGCGTCCTCGGTCCGGTCGTCGACCTCCTCGATCTCGACCTCGTCGCCGGTGCCGGACTCGCCGGCGACGGGCTTGAGGATGTAGCCGTTGTTGCCGCGCTCGGTCACGGTGATGTCGAACACGAAGTCGACCTCCTCGCCGTCACCGACGGTGAACCCCTTGTTCACGCGGAGCTTGTTCGAGGGGAGCTTCACCGCGGCCGACTCGCCGTTCGTCAGCGTGCCGTCCACCGACTCCACGTGGACGACGACCTGCGTGTACGTCCCGTTCGGCACCGAGAGGTTGCCGATCTTCGTGGAGTTGGCGCCCTGCAGCTCCGTCAGGTCGACGGTGACGTTGTTCACGTCGTAGGCGACGCGCTCGCCGCCGTCCGCCTCGTCGTCGGTCTCGGTCTCGGTTTCGGTGGCTTCGGTCTCCGTCTCGGTCTCGTCGTCGGCCGCTTCGGTCTCGTCGTCAGTCGTCTCGTCGGCCGCGTCCGCGCGGACGAGTTCGACCTGCGAGACGGTGACGTTGAGGTGTTCGAACTGGTCGATCGCGTTCTGCTGGTCGCTGATGTAGAAGTTCACGGAGCCGGCGCCGTCGCCGCCGGTCACCGCGCCCCCCGCTCCCGGAGAGACGCCGCTTCCACAGCCAGCGAGCACGAGCATGAGTGCCGCGGCGACCGCGGCGAGCGTCGTCGTGTGCCCTGACATCGTGGCCGGTCGTTGCGGCGTCGCGGGGATATACCGTGCGGCTACCGAATCGGAATTCACCCGGATTAATCCCGGTACGGCGCCGCTGTACCCCGGCGAGGAGCGGCGGCCGGACGGCGGGCGCCTCGGGAGGGACGACCGCGCTCCGACAGCGTTTCACCCCCGGCCCCACCACTCCCGCGCATGATCCGGGTCACCTTCCTCGGGACGAGCGGCGCGGTGCCCACGGTGGAGCGCGCCCCCAGCGCCGTCTACCTCAACCGCGAGGGCGACGAGTTCCTGTTCGACTGCGGGGAGGGGACCCAACGGCAGATGATGCGCTTCGGCACCGGGTTCGGCGTCTCGCACCTGTTCGTCACGCACCTCCACGGCGACCACGTGCTCGGCATCCCCGGGCTGGTCCAGAGCCTCGACTTCAACGACCGCGAGGCCGCCCTCGCCATCCACGGCCCGCCCGGGTCGAAGCGCCACCTCCGCGAGTTGGTCCACGCCGCCGGCCACGACCCCGGCTTCCCGGTGACGATCCGCGAGGAGCGCGCCGGCGCGGTCGCGCTCTCCCGCGAGGAGTACGAGGTGCGCACCTTCGCCACCGAGCACCGCACCTCGTCGGTCGGCTACGCGCTCGTCGAGCACGACCGCAAGGGCCGGTTCGACCGCGAGAAAGCCGAGACGGAACTGGACATCCCGCCCGGCCCCGCCTACGGAAAGCTCCACGAGGGGCAGTCGGTCGAGTTGGACGACGGGCGCGTCATCGACCCCGAACAGGTGGTCGGCCCGCCCCGCCCCGGTCGGCGGGTCGTCTACACGGGCGACACCCGGCCGGTCGACGCGACCGTCGAGGCCGCCGCGGGCGCGGACCTGCTCGTCCACGACGCGACGTTCCTCGACGAGGCGAGCGACCGCGCCCGCCAGACCGCCCACTCGACGGCGGCGGAGGCCGCCCGGATCGCCCGGCGCGCCGGCGCGAAGCGACTCGCGCTCACGCACCTCTCCTCGCGGTACGCCGGGCAGGCGCGACGCTTCGAGCGCGAGGCGCGCGAGGCGTTCGACGGCGAGGTGTTCCTCCCCGACGACGGCACCGAGGTCGAGGTGCCGTTCCCGGACGCCGAGTAGGCGTGGGACGCGCGGTCGTGTGGCCGGCCGGACCCGGTTTCCGTGCGACAGTGTGACACGGTGATCCCGGCGCGGAGTTTTTCAACGCCTGCCGCCAAGACGCGGCCGTGAACGCCCGGACGAGCGCGCTCGACTCCCTCGTGTTCGGGGTCGACATCCAGAGCGGCGACATCCGGGGCGACGCGCCCTCCTACGCCCTCGTCGTCTTCGACGGGGAGTCGATCGAACGGGACGTCGTCTCCCACCGCAAGCTCCGCCGGCGGATCGAGTCCGAGGAGCCGGCGATCGTCGCCACCGACAACGCCTACGAACTCGCCGCCGACAAGGACGCCCTCGTTCGGTTCCTGCGGTCGCTCCCCCACGGCACCGCGCTCGTGCAGGTGACGGGCGACGAACGCCCCGAGCCGCTCTCGCGGGTCGCCTCCCGCCACGGCGTCCCGTACGGCAAGAAGCCGATGAAGGAGGCGGAGGCCAGCGCCCGCCTCGCGGCCGCGAACGTCGGCTACGAGGTGACGGCCTTCACGGACACGACGACGGTGAAGGTGTCCAGAGGGCGCTCGACCGGCAAGGGCGGCTGGAGTCAGGACCGTTACACCCGGCGGATCCACGGCAACGTGAAGCGGCGCACCCGCGAGGTGGAGGCCGCGCTCGACGACGCCGGACTGGAGTACGAGGTGGACATCACCGAGAAGTACGGCGGCTACCAGAACGCCGTGTTCTCGGTGGCCGCGCGCCCGGAGGACATCCCCGTCTCGGCGAACCGCTCGGGCGACACCCGCGTCGAGGTCGAGCGCGAGCGCCGCGACGGCATCGAGTTCGAGCCGCTGGTGAAGCGCCGCGACCGCGTGATCGTCGGCATCGACCCCGGGACGACCACGGCGGCGGCCGTCGTCGGCCTCGACGGCACCGTCTTCGACGTCCACTCCACCCGGACGGCCGACACGGCCGCGCTGATCGAGTGGCTCGTCGAACGCGGCCGGCCGGTGATCGTCGCCGCGGACGTGACGCCGATGCCGGAGACGGTCGAGAAGTTCCGGCGGAGCTTCGACGCCGCCGGCTGGACCCCCGAGTCGGACCTGCCGGTCGACGAGAAGCTCCACCGGACCCGCGAGGAGGCGTACGACAACGACCACGAGCGCGACGCGCTGGCGGCGGCGCTGTTCGCGGTCGACGCCCACGCCGACCAGTTCGCGCGCATCGGCCGCCAGATCCCCGCGGGCATCGACCGCGCGGAGGTGATCGCCCGCGTCGTCGGCGACGAGCAGTCCGTCGAGGGGGCGCTGGCTGACCTGCGCGACGACGACGGCGACGAGGAGGAGGAACGCGGGCCCGAGCCCCGCGAGTTGGACCCCGAGGAGAAGCGGATCCGCGACCTGGAGTCGCAGGTCGAGCGCCTCCGCGAGCACGTCGACGACCTGAAGGACGACCTCGCGGCGAAGGACGACGAGATCGAGGAGTTGGAGGCGGAGCTGTCGGACGCCCGGCGCGAGGAGCGCCTCGAGGCGCGTCGCGACCGCGAGGTGACGCGGATCCGCCGCGAGAACAGCCGGCTGGAGCGCGAGCGCGACGAGGCCGAGGAGACCGTCGAGGAGCTGGAGGAGAAGCTCGCGCGGCTGAAGACGCTGTGGAAGCTCGACCACGACAACTTCGCGGACGTGTCCGAGGGGCGCGACCTCGTGCCGGTGAAGGCCGTCGAGCAGTTCACCAAACGCGCCATCGAGGACGCCGACGAGCAGTACGGGCTCGCCGCCGGCGACGTCGTGTACCTCCGGGACGCCTCCGGCGCGGGCCGGGCGACCGCCGAGCGCCTCGCGGCGACGGAGCCGCGCGTGGTGCTCCGCTCGGGCGGGCTGTCGGACGCCGCCGACGAGGTGCTGTTCGAGCGCGACGTGCCCGTCGGGCCCGCCGACGACGTGGCCATACAGGAGGTCGACGAGCTCGCGGTCGCCCGCGAGAGCGACGTGGAGGCGGTGATCGCCGACTGGGAGCGCCGCGCCGAGGAGCGCGAGCGCGAGCAGACGGAGGCGATGGTCGACGAGATCATCTCCGAACACCGGGCGAGCGAGGGCGAGCGAACGTAGCGAGCCGGGAGCGCGAACGGCGCTGCGCGAACGCGCCCGGCGGCGCGACCACCCCGACCCGAACCGAGGGGGTCGGACGGCCGGCGCCGCGAGCGTCGTGGTCGACCGCCGTCACGAGTCCGGCACGCGACCGCCGGACGCGTGCGCTCCGACGGCTGCGCGTCGGACAACTCGAAACGTTCGCAGCGTTGTGTCAGTTCCGGAAACCGCCGGACGACTCGGCGAGTACCCCTTCGTTTCGACTGGAGTGTGGAACGGTACCACGATCCGAGTGAACGGGGCGAGCGGGATCGCCGCGGGGGTCAGTTGACCCGCGCGACCTCGTAGTCGCGCTCGCGGATCGCCTCCATCAGCCGGGTCGCGTGCTCGCGGCCGGCAGCGGCGACCTCGAACACGAGGTACGCCTCGCCGACCCGGAGGTCCTCGACCGCGCGGTCGTGGCGGACGTGGCGGACGTTGGCGCCGCGGTCCGCGAGCACCGTCGACAGCGTCGACAGCTCGCCCGGCTCGTCCTCGATGCGGACGCGGAGCCGGAGCAGTTGGTCGCGGTCGGTCATCGCGTGTTCGAGCACGGTGTCGAGCATCGACATGTCGATGTTGCCGCCGCACAGCAGGGGGACGACCGTCTCGCCGCTCACGTCAAGATCGCCCGAGCACAGCGCCGCGACCGACGCCGCGCCGGCGCCCTCGACCAACTGCTTGGCGCGCCCGAGCAGCGTGAGGATCGCGTGGGCGATCTCGTCGTCCGACACGGTGACCACCTCGTCGACGTGGCGCTCGATCGCGTCGAACGTCAGGTCCGCGACGCCGCCGGTGGCGATGCCGTCGGCGATCGTCCGCGTCTCCTCGCGGTCGACCGGCGCCCCCTTCGCGAGGCTGTCGGGGACGGTCGCGGCGTCCGCGGCCTGCACGCCGACGACGCGGACCTCGGGGGCGACGGCGGCGAGGGCGGTCGCCACGCCGGCGATCAGACCGCCGCCGCCGACGGGGACGATCACGGTGTCGAGGTCCGGTACCTGCTCGGCGACCTCCAGCCCGAGGGTGCCCTGCCCGGCGACGATGGCGGGGTCGTCGTACGCGTGGACGAAGACGGCGGCCGGGTGGTCGGCGATGTCGCGGGCACGGGCGACCGCCTGTTGGAACGTCCGGCCGTGGAGGATCACCTCGGCGCCGTAGCCGCGGGTGGCGTCGACCTTCGCCTGCGGCGCGTCGGCCGGCATCACGACCGTCGCGGGGATGTCGGCGTTCGCGGCCGCGAGCGCGACGCCCTGTGCGTGGTTGCCGGCGCTGGCGGCGACCACCCGATCGGCGTCGCCGGCGGCGGCGACCGCGGCGACCTTCGTCGACGCGCCCCGGGTCTTGAACGACCCCGTGCGCTGGAGGTGCTCCATCTTCAGGCGGACGTCGGCGCCGCTCATCGCCGACAGCGAGCGCGAGCGCTCGACGGGCGTCTCGCGGACGATCTCCGGGTCGAACCGCTCGCGCGCCCGCCGGATGTCGGTGACTGTGACGGGGTCGGTCATGTCGTCGTCCGGCCGTCTCGGTCGCCCCGCAAAAATTGCGCGGATCGCCGGCCGACGGCCGCCCCCGACCCCCAGCGGCGCCGACCGCCGCGGCGACGACGCGACCCGGGCCGCGGGGTCGCCGGCGGCCCGCTCCGACAACTTAAACCCGAGAACCCCGCTACCACGGGTAATGAAACCCTCCGACGTCGCGACCCTGCCCGACGGCGTCCCCGAGGCGCTGGAGGCGGAGGGGATCGCGGAGTTCTACCCGCCGCAGGCGGAGGCCGTCGAGAAGGGCGTCGCCGACGGCGAGAGCCTCGTCGCCTCCGTGCCGACCGCCTCCGGCAAGACGCTGATCGCGGAGCTGGCGATGCTGTCGTCGGTCGCGCGCGGCGGGAAGGCGCTGTACATCGTGCCGCTGCGCGCGCTCGCCAGCGAGAAGCAGACGGAGTTCGAGCGGTGGGAGGAGTTCGGCATCGACGTCGGCGTCTCCACGGGCAACTACCAGTCCGACGGCGAGTGGCTCGCCTCCTGCGACGTCATCGTCGCCACGAGCGAGAAGGTGGACTCGCTCATCCGCAACGGCGCGCCGTGGGTGAGCGACCTCACCTGCGTGGTCTCCGACGAGGTCCACCTCGTCGACGACGGCGGCCGCGGCCCCACCCTCGAGGTGACGCTCGCGAAGCTCCGCCGGATCGCCCACGACCTCCAGATCGTCGCGCTGTCGGCGACCGTCGGCAACGCCCACGAGGTGGCCGACTGGCTCGACGCCGCGCTCGTCGAGTCCGACTGGCGCCCCATCGAGCTGAAGACGGGGGTCCACTACGGCAACGCCGTCAACTTCGACGACGGGAGCCAGCGCGAGGTGCCCGTCGGCCGCGGGGAGAAGCCGACGGCCGCGCTCGTCGGCGACGCCTTAGACGAGGAGGTCGACGGCCAGCGCGGCTCCTCGCTCGTGTTCGTCAACTCCCGGCGCAACGCCGAGGCCGCCGCCGGCCGCCTCGGCGACGTGACGGCGAAGCGGCTCGCCCCCGACGAGCAGGCCGAGTTGGAGCAGTTGGCACAGGAGATCCGCGACGTCTCCGACACCGACACCTCCGACGACCTCGCGGACTGCGTCCGGCGCGGGGCGGCGTTCCACCACGCCGGCCTCGCGAGCGAGCACCGCAGCCTCGTCGAGGACGCGTTCCGCGACCGGCTGATCAAGTGCATCTGCGCGACCCCGACCCTCGCCGCCGGGGTCAACACCCCGGCCCGGCGGGTGATCGTCCGCGACTGGCGCCGCTACGACGGCGAGTTCGGCGGGATGAAGCCGCTGGACGTGCTGGAGGTCCACCAGATGATGGGCCGGGCGGGCCGGCCCGGGCTGGACCCGTACGGCGAGGCGATCCTGCTGGCGAAGGACCGCGACACGATGGACGAACTGTTCGAGCGCTACCTGTGGGCCGAGCCGGAGGCGGTCCGCTCGAAGCTGGCCGCCGAGCCCGCGCTGCGCACCCACGTGCTCGCGACGGTCGCCTCCGGGTTCGCCACGACGCGGGAGGGGCTGCTCGCGTTCCTCGACCGGACGCTGTACGCGAGCCAGACCGACGACGACGCCCGGCTCGCCGAGGTGACCGACAGGGTGCTCGACTACCTCGCGGCCAACGACTTCCTCGAGCGCGACGGCGACGCGCTGCAGGCGACGGGCATCGGCCACACCGTCTCGCGGCTGTACCTCGACCCGATGTCGGCCGCCGAGATCGTCGACGGGCTGCGCGAGGGCGTGGAGGCGGCCGACGCCGACGCCGTGTCGGCGAACCGCCGGAGCCGGCCCGCCGGCGACGGCGAGGTGCCCGCCGACGCCGAGGCCGGGTTCGCGACCGCGAGCGACCTCGCGGCGGCGGACGAAGGGGGCGACGGCGACGGCGGGGCCGACGACGCGGACGACGGCCCGACGGTGACCCCGCTGGGGCTGTACCACCTCGTCGCGCGCACCCCCGACATGTACCAGCTGTACCTGAAGTCGGGGGACCGCCAGACGTACGAGGAGGAGTTCTACGAGCGCGAGGCGGAGTTCCTCGGGCACGCCCCCTCGGAGTTCGACGACGTCGCCTTCGAGGACTGGCTGGCGGCGCTCAAGACCGCGCGGCTGCTGGAGGACTGGGCCAGCGAGGTCGACGAGGACCGCATCGCCGAGCGCTACGGCGTCGGCCCCGGCGACATCCGCGGGAAGGTCGACACCGCCGAGTGGCTGCTGGGCGCGGCCGAACAGCTCGCGACCGAACTCGACCTCGGCGTCGTCCGCGACGTCCGGGCGGCGAGAAAGCGCGTCGAGGACGGCGTCCGCGAGGAACTGCTCGAACTGACGGGCGTGCGCGGCGTCGGCCGCAAGCGCGCCCGCCGCCTGTTCGAGGCCGGCATCGAGACGCGGACGGAACTGCGCGACGCGGACAAGTCGGTCGTGCTCGGCGCGCTCCGCGGGCGCGAGAAGACGGCGGAGAACGTCCTCCGGGCGGCCGGCCGACAGGACCCCTCGATGGACGGCGTCACCGAGGACGCCGCCGCCTCCGCGGCGGCCGCCGACGGCGACGACGACGCCGACGGGGAGGACGGACAGGCGACGTTCGGTGATTTCTCGTGAGGCTCGTCGAGGGGTCCGCGCGGATCGACGACCTCGACGCGTTCCTCGGGGCGCTGACGGCGATCGGCGAGGAGATGGCGTGTACGGTGCAGGCGTTCGACGCGCGCTACGTCGTCGACCGCGCGCACCTCGAACGGGCGCTGGCGCTGGCGGACCGGGCGTTCGAGCGCGGCGAGAACGTCGCGCGCGACCGCGGCGTCGAGGTCATGCTGTACGCCGCCGGCCGCCGACAGATCGACCGGGCGCTGACCGTCGGCGTGAGCGAGGGCGAGGGGCCGGTCGTGGTGCTCGTCGCCGCCGACGGGGAGTCCGGGGACGAGGCGGCCGCCGCGGACGCCGTGGGCGACCTGCTCGACCGTCCCGGGACGGCGACCGACTACGACGAGGCGCTCGTGTGCGACTACTTCGACGTGGACGAGCGGGAACTGGCCGCGACCGCCGGGTCGCTCGCGGCCGTCGTCCACGAACGGGTCGCGCTGCTGGACGTGCGCAAGTG
The DNA here is from genome assembly GCF_030127125.1 of Halobaculum litoreum. Classification (GTDB taxonomy): domain Archaea; phylum Halobacteriota; class Halobacteria; order Halobacteriales; family Haloferacaceae; genus Halobaculum; species Halobaculum litoreum. The sequence continues at coordinate 2,326,423 of NZ_CP126156.1, forward strand.
AGCGGGGCGCGACGGGGCGCTCGGGGAACGAGGCCGGCGTCGACGGGGCGGCGGCGCGGTCAGACCGGGCGCAGGGAGACGCCGCCCCCGCCGGTCACGGAGACGACGTGGCCGCCGTGGGTGAACGAGACGGCGACGTGCGTGCCGTCGCCCGACCGGACGAGGCGGTCGAGCGCGTCGCAGTCGACGGCGTGCTGAAGCGGGTCGACGTCGCCCGGCGCGACCCCGGTCGCCGAAGACAGCGACTCGACGACCGCCGTCACCGGGTCGGTCACGGACCAGTCGTACGTCCGGTGTGCGATCGGCGACTCCGTCGGCTCGCCGTCATCCGGGGCCGACCGATGTGGGTCTTCCATGTACCGAGTCCGTCGCTCCGGAGCGGAATCACTCTTGTGAGGAAGAACCGGGTGAAACTCGAGACGACTCACTCGTCCGCGGCCGGCCCGCGGGCGTCGGCGTCGCCGGCCCGTCCCGACTCGTGGAGCCGCCAGGTGAACAGCGCCTTCAACACCGTGACGAGGCTGTTCGACTCGCCGACCCCCCAGATCGCCGTCTCGGTCGCCTCGTCGTGGTCGTCGTCGCCGTCGGCCGTGAGCACGCTCGCGAGCGTGCGGGTGCCGTCGGCCATCAGGAGCCGACCAGCGGGCGTGTCCGACCACAGCCACAGCGAGTCGAACACGGACGCGTCGGGCGCCACGTCGAGGATGCGCTCTTCGACCCCGGGTGGGCTCCCGGCGAGTTCGATCGAGACGCCGCGGTCGGCCGCCGACTCGATGGCGTCGAGCACCTGATCGTCGAGCAACTCCTCGACGGTCATGTAGACGATCTCCGACTCGGCGTCGTCGATGAACTCGACGACCCGGTCGGTGACGGCCGCCCGGCCGTTCGCGGTCCACACGCCGCGCTGTTCGCCGCGGCCGTCGGCGGCGCGGATCGCCGACAGCGCCGCCGTGAGTTGGTCCGTCCGGTGCTGGAGGTCGTTGCGGAACGTCCGCCCGGCCGACTCCGCCGAGACGGCCCAGAACTGCTTCGGGTGCGCCTGCTGGACGTCCACGAGGCCGAGTTCGTGGAGTTCGTCGACCGCGTCGTACACGCGGGTCCGGGGGACGTCCGACACCTCGCTCACGTCCTTGGCGGTCGCGGTCCCCAGCGCCGTGAGCGCGACGAACGTCCGCGCGGCGTACGTACTCAGTCCGAGGTGTCTGAGCTGGGCGATCGCCGTCGCGTGCGGGTCACCGTGTGGGTCTGTGGTCATTGACTCTGTGGAACTCCTTCGCCGCCGTCTCCCCGACTGCGGGGCGGACCGATGCCACCGGACGAGTGAGACGAGTTGTACACCCGGCTACGCGTCGGGTGGTGATACAATTTTTGATTATCCGGGTGAACACAGTTGGTCGGCAGATTGTGAGTGAACACGTTAACACCGTTGGACGCGCGGCGAGGCGAACTGGCGGCCCTCAGCCACCACGCCACGTCTTCGACTACCTCCGTGCCGAGCGTCGTGGTTCGGCGATCCGTCCCGATCCGCCAGTGCGAACCATTATTAACTCACATAGTGAAAGTGTGGACAACGTCCGAGGCCCACGCGCCGACGGGACCCCATCATGACAGACGACGAAACAGTCAGCGAGGCCGTCGAGCTCCTCCAACAGTTGGGACTCAAGGAGTACGAGGCCGCCTGTTTCGTCGGGCTGTCGCGGCTCCCGACGGGGACGGCGAAGGACCTCAGCGAGATCACGTCCGTCCCGCGCACCCGCGTGTACGACGCCGTGCGGGTGCTGGAGGCGCGGGGGTTGGTCCAGGTGCAACACTCGACGCCGCAACGGTTCAAGGCGGTGCCCGTCGAGGAGGCGGTGCGAACCCTCCAAGACGAACACGAACAGCGGTTCGAGCGCCTCCAGCGCGCCCTGCACGACACCGAACCGGTCGGGGAGCCGGACGAGGGGCCGGTGCAGGAGGTGTGGACGCTGACGGGACGGACACCGATCGCCAATCGCAGTCAGGACCTGATCGCCGCCGCCGAGTCGGAGGTCGTGTTCGTGCTCGGCGAAGCGTCGTTGCTGACCGACGACCTCGTGGAGACGTTGACGTCGCTCGCCCGGTCGGTCGACCTGTTCATCGGGACGGCGTCCGAGGCCGTGCGCGACACCGTCGAGCGTCGCGTGCCCAGTGCACGGGTGTTCGTCTCCGGACTGGAGTGGCTCGAGAGCGACGAGCATACGCCGACCGACCCCGCGATCGGTCGCCTGTTGTTGGTCGACCGCTCGGCCATCCTCGTCAGTACGCTCCTCACGGGAACCGGAGACGAGCACGCGGTGTTCGGGACCGGGTTCGGGAACGGGATGATCGTCGTCACCCGGCGGCTGTTGGCACAAGGGTTGCCCACCGACTCCGGGTCGGTCTGAGCCGTCTCGGCGGGCGGATCAGTCCGACGCCGAGCGCGGCACGGTGAACGTCCCGTCCCACAGGTCACGGTTCGCGACCAGGAGCTCCAACAGCGGCTGGATGTCCCCGAACGAGGGGCCACGCCGGACGTGCTCGTCGGCGTCGACCGAGACGACCACGCCCATCTGTGCCAACAGCGGGAGGTGGGTGTGGTACAACAGGAGCCGAGCCCGCTCGGTGTTCGGCTCCCCCGCGGCCAACGTCGACCCGATCGGAACGGTCGCGTCCGGTTCTCGCCCGAGTAGTTCGACCAGCACTCGTCGCCGCGCGGGGCTTCCGAGGGCGCGGAGTTGGTCGTCGAATGGTAGTGGCACGATGTTTCGTACACTGGAATGGTCTCCAGCCCGTATCTACCCCGCCGTATTTCATCCGACCATCGTGTTGTGAGAAAACGGGTAACACCTGACGAACCGATGGCGGAACCCCTTCGTTTCGACTGGAGAACACGAGACGTGGTCGGGGTGGACGTGCAACGGAAATCGACAGAACGGGAGTAGTCCCAGAAGGATTCGAACCTTCGTCGTTGCCCCCAGAAGGCAACAGGATTGGCCACTACCCCATGGGACTGCTGCGTGTCTGCGCTTTCGGGTAGTCGATACGACGTTATGAGTGTTGCGAAGGCGACCGCGGTGCGGGGGCGCTACGAGGCCGGATCGGTCGCGTCCGCGCCGGCGTCGGGCGCCGCCCCCAGTCGTCCCTCGACGAACGCCGCCACGTCGTTCGCGAACGCCTCGACCTCGTCCCAGTCGGTGAACTCCGTGTCGCCGGCGGGGTCGGCCTCGGGGAAGCTGTCGCCGACCATCCGGCGCATCACCAGTCGCCGCAGGAAGCCGTACTTCGAGTAGCGCAACGCGCCGCCGAACTGGGCGACGCGGTCGGGGTGCCAGTCCACCGCCTCGAGGAACGCCTCGACGTAGCCCGCGGCCTCCGCGACCGCGTCGTCGGAGCCCTCGGCCGACGCCAGCGAGAGCTGGAAGAACGCCGTCGGCCGCGCCGCCAGCGCCGCCCGGTTGTCGCGGACGAACCGGCGGACCCGCTTCCCGTGGCGTCCGTAGTGGACCGACGAGCCGACGATCACCGCGTCGTACGAGACGACGCCGGGGGCGGCGTCCCCCCCGAGGTCGACCACGTCGACGTCGTGGCCGCGCCCGCCGACGACCGTGCCGACCCGGTCGGCGACGGCCGCGGTCTGTCCCTCACCGGTCGCGTACGCGACGAGGATCGAACTCATCCCGGATCGTGTCGTCACGTCGCCACGACCGGGCAAGAAGGTGTGTCGTCAGCTACCGATCCGATGGCGGTCCGATACCGTCCGACGGCGCGCTCACCGGCGGTACGCCTCCCGCAGGAACGCCAGCGCCGCCCCGAACATCGCGAGGTTGCCGAAGAACGCGAGGCGCTCCCCGCTGGCGTCGCCCTCCTCGTTCCAGAAGTCGTGCATCGTCGCCGTCACCACCGCGAGGAAGGTGGCGGCGCCCCCCGTCGAGAGCCGCGGGAGCCGCCACAGCGCGACGCCGAGCCCGCACACGAGCATCATCCCCGACGCGAACGGGGCGGCGATCTCGGGCATCGGCACGCCCGCGGAGTCGGCGTACTCGACGGTGTCCTCCATGTCGCGGAAGTCCTCCGACGCCTGCAGGGCGAGCCCGAGCCCGAACAGCACCCGCCCGATGCGCGAGAGGGAGCGGCGGTCCGCGGCGGGCGCCGCCTCGGCGGTCGCGTCCGGGTCGGCCTCGTCGACTGAAGCTGTCGCTTCGCTCATACGAACCGCACCACGGCCGGCGCCAAAGCCTACCCGCCGGAGCGCTCCCGGCGGCGGCGTCAGTCGTCCCGGCCGGCCTCGAACTCGTCGAGGCGGCCGTGGACCATCGCCCGGACCGGCGACACCACGTCGTACTCGGCGGTGTGCCGCTGGAGCATCGCGCCCGTCAGCGCCGCGAGCAGCCACGTCGCGACCGCCTCGGGGTCGGCGTCGTCGTCGATCGTCCCGTCGGCGACGCCGTCGGCGACGGCCTCCGCGAGCCGGTCGCGGATGTGGGCGTCGATGCGGTCGAACTCCGCGCGGAAGCGCGGCTCCGACACCGCCTGCGCGCGCAGGTCGATCATCGCCCGCTGGGCGGCGGTCATCTCGTCGTCGACCTCCGCGGCGAGGTAGATGTCGACGAACGCCCGGAGCCGGTCCAGCGGGTCGTCGGCCTCGCGCTCGGCCGCGTCGAGCATCGCGAGGAAGTGGTCGCCCGCGAACCCGAGGAAGCCGGCGATGAGGTCGTCCTTGGAGTCGTAGTGGTAGTACAGCAGCGACTTGCTCTTCTCGAACTCCTCGGCGATGTGGGCGACGGTCAGGTCGGCGTACCCGTGCTCGGTCAGCGCGCGGTACGTCGCCTCCATGATGAGCGTCTCCACTTCGCTCCTGTCGTCACACACGGTGACCTCGTCGTCGCCGGGTTCGCTCATCGGTTGGTCCATCTCGCGGACGGGCGGTAATGAACTCCTCGAAACCGGGGGCGAGGCGACGCCGGCGGCGACGCGGCGACCGCGTCACCCGCGCAGCGCCTCGACCGGGCGTTCGCGCGCGGCCCGCCACGCGGGGTAGATGCCGGCGAGCAGGCTGGCGACGACGCCGAACACCATCCCGCCGACGACGTACTGGAGCGCGGCCGCGGAGTACGCGAACGGCGCGCCCAACAGCGCGTCGTTGATCACGGCGACGATGGCGAGCGTGACCGCGCCGCCGAGCAGCGAGCCGATGGCGCCCAGCAGCGTCGCCTCCGCGAGCATGATCCGGACGATGTCGACCTTCTCGTAGCCGACCGCCCGGAGCACGCCGATCTCCTCGCGCCGCTCGATCGCCGCCATCAGCATCACGTTCGCGATGGACACGCCCGCGACGACCAGCGAGATGGCGCCGATGCCGACGAGGAACAGGTTGATCAGCCGGAACGCCTCGTCGATCTGTTCGGCCACGTCGCCGCGCTCGAACACGCCGACGAGCTGGCGGCGGCCGTTGAACGTCCGCTTGATCGCCATCGCCGTCTCGTTGGCCGTCGTCGCGTCGTCGGCGCGGACGATCACCTGCGCGAACACGTCGTCGTCGAACTCCCGCGTCGGGAGCACGAACGCCTCGTTGGGGTTGGCGATGTCGGCCTGTCCGGCCTGCGCGAGCACCGCCTTCACGCGGTACTCGTCGGTCCGGCGGACGGCCTCGCCGTCCTCGATGGTCGTCCGGCTGAGCGTCACCTTCGAGCCGGGGCGGAGGTCGTAGCGGTCGGCGAGCGTCGAGCCGACGAGCACGCCGTTGCGCCAGTTCGCCGGGATCGACCCCTCGTCGACCTCGTACAGCTCCGTCGGCTCGTCGACGCCGTACAGCGTCGCGCTCCCGGCGGTCGAGCCGTCCTCTATCACGTCGGCGTTCTCCTGTTTCAGCGGGACGATCTCTGCGGTGCCGCTGACGCGGTCGATCGTGCCGACGTCCGTCGCCGTGAGGTAGCCGTTCTCGTTGTCCTCGCCGGCGAACACCTGCACGTCCGCGCCGATGGTGCCGAGCGTCTCGAACTGCGACTCCTGGAAGGCGACGCCGCCGGCGCCGATGGCGCCGATGGCGACGACGCCGATGAGGATGACCGCGACCGCCAGCGCCGAGCGCGTCTTCGCGCGGACGACGTTGCGCCGCGCCATCAGGAACGCCGGAAACGACCCCCACAGGCGTTCGAGCGGCGTCATCCGGTGACCGCCTCCGCGTCCTCGCGCACGGTGCCGTCGATGAGGTTGACGACGCGGTCGGCGAACTGCGCGACGTAGTCGTCGTGGGTGACGGTGACGACGGCGACGCCCTCGTCGGTGATGGCGTCGAACTCCGCGAGGATCTGGTCGCCGGTGTCCCGGTCGAGGTTCCCGGTCGGCTCGTCGGCCAGCAGGAGCCGCGGCTCGTTCACCAGCGCCCGCGCGATGGCGACGCGCTGCTTCTGCCCGCCGGACAGCTCCTCGGGGTAGTGGCCGAGGCGGTCGCCCAACCCCATCCGTTCGAGCAGGTCGGTGGCGACCTCGCGGGTCCGCTTCGGCGTCCGGTCGAGCAGGCGGGGCACCTCCACGTTCTCGACGGCGGTGAGCGTGGGGATGAGGTGGAAGCTCTGGAAGACGAAGCCGATGGTGTCCTTGCGCTTGCGCGTCTGCTCGGTGTCGTCGAACGTCTCCACGTCGACGCCCTCCAGCTCGACGACGCCGCTCGTCGGCACGTCGAGCAGGCCGAGCATGTTCAGGAGGGTGGACTTCCCCGACCCCGAGGGGCCGACGATGGCGACGAACTCGCCGGGGTCGACGCGGAAGTCGATCCCGCGGAGCGCGCGCACCGTCTCGCCGCCGGTGACGTACTCCTTCACCACGTCGCGCCCGGAGATGATCGGGGTCGCCGCGTCGCCGGCGGCGTCGGCGCCGCTCGCGGCGGCCGGGACCGCCTCGGCCACGCCCGCGCCGTCGGGGGCGGGTGCGGCGCCGTCCGCGACGGGGCCGTCGTCGGAGTCCGTCATCGGCGGCGGATCACCAGCACGGCCGCGAGCACGACCACGAGCACGCCCAACACCGTCGGGAGGAGCGGCACGCCGCCGAGCGGGCCGCCCTGTTGGGGCGGTTCGGGCGTCGCGAGCGCGGCCTGACTCACGCGCACGTCGGTCGTGAACGAGCGCTCGACGCCGTCGACGACGTACTCGACGCGGACCGGCACCGTGGTGCGGTCGCCCGACAGTTCGGCGTTGAGGTCGAAGGAGGCGAAGTCGCTCCCCTCGACGCCGCCGACGAAGTAGTCGGGCTGGGGGTCGGCGGGCGTCACGCCGTCGTCCTCGACGACGCTGACGAGCACGCTCTCGACGTCGGTGCCGCCGACGTTCGCGGCGCTGCCGGCGATCTGGAGCACGCCGTCGTCGCCGCGGACGACGCTGACGCCGGTCAGCCGGATCCGACCGGGGTTCTGCGGCTCGGAGAAGTCGGCACCGAACGTCCGGGTCACGCTACGCCGGTCGCCGTCGAGGCTGTAGCTGAGTTCGACGGTCACGGGGAACCGGCCGGCTTCGGTCGCTCGCACCGGGAACGAGAAGACGGCGGTCTCCCCGCCGGCGAGCGTCGAGCGCACGCGACCCCGCGTGCGGAACGCCAGCGCGTCGGCGTCGGTGTCGACGCGCACGTCGAGTTGGCGGACGGTCGACTCCAGCCCGTTGGCGACGGTGACGTTCACCGTTCGCTCGGCGCCGACGACCGCGTCGGTCACGTCGAGTTCCAACTGCGGGTTCGGCTGGTCGACGTCGACGGTCACCGGCTGGACGACGTACTTCCGGTCGCCGCGGGGACCGAGCAGGACGGCGTGGACGTAGACGGTCCGCTCGCCGGTGTCCTCGAGGGTCACGTTCAGGTCGTACGTCCGCGCGGCGCCGGGCGCCAGCGAGTCGGAGACGTCGAGCGCCGCGAGTTCCTCGTCGTCGTCGTAGCTGCGGTCGTCGACCTCGACGACGGAGAGGTCGATGACGCGGTAGGTGTCGTCGCCCGCGTCGTCGCTCGCCAGCGTGGTCGTGATCGTGAACGGTTCGTCGGGGACGGGGTCCTCGGTGGAGACGCTCGTCGTCATCGTCACGAACACGTCGGCGCTGGCGGGCGCCGCGACGCCGGCGACGCCGCCGAGAACGAGGAGGGCACACACCGCCACGGCGACTGGGGTTGAATGTGACACGGGTACTGAGGCCATCCACGGGTGACGCCCCGATAAACTTTTTGAACGCTCGTTCAGCGCGTCGGCGGCGGGCGTCCGCCGCGGGAGCCCGCCCGACCGTGTATAGATCACTACCTACTTGTCGAGTGAGTATCCACACTCGTGTATGTACATCGGACGATTCGTCGTGGTCGGGCCGAAGGTGGGCGCGTATCGGGTCTCCTCGCGCTCGTTCCCGAACCGACAGGTGACCCGCCGCGGCGACGACACGCTGACGGTCGTGCCGACCGCCGAGGCCGAGGCGACGGACAACCCCTACGTCTCGTACAACTGCGCCCGGACGGCCGGCGACGGCGCCGTGATCGGCAACGGCTCCCACGTCGACCCGATCGCCGAGAAGTACGATCGGGGGTACCCGGCCCGCGACGCGCTCGTCGAGGCGCTCCACGCGATGGACTACGAGAAGGACGACTACGACACGCCCCGGGTCGCCGGCATCGTCGAGGCGGACGCCGGCTACGTCGGCATCGTCCGCCGCGACGCGCTGGTCGTCCGCGCGGTCGACGAGCCGCACCTCGTCGCGACGTACGAGGAGGACGACCCGCGGCCGTTCGAGTTCGCGCCGCGGACCGCCGTGGCGGCCGCGCGGACCGCCTACGGCCTCGAGTACGAACACGCGGTGTGTGCGGCGGGCGTCCGCGTCGGCGACGGCGGCGTCGGGTACGGCCTCCAGAACGCCGCGCCCGACGGCGACGCGGAGTGAGCGGACGGGCGACGCGCCGCCGGAGGTAACACGCCGGGCGTCGTTGCCCCGGCCATGCGACTGGGACTGCTCTCGGACGTCCACGGCAACCGGATCGCGCTGGAGGCCGTCCTCGCGGACATGCCGCCCGTCGACGGCCTCGTGTGCGCCGGCGACGTCGTCGGCTACGGCCCGTGGCCCGGGGAGTGTGTCGCGATGCTCCGCGAGCGCGACGTGCCGACCGTGTTGGGGAACCACGACCGCGCGGTCGCCGGCGGGTCGACCGCGGGGTTCAACGGGATGGCGAAAGCCGGCGTCGAGTACGCCCGCGAGGCGCTCGACGACGACGCGCTCGCGTGGCTGTCGAACCTCCCCGAGCGGCGCACCGTCGCCGACGGCCGGGTCGCGGTCGTCCACGGCCACCCCGACGACCCCGACCGCTACACCTACCCGCACCAGATGTCCGAGCGGCTGCTGGCGCGGGCGGCCGACCGGCTCGACGCGAACGAGTGGGAGCTGGACGCGCTCGTGTTCGGCCACACGCACCTGCAGGGCACGGAGTCGTTCCCCCGGGGCGTCGTCGTCAACCCCGGGAGCGTCGGCCAGCCCCGCGACGGCGACCCGCGGGCGGCGTACGCGGTGCTCGACGTGGCGGCGCGGGAGGTCGACCTGCGGCGGGTCGCGTACGACGTCGAGGCCGTCGCCGAGGCGGTGGCGGAGGCGGGGCTCCCCGAACGGATCGGCAGCCGCCTGTTCGAGGGGGAGTGAGGGAGGGATCGAACGGGTCCGTCGGACCGGCGGGGGATCGAGCGGCGGGTCGGGCGGCGGAGCGGGTCGGTGGAGGGTCGGGCGGCGGAGCGGGTCGGTGGAGGGTCGGGCGGCGGAGCGGGTCGGTGGAGGGTCGGGCGGCGGAGCGGGTCGGCGCGGGCGGACGGGGTGGATCGCCGATCCCGGTCAGAACACGGAGTCGGCGGTCGCCGCGCCGATGACCGAGAAGACGGCGCCGACGCTCATCGCCTTCAGCGTGATGTACACCTGATCGCGCATCGACACCGGCGGCTCGACGTGGTTCGGGATGAGCGTCGCGGGGGCGTCGAACGACAGCGCCAGGATCGCGACCGAGAGGTACGCGACCGCGATGAGCGAGACGAACCGCAGGGGGATCCCGCCCACCTCGGCCTCGCGGTCGGGGTCGCGCTCGTCGTCGGCCTTGTAGAGGGCGCCGTAGCCGACGAGGAGCACGATGATCGCCGTCGTCACCGCCTGGTACCACTCCATCCCGACGGCGAGCCCCCACACCTCGTCGGTGACGACGAACGGCCCCGCGAGGAGGAACCCCCCGACGATCTGTTGGGCGGTGTCGGCGAGGGCGAACCGCCTGCTGCGTCCGACCATACCCGCTCGTGTCGGGGCGGGAATAAAAACACCCCGTGACGGGGAACACGCCCCGAACGGACCGCGAACGCCCGAGCGCGGCGGTTTCCCGCGCTGACGACCCGGACCGGCGGTCGACGGGAGGCACGGGGACGACCCGCCGATCGCGTCGTGTCGGCCGACCGCACCGCGGCGACCATTGCGACAGAGGACAGGGTTAAACAGCGACCCGTGTTATCCGGCGGCATGAATCTCCGAGAATCTCACGTACGTCCACCGGTCCGAACCGGGGTGGGCGCCTGATGCGCGTCGTCGCCAAGTTCGGCGGCACCTCGCTGGGGTCGGGCGACCGCGTCGAGCGCGCGGCCGACTCGATCGCGGCGGCCGTCGAGGAGGGACACGAGATCGCCGTCGTCGCCAGCGCGATGGGGTCGACCACCGACGACCTGCTCGACGAGATCACCTTCCAGGTCGGCGACCAGGACCGCGCGCAGATCGTCTCGATGGGCGAGCGCACCTCCGTCCGGATGCTCAAGGCCGCCCTCTCGGCCCGCGGCGTCGACGCCGTCTTCCTCGAACCGGGCGTCGACGACTGGCCCGTCATCACCAACGACGTCGGCGAGGTCGACGTCGAGGCGACGAGGGAGCGCGCGGCCGCGCTGGCCGCGAAGCTCGACGGCGTCGTCCCCGTCATCACGGGCTTCCTCGCGCAGACGCTCGACGGCGAGGTGACGACGCTCGGCCGCGGCGGCTCCGACACGACCGCCGTCATGCTCGGGAAGTACATGGACGCCGACGAGGTCGTCATCGTCACCGACGTCGAGGGCGTGATGACGGGCGACCCCCACGTCGTCGAGGGCGCGCGCAACGTCGCGCGCATCACCGTCGACGAGCTCCGCAACCTCTCGTTCCGCGGCGCCGAGGTGATCGCGCCCAGCGCGCTCGTGTACAAGGACGAGGGGCTCGACGTGCGCGTCGTCCACTACCAGCACGGCGACCTGCTCGGCGGCGGCACCCGCATCGAGGGGAGCTTCGAGAACCTCATCGACATGCGCGAGGAGGAGCTCGCGTGCATCACGGTCGCCGGCCGCGCCATCCGGAACCGGCCGGGGATCCTCGCCGACCTCTCGGAGGCGCTCCGGGAGGAAGGGATCAACATCGACGCCGTCGCCTCCGGGATGGACTCGGTGACGTTCTACGTCGACACCGCCGCCGCCGAGCGCGCCGAGGCGGCGCTCCACGACGAAGTGGTCGTCGGCGACGGCTCGCTCTCGTCGGTGTCCACCGAGGGCGGCTACGCCGTCATCCGCGTCATGGGCGGGGAGCTCCCGAACCGGCCGGGCGTCGTCTCCGACATCGTCGGCCCCATCGCCGAGGCCGGCATCACCGTGCAGGACATCATCACCTCCGCCACCTCCGTCGCCATCTTCGTCGCGTGGGACGACCGCGAGGAGGTGCTCGGGATCGTCCAAGACGAGTTCTGAGCGGCCGGGTTCTCGCCGCCGCCGCGCGCCGGGCCCGTCGGGCGTCGCCCCCAACGGATTTTAAGTCCGAGCGGCCGGTGTCGGTACCATGGACTACACGCTCGCCGTCGGCGACGTCGACACCACCATCCCCGGCGGAACGGGGGTCCTCCTCCTCCACCCGAGCATCGGCGAGACCGACCGCATCGACACGGACTTCCTGAAGGCCGACACGGACAACTTCCTCGTCGTCTCCACGCGAACCACCGCCCGCGAGGTCGAACAGAAGCTCGAACACTACGACGTCGACGAGTCGCGCGCGGAGATCCTCGACACCATCTCCGTCGAGCGCGGCTACTCGCGGCGCAGTTCCGACCACTTCCACTACGTCTCCGCGCCGGACGACCTCGACGGCGTGGTCGAGCAGGTAGAACGCTTCCTCTCGTCGCACGCCGGGAAGCGCCGCCTCAGCGTCGACTCGCTCACCGAGTTGGCGTACTACGCGGACGTCGACGGGGTGTACGACGCCACCGTCGAGATGCTCGACCTGCTCGGCGAACACGACGCCGTCGGCCTGTTCCACCTCTCCCACGAGGTCCACGACGACGACGTGCTCGACCGTTTCCGGTCGCTGTTCGACGTGGTGATCGACCTCGACGACGGCGGCGACGTGACGGTGAGCGTCGACCTCGACGAGGAGTAGTCGCGGCCCGACTTCGAAGGGGACCGCCGGCGACGCTACTCGGCCAGTTTCTCGAACGTCTTCTCGGCCCACCGCACCGCGTAGTCGGGGCCGTGTTCGCGGTACGCCGCGGTGTCGAGCGCCGAGAACGGCGCGGGCAGGTCGAGGTCGTGTTTCACCGCGGCGCAGGCGTACTCCGTCGCCGCCGTGAACGACAGCGAGCCGGTGGCGACCTCCGCCGAGAGGTCGTCGAGGCGGTCGACGAGTCGCTCGCCCGCGTCGACCCACGCGGCGTGGACCGCGGGGTGGTGGCGGTCCGCCGGTGGGTCGCGGCCGGCGGCGGTCCCCCTGCCGCGTCTGCCGCGTCGACCGCGTCGGCGTCGGGGTCGTCCCACGCCCGGAACTCCTCGCGGGCTTCGAGTCCGACCCACGCGTCGAACAGCGCGGCGGCCAGTTGGTACGTCTCGTTCGGCCCGAGCGGCGTCGCCGCGTCGAGGTCGCGGTACGCCTCGCCGAAGAACGGGAGGAAGTGTTCGGGCACGTCGAGCCACACCTCGACGAACGCCTCCGCCAACAGGAACCCGAGGAAGTCCTCGGGCGTCCCCTCGGCCCGCTGCTTGACGAGCACGGTCGGCGGGACGGTCTGGCGGGTCCACACGACGGTCCCGTCGCCGGGCATCCCGATGGTGAAGTCCGAGCCGGCGTAGCGCCGGAGCTGTGCGGGCGCGTCCTCGGGGAGCCACTCGGTCGGGTACGCCGCCGGGTCGAGGCGGTCGACGAGGAGGCCGAGTTCCTCGGCGGCCTCCGGCGGGACGGTCTCGAAGTCCGCGGCCGCGTCGAGGACGACGCTGTCCGGGGCGTACGCCTCGCGGACGGCCGCGACGTCGGCGCGCAGGTCGCGCCGCTCGAAGCCGGCCATCTACCCGAACGCGAGAACGAGGATGATGCCGACCGAGAGGACGGCCGAGACACCGACGGTACCGAGCACGATCTTCGTCGCCTTGCTCATGCCCCGACGTGGCGTGGCGTGGTGCATAAAGGCTTCAATACGCCGCCGCCGCGTCGCGCGGTCGCGGCGGTCCGTGGGTCGTTTCCTCGCGACGGGCGGCGTGACGCTCCCTCGGGGGACGGGCTCAGTCGGCGTCCGCCGACGCCCCCACGCCGGACTCGCGGGCGACGCGCTTCCACGCGTCGCTGTGGTAGCGCACGAGGTTGACGACCGCGCGGGCGTACAGGTCGCCGACGATGGCCGCGTACACCGCGATCAGCCCCAGGTCCATCCCGGGGAGCGGGACGACGAGCGGGGCCAGCCCGACCGTCGCCGCGAGCGGGCCGGCGAACAGCGTCACCGCGTACCCCGCGGGGAGCGCCAGCACCGCGATCGGCAGGCGGACGGCGTAGGTGCCGAGGAGGCCGCCGTACAGCGGCCACCGGGTGTCGCCGGCGCCGCGCAGGCCGCCGCGCATCGTCCGGGCCACCGCGAAGCCGGCGACGCCGAGGCCGAACACGCGGATGAACGTGACGGTGAGGTCGACGCTCTCGGAGCCGAACGCCGCCGCCAGTGGCCGGGCGAACAGCGCGATGAGCCCGCCGATGAGCAGTTGCGTAACGAGCGCGAGGCGGAGCGTCTGCCAGCCGTACTCGTCGGCCTCCTCCTCGTCGCCCGCGCCGATGGCCTGCCCGACGAGGGTGGAGGCGGCGGTGGAGTACCCCCACGCCGGCATCAGCGCCAGCAGCATCACCCGACGACCGATGGCGTACGCGGCGACGACCTCGGTGCCGAGGACGCCCAACACGAACAGGAACGGGAACCGGCCGAACGTCCGCGACAGCCGGGTGCCGGCCAGCGGGAGGCTCACCCGGACCAGTTCGCGCGCGACGTCGGTGTCCCACTGCTTGCCCCGGACCGGGAGCCGCACGGAGTACCGCCCCGACAGCAGCGCCCACGCGAACACGACGCCCGCGAGGGTGGTGGCCGCGACGGTGCCCCACGCGGCGCCGACGACGCCGAGTTCGGGGAACGGGCCGAGTCCGAAGATGAGCGCCGCGTTCAGCCCGACGTTCGTGGGGAGGGTGAGCAGCCGAACGTACATCGGCGTCCGGGTGTCGCCGGAGCCGGCGAGCGCCCGGGCGGCGATCATCGACCAGAAGCGGAACCCCACCGAGTACATCACCACGCGGAGGTAGTCGCCGCCGAGGGCGATGGTCCGCGGGTCGTTCGTGAGGACGCCGATCAGTTCCTCGCTGTAGAAGTGGGTGAACAGCGTGATCGGGACGGCGAGCGCGAGCGCGAGCCACAGCGACTGCTTGATCGCGAAGTTCGCCTCCGCCGGCTCGTCGGCGCCCTGGAACCGGGAGACGACGCTGATGGTGCCGGAGGTGAGCGCGAGCGCCAGCCCGAACGGGACGAAGTAGTACTGGAAGCCGAACTCCAGGGCCGCGATGGCGGCGCCGCCGGCGTACAGTCCCACCATCAGGAAGTCGGCCACCCGCAGGAGCGTCCGCAGTCCCCCCGTCACCATCACCGGGACGGCGAGGTCGAACGCCTCCTCGCCCTTCTCGCGGTCGAGCAGGCCGACCGCCGCGAGGAGGGCGGGGAACCGGAGCAGCGCCGACCGGACGCGCTCGCGCACCGAGGACAGCATTCGGGTCGGATCGGTGCCGGCGCCGGCAAGGCTCTACCGGAACCGGACGACGGCTGGAGAGAAGGGACCCGTTTCGGGTGGAACGGCGATCGAGGTCGGGAGGAGAGGGGGCCGGTTCGCGTGGAACGACCACCGAGGTCGGGAGGAGAGGGGGCCGGTTCGCGTGGAACGACCACCGAGGTCGGGAGGAGAGGGGGCCGGTTCGCGTGGAACGACCACCGAGGTCGGGAGGAGAGGGGGCCGGTTCGCGTGGAACGGCGATCGGGGCCGGACGAGGAGGCCGTCGGTTCGGGTGGAACGCCGGCCGCCGTCGCTCAGCGGTCGTCCCAGCTCTCGGGCATCTCGATGACGTAGCGGCCGTCCTCGCGCAGCGAGATGATGTACTCCTCGCGGTCGTACAGTTCCATGAGGTTCAGTTCGTACTGGCCCGGGCTGACGATGCGGATCGACTCGAACTGGTCGTTGAGCTTCTGTCGCAGCGCGTCGAGGTTCGGGTCGACCGGCTCGGAGTCGCCGCCGTCGTCGGCGGCCTCCGCGGCACCCCGGCGTCGGCGGTCGCGGACGACTCGCCGGGCTCCGGCGCCGCGGCGGCGATCTCGTCCTCGGAGACGATCTCCGAGCGGGCGCTGGCCTGCGCGCCGTCCTCGCCGGCGTCGGTCGCGGCCGGCGGGGTCGTCGCGCTCGGGTCGCCGTCGGCCGGCGTCGACCGCGACCGCTCCGCGGGAGCCGCCCGGTCCGCGACCGGCTCGGTCGCTGCGTCGGACCGGGTCGGCTCCGTCCGCTCCGTCCGCGCGGCGTCGGCCGGGGACGGCGACGGGTCCGACTCCGTCGCCGCGTCGTCCGCCGTCGAGGGGTCGCCCGCGCCCGCGGGCCGGAACTGGAACTTGTTGCCCCCGCAGTCCGGACAGCCCGACAGCATCTCCTTGGAGCCGTCGGCGAACGTGCGGCCGCAGTTGGTGCACTGGTGGGGCATCGACTACCTCCGGGAGACGAGCGCGCTGATGAGGTCCTCGTCTTTGTGCAGCGTCTCGATCTGGTTGGCCGGCCCGATCACGGTGAGCTTCTTCGGCGCCTCCTCCTTGCCGAGGAGGCGTCCCATCAGCCCCTGGTTGGGCTGGTGGGTCGAGGGGTACGTCTCGATCTCGATGCCGGAGAAGTCGTCGGGGCTGATCTCGGTCATCGTGACCTCGATGAGCTTCGACTCCTCCTCGGGCGACAGTCCCGCCTCGAGCACGACGATGTCGCCGTCGCGCACCGAATCGAGGATGAGGCGGATCTTCTCCATCGAGGTGAGCCCCTCCATGCGGGCGCCGCTGATGAGGTCGAGTCTGACCCCGTCGCCGGCGTCGCCGTCGTCGGGTGTGGTTGCCTCGGGCATTATCCGAAGTACTCCGCGATCTTCTCGTACACTTCGTCCATGTTGTCCCCCTCCAGCGCCGACAGCGGCACCGTCTCGTGTTGCGGGAACGCGTCGGAGATGCGCTTCACGTCGGACTCGTCGAGGTCGACCTTGTTCGCGAAGATGAGGACCGGCAGGTCCTGACTCTCGATGATCCCGATGAGCATCGTGTTCACCTGCGTGAACGGGTCCGTCGTGGAGTCGAGCACGTAGATGACCCCGTCGACGTCCTCGCGGAGCCAGTGCATCGCCTCGGCGACGCCCTCGGTCGCCTCGCGCGACCGCTTGACGGCGTCGTCCTTCTCCATGTCGTGGTCGAGGAACTCCTTGTAGTCGACCTTCGTCGTCACGCCGGGCGTGTCGACGATGTCGATGGTGACGGTCTTCCCGTTCCGCTCGATGGTGACGTTCTCCTTTCTGCGCGCGCGACGCGTCTCGTGCGGGATGTGACTCTCCGGCCCGACCGCGTCGCCGGTCCAGTCGCGGGCGATGCGGTTCGCCAGCGTCGTCTTCCCGGCGTTCGGCGGCCCGTAGATCCCGATGCGTTTGGGTTCCTCGTCGGCGAAGAGCCGATCGGTGACCCGTGTGATGCTATCCCTGAGATTGGTGAGCAGACCCATCCTGGCCTCCGTGCGCCTCCGTCCCGTGTGGAGGGCGTTATCGCCCCAAACCAGCCACGCCACTTAAGCACTACGTCAGACGGGTTACGTCACGCTTTCCGGCTCCCGGGTGGCCGCCGTCCGGGGAGCGCTCGACCGGAAGGAGGGGGCGGGTAGGGTCGGCGTCCGGTCGGGAAGGGTACCGCTACGGGACTGGCGGTCCGGAACCGACGGCCCGAGCGTGGACGTCGCGTGTCGCCGCGAGGACGAACCGTGGCACCCGCGACCGGGGGCGGTTCGGCCGCTGGCGACGCTAGCGGCGTCGGCTAAGCGGACGGTCTCCTGAACGGTGCCCGTCCGGGAGCGGCAGCGAACGCGGCGGTCGTGTCGAACGGCTGTCCGTTCTGCCCGGCTGTCCCCCCGTCGAGCCCCCGAGAAGGACACCCCCACCCCCTCGTTTCGGGTGGAACCCGCCTGAGGAGGTGGGTCGGGTTCCGGCGCCGCGGTTCTCTAGTTCACCCCACCACACAAAATAAAACCAATCTGCTAGTCGTGCGGATATTGTTGGCTGGCATTCGATATAAAGATGCCGGCATCTAGACGGACCCACCCCCACCCCCGTCCCCGTGCCGTTCCACCGGAAACGAAGGGGTGGGGGGGTTCGGATCGGCCCCCGGCGACGCCCGCCGAGATGCCGACGGCGGTACGGCCCGCCCCCTCTTTCTAGTCGAATCCGGTTACGCCGGACGAACCGGCTCCCGGTCGGCTCGACTCCCTCGCGGGGGACGGCCGCCGGTGTCGGACCCCCCGTCGCGAGGATCCCGTCCGAATAGTAACGCTTTTGAGGAGGCTGTCCGACCGTTTCGATTGCATCATCTGGACACCGGCCGTCCCCGAGGTGAGGACCAACTTCGACGGACACGGGGTCACGCGCCGTGATTCGGTGGGTGAGCGGTTCGGGTTCCAGTCGAAACAAAGGGGTATCCGATCGATGACACGGGACGAGGGAACGACGGAGGGATCGGCGGACGGGGCGAGCGACGCCGACACGGACACCGACGCCGAAGACGACGAGACCGGATCGAGCGTACGAACGGACCCGGAGGCGACGCCGGGAGGCGACGGCGACGAGCCGGCGTCCGCCGGCGGGTCGTTCCAGTTCGGATCCGGGTCGCGCTCGCGCGCCGACGTGGACCTCGACGTCGACGAGGTGTTGAGCGACGACGACGAGGCCAGCACGGGGCTGTTCGACGACCTGCTCTCGGGGGAACCGATCTTCGAGAACAAGGAGGTGCTCCGTCCCTCCTACACGCCCCACGAACTCCCTCACCGGACCGACCAGATCAACAAGATGGCGACCATCCTCGTGTCCGCGCTGCGCGGGGAGACGCCGTCGAACATCCTCATCTACGGGAAGACGGGGACCGGGAAGACGGCGTCCGCGAAGTTCGTCTCCCAGGAGTTGGAGTCGACGAGCCAGAAGTACGACGTCCCCTGCGAGGTCGAGTACATCAACTGCGAGGTGACCGACACCCAGTACCGCGTGCTCGCACAGCTGGCCAACAAGTTCATCGAGAAGAACGAGGCCGTCATCGACGAACGCCTCGCGGAGCTCCGCGACCTCCGATCGGCCGCGACGGACCACCCCGACGCGCTGACCGACACGGAGTTCGACGCCGTCGACGCCGTCGACGACCGGATCGCCGACCTCGAGGCCGACCGCGAGGAGATGGAGGAGGTGCCGATGACGGGGTGGCCCACCGACCGCGTCTACTCGACGTTCTTCGACGCCGTCGACTACCACGAGCGCGTCGTCGTCATCATGCTCGACGAGATCGACAAACTCGTCGAGAAGTCGGGCGACGACACGCTGTACAACCTCTCGCGGATGAACTCGGAGCTGAGCAACTCCCGGATCTCCATCATGGGGATCTCGAACGACCTGAAGTTCACCGACTTCCTCGACCCGCGCGTCAAGTCGAGCCTCGGGGAGGAGGAGATCGTGTTCCCGCCGTACGACGCGAACCAGCTCCGGGACATCCTCCAGCACCGCTCCGACATCGCGTTCAAGGGCGACGCGCTCACCGAGGACGTGATCCCGCTGTGTGCGGCGTTCGCCGCGCAGGAGCACGGGGACGCGCGGCGGGCGCTCGACCTGCTCCGGACGGCGGGCGAACTCGCCGAGCGCTCGCAGGCGGACCTCGTCGAGGAGGCGCACGTCCGGCAGGCGCAGGACAAGATCGAGTTGGACCGCGTCGTCGAGGTCGTGCGCACGCTCCCGACCCAGTCGAAGATCGTCCTCTTCTCGATCATCCTGCTGGAGCAGAACGGCGTCCACAACGTGAACACCGGCGAGGTGTTCAACATCTACAAGCGGCTCTGCGAGGAGATCGACGCCGACGTCCTCACGCAACGCCGCGTCACCGACCTCATCTCCGAGCTCGACATGCTCGGCATCGTCAACGCCGTCGTCGTCTCCAAGGGCCGGTACGGCCGGACGAAGGAGATCAGCCTCTCGGTCCCCGTCGAGGAGACCGAAGCCGTCCTCCTGTCGGACTCCCGTCTCGGCGACATCGAGGACGTCCAGCCGTTCGTCCAGGCGCGGTTCGACAACTGACCCGGCCGCCGTCCGACACGGCGGCTCACACCCGATCGTTTCGACTCCACCGCCCCCGCGGAGCCCCCGGTTTCGGACGCGATATCGGTTCCAAACGAAACCGGGGGGCGCGCCCCCGACGCGACCGGACGTGACCGGACGCGCCGTCCGTCGGCTGTCCTGTACGGGTGCATCGTCGACCGCGCCCTCGCGCTATCGGCCGACCGCTCGCGCTACCGGCGGTCAGTCGGGCTACCGGACGCCGAGCGCGACGGGTCCGGCGTTCGCGCTCCGGGGCGACGCGGCGGTCGGCGGCGACGGCTCGCCCGGCGGCGTCGTCGCGTTCGTCGCACCGCCGTCGACGGGAGCCGTCGGGGTCGCCGCGGCGACGTCGACGCCGGGCCCCGTCTGTGCGAGGATCGCCTCCGAGAACACGAGCCGGACGTAGCCGAGGTACGGGACGCGCACCCGGGCGACGCCGCGGACCCACTCGGGCTTCACCACGGGGGCGATGCCGCTGACCTGGTCGTACTGCGAGTTGGCGTCGCCCTTCGTGATGAAGCCGGCGTAGGGGGCGGGACACGACGGCACCTGCTCGCACGAGGTCGCCGGGAGGTAGTCGGGGTTCGCGCGGTCGACCCAGTTTTCCCCCTGTTCCACGTGCAACCGTGCCCGGTGGATGATCGGCGGCCCGCCCTCGCCGGGCGGACGGTAGACGACCACGGAGCCGGCCATCCCGAACGTGGAGTACCCCTCCACGGCCCCGGTCTCGTAGGTCACGACGCCGGTGTCGTCGTGGCCGAACGCCGGCGAGAAGCGATCGGGCTCGGTGATGAACACGAGGTCGCCGCGCTCCATGTGCGGCTCCATGCTCCCGGACTCGACGGCGACCATCGGCGGCCACACGCCGGCGATGGCGAACAGCAACACCCCCACCAGCGCGACCGCCAGCGCCGAGGAGAGCACCTCGCGGACGAACAACAGCGCGCCGCTGTCGGCCTGGAGGAACCGCGTCAGCGGGTCGTCGGGCGACCGCCCGTCGTCGCTCATTGCCCACACGAACCCGGCGGGCGGTGTTGAACCTTCTGTTACCCGCCCACACGGCCCGCCTCGGCGCCGCTCCCCGTCCCGCGGTCCCGCCGCCCGGCCGCCGTCCGCTACCCTTTTGCCCGCCGCCGGCTCACCTCGGTCCGTGCCGCTGGAGTCGTCCTCGCGTGTCGTGCAGGCGCTCACCAGCCGCGGCCTCAACGCCGAACGCGAGGCCGTGACCCTCATCGCGGAGTCGGCGGCGCCCGCGACGACGCTCGAGGCGGCCGTCGAGGCCGCCCCCGACGACGCGCTCGTGCTCACCGTCGCGCACGTCCGCGCGGCGCTCGAGGCCGACCCCGCGCCGGACCCGCCACAGGTCGACGGCGACTCGCGCCGGGACGGACCGACCGGGGGTCGCCCGCCGACCGACCCGCCGACCGGCCCGCCGACGCCACACCCGAGGCGTCCGCCGACCCCGAAGCGGGGGCCGGACCGTCCCCGTCCGCCGCGGCCGACGACCCCTCCGTTTCGACTGGAACCGACCCGACCGGATCGACACACGCGACCGGCGACGCTCCACGCGAAACAGGGGGGTCGGGATCGGCCGTCGGGAGCCGCTCCCCGACGAAGCCGGTCGTCGCCAACGACATGACCGGCGAGTCGACCGGGACGGGCGCGTACGACGAGTTCGTCGGCGTGTTCCGCGACCGCTACGAACGGCTGTCGGGGCAACTGCGCGGTCGGGTGAACCACCGGCCGGCCGACTCCGTCGAGGCGATGGGCGGCGGCGCCGACGTGGAGATCATCGGGCTCGTCAACGACATCCGGTCGACCGCCTCGGGCCACTGGCTGATCGAGTTGGAGGACACCACCGGGACGTTCCCGTGTCTCGTGATGAAGGACCGCGACATCGCGGACCTTGTGAACGAACTCCTCATGGACGAGTGCATCGCGGTGTCGGGGACGCTCGCCGACGACGCCGGCATCGTGTTCGTCGACGCGATCCACTTCCCGGACGTCCCCCGCACCCACCGCCCGAGCACCGCCGACCGCCACGTCCAGGCGGCGCTCATCTCCGACGTGCACGTCGGCTCCCAGGAGTTCCTCGCGGACGCGTGGTCCCGCTTCGCCGACTGGCTCCACACCGAGGCGGCCGAACACGTCGAGTACCTCCTCGTCGCCGGCGACATGGTCGAGGGGGTGGGCGTCTACCCCGACCAGGACGAGGAGCTGACGATCGTCGACATCTACGAGCAGTACGAGGCGTTCGCGGAGCACCTCAAGGAGGTCCCCGGCGACATGGAGATCGTCATGATCCCCGGCAACCACGACGCCGTCCGCCTCGCCGAACCCCAACCCGGCTTCGACGAGGAACTCCGCGAGATCATGAGCGCGCACGACCCCCAGATCGTCAGCAACCCCGCGATGGTCGACGTCGAGGGCGTGAACGTCCTCATGTACCACGGCGTCTCCCTCGACGAGGTGATCGCCGAGTTGCCCGCCGAGAAGGCCAGCTACGACGAGCCGCACAAGGCGATGTACCACCTGCTGAAGAAGCGCCACGTCGCCCCCCAGTTCGGGGGGTCGCACCCGCGTCGCGCCCGAGGAGCGCGACTACCTCGTCATCGACGAGGTGCCCGACGTGTTCCACACCGGCCACGTCCACAAACTGGGCTGGGGGGAAGTACCACAACGTCCTCGCGGTCAACTCCGGCTGCTGGCAGGCGCAGACCGACTTCCAGAAGTCCGTCAACATCGACCCCGACGCCGGCTACGCCCCGATCCTCGATCTCGACACGCTGGAGATGACCGTCCGCAAGTTCGTCTGACGGCG
Organism: Halobaculum litoreum; assembly: GCF_030127125.1. Classification (GTDB taxonomy): domain Archaea; phylum Halobacteriota; class Halobacteria; order Halobacteriales; family Haloferacaceae; genus Halobaculum; species Halobaculum litoreum. Next base: position 2,348,923 of record NZ_CP126156.1, read on the forward strand.
ACCGCCGCTGGTCGGGCGACGACCCGCGTGTCTCGCCCGCGTCGGTTCCACCCGAAGCGACGCCCCCGTCGTTCGCCCGCCTCCCGTCGGTCGCGGCGAGGGCGGCCGGGGGCCCGCCGACGACTCGCTACCCGTCGGCCTCGTGGAGGGTCACGTCGACGTCGCCGTCGGCCGCCTCGACGGTCATCATGGTCGTCCGCGGCCCGGGGTCGGCGCCCGTCACGGTGCCCGGGTTCAACACCGTGACGCCGCGGCGGGTGTCCTCCACGACGCGGTGGCTGTGGCCGCCGACGGCGACGACCGTCCCCTCGGGGTCGGGCGCGCGGTCGGCGGCGGCCGCGACGGCGTCGGCGTCGGCGGCCTCGACCTCGGCCGGGACCGGGACGCACGCGCGCTCCAGTTCCGGGGTGACGCCCTCGGCGGCGACGACTCGGGCGGTCGTCGTCACCGCCGCCAGCCAGTCGTGGCCGTCGGCGACGACGCCCTCGGCGGCCATCCAGTCGTCGGGGTCGGGATCGGGACCGATCGTCGGGTCGCGGGTCGCGGGGTTCACCGCGCCGTGAACCGCGACGACGGTCACGCCCGCCGCCTCGACCGTCGCGACGGTGGGGAGGCCGATGTCGGCCGGGTCGATGTTGCCGCGGACGCCGGTCAACTCCCCGGCGAGGTCGCGGAACGTCGCGAGCGCGTCGGGCGTCTGGACGTCGCCGACGTGGAGGGTGTGGTCGGCGGCGGCGACGCGCTCGCGGAACCGCTCGGGGATCGCGTCGGCCCGTTCCGGGATGTGCGAGTCGGAGACGATCGCGAGCTCCATGGCCGAACGTGTCGGCCCGCGGACGTAGTTCTGCCGACGGGACCCGGCTTCGAGGGACGGACCCACGCCGCGCGACGGGCCGCCTCAGGGGTCGTCGGCGCGGTACCTGGTCGTCGTCTTCCCCTCGAAGCGGGGGCCGGCGCCGACTTCCGCGAACCCCGCGCTCTCGGCGGCCTCGCGGAGGTCGTCCTCGCCCTCGACGACGAGCAACTCGACGGCGAACGCCTCGGTCGCGGCGAACCGCAGCGGCTCCGCGAGCAGGCGCTCGGCGGCCGCGCGCGTGCCGCCGAACTGTGTGACGTGGACCGTGTCGCCGCGGACGTCGAAGCTGACGAACCCGAGCAGGTCGTCGGGGTCGGCGTCGAGGTCCTCGTTCGGGTCCGTCGCGGGTTCGTCCTCGACGGCGACGCGGACGGTTCGGTCGTGGACCAGTCCCCGCATCGCGTCGGCCGGGGCGTCCGCGATGGCCGCGAGCGCCTCGGCGTCCGCCTCCACCGCGTCCCGGACGTGCATACCGACGCTTGGACCGCATCCGTCCTAAACCCTCACCTCGCGTTCGTGTCGCGCGCCCCGGTTCGGCGCCGTCGCCGCGGGGGTCGGCGCGCTCGACACCGACGGGGATTTGGCGCCCGCCGCCGACCCGCCGCCATGAGCGTCCGCGACGAGTTCGACGCCTGGGCGGCCGACGGCCGGGACAAAGGGATGGAGGAGCGCCACTGGCACACCGCGAAGCACGTCCTCGCGCGGATGCCCGTCGAGGACGGCGACCGCGTGCTCGATCTGGGTACCGGGAGCGGCTACGCCCTGCGCGCGCTGGCCGACACCACCGGGATGGCGCGCGGCTACGGCCTCGACGGCGCGCCAGAGATGGCGCACAACGCCCGCGAGTACTCCCGAGAGGCCGAGCCCGACGCCGACCTCGGCTTCGTCGTCGGCGACTTCGGCCACCTCCCGTTCGCCGACGACTCGCTCGACCACGCGGTCACGATGGAGGCGTTCTACTACAGCCACGACCCCCACCGGACCCTCCGCGAGGTCGCTCGCGTCCTGAAGCCCGGCGGCACGTTCCACTGCGCGGTCAACTACTACGAGGAGAACGTCCACAGCCACGAGTGGCAGGACACCATCTCGGTCGACATGACGCGGTGGGACGCCGCCGAGTACCGCACGGCGTTCCGGGAGGCCGGCCTCCACGTCGCCGCGCAGGACAACGTCGCCGACCGCGAGGTCGACATCCCGCCGGCCGAGGAGTTCCCCACCTCCTCGTGGGAGAGCCGCGAGGCGATGGTCGAGCGCTACCGCGAGTTCGGGACGCTCCTGACGGTCGGCGTCGCGCCCTGACCGGACGCCGACCGAGGGGGTTGGTCCGCTCCGGCTCCGATCCCCGCGTCACTCCTGCTCGACCACCCGCACGTCGTCCGGGTCGACGCCCAGGGTCACGCCCTCGCCGACGGCGAACGACCGCTCGCCGCCGGTGCGCGCGGTGACGGCCACGCCGTTCCAGTCGCAGCGGAGGCGTGTCGAGTCGCCGAGGAACTCGGTGTGCTCGACCGTCGCGGGCAACGCCGCGCGCCCCTCGCCGACGCCGCGATCCCCCCGACGTACCCGGATCCGCTCCGGCCGGACGCAGACGGTCAGGGTGGCACCCGGTCGCACCGACCCCCCGGCTTCCACTGGAACCGGGAGCACGTGCGCGTCGGTGTCGCCCACGCGGACTCCGGGGACGTCGAGGTCCGCGAGCGTCGCGCCGGCGGCGGCGGACCCGCCCCCGGCGGCGCCGTGTCCCGTGACCGTCCCGTCGAGGACGTTGTTGTCGCCGAGGAACCCGGCGACGAACCGCGTCGCCGGCGCGTCGTACAGCTCCCGGGGCGCGCCGACCTGCTCGATCCGGCCGTCGTTGACGACGGCGACGCGGTCGGACACCGACAGCGCCTCCTCCTGGTCGTGGGTGACGTACACCGTCGTCAGCCCGACCTCGCGTTGGATCTCGCGCACCTGCACCCGGAGCCGCTCGCGGAGGCGGGCGTCCAGCGCCGACATCGGCTCGTCGAGCAGGAGCAGGCGGGGCGCGGGCGCCAGCGCCCGCGCCAGCGCCACGCGCTGCTGTTGCCCCCCGGAGAGGGTGTCGGGGTCGCGGTCGGCGAAGCCGGGGAGGTCGACCAACGCCAACAACTCGGCGACGCGTTCGTCCCGCGTCGTGCCCCCCGGCGGGTCGGCGAACCGGAGGCCGTAGGCGACGTTCTCGCCGACGGTCATGTGGGGGAACAGCGCGTAGCTCTGGAACACGACGCCGACCCCCCTCGCTTCGGGTGGAACCCCCGCCATCGACTCGCCGCCGATCTCCACCGTGCCGCCGGTCGGCTGCTCGAACCCGGCGAGACAGCGCAGGGTGGTGGTCTTGCCGCAGCCGGAGGGGCCGACGAGCGTGAAGAACTCGCCCGGCTCGACCCGGAAGTCGACGCCGTCCAGCGCGGTCGTGGCGCCGTACTCGACGCGGAGGTCCTCGACGCGGACGCCCGCCGGCTCGGCGCCCGCGTCGCCGCCGCGGGCGTCGTCGGCGCCGGGGTCGCTACCCACGGAACTCACCCCCGACGCGCTCGACGACGACGAACGCGGCCGCCGTCACCGCCAGCAACACGGTGCCCATCGCGGTCGCGGGGCCGAGCCGGCGCCCGATGAACCGCTCGACGGCGACGGGCATCGTGTAGGTGCCGCCGCCCTCCGCGAGGATGACCGTCGAGTCGAACTCGCCGATGGAGATGGCGACGGCGAACGCCGCGCCGGCGACGACGCCGGGCCACACCAGCGGCAGTTCGGCGTCGAGCACCGTCCGCGCCCGCGAGGCGCCGAGCGCCCGCGCCGACTCGACGAGCGCGCGGTCGAGGCGGTCCAGCGGCGGCGCCACCGTCCGCACCACGAACGGGTAGGCGGCGACGGCGTGCGCCGCGACGATGGCGACGGCGCCCGTGACGGTGAAGCGGTAGCCGAACGCCTCGACCCCGAACACGAGCCCCCGGAGGAGACCGAGGCCGACGACGATACCCGACACGGCCAGCGGCGCCATCGAGAGGGCGTCGACGGCCCACCGACCCCTGAACCGCCGGGTCGTGAGCACGCCCATCGCGACGCCCAGCGGGAGCGCGACGGCGAGCGTCGCCGCCGCGAACACCAGCGAGTTGACGACTGCGGGGAACGGCTTCACCTGGAACGCCGCGCCCGTCGTCTGCCGCTCCAGGAGGAACCGGTAGGCGTCGAGGGTGAGCCGCCCCTCGACGCTCACGCTGGCGTAGATCATGCTCGCCAGCGGCGCGAGGAACACGAGCGCGACGACGACGGCGTAGCCCGCGACCGCGGCGCGCCGGACGAGCCGCTCGCGCGTCCACGAGTCGGGGACCAGCGGGCGCCGGACGAGCGTCCGCACGCCCCGACGCCGTGCCGACTGCTCGCGCTCGTACCGGAGGTACAGCGCCATCAGCGACAGCGACACGCCCGTCTCCAGCACGGCGAGGGAGGCCGCGCGGCCGTACTCCAGCTGCCGCCGGGCCGAGTAGATGAAGACCTCGATGGTCGCGAACTGCGCGCCGCCCAGCGCGAGCGGGATGGCGAAGGAGGCGAAGGTGAACACGAACGTCAGCGCCGCGCCCGTGAGCACGGCGGGGAGCAGCTGCGGGACCACCACGTCGCGGAACGCCCGCCGGCGCGACGCCCCGAGCGAGCGGGCGGTCTCGACGGCGCCGGCGTCGACCGACTCCCACGCGGCCGTCACCACCCGGGTGACCAGCGGCGCGTTGTAGAAGGCGTGCGCGACGAGGATCGCCCCCAGCGAGGGCAGCAGGTCGACCGCGGGGAGGCCGAGCGCCGACAACACCGTGTTGAGGCTCCCGTTGGCGCCGAACGTGGCGTAGAAGCCCGCCGCGACGAGGACGGAGGGGAGGACGAACGGCACCATCGTCACCGAGCGCAGCGTCCGCCGACCGCGGAACTCGAAGCGGGCGAGCACCCACGCGCCCGGCAGTCCGAGGAGGACGCTCAGCCCCGTCGAGAGGAGCGCCTGATACGCCGTGAACCCGAGGACGCGGCCGACGTAGAACCGGTCGGTGAGCACCGCGACCAGCGGGCCGAAGGTGAGCCGGCCGTCCTCGACGACGGCGTCGACGAACACCGTCGCCACGGGGTAGTAGAACAACAGCGCCAGCAGGAGGGCGGCGACCAGCGCCAGCAGGGGGAGCGCGAGTCGTTCCGCGGCGACCGAGCGGTCGCCGCTCGCGGCGGCGCGGGCCTCGTTCACCCGCCGGCGAAGCGCCGCGACCACTGGTCCGTCCATGTGCTGAGGTTGGCTTCGAGGTCGTCGTACGTGAAGGTGACCGCTTCGGCGGGTTCCTTGGCGTACTGCGCGTAGTCGTCGGGCAGCGGGGCGTCGGTGATCGCCGGGAAGGCGACGTTGCGCTGGGCGATGCCCGCCTGGATCTCCGGCCGGAGCACGAACTCCATGAACCGCCGGGCGAGCCGGGGCGCGTCGCTGGCGGCGAAGCGGGCCATCCCCTCGGGGTTGGCGTACCCCTGGTCGTTCAGGAAGCGGATCTGGTGTTTGTCGAGGTCCTGCCCCTCGGCGGAGGCGAACACCTGGTCGGTGGAGTAGGAGACGACCATCGGCGCCTCCTCGTTGAGGTACGCCGAGTACGAGGACGACCAGTCGCCCAGCACCGTGACGCCGTTGTCCTGCAGGCGGCTCCAGTAGTCGAGGAAGCCGTCCTCGCCGAAGGCGTCGACCGTGTGGAGCATGAACGCCTCGCCGGTCGAGGACGTGGTCGGGTTCTGCGCGATGAGGTCGTTCGCGTACGGCGCGGTCGCCAGCTCCTCGAACGTCTCCGGCGCGACGAACTCGCCGTCGTCCATCGTCGCGTTCCACACCAGCGAGACGTAGCCGGTGTCGAACGGGACGACGCGGTTCTGCGGGTCGAAGCGGAGGCCCTCCTTCACGCGGTCCAGCCCCGCGACGTCGCCGGCCTCGGCGAACAGCGGGTCGGTGAACTGCCCCTCGCCGCGCTTGCCGTCGGCGTCGATGAGCTGGCCGGTGTCGAGGCCGACGTACACGTCCGCCTCGAAGTCGACGCCCTGCACGGCGCGCTCGATGTAGTAGTTCAGCTCCGAGTCGGGCGTCTGGTACACCAGCGTCGCGTCGAACGCCGACTCGAACTCCTCCTTCAGCCACGCGCCGGGGCTGGTGGAGGGCGCGTCGACGAACGGCGGGTACGTCGCGACGACGAGCGTGTCCGCCATCGCGGCGGTCGGCTCGCCGGTCGTGGTCCCCGCCGTCGTCACCTCGTCGTCGCTCGTCCCGCCCGCCGAGTCGCTCGGCCCGTCCTCCACGGGCTCGGCCGCACAGCCGGCCAGCCCGGCCACGCCCGCCGCGCCCGCGACCCGGAGGAACCGCCGTCGACTCCGATCCGTGTGTGTCATTACTGGGTGGTCACACCCGGAGATAGTTAACGGCGACGGTCCGCCCGTCGCGTCGCGTTCCGGGCAACCGTTTTGTACCAGGGAGGGCCGTGTACGTGCATGCAGCCAAGCCGGCGGACCGCGCTCGCGGCGTTGCTCGCCGGTATCCTCGTGTTGACCGCGGTGGTTCTGGAGAGCGTCCTCTCGACGGTCGTGTTCGCCGTGACGGTGGCGTACGTGCTGTACCCGCTGCGGCAGTGGGTCAGCGACCGGGGCTACCCCGCCCGCGCCGCCGCGGGCGCGGCGACTGTCGCGGGGTTCCTCGGCGTCGTCGCGCTCGCGGTGCCGCTGGCGTACGTGTTGTACCGGCGCCGGCGGGACCTCCTCGACTTCGTCGCCACGATCCCCGCGGAGATCGTCGTCGACCTCGGTTCGATGGTGTACGTCATCGAGACGGACGTCGTGTTCGTGACCGCGCAGGCGACGCTGCGGACGCTCGCCATCTCGCTGGCGGCGGCCGCGCCGGTCATCGCGCTGAAACTGGTGGTGTTCGTCATCCTCGTGTACGGGCTCCTGCTGAAGCCGCGGGCGCCGCGGGCGGCGCTGTTGCGGCTGTGTCCCGGCGAGTACCACGACGTCCTGCTGGCGCTCCACCGGCGGACCGCCTCGACGCTGCGGGCGATCTACGTCCTGCAGGGGGCGACCGCCGTCGCCACGTTCGTCGTCGCCCTCCTCACGTTCGCCGCGTTGGGCTACCAGTCGCCGTTCGCGCTGGCGGTGGTCGCGGGCGTCCTCCAGTTCGTCCCGGTGCTCGGCCCCAGCATCGTCGTCGTCGCGCTCGCCGTCGTCGACCTCGTCGCCGGCGACGTGTTCCGCGCGACCATCGTGCTCGTCGTCGGCTTGGTCCTGATCGGGTTCGTCCCGGACGCGGTGATCCGCCCGCGCCTCGCCGGCGGCGCGACCGACCTCCCCGTCTCCGTCTACTTCATCGGCTTCGTCGGCGGCCTGCTCACCCTCGGCGCCATCGGCTTCGTCGTCGGCCCGCTGGTCGTCGCGCTGCTGGCCGAGACGGTCAGCCTCCTCTCGGCCAACGGCGTCACCACCCAACAGCAGTTACCCGGGTCGTCGACGCCCGCGGCCGACGCGGGCTCCCGGCCGGGCGCCGGGGGCGGTCGCGACGCGCGCCCCGGCCGCGACCCGGACCCCCTCGGCGACGGGGGCGAGGACCGCGCCGGCGCGGGGACGGCGTCGGACACCGAGTCGGAGCCGGACACGACCTCGGAGCCGGACGCCGACGCGGACGACGACGCTACTCGCTGACGGTCTCGCCGCCGCGCCGCTCCCACTCGGTGAGGCTCCCCTCGTAGAACAGCACGTCCCCGTAGCCGAGGTGCCGGAGCACGAGGTACGTGTGGCTGATCCGGCGGGCGGTGTTGCAGTAGAGGAGCACCTCACGGTCCGGCGTGATCCCGTGGTCCGCGAGGATCGCCGTCAGCTCCTCGCGGGGCTTCAGCCCGCGCGTGTCGGCGTCGACCAGCTCGAGCCAGTCGAGGTTGACCGCGCCGGGGAGGTGGCCCGCGGCGTACTCGTCGGGGTCGCGCGTGTCGACGATCACGGTGTCGCCGTCGAGTCGCGCCTCGACGCCGGCGAAGTCGACGAGCGGCGAGCGCCGCGGCTCGCGCGGCTCGTACGCCGTCGGCGCCGGGTCGGGCGCCTCCCGCTCGGTGGGGTGTTCGCGGCTCCACGCGCTGTAGTCGCCGTCGAGGACGCGGAGCCTCGCGGGGTCGTGGCCGTACAGCTCCGCGGTCACGAGGAAGCGCGCCGCGAACACGCCGTGTTCGTCGTCGTAGGCGACGAGGTCGTCGTCGGCGTCGACGCCGGCGGCCGACAGCAGCTCGCTCCAGCGCTCGGCGCCGGGGAGCATCCCCTCGTCGCCCGCGCTCGACCGGAACTCGTCGAACGGGACCGACACCGCGCCCGGCAGGTGCCCGATGCCGTCGTACTCCCACCCGTCGCGGACGTCGACCACGCGGACGTCGGGGTCGTCGAGGCGCTCGGCCAGCCACGCCGCGGAGACGAACGTGTCGCTCATGCCCCGCCGTTCACGCCGGGCGGGCAAAAGCCCGCCCGAGTCGGCGAGGTCGGCAGCGCGTCCGGAGCGGTGGCAACATCTTCCGGCTCCGTCGCGCGACCGCTCCGGCGCCCCGAGGGCGTGTCGTCGTCGCGAGGGGCTGTCGACCCCGCGCCCCGGATCCGGCGGCAACATCGTCCGGTTCGACGGACGATTGGCCGCCTCTGCCGCGGCTGGCGGATTAATACGGCGAGCGCGCGTACACCCTCACGCAATGACAGACTACGCGAAGGACGTGCTCGTCGACGCCGACTGGGTGGAAGCCCACCTCGACGAGTTCCAGTCCGACGACCCGGCGTACCGACTGGTCGAAGTGGACGTGGACACGGAGGCGTACGACTCCGGCCACGCGCCCGGCGCGATCGGCTTCAACTGGGAGACCGACCTCCAGGACCAGACCCAGCGCGACGTGCTCACGAAGGCGGACTTCGAGGCGCTCAACGCCGAGCACGGCATCGCGAACGACTCGACGGTCGTCCTCTACGGCGACAACTCGAACTGGTTCGCGGCGTACACCTACTGGCAGTACAAGTACTACGGCCACGACGACGTGAAGCTGCTCGACGGCGGCCGCGAGTACTGGATCGAGAACGACTACCCGACCACCGAGGCGGAGCCGTCGTTCCCGGCGACCGAGTACACGGCCGAGGAGCCCGACGAGTCGATCCGCGCGTACCGCGACGACGTGGACGCCGCCATCGACGCGGGCGTCCCGCTCGTCGACGTGCGCTCGCCCGAGGAGTACAGCGGCGAGATCCTCGCCCCGCCGGGCCTGCAGGAGACCGCCCAGCGCGGCGGCCACATCCCCGGCGCGCGCAACATCTCGTGGGCGTCCGTCACCAACGACGACGGGACGTTCAAGACGAAGGCGGAGCTCGAGGACCTCTACGCCGACGTGCTCGCCGAGGGCGACGACGAGATCGTCGCGTACTGCCGCATCGGCGAGCGCTCCTCGGTCGCGTGGTTCGCGCTCCACGAACTCGTGGGCGCCGACCAGACCGTCAACTACGACGGCTCGTGGACCGAGTGGGGCAACCTCGTCCGCGCGCCGATCGTGAAGGGCAGCGAGCCCGGCGGCGACTGAGTCGGCCGACCGCGACGACCTCACCGTTCTTTCGACGCTACCCGCCCAGCACCGCCGCCGCGATCCGCGGCGTGAGGAACGCCTCGATGGCGGCTGCGACCACCAGCAGGACCCCGATCCCGACGAGCACCCACGCCGCGCGCTCCAGCTCCCCGGCGACGCGCTCGGCGTCCGTCTCCCCGCGCACCGCCCGCCAGCCGACGCCGCCGAGGTGGAGGCCGAGCCCGCCGGCGACGGCGATGACGGGCAGTTCGAGCACGCCGTGGGGCGCGACGAGCGCGAGGAACGCCGTCCGGTCGAACACGCCCGCGAGCGCCCCGACGAGCACGCCGTTGAACGCCAGCCCGGAGACGGCGGGGAGCCCGAACGCGAGCCCGCCGTACGCGAGGCCGGCGCTCACGACCCAGTTGTTCGCCGCGATGGTGACGAACGGGCCGACCGCGACCGCGCCGAACACCCCCGCCACGTCCGCCGGCCCCTCGGCGGTGACGCCGTACGGCGCCGTCGTCGCGTAGCCGACGGCGATGCCGGCGACGAGCACGCCGAGCGCCGCCGCGACGGCCGGCGCGTGGCCCCGGCAGAAGCCGACCAACTCGCGCCAGCCGAGGCCCAACCCCGCACGGACACGGGCCGTCGCCGGCCGTCGCTCCGCCGACCCGGATCCGGATCCGGACCCGGCCCCGGACCCGGCCGACGTCGTCCCGTCGACGCCGGCGTACAGCGCGGTCGCGGCCGCGTCGAGGAACGGGGCGACCACCAGCGGGAGGACGATGCCGCCGAGGCTGCCGGCGCCGGCCGCGTTCGCGAGCGCGACGGCGACGACGGCGGCAACGTACCCGCCGAGGGCGACGAGCGCGAAGCCGACGGCGTGGGCCGGGTGGCGCCGGACGAACCCGAGGCTCGCGCGGATCGCCCCCACGCGCCGCGGCCGTCGACGACCGCGGCCGACTCCGCGAACGCGAGGAGGAACGACGCGAGGAGCACGACCACCACGCCGAGGCCGACGGCCGCGACCGTCAGCAGGACGACCAGTGCCGCGGCGGCGCTCGGGTCCCCGGCGAGCACCGCCGGCGATGCCGCGAGGTTCAGCCCGACGAACAGCGGGACGCCGACCGCGAGGACCGCGACGACGACGCGCACGAGCGAGATGGCGAGGAACGTCCGCCAGCGGCCGGCGGTCCGGACGCCGTCGGCCAGCGGCGGGCGGCCGTCGAGCCCGGCCCAGACGGTGCCGTACGTGACCGCCTTCGACACGCCGCCGGCGAGGAAGCCGACGACGACGGCGCCGAGGACGCCGCCGGCGAGCGCGGCGACGACGGTCGGCGTGACGGCGTTCGCGACCGCCGCCTCGACCCCGGCGGGGAGCGCGTCCGGCACCGCGGGCGTCCCGGGGTCGCCCGCGCCGGCGGCGCCGGCCCCGCCCTCGGCCTCGCGGGCGGCGTTCTGGAGGTCGACGACCGCGCGGACGATCGGTTCGAGCCGGCCGGTCGCGGCGAGCGAGCCGAGCGCGACCGCCAGTCCGACGACGACGGGGACGCGGGCGGCGGTCGTCAGGCCGAGCGCGAGCAGGTACGCGGGGACGACGGCGGCGGGACGGTCGCGGAGGAGGCGACCGGCGGCGCCGAGCGCCGCCGAGACGGACCGCGACCCGTCGGAGGGACGTGACACACCTCCGGTCTTCCGGGCGGGCGCCGTAAGCGTGTCGTCGGCGCGGACGGCGGGCGCGGGATTGAAGCGGCACACCGGTGTACGTTCGCCCATGGACGCAGCCACCTTCTCCGACGAGTTCCGCGACGACAACGAGACGCCGCTGTCGCGGCTCGGCTCCTCGAAGTCGCTGTACGCGCTCACGGGCGGCGAGATGGACGCCGACGCCGTTCGCGCGGCCGTCGCCGCCGAGTTCGCGCTCGCGGGCCGCACGTTCGAGGCGTGGAGCGCCGACGAGGCGAACGGCGACGCCGCGGCGCTGTTCGGCGACGTCGCCGAGGACGCCCGCGACCACCGGGAGGTGGCGGACCCGGACGCCGACCCGGCGGACGACGCGCTCCACGACTACCCGGAGTACGACGGCCTCGCGGCCCTCGACGGGACGGCCGAACGCGCCGGCGGCCTCTACGGCCGGCTCGTCGTCGCCCACACCCGCGCCGAGCAGACGGTCGGCTTCTTCGTCGGCGACGCCGACCCCGCGTCCTCGAACGACTTCCGGGGCGTCCGCGACGACCTCGCGGCCCGGCTCGACGACGCGCTCGCGCTCCTCGAGGCGGTCTGTGACGGCGACGACGACTGGGCGAGCGCCCGCGAGGCGGCCGACGCGGTCGTCGAGACGGCGTACGCCGACTACGTCGAGACGCTGGAGTCGATGGGCGTCAAGCCGAAGAACGTCTGCTGAGGCCGCTCCCGGGGGGTCTTCGGGCCGTCAGAACAGCGGCTCCACTCCCTCGGCGTCCCAGATCCCTCCCGAGAGGTCGGCGCGCTCGGCGATGGCGGCGACGTTGCGCTGTGCCTCGACGGCGGCGGCGCGCAGTTCGCGGAGCCGGGGCGCCTCGGTCACGCCGCCGAGGAGGACCACCGCCGCGAGGTGGTCGGTGTCGCGAAGCGGGTAGTCGCCGCCGCGCACCTCCGGCGTCCCGGTCGTCTCCTCCAGCCACGCGCGGGCGTCCTCGACGCCCTTGCGCGAGAGGGTCTCGGGCGGGCCGCTGACGACGACCAGCGCGCGCTCGACGTCCCGAAGCTCACACGGCAGCGTGAGGTTCCCGAGCGCCGCCCGCCGGACGGTGGCGCTCACCCGCGTCGTCGTCTCCAGCGGGTCCTCCGAGACGGGTTTGCGGCCGCCGAAGATCCCCCGCTTGCGCTCGAGCGGCGCGGTCGCGTAGCCGAGCGACGCCACGCCGCCGCTCCGGCCGAGCGTGTTGATGATCTCGCTGGCGTCGACGACCTTCTCCGGGCTCGGATCGGTCGCCTCGCCCGCGGAGAACAGCACGCCGAGCCGGCGCGCGATCGCCTCGTTGACGCGGGTGTAGCCCCCCGCGAGGCTCTCGCCCGACTCGCGCCCGGCGGCGTTGTCGTACAGCAGGGTGGCGTCGGCGTGCTCGACGACCGTCTGGAGCGACCGCGCGGCGTTGAGCGTGTAGATGCCGCCCTCGTCGCGCGCGGGGAGCACCCCGAGCGCGAACACCGGCTCCTCGTAGATCCGGCGCAGTTCCCGGCAGATGACGGGCGCGCCGCCCGACCCCGTCCCGCCGCCGAGCGCGGCGACGACGAGGAACGCGTCCACGTCGCTCGTCGGGATCGCGTCGACGGCGTCGCGCACCTCGTCGATGTCGTCGCGCGCCAACTCGGCGCCGAGTTCGTTGTCCGCGCCCGCGCCGTGCCCCTTCACGCGGTCGCCGCCGATCAACACCCGGTTCTGTGGCGGCACCTCCCGGAGGCCGAGCAGGTCCGCGCGCGCGGTGTTGACCGCCACCGCGTCGACGACGACGTCCTCGCGACTGTCGCGTTCGTAGCGGAGGAGTGCGTCCGTGATCTTCCCGCCGGCCTGGCCGACGGCGACGACTGCGACTCTCATGGCGCGAGCGTGGTGCCGCCCCCTGATAAATCGGGGCGCCGTTCAGACGCCGGGGACGTCCGACCGGTACTCGCTGATGCAGTCGACGGCGGCCTCGGCGTGGTCGGCCGCCTCCCCGCCGGCGTCGCCGGCGGCGTCGCGGATCGTGTGGATCCGTTTCGCCATCCAGCCGTGGTCGGGGCCGGCGTCGGCGTCGGCTGCCTCCGCCAGCGCGTCGGCGACGCGCGCGAGGCGCTCGGCGGCCTCGCCGTCGGCGGCGTCGGCGGCCCGTCGGAGGTGCGCGCTCGCGTCCGCCAGCAGTTGTCGTGTCATACCGCCCGATTCTCCGCTTCGGGAGGTAGGCGTTTCGGCGGTCGCGAACGTCGCCGGCGTCGGTGACACGAGTGCAGCGCTCGGCGGCGCCCGCGCACCTTGCGGCGGAGCGGTTCCGTGGCGCGCCGCCGTCGCTCGCGGTCTCGTTCGTTCGCTCCGCTCGCTCGTTCGTGGCACCCTTCGATGGGCGGCGCGCCCACGAGCACGCCGCCGTCGCTCGCGGTCTCTCTCGCTCGCGCCGCTCGCTCGTTCGACCGCGCTCGTCAAGTGCCTCCCACCCCACACACCGTCAATGAGCGAATCCGAGGGGCCCCTCTCGCCGGACCGTCCCGAGGCCGAGAAGCCGTTCCGGGTGGACGCCCCGTTCGACCCCGCGGGCGACCAGCCCGAGGCGATCCGCCGGCTCGTCGACGGCTACGAGTCCGGGATGACCGAGCAGACGCTGCTCGGCGTCACGGGCTCCGGGAAGACGAACACCGTCTCGTGGGTCGTCGAGGAGTTGGACACGCCCACCCTCGTCATCGCCCACAACAAGACGCTCGCCGCGCAGCTGTACGAGGAGTTCCGCAACCTCTTTCCCGACAACGCGGTCGAGTACTTCGTCTCCTACTACAACTACTACCAGCCGGAGGCGTACGTCGAGCAGACGGACACGTACATCGACAAGGAGATGTCCATCAACGACGAGATCGACCGCCTCAGGCACTCCGCGACGCGGTCGCTGCTCACGCGCGACGACGTAATCGTCGTCGCCTCCGTCTCGGCCATCTACGGGCTCGGCGACCCCACCAACTACCGCGGGATGGCGCTCGAACTGGAGGTCGGTCAAGAGATCGGTCGCGACGACCTGCTGAAGCAGTTGGTCGACCTCAACTACGAGCGCAACGACGTCGACTTCCAGCAGGGGACGTTCCGCGTGCGCGGCGACACCGTCGAGGTGTTCCCGATGTACGGCCGCCACGCCGTCCGGATCGAGCTGTGGGGCGACGAGATCGACCGCATGCGCAAGGTCGACGTGGTGAACGGCGAGGTCGTCAGCGAGGAGCCGGCGGCACTGATCCACCCCGCCGAGCACTACTCCCTGCCCGAGGAGCAGATCGATCAGGCCGTCTCGGAGATCCGGGAGTTGATGCAACAGCGCGTCTCGTACTTCGAGCGCCAAGGGGATCTGGTCGCCGCCCAGCGCATCGAGGAGCGCACGACCTTCGACATCGAGATGTTGCAGGAGACGGGCTACTGCTCGGGGATCGAGAACTACTCGGTCCACCTCTCGGATCGGGAGTCCGGAGACGCGCCGTACACGCTGCTCGACTACTTCCCCGACGACTTCCTCACGGTGATCGACGAGTCCCACCAGACGCTCCCCCAGATCAAAGGGCAGTTCGAGGGCGACAAGTCCCGCAAGGACTCGCTGGTCGGCAACGGGTTCCGGCTCCCGACGGCGTACGACAACCGCCCGCTCACCTTCGAGGAGTTCGTCGAGAAGACCGACCGCCGGCTGTACGTCTCGGCGACCCCCGGCGACTACGAGCGCGACAACTCCGAGCGGATCGTCGAACAGATCGTCCGCCCCACGCACCTCGTCGACCCCGAGGTGACCATCGAGCCGGCCGAGGGGCAGGTCGACGACCTGATGGACCGCATCGACGACCGCATCGAGCGCGGCGAGCGCACCCTCGTCACCACGCTCACCAAGCGCATGGCCGAGGACCTCACCGAGTACCTCGAGGAGGCCGGCGTCGAGGTGGCGTACATGCACGACGAGACGGACACGCTGGAGCGCCACGAGATCATCCGCTCGCTCCGTCTAGGCGAGATCGACGTGCTCGTCGGCATCAACCTCCTGCGCGAGGGGCTGGACATCCCCGAGGTGAGCCTCGTCGCCATCCTCGACGCCGACCAGGAGGGGTTCCTCCGATCGGAGACGACGCTCGTCCAGACGATGGGGCGGGCGGCCCGCAACGTCGACGGCGAGGTGATCCTGTACGCCGACGAGGTCACCGGGGCGATGGAGTCGGCGATCGACGAGACGCGCCGCCGCCGCGAGATCCAGCGCGAGTTCAACGAGGAGCACGGCTACGAGCCGCAGACGATCGACAAGGAGATCGGCGAGACGAACCTCCCCGGGTCGAAGACGGACACCTCCGGGCTCTCCGGCGACGACGTCGCCGACGAGGAGGAGGCGCAAGCGCGGATCCAGGCGCTCGAGGAGCGCATGGAGGAAGCCGCGAGCAACCTCGAGTTCGAGTTGGCCGCGGACATCCGCGACCGGATGCGGGAGCTCCGCCGGGAGTTCGACGTCGACCCGGAGGCGGTCGGGATCGAACCGCCCGCCGAGGACGCCGAG
The DNA here is from genome assembly GCF_030127125.1 of Halobaculum litoreum. GTDB lineage: Archaea > Halobacteriota > Halobacteria > Halobacteriales > Haloferacaceae > Halobaculum > Halobaculum litoreum. The sequence continues at coordinate 2,364,615 of NZ_CP126156.1, forward strand.
GGGATCGACCCCGGCGAGGAGTTCTGAGGACCGCGCTCGGCGGGACGAGGGTCGCGGGCGCGTCGGCGCGTCAGTCCGCCGAGGCCGTCTCGCCCGCGGACTCGGCGGCCCGCTCGTGGAGGCCGTCGGCCGTCGAGTACCGGAAGTAGCCGACCAGCCCCGCGGCGGCGACGACGTTCGACACCGTCACGGCCCAGAAGGGACCGAGCGCGCCCCAGCCGAGCACGAACGCGCCGACCGCGGCGACCGGGACGCGGACGGCCCAGTACTGCAGCATCGTCGAGTACATGCTCACGTCCGTCCGGCCGGCGCCGTTGAAGCCGGCCTCGACCGTCCAGATGGTGCCGAGCGCCCAGTAGCCGAGCGCGAGGATCTGGAGGTACGCGACGGACAGCCCCAGCGCCTCGCCCTCGATCCCGGGCACGAACAGTCCGGCGATCGCGGTCGGGAAGAGGTACTGGACGACCCCGATCGCCCCCAGCCCGACCGCGCCGACGCCGACGCCGAGCCACGTCGCGCGGGTGGCGCGGGCGGGCTGGTTCGCGCCGAGGTTCTGCCCGACGAGCGTCGTGCCGGCCGAGCCGATGGCGGCGGCGGGGACGAACACCACCGTCGCGACCCGCGCCCCGATGGTGTACGCCGTCAAGGCGGCGGCGCCGCCGGTCACCGACACGATGGCGACGACGACGAGGCGGGCCACCTGTCGGGCGATCCCCTGCCCGGTCTTGGGCGCGCCGACGGCGACCAACTCGCGGAACTCCGCGACGTCGAGCGAGACGGCGTCGAGGTGGAAGGTGAACCCCCGGCGTCCCCACACCGCGGCGGCGATCATGACGACCGCGCCGACGCCGAAGCCGATCGCCGTCGCGTAGGCGGCGCCGGCGATCCCGTACCCCGGGATCGGGCCGTAGCCGAAGATGAGGACGGGATCGAGACCGATGCTGATGCCGATCGACAGGAGATTGACGAACAGCGGCGTCCGGGAGTCGCCCGCGCCGATGAAGCCGTACTCGAACACGTCGCTGACGGCCGAGACGGTGAACGCGCCGGTCATCGCCACGAGGTACACTCCGGCGAGGCGCGCCACGTTCGCGCCGGGGTCGAACAGGCCGACGAGTTGCCGCCCGACCGCGACCGTGACGCCGAGCAACAGGAGCATGACCGCGACGGCGGCGACGAGCGCGTGGAACACGGCGCGGCTCGCCCCGCGCTCGTCGTCGTTGCCGACGCGCTGGGAGACGAGGACGTGCTCGCCGGTGAACACGCCGCCGGCCACCGCGACGACGAGGCCGACCAGCGGGGCGACGAGCCCGACGGCGGCGACCGCGTCGCCGCTGTACCGCCCCAGCCAGAGCACGTCGACGATGCTCTGGGCGGTCAGCGCGAGCTGCTGGGCGACGATCGGCACCGAGAGGAACGCGAGCGCGCGCCCAAGCGGCCCGTCCGTGATCTCCTCGGACGACACGTCGAGCATCGTGATATGATTTTATCATCTAAATCGTTGATTAAATACGTATCGATCCGAGCGGCCGTCACGGCCGACCTCGCCGCCGACCTCGCGGTCGGCGCCGCCCCCGGCCGACTCCGGACCGCACGCTTTTGCCCCCCGGGACGAAGACTGAGGTATGAGTAGTCGGCGGCGGAAGCCCGACTGGCTGAAGATGCGCCCGCCGTCCGGCCGGCGCTTCACCGAGATCAAGTCCACGCTGCGCGACCACGACCTCCACACGGTCTGCGAGGAGGCCAACTGCCCCAACCTCGGGGAGTGTTGGTCCGGGCGCGACGGGCCGGGGACGGCGACGTTCATGCTCATGGGGGACCGCTGCTCGCGCGGCTGCAACTTCTGTGACGTCGAGACCGGCGGCATGGAGCCGCTCGACCCCGACGAGCCCGCCAACGTCGCCGAGGCGGTGACCGAGATCGGGCTGGAGTACGTCGTGCTCACCTCCGTCGACCGCGACGACCTCGCCGACGGGGGTTCGCGCCACTTCGCGGAGACGATCCGCGAGATCAAGCGCCGCGACCCCGAGACGCTCGTCGAGGTACTGATCCCGGATTTCGGCGGCGACCCCGACGCGGTCGACCGGATCGTCGACGCCGAACCGGACGTCATCGCCCACAACGTCGAGACCGTCGAGCGCCTCCAGTGGCCCGTCCGCGACCGCCGCGCCACCTACGCCCAGACGCTCGACGTGCTGGAGCGCGTCGACCGCGAGTCCGACGTCCACACGAAGACCAGCGTCATGCTCGGGCTCGGAGAGTACGACCACGAGGTGTACCGCACCCTGCGGGACCTCCGCAACGTCGGCGTCGACATCGTCACCCTCGGACAGTACCTCCAGCCGTCGCGCTCGCACCTCGACGTGTTCGAGTACGTCCACCCGGACGCGTTCGACACGTGGAAACGCGTCGCCGAGGCGGAGCTCGGCTTCCTCTACTGCGCCTCGGGACCGATGGTCCGCTCGTCGTACAAGGCGGGCGAGTTCTTCGTCGAGGCCCTGCTCCGGGACGGGGCCAGCGTCGAGGAGGCCCGCGAGGCGGCCCGCGCGGCCGACTGGCCGGCGCCGCCGCCGCCCAGTCCCCCTCGACGCCGGCGCCGGCGTCCCCGCCTGCATCAACGATTGTCAAGGATCGGTGGCGGTTTCCGCCAGTTCACGGAAAATATCGCCGAACACCGGACGACAACTGACCGTTCGGCCGGGGATGGCCGCTCGGGTTCGACGGTGTGCCAGTTCTTGGCAGTATTTCTGGTCACAGTAAACTATTTACGAAAACACTATCACGCGGGGCGGACAGCGTTCGCGTATGCGAAGGTGGGTACTATGAGTACGCTCGAGCGCGACCCCCGCGACGGGATGGTCCAGGTCCTCGACGAGGACGGCGGCGTCGTCGGCGACGTGCCGGAGCTGTCGGACGACGAGTTCGTCGCGATGTACCGCCACATGAAGCTCGCCCGCCACTTCGACGAGCGGGCGGTGTCCCTCCAGCGACAGGGGCGGATGGGGACGTACCCGCCGCTGTCGGGACAGGAGGGCGCGCAGGTCGGCTCGGCGATGGCGCTGGCCGAGGACGACTGGCTCGTCCCCTCCTACCGGGAGCACGGCGCCGCGATGGTCCGCGGCCTCCCGCTGAAGGAGACGCTGCTGTACTGGATGGGCGACGAGCGCGGGAGCCTCATCCCCGAGGACGCGAACGTGTTCACCCCCGCCGTGCCCATCGCCAGCCAGATCCCGCACGCGACCGGGATGGCGTGGGCGGACAAACTCAAGAACGACGGCGAGACGGACACCGGGTTCATCTGCTACTTCGGCGACGGCGCCACGAGCGAGGGCGACTTCCACGAGGGGTTGAACTTCGCGGGCGTGTTCGACACGCCGACGGTGTTCTTCTGCAACAACAACCAGTGGGCCATCTCGGTGCCGCGCGAGCGGCAGACCGCCAGCGAGACGCTGGCCCAGAAGGCCATCGCCTACGGCTTCGAAGGCGTGCAGGTCGACGGGATGGACCCGCTGGCGGTGTACAAGTCGACCACCGAGGCGCTGGAGAAGGCGAAAGACCCCGGCGAGGGCGAACTGCGCCCGACGCTGATCGAGGCGGTCCAGTACCGCTTCGGCGCACACACGACCGCCGACGACCCGACCGTCTACCGCGAGGACGAGGAGGTGGAGAAGTGGAAGGCCAAAGACCCCATCCCGCGGCTGGAGAAGTTCCTGCGGAACCAGGGGATCCTCGACGACGAGCGCGTCGCCGAGGTCGAGGAGTCCGTCCGCGAGGAGGTCGCGGCCGCCATCGACGCGGCGGAGTCGACCGTCCGGGCGGACCCGTCGACGATGTTCGACCACGTGTTCGCGGAGCAGACGCCGGAGATCCGGCGGCAGGCCGAGGAGTTCGCGCGACTGCGCGAGACGTACGGCGACGAGGCGTTCCTGGAGGAGTGACACCATGAGCACACAAGAACAAGAAGCCACGCAGAACCTGACGCTGGTACAGTCGGTGCGCGACGCGCTCGCGACCGAGATGGAGTTGGACGACGACGTGCTCGTGATGGGCGAGGACGTCGGCAAGAACGGCGGCGTGTTCCGCGCCACCGAGGGCCTGTACAACGAGTTCGGCGAACACCGGGTCGTCGACACGCCGCTGGCGGAGTCCGGCATCATCGGCACCGCCGTCGGGATGGCCGCGATGGGGCTGAAGCCGGTGCCGGAGATCCAGTTCTCCGGGTTCGCCTACCCCGGTTTCGACCAGATCGTGAGCCACATGGCCCGCCTGCGCACCCGGTCGCGCAGTCGCTACACGCTCCCGATGGTGCTCCGGATGCCGTACGGCGGCGGGATCCGCGCGCCCGAACACCACTCCGAGTCGAAGGAGGCGTTCTACGCCCACGAGGCCGGCCTGAAGGTGGTCATCCCCTCGACGCCGTACGACACGAAGGGGCTGCTCATCTCGGCGATCCGCGACCCCGACCCGGTCGTGTTCATGGAGCCGAAGCTCATCTACCGCGCGTTCCGCGGCGAGGTGCCCGAGGGCGACTACGAGGTGCCGATCGGCGAGGCCGTCACCCGCCGCGAGGGGGCCGACGTCTCGGTGTTCACCTACGGCGCGATGACCCGACCCTCGCTGGAGGCGGCCGAGGAGCTGGCCGAGGAGGGCATCGACGCGGAGGTCGTCGACCTCCGCACCGTCTCGCCGCTGGACCGGGAGTCCATCGTCGAGTCGTTCAAGAAGACCGGCCGCGCGTGCGTCGTCCACGAGGCGCCCAAGACGGGCGGCCTCGCCGGCGAGATCACCGCGACCCTCCAGGAGGAGGCGCTGCTGTACCAGGAGGCGCCGGTCTCGCGCGTGACGGGCTACGACGTGCCGTACCCGCTGTACGCGCTGGAGGACTACTACATGCCGAACGCGGCCCGAGTCGCCGACGGTATCAAAGAGGCGGTCGAGTTCTGACCATGGCCGAGAAGGAGTTCAAACTCCCCGACGTCGGCGAAGGCGTCGCCGAGGGGGAGCTCGTCAACTGGCTGGTCGCGCCGGGCGACACGGTCACGGAGGACCAGCCGGTCGCCGAGGTCGAGACGGACAAGGCGCTCGTCGAGGTGCCGTCCCCGTACAACGGGACGGTGAAGCAACTGCACGTCGAGGAGGGACAGATGGTCCCCGTCGGCGACGTGATCATCACGTACACGGTCGACGGCGACGACGACGAGGCCGAGCCGGCGGCCGCGGAGGCGGCCGACTCCGAGCCCGAACCGGAGGCGGAGGCGGCGGCCGACACGACGGTCGACGCCGACGAGGCGCCCGCGCCGTCGAGCGGTCGCGTGTTCGCGCCGCCCTCCGCACGCCGCCTCGCCCGCGAGCTCGGCGTCGACATCGGCGCGGTCGAGGGAGCGGCCCCGGCGGCCGCGTCACCGAGGGCGACGTGCGCGCGCACGCCGAGTCCGACGACGGAACGGACGGGGACGCCGAGGAGTCCTCGGGCCCGAAGCAGGTCGACATCGGCTCGAAGAAGTCGGCCGTCTCGAAGAAGGGCGCCTCCGACGCCGCCGCGGCGGGTGGCGTCGGCGCGGCGCCGTCCTCGGTCGAGGCCGCGGGTCGCGACCGCACGCTCGCGGTGCCGGCGACCCGCAAGGCCGCCACGGACGCGGGCGTCGACCTGAACGACGTGCCGACGGAGGAGACCCGCGACGGCGAGGCGTTCGTCTCGACCGAGCAGGTCCGACAGTACGCGCAGGCCGTGAAGGACGCGAAGGCGGCCGAAGCCGAGGACACCGGCGCGCCCGCCCCGCCGCCGCGGCGGGCAACGGCGCGGCCGCGAGCCGGGAGCCGGAGTCGGTGCCGTACCGGGGCGTCCGGCGCACCATCGGCGAGCAGATGTCGCAGTCGAAGTACACGGCGCCGCACGTCACCCACCACGACACCGCCGTCGTCGACGAGCTGGTCGACACGCGCGCCGAGCTGAAGGCCCACGCCGCCGAGCGCGACGTGAAGCTCAGCTACATGCCGTTCGTGATGAAGGCGCTCGTGGCCGGGCTCAAGGAGTTCCCGACGCTCAACTCCGAACTCCGCGAAGAGGAGGAGGAGATCCTCCTGAAGAAGGAGTACAACCTCGGCATCGCCGTCGCGACCGACGCGGGGCTGATGGTGCCGGTCGTGAAGAACGTCGACGAGAAGTCGATCCTCCGACTCGCCGACGAGGTGAACGATCTGGCCACCCGCGCCCGCGAGCGCAAGGTCACCCGCGAGGAGATGCAGGGCGGCACGTTCACGATCACCAACTTCGGCGCCATCGGCGGCGAGTACGCCACCCCGATCATCAACTACCCCGAGACGGCGATCATGGGGCTGGGCGCCATCGACGAGCGCCCGGTCGCCGAGGACGGCGAGGTGCGCGCCGCGCACACGCTCCCGCTGTCGCTGTCGATCGACCACCGCGTCATCGACGGCGCCGAGGCCGGCCGGTTCACGAACTACGTGATGGAGCGGCTGGAGAACCCGTCGCTGCTGTTGTTGGACTGAGGTCGCGGGACTCCCCACCCCGCGCGGCTCCGCCCCCTCCGGCTTCTGGCCCCCGACTCGCGCCCGCCGAGCACCCGCCGCGTCCGCCGTGGCGCGCGGCCGCTCGGGACGGGGGCCGGCGACTCAGGACTCGTGGACGTGCCCGCACTCGGGGCACTTGACCTCCTCGCCGCGCACCTCCGCGCTCGCCTCGCGGACGTCGCGCATCACCGAGGAGATCTTGTCCTCGGCGGCCAGCTCCTCCTCGACGGCGAGGTCCGCGCCCTCCACTTCGAGCAGGAACTTCGCGACCTCCGTCGACTCGTACATCACGTCGTCGAGGTCCTCGGCGGTGAAGAAGCCCGACATCGCGCCGTAGAGGAACGTCGCGCCCGCCTTGCGCACCTTCTCCTCGAACGCCGCCCGCGCCTGGTTCACCGCCTGCGGCGTGTAGGTGTCCGTCATGAACGGCACGAGCCGCGGGAGGTTCTCGCCGATCTTCGTCATCTCGACGCCCGTCTCCGTCCGGAAGTCCGCACACAGCCGCGCGATCGCCCACTCGCGGGCGGTGACGTACGTCCGGTCGCGGAGGAACTCGTTGACCCGGTCGTACTCCGCGCGCTCCATCTTCTGGAAGCGGTCGTACTTCGCGACGTCGTCGGGGACGTCCGCGTCGACGCCCGGCACGTCGGCGCCGACGTCCGGTCCCGGCACCGACCCCGCCGTCTCCCCGCCGGCATCCGCGTCCGCCTGCGTGTCCGTGTCCGTCTCCGCTTCTGCCTCCGTGTCCGTGTCCGTCTCCGCTTCTGCCTCCGTGTCCGCCCCGCCGTCGCGGTCGTCGTCGGTCGTCACCGCCTCGTCCCCGGCGGCCGGTCGCTCGTCGTCGGGGGCGGCGTCCCCGGACTCCCCCGCGTCGACGAGTTCCTCGCCGCCGTCGGCCGCCGTGTCGTCGGTCATGCGCGCCCGTAGCCGAGCGACCGATAAAAAGCCGTTCCCGTCCGTCCGACGCGCGGCGGACGCCGGCGGTCCGGTCGGCGCCGTCGGTCGTCGTCGAGCGTCGTCGAGCGCCGTCGAGCGCGGCGACCGCCGTCCCGTCCGTCGGTCGCGGCGGCGGCGGCACGCTTTTGTCCGGGCCTACCGACGGTCGGCGCATGAAGGTACTGCTGGGTGTCGGCGGGAGCGAGGACTCCCTCCGTGCGTTGGAGGACACCGTCGAGCGGGCGCGGGCCGCCGGCGACGACCTCACCGTCGCGGTCGTCGAGAACCCCCGCTCCGAGCGCACGCCCGAGGAGGTGGAGGAGCGCGTCCGCGCGGTCCTCGGCGACGCCGGCATCGACGCCGACGTCCGCCGCGTCGACGGCGACGCCGGGAGCCAGATCGTCGACATCGCCGAGGACGAGGGGTTCGACATGATCGCCCTCGGCGGCGGCGAGACGAGCCCGATGGGGAAGATCAACCTCGGCAGCATCGCCCAGTTCGTCCTGCTGAACTCACACGTCTCCGTGAAACTGGTCCGATGACCGGGGACCGCATGTACCCCGAGGAGCCGGCGGGCCCGTTCGACCCGCCGCCGCTGTCGTTCGTCGACCGCGACGACCGCACCATCGAGATCCGACCGTACCCGCCCGACGCCGAGGGCGAGGCGGGGGAAGCCGAGTTCGAGGCGCTCGTGGAGATGTACACCGCGTTCGACCCCGCCGACCGCGCACAGGGGATCCCGCCGAGCCGCGAGGCGGACGTGCGCTCGTGGCTGGAGACGATCCTCGGCGGCGAGGGGTACAACGTCGTCGCGTGGGACGGCGACGCGGTCGCCGGGCACGCCACCCTCGTGGAGGACGGCGAGGCGTACGAGCTCGCGATCTTCGTCCTGCAGAAGTACCAGGGCTCGGGCATCGGCACCCACCTGATGAAGGCCTTGCTCGGCCACGGCGCCGCCAACGGCGTCGAGCACGTGTGGCTCACCGTCGAGCGGTGGAACCGCGCGGCGGTCGGCCTGTACAAGAAGGTCGGCTTCGAGACGAGCGACGCCGAGTCGTTCGAGCTGGAGATGACCGCGCAGTTGGCGAAGCCGGAGTAGCACGCGACGCGCCACCCCGACCGTCGCCGCCAGCTCAGACGGACAGGACCGGCTGACTCGCGTACAACAACACGTACTCGGCGGCCTTCTCCAGCACCTCCCCCGGCTCGCCCGTGAGCGGTTCGCGCGGGATGACGAGGAAGTCCGCGTCGACGTCCTCGGCGGTGTCGAGCACGACCGAGCCGGGGTGGGTGGTCTTGCGCTTCGTCGAGAAGCCGTAGGCGATCGAGGAGGAGACGGGGACGCCCTCGGCCTCGGCGAGCTCGCGGACCGAGTCGGTGAACGCCTCGGTGTCCTCGGCGACCTCCGACTCGTCGACGGCGGCCTCCTCGATGGCGCGGACGACCTCCTCGCCGAGCACGTACACCGCGTGGACCGCGGCGTCGTAGACGTCGGCGACGGCGACCGCGTACTCGACCGCCTCCAGTGACTCGTCGCTCCCGTCCACCGGGACCAGCACGCGTTCGACGGTCAGGCTCATACGCGTGCCTGCGTCGGAGGGCGTGAAAGGTGTTCCCCTCGGGCGACTCCCCGCTCGGGGCGCCCTCACGCGGTTCGGGCGGCGCGGCCGCCCGCCCGCCGTCGTGCCGTGACCCCCTTCGGGTGGAGCGCCGGCGACCCGGGACCTGTTCCCGGCCGCCGCCGCGGCTCACTCGAGCGCCGACAGCGAGAACTCGAACGCCGCGACCGGCACCTCCATGTCGCGCTCCACCAGCACCGCCGGGTGGAGTTCGCCGACCACGCCGACCGACTCGCCGTCGACGACGACCGCGGCGACCCGGCCGTCGAGGAAGCTCGGGTGGGTGGTCGCGGGCGTCTCCACGTCGGCGTCGAAGTCGTCGCAGACGGCCTGCACGCGCGCCTTCGCGTCCTCGTAGGTGGCGTCCGTCCGGGCGAGCACGCCCGCGACGCGGTAGTCCTCGGCGACCCGGGTGTTCACGTCGTCGTCGCGGTGGGCGACGAAGCCGACCTCCGCGAGGTCCTGCGGGTACGTCCGGTGGGTGTTGTTCTCCAGCACCTGCACCAGCGAGGGGAGCGCCCACGTCCGCAGTTGGGTGTAGTCCTCGCTGTACGGGCTGGTGATCACGGCGGCCGGCTCCGCCCCGAGCGGCGCCTCGGACAGGTCCGCGCCGGGGTCGCGCTCGTCGAGGCGCATCCGGTCGTAGTTCTCCGCCCCGGAGGTCATGTGGAAGTTCAGCATGTCCTCGAAGCCGAGGCCGACGAGGCTCGTGCGCACCGCACGCTCCAGCCGCGAGCGCTCGTGGCGCCCGCCGATTGTGCCGATGTCGGGGTAGCTGGGCTCCAACTCGTTGAAGCCGTACGCCCGGCCCACGTCGTCGACGAGGTCGAGCGGGTGGAGCACGTCGACGCGGTACGGGGGCACCGTCACGTCGTACACCGTCTCCTCCTCGCCGAGCGAGTAGGCGGCGTCCATCCCGGAGCGCTCGAACAGGTCGACGACCTCGTCGCGCTCCACCTCCACGCCGAGCATCGTCTCGATGCGGTCGTGCGTGACGGACTTCTCGTCGGTGTCGAAGTCCGGCCGGAGCAGCTCGGGCCCGTACTCGTCGGGGTACGTCGCGCCGTCCGCGTAGTCCACCTGCACCTCCTCGACGGTGCCGCCGCGCGCGGAGAGGGCGTAACAGAGGATGACGCACATCTTGTCGATGGTCCACTGGTCGGTGCCGGTCAGCTCGATGAACAGGTCGCGGGAGCCGGCGTCGACCTCGGTGCGCGACCCGTTGATGACGGGCGGGAACGAGAACAGCCCCAGCTCGTCGTAGATCGCGGGGTAGCGGTCCAGATCCTCGACCAGCTCCGCGTACGTGTCGCCGGTCGGGTGGTCCGTGAGCACCTGCGCGGGCGTCATGTCGGTGTTCGCGTCCAGTGGGACGAAGCGGTCGCCCTCGGGGTCGACGCCGCGGTAGGTGACGGTCTTCTCGGTCGCGCCCAGATCCGAGGAGGCGGCGTTGATGGTGCCCGACGGCTCGGACTCCTCGGTGAGCGCCTGCCCCTTCAGCATCGTGAGGTCGTGGACGCCGATGGCGCCCTTCGCGCGGCCCCGCCCCATCGTCGCGTGCAGCTTCTCCTGCAGTTGGATGAGCGAGTCGAGCCCCGACTCGTCGAGGTTCACGCCGCGCACGACGGCGCCGGTGACGTAGGGGCGCTCGTCGGGCACCGAGGGGTCGACTTCGATGGTCCAGTCGGCGTCGTTCGTCTCGGGGACGTACACGCCGCGGTCGGCGCCGTACTGGTAGCGCAGCGAGCGCGCCACCCCCTCGACCGACAGGCGGTCGAGGCGGTCCGGGCCGAACTCGAACTGGAGGAGGCCGTCCTCGGTGTCGCCCTCGTACTCGAGGCCGAGCGCGAACAGGTCCTGCTTGAACTCCTCGTCGGTCTTGTCCTCGCCGGTCAGGCCGCGCAGCTCGTCCGTGTCGATGTCGACGACTGGCATCAGTAGGTCACCTCCGCGTTCCGCAGGAACTCCAGATCCGCGAGCGTGCCGTGCAGGTCGCGGATGTCCTCGGCGCCGGTCGTGAGCATGGCGAGCCGCTCCAAGGCGAGCCCCCACGCCATCACGTCACAGTCGATCCCGAGCGGTTCGAGCACCTCGTCGCGGAACATCCCCGAGTTGCCGATCTCGATCTCCTCGCCCGTCTCGGGGTGTTCGCCGAACAGCTCGAAGCTCGGCTCCGTGTAGGGGTTGTAGTGCGGCTTGAACCGGATCTCCTCGATGCCGAACTGGCGGTAGAACTCCTCGAAGGTGCCCATCAGGTCGCGCACGGAGAGGTCCTCGGCCATCACCCACCCCTCGATCTGGTAGAACTCCAGCAGGTGGGTCGCGTCGAGCGTGTCGTTGCGGTACGCCTTCTGCACCGAGAAGTAGCGCTGTGGCGGCTCTAAGTCGGCGTCGGCGTACCCCGAGAGGTAGCGCATCGACAGCGACGTGGTGTGCCCGCACAGGGCGATGGCGCGCGCGAAGTCCTCCGACCACGGCGAGTGGTAGCCGTCGCCGTCCTCGCCGACGCCCTCGCGGTGGGCGTGCTCGACGCGGTCGACGAGCCCCTCGGGGAGGTCGCGCACGGGCGGCACGTCCAGCGCGAAGCGGTCCCAGTGGGTGCGCGCCGGGTGGTCCTGCGGCATGAACAGGCAGTCGTTGATCCAGAAGTCCGCGTCGGCGTGCGGGCCGTCCATCTCCTGGAAGCCCATGCCGACGAGCACGTCCTTCACGCGCTCGGCGGCGCCGCGGAGGACGTGCTCGCGGCCGCCCTCGACGGCGGGCGCGTCGGCCTCGACGTTGTACTCGGTGAACTCGACGTCTTCCCACTCGCCGCTGGTGAGCAGTTCGGGGGTGAGGCGGTCGACGGTCTCGGCGGCCTCGACGCCCTCCATCAGCGCCGTGACGCCCGCGTCGGTGAGCGTCACCGAGCGGACGGTCGTCTCGTCGACGTCAACCAGCCCGCGGCTCTCCAGCCGGTCGAGCAGGCCCGCGTCCTCGACTACCTCGCCGGCCGCGAGCGCGTCGAGCGCGGCGGCTTCCTCGTCGGCGTCGGGGTCGGCGTCCGCGTCGGCACTCACCTCGCCGCCGTCGACGACGCCGTACCCCTTGCGGGCGTAGTTGGCGAGCGCGATGTCGACCTCGGGCCCCTCCAGCCCGCTGGCGCCGATGGCCTCGCCCATCCCCACCGTGCCGCCGGCGTCGCGGGCCGCGCGGAACAGGCGGACCTCCGGCAGCCCGGCCTCGCGGTACGTCTCGCCCTCGTCGGTGAGCGTCGCCGACTCCTCGACGCGCTCGTCGACGGCGACGAGCCCCTCGTCGCGGAGGTCGAAGGCCGCGCGGGTGACCGTCTCGGGCTTCAGGTCCGTCTCCTCGGCGAGCTGTTCGATCGGCTTCGCGTCGGTCGCGCTGGCGGCCTCCAGCAACGCGACCTGCGCCTGTGGGAATCGCATTCGATTGTGTACGCGTCCGTCCGGTCGGGGGTTAGTCGTGTCGTTCCGGACCGCGGCTCCGTGTCGCCCCGCCGTGCGGCCTGTTCGCTCCCGCCCCGACGGTATTTATTCCCCCGCCGCACGATACTGTTCGTATGGCTACATCCTCACCCGGAACCCTCAAACACGCCGTCATCGGGGCGGTCGTGTCGCTCGTGACGTTCTTCCTGCCGTTCTCCCCGGCCATCGGCGGGGCCGTCGCCGGCTACCTCCACGGCCCCGACCGCACCGAGGGCGCGAAGGTGGGCGGCCTCTCGGGCCTGCTCGCGGCGGTCCCCGGCGCCGTGCTGGCGACGCTGATCGCGTCGGTGTTCGTCATCGTCGGCCCCGGACAGCGCTCGAGCCTGCTCGTCGCGTTCGGCGTGTTCTTCGTCGCGCTGCTGCTCGCGGCGCTGTACGGCGGCGCGCTCGGCGCGGTCGGCGGCTTCGTCGGCGCGCTCCTCAACGAGGAGTTCGCCTCGCCCGACCGCGTCGATCCCGCGGAACTGCGCGACGACGACGTCGACGAGGCCGCACCCCGCTCGGAGCTGACCGAGTTCGACGACTCCGCCGACGACACCAATCGCGCCTGACCGTCTCCCCACCTCTCCCCTCTCTCCTCTCTTCCTCTCCTCTTCTCCCTTCCCCGCTCCTTCGACCGCTTCCGTCCGTTCCTCGACCCGCTCACGCGACGTTCCGCTCGACGAGCGACTCGCCCGTCTCGAACCGCTCGCGCGACAGCGGCGACACGTCGACCGTCGACGACGCGCCGTCGAGCACCAGCTCCGCGACGGCCGTCGCCGTCGCCGGCGCGTGCTGGAAGCCGTGGCCGGAGAACCCCGCGGCGGTGACGACGCCCGGCACCGACTCCTCGACGATGGCGTGGTGGTCCGGCGTCACCGCGTACAGCCCGGCCCACCCGCCCGCGAGGCGGCTCTCGGGGCCGAAGTAGTCGGCGAACGCGCCGACGCGCTCGACCGCCTCGACGGCCCAGTCGGTGTCCGGTTTCTCCGAGCAGCGGTCCGGGTCGGTCACGACCGGGTCCGTCGCCGCGAAGTGGCCCCCGACGAGCGCGCGGCCGTCGCGCTCGGGCCGGAAGTGGGCGGTCGTGTCGGCGTCGACGACCAGCGGGTCGGTCTCCGGGACCGGGCGCTCGGGCTCGACGACGGCGGTCTGCCGGCGGTGCGGCACGATCGGCAGGTCGTAGCCGGCCGTCTCGGCCAACCGCGGCGCCCACGCGCCGGCGGCGTTGACGACGGCGTCCGCCGCGACCGCCTCGCCGGCGCCGGCCGCGAGCGCGACCCGGACGCCGGACTCGCGCGGGTCGAGCGCCGCGACGGGCGTGTTCGTCCGGATCTCGACCCCCGCCTCGCGGGCGGCGCCGGCGTACCCCTGGAGCGCGAGGTGGGGGTCCGCGAAGCTGTCCGTCGGGCAGTACGTGCCGGCGACGAACTCGTCGGGGCGCAGCCCCGGACAGATCTCGGCGGCCTCGTCGGGGTCGACGAGCCGGCTGTCGACGCCGAACTCCGCCTGCATCGCCACCTGGTCGGCGAAGGCGTCGGCGGTGTCCTCCTCGCGCGTACAGAACAGGTAGCCCGTCCGCCGGCGGTCGATGTCGACGCCGAACCGCTCGGCGAACGCGTCCCACACCTCGATGGACGCGACCGAGCACGCGACGTTGACGCGGGTGGAGAACTGCGCGCGGATGCCGCCGAGCGCGCGGTCGGTGCTGCCGGCGCCCAGACGCCCCCGTTCGAGGAGCGTCACGTCGGCGCCGCGGACGGCGAGTTCGTACGCGCTCGCGACCCCGACGATGCCTCCCCCGACCACGACGACGTGCATGACGTGTGGTGTGTAAACATGGGACTTGGGTGTTCGGGCTGTGCGGCGGGGGCGTCCCGGGCGGGGTCGCCCGCCGGGCGTGCGAGGAAACACGGAAGTCGTGCCGCCTCGACCCACGGCCATGCACGTCTTCGACGACGACGCGGTCGCCTCGCTGCTGTCGCTCGACGATCTGCTCGGGGTCGTCGAGACCGCCTTCCTGAAGCAGGGCCGCGGCGAGGTCGAACGCCCCGAACGCCCGCACTTCCCGGTCGGCGAGGGGCTCGACGGGCGCGCCGAGCCCGCGGGCACCGGACTGGCGATGCCGGCGTACGTCCACGGCGACCCGACGTACGCGACGAAGCTCGCCTCCGTGTTCCCCGGCAACGCCGACGCGGACCGCCCGACCGTCCAGGCGCAGGTGGTGCTCACCGACGCCGCGAACGGCGCGCCGCTGGCGCTGTTCGCCGGCGAGCGCATCACGAACGCCCGGACGGGCTGTATCGGCGGGCTCGCCGCCCGGGACCTCGCCCGGGGGTCGGGGCCGGTCGACCTCGCGGTGATCGGTGCCGGCCGGCAGGCCCGGTGGCAGACCCGCGCGATCGCGGCCGCCCGGGGGTCGAACGCGCCCGGGTCTTCTCGCCGACGCCCGCCTCGCGCGAGGGCTGTGCGGCGGCCCTCCGCGATCGGGGTCGACGCCGCGGCGGTCGCCTCGCCCGCGGCGGCCGTCCGCGACGCCGACGTGGTCGTCACCGCGACGACCAGCGAGACGCCCGTCCTCTCGGGCGAGGACCTCGCCGCGGGCGCGCTCGTCGTCGCCGTCGGCGCCTACGAGGCCGGGATGTGCGAACTCGACCGGGCGACGTTCGAACGCGCCGCGCGCGTGTTCGCCGACGTGCCCGAGGAGGTGGCGGGCATCGGCGACGTGCGCGACAACGGGGTCGACCCGGCGCGACTCGCTCCGCTCTCGGACGTGTTCGCGGGGGCGGCCGGCCGGGAGGCCGACGACGACGTGATCGTCGTGGAGAGCGTCGGCTCGGCGGTGTTGGACACGGCGACGGCGACCCACCTGTGGGCCGCGGCGACGGACGCGGACGGCGTCGCGGTCGAGTTCTGAACGGCGCGAGCGGGCGGCCGGACGGCGGGCCGGCGGCGTCGCCCTCTCAGTCCACGGTGCGCTGGATGGTCGTGATCGTGAGCCCGTACGCGGAGCCGCAGTCGTCGCAGACGGCGACGGTGCTCACTTCGACGTCGCCGCCGCGCGTGAAGTCGGACACCTCCGCGCCGCAGGCGCACTGGAACGTGTACTCCATTCGATAGCCGACTCTCGCGTTGAGTCAATACGTCTTTTGGTTGAAACGCGGCCGGCCGCCGGACGCACCCCCGGCCGCGGTGCCGGGGTCACGCCGCCGTCAGGGCGTCAGCCGGCCGACGGTCAGGTACTCGACGTCCGCCCCGTCGGCGAGCGCGAACACCATCTCCTTGCGGACGCCGCCGGCGAGGCGGACGTCGAGCGCCAGCTCGCGCGGGTGGAACCGGTGGTCGGGGGTGACGACCCGCACGAGTCGCTCGGAGTGCGGGAGGTCGGCGACCGACTCCACGGCGTCGTACGTCCGGAAGTCCGCGCCGAACTTGTAGCCCGTCTTCGGGACGACGCCGCGGTCCCGGAGCCGACGGTACACCGCGAGGCGGCGGTCGAAGCGGTCGCCCTCCACGGCACGCCCGCGGTCGACGACGGCCTCGGGGTCGAGGTCGACCGCCCCGCGTGCGGCCAGGTCCGCCGCCTCCAGCAGCGACAGCTGGAGCGCGTCCACGTCGGCGTCGTCGCGCCCCGAGACGGGCTGGCCGTAGAACGCCGACTCGTAGAGGGCGGCGGGCGGGCTCCAGCAGACGACGCGGTCGTCGAGCAGGTCCGCGTCGAGGCCGCTCGGGAGGTCGTAGGCGGTACGGCCGTCGAAGCCGCCGCCCGCGGCGCACGCGAAGTACGACACCTCGCTCTCCTCGTCGACGACCGCCAGCGTCGCGCCCGCGAGGTCGGCCGCCGCGAGCTCCTCGCGCTCGCCGACCACCCGGACGCGGTGGGCGACCGGCCCGCCGGGCTTCTCCCCGCGCTCGAACACGAGCACGTCGGCGCCCTCGGCGGCGGCGCCCCCGGCGCCCGGCCACCCGTCGCGGGCGGGCGCGAGGTAGAACCCCCGCTCGCGCAGGTCGGTGTACACGAGGAACCGGGCGGCGAACCCCGCCTCGCTCGCGACGCTGTCGCGGAAGAACGCCCGGAAGCCCATCCCCGAGACCGCCTCGAGGTCGCCGCGGTACAGCAGGTGGGCGGCCTCCACGCGGGCGAGCGTGACGTCGGGCCCGTCGGCGCGGCCGTACCCCCGTGCGTCGTGGAACCGCTGGCGGGCGTCGCCCCGGGCGCGGACGACGTCGCCGTCGAGTGTCGCGTTCATCCTGTGTACCGCCGGGAGGTTCGGGTATAGGGGCTGTGGTCCGGCGAGACGGTCGGTCGCGTGCCGGCGTCGCCGTCGGCGTTCACGGCCCCGGTTCGGGGTCGGCGGGGCGGTCCAGTTCGCAGGTCCCGTCCAGACACCGGGTCGCGGTCGCGGTGTCGAACCGCGGGAGCCCGCACGCACACTCCCCGGCGAACGTGCCCGCCGGCACCGAGAACGCCGTCTCGCAGTCGGGGTAGCCGTCGCAGCCGAGGAACGCCCGGCCGCGGTGCTCCCTGACGCGCAGGTCGCGCCCGCAGTCCGGGCAGTCGAACCGCCGGTCCAGCACGTCGCGGACGGCGTCGGTCAGCGAGTCGCACGCGTAGTCGACACACAGGTCGAGCGACGCGCCGCGCTCGACGGTCATCACGGGGAGCCCGCAGTCGTCGCACGTCCGGTCGTCGTGGACCGTCGCCCCCGACGGGAGGCCGTAGCCGTCCCCGCAGCCGAGACACACCACGTCGCCGCCGGCGCGCACGAGCGCCGCGCCACAGTCGGGGTCGGGACACTCGCCGACCGGCACCCCCGCGTCGGTGACGGGGAACTCGACGACGTCGCCGGCGTCGTGCGAGCGCACCGCGAGGGTGCGGCCGGCGTCGTGGGCGGTGACCGCGAAGCCGCGGTCGTCGGCCTCGACGGTGAGGGAGTCGGCGCGCGTGAGCCACGCGACGGGCTGGTAGCCGGAGCGGTCGTGGACGAGCAGGGTGCGGTCGGGCTTCGCGAGGACGACGACGCGCCCGCGCTGGAGCCGTTCGTCGCCGGTCGTCGTCTCGAAGCGCGTCGTACAGTCGCCCGCGAGGAGGGTACAGGTCGCTGGCACGGGGCGAGTGGTCGCACTCTCCTACTTGGACCCTCGGCCCGCGCGCCTCCCGGCGGGCCGGAACGTCCATCCCGCCGGAGCGGCACGGTGGGGTATGTCCGAGTCATCCGACGGCGACGCCGACGCCTCCGGCGGCACCGACGCGCCCGACGCCACCGCGGGGGCGGACACGACCGACGCCCCCGGCGACGCGTCGTCCTCGGCGCCCGGCACCGAGCAGGCGGTCGCGGCCGACGCCGCGCCGGTCGTCGTCTGTTTCGACATGGACGGCGTGCTCGTCGACTCCGAGGACTACTGGCACGCCGCCGAGCGCGAGGAGATCTTCCCGGCGGTGCTCGACGGCGCCCACCCCGACCTCGACGAGGTGACGGGGATGTACTACGGGGAGATCTACGACTACCTCGCCGAGCACTACGACACGACCGTGAGCAAGGCCGAGTTCATGGCGCTGTACGACGAGACCGCCCGCACCGTCTACGGCGAGCGCGTCGCGCTCCTCGACGGCGTCGCCGACTTCGTCGCGAGCCTCCGCGGCGAGGGCGTCCCGGTCGGACTCGTCTCCTCGTCGCCGCGCGACTGGATCGCGACCGTGGTCGACCGCTTCGATCTGGCGTTCGACGTGGTCGCCCCCGCCGAGGAGTTCGACGGCCCCGGGAAGCCCGACCCGGGGCTGTTCGAGGCGGCGATCGCGGAGCTGGGCGGCGTGCCGAGCCGCGCGGTCGCGGTCGAGGACTCCGAGAACGGCGTGCTCGCGGCGTCCCGGGCGGGCGCGTACACGATCGCCGTCCGCGGCGACCACAACGCCGACACCGACCTGTCGGCGGCCGACGAGGTGGTCGACCGCGACGACCCCGCGGCGCTGTTCGCGGCGGTGCGTCAGTCGACGCTGACGATCCGCGAGTCCGCCTCCGGCAGCAACGGCAGGTCGGGGTAGACGACCTCCACCTCGTAGCGCATCTCCGCCTCGCCGGGCGCGCCGAACACGCCGACCGGGACGGTCGTCTCGTCGGTGAAGTACAGCGTCTTCTCGGTCATCTCCACGCCGTTGGCCGTCACGCGGATCCCCGCGCGGGCGTTCCCCCCGACGTTGCGCACCGTCACCTCGCACATCTCGTTGTCGGCGGTGCCGATCGACTCGGGGAACGACCCCCACTCGACGACGGCGTTCGGGAGGTCCGCCGCCTGCCGGATCACGCGCTCGGCGACGCCCTCGGACAGCCCCGCCCGCGTGAGGCGGTCGACGCCCGCCGACACCACGTCCGCCGGGGTCGTGAGGCCGCCGGAGGCGAGGCGCTCGGCGCGCCCCTCGCCGACGCCCTCGATGGCGGTGAGGCCGACGGCCTCGCGTTTGACGCCGTGTTCGACGCGCGCCTCGACGCGGCGGACGAGGTTGGCGGCGCGCGGCCCCGCGACCGCGTCGGCGAACTCCCGCAGCGCCGCCAGCAGGCGCAGGGCGTTCTGCTCGATGATCCACGCGTCCGAGCGCAGGTCCGACGGGGTGGAGCCGCGGACCGCGGCGTGGAGGATGGCGAGCACCTTCCGGTTGCCGCCCTCGAGGCTCGTGTCGATCCCGTCGAGCACGCGGTCGACGGCGTCGGCCTCGGCCGAGCGCGCCGAGGCGGAGTCGAACTCGGCGGCCGCGGCGACCGTGTGGAGTACGCTGTTCTCGTCGATCGACCGCCGCTCGCCCAACTGCGCGAACCGCTCGGCCGTCTCCATGCGGAGGTAGTACTTCGAGGCGAGGCGGCCGAGCGTCGTCGCCTCGATGCCGAGCGTCTCGTCGGTCTCGACGAACCCGCGGTCCACGAGCGACTCGACCGTCTCGCGCACCCGGTCGCGGACGCCCTCGAAGTCGTACTCCTCGGGCTTGGTGCCGGCGCGCACGTAGTAGAACGTCGTCTCCAGCCACGACATCACGTCGTCCAGCCCGGAGATGGTGCCCAGCGCGATCTCGGCGTTGAGGTGGGAGTCGAGGTCCTCGGCGAGACGCGACTCGATCTCTTTGCCCTCGCGGAGCAGCTTTCGGTACTTGTCGGCGTCCGAGCGGTCGCAGACGACCCACCCGTACCCCACGTCGTCGTACCCCGGCCGGCCCGCGCGGCCGAGCATCTGGAGCACGTCCAGCGGGCTGATGTCCACCTCGCCCTCCAGCGGGTCGTGGTGTTTCGTGTCGCGGATGACGACACAGCGGGCGGGGAGGTTCACGCCCCACGCGAGCGTCGAGGTGGAGAAGAGGAGCTGGATCTTCCCCTCCTTGAACCACCGTTCCACGTGGTCCTTGTCGTTCTTCGAGAGCCCGGCGTGGTGGAAGGCGACGCCGTCGACGACGGAGTGGCGGAGGGTGTCGTTGTCCAGCTCCTTGGCGGCGTTGTGGAAGTCGTACTCGCCGCGCGCGCCCATCGGCAGGTCGCGCTCGGCGACCTCGTCGCGGGCCTTCTTCGCGGCCATCACCGTGTCCTGCCGGGAGGAGACGAACACGAGCGCCTGCCCCTCCTCGCGGATGTGCGGCTCCGCGAGGTCGAGCGTGCGGTACAGCCGGCGGTACTTGTCGGCGAAGGAGTTGTCGCCGTGGGTGTACGTCTTCACGCCGGTCTCGAGGTCGACGGGCCGGTAGTCGTCGCCGAACTCGAAGGTGGTCTCCGGCGGCGCGTCGAGCCACTCGGCGACGTCGGCGACGTTGGGCATCGTCGCCGACAGCGCGACCACGCGGGGGTCACAGATGCGGCGCAGGCGCGAGACGGTCACCTCCAGCACCGCGCCGCGTTTGTCGGAGTCGAGCAGGTGGACCTCGTCGATGACACAGCAGTCGACGTCGTTGATGAAGTCGTAGCGGGCCGACTCGTGTTTCCGCGTCGCGGAGTCGGTCTTCTCGGGCGTCATCACGAGGATGTCGGCGCGCTCGGCGCGGCGGGGGTTGAGGTCGCGCTCGCCGGTGACGACGTACACCGAGTAGCCCAGGTCCTCGAAGCGCTCCCACTCGGCCTCCTTCTCGTTGGTGAGCGCGCGCAGGGGGGCGATGAACAGCGCGGTGCCGCCCGTCTTCAGCGTCTCACAGATCGCCAACTCCGCGAGCGCGGTCTTGCCGGAGGCGGTCGGGGCGGCCGCGACGACGTTCTCGTCGCGGTCGAGGATGGCCGGCAGCGCCTCCCGCTGCATGCGGTTGAACTCCTCGAACCCGAACGCGTCGGCGAACTCCGGAACGGCGTCTGCGACTTTCATGAGAGATTGGGTGGGGTGGGTGTCCGGTGGCGCGGTCCGTCTGTCCCGCGACGCTGGGCCGGTCGGGACCGCGCCGGCGACTAGGAGTAGGTCGGGGCGCTTCCGCGGATGAACCTTTCCCTCCGCGTCGGTCGGTTCGTGCGGAGCCCGGGGCTCGCGTGTCGGCGACGACGGACGGCGTCGACCGTCTCGCGGACCTCGCGGACGCCACCGCGGAGTCGGGCCGGCGCTCGCCGCCCCGGTCTACTCGCCGAACCCGTCCTCCCAGCGGAACGTCCCGTCGCGCTGGACGACCTCGCCGTCGACCAGCATGCGCGAGTCCTCGGACATGTCCGTGATCATGTCGACGTGGACCGCCGAGTCGTTGCCCGACTCGCCCTCCGGCAGGCAGGAGTCGTACGCCCGGCCCACCGCGAGGTGGACCGTGTCCCCCATCTTCTCGTCGAACAGGATCGAGTCGGTGAAGCGGTCGATGCCGCGGTTCATCCCGATCCCCAGTTCGCCGAGGCGCCGGGCGCCCTCGTCGGTGTCGAGCACGTCGGCGATGGCGGCCTCGCCCTGCGCGGCGGAGAAGTCGACGACCTCGCCGCCCTCGAACGTCAGCGACACGTCCCGCACGCGCCGGGCGTCGATGGTCATCGGCACGTCGAAGAACACCTCGCCCTCGGTGGCGTGCGGCGCCGTGAACACCTCGCCGGAGGGGAGGTTGTGGGAGTCGTACGCGACCGACGCGGCGGAGTTGACGGCGGTCCGGCCCTCGATGGACATCGTGAGGTCGGTGCGCTCCTTCTCGATGCGGACCTCGCTCCCCTCGTCGAGGATCTCCTTCATCTTCGCCATCTCCCCGGCCAACGACTCCCAGTCGCGGAGGACGGCGTCGTACACGAAGTCCTGGTACTCCTCGTAGGCCATCCCGGCCTGCTGGGCCAGCGAGCGGGTCGGGTGGACCGTCGACACCCAGTCGGTGTCCATCCGGGCCTCTCGGGTCGCCGTGGTCGCCTTCCGCGCGGCCGTCCGGCGGTCGCCGTCCACGTCCGCGAGGGCGGTCGTGTTGCGCCCGCCGCCGACGCGGAGGTACACGTCCGCGGCCTCCAGCATCGCCAGTTTCGGCTCGCTGTGGGCGAACTCGCGGTCGTCGTCGCCCGCGCGGAGGAACGCGCGGCCGACCTCGCTGGAGCCGTACGTCGTGAGGAGGGTGGCGTCGCGCTTGCCCAACTCCTCGGCGACCGCGACCGCCAGATCGTGAGCGCCCTCGGCAACGTCCAGCACCACCTGGTCGCCCGCCTCGACGCGGGCGCTCCAGTCGACGAGTACCTCGGCGTGCTCGCGCACTCTGTCGTCCATATCGGTCGTCCGACTGCGGGGCGCGTAAGTGCGGCGCTTCCCCGCCCGCGTCGCCGGCGGACTGCGCGTGCGGTCGTCGCCTCGGCGCCCGATCCGCCGACACCGCACACCGCAACGCCTACGCCCCGCGTCGCCGACGCGCCGGTATGAGCATGCAACTCGGCGTGATCGGGCTGGGGCGGATGGGTCGCATCGTCGTCGACCGCGTCCTCGACGCCGGTCACGACGTCGTCGCGTTCGACCTCTCGGCGGAGGCGACCGCCGCCGCCGCGGAGGCCGGCGCCGAGCCCGCCGACTCCGTCGCGGACCTGTACGAGCGACTGAGCGAGGGCGAGCGGAGCGAGCCCTCGAACCGAACGGGGAGCGAAGCGACCCGTGAGGACGACGGGAGCGACGCCGACGAGGGCGTCCGCATCTGGCTGATGGTCCCCGCCGGCGACGCGGTCGACGCCACGCTCGACGACCTCGAACCGCACCTCACGGACGACGACGTGGTCGTCGACGGCGGCAACTCCCACTTCGAGGACTCCGTGCGCCGCGCCGAGGCGACCGACGCGGCGTACCTCGACTGCGGCACCTCCGGCGGCCCCGCCGGCGCGGAACTCGGCTTCTCGCTGATGGTCGGCGGTCCCGCGTGGGCGTACGAGGAACTGACGCCGGTGTTCGACGCCGTCGCCACCGGCCCCGCGGGGCACGACCGCATGGGCGAGGCCGGGTCGGGCCACTACGTGAAGATGGTCCACAACGGCGTCGAGTACGCGCTGATGCAGGCCTACGGGGAAGGATTCGAACTGCTCCACGAGGGCCGCTACGACCTCGACCTCGAGGCCGTCGCGCGGACGTGGAACAACGGCGCGGTGATCCGGTCGTGGCTGCTGGAACTGTGCGAGGAGGCGTTCCGCGAGGAGGGGAACGACCTCGGCGACGTGGCCGACCGCGTCGAGGGCGGGTCGACGGGCACGTGGACGGTGCAGGAGGCGCTCGAACAGGAGGTGCCCGTGCCGCTCATCTACCAGGCGCTGGCCGAGCGCTTCGACTCGCGCCGCGAGCGGTTCGGTCGCCGCCTCGCCAGCCGCCTGCGCTACGGCTTCGGGCGCCACGACGTCCCGCGGAACGGCGAGTAACGCGCTCCCGCGGCCGCGGACGGGGGCGAACACGTTCGCAGTCTCGCGATTCGACGTTCCCGGCGTCGCTCGACAATCACAACCCTTGTTACCCCCCGCTTCATAGGCGCGAGCATGGTAGACCCCGTGGCAATCGGGTTCGGCGCGGGCCTCGTGCTGGTCTTCGTCGCCCTGCACTTCGCCCGCGGCACGGGCTGGGAGGCCACCGCGGACATCTCCGAGGAGGTCATCGAGCGGCGCGCCTCCACCGTCGAGGAGACGGAGTTCCCCGAGCCGGGCAGCCGTGCCGTCGGCGGCGGGAGCGTCCCCGCCGGCGCCATCGCGACCGGCGACGAGGACGGCGAACTGGAGGGCGGCGCGGCCGCCGAGGAGGAGACGAGCCCCGCCGACATCCCCGAGGACGAAGTCGAGTACTTCGAGGTCGAGTACGCGAAGGAGGGCGACACCATCGAGGTCGCCAACAACCAGACCGTGCTGGAGGCCGGCGAGGACAACGGCTGGGACCTCCCGTACGCCTGCCGGCAGGGGCAGTGTGTCTCCTGTGCCGGGCAGATCACCTCCGGCGGCAACTCCGAGGAGTACGTCACGCACGACGACCAGCAGATGCTCGACGACGCCGAGCTCGACGAGGGGTACACCCTCACCTGCGTCGCCTACCCGAAGGCCGACTTCACCATCGAGACCGGCGAAGCGCCGTAACACGGCGCGCGCCGTCGCCACGGTTCTCCCCGTCCGTTCGTCCCCGACAGCGACCGCCCCCCGCTCGCGCCGGCTCGGGTTCCGAAGGCTTATTCGCCGGGGTGCGGTAGGTGTCGCCGAGGGCGGCTAGTTCAGCGGACAGAACGCTTGGTTCCGGACCAAGAGGTCGGGGGTTCAAATCCCTCGCCGCCCGTGTTCTCCCCGATCACGCGCTCGCGCCCGGCAGCGCCGCGAGCGTCTCCACCTCGTGGGTCGGCTCCTCCCCCTCGAGGTCGTACCCCTCGCGGTGGTCGCGCCACACGAACGCCGAGTCGACGCCGGCGGCGGCCGCGGCGGCCACGTCGACCCGGCTGTCGCCGACGTACAGCGCGTTCCGCGTCCCCAGGTCCGCGAGCGCGCGCTCGAGGTAGTGGGGGTCGGGCTTGCGCCGGGCGACCCCCGCCACCGTCGGGTCGCGGCCGTACGCCGTCGCGAACAGCTCCCCGAGGCCGTGTGCGTCGACGACCGCCTCGACGGTCGCGTGCTGGTTGTTGCTCACGAGGCCGAGGCGCGCGCCGTCGCCCAGCGACTCCAGCGCGTCGACGTCGTCGTACAGCGCCTTCCCGCCCGCGGCGAGCACCGCCCGCTGGATGGCCGCCGAGCGCGCCTCGCGTTCGGCGATCACCGCCTCGGGGTCGAGGTCGTACGGGGCGCACGCGTCGGCGAACTCGTCGACGCGCGTCCACGCGAACGCCTCCACGTGCTCGTCGGCCGGCTCGACGTCGAACGCCGCGAACGCCTCGCGGGCGGCCCGCCGGAACACGTCGGCGTCGCTGCGGTGGACCAGTACCCCGTCCATGTCGAACACGACCGCGTCGTAGTCGGTCACTGGTGAGCGAGGAGGGCCGCCGCGCGAAAAACGTTCGGGCGACCGTGCGCCCGTGTGACGGCGGCGGGTCGTCGGGTCACTCCCAGGGCTTGACGAGCACTTTCACCGCCTCGCGCTCGTCCATCATGCGGTACCCCTCCGGGACGCCGTCGAGCCCGACCGTCTCGGTGAAGATCGGCGCCGGGTCGAGCGTCCCCTGCAACACGTCGGCCATCAGTTCCTCGGCGTACGCCCGGACGGGGGCGACCCCGCCGCGCAGCGCGACGTTGTCGCCGAAGAACGGGAACAGGTCGACGCCGCCGTCCATCCCGTGGGGGACGCCGACGTAGCCGACCGTGCCGCCGGGACGGGCGACGTCCACCGCGGTCTCCATCGCCGAGGCCGCGCCCACACACTCCAGCACGTGGTTCGCGCCGCCGTCGGTGATGTCGAGCACCTCGTTCGCCGCGGCCTCGCCGCGCTCGGCGACGGTGTGGGTGGCGCCGAACGACTCGGCGATCGCCAGCCGGTCCTCGTGGTGGCCGACGGCGACGATGCGCTCGGCGCCCAGCCGTCGCGCGGCGGCGACGCCGCACAGCCCAACGGCGCCGTCGCCGACGACGACGGCGTCCTCGCCGGCCTCGACCCCGGCCGACAGCGCGGCGTGGTGGCCCGTCCCCATCACGTCGGTGAGCGGGAGCAGCGACTCCAGCGCCGCCTCGTCGTCGGCGTAGCGGTCGGGCACGCGCACGAGCGTGCCGTCGGCGTGCGTCGAGCGGACGAACTCGCCCTGTGCGCCGCCGTTGGCGCCGCCCCACGAGTCGCGGTTCACACAGGAGGTGTGGAGCCCCTTGCGACAGAACTCACACGACCCGCAGGAGATGGCGAACGGCGCGAGCACCCGGTCGCCCGGGTCGACCGAGCGGACGGCCTCGCCGACTTCCTCGACGACGCCCATCGGCTCGTGACCGACGCCGGTGCCCGCCTCCCGGTCGCTCTCCCCGCGGTAGAACCACAGGTCAGACCCGCAGACGGCGGTGTGGGTGACGCGGACGATGGCGTCGGTCGGTTCCTCGATCTCGGGTTTGTCGACCTCCTCGACCCGGACGTCCCCGGGGCCGTGGAACACGGCTGCGCGCATACGCCCCCCACCGCGGCCGGCGGGATAAAGGGACGACGCGCGGCAGGACCGGCCGGGTTCGCCCGCTACGACGACGGCCGGCGCGAGGACCGCGAACGCACGGCCCGTCGGCGGGCGGGGAAGCGCCGGGGGAAGAGCGGCCGAACGGGAAGCGGCGGGCGAACGGTGTCGCTCAGGCGGGGACGGGGTCGACCCGGCGGACCGTGACGACGGCGCCGCAGTCGGGGCACACGAGCGCCTCGCGGCCGACGTCGGCGCGGACGAGCCAGTCGCCGGTCGGCGGGGCGGCGTGCCAACAGTCGGGACAGTAGAGGACGGTCTTCGGGGGCGGACGTGTCGTCGTGGACGCGGGGATCATGCCGTCTACAGGGCGTCCCGGGGCTTAAGCACCGCTCCGGAGGGCTCGGGGGGCGTCCGACCGACGGGGTGTCACAGGCGGCCGCTCGGCGAGAACACCCCGTCTGGGTCCCACCGCCGCTTCGTCTCCCGGAGCCAGTCGTAGTTGGCGGCGTACACCCCCCGGGCCGCGTCGTCGCCGCGTTCGGTGCCCGAGAAGTTCGGGAGCTCGCCCGTCACGGTGCCGACATCGCGGGCGCGGGCGGCCGACTCGCGGGCCCACGCGAGGTGTGCGTCGTCGTCGTCGGGGTCGCTCCAGCACGCCTCGAAGTTGAGCACGACCTCGGCGTCCCGCTCGGGGACGGCGGTGTCGGCGGGGTCGATGTCGGCGACGGCGCCGCCCAGCGGCCAGACGACGACGGTGTCGCGGTCGCCGGGGAGCGCGGCCATCCGCTCGGCCGTCAGCTCGACGAGGTCGTCGGTGAACGCCTCGACCGCCACGGACCGCCAGTAGTAGCGGTCGCCGGCGGGCGAGCCGCCGCCGAGGTACGCCTGCACCTCGGGGTACGGGCGGCGGTCGGCGCGCTCGAACAGCGGGGCCGCGTCGCCGACCTCGCGGAACGGCGCCAGCGCCCGCTCGCCCGCGTCGGGGGCGCCGCCGTGGACGCCGAGCACGCACAGCGCGAGGTCGCCGACGCGGTCGTCGGGGAACGCCGGCTCGTCGGGGACGCGAGCGACGTACGGGGAGACGTTCGTCTCCCGTGGCGCCTCGCGCACCAGCGCGCGGTACTCGTGCAGCAGGGCCGCGATGTCGGCGGCGCCGTCGACGGGGAACCACACGTCACACATCGCCACCTCGTCGGGGACGGGGACGAGGTCGAACGCGAGTTCGACGGCGACGCCGAACTCGCCGCCGGCTCCCCGCACCGCGCGGAACAGCTCCGGGTTCGCCGCCGGGCTCGCCGTGACGCGCTCGCCGGCGGCGGTCACGAGGTCGACGCGGGCGAGCCGGTCGCAGGCGAGGCCGTGGGCCCGCGAGAGGTAGCCCGTCCCGCCGCCGAGCGTCAGCCCCGTCACGCCCACCTCCGGGGCGACGCCCTGCGGCGTCGCGAGCCCGTGGGCCGTCGTCGCGGCGTCCAACTCCCCGACGGTGACGCCCGGTTCGACGGTCGCCGTCCGCGCGTCGGGGTCCACCGCGATCCCGCGCATCGCGCCGACGCCGCACACGAGGACGCCGTCGCCGGTCGACGTGCCGGTCGCGGAGTGGCCGCCCGAACGGGTCGCGATCCCGAGCCCCGTCTCGCGGGCCGTCCCGACGACGCGGGCGACGCCGGCCGCCGTCGTCGGGTACGCCACGGCCGCGGGGGACGCGGCGGTCAGTCCGTTCCAGACGCGCCGGGCCTCGTCGTACCGCGCGTCGGCGGGCGTCACGACATCACCCGGGAACAGCGTCCGCCACTCGCCCGTCGCCCCCGCGTCACGGGGGCGCCGTCGCCGTCGAGCGCGTCGGCCAGCGCCCCGAGGGCGTCCGCGTGGGTCGACGCGACCGCGGCGGCGTCCGCGCGCCCGAACGGCTCGCCGCCCGTCGGTGATTCCTGACTCATACCACCCGGTCGGGGCGCGGCGGGGAAAACCCATCGCGGCCCGGTCGCTCCGGCGCCCGCTCCGCCGGCCGCGACGCGGGACAACACAACGGCTTTCGGCGCGGCACCCCCAGCGACGCGCATGGATCGAGGGCGGGCGCTGGCGTACGCGCGGGTGGGGGTGGCGTACCCCGTCGCCACCGTCGTCGTCGCGGCCGGGGGCGCCCGCCTGCTCGGGTGGGACGTCGGCCTCGTCGTCCTCGCGCTGTCGATGGTCGCGGCGGCGGGGCTGGTGACCGTGTTCGCGGGCGAGACCGGCGGGATGCGCCCCAGCGAGGCGGACGCGGGCCGCGAGCAGCACCGCGGCTTCCTCGGCCTCGACGACGGCGCGGGCTTCCTCGCGGGCACGTCCGGCGAGCGCGCGACGGGCGTCGCGCGGAGCCGCCGGGCGCGCCTCCGCGTGTACGCCGCCGGGCTGTTCGTGCTCTGCGTCGCGCTCGTCTTCCTGCTCGGCGGCGCGGTGCCCGTGCCGTAGTCGGCGGCCGTGCCCGCGGCGGGCGACCGTTCTCGCGGCGACCCGCGGCGACACACGGCAGTCGCTGTCCGGTCGCGGTCGTCGAAAAATCGAAGTCGGTCGGGGAGCGGTGCGTGTCGGCGTCGAGGGTGGTGTGGGTGGGTGTGGCGCTAACCGAACTTCACATCGCGCCGCCCATACCGCCCATACCGCCCATACCGCCCATGCCGCCGCCGCCCGGGGGCATCTCGTCGTCGCCGCCGTCGTCGGAGCCGCCGCCCTTCAGGTCGCCGGCCGCGATGACGTCGTCGATGCGGAGGATCATCGTCGCCGCCTCGGTGGCGGACTCGATGGCCTGCGTCTTGACGCGACGCGGCTCGACGACGCCCTCCGCCTCCATGTCGATCACGTCGCCGGAGTAGGCGTCGAGGCCCGCGCCGAACTCGCCGCCGTCGTGGCGGGCGCGCAGGTCGACCAGCGAGTCGATCGGGTCGAGCCCGGCGTTCTCGGCGAGCGTGCGCGGGATGACCTCCAGCGCGTCGGCGAACGCCTCGACGGCCAGCTGCTCGCGGCCGCCGACGGAGTCGGCGAAGTCACGCAGCTGCAGCGCCAGCTCGGTCTCGGGCGCGCCGCCGCCGGGCAGCACCTCGCCGTCCTGCAGCGTCGTGCGGACGACGCCCAGCGAGTCCTCGATGGCGCGCTCGACCTCGTCGACGACGTGCTCGGTGCCGCCGCGGAGGACGAGCGTGACCGAGCGGGCGTCCTCGACGTCCTCGACGAAGATGCGCTCGTCGCCGCCGATGTCCTTCTGGGCGACGGAGCCGGCGAAGCCGAGGTCCTCCTCGGTGATGTCGTCGAGGTTGGCGACGACGCGGCCGCCCGTCGAGCGGGCGAGCCGCTTGAGGTCGGAGTCCTTCGCGCGGCGGACGGCGAGGATGCCCTCCTGCGCGAGGTAGTGCTGGGCCATGTCGTCGATGCCGTCGCCGACGAAGACGACGTCCGTGCCGACGGCGGTCAGCTTGTCGACCATCTCCTTGAGCTGCTTCTCCTCCTGGTCGAGGAACTGCTGGAGCTGGTCGGGGTCGGTGACGTTGACCTCGGCGTCGATCTCCGTCTCCTTCACCTCGATGGCGCCGTCGAACAGCGCGACGTTGGCGTCCTCGACGGCGAAGGGCATGTTCTCGTCGACGCGCTCCTTGTCGACGATGACGCCCTCGATGAGCTCGGAGTTGCCGATGGAGCCGCCGACGACCGTCTCGACGGAGACGTTGTCGGTGTCGATGGTGCCGTCGTCGTCGCGGACGGCGAGCACGGCGTCGACGACTAGCTTCGCGAGCGTGTCGCGCGCGGACTCGGCGCCCTTGCCCGTCATCGCCGTCGCGGCGATCTTCTCGAGGGTGTCGCGGTCGTCCGCGGTGACCTCGATGGCGTTCTCCGAGAGGACCTCCTTGGCCTTCTCGGCGGCCTGTCGGTACCCCTGCGCGATGGTCGTCGGGTGGACCTCCGAGTCGATGAGCTCCTCGGCCTGGTCGAGCAGCTCACCGGCGATGACGACGGCGGTCGTCGTGCCGTCGCCGACCTCGTCCTCCTGTGTCTCGGAGACCTCGACGATCATGTTCGCCGCGGGGTGGTCGATGTCCATCTCCTTCAGGATGGTCACGCCGTCGTTCGTGACGACGACGCCGCCCGAGGAGTCCACGAGCATCTTGTCCATCCCTTTCGGGCCGAGCGTCGTGCGGACCGACTCCGCGACCGCCTTCCCCGCCGTGATGTTCATCGACTGCGCGTCCTTTCCGGACGTGCGCTGGCTGTCCTCCGAGAGTACGATCATGGGCTGGTTGCCCATCCGCTGGCGCTGAGACATGAGTCACTCCGTGATTGTTTCCGATTCTATAAAAAAGTTGTGGCGGCGGTTCGTCACACGGTCGCACGACGCCGCTGGTGGCGTATGTGAGGCGTTACCATAGATGGTTTATATACTGTCTTCGGGGCGACCGGACGCGACGTCGACGCCGCGCCGTCGTGCCCCGCGACCCGCGACCGGGTCGCGATCCGGCGGCTCGACGCTCAGAAGTCGGTGACGCGCGACTGGATCCGGCCGTCGTCGACCGCGCGGTCGTCGTCTCGCAGGTACTCGGCGACCTCGTCGGGCGAGATCTCCGTGCGCGCGTCCGCGAACGCCAACTCCGTCAACGACAGCGGCTCCCCCTCGCGCATCTTCCGGCGGACCTCGGCGACGCTCAACGCGTGGAACGTCACGTCGAGGTCGACGGTCGCCGCGCGCTCCTCGCCCGCCTCCGCGAGGTTGATCCCCTCGGACAGCACCGTCTCGAAGTCGATCTCGGTGTCGCCGACCCCGCGGTACAGGAACGCCACCGCCGACACGAGCGCGTCGAACGCCGCGGTCCCCTCGCGGTCGAGGCGGTCCGCGAACACCAACTCCCGGTCCGTCTCGGCGAGCCCCTCCACCAACACCTCGAAGTCGTACAGCGCGGCGTGCAGTCTGTCGCGGATGCGCGCCCGCGCGTTGCGCTCGGACTGCACGCTCGCGAACTCGGTCTCCCCGCGCAGGTACCGCCGGTCGGCGGGGGTCAAGATCCCCCGTTCGCGGTCGTCGTTCATACTCCGATTCGGGGTATGAACTCGGAACACATATAGACTCATACTCCGATTCGAGGTATCTACTAGAACGGGCACAAAAATACTTACTTGCCGACAGGTCCGCGATCGGGTATGGTCGACGACACCTCCGCGAGCGGTGCCGCACAGCCCGAGGGTACTACGGAGTCGCTTCACGACACCGCGGACGCGCCGGTCCGGGTGCGCGTGCGCCCGGACGCGCTCCGCCCGTTGCTGTCGGCCGTCGGCGCGCTCGTCGACGAGTGTCGGCTGGCGTTCGCCGCCGACGGCCTGCGCGCGGCGGCGATGGACCCGGCGACGGTCGCGGCCGTCGAGGTCGAGTTGGACGCCGACGCGACGGAGTCGTACACCGCCGACGGCACCGTCGTCGGCGTCGACGTGGACCGGCTCGAGGAGGTGCTCGCGATGGCCGACGGCGACGAGGTGGCGACGCTCGCCCTCGACCCCGAGGCGTACCGGCTCCACGTCCACGTCGGGGAGGTGGAGTACGCGCTCGGGCTGTTCGACCCCGAGAGCGTCCGCGGCCCGGGCGACGTCGACGCGCTCGGCTTCGAGCACACCGCGGCGCTGACGCTCCCCGGCGAGACGGTCGGGCGGTTCGTCCGCGCCGCGGGGATGGTCGCCGACCACCTCACGCTCGCGGTCGACCCGAGCGAGGAGGCGTTCGTCGCCGCGGCCGACGGCGACACCGACGACGTGCGCTTCGTCGTCCCGCGCGAGGACACGACCGCGTTCGAGGCCGGCGAGGCGCGGTCGCTGTTCTCGCTGTCGTATCTGGAGTGCGTCGAGCGCCCGGTCCCCTCGGGGACGGACGTGCGCGTCACGCTCGGCGAGGAGGCGCCGTTGGGTGTCGCCTACGACGTCGCGGACGGCGGGGGCCACGTCGAGGCGTTCGTGGCGCCGCGGCTCCAGGCGGTGTGAGGACCGGGATCGAAGAACCGAGCCGGGCGCTACCGCGACTCCTCGGCGCCGCCGGTGGGCGGCGAGAGGTCGGGTGCGCCGTGGAGTTCGTTGTGCTTGCGCTCGAGGAACGAGTAGACGGCGCCGTGGGGCGCGCCGTCGAGGATCATCCCGGCGGCGCGGCGGACGGCCTTCACCTCCTCGGGCTGGCCGATGATGCCGAGGGTGGTGCCCTTGATGACGACCTCCGCGCCCGAGAGGTCCTCCATCAGCTCGCGGGTGCGGCCGTTCTCGCCGATGAGGCGGCCCTTCTGGCGCTGGAGGTCGTTCTTGTTGCGGGTCTTCGACGCGAGGTCGACCAACTCGAACCGGCGCAGGTCGTGCTCCAACAGCGACAGCGCCGACTCGGGGGTGAACCCCCGGCCGATGGCGCGGACGATGTCGGGCGCGACCATGCCGGCGACGGGGTCGCCGACGCTGTCGATGCCGACCGACCCCGACTCCGAGTCGATGTCGAGGCGCACCTCGGCTCGCTCTTCGATCTCCCGCATCGTCTCACCGCCCGCACCGATGAGCACGCCGATGCGGTCCTGCGGAACCTTCACGTGCTGCATTACACCCGGACTTTCCGCCCCACGCGGTTAAGCGTTCGCTCGGCGAGGCGCCGCGACAGGCGTCCACACGGCCGCTCCGCGCCCGTCGGCGCTCGCTCGCCCGCGACGGGGTCGATCCCCCGACCACGGCGCCCGCGGCTACTCCGTGTCCGGGTTCGGGTCCGTCGCCGGCTCCGGCTCCGCGGACGGCTCCGGCTCCGGCGTCGTCACGTACGCGCGGAGGTCCTCGCCCGTCACGTCGAGCCCCTGCCGCGAGAAGAAGCTCGCCACGTTCGTACAGTCGCGTTCGAGGAACTCCTCGGCGTTCGGGTGGTGGACCGTCACCGCCTGCCCGAGGTCGATGATCACGAGTTCCCCCTCGTGGATGATCATGTTGTACTCCGAGAGGTCGCCGTGGACGAGCCCCGCCGAGTACAGCCGGCGCATGTACTCGCGCACCACCTCGTAGGCGGTCTCGGGGTTCTCCACGTCCACCTCCGCGAGGCGCCGGGCGCGGTCGTCGGCGTGCCCCACGAGTTCCATCACGAGGACGTTGCGCTGGACGGCGATCGGTTCGGGCACCCGCACGCCGGCCTTCCGGGCGCGCGAGAGGTTGGCGAACTCCTTGCGCACCCACGCGAGGACGACCTTCTTCTTGTCCGAGCCGATGCCCTCGAACCGCGGGTCGCCCTCGAGGTACTCGCGCATGTGCCGGAAGTTAGAGGTGTTGATGCGGTACACCTTCGTCGCCACCTCCCGGTCGTCGGCGCCGAGCGCCTCGTACACGTTCGCCTCCTTGCCCGTCGAGATTGGGCCGCCGAAGGCGACGATGTGGCCGTCGCGGGTGAGTTTGTACAGCGCCGCGAGGGTGGCGTCGTCGAACACCGACGCCTCGACTTTGAACTGCTCGGTGTTCTTGACGCGCTTGCGGAACTCGTCGAACTCGTCGTCCTGCCGGCGCGCGATGCGGTCGGCCTCGGTCTGGGCGATGTCCTCGAGGTCGAGGTCCTCCCACTCGTCGCCGGGCGTCTCCGCCTCGTCGGGTTCGACGAACCCGAACTCTCCGGTCATCTACGGCGGGCTACGCGCTCGGGCGTGAAAAGCACCGGCACCCGCGCCCGCCGGCCGGGCCGGCCGCACTCGGCGGCGGCGTCAGGCGATGTGGCCTTCCTCGCGGAGTTGGTCGGCCTCCTGACTCTCGTAGCGGTGTTCGATGTCGGCCTTCTCGTCTTGCCAGTCCCACGGGCTCACGAGGACGATGTCCCCCTCGCGGATCCACGTGCGCTTCTGCATGCGCCCGGGGATCCGCGCGGTCCGGCGGGTGCCGTCGGCACACCGCACCTTCACGCGGTTGGCGCCGAGCATCTCCGTCACCTCGGCGAACACCTCGTCGTCGTCGGGCATCCTGAGGTCCGTGCGACCCTGCGCGTCGCCGTCGCTCATACTCCTGTGTTCTCGGGTCCGACAGTTAAGTTCGGCGGGCGCGACGACCGGCGGCGGCGCGCGCGCACCGAACCCGCCGACCTTTTCACCTCGACCCGGAACGACCGAGTATGATCGACAGACTCGGCACGGCGGGGATCGTCGGCGCGCTGCTGCTGCTCGCGGGGCTCGTGCTCGTCGCGTGGTCGTCGCCGGTCGTCGCCGTCGGCATCGCGCTGGTGCTCGCGGGCACCGGCCTCGTGGTGAAGGGACTGGCGACCAGCCTGATGAAGCAGTTCGGCTTCGCGTAAGCGACCGCCCTTACTCCGCGTCCAGTTCCGCGAGCACCTCGCGGCCGGGCGCGATCAGCTCGTTCAGGTAGTCGGCGAGCGCGCCCTTCGCGTCCGCGGGGTGGAGTTCGCCCGACTCCAGATCGTCGGCGAGCGACGCGTAGTCGTCGTAGGTGAGGTCCCCGCCGTACTGCTCGGGGCGCTCGACGACGACGGTGTCGAACCGCGGGAACACGGAGTACTCGAACATCTCCAGCACGGGGTTCTCGCGCTCGTTGCCGTCGTCGTCCGGCTCCGGGTCGCGCGTCGGCGGACAGAACGCACCGTTGATCTTGTCGTCGATGTCGTCGGCGGAGTCCTCCATCGAGATGGTCGTGCCCGAGGAGGAGGACATCTTGCCGACGCCGGTGTCCAGGTCCGCGAGGATCGGCGTGTGGAGGCACGGCCGCGCCTCGTAGTCGTGGTCGCTCTCGCCGTCCATCCCCGGCACCTGCTCGCGGTGGAGCATGTGGACCTTGCGCTGGTCGAGGCCGCCGACCGCGAGGTCCAAGTCGAGGTAGACGATGTCGAGCGCCTGCATCAGCGGGTAGACGACGTGGCTCACCTTCGCGGTCTCCCCGCCCTGGATCTCGGCCATCGCGCGCTGGGCGCGGTTGAGCGTCGTCGACACCTCCAGTTCGTGGGTGTCGAGCACGTACTCCTCGTCGAGTTGGAACGACGAGCCGTACACGAACTCCGTCGCGTCGGGGTCGAGCCCGTACGCGAGGAACTGGTCGCGCATCCGCTCTGCCGTCTCGCGGATCTCCGCGAACGTCCCCTTGTCGTTGAGGTACGCGTGGACGTCCGCCAGCAGGACGACGACCTCGAACCCCGCCTCCTGCAGGTCGATGAGCTTCGTCGCCGTCAGCATGTGCCCGATGTGGAGGACGCCGGACGGCTCGTAGCCGACGTACACCCGTTTGCCCTCGGGGTCTTCGGCCAACGCGCGTACTTCCTCCTCGGTGACCACCTCGGTCGCGTTCCGGGTGATCAACTCGTAGGCGTCCATACCCCACGGTTTCGCGTGCGCCGAGTATGTCTTTCGGATGTGTGTGGTGCCGCCACTCCCGCGTCGTCGCGTCCGAAGGCGCCGCGTGTCGAGTAGTAACACGGGGCTATCCGAACGGTCGGCGCGGTTACTCGGCACGTAGCTAAGGCCGCGGCCGACCTCCGATCGGTCGTGCCATGTCCTCCGCCAACGCCGACCGCGAGTGCCGGTCCCGGCGGCGCCCCGCCGTCGTCCCGACGTCCCTCCGTCCCCCCGTCCGCCGTGCGACGATGACCGTGCGGGCGGTCGCCTTCTGGGCCGCGGTCCTGCTCCCGTTCGCCTCGCTGGTCGTCGTGTTCGCCGGCCCGGTCTCGCGCCTCGACTTCCTCGTCCTCCTCGGCCTGCTCTCGGCGAACGTGGTCGCGCTGTACCTCGGCCACGGCTACCCGGCCGAACGGCTGGCGGAGGGGGACGGTGCGGCAGCCGACGGCGTCGTCGCGGACGGCGCCGACGCGGTGTCCGGCCGGACCGGGGAGGGGTCCGACTGAGGCCGACGGGCTACCCCTCGATCCGCTCCAGCACCGCCTCGGGGTCGTAAGCCAGCGAGATCGACCGGGAGCGTCCCCGTCCCTCGACGTCGGCGTACTCCGTCTCGACGAGTCCCAACTGTTCGAGTTTGTTGACGATCTCCGAGTACCGGGTGTAGCCGAGGTCGGTGCGGTCGCGGAACGCCTCGTACACCGAGCCCGCCTGCTCGCCGTCGTGCTCCGCGAGCACCCGCACGAGCGCGAGCTCCGACTCCGACAGGCCGCGGAGGCTGCGCGACAGGTGGACGTACTTCGACTTGTCGTACGCCTTCTCGACGTCCTCCACGTTGATCGCCCGGGAAGCGCGCATCTCGGCGTTCAGCCCGGCGCGCCGCAGCAGGTCGATCCCGACGCGGAGGTCGCCCGACTCGGCGGTCAACTCGGCCACGCGGTCCAGCTCCGGGGCGCCGATGACGCCCTCGTGGAACCCCCGGTCCGCCCGTTCGCGGAGGATGTCGACGATCTCGTCGACGTCGTACGTCGGGAAGTACACCTCCTCGGGGCGGAACACCGACTGGACGCGCGTGTCCAACTCCTCGATCACCGACAGCGACAGGTCCGAGGAGACGCAGATGACGCCCACCTTCGCGCCGGCGTGGGCCTCGTGGGCCCGCAGCAGCGAGTAGAGGGCGTCCGACGCCTCGTTCTCGTAGAACAGGTAGTTCACGTCGTCGAGCGCGACGACGAGCACCTCGTCGTCCTCGACGAGGCGGTCGGCGATCTGGCCGAACAGCTTCTTGAACGAGATGCCCGAGGACGGCGGCTCGTAGTCGAAGATGCCCTCGAAAACGCGCGAGAACACCGCGTACCGCGTCGAGTCCACCTGACAGTTCACGCGGACGGTCCTGACGTCGGTCTGCGCCCGCAGCTCCGAGAACAGCTTCTGGACGGAGGTGGTCTTGCCCGTCCCGGGCGGCCCGCGGACGACGGTGTTGAGCGGGCGCGACCCCCGCGCGGCCGGCCGGAGCGCGTACTTCAGCGACTCCAACTGGCTCTCGCGGTGGCGGAACGTCTCGGGGACGTAGTCGATCTCGAAGACGTGCTCGTCGCGGAAGACGGACTCGTCCCACGACAGCATGTCGTCTTCGGGGTCCCCGGCCATGATACCGGACCTTCGCGTGTCCGACCACTTAATCGTTCCCCGGCGGCGGGGTGAAAGTGAACGGCTCGCGGAGACCGCGAACGCGGGGCGCTCGCGGCCGATACGGTTTCAGTATCGCCGTGCTCGGTCGCGGACGTCCGGGCGGTAGTGGTCGGGGGGATCCGGCGGGGCGAACGTGTCGCCGACGCCGACCGACGGGCGAACGCCGGCACCGGTCGCCGCGTTCGGTCGCTGAATCCGGCTTAATCCGGGGCACGCGTCGGGCGGCTTGAGGTGGGGCGGGAGGCTCGGACGGAGCGATGACGGAGGGCATCGACGACGAGGGGGGAACCGACGGCCCGGCCGAGCGGGGACGCCCCCGCGTCCTCGTGGCCGAGGACGAGGCGGACGTGCGCGAACTGTACGCGGACCGGCTCGCGACCGACTACGACGTGATCACGGCGGCCGACGGCGAGGCGACGCTCGCGGCGCTCGACGACTCGGTCGACGTCGTGTTCCTCGACCGGCGGCTGCCGGGGATCCACGGCGACGACACGCTCGAACTGATCCGCGGGTCCGGCGTCGGCGTCCGCGTCGCCGCCGTCACCGGCGTCGGCGCGGACGCGGACCTCGTCGACCTCCCGGTCGACGCCTACCTCGAGAAGCCGGTCGACGCGTGCCGGCTCCGGGAGACGGTCGACCGGCTCGTGCGCGTCGCCCGCTACGACGACGGGGTGCGTCGCTACTACGCCCTCTCCCAGAAACAGGCCGCCCTCGACGGCGCTCCCGGCGTCTCCGAGGCGGACCCCGCGTACCGGGAACTGGTTCGGCGCCGCGGCACGCTCCGGCGCGGCATCGAGGACCTCCGCGGCGGCCTCGACGACGCCGACTACGAACTCCTCTTTCGCGGCCTCGACGACGGCGACGCCGGTCACGACGAGCCGAGGGACCTGTACGCCTGACCGGCCGGCCCTCAGAACTTCTCCAACAGCCCCTCGTAGAACCCCGGGTCCGACGACTCGGTGGCGAGCTTCTCGACGATCAGCTCCGGCGTCGACCGCGCGAGGTGGTCCTTCCGCGGCGAGCGGTTCACGACCAACTCCCCGTCCGCCAGCCCCACGGCCTCGATCCCGTCCACGGCCACGTCGACGTCGGCGGCCTCGCGGATCTGGCGGGCGAGGTGGGAGACGAACACGCCGGTCGCGCCCTGCTCGGCGAGCGCCTCGAGGATGCCGGCGATGATCTTCGCGGACGCCCCGGGCTCGGTGATCGACTCCAGCTCGTCGACGAGGACGAGCCGCCCGCTCGCGCCCGAGACGAGGTCGCCGAAGTCGCGCAGCGTCGACTCGAACGCGCCGGCGTCGAGCGTCCCCTGCGACTTCGCGTAGTAGTGCAGCTCCGAGACGCGACCCACCCGCGCCGACGCGGCCGGGACGGGGAGCCCCATGTGCGCGAGCGTGACGATCAGCGCGACGAGGTCGAGCGTCGAGGTCTTCCCGCCGGAGTTGACGCCCGACAGCAGGGTGACGCCCTCGACGGCGTAGTCGACGGGCTCGGCCTCGTCGAACGACACGTCGAGCAGGGGCGAGCGGCCGCCCTCGATGGCGAACCCGGTCCCCTCGTCGTCGATCTCGGGGACGACGCAGTCGAAGTCGCGGGCGAACCGCGCGACCGCCAACTCCACGTCGAGTTCGAGCGCGTCGGCGATCAGGTCGTCGGCCGGCTCCCGCAGGTCCGCGAGGTCGGCGGCCAGCCCGGACTTCAGCTTCGCCGCGCGGCGGTCGCGGGCGGCCTTCAGCTCGGTGCGGAGGCGGTTCAGCGGCTCCTCGTTGTGCTCGGTCGGGAAGGTGGGCTCGCCCGCGAACACACGCTCGGCGAAGTCCGCCTCCCCCGGCTGTAGCTGGAGGGCGTCGACGAAGTGTTCGCGCGCCTTCCGGATCGCGGCGTCGTACTCGTCGGCAAGCTCCCGCGAGAGGAGGCTGTCGACGCGGGCGCCCTGCTCGACCAGCGAGAGGAAGTCGGTGCCCTCGATGGTGACGTCCTGCTCGCGGATGGCGTCGCGCAGGTGGTCGTTCGCCACGCTCGCGGCGGTGCTGGCGGCGGCGTCGAGGTCGTCGACGGCGTCGGTGAGCCGGCGCAGTTCGTCGTCGCCGCGGGGGTGCCGTCGTCGTCGAGCCGCGACAGCGCGTCGCGCAGCGCCGCGGGGTCCAGCGCCGGGTCCATCCCGGCGGCCTCGTGGACGTCCAGCGCCGCCAGCAGCTCGGCGCGGTTCTCGGCGAAGAA
This sequence comes from Halobaculum litoreum, assembly GCF_030127125.1. Classification (GTDB taxonomy): domain Archaea; phylum Halobacteriota; class Halobacteria; order Halobacteriales; family Haloferacaceae; genus Halobaculum; species Halobaculum litoreum. The sequence goes on from NZ_CP126156.1 coordinate 2,403,910, forward strand.
CGCGAGCAGGCGCTCGGGGACGACCTCCTCGTGGCGCTCCTCGGGGTCGGGGATCACCCGGACGTCGCCGTCGACGTCGACGCCGGCGAACGACTCGTCGAGCGCGACGACCGTGCTGTACGACCGGGCCAACTCCGCGAGGTCGCGGGCGTCCTCGACGACCTCGACGGACAACTCGGGGAACGCGTCCTTCGCCTCGGCGTAGCGCTCGGCGTCGGCGGTCGCCAGCGCCCGCTCGCGCACCCGCAGCCCGCGCGGCTCGGTCGGCTGGTCGACGCCCCGCAGCGCCTCGACCACCGCCTCGTTCGGCTCGCGTTCGACGGCGTCGGCGGCCCACTCGCGCACCTCCGCGATCCGGGACTCGGTCGCCGACGGGTACAGCGTCCGGAGGCGCTTCTCGGCGTAGCCGGTGACGGCGCGCTCCTGCAACAGGCCGAGCGCGTCCTCGTACACCTCGCGGGCGCGGTCGGTCGCCAGCCAGCCGCCGGGGTCGTCGTGGCGCCGCCGGATGGCGCCGCGGGCGATGGCGGCGGCCCGACCCTCCGTGAGCCCGGGGGCGCGGGCCAGCGTCGCCACGTCGCCGCGGCGGAGGGCGTCCGCGGCGCCGTCGAGGTCGGCGAGCGTCTCGGCCGTCTTCTCGCCGACGCCCGGGACCGACGTGAACTCCATTCGGGGCACGGTAGCGTGGCGGGGGTCAAAACCGTTCCTCCGACGGCGGGCGCACGCGGCGGGCCCGGGGCCCGCGCGGGGGAACGGCGCGTCCGAGCGACCGCGTCCCGACCGCACCCTGCCCGTGACGCGGGGCTTTTCACCGGGCGCCCCGTCGCTGGGGCCATGAACGACGACGTGGCGGCGAAGGCGGCGGCCGCGCGCGAGTCGCTGGCCGAGCGCGACGGCGTCCTCGTCGCCTTCTCCGGCGGCGTCGACTCGTCCGTGGTCGCGGCGCTGGCGCGCGACGCGCTCGGCGACGACGCGGTCGCGTGCACCGCCAAGAGCGAGACGCTCCCCGCCGAGGAGCTGGACGACGCGACCCGCGTTGCCGAGGACATCGGCATCGACCACGCGATCGTCGAGTTCTCCGAGCTCGACGACCCGGACTTCGTCGCCAACGGCGACGACCGCTGTTACCACTGCCGGACGATGCGGCTCTCGCGGATGTACGACGCCGCCCGCGAGCGCGACATCGCCACCGTCTGCGACGGGACGAACGCCTCCGACCCCGGCGAGGGCCACCGCCCCGGCCTGCAGGCCGTCGAGGAGTTGGCCGTGGTGTCGCCGCTGTTGGCCGCCGGGATCACGAAGGAGGAGGTCCGCGAGATCGCCGACCACTACGGGCTCGACGTGGCGGACAAGCCCTCGATGGCGTGCCTCTCCTCGCGCATCCCGACGGGCCTCGAAGTGACCGAGGAGCGCCTCACCCGCATCGAGCAGGCCGAACGACTCCTGCGTACGTGGGGTTTCTCGCAGTTCCGCGTCCGCGACCACGACGGCCTCGCGCGCATCGAGGTCGGCACCGACGAGTTGGAGACGGCGCTCGACCCCGACTTCGTCGCCGCCGCCCGCGACCACATGCTCGACCTCGGCTTCGACCACGTGACGCTGGATCTGGAGGGGTACGCGACCGGCAGCGTGAGTCCCGCCGGGGGGGACGGACGACGGCGAGGAGAAGACGGTCGACTACGACGGCGAACCGGTCGTCGACGACGTGTTCGCCCGCGAGTACCCGTCGTAGCCCCCCGCCTCGTCTCCCCTCGCCTCGTCCTCCCCCCCGCGCGCCGCTCAGTAGTTCTCCTGGCTCGTCGCCTCCGCGAGGAACGAGGTGACGTTCTCGCGCACCAGCGCGGCCGCCCGCGCCCCGTCGCCGGGCGCGCCGTCGACGCGCACCTCGTTCACCGCGCAGTTGCCCTGCTCCTGGTCGAGCACCGCCGCGACCACGTCGAGCCCCTTCAGCTCGCCCGTCACGGCGTACAGCGGACCGCCGTGGGCGACGACCGCGACCGTCTCGTCGGCGCCGACCGCCGCGCGGAGGTCGGCGAACGCCGCCGTGACCCGGCCCCACATGTCGAGCAGCGACTCCCCGCTCTCGGGGGTCGTCTCGGCGGCCGCGTAGCCGACCTCCGAGAGCGTGTACTCCGGGTACGTGCCGAACAGCTCCCCGTAGCGCAGCCCCTGCATCCGCCCGAAGTCGCGTTCGCGCCACCGGGCGTCGAACGCCGGCTCGACGCCGGTCGCCCGCGAGACGGCTCGGGCCGTCTCGGCCGCCCGCTCGAGGTCCGAGGCGACGACCCGGTCGACCGCGTACTCGTCGGCGAGGTAGTCGGCGAGCGCGGCGGCCTGCTCGCGCCCCCGGTCGGTCAACTCGGTCGGCGCCCAGCCCTGCACGCGTCGGTCGCGGTTCCACGGCGTCTCGCCGTGGCGACACAGGAGGATCGTTCCCATCGGGCGTGGGTGGGTCGGGGGACGGCAAAAGGGTACCTCGGGGAGCGGCGACGCGTCCCCGCGGGCACGGCCGGCGACGCGGTCGCGGGCGCCGCGGCTAGTTCCCCGTCCAGCGCAACAGCGCCAGCGTCCCCTCGAACAACACGATCATCGTCGCGCCGACGATGATGGGCGCCATCCCGGTCGGGTCCGGCGAGACGATGAACGCCAGCCCGACGAACGCCGACCAGAACAGCAGCCGGCGGTCCTCCATCCACTCGCGGGTCACCAGCCCCATCATGATCGCGAGCTGGATGAACAGCGGGATCTGGAACACGATCGCCATGTACCCCATCAGCAGGAGGATGAGGTTGAACGTCTCCCGGAGGCTGAACGCGAGGACGGCGCTGTCCTCGGTGTAGCTGATGAAGTAGTCGAAGATGACCGGGAGGACGATGAAGTGCGCGAACGCGACGCCGACCAGCCCGAGGATCAGGCTCGTCGGGACGGCCGCGAGGTAGTAGCGGCGCTCGTGGGGGTACAGCCCGGGCTTCATGAAGCGGTACGTCTCGTAGACGAACACGGGCAGACCGACGAGCAGCCCCGCCAGCGACGCCACCTTCAGCTTCGTGAGGAGGAACTCCAGCGGGCCGTACACCCGCGGGCGGTTGTCCTCGAAGCCGACGTGGGCGTCCCACAGGAACTGGATGATCTCCTCGGCGCTGGGCACCGCCGGCGACACCGTCCCGATGAGCAGCACCGCGACGACGACGACGCCGGCGACCGCGAACACGACGCCGAGCCGGCGCATCATCTCCTCGATGTGCTCGGTCAACGGCATCTCCTGGTCGGAGTCGGGCCCGCCGCCCTCGCCGCCGAGGTGGCCCATCCCCTCGTTCACGGCGGCCATCCCCTTCTGGGCGGCCGTCATCGCCCCCTCGCCGTTCGTCGCCACGTCGGCGTCGTCGGGGCGGTCGCCCGCGGTCGGCTCCGGCACCGGCTGGTCGGGCTCCGGGGGCACCGTCACCTGCTCGCCGTCGATCCCCGTCGGCTCGGCCGGCTCGTACTCGTCCGCTTCCGAGCCGTCCGGATCGTCCGCTTCCGAGCCGTCGGGGTCGTCGGCCTCGTCGGTCGACGCCGACGCGACGGCGTCGTCGACGTGCACGAACTCGGCTCCGTCGTCGGCGTCTTCGTTCGCGTCGTCGGCTTCCGCGTCGGCCTCGGCTTCCGCATCGGCGTCGTCCTCAGCTTCGGCGTCGGCCGACGGCTCCGGCGCGGGGTCGGTGCCGGGGTACTCGAACGCCTCCTCGTCGTCCCCGTCGCTCGCGCCGTCGTCGGCGGGTCCGGACCCGTCGGTGTCGCCGTCGTCGGCGTCCACCGGGTCGTCCTCCGGCGGGTCCGGGTCCGGGGTCATTGGGTTGGGTTCACCTCCGACGCGTTATAGGCCTTTTCTGATTGGTCGGCGCGCGTCCCCGCCGCCGCCGACGCGGCCGTCCCCTCGTTGAAAAGGTTGATAACCGGGAAGCCGCTCCTCTCGGCTATGTCAAGCGCGCTCGATGAGGACACCCAACGGGCGCTGGCGGACGGCCGCGAGACCGCCGGCGCGATGCTGCGGTCCGCACAGAAGGACCTCCAGAAGGTGTTCATCGTCTTCCTCGTCGGGTTCATGGGGACGTTCTACGCCCTCCGGCTGTACGTCTGGGACTTCCTCAAGAACGTCACGCGGGCCCGGCTCAGCGAGTCGGCCGGGCAGGAAGTCGAGATCATCGCCCAGACGCCGTTCGACGTGATCCTCCTCCAGGCGAAGATCGGACTGATCGTCGGGATCGTGTTCGCGATCCCGCCGTTCCTCTACTTCTCGCGGGACGCGCTCCGCGACCGGGGGCTGTGGCCGCAGACCCCCGTCGCACGCTGGAAGATCGCCCTCATCGCCCTCCTCGCCGTCGGTCTGTTCGTCGTCGGCGTCGCCTACGGCTACCTCGTGTTCTTCCCGTTCATGTTCGCGTTCCTCGCGAACAACGCCCTCTCCGCGGGGATCCAGCCCACCTACTCCATCGTGAAGTGGGCGCAGTTCATCGCCCTCCTGACGTTCTCGTTCGGCTTCGCCGCCCAGATGCCGCTGTTGATCACGGCGCTGTCGTACGCCGAGATCGTCCCCTACGAGACGTTCCGCGAGAAGTGGCGCCACGCCGTCGTCGCCATCTTCGTGTTCGGCGCGGTGTTCTCGCCGCCGGACCCGTTCACCCAGATCATGTGGGCGGCGCCGCTGCTGTTGCTGTACGCCGCGTCGCTGTACCTCGCGAAGGTGGTCGTCACCGCGCGCCGCGGCAGCGAGCGCATCGACCTCGCGGCGACCGCGCGCCTCCGCTGGAACGCGCTCGCCGGCGTCGCCGTCGGCGTCGCCGCCGCCGTCTTCCTGTTCTACACCCGGGGCGGCGCCGCCGCGGTCAACGGCGTCGCCGGCGCCGTCACCGACTACCGGTTCGCGACGGGCCTCCCGACGCCCGTGCTCGTCGGCATCGCCGCCGCCGCGGGCGTCGTCGCGGCCGTCGTCGCGCTCGCGTACTTCGTGTACGCCGAACTCGACGCGTCGACCGCCCTCGTCGGCGACCCCGGCGACCCCGACGCCATCGACCTGACGGCGCTCGACGCCGCCGGCGTGCGCGCGGCGCCGCCGGAGGCGTTCGAGGGGATGACCGAGGACGAGGCGCTGGAGGCCGCCTCCGTCGCGATGGACGCGGACGACCCGGAGAAGGCGCGGGCGATCCTCGACCGGTTCGACGACGCCGCCGCCGAGGGCGTCGCCGACGCCGACGACGGCGACGCCGGCGCGTCCGGCGCCGACTCCGCCGCCCCGACCGGGCCCGCCCGGGACCTGTTCGCCGGCGACGCCGGCGTGGTCCGCGCGACCCGCCGCGGGGTCGGCTTCGTGGACTGGCGCGGCCGGCTCGGCTCGCTGTGGAACGTCCTCCTCGGTATCGCGGCCGTCGTCGGCGCGGTCGGCTACGTCCTCGTCGAGCGGCCGGCGCTGGCCGACTCGGTCCTGACGGAGTACGGGACGAGTTCGGCGGCGATCCTCGGGAGCCTCGGCGTGAGCGGTACGGCCGCGCTCGCGGCGTTCGTCGCCGGCGGCCTCTCGCTGGCGGCGCTGTTGGGCCTCCTGCTGGCCGTCTACTTCGCCTACGTCGCCGGCACCGACCCGACCGCCGTCGACGCCGAGGCGCTCACGGCCGACCAGGTGCGGCGCGCCCCGGACGCCGTGTTCGCGGGCGTCTCCGAGCGCCGGGCGAACTTCCTCGCCGACCGCGCCGCCTCCGCGGGCGACTCCGAGAAGGCGCGAGCGGTGCTCGACCGCTACGACGACTACCAGTCCGCGCAGGCGGCCGCCGAGGCGGCCGGCGGGGCGGGCGGCGCGTCGGTGCCCGGCGCGGCCGACGACGCCGGCGACCGGGCCTCCCGGGCGGGCGGCACGTTCCTCGAGGGGCTCACCGGCGGCGAGCGCGACGAGGACGACATCGGCGGCTACTACGACGACCTCGCGTTCGTCGCCGCCTCGCTGCGCTCGCGGCTGTTCGTCCTCGTCTCCGTGTTCGGGGTGACGCTGGCCGGCGTGTTCGCGTTCCTCTACCTCGGCGGGATCGGGACGGTGCGCGAGAACTTCGTGAACCGGATCCCCGCGGAGGTGGTCGGCCCGAACGCCGAGAACTTCGGCGTCATCGTGCTCCACCCGGTCGAGGCGCTGATCTTCGAGGTGAAGATCTCCACCATCGCCGGCGTCGTCGCGGTGCTCCCGTTCGCGGCGTACTACGCGTGGCCCGCGCTCCGGGACCGCGGCTTCGTCCGCGGCCGCCGGCAGGTCGTCTTCGGGTGGGTCGCCGCCCTGCTGGCGGGGTTCCTCGGCGGCCTCGCGCTCGGCTACAACGTGATCGCCCCGGCGGTCATCTCGTGGCTCGTCGGCGACGCGCTGGCGGCGGGGATGGTGATCAGCTACCGGATCAGCGACTTCGCGTGGCTGGTGTTCTTCACCACCCTCGGGATCGGCTTCCTCGCCGACGTGCCCGTGCTCATGGTGTTGCTCAACACCGCGGGGGTCTCCTACCGGGCGATGCGGTCGCGCTGGCGGGAGGTGACCGTCGGCATCATGCTCGCGGCGGCGCTGTTCACGCCCGCCGACGTGTTCACGATGTTCCTCGTGACGATCCCGCTGATGGCCGCCTACGGGATCGGGCTGTTGATCCTGTGGGTGCTCACGCTCGGCGGCCGCCGCGACCTCGGGAAACCGACGGTCGACCTCGTGCGCGACTCGAAGCCCGGGGCGTGACGACGCCGGCGGCGCCCGCCCCGGGGGGTCGCGCGCCACCCGGGCGTCGGACTTCTCGTCGTGCTCGTGTGAGAAGATTCAACCCCGCCTCCACGTATCCTCGGGTATGCCCAAGATAAGCGTCGAGATGCCCGGGGGAGCTGCTCGCCGACCTGGACGAGCACGTCGGCGACGACGGCAAGTTCGTGAACCGAAGCGACGCGATCCGCGCGTCGGTGCGCAAGACGCTGGACGTCCTCGACGAGATCGACGCCCGTCACGGCCGGCTGGACGACGCGAGCGACGCGAGCGACGCCCGCGGCGACGGGGGCGACGGGGACGACGAATGAGCGGCGCCACGGCGACCGGCGAGCCGCCCCGTCTGGACGTGCCGCTGGCGGCGGTCGTCCTCACGGCGCTGTTCGTCGCGGCGCTCGTCACCGCGCAGGTCATCTCCGCGAAGCTGCTCGCGGTGACGCTCCCCGTGCTCGGCGCCGTCACCGCGCCCGGCGGGACCTTGGCGTACGCGGTCACGTTCTTCGCGTCGGACTGCCTCTCGGAACTGTACGGGAAGGCGTACGCCCGCCGCGTCGTCAACGTCGCCTTCGCGATGAACTTCGTCCTGTTGGCGCTGGTGTTCGCGACCATCGCGACGCCCGCCGCGCAGGGGTCGGTCGACCCCGCGGCGTTCGAGACGGTGCTGGGCCTCTCGGGCAACATCGTGCTGGGCTCGCTCGTCGCGTACGTGCTGAGCCAGAACTGGGACGTGATCGCGTTCCACCGCATCCGCGAGTTCACCGACGGCGACGCGCTGTGGCTACGCAACGTCGGCTCGACGGCGACGAGCCAACTCATCGACACCGTCGTGTTCACCGTCGTCGCGTTCGCCGTCGCACCCGCCGTCTTCGGCATCGGGCCGGCGCTCCCGACCTCGGTGCTCCTGTCGCTGATCGGCGGGCAGTACGTCCTGAAACTGCTCATCGCGCTGGTCGACACGCCGCTCGTGTACGCCGCCGTCGCGCTCGTCCGCCGCGACGGAGACGAGGCGGCAGGTGTGAGCGCCTGAGGCGCCCGAAAAACGGTTCTCTCGCTCCGCTCAGTCGACGCGCTCGGCGAACCCGAACCGCGGTTTCACGTCGTCGACGACGACCTCCACCGTCTCGCCGGCCTCCGCGCCGGGGACGAACAGCGTGTACCCCTCGACGCGGGCGACGCCGTCGCCCTCGTCGCCGGTGTCGGTCACCTCGACCTCGAGCCGCTGGCCCTCCCGGACCGGCGCGTCCGTCCGCCCGCGGGCGATGAGGTAGCGCTCGGAGGAGCGCTTCCGGGACGCCTCGGGAGTGTACGCCCGGACGTACTGGAACTGCTCGGCCACGTCGTCGCGGAAGTCTGCGAGGTCGGGACCGTCGAACACCTTCACGACGAACGAGCCGCCCGGTTTCAGGAGTTCCAGCGCCGTGTCGAACGCCTGCCGACAGAGGTGGATCGAGCGGGCGTGGTCGAGCTGGTACTCGCCGGTCATGTTCGGCGCCATGTCGGAGATCACGACGTCGACGGGGCGCTCCGGCTCGGCGTCGCTCTCCTCCGGTCGCGGGTCGACGCCGAGCGCCTTCCGGAGGTAGTAGCGCGTGCGCTCCTCGGTCATGTCGCCGCGGACGGTATCGACGTGCGGGTGGTCGAGGTCGTCGATGCGCTGGAGGTCGACGCCGACGACGCGGCCCGCCTCGGTCACCTCCTCGGCGGCGATCTGGAGCCAGCCGCCCGGCGCCGCGCCGAGGTCGACGACCGTGTCGCCGCGGTCGAACAGGTCCACCTCCTCGTCGATCTGGCGGAGCTTGTAGGCGGAACGGGCGCGGTACCCCTCCTGTTTCGCCCGGTTGTAGAAATCGTCCTTGCGAGCCATGGTCAGTTGCCGGTGTTACCCGGCTGAAACGGATAAAACGCGCGTTCGCCCGCTCCCGACGCGCCGCGTGAGAGCGCTTAAGAAGCGGCGGGCGAGAGAGCAACTACCTGCATGGTCGAGCCGATCCTGAAGTGGGCCGGGGGAAAGCGTCAACTCCTCTCCGAGATCACGGCGCAGTTCCCCGTCACGTTCGACCGGTATCACGAGCCGTTCGTCGGCGGCGGCGCGGTGTTCTTCCACCTCGAGCCGGACGCCGGCTCCCTCAACGACCTCAACGACCGACTGGTGACGCTGTACGAGGTGATCCGCGACCGCGACCCCGAGGAGCTGATCGCGGAGAACCGGACCCACGAGCACGACGAGGACTACTACTACGACGCCCGCGACGAGTTCAACGAGTTGCACGAGGTCGCGGACAAGACCGCCGACGAGCGACTGCGCGAGGCGTCGCTGTTCGTCTACCTCAACCGGACGTGTTTCAACGGCCTCTACCGCGAGAACAACAGCGGCGAGTTCAACGTCCCCGTCGGCCGGTACGCCAACCCCGACTGGGTACAGGCCGACCGCATCCGCGCGCTCCACGAGGTGTTGCAGGACACGACCGTCCACAACGAGGACTTCGAGTACGTCCGCGACGAGGCGACCGCCGGGGACCTCGTCTACTTCGACCCGCCGTACGAGCCGGTGTCGACGACGGCGAACTTCAACGACTACCACGCCGACGGGTTCGACAAGGACGACCAGAAGCGACTGCGCGATCTCGCGGTCGCCCTCGACGACGCGGGCGTGTCGGTCGTCCTCTCGAACTCGCCGCCGGTCGCCGAGTTGTACGAGGAGTACGACCGGTTCGAGGTGAACGTCGTGCAGGCGACGCGGGCGATCAACAGCGACGCCGACAACCGCGGCGAGGTCGCCGAGGTGCTGATCACGAACGTCACTGACGCGGAGAAGCGGCGCACAACGCTCTCGGAGTACAACTGACGGCGTCGGATCCGGGGAAGTTCGGCACCGAAGTCCCCGTCTCAGTCCTGTTCGATCGCGGCGCCCTACACCTCGTCGGTCCCGGTCTCGTCAGTCGATGTGCCGTGGGCACTCGCCTCGCCGGCGTCTCCCTTGCCCTCCTCCTCGACCGGCGCGTTCGGTGCGTGTCGCTTCACGCTGTTGACGGCGTCGAGAGCCTTCGACCGGGAGGTGTACCCCTCGCCGGACGTTCCGAGGATCGTCCCGTTGCGGTGACGCAGCCGCCAGCGGAACTCGCCGCCGGCGTCCTCGTACACCTCGACGGCCGCGGTGGCCATCGTGAGGCGGTCGGCGGCGGGGGTGTACTTCCGGACGCGCTCGATCGCGTCTTTCAGTTTCGACCGAGAGCTGTACCCCTCGCCCGAGTCCGCGATGGTCTCTCCGTTGGTGGCGACGAGTCGCCAGCGGTGGCCGCCGGCGGCGTCCTCGAACGTCTCGAACCGGATCCCGGAGTCGGCGTCGACGGCGGCGTCTCCGACCACCTCCTGGACGCGGTCGGCCGCTCGGCGGGCGTTCGACCGACTGGCGTAGCCCTCACCGGAGTCGCCGAGGACGTTCCCGTTGCGGTGGACGAGTCGCCAGCGGAACTCGCCGGCCGCGTCCTCGTACACCTCGATCCCCGCCGGATCGAACTCCAGGTAGTCGGCGGGGCCGATGGCCGAGCGGACCGACTCGATGCCGTCCCTCGCCGAGGATTTCGACGAGAACCCGCGGGTCGCCGCCGCGATGGTCTCCCCGTTGTCGTGGTTGAGCCGCCAGCGGTACTCGTCGTCGGCGTCGCGGTAGAGCCGGAACCGGGCGCTCGGCTCCTCGGCGACGGGGTCGGCGACCGGCTCGGGGTCCTCCTCGTCGCGCTGCCAGACGACCGCCGCGCCCAGCGAGTTGCGCTTGACGCTGCGCATCCCGCGGCGGGCGGTCCGGTCGCTGGAGTAGCTCTCGCCGGAGGTGGCGATGATGTTCCCGTTGCGATGGACGAGCCGCCAGCGCCACTTCCCCGCCTTGTCGCGGTACACGTCGAACGTCGCCGAGCTCTTCGAGAGCGCGTTGACGTGGGACGCCGCCGCGTTGAGGTCGTCGCGTACCGACGCCGTCTCCTCTCGCGCGGCTGCGGTCTCCGCGGACGCGGCACGGACCTCCTCGCGAGCCTCCTCGGTCGCACGCTTGGCTTCCTCCGTCTCCGCTCGCGACTCGTCGACCTCGGATTCGAGGGCGTCGATCCGGTCGTCGCGCTCGGCGACCGCCGCCTCCAGCTCCTCGATGCGGCGGTCGTCGGCCTCGTCGTCGGCGCGGGCGTCGGCCAGCTGGTCCTCGACAGCCTGTCGAGCACGACTCTGACCGACCGAGATCGGTGCGAGCGCGCCCGAGAGGGTGATGAGCGCCAGCCCGAGGGTGTACACCCCAACGACTCCCTGGGCGGTCCCCGACCCGAGCGCCCACTGTCCGGGGAAGACAGTCATGAACCACACCATCGCGGCCAGACAGACGAGGAGGCCGACGTACACCAGCCGCTTGGCGGTCCGGTGGAACGACTGCCCGACGACGAGTCCGGCGAAGGCGGTCGCGAGTCCCACCCCGGAGAGGAGGTACGCGGTCCCGCGGGTCCCGGTTTGGCCCGCGCCCATCGACGTGAGAAACACCGCCATCCCCACGACCGCGACGACGGTCCCGGCGACGAACAGCCAGTACCCGTACACCTCGTCGGTGGTGAACGGCTCTCCGAACCGCTTTCGATACGTCGACGCGAGCATACCCGCTTCTGATTCACTCATGTTACCAAGTACCTATATACGACAGATGGGTTTCAAACTATGTACTTCTCGATTGAATGCCGTCTTCTTGACTGATCGGCGACTCGGGCCGTGACGTCGCCGTCGGTCTCAGCGACTTCGGCCACCGAGGTCGCTCGGAGCCGGAGTGGGAACCGCGGGTATTTTTATGGGCACACCCGTAGCCCGCGATATATGTTCAAGGCCATCGTGAGCGCCTCCACCCTCCGGGACGCGCTCGATTCGGTGAGCGTGTTGGTCGACGAGTGTAAGATCCGGCTCAACGAGGACGAGCTGGCGATCCGCGCCGTCGACCCGGCCAACGTCGGCATGGTCGACCTCACGCTCGAGGCCGCGGCGTTCGAGTCCTACGAGGCCGACGGAGGGGTCATCGGCGTCAACCTCAATCGCCTGGAGGACATCGCCGGCATGGCGAACTCCGGCGACCTCGTCCAGCTCGAACTCGACGAGGAGACCCGCAAGCTCCACATCCAGATCGACGGCCTCAGCTACACGCTCGCGCTCATCGACCCCGACTCCATCCGCCAGGAGCCGGACATCCCGGACCTCGACTTACCCGCCGAGATCGTCGTCGAGGGCGCCCAGATCGACCGCGGGATCAAGGCCGCCGACATGGTATCCGACCACATCCGCCTGCGCGTCGACGGCGCCGAGGAGGCGTTCTTCATCGAGGCCGAGGGCGACACCGACGACGTCGACCTCCGCCTCGACCGCGAGGACCTCATCGACCTGCAGTCGGGCCCGGCGGACTCGCTGTTCAGCCTCGACTACCTCAAGGACATGAACAAGGCCATCCCGAGCGACGCGGAGGTCCGCGTCGAACTCGGCGAGGAGTTCCCCGTCAAGCTCCACTACGAGTTCGCCGAGGGGATGGGGCAGGTGACGTACATGCTCGCGCCGCGCATCCAGAGCGACTGAGCACCCGCCGCTTTTGTCGCGTCGCCGCGATCGGCCGTCGTGTCCACCGCCTGGTTCTTCGACTGTGACGGGACGCTCGTGGAGTTCACCGCCCCGTACGACGAGATCTTCTGCGACACGTGCGCCGCCGTCGGCGTCGCCCGCGACGACGCTCGCTCGCTGTTCGAGTCGTACAACGACGCCTTCTTCGACGCCTTCGGCGCGTTCCACCCCGAGCCGTACCGCGAGGGGATGGCGGGGGCGCTGGCGGCGGCCGGCCTCGACGTCGACGTCGACGCGGCGTCGCTGGCGGCGTCGTTGTGCGAGACGGAGGCGGCGGCGACGACGGTCCGCGAGGGGACCCGCGCGACGCTGGACGCGCTGGCGGACGACGGCGTCGCGCTCGGGGTGTTGACGAACGGGGTGGCGGCCCAGCAGCGCCGGAAGCTGACCCGGCACGGCCTGTTCGACCTGTTCGACGCCTACGTCCCCAGCTACGAGGTGGGGGCCCACAAGCCCGACCCCGAGCCGTTCGCCGTCGCGCGCGACCGACTGCCGGCCGACGAGCACGTGTACGTCGGCGACTCGCGGGACCACGACGTCGTCCCCGCCCGCGAGGCCGGGTTCCGGGCGGTTCACGTCGACCACGACGCGGACCCGGGCGTCGTCACCGTCCGCGACCCCGGCGCCGTGGGCGACCTGTTCGTCCGGTAGTCCGCGAGTCCCCACCGGGCTCGCCCGCCGTCAGTCGTCGGCGGTCGCCGTCCGCCCGCCGAACGCGGCGCCCCGCCCCAGCACGTACACCACGGGCACGAGCAGCACCGCGCCGGCGACGAACGGCGACCAGTACGCGAGCACGTACGCCGACGCCGCCACCGGCGGGCCGACGGTCCGCCCGAGGCTCCCCGCGCCCTGCGTGACGCCGAACGCCGCGCCCTGCGTCTCGTCGCTGGCGCGGTCGGAGACGAGCGTGGACAGCGAGACGTTCAGCGAGCCGTTGCCGAACGACAGCAGCGCCCCGACCCCGAACAGCGCGACGGTCGGCCCCGTCAGGATCGGCCCCGTCAACAGCCCCTCGCCGGGGTCGCCCGGCAGCGGGAGGAGCGCGCCCACCTCGGGCGTGAACGGGAGCAACGCCAGCGCCGTCGCGAGCGCGGTGCCGCCGATCACCGCGAGCCGGACCGCGCCGAGGCGGCGTTCGAGCGGCCCGACGAGCGCGCCCTGGTTGATCGTGCCGAGGACGCCGATGTACGTGAGGAAGACGGCGGCGGCGGTCGCGTCGTAGCCGTAGAAGTCGGCGGCGAACGGGATGAACATCACCTGGATGCCCGCGAACGCGACCGAGGTGACGAAGTAGGAGGCCACGAGCGGCCGGAGCGCGTCGTCCGCGAGGGCGGTGCGGAACTGGTCGATCAGCGACCCGCTCCGGGCGCCGCTCGCGCGGCTCCGGTCGGGCTCTTTCAGCACGGCCAGAGCGGCCCCGAACGCGAGGAAGGAGAGCCCCGCGGCGGTGAAACTCGGCAGGGTGAACCGCGTCGTGGGCACGAACGCCGGCAGCAGCGAGTCGGCGGCTGCCACGACCGGGTCGCTGGCGGCGACGCCGCCGAGGGCGGGACCGAACACGAACCCCAGCGAGAACGCCGCGCCGACCAACCCGAGCGCGCCCGCCCGGCGCTCGCGCGGGGTGACGTCGGCGATGTACGCCTGCGCGGCGGAGATGTTGCCGCCGGCGGCGCCCGCGAGCGTCCGCGAGATCAACAGCGTGGCGACCGCGGCGCCGGTGCCGGCGATCGCGCCGATCTCGGTGGCGAAGCCGAACACGAGCCACGCGACGCCGGCCATCGCGACCGAGAAGGCGATCACCGGGCGGCGCCCGCGCTCGTCGGAGATGCGGCCGAGCGTCGGCGCCGCGAGGAACTGCGCCAGCGAGTAGGAGGCGGCCGTCAGCCCGATGAACACGTCCGAGACGCCGAACGAGCGCACGTAGAACGGGAGGATCGGGATGACGACGCCGAAGCCGAGCAGGTCGAGGAAGACGACGCCGATGACGACCGCGACGGCGCGCCGGGAGCCGCCCGCGCGGTCGCCGTCGGTCGACGACCCGGCCGCCGCCGCGTCGTCGGCGTCCGGATCGTCGGGCGAAGTGGTCACGGCGGACGGTCGGCGTGGGGGAACTTAGCGGTCGTGGTCGGGGCCCGCCACTCGACGGAGAAGACACTTACCGCGCCGCCGAGGACCCGCCGGCGATGCCCTCCGATCGCACCGCGCTCGTGGTCGTCCTCGTCGGCCTCCTCCTGCTGCCGGGACCGGCGTACGCGTTCGCGCTCGACGCCGCCGACGGGCCCGAGCGGCACCGCTCCCCGACCGGCTACGCGGCGACCGAGATCGCCGTCGGGAACGACTCGGTGCTCGCCGAGCGGTACGCGTCGTCGCTCACGTTCCGCCCCGAGTCGTTCCGGTACCGCCACGTCCGCAACGACTTCCGCGCGCCCAACCGGACGCGCGAGACGCTGGAGACCGCGATGGCGACCGGCTCCGCGACGGTGGACTCGGACGCAGTCGCCGCCGACGTCCGGCAACTCCGCCGCAACTACACGTTCCTCTCGGCCGAGTACGACACCTACCACACGTTCGCGCTGGCCGACGGGGAGGTGACGACGACCGTCGCCAACGAGTCCGACGTCGCGGCGGCCGTGCGTGCGGAATTGGTCGTGTCGTACGATGACCTCCCGCCCGCCGAACGGCGGACCTTCCGGAAGATCCGCAACGCGACCGAATCCGAGGCGGCGTACGACTACCGCCCGTGGAACGACGAGCCGGTTCCCGAGGAGCCGATCGTCGAGCGCGACGGGACGCACTACGCCGTCGAGGTCGTCTCCCACACGGACGACTTCTCGTTCCCCGACGGGCTCTTCCTCGGATTGGTCGGCAGCGGCGTCGGGGTGGTCGCGGTGCTGGCGGGGGTGGGGACGCTCGGGTACAATCGCTGGCGGGCCTGACGACGCCGTCCGCGGCGGCGGGATCAGCCGTGACGCTCGATGACGCGTTTGGCGGCCTGCGCCTTCTCCTTCCAGCCGTAGCCGGCCTCGTACACGTGTCGCTTGCTGTCGACGAGCTGTTCGGGCGAGGACTCCTCGAAGCCGCCGCGGTCCCACGTCCCGGAGGCGTGGAGCCAGTCGATCACGTTCTGGCGCGTCTCCTGCCACGAGAGGCCGACCATCTCGTACCACGCGACCATCGCGAACACGCTGTTGTCGTGACAGCCGGGGTAGCTCCCCTTCCGGTAGATGGTCGCCATCGGCTCGCGGGTCGGCTCCGAGACCTCCTCGCGGTAGCGTTCGGCGGTGAGCAGACGGAGCGTGTCGCCGTCCTCCTCGACGCGTCCCTCGCGCCGGAGGAGGTCCAGCGCCGCGCGGTGGAGCCCCGACCACTCGTCGTGGACGGCGTGTTGGAGCGCGGACTCGGTGACGGCGCCGTCGACGAGGACGGTGAGCACGTCGGTGTACGCCTTCTCGACGTGGTGCCACTCGGTCCCCTCGAAGTCGCAGTCGGCGTCGTGGAGGCTGTTCGTGGTGCGACAGCCGGGGCAGGGGTACGCGAACCGGGGCACGGTCGTCCGTGTGTTGGGGGAGTCGACGGCTTAGGTGTCGTGGTTCGTCGCGCCGGGCTCAGTCGTCGCCGGCGTCGACGGGGAGCGTGCTCACGTCGCGCACGTCGGCCGCGCGCTCGCCGACGAGGCCGGCCGTCAGCGCGTCGCGGACCGCGGCGGGGTCGTCGGGGCCGCCGGCCGCGGCGACGGAGCCGACCGTGTCGGGGTCGAACGGCACGCCGAGCGCGTCGTACACCGGCGCGAGCACCGCCCGGATCGGCCCCCGCTGAGCGACGGTCACGCAGCCGGAGACGAGCGCGGCGTCCTGCCGGACGCGCTGGGCGATGCCCGCCACCTTCCCGCCGTCGACGGCGCGCACGGAGTAGTCGCCCGGACAGTAGGAGGCGGGCGGCTCCCCGCGCTCGACGTCCGCGCCGGCGTCGCGGAGCGCGGCGACGAGCGTCGCGACCGCGGCCTCGTAGCGCTCGGTCAGCCCCGTCCGGGCGTCCGCGAGGGGACGGCGCGGGCGAACGCCAGCGTCGACTCGGCGTACGCGACCGCCCGGCCGCCGACGGAGCGCTCGACCGGGGGAACCCGTGTTCGCGGGCGGCCGCCGTCGCCCGCGGGTAGCCGTCCGCGCGGGCGTCGCGACGACCGAACGCGAGCGACCGCCCGGGCGCCCACACCCGCACCGCCGGCACGCCCGTCTCGCCGGCCTCGTCGAGCATCGCGGCGGTGGCGGCGCGGTCGGCGTCGCGGTCCGCCCGGCGCCCGCGGTACACCCGAACGCGCCCGCCGTCCCCGTCGTCGGTCGTCACGCCCGTCGCTCGGAGTCGGGTCGCCTAAGCGCTTGCGTCGCCTGCGACGGGTATGGACGAGTCGGGGGCGTCGAGGGCGTCGACCGAGTCGCCGGCGCCGGTCGCGGTGCCGGCGTCGGTGCTCGCGCGCTACCGCAAGTTCTCGCTGTACAACTCCCCGTACCCGGCCCACGACCGGGCGTGTGCCGTCGACCTGTACCCCGCCTCGAACGTCGGCGGCTCGCCGGTCGCCGGCGAGGTGGTCGACACCCGGACCGTGCGGTGTCCCGACCGCGAGTACGCCGTCGACCACGACCACCTGATCGTCGTCGACACCGGCGACCGCCTCGCGCGCGTCCTCCACGTCGACCCCGCGGTCGACGCCGGCGACGAGGTGGCCGTCGGCGACCCTTTGGGCGAGTTGGTGCGCTCGGGCTTCTTCGGCCGGTGGGTCGACAACCACGTCCACCTCGAGTTCCGCGAGCGCGACCGGAACCCGTATCGCGCGTCGGGGTCGCTCCCGCTGGTCGCCGACTGCGACGTGACGCCGCTGGCGTGGGACGGCACCGGCACGGTCGTCGAGACGGGGCCGAGCCACGCGGTGCTGGACGCGCCCGCGCCGCCCGCGCCGGCCGCCGGCGACGCGGGGACGTTCGTCGCCGTGGCCGACGACGACGGTCGGCCGCTCGACGGCGGGCTCGCCCACTACACGGGCGGCGGCGTCCCCGGACGGGGCGCGGACGGCGCGCCCGCCGAGGGGAGCCGGCCGACGGCGAGCGCGTCCGGTTCCTCGGCGCCGACGCCGGGACGCGACGCGGCCGCCACGTCGACTGGGCCGACGTGGCGGTGCTCGCGAACGGCGAGCGGATCACCGGGCTGTCGCTGTTCGCCGCCCGCGGCGACGCGGCCGCGGGGGCGAAACTCGTCACGCGACCCGAGGCCGGGGACCCGACGTTCGCCGTCGGCGACGAGGTCAGCGTGGCGGTCGTCGCCGCCGACGACCCCGTGCGGCTGGGGTGAGCCGGCCGAGCGGGGGCGCCGCGGCCGCCGGTGGCGTTTTGTCGCGCGGCCGCGAGGTGTCGCCAGCATGGACCGTCGTCTCCGCGTCGCCCTCGCGGTCGTTCTCGTCGTTCTCCTCGTCGCGGCCGGCGCGGTCGGGTTCGGCGTCTACCGGTTCGTCCAGCCCGTCCCCGAGTCGTACAGCCACACCGCCGAGTACCGGGCGTACGTCCAGCCGAACGCGACGCTGACGAACGTGACGCTGTACCTCCCGCTGCCCGTCGAGAACGGGAGCAGTCCCGTCGGCGACGCGGTCGTCGCCGGCTCGCCGGGCGCCGTCGACGCGCCGCCCGACTGGACGGTCGCGGTCGTCGACACCGACTACGGCCCGATGCTCGCGCTGGAGTTCGCCGAACTGACGCCCGCGTACCGCGAGCGCCCGCCGCCGCGGCCGATCACCGACGACGGCGCGACGGACACGCCGAGCGCGGCGACCCCGACGGCCGCGCCCGGGACGACGCCGATCCGGACGCTCGACTACTACCTCGTGAACGTCGAACTGGCGTTCGACGACCCCATCGACACGCGCTCGCCGGCCGACTCCGAGCCCGTGCTCCGGCCGCGACTGAACGCGACCGAGACCGACTGTCCGGTCCCGGCGGGCGAGGACGCCGCGTGCCGGTCGTTCGGCACCCGGCTGTTCCTCTCGTACGAGGCGCCGGCCGACGCGACGCTCGACGTGCTCGTCACCTACGAGGCGCGCAACGACTGGTTCGCCGGCGGCTGGACGGGCAACGCCTTCCGGCAGACGGCCGGCGTCGTCGTGTCCGGCGACGGTCCCGGCTGGGTCGCGGTCCGGGGCGAGGAGGAGACGGGCGTGGGGACGTACCGGGGCGCGCCGGCCGCGGTCGTCGGGGACCCGGGAGCCGTCGCGGTCCGGTCCGGCTGAGCAGCGACGCCGGGGGACCCGCCGCCGCGGGCTCGGCCTCGCCGGTCGCGCCGCGTCCCGCGCGCGCCGCGGACTCGCCCGCTCGTCCTCGCACGCCCCGGACCACGCTTTCGACGGTCTTTTCTCTCACCGCCGAGCAGTACCCCGTAATGGCCGAATTCAAGATCGTCGTGGGCGACGACGCCGGCGACACGCGGCAGTTCGACGTCGACGGACAGGACGCCAACCGATTCCTCGGACGCGAGATCGGCGAGGAGGTCGACGGCGCGGCCGTCGGCGCCGACGGCGTCGACCTGATCATCACCGGCGGCTCCGACAAGGCCGGCCGTCCGATGCGCGAGGACGTCCCCGGCGGCGACCTGAAGGAGCTCCTGCTGGAGGGCGGCGTCGGCTACAAGCCCTCGCGCGACGGCGAGCGCAAGCGCGTCACCGTCCGCGGCCGGCAGGTCTCCGAGGAGACCGTCCAGATCAACGCCCGCGTCGAGGGCTCCATCGCGACGGCGCTCGGCGAGGACGAGGAAGCGACCGAGGCGGACGCCGACGACGAGGACGACGAGGAGTAACGTCGGTTCCTTCTTCCGCTCTCACGGCCGCGAGCGGCCGCGCCGCCGCCGCAGACGTGTCGGCGCCCGGCGTCACTCGCCGCCGACGGCGACGTCCGTGAACTCGAAGCGCGCGCCGCCGTCGGCGGACTCCACGACCGTGACGGTCCAGCCGTGCGCGGCGGCGATGCGCTCGACGATGGAGAGCCCGTAGCCGGTCCCCTTCCTGACGGTCGTGTACCCGCCGGCGAACACCTCCTCGCGCTCGGACTCGGGGATGCCGACGCCGTCGTCCGCCACGTAGAACCCCGTCCCGTCGTCGAGGAGGCCGACGGCGATCGTCACCGTCTCGTCGTTGTGCTCGATGGCGTTGCGTAGGAGGTTCTCGATGGCCTCCCGGAGGCGGGCCGGGTCGCACTCGACGGGGCCGCTCGAGTCGATCCGGAGCGTCGCGCCGGCCATCGCGACGGTCCCCTCGGCCGACTCGACGACCTCGGCGAGGTCGACCGCTCGGGTGTCGCCGATGTCGTCGCCGGAGCGGGCCAGCGTGAGGAGGTCCGAGAGGAGTTCGTCGATCCGGTCGATCCCGCGTTCGACCGGGTCGAGGTGGTCCAACTCGCCCGTCTCGCGAACGAGGTCGAGGTGTCCGCTCGCCACGTTCACCGGGTTGCGGAGGTCGTGTGCGATCGTCGACGCGAAGCGGTCGAGCCGTTCGTTCGCGTTCGCCAGTTCGCGCTCGCGGAGCTTCCGGTCGGTGATCTCGTGTGTGAACCCCGTCATGCGCACCACCTCGCCGTCCTCGACGACCGGCTCACAGTGCGACTCCGCCCACACCTCCACCGAGTCGGACTGCCGGATGCGGTACTCGACGCTCTGCGGGGTGCCGCCGCTGGCCCGCTCCATCGCCAGCCGCACGCGGTCCCGGTCGTCCGGGTGGATGCGTTCGAGGAACGACGCGGGCTCCTCGTACAGCCGCTCGGCCGACTGCCCGAACAGGCGCTCGTGTGCCTCCCCGTTGATGAACAGGAGCTGCGACCAGTCCGGCGAGAACGTCCACAGCACGTCGTCGGCGACCGACGCGAGTTCGCGCAGGCGCTCGTTCGTCTCCGTGGCGCGGCGTTCGGCCCGTCTGCGGGCCACGTACGTCTCGATCTTCCGGGCCAGCAGCGCGTGTTGGCTCTCGACGGCGTCGCGGACGACGTAGTCGGTGACCCCCGCCGAGATGGCCTCGCTGGCCACCCGTTCGTCCCCGGTCTCCGCGAAGAGGATGAACGGGAGTTCGGGGTCGGTCTCGCGGAGCCGCCGGAGGAACGCGATCCCCGTCCCGCCGGGCATCGAGTAGTCGCTGACGACGCAGTCGGGCGCGCCCGTCCGGACGCGGTCGAGCCCCGCCGCGACCGACGACGCCGTCGTCACGTCGAACCGATCGTCGTGCCGCTCGAGCCCGACCGCGAAGAGGTCGCGCAGGTCGTCGTCGTCGTCGACGTACAGCACCCGGATCGCGTCGTCGATGCCACTCATGACGTGGAGGTACGCAGTTCCGAGCGTTTACGAGTAACCCTTCTCACCCCCGGCGCCCCGCGCACGACGGACCGTCCGTCGGGGGCGGCCGGGACGGACGACCTTTTACGACTCGGCCGCCGACCCGGAGGCATGACCGACGACGACGGCAAACTCGACGAGTTCCTCGCGGGCGACCGCCTCGACGACGTCGCCATCTACCTCACGCACGACCACCTCGACGAGCAGGGGAAGATCGCCGACATCGGCGAGGCCGTCGACGACGGCGTCGTCCTCGTCGTCCCCGGCGAGGAGGGGCGCAAGGCGTTCGCCGCCGGCACCGGGATGCAGGCGATGCAGTTCGCCAAGGAGGCGATGGGCCGCGACGGCGTCATCCACCCCGACCTCGGCGGCGGGGAGTGTCCCGACGCGGTCGCCGAGCCCCAGGCCGACCACGACACGGAGTTCGTGTTCGCGTTCGGCGAGGAGCGCAACGAGGAGGTCGGCGGCCTGTACGCCGAGGGCGACGTGATGCACGCGTACGCCCACTGCTCGTGTGGCACCGACTACTCGCACAAGTGGGTCATGGGCGCGTACAGCGAGGAGCCGGCGGCCGGAGAGTAAGCGTCGGCGGCCGCCGGGCGGGTGGATCGCCGCCCGCTACGGCTCCAAGACGACGCGGAACCGCGCCTCGTTCTCGATCATCCGGTCGTACGCGGCGTGCACCTCGTCGAGGGCGAACGTCTCCACCTCGGGCGTGATCTCGCGGAGGTCGCTGAACTCGAGGGTGTCCTGCGAGTCACGGGCGTTCCCGGAGGCCCACCCGTCGACGCCGCCGCGGACGCCGACGAGCGACTGGGCGTTCACGCTCACCTCCTCCCCGGGGACGCCGACGACGACGACGCGCCCGTCGGTGCCGAGGCCGTCGACGACCGACTCGATGGCCGGCGCCGACGGCGCGGTCGCGAGCACCACGTCCGCGCCGCCCAGTTCCCGGAGGGCTTCGGCCGCGTCCGCCTCGGCGGCGTTCACGAAGTGGTCCGCGCCCAGTTCGTACGCCAGTTCCTCCTTGTCCGGGGAGCGCGACAGCGCGACCGTCTCGAAGCCGGCGGCGCGGGCGTACTGGATCCCGAGGTGTCCGAGTCCGCCGACGCCCTGCACGGCGACGAGGTCGCCCGGCCGCGCGTCGGTGTTGCGCAGGGCGTTGAACGTCGTGACGCCCGCACATAGCAGCGGCGCGGCGTCGACGGCGTCGAGGTCCGCGGGGACCGCCGCCAGCGCCTCCGCGGGCGCGGTCATGTACTCGGCGTAGCCGCCGTCGTACGCGATGCCCGTGATCTGTGCGTCCTCGCACTGCTGGAAGTCGCCGCGGCGGCAGGCGTCGCACTCGAAGCAGTGGCCGCCGTGCCAGCCGACGCCGACGCGGTCGCCCTCGCTCCACGCCGTCACGTCGTCGCCGACGGCGTCGACGCGGCCCGCGACCTCGTGGCCGGGCACCCGCGGGTAGTCGATCCCCGGGTACGCGCCCTCCTTCACGAACGCGTCGCTGTGACAGATGCCGCAGGCGTCGACCGCGACGCGCACCTCGCCGGCGGCCGGCTCGGGTGTCTCGACGTCGACGACCTCGAAGTCGGCGCCCGGTTCGGGGACCCGTGCCGCCCTCATCGCGACTCACCGCACGCTGTCTGGTTCATGCGCCTCGGGGTTCGGGCGCGACACTGGTAGGTTGCGGGGCCGATCCCCGGCCGGCCGGGACGCGGGGGCTACTCCGCCGCGTCGGCGGCGTCCTCGGCGGCCGCCTCGGCGGCGACGGCCTCGAACGCCCGGAGGATGACGCGCTTGGCGGTGGCGCCCTCGGTCGTCCAGTGGTGGCCGTAGTCGAGCATGTCGTCGTAGATGTCCGGCTTACAGCCGGCGGCCTTCGGGTGGCCGCCGCCGTTCACCCGACCGGCGACCTCGTGGGCGCGTTCGAACCCCTCGGAGCCGCGGATGGAGGCGGAGCCGGAGGGCTTGACGATCACGGCGGCGTCGGCGCCGTCCTGCCGGAGCGCGTCGGCGACCTCGTTCTGCGAGCACCGGCCGTAGGTGACGCCGACGGTCCAGTCGCCGACCTCGTGGTGGACGGCGCGGTCGACGGCCTTCTCGACCAGCAGTTCCTTCTCGACGCGGCGGTGTTCGACGTACTCCACCGCCACGTCGGGCAGGGCGGCGCCGTACGCGCCGACGACGGCGGCGTACTCCTCGGCGCCGGTCCAGTAGGCGTAGTCCGCGAGGTCGTGCGAGCGGGGGTCCTCCTTGAGCCAGAGGTCGTGGTCGCGGGTGACGGCCGCCAGTTCGGTGAACCGCTCGTCGAACTCGTACTCCAGCGAGCGCAGGGTGACGTCCGTCGAGCACTCCTCGTCGCTCTCGCCGACGACGAGGTCGACGCCCAGCTCCCGGACCGACGCGGCCAGGTCCTCGTCCCACTGGTGGTGGTCGAACCACCGGACGGACTCGGCCGTGCGGACGACCTCGCGGAGGTCCGCCTCGATGTACTCGAACGCGTCGGGACAGATGTCGCAGACGAACACGTCGGTGCCGGCCTCGAGGAACTCGGCGGCGTAGCCGAGGTCCTCCTCGAACGAGTGGGGGCCGGAGGGGAGCAGCGCGACCGGCGACTCCTCCCGGTCCTCGTCGTCGTCGGCGCCGTCCTCCTCGTCCGTGCCGTCGAGCTTCGCGCGGCGGCGCGTCTCGAACGGTTCGGGGTCGAGCGCGGCGTCGTACGCCTCGCGGATCAGCGCCACACAGCCCAGCCCGTCGGCGTCGGAGTCGGTGATCACGACCGCCTCGGCGCCCTCGACGGCCTCCTTGGCGCGTTCCTCGGCGCGGTCCTCGTCGAGCGAGTCGGGGTAGAAGAAGCCGGTGCCCGGGAGACGCGACTTGCGCTCCAAGGGGAGGGAACTGCTGTCGATGAGTTCGTCGTCCATACCGCGGGGTTGGGACGTGTGGGGAAAACTGCGGTGGTGTACGCGGCCGGGCGGAGCGGGGCCACGACGACGCGAACGGCGAGGGAGCCGCAGGCACACGACCCCGAAGACACTTCGGCCGCCCACACCACGGACCGACCGATGACGGACCCCGACATCGAGTCCCACCTCGTGGACCTGAAGTACCTCCTCGTGGCCCTCCTCTTCGCGGTCGTCGCCGCCGAGGCCGTGGCGTCCGGCCGGGACGGCAACGCCGGCGCGGTCGTCCTCGCGGCGGCGCTGGCGGTCGCTCCCGTCGGGCTGGCGTACTTCGTGACGACCAGCACGGTGACGCCCGCCGAGAACGCGGCGTCGGGCGGCGACGACGGCGCGGACGGGCCGGCGGACGAGTCCCGGGAGCCGGCGGAGGGGTAGCCGCCTCAGACCGACACGTCGGCCTCGGCGTCCCCCTCCAGTTGGCGGACGGTGAGCACCGGGACCGGGCAGGTGCGGACGACGCGCTCGGCGACCGAGCCGATGAGGAAGCGGTTCTCGCCGTGGCGGCCGCGGGTGCCGGTGGCGACGAGGTCGGCGTCGATCTCGCGGGCGTAGTCGGCGATCTCGTTGGCCGGGCGCCCCTCGCGGACGACGGCGGTGACGTCGCGGCCGGCGCGCTTCTGCACCTCGACGATGGCGGCGCCGCCGCGCTCCTGGAGGGCGTTGCGCATCTGGTCGCGGACGGCCTCCGGGGAGGAGTCGACCTCGCCGCTGTCGACGACGTACAGCGCGTGGACCGCCGCGTCGAAGCGCTCGGCCACGTCGAGCGCGACCGTCACGGCGCGCGACACGCTCTCGGAGCCGTCGGTCGCGACGACGATGGTGTCGAATCCGGGCATCGACCGGACCTTTCGCGGGCGGTCGCTTAAAGCTCCGCGCTCCGCGGCGGCCCGGTCGGAGTCGGTCGCGCCCGCGGCCCGCGCCCGATCCACCGCACTTACGCCCACCCCCGCCCACCACCGGCGTGATGAGCACGCTGTTCCGGGGAGCCACGCTCGCGGACGGCCGCGTCCGCGACGTGTTCGTCCGAGGAGACGATCGCTCGCGTCGCCGACGCCGGCGCCGTCGACGCCGCCGACGCGGACACCGTCGTCGACTGCGAGGGGCGCCACCTCCTGCCGGGCGCGATCGACGCGCACGTCCACTTCCGCGAACCCGGCTTCGCGCACAAGGAGGACTGGCACACCGGGTCGCGCTCGGCGGCCGCCGGCGGCGTCACGACCGTCGTCGACCAGCCGAACACCGACCCGCCCACGGTCACGGGCGCCGCGGTCGACGAGAAGGCCGCGCTCGCCGCGAAGTCGCTCGTCGACCTCGGGATCAACGGCGGCGTCACCGCCGACTGGGACCCCGACTCGCTGTTCGACCGCCCGATCTTCGCGCTCGGCGAGGTGTTCCTCGCCGACTCGACCGGCGACATGGGCATCGAGGCCGACCTGTTCGCCGACGCCGTCGCGCGCGCGGCCGCCGAGGACACGGTCGTCACCGTCCACGCCGAGGACGCCGACCTGTTCGACGAGTCCGCCAAGGAGCGAGCCGACGCCGACGCGTGGAGCGCCTTCCGCACCGCCGAGGCGGAGGCCGCCGCCGTCGAGCGCGCGCTGGAGGTCGGCGCCGACTCCGCGGCCGCGATCCACATCGCCCACACCTCGACGCCGGAGGGGGTCGACGCCGCCAGCGACGCCGGCGCGACCTGCGAGGTGACGCCCCACCACCTGTTCCTCTCGCGCGACGACCTCGAGGAGTTGGGGACGTTCGGGCGGATGAACCCGCCCCTGCGGAGCGAGGCGCGCCGCGAGGCCGTCTTCGAGCGCGTCGCCGACGGCACCGTCGACGTCGTCGCCACCGACCACGCGCCCCACACCCGCGCCGAGAAGGACGCGAGCATCTGGGACGCCCCCTCCGGCGTGCCGGGCGTCGAGACGATGCTCCCGCTGCTGTTGAACGAGGTGCGCGAGGGGACGCTCACGCTCGAGCGCGTGCGCGACCTCGTCGCCGCGAACCCCGCCCGGATCTTCGACGTCGCGGGGAAGGGGACGGTCGCGGCGGGCACCGACGCCGACCTCGTCCTCGTCGACCTCGACGACGCTCGCGAGATCCGTGGCGCCGACCTCCACTCGAAGTGCGGGTGGACGCCGTTCGAGGGGCACACGGGCGTGTTCCCGACGCTGACGCTCGTGCGCGGCCACGTCGCCTACGACGCCCGCGGCGACGGGGAGACGTTCGGCGACGCGGTCGGCGAGAACGTCCGGCCCTGACCGCCGACGGGTCGGTGCCGGCACGCGGTCGTGGTCGCTCGCGACCACACGACAACCGTTTTGACCCTCCCGCGCCGCCCGTGGAGTATGGCCGGGAGCCACCCGCTCGCTGGACGCCGCCAGCTCTGGGACGACGTGTTGGCCGACATGGAGGCCACAGCCGAGGAGTACCGGGAGGCGGGATGGGACGTGCTCGAACTCCACCCGGGCGACGTGACCCCGCTGCCGAACGTCGGCACCGAGGGCGCCGGCATCGCGGTCGACCGCCTCGGATTCGACGTGTTGCTCCCGGGCGACGAGTTCTCCGCGGTGCAGGACCTCGTGGACGGGGCCGACGCCGCCTTCGACGAGTACGACGCCTACCGCGCCCAGCAGTCGGACGTGGTGTTCCTCGTCGTCGTGATGAAGGCCTCGTCGGCCGGCGAGGCGGTCGCGTTCCCGCTGTACTACGCCGAGGGACAGGCCGCGCCGCTGCTCGAGAGGGCCGCCGACGCCGGCGAACTCCACACGTACCTCCGCCCGCTCGACGACTCCGAGCGCGTCGTCTTCTCCCACCGCGACCCGGCGACCCTGTTCCCCGAGGGCTGGGGGGAGGGGGAAGGAGACGGGGAGGCGGCCGACGAGGCGTAACGTCGCCGGCGACGGTCGCGGACGGCGGTGCTACGCGAACGCCACGTCCGCCAGCGTCGCCGTCTCGCCGAACAGCCAGTCGGCGTGGTCGACGGCGTACTCGCGGTGGTCCTCGGTGATGTAGCCGAGCGCGTCCGTCACGATCACGGGCCGGTAGTCGCGCAGCCCCGCCGAGCCGGCGGTGTGGAGGACGCAGACGTTCGCGAGCGTCCCGCAGATCAGTAGGTCGTCGATACCGCGGGCGTCGAGCCACCCCGCCAACTCCGTCTCGTAGAAGGCGTCGTAGGTGTGTTTCTCGACGACGTGGGCGGCGTCGTCGGTCGGGAGGTCGTCGACCAACTCGGCGTCCCACGTGTCCTCGACGACGTGCTCGCCCCAGCGGTCGAACTCGTCGTAGTAGTGGGCGTCGTCGAACTGGCCGGGCGGGTGGACGTCTCGCGTGTAGACGACGGGCGCGCCCGCGTCGTCGGCGCGCTCGACGAGCGTGCGGACCGGGTCGACCGCCGCCTCGCTCGGCTCCGCGTACAGGCTCCCGTCCGGGTGACAGAAGCCGTTCTGCATGTCGACGACGACCACGGCGGTACGATCGGGGTCGAAGACGGCGACCATACGCGATCCACTCCTGTCGCGGTGATGAACGTTCGCCCGGGCGCCCCCGCCGCCGTCGACCCGGCCACGGGCGTCGTCGAGGCGGACGCCGGCGAGCGATCGGCCCCCCGTCGGCCGCCGATCGGTACCCTCGCCGCAACTTCGGACAAGCTACTTACACACGCAGTTCCACTCTGCGGTATGCGACGAACGGCCCCGTCGACGATCGCGCGGCTGTGTTCGGTCGCGCTCGCCGTCGCGATGCTCGCTACCGCCGCCGCGCCGGCGTTCGCCGCCGCGCCACAGCCCTCCCCCACGGCGGCGGTCGACGCCGCGGACACGACGGTCGCGCAGACCGACCGCCCCGACCCCGACTCCGACGTGATCGGCTGGGAGAACGGCTACTGGCACAACGAGTCCATCGCCGTCGACCAGACCGACGACGACGCCCTCAACGACACCGAGCTGGAGGCGTACGTCGCGCGGGCGATGGCACGCGTGGAGTACCTCCGCGAGGCCGAGTTCGAGTCGAACGTCCCCGTCGAGGTGATGTCCCGCGAGGAGTACCGCGAGCGCTCCGCACAGCGCGCGGGCGACGCCAACCGCACCGAGTTCAACCGCTGGAACGACCAGGTGTGGGAGGGGCTGTTCATCGTCGGCGAGTCGACCGGCTCCGGCGACGCGTTGAGCGAGACGACCGGCTCCTCGGTCGCCGGCTTCTACGAGCCCGCCCGCGACCAGATCACCATCATCACGCCCGACCCCGACGCGCCGACGGTGTCGAACGCGACCCTGATCCACGAGCTGGTCCACGCGCTGCAGGACCAGCGGTACGACCTGACGAACGCGACGTACCGCGGCACCACGCAGGACGGTGACCTCGCCATCGACGGCGTCGTCGAGGGCGAGGCGAACTACATCGAGACGCGCTACACCCAGCGCTGTGGCGCCGAGTGGGACTGCGTCGAGACGCCCAGCGCCGACTCCGGGGGCGGTGGCTCGTTCGACGGGAACTACGGTGTCCTCTTGACCATCTTCAATCCGTACTCCGACGGGCCGGTGTACGTCGCGGACATCGTCGAGTCGGGCGGCTGGGCCGCCTTCGACGAGCGGTTCCGGAACCCGCCGACCTCCACCGAGCAGGTGATCCAACTCACCGACGAGGAGCCGACGCCGATCGAGTTCACGGACGGATCGACCGGCGACTGGGAGACGTTCCCCCGTGACGACCCGCGGCTCGGGGAGAACGGCTCCGACACCGTCGGCGAGGCGTCCATCTACGCGATGTTCTGGTACCAGGCGCGCAACTACGGCGCCGACACCATCCCGCCCCAGAACGTGGTGCAGGGCGTGTCGGGGCCGTACGACGTCTACAACTACGACGCCGAGCCGTCGGCCGGCTGGGCGAACGACCGGCTGTTCCCGTACCGCACCGGCGCCGGCGACGACGCCGAGTACGGCTACGTCTGGGTGACCGAGTGGGACACCGAGACCGACGCCCGGGAGTTCCACGACACGTACCTCCGGATGCTGGAGGCCCACGACGTGCGCGAGACCGACGCCGGCTACCACGTCGTCCCGAGCGGCCCGTTCGCGGACGCGTTCTACGTCGACCGCGACGGCACCCGGGTCACCATCGTGAACGGCCCGACCGTCGACGACGTGCGCGACATCCGGCCGAGCCTCGCGCCCGACCCCGACGCGACGCCGACGGCGACGCCGACGGACACGACCGCGACCGTCGACGCCGGGGACGACACCGGGAACAACGCCGACAGCGACCCGGACACGGACGGGTCGACGACCGAGACGACCGGCGCCGGCTTCGGCGTCGTCGTCGCGCTGGCGGCCGTCGCCGCGGCCGGTCTCCTCGCCCGCCGGCGCGACTGACGGCCGCGCCGTCCCGCGGCCACGGCGGCCGGCGTCCGAACCCTTTCGCGCCGCGTCCCGTCGATCGGTCGACCACCGTGCGTACCGCGACGTCCGTTCTCGCCGCCCTCCTCCTGGTGCTCGCCGGCTGCAGCGCCCCGACCGCCGGCCCCGCCGCGGCCGACGACTGGCAGTACCCCGACGACCCGCCGAGCGACCGGCTCGGCTGGGAGGCCGGCTACTGGTACAACGAGTCCATCGACGTGAACCAAAGCGACGGCCTCGACGCCGCCGAGCGCGAGGCGTTCGTCGCCCGGACGATGGCCCGCGTCGAGCGGGTCCGCGGGCTGGAGTTCCGCGAGTCGGTGCCCGTCGAGGTGATCAGTCGGGCGGAGTACCGCGAGCGCGCGGTGTTCGGCGGCGAGCGCTCCCCCGAGTACGAGGCGTGGCACGAGCAGGTGTGGGAGGCCCCGCTGATCGTCGGCGAGGACGACGCCGTGAGCGACGAGTTCGACGCGCTGTACGGCGGCGCGGTGCAGGGGTACTACACCCCCTCCGGCGACCGCATCGTGATCGTCTCCGACGCCGCCGAGCCGACGATCGACCGCGGGACGCTCGCCCACGAGCTGGTCCACGCCCTGCAGGACCAGCACTTCGGCTTCGTCGGGAGCCGCTCCCGCGACCGCGGGCTGGCGCACAACGGCCTCACCGAGGGGGACGCCCGCTACGTCGAGACGCTGTACCTCGAGCGGTGTGCCGCCGGCGCCGACCCGGACGCCGCCGGCGACGCCGAGGGGTGGGACTGCGTCCCCCGGCCGGCGCGTTCGGGCGGCGGCGGCGGGCAGCCGATCAACCGGGGGCTGTTCGCGTACGTGTACCAGCCGTACGCCGACGGCCCCGCGTTCGTCCACCAGCTCCGCGAGCGCGGCGGCTGGGCGGCGGTGAACGCCGCGTACGACCGCCGCCCCCGGTCGACCGAGCAGACGATCCACCCCGAGCGCTACCCGGACGAGCCGGTCGCGTCGGTTCGGCTCCCGGACCGGTCGAGCGGCGACTGGTCGCGGTTCGACCTCGACACACGGACCGAGCGCCTCGGCGAGGCGGGGCTGTTCGCGATGTTCTGGTACAACGACTACGTCGGCGGCTACCGCTCGGCGGACCTGCCGTACTCGTCGTACGACTACTCGGCGGCGCCGTCGGACGGCTGGGCGGGCGACCGACTGGTGCCGTACCGCTCCGGCGACGGCGACGACGCCGCGTACGGCTACGTGTGGGGGATCGAGTTCGACGACGCGAGCGAGGCCGGCGAGTTCGTCCGGGCGTACCGGACGATGCTCCGCCTCCGGGTCGGCGCCGAGACCGTCGACGGACGCGCGAACGTGTACCGCGTGCCCGACGGCCCGTTCGCGGACGCGTTCCGGGTCGAGCGCACGGGGAGCCGCGTCGTGATCACGAACGCGCCGACCGTCGAGCAGTTGGACACGGTTCGGGCACCGCCGCGGTAGTCGTCCGGGGCCGCGGCGGTCCCTGACGGGAGTGCCGGGCCGCTACTCGGCCTCCTCCGCCTCGCGTCGCACCGCCCGTGCCTCCGTCCGGTTCAGTTCGACCCCGACGTCGTCCGGGGTCAGTACCTCCGGGAGACGGCCCGAGCGCTCGCCGGTGATGTCCGCCAGAATCTCCTTCAGGTAGGCGTTGAACAGCACCGGGTTCTCGCTCATCGGGAAGTGTCCGATGTCGGCGATCTCGACGGAGACGCAGCCGTCGCCGACGCCCTCGGCGACTTCCTTCCCGTCCTCGGGAGTGGTGAGGTAGTCGTACTCCCCGTTCACGACGTACAGCGGGCACTCGGTCGCGTCGATGTCGCCCAGCTTCTCGCGGTAGTCGTGGTCGACCGAGTAGTAGTAGAGGTCGCCCTTGAACACGCCCGTGGCGCCCTGTTCGTACAGGTACATGGTCTCGCGGCGCGTCTGCTCGGGGCTCTGTTTCGCCATCAGCCCCCAGCAGGCGTAGGCGTTCACCTCGGTCGTGTTGACGTGCGGGTCGTCGAGCCAGTCGATGTAGAAGCCCGGACTGTACGCCCCACACTCCAGTCCGATGAGCGCCCGGAAGCGGTCCGGGTGCCAGTCCGCGAGTTCGAGCGTGATGTTGCCGCCCATGCTCGACCCCATGTAGATGGGGTCCTCCAACTCCAGCGCGTCGGCGATGGCGACGATGGTCGCCGCGAAGCGGTCGGCGGTGAGGGTGTAGTCCTCCTCCCACCACTCCTGACCCGTCGGCGGCACCGACTTCCCGTGGAACGGGAGGTCGTACGCGATCACCCGGTACTCGTCGGTGATCTCCTCGTCGGCGAGGAGGTGGCGCCACTCCTGATTGTTGCAGCCGGCGGTGTGCTGGCACAGCAGCGGGATGCCGTCCTCGGGGCCGGCCTCCTCGAAGTACACTCGCTGGGTGGTGCCGTTCACGTCCACGTGGACGTACTTGCCGGTGATCTCCTCGACCGTGCCGGGTTCTCGCTCGTTCATAGATTGCCTCCGTTGTTGTGGGTGTGACGCATCAGGTCCAGCGCGCGCTGGAACGGCCGGAGATTCTGGAAGATCTGTCGGTTGTTCCCCGTGAGCTGGAGGTGACCGGACTCGCCTTTCACCTGCGTCCGGTAGTTCGACGCGATGATCTCGTGGTTGAACGCCGGCGGCACCTCTCGGACGAACTCCTCCCACGCCCCGCGGCCGCCCTCGACGCCGAAGGACCACTCCTGGTTGAGCCCCGGGTTGGGGATCACCTCCGACACCTTGCCGTCGTCCATCGCGACGAGAAACCGCTCGTCGTCCAACTGGACGTAGAAGTTCTCGTCGAACCGGTCGTGCCCCCGCACCTGCATCTCGGGGTCGCTGTTCACCGTCTCTTTGTACTGTTCCCACCACTCGTGGGACGCGAGTTCTGCCTCGGTCATCGTCGAATCACGGCGACAGACGCACTCGCCGCGGGGTTCCTTTGTTAGTCGACGTGGCCCCCCCAGTAGGGCTCGCCGGGGTCGTCGTACCCCGCCGTTACGTCCGAGTAGCCACCGCTCACCCCGTCCCGCGACCGCTC
The DNA here is from genome assembly GCF_030127125.1 of Halobaculum litoreum. Lineage (GTDB taxonomy): Archaea > Halobacteriota > Halobacteria > Halobacteriales > Haloferacaceae > Halobaculum > Halobaculum litoreum. The sequence goes on from NZ_CP126156.1 coordinate 2,436,048, forward strand.
GCCGCTCGCGCGCCACGTCCGGGGCCGGACACCGCGAACCCTCAGGCTACGCGTCGAAGCGGGACGTTACCCTCGGTCGTCTCGGTGTGTTCGAGTCCCACGAAGATGTCGTCGAAGCGGGCGCCACAGGCGGGACACTGGTAGCGCACCACCCGCTCGCTCGGCCCGTCGTTCCCCTGCATCGGTCGGCCGTGGACGACGCACGCGCTTAAGCTTGTCACTTACTGACACGGATCCGACCGGTCGGCGATCGCGTTCGCACACGACGGCGACGGTCCGTCGGTGGCCGGTTCCGACACGGTCGCCGCCCCGCCGATGGCGTGACTTTTTGCGTCGTGCCGGCGAACCGAGCGACGATGACCGCCCCCGAGGCGTTCGACATCGTCGACGCCGACGCCATCCGCGACGGCTCCGCGACGGACGCGTACTTCGCGCGCACCGTGGAGACGCTCCGCCACGCCGACCGGAACCCCCGCGTCGTCGCGGAGGTGACGGCCGACCAGTTCCCCGACGGCGAGTTCGAACTCCTCGCGGGCGTGAAGGACGCCGCCGCGCTCCTCGCGGACCGCGACGTCGACGTCGACGCGCTCCCCGAGGGGGCGCTGTTCGACGGCGGCCCCGTGCTGCGGATCGAGGGGCGCTACCTCGACTTCGCGGAACTGGAGACCTCCCTCCTCGGCTTCCTGTCGCACGCCTCCGGCGTCGCCACGGCGGCGCTGGAGTGCCGTCGCGCGGCCCCCGACGCGAACCTCCTCTCGTTCGGCGCGCGCCACGTCCACCCGAGCATCGCCGCGATGGTGGAGCGGAGCGCGCTCGTCGCCGGACTCGACGGCTTCTCGCACGTCGCCGCCGGCGAGGTGCTCGGCCGCGACCCGTCGGGCACGATGCCCCACGCGCTGCTCATCTGCTTCGGCCGCGGCCACCAGGAGGAGGCGTGGCGCGCCTTCGACGAGGCCGTCCCCGAGGACGTGCCCCGGATCGCGCTGTGTGACACCTACTCCGACGAGAAGGACGAGGTGATCCGCGCGGTCGAGACGCTGGGTGACCGCCTCGACGGCGTCCGCCTCGACACCACCGGCTCCCGGCGGGGCGACTTCCGCCACATCGTCCGCGAGGTGCGGTGGGAACTCGACGCCCGCGGCCACGACGACGTGGACGTGTTCCTCTCGGGCGGCCTCGGGCCCGCCGAACTCCGGCACCTCCGCGACGTGGCCGACGGCTTCGGCGTCGGCGGCTACGTCTCCAACGCCGACCCCGTCGACTTCGCGCTCGACATCGTCGAGGTCGACGGCGACCCGGCCGCGAAACGCGGCAAGCTCTCCGGCGTGAAGGAGGTGTACCGGACGCCCGACGGCGGCCACCACGTCGGCCTCCGCGGGCGCGACGGCCCCGACGGCGGGGAGGCGCTCCTTGAGCCGCTGATCCGCGACGGCGAAGTCGTCCGGGAGTTCGACGTCGACGCCGCGGCGGGGCGGGCGCTGGCGGACGCGACGGCGACGGGCTTCGGCGACGACTGACGCTCTCGGCGTACGCCTGTCGCTGGAAGCACAAGACGTATGCCCCGACCGCGACTCGCTCCGGCGATGCCCTCCAGACGTGACCTGCTCCGGTCGGGTGCGACCGGGCTCGCGGCGAGCGCGACCGCCGCCATCGCCGGCTGCGGCTTCCACGCGCCGTCGTCGCTCGACCACCAACTCACCGTCGACGCCGACCCAGCCGCCTCGGCGTTCGACTGCGACGGCCACGCGGTCCGGTTGACCGTCGACACGACGCGGCCCCGTGTCGTCGAGGGTGGTCCCACCTTCCGGCTCCGCGGACGGATCCCGTCGTTCGACCCGTCGTGCCAGCGACTCACGAGCGAGTTGGTGCGTGGGCCGGAGGGGCGGTCCCACGGTGTCACCGTCGCCGTCGAGGACCGGGGCTGGCTCGATCGGTGCGAGGGGACGCCGGGACCGGTCACGTACACGCTCACCGCGCGCCTCGACCCGACCGAGCTTCCGGTTCGCGTCGACCACGTTCGCGGCGAGACGACGGCGTTCGACGCCGAGTTCGCGGAGGCAGCGGTGGAGCAGGACGGCCCCGTCGAAGCCGGCTGCTGAGCGACACCGAACCGCACCGCTGGTGGACACCTACGTCGGAGAGAAGCCGGCCGAGTGCGTCCCTTACAGCTGTTCGACGGAGCCGCCGTCCTCACGCTCGCGGAACACCTGCCCGTCGATGAGCGTCACCATCGTCTCCTCCTCCTGCCACGCCAGCGGCGAGAGGCCGGCCTTGCGGCAGACGCGCGAGAGGAACCGCTCCTCGCTCCAGTCGTTCTCGACGGGGATCGTCGGGTACAGCCAGCCGTGCTTGCCGTTGTGGTCGATGGCGACGCCGTGGCGACCGAGCTCGAGGTCGGCGACGGGGTCGTTGGTGAGCGTGACGCCGGAGACGACGCACGCCGAGACGAGTACGGAGTCGAGTTCCTTCGGTTCGAGTTCGGAGCCGCCGGAGTCGGCGGAGGCCGCCTTGATCGCCGCGTCGACGATCGCGTGGCCGAGCTGGTCCTTCCCCCGATACGAACCGGCACAGCCTCGCATCCGGCCTCTGCCGCGTGTGGACTGCAGGCGGACGAACGCGCCCGTTCGGGCGTAGAAGGCGTCGCGCATGCTGCCGGGCTGTTCGCGCTGGCCCTGGAGTACGAACGCCTCGACGGACTCCCGGGCGAGTTCGACCGCGCGTGCACCGTCCTCGTAGGTCAGCCGCACGGCCTCCGCATTGGACATAAACGTTCTGGGTACTGTGCTAACTTGAACCCTTCCCTCGATGTGGTAGCTATCCACACACTAACTGGGAGCAGCGGCCGACGGGACCGATCGCGGCGGCCTCGCGGCGCGACGCCCCCGGGCCCGAACGCTTTATCCGGGCCGTCGGTCTACGTCCGATCGGCAGAGGGAGCCCGACCCCCGTGCGCCCGACCCGCGACGGCGCATGAGGAAAGTCCCCCCACCCCCGGACGGGCGACCGGGCGCAAGCCCGGAGTCGGAGACGGCTGGCTCTGGAACAGCAACGAGACCCCCGCCCCGACCGATGAGGTGTGGCGGCGACGACGTCGCCGCCGGCGCCCGCGGCCACGCCGCGGGCGCGCGAACCGACCCGAGAGGGGAGGGAGTTCACCCACCGAGGGTCGACGGGCGGGAACGGATGGAACGGCGAATCCTTGCCGGTGCAAGCCCGCGTCGACGGGGGCGGCCGTTCGCGGCCGCCCCCCGATGGTAGTCCGGGTGCCCGCACGACCCGTGCGGGCCGCGGGGCCCCGCCCCGCGACGACGCGGACGCTCAGCCGAATGTCGGGCCGAACAGAAGGGGGCTTACTCCCCTCAGCCGACCGTGCTCGCGAGCGACCGCGCCGCCGCGACGAACGTGTCTCCCGGTCGACTCGTCCGCCGCCGAACCGTCTGACGGTGGTCGTGCGAGGGGATGACACACACCCGGCTAACTAAAAGGGATGGAGGCCGTATCGAGGCTGTGGACAGCAGAGAACTCACGGCGGCCCTCGAGCGCGAGTTCGGGGGGACCCAGGCGGCTCGCCGTACCGTCGCTCGGCAGGCGCGGGATCTGGCTGACTCCGGTAAGATCGAAGCCGACCGCGGGCACGAACTCACGATCGCGGACGTGATCGAGAACATGGACGACGCCCCGGCGGACCGCGACCTCGTCGAACGATGGAACTGGTGGCTCGGCTCGCTCGAGACCGCCTACGGCGGCTACGACCGGTTCACCGTCCGGTTCGTCGACGACGGCCCGGACGTGAACGCGTAGCCGACGCGCCGCACGCCCCGCCGTCCGCCCCGCTCCCGCCCCGCTCCGCCCTCCGCGGCCCCCTCGACCAGCGCTCCGTCCGTCGATCCGGGCGAGGCCGCCGCCGACGACCGCCTCCCGAATCCTTTTGGCGCCGACTGACGCCCGTTCGGACATGGACATCGAGCCCGGCGAGTACGCGCCCGTCCCCGGCTGCACGGACCTGTACTGCCTCGACACCGGTATGTACGGCACCGTGAACTACGGCTCGGTGTACCTCCTCGACGCCGAGCGTCCGGCGGTGATCGACACCGGGATCGGCGACAACCGCGAGTACCTGTTCGACGCGCTCGACGACCTCGGGATGCGGCCCGAGTGGATCCTCCCCACGCACGTCCACCTCGACCACGCCGGCGGCGCCGGTTTCCTCGCCGAGCGGTACCCCGACGCGACGGTGACGATGCACGAGTCGGCGGTCGAACACCTCGTCGACCCGACGCGCCTCGTCGCCGGGACGAAGGCCGCCGTCGGCGACCAGTGGGAGTTCTACGTCGACCCCGAGCCGATCCCCGAGGAGCGCATCGACCCGCTGTCGGGCGGCGAGACGATCGACCTGGGCGACCGCGACCTCGACGTCCACCACGCGCCGGGGCACGCGCCACACCAGGTGATCTTCCACGACCGCGGCGACGACGTGGTGTTCACCGCCGACGCCGCCGGCATCTACGTCCCCGCGCTCGACGAGATCCGTCAGACGTCGCCCCCCTCGCGGTTCGACCTCCACGGCTGTCAGGCCGACGCCGACACGATCCGCGATCTGGACCCCCGGTACCTCTGTTTCGGCCACTTCGGTCCCAAGGAGTTCCGCGACGCCGACATGGCCGCGTACAAGCGAACGCTCGCGGAGTGGGTCGAGGCCGTCCGGCGGAAACGCGAGGAGCTGGGCGACGACGAGGCGGTGATCCGGCACTTCGCCGACCACGCGCCGGCGGACCACGTCGAGGTGTGGGGGGAGCGAAAGGCCCGCGAGGAGGAGAAGATGAACACCCGGGGCGTCCTCGGCTACCTCGACTACATGGACGAGCGCGGGAAGCCGGTGTGAGTCGGGAACAACCCGGAACAACGCGCTCCGAGTGGGGACCGACTTATTAGGGGCGCCCCGACAGGGGGAGGCATGGATTGGCGGCAGGCCGAACGCGAGTACGACCCGGGCGTGACCCGGGACTCGCTGGCGGCCACCTTCGACGCGAGCGCGCGAGAGCACGCCGACCGAGTCGCACAGCGCTACAAGGGCGGGGTGTACGAGCGATCGCTCGTGGACGCGGGCGTCGTCGACGCCGCGCCCGCGGGCGACTACGCGGACCTCACGTACGGGGAGATGCGCGACCTCGTGCGCCGGCTGTCGGCCGGCTTCCGCGAACTCGGCGTGACCGCGGGCGACCGCGTGGGCGTCTTCTCGAACACGCGCATGGAGTGGGCCCACAGCGACTTCGCCCTGCTGGGCGCGGGCGCGGTCGTCACCACGGTGTACAAGTCGTCGTCGCCCTCGCAGGTGCAGCACCTGCTGGCCGACCCCGGCGCCTCCGGCGTCGTCGTCGAGAACCGCGACCTCCTCGACCGGGTGGTCGCCGTCGAGGACGACCTCGACCTCTCCTTCGTCGTGCTGGTCGACGGCGAGCCCCACGAACGCGACGACGTGTACACGCTCGGCGAGGTCCACGACCTCGGCAGCGAGGTCGACCCCGGCGACGGCTGGGTGGTCGACCGCGACCTCGACGACCTCGCGAGCCTCATCTACACCTCCGGGACGACCGGCACCCCGAAGGGGGCGGAGCTGACCCACCGGAACTTCCTCTCCAACGTCGACCAGTGTATGCGCCGGTTCGGCCCCCGCCCCGACAAGCCCGACGACGTGCCGGTCATCGACGAGGAGTCGACGACGCTGTCGTTCCTCCCGCTGGCGCACGTGTTCGAGCGCCTCGCGGGCCACTTCATGCAGTTCTCGGCGGGCGCGACGGTCGCGTACGCCGAGTCGCCCGACACCCTGCGCGAGGACTTCGGCCTCGTCCGCCCGACGACGGCGACGAGCGTCCCCCGCGTGTACGAGAAGCTGTACGCCGCGATCCGCGAGCAGGCGTCGGAGTCGCCCGTGAAAGAGCGGATCTTCACGTGGGCGACGAGCGTCGGCCGGGAGTACCACCGCGCCGACGACCCCGGGTTCGCCCTGCGGACGCGCTACGCCGTGGCCGACCGGCTCGTCTTCTCCAGCGTGAAGGAGGCGCTCGGCGACAACATCGACTTCTTCATCTCCGGCGGCGGCTCGCTGTCGGCGGATCTGTGCGAACTGTACCACGGGATGGGCCTGCCCATCCTCGAGGGGTACGGTCTCACGGAGACGTCGCCGGTCGTCACGACGAACCCGCCCGAGGAGCCGAAGGTCGGCACCATCGGCCACCCGGTGTACGACGTGGAGGTGCGCGTCGACGACGAGGTGGGCGCCGTCGACGGCGACGACGGCGAGGTGGGCGAGCTGCTCGTGCGCGGGCCGAACGTGTTCCGCGGCTACCGGAACCTCCCCGACGAGACCGAGCAGGCGTTCGTCGAGCTCGACGGCGACCGCTGGTTCCGCACCGGCGACGTCGTCGAACTCCGCGACGACGGCTTCATCGAGTTCCGCGAGCGCGCCAAACAGCTGATGAAGCTCTCGACGGGCAAGTACGTCCCGCCGGGCGCCATCGAGGACTCGTTCGCGGCCTCGGAGGTCGTCGAGCAGGCGATGGTGATCGGCGACGCCCGCAAGTTCGTCTCCGCCATCGTCGTGCCGAACCTCGCGGCCGTGCGCCAGTGGGGCGAGGCCGAGGGGTACGACCTGCCGGCCGACGACGACGCGCTGTGTCGCGACGACCGCGTCCGCGAACTGATCCAGTCGGAGGTCGACCGCGTCAACGAGTCGTTCGAGGCCCACGAGACGATCAAGCAGTTCCGCGTCGTCCCCGAGGAGTTCTCCGAGGCGAACGACCTGCTCACGCCGACGATGAAGAAGAAACGCCGGAACATCCTCGACCGGTACGCCGACGAGATCGGGGACATGTACGCGGAGCCGTAGCCGGCCGCACGGGACCGGTCCCCGGTCGCGCCGCAGTAGGCGCCTTTTTCAAGCGCCCGCCTGTGGGCCCGGTATGGAGGTGAGGGAATGGCGGCAGGCGCCGCGCAACTGATCGCGCTCGTCGCGGCCATCATCGGCGTCGGCGTCACCGCGCAGGTGCTCTCGGACCGGTTCCGACTGCCGAGCATCATCTTTCTCATCACCGCGGGGGTCCTGCTCGGGCCGGAGGGGCTGGGCCTCATCACACGGGAGACGTTCGGGCTGACCGGGCTGTCGACGATCGTCGGCCTCTCGGTCGCCATCATCGTCTTCGAGGGGGCGTTCCACCTCCGGATCGACAAGCTCCGGGAGGCGCCCGCGGCGACGCTGCGGCTCGTCACGATCGGCGCCGTCATCGCGTTCGTCGCGACGACCGTCGTCGTCCGGTTCGCCCTCGGCGTCGACTGGCTCGTCTCCGGGCTCATCGGCGCGCTGTTGGTCGCGACCGGGCCGACGGTGATCGCGCCGATCCTCGAGGTGGTGCCGGTGCGCGACCGCGTCGCCACCGCGCTCGACACCGAGGGGATCGTCAACGACGTGACCGCCGCGATCCTCGCGGTCGTCATCTTCGAGGCGATCGTGACGGAGACGACCGCGCCGGCCGCGCTCGTGACGCTGTTCGCCGAACGGCTCGGTATCGGCGTCGTCGTCGGCGCGCTCGTCGCCGGCGTCGTCTACTACGCGCTGCGCTACGTCGACCTCTCGCCGGGCAACGCCCCGCAGAACGCCCGGCTGCTCGTCCTCGCGGGCGCGCTGGTCGCGTACGGCGGCGCGAACTACGTCGCCACCGAGGCCGGCATCGCCGCCGTCGCGGTCGCGGGCATGCTGCTCGGCAACGCCGACGTGCCGTACGAGGCGGAGATCACGGACTTCAAGGGGGACATCACGCTGCTCGTCCTCTCGTTCGTGTTCATCGCGCTGGCGGCGCTGCTGCAGTTCGAGAACCTGATCGCGCTGGGCGTCGGCGGCGTCGTCGTCGTCGTCGCCGTGATGCTGGTGATCCGGCCCGCGCTGGTCATGCTGTCGACGGTCGGGGACCGGTTCGAGCGCAACGAGCGGCTGTTCATGTCGCTGGTCGGCCCCCGCGGCATCATCCCGGCGTCGGTCGCGACGCTGTTCGCCGTCGAGTTGGCGAACGAGGGGATGCAGCCGGCCGCGGACGTGCTCGTGGGCACCGTGTTCCTGGTCATCCTGGCGACGGTCGTGTTGGAGGGCGGGTTCGCCCGACAGATCGCGGAGCGGCTCGACGTGATACCAATGAGAGTCATCATCATCGGAGGCGGGAAGGTGGGCCGCGCGCTCGCCGAACGCCTCGAGGACCGCGGCGAGAACGTGGTCGTCATCGAGAACGACGAGGAGGTGGTGCAGATCGCGCGCAACGAGGGCCACACGGTCCACATCGGCGACGGAACGGACACGGACGTGCTCCGGTCGGCCGGCGCCGAGAACGCGCGCATCGTCGTCGCCGCCACCGGGGACGACGACGCGAACCTCCTCGTGGCACAGCTCGCGGAGTCGAAGTTCGCCCCCGAGACGATCCTCGCGCGGGCGAACAACCCGGACAACGTCGAGGCGTTCGAGGAGCTCGGCGTCACCACCGTCTCCTCGGTGCTGGCGACCGCACAGGCCATCGACAACTACATCGAGCGCCCCGCGCTCGCCAACTGGATGGGCGAGATCGGTCGCTCGGGCGACGTCCAGGAGATCGAGGTCACGAGCGAGGAGATGGCCGGCGTCACCGTCCGCGAGATCGGGCCGGAGCTCCCCGGCGGGAGCCTGATCGCGCTGGTCGCCCGCGGCGACGACACGCAGGTGCCCGACGCCGACTTCACCCTCCAGGTCGGCGACCGGATCACCCTCATCGGCGACCGCGAGGGCGTCCGGACGGCGATGCGGCAGTTCGACCCCGAGTGACGCGCCCGGCGCCCGGGCGCGTCGCTGTCCCGCGGCGCCGGCTCAGAGGTTCGCGCGCCCGAGGCCGCCCTCCACGGGGATGGCGGTGCCGTTGACGTAGCCGGACGCGGGCGAGGAGAGGAACGCGACCGTGTTGCCCAGCTCCATCGGGTCGCCGATGCGGTTCAGCGGGTTCGACTCCCCGCGCGCCGCGAGGCCCGCCTCGTACGACGCGTAGTCGCCGCGCTCGACGCCCTGTTCGATCAGGCGCTCGATGCGGCTCGTCTCGTGTGGCCCCGGGAGCACCGCGTTCGTGCGGACCTCGGGCGCCAACTCCCGCGACAGCGTCTTCGTCAGCCCGATCACGGCCATCCGCACGGCGTTCGACAGCACCAGCGAGTCGATGGCCTCCTTCACGCTGCGGGAGGCGACGGCGACGAACGTGCCGCCGCCGTCGGCCCGGAGCGGGTCGGCGGCCGCCCGCACCGTCCGGACGACGCTCATCACGAGCAGGTCGTAGGCGGCGTACCAGTCCTCGTCGGTCGTGTCGAGAAAGGGCCCGCTCGGGGGGCCCCCGGCGCTCGTCACGAGGTGGTCGAGGCCGCCGAACTCGTCGACGGTCGCCTCGACGAGCGCCGCCCCCGCGTCCGGGTCGGTGATGTCGGCGGCGTGGCCCACCGCCGCGCCGTCGCCGGCGGCGTCGATCCGCTCGACGGCCGCCGCCAGCCGGTCCTCGTCCCGGCCGTTGACGACGACGTTCACGCCCTCCCGGACGAGCGCCGTCGCCGACGCCTCCCCGAGGCCGCTGCTGGAGGCGGTCACGAGCGCCGCGTTGCCCGATATCTCGTAGTCCATGCGCGCCCGACGGCGCCGGCCGGCAAAAACGCGCGCACGGTTCCAGCGGGGCGCCGACGGCCGCGTGGCGCCGGCGTCGACCCCGGGCGTGACGCGACCGTGTACGCACCCGAGCGACGTTCGAACGCCTACTGGCGCTATCTCGCCGCGGTAGTGTACATTATACTACCCGACGGCACCGGCCTCCCCCAACCATGGCACCGGACCACACGGTAGATCGACGCACACTCCTGAAGCTCGCCGGACTCGGCGTCGTCACCTCGACGGCCGGGTGCGCGGGCGGCGGAACCGGCAACGGCGGCAACGGCGGCGGAGGCGGCGGGGGCGGTGGCGGCGGAAACGGCGGTGGGGGCGGCGACAGCGACTTCACGACCGCCGTCCAGGAGCTCGGACTGGCGAACGACTGGGAGCAGCGCCGGATCGGCGCCGCGGCCGACTGGCCGATCGAGCAGCGACGCGACGTCCCCGACCGGCAGAACGACACGACGTGGACGAACAGCGGGGCGTTCCAGAGCGCCGTCGAGAACGACGTGTGGGCGCCGCCCGACGGGTGGGACGACACCGCCGCGGGCGACGTCGACACGATGCAGATCCTCAACCACGGCGCGGCGAACATGGAGTTCGACCCCGCGACGCTGGCGGCCCACGAGCTGTTCACCGAGAAGACGGGCATCGAACTCGACGTCATCGAGATCGGCGTCGACCAGGCGAACACGCGCGAACAACAGTTCCTCTCCTCGGAGGAGCCGATGCCCCACGCGTTCAACGTCGACGGCATCCTCGTCCCCGTGTTCGTCGAGCAGGGGTACCTCGAGGTGACGGACGCGCTGTACCCCGAGGGGAGCTACGACCCGTACATCCCGGCGCTGCGGAGCCTCGTCGAGTGGGACATCGGGCCCATCCAGCAGGGCACCCACACGTACGGCTACCCGAACATCGGCGAGGCGAGCATGGGTCACCTGCGGCCCGACCTCGTCGAGGAGCAGGGGATCGACCCCGAGCGCTTCCAGGGCGAGTGGTCCTGGGACCTGCTGGAGGAGCTGGGCGAGGCGTTCGCCGGCACCGGCGTGAACGCGTTCGCGTACTACGCCGGCACCTCGACGTACCTCGCGTACTCGTTCCGCGAGCTGCTGTTCCAGCAGGGCGGTCGCATGGTGCAGGACGACGGGACGGTCGTGATGAACTCCCCGGAGGCGGTGCGCGTCATCCGGAAGATGAAGGAGTGGCGCGACGCGGGGTACGTCCCCAGCGACGTCATCTCCTACGGCGAGGGGGACATCGTCGACCTGTACGCCTCCGGCCAACTGGCGTACACGACCGCGTTCTCGGACTTCATCCCGCGGCTGCTCCAGGAGTACGAGGCCGGCAGCCAGTACCAGGTCGTCGTCCCGCCGGCGGCCAACGCGGGTCCCGCGCCGACGCAGGCCGGGCTGGTCGCGCCGAACACGACGAGCATCAACCGGTTCTCCGACACCGGCCACAAGCTGGCCGCGATGCTGTACGGCGACCTGAAGCTGAGCTACTACACCCAGTGGCTGGAGTTCACCTACGAGGGGAACATCTCGTACATGGACCGGGTGTACACCGACTCGGCGGAGAACGACTTCGTCACGTTCGGCGACACCATCGGCGACGCCATCGAGAACGGCGTCCTCGAGCTGTTCCCGCAGATGGCGTCCGTGTTCCAGCAGATGCTCTCGCCGGTCCAGCGGGCGATCCAGGGGTCGATCTCCCCGCAGGCGGCGATGGACCAGGTGCAGGACTTCGTCGACTCGGAGATCAACAACTGATGTCGCGGACCCACACACCGCCCCGTCATGGCGACTGAGGAGTACGGGCGCGACGTCGGCCCGCACGGCGGCGGCGTCACCGGCCGGATCTCCGACTGGGTGAACGACCACATCCGGACGGTGCTGCTCGGGCCGTCGCTGGTGGCGCTGTTCGTCGTGTTCATCTACCCGGCGGTGATGCTGCTGTGGCTGTCGCTGTTGAACACCCGCGGGTTCGGCGAGACGTTCGAGCCGGCGTACAACTACGAGCGCATCTTCACCGACCCGACGTTCTGGAACGCCGTCGAGAACACGCTCGTGTACTCGTTCGGCTCGCTGGTCGTCTCGGTGGGCGCGGGGCTGGTCATCGCGCTGGCGCTCAACAAGGTGACGGCCGACCGCCTCCGCAACGGCTACACCACCCTCATCCTGCTGTCGTGGGCGGTGCCGCTGTCGATCGTCGGCGTCACCTGGCGGTGGATGTTCAACGGCCAGCTCGGCGTCGTCAACCGCGTCCTGCTCGACGTCGGCCTGCTGTCCTCGACGTTCTCGTGGCTCACCACGTCGTCGACGGCGATGGCGGTGATCATCCTCGCCGACTCGTGGTCGCGCATCCCGTTCGCGGCGATCGTCCTCCTAGCCGGACTGCAGTCGATCCCGCAGGAGATGTACGACGCCGCGAAGGTCGACGGCGCGACGTCGCTGCAGACGTTCCGCAACGTCACGCTCCCGTACCTCCGCCCGTCGTTCTTCGTGGCGGGGCTGATCACGTGGATGTTCGCGTTCCGGGCGTTCGCCATCCCGTTCTCGACGACGGGCGGCGGCCCCGGCGGCGCGACCGAGACGCTCGCCATCTACATCCACCGGTTCGGGATCCAACTGCTCGACTACGGGTTCGCGTCGGCGGTGGCCGTCATCCTCGTCTCCGTGACGCTGGTCGTGGCCGCCGGCTACGTGTACTTCATCCTCGAACGCATGGAGGAGATCGAGGTCTGACATGGCGGGCGCAGACCTCACCAACGAGCGGTACCGGCGCCGCCAGCGCGTGTGGGACGTCGTCGAGAGCCCGTACGTCGTCCACCTCGTGTTGTTCCTCGCGGTGTTGTTCATCGTCACGCCGCTCGTGTGGATGCTGCTCACGTCGCTGAAGACGCGCCAGGGCGTGCTGGCGATGACGTACCTCCCGCTGGAGCCGACGCTGGACGCGTACTCCCGGGCGCTCATCGACCGCGGCTTCTGGCGCGCGGTCGTCAACAGCGTGATCGTCGCGTCGGCGTCGACGGCGATCGTGATGGTGCTCGGGACGCCCGCCGGCTACGTGTTCAGCCGGTACCGGTTCCCGTACGACAACGCCGTCTTCGTGTTCGTGCTGTTCACCCGGCTGTTCCCGCCGATCGGGCTGGTGACGCCGTACTACCGCATCGTGTCGACGTTCGGCCTGCTCAACACGAAGACGGGGATCGTGATCGCGAACGTGTACCTGTGGTTGCCGCTGGTGATCTACATCATGCGCAACTTCTTCATCACGATCCCGACGGCGCTCGACGAGGCCGCGCGCGTCGACGGCTGCACGAAGGTGCAGGCGTTCCGCCACGTCGTGTTCCCGGTCGTGTTGCCGGGGTTCGCGGCGGGGACGATCCTCACGTTCCTCTACTCGTGGCGGGAGTTCCTGTTCGCGTTCACGGTGAGCACCGACCTCCAGTCGATGACCATCCCGGTCGCGACGTTCCTGTTCGTCGGCGACGCGGGCATCGACTGGGGCGCGATGGCCGCCGCGGCCGTCGTCTCCGTGATCCCGTCGGCGCTGGTGGTGATCGCGTTCAACCGCTACATCGTCGTCGGCCTCACGGGGGGGATGAAGGGATGACGGCCCGCGGCCGCGCCTCCTCTCGATCCGGCCGGGCCGCCCCCGCGGGCGTCGCCGACCGCGCAGGAACCGCCACCGCACCGCCGCGAGCGGTGCCGGCACCGCCGCGACCGACCGGAGCACACCATGAGCGACACTAGCCACGAAGAGACGATCGAACAGCCGACGGCCGACGAACACGGGGCCCACCCCGAGGGTCGCCGGGTGAGCCTGCGCCTCGACGGCGTGACCAAGGAGTTCACCGAGGACGACGGCGACGTGGTCGTCGCGGTCGACGACGTGAGCCTCGACGTGTACGACGGGGAGTTCATCGTCCTCGTCGGGCCGTCGGGCTGCGGGAAGACCACCACGCTGCGGACGGTCGCGGGGCTCGAACAGCCGACGCGGGGGCGGATCGTCATCGACGGCGAGGACGTCTCCGGGCAGGAGCCCCGCGAGCGCGACGTCGCGATGGTGTTCCAGAACTACGCGCTGTACCCGCACAAGACCGTCCGCGACAACATCGCCTTCCCGCTGCAGATCCGGAAGTTCCCGAAAGGCGAGATCGAAGAGCGCGTGAACGACACCGCGTCGATGCTCGGCATCGGCGACCTGCTCGACCGGCGCCCCTCGGACCTGTCCGGCGGCCAACAGCAGCGCGTCGCGCTCGGCCGGGCGATCGTCCGCGACCCGGAGCTGTTCCTGTTCGACGAGCCGCTGTCGAACCTCGACGCGAAACTGCGCATCCAGATGCGCACGGAGCTGAACCGCCTCCACAGGCGCGTCGGCAAGACCTCGCTGTACGTCACGCACGACCAGGCGGAGGCGATGACGCTGTCCGACCGCGTCGTCGTGATGAACGACGGCGAGATCCAGCAGGTCGCCCCGCCCGAGGAGGTGTACGCGAGCCCGGCGAACCGCTTCGTCGCGGGGTTCATCGGCGAGCCGCCGATGAACTTCTTCGACGTGCGCGTCGAGGCGCGCGACGGCACGCTCGTCGCCGTCGGCGACGGCTTCGGCTGGCGCTCCCGGAGTCGCTCGCGCTCCCGACCGAGGGCGGCCGGGAGTTCGAGTTGGGCGTCCGTCCCGAGGACTTCGAGGACGCCGCGCTCGTCGACGACCCCGACCCCGAACGCTCGATGGCCGTCCACGTGGGCGTCGTCGAGCCGATGGGGCCGCACAAGGACCTGGCGGTCCGCCCGGTCGGCCGCGAGGACGACCCGGACGCCGAGTTCACCGCCCGCGTCTCCAACGCCACGGGGGCGACCGAGGGCGACCGCCTCACCCTCCTCGTCGACACCAGCAACGCCCACCTGTTCGACCGCGCCACCGGCGACAACCTCACCGTGTAGCCGCCATGTCACCACACCACACGACAACCAGCCGCACCGCCCCGGACCGTCCACACAGCCGCCGCTCGGCGCGGGGTCGCCCGTGACCGTCGTCGCCGTCGAGAGCGTCCCGGTGTCGATCCCGCTGTCGGAGCCGGTGTCGTTCGCGACCCGGACGGTCGAGCACCGCGACCACACCCTCACGTTCGTCCGCGACGACGAGGGCACCGAGGGCGTCGGCTACACGCTCGGCTACGACGGCGCCGGCCTCATCGCCGACGCCGTCGAGGAGTTGCTCGCCCCGATGGTCGAAGGCGCGGACCCGAACCACACGACGCGCCTGTGGCGCGACATGTTCGAGGGCACCTACCAGATCGGCCGGAAGGGCCTGCTCTTGCGCGCTATCGCCACCGTCGACGTCGCGCTGTGGGACCTCCGGGCAAAGCGCGTGGGGCTCCCGCTCCACGAGTTCCTCGGCGCCGCCCGCGAGTCGGTGCCCGCCTACGCCAGCGGCGGCTACTACCGCGGCGAGGGCGTCGACGGGCTGCGCGAGGAACTGGAGACGTACCTCGACCGCGGCCACGACGCGGTGAAGATGAAGGTGGGGCGCCGCTCGGTGGCGACCGAGGAGAAGCGCGTCGCCGTCGCCCGCGAGGTGCTCGGCCCCGAACGCACCCTCATGCTCGACGCCAACGGCGTCTGGACGGACACGGGCGAGGCGCTGCGGGCGTGCCGGCGGTTCGCGCCGTACGACCCGTACTTCGTCGAGGAGCCGGTGAAGGCCGACAGCGTGGAGCTGATGGCCCGCGTCCGCGAGGGGCTCGACTACCCCGTCGCCGCCGGCGAGTTGGAGTTCTCGCGGTACGGCTTCGCCGAGCTGCTGCGCGAGGGCGCCGTCGACGTGATCCAGCCGGACGCGACGGTGTGTGGCGGGATCACCGAGTGGCTGCGGATCGCCCACACCGCCGCCTCCCACGACGTGCCCGTCACACCCCACTACAACCCCCACCTGCACGCGCACCTCGTCGCGAGCGTCGCCAACGGCGGCATGGTGGAGTACTTCTACCGCGACCGGGACGTCAAGGTGTTCGACGACCTGATCGTCGACCCGCCCACGCCCGAGAACGGGATGCTCACGCCCCGCGGACCGGGGCACGGCGTCCGGATCGACCGCGACGCGCTCGCGGAGTTCCGCACCGACGAGGGGGGTGCCTGATGCGGGACTTCTCCATGCCCGGCGTCCACCGCGCTCCCGAGCGGGACGTGTCGATCACGGGCGTCGACACCGCGGTGATCCGCGGCAACTTCGACTGGAACCTCGTGCGCGTCCACACCGACGCCGGCATCTCCGGACTCGGCGAGGCGTACCGCGGCGGCGGGGTCGACGGGATCGTCGGCTACCTCGAGGACGTGCTCGTCGGCGAGAACCCCCTCGACGTGGAGCGGCTGTTCCGCCACATGGTTCAGGAGACCTCGGGCCACGGCGGCACGACCGGGAAGGTCGTCACCGCGGCGTCGGGCGTCGAGTTCGCGCTGTGGGACCTCGCCGGGAAGCTGCTCGGCCTCCCCACCTACCAGCTGCTCGGCGGGAAGTACCGCGACGAGGTGCGGCTGTACGTCGACCTGCACGCGGGGGAGTCGTACGCCGTCGCCCACGGCGCGACCGACTACGCCGACGACGCGGCGTACCAGGCGGAGGCGTACGTCGAGCGCGCGACCGAGGCGCTCGACCTGGGCTACGACGCGATGAAGTTCGACCTCGACGCGCCCGCCGACAACGACCCCGAGCCGACGAACGGGCGGCTCACGCCCACCCACGTCGCGGCGAAGGAGGAGGTCGTCGCGGGGGTGGTGGACGCCGTCGACGGCCGCGCGGAGGTGGCGTTCGACTGCCACTGGGACTACGAGTTGGGCTCCGGGAAACGGCTCGCGACGGCGCTGGAGCCGTACCCGATCATGTGGCTGGAGGACGTGCTCCCGCCGGAGAACACGGACGCCCAACGGGAGTTGGCCCGCTCCACGTCGACGCCGCTGGCGACCGGCGAGAACCGCTTCCGCGTCCACGAGTTCACCCAGCTACTCGACGACTACGCCGTCGACGTGGTGACGCCCGACCCGGCGACCGTCGGCGGCCTCGCGGAGGCGAAGGCCATCGCCAACCGCGCGGAGGAGCGCTACCTCGCGTTCGCCCCGCACAACGTCTGCTCGCCCGTCGGGACGGCCGCGATGGTCCACTTGTGTGCGGCGGTGCCCAACGCCAGCTACCTCGAGTACCACGCGCTCGACGTGGACTGGTGGGCGGACCTGCTCGACACCGACGCCCCGTTCGTCGAGGGCGGTCGGATCGCGGTGTCGGAGGCGCCGGGTCACGGGATCGAACTGGACGAGTCGGTCGCCCGCGACCACGCCGTGGCGCACACGGACGGCTTCTTCGGGGGCGACGACGCGTGAGCGACACGCCCCGCCTCGCGGTCGTCGGCTCCGGACGGATCGGGGCGGACCTGATCGAGCGGGCGACGGCGAGCGACGACGTCGCCCTCGCGGGGGTGCTGGTCCGCGAGGAGAAGGCGTTCCTCGACCCGGACCTGCAGGTGACGACGCCCGCGGCCCTGGTCGCACGCGACCCCGACCTCGTCGTCGAGGCGGCGACGCCGGGGGTGCTCGTCGACTACGCCGAGGAGTTGCTCGCGGGGGCGGACCTGATGGCGCTGTCGGGCTCCGCGTTCGCCGACCCGGGCGACGAGGCGCACCTCCGGGCAGCCTCAGAGGACGCCGGGAACGCCATCTACCTGCCGCACGCCGCGCTGTTCGGGATCGACGGCCTCGCGGACGCCCGCAGCGAGTTGGAGTCGGTCCACATCGAGGCGCGCAAGGACCCCGCCCACCTCGACTTCGAGTACGCCGCGGAGGCCCCCGACTTCGAGGCCGGCGACGGCGAGGTCGTCCTGTACGAGGGCCCGACGCGCGGGCTGTGCGAGCGGTTCCCCCGGAACTTCAACTCCCACGCGACCGCCGCGCTCGCGGGGCTGGGGCTCGACGACACCACCTCGACGCTGATCGCCGACTCCGACGCCGAGACGGCGTACCACGAGATCACGGCGACCGGCGAGGGGTTCGAGCTGGTCGCCGTCCGCGACAGCGCCATCGAGGGCGTCACCGGGGACTTCACGCTCGTGTCGACGTGGGGGTCGATCCGGCGCGTGTTGGCGACGGGCGGCGGCCTGCGCTTCGTGTGAGCCGCCGCGGGGTGTGGCGGGGCGACCGCCTCAGTTCGGCGGGCCGCCGCCGTTCCCGTTCCCGTTCCCGCGACGGTTGCCGTTGTCGCCGGGGGCGTTCCCCTCGCCGCCGGGCGCGTTGCGGAGGAACGGCTCGAACGCGACGTTGCCGATCACGTCGGCGCGGTCGTCGTCGTCGGCGTCGGTGTTGAACGCGGCCTCCTCCGGCCCCTGTCGGCTCCCCCAGTAGTTGTTGCGCGCGTCGACCTCGGGGTCGCCCGAGGGGTCGCGGTTCCCGTCGTCGGTGCCGTTGCGGTTGTTGACGCCGATCGCGACGAGGAACTGGTTGGCGCGCAAGCGGACGCCGCCGCCGTCGCCGTCGATCTTCACCGCCTCCGGCAGGATCACCTCGGCGCTGGTGACGTCCTCGATGACGTTGCGTGAGACGACCATGTCGGTCGTCGACGGCGAGGCGACGTTGATCCCCTGCGCGAACGTGAACCCGAAGTCGACCGAGTCGGACTGGTCGGAGTCGGTCGCGTCGTCGGCGACGAGGTCCCGGATCGCGTTGCCGTTGATCGTCATCCCGTCGACGGCGTGCTGGACCACGATCCCCAGCGGTGCGACGTCGCTCTCCAACCCCTCGATGACGTTGTTGTTCACCGTCACGTCGGTGATCGTCTCGGGGTCGTCGTTGTCCGCGTCGAACAGGATCCCGTTGACGGTCGGGAACCCGGAGTCGTCGGTCGTCTCCTGGTCGAGGTTCCGGATCGCGTTGTTCACGATCGTGATGTCGTCGTGGTCACCCTGCCCGACGACGATCCCGGTGACGCCGAAGCGGCCCGTGGGGCCGACCTCCTCGACGGTGTTGCGGACGATCGTCGCGTCGTCGATGTCTGGTTCGACTTTGATCCCGAGGAGGCCGCCGGGGTTCGTCACGGTCAGTCCCGAGAGGGTGACGCCGTCGGCGTCGACGGAGACGGCGGCGCCGGTGCCGCCGGCGCCCTCGATCACGGGGTCGTTCCCGGTCTCGATCGTGAGGTCCGCGACGCCGACGACGACGGGGTCGTACGTCTCGTCGTCGCCGATCACGAGGGTGTCACCCTCGTCGGCCGCGTCGATCGCCGCCTGGAGCGCGCCGCCCCCGCCGGTGACGGTCGTCTGTGCGGCCGCCGTGCCCGCGCCCGCGCCGCCGAGCGCCAGCAGGCCGGCGGCGACCGCTCCCGTTCGCATCGTGGTACGTCGTGTGAACCGCGAGTCGTCGTGTGCCATGGCTGCGGGCGCACCACGGACCGCCTACTGATAGTTACGGTGTGCTTACAGCTCGTGTTCGTCGCTCACGCGCCGGCTTCGGCCCACCGGACCCACGCGACCCAGTAGCCGACCGCCAGCGGCGGCAACAGCCACCAGACGGGCTCGGCGGCGGAGAACTCCGGCACCAGTCCGCGGTCGACGGCGAGCATCACCGCGGGCATCGCCGCGGCGAACAGGGCGACGGCGACGGGACGACGGACGGACTGCACGCCCGGGTCGACGCCGGCGGTCGGTATGGGCGTTGCGGTGGCCGACGCCCGGCGCCCCGACACGCGGCACGCGGGCCGCGCCGGCGTACGGTCGCAATTCCTGCCAGTTTATCATCCCGGGTTCGGAAGCATCGCCCAATGGTCGTCGGAGACATCTCGACCGGCACGGACGTCGCGGTCATCGGGGCCGGCCCCGGTGGCTACGTCGCCGCGATCCGCGCGGCACAGCAGGGGCTCGACACGACCCTCATCGAGAAGGACGCCTACGGGGGGACGTGCCTCAACCACGGCTGCATCCCGTCGAAGGCGTTCATCCACGGCGCGGGCGTCGCCCACGAGGCGGCCAACGCCGAGGAGTTGGGGATCTACGCCGACCCCGCCGTCGACGTCGAGCGCATGCAGCGGTGGAAGAGCGGCGTCGTCGACCGCCTCACCGGCGGCGTCGAGAAGCTCTGCAAGGCCAACGGCGTCAACCTGATCGAGGGGACGGCGACGTTCGCCGACGAGCGGAAACTCCGCGTCGCCCACGGCGGCGACGGGCAGGGCTCGGAGTCGATCGAGTTCGACCACGCCGTCGTCGCGACCGGCTCCCGGCCGATCCAGATCCCCGGGTTCGAGTTCGACGGCGAGCGCGTGCTCTCCTCGCGGGACCTCCTCGGGATGGAGGCGCTCCCGGACAGCCTCGTCGTCGTCGGCGCGGGCTACATCGGGATGGAGCTGTCGACGATGCTCGCGAAGCTCGGCACCGACGTGACGGTCGTCGAGATGCTCGACGACGTGCTCCCCGGCTACGAGGAGGACGTGCAGCGTATCGTCCGCACCCGCGCCGAGGAGTTGGGCGTGGAGTTCCACTTCGGCGAGGGCGCCAGCGGCTGGTCGGAGACCGGCGACGGCGGCGTCGCCGTCACCACCGAGACCGAGGACGGCGCGGAGGCGGAGTACCTCGCCGAGCAGGTGCTGGTCGCGGTCGGCCGCACCCCAGTCACGGACACGCTCGAACTGGAGAACGCCGGGCTGGAGACGACCGACGCGGGCTTCATCGAGACGGACCACCAGGCCCGCACCGACGTCGACTCGATCTTCGCGGTCGGCGACGTCGCCGGCGAGCCGATGCTCGCGCACAAAGCGAGCAAGGAGGGCATCGTCGCCGCGGAGGTCGCGGCCGGCGAACCCGCCGCCCTCGACTACCAGGCCGTCCCGGCCGCCGTGTTCACCGAGCCGGAGATCGGCACGGTCGGGCTCACCGAGGACGAAGCGGCCGAACAGGGCTTCGAGCCCGTCGTCGGGCAGATGCCGTTCAACGCCTCCGGGCGCGCGCTGACGACGACCCACACCGAGGGGTTCGTCCGTATCGTCGCCGACGAGGCGACCGGCTTCGTGCTCGGCGCCCAGATCGTCGGCCCCGAGGCGTCGGAGCTGATCGCCGAACTCGCGCTCGCCGTCGAGATGGGCGCGACGCTGGAGGACGTCGCCGCGACGATCCACACCCACCCGACGCTCGCGGAGGCGACGATGGAGGCCGCCGAGAACGCGATGGGGCGGGCGATCCACACGCTGAACCGGTAGCCGGCGTCGCCGCCACGTCGACGCGCGGCGACCCGACTCGCGTCACGCTTTTCACACGACGCGGCGACCCCGACCCATGGGTCTGTTCGACCGCGACACCGACATGAGCGGCGACGAGGACGAGGACGGCCCCCGCTTCGAGCCGATCGACGGGACGGCGGGGAACGGCGACGGCGGCGACGGCGACCCGAGCCCGCTGTCGAAGCTCGTGCGCGCCCGCTTCCGCGACGACGACTTCAGCGGGACGCTCAAACGCGCCGTCGACGTGGAGGCCGGGGTCGTGCTGTACGCGTACTCGAACGGCAACGCCGGGGGGTTGACCGCGGTCCCGATCGACCAGACGCGGTTACTGGACGAGTAACGCGGCCCGTTCGGGGCCGTCGATCCGGATCCCGGATTCTGTCGTCCACGCGCGCACGCGCCCGCCCGAGGCTATTTCCGCGTCCCGCCCCTGTGATCGTGTATGAGTACGAGACCGCCGGGCCCCCGCGGCGAGCCGCTGTTCGGGAACGGCCGGCGCTACTCCCGGGACCCCTTCTCGTTCATGACCGACGTGGCGGACGCCTACGGCGACGTGATCCGCCTCGACTTGGGTCCCCGCGAGACGTACATGTTCACCAACCCGCGCGACATCGAGCGCGTGCTCGTCTCCGAGTGGTCGGCGTTCGGCAAACCGAACCTCGACGACGCCATCGACGACCTGCTGGGCGACGGCCTCCTCATGAGCGAGGGCGACCGCTGGCGACAGCAGCGCGACCTCGCGAACCCCGCGTTCCACGCCCGGCGCATCGCCGGCCTCGACGACGCCATCGTCGACCACACGACCGACGCGCTCGCGGAGTGGGCCGACGGCGACACGGTCGACGTGCAGATCGAACTCGCCCGGCTCACCGTCCGCATCATCGTCACCGCGATGTTCGGCACCGACGTCGATCGCGAGACGGTGAAGGAGGTGCAAGAGCACCTCGAACCGCTCGGCCAGCGCTTCGAGCCGAACGCGATGCGGGCGGTGATCCCGAGTTGGGCGCCCACCCGCGAGAACCGCGAGTTCCACGACGCCGTGTCGACGCTGGAGGGGATCATCGACGACCTCGTCGCGCGCCGCCGCGGCACCGAGGAGACCGCGGCCGACCCCGCGGGCGACGCCGTCGACTCGCCGATGCCGATGGACCTGCTGTCGATCCTCCTGCGGGCCCAGAACGCGGGCGAGCAGACCGAACAGGACCTGCGCGACGAACTGATGACGATGCTGTTGGCGGGCCACGACACCACCGCGCTGGCGCTCACCTACACGTTCTACCTCCTCTCGCAACACCCGGAGGCGAAGGCGCGCTTCCGGCGCGAGGTGGATGCCCTCGACGGCGACCCGACCGCCGGCGACGTCCGCGATCTGGAGTTCACCGACCGCGTGCTGTCGGAGGCGATGCGGCTGTACCCGCCCGTCTACACCCTGTTCCGGCAGGCGAAGGTCGACACCCGCGTCGCGGGCTACCGGATCCCCGAGGGGTCGCTGATCATGCTCCCGCAGTGGGTCGTCCACCGCTCGCCGCGGTGGTACGACGACCCCGAGACGTTCGACCCCGACCGGTGGGCGCCCGAGCGCCGGGCGGACCGCCCCCGCTTCGCGTACTTCCCGTTCGGCGCCGGGCCGCGCCACTGCATCGGCAAGCAGTTCTCGCTGTTGGAGGCGAAGCTGATCCTCGCGACCGTCGGCCGGCGCTTCGACTTCGACTACGAGGGCCCCGATCTGGACCTCCGCGGCTCGCTGACGATGCACCCGAACCACCCCGTGCCGCTGCGGCTCTCGGAGCGGTAGCCGCTTCCGGCGCCCTCCCCGGGGGTCCGGTCACCCGCGGAGCGGCACCCGTGCGGCGATCTCCTCGTACTCGCGCGTCCACACCCCGAGTTCGTCGACCGTCCAGCGCACGCCCTCGACGTCGCGCTCGCGGAGCCGCGCGACCGCGTCGCCGGGGTCGCCGTGGCCGGCCCACCCCCGCGCGAGCGTGACGTGCGGGACGTAGTCGGCGCCCTCCAGCCCGTCGACGCCGCCGAACTCCCGGACGAGGCGGTCGTGGACCGCGCGCAGTGGGTCGCGCCCGCGGACGCCGCCGGCGTCGTCGTCGACGGCCTCGACCGCGAGGTAGACGACCGGCCCCTCGCCCAGCGGCGGGCGCTCGAACGCGTCGATCCCCGTCACCCGGACGTCGAACGGCGCGACGCCGGCCAGCGCGGGGCGCAGGCGCTCGCGGATCCGGTGGAGGTCGTCGAGGTCGCGGCCGTCGAGCCGTTTGACGACGAGCGTGTAGCGGTCGCGGACGGAGGCGAACCCCGTCACCGCGGGTTCGAGCGACGCCGCGAGCCGTCTGACCTCCCACGGGACGGGGACGTTGACGCTGTACACGGCCGTCAGATCCGGTCGGTCAGCCACAGCACGATGAGCACGACGACGGCGACCCCGAGCAGCCCGCCGAGCGACCCGAGCAGGCCGAGCGCGAGCCCCACGACCTCCGAGAGGATCTCCAACACGATCCAGATCACGACGAGCACCAACACCAGTTTCAGCAGGTCTTCGACGTCCATGGTCCGCCGTTGGCGCGCCGCCGACGAAAACCGTTTTGGGCCGTCCGCGGGTGAGGGTGGGTATGCGACGCCCAGTCGCCGCGGTCACGCTCGCCCTCCTCCTCGCGCTCGCGGGCGCCGCGCCCGCGTTCGCGGCGACCGGGGCCCCGAAACCGGCCCGGCCCCGGTCGGCCCCGCGTCCGTGCACGCGGGCGGTTCCGGCGACCGCCCGGCGGACATCGGCCTCGGCTTCGCCCAGACCGGCGACGTGGCGGCCGACCGCGTGGTGCTCCGGGCGACCCTCCGGCCGGACGGCGACGCCGAGTGGCGGATCGCCTACCGGATCGAGTTGACCGACGACAACACGACGGCGGCGTTCGAGAGCCTGCAGACCGACATCCGCGCGAACCGTTCGGCGTACGTCTCCCGGTTTGAGACGCGCATGGCGACGACCGTCGGCGCCGCGGAGAACGCCACCGGCCGGGAGATGGCGGCGACGAACTTCTCGGTGAGCGCCCAGCGCAACCCCTTCCCGACGAGCACCGACTACGGCGTGGTCGCCTACACGTTCACCTGGGAGGGGTTCGCGGCGACGCAGGGGGACCGACTCGTCGCCGGCGACGCGCTCGCGGGGCTGTTCCTCGACTCGGGGACCGTCCTCACGGTCGCGTGGCCCGACGGCTACGAGGTGCGCGGGGTCGCCCCCGAGGCGGACGAGCGCTCGGAGACGGCGGTCACGTGGCGCGGCGAGCGCAACTTCGGGCCCGACCAGCCGCGCGTGACGGTCGCGCCCGCCGGCGCCGTCCCCTCCGGCCGGCGTACCTCGCCGTGGCCGCGGTGCTGCTCCTCGGCATCGCCGGCGCGGTGGTGCTCCGCCGCCGCGGCGACCTCCCGGTCGGCGGCGACGTCCTCGACCGCGGCGCCGCGGGCGGAGGGGCGAGCGACCCGGACGCCGTGGACGGCGCGGATCCCGCGGACGCGGCGGCGACAGCGGGCGACGAGCGCGACCCCGACGACGGCGAGGGCGACACGGACGCCGCCGACGGCAACGACGACGAAGCGGACACCACGCCCCCGGAGGAGCTGTTGAGCCCCCACGAGCGCGTCGTCAGGCTCGTCGAGGGCAACGGCGGGCGGATGAAGCAGGCGGACGTCACCGAGGAACTCGGTTGGAGCGCCGCGCGGACGAGTCAGGTCGTCGGGGACCTCCGCGACGACGGCACCGTCGAGAGCTTCCGGCTGGGTCGCGAGAACGTCCTCCGGCTCCCGGAGGCGGACGAGGACCCCCACCCGGGCGACCCGAACTTCCCGGACCCCGACGACGGGGGCGACGGCGAGGCCGGCGGCGACGGGACCGGCGACGACGAGGCGTAGTCGACCGGACACGATCCGGACGATCGCCCGCGGGCGACGGGTTAACGAGCCTTAACCGGGCTGAATCCGGCGAGAGGGAGTGGACGCTATTAGTGGGTGTACCACATCGTGTCGGGTATGAGCCGAACGACCGTCCTCCTGGTTGTCGCGGCGCTGGTCGTCGCGGGGGTCCCCGCGACGGCGGCGTTCGCCCAGGAGACGACGGACGAGGAGCCGGGGGCGACGTTCGCCGGCGTGGTGGGCGTACAGGGGGCGGAGGTCGAGGGCGAGGTGCAGGGCCGCGCGCTCGGCCAGCAGTTGGCATCCGCCGAGACCAACGAGTCGCGGGCGGCCGTCGTGGCGAGCCAGACGGACTCGATCCGGGCACAGCTCGTCGACCTGCGCGAGCGCCGCGAGGACCTGCGCGAGCGCTACCGGGCCGGGAACATGAGCCGCGGCGAGTACCGCGCGAAGCTGGCCCGCGTCGTCGCCCAGACCCGGACGCTGGAGGCGCGCCTCAACACCACCGCCGAGGCCGCCGACGGGCTGCCCGAGGAGACGCTCCGCGAGCGCGGGGTGAACGCCGCCGCGATCGCCGAACTCCGTTCGAACGCGTCGAACCTGACCGACGGCGAGGCCGCCGAGGCGGCCCGCGGGATCGCCGGCAAGGGGACCGGACAGGGCCTCGCGGGCGAGCCCGGTCCGCCGGCGAACCGCGGACCGCCCGACGACCGCGGCGAGGGTCGCGACGGGACGACCGAGAACGGCACCGAGACCGACCGCGGGCCGCCCGAGGACCGCGGGAACCCGGAGAACTCGAACGCCGACGACGCCGTGAACGCGAGCGTCGGCGGGGACGACGGCGCGCGCGGGAACTCCGGGGACGCGAGCGGCGGGGACGCCGCCGACACGACGAACGCGTCCGAGGGCGACCGGGGAAACTCGGGCGCGGGAAGTGACGGCGCGCGCGGGAACTCGGGGTCCGCGAGCGGCGACGGTGACGACGGCGCACGCGGGAACTCCGGGGACGCGAGCGGCGGCGGGGACGACGGTGCGCGCGGGAACTCCGGGAACGCGAACGGCGGCGGGGCCGACGGCGATCGGGGGAACTCGGGGACCACGAACGGCGACGCGGACGAGGACGGAGCGGACGGGACGGAGACGGAGTCGCCGCGGCTCGGCTCCGCGCGGGCGCCCGTCCCCGGCGCGTGACCGGCCCGGCCGTCCCGTCGCCGCCGCGCCCCGCGAAACGTGTAAGTAGGGTGTCGTCCAAGGTCGGCGCATGGACAGCCCCGGCAGGCAGTTCTTCCGTTCGCTCGGTCGCGTGAGCGCCAGCGACGTGAGCCTGCTCGATCTGGTTCCCGACAGCGGCAGCCTCCAACTCGTGCTCGGCGCCGGGCTCGCGCTCCTCGCGTGGGCCCTGCTCCCGATGCAGTACGCGCTCGCGGGCACGCTGCTCGTGCTCGCGCTGGTGACGCTCGTCTCCTCGGTCGAGATCGTACAGGCGTACGAGAAGCGCGCCCTCACCGTGTTCGGCGCCAACCGCGGCCTGCTCGGCCCGGGACTCCACCTGATCCCGCCGTTCGTCTCCCGCACCTACCAGTTCGACACGCGCGTCGAGACGATCGACGTGCCGACCCAGGAGGCGATCACCGAGGACAACTCCCCGGTCACCGCGGACGCGGTCGTGTACGTCCGCGTCGTCGACGCCGAGCGGGCGTTCCTCGAGGTCGACGACTACCGCCGGGCGACCGCTCTGCTGGCTCAGACGAACCTCCGCGCGGCGATCGGCGACATGCACCTCGACGAGACGCTCAGCCGTCGCGACGAGATCAACCGCCGCATCCGCGAGGGTCTGCAGGGGCCCACCGACGACTGGGGGGTGCAGGTGGAGATGGTGGAGGTGCAGGAGGTGCTCCCCACCCGTGTCGTCCTCGACGCGATGGAACAGCAGACGTCCGCCGAGCGCCGCCGCCGCGCCATGATCCTCGAGGCGCAGGGACGGCGCCGCTCGGCCGTCGAGGCCGCCGAGGGCGACCGCGCCGCGAACGTCCTCGCCGCGCAGGGGACGAAGGTGGCGAGCGTCCTCGAAGCGCAGGGCGACGCCATCTCGACGGTGCTGCGCGCCCGCGCCGCCGAGTCGATGGGCGAGCGCGCGATCATCGACAAGGGGATGGAGACGCTCGCGGCCATCGGCCGGGGCGAGTCCACGACGTACGTGATCCCGCAGGAACTGACGAGCCTGCTCGGCCGGTACGGCACGACCCTCTCCGGGTCGGACGTGGTCGACGCGGCGGAGTCCTCCGGGCTCGAGTCGCTGGAGTTCGCCCCCGAGGACCGCGAACTCCTCGGCCTCGACTCCGTCGACGAGGTGCTGGAACTGGAGACGGACGACGACGGGGCGACGCCGATCGCGGGCGGCGAGTCCGAGTACGACGACTGACCGGCGTCGTCCCCCGCGTCCGCGGCGCGCCGTCGCACCGTCGCGCCGTTCCCCGCGCGCGGCCAGTCGCGCCGTTTATCCGCCGGAGCCGACTACCCGAGCCCAATGAGCGAGTCACGCGACACCCGGGAGTTCTGCCCGCGCTGTGGCGACCCGGTGCCCGAGCGCGAGGAGCCGCTCCCGGGCGAGCCGCGCGAGCGCGACCGCGTGCTCTGTGACGCCTGCTACTTCGCGGACTTCGAGTTGGTCGACGCGCCCGACCGCGTCGAGGTGACCGTCTGTTCGCACTGCGGCGCCGTCCACCGGGGCAACCGGTGGGTCGACGTCGGCGCGCGCGACTACACCGACGTCGCCGTCGACGAGGTGTCGGAGGCGCTGGCGGTCCACCTCAAGGCCGAGGAGATCCGCTGGGGCGTCGAGCCCGAGCAGGTCGACCAGAACACGATCCGGATGCACTGTACGTTCTCGGGCGTCGTCCGCGACACCCACGTCGAGGAGACGGTCGTCGTCCCCGTGAAGATCTCTCGGGGCACCTGCGACCGCTGCGGCCGCATCTCGGGCGGGAGCTACGCCGCCGAGGTGCAGATCCGCGGCCGCGAGCGCGTCCCGGACCCCGCCGAGCAGTCCCGCGCCGTCGAGATCGCCGAGTCGCTCGTCGCCGAACGCGAACAGGACGGCGACCGCGAGTCGTTCGTCACCGAGATCGTCGACCAGCCCGAGGGAAAGGACGTGAAGCTCTCCACCAACAAGCTGGGCAAGGCGGTCGCCACTCAGATCACCGAGGAGTTGGGCGGCAGCTACACCGAGGCGCCGACGCTCGTCACCGAGGACGGCGACGGCAACGAGGTGTACCGCGTCACGTTCGCGGTGCGCCTGCCGAAGTTCCGCCCGGGCGACGTCATCGACCCCGACGACGGCGACGGCCCGGTGCTGGTGCGCTCGGTCCGCGGCAACCTCAAGGGCGTGCGCCTGGCGACGGGGGAGCCGTACGAGGCGCGCTTCGAGGAGGGGGAGACCCCGGACGCCGAGCAGGTCGGCACGGTCGACGACGCCGTCGAGACGACGGTCGTCACCGTCGAGGACGACAACGCGGTGCAGGTGCTCGACCCCGAGACGTACGAGGCGGTGACGATCCCCCGCCCGCCGGGCGTGGCCGCGGACGCCGCCGCCGTCGACGTGGTGAAGACCGACGCCGGATTGTACGTCGTGCCGCCGGAGTCGGCCGGCGACGACGCGGCGGCGTAGCGGCCGCGACGCCCGGGGCGACGCGATCCCGGCCGCCGGTCCGACCGACCAGCCAGCGGCGCCGCTGTCGACGGGTGAACTCGGGAGAAGACCGGGCCGCTCAGTCGGCGTTGACGTGCGACCGGCCGCCCGCGTCGAGCGGCGCGGGCGTCACCGGGATGCCGCGCTTGGCGCACAGGTCGTCGAACCGGTCGAGGTCGACGCCGGCCTTGCGCGCGGCCTGTGTGCGGGTGAGCGTTCCGGCAGCGAACAGCGTCAGTGCCGTGTCGACGCCGTGGATTGTCATGGTACTCCTATCTGCAAGGGGATACATAATCCTTCGTGAGATAATATGTCACTAAGGTCGGCGCGGCCGCGGGCCGTGTGGGTTCGTGATATAAGGACGTATCCGGGCGCGGCGGCGTGTGGGTACGCCTACTCCCCCCACACGTCCGAGAGGGGGTGGTCCGCCATCGGGTCGTCGTCGGTGCCGTCGCTCCCCCCGGAACGGGACCCCGACGCGGAGCCGCCCGAGGAGGAGCGCCCCGCCGACGACCGCGAGGCGGACGAGGACGACGAGCCGCCGGTGCCGCCGCCGAACCCCTTCGAGCCGCCGCCCCCGGTCGATCGGCCGGCCCCGTGGCCCGCGCCGGAGCTCGGCCCGGGGTCGGCGTCCATCCCCGCCATCGCCGCCTCGGGGTCGAACTCGGGGAGGTCCGGGGCGGTCATGCGGTCGATCTGGTCGCGGAACCACGGCGGCGTGTCGTGTTCGGCGCGCTCGAACAGGTCGAGGAGACTGGCGTCCGCGAGGTAGGTGGCGCCGTGGTCGTCTGGCGCGCGGACGACCCGGCCGCACGCCTGGATGACGGTGCGGAGGGCGGCGCGGTGGTACCACGCCCACTGGCCGTCCTCAAGTCGGGCGGCGACCCGTGAGTCGCTCGTGTTCAGGTACGGCGCCTTACACAGCACCTGCCAGCGACAGAGGTCGCCCTTCAGGTCCAGCGCCTCCTCCATCTTCACCGAGACGAACACCTCCGGGTCGTCGCTGGCCTTCCACGCCTCCAGTTGGGCGTCGCGGTCGTCGCTGTCGTGGCTCCGGACGCGCGCGCCGACGCCGAACTGGCCGAACTGCTCGACCAGCCGGCTCGCGATGGCGTAGCTGTGGGCGTGGATCAGCCCCTTCTCGTCGGGGTGGCGCGCCATCAGCCGCAGGCACAGCCGCGCGACCTTCGGGAGCGTCTCGTCGCGGTGGTCGTACGTCATCTTCCCCTGCGTCGTGTCGTACAGCGGGCGGTGCTCGACGGGGAAGGTGTGTTCCACGTCGACGAGGGCGACGTCGTCGGGGTCGAGGCCGACGCCGCGGCAGAACGACTCCTTGCTGAGGATGGTCGCCGACAGCAGCGCGAAGCGGTTGCCGCGGTCCCAGACGGTGTGTTTCAGGTACTTCTCGGGGTCCAGCGGCTTGATCGTGAGCGCGCCACCCTCGCCGTCGGGCTGGTCGACGACCCACGTCGTCGCCGAGTCGACGTCGCGGTAGTCCTCGAGGAACCACTTCAGCTCGGAGATCAGCTCCTGGAGGCGGTCGCGCCGGGCGGCCTCCTCGGGCGAGAGGTCGCCCTGCCGGAGGAGTTCGTCCTTCTCGTCGGTGCAGACGCCCAGCAGCGCCTGCGCGAACCGCGAGGTGCGCTCCAGCGGCCCGACCTCCGCGTTGTGGATGTCCGGGACGCCGACCCGGTCCCAGACGGGGACGGTCTGGGGCGACAGTTCGATGGTCGCGTACATCTCGGCCCACTCCGCGAGGCCGTGGGCCTCGTCGACGACGACCACGTCGCGCTTGCGGAACACGTCGGAGCCGGCGGTCTGCATGAAGTACGCGAGCGTCATCGCCGCGATGGGGCGGTTCGAGGCGATGGCGCGGTCGGAGTAGTACGGACAGCGGTGCTGGATCGAGCAGTCGTAGCCGCGCCGGCGGGCACACGGCGCCCGGTTGACGGGCGTGTCCTCCTCGCCGGGGAGGACGCAGTCGTAGTTGGACTTCCCCCGGATCACGTTGAGGTCGTCGAGCAGGTCGTCCTCGGCGACGTCGTCGAGCTGCGACACCTGCGGCGTCGTGTAGTACGCGCCGGTCGCCTCCGAGGGGCTGGCCTCCTCGACGCGGCGGGCGGCGCCGGCGATGGCGCGCGCGAGCAGCGACTTGCCGCTCCCGGTCGGCGCGCGCACGAGCACGACGCGGTTGCCGGCGGCGAACGCGTCCGTGATGTCGGCCAGCGCCCGCTCTTGGGTGCCGCGGAAGGAGGGGGCGGGGAACTCCGAGACGATCCGGCTGGGGTCCACAGTACGGCCGAACGGACCGCCGCGGCGGGCGTAAGCGTGTCGGATGGCTGCACGCTCGCGCCCGGGTCGCGGCCCGTCGTCGCCCGGCTACTCGTCGGCCGCGGGGAGCGACTCGACGTGGGCGCGCGTGACCTCCTCGTCGTCGGGGAGGGCGTCGATGCAGTCGTAACACAGGAAGTGCTCGGAGCCGTCCGCGAGTTCGAGCGTCAGCCCGTCCGTGCTCCCGGCCTCGAACGACCACAGATCGCCGATCCCCCCGCCGAGACGGACCCGCCGGCCGCAGCCGTCACAGCGCTGCTTGCTCATACCGGCCGTCGGTGCGCCGGGGCGATAAACGCGCGGCTCCGCCGCCGGCGCCGGTCGTCGCCGGTCGCCCCCGGCCGCCGCTTCCCGCCCGCCCGCAGCCGGGGACAGGTTCTTGCCCGCCGACCGTGTCCGCAAGCGACACATGGAGGTGAACTGCGAGGGGTGCGCCGGCTGCTGCATCGACTGGCGGCCGCTTGGCGCGCCCGACGACCGCGAGCGCGAGGGGCGCTACCGCGCGCTCGACGACACCTACCACATGGTCCCGCTGTCGCGCGACGAGATCCGGGGGTTCCTCGCGGACGGCCTCGGCGACGTGCTCGTCCCCAGACTGTTCGCGACCGACGGCCCCCGCCACGCCGAGGTGGACGGCCACCGCGTCGCCGCCATCGACGGCCGGCCGGCGTTCCTCGTCGGCCTCCGCAAGTCGCCCAAGCCGGTCGCGCCGTTCGGCGGGGAGCGCGTCTGGCTCGACGCCTGCGCGTTCCTCGACCCCGACACGCTCCGGTGCCGGATCCACGACACCGAGCGGTACCCGGAGCGGTGTCGGACGTACCCGGGCCACAACCTCGCGCTCGACGCCGACACCGAGTGCGAGCGCGTCGAGCGCGTCCACGGCGCCCCCGGCGAGCGCCTCCGCGACGACGCGGTCCCCGCGGACCTCCCGCCGCCGCCCCTGCGCCCCGGCGCGCTCGGCTCGACGGTGTTCCTCCACCCCGACCCCGCCGCCCTCGACGGGGCGGTCGGGCGGCTCGTCGACGGCGCGGCGACCCCCGAGGACCGCGCGACGTTCGTCGCCGCGGCGGCGGCGTCGGCCCCGGGGACGGTCGACGTGAACCGCGACCGGTTCGAGCGCGAGCGCGAACGGGCGCTCGCGGCCGACTCGTGGGCGGGCGCGGCCGACGGCGAGTGGCGGTCGGCGGCCGGCGAGCCCGGGTCGGCCGCCGTCGACGCCCCCGCCCCCGCCGCCGTCGAGGAGGCGCGCGGGGCGCCCCCGACCGACGCGTGGGACGACGGGGGTGAGCCGGCGCGGTCGGACCGCCCCGGACCGCCCAGAACCGGACCAAGGGTTATCGGGGCACGTGTGGATGTGGACGGTATGCGTGTCCTCGTGACCGGCGCCACCGGCTTCGTGGGGAGCCGCCTCGTGCCCGCGCTGCTGGCGGCGGGCCACGAGGTGGTCGCCCTCGTCCGCGACGCCGACCGCTACGACGCTCCCGACGGCGTGCGCGTGCTGGAGGGCGACCTCCTCGCGCCCGACGACGTGCGCCTCGCCACCGGCCCCGGCGAGACGAGCACCCAGCCGCTCGGCCGGTGGCTCGCCGCGCTCGACTGCGACGCCGCCTACTACCTCGTCCACTCGATGGGCGAGGGCGACGACTTCGCCGAGGCGGACCGCCGCGCGGCGACCGCGTTCGCCGACGCCGCCGGCGCCGGCGGCCTCGACCGGGTGGTGTACCTCGGCGGCCTCGGCGACGAGGAGGAGGAACGCCTCTCCGAGCACCTCCGGTCGCGCCGCGAGGTCGCGCGGATCCTCGGCGAGGGCGAGTACGACCTGACGACCCTGCGGGCGGCGGTGATCGTCGGCGACGGCTCCGCCAGCTTCGACATCGTCCGACAGTTGGCCGGCCGCCTCCCGGTGATGGTCACGCCGCGGTGGGTCCGCACCGAGTGCCAACCGATCTTCGTCGACGACGTGGTCGCGTACCTCGTCGGCGTGCTCGACGCCCCCGAGACGGCCGGCGGCACCTACGACATCGGCGGGCCGGACGTCCTCACCTACGAGGAGATGCTGCGGCGCACCCGCCGCGCGCTGGGCGGGCGCCTGTACGTGATCCCCGTGCCCGTGCTCACGCCGCGGCTCTCCTCGGGGTGGGTCCGCCTCGTCACCGACGTGCCCGACGGCGTGGTCGACCCGCTCGTCGACGGCCTCCGCACCCCGGTCGTCGTCGGCGACGACGCCATCCGGGAGCACGTCCCGGTCGAGTTGACGCCGTTCGACGAGGCGCTCCGCCGCGCGCTGGAGCGCGGCGACGACTCATCCGACCCGCCCGGCGACGGCCGGTCCGACCCGGGTTCGGGGTCCGCGGACGACGCCGACGGCGCGGACGACGCCGACCGGGACTCGGAGGCGGAGCCGGGGGTCTCCGCGTGACAGCGCCGCCCGCGGAGGGCGGCGCACACGGCGAGGGCCCCGCCGACGGCGCGATCGACCCGGTCGACCGCGAGCCGCGACCCGCCTACGGCGAGGCGTGGGTGTACGAGAGCATCGTCGGCGCGCTCCCGGGCGCGAGCCTGTCGCGGCCGGCGGCGATCGGGCTCCAGATCGTCGTGTTCGAGGTCGGCGTGCTGCTGTTCGCGTGGCTGTACGACCTCTGGGCGGCGGTGCCCGCGGGGACCGCCGCCGTCGGCGTCGCCGCCGTCGGGAGCTACTTCATGCTGAAGCTGGGCGGCGAGAACCGGCGCCTCGACGTGGCCGAGACGTACTACCGCCTGCTGTTCGGGTCGAGCATCGAGGTGGTGCTCGCGGTGCTGGCGTTCATCGCGCTCGTCACCCACCTGTTCGTCACCGACCCGGCGACGGTCGGCGAGCCGTCGCCCGCGGCGGCGCTGCTCCCGTTCCAGGTGGCGACGGCCGAGACGCCGCTCGTCGACGACCTGTTCGGCGCCGAGCCGCCGACGCCGGTCGTGTTCCTCGCGCTGTTGGTCCTGTGGGACCTCTGCTACCGGATCGGCACGTCGTGGTGGACCGCGGTCGTCTCCCTGTACCGGGAGATCCGGCTGTCGCCGGGCCCGGGGACCAGACTCCGCTTCCGCCGGCTCGACGCGTTGAACGTCGGCTTCGCGCTCGCCCAACTCGCGCTGGTGCCGTTCATCGCCGACCGGCCGGTGCTGTTGCTGGCGATGTGCGGGCACGTCGTGGCCGTCACCGCCGTCTCCGCGACGGCGATCGCGCTGTCGCTGGCGGCCGAGTGAGACCGGAGAAGTCCGAGCGGGGTTACTCGCCTTTGATCGTCTTGAACTGGTCGAGGAGTGCCTCGGCCGACTCGCCGGAGTCGTACGTCACGCGGCCGCGATACTCGCTGCGCTCCTCCGCGAAGTCGCCGTCGACGCGCGCCTTCTCCTCCCGGCGCTCGTGCTCGTCCTCGTCGTAGGCACCCATTGACATGGTACGGTATCACGTAGCAAATTGAGTGTAATATATGTGTCGGTCGTTCACACGGTTCCGGGCGTGAAGCGAAGCCGTCCGCGGGCCGAGCGGTGGGTTGAAACCGCGGGACCGATGATATCGGTCGTGGCACGCCCGCTTCGGTTCAGATACGCCCCCGGCACGTGGTCGGCGTCCCGGGTCCGCGACGACCTCTACCGACCCCTCGACGACAACCTCGGGGCGACCGAGCGCGACCCGTGGTTCGCGCCGCCCTCCGGCTACGAGGCCCGCCGCTTCGACATGGACGACGGCAGCCTCGCGCTGTTCTGTTGGACGGCCGACGGCGACGGCCCGGCCGGCGTCGGGGGCGGTCCCGGCGCCTACTGGCTCGGCAACACGGAGACGCCCTCGACGCTGTGGCGCACCGACAAGTACGCCCTCGCCGACGTCCCGTTCCCCGTGACGCGGTGGGCGGAGCGGGAACTGCTCGCCGTGTTGTACGAGGACGAGCCGTGGTTCGAGGACTTCCCGCACCTCGCGTGGTACTTCCTCCCCGTGTTGTGCTCGAAGGACGGGTCGGGGACGACCCGGGAGTTCTTCCGCGAGCACGCGGCGGGGTTCCCCGACGCCGACCGCTTCGACGCCCTGGGCTTCTACGAGCAGTTCCTCGCGACCGGCGTCATGGACGACGAGCGCGAGGAGATGGCGAGCAAACTCGGCACCAGCGAGTACCTCGACATCACCCGGATGACGGCGACGATGGGCGAGTTCGACGTGGCCCGCCTGCTCGTGAACGCCGGCTACGACATCGAACCGGAGATCGAGGTGACGACCGACCACGTCATCGACTTCCGCGCGACCCGGCCGGACGGCACCTCGACGCTGGTCGAGGTGACGCGGCCGGTCGCGCCCAACCGACGCTCGGCCGGCACGCCCTCCGCCGCCGTCCGCGACACCGTCGAGACGAAGACGAGCGGCCAGCTGGAGGCGCACGGCGGCGGGATCACGCTGTTCGTCGACTGCTCGTCGTTCCCCGACGACGACTGGTTCGCCGTCCGCGGCGAGCGCCCCGAGGTGGGTCACCGGCCCGCCGTCGTGTTCCGCTCGCGGCCCGACGGCCGGACGGAGGCGTACAAGAAGGGGAGCGTGCCGCTCGATCTGGACGCGGCGCTGGAGTGGGTGTAGCGAACGGAGAACCGCCCGGGAACGGGTGACTGAGCCGGGTGCCGGGCGGTGCCGGCGGCGGGTCGCGCGACGGTGGCGGCCGTCGCCGGCGGTGCCCCCGCGCTCAGAACGAGACGGGGTCCGGACCGTCCTCGCCGACGGTCGGGGCGTCGCGGTCGCTGTAGAAGCGACGACCGACCGCCTCGTGGCCGACCCCGCCCCACAGCGTCATCATCACGTCGTCGGCGGAGTGGAACGTCTCCGCGCCGAGGCGGCCGAGTACCGCGCCGAGCGTCTCCGTCCCGTCCTGGAGGTCGATACGGGTGTCGCCGTACGCGTCGATGAGTTCGCCGCTCGTCGCGGGGTACTCGTGGGCCGATAGGTCGTCTTCCGTGCCGTTCAGGCGCATCAACGGATCGAAGCGGCCGATAGTATGTAACGATTGTCCATGTACGACCTTCGTGAGGTGGGTAGACTATAACGTATTATAATGTCCTTTTATCGCGTGTCGTCGGCCGGTTCCGCGGCGTCGGACGGCCGTCGCGACGGTCGCGGACGACCGGAACGGCCTTCCCGCCGGGTCGCCCCCGATCCGACGATGGTCACCGCGGACCTCCACGCCCACACCGTCGTCTCCGACGGGCAGTTCACCCTCGACACGCTCACCGCGGCGGCGCGGCGCGCCGACCTCGACGCCGTCGCCGTCACCGACCACGACCGGATCCACCCAGACCTCGGCGCGCCGGTGTGCGTCCGCGACGGCGTTACGGTCGTGCGCGGCATCGAACTGCGCGTCGACACCGGGCCGGACGGCGAGCGCGTCGACCTGCTCGGCTACGGCGTCGGCGGCGAGGCGGCCGCCCCCGGCGCCGAGGACGCGCTCCGCGCGGAGTGCGACCGCCTGCAGGCGGACCGCCGCGAGCGCGGCCGGCGGATGGTCGAGCGGGTGGAGGCGCACCTCGGCGTCGACCTCGGCCTCGAACCGCGGGCGGGACTGGGTCGGCCCCACGTCGCCCGCGCCATCGACGAGAGCGACGCCGACTACGACTACCGGGGCGCCTTCGAGCACCTCATCGGGAACGACGGGCCCTGTTACGTCCCGCGGTCGGTGACGCCGGTCGCGGAGGGGGTCGAGCTCCTGTCCGGCGCCTGCGCCGTCGTCGGCCTCGCGCACCCGTTCCGGTACGACGACCCCGCGGCGGCGTTCGACCTCTGCGTCGCGCACGACCTCGACGCCGTCGAGCGGTTCTACCCGTACGGCGAGGGGGTCGACGACGACCCCGCCCGCGTGGAGGCGCTGGCGCGCGACCACGACCTGCTGCTCACCGGGGGGACCGACGCACACGGCGAAGAACTGGGCGTCGACGGCCTCGACGCCGCCCGCTGGACCGCGGTGCGGGACCGCTTGCCGGAGGCGCGGGGTTAAGTACGACCGGGCGCCTTCTGTGGGTATGCAGTGTCACTACTGCGACCGGGAGGCCGCCTACGCCGCCGAGCGCGGCGGCATCAAGGTCGGGCTGTGCGAGTCGCACTTCCGCGACCGCGTCGAGGAGCTCGCCGAGAGCGAGGGGCTCGAAGCCATCCGAGAGCAGGTGGACGTGACACAGACCGACCGGGAGTCCTGACCGGCCGGTCCGTCCCCGCCGCCGTCACCCCTCCCCCGTCGGATCGTCCGTCGCCGTCCACTCGTGCGCCAACAGGCCGTAGCGAAGCGTGTCGCGGCGCCGCCCGTCGCGCACGCTGTCCTCGCGGAGTCGCCCCTCCTGGGTGAACCCGACGCGCTCCAACAGCCGGCTCGAGGCGTCGTTGCCCTCGTACACGCGGGCCGTGATCCGGTGGAGCGCGCGCTCGTCGAACGCGTAGCCACACAGCAGCCGCACCGCCGCCGTGGCGTAGCCGTGCCCCTCGGCGTCCGGGACGAGCCAGTAGCCGACCTCCGCGACGCCGCGGCGCGGGTCCTCGTCGAACAGGAAACAGAGGCCGACGGGGTCGCCGTCGACGCAGATCAGGAGGGTGACGCCGTCGTCGCCGCGGACGACCTCACTGCGGTACGCCGTGACGTCCTCGGCGGTCAGCGGTGCGAACTCGCCCATCGGGTCGCGGAAGCGGGCGCGGTTGCGGTGCTCGTGGAGGAACGCCTCGTCGGCTTCCTCGACGGTGTGGAGGGCGACGCGCTCGCCGACGAGAAACGCGGGACCGGGCATGGGTCGCGCTCACCCGTCGGGGGCAAAAAGCCACCGTCGGTGCGAACGCCCGCGGCGCGGCGCCCCGCTCACCACAGCAGGTCGACGCCGAACACGTACAGCGCCGCCAGCGCCGCCTCGAACACCAGCGTCCCGGCCGCCGACAGCACGGCGAACCGCCGCACGTCCATCTCCGCGAGCCCCGCGGGGACGGTGAGCATCCCGCGCGTGAACAGCAGCGAGTTCGACACGGGGACGACCACCTGTCCCCAGCGGTCGAACCAGCCGTCGAACTTGTCGAGGCGCTCCTCGCTCACGCGGAACCACCGTTTCTGGAGGAGCCACTCGCGGCCGCCGCGCTGGGCGACGACGAACAGCGCCGTCTGGCCCACGGTCGCGCCGAGCACCGCGACGGCGAGCACCGCGACGACGGTGTCGGCCGAGTGACCGAACAGCAGCAGCGAGCCGGGGACGATCAGCTCGCTCGGCATGAAGTACATCAGCATCGCGCCCTCCAGCACGAAGACGGCGAACAGGACGACGAGCGCGTACTCCGAGGCCAACAGCGACTCCAGCCACGGGGGCATCGCGCCGAGCTGGAGGGGTGAGCGCGTCACGCCGACGGCTTGCCAGTCGGCCGATATAGGGCTTGTGTCATTCGTCGCCCGCCGGGAGCGGCGGCCGTCGCCGACGCGGCGGCGCCGGCCGGCCGCGCCGCGAACGCGGCCTTTAGGTCCGACGCGGGCCGACGTGGCCCCATGTTCCCGACCGATCGGCCCCGCCGCCTCCGGACCGACGGCGTGCGGCCGCTCGTCGCCGAGACGAGCCTCTCGGCGTCGGACCTGATCGCGCCGGTGTTCGTCGACGCGACCGCCGACGAGCGCGTCGCCATCGAGTCGATGCCCGGCCACGAGCGCGTCCCCGTCGACGAGGCGGTCGCGCGTGTCGAGGAGGTGCTGGCCGCGGGCGTCGAGGCCGTGATGGTGTTCGGCATCCCCGAGGCGAAGGACGCGGTCGGCTCGCGCGCGTACGCCGCCGACGGCGTCGTCCAGCGCGCGGTGCGCGACATCTCGGCGGAGACCGACGCGTACGTCATCACCGACGTCTGCATGTGCGAGTACACCGACCACGGCCACTGTGGCGTCGTCGAGGACGGCGCCGAGACGGACCCCACCCTCACGGTGAAGAACGACGAGACGCTCGACCTGCTCGCGGAGACGGCCGTCTCCCACGCCGAGGCGGGCGCGGACATGGTCGCGCCCTCCTCGATGACCGACGGGATGGTCGGCGCCATCCGCGCGGGACTGGACGACGCGGGGTTCGCCGAGGTGCCGATCATGAGCTACGCGGTGAAGTACGAGTCGTCGTTCTACGGGCCGTTCCGCGACGCCGCCGACGGCGCGCCCGCCTTCGGCGACCGCCGCCACTACCAGATGGACCCCGCCAACCGCCGCGAGGCGATGCGGGAGGCACGAGCCGACGCGGAGCAGGGCGCGGACGTGCTGATGGTGAAGCCGGGGCTGCCGTACCTCGACGTCGTCCGCGACGTACGCGAGGGGTTCGACCGCCCGGTCGCCGCGTACAACGTCTCCGGCGAGTACGCGATGCTGCACGCCGCGGCCGACCGCGGCTGGCTGGATCTGGAGGCGACCGCCCACGAGTCGCTGCTGTCGCTGAAGCGCGCGGGCGCGGACCTGATCCTCACGTACTTCGCCGAGGACGTGGCGGAGTCGCTGTAGGCGCGGCCGCCGGCGCCCCGACCCCGAGAACACGAACCGTTTTACCGCCCTCCGACACACCCACGGGCATGCACCGGCCGGCGGTCCCCGACCCGTACATCGAGGAGGTCGCCCAGCGCACCGACTTCACGGTCGACGACGTGCGCATCGGCCTCCGCGTCCTCCACGACGCCGTCCAGTCGCGGATCGACGAGCAGTACCGCCGCGCCCGCGACGACGACGCGCCGAACCACCTCCTCGCCGACGACGCCGACTCCGCGTGGTTCGCGTTCGCCTTCGCCGACCTCCGCGCCGAACTCGAGGCGGCGGGCTACGAGATGGACGCCGACCTCCTCGCGGCCGTCGCCGCGGTGAACATGACCGTGTTCCAGGAGGTCCACGACCGTACCGTCTCGTTCCCCCGGGACCTGGCCGACCGCAGCGACACGCCGTTCTTCTACCCCGTGTACGTCGCCAAGCCCGACTGGTGGCGCGAGGCCGAGACCCGGACGCTCCGCGCGCTCGTCGGGCTCCTCGAAACCGGCTCCTCGCCCGCCGCGGCGCTCGACGCGTGGGCGGTGACCCTCGCCGGCGTGGACCCCGACGAGTGGGCGGCGATCCGCGGCGTCGAGGCCGACCGCGTCCGCGACAACGCCGCGAGCGCCCCCGACCCCGCGCCCGAGGCGGCCGACGGCCTCCGCGCGGAGGCGCGCGACGGCGTCCCCGACGGCCCGTACGACCCCGCGACCGACCGGCTGTTCGTCCCGACGACCGACCAGCTCGCGGCCGCGAAGGAGGCCGAGGCGGCCGCCGAGCGGGACGGGACCGCCGACACGACCGACGGCGACGCGGCGCCCGACGCGGATCCGGTCCCCGAGCCCGAGCCCGACCC
The DNA here is from genome assembly GCF_030127125.1 of Halobaculum litoreum. Taxonomy (GTDB): domain Archaea; phylum Halobacteriota; class Halobacteria; order Halobacteriales; family Haloferacaceae; genus Halobaculum; species Halobaculum litoreum. The sequence goes on from NZ_CP126156.1 coordinate 2,476,295, forward strand.
AGACGAGCCCTCGGCCGACACGCCGCCGACCGACGCGGACCCCGACCCGGACCGGCTCGGCGACATCGACCCGACGGACCTGCTGGCGGGGAGGTCGACGTGGCCGACCTCCCGGCGTACGCGGTGCAGGGCGACGACGAGGGCGAGGGCGGAGGCGGCGCGGCCGACGCCGACGCGGACGGCCGACTGATCGACGGCGCGGCCGCGTTCGAGCGCGACGCCGGGCGCGGCGAGGGCGACGACGACCGCGACGGCCGCGGCGACGACAGGTAGATACCCCCGGCCGGCCTCCGTCGAGGTATGACCGACTGGCGTGCGGTGGCGTGGGGGACGCTGGTGTTCCTCGTCGTCGCGGCGTTCGGCACGGCGATCCCGGTCGTCGGACAGATCGGGGCGGGACTGCTCGGCGGCGCCGTCGCGGGCTACCTCGCCGGCGGCGGCCTCGGCAACGGCGCGTACCACGGGCTGATCGCGGGGTCGGTGACCGGCGTCGCGTTCACGGTGCTGTTCGCGCTGTTCGGCGGCCTGCTCGGCCTGGCGGCCGGCCCGCTCGGGGGCTGCTCGGCGGCGCGGGCGTCCTGCTGGTGGGCCTCGTCGTCACCGTCGTGTTCGCGGTCGACTCGGCCATCGCCGGCGCCGTCGGCGGCGTGCTGGCGGAGTAGACGCCCGGCGACCGATCAGCGGTCGAGGTACTCCTGCTGGATCGCGACGACCTCCGAGGAGTCGCCACACTCGGCGTAGCGCCGCAGCGGCTCCTCGTTGAGTTCGAGGAACGTCTCGCCCCACGTGAACTTCGCGAGCACGCGCTCGGCGTGGTCGCGCTCGCCGAGGATACACAGCGCGGCGGCGAACGCCTCGACGGTCGTCAACTGCATCGGCCGCCCGAAGTTCACGGGGTTGGCGGCGACGAGGTACGGGAGCGCGCGGTGCTCGCCGGGGAGCGAGAAGCGCGCCTCCCCGGCCGACTCCCACGAGCAGTCAAGCGCGACGAGCGTCTCGCCCGCCTCGCGGTCGGCGGGCGACAGCGCCCGCTCGGCGTGGGGGTTGAGCACGACGCCGTACGGCGTCGCCCGGTCCGACCGGTGGAGCTCGGCCAGGTCGAACCGGGCGAGCTTCCGGGCCGTGCACTTGTCGGGGTCGTCGTCGCCCTCGTACCGGACGTGCAGGTCCACACCGAGCGCAGGCGACGCCGGCGAATAAGCGCCCCGGAGCGCGGCCGTGTCGACCGGTCGCGCCGGTCGTCCGAAGCCCAACACCCGGCGACGCGGACCGCGACTTACTCCTTCTCGCCGGCGCCGACGGCGCTCTCGCCGATCTTCTCGCTCCCCTCGATGACCTCACGGCCGCCCATGTACGGGCGGAGCGGCTCGGGCACGTCGACCGTGCCGTCGTCGTTCTGGTAGTACTCGAGGATCGCGACGACGACGCGGGGGACGGCGACGCCCGAGCCGTTGAGCGTGTGGAGGTACTCGGCGCTCTCGTGGCGCTCGGGGCGGAAGCGGAGGCCCGCGCGGCGCGCCTGGAAGTCGCGGAAGTTCGACACCGACGACACCTCCAGCCAGCGGCCGCCCTGCTCGGGGCCGTCGTCCATGTCGTCGCCGGGCGCCCACACCTCGATGTCGTACTTCTTCGCCTGCGTGAAGCCCAGATCGCCCGTACACATCTCGAGGATGCGGTACGGGAGGTCGAGCCGCTTCAACACCTCCTCGGCCTCGGCGACGAGCCCCTCGAACCGGTCGTCGCTGTTCTCCGGGCGGACGAAGTTGACGAGTTCGACCTTGTTGAACTGGTGGACGCGGACGATCCCGCGCGTCTCGGTGCCGTGTTCGCCGGCCTCGCGCCGGAAGTTCGGCGAGTACGCCTGGTGTTTGACCGGGAGGTCGTCGTCGAGCAGGATCTCGTCGCGGTACATGTTGGTGACGGGCACCTCCGCGGTCGGGAGCAGCCACAGGTCGTCGTCGCGGATCTCGTCGTGGTTCTCGTCGCCGATGCGGTAGGCGTCGTCGACGAACTTCGGGAACTGGCCGGTGCCCTCCATCGACTTCGAGCGCACCGGGATCGGCGGGAACACGTCGGTGTAGTCCTGTTCGCGGTGGACCTCGAGGAAGAACTGGATCAGCGCGTGCTCCAGCATCGCGCCCTCGCCCTTGGCGAAGTAGAAGCCGCCGCCCGACACCTTCGCGCCGCGGTCGAAGTCGAGGACGTCGAGGTCCTCGCCCAGATCGTAGTGGGGGATCACCTCGTCGGGCAGCTCGCGGAGGTCGTCGAACCCCTCACGGCGCACCTCGACGTTCTCCGACTCGTCGTCGCCGACGGGCACGTCGTCGTCGGGGATCTGCGGGACGTGCAGCATCGCCTCGTGGAGTTCGTCCTCCAGTTCGTCGGCCCGCTCCTCGACCTCTCGGATCTCGGCTTTCAGCTCGCCGCTGCGGTCGATCGCCTCCTGGGCCTCCTCCTCTTTGCCCTCCTGTTTGAGCCGGCCGATCGTCGACGACACCTCGTTGCGCTCGTGGCGCAGCGTGTCGCCGCGCCCCTTCAGCTCGCGCCACTCCTCGTCGAGTTCGAGGAGTCGGTCGAGGTCGACGTCGACCCCCTTGTTCTCGATCCCCTCGCGTACCTCCTCCGGGTGCTCGCGGAGGAACTGCCTCGAAATCATACCCGGTGGTTCCGAGGGTTCGGCCTAAACCGTGTCGGGTCCGCGTGACGCCGTCGCAGAGCGTGCTCCGGGTCGGGCGGCGGTCCCCGGGACCGCGAACACAGGGGGACGGTTCCCGAGCGCCCCCGTCCGCGGCCCGGACGGCCGTCGCTCGCCCGCCTCCACACGCGAAAATCGGCGACCGGAACGGCGGCCTACCGGCTGAACTCGATCGCGGCGCCCTGCCCGAAGCCGACGCACAGCGACGCCAGCCCGCGGTCGACGTCGCGCTTGATCATCTCGTGGATGAGCGTCACCGGGAGCCGCGCGCCGGAGGCGCCCAGCGGGTGGCCCAGCGCGATGGCGCCGCCGTTGACGTTGTAGATGTCCTCGTCGATGCCGAGTTCGCGGCGGGTGTACTCACACTGGGAGGCGAACGCCTCGTTCACCTCGACCAGCCCGTAGTCGTCGATGTCGGTGCCCGCGCGCTCCAGCAGGCCGCGCGTCGCGGGGACCGGGCCGATACCCATGACCGTCGGGTCGACGCCGGCGACGTTGTTCGTGCCGACCTCCGCGAGCACCTCGAGGCCGTGCTCGTCGGCGAACTCCTTCGAGCAGACGAGCGTGGCGGCGGCGCCGTCGGTGATCTGCGAGGAGTTGCCCGCGGTGACGGAGCCGTCGCCGGTGAACGCCGGGGACAGTTCCGCGAGCGTCTCGACGCTCGTGTCGCGGCGGATGCCCTCGTCCTCGGTGACGACGCCGTCGGCGGTCTCGATCGGGACGATCTCGTCGTCGAAGCGCCCCGAGTCCGTCGCCTCGGCGGCGCGCCGGTGCGAGCGCACGGCGAACTCGTCTTGCGCCTCGCGGCTCACGTCGTGCTCGTTGGCGACCTTCTCGGCGGTCATCCCCATCTGGAGCTGGAAGACGTTGTACTTCTCCGACAGCTCCGGGTGGAGGTGCTGGTAGGAGTCGCCGTCCATCGGGACGTTGCTCATCGACTCGACGCCGCCCGCGACGATGCACTCGCGGTTGCCCGCGGCGACGGCGTCCGACGCCGAGATGACCGACTGCATCGAGGAGGCGCACCAGCGGTTGATCGTCGTCGCGGGCGTCCCCTCGCCCAACTCCGAGAGCAGGGCGATGACGCGCGCGACGTTGTTGTCCTGCTGGCCGCGCTGTTGCGCGACCCCCCACATGAGGTCGTCCACGGCGTCGGGTGCGAGGTCGTGTTCGTCGAGGATGTGGTCGATGAGCGCCACCGAGAGGTCCTCGCTGCGGACGTCCTCGAAGACGCCTCCCTGTCGACCGAACGGGGTGCGGTACGCGGCCGCGATGACGGGCGTTGCCATACCCGACCTCGGCGGTCGATCCTGATAAATCCGGGAGAACCTCGCACCCGTTTCGCCGCGTTGGGGCGGCGTCGCCCGCGACGAGTCGGTCGCGGCGACACGCCGCGTCTCCGGGGCTTCGACGCGCTTAACAGCCTCCGGCGGCAACGTCGCGGGGATGAGTGACCCGGCAGGGGACGTGGTCGAGCTTCTCGTGACCGTCCACCGGTACAACGAGGACCGCGACCTCGACGCCGACGACCTACCGCCGCGGTACCGCCGCGTCTTCTGGAGCGAGTCGCCGGAGGACGAGGAGGGACCGGGCGGCGTGGAGCGCCCGCTCCACGTGACCGAATCGACCGCGAAGACCGCCACCGGCGTCGAACGCCCGTGGGAGGCGATCTCGGACCTCCTGTTCACCGAGCGCCGGGACTTCTCCGGCGAGATCGCGCTCTCCCAGCCCGAGATGGGGGTCGACTGGCTCCTCGAGCGCGTCGACGACGACGACCTCCTCGACAACCCCGTGCTCGCGGCGCTCGCGACCGACCCGGACGTCGACCACGAGCGCGACTTCGGGGTCACCCACGCCGAGGCGCGCGAGGAGAACCGGCCCGTGCGCGCCGACCGGGTGTGGATCGACGCGCTGCTGGGCGAGTACTTCGACGAGGAGGAGGACGCCGAGATGCTCGATCTCGTCACGGTGAAGGCGCCCGAGGAGATCGAGATGACGCTGCAGGACCTCGTGCTCACCACCGACCAGGAGGGCGAGATCCGCAAGCTGATGAAGGCGATCGAGCACCGCGAGTACCTCGCGCGCATCGGCCTACGCGAGATCGGGAAACTGCTGTTCGTCGGCCCGCCCGGCACGGGCAAGACGACCGCCGCCCGCGCGCTCGCCCACGAGCTCGGCCTCCCGTTCGTCGAGGTGAAGCTGTCGATGGTGACGAGCCAGTACCTCGGCGAGACCGCCAAGAACGTCGAGAAGACGTTCGAGGTCGCCAAGCGCCTCGCGCCGTGTATCCTCTTCATCGACGAGTTCGACTCCGTCGCCAAGACGCGCAAGTCCGACGAGCACGCCGCCCTCAAGCGGGCGGTCAACACCCTCCTGAAGAGCATCGACGACATCTCGCTCGTGCGCGACGAGGTGCTGCTCATCTCGGCGACGAACCACCCCGACCAGCTCGACGCGGCGGCGTGGCGCCGCTTCGACGAGATCGTCAACTTCCCGAAGCCCGACCGGCAGATGCGCTCGGACATCCTCCGCGTCATCACCCGGCAGATGGAGATCGCCGACTTCGACCCCGACGAGGTCGCCGAGCGCACCGAGGGCCTCACCGGGAGCGACCTCCGGCTCGTCATGCGCGAGGCCGTGCTGGAGGCGCTCACCGAGGAGCGGATGTCCATCACGCAGACGGACATCATGGACGCGGTGCAGGACTTCGAGGAGCGGGACAACCTCAAGAACATGGACATGATCGACGGCGAGGGCGCCGAGGTCGTCGGCGACGGCGGGGGCCACGACCACGACCACGATCACTCGCACGATCACGACCACTCGGACGACGACTGAGTCCGGCCGCTCACTCCGCTTCGACTACGGTTCGTTCGACGATGTCGAGGTTCTCGTCCAGAACGACCTGCAGTCGGTCTCCCTCGATATCGATGTGGCTACGAACTCGAAGCGGCTCGCGCTGGAAGGACTCGACCGTACAGTCGACGTCCTCGGTCCACAGTAGCGACGTCCAATCGACACCGCGCTCCGCGCAGAACGCCCAGACGACCTCCTTCGTCCGCAACACGGCGTCGACGTTGGTGACGAAGAACCACGAGCACTCCAGACACGAGGTGTGCACCGTCAGGTCTTGGTGGCGCATGCCGGAATCCGCCCAGTGATCCGAGGCGAGATCGAACGTCGACTCGGCCCTGCCACCGCAGTACGGGCAGAGACCGTGGAACATCGAGTTGTGGTCCCGGCGGAGCCGTAATTCGAGCGACTCGAGGACTGTCTCCGGTGCTCGAGGGTCGATGTGTGACGGGTCGACCGGATATCTGAACGTCCGATCCCCACACGTGTGGCACCCGAGATTCCCCCGCCCGTCGGTGTACCATGCCTCGAGATCGTCGCCGCAGGACCCACAGGGGATGTCCACATCGAACGGCTCGACTTCCACCTCGGGGCCGCTCCGGTGCGCGATCACCGCCTGATACGCCCGGATACCGGCGAGCGTGAGCGTGTACCCCTCCGCGGTCTTCTCGACGAACTCGTCGCGCAGTTCGTCGAGGTGGTACGTCAGCCGGCTGCTGTCGTCGACGTCGGCGGCCCGCTGGATCTCGGAGAACGCCAGCGTCGCGTACCCGCCGGCGCCGCTCGCGTCGCCCAGCGCCGTGATGACGCGCAGGCGGACCTCGTTCGCCAGCAGTTCGAACGTCCGCCGGGAGGGGTGGTCGTCGCCCATCACCCTGCGGAGGCGACTGGCGTAGAGATACCTTTCGGTCGCCACGAGTTTCGCCCGACGGCTCGGCCCGGAGAACCTCGCCGCCGTTCGTCGTGGCCTCGCGTCGCTCGGCCACGCGCGCTCTGTGGGCGGCTCGGCCCGAGACCTCGCCGCCGTTCGTCGTGGCCTCGCGTCGCTCGGCCACGCGCGCTCCCGACACGGCTTAGTCGCCCCTCCACCTCCCCCCGGTAGATGCGCGTCACGCTGCTCGGCACGGGCGACACCACCGGCACGCCCACCGTCGGCTGCGACTGCGACACCTGCGCGGCGGCGCGCGAGCGCGGCGTCGAGCGCTCCCGCTTCTCGGTCCACGTCGCGAACGAGCGCACCGGCGAGTCGCTGCTGATCGACTGTTCGCCGGACTTCCGCCACCAGTTCCTCACGAACGACGTGCCCCTCCCCGACGCCGCCGTCGTCACCCACATCCACTTCGACCACCTCGACGGCCTCGGCAACGCCTACCGCCTGTTCGACGACCTCCCGGTGTACGCGGCGGACGAGGTCGACCCCGCCACGGGGGAGTCGGTCGCCGACACGATCCGCTCGAAGTACGACTACCTCGACCGCATCACCGTCCGCGACGTGCGCCCGCTGGAGCCGACCCGGGTCTGCGGGCTGGACGTGACGCTCGTCCCCGTCGACCACCCGCCGTTGATCTGTTACGGCGTCGTCGTCGAGGACCCCGAGACGGGGGCGAAACTGTCGATCTCCGGCGACACGAGCTACGACGTGCCCGCCGCCTCGCGCGCGGCGCTCGCCGACCCGGACCTCCTCCTCGCCGACGGCATCGTCCCCGCGCGCTTCTGCGAGTACCACCCGCTCGGGGGGAAAGACGAGGGGCCCGACGGCACGCCGTACACCTTCGGCACCAAGCACATGACCCGCGAGGGGGCGCTGGCGTTCGCCGAGGAACTCCGCGCGGGGACGACCCGGCTGGTCCACACCGCCCACTACTACCCGCCCGACGAGGCGTTCGCGGAACCGCTCGCGGTCGACGGCGAGACGTACGACCTGTAGCGACGCCGGATCCACGGCGTTTATCTCGACGATACGTCTGGTGAGTGTATGCCCCTCCACGACGCCATCGGTCGGTTCGACGACGCGCACGTCGTCCGGATGCTCACCCTCTGGTTCGCGGTCGCGACGTTCCTCGAAGTCGCCTCCGACGGCGGCTCGGCGGTCGAGACGGCCGTCGGGGTCGTCGCGCTCTTGCTCCTGTGGGCGATCCCGATCCACCTCCTCGTGGCGCTGCTGCTGACGGTCGACGGGGCGACCGGCGAGACGACCACCGAGTGACGCCGCCGGCGGTCTGGCGGTCGGCCAGATTCCGGCGTCTGTTCAGATCCCGGCGCTCGTTCCGGTCCCGGCGCGTTCCAGCGCCGCGGGAAGGTATTTGGGCGTCCGACCCCTAACCGGGCTAACTTGAACGTCCGTTCGACACGAGCCGCGACCCTCGTCGCCGCCTGCCTGCTCGTCACGTCGGTCCTCGTCCCGTTCGTCGGCGTCGCCGGCGCGGTACCCGACGCCCGCGTCTCGATCACCGACGCGACCGTCACCCCCGCGACGCCGACCGCCGGCGCGCCGATCACCGTCGCGGCGACCGTCCGCCTCTCGGCGGGCAGCGCCTCCGCGGCCGACCTCGACCGCGTCCGCGTCGTCGACGGCGACGGCGACGTGCTGGGGGAGGCGACCGGGCTCGGCACGCTCTCGCCCGGCGAGACGCTCACCGTCCCGGTCACGCTCACCGTCGACGAGCCGGGCGCGTACGACCTGTCGGTCGTCGCCGCCGTCTCCGACAGCGACGACGAGACCGCCACCGCCCGGTACCCCTCTCGCTCGCCGTCGAGCGCGGCGCCCCGCAGGTGGAGGTCGCGGCCGACGGCGCGGTCGCCGGCGCCGACTCCCCGGTCGAGGTGACCGTCTCGAACCCGACGACCGCCGCGTTGCGCGACCTCACCGTCACCGTCGTCGACCCCGGCGACGGCGAGCGCGTCCGGCGCACCGTCGCGACGCTGGCGGCCGGCGCGAGCCAACAGCTCAACTTCTCGGTCCGCCCCGACGCCGCCGGCGAGGCGGCCGTCGCCGTCCGCGTCGACTACACCACGGCGGCCGGCACCCGCGCGACCGTCACCCACGAACGGCCCGTGACCGTCGCGGCGCTGTCGGCGGACGCCGGCGTCCGCGTGACTCGGTCGACCGGCGACGGCGGCGGCGTCGCGGCCGGCGGGGGCGGCGCGGCCGGCCTCGCGGGCATCATCGGTGGCGCGGGCGGCGGGGGCGGCGCGCTCCAGGGCGGCGACGACGAATCGTCGGGCGACGGCGCCCGCGTCGACGTGACGGTCACCAACTTCGGCAACGCCGCCGTCGACGGCGTCGTCCTCGTCCCGCGCGGCGACGACGGCACCGTCGTCGCGGCGGTCGGCCGCGTCGCCGTCGCGGACACGCTCGCGCCCGGCGAGTCGGAGACCGTCACCGTCGACCTCTCGAACGTGGAGACGGCGGGCGACCTCTCGTTCGTCGCGACGTACGACCTCGCGGGCGAGCGGCGCGAGGCGGCCGCCGGCTACGACTTCCGGCCGAAGCGCGGCGCCGTCGAACTGACCGGCCTCAACGTCACCGTCCGCGACGACGGCCGCGTCGCCATCGGCGGCAACCTCGGCAACGTCGGCGGCGGCGAGGTGACGGGCGTCGTCGTCGGCGTCGCCGACGGCGAGTTCGCCGCGCCCGCGTACCCCCAGCGCGACTACTTCGTCGGCACCGTCGGCGCCAGCGAGTTCGCCCCGTTCCGCGTCACCGCCCGCGTCGACGCCGCGAACGCCTCCACCGTCCCCGTGCAGGTGGCGTACACGACCGGCGACGACCGCGTGACGACCGTGATCGAGGTGCCGCTCCCCGAGGACGACGCCCCGGCCCGGCGGGTCGGCGCGTTCGGCGGCCTCGGCGCGCTCGGGGGCGTCCTCTTGGCGTTCGGGCTCGCCGTCCCCGCGGCGGTCGGGCTGCTCGCCCGCCGGTACCGATGAGCGACGACCCGGCCGCGAGCGAGGCCGAGCGCGTCGTCGGCGACGGCGCGAGCGACGCCGCGGGGGCGGTCGCCGGCGCGGTCGACGACGGGGCGGTCGCCCCGTCGGACCCGGACGCCCGCGTCAGCGCCGCCGAGTTGGCCGCCCGCGAGCCCGACCCGACGACGGCGCCGCTGCGGCTCGTCGACGTGACGAAGCGCTACGAGGGCGGCGGCGGCACCGTCACCGCGCTGTCGCACGTCGACTTCGCGGTGAACGCCGGCGAGGTGATCGCCGTCATCGGCCCCTCGGGCTCCGGCAAGTCGACGATGCTGAACCTGCTGGGCCTGCTCGACGACCCCACCGAGGGGCGCGTCGAACTCCACGGCACGCCGGTCGCGGGCCGCTCCGAGCGCGAGCGCACGGACGTGCGCCGCGAGACCATCGGCTTCGTGTTCCAGGACTTCCACCTGATCCCCACCCTCTCGGCCGTCGAGAACGTCCGGCTCCCGACCGCGTTCCTCCCGGGCGACTACACCGACCGCGCGGTCGACCTGCTCGAACGCGTGGGGCTCGGCGACCGCCTCGACCACACGCCCGACGAACTGTCCGGCGGCCAGAAACAGCGCGTCGCCATCGCCCGGTCGCTGATCAACGAGCCGGACGTGTTGCTCGCGGACGAGCCGACGGGCAACCTCGACCGCGACACCGGCGTCTCCGTGCTCGAGGAGATCCGCAGCATCGCCCGCGGCGGCGTCGGCGTCGTCGCCGTCACCCACGACGACCTCGTCACCGACTACGCCGACCGCACCGTCGAGCTGGTCGACGGCGTGCTGGAGGAGACGGATGGCTGACGGCGCCGCGCGCGAGCGCGTCGCCGACCTCGCGGACGCGCTCGACCGCCGGTTCCCGGCCGTCTCGCTGGCCGCGCGCAACCTCTCGCGCCAGCGTCTCCGCGCGGGGCTGGCCGCCCTCGGCATCGTCATCGGCGTGTTCGCGGTCGTCTCGCTGGGGATGCTCGGCACGGCCCTGCAGGGCGCCGCGACCGAGGAGTTGGGCGGCCTCGGGAATCAGGTGATCGTCAGCCCCGCGCCCGAGACGGAGTCGGACGTGTTGAACGGGCGCGACCTCGCGGTGATCGAGCGGGCGGCGGCCGGCCGCGGCGAGGTGGTCCGGCTGAAGTCGACCGGCGCGACCGTCTCCGGCGCCGGCGGGCGGACGTTCGCACAGGTGTACGGGACCACGAACCCGGCCGCGCTGTTCGGCGACGCGCCGGGCGTCCCCGACTACCACCGGCAGGGGCGCTCGTCGGCGCCGACGTCGCCGGCGCGCTCGACCTCCGCGTCGGCTCGCAGGTGACCATCGAGGGCAACGCCTACCGCGTCGTCGCCGTCCTCCCCGAGCAGTCGAGCATCACGCCGCTGCGGGCGGACTCGGCGGTCGTGCTCCCGCCGGGGGAGTTCGCCACCGACGGCTTCTCGCAGGTGGTCGTGCAGGCGAACTCCGGCGGCGACGCCGAGGCGATCGCCGGCGAGGTGCGCGACGGGCTCAACACCCGCGAGCGCCGCGTGTCGGTGTTCTCGTTGACGAGCGTGCTCGACCGCATCACGGAGTTCTTCGCGCTGCTCAACGGCTTCCTGCTCGCCGTCGCGGGCGTGTCGCTCGTCGTCGCGGGCGTCTCCATCTTCAACGTGATGCTGATGACCGTCTCCGAGCGCCGCGGCGAGATCGGCGTGCTCCGGGCGGTCGGCATCCACCGCGACCAGGTGTTGCGCACCCTGCTCGTCGAGGCGACGCTGTTGGGCGTCGGCGGCGGCGCCCTCGGGGTCGTGCTCGGCACCGTCGGGGTGGTCCTCGTCGCGCTCAACACCGACCTCCCGCTCGACGCGGTGCTCGTCCCGGCGAACGGGCTCGTCGCGCTGGGGGCGTTCGCCTTCGGCGCGACGGTCGCGCTCGTCGGGGGCCTCTACCCGGCGTACCGCGCGGCGTGGGAGCCGCCCGTGGAGTCGCTGCGCGGGTGACCGCGCGGCGGCCCTCGCCCCCGTCCGCCCGGCCGCGACCCGGCGCCGTCGGGGACGCTCGATACCCGAAGACACTTGCGCCCGCCGTCGTTCCTGACACGCATGACGAACGAGTGGTCCCGTCGGCGCGCGCTCGCGGTCGCCGGCGCGGCGCTGGTCGCCGGCTGTAGCGGCGCGCCCTCCTCCGACGCGCCGGGCGGCGACGGCGCGCCCGCCGGCGGCGACGCGGACACGCCGACGCCCGAACCGACGCCGGTCCCCGAACCCGACACCGCGTTCACCCCCAGCGAGTGGACGGCGCCGACGGACGCCCCCGCCCGCGACGTGGAGCGGACGGTGCTCGTCGAGAACCTCGAGGTGCCGTGGGACGTCTCCGTCGCCGCCAACGGCGACCTGTTCGTGACCGAGCGGGTCGGTCGCGTCAGCCGGTTCGCGGACGGCGACCTCGACACCGTGTTCGCCCCCGCCGACGCCATCGACGCCGAAGCCGTCCCGCAGGACCAGACCGAACAGCAGTGGTGGGTGCAGGGCGGCGAGGGCGGCACCCTCGGCGTCGCCGTCCACCCCGACTACCCCGACGTGGAGGTGCTGTACGTCTACTACACCGCGCAGGTGGACGACGGCGGGAAGCGCAACCGCGTCTCCCGGTTCGACCTGTCGGCCGACGACCCCGCGGCGACCGAACGGGTCGTCGTCGGCGACGTCGCCGCCAACCAGTTCCACAACGGCGGTCGGATCGCGTTCGGCCCCCGCGGCTACCTGTGGGTGACGCTCGGCGACGCCGGCGAGGACGCGCTGGCGGCCGACCCCGGCGCGCTCCCGGGTCGGTGCTGCGCGTCACCGCGAACGGCGAGCCCGCGCCCGACAACCCCGACATCGACGGCGGCGACCCGCGCGTGTTCACGTACGGCCACCGCAACCCGCAGGGGCTCGTGTGGCTCCCCGACGGCACGCCGCTCGTCAACGAACACGGGCCGGCCGGCCACGACGAGGTGAATCGCCTCGTCCCCGGCGGCTTCTACGGGTGGCCCGACACCCGCAAGCCCGACGAGTACGCCGCGCTGTCCGCCGACAGCGACGTGCGCCGCCCGCTCGCGAACACGCAGAGCACGACGTGGGCGCCGACCGGCTCGCTGTTCTACACCGGCGACGCCGTCCCCTCGTGGCGCAACCGGATGGTGATCGGCGGCCTCCGGAGCCAGCAACTGGTGGTGCTCACGCTGTCGCCGCCCGACGCGGGGCTGCCCCCGCTGAGCGAGCGCGGCCGCCGCTTCGACGCCGACTGGCTCGACGACGCGTACACCGCCACCGCCCACCCGCTGTTGACCGACGAGTTGGGCCGCATCCGCCACGTCGAGCAGGGGCGCGACGGCGAACTGTACGTGATCACCTCCAACCGGGACGGCCGCTCGGGCGAGGGCGGGTTCCCGAAGGAGAACCACGACGTGCTGGTGAAGCTGGAGGCGGCCGAATGAGCCGCCGCCGGACACTCCTCGTCGGCGCCGCGGTCCTCGCGCTCGTCGTCGCCGGCGTCGCGCCCGCGCTCGGCGCGGACGCCTCGGCCGCCCGGACGCAGTCGGAGCCGCTCAACCCCTGTGTCGGCACGATCGACGCCGACCGCGCCCCCGACGCGACGACGCTCGTCTCGATCCAGGGCGCCCGCGGCGGCGGCAAGACCGCGGCGATGACGTTCGGCGTCGCGCCGAACGGGTCGATCCACGGCGTCCACAACGACAGCGCCGCCGGGCGCTGGTGGGAGTACGATGTCGACCCGCTCCCCAACGGCGAACTGCTGATGGCGACGACGGAGCCGGGGATCACCGTCGTCGAACGGATCGACCCCGCGACCGGCGAGCACACCGACGTCACCCGCCTCCAGAACGTCGAGGACGCCCACGACGTGGACTACCTCGGCGACGGCGAGTTCGCCACCGTCGACAAGGGCGACGAGCGCAACCGCGTGCTGATCTACGACCGGTCGGGCGAGATCGTCTGGCAGTGGCGCTTCGACGAGCACACCGACCGCTTCCCGCGCGACGGCGGCGGCCCCTACGGCGAGGACTGGACCCACGTCAACGACGTCGACCTCGTCGGCGAGGACACCCTCGTCGTCTCCGTGCGCAACTTCGACCAGGTGATCGCCATCGACCGCGCGACCAAAGAGATCGAGTGGACGCTCGGCGCGGACGACGACTACGAGGTGCTGAACGAGCAGCACAACCCCGACGTGATCGTCGGGGAGAACGGCACCGTCTCGGTGCTCGTCGCCGACTCCGAGAACGACCGCGTCGTCGAGTACCGCCGCACCGACGACGGCGGCTGGGAGCGCACGTGGACGATGCGCGGCGGCGGCCTCCACGAGCCGCGCGACGCCGACCGCCTCCCGAACGGCAACACGCTGATCACCGACCGCCGCGGCCACCGCATCGTCGAGGTGACGCCCCGCGGCGACGTCGTCTGGGAGGTGTACGCGCCGTGGCAGCCGTACGACGCCGAGCGCGTCGGCACCGCCCCCGGCTCCGACGGCCCGACGATGGCGCAGGTCGGGGCGACCGGCGCGTACGAGGTGACCGGCAGCGCCGACGTCGACACCGCCGACATCGAGGCGTGTTACGCCTACCTCACCGGGTTCGAGGGGAGCCGGCTCGTCCCCGACGACGAACTGTGGGGCACGGGCGGCGACCTGTTCGCGTCGCCGACGGCGACGCCCGGCGACGACACGGCCGCCGACGGCGACGACGCGACCGGCGACCGCGCGTGGACGACCGTCCCGCCGGAGTCGGCCATCGACGTGCCGGGCTTCGGCGTCGGCGCGGCGCTCGCCGCGCTGGCGGCGCTGACGACGGCGCTGGCGGTCGTGACCGTGCGACGGCGCGGGTGAGGCGACGGCGCGGGGAGGGCGGCACCGACCGTTCGCGCCCCTCCCGCGGTCAGCGGAACCGGTCCAGCCCCGCCTGCCGGCGCACCGCGCCCGGCGGGTCGCGCACCCACGGCGTCCGCGCGTCGCGCAGCGCCGCGGCGTCGTCGTCGTCCGCCGCCGGCTCGGCCGGCTCCCACCCCGGACACGCCTCGCCGCAGTCGCTCGCGGGGTCGACGACGCGACCGAAGTGGGCACAGCGCGGACGACCGTCGCCGTCGGCGGCGCAGTTCGCGCACGCCGGGAACTCGTACGTCCGCCAGCCCTTGCCGTAGGCGCGCTCGGCGACCCGGCGGCGCTTGCGGGCCTTCTCCGCGGGACTCACCAGCGCCACGTCGGTCCTGCCGGGGTGTTCGGCGAGCAGTTCGACGCCGGGCGCGTCGGGGTCGAGCGGCGTCGCCTCGCGGACGACCTCGCGCTCGTCGGTGTCCGGGTGGAACCGCCAGACGCCGACCGCCTCGGGGATGCGGTTCAGGTGCGCGCCGGTGACGTGGCTCTCGGTCGCGAGCACGACCCGGTCGAACAGCCCGAGGCTCGCGTCGACGCGGAGCTGTCGTTCGAGGTCGCCCGGGCGAGCGAGGTCGGGCTTGTTCTCGACCGCGACCAGTTCGCCGACCCAGTCGTCGGGGTACCGCGTCGCCTGCCGGACGTACCGCTTGCCGCCGCGGCGCTCCTCGACGAAGAAGCCGCACGCGACCGCCTCGTCGACGACGTCGCGGGCGCGCTCGGGGTGGCCGTCGACCGCGCGGGCGGCCGGGACCGCCTCGCCGACGCCGGCGGCCGATTCGACGGCCGCCGTCGGGATCGCACGCTCGGTGATCCGGGCGCGGTCGTCGAACCCGGGCCCGGGGACGACGCCGACCACGTCGACGACGCGGCTCCCCGGCGCCGCGACGGCGCCGCCGAGCTGGCGCGCGAGCACCCAGTCGGTCTCCCGTTCGAGGTGGGCACACAGCGCCAACTCGAACCCGAACTCCATACCCCAGCCGGGGACCGGACGGGTAAAAACGCTCGTCCGGGCGATCGCCCCGGCGACCGGTCCACCCGTCCCGGGGTCCGCGTCGGCCGGACCGACGGCCGTCCGAGCGGACGGATCCCCGACTCTCGGGGTTGATACCCGGAACGAAGCGGTTTTGTGGGTGTCGCGACGCGCGGCCTGCATGGACAGACGACGATTCCTCGCGGGCGCGCTCGCCGCGGGCGCCGCGGGGCTCGCCGGCTGTAGTACCGCCAGCGGAGCCGTCAGGCCGCCGGAGCTCCCCGAACAGCGGCTCGAGGAGGGCGGCTGGGAACGGACGAGCGCCGACACCGAGGAGGTGTTCTCGCGGACGGTCGGGGGGACCGACGTCTCCGCGACCGCCGTCACGCGCGTGTTCGACGACGTCGCCCTGCGCGAGGCGGTTCGCGAGCGGACGCTCGGCGCGCTCGACGCCCCGCTCGCGAACTTCTTCGCGGCCCGGATCGCCTTCTCGCCGAACCTCGCGGACGTGCCCGTCGCGTCGGTGCGCGAGGAGTTGGCCGCCCGGGCCGGCGAGGCCGCTCGCGGGCAGTTCGAGGCGCAGTTGGAGGCGGCGGGGCTGACGGACGTGTCCGCCAGCGACGCCGGCACGCTCACCGTCGCGACGGGCGAGGAGGCGGCGCTGACCGAGTACACCGCCGCCTTCGAGTTCGACGCCATCTCCTTCGAGGTGCGCGGCGAGCCGATCAGCCTCGAAGGCGGGCGTGTCGACGTCGAGGGGGTGCTCGCGTCGTGGATCCACGACGGCGGCCTCCTCCTGTCGGGCGGCGCCTACCCGGCACAGAACGTCGCTCGGACCGTCGAACGGGAGCTCTCGGAGGCGATCACCGTCTCGGTCGACGTCGACCTCGGGCTCGAACCAGAGCGGTACGCCGACGAGGTCGCGTCGCTCGTCGAGCGCGTCGAGTGAGCCGCCGCCGGCCGGCGATCCCCGCGACTCCCGCCCGGACCGCCGGATGCACAAGCGGTTAGTCGCCCCCCGCCGACCCGGCGCGTATGCGAACCACCGACGCCTTCGTCGCCCTCAGGTGTATCGACTGCGGCGAGCGGCACGACCCGGAGACGGTGACCCACCGGTGTCCGGACTGCGGCGGCATCACGGACCCGGAGTACGACCTCGACGCCGTCGACCTCTCCCGGGAGGAACTGGCGGCGCGCCCGTTCGACTCGCTGTGGCGCTACGAGGAGCTGCTGCCGTTCCCGCGGGAGACGGCCGTCACGCTCGGGGAGGGCGCGACCCCGCTCGTCGAGTGTCCCACACTCGCCGAGCGCATGGGCGTCGGGGCGGTGTACATCAAAGACGAGGGGCGCAACCCGACGGGCACGTTCAAGGACCGCGGCCAGACGGGCGCGCTCACCGCCGCCGTCGAACACGGCGCCGACGCGATCGCGCTCAACAGCGCCGGCAACGCGGGGCAGGCGGCCGCGGCGTACGCCGCCCGCGCGGGACTCGACGCGCACGTGTTCCTCCCCGACCGCGCCGGCTTCACCCAGAAGGCGATGACGGAGGTCCACGGCGGCGACCTCCGGATCGCGGAGGGGGAGATCACCGACGCCGGCGCGGAGTACGCCGCCGCGATGGAAGCCGGCAACGAGGGCGCCGAGGCGGGCTGGTACTCGACGAAGACGTTCGTCACGCCGTACCGCCACGACGTGAAGAAGACGATGGCGTTCGAGACGATCGAGCAACTCGACTGGGACGTGCCCGACGCCGTCGTCTACCCGACCGGCGGCGGTGTCGGCCTGATCGGGATGCACAAGGCCGCCACCGAGTTCCGCGAGTTGGGGTTCACCGACTCGCTGCCGGGGATGTACGCCGCACAGGCGGAGGGCTGTGCGCCGGTCGTCCGCGCGTTCGAGGAGGGCGCCGCGGTCCACGAGGCGTGGACGGAGATCACGACGGTCTGCAACGGGATCGCGGTGCCGGACCCCGGCGCGTCGCCGTGGATCCTCGACGCCATCGCGGAGTCCGACGGCGGCGCGGTCGCGACGAGCGACGGGGCCATCCTCGACGCCGCGATCGAGGTCGCACGGACGGAGGGCATCGAGGTCGGGGCGACGTGCGCGTCGGCGGTGTCGGGCGCGTTCGAGTTGGCCGAGCGCGGCGAGTTCGACGAGGACGACACCGTGGTCCTGCTCAACACCGGCGCCGGCAACAAGGACGTGGACACGCTCCGGAGCCACCTCGGGGCGCGCGAGGAGGCGGCGACGGAGGCCGAGTAGGCGAACCGACGCCCTCGGCGAGGGTTCTTCTGCGAGGCCGGGACCAGTCGGCCGCGATGTAGCCACTCGCCGCCACTCCGACACGTTCGCCACACAGCCGCGGCTCCGAGACGTAGACCGGGCGGCTCGGGTGAATCCCTCGTCACACGGGGCTCGGTGGGGGTAACCCTCGTCACGGCCGCCCGCTGGGACGTAACCGGTCGGCGCGTATCACTCCTTTCCATCGCGGTCGCCGTCGCCGTCCCACGCGGCCAGCCGGCGGTGCTCCCCGGCGACCCCGCGGACCGCCTCCCCGTCGACCGCGCCGTCCTCCGTGACGACGGTCACGCACTCGCCCGGCGTCCGGTCGAACAGCGGCGCGTACGCGCCAACCCCGCGGGCGTCTCGAACGCGGCCCGCTCGGGGTGGAACTCGCCCCCGGTGCGACCTTGTCGCGGGCGGTCGCCGCGTACACCGGCACCCCCTCGCGTGCCGCCGCCAGCGCCAGTCCGCGCGTGCCGACCTTGTTCGCGACCGAGCCGTCGGGGAACACCGCGTCGGCGCCGACGAGCGCCGCGTCCACCGCCCCGTCCGCGAGCAGCGACGCGACCGCCGAGTCCGGCACCAGCGTCACCTCGCGCTCGCCGTCGGCCGCCAGCGACGCGGCCGCCTCGCGCCCCTCGCCGCCCGGCCGCGACTCGGCGACGAACACCGGCCCGTCGAGCGCCGCGAGCGCCGCGGCGACGGTGCCCGAGCGCGACAGCGTGAGCACCGCCGGCGCGTCGCCGTGTCCCCGGAGCACCCGGACCGCCTCACGCGCCGCGCGTTCGTCGGCGCCCGCGGCCGTCCCGACGGCGTCGCTCGCGCGGTCGCGGACCGCCCCGGGCGTCCGGGCCGCCTCGTGCATCACTCGGTTCACCCGGGTCGCGAGCGCGGTCATCCCGGGGCGGGCGTCGCGGAGCGCGCGGGCGACCGCGGCGACGCCCTCCCAGCCGTCGTCGGCGTCGTCGGCCGCCGCCGCGGCCGCCGCGTCCCGCAGCGCCTCGAGCGCCCGCACGGACACCGCGGCGGAGCCGTGCGTCCGGTCGGCGGCGACCGTCTCGACGGTCGGCCCGACGGCGCGGTAGGCGTCCCACAGCCGCGGCACCGTCTCGCGCGCCAGCATCGCCGGCGGCCGGACCCACTCGACGGCGGCGAGTTCCTCGCTCGGCCGCACCGAACGGGTCGCGCAGTCGAACAGGAACGGGTGGACCGTGAACGAGCCCTCCGGACCGTCGACGTCGACGGGGTCGCCGCGCCGGACGAGCGTCAGGTCGTCCGCCGCGACGCCGGTCTCCTCGCGCACCTCGCGGACGGCGTCGGCGAGCGGGTCGGCGGCGTCGCCCGTCGCGTAGCCGGCGACGCCGCCCCAGCGGCCGGGGTAGCTGCTGGCCGCGTCGCTCCGGCGGACGAGGAGGAGTTCGCCGCGGTTCCGGAGGAACGCGGCGACGACGTGAGCCATGCCCGGGTGTGGGTCGGCGACGACTTCGGCGTACCGGCGTCCCGAGCCCCCCAGCGGGGCGACGCGAACACCGGATACGTGTACCACCACCGGCGCGCTTTTGCGGGCGACGGCCGCAGACGCGGTATGGAGCTATTCGCCGTCCCCGACCTCCCGGAGGTCCGGGAGGGGGACGACCTCGCGGCGCTGATCCGCGACCGGGTCGACCTCCGGCCCGACGACGTGGTGTGTGTCGCCTCGACGGTCGTCTCGAAGGCCGAGGGTCGCGCCGCCGACCTCGACGAGTTCCCGCCGGGCCCCCGGGCCCGCGAGATCGCCGCCCGGCTCTCCGACATCTCGGGCGACGAGAAGGACCCTCGCTTCGCGCAGGCCGTGTTGGAGGAGTCGACCGAGGTGATCATGGAGGCGCCGTTCCTCCTCACCGAGACGCGCTTCGGCCACGTCGGCGTCAACGCCGGCATCGACCGGTCGAACGTCCCCGGCCACGACCTCCTCCTGCTCCCGAAACGCCCGTCGGAGTCGGCGGCGCGCATCCGCGAGGGCCTCCCGGCCGACCGCGTGCTCGTCACCGACACCTGCGGGCGGCCGTTCCGCCACGGCCAGCGCGGCGTCGCCGTCGGCTGGGCCGGGATGGCGCCCGCCCGCGACTGGCGCGGCGAGGGCGACCGCGACGGGCGCGAACTCGGCGTGACCGTCGAGAACGTCGCCGACGAACTCGCCGCCGCCGCGAACCTCGTCGCCGGCGAGGGCGACGACGGCACGCCGGTCGTCGTCGTCCGCGGCTTCGAGTGGGGCGACCACGGCGAGTCCGACGCTCACTTCCGCGACGTCGACGGCGACCTGATCCGGCAGGCCGTCCGGGGGTGGTCGTTCGATGCGTGAGTCGACCGACCCGATGTTGGGGATCGAACTCGCGCCCGAACACCCGGTCGACCGGATGGTCGAGTTGGGCACGCGCGCCGAGGACGCGGGCTTCGACTCGCTGTTCGTCTCCCACCACTACAACAACCGAGACGCGTTCTCCGTGCTCTCCCGGCTGGCGGCGGCGACCGACGACGCCCGCCTCGGCCCGGGCGTCGTGAACCCGCTGGAGTTCCACCCGGCGACGCTCGCCTCGAAGGTCGCGACGCTCGACGAGGCCAGCGGCGGCCGCGCCGTCTTCGGCGTCGGCCCCGGCGACCCCTCGACGCTCCGCAACCTCGGCCTCGCGGACGAGCGCGGCCTCCGCCCGGTGCTGGAGGCGTTCAAGACCGCCCGGAAGCTGTGGGCCGGCGAGCGCGTCGACGGCGCGTCGACGTTCGACGCCGCCGGCGCGGGCCTGAACTACGAGCCGCCGCAGGGCGCCGCCATCCCCGTCTACGTCGGCGGCGAGGGCCCGCACATGTGCCGGATGGCCGGCAAACACGCCGACGGCCTCCTGTTCAACGGCTCGCACCCGGACGACCTCGCGTGGGCCCGCGAGCAGGTCGAACAGGGGGTGGCTGACCGCCCCGACTCGCGCGGCGCCTTCGATCTCGCGGCGTACGCCGCCGTCAGCGTCGCCGCCGACGCGGAGGCGGCGCGGGAGGCCGCCCGGCCGCCCGTGGCGTTCATCGCCGCCGGCGCGGCGCCGCCCGTCCTCGACCGCCACGGCGTCGACGCCGGCGTCGCCGGGGAGATCGGCGACCACATCTCCGCCGGCGAGTTCTCCGCGGCGTTCGACCTCGTGACGCCGACGATGGTCGACGCGTTCTGCATGGCCGGCGACGCCGACGCGGTCGCCGAGCGGATGGCCGCGGTGCTGGAGCACGCCGATTCGTTGGTCGTCGGGTCGCCGCTCGGGCCGGACCTCGCGGAAGCGATCGAACTGGCGGCCGCGGCGGCCGCTCGCGCGGTCGGCGAGTAGTCGCGAGAAGGGTCCTTCGTCGTCGGGTCAGCGCTCGCCGCCCGCCCGGCGGTAGCGGCTCTGCGCCGCGAGGTCGCCGATGCCGAACTCGTAGCCGAGCGCGCCGAGCGCGAGGTAGCCGAGGACGGCCGAGGCGCCGCCGACGAACAGCGCGCCGAACAGGAACGAGACGAACGCGAGCGGGTCGCGCAGCGCCACCTCGGTCACGAAGATGACGATCAGGTCGATCACGCTCGTGACCAACTCGATCACGAAGTCGGTGACAGTTACCATACGCCGACCTCGGCCCCGCGGGAACTTGAGCGTTGATGTGTCGGCGCACCGGCGGCCGCGACGGGGCCGGCGTCGGCCCGGAGGGCAGGAGTTACGTCCGCCGGGGCGTCACCTCCGGGCGTGCCCGAGGACCGCTCGCTCGACGAGTTCGCGACCCCCGGCGGCGAGGACGGCGCCCCGGCCGGCGAGGACGACCCAGCCGCCGACGCCCCGGCCGCCGACGACGCCGTCGTCGACGCACAGCCGGACGCAGACCCCGAGGGCGACGCCGACGCCGACGACTCCGCCCCCGCCCCCGACGCGGTCGCCCCGGCCGAGGCGACGTACGACCACTCGCCCGACGGCGCCGCCTGTGCGGTCTGTGGCGGGACGACGACGCGCCGCTGGCGCGACGACCCCGGCTACGTCTGTGCGGACTGCAAGGAGTGGTGAGCGGCGCGGCCGCGGTCGCGCCGGTCGCCCGCGACGCGCCTACCCGGAGCCGTGGCGCTCGAACCCGTCGGCCAGCGTCGACGCCGGCAGCGACAGCACGGTCGGCCGGCCGTGCGGGCAGGCGTACGGCCGCTCGCACTCGCCGAGTCGCTCCACCAGTCGCGCCGCGGTCTCGCGGTCGAGCGCGTCGCCCGCCTTCAGCGACGGGTGACAGGCGAGGTCCGCAAGCAGGTCGTCGCGGAGCGCGTCGGCGCCCCCGCGCCCCGACGCCTCGCGCAGCTCCGTCGCGACGGTGCGAAGCGAGTCGGCGTCGGCGACGCGCCCGAGCGGCGCCGGCACCCGCGTGACCCGGTAGGTGGTCCCGCCGAAGGGGTCGACCGCGAAGCCGAGCTCCGCCAGTTCCTCGCGGTACGCCTCGACCGCCGCCGCCGTCGGCGGGTCAAGCGTCACCGTCTCGGCGGGGTCCACCTCCGCCGACGGCACGGCCTCGTCCGCGAGCGCCGCCCGTAGGCGTTCGAAGTTGACCCGCTCGTGGGCGGCGTGCTGGTCGACGACGACGAGGTCGTCGCCCGCCTCGCAGACGACGTACAGGTCCCGGAACACGCCGAGCACCTCGACGTCGGCGAACGCCGAGTCGGCCCCCTCGACGGGCGCCAGCGACGACTCGAGATCCATCGCCACCTCGCCCGATCGCCGGAGGTCCGCGGTCGTCAGCGCCTCGCGGACGCCCGCCTCGACTGCCTCACACACCGCGTCGCCGCCGCGGATCGCCACGCGGCGTTTCGCCGGGTGGACGTTCGGGTCCACCGCCCACGCCGGCAGCTCGATCCGGAGCGCCGCCACCGGTTCGCGCCCGCCCGGGAGGAGGCTCCCGTACCCACGGGCGACCGCCTTACGGAGGTCGTCGTCCCGGACCGGCCGCCCGTTCACGGCGACGTGGACGTGGTCGCGGGTCGACCGCGTCGTGGAGGGGTAGCAGAGCCGCCCCTCGACGGCGAGGTCGGCGTCGCGGTCCGCGAGGTCGACGGCGGCGCGGTGGGTGAGGTCGGTCGACGCCCCGCCCGCCTCGCGGCCGTACAGCGCGACGAGCGCGTCCCGCGTCCCGGTGCCGGGCGTCGACACGGTCTCGCGCCCGTCGTGGGTCAGCGAGAACGCCACGCCGGGCCGGGCCAGCGCGTACGCCGTCACGAGTTCGGAGATCCGGCCGAACTCCCGCGCGGGCGCCGCCAGCGACTCCCGTCTCGCGGGCCGGTCGCCGAACAGGTCCCGGACGACGACGGTCGTGCCGCGGGCGCGCCCGGCGTCCGCGACGGTCTTCTCCCCGTCGGCGACCGTCACGCGCGTGGCCACGGCGCCCCCGTCGCTCGTCGTCAGTTCGAGTGCGCCGGCGTCCGCGATGGCCGCCAGCGCCTCCCCGGAACCCCATCGTCGTCGCCGTCCGGAGGTCGTCGGCCGCCCGGATCTTGCTCGTCGTGTGCGGCTCGACCGCGCGGACGGCGTCCGCGCGCGCCATCCCGCGGCCGTCGTCGGCGACGCGGACCCGCTCGGTGCCGTCGCCGTCGACCGCCACGTCCACCCGGTCGGCGCCGGCGTCGAGCGCGTTGTCCACCAACTCCGCGACGACGCGCGCGGGCCGGGTGACGACCTCGCCGGCGGCGATGCGCTCGACGGTCGCCTCGTCGAGTTCGCGGACGGTTGGGGAGTCGCCGCCGGCGGCCCCGTCGCTCACGGTCGGTCACCGCCGTCGGGGTCGGCGTCGTCGGCGGCCGCCGCCTCCGCCCGTCGCTGGAGGTCGTGGAGGGTGTTCAGCGCCTCCAGCGGCGTCGTCTCCGCGAGGTGGAGCTCCCGGAGGTCGGCGACGAGGGCGGCGACCGCGCCGTCGCGGGCGGCGGGCGCCGTCGCCGGCCGCGTGGACGGGGCGTCCTCGGCGTCCTCCGCGTGTCCGTTCGTCGCCAGTTCGTCGAGCGTGCGCTGTGCGTCGTCCCCGCCGTCGCCGGCGCTCCCCGGCGTCCCGCTCCCGTCCTCGCGCGCGGCGGCCACGAGGTCGTGCGCGCGGGCGACGACCTCGTCGGGCACGCCCGCCAGCTCCGCGACCTCGACGCCGTACGACGCGGCGGCGGCGCCCTCGCGGATCCGGTGGAGGAACGTCACGTCGCCGTCGCGCTCGGTCGCCGCGAAGTGGCGGTTGACGACGCGCTCGTACTCGTCGGCGAGGTCGACGAGCCCGTGGTAGTGGGTCGCGAACAGCGTCGTCGCGCCCGACTCCTCGTGGAGGAACTCGACGGCCGCGCGGGCGATGGCGCGCCCGTCGGTCGTCGCGGTGCCCCGCCCCACCTCGTCGAGCAGCACCAGCGAGTCCGGCGTCGCGTCACAGAGGACGTCGGTCAGCTCGCGCATCTCGCGCATGAACGTCGACTCGCCGCCGGCGATGTCGTCGCTGGCGCCGACGCGGGTGAACACCCGGTCGACGACCGGGAGCCGGGCGGCGTCGGCGGGCACGAACGAGCCGGCCTGCGCGAGCACCACGCACAGCGCCACCTGCCGCATGTACGTCGACTTCCCGCTCATGTTCGGCCCGGTGATCACGGCGACGGTGCCGCGGGGGAGGGCGGCGTCGTTCGGGACGAACTCGGCGGCCGTCCCCTCGACGACCGGGTGTCGCGAGCGGTCGAGGTGGATCCCGTCGGCGCCCAGCTCGGGGCGCGTGTAGTCGCGCTCGACGGCGACCGTGGCGAGCGCCGCGAGCGCGTCGACGCGGGCGACGGCGTCCGCGAGCGCGCCGATCCGGTCGGTCTCGGCGGCGACGGCGTCGCGGAGGTCGACGAACAGCTCGTACTCCAGGGCGTCGGCGCGCTCCTCGGCGCCGAGGATCTCGTCCTCCCGGCGCTTCAGCTCCGGCGTGTAGAACCGCTCGCTGTTCTTCAGCGTCTGGCGGCGCGTGTAGTCGTCGGGCACCTTGTCGAGCCGGCCGTTCGTCACCTCGATGTAGTAGCCGTGGACGCTGTTGTACCCCACCTCCAGGTTGTCGATGCCGGTGCGCTCGCGCTCGCTCGCCTCCAGGTCGGCGACCCACTCGCGGCCCTCCCGGGCGGTGGCGCGGATCTCGTCCAACTCCCCGTCGTACCCCTCGCGGATCACGCCGCCCTCGGTGAGCTCCTGCGGCGGGTCCGGGACGACCGCCTCGTCGATCAGGTCGCGCAGGTCTTCGAGGGGGTCGAGCGCGTCCCGGACCCCCGCGAGCGCGTCGACGCCGGCGAGCGCCTCGCGCATCGCGGGCACCGCCGCGAGCGTGTCGTGGAGCGAGCGGAGGTCGCGGGCGGTCGCCCGGCCCCGCGAGACCCGGCCGACGAGGCGCTCGAGGTCGTAGGCGGCCGCGAGGGCGTCGCGCACGGCCTCGCGGACGAGCGTGCGCTCGGCGAACGCGGCGACGGCGTCGTGGCGGGCCGCGATGGCCT
The DNA here is from genome assembly GCF_030127125.1 of Halobaculum litoreum. Taxonomy (GTDB): domain Archaea; phylum Halobacteriota; class Halobacteria; order Halobacteriales; family Haloferacaceae; genus Halobaculum; species Halobaculum litoreum. The sequence continues at coordinate 2,501,456 of NZ_CP126156.1, forward strand.
CGCGGTCGACGAGCGGGCGGCGCAGCCACGCCCGCAGGCGGCGCCGCCCCAGCGCCGAGCGCGTCTCGTCGAGCGTGTCGAACAGCGTCCGGCCGGAGTCGGCGTGGTTCTCGAACAGTTCGAGGCCGCGGAGGGCGGTCGCGTCCAGCCGCAGCGAGCGCCGGGGGTCGTACCGGCGGACGCGCCGGACGTACTCCAAGGCTCCCTCGTCGCCCTGTGTGTACTCGGCGTACGCGAGGAGCGCCCCCGCGGCGACGCGTTCGGCGGGGGCGAACCGGTCGGCTGCGGCGTAGCGGTCGAGCACCGCGCGGGCCGTCTCGGGGTCGAACGCCCCGTCATCGCGGTCGGTCACCATGCAGTCGGCGGCGTCGACGACGCCGTCGGGGACGCCGGGGCCGACGAGCAGTTCCGCGGGCGCGACCCGCGCGAGTTCCTCGTCGACGGCGGCGGCGTCCCCGGCCGTGACGGCGCACTCGCCGGTCGACACGTCGACGTAGGCGACGCCGTAGGCGGCGTCGGCGTCGGCGGCGTCGTCCGAACGGGTCGCGTCGCTCCCCGCCCGGGTCCCGGCCTCGGGTCCCTCGGCCGCGCGGGCGACGCAGGCGACGTACGTGTTCGACCCCTCGGCGAGCAGTTCCTCCTCGACGACCGTGCCGGGGGTGAGCACCTGCGTCACCGCGCGGTCGACGAGCCCGCTGGCCTGTTCGGCGTCCTCGACCTGGTCGGCGACGGCGACGCGGTAGTCGGCGTCGAGCAGCCGCCGGAGGTACTTCGGGGCGTTGTCGACGGGGACGCCGCAGGCGGTGTACGTGCCGGTGGAGTCCTCGCGCTCGATCCGGGTGAGTTCGCAGACGCGGGCCACCTCGTCGGCGGCCTCGCAGAACGCCTTGTAGAAGTCGCCGACGCGAAAGAGGACGACGCAGTCGTCGTACTCCTCGGCGACGTCGACGTACTGCGCGAGCATCGGCGTCAGCTCCTCGCGGCGCTCGCGCATCGTCGCCGGCGCTCCCGTGACCATCGTTGTTCGTGAGGCGGGCGGGCGAGCGGCGAAAGGGTTTCGCACCGCACGGGGCGTCGCTCCCCGAGGCGCCGACGCCCGGCGCGCCGCGGCCGTCGTCGCCGTCGGCACCCGCGACGCTCAGATCCCGATCTCGTCGTCGTCGCCGTCGGCGTCCCACACCCACTCGTCGCCGGTCAGCCGCGCCGACGAGCGCCGCACCGGCGGCGCGTCGAGCCCTCGGCGTAGTCGAAGCCGTACGTCGGCGGGGCGTACTCCTCGGGGTCGGCGAACGGCTCGTTCTTCCGGAAGCGTCGCGCCACGAGCACGACCGGCGTCCCGCCCGCGGCGACGCCGTCCACCTCCCGCAGCTCCTCCAGCCGGTACCACTGCGGCAGGCGCTCGCGGAGCTTCTCGCCGAACCGGGTGTCGCGGAACCGCCCCGCCACCCGGAGCGCGAGCGTCCCGTTCTCCGCGAGCCACTCGCCCGCCCGCTCGACGTACAGCGCGGAGGTGTCGTAGGTGTAGTACGCGGCGTCGTACGCCGCGTACGCCTCGGCCACGGGCCCCTCGGCAACGTCGCGCCGCAGCGTCGCCGGCGGCGCTCCGACGACGAAGCCGTAGTCCTCGCGCGCCAGCGCGGCCGCCGCGTCGCGCCCGGTGTCGGCGGGCGCCTCGCGGATCAGCGGGTCCGTACAGAACACCGGGAGCGGGCCGAGCGCGTACTCCGCGTCCGCCCGTCGCGCCGCCCGGTAGTCGCCGAGCAGGCGCACGAGCAGTCGCGTCTCCGTCACCCGACACGCCAGCGGGTCCGGGCTCGCGCCCGTCAGGCGCCCGCGGACGGCCGCGAGCCGCTCGGCCGGCCCGGCGTCGCCGAGCCGGTCGCGGAGACGGTCGGCGGCCGCCAGCAGGTACCGCCCGTCGCCGACCGCGGGGTCGAGGAGGTCGACCGGGTCGCCGTCGGCGGCGTCGCCGTCCGTGTCGCTGCGTCCGTCGATCGGCTCGCCGCTCCGGTAGCCGGCGGCGTCGAGCAGCGCGGGGACGAGCGGGTCCGGCGCGGCCGGGTCCGTGTCGATCCCCGGGAGGTCGGCCACCGAGAGCAGCCGGTCGTACACGGCGACCGCCCAGTCCGGGTCGTCGGGGAACGCGAAGTGGTCGAGGTACCGGACCGTCCGCGACAGCGCCGCCGCCACGCCGTCGTCGTCGAGCGCCCACCCCGCGAGGTCGGGCGCGCGCCGGTCGTGGACGGTCGCGAACCGTTCGCGGGCGACCCCGAACAGGTCGCCGGCGTCGCGGTCGACGCCCGCCGCGTCGGCGAACGTCTCGAAGCGCTCGACGGCCGCGCCGGACAGGGTGTCGCCGAGCAGGCCCGTCCCCTCGACCACCCGGACGAGCAGCGCCTCCTCGAGGAGTTGGAAGGCGACGACGCGGGCGAACGCCCGGCGGTTCTCCGACGGCGTGAACCCCGTGCGGCCGGCGCCGCGGACCCACGTGCCGTACGCGGCCCGGAGCCGGCGGGCGTCGGCGTGGGCGGCCTCGTGGGCGAGCAGACGGCGTCGGACCGGCCCCGCGGCCGTCTCGTCGCCGTCGCCGCCGGCGGCCCCCGCGCGGCCTCGCGCAGGTCGGCCGCGCGGTCGTCGAACGCCGCGGCCGCGCCGACGAGGCGCTCCTGTGCGTCGGCCACCGCCGGCGCGAGGACGTCCCCGAGGCAGTCGCGCAGCGTCCCGACGAGCGTCTCCAGTTCGTCGGCGGCGTCGGCGGCCGCGTCCGCGTCGTCGGCGTCGACCGGGCGCTCCGCGGGTGCTTCCGGTGCGGCTCCCGTGTCGGACGTGCCGGACGGCTCGGGTGCGGCCGCCGCGTCGGGGGCGTCGGCCGCCGCGGTCGGCTCGCCGGGGTCGGCCGGCGCCAGTTCGTCGGGCCGGAGGGCGGCCAGTTTCGCCACCGCGATCTGCGGGCCGGGGCGGAGCGTCTGGGACAGCTTCCCCGTCGCCCGGCGTCGACGACCGCGGCCAGCGGGATCTCCGTGTGCAGCGACGCCGTCACGCCGGCGACCGTCCGGACGCCGGCGTCGCCGTCGCTCGCCGCGTCGCCGTCGAGCCGCTCGAACACGAGCAGGCGGTCGAGCCCGCCCGCGGCGACGTAGCGGACGGTCGGCTCCGCGCTGGCCGCCTCGAACGCCGCGACGACGGCCGAGCCGAGCGCCGACTCGTCGGCCGCGGCCGCGAACGTCACGCCCACCGTGCCGTCGTCGCCGCGGAAGCGCGCGACCCGTCCGTCCACCTCGTAGCGGTCCTCCCCGTAGCCGAGGACCTCGCCGAACAGCGTCGCGCTCAACACCGCCGCGACGGTGTCGGCGTCCGCGTCGGCGTCGAGCGCCGCCTCGGCGCCGTCGGCCGCCCTGACGGCCCGCTCGACGAATCCTCCTCCGTACGCGCTGCCTGGTCCCTCTGACATCTGTGGCTCCGAATCGAGTTGCCGTCGGGATCGGAGGTACCTAATCCTTTCTCAGTCCGGCCGCCCGCGGGGACGCCGGCGCCGACCCGGCGTCGATCGAGCGCCCGGATCGGTCGATCCGGGCGGGATCTCCACCCGAAACCATCGGGTTCGCTCGGTGGCGTTCCCCCTCGCTCGGGAGCGCTCCGGAGGGGTTCCGTCCGCTCGCCCCGCGCCCCGCGGATCGGTGTGCGGCGCGTCCACAGGCGGCAGAGTTAGGTCCGTCGGGTCCGTCACCCGTGCTATGACCGACACCGGGACAGCCCGCTGCCGGGCCCGTTCTCTCGCCCTCGAGGTGCGCCACGCGTGAGCGACGCCGAAGCCGAGCCCGACCGCGACGGCGAGGGCGACCTGGGCGACCTCGCACCCCTCCCCGTCTCGGAGGCGGCCGACCTCGTCGACCGCGTCGCGGACAACGTCTCGACCGTCATCGTCGGCAACGACGCCGCCGTCGAACACATCCTCGTCGCCGTCCTCGCGCGCGGGCACCTCCTGCTCGAGGACGTGCCGGGGGTCGGGAAGACGATGCTGGCGCGCTCGCTCGCCACCTCCGTCGACTGCGAGTTCAAGCGCGTCCAGTTCACGCCCGACCTGCTCCCCTCCGACGTCACCGGGATCAACGTGTACAACCAGAAGTCCGGGGAGTTCGAGTTCCGGCCCGGCCCCGTGTTCGCCAACATCGTGCTCGGCGACGAGATCAACCGCGCCCCGCCGAAGACGCAGTCGGCGCTGCTGGAGGCGATGGAGGAGCGACAGGTGACCGTCGACGGCGTCACCCGCGAACTGCCCGACCCGTTCACCGTCATCGCCACCCAGAACGACGTGGAGCCGGGCCGCACGTACGAACTGCCGCTCGCGGAGATCGACCGCTTCATGAAGAAGCTCCGGCTGGGCTACCCGAGCAAGGCCGACGAGTCGGAGATCCTCGACCGCACCGCCGGCGACCACCCGATCGAGTCGCTCGACGCGGTCGCGACGACCGAGGACCTGCGCCGCGCCCGCGCGACCGTCGGCCAGGTCGCGGTGTCGGAGCCGGTGCGCGACTACGTCACCGAGTTGGCGACCTACACCCGCGACAACGCCCAACTCGGGGTCAGCCCCCGCGGGAGCATCGCCCTCGTGCGGGCGTCGCAGGCCCGCGCCGTCCTCGACGGGCGCGACTACGTCGTCCCCGACGACGTCCAGACGGAGGCGCCGTCCGTGTTCGCCCACCGCGTCCGTCCCCGGACGGGGAGCGAGTCCGGTCTCGACGTCGTGGAGGACGCCCTCTCGACGGTGGCCGTCGAGTAGCCATGCGGCTCACCCGACGCGGGAAAGCCGTCGTCGCGGCCGCCGTCGTCGCGGTCGCCTCCGGGCTGGTGTTCGGCCCCCGCTCGCTGAACGCCGTCGTCGTCCCGGCGCTCGTCGCGCTCGGGGCCGCCTACCTCCAACTGCGCTGGGCCGACCCCCGCGGGCCGCCCGCCGCGCCCCGCCCGACGACCACGTCGGCCGCACGTACCCCGTCGAACTGTACTTCGGCGACCGCGACGGCCCCCGTCCCGACGCCGACACCGGGATGACGCGCCCGTTCTCGGGCGTCGTCCGCGAGCGCGTCGGCGACGGCCTCGACGCCGACCGCCTCGTGTTCGAGACGGTCGTCGGCGCGACCCCCGTCGAGTACGAGGTCGCCTACGAGTCGCGCGGGAGCCACCGTCTCGGCCCCGCCGAGGTGACCGCCCGGGACGTGTTGGGCCTCGCCGAGGTGGACCTCTCGACGGCCGAGACGACGGAAGTGCTCGTCTACCCCGAAGTCCACGCCATCGCCGGCTGGGCGCGTCGCGACCTCCGCGCGCTCCACGAGACGGGCGTCCACGAGGAGCGGCGCGAGTTCGACCGCCTCCGCGAGTACGACCGCGGCGACTCGCTGCGCGACGTCCACTGGAAGTCGACGGCCAAGCGCGACGACCTCATCGTGAAGGAGTTCTCCGCGGAGGCCGAGACGGAGGCCGTCTCCGTCTCCGCCGGCGCCGCGGCCGCGCCCGGCGCCGCCGACGACATGGCCGAGGCGACCGCCAGCCTCGTGCTCGCGCTCGTCGAGGACGGCGTCCCGGTCGACGTCAGCCTCGCCGACGGCACGCTCACCGTCACCGGCGAGCGCGGCAGTCAGGTGCGCCTGCTCGAACGCCTCGCCACCGTCGGTCCCGGACGCGTCGCCGACGCCGACGCCGACGTCACCGTGTACGGGGAGGCCGACCGCGTCCGCGTCACGGTCGCGGGCGAGGACCACGAGTTCGCCGAGTTCCGCGCCCAGCGCCCCGCGACGTACGGCGTCTCCCGCCCCGACCCGCGCGCCCGCCGCGACGCCGACGGCCGCGAGGCCGACGACGGCGAGGTGGTCGCGTGAGCACCCCGTCCAGCCCGTTCGGCGCGATGGGCGCGGGGCGGTCGCGCGGCGACGCCCGCGGAGAGGGGACGGGCACCCCGGACCGGTACTCGGCGCTGGCGGCCGTCCGCCGGCCGGCGGCGCTGGGCGTCCTCCTCGCGTCGGCGTCGTTCCTCTCGGTGTTCTACCACGTCGTCGACGTCGTCGGCGGCGCGACGTTCCTCATGATGGAGGTGGCGGCGGTCGCCCTCGCGGCGGCGTGGCTCGGCGGGTTCCTCCGCGAGCGCACCGCCGTCGGGCTCACCGTCGTCGGGTTCGCGCTCGCGCTCGTCGGCTACGTCCTGTCGGTGCCGCCGTCGGCGCGGGCGCTGTTCACCGTCGGCCGGGTGCTCGCCGACGTGGTGGCGCTGTTGACCGGGCTGTCGGTGCTCCGCCTGCTCAACGCCGGGGCGTGGGCGCTGTTCCTCGTCCCGGTGCCGACGTTCCTCGCGACGTACCTGCTGGTGCGCCGGCGCGACGCCGCCGCCGCCACGGTCGCGGCCGCCACGACGGGTTTCTTCCTGCTGACGGGCGACGCGGGCCCGTGGGTCGGCCTCGCGGCGGCCGTGGGGCTCACGCTCGCGTTCGGCTTCGGCGGGCTGGCGGCCGCGGGCCGCCGCGGCGTGCTCGCGCAGTGGGACACGCTCGCGGTGCTGGTCGCCGTGATGGTCGTCGCCACCTCGCTGGTCACCGTCGTCCCCGGGAGCGCGACCAACCCCATCGTCCCCGGCGGGAACTCCCCGACCGTCGAGTCGAGCCTCGTCGCCAACACCGACTCGGTGGGGGTGTTGGGGAGCATCCGGCTGTCGCCGGAGGTGCGCTTCACCGTCGAGGCCGACGAGGGCGACTACTGGCGCGTCGGCTCGTACGACCGCTACACCGGCGGGCGGTGGGTCCGCACCGGCGAGGCCGAGCCGTACGCCGACCAGCTGGGGCCGCCCCCGGGCGAGAGCGAGCGCCTCGTCCAGCGCGTGACCGCCCGCGGGCAGCTCGACGCGCTCCCGGCGGCGTGGAAGCCGGTCGAACTCCGGGGCCGGGCCGCCGACACCGCGCAGGTGACCGACCACGGCGGGCTCAAGCCGGGGACGACGCTCATCGAGAACGACACGTACACCGTCGTCAGCGAGCGCCCGACCGCGACGCCCGGCCAACTCCGGCGCGCGGGCGTCGACTACCCCGGGCAGATCAGCTCGCGCTACACCCAGCTCCCGGAGAGCACGCCCGACCGCGTCGGCGAGCGCACCGCCGAGGTGTTGAACCGGGCGGAGGCGGGCAACCCGTACGACGCCGCCGTCGCCGTCGAGCGCTACCTCGAACGCACCAAGGAGTACTCGCTGGACGTGTCCGCCCCGCAGGGGAACGTCGCCGACCGGTTCCTGTTCGAGATGGACTCGGGCTACTGCGTCTACTACGCGACGACGATGGTCGCGATGCTGCGCTCGCAGGGCGTCCCCGCGCGGTTCGTCGTCGGCTACACCGAGGGCCAGCGCGTCGCCGAGGACGAGTGGGTCGTCCGCGGCCTCGACTCGCACGCGTGGGTCGAGGTGTACTTCCCGGACCACGGCTGGGTGCGCTTCGACCCGACGCCGGGCGGCCCCCGGGAGGCGGCCGAGCAGTCGAGCATCGACACCGCCCGCGAGGACGGCGCGGAGAACGTCGACGTCGCGGGCTCGGAGAACGGGAGCTACGAGACGCCGACGGCGACGGCCGACCCCGCGGGCTCGACGCCCGGGCCGAACCAGATCAGCGCGGTCAACCCCGACGAGGAGCGGTTCGGCACCGCCGGCGCCACCGCGGCCGGCGGCGGGCTCACGGCGAACCTCACGAACGCCGGGGCCGGCGGCGGCGCCGCTGGCGACGGCGGCGACGACGGCTGGACGCCGACGCGCAGCGACGTGGCGGTGGGGCTCGCCGGCCTCGTCGGCCTCGTCGCGGGCGCGCGGCGCTTCGGGCTCACCGGGCGGGTCCGCCGGACCGTCTGGCTGCTCCGCCAGCCGCGGGCCGACCCGTCGACCGACGCCCAGCGCGCGTTCCGCCGGCTGGAGTACCTCGCGGCCGTCGTCCACCGACCGCGGCGCCCGGGGAGACGCCCCGCCAGTTCGTCGAGGCGCTCGCGCGCGACCGCTTCGGCGACGGCGCCCGCGCGGTCGCCGACGCCCACGAGCGCGCCCGCTACGGGCGCGGCGTCGACGCCGCCGAGGCAGACCGGGCCGTCGAGGCGGTCGACGAACTGGTCCGGGACCACGCGCCCGTCCTCCGGCGGCTCGGGGGCGCGGGCCGGTCGTCGTGACCCGCGTCCCGCGGCGAGCGACGGCGTGACGGTCCGCCGACCGTCGCCGACCGGCCGACGGCGCCGCGATGGCCCGTTTCGCGTGCGAACACCCGACAGGATTTAATACGGCGCTCTTGTACCTTCGACCGGAAATGTCCGAGGTATGCTCGACGTGCGGACTGCCTGAGGAACTCTGCGTCTGCGAGGACGTCGCCAAGGAGTCTCAGGAGATCTCGATCCGCATCGACGAGCGCAGGTACGGCAAAGAGGTAACGGTGATCGAAGGGTTCGACCCCAAGGACGTGGACATGGACTCGCTGTCGAGCGACCTCAAGTCCAAGTTCGCCTGCGGCGGCACCGTCGAGGACGGCGCCATCGAGCTGCAGGGGAACCACAGCGGCCGCGTCGAGGGGTTCCTGCGCGACAAGGGGTTCAACGTCGCGTGACCGCCGAGCCGACCTGACACCCGCCGTCGAGCACCGTCCGTGCCGACCCGTTCTCCGTTTCTCGCCGCCGCCGAGCCGTGCGACCGCCGTTCGGGCGACGGCCGGCCCGGAGCCACCGACCTGACAGCGCTCCGGGAGCCGAGCCAACGGCTATACCGCTCGTCCCCGAACGGACGGTCGATGCTCCGGCGGGCCCTCCTCGTCGTCTCGCTCGTCTGTCTCGTCGTCGCACCCGTCGCGGCCGTCGGCCCCGCCGGACCGGCCGCGACGACCGACCCGGCCGCCGCCCCCGGCACGCCCGCCGCGGTCGACGCCGGCGCCCCGGTCGCGAGCGCGCACTCCCCGCCGGCGCGCCGCTCGCGGCCGCCGCCGCGGCGTCGCGCCACGACATCCGGTTGACGACGACGCTCGCGCTCACACCCGACACGCCCGGCGAGGTGGCGGTCGAGCTCTCGTTCGCCGTCCCCGACCGCGTCACCGCCCTCGAGACGACGCTCCCGGACGACGCCGAGTCGGTGACCCTCGACGGCTTCGCGGCCGCCGACGGGGGGTACGAGTGGGACGGCGAGACGGCGTCGCCGACGATCCGCTACCGCCTGCCGGCCAACCGGACCTCCGCGAGCGCGACGCTCGCGCACGACGCGCCGTCGGCCGTGGCGACGACCGGCTCGACGGCGGCCCAAAGCGAGCGCTACCTGTTCGTCGACCCCGGCCCGTGGGCGCTCGTCACGGTGCCGAGCCAGCGAGTCGGGTGGCGGTTCCGGCCGGGGGCGGGCGACGTGGGGCTCGTCCGCGAGGCGCAGGTCGACGGCCCCGGCGCGGTCGGCACCCGGATCGCGTTCCTCGGCCCCCACACCGTCCACGAGCGGACCGCCCACGGGCAGACGTTCCGGCTGATCGTCCCCGACGCGGCCGACGGCACCGCCGCGGCGCCCGACGCGATCCTCGACTCGGTCGCGGCCGCCTCGGACACGCTCCGCGTCGGCGACCGCGACGAGTCGGTGCTGCTGGTGGCGGCCCCGGCGGACGTGCCGTGGGCGGTCCGCGGCCTCCAGACCGGCGACGCGGACGCGTGGGTGCGGGCGGACGAACCGCTCGACTCCCCGGAGAGCCCGTGGCTCCACGAGTACGTCCACACGCGCCAGTCGTTCGCGACGACCGCGGGGACGAAGTGGGTCGTCGAGGGGTCGGCCGACTACTACGCCGCCTTGCTCGCGCTCCGGCAGGGACACGTCGGCTTCGACGCCTTCGCCGCCCACCTCGCCCGCGGGGAGCGCTCCCCGTTCGCCGACACGGTGCTGGCGGACCAGAGCACGTGGGTCCCCGGCGCGCAGTACCGGAAGGGCGCGCTCGTCGCCGGGGAACTGGACCGACGGGTGCGGCTCGCCAGCGACGGGGGCGCGACGCTCGCGTCGGTCCTCACCCGCCTGAACGCGGCGTCCGAGCCGGTCGACGCGGCGCGGTTCGCCGCGCTCGTCGCCGCCGCGGGCGACGAGGCGACCGGCGACGCCGCACGGCGGTTCACCCGCACCGAGGCGGTCCCCGAGATGTGGTCGCCCGAGGCGCACGCGGCGGCGTTCGGCACGCCCGTCGCGCGCATCACCGTCGAGTCGGGCGACGCGCTCGCGGTGTCGGGGCCGTTCCGCAACGAGACGGTCGCGGCGCCGGCGACGCTGGCGGCCGGGGAGACGGTCACCGTCCCGGTGACCGTCCGCAACGCGGGCGGGGCGCCGGGCGAGTACCGCGTGGCGCTCGCGGCCGACGGCCGCACGGTCGCGTCGGCCAACGGGACGCTCGCGGCGGGCGCCACCCGGACGGTTCGGCTGTCGTGGACGCCCGAGACCGCCGGCGCCTACGAACTGACGGTGCGCGACGGCGTCTACGGCGTGGTCGTCGAACCCGCGGCCGCGCCGACGGTCGCGTCGCTGTCGACGAACCGCTCGACGGTCGCGCCCGGCGAGTGGGCGCTCGTGACGGCCGCCGTGACCGCGCCCGGCGGCGTGCCGGCCGAGGGGACGGTGACCGTCCGGGTCGACGGCACGGTCGTCGCGACCGAGCGCGTCCGCGTCGGCCCGAACCGGACGGCGACGCTGCGGGTGCCCGTCCGCTTCGACGCGGCCGGCGAGTCGGTGGTGAGCGCCGGCGACGCCCGCGCGACCGTCTCGGTCGTGGCCACCGCGGCCGCCGGCACGGAGGGGGCCCCGGGGACCGCGACCGACGACGGGACCGCCGTCACGACGCCCGGCTTCGGCCCGGGCGTCGCGCTGGCGGCGCTGGCGACGGCGCTGACGGGGACGCTCGCGGCCGCGCGCTCGCGGCGGCGACGCTCAGAACGGTGACTGCGGCCCCTCGTCGGATCCGGCGGCGGGCGCGTCGTCGCCCGCCTCCAGCGCGCCCTCCCACGAGGTGATGCCGCCGGCCATGCTCTCGACGGTCGCGTCGGCGGTCCCCTCGAACGACTTGATGAGGTTCGCCGCCTGAACGCTCGCCTTCCCGTGCGGGCAGACGGTGACGATGCGCTCGCTGCCCGACAGCGAGTCGACCCGCTGCGTCAACTGCGGCATCGGGACGTTCTCGGAGCCGGGGATGTGGCCGCGGGCGAACGCCCCCGGCGAGCGGATGTCGACGACGCGGACGTCCGCGCCCTCGTCGAGGAGTCGCTCGACCTCCTCGGGTGTGATCTCGCCGTCCATGTCCGGGCGGAGCCGCGCGCGGGTGAAAAGCCCTCCGTCGCCGGCGACCCCGGTCCCGGCGTCGACTCGGTCCCGCCCTACAGCAGTCCCTCCTCGCGCGCGAGGAGGACCCCCTCCAGCGTCGCGTCGTTCGTCGGCGGCGACCGCACCACGTCGAGCGCCGCCTCGACGGGCACCGCCCGCGGGACGAGGTACTCGTTGTCGTCGAGCTCCTGCCCGACCGGCTCGAGCCCCTCGGCGAACACGAACCCGCGGGTGTGCCTGAGCAGCCCGGTCGTACACTGCACCTCCCCCAACAGCGAGAGGCCGTCGGCCGCGAACCCCGTCTCCTCGCGGAGCTCCCGGCGGCCGGCCTCCGTGTACGACTCGCCGGCGTCGACGATGCCCGCCGGGAGTTCGAGCTGGGTGTTGCGGACGGTCGGGCGGTACTGCTCGACCAGCAGGAGGTCGTCGCCCGCGCGGGCGACGACGACGACGGCCGTCGCCAGCTCCGCCCAGTAGTAGCGCTTGGTCGAGCCGTCGGGGTGTTCGACGAGGTCGTAGCCGGCGGTCTGCCACCCCGTCTCGTACTCCACGACCGACTCCAGCACGGGCCAGTCGGGCTCGCCGGGCCAGTCGTGGCGCCGGCCGTCGTCGAAGTCGGGGGCGTCCGGGGTCCACTCGTCGGCCGCGCCGCCGCCGCCGTCGTCGTCGGGAGTGTCGTCGCTCACGGTTGCACGACGGTTACGCGGTAGCGGGTTTCGTTGTATCGGACGAAGACGGCGTCGCCGTCGACGGCGTCGGCGGGCGCGAACTCCCGGAACGTGGCCAGTTCGTCGAACGGGGAGTGGGTGAACTCCTCTTTCAGCCCGTACGGGCCGCGCCGGTAGCCGGCCGAGCGACCGTCGCTCGACTCGACGGCCGCGAAGAAGTACTCGTAGCGCCGCTCGGCGATGCCGCCCTCCGTCGCGTTCAGCGTGAACGCCGGCCCGTCGTCGGCGACCGGGTCGGCGGTCAGGTAGTACGGGTCGCCCGAGCCGAGGTACGAGGGGAGCGCCCCGAGCGCGAGTAGGAGTACGACGACCGCGAGCACGCCGAGGAGGAAGTTCCGCGTGACCGAGCGCATGGGCGAGGTAGGGGGCGCCCGCGAAAACCCGTTACGGCTCGTCCGCCGTGTCGGCGGCGCCCGCCGTCTCGCCCGCGTCGTCGCCGTCCGCGCCGTCGTCGCTCACGACCGCGCGGTACGCCCGCCCGAACGCGCGCCGTCGGAGCGTGCCGAGGGCGGCCTCGCGCTCGGCCTGCCACGTCGCCGCTATCGCGAGTCGTCCGCCGTCGGCGTCGACCGCCGGGTCGTCGACGGGGAACGCGACGGGGTGCCAGACGACGTTGTCGACGTTGTCGCTGCCGGCCACGTCCGGCTCGTACTCGGGGTGGTCGGCGAGCCAGTCGTCGAACTCCGCGCGCGTGCCGACGTGGACGCGCAGCAGCGACGCGAACAGCGCGTCGCGGACGGTCTCGACGACCTCCCCGGTGACGCGGTCGGCGTACTCCTCGCGGTCGAAGCCCATCGCCTTCGTCGCCTCGCGCACGGCGACCTTCGCGGCGGGCACCAACTCGTCGTACTCCGCGCGGGCCTCGTCGGCCGTCGCCGGCGCGAGGGTCCCTTCGGTGTCCATACGCGTGGCTGCGGGCGTGCGGTCCAAGAGTCGTTCCCTTCCCGCGGGCCGGTCGGCTACTCCTCCTCGGCGTCCGTGTCGTCGCCGTCGGCGGTCGACTCCTCCTCGGCGTCCGTGTCGTCGCCGTCGGCGGTCGACTCCTCCCCGTCGTCCGTCGCGACCGCGTCCGCGTCCCCGTCGCCGTCCCCCTCGTCCAGCCCGTACATCGCCTCCGTCAGCTCCTGGGCCTCCTCCAGCACCGACTCGACGGCGTCGTCGACGACGGCCTCGGCGGCGCCGCCCATCGCGTCCCCGCCGGTCACGTCCGGGCGCCCGGCGTCGCGGCCGTGGCCGCCCCCGTGGTCGTGCCCGCCGGCGGTGTCCTCGAACACCTCGTCGTACTCGGTCTCGGCGGCGTGCTCGGTGACGACCGACGCGAGGTCGGCGGGCGTCCGGTCGCCCCAGTCGTCGACGTGCTCGTCCAGCCACGCCTCGTGGGCGTCGTTGCGGAGCATCGCGGTGAACGCGAGGTGGTTCGCGAGGTGTTCGCCGTCGCGTTGGGGGGTCTCACACACCGGACACGCGTATCCCATACCGGGCGTGCGGGCGCGACCGGTAAAACCCGTCCGTCCGCGCCCGGGCCGTCGGTCGCCCGCTCGCCGACCGCTTACTCGTCGCCCGCGTTGCGGCGCCGCACCCACTCGCCGACGTCGAGGCGCATCACGAACGCCGCCTCGCCGTCGCCGTAGTACCGCGGGATCCGCCGGGCCGGCTCGAACCCCTCGTCGTCGTACAGCTCCTGGGCGCGGTGGTTGCTCTCGCGCACCTCCAACTTCACCACGCTGGCGCCCGCCGCCGCCAGTTCCGACAGCGCGGCCCGGAGCAGCCGCCGCCCCAGCCCGCGCCCCTGCGTGTCCGGCCGGACCGCGAGGTCCTTGATGTGGCCGATGTCGCGGCCGTGGTTCGGGGTGAGGTCGCCAACGACGTACCCCAGCACGTCGCCGGCGTCGAGGCGCGCCGTGTCCGGGGTGCCCGCCCCGTCGCCCTCGGCGACGAGGAACCCCGGCGCGTCGAGCAGCTGTTCGAACGCCGCGTACGGCCACGGTTGGGTGAACACCGCCTTCTCGATGCGGAACACGCCGAGGAGGTCCGCCCGCTCGACGGGGCGAACCCTCGCGTCGCCGTTCGCGTCATCGCCCGCGGCAGCGCCGCGTGAGGTGGTCACGGCTAGGGCCTAGGAGTTGGCGGGGATAAGTGAACTGGCGGATCAGCCGGTCACGACCGGCGTGCCGGGCGGCTCGCGCCGAAAGAGAGAGAGACGCCGGTCGGCCGCGACCCGGTGTCGCGGACGCGTCGACGGTCCGCGGTCGTGTCGTCGCCGGCCGCTCGAGCCGATCCGTCGGCTCGCGTCAGTCGTCGGCGGGCGCCGCGCCGCCGTCGGACTCGTGCTGCTGCTTCGTCCACGAGAGCTTCCCGCCGGCCGCGAGGATCTTGCGCTCGCGCTCGGAGGCGTCGAGGTGCGCGGTGGCCTCCCAGTCGTCGTTCACGCGGATCGTGAACTCGGTGTCGCCGTTGCGGACGCCCTCGCCCACGTCGTCGACGATCTCGATGTCGTCGCCCTGGTCGATGTTCTCGTACGTCTCCTCGTCGATGGTGAGGGGGACGAGCCCGAAGTTGAACAGGTTCGCCTTGTGGATGCGGGCGAAGCTCTGTGCGAGCACGCCCTCCACGCCGAGGAACATCGGGCACAGGGCCGCGTGCTCACGCGAGGAGCCCTGGCCGTAGTTCTCGCCGGCCACGAGGAAGCCGCCGTCGGCGTCCAGCGCGCGCTGTGCGAACGTGTCGTCGACGCGCGACAGCGTGAACTCCGAGAGCTTCTCGATGTTCGAGCGGAACTTGAGGATGTCCGCCGTCGCCGGGATGATGTGGTCGGTCGTGATGTTGTCCTCCATCTTGAGGAGCGCCTCGCCACGGATGTCGGAGGCGAGCTCGTCCTTCAGGGGGAACGTCGCCGATGTTCGGGCCCTTGATCAGGTCGTCGTCGACGGCCTCGTCGGGGCTGATGATGTCCGGGTCGGACTCGCCCATCCCGGGGCCGTACTTCGTGCCCATCTCGAGGCCGGGCGCCTCGAGGTCGCCGAGTTCGTCGGCCAGGTCACGCGGGTCGATGATCTTGCCGGTGATAGCCGCCGCCGTGGCGACCTCGGGCGAGCACAGGTACACCGAGTCGTCCTCGATGCCCGAGCGGCCCTCGAAGTTGCGGTTGAACGTCCGCAGCGAGACGGAGTCGGAGGCGGGCACGTGGCCGATGCCGATACAGGCACCGCACGTCGCCTCGGAGAAGTTGACGCCGGCCGCCATCATCTCCGCGGTCCAGCCCTCGCGGGCGAGCATCTCGGAGGCCTGCTTGGAGCCGGGCGCGACGATCATCTCGGTCTTCTTGGCGACCTCGCGGCCCTTCAGCATCTTCGCGCCGGGGAGGATGTCCTCGTAGGCGCCGTTCGTACAGGAGCCGATGATGACCTGCTCGACGTCCTCGCCCGCGACCTCGCGGACCGGGACGACGTTGTCGGGCATCGACGGCGTCGCGATGAGCGGCTCCAGATCCGAGAGGTCGACCTCGATGGTGTCGGCGTACTCCGCGTCCTCGTCGGGCGACAGCTCGACGAACTCCTCCTCGCGGTCCTGGCGCGCCAGCCAGTCTTTGGTCTTCTCGTCGGTGCCGAAGATGGACGACGTGGCGCCCAGCTCCGTCCCGAGGTTCGTGATGGTCGTGCGCTCGGGGATGGTGAGCGACTCCGCGCCCTCACCGGTGTACTCGAGCACCTTGCCGACGCCGCCCTTGACCGTCAGCTCGCCCAGCAGGTGGAGCGCGACGTCCTTCGCCGTCGCCCACTCGGGCAGCTCGCCCGTCAGCTGGACGTTCACGACCTCGGGCATCTCGACGTAGTACGCGCCGCCGCCCATGGCGACCGCGATGTCGAGGCCGCCCGCACCGATCGCCAGCTGGCCGAGCCCGCCGGGGGTCGGCGTGTGCGAGTCCGAGCCAAGGAGGGTCTTGCCGGGCGCCGCGAAGTTCTCCTTGTGGACCTGGTGGCAGATGCCGTTGCCGGGGCGGGAGAAGTACGCGCCGAAGGTACCGGCCGCAGAGCGGAGGAAGCGGTGGTCGTCGGTGTTCTTGAAGTCGAACTGGTACGTCTGGTGGTCGCAGTACTGCGCCGCCAGTTCCGTCTGGACCTCGTCCAGATCCAGCGCCTCGAACTGGAGCCAGACCATGGTCCCGGTGGTGTCCTGCGTGAGCACCTGGTCGATCTCGATCCCGATCTCCTCGCCGGGTGTCAGCTCGCCCTCGACGAGGTGGTCGCCGAGAATCTGCTCCGTGATCGTCTGTCCCATATCGTCCGCGTATCGACGCCCGGCGGATATAAATCCGGCGAGTTTCCAACCCGACGTTCGTGATAGACCCCCACGCAGGCCGGTAATTATTGCGCCGAGCACTCACTCGATCCCCGAGTAATCGTTCGTTCGTCAGGCGGATCGCCGATCCGCTCGACGTTCGATCCCGGCAGTTCGTCGACGCAGTCCGACCGGCGGGCTTTTCGGTCGACCTCTACCTCTCCCGGGTGTGTTCGAATCCGGTGTCACCGTCGCCGACTACCTCGACCCGCTCGACGACGACCAGATCCAGCCGAACGGCGTCGACCTCACCGTCGAGTCGCTGTACGAACAGGTCTCGCCCGGCCGGATCGGCCGCGAGGGGAAGACCGTCGGCGACCGGCGCGAGGTCGCCCCCGAGGACGGCCGCTACCGCCTCGACCCGGGGGCGTACGTCCTGAAGTACGGCGAACGACTCCGCGTCCCCGACGACCACGTCGGCTTCGTCTACCCGCGATCGACGCTCCTCCGCAACTCCTGCATGCTCAACACGGCGGTGTGGGACGCCGGCTACGAGGGCCGCGGCGAGGGCCTGTTGCAGGTGGGCCACCCGATCGAGATCGAACCGGGCGCCCGCGTCGCGCAGTTCGTCCTCGCGGCGGCCGACCACGACGGCCGCTACGACGGGAGCTACCACGGCGAGAACTGACGGCGACCCGACATCCGACCGGGACCGACCGACGCCGGACCGGTCGGCCGCGCCGATCCGTGCCGACGCCGTCGTCGGTCGGGGTCCGTCCGACACCCGTCTGACGAAAGACTGTTCATACATTGACCGCAACCGGTGGGTACTTCGACCGCCGGACAGCGACCCAACATGTCACTTATCGAATCGGACATCTATCGCGAGGCGTTCCGCGAGACGGACAACCCGGCCGTCATCGCGGACACCGACCTCGTGATCACCGACGTCAACGAGGCGGCCCGGGAGTTCACGGGCTCCCCGCGGGGGTCGTTGGTCGGGTCGACGCCGCGGCGACTCGTCGCCGACGACGCGGTGTACGCCGAGATCGAGGCGGCGCTCCGGCGGGGCGAGCAGTGGACCGGGGAGTTCGAGTCGCGTGGCGCGGACGGCCGGGTGGTGTACGGCCGCGGGTCGTTCTCGCCGCTCACCGCCGGCGGCCAGATCCGCGGCTACATCGGGGTGTTCACCGACATGACCCGCCACCGCCGCTACGAGGAGTCGCTGCGGATCCTCAACCGGGTGCTGCGCCACAACCTCCGCAACGACGCGAACGTCGTGCTCGGACACATCGAGCGCGTCGCCGACGAGGTTGTCGACAGCGTCGACACGCCGGAGGTGACCCGCCTGCTCGACTCGCTCGACACCGCCGCCGACCGCGTCGACGACATGCTCGACCACGCGCGGACGACCCGTCGCTTCAGCGGCGTGCTCGCGGGCGAGCACGGGACGCTCCGTCCCATCGACCTCGCGACGGCCATCGAGGACGCCGTCGGGGACATCCAGACGGACGACGTCCGCGTCGTCGACGACGTCTCCCACCCGACGCCCGTGCTCGCCGACGAGATGCTCGCGGGCGCGCTGTACGCCGTCATCGAGAACGCCGTCGAGCACAACGACAAAGACGAGCCGCGCGTGACGCTGTCGACGTCGGAACACGCCGACCGGACCGTGTTGTCGATCGCCGACAACGGTCCCGGGGTCCACCCGGAGCGCTACGCCGAGATCTTCGGCAACGGCGAACACACGCAGGTCGAACACGGCGAGGGGCTGAGCCTGTTCTTCGTCGACCGGCTCATGGAACTGTACGGCGGCGAGGTGTCGGTCCGCCCCAACGACCCCGAGGGCGCGGTGTTCGACCTCCACTTCCGCCGGCCGGGCGCCGACCCGACGGTGCCGCCGCGGGACCTCGACGGCGCGGCGGCGCCGGCCGACGCGGGGACCGACGCCCGCCCCGACGCCGGTGCGAGCGCGGACGGGCACCGCCCCCACCGACGGAGTCACGGGCAACCGTGCCGGCGCGGCCGGCGCCGGCCGCCACCGGTCGGGCTCGGACCGCGAGGCCGACGCCGGACACCGGGAGACGGCGCCCCCGTCGGCCGACCTCCCAATCGAGCACGCCGAGCCGCCCGCCGACGGGGTCGGCGACGTCGCCGCCGAGGCCCTCGGCGCGTCGGTGACGCCCGCCCGCCTCCGGGGCGACGAGCGGGGGCTCCCCTCGGTGGCGGGCGCGCTCCCCGACTACGACCAGCCCCACCACCTTGTGCGCCTGCGCGCGGCCGAACCGGTCGCCGGCGACACCGACCCCGGGCTCCGGGGCGACGCCGCCGCCGCGTTCACCGACACGGCCGTACTCGTGGTCGTCGACGGCGACGACGGGGGCCGGCTCTCGGTCCCGTACGACTCGCTGACCGCGGTCGGCCGCCGCGGCGACGCGGTCGTGCTCGACGCGGGCGCGACGGCGTACCGCCTGCTCCTCCCCCGGGCACACGACGAGGACGCCGCCGTCGAGGCGGCGGTGTCGTTCCTCGAACGGGAACTGCGGTAGGCGGCCGCGGCGTCGCCGCCGCCCGCGCCGCTCGCTACGCTCGCGGTGTTCGTCGCGCGTGTCGCGAGAAGCGGGCTGGGAGGGATTCGAACCCCCGACCGTCCGGTTAAAAGCCGGACGCTCTCCCTAACTGAGCTACCAGCCCTCACCCCGTTTTGCCGCCGTCCGCGCATAAGCGTTTAGGAACCGACCGCCGGCGACGCCCTCCGAGGCGGCCCGTCGCCACCCACAGCGCCTTGTCGCCCCGGGTCGACCACCGCCCATGACCGTCCCCGACCTCCGGGACCTCGCGACAGGCCTCTGCGAGTTCGACACGACCAACGGCGCCGAGGCGCCCGCGGCCGAGTGGCTCCGCGACGTGCTCGCGGACGCCGGCTTCGAGACGTACACGTGGGAGGCCGACCCCGCACGCCTCGCCGACCACCCCTCCTTCCCCGACGACCCCGCAGCCATCGACGCCGCCGGCCGCCCGAGCGTCGCGGGCGTCCTCGCGTTCGGCGACCCGGACGCCGGCCCGACGCTCGTCCTGAACGGCCACCTCGACGTCGTCCCCGCCGACGAGTCCCTCTGGTCGAGCGACCCGTTCGAGCCGGTGTGGGGGGAAGCGGCCGACGGCGCGGCGACGCTCACCTGCCGCGGCGCCGTCGACATGAAGGCGGCCGTCGCCGCCTGCGTCCACGCCGCCCTCGACGTGCGCGAGGCCGTCGAGTCGGGCGCCGTCGACCTCGACGGCCGCCTCGTCGTGGAGGCGGTCGCCGGCGAGGAGGAGGGCGGCATCGGCGCGGCGGCCGCGGCGCTGGACTCGCCGTACCCGTTCGCCCGCGACGCCGCGCTCGTCGCCGAGCCGACCGAGCTGCGGGCGGTGACGGCGACGGAGGGCACCGTGATGAAGCGGCTCCGCCTGTCGGGTCGCAGCGCCCACGCCGCGACGCGGTGGACCGGCGTCGACACGCTCCCGCTGTTCGAGGCGATCAGACGGGCGTTCGCGGACCTAGAGGCCGAGCGGTGCGAGCGCGTCACGCACCCGCTGTACGACGGGTTCGAGGTGCCGTGGCCGATCGTCTGTGGCCGCGTCGAGGCGGGGTCGTGGGCCTCGACGGTCCCCGGGACGCTGACGGCCGAGTGGCGGCTGGGGGTCGCCCCGGGCGAGACCGTCGCCGAGGTCGAGGCCGCGTTCGAGGACCGGCTCGCCGCGGTCGTCGCCGGCGACGAGTGGCTCCGCGAGCACCCGCCCGCCTTCGAGCGGTTCTCGATCATGTTCGAGCCCGCGGAGGTGGACGCCGACGAGCCGGTCGTCCGCGCGCTCCGGGCGGCGATGGGCGCGGCCGGACTTGCGGACACCGAGCCGACGGGCGCGACGTACGGCGCCGACAACCGCCACTACGTCGCCGCGGGCGTGCCGGCGGTCGTGTTCGGACCGGGCACCATCGAGCAGGCGCACTTCCCCGACGAGACCGTCCGGTGGGCGGACGTGGAGACGGCGCGGGCGGTGGTGGGGGCGACGGCGCGGCGGTTCCTCGGGGACGGCGGGGACCCCGCCGCTCAGTAGTCGTCGAGCGCGTCCGCGAGCACGTCGCCGGGGTCGCGGTTCTCCAGCGACGCCCGGTCGCGCAGGCGCCGGTACGCGTCCGGCGGGAGGTCGACGGTGAGGCGGCCGGGGGTGACACCCTCCGAGCGGAGCGCCTCCTCGGGGGCGACGCCGTCGTTGACGGCGCTGGCGACGCGGCGCACCTCGCGGACGGTGAGGTCGGCGTCGAGCACCGCCCACGCGACGGTGAAGCGGGCCTCGCCGGCGACGCGGGCGATGTGTTTCGCGGCCGTCGGCGCGATGTGGCCGCGGGCGACGTGCCGGCGGACCGACTCCGGGAGGTCGTGGACG
Organism: Halobaculum litoreum; assembly: GCF_030127125.1. Lineage (GTDB taxonomy): Archaea > Halobacteriota > Halobacteria > Halobacteriales > Haloferacaceae > Halobaculum > Halobaculum litoreum. The sequence goes on from NZ_CP126156.1 coordinate 2,522,216, forward strand.
CGGGCCCACTTGCGGATGAACGACACGCCGACGCCGTCGCCGGCGGCTTCGGCGGCGGCCTTGTACGAGCCGTGGCCCCGCACGAGCGCCGCACAGGCGGCCGCGCCGCGCAGCATCACGACGTTGTCGTCGCCGCCGACGGCCTCGCTGGCGAACCGGCGGACGGTCTCGGCCGCGGCCGCGAGGCTGTCGGGGTCGTCCGGGTCGAACCGGGCGGCACGCTCGGCGCGCTCCCCGGTGACCGCAGGGTCGCCGCGGACGACGGGCTCGCCCACCTCGGCCTCGCGGTCGGCGGCTCCGGGGGCTCGGCGTCGGTCCCGGCCGTCGCCGGGCCGCTCGTTGCTCATCGGGCTGTACTGAACCCCCGCGGCTCAAAAGGCTCTCGGGGGTGGTCGTTCTCGCCGTCATCCCGGACACGGTCGCGGGCCGGCGCCCCCCGGGACACCGCGTATCGACGCGGCTTTGCCGGCCCCGGCCCGAGCGCGGGTGTGCTCCGCTACGTCACGACGAACCCCGGCAAGGTCCGCGAGGCCGAGTCCTACCTCGGCGACGAGGTGGCTCGGCTGGACTTCGACTACACCGAGGTGCAGGCGGCCGACCTCGCGCCAATCGCCGCCTACGGCGCCCGCGAGGCGTACCGCCACGCCGACGAGCCCGTCCTCGTCGACGACGCCGGGCTGTTCGTCGACGGCTTCGACGGCTTCCCGGGTCCGTACTCGGCGTTCGTCGAGGACACCCTCGGCGTGGGCGCCGTCCGTCGCCTCGTCGACCGCGAACTCGACGACCCCCGCGCCGAGTTCCGCTGTGTGCTCGCGTACTGCGACGGCGCGGCGTTCGACGCCAGCCCCGACCCCGTCGACCGCGACGACCGCGTCGCCGCCGCGGCCGCGGGCGCCGACCGCGACGCCGAGGAGACCGACCCGCTCCCGGTGAAACTGTTCGAGGGCGTCGTCCGCGGTCGGATCGTCGAGGCGCGCGGCGACGGCGGCTTCGGCTACGACCCCGTCTTCGAGTACGACGGCGCCACCTTCGCCGAGATGGACCCCGAGGAGAAGAACGGCGTCTCCCACCGCGGGCGGGCGCTGGAGCGGTTCGGTGAGTGGTACGCCGAGCGGTAGCCGAGCGGTAGCCGAGCGGTAGTCGAACGGGGCGACGGCTCCGACCGAACGCCGACGCTTTGCCCCCGCGGCGACACCGCCGCGTATGTCCCGCGCGGTCGCCATCAACGTCGCCGCCAACACGAACCTCCCGGGTCGCCGCGGACCCGTGTACCCGGACGCCTCGTTCGTGTACGTCCCGATCCCCGAGCGCGAGCCGACGACGGAGCCGGTCGCGACGTACGCCGACCTCGACCTCGCCGCGTACGTCCCCGACGACGCCGTCGACCTGCCGGTCCACCTCGACCCGGAGTTCGGGGGCGTGCTCGGCCGCGAGGCGTACACCTACGGCGACCCCCACGGCGTGAAGGCCGGCCCGCTGTCGCGGCTGGAGCCGGGCGACTCGCTGCTGTTCTACGCGACGCTCACGGTCGCCGGCGACGACGGCGACCGCGCCGACTGGCTCCCGCCCGACTGGGGGAGCTTCCTGATCGGCGAGTTCCGCGTCGCCGAGGTGCTGACGGGCGACGACTACCGCGACGCCGACGCCGCCACCCGGGCCCGGTTCGCCTCGAACGCCCACGTCCGCCGCGACCCGTTCGACGCGTCGGTGCTCGTCCGCGGCGACCCGGACGGCTCGCGGCTGTTCGACCGCGCCGTGCCGCTGTCGACGCCCGCGGCGGGCGCCGAGGCGAACCGGCTGGTCACCGACCTCTCGAACGACTCCGGGAAGGGGCCGTGGTGGCGCCGCGTGCTCCGGTACGACGCCGACGCGGCCGCCGAACTCCGGAGCCTCCTCGACGCCGACCCGGCCGACTGGCTCGCCTGATCACCGGCGCGGGTCGCCGCCGGCGTCGCCGTCCCCGGGAGCGGCGCCTCCCGCGTCGTCGACCGGCGGCGGCGACGCCGTCGTGACGGTGCCGACGGCGGCGGTACCCAGCCCGCCGAGCGCGCCGGCCGCGAGGAACACGCCGACGACGCGGACGAGTCCGCCGACCGCGACCGTGACGACGCCGACCGCGAGCAGCGCCGCGAGCACGCCGAGCGCCTCCAGCACGGGCGAGACGGTGCGGACGCGGCGGCGCTCGACGCCGACGCCGGTGACGACGCCGCCGAGCACGAGCGCCCAGCCCGCGCCGTAGCCCGCGTAGCCCGCGGCGGACGTGGCCAGCAGGAGTCCGAGCGTCGCGCCCGCGCCGATGCCGGCGGCCGTCAGCACGGACTCGCCGTTGGCGGTCCAGTCGTAGCGAGTCCCGAGACGGTCGACGGCTCGCGGGACGGTCCACCGTGCGACGAGGAACACGACGACGGCGACGGCGACGGCGACGACGACGTCGACGACCGGCGCGACGGCCCGGAGGACGGTACCGACCGAGGAGCCGAGCCCCGCACCGGACTGGAGGACGTACATGCAGCCGACTGCCGAGTCGACCGACAAGAAGCCGGCGCTTCCCGCGACTGCCTCTCCCTACGGACGGATGTACGACCAGCCGTCGGCTTGGAGGCGCGTGAGCTCGCCGACGCCCGAGGAGGCGCGCTCGACGCCCGCGGGGAGGTCCTCGAGCGTCGCGGTCGCGCCCCGCAGGGCGTTCGCACAGACGCGGACCGCGGTGTCGGCGTCGTCGCCGCCGGCCGCGAGGACCGTCTCGACGCGCTCGCGTCCGTCGCCGCCGGCCGCGGCGTCGATGACCGCGGGGTTGTCGACGACGACGGCGACGGCCGTCACGGTGAGGCTGTCGTCCGCGAGGAGGTTCGTCACCTTCGCGTCGACGTACGAGAGCTGGTCGGTCGTGGAGACGTGGAAGACGGTGCGCACACGCGGCGGGAGTCGACGCGACGCCGTGGCTGTTTCGTTCGAGAACGGGAGAGTGCGCCGTCCGGGAATTGAACCCGGGCTATTGGCTTGGGAAGCCAATGTCCTACCACTGGACCAACGGCGCCCTGTGCGTCGATTCCTACCCCACGGCCACACTTCAACTAATCGGTCGCTCGTGACGCGGCGGAACTGGACGCGCGTCCACGCCCCGCCGCCGGGAAGTGGGTATTAGTCGTCCGGCGCCCTACATCCCCTCGATGACCGAATCCGTCCTGCTGGACGAGGAATCGACCCCGTTGGACCTGCGACTCTCCGACGCCGAACTCGACCGCGTCCGCGACCACGTCACCGACTTCATCGCGGGCCGCGTCGAGGCCGCCGGCGCCGAGGGTGCCGTCCTCGGGCTCTCGGGCGGCATCGACTCGACGACGGTCGCGTACCTCGCCGTGGAGGCGCTCGGGGCCGAGCGCCTCCGCGGGCTGGTGATGCCGGGGTCGGTCAACACCGACGAGAACATGAGCGACGCCGAGCGCGTCGCCGAGGAGTTGGGGATCGAGTACGACGTGGTCGAGATCGAGCCCATCGCCGAGGCGTTCTACGACGCGCTCCCCGAGGCGGCCGACGCCAAGATGGCCGAGAGCAACGTCCGCGTCCGCGTCCGCGCCGTCCTCAACTACTTCGCCGCCAACGCCGACGACCGCATCGTCCTCGGGACGGGCAACCGCAGCGAGGCGCTCACCGGCTACTTCACGAAGTACGGCGACCAGGCGGTCGACTGCAACCCGATCGGCACCCTCTATAAACAGCAGGTGCGCCAGCTCGCCGCCCACGTCGGCGTCCCCCGCGACCTCGTGATGAAGACGCCCTCCGCGGAGATGTGGACCGGCCAGACCGACGAGGAGGAGCTCGGCCTCGACTACGACACGCTCGACGCCGTGCTCGCGCTCCACATCGACGGGCCGCTGTCGACCGCGGCGACCGTGCGCGCGCTCGACGTCACCGCCGAGCAGGTCGCCCGCGTCGAGGAGCTGTACGAGTCGTCGGCGCACAAGCGCGCGATGCCGCCCGCGCCCGCCGAGTTGACGCTGTAAGGGGGGGCTGCGTCCCCGCCGCCGGCGTCTCAGCGAACCGGGTTCTCCGGGCCCCGGCCGAGGTACTCGGCGCAGAACGCCCGGACGGCCGCCTCGTCGTACTCGGCCAGCCGGAGCAGGTGCCGCCACGCGGTGAGCGTGTACGGCGTCTCCGGGTCGTCGTACGGGTACGGCATCGCGAGGAAGCTCCGCCACGTGCCCGTGAAGCTCCGCGCCCACGTCCGGAGGTTCGAGCGGGCGTCCTCGGTGATCGCCTCCGGGTCGTAGTAGGCGACGACGGCGCCGTGTTCGAGCGTGTGGACCACGTCGCCCATCGGCTGGGGCTCCTCGTAGAACCCCGCCGACACCGTCCCCGAGTAGTGCGGCCCCGAGGTGGGCGGCCGGGTGCCGTAGTCGACGTCGGTGCCGCGCTGGACGTGCTGGTTCCCCTCGTTGGGGAACGACTCCACGTCGGCGATCACCTGCTGGTCGCCGCGGTCCGGCAGCGACCCGACCGTGTCGCCGCCGCCGCCGAGACAGCCGGCGAGCGCGCCGACGCCGGCGGCCCCCACGACGCCGAGCGCGCGGCGTCTGGAGAGCGAGCGTCGGGTGGCGGGGTTGCGTCCGTCAGTCATGGCGCGTATTCATCGCCGCGAGGATTCAAGGATTGCGGTCGTGGCGGCCGCGCGGCCGGGTGGCGTCGAGCGACGGGGACGGCCCCGCTCACTCGCCGAAGTGTTCGGCGTGGAGGCGGGCGAACGCCTCCCGCTCGTCCGGCTCGGTCTCGGCGCCCCGCGCGCCCGTCCGGACGAGGCGCTTCACCGCCGCGAGCGCGCTCGGGTCGTTCCCGGCGACCTCGCGGGCGACCGCGGCGGGGTCCGGCACGACCCGCGAGACGAGGCCGACGTCGCGCGCCTCCTCGGCGTCGACGACCCGGGCGGAGCACGCGACGCCGAGCGCGACGCCCTCGCCGACGACGCGGGGGAGCCGCGCGGTGCCGCCCCACGCGCCGAACAGGCCGAAGGCGACGCCCGTCTCCGCGAACGAGGCGTCCGGCGTGGCCACCCGGAGGTCACACGCCAACGCGAGCCGACGCCGCCGCCGCGGGCGGGCCCGTCGACGCCCGCGACGACGACGGCGTCGGCCGTCTCGATCGCGTCGGCGACGCGCTGGCCGTGGCCCGCGAACGCGGCCGGGTCGTCGAGCGCCTCGACGACGCCGAGGTCGGCGCCGGCACAGAACGCCGAGCCGGCGCCCCGCAGGAGCACGACCGGCTCGTCGGCCTCGACGACGGCCGCCTCCAGCGCGTCGAGCCCGGCCGGCGTGAGCGCGTTGCGGGCCTCGGGGCGGTCCAGGGTCACGATGCGGTACGCGCCGTCGTCGGCCCGCTCGGAGCGAATCACGCGACGGGATAGCCCCCCGTTTCCAAAGGTCTTTGCGTGTGCCCGGCCTACCCCGCGTCGATGGATGACGCCGCGCGGACTCGGGCCGCCGCGGAGCGGGCGGTCGGCGACGCCGAGCCGGCGGCGCTCCGGAGCGCGCTGACCGACCGCTTCGACGACGCGGAGATGACGCCCGGGGCGCTGACGCTGCTCTCCGCCCGCGCGCTCGACCCCGACGCCGACCTCGCCGGCGTCGAGGACCACGCCGCGGGCGTCCAACTGATCTACGAGGGGCTCCGCCTCACCCGCGAGCTGTCGCAGACGGAGCCGTGGGCGAGCGCCGACCTCGACGCCGAGGGCGACATCGACGCCGACCTGGACGTGCTCGCCGCCGACGTCTCGGTCTCGCGCGGCTTCTACCTCCTCGCCCGGACGGCCGCCGCCGCGAAGGCCGTCGAGACCGTCCGCGCGTTCGGCCGCGACCAGACGCTCCGCCGCGACGCCGCCGACGACGCGGCGGCGACCGCCCTCGACCGCAACCTCGAGGCGGACGTGTTCGAGTTGGCCGTCGTCGCGGGCACCGCCGCCGTCGGGCGGACCGCGCCCGAGGAACTGCTGTCGTACGCCGCCGACCTCGCCGCCGGCGACGACGACCGGATGCCGGACGCCGGGGCGCTCCCCGACTCCACGGGCGAGCGCATCGCCCACCTCGCGGACGACGACCGCGTCGCCTCGTCGGTCGACTCCTGACGGCGGCGCGCGACGGCGGCCACCCGGTCGTCGTCCCGTGATACACCGTGTCTCCCGCGACGGCCAATCGTAACGCCTAAAGACGACTCCCGGCTATCCGTAATCGCGCCTGGGTAGCTTAGCGGTAAAGCGCGTCCTTGGTAAGGACGAGAGCCCGGGTTCAAATCCCGGCCTAGGCTTTTCCGACGTCGCCGCGCCTCGGAGCCGCCGCTCCGGCTCCCGCGTCCGACAAAAGGGACCGATCAGGCGGGCCGCTCGGCGGCCTCGAGTTCCTGTTCGGTCTGCTCCTCGGTCGCCCCGCGGTAGGTGTCGAACCCGAGCAGTCCGTTCAGGGGGCACTTCTGCACCGCCCCGGTCACCGTGAACACGAGACCGACGAGCGCGCTCGCGGCGATCGCGACGGGCCCGAGGGCCACGACGCCGAACAGCGCGGCGGCCGCGACGATCAGGAGGACGGGACCGACGATCAGTCGTACCGTCCGGTCCCACCCGCCGACGTTCTTCTCGCTGGGAATGAGTTGCATCGCTGATTCACCACACTACAGACGCGCCGTCGGGACATAACCGTACGTCCGGTGGGCGTCGGCGGCGCCAGACCTCCCGCGCGTCGACTACTCCGTGTACCCGGTGCCGGTTGCGGCGTCGGGCACCTCGTTTCTCACCACGTCCAGCCCCAGTTCCTCGATGGCCGCCTCCATGTGCTCGTCGTCGACGTAGTCGGCGCCCGCGGCGACGCGCTTCGACTGTGCGACCGCCATCACCTCGCCGCGCTTGTCGTCGGGCAGCTCGTACTTGTCGACGACCAGCTCGATGGTGAGGCCGTTGTGGTCGCGGGTGTACAGCGAGTGGAACGCGCCGCGGTCGAACTCGGCGAAGCGGTGGCCGTGCTCGGAGAGCGCTTCCTTGATCTCGGGCAACTCCTCGGCCTCGATGGAGAACGCGAGGTGGTGGACGGCGCCGATGCCGGGGCGCTGACCGGGGGCGTTGTCGCGGTCCTCCTCGACGAAGAACGTGAGGATTCGCCCGTCGCCGCTGTCGAAGAACAGGTGCGTGACGTTCGGGGCGTCGAGGTTCGGCTGGCGCATCACCAGCGGCATCCCGAGCACGTCGCGGTAGAACTCCACCGTCGCCTCCTCGTTGCTCCCGATCAGCGTGATGTGGTCGGTACCGGTCGTCCGCAGCAGGCTGTCGGGGCGCTCGGCGGTCACGGGGATGTCGGACTGGTCGGCGGGCACCTCGCCCTCGATGTCGTCTGCGGCCATACTTCCCGTACGCTCGGGAGCCACTTAGCCGCTCGCTGACATCCGTGTCACCCGCTGCTGCCGGCGTCCCTCGCGTCCCCGGCGACGTCCACCCGGCCGCGGCTCACGCCCGTCGGCAGTTCCGTCACCTCGTTCGCCCGGCCGTCGCCGGTGTCGCCGGCGTCCCCGGTGTTCTCCGTGCCCGCGGGCTCGAACAGCACGACCTTCGCCTCCGCGCGGGCGACGGGGCGGTGCTCGACGCCCGCGGGGACGACGAGCAGTTCGCCCGGGTCGAGCGTCGCCGTCGGCTCGTCGCGGAACTCGACGTCGAGCGGGCCGCCCTCGACCACCCAGAACAGTTCGTCGGCGTCGGGGTGGCTGTGCCAGACGAACTCGCCGTCCAGCCGCGCCAGTTTCACCGCCTGTCCGTTCAACGCCGCCGCGAGCCGCGGCGACCACGGCTCGTCGAAGGCGTCGAAGCCGTCCGCGAGGTTCACCGTCTCCATGCCCATGCCGCCCCTCGGCGCTCCCGGGCGAAAAGCGCCCGGCTACCGCAGGTCCTCGATCAGCGTCTCGGGGACGACCGCGAGCACCGACTCGGGGACGGCCGCGACGGCGCGCTCGCCGGCGTCGACGAGCAGCCGCCGCCCGAGGGCGTACCCCCGGACACGACGACGAGCGCGCCGACCGCCCAGCGGGCGGGGCCGTCGAGCGTCGCCAGCGCCGGCAGCGCCAGCGCGACCCCCACGAGGAAGTCCTCGGGCGCGCCGTCGTAGCGGACCCACCGCCGCGGGGGTGCCAGCGCCCGCGCAGGTGCTCGTACACCGCGCGGTCGCCGGTCGCCTCCCACGGCCGGAGGGTGAGGTCGCCGCCGAAGACGTCCGAGACGGCGTGCAGCGCCGCCGCCGCGAGGAACACCGCGACCCCGACCGTCGCCGGCGAGGGCGCGACGGCCGCGACCGCGACGGCCGCGACCGCGGCGAGACTGCCGTAGGCGGGGAAGTGGAGGTCCTTCCGGTGGGCCCCCAGCAGGTCGAGGTCCGGCGCGAGCCCCCGAGGGCGCCCCACAGGACCAGCGGCCCGGCGCCCGGCGCGAGCGCCGTCGCCGCCAGCCCCACCAGCACGCCCGCGAGGACGTGCGTCGTCGCCATCATGCCCTCCGGTAGGCGACGCGAACGCAAAAGGGGCGCGTGTGTCGTGGGATCCGCACGCACGGGCGACAGCGATATGTGGGATGACGTAGCATACCACGGTATGCGGATCGTCATCGTGGGTTACGGACGGGTCGGGGCGCGAACCGCCAGAGTGCTCGACGAGGAGGGCCACGACGTCGTCGTCGTCGACAACGACCACGCGAAAGTCGAGCGGGCGCGCTCCACCGGCCTGACCGTGGTCGAGGGCGACGGCTCCAACCCCGAGGTGCTCGCGGCGGCGGGGGTCGCCGACGCGGACGCGGTCGGGGCGATCACGGGCGACCCGAAGCTGAACTTCGAGATCTGTATGGAGGCGAAGGGGGCGAGCGACTGCCGCACCGTGATGCGCGTCTCGGAGGACTTCCACGACGAGATCTACGACGAGTTCGAGCGCGCGGTCGACGAGATCATCTACCCCGAGCGCCTCGGCGCCGGCGCCGCCAAGACGGCGATGCTGGGCGGCAACTTCAACGCGATCGGCGACCTCACCGAGCGCCTGCAGATCTTCTCGCTGTCGGTCGGCGACGACGCGCCGATCCTCGGGTCGCGCGTGAACGACCTCCCGCTCGACGGCGCCCGGGTGTACGCCCACGGCCGCGACCGCGAGCCGCTCACCATCCCGCTGCCCGGCACGACGGTCGAGGCGGGCGACCGCCTCGCGGTGCTGGCGGAGACGGAGCGCGTCGACGACGTCCGCGCCACGCTGCTCGGGGCCGACTGAGCCGGACGCGGTCGTCGCCGGAACGGCGTCGCTCCGGCAGGGTGCGCCGTCGGGTGGGGAAAGAGGCGGGGCCGGACGGCCCCGACAGGCGGGTGGGGGAACGCGTGCCTGCGACGCGGACGGAACGTGATCGGCCGTGGCGGGCGCGACGGCGGGACCGACCGGCCGCCGCGGAGCGACGGCCGCGGCGGTCGGGGGTTCGTGTCGACCCGCGCCCATCGGGCGGTTCGCCCGGCCGTGTATAAAGCCACGTCAGACGCCAGCCGTCCGTCGGACGCCCGTACGACCCTGCTCCGCGGCGGATCCGGCGATCCGGGTCCGGCGCGCGACCGTGCAAAGGCTCTTGCTCCGCGCTGTCGACCCGGTCGGTATGCACGGAACCGGACCGCCGCTGGTCACGCCGTTCGACGCCGAGGGAGCACTCGACGAGCCAGCGCTCCGCGAGTTGGTCGGCTGGGTCGAGGCGCGCGGCGTCGACTTCCTCGTGCCCTGCGGCTCCAACAGCGAGGCCGAACTCATGACGGCCGCCGAGCGCGCCCGCACGGTCGAGGTCGTCGCCGACGAGGCCTCCGTCCCGGTGCTCGCGGGGACGGGGAGCCCCGGTCTCGCGGAGACGCTGGAGGCGACCGCCGCCGCCGCCGACGCGGGCGCCGACGCCGCGCTCGTCGTCACGCCGTTCTACTACGGCCACTCGATGGCGACGCTGGAGGAGTACTACACCGAGGTGGCCGACGCCGCCGAGATCCCGGTGTACCTCTACTCGGTCCCGGCGTACACCGACGTGAAGCTCGACCCCGACACGGTCGCCACGCTCGCCGAACACCCCAACATCGGCGGCATGAAGGACTCCTCGGGCGACATCCAGACGTTCCAGCGCACCCAACGGCGCGTCGCAGACCTCGACTTCGACCTCATGGTGGGCTCGGGCGGCGTGCTCGCGCAGGCGCTGGCGGCGGGCGGCTCCGGGGGCGTCCTCGCGCTCGCCAACGTCGCCCCGGAGGCGACGACCGCCGTCTACGAGGCTCACGAGGCCGGCGACCACGAGCGTGCCCGCGAACTGACCGCCGCCTGCGTGGAGCTGAACTACGCGGTCACCGGCGGCCACAGCGTCCCCGGCCTGAAGTACGCGATGCGCGAACGGGGCGCCCCAGCGGGCCACGTCCGCTCGCCGCACCGCCCCGCGGACGAGGCGGCGAGAGCCGCGCTGGACGACCTGCTCGCGGAGTTCGAGGCGCTGCGCGGCGACCTCTGAGCCGGGCCGTCAGGCCTCCCCGCCGGCGTCCTCGTCGCCGCTCGCCTCCCCGGCGACCGCCACGGTCGCGCGCGTCGCCGTCGCCTTGAACGAGACCACCACCTCGCTGCCGACGGCCAGCCCGAGGCGGTCGGCGCTGTCGACGGTCACCAGCGCCGCCACCGGCTCGGGCGCCCCGACGCCGACCCGGACGTCGACGACCGCGTCGCCGCGCTCGACCGCGATCGCGACGCCGGTGAGGCGGTTCCGGGCGCTCGTCGCGTCCGGCGACGGCGTCTCCGCGGGGTCGTGCAGCGTCACGGCGTCGGCGCGCACGCTCGCCTCCACGCGGTCGCCGGCCGCCGGCGCGGGGTCGCCGACCGCCAGCGCCCGCAGCGGGCCGGCGTCGGTGTCGACGAGCGCCAGCTCGCCGTCCCGGCCGGTGACGACGCCCCCGAACACCGACTCCGCCGCGCCCGCGGTCCCCGCCAGCGCCGCCGTCAGCCGCTGGAAGCGCGCCAACAGCGCGTCCGCCTCGGGGGTCAGGCGGCTCCCCGCCGTCGGCGCCGCCGCGACGGCGCTCGACGAGGGCGCCGAACGCCTCCTCCAGCGTCTCCAGTCGGGTGAGCGCCCGCGCCCGCGACCGGCCGAGTCGCTCGGCGGCCCCGCTGACGGAGCCGGCGGCCGCGATCGCCCGCAGCAGCGTCGCGTCCCGCGCGTCGAACGTCACCCCGTCGGCGACGAGGCTCGCCTCGAAGCCGGCCGCCCCGCCGTCCTCGTCGCCCGGGTCCGTCTCGCGGTCCATCTGCCTGCGCTTCGCCGACCGAGCACAAAACCGTTGTGCGGCGGCGTGGCGGCGACCGTTCCCGCGGCGCCGGCTCGCCGCCTCGCGGCCCCGCGGTGGCGAGGTTCCGGCGCCTCACGGCCCCGCAGCCCCGCCGCCCCACGGCGCGCCGCCCGGTTCGGTCACCGCAGGCTCTTGTAACCCGGCCGCGCAGGGTTCGTCATGGCACCCGAAACCGGGGCCTCGGCGGGCGCGGGTCGCGCCGCCGGACCCGGCGCAGTCGTCGCGTTCGTCGCCGTGCAGGCGCTGGCGTTCGCGGCCGCGTACGCCCTCGGCCGGCCGGGAGCGTACGCCGTCTTCGCCGTCGGCAGCGTCGCCGTCGCCGCGTACGCCCTCGACGGCTCGGCGTTCACGGTCGCGGCGGCGACGCTCGGGAGCGTCCTCCTCGTCGCGCTGGGCCTCCCGCTGGCGATGTTCGTGGCGCGACAGCGGCCGGAGCTGGTCGCCGCGCGGGCGCTCGACCCCGAGGTCCACCGCGTGCTGTACCTCGCGGTGTACGGCCCCCTGCTCGCGGCCGCCGCGAGCCTCCTGTTCGGCGTCCCGCTGGCGCGCGTGCTCGCGGACGGCTTCCCGGGGCAGGCGCTCGTCGAGAGCCTCGTCGACCTGCCGCTCGTCGTCCCGCACTCGGTCGCGGGCATCGTCGTCCTGTTCGGGTTCGGCCGCGGCGGCGCCTTCCCGTCGCTGTCGGTGCTCGGGACGACGACGGGGCTGGTCCTCGCGATGGTGTTCGTCTCGGCCCCGTACGCGGTGAACGCCACCCGCGAGGCGTTCGAGGCGATCGACGGCCGTCTCGCGTACGCCTCCCGGATCCACGGCGCGAGCCGGTTCGAGACGTTCCGGCGCGTCACCGCGCCCCTCGCGGTCCGGGGGATGGTCACCGGCGGCGTGCTCGCGTGGGCGCGGGCCGTCTCGGAGTTCGGCGCCGTCGCCGTCGTCGCGTACACGGTGGAGTTCTTCTACCTCCCCGCGGGCGGGTCGGTGCGCGCCCAGCACGCCCCCGTGTTCGTGTACAACACGTACCTCCAGCGCGGGCTGGCCGAGAGCGGCGCCGTCGCGTTCCTCCTGCTCGTGCTGTCGGCGCTGATCTTCCTCCTCGTGCGCCACCTCACCGGCGACGGCGGCTCCACCGGGGGGATCGCCCGATGAGCCTCCGGATCGACGTGTCGGCCGCGTTCGGCGACGCCGCCGGCGACGACGGCGCCGCGCCGTTCGTCGTCGAGGCCGCGCTCGCGGTCGCCCCCGGCGAGACCCTCGTCGTGCTCGGCCCCAGCGGGAGCGGCAAGACGCTGCTGTTGGAGACGGTCGCGGGCTTTCACCCCCACGAGGGGACGGTGACGCTCGACGGCGACCCGCTCCACGACCGGCCGCCCGAGCGGCGCGACTTCGGCTTCGTCTTCCAGGACTACGCGCTGTTCCCGCACCTGACGGCCCGCGAGAACGCCGCCTACGGCACCCGCTACCGCGACGACCACCGCGACCCGGAGGCGCTGCTCGCCGACCTCGGCGTCGGCCACCTCGCGGACCGGTACCCGGAGACGCTGTCGGGCGGGGAGCGCCAGCGGGTCGCGCTGGCGCGGGCGCTGGCGGTCCGGCCCGCGGTGCTGTTGCTGGACGAACCCCTCGCCGCGCTCGACGTGCCCACCCGCCGGGCGCTGCGCGACGACCTGCTCGACGTGCTCGCCGACGCGACGGCGGTGTACGTCACCCACAACCGGACGACCGCCCGCGCGGTCGCCGACCGCATCGCCGTGATGCGCGGGGGCCGGGTCGTCCAGACCGGCACCCCCGACGACGTGTTCGAGCGCCCCGCCTCGCCGGCGGTGGCCGCCTTCACGGGGTCGAACGTCGTCGCCGCGGCGCCGATCCGGGACGCGCTCGCCCTCCCGTCGGACGCGACGGTCGCCGCGGTCCGCCCGGAACACGTCCGGCTGGACGCCGACGGCCCGCTCGCCGGGACGGTCGCCCGCGTCGTCCGCGAGGACGCCGTCCACCGCGTCGTCGTCGACCTCGACGCGCCCGACGCCGCCCCGGCTTCCGATCCCGCCGGTGGCGGCCCCGCCGACGCGCCCGCCGACGCGGTCGCGCGGGGCGGCGACGGCCGCCTCTCGCTGTTCGCGAGCGATCCGCCCGCCGTCGGCGAGCGCGTGCGGCTGTCGGTGCCGGCCGACCGCGTGACGACGTACGGCGAGGAGTAACGTAGAGCGGTTACGTCACGGGCCGTCCGTCCCCGGCTTCGGTTCCCGGGTACACTGAAGTGGTTCGTCGGCTACCCACGGGTACCGTGGCGCTCTCCGGGCGGACCGAGCACTCGCCGGCCGTCAGCTTCGACGCCGGGGAGTGGACCGGCGCGATAGGGGATTCGGTTACGGTCCTCCCGATCGTCGTCGGGCTGGCGGCGCTGACCCCCGTCTCGCTGGCGCACGCCCTCCTGTTCTTCGGCGTCTTCCAGATCGTCTGGGGGCTCGTGTACGGGCTCCCGCTCTCGGTCGAGCCGATGAAGGCGCTGGCGGGGCTGGCGCTGGCGGGCGCGCTGACCGCCGGCGAGTACGTGACCGCGGGGCTGCTCGCGGGCGTCGTGCTCGTCGTCGCCGCCGCGACCGGCGCGCTCTCGCGCGTCGAGCGATACGTCGGCGAGCCCGTGATACGCGGGATCCAGCTGGCCGTCGCGCTGGTGTTGCTCCGGGCGGGGGTCGACCTCGGCCTCGCGGACCCGACGCTCGCGCTGGCGGCCGCCGGCGTCGCCGGCGTCGTCGCGCTCGCGGGCCGCCGCCGGGGCGCCGCCCTCGCCGTGCTCGGCGTCGGACTGGCGCTCGCGCTCGCCGAGACGGGCCTCCCGGCGCCCGCGCTCCCGACCCTCGCCGTGTTCCCCGCGGCCGCGCCGGCGGTCACGGCGGACGCGCTGTCGGCGACGACGGGCCAACTCGCGATGACGGTCGGCAACGCCGCCGTGGCGACGAGTCTCCTCCTGTCGGACCTGTTCGACGCCGACGTGTCACCCGACCGCCTCTCCGGCAGCATGGGCGCGATGTGCCTGTCCGCGGTGCCGCTGGGCGGCGTGCCGATGTGTCACGGCTCGGGCGGGCTCGCGGGCAAACACGCCTTCGGCGCCCGGACGGGCGGGGCGAACCTCGTCCTCGGGGGGCTGTACCTCGCGGCGGTGCCGTTCGCGGGCGTCGTCGCCGCCTTCCCGATGGCCGTGCTCGGCGTCGTGCTCGCGGTCGTCGCGGCCCACCTCGGTCGCCGCGCCGTCGCCGTCGAGGGGCGCGGCGCGCTCGCGGTCGTCGCGGTCGTCGGCGTCGTCGGCCTCGCGTGGAACGTCGGCGCGGCGTTCCTCGCCGGCCTCCTCCTCGACGCGCTCCGCCGCCGGGTCGCGCCCGCCCGGGGCGCCGCCGGGACCTGACGGCTTTTCACGCCGCCGGCGCGTCCGGTCGGCCATGGAACGGTGGGACGCGCTGTTCGACCGCGGGGAGTCGGCCGACGCCGACGCCGAGACGATCCGGACGACGCTCCGGGAGCGACGCGAGCGCGCGAGCCGGACGGACCGGGCGGACGACGGCGACGCCGACACCGACGCGGCGTCGGGCGACCGACCGTCGCCGTCGCCCGCCCGCGTCGTCGCCGACGCGGACGTGCTCGCGGCGGACCTGCTCGTCGGGGGCGACGCGCGGGCGGCGCTCGACCCGCTGCGGGCGCACTCGTGGACGACGCTCGTCGCCAGCGACGCCCTCCTCGCCGACGCCGAGGCGACGATCGGGGACCTCGCGGGCGCCGCCCTCGCGGCCGACTGGCGCGAGAAGGCGGGCGCGTGGCGCGAGCCGGTCGGCCAGCCGCCGGGCGACCACCCGGCGCTCGCGTCGGCGTACCGCGGCGGCGCGATGCACGTCCTCTCGTTCGACGACCGCCTCACCGCCGCGGGGACGGCCGCGGGGCTCAACGACCGCTTCCCGGTGAGCGTGCGCGAGCCGCGGGCGTTCGCGGCGCTGTTCGACGCCGCGAGCCTCTACCCGGAGGTGGCGGACGGCGCGTACCCGGGCCCGGATCTGGACCCCCGAGCGTGACCGCCCGGCCGCGGTCGCTCGCCGGTCGACCGCGCTAGTCGTCCGCCTCGGGGGCGTCGACCCCGTCCGGGGGCGTGAGGTCGCGCTCGAACTCGTCGAACACGTCGAGGTCGTCGGGCAACTCGTACTCGATCCGCCGCTCGTCGGCGCGGTTCACCAGCTTCTCCTCGACCGGCTCGGCGACGGACTCCCAGCCGGGCTTCACGCGGATGCCGCGGGCGGGCGAGCCGGCGACGATGTGGTGGTCGGGGACGTCGCCCTGGACGGTGGACTTGGCGCCGACGACGGCGTTCTTCCCGATGCGGCAGCCCGCGCGCACCATCGAGTCGTAGGTGACGCGCGCGTCGTCGTCGACGACGGTGTGGTAGTTCTCGACGGCCGTCTGGTCGTTCACGTCGTGGTCGTGGCTGTACAGGTGCGCGGAGTCGGAGATGGAGACGCGGTCGCCGACGGTGAGCTTCCCCCGGTCGTCGAGGTGGACGTCGTCGTGGATCACCGTGTTGTCGCCGATCTCGATGTTGTGGCCGTAGGTGAACGTGATCCCCTTGAACAGCCGGAGGTTCTCCCCGGCCTCGGCGAACAGGTGGGTCGCGAGCATCTGCCGGAACCGCAGCGCGAACGCGATGTTGTCCGCCATCGGCGTCGCGTCGAACTGGCGCCACAGCCACTGGAGGTGCTTGGAGCGTTTGTACCGCTGTTCGTCCTTCTCGGCGTAGTACTCCGACTCCAGCGTCGCGTTACACGGGTCGTACCCCTGCAGGCGCACGCGCTCGGCGGGCGTCACGTCCTCCCCGGCCTGCCACCGCTCGTAGGCGTCGCGGTCGCCGAACAGGTCCACGAGCGTGTCGCGGACGACATCGCAGGTGTCCTCCTCCGACGAGAGCCGGTCGTCCACCTGATCGATGAAGGCCGTGACCCCCTCGTCCGCCTCGGGAGGGAGGGACACGTGACGCTTGGTCATACCCGTTCGCTACTCCGCCGCGGGACAAATGGGTTCGGATATGCGCACCCCGCGGGGAACCGCCCGCGACGACGAAGCGACAGCGGTTAGGAGCCGCCTTTCGTGCTCCCGTGCATGACCGACAGCGACCCCGCCGCGGGCGCCGACCCCGGCGACGCCGAGGCGATCCGTCGCCGGACGCCCGCGTGGACCCGCGAACAGGCGAGCCGGCTCGCCCGCGTCGACGACGCCGTCAAGCCCGTCGTCTACCCGCCGAACGAGCCCGTCAGCGACGAGGTGTACCTGTGGGACACGTGGCTGCTCCGCGAACGCGACGGCTCGCTCGCGGACGTGGGCGGCTACCGCGTCGCGCTCGCGCTCACCGCGCCGCGCGACCTCCTGCCGGGCAAGCGCCACGACGTCGCCACGATCCGCGCGTTCTACTCCGCCGACGGTGAGTCGTGGGACTGCGCCGGCCCCGTGTTCGAGCACAGCGAGCCGCTCGGCTCGCGACAGTGGGCCGGCTGTGCGCTGTGGGACCCCGACGGCGAGGGTCCCGCCGACCTCTACTGCTACTACACCGCCGCCGGCGAGGCCGGCGAGGCGGACCTCAGCTACACCCAGCACATCGCGCTGGCGACCGGCGGCACTCTGACCGTCGAGGGCGACCCCGACGACCCGGACGGCCTCGCCGTCGAGGGCACCTTCGCCCACGAGTCGCTCCTGCGCCCCGACGGCGTCCGCTACGAGACGGAGGCGCAGTCGCGCGGGATGATCTACACGTTCCGCGACCCGTGGTTCTTCACCGACCCCGCGACCGGCGAGACCCACCTGCTGTTCGAGGCGAACGTCCCCGTCCCCGAGGGGAGCGACGCCTGCGGCGGCGACCCCGTCCACCAGGAGTTCAACGGCGCCGTCGGCATCGCCGACTCGCCGACGGGCGACCCGACCGAGTGGGAACTGCGCGACCCGCTGCTCCACTCGACGTGCGTCAACCAGGAACTCGAGCGCCCGCACGTCGTCGTGCGCGACGGTCGCTACTACCTGTTCGTCTCCAGCCACGAACACACGTTCGCGCCCGGCCTCGCGGGGTTCGACGCGCTGTACGGCTTCGTCGCCGACTCCCTGCACGGCGACTACCGCCCGCTCAACGACACCGGCCTCGTGCTCACCAACCCCGGGAACGCGCCGTTCCAGACGTACTCGTGGCTCGCGTTCCCGCACGCGGAGGAACTGCTCGTCACCTCCTTCTTCAACTACTTCGACCTCGAGGGGCGCAGCCTCGACGACGTGGCCGAGCTGCCGCCCGCGGAGCAGCACCGCCGCTTCGGCGGGACGCTGTCGCCGACGATCCGGATCGAACTGGACGGCGACCGGACCCGCGTGCTGGGGAAACTGAAGCACGGTCACATCCCGCTGCCGCACGAGGCCCTGCCGGAGTTGCCGACGCGGAGTCGCGGCGGGCGGCGCGGCGGGTATCGCTGAGACGGGTTCGATTCGTCTCGTCCGAAGTTTCGGTTTGGCTTCGTCCTGCAAGTGGTGTGGCGAATTCTTATACGGTCCATCGGCCAACTAGGCACACGATGGCCGGTTCGACTCGGAACGGCGAACCAAATGATGGCGAGATTCGTCTCTGGCAAGAGGATGGCTGGTGGATCGCGAAAGAAGTCGATACGGGCGTGACCACGCAGGGAGAGTCCAGAGAAGAAGCGCTGGATAACCTCGACGACGCTGTCGCAGTCCACACCGGCGAACGTGGCCACGAACCGACGGACGAGGAACTTCGTGCGCTGGGAATCGATCCCGTCGACAACACCACTGGCGACCGAGAGCCGCCGGACGTGCTCGACTGATCGATGGGGCGGCGGACGTTCTCCGGAATGGAGGTCGTGAAGGTTCTCGTCAACGTCGGCGGGTTTGAGTGGCGACGGACGACTGGTGACCACGCGCAACTGTACTACGAACACCCGACCAACGATACAGACCATCGACAAGTGACCGTTCCGCTGCACGACGAGCTACGTACCGGAACGCTTCGGAGCATCGCCGAGAGCGCCGGAGCACACGAGTTCGATGCGTTCTGTGAGTGGATCGACGACAACGCCTAATCCCGCAACGAAGAGCCGAGGCGAACCATTCGACGCCTTCTCGAACGGGCGCTGCCCGTTCCGGCCTGTACAGTGCCCGACCTGCTGTAGTCCGTGGCGAAGTGGTACGCCGCCGACTCGCCCACCACGTCGACTTCTTTTGACGCGACCGGCTACCGTCCGGTCGACGTCGGCCACGTGCCCGCCATCGCCCACACGTCGAGGTCGAGGTCGCCGTCGCCGCCCTCGGCGAACGCGGAGACGCGGTCGGCGTCGTCGCGTGTCGGGTACACCCGGGTCGACAGGCAGCGGCGCTCGTTCGCGAACACCTCCAGCGTCGAGCCGTCGACGAACACGCGCAGGTCGACCGTCGCCGCCGGCTCGCCGGCGTCGCCGACGGGCATCCCGCGCGGCGCGCGGTTCACGCGCCCGTCGCCGCCGGCGTCGCTCCGGTCGACCGTCACCGTGTCGCCGTCGAAGCGGAGCACGGTCCGCTCGCTCCCCGCGGGCGACTCCAGCACCGAGAGGCCGACCGCGTCGGCGTCGCCGAGGCGGAGCGTACACTCGACGCCGAGGCTCGCGCCGCGGGCGTCGAGCAGGCGCTCCTCGTCGGCGAGCGCGAGGCGCTCGCTCGCGACCCGCTCGTCGCGGCGGGCGGCGAGTTCCGCGGCCGGACGCTGACGGAGTCGGCCGTCGGCGTCGGTGTCGATCACCCGCGGGACCGACATGGTCCCCGACCAGCCGGCGTCCCACTGGGCGCTCGCGTCGCGCGCCTCGACGAGCCACCCCCACGTCAGGTAGCGGTCGTGCTCCTCGTCCCACAGCGACTGCGGGGCGTAGAAGTCGCCGTGGTCGAGCAGGCCCGCCTCGCGCACGTCGAACGCCGGCGCGGCGGCGTCGCTCCCGGCGGGCGCGGCTGGGTCGCCGAGGTCGGCGTCGCCGAGGTAGTAGGCGACGCGGTCGTCGTCGGAGACGTGGAGCAGGCGGCCGTCGTCGAACGTGAGGAGTTCGGGGCACTCCCAGACCGGCTCGCCGCGCGGCCCGACGCCGGCGTGGAACACGCCGACGTACTCCCACTCGTCGAGCGTCTCGCCGCGGTACAGCAGCGCCGCGCCCTCGCCCGCGTGGTCGCCCGCGCCGTCGACGGGGGCCGCGTCGCTCGTGACGCCCGAGCCGATGAGGTGGTACCAGACGCCGTCCTCGCGCCACACGCAGTGGTCGCGGAACTCGGCGGCCCAGTCGGCCGTCTCGTACACGTCCAGCCCCTCCGGCGCCGACTCGATGACGGGGTTGCCGGCGTGCTTCTCCCACGAGCGCAGCATCGGGTCGTCGGTCGTCGCGAGGCACGGGAGTTGGTCGCGGCCGCACCCGCCCGTGTACAGGAGCGTGGGGGTGCCGTCGGTGTCGATCACGGTACAGCCGGACCAGCAGCCGTCGCGGTCGGGGCCGTCCGGGTCGGGGGCGAGCGCGACCGGCTCGTCCGTCCAGCGGAGCAGGTCGTCGCTCGTGGCGTGGCCCCAGTGGATCGCGTTGTGGAACGGCCCGCCGGGGTTGTACTGGTAGAACACGTGGTACGTCCCCTCGTGTTTCACGAGGCCGTTGGGGTCGTTGAGCCAGTTCGCCGGCGGCGAGAGGTGGTACGCCGGCCGGTGCCGGTCGTCGGCGAGGCGCTCGCGCAGCGCCGCGAACCCCTCGGCGGTGTCGGGGCGGCCGGTGAACGCGGGGAGCGTGCCCCGGCCCAGCGTCGCGAACGCGTTGCGGAGGAGGCGGTCGCGGAGCCTCGCGTGGCCGTCGTCGGGGCCGTCGAACCGGAGGGTGCCGCCGAGCCCGAGCACCGCGCCGTCGCCGACGCGCCACTCGATCACGGCCGACTCGTGGTGGATGTCGTGGCCGCCGTGGGTCGCGCACGCGAGCACGTCGCCCGACGCGGGGAGGACGCCGTCGTACCGGGCGTACGCCGCCTCGCCGCCCGGCCCGACGAGGTCGACGCGGGGCGGCGACCCGTCCGCGTCGCCGGGGCCGCGCGCGAACCCCTCGAACAGCGGGTGGTCGGCGTGGACCGACCGGATCCGGTAGCCCGCCACGCCGTCGGCGTCGCTCGCGCCCGTCGCGTCGGGCGCCACCCGGTCGATACCGAGCGGCTCGACCGCCGGGAGCGCGCGGGCGCCGAGCACGAGGCCGCCGCCGTCGGCGAGGTACGCGCGGATCGCCGGGCCGGCGTCGGCCACCGGCGCCGCGCAGTCGGCGAACGGCGCGTCGTGGTGCCACCAGAGTACGTCGTGGGCGGCGAGGTCGGCGTCGCCGTCGGCGACGGCCGTCAGCGACACCGGCTCGACGGCGGCGGCGACGCGGTCGGCGGCCGCGAACGCGGCCCGTCGCTCGGGGCTTTGCTCGTCGGCCGCGAGGACCCCTACCCGAACCGGGGCTGGATGCATGGGTCGAACGAATCACTCGCCGACGAAAAAGCGTTCCCGTCGTCCGCGACGCCGCCCGGTCCGGCGGCGGCGCGCCCGCCGAGTCGCAGCGCGCGGACGGGTCCGCCGGGCGCGGGCCGGGAGCGCGGCGACGGCGGCGGCGCCCCCGCAACCGGGTCGGATAAGTGCCGCTGGGTCCAAGACCGGGGCATGCAGTACCGCGAACTCGGAGACTCGGGCGTGGAGGTCAGCGAGGTCGCCTTCGGCGCGTGGGTCGTCGGCACCGACTGGTGGGGCGACCGGACCGACGAGGACTCGATTCGGATGGTCCAGCACGCCCTGGACCGCGGGATCACGTTCTTCGACACCGGCGACGTGTACGGCCACGGCCGCTCGGAGGAGCCGATCGGCGAGGCGCTCGGCGAGTTCCGCGACGAGGTCACCGTCGGCACGAAGGTCGGCTACGACTTCTACAACAACGCGCAGGCCGGCCACGGCGAGATCCCGAAGGATCTCTCGCCCGAGTACCTCCGGAACGCCGTCGAGCAGAGTCTCGACCGACTGGACATGGAGTACCTCGACGTGCTGTTCCTCCACAACGCGAACGTCGACGAGGTGACCGACGAGGTGCTGGAGGAGCTGTACGCGATGCGCGAGGAGGGGCTGTACGACGCGCTCGGCTGGGCGCTCGGCCCGTCGATCGGCTGGCTCGCCGAGGGCGACCGCGCGGTCGAACTCGACTTCGACGCGGTCCAGACCGTGTACAACCTGTTCGAGCAGACGCCAGGCCGCCACTTCCTCGACACGATCCGCGAGGAGGGCGCCGACACGAGCCTCATCGCGCGCGTCCCGCACTCCTCGGGGCTGCTCAACAAGCAGGTGCGCCCCGACACCGAACTCGGCAAGGGCGACCACCGCGCCCACCGCCCGGACGCGTGGTTCGAGACGGGCTGGGAGAAGGTCGACGCCATCGAGTTCCTCGAACGGGACGGCGAGCGCACGATGGGGCAGGCGTCGATCCAGTACCTCCTCGACGACGCGGAGGTCGCCAGCGTCGTCCCCACGTTCCGCTCGCTCGACGACATCGACGAGTGGGCGGCCGCGCCCGACACGCCCCGCCTCAGCGACGCGGAGCGCGCCCGCGTCGACGAGCTGTACGCCGACAACTTCGGCATCGAGCGCGACGACGGCATGAGCGCCGAGCAGTTCCGCACGTCCGTCGACGGCGACGACCTCCGCGCGGCCGGCGTCCTCCCGCGCGAGGAGCCGGCGGACTGACGCCGTGTCGACGACCGGCGCGGACGACCGGGCGGGCCGCTACGCGCGCCGGCTCCGGCGGCTCGCCGCCGTGACCCTCGTCGTCCACGCGGCGCTGGCGGCGCTCGTCTACCGCGACGCCGCCGGCCGGGACGTCTCCGGCGCCCGCTGGGCGGCGTTCACGCTGCTCGGCGGCCTGCTCGGGGTCGCCGGCTACCTCCGCCGACGCTGACCGACCGCACCCCCTCTCTTTCGCCTCGAAACCCCCGGACTGCGGAGCCGTGACTCGCCCGCGCGTTCACTTTCACTCCGCGCTCGGCCGCACGGCCGACGGGCGGCTCGGGACGGCACCTCGCCGCCGTCCCTCGAGGGCTCGCTCACGAAGTTCGCTCGGGACCGGACAGCCGGTGGGCGGCTCGGGACGGCACCTCGCCGCCGTCCCTCGAGGGCTCGCTCACGAAGTTCGCTCGGGACCGGACAGCCGGTGGGCGGCTCGGGACGGCACCTCGCCGCCGTCCCTCGAGGGCTCGCTCACGACGTTCGCTCGCCCTCGCCGGTCACGATCTCGAACCGCGCACCCCCGCCGTTCCGCGGCGCCGCGTCGGTCGCCCGCACGTCCCAGCCGTGGGCGTCCGCGATCTCGGCGACGATGGCGAGCCCGAAGCCGGTGCCGTCCTCGGCGGTCGTGTGCCCGCGCTCGAACACGCGGTCGCGGTCCGTCGGCGGGACGCCCGGCCCGTCGTCGGCGACGTAGAAGCCGCTCCGGGCGGGGTCGTCGAGCCGCCCCACGGTCACGGCGACGCCGTCGCCGGCGTGCTCGACGGCGTTGCGGAAGAGGTTCTCGAACAGCTCCTGCAGGCGCGAGGCGTCGGCCTCGACGGTGCCGACGCCGTCGGCAACCGACACGGTGCCGCCGCCGTCGATGGTCCGCCAGACGCTCGTCACCGTCGACGCGAGCGCGACCGGCTCGGTCTCGCCCACCGACCGGCCCGTGCGCGCGAGCGCGAGCAGGTCGTCGATGAGCGCCTCCATGCGCTCGTGGGCCGTCTCCATGTGGTCGAGGTGCGGGCTGTCGACGTGGTCGCCGAGCAGTTCGAGCCGCCCCTGTGCGACGTTCAGGGGGTTGCGGAGGTCGTGGGAGACGACGCTCGCGAACTCGTCGAGGCGCTCGTTCTGGCGGGCGAGCTGCCGCTCGCGTCGGCGAACGAGTTCCTCCCGCTCGGCCCGGTCGAGCGCCGCCTCGACCGTGTCGGCGAACAGCCGCGCCAGCGCGAGGTCGGTGTCGTCGAACCGGCCGGCGCGCTCGCTCGCGGCGAAGAACACCCCGTGGTCCCCCAGCGGGATCGCCATCCCGGCCCGGACGGGCGTGTCGGCGTCGGCGACCCGCGGCGACTCGCGGACGTCGTCGTGGCACGCCGGCTCGCCCGTCTCGTACACGTGCCAGCCGATGCTGTCGCGGCCGAGCGTCGGCACCTCCCCGTACAGGCCGCGGACCTCGCCCGTCACGCTCACGGGGACGAGCCGGTCGGCGTCGGTCGACCGCAGGTACACCGCGTTCAAGCGGAGGTCCAGCACCTCGTGGGCGGTGTTCGTCGCCGCGGCGGCGACGGCGGCGGCGTCGCGCGCCTCCATCAGCTCCCGGGTCGCCTCGTGGAGTTCGTTCACCCGCGCCTCGCGCTCGAGCCGGTCGAGCGCGACGCCGGTGTTCTCGGCGAGCAGTTCGACGAGGCGGAGCGAGCCGTCGCCCGACCCCTCGGCTCGTTCGGTGCCGGCGATCAACACCCCGTGGCCCGGGATCGGGACGACGACGCCGCGGTCCGGGTCGTCGGGGTGGTCCGGCCCGCCGAGGCGGAGTGACTCCTCGCGCTCGTACACCTCGTACACCCGGTCGCCGGGGGTGTACGTCGGGGGGTCGTCGTCGAACCGCTCGCGGACCGCACCGGGGTACGCCACCGGCACCAGCCCCTCGTCCCCGTCCGTCGCTCGGAGGTGAACCCCCGTGAGCGGGTAGCCGAGGACGCGCTCGCTCACGTCGACCACGACCGCCGAGAGCGACTCCCGGCTCGTCGCCGTCATGAGTTCGCGCGTCGCCGCGTACAGCGAGTGGAGCCGGTCGTCCACGCCCCCGCCGGCGGCACCCCCGGTCGTCATTGGCGGGTCTATCGATTCGCCCGGTATAAACCTCGGTCCTCGTCCATCAACGCAGATATTCGGCCGACTCGCGTTCGTCCGGTCGGCTCGTGGCCGGACCGCGGTTCCTTCGCGGGCGGCCCCCCGGAAGCAACGTCGGACGGATCCGGCCGGGAGGAACCGCCGCGCCGCCGTCCGTCCGTCCGAGCCCTCGGTCGCGCTCGCCTACGCCAGGAACACGTGCCGCGGCCGGTCCGCGAGGACGTCGCGCCCCCACGAGACGGTGTCGCGGAAGGCGTCCGAGCGGAAGAAGCCCATCGCGTCGTCCTTCGAGGCCCACTGGCTCGCGATGAACATGTCGTTCTCGTCCTCGCGGTTCACCATCAGGTCCGTCTCGAAGTGGCCGTCCATGTCGTCGAGCAGGTCGCCGACGACGCCGAACTTGTCGACGAAGTCCTCGCGGTGCTCGGGCTTGACGGTGTAGAACATCCCCATCGTCCCGAAGCCGGACTCCTCGCCGGCGCGTTCGACGATCCCCGGGAGCTCCGAGAGGAAGCCCGCGGCCGTCTCGGCGGCGCTGGCGGTGTCCCAGATGCTCACGACCGCCGCGCGGTCGGTCTCCGAGCCCTCGTACACGGCGGTCTTGACGTGGGTGCCGTAGTGGTCGAAGTTCTTGCGCAGGCCGTCGACCTCGTCGAACAGGTCGTCGGCGTCCGCCTCCGAGTAGAGGACGGTCGCGTACACGTCCTCGCCGTGGGGCTTGCCCGCGTAGATGTCCAGATCCTCCAGTTCGTGCCGGATGCTCGCCTCCTCGTCGGCGCCCGTGTCCTCGTCGGCGCTCCCGTGGTGGCCGCCGCCGTCGTCGCCGCCGTGCCCGCCCTCGCCGTGGTGGTGCCCGCCGTCGTCGCCGCCGTGGTGGCCGCCGGACTCGCCGTGCGGGTGGCCGCCGCCGTGGGCGGACTCGCCGCCGTGCTCGCTCGTGGGCACCCGCTCGCCGTCGAGGTACGCGCCCAGATCCGTCGGCGGGAAGCGCCGCCCGACGTAGAACGGCCCGAACTCGCCGTACTCGGCGGACGCCTCGTCGAAGCGCATCTCGTACACGATGTCCTTGATGTCGGCCGGGTCGCCGCCGAACAGCGTGACGCCCCACTCGTAGTCGTCGAAGCCGACCGACGAGGCGATCACCTGCTTGATCTTGCCCGCGTACTCGCGACCGATCTCGCCGTGGCCCGAGAGGAGGTCCGAGCGCTCCTCGTACGACAACGAGTACCAGTTTTGCCCGGCCTCGCGCTTGCGGTTCATCGGGTAGAAGGAGACGTACTCGCCGTCCGGGATCTCCGGCTTCAGCTTCCCCTCGATGTACCGGCGGATCCCCTCTTCGACCTCCTCCTCGTCCCCGTCGAAGTAGGAGTCGGAGACGTAGTCGGACACCTCGGTGACGGAGACGTACGAGGTCGGCTGGTCGGTGAACTCCGCCAGCGCGGTCGACTCGAAGCGGCGCTCGGCCGCCGAAAGCGCGTCCAGCGTCGGCCGGAAGTGCACGACCATGAGGTCGGCCTTGTGGCCGAGCACCGAGAACACCGCCGAGGCGCCCGCCTCGGCGTCGGCGACGCGCTCGTGTTCCTCGAGGTACGCGACACCCTCCTCGACCGCCAGTTCGCGGTCGCGCTCGGGCGCCTCGCGCCACGCGTCCCAGTCCACCGTCCGGAAGTCGTGGAGCACGTACCAACCCTCCTCCGTTTGCGGGGGTTTCGCCATGGCCGGATCCTCGGACGCGGGGGGCTTGTGGCTTGCGTCACCGCCCGACGGACGCGTGCGGCCCGGGCGCGGTCCGGGCCCGCTCGCACCGGGGCCCGCGACCCCCACACCGGCGACCGCCGCCGCGACCGATCCGCTCTTGGCCGCCTTCGCCGGACACCCGTCCGTGTCCGAGCCACCGATCCGTCCGGCGGCCGACGCGGACGCCCCCGCCCTCGCCGCGCTCTACCGGGACGCCTACGGCCGCCTCGCGGACGCCGGCTTCCCGTCGAGCGCCGCCGAGACCGACGCCGCCGAGGTCCGCGAGTGGCTCGCCGAGCGGGACTGCTGGGTCGTCGACGACCCGGCGGGGCACGACGACGCACCCCGCGTCGCCGCGGCGATCCAACTCCGGGGGCGCGAGGACTGGCCCTGTCCGGAGGTGTGTCGCCTCGCGGTCGCCCCCGAACGCCGGCGCGAGGGGCTCGGGGCGGCGCTGCTCGACCACGCGGAGGCCGTCGTCGCCGAGCGGGGTCACGACCGCGTCCGCCTCCGCTCGTTCACCGACCACCCGTTCCTGCTCGACTGGTACGCCGCCCGCGGCTACGAGCGGGTCGGCCTCCAGCGGCTCGACTCGCGGCCGTTCGACGTCCCGATCCTCGAGCGGCGCCTGTGAGGCGCTCGCCGCCCCCGTCCGGCGGTTCCGCGCGGGGTGTGCGGACCCGAACCCCTTTCACCGCTCCCCGACTTTCGGTGGGTAATGGCTACGTCCTCCCTCCTCTCGAACACCCTGCTGTGGGTGCTCGCGGGGATCCTCGCGTACTCGCTCGTGATGGCGGGGCTCTACTCCCGGGGGTACCTCCCGGACGCCGTCCGCGTGCAGGGGCCGCTGACGACGATCCACACGACCCGGGGCCGCGCGTTCCTGAACTGGCTGTCCGCCCCGCGACGCCTCTGGCGGGCGTGGAGCAACGTCGGCGTCGGCATCGCGGTCGTCGTCATGGTCGCGATGTTCGGGTTCCTCGTGTTCTCCGCGCTGGCGACGCTGGAGAGCCCCACCCAGACGCAGGCGAACCAGCCGTCGAACTTCCTCATCATCCCCGGCGTCAACGACTTCCTGCCGCTGGCGGTCGCCCCCGAGATCGTGTTCGGCCTGCTCGTCGCGCTGGTCGTCCACGAGGGGGGCCACGGCCTGCTGTGCCGCGTCGAGGACATCGACATCGACTCGCTGGGCGTCGTCCTGCTGGCGATCATCCCCGTCGGCGCGTTCGTCGAACCCGACGAGGAGAGTCAGGCGAGGGCCGACCGCGGCGCCCGCTCGCGGATGTTC
This sequence comes from Halobaculum litoreum, assembly GCF_030127125.1. GTDB lineage: Archaea > Halobacteriota > Halobacteria > Halobacteriales > Haloferacaceae > Halobaculum > Halobaculum litoreum. Next base: position 2,549,514 of record NZ_CP126156.1, read on the forward strand.
GCCGCCGGCGTCACGAACAACTTCGCCGTCACGGCCGTCGTGTTCGCGTTGCTGTTCGGCCCGGTCGTCGCGTCCATCGCTCCCGCCGCCGGTCTCGCCGTCGGCGGCGCGTACCAGGGCGCGCCCGCCGCCGACGCCGGCATCGAGAGCGGCGACCGCATCACCGCCGTCGCGGGGCAGTCGGTCGCCGACCCCGCCGCCTTCGAGTCGGCGCTGTCGGCCGCCGACGACCCGACCGTCGAGATGACGCTCAACGACGGCGCGGAGACGGTCACCGTCGAGCGCCGGGTGACGGCGGTCGGCGCCGTCGAGGGGAACCCGCTCGGCCTGTCCGTCGACCCGCAGGGTGAACCGCCGCAGATCACCGCCGTCAACGGCACCGAGGTGCGCACCGAGGCCGCCTTCCGCGAGGCCGCCCGCGAGCACGAGTTCGCGCGGGTGACGACCAGCGAGGGGACCGTCCGGGCGCCGCTGGGCGCGTACGTCGCGGCCGTCACCGAGAACGGCGCGCTCGACAACCAGACGGACCTCTCCGGGCCGTTCACGATCACCCGGATCGACGGCGAGCGGATCGTCGACTACGACGACCTCACGACGACGCTCTCGGGGGACACCTACGCCCCGGGCGACGCGGTGACCCTCCGGCTGTACGCCGACGGCGCGTCCCGCGAGGTGACGGTCGAACTCGGCGGGACCGCGTCGAATCCGCTGATCGGCGTCTCCGTCGTGCGCGGCGTCTCCGGCGTCGTCGTCGACGACCTCGGGATCCAGCGCTACCCGGCCGAGGCGTACCTCGCGCTGCTGGGCAGCGACTCCGGCCAGGCGCCGCCGGGACTGGGCGGCATCGTCGGCTCCCCGCTGGGGCTCGTGTACGCCGCGCTGTTGCTCCCGCTCGCGAGCGTCGTCTCCGCGGCGCTCCCGTACAACTTCGCCGGCTTCTACGGGCCGTGGGCGGGCTTCTACGACGTGACCGGCCCGCTCGGCTTCCTCGGCGAGGGGCCGGTGTTCCTGCTCGCGAACGTCCTGTTCTGGACCGGCTGGATCAACATCCAACTGGGCATCTTCAACTGCATCCCCGGCTACCCGCTCGACGGCGGCCGCCTGCTCCGCATGGGCGCCGAGGGACTCGTCTCCCGGCTGCCCGTCTCCGACCGCGGGCGGCTGGTGTCGACGCTCACCACCTCCGTCGGACTCACGATGTTGGCGGCGCTGCTCGTCGTCGTGTTCGCGCCGTCGGTCCTCTGAGGACGGGGCGACGGACCGCCCGCGCCCCTTCGTTTCCCCGTCGCGTCCCGCGTTCGACTACTCGCCGGTGCCGCCGTCGGCCGCCGCCTCCTCGGGCCGGCCGCCGTCGGCGTCCGCCCGCGGCTCCTCCTCGTCGTCCCCGGCGTCGCTCTCGTCCGGCGCGTCAGCGTCGCCCTGGCGGGCGTGGAACTCCTCGGGGGTGTCGGGGACCCGCTCGAACTCCCCGAAGTCGCGCTCGTGGTGGCGGATCACCTGCTCGGCGATCCACCCGGAGTACTCCGCGTCGAAGCGCCACTCGTCGGGCTCGGGGTGGACGTCGAACCGGTCGTCGGTCGCGAACGCGACGTACATGTGGTAGAAGCCGAGGATCACGTCCGCGAAGTCGCGGGCCTTCCCGCCGACCTCGCGGCGCTTCTCCGCGAGGTGGTCGCGCCCGGCGTCGGTGAGCGCGAAGTACTTCCGGTCGGGTTCGTCCGCGCGTTCGATCCGCTCGGCGTACCCCTCCTCCTCGAACTTGTAGAGGATCGGGTAGACGGAGCCGTAGGAGGGCTCCCAGTGGCCGCCGCTGATGTCGGTGATCTCCTTGAGGATCTCGTACCCGTATCGCGGCTTCTCCTCTAAAAGCTCCAACACGATGTACGAGATGAGCCCACGCGGCGGGCCGCTCTTCCGCATTACCCGACGTTTCCGGTGTCGGTCACTAAGGGTTTCGGTCCCGAGAACGCCGCTGACTGACTGGCCAGTTCGTCTACCGGCCGATCTCGGGTTACGACCTTCCGGAACGCGGTGAACGAAACGGGGTGTCGGACCGCCGGGCCTCAGGCCGCCCGACGCAGGCGCGCGACGACGAAGTCGCGCTCCAGCTCCCCGAGGAACTCGCCGAGGCGCGGCCCCTGCGTCTCGTCGAAGAACAGGCGGTAGCCGGCGGCGAAGAAGTCGCCCACCTCCACGTCGTGGCGGCGGGCGGCCTCGTAGATCTCGCTCTGGATCGCCTCGCCGTCGTGGCCGGCCGCGACGAAGTCGGCCAGGTCGTCCAGCGCCGCCTCGACGGCCGCGTCGAAGTCGTGGTCCGGGAGGTCGGACTGGAGGCGGTAGTTGTACTCGTTGTCGCAGCGCTCGGCCCACCGGCGGGCGCGCTCGACGCGCTCCAGCGCGTCCTCGATGGCCCACTCCGGCGTGTCGTCGTCGAAGTGGCCCTCGTCGCGGGCCAACTGGATCCGGAACTCGCGGTCGTCGACCATCCCCAGCACCGCCGCGAACGTGTACGGGAGGCGCACGCGGCCCTCCCGCACCTCGTCGACGACGAACGGGTACGCCCGCTCGGCGAACGCCGTGAACCGCTCGTCGGGGTCGTCGTCGCCGAAGTACGCCCGCTCGAAGCGGTCGAACTCGTTGACCAACTGGTCGAGCCGTTCGACGTCGAAGTCCTTCGCCTTCTTCGGGTTCCGCGCGAAGAAGTAGCGTAGCACCTCCGGTTCGATCAGGTCGAGCACCTCCTGCACGGTGACGACGTGGCCCTCCGAGGAGGACAGCGACTCGCCGTTGAGCGTGAACCACTCGTACACCATCGGGACGGGCGGTTCGGTGCCGAGCACCTCGCGGGCGATGTCGACGCCGCTGGGCCACGACCCCTCGGCGTGGTCCTTGCCGAACGGCTCGAAGTCGACGCCGAGCACCTCCCACTGGGCGGGCCACTCGAAGCGCCACGGGAGCTTCCCCTCGCGGAAGGAGGCGACGCCCTCGTGGCCGCAGCCCTCCATGAAGCGGTCGCCCGCCTCGATCCCCGAACAGCGGTAGCCGACCTCGCGGGCGTCGACGTCCACCTCGGTCACGTCCTGCGTCAGCATGCCGCACTCGGCACACTGCGGCATGAACGGGACGTAGTCGGCGTCGACCTTGTCCTGGTACTCGCTCAGCGTCGCGCGGGCGGCGTCGGCGTCGCGGAGGACGCGCTCGACCACGTCGTCGAAGGCGCCGTCGGCGTACAGCTCCGTGTTCGACACCATCTCGACGGGGATGTCGAGGGCGGCGGCGTCGGCCTCCAGCAGGGCGGCGAAGTGGGCCGCGTAGGAGTCGTGGCCGTCCTCGAACGGGTCGGGGATGTCGGTGTACGGCTTGCCGAGGTTCTGCCCGAGCGCGCCGGCGTTCACGTCGCCCAGTTCCACGATGTTCCCCTCGGTGTCCGCGAGCTTGCGCGGGAGCTTCCGGAGGGCGTCCTTGTCGTCGCTGGTGAACACCTGCCGGACCTCGTGGCCGCGCTCGCGGAGCACGGCGGCGACGAAGTAGCCGCGGATGATCTCGTTGAAGTTGCCGATGTGGGCGATGCCGGAGGGGGAGACGCCCCCCTTGATCACGATCGGCTCGTCGGGGTCGCGCGCCTCGACCTCGTCGGCGACCTCGTCGGCCCAGAAGGCGTGGTGGGCGGCGCCGTCGCCGCCGCGGCTGCCGACCGCGTGCGGGTCGATGTCCCCGCCGTCGTCGGCGGCCCCGTCCCCGCTGCTCATCGCTGTGCCCAGTACGACGGCTCCCCGCCGCCGGCCGGGACCACGTCGGTCCCGGTGTGTTCGCCGTACAGCACCGCGTTCTCGACGGCCGTCGGGTCGTGGCCGTCGAGGACGACCGTCCGTATCCCGGCGCGCTGGATGAGCTTCGCCGCCAGCAGGTCGACCGGCGCGGAGGCGCCGGCGTCCCGGCTCATCGGGACGACGACCTCGACCAGTTCCTCCGGCGTCATCTCGGCGAACTGCTCGGCGGCGTCGTCGACGTTGGGGTCGACGTCGTAGATGCCGTCCGCGCCCGTCGCGAACACGAGCAGGTCGGCGTCGACGTACTCGCCCAGCGCCGCCGCGACGGCGTCGGTCGTCTGGCCGGGCGTGACGCCGCCCATCACCGACACGTCGCCGCGGCGGATGGCGGCGGCGGCCTCGTCGTAGTCGTGGGCCGGCGACGGGTCGACGGACGCGCCCAGCGCCGTGATGAGCAGCCGGGCGTTCACCCGCGTCACGTCGATGCCGAGCTGGTCGAGCTGGACCTCGTTGGCGTCCAGCTCGCGCGCCGTGCGGATGTACTCGCGCGCGATGCCGCCGCCCCCGACGACGACACCGAGCTCGCACCCCTCACCGACCAGCCGCTCGATGGCGGCGGCGTACGCCGCGACCCGCTCGGGGTCCAACTCCGGCGCGAGCACACTGCCGCCGAGCGAGAGCACTACTCTCATTGTCTCGGCTTACCGGCGTTTCGTTCTTAAGGGTCCCGGAGCGCGACCGTCTCGGCGCGCTGCGGCGTCGTGTCGACTGACGGCGGTGTGTACCGATCCGTCACGTCTCGCCGCGCGACGGCGTCCGGCGGCCCGGGGGAGCCGAAGGCCTAAGCCCGACGCTCGCCGTTCGTCTACCATGCACACCCTCTCGCTCGTCGGTCCCGGCGTGGCCGACCTCCTCGACCCGCTCGCCGCCCGCCTCGACGGGCGTGTGGCCACCGTCAGACGCGACGCGTCGCCGACGGGTGCCGCCGCCGGGGAGGCGGCCGCGAGCTACCGCCTCGGCGACGACGGGTCGTGGACGGCCTCGGGGACCGACGACTCGTTCCCCGCGCTGTTGGACCGGCTCGCGCCCGAGTTCGACTACGCGCTCGTCGCCGGGTTCTCCCGCCTCCGCCTCCCGACGGTCGTCGTCGGCGACGCCGCCGTCCCGGGCGACGTCGTCGCCCGCGTCGACGACGCCGGGGCGCTCTCGGTCGACGCCCTCGCGGAGCTGATCGACGAGGGGGAGCCACACGTGACGCTGGAGTCGCTCGTCGCCGCGGCGAAAGCCGCCGACGGCGCCGACCGATCGGGGGCCATCGCGACGTTCACCGGCCGGGTGCGCGCGAAGGACTCCCCGGACGACGACCGCACCGAACTGCTGGAGTTCGAGAAGTACGAGGGCGTCGCCGCCGACCGGATGGCACGCATCGAGCGCGACCTCGAGGAGCGCGAGGGCGTCTTCGACGTGCGGATGCACCACCGCGTCGGCGTCGTCCCCGACGGCGAGGACATCGTGTTCGTCGTCGTCCTCGCCGGCCACCGCACGGAGGCGTTCCGCGCCGTCGAGGACGGCATCAACCGGCTGAAGGACGAGGTCCCGATCTTCAAGAAGGAGACCACCGAGGCCGACGAGTTCTGGGTCCACGAGCGGTCGCAGTGAGCCCGGACGACACGGGCGGACCCGGTGTCGCGCCGGGGCCGATCCGATAGGTTCCGAATCCGTTTTTGTGAATACAACGTCCGACGCGGCGAATCACCTCCCCGAATCCCTATCGACTGAGACTGGCTGAGGATCGGTTGTGAACAGTCTAACTGTCTCTCGAACGTTCGTGAACGGTCCGATTGGCGGCGTTTCACGGTAGAAATCCCCTGAACGGAGCCGAATCACCCTCAACGGACTGGACTTTATATGCCCCCGTGGCTCCGTAGGCAGAATCGAGGTGACACAATGAGCGCAACCGTGCAACCCTCCGACACCGACCGCGCCTCGACCGACGACCCCTCCAAGGAGGAGCGCCTCGCGGCGTTCCTGCGCGAGAAGGCCGCGGACGGCGAGCTCTACTTCAAGAGCAAGTTCATCGCCGACGAGGTCGGCCTCTCCCCGAAGGAGATCGGCGCCCTGATGGTGAAGCTGAAGGACTCCGCGTGCGGCCTCACCATCGAGAAGTGGTCGTACACGTCCGCGACCACCTGGCGCATCGAGCCGACGAACTGACCGGCCGACCACACGGGTCCCTACCCACACGCACGGACGGTCCCCGCGACCATCCGATCCCCGGTCCCCGCTCCCCGCCGTCCCCGTATCGGCACCCCGGGCGTCCTCGCGCCGGCCCGGAACCCGGCAGCGAGGACTTATCCCGATTCGCCGCGAACCGCAACCGATGAGCGAGGCGGTTCCCGACGACCATCCCCGTCCTCCGGAGCTCGACGCCGTCTTCCACTGTTCGGAGGTCCGAACCGACGGCGACAGAGTCCTCTACTACGGGATCAGCGACGTCGGCGAGCGCGAGCTCGTGCGACGGATCTGGCCCGCGTTCCGCGAGGCCGGCTACGAGGTACAGGTGGTGAACACCGACACCGGGCTCGACGTCGTCGTCGCGCGGCCGCACGCCGACGGGGTCGACGGCGTCCCGTGGGTGAACGTCGGGCTGTTCCTCGCGACGGTGGTGTCGACGCTGCTCGTCGGCGCGACCGCGTGGTACTACATCCCGTTCTCCGAGATCGCCGCGAACCCGCTGACGGCGCTGCGCGCGTGGCCGTTCACCGCGGCGGTGCTCGGCGTCCTGATGACCCACGAACTCGGCCACTACGTCATGGGCCGGTACCACGGGGTCGACGTGTCGCTCCCGTACGTGATCCCGTTCATCCTCCCGTTCGGGACGATGGGCGCGATCATCCGGATGCGCGGGCAGATGCCCGACCGCGAGGCGCTGTTCGACATCGGCGTCGCCGGGCCGCTCGCGGGGCTCGCCGCGACGGTCGTCGTCACGGTCGTCGGCCTCCTACTGGGCCCGTTCACCGTCCCGGCGTCCGTGCTCGGCGGGGGCGGACAGGTGATCGTGTTCAACAACCCCCCGTTGCTCGACCTGATCGCGGCGGCGCTGAACCAGCCGACCGGCTACAGTGACCCGACGCGGACCGCCCACCCGGTGATCATGGGCGCGTGGGTGGGGATGTTCTTCACCGTGCTCAACCTCCTGCCGGTCGGCCAACTCGACGGCGGCCACATCGTCCGCGCGATGGTCGGCGAGCGTCAGGAGACCGTCGCGGCGATGGTGCCGGCCGCCCTGTTCGGGATCGCGGCGTACCTCTACTTCGTCCGCGACCTCGCGATCAACGAGTCCGTCGGGCTGTGGGCGTTCTGGGGGCTGTTCTCGGCGTTCATCGCCTACCGCGGCCCCGCGAACCCGATCGACGACGAGCCGCTCGACGGCCGCCGCGTCGCCGTCGGCGTCGCCACGTTCGCGCTCGGCCTGCTGTGTTTCATGCTCGTGCCGATCCAGGTGACGACCGTCTGAGGCCCGGCGCCTCTCACCCGTCGTCGTCCCGCCCGTCGCTCCCGGTCCCGTGGCCGTAGCCGCGGTCGGGCAGCGCCTCGCCGTCCATCGTGACGCCCGCCGCCGTGACGTGCCCGAGCACCGAAATCGGCGTCGGCGACGCCTCCCGGGCCGCCTCGACGGCGTCCTCGGGGACGGCGAACACCAGCTCGAAGTCCTCGCCGAAGAACAGCGCCGCCTCCCGCCGCTCGCCGCCGGCGGCGAACAGGTCGCGCACCGCGCCGGCGACGGGGACCGCCTCCCACGCGACCGCCGCGCCGGCGTCGCTCGCCGCAGCGATCTGGTGGAGCGAGCGGGCGAGGCCGTCGCTGGAGTCCATCATCGCCGTCGCGTACGGCCGGAGCGCGACGCCGGCGGCGACGCGGGGGTGAACCGGAACAGGGCGTTGCCGCGGTCGGGGTCGCCCGCCTCGAACGCCCGCAGCGCCGCGGCGCTGCGCCCGACCGTCCCCGTCACGCAGAGCGCGTCGCCCGGGGCGGCGCCGCTCCGCAACACCGGGTCGTCCGTGCGTCCGAGCGCCGTCGTCGCTACGGTGAACTCGTCGTGCTCGTCGAGGTCGCCGCCGACGTACTCGCCGCCGACCGCCTCGCACACCTCGCGGGCGCCGGCGAGGAACGCGTCGACCTCGGCGGGGTCGAACCGGGGAGCGCCGTACGCGGCGACGGCGGCCTCGGCCTCGGCGCCCATCGCGGCCACGTCCGACAGGGAGGCGCCGACCGCGCGCCAGCCCGCGGTGTAGCGGTCGACGCCGGTCGGGAAGTCCGTCGTCTCGTGGAGCATGTCGGTCGTGAGCACGCGGTCGCCCACGACCGCGCAGTCGTCCCCCGCCCCGGGGAGGTCGGCGGCCAGCCGCGCCAGCGCCTCGCGTTCGTCCATCGTGCGAGGGTTTCGGGGCGGGCGTAAACGGTGTTTTCATCGAGCGCGGGGTCGCGACCGGCGCCCGTCGCGGCGGCCTCCGGCTTCCCACGCGGCGACACCGTCCCCCGGTTCCGGAGGCTTGAAGCGGCCGCCGGGCGACCGTCAGGCCATGAACTCGGACCAGCTACGCGCCACCGTCGTGGGGTTCCTCGGCGCGTTCGCGGTCCTCGGCGTCCTCCTGTACCTCGTCGGGGTCGACGACCTCGTCGCGGTGCTCGGACGGGCGTCGCTCGACGTGGTCGCGCTGGTCGTCCTCGCCACGCTCGGCTGGCTGGCGGCGTGGTCGCTCGGCCTCCGGACGGTGCTCGGCGTCCTCGGCGTGCCGCTGTCGTTCCCGCGGTCGTTCCTCGTGCTCAACGGGGCGATGTTCTCCAACAACGTCACGCCGTTCGGGCAGGCGGGCGGCGAGCCGGTGACGGCCCTCCTCATCGCGAAGGTCGCGGACACGGAGTACGAGCGCGGCCTCGCGGCCATCGCCAGCGTCGACACGTTGAACTTCGTCCCGTCGGTGTCGCTCGCGCTCGTCGGCGCGGCGTACTTCGCGACCGAGACGACGTTCGGCACCCGGCTCCGCTTCGCCACCGGCGTCGTCGCCGCGCTCGCGCTGGTCGTCCCGGGCGCGGTGTATCTCGGGTGGCGCAACCGCTACGCGCTGGAGGACCGCGTCGTCGGCGCGCTCGTCCCCGTGATCCAACGGGTCGCCCGCCTGCTTCCGGTGTTCACCGCCCCCAGCGCCGACAGCGTCGAGTCGCGCATCGGCCACTTCTTCGGCGCCATCGAACGCGTCGCCACCGACCGCACCGGGATCGCGGTGGCGCTGTCGGCGTCGGCGCTCGGGTGGGTGTTCCAGATGGTCGGGCTGTACCTCGCGTTCCTCGCCATCGACCAGCCCGTCCCGTTCTCCGCGATGCTGTTCGTCGTCCCGATGGGCGCCATCGCGGGCGTCACTCCTCCCCTCCCCGGCGGCGCCGGCGGCATCGAGGCGGTGCTGGTCGCCGTCCTCGCGGCGCTCCCCTCGGTGTCGGTGACGGCGACCACGGCGCTGGGCGCGGTCGTCATCTACCGGGCCGCGGTGTACTGGGTGCCAGTCGTCATCGGCGGCGTCGTGGTGAGCGTCGTCGGCGCCGACAGCGTCGGCTGACGGGCGCCCGCTCGCCCGGCGGTCGCCCCCCTGTCGCCCCGGAACCGGACCGCGTGGACGCCTCACACGGAACCGGCGATACGACGGCTTTAAACGGAACGACGCTGAAATCGCCCGTATGGTTACCCTCTACGACGTCCCGGCGGCGGACCTCATCGACGAGGTCGCCGCGCGACTGGAGGACCGCATCGAACAGCCGGACTGGGTCGAGTTCACCAAGTCCGGGCAGGACCGCGAGCTGCCGCCCGAGCAGGAGGACTTCTGGTTCCGCCGGACGGCCTCGCTGCTGCGCAAGGTCGCCGACCGCGGCCCGGTCGGCGTCGAGCGCCTCGCGACCGAGTACGGCGGCGCCAAGCGCGGCACGAACCGCTACGTCGTCCAGCCCCCCGAGCACGAGGGCGGCTCGCGGAAGATCATCCGCGTGGCGCTCCAGCAGCTCGAGGAGGAGGGCTTCGTCGAGACCGCGCAGGGCGAGGGCCGCCGCATCACCGACGAGGGCCGCTCGTTCCTCGACGAGACCGCCGGCGACGTGCTGAGCGAGCTCGACCGTCCCGAGCTCGAGCGCTACGCGTAACCCCTCGACCGACCGTTCTCCGGCCGCCGCCCGCCAGCGACGGCGTCGTCGCCGACCGGCGCCCCGCCGTCCCCGCGCCGGCCGCGGAGGCGTCGCGTCGGCGGCGTTGACGCACCCACAACCGTTTTGACCGCGCGCCGGCAACTTCGGAACGACATGAGCGAGACCCCGGACGACGAGCGACTGGAGGAGCTGCGCGAACAGAAGATGCGCGAGCTACAGGAGCAAGCCCAGGGGCAGGGGGCCGACGAGGAGGCCCAACAGGCCGCCCAAGAGCAGGCCGAGCGCCAGCAGGAGGCGCTGCTCAAGCAGTACCTCACCGACGGGGCGCGCCAACGGCTCAACGCCGTCGAGATGAGCAAGCCCGAGTTCGCCGCCAAGGTGAAACAGCAGGTCACGGCGCTGGCCCGCAGCGGCCGGGTCAACGGCCGCATCGACGAGGACCAGATGAAGGAACTGCTGCGGGAGCTGCAGCCGGACCAGAAGAGTTTCGACATCCGCCGCCGCTGACCGATCCGTGGATCTGGCGCTCTGCTACAGCGGCGGGAAGGACTCCTCGCTCGCCGCGCTCGTCCTCGACCGCTTCTACGACGTGACGCTCGTCACCGCGACGTTCGGGCTCACCGACGACCACGAGCACGCCCGGCGGGCGGCCGAGTCGCTCGGCTTCCCGTTCGACACCCACGAACTCGACCGGGCGGTCGCCGAGGAGGCCGTCGACACGATGCGTGCCGACGGCTTCCCCGCAACGGCATCCAGCGCGTCCACGAGCACGCGCTGGAGTCGCTCGCCGAGCGCGACGTCGACGCCGTCGCCGACGGCACCCGCCGCGACGACCGCGTCCCGACGATCTCGCGGGCGTTCGCCCAGTCGCTGGAGGACCGCCACGCCGTCGACTACCTCTCGCCCCTCTCGGGGTTCGGCCGCGGCGCCGTCGACCGCCTCGTCGAGCGCACGCTCGAGGTGGAGACGGGCCCCTCCGAGGAGGTGCCGAAGGCCGACTACGAGGGGGAGCTCCGGGCGCTCCTACGCGAGCAGGGCGGCGACGACGCCGTCCGCGACGTGTTCCCCGCACACGAGCAGACGTACGTGCGCGGGCGGCGCTGAGCGGGCGCCCGCCCGTCCCCGCGGGCTCCCCCGCCGCCCGGTTCTCGCCGCCACCGGCGCGGTTTTCCGTCGCGACCGCACACCGCCGAGCGTGCTCGCGCCCGACGCCCTCCTCCCCCTCCGACTCGTCTCCCCGGGGATCGCCGTCGCCCTCGGGGCGGCGGTGCTGTGGGGGGTGTACCTGTTCTCGATCAAGCGCTACCTCGCGGGCGTCCCCGCCACCGTCCTCACCGTCGCGGTGAACGCCTGCGCGCTGGCGTGGTACGCGCCGGTCGCCGCGACCCGCCTGTCCGCGGCCGACGTCCCCGCCCCCGCGGGTCTCGGCGCCGGCGGCGTGCTCGCGATCGCCGGGAGCGTCCTCGGCGTCGCCGCGGGGTACGTCCTCGTCGTGGAGGCGCTGGCGCTCGGCGAGGTGTCGTACGTCACGCCGATCAACAAGGTCGTCCCCGTGTTCGTGCTCCCGCTGGAACTGCTCGTGCTGGACGCGGTCGTGCCGCCGCTCGCCGTCGCCGGGATCGCGGTCGTCACCGTCGCGGTGTACGTCGCGAACTACCGCGGCGGCGACCCGGTCGAACCCCTCCGGCGGGCCGTCACCGCCCGGCCCGCACAGCTCGCGCTGCTGTCGGCGGTCGCGTACGCCGTCGGCGACGTGGGGAAACGCGCCGTCGTCGACCGCGTCGGGCTCCCCCGGAGGCGCTCGTGGTGGTGGTGGTCGGCGGGGTGCTCGTCGTCCTCCTCCCGCTGGCGGTCCGCGACCTCCGCGCGCTCCGCGCCGCCGGCGACGGCGACGGCGCCGGGACGCTGCCGCCCGCGACGACGTTCGTCGCGCTGGGGCTGCTCGTCGCGGGCGCCGAACACCTCACCTCGGTCGCGTTCGACGCCCTCCCCGCCAGCATCGCCTCCCCCGTGATCAACACGCAGGCGATCGTCGCGGTCCTCCTCGGCGGGGTGGTCCTCGGGGAGCGCCGGCTGGGTGCGCGCCTCGTCGCCGCTGCGCTGGCGGTCGTCGGGGTCGGGCTGTTGGCGGTGTGAGCGCGGCCGGGGCGGCCGGCCTCGGCGCCGACGACGGTCCGCCCGCGAACCACGGGGGTTAACCTCCCGGCCGCGCGACTCCCCGCCAATGCCCACCTACGACCGCCTGAAGGGGTTCCGCGACTTCTACCCCCCCGAGATGGCCGTCCGCCGGGAGGTGACCGACACGCTGGAGTCGGTCGCGCGCCGGTACGGCTTCCGCGAGATCGACACCCCCCGGCTGGAGCCGGCGGAGATGTGGACGGACAAGTCCGGCGACGACATCGTCGACGAACTGTACGCCTTCGAGGACCACGGCGGCCGCCACGTCACCCTCACGCCGGAGCTGACGCCGACGGTCGCGCGGATGTACGCCGCGAGGGCGCAGGCGCTCTCCAAGCCCGTCAAGTGGGTCTCGACCCGGCCGTTCTGGCGCTACGAGGCCGTCCAACAGGGTCGCTTCCGGGAGTTCTACCAGACGAACGTCGACGTGTTCGGCTCGTCGGAGCCGACCGCCGACGCCGAGGTGCTCGCGACCGCCGCCGACGCCATGACCGAGCTGGGGCTGACGGCCGCCGACTTCGAGTTCCGCGTCAGCCACCGCGACATCCTCGGGTCGCTGCTGCGCTCGTTCGACGCCGACGTCGACGTGCGCGCCGCCGTCCGCGCGGTCGACAAGTCCGAGAAGGTCGACGAGGCGGAGTACCTCGACCTGCTCCACGACGCCGGCCTCGGCTTCGACCAGGCGCGCCAGTTCGACGACCTGCTCGGCGTCGCCGACCCCGCGGCCCTCGACGAACTGACCGACTTCGCCCCGGAGTCGGACGACCTCGCGGCCGCCGTCGACAACCTCCGCGCCGTCCTCGCGGCCGCGGACGACTTCGGCGTCGGCGAGCACTGCGACCTCTCCCTGCGCACCGCGCGCGGGCTCGACTACTACACCGGCGCCGTGTTCGAGTGCTTCGACTCCACCGGCGAGGTCGCCCGGTCCGTGTTCGGCGGCGGGCGCTACGACGACCTCATCGAGCAGTTCGGCGGCCAGCCCACCCCGGCCGTCGGCGTCGCCCCCGGCCACGCCACGCTCGGGCTCCTCCTCGAGCGCGCCGGCGTCGCCCCCGAGGCGGCCGTCGAGACCGACTACTACGTCCTCCAGGTCGGCGACACCCGCCCGGTCGCCGCCCGCATCGCCCGCGACCTCCGCGCGGCCGGCAACGTCGTCGAGACGGACGTGTCGGGCCGGAGCTTCGGCGCCCAACTCGGCTACGCGGACACGATCGACGCCGAGACGGTCGTCATCGTCGGCGAGCAGGACCTCGCGAACGACGAGGTGACGGTGAAGGACATGGCCACCGGCGACGAGACGACGACGCCGGTCGAGGGGTTCCCCGGCGACCGCGACCGCCCGACGTACGACGACGTCGCGTAGCCGGGATGACCGCCCCGCGCGCCCGCCGCGCCTTCCGCGTCGCCTACGACGGCCGCCCGTTCTACGGCTTCCAGCGCCAGCCGGACGTGCCGACCGTCGAGGGGACGCTGCTGGAGGCGCTGCGCGCGCTCGGCGTCCTCGACCGCGGCGGCCCCGACGACGAGGCCCCGGACACCCCGCCCGGCTACGCCGCCGCCGGGCGCACCGACCGCGGCGTCTCCGCGCTCGCCCAGACGGTCGCGTTCGACGCGCCCGACTGGCTCACCCCGCGGGCGTTCTCCAGCGAGTTGCCCGGGAGCGTCCGCGTGTGGGCCGCCGCCGACGCGCCCGCCGGCTTCCACGCGACCCACGACGCCGCCCGGCGGACGTACCGCTACCACCTCCACGCCCCCGGCGCGGACCCGGCGCGCGCCCGCGAGGCGGCCGCCCGGCTCTCGGGCACACACGATGTCCACAACCTCACCAGCGACCCGCGCGGGCCGCGCACCCGCCGCGACCTGTCGGTGACGGTCGACACCGGTGCCGGCTCCACGGCCGCGGGCGACGAGTTCCTCGTGCTCACCGTCGCCGCCGGCGGGTTCCCCCGGGAGTTCGTCCGGCGGCTGGCGACGGTGGTCCGCGGCGTCGCGGTCGGCGACACCGGCCTCGACCGTGTCGACGAGGTGCTCGGCGACGAGGCGCTGGCCGGCCCGCGGGGGTCGCCCCCGCGCCGCCCGGCCCGCTCGTGTTGGCGGACGTGACGTACCCCGACCTCGCGTTCGAACCGGATCCCGAGGCCGCCGCCACGCTCCGCGAGGTGTTCGACGGCCGGCGGGTCGCCGCGGCCGGCCGGGCGCGGGTGCTCGGCGACGTGGTCGACGGCGCGGGGACGGACTGACTACTCCCAGTCGGCCGGCCACAGCCCGGCCGCCCTCATCCCCGGCTCGAAGTCGGCGTCGCGGAACGCCTCCTCCAACTCGTACGGGTCGAGCACCGGCACCTCGGTGCCGTCGTCGGCCAACTCGCGGACCATGAGTGCGGCGAGCACGCCGTGCTCGCGGATGCAGCGGTCGTCGACTTTGTCGCGCGTGTCGGCGTGGGTGTGGCCCCAGCCGCGGCCGCGCTCGCCGCTGTCGGAGTGGAGTTGGAGCGCCGCCGTCCCCCGCCGGACGAACGGCCACTGGTCGGAGAACGGGTGCGGCTCCTCCCGGACGCGGACGGGCTGGCGCGTCTCGGCGCCGACGCGCTCGGCGACGGCGGCGGTCGCGTCGGAGGTGTGCGTCATGGCGACGAGGTCGCGGAAGCGGCCGGCGCCGTCGACGTTGACGACCGCCTTCACCATGTCGAGGTCGGTCGTCTCCGCGAGGTGTTCCGAGCCGAGGAGGCCGGTCTCCTCGCAGCCGACCGCGGCGACCCGGACGCCGATGTCGAGGTCCGCGGCCGCGAGCACCCGTGCCGCCACGAGCAGGGTCGCGACCCCGCAGCCGTTGTCGAGGGCGCCCTCGGCGATGTCGTGGGCGTCGTAGTGGGCCACCGCGAGCACGTACTCGTCGGTCCGCGGCCCGACGTGCGCGAGCACGTTCCGCGACTCGCCGGGGACCGTCTCGGCGTCGACCGACAGCTCGACCGCGCCGCCCTCGCCCGCGTACTCCGTGAGCCACGCGCCCGTCTCGCTGCTCACGCCGACAGCGGGGACGACGGCCTCCTCGCCGAACGTGAGCGACCCGGTCGGCGGCAGTTGGCCGGGGACGTGGTTGACGAACACGAACGCCTCCGCGCCCGCCTCCGCCGCGGCGCCGAACTTCTCCATGCGGTGGACGAACCGCGAGTCCCCGGGCGTCGTCGTCGACGCGACGGCGACCTTCCCGTCGACGTCGACATCGTCGATCTCCGCGGGCGTGCCGTACCCCACGTCGACCAACTCGCCCGAGACCTCGCCGCTCGGACAGTACGGGAGCGCGATCGCCTCGAACTCCCGGTCGCCGGGCGCGGTCAGCCGGAGCGTCGTCTCCCCGCGGCGCCACTCGGGGGCGTCGAACGGCTCCTGCCTGACGCGGTCGAGGCCGGCCTCCCGGAAGGCGTCGGCCACGAGGTCGGCCGCGCGCGCCTCCCCCTCGCCGGCGGCCATCCGGCTCCCCAGCGCGGTGAGGTCGGTGACGAACGCCCACGGTTCGGTGTCGGTCCACGCCCGACCCACCGCCGCGGCGAGGTCGTCGTCGAGGTGCATGCCCGGAAGCGACGCCGACCGGCGGCAAAAGTCCGCGGGTGGCGGCCGGCTCCGTGTCCAGAGCCACCGATTTGATATCGCGGTATTCGATTTATCGATCCCCCGCGTCCGTTTTGACGGGTCGCGACGTAGCGGGCGTATGACCTCCCCCGGAGGTGGGACCGACGGATGCCGGTAGTGCCCGGACTGGTCGAGCGGCTGGCGTTCCGCGCGAACCTCGCGCCGGCGGCGATCCTCGACGTGCACGGCGCGGCGTCGCTGCACGCGGCGTCGCTCGCCGCGGAACTGGGCGTGTTCGAGGCGCTCGACCGGCCGCGGACGGTCGACGGCCTCTCGAACGCGCTCGAGTGCGACCCCGCGGGACTGGGGACGCTGCTCGACGCGCTGGCGGCGGTCGGCTACGTCGACCGGGACGGCGACCGATACGTCCGCAGCCGCGCGACCGACCGGTGGCTCGTCGCCGACGGCGACGCCGACCTCGCTCCGTTCCTGCGGTTCTGGACCGACGTGGTCCTCCCGTACTGGCGCGACCACGCCGCCCGCGCGGTCCGCGAGGGCGACCCGGCGGCGTCGCTGTACGAGTGGCTCGGCGACGACGAGGCCGCGTGGGCGACGACGCAGGCGGGGTTCCGATCGGCCGCGACGCTGCTTCGAACCCCCGTGTGCGACGCGCTCGGCGGCGTCGACGGCGAGCGCGTCCTCGATCTGGGCGGCGGGCACGGCGCGTACGCGGTCGCACTCGCCGAGCGCGGCGCCGACGTGACGCTCGTCGACCACCCGGCCGCGTTGGAGACGGCCCGGGAGGCGGCCGCGACGGCCGGCGTCGACCTCGCGCTCGTCGGCGGGGACTACCTCGACGACGACTGCTGGGAACGGCTGGCGGCGGGCGACGGCGCCGACCGCCCGGACGCGGGGTACGACCTCGTCCTGCTGTTCAACGTCCTGCACGGCCACACGCCCGCGGAGGCGGCGGAGCTGCTCGACCGAGCGACGGCGGCGTTGGCGCCCGGCGGTCGGGTCGCCGTCCTCGACCAGTTCGCGGCGGACGGCCCGACGAAACTGGCGTCGGTCGGCGTCGCGCTGATCGACCTCACGTACCTCGTCACGCTCGGCGGCGGGACACCCGACTCCGCCGCCGTCGAGCGGTGGCTGGCGTCGGCGGGGCTGTCGGGGGTCGACTCGCGGACGTTCCGGCGCGCGCCGGGCGTCCGGTTGTTGGTCGCGACACGGCCCTGACTCCGGCCCCGTGCTCGCGCCGTCGGCCGCGGAGGCGGCCGCCGTCTGTCGGTCCGGTTGGCAAGACTTACCACCGCGCACGGGCACCCACGGGTAATGAGTTCGGTACCCGAACGATCCGAGATCGACGCGGAGTACAAGTGGAGCGTCGACTCGATCTTCGCCGACGACGAGGAGTGGACGGCCGCCTACGAGGACCTCGAGGAGCGGCTCGACGACCTCCGCGCGTACGAGGGGCGCGTCACCGAGAGCCCCGCCACGCTGTTGGAGTTGCTCGAGACGTACGAGGACGTGTACCGCGACGTGGCGAAGGTGAGTTCCTACGCCCAACTGCGCTCCAGCGAGGACACCCGCGACCAGGAGTACCAGGCGCTGTCCTCGAAGGCGCAGGCCCTCCAGGCGGAGGCGTCGAGCGCGTCGAGCTACCTCGAGCCGGAGCTGCAGGAGTTGGACGAGGCGGAGTTCGAGGCGTTCGTCGAGGCCGAGCCCGCCCTCGCCGAGTACGAACACTTCGTCGACGACGTGGTGCGGATGAAGCCCCACACCCGGTCGGCCGAGGTGGAGGAACTCCTCGCGGACCTGAGCGAGGTCACCGGCGCGGCGGGGGAGGCGTACTCGATGCTGGCGAACGCGGACATGACGTTCCCGACCGTCGAGGACCCCGACGGCGAGGACGTGGAGATCTCGCAGGGGAACTTCACCACGCTGCTGCAGAAGCCCGACCGCGAGTTCCGCCGGACCGTCCACGAGGAGTTCTACAGCGAGTGGGCCGACGTGCGCAACACCGTCGGGACGACGCTCGCCAAGAGCGTCAAGAAGGACGTCAAGATGGCCCGGGCGCGCAACTACGACACCGCCCGCGAGGCCGCCCTCGACGGGCCGAACGTCCCGGTGAGCGTGTACGACACGCTCGTCGACACCGTCCGCGACAACCTCGACTCGCTGGGGCGCCACGCCGACCTCAAGCGGCGGGCGCTGGGCGTCGACACGCTGGAGATGTGGGACCTGTACATGTCGCTGACGGGCGACGAGGGCCCCGAGATCAGCTACGAGGAGGCCAAAGAGCACGTGATCGCGGCGGTCGAACCGCTGGGCGAGGCGTACCAACGGCGCATGGCCGAGGGGCTGGAGTCGCGCTGGGTCGACGTGTACGAGAACCGCGGGAAGCGCTCGGGCGCGTTCTCCTCGGGGACGTACGACACCCAGCCGTTCATCCTGATGAACTACCAGGACGACGTGTCCTCGATGTACACGCTTGCCCACGAACTGGGCCACTCGATGCACTCCGAGCTGGCGAAGGAGGCCCAGCCGTGGCAGTACGCGGACTACGAGATCTTCGTCGCGGAGGTCGCCTCCACGGTCAACGAGACGCTGCTCACGAAGCACCTGCTCGAGAACGCGGAGTCGGACGAACTGCGCGTCCACGCGCTCGACCAGTACCTCGAGCGGTTCCGGTCGACGCTGTTCCGCCAGACGATGTTCGCGGCGTTCGAGCAGGCGATCCACGAGCACGACGAGGCCGGCAAGCCGCTCACGCCCGACGCGTTCGACGAACTGTACGGCGAGCTGAAGGCGGAGTTCTACGGCCACGCCGACGCGAACGTCGACGACCACATCCGCCGCGAGTGGATGCGGATCCCGCACTTCTACTACAACTTCTACGTGTACCAGTACTCGACGGGCATCTCGGCGGCCGCGGCCATCGTCGACCGCATCGAGTCGGAGGGCGAGGTCGCCGCCGAGCAGTACCGCGAGGCGCTGCGCGCGGGCGGGTCGGAGTACCCGATCGACGTGCTGGAGATCGCCGGCATCGACATGACCGACAGCGCGCCGATCGAGTCGGCCATCGGCGTGTACGACGACTACCTCGACGAGGTCGCGGCGCTGCTCGACCTGTAAGGGCGCGGCGGCGCTTCCGGCTCGAACGGCGGTTCGGCGCACCGCCGCGGCCGCCGTCCCGCGATCGGTCGCTGACTGACCGTTCAGTATTATCGGACGATTTAACTTAGGTCGTTGAAACGTCCAGACGCAATGCCCTCTCAACCGGACCCGTCGAGCAGGTCGATACTCCTGATCGTCGTGGTCGCAGCCCTCCTCACGAGTGCCGTGCTCGCGCCGATGGCGCACCAGGCCACGAGCGGCCCGGAGGGAACTGTCATGGTCGTCTCGGTCGGCAGTTCCATCTCCGGCTCCTCGGTCGACGAGGCCGTCGCCCACCTGCGTGACGCACGGACGAACGACTCGATCGAGGCAGTCGTACTGAGCGTCGACAGCCCCGGCGGATCGGCCGCCCAGAGCGAACGGCTCTACATGGCCGTCGAACGGACCGCGGCCGTGATGCCCGTCGTCTCCAGCGTCCAGGGGATGGCGGCCTCCGGCGGCTACTACGCCGTCGCGCCGACCGACCGCATCTTCACGCTCCCCGCGGCGGAGGTCGGGTCCGTCGGCGTGATCGCGACGGCCCCCGCCGACACCCCCCCTCCAGCTACATCAAGAGCGGTCCGGACAAGGCGTCCGGACGCGCGGACCAGACCCGCCGCGAGGTCGAGGAGCTCCAGTCGGCGTTCGTCGAGAGCGTCCTGAAGCACCGCGAGCTGAACATGAGCCGCACCGAACTCGAACACGCGAAGACGTACATCGGCATGCGCGCCGTCGAGAACGGCCTCGTCGACGAGATCGGCACGACCGCCGACGCCGTCGACTACGCCGCCAACGAGGCCGGCCTCGACAGCTACGACGTGACCCGTCGCGATGCCAGTCCGAGTATGGGTCTCCTCCTGTTCGAGGAGACCGCGAACGGCACGGTCGTGCTCGCGGAGCCGACCGACTCCCCGTACCGCTACTACATGACCGTCGGCGAACCCGCCGACGAGGTGGTGATCTACAATGCAAGCTAATCCCCTCCGGCTCGTCGGGACGTTCCTGCTCGTCGTCGTCGTCGTCGTCGGCGCCGCGGCGGCCGTTCCGCTCGTGACGAGCCAGCAGACGCCCGCGCCCGCACAACTCGACAACCCGCAGTTCCAGCCCGACAACGCACTCATCGACGACGCCCCGCAGGACGGGAGCATCGAGATGGAGGCGGACGCCGAGCCGAAGACGATCGTCGTCGACGCCGGCCACGGCGCCGCGCCGTCGGCCGAGTCGATCGACCCGCTCGTCTCGGCGCTCGTCGCCAACGGGCACACGGTCGAGTTCTTCGACCCGCAGGCCGACCGTCGCGCGACGCTGAACGACTCGCTGCGCGAGGCGGACGCGTTCCTGACGATCGCGCCGACCCGCCGCTACAGCGACGCCGAACTGGCCGGCCTGGCGGCGTTCACCGACGCCGGCGGCCGGCTCGTCGTCCTCTCGGACCCCGCGAGCTCGGGCGGCCTGAGCGGCCTGCTCGGTGGGCTTCTCGGCCTCCCGACGGCGTCGAGCGGCCCGACGACGACGCACCTCTCCTCGCAGTACGAGATGGCGTTCCGTTCGGGGTACCTCTACGAGACCGACTCCGAACGGAACTACGCGGCCGTCTCGGCGGCCGGAGCGAACGGGTCGCTCGGCGACGGCGTCGAGAACGCCGTCCTCCGCGACGCCGCGCCGGTGGTGGTCGGCGGGAACGCGACCGTCGCGCTCGCGAGCGCCGACGGCACCACCCGGTCGACGACCCGCCGCGACGGCAGCTACGCCGTCGCCGCCCAACAGGGGAACGTCGCGATCGTCGGCGACAGCGACTTCCTCGCGCCCGACGACGCCTACCGCGGGGACAACGAGGTGCTGATCGGCAACCTCGCGGACTTCCTCGTCTCCGGCGAGAAGTCGCCCGAGGACGCACCGACGACGCCCACGCGGTCCGGCCCCGGCGCGCCGTCCGGCGCCGGCACGCCTCCCGGCGGCGCCTGAGAACGACTCCCGGTCCGTTTTTTCGGTCGCGTGTCGTCGCCGAGCGACGGCGTCGTCGCGGGGCTCGCCGGTCGACCCCCGAACACACCCGAGGCGAACGCCCCCGCCACCCAAAGCCCCTTTACCGGCGCTACCTAAGCGAGTACGAGAAATGTCACGGAGCCCGTCCCTCCCCGATCGGCCCCGCCTCGACCTCGACCCCGACATGAGCGAGGCCGAGCGGCTGGAGGCGCTTCGCAAGCACTTCGAACGGATCGTGCAGGTCAACGACGAACTGTCGGACCGGCTCGAGGACGCCCAGGGCCGTCGCAGCGACCTCCGCGACGAGGTCGACGAGCTGAAGCGCCGCAACGAGGCGCTGAAGACGTCGTCGCTGTACATCGCGACGGTCGAGGAACTCACCCAGGACGGCGCCGTGATCAAACAGCACGGCAACAACCAGGAGGTGCTCACCGACCTCTCGCCGCGGCTCGAGGACGAGCTGGAGGCGGGCGACCGCGTCGCCATCAACGACTCGTTCAGCGTCCAGACGGTGCTCGACGACGAGACCGACGCCCGGGCGCAGGCGATGGAGGTCGACGCCTCCCCCGAGGTCACGTACGCCGACATCGGCGGCATCGACGAGCAGGTGCGCGAGGTGCGCGAGGCCGTCGAGGCGCCGCTCGTCGACGCCGACCAGTTCCGCGAGGTGGGCATCCAGCCGCCCAGCGGCGTCCTCCTCCACGGCCCGCCGGGCACCGGGAAGACGATGCTCGCGAAGGCCGTCGCCAACGAGACCGACGCGACGTTCATCAAGATGGCCGGCTCCGAACTCGTCCGGAAGTTCATCGGCGAGGGCGCCCGGCTGGTGCGCGACCTGTTCAAGCTGGCCGCCGAGCGCGAGCCCGCCGTCATCTTCATCGACGAGATCGACGCCGTCGCCGCCAAGCGGACCGACTCGAAGACCTCCGGCGACGCGGAGGTCCAGCGCACGATGATGCAGCTGCTCTCGGAGATGGACGGCTTCGACGACCGCGGCGAGATCCGCATCATCGCGGCGACGAACCGCTTCGACATGCTCGACGACGCGATCCTCCGCCCCGGCCGCTTCGACCGCCTCATCGAGGTGCCCAAACCGGGCCCGGAGGGGCGCGAGCGCATCCTCGAGATCCACACCGCCGACATGAGCGTCGCCGACGACGTCGACTTCGCGGATCTGGCGCTCGAACTGGAGGACTACTCCGGCGCCGACATCGCCGCCCTCACGACCGAGGCGGGGATGTTCGCCATCCGCGACGAGCGCACGACCGTCCGCCGCGAGGACTTCGAGAACGCCCGCGAGAAGGTCGAGACCGACTCCGAAGGGCCGGTGTTCAACGACGGCGAGTTCGGGCGCTACCAGTACTGAGTCGGCTCCGATCCGCGTCCCAGTCGGGCGGTTTCGCCCCGCGACTCGTCGACCGCCGGCCGCGGCGACACGCCCCCGCCCGCGATCCGACACCCACTTTCCTCCCGCCGCTCGTCACCCGGTATGGACATCCTCGTCGCCGACGGCGTCGGCCACGGCCCCACCGAGCTGGCCGCCTACGACGCCGCGCTCGCCGACGCCGGCGTCGGCGACTTCAACCTCGTCACCGTCTCCTCGGTCGTGCCCGCGGACGCGACCGTCGAGGCGGTCGGCACCGCTCCCGACCTCGGTCCCGCGGGCGACCGCCTCACGGTCGTGCAGGCGCACGCGGCCGCCTCGCCCGGGGACGCCCACGACACCGACAGCGTCACCGCCTGCCTCGGGTGGGCGACCGGTCCCGGTCCCGGCCTGTTCTACGAGGCCGACGGGAGCGACGCCGACGCCGTCCGCGAGACGGTACTGGAGGGGTTGGCGGCGGGCCGCGACCTCCGCGACTGGACGTTCGACCGCGAGGAGACCCGCAGCGCCACCGTCGCCGCCGACGAGTCGGCGTACGCCGCCGCGGTTGTCGTCGCCGCCTACGGCGACAGCGAACCGATCGCGTGACCGGCCGGTCCGGCCGCTCCCGGTCGGCTCGACGCTGTTTCTCGCGGACATGTCGCCGACGGCTTTTTAAATGGACCACCCATATCCTCGTCGTATCTGATGAACGGCAACAACCCATACGCGGGGGCTCCGGGCGTCGTCGAGGCGGGTCGTCCCGAGGAGATCGACCTCACCGCCGACCAGAAAGACGCGCTCCGCCGGGCGGTCGCCACCATCGTCACGCGCACCGAGTCGTACCTCCCCGACGGCTACGCCGTCGGCTCGAACTCTCCTACGGCGCCAACGGGCCGCAGGCGACCGTCGCCGTCCAGCCGCCGGTCGGCCACGCCGTCTCGGCGGGCTTCTCGCCGGACCTGGAGGACATCGAGGCCGGCCTCGACGCCGAGGACCGCGAGGAGGTCGCCCGCGGCCTCGCCGCCAGCGCGGCCGCGCAGGTGATGTCCGCCGTCGGCGACGACCTCGAACCGACCGCCCGATAGCCCGGCACCGACGACTCCGTTCTCACGCGTCTCCCGACGACCGAGAGGCCCCTCTCCCGGTCGGGACGCCGTACCCGGATTCGGGTTCGGAACGCGTCGTCACGAAAACCGCCGGACGTGGCGGCGGATCGGAGCAGAATACGACCGATCGATTCACCGGCGTCGACCGCGGTCGACGGGAGGCGAGACGAACAGCGCGTACGCGACGACCAGCGCCGCCAGCGCCGACCCGACGCCGGCGGCCGTCGGGGTCGGCACCGGGAGCGCCGTCCCGCCGACGACGCCCGCGAGGAGCAACGCGGGCACGACGGCGAGGACCAGGTCCTCCTTCGACCACGATCCGACCCGGGGGACGCGCCGAGCGACACCGTCGCTCGGTGGTTTGCGCACACTCATCGGCTCTCACCCGTCGAGAACTACTGTTCTGCTCGTAAAATACGTTACGGCGGAAATAATACGCGGAACACGTGCGAACGTGATCCGGACGTGACGCGTGTGGACGCTCGTGGTCACGCGTGGCCACGGGCTCGCCTCTCCGCCCGCGAGCGTGCCGGTCGGATCGCCCGACGGCGGCCCGGATCGGAGCCGTTACTTCCCCCAGAAGGGGTCGGTCTTCCGGCGCTTCTCCAGGTACGCCTTCAGCGCCTCGATCTCGTCGGCGCGGATCTCCGAGGCCAGCTCCTGTTCGAGGATCTTCGCGTGCTTCTCGGGGAGTTCGATCCACAGTTCGTCGCCCTCCTCGATCTGTCGGCCGACGGTCGGGCCGTCGATGGCGACGGAGACGCGCTCGCCCGCCTGTGCTTTGTCCACGTCGTCGCCCTGGTGCTGGATGCCCGACAGCGTGCCGACGCGTTCGGGTTCGCTCCCCTCGAACTTCGCGACCGGCCGGTTGTTCTGCACCGTGCCGGAGACCACCTCCACGCCGACGACCGCGGGGTCGTTCTGCCGGAACGTGTGGTCCTGCAGGATGCGGAAGCGCGCGGGCTTGGTGATCTTGTCGAGGACGGTCTCCTGTTGGGCGCGCTCCATCTCGTCGACGTACTCCTCGTACTCCTCGACGAGCTGGTAGATCACGTCGTCGTCGAACAGCTTCACGCCCGTGCGGTCGAGCGCCGCCTCGGCGTCCGAGAGGACGTCGACGTTGAAGCCGAGGATCACCCGGTGTTTCTCCTCGTTGGCGGTCTGCGCGACCGTCACGTCGCGCGGGGCGACGTCGCCGACCTCGGCGCGCAGGATCGGCACCTCCGCCTCCTCCAAGGCGTTCGCCATCGCCTCCAACGAGCCGAGCGTGTCGGCCTTCACGACGACGCCGTCCTCGGCGGTGTCGACCTCGATCCTCGCGAGCTCCTTGCGGACCTCCGCCTTCACCGCGTCCACGTCGTCGCCGCGGACGACGCGGACGGGCGCGCCGGACATGGCCTCGTCGAGGTCGGGCGCGGCGATCTTCACACCCGCGGCCGCCCGGACCTCGTCGACGCGCTCGAACCGCTTCTCGGTCCGGATCTCGGCGTTCGGCCGGGGCTGGAGCAGCGCGCGCACCTCCGTCACGATGGGGTCGTCGCGGCCGCCGACGACGATGGTGTCGCCCTCGCGGACGACGCCGTCGTACAGCACCACGTCCAGCGTCGCGCCGAAGCCGCGCTCGTCTTTCACCTCGAGGACGGTACCGACGCCCGGACCGGCGACGTCGACGGCCATCTCCTCTTTCATGAACCGCTGGGACAGCCCCATGAGCACGGTGAGCAGGTCCGGGATGCCCTCCCCGGTCATCGCGGAGACGGGCACCACACCGATGTTCGACTGGAAGTCCTGCACGCGCCAGTAGAAGTCCGCGGAGAACCCCTTGCCGGAGAGGTCTCCGATCAGTTCGTACAGGTTCTCGTTGAGGCGGTTCTCGGCGCGGTCGGACTGCTGTTCCAGGGACTTCTGGATCGGCTGTCCCTGCTGTGGGTTCCACCCGGGCGTCGTGTCCACCTTGTTGGCGGCGACGACGAACGGCGTGCCGGTGCGCTTGAGGATGTCGATGGCCTCCTCGGTCTGGGGCTGGAAGCCGTCGTTGACGTCGACGACGAGCACCGCGATGTCGGCGAGGGCGCCGCCGCGCGAGCGCAGCGTCGAGAACGAGTGGTGCCCCGGCGTGTCGATGAACAGCAGGCCGGGGAGGTCGAAGTCGGTCGGGTCGACGAGCGACCCGGCCATCTCCGAGATGGTCGAAAGCGGCACCGCGGTCGCGCCGATGTGTTGCGTGATGGCGCCGGCCTCGCCCTCCTGGACGGCGGAGCCGCGGATGCGGTCGAGCAGCGTCGTCTTCCCGTGGTCGACGTGGCCGAGCACCGCCACGATGGGGGTGCGGAGGGTGCCGGACCCGGCGGCGGACTCGGACTCTGTGTTGGTGTCGGACATGGAATATACTCCGAGAGAAGGTCTCTTGTCCGAGTTGAACCGGGGGCCGAAGTTACCTGTTTCGACTCACTCGGACCGACGGCGCCGGTTCGTCGACCGCTCCTCCGATCGCCGCCGTCGGCCGTGGGTTTCGCCGCCGGCCGCCGCCGGCGACCTCCCGAGGTCGGCGCCCGCGGCGTGTGCCCCGCGTCCGACGCCAGCGTGGCGTTTATGACCGTCCGGTCAGTGAGCGACGGTATGGCAGACATCCTCGCCGAGAACCTCTCCGGGAAGGCCGTCATGGGCTCCGACGGCACCGAGTTGGGCATGCTGTACAACATCACGATGGACCTCAAGACCGGGTCGCTGTCGGACCTGCTGGTCACGCCGAACGAGGAGCTGTCGCCCGCACAGGTTCCGTTCGACCGCGACGAGAGCGGCCGGTTCCACGTCCCCGTCTCGAACGTGCAGGCGGTGAAGGACTACATCGTCGTCCGAACGTAATGGAAGTCCTCGATTCGTCGGCGTTCATCCACGGCTACGACAGCGACGACGACACCGCCTCCGTCCCCGCCGTGCAGGCGGAACTGAACGGCGAGACCGCCCTCCGCTTCGACGCCGAGGAGGGCGCCGGGATGCACGTCCACGTCCCCGGCGAGGGGGCGCTCGGCCGCGTCCGCCGCGCCGCCGAGGAGACCGGCGACGCCGCCGAGCTCTCCGACACCGACCTCCGCCTGCTGGCCGCGGCGTTCGAACTCGACGCGACGCTCGTCACCGACGACTACGCCATGCAGAACGTCGCCGAGCGCATGGACGTCGGCGTGCGCGTCATCGCCCGCGACGGCATCGACGAGGAGATCAGCTGGCGCTTCCAGTGTTCCGGCTGCGGCCGCACGTTCGACGAGAACCGCGACCGCTGTCCGATCTGCGGCAGCGGCCTCTCGCGGAAGAACCCCTCCTGAGGTCGGCCGACCGTTCTCCGATCCACGGTGCCGTCGTGCGGTTTTCGTCCGCGGCGTCCGGGAACCGAGATTCCTAGCGGCGGCGCCGACCGACCGCTCAGACCGCGCCGGTGACCGACAGGTACTGGACCGCGAACTGGACGGCGTTGTACGCGCCGTGCACGGCGACGGGGACCACGAGGTTGTCGGTGTACTCGTACATCGCGCCGAGGCCGACGCCGAGCAGGCCCGCGACGGCGACGTACACGAGCCGCTCGGCCGGGGTGCCGGTGCCGGCGACGTAGTGGAGCAGCCCGAACAGCAGCGAGGCGCCGGCGACGGCGCCGGCGGGGCCGAGCGCCCGCTTCAGTTCCCCCTGGACGACGCCGCGAAAGAGGAGCTCCTCGCCGACGGCGACGGTGAGGAACGACAGCGGGATCATCAACAGGAAGTACGCCGGCGGGTTCTCCAGCGCGCGGTTCGTACTGGGCGCGAGGCCGACCGCGGAGAACGCGAACAGGATGGCGTACCCCGCGGCGATCAGGCCGACGGAGCCGCCGACGGCGACGACCGCGTCGCGGGCGGTGGGCCGGCGGACCCGAAGCAGGTCGAGGTCGCCCGCGTAAAACAGGAACACGAGGGCCGCGACCGCGAAGCCGGCGACGTTGCCGACGGTGACGAACGCCGCCGTCGCCGCCGAGTCCGCGCCGAACCCCAGCGCCAGCGCGACCCACTCGAACGCCGGCACGAGCGCCGACGCCGCCACCAGCCCCGAGACGATGGCGAGGACGGCCTGTCCGACGCGGACGGCGACCTCGCGCCCCTCGACGCTCCCGCCGGGCGGGCCGAGCTCGACGTTCACCTCACTCCACCTCCAGCCGCCGCTTCTCGCTCACGGCGTCGGCCTCGGGGAAGTCGCCGCCGCCGAGGAGCCCCCGCGCGGCGTTCTTCCCCCACTCGACCGCGGGCTGGGTGAACGTCGAGACGCCGGCGAGCTCGCCGTACAACACCGTGGCGGCCTCCATCCCGTACAGCAGCTCGCCCAGCCCGTGCTCGTCGACGCGGTCGAGTTCGACACGGACGTTCTCGCGCCCGGCGGCCGCGAGGCTCGCCTCCGTCGCGCGGAACTCCGCGTCGAGCAGTTCGCCGAGCGACGAGCCGCCGAGGTACGAGAGTCCCTCCAGATCCGTCTCCGGGATGGCCACGTCGTCGGCCTCGCGGGGTCGCACGAGCGTGACGAGTTTGTCGGCCGGCCCGGCGCGGTACAACTGCAGTTGGCTGTGTTGGTCGGTCGCGCCGAGCGCGCGGGCGGGGGTCTGCCCGTGCTCGTCCTTGCCGAGCGACTCCGCCCACAGCTGGGCGAACCACTCGGCGAAGCGTTCGAGCGACTCGGCGTACGGCATCACGGCGTTCGTCACGGCGCCGCGCTCGGCCAGCGCGTACGTCGTCGCGCCGTAGGCGTACGCGGGCGACTCGTACAGCGAGCCCGCGAGGCGGTCGGCCTCCGCCGCGGCGCCCGCGAGCAGCGCGTCGAGGTCGGCGCCCGCGAGTTCGGCCGCGAACAGCCCGACGGTCGACAGCGCCGAGAACCGGCCGGGGACGCCGTCGGGCACGTCCAGCGCGGGGAGGTCGTGCTGGTCGGCCATCGCCCGGAGGTTGCCCGACGCGCCGGTGGTGACGACCGTGCGCTCGGTCCAGTCGACGCCGGCCGCCTCCATCGCCTCGCGGACCACGAGGAAGTTCGACAGCGTCTCCGCGGTCGTCCCCGAGCGGGAGACGACGTTGACGACCGTGCTGGAGAGGTCGACGTCGGCGAGGATCGACGCCACCCACACCGGGTCGACGTTGTCGAGGTACCGACAGTCGAGGTCGCCCCCGAGCGCGTCGGTGAGCGTCGCGGCGCCGAGAGCGCTGCCGCCGATGCCGACCGTGAGCAGGTGGTCGGGGTCGAAGCCGGCCGCGGCCGTCCGGATCGCGTCGGGGTCGCACGTCTCGGGGAGGTTCAGGGCGGCGTAGCCGTGCTCGCTGTCGGCGCGGCCCCGGGCGATCCGCTCGTGGGCGTCGGCGACGCGCCCGTCGAGGGCGTCGAGGTCCTCGCGCGCCAGCCCGAGGTCCCCGTCGAGCGCGTTGCCGATGTCGACGTACATACCCGAACGCCCGGTCCCCGCCGGCAAAACCCTGCCGTCCGGTCCACGGGGGCGCCGTCGCCGACCCGCCGGCCGCCGCGCCCGGGCGTCGCGGGCCGCGGACGCGGCGCTTAACACCGCCGCGGCCCAACGTCGGCCGATGACCGACGAGGCGACGTCCGAGGCCACGTCGGCGGCCGACGCCGACACGAGCACCGGGGGCGACGACGGGTACCGCGGCGTCTTCGGCGCGTTCCCGTACGCCTTCCGGGCGAGCGAGTCGCTGGCGTTCAAGTCGTACGTCGTCGTCGGCGGGCTGGCGGCGGCGCTGCTGTCGCTGCTGTTCGCGCTGGCGCTCGTCACGCTGTTCGGCGCGACCGCGCAGGCGCGCTTCTCCATCGTCCGCGCGTTCTACGTCGTCGTCGCGCTCGGCGCCGTCGCGCCGACGGTCGCGCCGGTGCTGCTCGTCGCCCGGGCGCGCCGCCGCGGGACGCCCGGCCGCTCGGGCTACGAACTGGGGCTCGCGCTCGCGGGCTACCTGTTCCTGTTGTCGCTGTACCTCGGCACCGTCGCCGCGCTCCCCGAGACGTTCGTCCTCGACGGGGAGCCGACGACCCGACCGCCGCCGACCGGGGCGTTCGCCCCGGCGATCGAGGTGCTGTACGCGCTGCCGCGGGCGGCGGGCCTCGCCATCCCCGCGGCGGTCGCGCTGTTGATCCCGTTGGTGTACACTCTCCGGCGCTGAACGGCGGCGGTCGACGTCCCGCCCGTCACGAAACGCGCAAAAGCCTCCACGACCTACCGCGCCCCATGACCGACCGAGACCCCGACGACTCCGAACTGGACGCCGTCCGCGACGCGCTCGCGGCGGCGACCGGCGACGCCGGCCCGGCGGACACCGCCGACGGCGAGAAGGACGCGACGTTCCTCGTCACGCACGCGGACGACGACTCCGCCGTCCTCCGCGACGTGGCCTCCGGGCAGGTCCACGCGCTGTCCTCGAACCCCGGCGTCGAGGAGGGGGAGGCCGTCGAGGGGACCGTCGCCCCCGACCCGCCGATGAACGTCTCGTGGCAACTGGTCGAGGTCCACGAGCGCCGCCACATCGCGGTCGAGGCGAGCGACGAGTCGCCGACGAGCCGCTCGGTCGACGTCGCCGGCGACCAGCCCGTCGGCGACCTCACCCGCCTCGAACGCGCCGGCACGGGCGAACTCCACGTGATCACCGTCGCCGAAGCCGACACCGAGGACGCCGTCGAGGACGTCCTCGCCGACGCCGAGACCGCACGGGCCCGCGCGGCCCGCCTCGGCGTGAACCGCGTCGAGGTCCGCTCGGCGCCCGGCGTGGTCGTGATCCGGTACATGCCCTGACCGCCGGATCGAACGGGACAGCTCTTCTCGTCGCTCACGAACGGCTTCGCGCCGAGCGACCGGTTTCGACCGATAAACTCCATCCCACGATACCGAATCCTCTCGTGCGCGGGTGGGGTCCGCGGCTCGGCGTCGCCGCGAGGAGCGGCGAACGCCCCGAATCCGCCGCGTTCGGCAGGTCGAACGCGCCGCCGCTCGCGGGCTCGTCGGGCACGGGTTCGACCCGGTCGCGTTCGGTCGGGCTCCGGTCCCGTTCGGCCCGGGGTCGGTCGCCGTCCGCGTCGCCTCCCGCCCCCGGCCCCGTCGGTCGGGCCCGGAGCCCGCGGGTCGCCCCGACGGACGCACCCGGGGTCCGATCCGACCGTGACCGGCGTCGACCGTCGGGCCGCGGGACGGCTACTCCGTCGGCCCGGCCGCCGACTGCACGCGCCAGCCGCCCGCGACGCTGCCGCGCCGCTCGACCAGTTCGATCGCGGTGTCGTCGCCGACGCGGCTCCCGCCCTCGACGGCCTCGACCCGGAACGTGAGGTCGAGCGAGTCGCCGCAACAGCCGACGTCGACGAACTCCGCCCGCTCGTCGCCGACGCGGGGCGCGTCGAGCATCCGGCGCAGGTAGTTCCGGTAGCGGTCGGTGCCGATCTGGTCGCGGCCCCACTCGCTCAGGCCGTCCGGGAACGAGAGCACCACGCGCGTCGCCTCGGGACTCATGTCCGCGCGTACGCGCCGCGGGACCATCGGCGTGTCGGCGGCGTGCGCGACCGACGCCGATCCCGTCGACACCGCCGACGGCGACCGGCTCGCAGAGCGGCCGTCGTTCGGCTCGCGGGGATTCTGTATCGCGGGGAGGGGTTTACCGACGGGCCGACCCGGGGCAGATCGGAGTCGTCCCGGCGGTCTCGACGGCGTGTGCGGATCCCGGACGGGCGTCGATCGGCGCCGTCGACCCACGAGACCGGCTGAAACCCCGGCAGCCCCGAAGAAGAAGGCTTATTCGGCGCGCGGGGGGAGCGGCACGCATGGCTCGATTCGAGGTACCGGAGGTCGACTACACCCGGTACGACAACCGGCAGCTCGCCGCGGTTCCGCTCGCGGTGTTGGCCGTCGCCCTCCTCGTCATCGGCGGGTTCTACGTGACGACGGGCGCGCCGGTCGACCCCGGGTTGGACTTCGTCGGCGGCACCGAGCTCCGGCTCGGCATCGACGCGTCGGAGGAGCAGGCACGCGAACAGATCGCCGGGGCGTTCGCCGCGACGCCCGACTCGGTCCAGCGGATCCAAGGCGAGAACGTGTACGTGGTGACCTTCGAGGCGTCGGAGGCGACCGCGGGCGAGCTCGAGGCCCAGGCCGAGGACGCCGGGTTCGCGGTCCGGTCGGTCGACTCGGTGTCGGCCTCGTTCGGCTCCGGCACACAGACGCAGGCGCTGCTGGGCGTCGCCGCGGCGTTCGTCGGGATGGCGGCGCTCGTGTTCGCGATGTTCCGGACGTTCGTCCCCAGCATCGCGGTCGTCGTCTCGGCGTTCTCCGACATCGTGATCCCGGTGGCGCTGATGAACCTGCTCGGCATCGAACTCACCCTCGGGACCGTCGCGGCGCTGCTGATGCTGATCGGGTACTCGGTCGACTCCGACATCCTGTTGAACAACCACGTGCTCCGGCGCTCGGGTGACTTCTACGAGTCCACCCACCGCGCGATGCGCACCGGCGTGACGATGACGCTCACGTCGCTGGCGGCGATGGCCGTGATGGCGATCGTCGCGACGCTGTTCGGCATCGGCCTGCTCTCCAGCATCGGGATCATCCTGGTGTTCGGGCTGACGGCGGACCTGATGAACACGTACCTGCTCAACGTGTCGCTGCTTCGCTGGTACAAGTACGAGGGGGTGGCCCGATGAGCGCCTGGGAGACGATCAAGGACAACTGGCGGGTCGTCCTCCTCGTCGCGATGCTCGTGTTGTCGACGGTGTTCCTGTTCGCCCCCGGCATCGGCGGCGCCTCCGGCGGCGCGACCGCGAACGGCACCGCCGACGGCGCCGGCGGGCCCTGGCCGAGTCGGCCGGGTTCACCAACCTCCAGTACGGGCTGGAACTGTCCGGCGGGACGCGCATCCGCGCGCCGCTGGCCGGCGTCCACGCGACCGGCGTCGACTTCGGCGGGCAGAACGTCTCGACGGTCGAGGCCCGCGTCGCCGCCCAACTGTCCGGCGTCGACGTGACCGACGTCACCGCCCGGCCGCCGGGCACCTACACCCAGCAGGACGTCACCCAACAGACCGCCACGGTGGAGCTGACGACCGAGAACGCCACCACCGACGACCTCGCTGGCGCCCTCGACGCGGCCGGCTACGGCTACGAGGAGGTGCAGGAGGGCGTCACCGACGTGACGATCCAGCAGGCGGTCGTCGTGCTCCGGTCGAAGGTGAACGAGGCCGGCCTCTCGGGCGGCTCCGTCCGCACCGTCGAGAGCGGCGGCGAGAACTTCGTGCTCATCGAGGTGCCCAACGAGGACCGCTCGGAGGTCGTCGACCTCGTGGACTCGCGCGGGACCGTCCGCATCGTCGTCTACCACCCGGTGCAGCAGAACAACACGACGACGTACGTCAACACCACGGCGATCACCCAAGAGCAGTTCCAGAGCGTCGGGACGGCCCGGCAGAACGACGCCGGCGGCGCGTTCGTCCAGGTGGCCGTCCGCGAGGACGCGGCGCCGGGCGTCCGGCAGACGTTCGTCGACACCGGCGTCGCCCGGCAGGGCGGCAGCGAGTGTCGCTACGAGTCGAGTCCGCAGTCGACCGAGCCGTGTATCCTCGTCGTCCGCGACGGCGCGGTCGTCTCCTCGTTCGGCATGGACGGCGGGCTCGCGTCCACGATCCGCTCGGGCGAGTGGGTGAACAACCCGACGTTCATCCTGACGACCGGGCAGGGCCAGGAGGCGTTCCAGCGCGCACAGGAGGTCTCGGTCGACCTGCGCGCCGGCGCGCTCCCCGCGCCGCTGGCGCTCGACGAGGGGACGACGACCACCGTCACCGCCTCGCAGGGCGCGTCGTTCCGCACCGACTCGCTGATCATCGGGCTGCTCGCGGTGTTCACCGTCGCGGGCGTCGTGTTCCTCCGTTACGGCCGGCCGCAGGTGGCCGCCCCGATGGTGGTCACCGCGCTGTCCGAGGTGGTCGTGCTGCTCGGGTTCGCGGCGTTCATCCGCTACCCGCTGGACCTGTCGGTCATCGCGGGCTTCATCGCCGTCATCGGGACCGGGGTGGACGACCTCGTCATCATCGCCGACGAGGTGATGAGCGAGGGCGACGTGAACTCCCGGCGCGTGTTCCAGTCGCGCTTCCGCAAGGCGTTCTGGGTCATCGGCGCCGCAGCCGCGACGACGATCATCGCGATGTCGCCGCTGGCGGTGCTGTCGCTCGGCGACCTGCAGGGCTTCGCCATCTTCACCATCCTCGGCGTGCTCGTCGGCGTGCTGATCACCCGGCCGGCGTACGGGGACATCCTCCGCGTGCTGCTGACCGACCGCTGAGGTCGGGCGCGGGCCGACGCCCCGCCGCGGAACACTTTTCGGGTCGCTCGCGTCGCCGGGAGCGTGCCCTCCGACGACGGCCGCGGCCCCGCCGAGCCGACGACCCGCGACGCCGACGGCGACGCGACCGACGCCGCCACCGACCTGACCGAAGCCGACGTCGAGCGGATCGTCCGCCGCGTCGTCCGCGAGGAACTCGACCGGGCGGACCGGTCGCGCGGCTCGTCGCCGTGGACGGTGCTGGCCGGCGTGTTCGTCGGCTTCGCCGTGATCCTGCCGCTCTCGGCGCTGGTCCTCTCGTCGCTGCTCGACGTCGGGCTCCCCGTCGAGGCCGTCGGCGTGCTCGCGCTCCTCGCGTTCCTCGCGCTGGTCGCCTACGGCTGGCGGTTCCCGCCGTTCCGCTGAGCGCGACTCCGGATCGTCGCGCTGTCTGGCGATTCGACTGTCACGGAACGGACGTCCCGAACCCCCCGACGGGGGTGCGACTCAGAACTCGTCGAGCGCCGACTGCTCGTTCGCCGCGAGCAGGTCGTCGCAGGTGGACCACGACCGGCGGGCGCACGCCGGCAGGTCGCCCTCGCGGGCGACGTACTCGCGGAGGAACGCGCGGGTGGTCGGGTCGGAGGGGTAGCCCGACCCGATCCCGTCGTAGCCGCGGCTGCGGTACTCCTCGTCCAACGCGGCGACGACGCGGTCGCGCTCCACCTTCGCGACGACGCTGGCGGCGGCGACGACGGGGTGCGACTCGTCGGCGCCGTGTTCGGCCGTCACGGCGACGCTCGCGCCGGGGTGTGTCTCCGTCCCCCGGCGACCGCGTCGGCGACGCGGCGGGCGAACCGCGACTCGCTGGTGTCGCCGGCGTCGACCACGGCGTCGTCGCCGTCGCGGGCGACCTGCGCCAGCGCCTCGGCCTGTCCGGCGACGGTGAGCGTGTTCATGTCCGTGTCGGGCGCGTCGATGCGCTCGACGGCGACGTGGGCGACCGCGACGGCGACGCGGTCGTCGTCGCGGAGGGCGGCGTCGAGTTCCTCCCTGCGCGCCGGCGTGAGGCGCTTGGAGTCGTCGACGCCGTCGGGGATCGCGGCGGGGTCGGCGCGGACCGCGCCGGCGACCATCGGGCCGAGGACGGGTCCCTTGCCGGCCTCGTCTGCGCCGAGCATGGCTGGGGGTCACCGAGGGACGGCAAAAGCGTACGGTTCGCGGTCGCGCCGGCGGGTCGGCGGGTCGGGGGGTCGGTTACGCCTCGGCGTCGGCGGCGTCGTCGCCGCGACCGTCCTCCAGGAAGTACTCCGGCTGTTCGAACGCCTCCGCCTCGCCCTCGACGGCGAGCACGTCCAGCGCCGTCACCACCGCGTCGACGCCGAGCAGGCCCGCGAGGCTCGGCTCCGTGCGCCCCTCGTCGCCGCTGATCAGCTCCTTGATGTAGAGGCCGCCGTCGCCGTGGACCTCGACGGTCGCGTGGCGCGGGTCCTCCAGCTCGGCGGTGACCTCGTGGGCGACGCGGGTGCGGGTCATCGACGCCCGACGGTGGTCGACGCGGTTCGGGGTGTACTGCTCGACGGTCGCGCCGTCCAACTCGGCGACCGCCGCCGCGAGGTCGTCTTCGCTCACGTCGCCGCCGAACTCGACGGCCGCGCGGTAGCGCTTCGTCGCGTCGAGCTCCTTCACGCGGGCGACCATCTCGTGGCTACACAGCCGCAGCCCCTCGACCTCGACCTTCCCGTCGGCGAAGGCGTTGATGTCCGATTCGAGCCGCTGTACGTCGATCTCGCGGCGGCGCGGCTCGTCGACCTCGATCACGAACGGACGGCCCGTCCCGAGCATCAGCGCGTCAACGTCCTCGCGGCCGGCGCCGTGGAACGTCGAGTCGACGCCCTCCATCACCTCCTCGACGACGGGGGCGGTGAGCTGCTGGACGCTCTCGGGATACAGGTAGCCCGAGCCGTCGCAGGTGTCGCACGGCTCGCGGCCCTGTCGTCCGGAGCCGCGGCAGTCCGAGCAGGGCCACTCGGTCTGGGGGATGTCGCGCTCCAGCTTCCGGTAGCGGCCGTACACGTGCGCGGAGTTGACCGTCGCCTCGACGCGGTCGGCGTCGACGTCGAGGAGGAACTGGACGTGCGGGCGGTCGAAGTCGACCTCGGTGCCGGTGACCTGCCCGACGCGCTTGCCGACCTCGCGGTTCAACTCCTTGCGGAGCGGTTCGCCGGCGTCGGGGTCCATCCCGGCGTCCTCGCGCAGCAGGCGGTCGTTCTCCTCCGCGAGCGGCGGGACGCGCGTCCCGACCTGGTAGGTGGCGTACTCGTAGTCGGCGACGGCGTCGGCGGCGCGCTCGGCGAACTCGTCGACGCGCTCGAACACGCCCTCGCACACCCAGCAGTCGTCCGTGGCGCCCGGCTCGAAGTCCGCGTCGTCGGCGAGCGCGACGGCGACCCGGAGGCCGCGGCCGCGCTCGTGGTTGCCGAGGCCGAACGAGCGCTCGGCGAACGGGCGGCCCAGACAGTGGTCACACAGCGGGCCGGTCGCCAGCAGCGCCCGAGCGGTGTCGAGCACGTCGGCGAAGCCGGGCCCCTCGTCGGCGTCGGCGGCGGGATCGCTCATGGCGGTGCTCGTCGCGGCGCGCGGTAGGCCCTTTCGGTCGCGACCGAACGGGCGAGTCGCGGTCGTCGTCGCCGTCGCTCGCGGGCGAGCGGTCGAAACCGGGGTTCGCGGCGCTACTCGCCGGCGACGGCGGCGCCGTCGGCGCTATCGGGCGGGACCGCCCGCACGGCGGTGACCGTCACGTCGTTCACGCCGAACGTGTCGGCGAGCGCGTCGGCGACGGTCTCGGGCGTGTCGCCCGCGTCGGCCGCGAGCGACACGGTCGCCTCGGCCTCGACCGTGAGGTCGTTGAGGCCGGGCTGGAGGCCGCGGATGTCGAGCGTCTCGACGGCGGCGACGGGGTCGGCGCGGCGGAGCTTCGTCTCTGCGCCCTCGGCGAGGTCGCCGGGGGCCGAACGGGACACTGCGATCGTCATGCTGGCGTCGGCCAGTCGGTGTCGGTGGACCGACATAGACTCCCTGCGCGGCTCGAACGCGCGTGCAGGCCGGCCCGTGGGAGCGGGGCGGCCGCGCGACTGCGGGACGGTCGGGGAACCTGAACGGTGGACGGGACAAGGGTGCGTCCGCCTCCGCTCGGGTCGACCCCGAGAACCGTCGCCGCGTCACGCGGCGATGGAGGCGGACGGTACGAGCGTCGGAGCGGAGGTCCCCTCGGCGCCGTCGACGCCGGCTCCGGTCCGGTTCGCGTCGCCGACGGCGGCGAACGCGGGGGCGGACCGGGCGGCGACCGCGGCGAGGGCCGTGACCGACGACATCGCGTACCCGTCGCTGCCGTGTGCGGGGCAGGCGGCGAGTGCGATGTGGTCGGTCATGCGTGGCCTCCGACTCTCGTCGTGTCCGATCGCTGAATGGCACAAGGTTTAATACTTCCCCCACATTGCGAGCGATTGGCACGCAGGGAACCGCCCAGCGGCGGCCGTATCCGTTCGGCGACACTCTTATGTGACCGAGTTGAGTCTGCGTTAGCGGGATGCCGGAATCGTATCGTGGGCCCGAGACTGGTGACTCTCGGTTGCCCGACGCAGACCGCGGTGGTACAACTCGGTCGAACACGAACTACGGCGGTTCGGGGGCGATCGCGGAGCGAGCGCGCCAGTGACGACGACGCGACGCGAGCGCGAACGCTCCGACGAACAGCACGCGGACACGGTCGACCCCGACGAGGTGGACGAGGCGGACCTCGTCCGCACCGACGACGGGGAGCTGATCCACGAGCCGACGGGCCTCATCATCGAGGAGGACAACGTCGACCGCGGGCCCGAGTGGCGCGCGTTCAACGCCACCGAGCGCGACCGCAAGAGCCGCGTCGGGTCGCCGATGACCCAGACGATGCACGACAAGGGGCTCACGACCAGCATCGACTGGCGCAACCGCGACGCCAGCGGCCGCCAGCTGTCGGCGGAGAAGCGCTCGCGGATGGAGCGCCTCCGCACGTGGCAAGAGCGTATCCGCACGCAGGACGCCGGCGAGCGCAACCTCCAGTTCGCGCTCTCGGAGATCGAACGGATGTCCTCCGCGCAGGGCGTCCCGAAGTCCGTCCGCGAGGTCGCGTCGGTGATCTACCGGCGCGCGCTCTCGGAGGACCTCATCCGCGGGCGCTCCATCGAGGCGATGGCGACGGCGAGCCTCTACGCCGGCTGTCGCCAGGAGGGGATCCCGCGCTCGCTCGACGACTTCGTGAGCGTCGCCCGCGTCGAGCGCC
The DNA here is from genome assembly GCF_030127125.1 of Halobaculum litoreum. Classification (GTDB taxonomy): domain Archaea; phylum Halobacteriota; class Halobacteria; order Halobacteriales; family Haloferacaceae; genus Halobaculum; species Halobaculum litoreum. The sequence continues at coordinate 2,587,458 of NZ_CP126156.1, forward strand.
GCGAGATCGCCCGCGCGTACCGCTACATCTCCGGCGAACTGAAGCTGGCGCTGAAGCCGGTCGACCCGGTCGAACACGTGCCCCGCTTCTGTTCGGAGCTGAACCTCCCGGAGGCGGTGAAACGCCGTGCCACGCGGATCGTCGACGAGACGACCGCGCAGGGCCTCCACGCCGGCAAGTCGCCGACTGGGTACGCCGCCGCCGCGATCTACCTCGCGTCGATGCTGTCCGACGAGAAGCGCACCCAGTCGGAGATCGCCGACGTGGCGGACGTGACGGTCGTCACCGTCCGCAACCGCTACAAGGAGCAGATGGACGCCGTGGACCTCGGCTCCCTGTAGGCGGGCGGTTTCGTCGTTGATTCTCGGACGGCCGACGTTATATACACCGAGACGGTCGCCCGGTGTAGAGACGTGGTGCTGGACACACAGTTCGAGACGCTCGCGTCGGCGGTCCCCGCCGACAGACACCTCGCGGTCCTCCGTCGCGACGGCGGGACGCCGCTCGACTCGATGCTCCGCCGCCTGTTCGCCGACCAGCCGGTGTCGGTCGGCGCCGACGCCGCCCGCGGCGCCGCGGCGACGACCGACGCGGACGACGTGGCGGTGCTCGTCGAGGACGGCGAGGTGCTGGCGAGTTCGCCGCTCGCGGCGCTCGAGCGGGCGGTGCTGCTCGTCAACTCCGACCTGTACACGACGGGGACGCTCCCGCTCGCCGACGCCGACCTCCCGGCGGTCCTGACGGAGTTGGCGGACGTCCCGTTCCGCCTCCGGGGGTACCCGCTGGCGCACAAGGAGAAGCTCCTGTTGATCGCGATGAGCCGCCAGATCGAACTGCGCGCCGCCCGCGCCGGCGCCGGGGAGATCCACTCGTCGTTCCAACAGCTGTCCCGAATCGACGACGAGGTCGGCACGCGCCGGACGTACCGGCGGCTCGCCGCCTCCGGCGCGGCGGTCCACGTGTACGGCGAACCGGACTGGGACCCCGAGTCGGCGCTCGACGTCACCGCCCACACCGGGTACGGCGCCGGCTACAGCGACTCGTGGTTCGTCGTGTTCGACCCGCCCGCGGACGCGGTCGGCCCCCACACGACGCCGGTCGCCCTGCTGGCGCTGGAGACGGAGCCGCGCGTCTGGCGCGGGATCTGGACGTTCCGCCCCGAGGCGGTGGCGGAGCTGGCCGCGGTGATCCGCCGCGAGCTGTGACGACGCGTTTCGAACCGAAACGCTTTGCACGGGATCGGCCGACCGTGTGCCAATGAGCGACACGACAGGCGACGGCGGGAGCGTCGTCGTCCGCGGCGGGACGGTCCACACGCAGACGGAACGGGGGACGGTCGAGGGCGACGTGCTCGTCGTCGACGGCGCGGTCGCGGCGGTCGGCGACGTCGACGCGCCCGCCGACGCCGTCGAGGTGGACGCGACGGGGATGCAGGTGACGCCCGGCCTGATCGACGCCCACAGCCACGCCGGGATGGCCGAGTGGGGCGAACCGGAGGACGGCGACTTCAACGAGGGGACGAGCGCGACGACACCGCACGTCAACGCCCTCGACGGCTTCCACCCGCGCGACGAGGAGCTGCAGGGCGCGTTCCGGAACGGCGTCACCACCGTCTCCGCCCGGATGGGGTCGGGCAACGTCATCGGCGGGATCATCTGCTCGATGAAGACGTACGGGGACGTCGCCGACCGGATGCTGATCGCCGAGGACGGGATGAAGGCCGCGATGGGGGAAACCCCAAGCGCTTCCACGGCGAGCGCGAGGGCCGCCAGCCGTCCACCCGTCCGGGCGTCGCGGCGACGCTGCGCCAGGAGTTCATGGCGACGGAGGACTACATCGAGCGCCGCGAGCACGCCCGCGAGCACGGCGAGCCGTTCGAGCGCGATCTGGGCCGCGAGAACCTCGCCAGAGTGATCGAGGGCGACCTCCCGCTGCGGGTGCACGCGCACCGCTCGGACGACATCGTCACCGTGTTCCGCATCGCCGAGGAGTTCGGCATCGACGCGCTCTCGATCGAACACGCCACCGAGGGCCACGTGATCGCCGAGGAGTTCGCCGACCGCGACGTGCCCGCCGTCGTCGGCCCCTCGTTCTCGTCGGCCTCGAAGTACGAACTGCGCAACATCACCTTCGAGACGCCGGCGATCCTCCACGAGGCCGGCGTCACGGTCGCCATCCAGACGGACGCCCCCGTGATCCCGCAACGACACCTCGACGTCTGCGTCGGCCTCGCGGTTCGGGCGGGGTTCCCCGAGGCGGCCGCCCTCGACGCGGTCACGACGAACCCCGCCGAGATCCTCGGCATCCGCGACCGCGTCGGCGACCTCGCGGCGGGCACCGACGGCGACCTCGTCGTGTGGGACGGCCCGTTCCACGAGATGGGGACGCGCAGCCGGTACGTCGTCGTCGACGGCGAGGTCGTGTTCGACCGCGAGCGCGACGACGTGGACCCGCGCGAGGAGTACGCGTGGTGAGCGGGGCGCGAGCGTAGCGAGCGTCCCGAACCCGCGGCGGCGGTGCGTTCGCGCGGCCCGCGCCGTCCGGGCGGACCGAGCGGTCGACCGCCCCGGCGCCGTCCCGACGGCCCAGCACGCGTACCCCCCGACTTCGACTCCGGACCGCCAGACGTGACCGACCCGACCCACCCACCCGACACGGACCCCGACGACGAGCGGTACACGGAGTCGCAGGTGCGGACGGTCGTCCTCAGCCTCGTCGCGGGCGTGTTCTTCGGCGGGATGGGGGGCGGCGTCGCGTTCCCGACCATCCCCGCGCTCGGGAGCGTGCTCGGCATCGCGCCGTTCCTCGTCGGCGCCATCCTCTCGATCAACCGGTTCACGCGGCTGCTCATGTCGACGCCGGCGGGCGACGTGCTCGACCGTCTCGGCACCCGCCGGCCGATGATCGCGGGGTTCGCCGTGCAGGGACTCGTCCCGTTCGGCTACCTCGTCGGGCTGAACCCCCCGCTGGGGCTGTCGGCGGCGACGGTGTTCCTCGTCTCGCGGGCGGCGTGGGGGATCGGCTCGGCGTTCGTGTTCGTCGGCGCCTTCTCGACGGTGACGCACGTGACGACGCCCGCGAACCGGGGGCGGTGGGTCGGCTACATGCGCGGCGGGCAGAGCCTCGGGTTCCCGACCGGGCTCGTCCTCGGCGGCGTCGTCACAGACCTGTACGGCTACGCGGAGGCGTTCGCCGTCGCCGGCGCGGCGGGGCTGTTCGCCGCCGCGGTCGCGTACCGCGTGCTCCCGAACGTCACCCCGGACACCGACGGCGGGAGCCGCCTGCGCGACGTCCCCGCCCTCGTGCGCGCGGACCCCCGGATCGGCGCCGTCGGCGCGGTGAACTTCACGATCCGGTTCCTGTACGCGGGCGTCCTCCTGTCGACGGTCGTCCTCTACACCGCCGAACACGACATCTCGCTGGGCGGGCTCGCCGGCACGGGCTCCAGCGGGGTGGTGATGGCGGTGTCCGTCGTCGCGCTGTCGGCGTCGAACCTCGCGGTCGGGCGGCTCTCCGACAGGCTCGGCCGGACGACGACGGTCGTGCCGGGGCTGGCCGTCTTCGGCGCGGGGTTCGCGCTGGCGGCGCTGGTGCCGACGACCGGGGGCGTCCTCGCGGGCGTCGCGCTCGTCGGCGGCGGCGCGGGGCTCGCGGGCCCGCCGCTGCTCGCGTACCTCGGCGACATCGCCCCCGGCGGCGACGTCGGCAAACTCGGCGGCGTGTACAACGTGTTCGGCGATCTGGGGTCGACGCTCGGCCCGCTCGTGGCGCTCCCGCTGGCGTCGGCGATCGGGCTGTCGGGCGAGTACCTCGCGTGCGCCGGGCTGGTGGTCGTCGCCGGAGCGATCGCGGCGACGACCCTACGGGACGACTCGACGGCCGACGAGTCCGCCGTCCCCGGGGACTGACGCCGGCCCGCGACGCGTCGCGACCCGACCCGGTCGTCGGGTCGGCTGTCGCCCCGCTCCGCCCCCCGTCCCACCCCGCCTCGAACCGGCCACCGGCGTCGGGAAGGCCAAGGCTTACGCGACGGCACCGACGAGGCCCGGTATGACGCTGCTTTGCACCGGCTACGAGCCGTTCGGCGACCACGACACCAACCCCGCCGGCGAGACGGCGGCGGCGCTCGACGGGCGCACGGTCGCGGGCCACGCGGTCGTCGGCCGGACGCTCCCGGTCGCGTTCGACCGCGCGGGCGAGGAACTCGCCGCGCTGGTCGACGAGCACGACCCGGCCGCGGTCGTCGCCACCGGCCTCGCGGCGGGCCGGGCGGCCGTCTGCGTCGAGCGCGTCGCGATCAACGTCGCCGACACCGTCGGCGTCCCCGACAACGACGGCGCGGACCCGGTGGACGAACGGCTCGACCCCGCGGGCGCGGACGCCCGCCTCGCGACGCTGCCGGTCCGCGAGACGGTCGCGGCGTGTCTCGACGCGGGGGTGCCGGCGCGGGTGTCGAACACCGCGGGCACCCACCTCTGTAACGCGATCCTCTACCGGGCGCTCGCGCTGCTCGACGGGACGGACGTGCCCGCGGGGTTCCTCCACCTCCCGGCGACGCCGGCGCAGGCGGCGGCGACGGCGCGCGACGGGGAGGCCGCCCGCGGCGGGAGCGTGCGCCCGAGCCTCCCGCGGGGCTGGACGAGCGGGCGGTGGAACTCGCGTTCGAGACGGCGCTGGGCGCGAGCGACTGACCGCGAGAGCCGGGGACCACCGCGACCGCGCGTGCGGGCTACTCGGCCTCCTCGGAGGCGGTGCCGCCGTCGGCGACCGTCTCCTCGGGGCCGTCGCCGTCGACCGCCGGCGACACCACGGGCGCGTCGCCCGCGAGGGCGCGCCGGCCGGCCTCGGTGATCCGGTAGATCTGTTCGCCGGTGGCGGCCTCGAGGAAGCCGCGCTCGGTCAGCGTCGCGATCCGGCGTTCGACCAGCGGGATGTGGAGCCCCGTGTTCGCCGCCACGAGCGCCGGATAGTCCGCGCCGCTCTCGCGGAGGTGGCGGAGAACGCGCTCGTCGGCATCTGAGAGATCGATCGGTCGGGGCATCTTTTGCGTCATTCGATAGCACGACACAAGAAGTTGACGGGCCGCGGGCGTGGTCGCGGGCGGTCCCCGCGCCGCCCCGCGGTTTCGGCGGCCGGCCGCCGGTGCCGGTACGGGGACGCGTCGGCCGGGACCCCGGGACTCAAGACGGACGCGTCGAACCACGGGGTATGCGACTGCCGAACGCGGCCGTGGGCGACGCACAGACGAGCGGGTTCGGGTGGGACGTCCTCACCGACCTCGTCGACGTGGGGAGCCGCATGGCCGGTCAGGAGGGGGAGCGTCGCGGGGCCGAGGTGGTCCGCGACGCCTTCGAGCGGGCGGGCGCCCGCGGGGCGCGGATCGAGGAGTTCGACATCCCCGGCTGGTGGCGCGGGTCGTCGTCGCTGACGGTGCACGAGCCCCACGAGCGCGTCCACGACGGCCGACAGGACGTCCTCGCGCTGCCGGGCTGTCCCGCGGGCGAGGCGACCGGCCGGGTCGTCGACGTGGGCGACGGCACCTACGAGGAGTTCGAGGCGCGAGCCGACGACCTCGACGGCGCGGTCGCGATGGTCTCCTCGGACACGCCCGAGGAGGTCGACCGCTGGATCCACCGCATGGAGAAGTACGTCAACGCCGCCGACCACGGCGCGGTCGCGTTCGTGTTCCGCAACCACCTCGACGGCTCGCTCCCGCCGACCGGCGAGGTCGGCTACCACGAGCGCCCCGGCCCGATCCCGGCGGTCGGCGTCTCCCGCGAGGTCGGCGAGCGGCTCGCGCGCTACGCCGAGGAGGGCTGCGAGGCGACCGTCGCGGTCGACTGCCGCAACGAGCCCGCCACGTCGGTGAACGTCGAGGCCGAGGTCGGCCCCGACACCGACGAGGCGGTGCTGCTCACCGCCCACGTCGACGCCCACGACATCGCCGACGGCGCCAACGACAACGGCGCGGGGTCGGCGCTCGTCGCCGAGGTCGGCCGGCTGCTCGCGCGCGAGGACGTGGAGCTGGACACCCGCGTCCGGCTGGTGACGTTCGGCTCCGAGGAGATCGGGCTGTGGGGCGCGCACCACTGCGCGGAGACGAGCGCCCTCGACGACGTGAAGTGCGTCGTCAACCTCGACGGCGCGTGTAGCTCGCGGACCCTCCGCGTCGGCACGAACGGCTTCGAGGAGCTGGGCGCGGTGTTCCGCGCGGTGACGAACGACCTCGACGCGAGCCTGTCGACGGACGACACCATCGCCCCCCACGGCGACCAGTGGGCGTTCGTGCAGGAGGGCGTCCCCGCGGCGATGACCTCGACCGCCTCGACGCAGTCGGGGCGCGGCTGGGGCCACACGCACGCGGACACGCTCGACAAACTCGACTCCCGGGACCTCCGCGACGTGGCGGTGCAGGTCGCGGAGGCGGTCGCACGCTTCGCCGCCGACGAGGTGGAGACGCCCCACATGAGCCGGACGGAGATGCGCGACGCCATCGACGCCGGCTACGAACAGGAACTGCGGATGGGCGGGCGCTGGCCGTACGACGACGCGGAGTGACGCTCCGACCCCGACCGGCTCACGTCCGGCCGTCGCCGAGGAAGTCCGCGAGGTCGGCCATCACCTTCCCCTCGGCGCGCGCGAGGTGCTCCCACGTCGTCGTGGTGCCGATCCCCAGTTCCTCGGCGATGTCCTCGATCCCGGCGCTCTTCTCGTGGCCGTAGTACCCCGCCCGGATCGCCGCCCCCAGCGCCTCGCGCTGCCGGGGGGTGAGGTCGTGGATCGCGCCGGCGGTCTCGAACCGGGTCGACGGCGTCACCTCCTGCATCTCCAGTTGCCTGACGAGCTCCACCTCGTTCCCGCGGTCCTCGATCGCGTCGATCACCGCCGACAGGTCGTCGTCGGCGTCGAGGTACAGCGTCCACCGCTCGTACCCGCCGGTGATCACGGTGCCCGTCCGGTAGTGGAGCCCGAGCCCGGCGAGCAGCTCCGCGATGCTGTCCCACTCGGGCACGTTCACGGTGAACGCGACGAACACGGTCGCCTCGCCCAGCGGCGTGATCGGCTCGGCCTCGACGACCGGGTCGCAGGCGGCGAACGTCTCGATGAAGCCGCCGACGTCCGCGGGATCCCCGGTCAACTCGACGATCCGCTTCCGTTCGTCCCCCCGCCCGGTCATCGACGAGACGGACCGCATCGTCACCCCCGGGTAGCGCTCGGACGCGGCCGTCTCCGGCTGTCCGACGTGCTTGATCCGGAGGGTGACCTCCCGCATCGGTCGGACCGCCCCCTCCCCGCCGCGCTCCGCTCCCATGCCCGTGTGTAGCGTGGGGCGAGCATATCAGTCTTCCCGAGCGGGCGGTCGCCGCCCGCACGGCGGGCGCTCGCGCCGGCCGCCCGCGGCGTCGTCGCACGGCGCCGCCGCGTGCCGCGAACCGACGGGCCGCGCCGGCACCCGAAACTATCCGGCTCAGCGTTTTCGCGGGTCCGTCGGCGATCTGTGCACATGAGCGACCCAGATATCGATCGATTCGCGTCACGGCGGTCGACGGTGTACGGACAGCGCGGCGTCGTGGCGACGAGCCAGCCGCTGGCGTCGCAGGCCGGGATCTCCGTGTTGGAGGACGGCGGCAACGCGTTCGACGCCGCCGTCGCCACCGCGGCGGCGCTGAACGTCGTCGAACCCACGTCGACGGGGCTGGGCGGCGACGTGTTCGCGCTGTACCGCACCGCCGACGGCGAGGTCGGCGCCATGCGCTCGTGCGGGCCGGCGCCGGCCGACGCCACCATCGAGAACGTCCGCGAGGCGGTTGCCGAGGAGGAAGACGCCGACCCGGCGGACGCGGAGATGCCCGCCACGGGCGCCCACGCGGTCACGGTGCCGGGCACCGCCCGCGGCTGGGAGGCGACCGCCGAGCGCTTCGGTCGCAAGTCCCTCGCCGACCTGCTCCGGCCGGCGATCCGCTACGCGACGGAGGGGTACCCCGTCTCGGAGGTCGTCTCCGCCCAGTGGCAGCACGGCGAGGAGCTGTTCGAGACGGACCACGCCCGCGACGCGTTCCTGTTCGACGGCGAGGCGCCCGACGTCGGCCAGCACGTCACGCTCCCGAAGCTCGGCGCGTCGCTGGAGCTGATCGCCGAGGAGGGCGCCGACGTCGTGTACGAGGGGGAGATCGCCGAGCAGATCGCCGGCGAGGTGCAGGAGCAGGGCGGCTTCATGACGGTCGACGACCTCGCGGCGTTCGAGCCGGAGTTCCCCGAGCCCGTCTCGACCACCTACAACGGGACGGAGGTGTACGAACTCCCGCCGAACAACCAGGGGCTCATCGCGCTGGAGGCGCTCAACATCGCCGAGGAGCTGGGCGCCGCCGAGTACGACTACGACTCGCCCGAGCGCGTCCACTACTTCTCGGAGGCGCTGAAGCTGGCGTTCCACGACGGCCACCGCTACATCACCGACCCCGAGTTCGAGGACCACCCGCCGCTCGCGAGCAAGGACTGGGCCGCGACGCGCGCCCAGGAGGTCGGCGAGGAGTGCAACGACGACGTGACGTTCGGCGTCCCCGACGCGAACGCCGAGGACGCCGACACCGTCCTGCTGTGCGTCGCCGACGACGAGGGCAACGTCGTCTCGTACATCAACTCCCGGTTCGCCGGCTTCGGCTCCGGGCTGGTCGCGGGTGACACCGGCATCGCGCTGCAGAACCGCGGCGCGTCGTTCTCGCTCGACTCCGACCACCCGAACTCGCTGGAACCGGGGAAGCGCCCGTTCCACACCCTGATCCCGGCGCTGGCGGACTTCGCGCCCGACGACGACGCCCGCGACGACTGGGCCGCCTTCGGCGTCATGGGCGGCTACATGCAGCCGCAGGGCCACGTGCAGGTGATAGCCAACCTCGTCGACTACGACCAGCCGCTGCAGGCGGCGCTGGACAGCCCGCGGTGGCGCTACCGCGAGGAGGGGAGTCTCGCGCTGGAGCCGCAGTTCGACGGCAACACGGCCGCGAAGCTGGTCCGCAAGGGTCACGACGTGAAGACGCTCCCGCCGGCGCTGTTCGGCGGCGCCCAGATCGTCCGCACCGAGGACGGCGTCCTCTCGGGGGCGACCGAGCCCCGCAAGGACGGCAACGCACAGGGGTACTGAGTCGCCGAACCGACATCCTCATTCGGCCGTCGTCCCTTCTGGCTCGCGTGCCACAGTCCCCGCGCGGCCACGAGGACCGCGACCGCCTCGGCTTCGACGAGACGCGCGACTACCTCGGCACCGCCGTCGGCGCGCTCCTCCCGGCGCCGCTGGTCGCCCGCGGGCTGACGATCGCCGTCGAGACCGACCGCGAGGTGTACGCGCCGGGCGACCCCGTCGCCGTACGGGTCGCGATCCGCAACCGGCTCCCCGTCCCCATCGCGGTGTCGACGCCCTCGCGACGGCTGTGGGGGTGGGAGGTCGACGGCGCCCTGGAGGCCAGCGAGGAACCCCGCCGGGACCCCGGCGGCTCGGGGACGCTCTCCTTCCGGGCCCGGGAGCGCAAGACCCACGAGTGGACGTGGGACGGGCGCGTGACCCGCCGCGACGGCCGCCGGACGCGGTCGACGCCGCTGTCCCGCGGCGACCACGAGATCCGCGCGTTCGTCGCCACGCGCCGGGAGCGCCCGGCCGCGCGGACGACGATCCGCGTGGAGTGACGGCGCCGCCGCTCGGCGCACGACGGACGGGGAGAAGTCGCCGCGAGCGGCGGCGCCGGGCTCAGTCGTCGGCCGGCGGCGACGCGGCCACCGAGTCGCGGTGGAGGTGGCAGGCGGCGAAGTGCTCGCCGTCGCCGATCTCCGCATCGACCGAGTACGACGGCTGCTCGGTCGCACAGATGCTCGCGTCGGCGAACGTGGACACGAGCCGTTCGCTCGCGACCTCCCACTCGCCGGCGGCGACGCGGTCGATGGCGTCGTCGACGACCGACCCCGCGCTCCCGGCGGGCGTCCCGCCGGGGAAGAACGCCGCGCGCACCTCCGCGCGGTCGTTCGGGTCGAACGTCCGCCGTTTCACCGCCCGGGTGAACTCCCTGACGGCGGCCCACTCGTCGTCGCTCAGCGAGAACTCGTCGGGCTGGATGAGCTTCGGGCACCGCGTGCGGAACCGACAGCCGGACGGCGGTTCGATGGGCGAGGGCACGTCGCCCTCGAGCACGCTCCGGGTGCCCGACGCGCGCGGGTCGGGCACCGGGATCGAACCCAACAGCGCCTCCGTGTACGGGTGTTTGGGGTGCTCGAACAGCTCCTCGGTGTCGGCGAGTTCGACCATCTGCCCGAGGTACATCACCGCGACGCGGTCGGAGATGTGCCGGATGACGCTGAGGTCGTGCGCGATGAACAGGTAGGTGAGCCCGAACTCGTCTTGGAGAGCTCCTGCATCGTGTTGAGCACCTGCGCCTGGATCGACACGTCGAGCGCCGACACCGGCTCGTCGCAGACGATGAAGTCGGGGTTGACCGACAGCGCCCGCGCGAGGTTGATGCGCTGGCGCTGCCCCCCCGGAGAACTGGTGGGGGTAGCGGTTGTAGTGGTGCGGGTCGAGGCCGACCTTCTCCAGCAGTTCGCGGGCACGCTCCTCGCGCTCGCCCTCGTACAGCCCGTGGGCCTTCATCGGCTCCTCGACGATGGGGCCGACCTTCATCCGCGGGTCCAGGCTCGACTGCGGGTCCTGGAAGATCATCTGCATGTCGCGGCGGCACTCCCGGAGGTCCTTCCCGGACAGCTCCGCGAGGTTGTCGCCGTTGAAGTACACCGCCCCGTCCGTCGGGTCGACCAGCCGGAGGATGGTGCGCGCGAGCGTCGACTTCCCGCAGCCGGACTCGCCGACGAGGCCGAGCGTCTCCCCGCGCTTCACGTCGAAGCTGACGTCCTCGACGGCGCGCACGGGCGGCTCGTCGAAGAACGTCGACAGCATTCCGTCGGACTGACTGAAGTGCTTCGTCAGCCCCTGCACGCTCAGGATTGTGTCGTCGTCCACGGCGGCCGCGCCGTTGCCCGCGGGGTCGGCGTCACTCATCGCGGTCACCCCCGGCGGCGCCGGCGGCGTCGCGCGCGTCCTCCCCGCGCAGCCCGCGAGCCCGCCGGCGAAGGCGCCGGTCGCCTCCGTCTCCAGCGGCTCGCTGTGTTCGTAGCCGACGTTCTCGTACTTGATGCACGAGACGGCGTGCGGCTCCCCCCCGGCCTCGCTCACGTCGTGGAACTCCGGGTGGAACTCCTTGCACGCCTCGCGGGCCTCCGGACACCGCGTGTGGAACCGACAGCCCGACGGCGGGTTGATCGCCTCGGGCATCACGCCCTTGATCGGGTCGAGCGCCTCGACCGACCGGTCCGGGCGCGGCATCGACCGCAACAGCGCCTCCGTGTACGGGTGTTTGGTGTCGTAGAACAGGTCGTCCACGTCGGCTTCCTCGACGACCTCGCCGAGGTACATGACGTTGACGCGGTCGCAGATCTCGGCGACGACGCCCATGTCGTGGGTGACCCACAGGAACGCGGTGTCGTACCGCTTCTGGAGGTCGCTGACGAGGTCGAGGATCTGCCCCTCGACGGTCACGTCGAGCGCGGTCGTCGGCTCGTCGGCGATGATGAGCCGCGGCTCACACGCCAGCGCCATCGCGATCAGCACGCGCTGGCGCATCCCGCCGGAGAACTCGTGGGGGTAGTCGTCGTAGCGGACCTCCGGCTCCGGGATGCCGACCTCCCGGAGCATGTCGACGGCGATGGTCTTCGCCTCGGAGGCGCCAACGTCGCGGTTCAGCTCGATGAACTCCCGGAGCTGGTCGCCCACCTTGAACACGGGGTTGAGCGACTCCATCGGGTCCTGGAAGATGATCGCGATCTCGCGACCGCGGATCCGCTCGCGCATCGCCCGGTTCGACAGCATCTCGTCGGACTGCTCCATGCGGCCGTCGGGGGTCTCGACGATGTCGACCAGCTTCTCCCCGTCGAAGGTGACGGTGCCGTCGACGATCCGCCCGGGCTCCTCGACGAGGCGCATGATCGACTGGGCGGCGACGGACTTGCCGGCGCCGGACTCGCCGACGAGGCCGACGAGTTCCCCCTCGTGGACCTCGAAGTTCACGCCGTCGACCGCGCGGACGGTGCCTTCCTCGGTGAAGAACTGGGTCTTCAGGTTCTCGACTGTGAGTAGTGGTTCGGACATCAGTTGTTGATACGGGGGTCGAGCGCGTCGCGCAGGCCGTCGCCGAGGAGGTTGAAGCCGACCACGGTGATGAGGATCGCCAGCCCGGGCCAGATACTGAACCACGGGTCCGGCAGCATGTAGTCGCGCGACTGCGAGAGCATCTGGCCCCACGACGGCGTGGGCGGCTGTGCGCCGAAGCCGAGGAACGACAGCCCGGCGACGATGAGGATCGCCAAGCCGATCTGGAGCGTCGCCTGCACGAGCACGGGGGCGAAGCTGTTCGGGATGACGTGCCGGAAGATGATGTTCCGGTCGCGTACGCCGGCCGCGCGCGCGGCCTCGATGTAGTCCTCCTCGCGCACCGACAACACCCGCGACCGGATGAGTCGGGCGAACGTCGGGATGTTCGCGATCCCGACGCCGATCATCGCGAACGTGAGGTTGCGGCCGAACGCGACCATGAACACGATGACGAGCACGAGGAACGGGATGGCGTACAGCGTCTCGACGGCGCGCATCAGCACGTCGTCGATGCGGCCGCCGTAGTAGCCGGCGACCGAGCCGACGATCATCCCGAACACCAGCGAGATGGTCGTCGCGACGACGCCGACGGAGATGGCGATCCGGGTGCCGTAGAACAGCCGCGCGAGGATGTCGCGCCCGCGGTCGTCGGTGCCGAGCGGGTGTGCCCACGTCCCCTCGCCGAAGACGTTCGTCGTCATCGCCGGCGGCAGCAACTGCGAGGCGACCTCGGCGTTGGGGCTCACCCACACCGCCTGGGCGATGGCGTACTGTTCGACGCCGAACAACGGGAGGACGAGCTGGTCGAGGAAGGCGACAGCCGCCACGAGCGTCGCGACGCCGATGATCGCCAGCCCGGCCAGCGCCGTCGGGTCGCGACGGACCTGCTTGACGGTGTAGCGCCACCCGACGTTCGCCGCCGGCTGGTCGTCCTCGGCGTCGACCGCCTGCGGTTCGCCGTCGGTTCGACCGTCGGTGTCGGTAGTGGTCGCCATCAGTCGGCCTCCTCGAAGGTGACGCGCGGGTCGATGTACGCGTACGAGAGGTCGGTGAGGATGACCCCGACGACGAACACCAAGCCGAGCACGAGCGTCGTGCCGACCACCAGCGCGAAGTCCTGGTTGTTGATCGCGGTGATGATGAGCGTCCCCATCCCGTTGATGGAGAAGACGGTCTCGGTCAACACCGCCCCGCCGATCGCGCTGGTGAGCTGGAGGCCCAGCAGCGTGATGAGCGGGAGCTGTGCGTTACGGAACGCGTGCTTGCGGAGGATCGTCGACTCCTTGACGCCGTAGGCGCGCGCGAGCTTCACGTACTCCTCGCCGAGCACCTCCAGCATCGACGAGCGCTCGATCCGGGTGAGCGCCGCCATCTGGAGGGTCCCCAGCGACAGCGTCGGCAACACGAGGTGGTGGAGCGACTTGAGGATCACGTCCGCCCGGCTATCGACGCCGACCTCCTCGAGGGGGGCCCACGGCAACACGAGGTTCGTCGCCGGGAACCAGTTCACCTGGTAGGAGAACAGGATGATGAGGACCAGGCCGATCCAGAACGACGGCGTCGAGACGCCGAGCAGCGCCACGATCCGCGCGACGTGGTCGGTCGGCTTGTTCCGGCGCTGTGCGGAGATGATCCCCAGCGGGATCGACGTGGCGATGGCGAACGCGAAGCTCGACACGAGCAAGAGCACGGTCACCGGCAGCCGTTCCATGATCTTCTGGGTGACGGGGACCTCGTAGTACAGACTCGTGCCCAGGTCGAGCTGTACGACGTCCCAGAGGTAATTCAGGTAGCGGAGCCACAACGGCTGATCGAGCCCGTACTTCGCACGGATGGCGGCGGCCTGCTGGGCACTTGGCGACGGCCCGAGCATGATGCTCACGGGGTCACCCGGCATCGCCTCCATGAGGAAGTAGGTGATAGTGACGACTCCCAGCAGTACCGGAATCGCCTGTAGGATCCGTCGGATCGTGTACTGTGCGCGTCCCATTTGTCTCTACTGGTGTATGGCCTCGTTTCGCACGGTGGTATATAAATTCGTGGAAGCGGCCATCTGGGCCGCTCCTGTCAGTTTCCGCCCGATTCGGCGCGCGAGTTACTTGTCGACCGAGACGTTGTTGTGTCCGGTCGTCAGGTGGAACGAGTCCACCGGGTGCGACTGGAAGTCGCTGACGTAGTCTTTCACGCCGAAGCTGTTCTTGAGGTTGTACGCGGGCAGGTGCGCACGGTCCTCGAGGATCGTGGTGATCGCCTCGGTGTACAGCTGCTTGCGCTCGTCGCGGTCGGCCGACTGCCGGGCGTCGACGATCTTCTGGGCGGCGTTCTTGCCGCGCTGGCTGTTGGCGCCGTAGTACGTCCCGTTCGTGACGCCGAGGGTGTCCTCGGTGCGGCCGAACAGGTAGTACGTGAACGCGTCGGGGTCGGGGGTGCCGGACCAGCCGAGCGTGTACATGTTGTAGTCGTCCGCGTTGCCGGTGACGTACGCGTCGAGGAACGCGCCCCAGTCCAGCCGCTGGACGGAGACGTTGTTGAAGCCGGCCTCCTTGAGGCCGTTCGACACCGAGATGCCGATCTGTTCGCGCTTGTCGTCCGGCGGGACGATGATCTTCCAGTTGTAGTCCATCGAGACGCCGGCCTCCTCGAAGAGGGCGGTCGCCTCGTCGATGTCCTTGTCGTGGGGGATCTGCTCCCACTCGTCGATGGGGAAGCCCCAGTCCTCCGTGATGGAGGCGGGCGTCGGCGCGTACTGGCGGACGCCGGTCGGCTCGACGTACTGCTCGACGGCCGTGTCCATCGAGAAGCAGTAGTCGATCGCCTCACGCACCTTGGGGTCGGCGGTCGGCCCCTCGTTGCAGTTGAACGCGAGGTAGAAGTAGCCGATGCCGGGCACCTCGTCGATGCTCGCGTCCTCGATGCTGCGCACCGTGGAGTAGAGCTTCGGCGGGATCTCCTCGACGACGTCGTTCTCGCCGTTGCGGAGCGTGGTGACGCGGGTCGTCGCCTCCGTGATCGGCGTGAAGTGGACCTTCTCGAGGTTCGCCATCGGCTCGCCCCAGTAGTCCTCGTTGCGGACGATGTCGACGTAGTCGCCCTCCTGCCAGTCCTCGAAGACGAACGGGCCCGAGCCGACGGGCATCTCCGTGTTGAACGCGTCCTTGTCGTCCTCGCGGACGGACATCGGCACGATGGAGCCGGCCGCGAGCGTGTTCATGAACGGCCCGAACGGGTACTTCAGGTTGAAGACGATCGTGTCGTCGCCCTCCGTCTCGACGGAGTCGATCATGTTGAACTCCGAGGCGTTCTCGGTCTCCTCCGCGACCGGGGCCTCGAAGCTGTACTTCACGTCCTCGGGGGTGACGGGGTCGCCGTTCGAGAACGTCGCCTCCGTCGTCATCGTCACCGTGTAGGTGGTGCCGTCGTCGCTGACCTCGGGCTCGCCCGTCGCCAGCTCCGGCACGATGCCGGTCCCTTCGTCGTAGGCGTACAGCCCCTCGAAGATCTGACTGGCGACCTGCGAGGAGGGCACGTCGTTCAACACGATCGGGTCGAACTCGAGGGGGCTCTTGACGAGCGCCAGGTTGAGCGTCCCGCCGCTCATGCTCCCCGAGTCGCCCCCGGAGTCGGAGCCGCTGTCGGAGCCCGAGTCGCTCCCCGAGTCCGTCCCGTCGCCGTCGCTTTGGCCGCCGTCGCCGCCGAGACAGCCCGAAACCGCGGCGACGCCGGCCGCGCCGGTTCCCGTCAGGAACCGACGACGATTCATCCGCTGAAACACACGATTTACGTCGTCTTCTGTCATGGTTGTGCTACCCAAACTGGGATATGAAGCCTTGGTAAGTTCCGACATAAATACTTGTTGCTGTGCGGGTGATTGACGTACTGATATCACCGGAGGGCGTCCGCGATCGGAACGCGGATTGTCCTCGGCGCACGACCGCGGTCATGCGCCAGTTCGTCGTCTGCGGCCACGACGCCCCCACGACCCCCGAGTTCAGCCTCGACGACCTCGCGGGCGGGGCCGGGCGGCTCGACCTGTTGTGTCGCTGTGTGAACGCGGGCCTGCTGCTGTCCCACGGGATCCGCGAGGACAGCCGGGTCCACCTCGTGCTCGGGGACGAGGTCACCGTCCGTTTCGACGGCGCGACCGCCCGCGGCCTCCACCCCGACGAGCGGACGACCGCCGCGCGCGTCCGCGACGCCGTTGACGCCCGCGAGGACGCTATCGGCCACATGCCCGCCGAGGTCTCCCCCGGCGTGTCGCTGTACCGCATGGGGTTGGCCGAGACGCTCGACGCGCTCGACGGGACGCTCGTCCAGCTCCACGAGGAAGGCGACCCCGTCGCCGAGGTCGACCCGCCCGCGGATCCGGTGTTCGTGCTCTCGGACCACTCCGACTTCGCGGACGCCGAGCGCGACCTGCTCGCCGACCGCGCGGACCGCCGTGTCCGCCTCGGACCGGCGGCGATCCACGCCGACCACGCGATCAGCGTCGCGAACAACTACCTCGACACCGACGGCTACAGGCGCTACTGACGGCACGGCCCCCGACCGGATCGCGACGCTGCTCGGGGTTCGGAAGCCTTAACAGAGCGCCCGGCGTTCCTCGGAGTGCGGGCCGGTGGGGTAGCTTGGTATCCTTCGGCCTTCGGGTGGCCGTAACCGCGATTCAAATTCGCGCCGGCCCACTTTCCCGCGTTTTTACACACTCGAGCGGTGCGTAGTGCGTTCGTTCCCGACGACGGTTCGGGGATTCGACGAGATGGTCCGGCGAACTGCGGCAGTGTAGGCTCCGCGGACCCGCGGACTGCCGGTCGCCCCCGGCGCAACCGCTACGTCGGTCGGTACGTCGAAGAAAGTGGTCCGCGTCCGAACCGATGCCGGTTACAGTTCGACGGCTTCCTTCTGTCCGAGCGACTCGGGCACCGTGAAGCGGATGCTCGTCGTCGCACCGGCCATCGTGTTGATCTTGATCGTCACTTCGTCACCCTCGGCGAGTTCCTGCCCGCCGGTGAAGTCGCTGACGTCGAAGATGTACTGGAGGCGATCGTCGTTGTCGTTGAGGACCGGCGCGCTCGTGTCCGTGTCCTTGACGACGTCGTAAGTGAACACGTCGCCCGTCGCGTCGGAGGTGTTGTCGAAGTCGCTGTGAGCGATCAACTGGTAGGTCCCGCTCGGGCCGATCCACGTGACGGTCGTGTTCTCGAGGTCGATTTCACCCGAACCGGCACCCTGCGTCACGGTGACGTTGACGAAGTCGACCGCGTTGTTACTGACGTTCCCGACGGTGGCGACCTCCTGTACGCGGTCGCTCACCTGCTTGCTGCTCTGTTGTCCGGTCTCTTGCGACTTGCTCTGGAGGAAGCCCGCGGTGTTGATCAGGACGCCGGCGGCGATCGCCGCCACCAGCACCATCGCGATGAACACGATGAGCGTCCCGATCCCCACTTGCCCGCGCTCTTCCTCGTCCGTGATGAATTCGAACATGGTGTGTTCCACTCCCGTACTGGGATATCTGTGCCTTCCCGACCGGATAGTAAACCGTTCGCCCCCGATTATCGACATCGAGACCGGCAGACGGCTCGGAACCGACGGACATTAGCCCGCCGCCGGCACACCCGGAACCGAACCGATGTCGGACACAGCGCGGCTCGTCGTCGTCTGCGGACTGCCCGGAGCGGGCAAGACCACGGTCGCGGAGGCGGCCGCGGAGCGGCTCGGCGCGACGCTGGTGCGCACGGACGTCGTCCGGAAGGAGCTGGTCGCCGAGCCCACGTACTCCAGCCGGGAGTCACAGCGGACCTACGACGAGGTGTTCCGCCGCGCGGCGACGCGACTGGCCGCGGAGGACTCGGTGGTGCTCGACGGGACGTTCCGTCGCGCTGCCCGCCGCGACCGAGCCAGAACGGTCGCCGTCGACGCCGGCGTCCCCTTCACCCTGCTCCGCGTCACCTGCGACGAGGCGACCGCGAAGGCGCGGATCCGCGCTCGCGAGGACGACGAGTCGGACGCCGACGTCGCGGTGTACGACCTGCTGTGCGAGGAGTTCGAACCGGTCGACGACCCCATCGTCGTCGACAACTCCGGCGACCTCGATGCGACGCTCGCACGCGTGCGCGAGATTTTGTGAAAAGGTATCGGCGGTAGACCCCTCCGTCCGGCGGTCCCGGACACGGAGACCGAAGGCTTTTGCTCGGCGCCCGGTTCGGGTTCGCCGATGAGAACACGCGCGGTCGAGTTGGTCCTCGTCGGCGTGCTCCTGTTCGGGCTGACGGTCGCGGGCAGCGCCCTCGTCGCGCCGGACCGCTCGACCCCGGCCGCGGCCGACGGCGCCGAGCGCACCACCCTCGTCGGCTCGCAGGGCGGCGGCCCCGGGTGGCACGAGTACGGGAGCGTCTACCTGCTGAACGGCACCGACGTGGAGTGGCGCGAGGACTCCGCGGACAGCTACTTCGACGTGCAGCGCCTCCCCGACGGCCGGGTGCTCGCCGGCTTCATGGACGGGGGGTACGCGGACTGCGGTCCGTACGAGTCGCCGTGCGCGCACACGGGCTTCCGGCTCCTCGACCCCGACGCCGAGGGCGGCCCGACGGTGGCCGAGGAGTACGGCTTCCCCGTCCGGACGGAGACGAACAGCGAGATCCACGACGCCGAACCGCTCCCCGGCGGCGGCTTCGCCATGACCGACATGGACCACGAGCGGATCCTGATCGTCGAGGACGGCGCGGTGACGTGGACGTGGAACGCCTCCACGCTGTACGACGCGCCCGCGGACCCGACCCGCACCGACTGGCTCCACATCAACGACATCGACCGGATCGGCGACGGCCGGTTCCTCGTCTCCGTCCGCAACGCGAACCAACTCGTGATCGTCGAGCGCACCGACGACGGCGGGAGCGAGGTCGTCGAGATCGTCAACGCCGACGAGGCGGGCTCGTCGGACGCCTCCTGCACCGGGAACGGGCAACTGCGCGACACCGACGGCGACGGCGACGTGCGCTGTGGCGACCCGTCGATCCTCGACCACCAGCACAACCCGCAGTGGCTCGGCGACGGCGCGGTGCTCGTGGCCGACTCCGACAACGACCGCGTGGTCGAGCTCCACCGCAACGCCTCCTCGGGCGAGTGGGAGATCGCGTGGGTGGTCACCCACGCCGACGGGCAGTCGCTGCGGTGGCCGCGCGACGCCGACCGGCTGGAGAACGGCCACACGCTGATCACGGACACGCTGAACAAGCGGATCGTCGAACTCGACGAGAACGGGAGCGCCGTCTGGACGTACCCGACCGAGCGCATCCCGTACGAGGCCGACCGCGTCCCCCGCGAGTTCCAGGGCACCGAGCGCGACCTCCCGCTGGCGACGGGCGGGGGGAGCGACGGGGCCGGGGAGTCGGGCGTCCCCGTCCTCTCGACGCTCGTCGTGGGCGTCAGGGCGGTCGCGCCGTGGGCGCCGGTGTGGTTCAGCGAGGCGCAGGTCGGCCTCACGCTCGTGTCGCTGGCGTTCGTCCTCGCCGGCGGGGCGGTGTCGCTGCGCCGCCGGCTCGGGATCTGACGCGGCGTCCCGGCTCCCGCACGCTTTTCTCGCTCGCCCGGGTGCCGGGCGTATGACCGACCGCGGCGACGACGCCGTCGACCCCGACACCGCCGACACCGCCGACACCGACGACGCGACCGACCCGCTGGCGTGGGGGACGCTCGACACCGACATCGACTACTCGTGCCCCGGCTTCGACGTCCGCCGCGACGACGTCCGCCTCCCGGACGGCACCGAGACGGACTTCCACTACGTCGACGAGCCGCCCGCCGTCGTCGTGCTCCCGTTCACGCCCGACGGCGACGTGGTGCTGATCGAGGAGTGGCGACAGGCGGTGGGGCGGGTGAACCGGGGGCTGCCCGCGGGCACCGTCGAGGCCGACGACGCCGACCTCGCGACGGCCGCCCGCCGGGAGCTCCGCGAGGAGACGGGGTACGAGGCCGACGCGGTCGAGCCGCTGCACGCCAGCGAGCCGGCGAACGGCTTCGCCAACTCCGTCCACCACTACTTCCTCGCCCGCGGCTGCGAGCCGGCGAGCGACCAGGATCTCGACTTCAACGAGAGCATCCGGCCCGTCACCGCCGCGTACGACGCGTTCCGCGAGGCGGTCGCCGCCGGCGAGGTGCGCGACGGCCGGGCGGTGCAGGGGGTGGCGATGTACGAACTCCGGCGGCGGTAGCCGCCCGGCGCGGCGGGCGGGCCGCTGCGACGGGCGGGAGCGGGAGAGCCCGGTGCGAGGAGCGGGCGGTCGGGGGAGCTTTGAGGTGCGAAGGGCCGCCCGGAGCGGCAAGGGTCTTGACCGGCCCGGCCCAACGCGGGGTATGGTCACCGTGCCTGCGAACGTCCGCGCCGTCGCGAGCGGCTACGGCCTCGGCATCGGCGGCGCCGTGCTCGCCGCCGTCCTCTCGCTGGCGGGCATCCTCGTGCTCGCGCTCGTCGGCGTCGCGTCGCTTCCCGCACGCCTCGCCGTGTTGTTCGTCCTCGGCCAGTACGTCCCGTTCATCGGGTTCCCGATCGCGTACCTCCGGTGGCGGGGGTTCGACTGGGGCGGCATCCGCGACTACTTCGGCGTCGAGGTGCCCTCGCTGCGCGAGGTCGGGATCGTCGTCGCCGGCTTCTTCGCCGTGTTGGTGCTCACCCTCGGCACCGCGGTGGTCGTGACACAGGTGCTCGGGCTCGAGCCCGCGAACAACTCCACCGGCGAACTCGCGCAGGACGTCCCCTCGATCGTGCCGCTGCTGGTGCTCGCGTCGCTGGTCGTCATCGGCCCCAGCGAGGAGACGCTGTTCCGGGGGACCGTCCAGAACCGGCTCCGGGAGTCGCTGCCGGCGGGGGCGGCGATCGTCCTCACCGCGGCGCTGTTCGCGGCGGTCCACGTCACCGCGCTCACCGGTTCGCTGGGCGCGCGCGGCACGACGATCGTGATCCTGTTCGTCCCCAGCCTCGTGTTCGGCGTCGTGTACGAGTACACGCGCAACCTCGTCGTCCCGGCGCTCATCCACGGGATCTGGAACTCGTTCGTCTTCGGGTCGATCTACGTGTCGACCCAGTTCGGCCCCGGCACGGCGGCCGCGCTGCTCGGGCTGTAAACGGAGGCCGTCGCCGTCCCCGCGCCCGACACGCCCGCCGCCGTCGCGACGGCCGTGTCGCAACCCTTACTCGCGTCCCCGGGAACCTCGGCGTAATGCGCGAGCACTTCGAGATCCGGGACCACGACGCCGCCGGCCGCATCGGGGAGCTGACCGTTCCCCGCGCGGGCGTCACCGTCGAGACCCCCGCCCTCCTCCCGGTGATCAACCCCAACATCGAGACGATCGACCCGGGCCGCCTCCGCTCGGAGTTCGGCGCCGACATGCTGATCACCAACTCCTACATCATCCGCACGACCGACGACGTGCGCGAGCGGGCGCTCGAGGAGGGCCTCCACGAGCTGCTCGGCTTCGACGGCGCGATCATGACCGACTCGGGCAGCTTCCAACTGGCCGAGTACGGCGAGATCGACACCACGACGACGGAGATCCTCGAGTTCCAGCGCGACATCGGGAGCGACGTCGGCACCCCGGTCGACATCCCGACGCCGCCGGACGCGAGCCGCGAGCAGGCCGAGTCCGATCTGGAGGTCACCCGGCAGGCGCTCGCGGACGCCGAGGCGGTCGACACCGGCGACATGCTCGTGAACGCGCCCGTGCAGGGGAGTACGTACCCGGACCTCCGCGAGCGGGCGGGCCGCGAGGCCGCCGCGACCGACCTGGACGTGTTCCCCGTCGGCGCGGTCGTGCCGATGATGAACAGCTACCGCTACGACGACATGGTCGACGCCGTCGCCGCCGCCAAGCGCGGCCTCGCGGAGGACTGCCCGGTCCACCTGTTCGGCGCGGGCCACCCGATGATGTTCGCGCTCGCGGTCGCGCTCGGCTGTGACCTGTTCGACTCGGCGGCGTACGCGCTGATGGCCCGGGACGGCCGCTACCTCACGGTGTCGGGCACCGAGCAGCTGGAGGATCTGGACTACCTCCCGTGTTCGTGCCCGATCTGCCACACACACACGCCCGAGCAACTGCGCGCCGCCGGCGACGACGACCGCGAGTCGCTGCTCGCAGAGCACAACCTCCACGTCACGTTCGAGGAACTGCGCCGCGTGAAGCAGGCCATCCGCGACGGCGACCTGCTCGAACTCGTCGAGAAGCGCGCCCGCGGCCACCCCGCGATGGCCGACGGCTACCGCGCCCTCCTCGAACACGCCGACCAACTGGAGCGTATCGACAGCGCCTCCAAGGGCACCTTCTTCTCGGTCTCCCACGAGTCGGCGCGCCGGCCGGAGGTGCGCCGCCACCACGACCGGCTCGCGCGGCTGTCGGTGCCCGACCGCCTGCTGTGTACGGAGTACGGCACGCCCTCCGACCACGACTACGACGCGGTGTGGCGCGTCGTCCCCCCGTTCGGGCCGTTCCCGCGGGCGCTCTCGGAGACGTACCCGCTCACCGCCGAGGTGCCCGACCGTACCGACGCCGCCGCCGAGCGGGCCGCCGCCGAGGGGATCCGCGCGCTCGTCGAGGCCGCCCCCGACACGGATCTGACGCTCGCGCACGACGGCTGGGGCGCCGACGCGCTCGCCGCGGTCCCCGACTCCGTGACGCTCGAAGACCTCGCGGCCGACGGCCACCGCGACCGTGACGCCGTCGCGTCCGCCGACGCCGAGGACGGAAGCGAAAGCGAATAACGCCCGGCCCGCACACCTCGGAGCATGACCGACTACTTCGAGGTCCACGAGCGGGACGGGGCGGCCCGCCTCGGGGAACTGCGCCTCGAGTCGCCGCTGACGACGCCGGCGCTGGCGGACGACGTGGTGCGCGACGCCGGCTCGCTGTGGAACGCCGAGCGCGACACCCCCGACGGCGACGACGCGGTGCTCACGATCCTCCCCCACCGCGCGTACCCCGCGGGCACACGCGACGAGGTGATCGACGCGTTCGCCGCCGACTACCCGGACATCGGGGGGCCGAGCGCCGCCGTGATCCCGAGCGACGCGCCCGACGTGGGCGGCGCCGCCGACGCGCCCGTGGACGCGTACGTCCTCTCGGACGCGCAGGGCGTCGTCGGCCACGCGTCGGCGTTCGCCGAGGCCGTGGTCGACGTGCGCGAGACCGTGCCGGCCGACACCGCGCTGTACTGCTCGGGCGTCGCCACGCCGCTGAACGTCGCGACGCTGGTGTACGCTGGCGTCGACCTCGTCGACGCGAAGCGGGCGCGGGTGAAGGGGAGCCAAGGGAAGTACCTCACCGACGAGGGCGAGCGCTTCCTGGAGGACCTCGACGAACTCCCCTGCTCGTGCCCGGCGTGTCAGGTGCCCCGCGAGGAGTTCGACCGCGCCGCCTGCGAGGAGCACAACGTCAACGCGCTGGCGGCGGAGCTTCGCCGCGTGCGCCGCCGCATCCGCGAGGGGCGCCTCCGCGACTACGTCGAGGGGCAGGCCCGCCACGAGCAGTGGCTCACGGCGACGTTCCGCGAGCTGGACCAGCAGTACGGCTACGTCGAGGCGCGCGCGCCCGTCGCCCGCAACAACGAGCTGTCGGCGGCGACGAGCGACACCATCCGCCGCCCGGAGATCCAGCGGTTCGCCGAGCGCGTCACGGACCGCTACGTGAACCGCTTCCGGAACCCGCTCGTGCTCGTCCCGTGCTCGGCGAAGAAGCCGTACTCCGAGAGTCAGAGCCACGGCCAGTTCCACGACGCCATCCAGTTCCGCGCGCACCTCGCGTCGATGACCTCGCCCATCGGGGTCGTCCCGCAGGAACTCGAACTCACCTACCCCGCCCAGCACTACGACACCGTCGTCACGGGGCGGTGGTCCGAAGACGAGAAGCAGTTCGTCGCCGAGGTACTGAAGCGCTACTTGGAGCGCAACGAGTACCCGCGCGTCGTCGCGCACGTCCCCGCGGACGGCTACCGCGACATCTGCGAGCGCGTCGAGGCACAGGTGGACGTGCCGTTCGAGTACACCGTCGAGGACCACCCGACGACGACCGAGTCCATCGGGAACCTCATGTCGACGCTCGACGGCGAGCTGAAGTACACGAAGCGGGAGCGCGAGCACAACACGGTGCGCGCCCTCGCCGACTACATGCTCGGCGACGGCGCGGGCGACGACCTGTTCGACGAACTGAACACGCGCTCGCGGTACCCCAAACTGCAGGTGCGCGACGACGACGAGGAGCTGCTCGCGACGATGGTGCCCACCTACGGCGCGCTGGCGTTCACGCTCGCGGGCGCCCGCCGGTGGGTCGACAGCGACGCGCCGACCAAGACCGTCGAGATCGACGCGTTCGTGCCGCAGGGGAGCGTGCTCGCCCCGGGCGTCGTCGACGCGGACGACGACATCCGCGTCGGCGACGAGGTCGTCGTCGAGGGGCCGACGGCGTTCGCCGTCGGCCGCGCGGAGATGCACGGCGCGGAGATGCGCTCGTCCACCCGCGGGATCGCCGTCGACGTGCGCCACAGCGAGGAGCTGTAGCCCCCGTATCGACGCCGGCACCTTCTTACGCTCCGTCGCCGCCTCGTCGGTGTGAACGAGCGAACTCGCGACCTCGTCGACGCCGCGCCCGGGATCATCGCGGTCGCCACGCTCGCGATCGTCGCGCTGACGGCGATCCTCGGGTTCGGGAGCCTCGTCCCGATCGTCGCCGTCGTCGGCTGGCTCCTCCTCACGCCGCTGTCGGCGATCCTCGGCGAGGTGCTCGTCCCCGACGAGACGGACGCGCAGCCCGCCCGGCAGTCGGACCCCGAACCCGCGCGTGACGCCGCGACCGACCCGGTCGACCGGCTGCGTCGGCGCTACGCCGCCGGCGACATCGACGAGGAGGAGTTCGAGCGCCGGCTCGACCTCCTGCTGGACACGGAGGGCGTCGACGCGGCGACCGCCCGCGAGCGCGTGCGGCAGCGCGACCGCGACGCCGACGCGGAGCGCGAGGCCGACTTCGAGTTCGAGCGCTGACCGAGGCGCCGCCGACCGCGAAGCGAACGCCTACAACCGAGCCCCCGTACCCACGGGTATGACCGACGACCACGCGCCGGCCACCCGCGTCGGCGTCGACGTGGGCGGCACGTTCACGGACCTCGTCACGGTCCGCGACGGCCGGATCCGCGTCGACAAGACGCCCTCGACCCCGGCCGCGCCCGACGAGGGCGTCGTCGCGGGCCTGCGCGCCCTCGACGCGCCGCTGTCCGAGGTCGGCTTCCTCGGCCACGGGACGACCGTCGCGACGAACGCGGTGCTGGAGGGCGAGTGGGCCGACACCGCCCTCCTCGCCACCGAGGGGTTCCGCGACGCCGTCGAGATCGGCCGCCAGACCCGCCCGGACATCTACGACTTCGACGCGACGAAGCCCGACCCGGTGGTCCCCCGCGACCGCCGGTTCGAGGTGCCCGAGCGCGTCGACGAACGCGGCGACGTCCTGCGCGAACTGGACGAGGCCGCCGTCCGCGACCTCGCGGCCGACCTCCGCGAGTCGGGCGTCGAGAGCCTCGCCGTCTCGCTCCTCTTCTCGTTCGAGCGCCCCGACCACGAGCGTCGCGTCCGCGAGATCCTCCGCGCGGAGGGCGTCGACGCCAGCGTCTCGCTCTCGTCGGACGTGCTCCCGGAGATCCGCGAGTACGAGCGCACCCTCACCACCGCGATGAACGCCGCGCTCAAGCCCGTGATGGACGCGTACCTCGGCTCGCTCGCCGACAGCGTCGCCGAGCTGGGCGTCGACGCGCCGCTGCGGGTGATGGGGTCGAACGGCGGCCTGATGGCCGCCGCGGCCGCCCGCGAGCGCCCGGTCGACACCCTCCTCTCGGGCCCCGCGGCGGGCGTGCGCGGCGCGACCCACGTCGCCGGCCGCCGCGGCGTCTCGGACCTGATCACGATGGACATGGGCGGCACCTCCTGCGACGTGAGCCTCGTGCGCGACGGCGACCCGCTCGTCACCACCGACACCGTGGTGGGCGACTACCCGGTCTCCGTGCCGACGGTCGACATCCACACCGTCGGCGCCGGCGGCGGCTCGATCGGCTACGTCGACACCGGCGGCGCCCTGCGCGTCGGCCCGCGCTCCGCGGGCGCCCAACCCGGCCCGGTCTGCTACAACCGCGGCGGCACCGCGCCGACCGTCACCGACGCCCACCTCGTGCTCGGCCGCATCGACCCCTCCGGGTTCCTGTCGGACGCGCTCGCCCGCGACGCCGACGCGGTCCGCGACGCGTTCGCCCCGCTGGCGGAGGCGGTCGCCGACGACCCCGACGCGACGGAGGCGGCCGCCCGCGGCGTGTTGGACGTGGCGAACGCGAACATGCGCCGGGCGCTCCGCGTCGTCAGCGTCGAGCGCGGCTACGACCCCCGCGAGTTCGCCCTCGTCGCCTTCGGCGGCGCCGGGCCGCTCCACGCGACCGCCCTCGCGGACGCGCTGGACGTCCCCGAGGTGATCGTGCCGCGCGCCGCCGGGGTGTTGTCGGCGCTGGGCCTGCTCATCAGCGACGTGGTGTACGACTACTCCACGTCGATGGTGCGCCGGCTCGACGACGTCGACCCCGCGGCGCTCCGCGAGGCGTTCGCCGGGTTCGAGGCCGAGGGTCGCGCGGAACTGCGCGACGCCGGCCGCACGGCCGACGAGACGGCGTTCGAGCGCACGCTCGACCTCCGGTACGCCGGGCAGTCGTTCGACCTGTCGGTGCCCGTCGAGGGCGACCTCACGAGCGACGAACTCGCGGCCGTCGCGGAGCGGTTCCACGCGGCCCACGAGCGGCGGTACGGCCACGCCTCCCCCGGGGAGCCGGTCGAGTTGGTGACCGTCAGGCTGCGGGCGCGGGGGCTCGTCGAGCCGCCGGAGTTGGCCGTCGCGGACCGCGCCGGCGACCCCGACGACGCGGTCACCGGGACCCGCCGGGTCGGCTTCGCCGACGGCGACCACGACACGCCGGTGTACGACCGCGGCCTGCTGCCGACGGACGCGAGCGTCGACGGCCCCGCGGTGGTGGAGGGGACGGAGAGCACCGTCGTCGTCCACCCCGGCCAGCGGGCGCGCGTCGACGGCGACGCGAACCTCGTCGTCGACACCGGAGGTGACGACGAGTGACCGCCGGGAACGACGACGCCGACGCCGGCGTCGACTCCGTCACCCTCGAAGTGATCCGCAACGGCTGCGAGGCCGTGGCCGAGGAGATGAACGCGACGCTCGTGCGGACGGGCTACTCGCCGAACATCAAGGAGCGACGGGACTGCTCGACGGCGCTGTTCGACGCCGACGGCGAGATGATCGCGCAGGCGGAGACGATGCCGGTCCACCTCGGCGCGATGCCGTACTCCGTCGCCGCCGCCGTCGAGGCGTTCCCGCCGGAGACGCTGTCGCCGGGCGACTCGGTGCTGCTCAACGACCCGTTCCGGGGCGGCGCGCACCTCCCGGACCTGACGCTGGTGACGCCGATCCACGACGCCGACGGCGACGCGGTGATCGCGTTCGCCGCGAACCGCGCCCACCACGCCGACATCGGGGGGTCGACGGCCGGCTCCGTGGCGGCCGACTCCACCGAGATCTACCAGGAGGGCCTGCGCATCCCGCCGGTGAAGTTCGAGGCGGGCACCGGCGCGGTCGCCGAGGACGGCACGCCGGTCGGCGAGGTGCGCGAGGACGTGCTCTCGATGATCCTCGCGAACGTCCGGACGCCCGAGGAGCGCCGCGGCGACCTCCGCGCGCAGGTGGCGGCGAACGCGACCGGGCGCCGGCGATTCCGCGAGCTGGCCGCCGAACACGGCGACGACCTCGCGCCCGCCCTCGAAGCGATCAACGACTACTCCGAACGCCGGATGCGCGCCGAGCTCGCCGAGTTGCCCGACGGCACCTACGAGTTCGCCGACGCGCTCGACGACGACGGCCGCGGCAACGAGGACCTCGCGGTCGAGGTGACGCTCACCGTCGACGGCGACGCGGTGACCGTCGACTTCACCGGCACCGCCGCCCAGACCGACGGCCCGGTCAACGCCGTGCTCGCGGTGACCGCGTCGGCGACGTACTACGCCGTGCGCTGCGTGACGGACCCGGACATCCCGCCGAACCACGGCTGCTACCGCCCCATCGACATCGTCGCCCCCGAGGGCACCATCGTCAACCCCGAGCCGCCCGCGGCGGTCGTCGGCGGCAACTTGGAGACGAGCCAGCGCGTCACCGACACGGTGCTGGGCGCGCTCGCGCAGGCGGCGCCCGAGGCCGTCGCCGCCGCGGGGCAGGGGACGATGAACAACGTCACGCTCGGCGGCACCGACCCGCGGGACGGCTCGCCGTACGCGTTCTACGAGACGCAGGGCGGCGGCTTCGGCGGCCGCGCCGGCGGCGACGGGATGGACGGCGTCCACGTCCACATGAGCAACACGCTGAACACGCCCGCCGAGGTGCTGGAGACGGCGTACCCGCTCCGCGTCGAGCGGTACGCACTCCGGCCCGACTCCGGCGGCGCCGGCGCCTCCCGCGGCGGACTGGGGCTGCGCCGGGACATCCGCGTGCGCGACCACACCGCCCGCGTCAGCCTGCTCGCCGAGCGCCACGAGTCGCACCCGTACGGGCTCGCCGGCGGCGGCGAGGGTACCAACGGCGCGGCGTACCTCGTCGACGAGGACGGCGAGGAGCTGGAGAAGCTGCCCGCGAAGCACACGCGCGATCTGCCCGCCGGCTCCGTCGTCAGCGTCCGCACGCCCGGCGGCGGGGGGTACGGCGACCCCGCCGACCGCGACGCCGACGCCGTCGAGCGCGACCTGCGACTCGGGAAACTGACGCCCGAGGCGGCGCGCGAGCAGTACGGGTACGAGGCCACGGGCGAAGAGCAGGACGAGGACTCGGAGCCGAGCGCCGGGCGACCCGAGCGCGACGACTGACCGTCCCGAACGCCGTCGCTCGGGCGGGACCGACGGTCCGTGCGGGTACGCCTCGGGGCGACCGGGGGCAACGCCTATCGGCCGGTAGCGCCGACACCGGCGCATGGTCGATGCCCTCCGGATCGTGGCTGGAGCGATCCTCGTCGTCGGTGGCGGACTCGCGGTCGTCAACCACCCGCTCGTGGACCGCTTCAATCGGATCGTGAAGTCGATGGGGACGAAACAGACCCCCGACGACATCGAGATGAGCGAGACGTCGATCCTGATCGGTCGTCTCGGCGGCGCGGTCATCGTCCTGTACGGGATCGGGATCGCGCTGGGCGGGATCTGACGGCGGCCGCGTCGTGTGACGCCGGCTTCAGTACGGCGTCGTCGCCGGGACGGTGTCGCCGCCGGCAACCCGTCGCCGCGGCACGAAGTGTTTACCCCCCCGCGCCGGTGGGTAGGCGTATGCTCGAAGTCGGCGACGACGCCCCCGACGTGACGGCACCGATGGCGACCCCCGAGGCCGCCGCCAGCACCGACCGCGGCTCCTACACCGGCGACGACGTGGCCGAGTTCTCGCTGGCCGACGCGCTCGCCGACGGCCCGGTCGTGCTCGCCTTCTACCCGGGCGTGTTCTCGCGCACCTGCACGCAGGAGCTGTGCGAACTGCGCGACTGGAAGGCGGACCTCGCCGACCTCGACGCCCCGCTGTACGGCGTCAGCGCCGACACGCCGTGGTCGCTGTTGGCGTTCATGGACGAGCACGACATCCAGTACCCGCTCGTCTCGGGGTTCAACAACTCCGTCGTCGCGGACTTCGGCGTGCGCCGCGCGGAGGGGATCATGCGGGGCATCGCGAACCGCGCCGTGTTCGTCGTCGACCCGTCCGGGACGGTGACGTACACGTGGAAGGCGACGGAGCCGCTGACGTTCCCCGACACCGACGCGGTCGAGGCGGCCGTCGCCGAGGCGGCCGCCGGCGAGTAGCCGGCGCGACCGCAACACTTGTCAGTCGACGCAGGTATCCGCGGACGATGTCCTCCACCACAGACGCGACCGGCGGTCCCGGCCGACAGCTCCTGTTCGCACTCGCGGCGGCCGCCGTCGCTGCGGTCGTCGGCACCGTCCAAGCGTTCGTCCCCACGCTGATCGACCTCTCCGGCGACACGGTCTGGCTGCTCACCGCCGCCAGCGCCCTCACCGCTGGCGTGAGCGCGGTCGTGGCCGGCGTCGCGGGGTACGCCGCCGGGATGCGCGAGCCGAGTCCCGAGGCCGTCGCACGCACCGCCGCCGTGTTCGCCGTCGCCGCCGTCGTCGGGTTCGCCGCGGGACTCCTCGCGTCCCGGTTCCTCGTGGACGACTGGAGCGGACAGGCGCTCGTCGCGGTCGCCGCGATACTCGTGCGCAGCGTCCCGTTCGTCGCGGGTGGCGTCGCCGGCGCGGCGCTGTCGGTCGCTCGCGACGCAAGCTACTCGGCGCCGGCGACGAACTGATCGGACGTGACTCCCGAGGACGCCCTCCCGACGGAGGGCCTCGTCTGCGTCGTCGGCGCCGGCGGCAAGAAGACGACGCTGTACACGCTCGCCGACCGCCTCGACCGCGCGGTCGTCACCGCGACGGTCCGCATCCCCGTCTTCGACGAGCACGTCGCGCGCGTCGCCGTGACCGCCGACCCGGTCGACGCGCTCGCGGACGCGACGCCAGACGACTTCCCCTCGGGCTCGTCCCCGAGCGCGAGCGCGACGACCGATACCTCGGCTACGAGCCGAGCGTCGTCGACGACCTCGCGGCCGCCCACGACGGCCCCGTCCTCGTGAAAGCCGACGGCGCCCGGATGCGCGAGTTCAAGGCGCCGAACGACCGCGAGCCGCAGATCCCCGCCGGCGCCGACGCGGTCGTGCCCATCGCCTCGGCGCACGTCGTCGGCGAACCGCTCACCGACGAGCGCGTCCACCGGCCCGAGCGCGTCGCCGCGATCACCGACCGCTCCGTCGGCGACGCGGTCACCGCCGAGACGGTCGGGCGCGTGCTCGCCTCGCCCGCGGGTGGGCTGAAGGGCGTGCCCGCCGACGCCGCGGCGGTCGCGCTGGTGAACAAGGTCGACGACGACGCCGACGAGGCGGTCGGGCGGGCGATCGCCGCGGCGGCGTTCGAGGCGGACGCGGCGGGGCGGCTCGACCGCGTCGTCCTCGCGGCGATGGGCGAGGGGCGCGTCGTCGACGTGGTCGAGCCCTGAGCGGCCGGTCGATCCGCGGGCTACTCGAACGCCGCGGCGGCCGCCTCGAACTCCGCACGGTCGTTCAGGTTCTCGAACGTCCGCTCGTCGACGCCGAGCGCCCGGAGGTCGTCGGCGCCGAACTCGGCGTACGCCAACTCGAACAGGGGCGCGAGGACCTTCCGGTCGCCCCGGTCGAGCGCGGCGTCGCACGCGTCGGCCATCGGTCCCGCGCGGTAGACGGCCTGTGTCGTCTGGAACCACTCGTCGTCGACGCGGGGGACCACCGCGTCGTACCCCGCGGCGAGCCGGTCGAACAGCGCCGTCGCGAGCGTCGGGTCGACGAACGGCATGTCGCAGGCGACGACGAACGCCGGCGCGTCGGGGCCGCCCCACGCCTCGACGCCGCGGCAGGCGGTGCGGATGCCGGCCATCGGCCCCTCGTCGGGGACGGGGTCCTCGGCGTAGCGCACCGGGAGCGGGTAGTCGGCCATCGCCGCCTCGATGGCGTCCCGCTGGTCGGGCCGGCAGTTGACGACGACGCCGTCGACGGCGTCGACGAGGCGGTCGGCGACGCGGCGGATCATCGGGACGCCCGCGAGGTCGGCGACGGCCTTGTCGCGGTCGCCGAAGCGGGTCGAGCGCCCGCCGGCGACCACCGCGGCGTACCGGGACACGTCCGACCGTGGTCGACGGGCCGTGAAAACACCCGCGGGTCACCCCCGGCACCCCTCGCGAACGCCGACCCGCGCGGCCCGGCGGACCCGCTCCGGTTCGCGCTCGGCCCGCTCGGAACCGCCGTCGGCTGTCGGCCGTCGGCCGTCGACGGGGAACCGACCCCGGCTCAGACGTCGACGCCGAGGTCCAGCGCCTCCTCGCTCAACTCGACGGCCACGTCGTCGCTCGTGTGGGTGGCGATCTGCCGGACGTTGCGGGCGAGCACCTCGAGGATGTCCTTCGGCTCGGGGTACACCAGCATGTTCCCGTCGTCGTCCTCCATGACGAGTTGGGTGTCGGACAGCCGGATCCGGTCGCCCTCGATGCTCGCGACGACCGCCGGGAGGGCCTGTGCGGCGCCGCTGTCGCCCTCGCCGACCCTCGTGACGTAGATCGCGTCCAGCCCGATGAGGTCCTTGTACTCGCGGACGGTCTCGGCGCACTCCACCATGTCCTTCGACACCTCCGTCTTGGAGGGGTCGCCGTGCTCCCCGGCGAGACAGTGCTCGCACACCCGGAGTTCCATTCGCATACCCCGCCGTCTGCGGCCGAGTCCGATATACGTTGGCCCGGGGGACGGCCGCGACGGGACGCGTGCTTATTACGCGCCGGAGTGTGCGGGCGACCATGCTCCCCACACTCCTCGACACGGTGTCCGGCGTCGTCGTCCCAGTCGTCGCGCCCCGCGCTCCGGCGGTCGGTCTCCGGACCGGGCGCGCCGCCGGCCCGTTCGGGGACCCCTGAGGGGGCGCGGACGACCCGACGGGGTCGACGGTGTTGCGCCGACCGCACGACTGTGACCGCTGTGGGACGACCATCGCGCCGGGCGACGAGTACGCCGCCGTCGACGGCATCGCGCCCGACGGCGAGCTGCGGGCGTTGTTGTGTGTGGAGTGTGCGGCGGCGCTGTCGCGGTTCCTCGACGGCGCGTGAGGGACGCGCCCCGGCGCCCGGGCGGACGTGGCGGCCGACGGAAGGTTTTCCCCCGCGGCCGCCGAAGGCGTGGACATGGACGTGGATCTGGACCTCGGTATCCCGCGCGGCGTGCTCGAATCGCTCCCCGAGGAGGACGGCAACGCCGAACAGGACCTCCGCCGCGCGGTCGCCGGCTACCGACAGGCGCTGGAGGAGGGGTTCGCCGCCGCCGCCGACGAGGGCGAGGCGGCCGCCGTCGCCGTCGACTTCCTCGAGTACGCCGAGGAGCGCGCCGAGACGTACGACGAGTTCGTGCCGGAAGCTGCGCGCGTGGGGGCAGTCGCCCATCTACGCCATCGCGTGGCGCGACCTGTACATCGAGTTGGCCGGACAGGTGTACGAGGTCGACTGGCTCGCCGAGCGCATCGACCGCGAGCGCAACTACCGGCTCGTCGACGACGGGATCCGCTTCGGGAAGGACTAGACGAACACGTCGGCTTCGTTCTCCGTGACGGGTCCGTCGTCGTGACCGACACGACGACCGCGAACGCCTCGCCCGAGGATCGGCGGGACGGTCGTCGACCGCCGACCGACTCCCACGCGGCCGTGGTCAGTCGGCTCGCGTCGCCGGAACGGGCCTCCCTCAGTCGTCGGCCGTCGCCGCGTCGCCCGCCCGCTCGGCGCGCTCGCGCTCGCTCAACAGGGGTGTTCCGTCCGCCTTCGGGCCGAGCGTCGGGCCGAACGGCGGGCCGTCGTCGGGGTCGATCCGGCGCCGCCGGCGGTAGTCCGTCGAGCGCTCGACCGGGACGCGACCGACCGAGGCGATCAACTCGACGTAGTCGTCGAAACTGCGGAACTCGCCGAACGAGCCGCCCGCGCGCTTGGTGATCTCCTCGGAGAGGATGGTGCCCATGAAGTCGTTCGCGCCGCACGAAAGCGTCTTCAGCGCCTTCTCGTCGCCGTACTTCACCCACGACGTCTGGACGTTGTCGACGTTGTCGAGGAACAGCCGCGAGACGGCGATCATCAGTTCGTCCTCGGCGTCGCTGGCCCCGCCGGAGACGACGCCGTGCTCGTACAGCGGCGTGCGCTCGTGGACGAAGCTCAGCGGGACGAACTCCGTGATCCCGCCCGTGCGGTCCTGCAGGTCGCGCACCCGTTTCAGGTGCATCGCGCGGTGCATCTCGTTGTCGACGTGGCCGTACATGATCGTCGCGGTCGTGTCGAGGCCGGCGGCCATCGCCCCCTCCATCGCGTCGACCCACCCCTGCGAGTCGATCTTCCCGGGGCAGATCACGTCGCGCACCTCGTCGACGAGGATCTCCGCGGCCGTGCCGGGCGCGGAGTCGAGGCCCGCGTCGGCGAGTTCGCGGTACACCGCCTCGTAACTCCAGTCGGTGCCGCGGCGGGCGTGGTACGCCTCCTCGGGCGTCATCGAGTGGAGGTGGACGCCGTCGACGCTCATCGCGTCCACCTGCTCGACGTACGTGCCGGGGTCGGTCGCGTACGTCTCGGGCGGCTTGTAGTTCGCCGTGCTCGCGGCGTCGTCGTAGTCGCGGAGGATCTCGTGGTGTTCGTCGTTCAGGGCGAAGCCGGGGTGGAGCCCGGACACCGAGCACACCTCGTAGATCCCCCGTTCGACGGCCGCCTCGACCACTTCCCGCGACTCGGCGGGCGTCTTCGTGAACCCCGCGTGGTCCGCGTCGTAGTCGGCCTCGAACTGGTGGGCGGTGTCCTTGAAGTTGCAGAACAGACAGCCCGTGTTGCAGGCGGTCGTGACGTTGTTGTTGAGGTTGGCGACGAACGTCACCTCGTCGCCGACGACCTCCGCGCGGCGGCGGTCGGCCGCCTCCAGCACCGCCTCCTTGCGCGCGCGGTCGATGCCGGGCGTGTCGCTCCCGGTCGTGAACAGTTCGACCGCGTCGTCGACGGTCAGTCGGACCCCGTCGCGCGCCTTCGCCAAGGCGTTCTCGAACGACTGGTCGGTGTCGGGCGTGTGCTCGAAACCGAGGTCGTCGGGGTCGAGGTCGGCCGCCGAACGCGTCATCGTCGGAGGGTATCGGTGCGGGGTGAAAAGCGGGGCGATAGCGGCCACCGAGGGGTCACGGATCGGCGTCGTCGACGGCGCGCGACGGCGCTCACCGGTGCGTTGATGCGGCCGGCGACCCGTGGTGAGCCAATGACTGACACGACGGACGGCGCGCCCACCGACGACACGGGCGACGACGACCCGCCCACACACGACGTGTCGTTCCTCGCCGCCCTCGCGCTCGACGGCGAGGTGTCGCTGGGCATCTCCGACCGCGACGAGCACGCGACCGACTGGGGCACCGACGCGGCCGACGCGGTCCGCCCGGACGCGGTCGTGTACCCCGCGTCGACGGCGGACGCCGCGGCGGTCGTGGGCGCGGCGGACGAGCGCGGCGTCCCCGTCACGGCGTACGCCGCGGGCACGGGACTGGAGGACGGCGCGGTGCCGGCACACGCCGGGATCAGCCTCGACCTCACCCGGATGGACGAGGTCCACGAGGTCCGGCCGGACGACCTGCAGGTCGACGTGGGCCCGGGCGCCGTCGGCGCCGACGTCGACGAGGCCGTCGCCCGACACGGCCTGTTCTTCCCGCCGCTCCCCTCCTCGGGCGACATCTCAACCGTCGGGGGGATGGTCGCGACCGACGCCTCCGGCATGGGGACGGTGAAGTACGGGGAGGTCGCCGACTGGGTGCTCGAACTGGAGGTGGTGTTCGCCGACGGCTCGGTGGCGACCGTCGGCTCGAAGGCGGCCAAGACGTCCGCCGGCTACAACCTGCAGGAGCTGATCGTCGGCAGCGAGGGGACGCTCGCGGTCGTCACGCGCGCGACGCTCGAACTCGCGGGCCGGCCGGCCCAGATCGAGGGCGGCCGCGCCGTCTTCCCGACGCTCGACGACGCGACCGCCGCCGTCTCCGACGCCGTCACCGCCGGCGTCGACGTGGCGAAGATCGAACTGATCGACGCCGAGACGGCGATGCTCGCGAACGACTACAGCGACGCGGCCCTGCCGGAGCGCCCGATGGTGTTCGTCGAGTTCCACGCGAACCACGGGGTCGACGAGGAGGTCGCCTTCTGCCGGTCGGTGTTCGAGGCGCACGACGTGGAGCGGTTCGAGACGGCCGGCGGCGAGCGGATGGCGGAGCTGTGGCGGGCGCGCGAGGACATCACCTACGCCGCCGAGGCGTACGACCCCGACCGGGAGATGGGCCACCCCGGCGACGTCACCGTCCCCATCGGCTCGTACCCGGAGATGATCCGCGCGGTGAAGGACGTCGCCGCCGAGTACGACCTGTTCGTCCCCTGCTTCGGCCACGCGGGCGACGGCAACCTCCACTACTTCGTCCTGCGGGACCCCGACGACCCCGACGAACTGGCCCGCGCGGAGGCGGCGTACGGCGAACTCGTGGAGCGCGCCATCGAGTTGGGCGGCACCGCGACCGGCGAACACGGCATCGGCGCGGGCAAACGGAACTACCTCGAACCGGAGCACGGCGCGGCCGCCGTCGACGCGATGCGGGCGATCAAGCGGGCGCTGGACCCGAACGGGACGCTCAACCCCGGGAAGGTCCTCCCGGAGGAGTAGCGGCCACGAGCGCCCCCCGGGCGACGACACACCGGGGCAGCCGGCTGAGAACCACCCGCGACGGATCAGTCGTCCCGGAGCACCGAGCCTCCCGCGAGGAGTCGGTCGAACGCCGCGCGATGCTCCTCCGCCCGCTCCGCCCGCGCCGACGCGGAGTCGCCGCTCGTCTCGACGTCGAGGTGGCGAGCCAGCCGGAGCCGACCGAGCAGTTCGTACAGCCGGAGCCGGGTCGGCGCGTCGGGGTACCCGCCGTACCCCGTGCGAAACGCCGAGCGAAGCGCCGCGCCCGTCGCGCGGTCGGTACGGGACCCCGTCGTGAGCAACGTCTCCGTCGTGACCGCGTCCCACAGCGGATCCGCCGCGGTCGGGCGCTCCCAGTCGAGCACGGCGGCCGTCACCCGCTCGGCGTCGGGGTCGACGCGGAGGTTGTCCAGCCGGTAGTCGCCGTGGACGAGCGCCGGGTCGACGCCGTCGAGGTCGACGTCGTCGACGAGCCGGTCGCCCGCCGCCGCGAGCGCGGCCCGGCGGTCGGCGAAGGGCGTTCCCGCCAACTCCGCCAGTTGGCGGTCGAGCGACCGACGAAGCGACTCGCCGAACGGGCGCGGCTCGACGACGGCGAGGCGACTCGGGTCCGCCGGCGCCCGTGGCTCGGCGCAGTCGGCGACCCCGGCCTCCGAGTCGACGCCCACGCGGCCGAACGCGGGGAACGAGACGTCGTGCAGCGCGGCGAGATGCTCGCCGGCCTCCCGACAGAGCGCCGTCGCCGTCGCCTCGGGGAGCTCGCCGACCCAGTCGACGTCCGCACCGTCGACGTACTCGTACACCGCGAACGGGGCGCCGAGCGGTCGGGTGCCCGTCGCCAGTACCTCGGGGACCGGGACGGTCGTCGCGCGTGCGACGAGCCCGACCGTCGCCGGCTCCGCCCGGAAGAGGTCCGGGAACCGCGTTCCGACCTTCAGGAGCACGTTCCGGCCGTCGTCGAACGCCACGCGGTAGGTGCGGTTGTTCCCCGGCTCGACCGGGCTCACCGTCGCCACCGCGGCGTCGTGGACGTCCGCGACGGCTCCGCGGATCGCCGTGTCGGTGAACACACGTCCACGGCTCGGCCGCGGAACGGAAACCGTTGGCCCCGCCGCGGCGCCCCGGCCGCCGGCGCAGCGGCGTGCCGCGGGTCGCCCGGCGGTCGGCGGATATGCACGTCCGTGGTCGATTCGGGCGCCCGGCCGGTCCCATGTGGGCACGTGAGTGGAAGGATTCTTGCCCCCCGCGTGCGCGCCACCGACCATGACGAGCGTCAAGGAGTTCATCGTCGAGGCCGAGCCGACCGACGACGCGCTCGGCGCCGGCCGCTTCGCCTTCACCGACGACTACTCCGTGTTCGACTGGGGGAAGATGCCCGACCCCATCCCGGGGAAGGGGGCGAGCCTCTGCACGATGGGCGCGTTCAACTTCGAGCTGCTGGAGGGGGCGGGCGTCCCCACCCACTACCGCGGCGTCGGCCCGGACGCCGAGCCGCTGTCGGCGGTCGACGGGCCGCCGCGCGAACTCGCCATCGACCTCGCGACCGTGCCGGACCTCCCGTTCGTCGACGGCGCGTACGACTACGACGCCTTCCACGCCGAGGCGCGGGCGGCCGCCGGCTACGTTGTCCCCCTCGAGATCGTGTTCCGCAACACCGTCCCCGTCGGCTCCAGCCTCCGCTCGCGCGTCGACCCGCGCGACGTGGGACTCGACCGCGACGCGTGGCCCGACGAGCCGGTCGACCTGCCCGAGCCGCGGATCGAGTTCTCCACCAAGTACGAGGAGCAGGACCGCTACCTCGACGCCGAGGCGGCCGAACGGATCGCCGGCGCGGCGCCGCTTCCCGAACTGAACCGGGTCGCGCGCGAGGTGAACGACGTCGTCACCGAGCACGCCGCCGCGGCGGGGTTCGTCCACGAGGACGGCAAGATCGAGTGCGTGTACGCCGACGGCGAGGTGCGCGTCGCCGACGTCGTCGGCACGTTCGACGAGAACCGCTTCGCGTACGACGGGCAGGAGGTGTCCAAGGAAGTCGTCCGCCAGCACTACAAGCGGGTCGCGCCCGACTGGGTCGCCGCCGTGGGCGACGCGAAGGCGCGCGCCGACGCGGAGGGCGTCGCCGACTGGAAGGCGCTGTGCGGCGAGCGGCCGCCCGCGCTCGACCCCGCCGTCGTCGAGCGCGTCGCCGACATGTACGCCGCGGGGACGAACGCCTACACCGGGACGGACTGGTTCGACGCGCCCCCGGTCGCCGACGCGGTCGACGCCGTCCGCGATCTGTGAGGCGGCGGTCCGGCCCCGCCGTCCGGGCGGTCGGTCCTCACCGCCGCGGGAGCGGGTCCGGCAGCGACCCGAGCAGCTCGGCCGCGACGTACAGCAACACCGCCAGCGCCGCGAGCGCGACGAACAGCAGGAACAGCGTCAGCATCGCGTCCGCACCCCCGGCGGCTCCGGTTCCTCCGGACATCGGTGTCGGGAGCACGGTCGCCGGCGGCTAACCCGTGCCGGCGGTCGACCGACGGCCGCTCACTCGGGCGCCGGGGCGACGCCGCCGAGGTCGTACGCGTCCGGGTCGACCCCTCGCGGAAGTGGGTGCGCCCGCGGCGCACGACGACGGCGTCGTCGAGGTGGGCCTGCAGGCCGGCGACGAGCGCCTCCGCCTCCAGCGGCTGGCCGCGCTCCTTCAGGTCCTCTGCGTCGTCGTCGGGGTCGACGCGGAACGCCCGCTGGGCGATGATCGGCCCCTGGTCGAGGTCGGTCGTCACGTAGTGGGCGGTGGCGCCGTGGACGCGCGCGCCGCCCTCGACGGCCTGCCGGTACGCCTCCGCGCCGGGGTACGCCGGCAGCAGCGACGGGTGGACGTTGACGATCCGGCCCTCGTAGCGGAACACGACCTCCGGCGAGAGGATGCGCATGAACCGCGCGAGCACGAGGCAGTCGACGTCGTACTCGTCGAGCACGCGCAGCAGTTCCCGCTCGTCGTGGGAGCCCTTCTCGTCGCCGACGTCGACGAACGGGACGTCGTACTCCTCGGCGAGCGAGCGGAGCGTCGAGTGGTTGCCGATCATCACCGGCACCTCCGCGTCGAGCCTGTCGTCGCGGCACGCCTCCAGCACCGCGCGGGGGGCGTGCTCCTCCTTCGTGACGAGCAGCGCGGCCTTCCGGGCCGCCTCCGCGTCCGCGAGGCGGACCCGGATGTCGACCCCGAGGTCGTCGCCCAGATCCGCGAGGTCCTCCTCCAGCGTCTCGGGCTTGCACACCATCCCGTCGGTGTCGGCGTGCAGGCGCATCCGGAACACGCCGTCGCGGACGTCCTGGTCGAGGTCCTCGATGTTGCACCCCCGCTCGAACAACAGCGAGGTGACGCGGGCGACCAGTCCGGTCGCGTCGTCCCCGACGACGACGATCTCGGTGTCCCAGCGCCTCGGATTCGGACGGTCGGCCCCTTCCATACCCCTCGTTTCCTCGTCCGCGAGTAAACCGGTGTCGCTCCGCGCGACGACTGCCATCCACGAACGTGCATAGCGAGCGCGTCCCGAAACGGATTTTGCGCACGACCTCGCAGGGTCGGACGATGACCGGCTACACCGCCACGGTGACGGTCCGTCTGAAACACGGCGTGCTCGACCCGGAGGCCGAGACGACCGCGCGCGCGCTCGAACGCCTCGGCTTCGAACTCGAGGACCTGCGCTCGGCGGACCGCTTCGAGATCGACTTGGACGCCGCCGACGCCGACGCGGCGCGCGAGCGCGCCGGCGAGATGGCCGACCGCCTGCTCGCGAACCCGACCATCCACGACTACGAGGTGGCGGTCGAGGCACGCGAATGACCGTCTCGGTGATCCAGTTCGGCGGCTCGAACTGCGACCGCGACGCCGTCGCCGCCCTCACGCACCTCGGCGTCGACGCCGAGCGCGTCTGGCACGAGGACGGCCTCCCGGCCGACACCGACGGCGTCGTGATCCCCGGCGGCTTCTCGTACGGCGACTACCTCCGCGCCGGCGCGATGGCCGCGCGCACGCCGATCGTGGCCGAGGTCCGCGAGGCCGCCGAGGCTGGCACGCCGGTGCTCGGCGTCTGCAACGGCGCCCAGATCGGCTGCGAGTCCGGGCTCACCGAGGGCGCGTTCACGACGAACCGGTCGGCGCGGTTCCAGTGTGAACACGTCCACCTCCGCGTCGAGCGCGCCGACACCCCGTGGACGGCCGCCTACGACGAGGGCGCGGTGATCGAGGTGCCGATCGCCCACGGGGAGGGCCGCTTCGAGATCCGCGCCGACCGGCTGGAGACGCTGGAGGCCGAGAACCGCGTGCTGTTCCGCTACTGCGACGCCGACGGGAACGTCACCGACGCGGCGAACCCGAACGGCTCGACGGCGAACGTC
Organism: Halobaculum litoreum; assembly: GCF_030127125.1. Classification (GTDB taxonomy): domain Archaea; phylum Halobacteriota; class Halobacteria; order Halobacteriales; family Haloferacaceae; genus Halobaculum; species Halobaculum litoreum. Next base: position 2,628,428 of record NZ_CP126156.1, read on the forward strand.
GCGGGCGTGCTCGGCGCCCGCGACTCGGTCGCCGTGATGATGCCCCACCCCGAGCGCGCGACGCTCCCGGACGTCGGGGGCACCGACGGCCAGGGCGTGCTCCGGGCGTTCGCGGAGTAGTCGACCGAGCGAGCGTGTCGCCGACGCGCCCCGGTCAGGGTCTGACGCGGGCGCCCGGTCCCCCGAGCGGGCTCTCGACGGCCTCACACGCGGGACACACCGGATAGCCGAGCCGGTCGTAGTCGATCCCGAACGACGGCGCTGACGCTCCACAGTCGGCACAGGTGAACACGGCACGGTCTGTCGGCCCCATGTTGTTGTCACATGGTAGCAAGGTACTTAGCTGTATGCCGCGCGTCAGACGCCGTCTGTCCCCCGGGCCCCCGCACCGGCGACGGGGGGCGGCGGCCGCCTCAGCGCGCCAGCGGCTGGCCGTACGCGGTCTCCTCCGCCAACACGAGTTCCCACGTGCGCTCGCACTCGCAGGCCACCTGCTCGAACACCGAGGGGTCCTGCCGGAGGTCGAAGTCCTTGATCGCGGTCTGGACGCGGTCGTCGCACTCGCCGCAGTTGTGGGCGCCGCGGTCGGCGCCGGCGCCGACGGGGTCGGAGACGACGATGGCGTCGGCGTCGGCGGTGCGCTCCAGCACCGCGGCGACCGACCACAGCCACGGCGGCCGGTACCCGCCGCGGAAGTGGAGCTCGTCGACCATCGTGTACCGCTGGACGTTACACGGGTTCATCGACACGGTGTGGCAGTTGTCGACGCCCGCACAGCGCTCGACCGACGACACCATGTCCTCGAGCGCCTCCGACTCCGCGAGGAACGGGGGCTTCATCAGGAGGTACGCCTTCACGCCGGCGTCGGCGTCGGCGGCCGCCGCGCAGGCGTCCTCGAAGTCCGCGAAGTCGAAGTACTTGTTCACGCAGTCGTGGCGGACGCGGTCGGTCGCGGTCTCCAGCCCGATCGCCACGTCCGTCTCCAGCCCCTGCTCGGTGAACGCCGAGAGCTTCTCGGCGGAGACGAAGTCGGGGAGCGACTCGACGACGATCCGCTCGCGGTCGCCGAACGTCTCGGCGATGGCGCGGCGGCTCTCGGCGGGCACCTCGCGCTCGTCGAGGAACGAGCCGGAGGTGTAGATCTTGATCTGTTCGGCCGGCTCGTCCGCGTTCTCCGCCTCGTGGTCGAGACACACGTCGATCTGGTCCATCAGCGCCTCGTGGGAGACGCTGCCCCCCTCGACGGACTCGGCGACGTAGCCGCACATCGTGCAGCCGCCGGCGCGGGCCCACCGACAGCCGCCGGTGTTGAGGATGATCGTGAGGCTGGTCTTCACTCCCTGGGGGGTGTTGTCCTCGTCGAGCCACACGCGGGTCGGCTCGTGGGCGTCGTACGTCTCGTCGCGCTCGGCCCGGATGTCGCGCATGACGGCGTTGTGCGCGTCCATCCCCCGGTCGCGCTCGTGGGCCTCGGGGCTCGGCTTGCTCATTGTCGGGACTGGGCGGGTCCGGCGGAAAACGGCTTCGCTCGCCCGCTCCGGACGCGACCGGTCGCCCGGCCGGCGGCGACGCCGACGACGCGTGCGGGCTCGTGACCGTCACCGGCCGGTACTCGTGATTATATTTCGCTATGTAGGTAGTTTTTCCAACGCTCGGATACAGGAGACGATCGATGCCACGAGACGGTGTGTGCGAGCGACGCGAGGTGCTCAAGGCGGGTGGACTCCTCCTGGGGGGGATCGGTCCTGTCGGGGTCGGCGACGGCCGCGACGGACGCGACCGGCGACACGACGCTGACGGTGTTGTCGTACAACGACATCCAGACCGCCGCGGCGGAGGACGTGAACTTCCCGCGGCTGGTGACGCTGATCGAGCGGCGGCGCGCGGCCGCCGACGGCCCCGTGGTCGTCGTCGGGGGCGGCGACCAGGTCGGCCCGCACGCGCTGGGGCCGATCTCCCAGTGGCGGTGCCCGGTCGACGTGTTGAACCGGATCGGTCCGGACGCCGACGTGATCGGCAACCACGAGTTCGACTACGGGCTTCGACGCGATCACCGACGCCGAGAGCGGCGGCGGCGTCACGAACGACTCGCGGTTCCCGTGGCTCGCGACGAACCTCGTCGACGCCGACACCGGCGAGGCGTTCGCCGGCACCGAATCCGCCCGGGTCGTCGACCGCGGCGGCGTCCGTGTCGGGCTCATCGGCCTCGTCGACGACGGGGCGACGTTCGGCAAGACGAACATCGACTTCGAGGGCGAGGGGCTCCGTGTCGAGGACTACACCGAGACCGGCCCGGCCGAGGCGAAGCGACTCCGCGAGGAGGAAGACGTCGACGTGGTCGTCGCGCTGGCCCACACCGGCGTCCCCGACGCGGAGGCGCTGGCCGAGGCCGACACCGATGACGCCATCGACGTGGTCGTCGCCGGCGACGACGAGATCGTCTACCCGCCCGAAGCGACGAGCGGCACGGTCGTCACCGAGGGGGAGGCCCGCGCGAACTACCTCGGCGAACTCCGCCTCTCCGTCGACACCGACGCCGGCGCCGTCACCGGCTTCGACGGCGACCTGCTCCCGGTGACCGACGGGATCCCGAAAGACCCCGAGGCGTCCGCGACGATCGCGGACTACCGGGGCGAGGCGAAACTCGACACGGTGATCGCCGAGTCCGCGGTGCCGCTGGACGCGCGGTTCGCGACCAACTACCACCGCGAGAGCAACTACGGCAACCTGATCACCGACGCGATGCGCGAGCGCACCGGCGCCGACGTGGCGATCACCAACGCCGGCGGCATCCGGTCGAACGCGGTGTACGGCCCCGGCCCCATCACCGGCGGCGACGTGTTCAACACGCTCCCGTTCGCCAACACGCTCGTCACCGTCGAGCTGACCGGGGAGGAACTCGTCGAGACGCTCGCGAGTCAGGTGATCACGCTGGAGAGCGACACCGGACGGGCGTTCGGCGAGGAGATCTCCCAGCAGGTCAGCGGCGTCCGCTTCGAGTGGGTGCCCCACGAGGGCGTCGACGAGCGGGTCCGCGACGTGCGCGTCGGCGGCGAGCCGCTCGACCCCGAGGCGACGTACGAGGTCGCCGTCAACAGCTTCATCGCGGCCGGCGGGAGCGGCTACCCGCTCGCCGACAAGCCGCGGGTCGCCGAGACGGACGTGCTGCTGGCGACGGCGGTCGTCGAGTACCTCGACGCCCGCGGGACGGTCGCGCCGACCGTCGAGGGGCGGATGCAGCGCGTCGACCGCGACCTCCCGGACGCGTCGGTCACCGTCGACGGCAACGGGAAGGTCGTCGCGCGGTTCGACACGCCCGCCGACGTCGAGTCGGTCGCGACCGACACCGTCGCGGTTCGGTCGCCCGACGGGGAGCGCGTCGCCGCCGAGCACGCCGTGTTCGACGCCGACGAGGGGACGCTCGTCGCCCGCGTCGACGACGCGGCGCTGGCCGACGCGGTCGGGGACGCCGCCGACGGCGACGAACTCCCGGTGGACCTGTACGCCGAGTACGACTCCACGGAGTTCGACCACGTCTACTTCGAGCGCTCGCGGCTCAACGCCGACGTGACCGCGACCGTTCGCGACCGCGGGCGCGGCGCCCCCGCCGGCCGCTGAGACGGCGCCAGCGGTCCCGGCTCACTCGCGCCGCCGGCGACGGCGCCACCACAGGACGCCCGCCAGCGCGCCGACCGCGTTGGCGACGGCGTCGAGCACCGACGGGGTCCGACCCGGGACGAGCCCCTGCGCGAGTTCGACGCCGGCGCCGAGCGCGACGGCCGCGACGACCACGCCCGCAAGCGGGACCAGCGCGTCGCGTCGGCGGTCGCGCGCGGGCAGCGCCCGGGCCATCGCGTACGCCACCGCCGCGTAGCCGGCCGCGTGGAGCACCAGATCCGTGCCCGGCGGCGCGGCGTCCGGGGTCGGCTCCCCGCCGGCGGCCGACGGGCCCGGGAGGAGCGAGGCGACGACGACTGTCGCCGCGACGGCGACGAAAACTGCTAGTCGCCGTCGGTCGTCGGTCATCGACCGTACCACCGGACTGCGCGGGGAAAACACCGACGACCGGGTTCGACTCGGTGACGAGTCTCGAAACCGGATCCGGTTACCCCGACGTGGCAACGGCTAACAGACTCCAGTCCGATATAACGATTGTAGATTAACCATGACAGACCTCGGCGGTTTCCGGGACCACGTCGGCCACGTGGACCTCTCCAGCGGTGACGTATCGTACGCGGGTATCGACGACGAGGACGCCAAGAAGTACATCGGCGCGCGCGGCCTCGGCGTGAAGTACGTGTTCGACGCCGGTCCGGACGTCGACCCGATGGGCCCCGAGAACCGGCTGTGCTTCATGAACGGCCCGCTGACGGGCACGCAGACCGTCATGTCCGGTCGGATCGCGGTCGTGACGAAGTCCCCCCTCACGGGCACGGTCACCGACAGCCACCACGGCGGCTGGTCGGGCGCGCGCCTCAAGTGGTCGGGCTTCGACGGCCTCGTGTTCGACGGCGCCAGCGACGAGCCGGTGTACGCCTACGTCGAGGACGGCGAGGTGGAGCTGCGCGACGCCTCCCACCTGACGGGGATGGGCGTCCACGACACCATCGACACGCTCGGTGAGGAGGTCGACGGCTCGGTCGGCAAGAACGTCTCCGTGATGGCGATCGGACCGGGCGGCGAGAACGGCGTGAAGTACGCCTGCATCGTCAACGAGGACGACCGCGCCTCCGGGCGCGGCGGCACCGGCGCCGTCATGGGGTCGAAGAACCTCAAGGCGGTCGTCGTCAAGTCGGGCACGAGGATGCCCAAGCCGAAGGATCCCGAGACGTTCAAACAGGGGTACCAGCAGGCGATGCAGGTGATCCGGGAGTCGGAGGTTACCGCGCCCAACGAGGGCGGCCTGTCGCTGTACGGGACGAACGTCCTGATGAACGCGACCGAGGAGATGGACGGGCTCCCGACGAAGAACGCGAAGTACACCTCGACGGGGGCGATGCGCGACGCCGAGGGGATCGACATCGACGCCGAGCGCGTCTCCGGCGAGAACGTCCGCGAGAACATCCTCGTCGACGAGCCGACGTGTCACTCCTGCCCGGTCGCCTGCAAGAAGGAGGTCGAGGTGTCGGTGATGCACAAGGGCGAGGAGATGAACGTCCGGACCGAGTCGTACGAGTACGAGACGGCGTTCGCGCTGGGCCCCAACTCGGGCCACACCGAGCGCGACGAGATCGCGATCATGCTCGACCGGTGTAACGACATGGGCGTCGACACCATCGAGATGGGGAACATGATGGCGATGGCGATGGAGATGTCCGAGGAGGGCAAACTCGACGACCTCGACGAGCAGCTCGACTGGGGCGACACCGAGCGCATGATCGACCTGATCACGGAGACGGCCCACCGCGACGGCGAGCTCGCGGACGCGCTCGCGGCGGGCGCCAACGGCCTCGCCGAGCGCTTCGACGCCGCCGGCAACTCGCTGGCCGTCAAGGGCCAGACGATCCCGGCGTACGATCCGCGCTGCATGAAGGGCATGGGCATCGCGTACGCGACCTCGAACCGCGGCGCGTGCCACCTGCGCGCGTACACCCCCTCGGCCGAGATCCTCGGCCTCCCGCAGAAGGTCGACCCGTACGCCTGGGAGGGGAAAGGCGAGCTGACGGCTACCTTCCAGGACATGCACGCCATCTCGGACTCGTTCGACATCTGCAAGTTCAACGCCTTCGCGGAGGGCATCGAGGAGTACGTCATGCAGTACAACGGCATGACGGGCCTCGACGTCTCCGAGGAGGAGCTGCTGGAGTCCGGCGAGCGCGTGTACACGCTCGAGCGGTACTACAACAACCTCGCGGGCTTCGACGGCTCGGACGATTCGCTGCCGGCACGCTTCCTCGAGGACGGCATCCGCGGGCAGGGCGCCTCCGAGGGCGAGTACTGCGAGCTCCCCGAGATGAAAGCGGAGTACTACGAGGTCCGCGGCTGGGTCGACGGCGTCGTCCCCGACGAGAAGCTCGACGAGCTCGGCATCGACATCGGGCCGGGCACGGGCGTCTCCTCGGGCGACTCCGGCGTCGCACCCGCCGACGACTGACGCGAGCCGCCCACACGGACGCGACCTTCTTTCGACGCTCGCCCGCCAGCGGCGGCTCCACGCGCGCCGATCTCCCACCTTTTTGCCACGTCGCCCCCGTTCGGATCCCACATGCCGACCGAGTCCCCGCCGTCCCTCCGCGAGTCGCTCCGCTCGCCGCCCGGTATCGCCGCGGCCGTCGCGTTCGTGCTCCTCGCGCTGTACGCGGTGGTGATCCAGTCGCAGATCCTGCTGGTCGTCTCCTACGTGTCGCTCGGGCTCCTGCTGTGGCTCCTCTACCGCTTCGTCCGTGCCCACGAACGGATCGCCGACGCACAGGCGCGTCGCGCGGCCGCCGCCTCGCCGGCCACCGACACCGACACCGACGACACCGACGAGCCAGCCGAGGCGTAGCTACAGCAGGAACCGCGCGAGGTGGAGGGCCGCCATCCCGGCGGCGACCGTCCACAGCACGTCCTCGGTGTACCACGCCGCCAGCACCGCGGCCAGCCCGCCGCACAGCTCCGGGAGGTAGTCGGGCGCGAGCGCCGCCGACACGGTCGCGGACGCGGGGGCGAAACTCGGCGCGACGAGCGCGGCCAGCACGGCCGCGGGGACGTACACCAGCGCGCGCTCGAGCCACGGCGGGACGTCGTCGACGCGGCCGAACAGGTGGACGAACGACAGCCGGATCGCGAACGTGGCGACGCCGCCGGCGACGATCACGCCCCACACCGACAGCGGTCCGTACGTCGTCGTCACGGGTGGCCCTCCGCGGCGTCGCCGTCGTCAGCGTCGCCGTCGCCGCCGGCGAGCCCGGCGCGCTCGGCGGCCACGCCCGCGAGGACGCCGACGACGCCGCCGAGGATCAGCCCCGCGTTGTAGTCGAGGCCGGCGCCGACGACCGCGACGCCCCCGCCGACGACGGCCGCGACGAGCGTCGCGCCGTCGGCGACCGCGGGCACGACCAGCGCGAGGAACACGAGCGGCACGGCGAACCCGAGGCGCCACCCGTCGGGGACGGCGGCGCCGAAGACGACGCCGACGACGGTGCCGGCCTGCCAGACGACCCACAGCGTCCACGCGACGCCGAGGTAGTACAACGGCCGGCGGATGTCGCCGTCGTCGTCCCCCGCGTAGCGGGCCAGCGCCAGCGCGTACGCCTGGTCGGTGAGCACGTACGCACAGCCGGCGCGCACCCGCGTCGAGAGGTGGCGGAAGTACGGCGCGATGGACGCCGAGTACATCAGCATCCGGAGGTTGATCACGACGACGGTGAGGACGACGGTGACGAGCGCGGCGTCGTCGCCGAGCAGTTCGATGGCGGCCAACTGGGAGGCGCCGGCGAACACGACCACCGAGAACCCGACCGTCTGGAGCGGCGTGAGGCCGGCCTCGACGCCCGCGACGCCGGCGACGAGCGCGAACGGGACGATGCCCAACAGGAGCGGGAGCGTGTCCCGGACCCCCTCGCGGAGGTCGGGCGGGAGGCGACTGTCCATGTCGAACGCGCGCCGTGTGGCCTCAAGGTGTCGTCGGTCCCGGCGAACGGGCCGCCCGGACGGCCCGCGGCCCGCTCACTCCGAGACGGGCCGGGCGTCGACGGGGTCGGCGTCCCCCTCCGCGTCGGCTACGGCCCCCCGCAGCGCCGTCACGAGCGTCTCCTCGTCGAACGGCTTGCGGACGTAGTCGGCCGCGCCCGCCCGGATCGCGCGTTTGAACTGCGCCTGCTGGGCGACGCACGAACAGAAGACGACCACGGCGTCGGGGTCGTCGGCGACGATGGCGGCGGTCGCGGCCGGCCCGTCGCGGCCGGGGAGCGCGAAATCCATCGTCACCGCGTCGGGGTCGTGCTCGCGGTAGGCGTCGACCGCGGCGTCGCCGTCGCCGACCGACGCGACGACCTCGAACGTCGGCTCGAGACACTCGCGGATGCGTGCCCGCTGGAAGGCGGAGTCCTCGACGACGAGCACGCGGTCGTTCACGTTCGTCAACACGTCCGTCGAGTAATAAATGTGCGCCGTTGGATCCGCGAGCGAACGGCGGAACGAAACCCGATCAGCGCTCGACGACGGCGGCCTCCCGGAGTTCGAGCGCCGTCTCGAACTCCCGGCGGCGCCGACTGCGCGTGCCGACACGGAGGAGGTGTTGCTCGTGGGCGCGCCGGAGCGCGTCGACCTCGCGGCGGTTCACCCCGAGCGCCTCGCCCACCTCGGCCCAGTGGCCGTCCGGGACGAGGTAGGTGGCGACGCCGTCGGTGTCGTCGACGCGCTCGAAGCGGCGCTCGTACTCGTCGGCGTTCGCGCGCAGGTGGTCGTCCGCCCGACGCAGCAGTTCCGGGAGGCGGCCCGCGCCGACGCTCGCCTTCGCGGCGGCGATCATGAGCGCGTTCGCGTCGATCGGGTGGCCGCGGTCGCGCGCCTCGGGGTCGTAGTCGCGCTCGGCCGGCGCGTCGCCCCCGTCGCCGCCGGCCATCACCCGCCCGCGCGCATCGCCTTCCGTCCGAACCGCTCGACGAGGTCGTCGAGCGCGGCCGCGTCGCCCTCGAAGGTGACGGTCACCTCGGTGAGCGTGATGCTCCCCGCGGCGTTCACCTCCGCGGTGTCGACGCTCGCGCGCCAGCCGTCGCCGACGACCGCCGTCGCCTCCTCGTCGGGGGCGTCGGCCTCGCCGCCGAGGTTGCGGAGGTAGTGGACGGCGAGGCGCCGCGAGATGCCGCGGTACGCCTCGACGCGCGTCGCGGCGTCCCCGGTCCCGTCGTCGCCCCCGGCGCCGCCGTCGGCACGGTGCGGGTCGCCCGTCGCCCCGCGGCGGTCGCAGTCGACGCCGCCGCCGGCGACGGGCGGGAACACCGCGAGGGTGTCGCCGTCGGCGACGCCGGTGTCGACGCCCTCCATGTGGAGGACCTCCCGGCCGTTGAGCAGGACGTTGATCTGCGGCTTCAGGTCCCCGTCGACGAGGAGGTTCCCCGCGAGCCCCTCGTACTCCGCCTCGAGGGCGGCGAGCACGTCGCCGACGGTGGACGCGTCGGCGAACTCCCGCTCGACGATCTTGGACCCGACCGCCTCCCGGAAGGTGGCGAAGAACTTCAGCGTGAGCTCCATGTCCGCAGGTGGGTGGAGGCGGGTAAAAAGGTGCGCGGCGCGGGCGGGGCGCGACGCCGCGACCGCGGTCGCCCGCGACCCGCGCGGGGACGAACCGTCACCGGTATGCCCGCGGTGGACCGAGTCGGTAGTATGACCGACGCCATCGACCGAGACCTGTACGAGCGGACGAAGGCGCTGCTGGAGCCCGGCGACATCGACCTCCTCGGGATGGTGGTCCACACCGACCTCGCCGGGCAGGAGGACCTGGAGATGCACGAGCTGACCGTGGCGCTGAACGAGGTCATCGCCGACCACGCCGAGAAGGGAGAGACGTACATCTACGCGGGCAACGACGACACCGACTTCGCCTCCAACCAGTTCCAGGGGCTGACGCTCGACGACGAGGCGTTCGTCTGGGAGTGCCAGCAGCTGCTCCGACAGGGGACGTTCGACCTCGTGTTCTACTACGAGGCCGGCGTCGACCAGGAGGCGCTCGGCGCCGACGTCGCCGCGCTGGACGGCGTGCGCGACGTGACGCTCGTCCCCTGAGCCGCCGGGGCCCCGGTGCCCACGGGCGATCTCCCCTCGACTCGGTGATGGTAAGCGCCACTTACATACATCCCCCTGTCCGGAACTACCGGTGGGACCGACACCACCATTCCGGCATCACCACGGCATTCCACACCCCGGTGGCTGTCGGGTCCCGACCACCGTGGCGGCCCCGCGCCGCCGGCGGGACCAAAACTCCCGCATGGGACCTTCTGCCGTCGGCCGAAACTGCTATGTGCGCATGCTCCCGCCAGCGAAACGAGCACACGGAGTACGCATGACGGACGCTCACCGGAACCAGTGGAGCCACCGATGGTCGCGCGCGCGGTTCGACGCGCTCCCCGAGACCGGCGGTCGGCTCTCGAAGACCCTCGTGTTCGAGCTGCTCGCGAGCGTCCGCCGGCGCTACGTCGTCGAGCACCTCGACGCCGCGGACGACACCGTCGAGGTCCGTCCGCTGATCGACGCGATCGCCGAACGCGAGTTCGGCGAGGACCCCGCCTACGACGAGCGCAAGCGCGTGTACGTCTCCCTCCGCCAGACGCACCTCCCGCGGCTGGCCGACGCCCGGGTGATCGAGTACGACGCCGACCGCGGCCGCGTCGCCGTCGGCGACCGTTTCGGCGCGCTCGCGTTCGCGCTCGGCGCGCTCGGCGCCCGGCCGCTGGCGGGCGAGGGCGCGACCGCCGACGCCGGCCCGACGGCCGACGCGAACAGACGCGCCGCCGGGGCGCCGGAGCCGACCGCCGACACGGGGTCGAGCAGCGACGCCCGCGAGGACTGAGTCGGCCGGCACGACCGGACCCGGTCGCCGCCACCCCGCGCGGGCGCACACCCGCGAACGCGACGCTTATCCTCGCGGCGTCCGGAACGACGCTATGGACGAAGTCGGGTCGGACGTCGAACTCACGACGCTCGAACGGGCCGTCATCAACGCCTTCCAGGGCGGCTTCCCGGTCGCGGAGCGGCCGTGGGAGCCCGCGGCGGCGGCGCTCGCCGAGCGCGGCGTCGACGTCGACGCCGCGGAACTGCTCGCGACCGTCCGCGACCTCGACGACCGCGGCGTGTTGTCGCGGTTCGGCGCGCTCGTCAACGCCGAGGCCATCGGCGGGACGGCGACGCTCGTCGCGATGCACGCCCCCGAGGAGCGCTACGACGAGGTCGCCGAGACGGTCAACGACTTCCGCGAGGTGGCCCACAACTACGAGCGCGAACACCCGCACCTCAACATGTGGTTCGTCGTCTCCGTCGCCGACGAGGCCGCCGTCGAGCGCGTGCTCGCGGACATCGAGGCCGCGACCGGGCAGGAGACGTACAACCTCCCCAAACGGGAGGAGTTCCACGTCGGCGCGAAGTTCCTGCTGGACGGCCCCGTGCCCGACGGCGACCTCGACCTGTCGCACCTCGGGCCCGCGGTGGAGCCGTCGGACGAGCGCGGCATCACCGCCCGCGAGCGCGACCTCGTCGTCGAGATCCAGGGGGGGACTCCCCGTCACGGAGACGCCGTACGCCGACGTCGCCGAGGCGGTCGGCCAGCCCGTCGAGTGGGTCGTCGAGACGATCAAGCGGTTCGAGCGGGAGGGGGGAAGGTGCGCCGCGTCGGCGTCATCCCGAACCACTACGCGCTCGGCTACACGGAGAACGGGATGACCGTCTGGGACGTGCCCGACGACCTGCTCGAGGAGGTGGGGCCGGCGGTCGCCTCGCTGGGGTTCGTCACCCACTGCTACCACCGCCCGCGCCACGAGGGCGTGTGGCCGTACAACTTCTTCGCGATGACCCACGGGCGCGACGAGGCCGAGTCCGAGCGGCGGATCGAGCAGGTCCGCGACACCATGACCGAGTTCTGGGACGTCGCCGACGACGAGTGGGACTCGCTGTTCTCCACGCGCATCCTGAAGAAGACGGGCATCCGCCTCGACGAGCGCGCCGACGCGCAGGTGCGCGACGAGGAGGCCGACCCGGCCGACGCGTGACCGGGCCGATGCGTGGACGGACACGACCGCCCGCGGCCGTCGGCGCCGCGTCTCGCGACTGCGAACCGCGACCGGGAGTTTATCACCCCGGGGTGGGATCGGCGGACGACATGGAGGCCGCGCGGTGATCCCGCTGTTGCACGACTTCGCCGACGAGACGGTGTTGGTCGTGGGCGGCGGGCCGGTGGGCGCGCGGAAGGCGCGGCGGTTCGCGCGCGAGGCGCGGACGGTCGTCGTGAGCCCCGCGTTCGCCGACCGCGACTTCGGCGACGCCGAACTGGTGCGCGCCGCGCCGACCCCCGAGACGGTCGGCGACTGGGTCGCGCGGCTCGCCCCCGCGCTGGTGGTGGCCGCGACGGACGACGCCGCCGTCAACGACGCCGCAGAGACGGCCGCCCGCGAGGCGGGCGCGCTGGTCAACCGGGCCGACGAGGCGGGCGGGCGCGACGCCGACAGCGTGGTCGTCCCGGCGACGGTGCGCGACGGGTCGGTCGTCGCGGCCGTCGCCACCGGCGGGGCGGCGCCGGCGCTGTCGAAGGAGCTTCGCCGCCGGATCGAACGCGAGATCGAGGGGGCCGGCGCGATGGCCGATCTGGTCGCGGAGATCCGTGCCGAACAGAAGGCGGCGGGGATGGCCGCGACCGCACGACGCGACCGGGTTCGCGCGGTCGTCGACGCCCCCGAGGTTTGGAAGGCTTTACAAGACGGAGTCTCCAATGCTCGCCAGGAAGCGAACCGAGTTATGGAGGCGATCGATGACTGACACCGGCGTCGTCGCGGGCGTGAGCGTGAGCCACGACCGCGCCTCGGTCGAGGAGATCGAGACCGCCCAGGCGGTCGGCGAGTCGACGCTCGTGTCGGAGCTGCTCGCCCGCGACGGGGTCGACGAGGCGCTGGCGCTCCAGACGTGCAACCGCGCGGAGGCGTACGTCGCGGCCGACGACGCCGCGGCCGCGCGACGGGCGCTGGAGCCGTTCGCCCCGGACGTCCGCGAGGGCGCGGTCGTCCACCTCGACCACGAGGGGAGCGTCCGGCACCTGATGCGCGTCGCCGCGGGGCTGGAGTCGCTCGTCATCGGCGAGGACCAGATCCTCGGCCAGCTCGGCGACGCCGCGGAGGTCGCGCGGGAGGCGGGCGGGCTCCACGGCGGCGTGCTCGACGACGCCGTCTCGAAGGCGCTGCAGGTCGGGAAGCGTGCCCGCGCGGAGACCCGCATCAACGAGGGGTCGGTGTCGTTGGGGTCGGCGGCCGTCGAACTGGCCGCCCGCGAGACCGACCTCGCGGACGCCACCGCCGTCGTCGTCGGCGCCGGCGAGATGGGGACGCTCGCGGCGCGCGCGCTCGACGCGTCGCCCGTCGGGCGGGTCGTCGTCGCGAACCGGACGCTCGCGGCGGCCGAACACGTCGCCGCCGCCCTCGACAGCGACTCGGCGGCGGTGCCGCTGGACCGCGTCCCCGCCGTCGCCCGCGAGGCGGCCGTCCTCATCGCGGCGACCGGCGCGGACGGCCCCGTCCTGCACGACGGGACGTTCGCCGACGCCGGCGAGACGCTGTGCATCGATCTGGGCCAGCCGCGCGACGTGGCGCCCGACGCGGGCGACGAGCGCGTCGTCGTCCGCGACATCGACGACCTCGAGACCGTCACCGGCGAGACGCGCGAGCGGCGCGCGGCGGCCGCCCGGTCGGTTGAGGAGATGATCGACGTCGAGTTCCAGCGGCTCCTCGACGACTTCAAACGCAAGCGCGCGGACGACGCGGTGTCGATGATGTACGAGGCCGCCGAACGGACGAAGCGTCGCGAGCTCCGCGAGGCGCTCTCGAAGCTGGAGGCGCAGGGCGACCTCACCGACGACCAGCGCGAGACGGTCGCGGGGCTGGCCGACGCGCTCGTGGGCCAACTGCTGGCGGCGCCCACCAAGAGCCTCCGCGAGGCCGCCGCGGAGGACGACTGGAACACGATCCACACGGCGATGCAGCTGTTCGACCCCGAGTTCGACTCGCCGCCGGCGACCCCCGCGAGTGCCGACGCCGCCGACGGATCCGAGGGCGCGGGCGGGATTCCGCCCCGGGTGCTCGACCGGCTCTCCGAGGACTGACCCGCCGGGGGCGATCCCCGCGGCCGGTACTCCAGTCGGGTACTTTTCGACCGATTACCCGTGAACGATACGGCGAGTGCCCCCACAGGGGAAAGGGTGATGTGCGATGCCGTCGCACGGTAGTCCATGAGAGGCGCGAGTCACGGCGTCGGTCGGCTCTCGACCGCGCCGGTCGAACAGGGAGTGGAGTCGATGTGCCGGGTGGCGGCGTGCGACCACCCGGACATCGCCGTCGGCCTCGCGGTGTTGGGCCTGACGGCGGCGTTCCTGCTGGCCGTGGGGGCGGTCCTGGGACGCCTCGAGGTCGCGCGGGAGGCGCTCGGGCGGGAGGTGACGCGGACCCGCGCGGAGCGCGACGCGTTCGAGCGGTTCCGCCGCCGCGTCGTCGCGCTGGAGCCAAACGAGATCGGGCGACCGACCCCGACCGGCGGCGGGACGAACGTCCTCACCGCGAGCGTCGGCGCTCCAGGGGGTGACGACGGCGGCTTGGCGGCCGCCCGGGCCGCCTACCGGGAGACCGTGATGGCCACCGCACACTACGACGAGGAGTACGACGAGACGCTCGCCGAGAGCGTCGCCGAGGAGTTCTCCGGCGCCGTCGCCGGCGCGCTCGTCGAGGACGGCGGCGCGTTGACGCCGACGCTGCGGGCGACGCTCGCCGGCGGGGCCGAGCGCGCACGCGAGGAACGCGCCGAGATGCTCACCCGGCTGGAGACCGAGGAGTCGGCGCTCGCGGACGCGGAGTCGACGCTCGCGCCGGCGGTCGAGGCCGGCGAGCGCACGGTCGAGCGCGACCTCGCGCACGCCACCTACACCGACCTGGTCGGCGAGTACGAGCGGCTGGAGTGGCACGAGGACCGCGTCGAGACCCTGTTGACCGACCGCCAAGGGCGGATCCACGACGAGGAGGGCGAGCGCCGGTACTGGTTCGACTACCTCTACCGCTCGCTGTCGTCGCCGTACCCCGTCCTGTCGGCGGGCGCGGAGACGCTCGCGCTGGTCGCCGACGCGAAGACCGCGCTGACCTCGGCGGCGAGCCGGCGCTGACCCGGCGCGGGGCGCTCCCCGCGCCCCCGGGGTACGCTTTTGTCCACGGCGAGCGACAGATCGACCGTGACCGACGTCCTCGACGCCGACGAGATCGCCGCACAGCTCCCCGACGGCTGGCACCACGACGCCGACGAGATCGCGCGCACCTTCGAGTTCGACTCCTACCTCGAGGGGGTGGGCTTCGCCGCCGGGGCGGGCGGCCTCGCCGAGGAGGCGTTCCACCACCCGACGATGACCGTCGAGTGGCGCGAGGTGACGGTCCGGCTCACCACCCACGACGCCGGCGGCGTCACCGGGAAGGACCTCGACCTCGCGGGCCGGCTGAACGAACTGGCGGACTGAGCCGATGGAGGCGGCGTACGTGTTCCGCGTCCGGTTCACCCTCTCGCCGCGGCGCGCGCGGATCGACCCGGACACGTTCGAGACGGTGGTGCGGATCCCCGCGGCGACGCCCGGCGAGGAGGGGTGGCTGTTGTTCCGCGACGCGCTGTGGCGCGGCGAGGCGAACGACGACGACCACGTGCGCGAGCTGTGTGCCGACCGCCTCCCCGCGGGCGTCGAGGTGTCGACGGCGGAGTTCCGGGAGCTCGAGACGGACGAGGCGTACCTCGAAGCGCTCCGGGAGGCCGTCGCCGCGGACCTGCCGGCGTTCCGGGCCGACTCGGTCCGCGAGGCGCTCCACAAGTACCTCGGCTCGTCGATCCGGGTCGCCGACGGGTCGACCGGCGGATCCGGCGTCGACGGGTGAGCGGGACGCCGACGGGCCGGTCCGCGGTCCGGCCGCGGTCGTCGTGTTAGGCGATTGTTTACTCGGTCGGTAGGGAGCGAACATATAACACGGGGAGCGACCTACCGTTGGGTCTCGGATGGTCCCCAACACCTACGACTTCTGGCTGTTCGACCTCGACGGCACGCTCGTCGACGCCGAGTGGTCCTACACCCGCGGGGTGTTCGACCGGGTGGGCGATCGCATCGGCTACGAGTTCGACGACCGGCAGGCGGAACTGCTGTGGCACGGCCTCACCGGCGCCCGCGACCCGCAGCTGCGCGAGTGGGGGCTCGACCCCGCGGAGTTCTGGCCCGCCTTCCACGCCGTCGAGGACCCCGCCGCGCGCGCCGAGGCCACCTTCCTCCACGAGGACGCCGAACGCCTGCTCGAGGACCTCCACGGGCGGGACGTCCCCCTCGGCCTCGTCACCCACTGTGCGGAGTTCCTCGCGCGGCCCGTCACCGACCGCCTCGGGCTGACCGACCGCTTCGACACGTTCCTCTCGTGTTCCGACGACACCGGCTGGAAACCCGACCCCGGCCCCCTCCGCGTCGCGATGGACGACATCGGCGTCGACCCGGCGACACAGCGCGGCGTCTACCTCGGCGACGGCGACAGCGACGTGGGCGCGGCGTGGAACGCGGGGCTCGACGCGGTCCACGTCGAGCGCCACGGCCACGAGCAGCGCGGACGCTGTGTGCGCGCCGACCACCGCGTGTGGACGTTCGACGACCTGGCCCGCGGCGCCGGCGTCGACCGGGTGTTCGGGACGGCCCGGGCCGACGGCGCCGGCGTCGGCGGCGAGAACCTCACCGACTGAGCCGCCTCACTCCGCCGCCCCGGCGGCGGCGCCCCCGTCGGCGCCGTCGACGCGCTCGCCCCGCAGCAGCCGCGCGGCGATGGAGAACGTCTGCTCGCGCGAGCGCCGCGTCGGGTAGTGGGCGGCCATGTAGCGGGCGGCGGCGACGAGACAGGTCCGCCGCTCGGCGGGGTCGTCGCGCGCGTCGTGTTGGCGACACGCCGCCTCGTACGCCTGGAACGTGTGGAAGTCCGTGTCCTCGACCAGCAGCGCGTTCCCCAGCGCGGCCTTCAGGCGCTCGGAGTCGCCGCCGGCCGCGAGGAAGTCCGCGACGGCGCCGCCGGCCGCCTCCACCTTCCCCTGCTGTTCGAACGCCAGCCGGAGCTCCTCCAGCGCGGCCGCGGGGTCGGCGTCGGGGTCGCCCGTCGGCTCGGGCGCCGGCGGCGTGTTGAGGAACCGGTCGAGGTAGACGTTGACCGCGGCGTCGACCACGCCGCGGTACAGCGCGGTCGCGTCGGTGCGCTCGGCCGCCCGCTGGACGGCGTTGGCGAAGGTGAACGTGTGGTGGACGGTGTTCCAGTCGGCGAACTCGTTGCTCGTCGCGAACCGCGCGACGCGGGTGACGGCCGCCAGCGACACCGCCCTCGCCAGTTGCTCGACGCTGGCGCCCCCGCGGATCGCCGTCTCCAGCGCCTCGAACACCGTCTCCGGGTCCTCGGCGAGCAGGCGGTCGGTGAAGCCGTCGGGTTCGGTCCACGTCGCGCCCTCGCCGGCGGCGACGAGGTCGTCGAGACGGTCGAACGTGTCCTCGCACATGGCCGCGAGGTCGACCGGCTGGCGCCACGACGACGTCTCCTCGGCGCGCCGGGCGGTCGCGAGGCCGCGCACCAGCGAGGCGAGCACGTCGGCGACGCGCTCGTCGTCGTCCCAGCCGACGCGGTCCAGCGCCTCCGTCGCCTTGTTGACGAAGTCGAAGGCGTGGCCGGTGTCGAGGTAGCGGTGGTCCGTCGCGGCGGTGACGAGCAGTTCCGTGAGTCGCTCGGGGCCGTACCCGGCCGCGACGGCGGTGCGGAGCACGCGCTCGGCGCCGTCGGCGTCGCGCACCTCGACGTTCTCGCGGAACCACGCGAGCAGGCGCTCGAACGGCACGTCCGCGGCGTCGAACGCCTCCTGGTCGAACTTCGGCGGCTCGCCCGCGCAGTCGCCGGCGACCTCGGCGAGTCCCTGATACAGCGCGCGCTTGCGGTCCTGTTCGTCGAGGTCCGGCAGGCGGTTCGCGAGCGCGACGAGGATCGTGAGCCCGGAACCCCACCCGTCGGCGCGGTTGCGGACGCCGAAGCGGACGCCCCGGTCGAGCACCTCGCCGGGGTCGACGCCGTTGTCGAGCAGGCCGACGGCCGACTTCGCGAGGACGAGCCGGATGTCCTGTTCGAGCCCGTCGTCGAGCCGGCTCCGCCAGTGCTCGGCGGGCGGCTCCGAGCGTCGGGGCTCGGGGGCGACGTACACGACCCCGTCGCGCACCTCGACGGGGTAGGTGTCGACGTCGTCGGCCCACGGGTCGAACGTGTCGCCGCAGGACAGCTCGAAGCGCGCGTGGTGCCAGTGACAGGTGAGCACGCCCTCCTCGACGCTCCCCTCGGTGAGGGGGAACCCCATGTGGGGACAGCGGTTGTTCACCGCGCGCACCTCGCCCTCGTGGTGGAACACCGCGATGGGCGTCCCGTCGACGGCCGTCAGCGTCCGGCCGGTCTCGCGGAGTTCGTCGAGCGGGACGACCTCGTGGAACGTCGGTGTGTCGTCGACTGCCATACTCGGCGAGTCGACACGAACCCCGAAGAAGGTTCTCTGAAACTCGTTTCAGTACGGTCGCGCGACGGCGCGGGACCGTCGCGGTCAGTCGGCCGTGACGGGCGTCCGCGACCCGTTGCCCGCCAGATCGAGCACCTCGTCGAAGAAGCCCAGCGAGTCGTGCGGGCCGGGGTTCGCCTCGGGGTGATACTGCCGGGTGACGACGGAGAACTCGTCGCTCTTGAGCCCCTCGGCGGTGTCGTCGTTGACGTTCACCTGCGTCACCTCGAGGTCGCCGGGGTCGGCGACCGAGTAGCCGTGGTTCTGGGTGGTCATGACGACCTGCCCCGTCTCGAGGTCGCGCACGGGCTGGTTGACGCCGCGGTGCCCGAACGCCATCTTCTCGGTGTCGCCGCCGAACGCGCGGGCGACGATCTGCTGGCCGAGACAGATGCCCGCCAGCGGCACCTCGCCGGCGAACGCCTCGACCAGCTCCGTCGCGGCCGCGAAGTTCGCGGGGTCGCCCGGCCCGTTCGAGACGAACAGCACGTCCGGCTCCAACTCGGCGACGGTGTCGGCGTCGACGTCGTACGGGAGCACGTGGACGTCCGCGCCGCGCTCGGCCAGCGAGGTGGCGATGGAGCCCTTCATGCCGCAGTCGACGAGCGCGACGTCGACGTCGCCGCCGCCCTCGACGGTGTACGGCTCGTCCGTCGACACCTGCTTGCCGATGTCGACGTGGTCGGACATGCCGACGCACTCGGCGAGCTCAGCCTTCGCGGCCTCGGGGGTCGCGTCGGGGCCGGCGGCGATGCCGCACGCCATCGCGCCCTCCTCGCGCACGCTCGTCACCAGGTCGCGCGTGTCGAGGTGGTCGACCGCGGGCACGCCCTCGGATTCGAGCCACTCGGCGACGTCGTCGGTGAGCTCGCGGGCGACGGCGGCGTTGGGGTGGACGCGGTCGGACTCGAACCGCTCGTCTCGGACGCCGTAGTTCCCGATCAGGGGGTACGAGAACGTGAGGACCTGCTCCTCGTAGGAGGGGTCCGTCAGCGACTCCTCGTACCCGGTGTACGCGGTCGTGAAGACCAGTTCACCACGTGTCCGGCCCGGCGCGCGGGCGCGTGCCTCGAAGACACGGCCGTCGGCCAGGGCGACGTAGGCGTCGGCCATTACGAGATACACAACGAGGGGCGGACCATAAGTGCGTCGTTCGAAGCCTCGTTACGAATTTCGTAATCTCTTTGGCGACCCTCCGGCAAGGGCGTGCATGGACGACCTGGACCGGCGCATCCTCAACCTCCTTCGACGGGACGCTCGGACCCCGTACACGGAGATCGCCGAGGAGGTCGGGACGAGCGAGGGGACGGTTCGAAACCGGGTGGACCGGATGACGAGCGAGGGCGTGATCGAACGGTTCACGGTCACCACGCGCACGGGGAACGTGAAGGCGATGGTCGAGATCAGCGTCGACATGAACGTCAACACCAGCGCCGTCTCCGAGCGGCTGGCCGACTGGGAGGAGGTCGACTTCGTGTGGCAGGTGTCGGGGCAGGAGGACATCGTGCTCATCGTCGACTGCGTCGACACCCGTGCGGTCAACGAACTCATCACGCGCGCGAGGGAGATGGACGAGATCGAGGGGACGAAGACGCGACTCATCCTCGACGAACGCCTCGGCTGAGTCGGCGCGCGGGTCGCGCCGCGGGCCCGACCGGCCGGCCGTCACTCCCGGGAGGCCCGTCCCCGCCACGCGTGGACGGCGGTGTACGCCCGGTCGATGACCCGCTGGAGGCCGTCGTACCGGAGCACCGGCTCGGTCCGCCCGGCCCGGATCGCGTCGGCGACCGCCCGCGGGGTCGGCGCGTCGCCGTCGACCGTCACCCGGGTGTACGCCCGGCCGACCTCGACGGGGTAGTGGGCGTCGCTGCCGCCGACGAGCGGCACGTCGAGCCGGGCGGCGAGGCGGCGGGTCCGAGCCGCGTGTTCGGGGTTCTTGCCGTTGATCTCGACGGCGTCGAACGCGGCGCCGCTCCGGCGGGCGGTGCTCCCGCGGTACGGGTGTGCGAGCACCGCCGCGCAGTCGCGCTCGTGGGCGACGGCGACCGCCTCCCCGGGCGTCAGTTCGCCGGGGGTCGTGCGCGCGGGCGGGTCCGGGCCGACGATCAGGACGTGGCCGCGCGTCGTCGACACCTCGATGCCGGGGAGCGTCGGGAACGCCGTCTCCGTCGGGTAGGCGTAGTCGTGGTTCGTCACCGCGAGGGCGTCGAGCCCCCGACGGCGGGCCGCGGCCGTCTGGAGGCGGACGCCGAGCCGGTCGTACGCCGTCGCTCGGCCGGCGAAGCCGTGGAAGAAGCGGCTGTGGCTGTGGAGGTCGACGGCGAACGTGGGCACGGCGGGGGGACTCGCCGGCAGGGCTTTGCTGTTGCGGACGGGTCGTGAGGCATGCGCGTTCTCGTTCACAACCCACGGAGCGGCGACGGCAAGCGCAGCGCCCGCGCGGCCGACATCGCCCGCGACCGCGGCTACGACGTCCGGAGCTCCCGCGAGCGGGGCGACACGTACGACCTCGCGCGCGAGGCCGTCGCCGACGGGGCCGACCTGGTCGCCGCCGCGGGCGGCGACGGCACGCTCAACGACGTCGTCCGCGGCGTCGACGACGAGGACGCTCTCGACCGCGTCACCGTCGGCGTCGTCCCCGCGGGGACGGGCAACGACTTCGCCGACAACGTCGGGATCCGCGGCGTCGACCACGCGTTCGACCTGCTGGAGTCGGGCGACCGGCGCCGGCTCGACCTCGGCAGCGCCGACCTGCCGCGCGGGCCGAGCGACGACCACGACGACGACCTCCCCCCGCGACCGTTCCTGAACTCCTGTGTCGGCGGGCTCACCGCCGAGTCGAGCGCGCGGACCACTCGGGAGTCGAAGCGCCGCCTCGGCGTGCTCGCGTACGTCGTGGCGACGATGGCGCACACGCGGAGCTTCGAGGGGCTGGAGCTGGAGGTCCGCGCCGGGCCCGCGCGCGACCCGGTGTGGGAGGGGACCGCGGCGATGCTGTTGGTCGGCAACGGGCGACGGTTCCCGGGGGAGGCGCGCCGGCAGGCGAACATGGAGGACGGCAAGCTGAACGTCGTGGTCGTGGAGGACGCCCCCGGGTACGACTACCTCGCGCGCGGCGCCCTCGACAAACTCCTGCGGCGGGGGGCCTCGCACCTCACCCGGCTGAAGGTGCCGTCGCTGACGGTCGACGCCGCCAAGCCGCGCCAGTTCTCGCTCGACGGCGAGCTGGTCGAGCGGCGTCACGTCGAACTCGCCGCGCGGCCGCGGGCGATGGAGTTCGTCGTCGGCGAGGCGTACGACCGCCACCCCGAGGAGAACCCCCCGGACGTGGTGTGAGGCCGCGCCGTCCCGGCGCCCGGGCCGCCGCGGGCGGCTCGCGGCCGCGACGACACCGAAGCCGTCATGGTTCGCCCTCACGCACGACGGCGTATGAGTACGGACGACGCCGGCGCGAGCGACGCCGGAGCCGCCGAGGACGTGGAGCACAAGAACGCCCTCCAGGACGTGATCGCCGTCGACAGCGACGACAACCCGCAGGGGACGGTGAACCGGCTGGAGGCCCACACCGGCGACGGCGTCCGCCACCGCGCGTTCACCTGCCTCGTGTTCGACTCGAACGGCCGGCTCCTGCTGGGGCAGCGCGCCCCCGGCAAGCGGCTGTGGGGCACCTACTGGGACGGCACCGTCGCCTCCCACCCCGTCGAGGGCCAGTCGCAGGAGGCGGCGACGCGCCAGCGGCTGGAGGAGGAACTGGGCATCACGCCCGACCAGTACGGCGACGTGAAACTCACCGACCGCTTCGAGTACAAGCGCTACTTCGAGAACGCGGGGCTGGAGTGGGAGGTGTGTGCCGTGCTGAAGGTCCACCTGGACGACGACGCGCTCGACCCCGACGAGGAGGAGATCGCGGGCCTGCTGTGGGTCGACTACGACCACCTCCACGAGCACCCCGAGTGGTACCGCCAACTGCGCCTGTGCCCGTGGTTCGAGATCGCGATGCGGCGCGACTTCGAGTAGGGCGTCGTGTCCGCCGACCGCCTGCTGCTCCCGGCCGCGGTGCGTGACAGCCTCCACGAGCGTCGGGCGGCGGGCGCGCCGGCGGAGGTGTGTGGCGTGTTGCTGGGCCGGCGGGCGGCCGACGACGGGGACGCCGGCCACGGCGACGGCCGCGACGGCGAGGCCCCCGACCCCGTCGACCGCGTCGTCGAGGCGGTCGCCGTCGACAACGTCGCCGCCGACCCCGAACGATTCTACGAACTGGACCCCGCCGAGACCGTCGCCGCCATCGAGGCCGGTGCGGACCGCGGGCTCGACGTCGTCGGCTTCTACCACTCGCACCCGCGCGGCCCGGCCGACCCGTCCGCGACGGACCGCGAGCGCGCGACGTGGTCGGGGTACGTCTACTGCGTCGTCGCGCCCGACGACCTCGTCGCCTACCGGTGGACGGGGGAGACGTTCCGGCCGCTCCGGGTCGAAACGCCGTAGTCCCCCGACCCCCAACGGCGGGTATGACCGACAGCGACGCCGGCCCGCCGGAGCCGGATCTGTACGACGACCTGACAGGACAGGCCGCGCTCGTGACGGGCGCGAACCGCGGCATCGGCGCCGAGATCGCCGCTAACCTCGCGGACCTGGGCGCGACGGTGTACGCGGGCGTCCGCAGCGTCACGTACGACCTGCCCGACGAGTACGAGCGCGTCGTCCTCGACGTGAGTCAGGAGGGCGACATCCAGGACGCGCTGAACACGATCGGCGAGTCCGAGGACGGCCTCGACGTCCTCGTCAACAACGCCGGCGTCGGCCACTTCGGGAACGCGCTCCACGAGGAGCAGACCCACCACGTCGACCACTCCATCTCGGTGAACCTCCGGGGGCCGATGCTGTTGTGTAAGTACGCGCTCCCGCCGATGCTGCGGACGGAGACGCCGCGGATCGTGAACGTCTCCTCGGGGATGGGCGCGCTCGGGGAGGCCCAGTCCGGCGGCTCGCCGTCCTACCGCGTGACGAAGACGGCGCTCAACGGCCTCACGACGTACCTCCACGGCGAGTACGCCGACGAGGGGCTGATCGCCAACTCCGCGTGCCCGGGGTGGGTCCACACCGAGATGGGCGGCGAGGAGGCGCCGCGCGCGCCCGCGGAGGGGGCCGACACCCCGACGTGGCTCGCGCGGTTCCGCGACGGGCCGGGCGGCCGGTTCTGGCGCGACCGCGAACGGATCGACTGGTAGGCGGCGGCCACCCCGTCCGCGTCCGCCGCCCCTCGCGGCCGGGCAGGCACTCGCCGAAGGGACCCCTTATAACTTGACTGAGCTATCAAGCGGAACCTACTCGCCGGAACGAGTGGTACTCTCCCCCGTGACCACCCACCCCGAAGTCGACTGGTCGGCGGTGTTCGCCGCGCTCGCGTCCTCGCGGCGACGGGCCGTGCTGCGTCGGCTTCGTGCGACGGCGCACGGGTCGCTCTCGGTCGCCGACCTCGCCGCGGACGCGGCGGACCCCGCGGCGTCGACCCTGGAGTTCGACCACGTCCACCTCCCGAAGCTCGTCGACGCCGGACTGATCGTCGCGGACGACGACGGCGGGACCGTCACGACGACCCCCGTCGCGGAGGCGCTCCCGGACCCGCTGCTGGCCCCGGAGGAACACGGCGCGCCGTCCCCGGCGGCGCCGACGGAGCGCGCCGGCGGCGTCGCCGACACGGACGACGACTGAGGCCGGCGGCTGTCGCCGAGGGGGCCGGGACGCGAGTACTCAATACCGCCAGCGGTGTACGGCCCCCATGGCAGTCATCGCGGAGTTCACCGTCGAGCCCGAGCAGTTCGTGCTCGGGCGGGTGCTGGCCCGCGCGTCCGACATCGAAGTCGAGATGGAGCGCGTCGTGCCGAGCTCCCGACGCGTGATGCCGTACATCTGGGTCCGGAGCCCCGACCTCGACGCCTTCGAGTCGGACATCCAGTCCAGCGAGTACGTCGAGGATGTGGTTCCGTTGGACGTCCTCGACGGGCGCGGCCTCTACCGGGTCGAGTGGAGCGAGGAGGTGCGGAGCCTCATCTTCGCGATGGCGGAGTTCGACGCGACCATCCTCGAGGCGCACAGCGCCGGCCGGTGGTTCTTCCGGATCCGGTTCGAGGACCGCTCGCGGGTGGCGGAGTTCAACGACTTCCTCCGGACACGCGGCATCGACATCGCGATGACGCGGCTGTACACCCTGGTCGGCGACGAGGACGCCGAGGACCCGTTCGGACTGACCGACACCCAGCGCCGGTCGCTGGCGTTGGCGATCGACCGGGGGTACTTCGAGGTGCCGCGCCGGACGACGCTGCGCGAGTTGGCGGGCGAGCTCGGCGTCAGCGAACAGTCGCTGTCGGAGACGGTTCGCCGCGGGGTCAACAACGTCCTCCAGCGGACGGTCGCCTCCGGGATCGACCCGCCGTCGTTGCCCGACGACGTCGACGCCGATCGTTAAGCGCTTGATATAGCAAGCGACACCGGTAGGTGCGACAAGTACGCTACCTTCTAGCATGGCGGAAGACCCGCGGCGCGATTGGTCGGCGGTGTACGACGCACTCTCCCACGACGTGCGGCGGGGCGTTGTCCGGCGCCTCGCCGGGGAGGGGCCGGCACCGGTGTCGACCGAGTCGCTGGCCGAGGCGGTCGCCGACGGGCCGGGGGTCGACGGGGAGCCGGAGGTGGAACTGCGCCACCTCCACCTCCCGAAACTGGCCGACGCGGGGCTGATACGGTGGGAACGCGGCGACGGCGCCGTCGTGGCGACGCCGTTCGTGCGCGAACTCCCCGCCGCGTTGTACCGGCCCGCGACCGTGCTCGGCGCGGCGTTCGAGACCGCCGGACGCGCGGACGACTGAGCCGATGCCGTCCCACGACGACCGGACGGACGACGTCCCGACCGACACGGGGTGGCGCGTCCCGGCCGACCCGGTCGAGCCGGAGCCCGTGAGTGTCCGCGTCGTCGAGTGCGTGGCCGAGGCGACCGGTCTCGACGCCACCGACCTCGACCCCCTGTACGAAGTCGTCGACCCGGACGCGCTCGACGCGCTGTTCCCCCCGGACGGGCCGGGCGGCTGTCGGGTCGGCTTCCGCTTCGCCGGGTCGGTCGTCGAGGTGAGCGGCGACGGCGACGTGATCGCCGTGACGGCCCCGCGGGTCGACGACTGACGGGTCGGTCGTCGCCGCGACCGAAACGAATTTCGGCCCGTCGGAGCGTCCGCCGAACGTGTCACAGAGCCGGGACGCCGTCGACGTGCTCCGCTACCCCGACGGACGGGTCGTCGTCGTCCCCGCCGGCGACGGCCGGATCGTGGTCGACGCCGAGTCGGGGGCCGGTCGGTCGGGCGGCGCCCGTCGCCTCGCCGTGTGGCTCGCGGTCGGCGGCGTCCTCGCGTACGCCGTCGCGGTCGCCGGCAACCTCCTCCTCGGCGTCGCCGCCGCGAGCCTGCTGTACGTCGCGTTCCGGTGGGCCGGCCACGGGCGCGCTGCGGCGGCCCCCACGGTCCTCGCCGAGGACGCCCCCGCCGGGGCGGTCGACGAGGTGTTCGACGTCGACGACCGGCGGGGACCGGCGTTCGCCGAGGAGCGGCACCGTGGTGTCGAGCGGGCGGGGAACTGAGCCGGCGGGCGACCCGGGGGCGTGGGGATCGGGCTCGTGGCGTCGCTGAACGCTATCAAACCGTTTATACCGCGGCGACGGGAACCGCGGGGTATGCCGAGAGAGCAGAAGCAGGTCCGCGAACTCCAGGAGGGGAGCTACGTGATGATGGAGGACTCCCCCTGCAAGATCAACGCCTACAGCACCGCCAAGCCCGGCAAGCACGGCAGCGCGAAGGCCCGCATCGAGGGCAAAGGCGTCTTCGACGGGAAGAAGCGGTCGCTCTCCCAGCCGGTCGACGCGAAGGTGTGGGTGCCGATCATCCGACGCAAGCAGGGGCAGGTCGTCTCCGTCTCCGGCGACGACGCGCAGGTGATGGACCTCGACACCTACGAGACGTTCACGATGCGCGTCCCCGAGGACGAGGACTTCACGCCGGACCAGAACATCGAGTACCTCGAGTACGAGGGCCAGCGGAAGGTCGTCGGGTAAGGTCGTGCCGTTCCCCGGTGCCGTCGCCGACCGCGAGGACGCGGCGTACGTCCTGACGGGCGCGCCGCTCGACGCGACGACGACGTTCCAGCCGGGCGCACGCTTCGGCCCCGAGCGGGTTCGCCGCTTCGCGGCCACCTACGACGACTACGACCGACACACGGATTCGTTCTTCTCCGATCTCCGCGTCCACGACGCGGGCGACGTGCCCGCGTGGGACGCCGTCGACGACTACCTCGACCACCTGACCGCCGAACTCCGCGCGGCCGTCATCGACGACGCCGTCCCGATCCTGCTCGGGGGCGAGCACACCGTCACGTGGGCGGGCGTGCGCGCGACCGACCCCGACGTGCTCGTGACGCTCGACGCCCACCTCGACCTCCGGAACGCGTACGACGGCAACCCGCTGAACCACGCGTGTGTCGTCCGGCGCTGCCTCGACGGCCACGCCGGTGACGACGCCGAGTACCCCACCGTCGACGAGGTGGTCGTCCTCGGCGCGCGCACCGGCTCGCCCGAGGAGTGGGAGCGCGCCGACGCGCCCGACGTGACGGTCGTCCCGCCCGCGGACGTGGCCGACTGGACGGCCGACTTCGACGGCGTCGACGGCCGCGACGCGTACCTCTCGGTCGACGTCGACGGCGCCGACCCCGGATTCGCGCCCGGGACGGGGACGATGGAGCCGTTCGGCCTCGCCCCCCGCGAGATGCGCGACGCCGTCCGCACGGTCGCCCCCCACTGCGTCGGCGTCGACGCGGTGGAGGTGAACGACCGCGACGACGGACAGGCCGCGGCGCTGGCGGGGAAGCTGCTGCGCGAGGCGGTGTATTCCCACGCCGCCGCCCGCGACGACGCGGACTGAGCCGGTCCGTCGCCGCCGTCCGTCCCGGCCGCCGTCGCCGTCGCGTCGGCTACATATCCCCGGAGCGTCAACGCCCCCGTATGGACCGATCCGAGTTCGTCGACCGACTCGACGAGGCACTGGACACCGACGCGTACGCCGACCTCGACGCCTCCCCGAACGGCCTGCAGGTCGGGTCGCGGGCCGGCGAGGTCGACACCGTCGCGTTCGCCGTCGACGCGGTCGGGGCGACCGCCGCGGCCGCCGTCGAGCGCGGCGCCGACGCGCTCGTCGCCCACCACGGCGTCGTCTGGGGCGGCCTCGACCGCGTGACCGGCCGCGAGTACGACCGGATCGAACCGCTCGTCGCCAACGACGTGGCGCTGTACGTGTCGCACCTCCCGCTCGACGGGCACCAGTCGCTCGGCAACGCCGCCGGCGTCGCCGACGTGCTCGGCCTCGTCGACCGCGAGCCGTTCGGCGAACTCGGCCCCGAACACATCGGCCAGCGCGGCGTCCTCCCCGAGGCGACGGCCCTCGACGACCTCGCGGCGACGCTGGAGGCGGCCGTCGACCACGGCGGCGCGGGCGTGCAGGTGCTCGACACCGGCCCGGAGACGGTCGAGTCGGTCGGGATCGTCACCGGAAGCGGGAGCGACTGGCTGCGCGAGGCCGCGGACCTCGGCCTCGACGCGCTCGTCACCGGCGAGGCGAAGGGGAAACTGTACCACGAGGCGCGCGAGGCGGGCGTGTCGGTCGTCCTCGCGGGACACTACGCGACGGAGACGTTCGGTGTCCGGGCGCTCCGCGACCTCGCGGCCGAGTGGGGGCTGGAGACGACGTACGTGGACCACCCGACCGGGCTGTGACCGACCGGCCGCGGGCGCCGGGGAATCGACGCTGATAGCCGGACGACCGCGCTTATACCGGTCACCGGGGTGGTGCGCCCAATGGAGTTCACGAGAGCGTGGGGAGCGCTCGCCCCGGGGTGGCTGCGACGCCGGTACGCGGCGAAGCTCACCGTCGCCCTGCTGGTCGTCGTGGTCCTCACCGTCGGCTTCGGTGCGGTCGTCCAGGCACAGACCGACGCGCAACTGCGCGAGGACGTCCGCGACGACCTGACGACGACGGCGGCCGAACGGGCGACGACCCTCGACACGTGGCTCGGCGGCGTCGAGAGCCAGACCGAGCTGACCTCGCGCCACCCGGCGGTCGTCGCGGGCGACCCCGAACCGGTGAAGGACTACCTCGACAGCCTGCAGGCGTCGGGCGTACTCCCGTCGGGCGTCGCGGCGGTCCACTACTACGACACCGCGGACGAGCGCATCGTCACCTCGACCAGCGACGCGATGGTCGGCGTCAGCCCCGCCGAACAGGGCGCGCCGTTCGCCGAGGACCCGCCCGAGTTCTCCGGGCCGGACGACGTCCACGTGACGCGGCCGTTCGAGGTGTCCGTCGTCGACCACCCGGTCGTCGCCGTCGTCTCGCCGGTGCCGGGCGTCGAGGACCGCGCCGTCGTCTACATGGTCGACATCCAGGCGCAGGCGGCGGCGCTCACGGGCGACTCGGACACCGAGACGCTCGTCGTCGCCGGGAACGACCGCCTCGTCGCCCACCCCGACGGCGACCGGATCGCCACCGAGTTCGCCGCGGCGGCGGCGCTCGGTGACGCCCGCGGGCTCATCGAGCGCGACGGGCAGGTGATGGCGACGGCGTCGCTGTCGGCGACCGACTGGACGGTCGTCACCCGGACGCCGGCGTCGCAGGCGTTCGCGCTGGGCGACAGCGTCGCCTCCAGCATCGTCGGCCTGATCCTGCTCACGGTCGTGGGCCTCGCCGTCGTGGGCGTCACCATCGGGTCGAGCACGGTCATCTCGCTGCGCCGGATCGCCGACCGCGCGGACGCGATGGCCGCCGGCGAGTTGGACGAGCCGATGCACACCCGCCGCGAGGACGAACTCGGCACCGTCGTCGACTCCTTCGAGTCGATGCGGCGGTCGCTCCGGTCGACCGTCGCCGACGCCGAGGCGGCGCGCGCCGAGGCGGAGGCCGCCCGAGCGGGCGCCCGCGACGACGCCGACCGGCTCGAGGCGACCGCCGCCGACTACGGCGCGGTGATGCGCGCCGTCGCGGACGGCGACCTCACCCGGCGCGTCGACGCCGACGTCGGCAGCGACGCGATGCGGGCGGTCGGCGAGGCGTTCAACGGGATGCTCTCGTCGGTGGAGTCGACGATGGCCGACGTGAAGCGCTTCTCCGGGCACGTCGTCGACGCCGCCGAGACCGCCGACGACCGCACGGAGGACGCCCGGGCGGCGGGCGAGGCGGTCAGCGACGCCGTCGGGGAGATCGCCGCGGGCGCCGACGAGCAGGCCGCCCACCTCCACGAGGTCGAGGGGGAGATCGGACAGCTGTCGGCCTCGGCCGAGGAGGTCGCCGCGACGGTCGTCTCCGTGTCCGAGACGGCGAGCCGCGCGGCCGACGCCGGCGCGACGGGCCGCGAGACGGCCGAGGAGGCGCTCGACGAGATGGACGCCGTCCGCGAGCGGACCGACGAGACGATGGCCGAGTTGGAGGCGCTCGACGACGAGGTGGCGGCCATCGGCGAGGTCGCCGAGGTGATCGCCGACATCGCCGAGCAGACGAACCTGCTGGCGCTGAACGCCTCCATCGAGGCCGCCCGCACGGGCGCCGAGGGCGACGGCTTCGCCGTCGTCGCCGACGAGGTGAAGGGGCTCGCCGAGGAGACGAAGGAGTCGGCCGCCGAGGTCGAACAGCGGATCGAACGCGTGCAGGCCACCACCGCCGAGACGGTCGCCGGGATGCGCGACACCGACGAGCGCGTCCGCGCGGGCGCCGAGACGGTCGCTGGCGCCATCGACTCGCTGTCGACGGTCGCCGACCACGTCGAGGGGATCGACGACGACCTCTCGGAGATCGAGCGCGCGACCGACGACCAGGCCGAGGCCGTCGAGTCGGTCGTCGGCATGACGGAGGACGTCGCCGCCATCGGCGACGAGACGACCGCGGCCGCCGGCGACGCGGCCACCGAGACCGCCGTCCAGACGCAGTCGCTGGCGGACGTCGACGACGCGGCGACGGACCTCGCGACCCGCGCGCGTCGCCTCCGGGGCCTGTTGACCGAGTTCGGCGTCGCGGCCGGCGCGACCGTGGACGGCGCCGTCGGCGGCCACGTGGAGGCGGACGACTGATGGTCGAGACCACGACGACGACGTGGTTGTGGCTCGGCTTCGCCGGGATGGCGCTCGGGACGGTGCCGCCCCTGTGGCAACTCGTCGCCGACCGCGCGCCCGAGCGGCGAGGGCACTACCTCGCCCTCGCGGGCATCACCGGCGTCGCCGCCGTCGCGTACGGCGGGATGGCGCTGGGCGTCGGGACGGTCGCGGTCGACGGGCGCCCGCTGTACACGCTCCGGTACGCCGACTGGCTCGTGACGACCCTGCTGCTCGTCGGCTACCTCTGGCTCGTGGCGGGTGCCGGGCGCCGGGCGCTCGCCCGCCTGCTCGTGCTCGACGCCGCGGTGATCCTGCTGGGGACGGCGGCGGTCGTCCTCCCCGACCCGGTCCGGTTCGTCGCGTTCGCGCTCGGCGGGCTGGCGTTCCTCGGGCTCGCGCGCGAGCTGGTCGTCACGGTCCCCCGGCGGGCGGCGTTCGCCGGGCCGGTCGCGGCGGCGACGTTCGAGAAGCTCCGCAACGTGACGGTCGTGCTGTGGGCGCTGTACCCCGTCGTCTGGCTGCTCGGACCCGCCGGCGTCGGCGTGCTGCTGCCCGCGACGGAGGTGCTCGTGTTCGTCTACCTCGACGTCGTCGCCAAGGCCGGGTTCGTCGTCCTCGCGGTGAACGGGCTCGCGGCCGCCGGGAGCGTCGGCGAGGGCGCCCCGGCCGCCGACGAGGCCCCCGCTTCGACCGCCGACTGAGCCGCGCGGTCGCGGCGCCGCCACCGCGCGACGGACGAACCACGCGGTTCAAGCGCCCCGCGGTCGCACCCCCGACAATGAGCGACGAGGGCGACGGCGACCACGGCCACGGCCACGACGGGGACGACGAGTCGGCGACCGGCTACGAGACGCCCCGCCGCGAGGCGTTCGACCACGACCCGCTGGGCCACAGCCGGGTCGCCGGCGGGATGACCGTCGGCGAGCTGGTCGAGCAGTACGGCCACGCGGGCATCGGCGCCGAGTCCGTCCACGAGGCGGCCGACGTGCTGTCGACGATGTGGGCCGACGACGACTGCACCGTGTTCGTCTCGCTGGCGGGCGCGATGGTCCCCACCGGGATGCGCCGCATCGTCGCGGACCTGATCCGCGACGGCTACGTCGACGCCCTGATCACCACCGGGGCGAACCTCACCCACGACGCCATCGAGGCGATCGGCGGGAAACACCACCACGGGGAGGAGCGGCAGGCGGGGAAGACGCTGCGCGAACACGACGAGCAGCTGCGCGACGAGGAGGTCGACCGCATCTACAACGTCTACCTCCCGCAGGAGCACTTCGCCGAGTTCGAGGCGCACCTCCGCGACGAGGTGTTCCCGCCGCTTGCCGAGCAGGACGGGGCCGTCTCCATCGCCGAACTGTGCGCGGAGCTCGGCCGGGCGAACGCCGAGGTGAACGACCGCGAGAACGTCGCCGAGGGCCCCGGCGTCGCCGCCGCGGCGTACGAACACGACGTGCCCGTCTACTGTCCCGCCGTGCAGGACTCCGTGCTCGGCCTGCAGGCGTGGATGTACGCGCAGACGTCGGACCTGACGCTGGACGCGCTGGCGGACATGACGCCGCTGACGGACCAGGCGTTCGACGCCGACACCGCGGGCTGTCTGCTTGTCGGCGGCGGCGTGCCGAAGAACTTCACGCTCCAGACGATGCTCGTGACGCCGCGGGCGTACGACTACGCGGTGCAGGTGACGATGGACCCCGAGGCGACGGGCGGGCTCTCGGGAGCGACGCTGGAGGAGGCGCGCTCGTGGGGGAAGTTGGAGAAGGACGCGCGGAACGCGTCCGTGTACGGCGACGCGACGGTGTTCCTCCCGCTGTTGGTGGCGGCGGCGCGCGAACGTGTCGAAGCCGAGTAGACGACTGGTAGCCGTCTAGTCGACGAGGCCTTCCTCCCGTACGTGTCGTTCGAGGTCCTCTTCGCTGTCGAAGCCCCTGCCACAGTCGTGGCAGAAGACGCGGTCGGAGCCGGTGAGACTCATGTGTGTCAGTAGCACACGCACCCAAGCGTCTTGAACCCGGTGACTCGCGACAACGTTTACCGAGTCGCGAGTGAGCGCTGACAGGAGCGGTCGCCGGGGCGCCGCGGCCTCACGAGCCGTCCGGGCGGCCGCGGCGGAGCCGGTCGGGCAGGGGGAGCCGGTCGAACGGGAGGTCGGGGAGGACGTTGCGGACGCCGGCGAGGAACGGCCACGGGTCGTCGAGCGTGAGGTAGTCGAACCGCGGCTCCGCGGCGATCGACGAGCCGATCTCCCACAGCGTTCGCGCGACCGACGGCCGGGGGACGTGCGGGGAGTCCTCGGTCAGCACGCTGATCAGGTAGCCCAACTCCCCGTGGAGCATGTGGGTGCCGACGCCCAGGTCGTAGTCGGGGTCGATCTCGTCGGCCCGCCCGGTCGCGGCGAGCCAGTAGTACCACGGGTAGTCCGCGCCGGCGGCGACCGTCGAGGGGAGCGACTGCCACATCCGGGGGTTGATCTCGGTGAGGACGTACTCCCCGGTGTCGGCGTCGCGCATGTACTCGATGCACGCGAGGCCGTGCCAGTCGAGTTCCGCGAGCAGTTTCCGGCCGACCGACTCCAGCTCCGGGTCGGAGATGGAGCGCCGGTAGACGCCGCCGCCGCCGGTGTAGGAGTTGCCGCGGATCTGGCGGTGTTGGAACGTCGCCAGCGGCTCGCCACGGTCGTACAGCCCGGTGAACATGAACTCCCCGTCGGTCTCGACGAACTCCTGCACGATCGGGTCGTGGCGCATCGTCGTGCGGATCCCCTCGACGTCCGGGGTCACGCCGTTGCCGACGTGGCAGATGTTCTTGACTACGTCCATGTCCGACGGCCCGAGTTCCTCGAGGTACGCGTCCGTGAGGACGTTGTACCGCGACTTGATCAGGAGTTTGTCGCTCCAGTCGTCGACGTCGGCGAGCCGCCGGGTCTCCGGCACGGGGACGCCGGCCGCCTCGGCGGCCGCCGCGAGCAGGAGCCGGTCGTGGACGCGCTCCAACTGCGGCATCGTCGGGACGACCAACGAGACGTGCTCGGAGAACTCGGCCTCGTAGCGCGAGAGGACGTAACAGTCCTCCGGGCGCACGGGGATCACCGTCCGGACGTCGTCGCGTTCACAGATCGCGAGGAGGGCGTCGCGGTAGGCCAGCAGATCCGCTCTGGGGTCCGGGAGCGCGACCGACTCGTCGCAGTAGCGCGAGGCGGCCGCCGGAACCCCCGGCTTCTCGGAGGCGACGACCGAGCCGATCCCCCGGCGCGCGAGCGAGCGGAGGCACGTGTAGCTGGAGGCGTCGTGGCCCGTAGGGATCAGCGCCCGGTCCGTCGTCCGGCGCGTGGAACTCATCGACCGCGAGTTCGTCCCCGCGGTCGATTAGTATGCGGAGCCAAGGTCCGCGTACGGCGATCGTAACCGATCCTCGGCCGCACGCGGGGTCGCGGGCGACCGCCGACGGGCCGCCCGCACGGCGCCGCCCGGATCGCCCCCGATTCGCCCGCGTCGACCGGCTACGTCGCCGGTAAGCTCACACGAACCGCGGGGCGCGCGGTGCCGTTCGCGGCGGGGTCGCTCCCGTCGGCCTCCTGGACCACGTACCGCTGGCCGACCATCGGGTCGAGCAGGCTGTCGACGGGCGCGCGGTCGTCGCGCAACAGGGGGACGTCGTCGGTCGGGGGCGCGGCCGCGTAGTCGCGGACCTCCGCCGACAGGTCGATGCCGACGTCGCGCCGGTCGTTGCGCGCGAGCAGCTGCGCCTCGGTGAGCCGGGTGCCGTTCTTCGTCGCCACCACCTCGATGTTCTGGACGACGCCGCCGCCGACGGTCGGGAACGCGTACACCTGCGGGAACACCGCCTCCATCGTGCGGTACTCCGCGCGGTAGAACTGCGAGGCCGGGCCGCTGGCGGCCGAGATGACGTTCGCGAACAGGATGCCGTCGTCGTCGAGCCGGCTGCTCGCCAACTGCATGAACTCCCGCGTCGTCAGCTCGAACGGCACCTTGTCCTTCTGGTAGGCGTCCATCACGATCAGGTCGTACGTCTCGTTCGTCTCCCGGAGGAACTCCCGCCCGCCGGCGTTGTGGACCCGGAGGCGGTCGGACTCCTCGACGCGGAAGTACTCCTTCGCGGCCGCGATGACCTCGGGGTCGATCTCGACCACGTCGACGGTGACGTCGTAGTCGTTCACGAACCGCTTCGGCCCGGTGAAGCCGCCGCCGCCGACGAACAGCACCCGGTCGATCTCGTCGGGGTCGTCCGCGAACAGCATCGGGAGGTGGAAGTAGCGGGTGTAGGTGAACACGTGGCGGTTCGGCTCGTTCAGGTCCATCGCGCTGTGGCGCTGGCCGTCGAGGTACAGCGTCCGGGTGTCGCCCAGATCGACCACTTGGAGCTCCTGGTACGGCGTCTGCGTCTCGTACACGACGCGTCCCTCGACGGTGTAGCCCGCGGCGCCGGTCGCCGCCGAGACGACGAGCAGGACCGCGACGAACCCCGTCACGGTGGCGCGCTCGCGGCCGATCGGCCGGCTGATCGCCAGCGCCGTCACGACCGAGATGGCGCCGAACACCAGCGCGATCTGGTCGATCCCGAGCGACGGGATGAGGAAGTAGGTGGTCGCGAACGCGCCGACGATGCTGCCGACGGTGCCGAGCATGTACACGTGGCCGGACGCCTCGCCCAGCCCCTCCTTCGCGGACAGCTCCGCCGCGTACGGGCTGACGTACCCGAGGAGGTAGGTGGGGGGCCCGAACAGGATCACGACCGCCGGGAGCGACGCGACGCGACTGGGGAGGGGGAACCCGGAGGTCGCCCGGAGCATCAGGTCGCCGACGAGGATCAGGCCGGCGACGTACGCGGCGGTGAGGAGGAACACCCGCGCCATCCGCCCGTTCGTCGCGCGCTCGGCCGCCTGCTTGCCGCCGCGGTGGTAGCCGTAGCTCAGGGCCGCGAGGAACACGCCGATGATGGTGCCCCACGTGTAGATGCTGCTGCCGAACTGGGGGGCGATCATGCGGCCGGCGAGGATCTCGAGGCCCATGCTCGCGACGCCGGAGACGAACACCGCCGTCTCCGGCTTGCTCAAACGGAGGGACTCCAGCGCCCGCGTCTCGGTCATTGTCGGTGCCACGGGGCGGAGGGGGATAACTGTTCGACGGAGAGGAGAAACGCACTTGCGTCGCCGCGGGGTAGGTCGGCGTGGCCGATGACGAGGCCACCGCTCCGAGCCCGGGTGGCACCGGCGCCGTGACGAGCCCTATGAGTGCCGAGGCCAGCCTTCTCCACCGACTGTCGGCACGGCGCGGTCGTCGTTCCCGTCGGGTTCGCCGTACCGTCCCGCCACCCGCGAGGGCCGAACGGGGTGGGTACGCTCGCGACGCGACTCGGTCGTTGGCGCTCCCCGGCGACGGTGTCCGACCGCACCTCACCCGGTGTCCGGCCCGCCCGGCGACTCGGCGTCGGCCGCCGGGAGCACGAGGGAGTCGGACCGGTCCGTCAGGCGGCCGGTGGCGACGAGCCCGAACGCGACCAGCCAGACGACGGCGGTCTCGACGACGACGAACTCCGTGACGGTCTGTGCCGTCACGTCCGCGAAGAAGACGGTGACGAACGCGTTGGTCCCGGCGTTGATGCCGGCGTGGAACAGGACGTCGAGGAGGAGGCTCCCCCCGGTGCCGTTGTACGCCCACGTGAACACGATCGAGATGCCGACGGTCCGAACCACGTACAGGAGGATCGCGACGGGGTCGCCGGTGCCGGTCGCGGGGAGGGCCACGCCCGGCACGAAGAACATCGGCAGGTGCCAGAGGGCCCACGCCAGCCCGACGACGAGACTCGCGACGAGCGGCCCGTGTCGCGCCTGGAGTTCGGGGAGCGCGAACCCGCGCCACCCCGCCTCCTCCGCGAGCGGCCCCGTCGGGACGGCGAGCGCGAACCGGACGACGTAGACGAGCGGGAGCGTCGCCAGCAACGCGGGCGTCACCGACACCGGGACGCTCCTGATGAGGGTGTAGCCCGCGTACGTCGCCCCGAACACGGCCGGCCAGACGAGCACCGCGACGGCGTACCACCGCCACCCGACCCGCCACTTGCCGAACCGGGCGAGCAGGTCGCGGACCGCGCCCCGGCCGTCCGAGAGCCACAGGACGGCGACGGCGGCCACCGTCGGGCCGAACGCTCCCAACAGGAGGCCGGCGAGCGCCCACAGGGGGACGTCGAACGTCAACAGGCCTTGGAGCGGCCCGACGAGCGGGATCCACAGCGCCCAGGTGAACGCGTATGTCAAAACGAAGAACGCCCCCAGCGGTCGGTCGGCGACCGCGCGCCGAACCCGAGTGTACCCGTTCACTTTGCGCCGGTGGACGGCTCGGCTGATAAACGTACCCCCGGACCCCCGTACGTCGCGGGGGCGCGCGCCGGTCCACGGACCCGCTCGGCGGTCGCCCGAGTCGCACGGCCGGACCCCGGTCGGCCGTTCCGACGGGGGCGGCACGCACACCCTGTCTATATCCCCACGGGCCGTACGGATCCCGTGTCTTCGAACCCTTCGCCGTCGTCCGTCGTCGAGCCGCTCCTGAGACCCGCCGCCGTCGTCGCCGTCGCCGTCGCGCTCCTCGGCGTCGTGCTCTCGGCGGTCAGAGCGCTCGCGGTCGGTGCCCCGGTCCGCATCGGGGAGATCGTGGTCGACCAGGTGGTCGGCGTCCTCGGCACCGTCGCCCTCGTCGCGGCGGTCCTCGCCCTCGTCACCCTCGGGACGACCGCCGACGTGGTCAAGTGGAGCGTCGTGGGCCTGTACGGCGCGAACCTGGTGGAGGGCGTCCTGTTCAGGCTCGCCAACGGCTTCCCCGTGATGCTCGACGTGGCGATCAACCCGCTGTTCACCGCGGCGCTGTTCGTCGGCTTCGTCGCCGCGGTCCGGATCGCGCGCGGCGAGACGGTGCTCCCCGGCGTGGACGTCACCGTCGACGCCGAGCGACTCCGCGTCCGTCGCCCCGGCCGACGCAGTTCCTGACCGCGTCGGCGACCCCGTTCCGATCGGCTTGATGACAGCTCGGCGCGTACCGTCGAGGGTGACCCCACAGCGCCGGTTCCTCCTCGGACTCGCCGCGGTCACCGGTCTCCTCGCGCTGGCGGTCGTCGCGCCGCTGGCACAGTACGTCCTGCTGGCGGTGCTGCTCGCGTACGTCCTCGTCCCGCTCCAGCGGCGGCTCGCCCCCCGCGTCGGCGACCGGGTCGCGGCGCTGACGCTGCTGCTCGTGTCCGTCAGCGCGGTCGTCGTCCCCGTGGCGGTCGTGCTCGCCGTCGCGTTCCGGGAGCTCGACCGAGTCCGGGAGGCGGTCGTCGCCGACGGGTTCGACGTGGCCGCGCTCGAGGCGCTGGCCGCCGCCGGCGGGGTGGACCTCCGGGGGAGGTGGCGGCGCTCCCGCGTCGCGCCCTCGACTCCGGTCCCGGGACGCTGCTCGACCTGTTCGGCGGCGTCTCCGACGCGCTGATCGGGGTCACCGTCCTCCTGTTCGTCGTCTACTACCTGCTGGTCGACGGCGACGCGCTCGTGGCGTGGATCGACCGGACGGCGCCGGTCGACGCCGAGACGAGCGCCCGCCTGTGGTCGGAGCTCGACCGGATCACCTGGGGGGTCGTCGTCGGCAACGTCGCGATCGCGGTCGTGCAGGGGGTCCTCACCGGAGGGGTGTTCGCGGTCGTCGGCGTCTCGAACGTCGTGTTCTGGATCGTCGTCACGACGCTGCTGTCGCTGCTCCCGCTCATCGGCGCGTCGGTGGTGTGGATCCCGATGGCGGCGTTCCTGTTCCTCTCGGGGCGCCCCGTCGACGCCGTGGTCGTCGCCGTCTTCGGCGCGACCGTGATCAGCCTCTCGGACAACTACCTCCGGCCGGTCGTCACCGGCCACGAGGCGCACGTCAGCCCGGGGCTGATGGTGCTGGGCATCTTCGGCGGCGTGCTCGCCTTCGGCTTCGTCGGCCTGTTCGTGGGGCCGATCGCGCTCGCGTTCGCGAAGGTGCTCGTCGAGGCGGTCGTCGACGAGCGGGCGGCCGGCGCGGCCGGCCCCGCCGAGTGACGCCCTCCGCCGCCGGACCGACGCGAGGGGGGCTTTAGTCCCTCCCCGCCGGAAGCGGTGGTATGGACGGTCGAGCACGGGGGGGAGGCGCCGCGGGGCACCCGCGAACGGGTCCGCTTCTACCTGCTGGACCACCGGACGCCCGTCGGCCGCGCCATCGACATCGCGCTCCTCGCGTTGAACCTCCTGTTCGTCGGGGTGTTCGTCGCGCAGACGTACCCGCTGTCGCCGGCGACGCGGACGGCGCTGTGGTACACGGAGGTCGCCATCGCGGGCGTGTTCGCCGTCGAGTACGTCCTCCGGCTGTACGGCGCGGCCGACCGCCTCGCCGAGGCGACCGACCCGTACACCGTCGTCGACCTCGTGTCGGTGGTGCCGACGCTGACGGCGGCGCTGGCGCTCGGGCCGGCCGTCGCCGCGAACGTCGGCTTCCTCCGGGCGGTGCGGGTCGTCCGCGTGTTGCGCTTCTACCGCTTCACGCGCGACGAGGAGTTCTTCTTCGGCACCGTCGAGGTGAACACGCTCCGCGGGGTCAAGCTCCTGCTCACGGTGCAGGTCATCTTCTTCGTCGGCGCGGGGCTGTTCTACAGCGCCGAGGTGTCGACGAACCCCGGCATCGCGAACTTCGGCGACGCGTTCTACTACATGGTGATCGCGCTGTCGACGGTCGGCTTCGGCGACATCGTCCCGCGGACGCGGGCGGGCCGGTGGGTGACCGTCGCGGGCGTGTTCGCCGCCATCGTCCTCGTGCCGTACCAGGCGCGGAAGGTCGTCCGCGCGTGGACCACCGACTCGGTTCGCGACGTCACCTGCCCCGACTGCGGGCTCACCGGGCACGACCTCGACGCGTCCCACTGCAAGGCCTGCGGCCACGTCATCTACCAGGAGTACGAGTCCGACGAGTGACGCCGCGACCGCGGGGCGCGTTCACACGGATCGCCCGCCACGGGGTGACTCGCCCCCGAGATCGCCGGATCGGCGAAAGCTCCCGCTGGTTGTGACGGATCCGACAGCGATCCCGCGGAGAACCGACTGTACGTGGGCGAATACACAGTCGAACCGATTGTAGCGTGATACTCGTTTAGAAAATATTCGTTTGGGAAGACGAATGCACAACCCTTATCAACTTGACGGCCATTCGTTGAATTGCAATGGCAAACGGTAAGGTTGACTTCTTCAACGACACTGGCGGCTACGGTTTCATTACGACTGACGACTCCGACGACGACGTGTTCTTCCACATGGAGGATGTTGGCGGCGAGGACCTGACCGAGGGTCAGGAAATCGAGTTCGATATCGAGCAGGCTCCCAAGGGCCCGCGCGCGACGAACGTCGTTCGCAACTAAGTTTCACACCGTCGCCTCACGGCGACACACTGTGATTCCGTTTCTTCGAGACCCGCCGACCGACGAGCGGCGCGTGCCGCCCGTCGAGGCGGGTGTTCGATTCACGACCGCTCCGAGCGGCGGCGTTACGCTTCCTCGGGGGTCTCGGTCGCGTTCTCCGTCCCCTCGGGGGTCGGCGTCTCCGTCTCGGTCTCGTTGGCCGTGCCCTCGGGGGCCGGCGTCTCCGTCTCGGTGTCCGTCTCGTTGGCGTCCGTCTCGTCGGCGTCGTCAGCGGGCGGGCCGGCGTCGTCCGGCGGGCCCTCGCCCTCACCCTCGCCGGGGTCCTCGGGCGGGCCGGCGTCGTCCGGCGGCCCCTCGCCGTCCGCCTCGTCGTCGTCAGGCGCCTCCGGCTCGACCGTCTCGGCGTCCTCGTCGGGGAGGTTCACCTCGGTCGTCGCGTCGGGCGTCAGCGCCAGCTGGAACGGCTCGCTGTCGTTCTCGCCGGCGAGCGTCCCGATCGCGTAGGCGGTGTACGCCGACTCCTCGTCGAGTTCGACGTCGACGGTGGCGACGACGCTCCCGTTGTTGTCCGCGGTGGCCTCGCGGATCTCGAGGGTGTACTCGCCCTCGGGGACGGTCGCGTAGTCGGTGACGACGCCGTAGGAGACGTTCTCGGCGACGACCACGTCGCTGTCCTCGACGGTGACGTCGACGGCGGGCGCGTCCGGCGAGAGGTGGGCGACCGCGACGGCGGCCTCACCCTCCTCCGGCTCGTACGCGTCGTCGCTGATGAACAGCGGCGCGAACGGCTCGCTCGCGTTCTCGCTCACCTGTCCGCTCGCCGCGACCGTCGTCACGGTCCGGGGCCCGACGGTGACGGACTCCTCGTACACCACGTCGCCGCCCTCGGCGGTCGAGACGGTGAGGTTGTACTCGCCCGCGCCGACGGTGAGATACCCCGTCGCCTCGCCGAACGCGAGGTCCTCGACGACGGTCTCGTTGTCGAGGGCGACGTCGACGGCGGGCGCGTCCGGCGACGCGTGCAGGACGCGCAGATAGGCGGTCTCCTGCGTGGTCGGGCCGTCGTCCTCCTGTTGCACTTGCTGGAGCGTCGTCGGCGCCAGCTCCGGGCTGGCGAACGCCGCCCCGCTGACGACGACGCTTCCGACGAGAATCGCTACCAGCGCTGCCGCGAGTCTTCCTGTTGGTGGGTCTGCCATCGCACTTCGCCGACATGTGTCCGCAGGTGATTGTTATGCACCGAACGGCTCCAGAAAGCCCGCTCCCGTCGATATCGGGCGATCCGTAATCCGTACGTACGCCGACTGGTTCGTCCCCCGCCACGTCCGGCCGGGTGCCGGTCGCGGCTGTCGGTAATGCGGGTGTGTGCGAAAACAGTCCGCGATTACGGCGCGACCCGGGGCCGCCGTCGGCGGGTCGCGTCGGGGCCGGTCGCGGCGCCGACTACGCGCTCTCGGTGCCGGTCTCCGTCCCGGCCTCGGTCCCGGCCGGCTCCTCGGTGCCGGCGTCGGTCCCGGTCTCGGTGCCGGTCTCGGTGCCGGTCTCCGTCCCCATCGATCCGCCGCCGGAGTCGACGGTGAGGATCACCTCGAACGGGGCGTCGGCCGCCTCGCCCTCGGGCGTGAGGTACCCCGCCGCGAACGCGGAGTCGACGGTGCCGCCCGCCAGCGACACGTCGACGGTCGCGACCGGCCCGCCGTCGGACGCGGTGCCGGTCGCCTCCTCGGTGCCGGTGTCGGTGCCGGTCGTCTCGTTCCCGTCCATCCCGCCCATGCCCTCGGCGGCGCTGATCTCCAGCGAGTAGTCGCCCGCCGGCACCTCCGCGTACTCGCTGGCCTCGCCGAACGCGACGCTCTCGACGAGCGTGTCGCCGCCGGCCACGCCGACGCTCACCGGCGGCGCGTCCGGCGACGCGTGGACGACCCGGACGGCCGCGGTGTCGGCGCCGGGCGCCTCCACGCGGTCCTCCAGCGGCTCCACCGCGAACTCCTGGTTCGTGCCGGACACCTCGCCGAAGGCGGCGACGGTGAACGCCCCGTTGGCGAACTCCACCTCCTGTTCGAACACCGCCTCCTCCTCGCCGGTCGGCGTCACCGCGACCGTGTACGTGCTCGGCTCCAGCACGTAGTAGTCGCTCACCGTCCCGAACGAGACGTCCTCGAGGATCGTCGCCCCGCCGACGGACACGTCCACGTTCGGCGCGTCCGGCGAGAGGTGTGCGATCCGGGCGACCGCGCTCCCCTCGCCCACGGCCGCCGCGGGGTCGTCGGTCGTCTCCGGCGGCTCCGGCGCCTCTGTCTCCTCCTCGGTTCCGCCCGCGTCGGTCTCGTCGCCTTCCGTCACGTCCTCTACGGTCCCGACCGTCTGGTTCGAGACGTTCGAGCTGTTGTTCGCACCACCGGCGCACCCCGCGAGGCCGACGCCGACCGCCGATCCCAGCGCCGCCGCGAACTGTCGCCGTGACACGTTTCGTCGAGTCATGCGGTCGGACCAGTCCGGTGGCTGACGCTTTGTTATGGGTGAGCCGGCGTGTCCACACGGTCGGGTTACGCGCGCGGCGGACGCGGGGACCGGCCGGGACGCGCCGAGCCGGGCGGTCGGCGCCACGGCGGCGCCGTGTGCGGGTACGCTCGACGGACCCGGGCGCGTGTGGGGTAGGTCGCTCGTACGACGCCCCCGCGATCGACGGCCCGACCCCGCCGCGGGTCGCGGCGACGGCACGCGGGAGTAAGTCGGGATTTCGACACGATCGTTCCACCGGGACGCGGCGCTCCGTCGCGGCCGCCCGCGCCCGGCGGGGGCGCCGCCCTCAGCCCGTCGTGACGATCTCGACGACGTCGCGGTGGTCCAACACGGTGTCGGCGCCGACCTGCCGGCCGCTCCGGCAGTCGATCCCGTGGAGGAAGCCGTCGCCGATGTCGGAGTGGAGCGTGTACGCGAAGTCCTCGGCGGTCGCGTACCCCGGGAGGACGAAGCAGTCGCGGAACGGGCCCTTGCTCCACGAGCCGTTGGCGCTGCCGGGGAAGACGGCCTTCGCGTCGAGTTCCTCGAACAGCGCCGCCTCGATCACCGCCTGCACGCCCGTTCCGCCGTACTCGGTCACGAACTCCCGGATGACCTCCAGCCCCTGCTGCTGCTCGTCGCTCACGTCGCCGACGATGGCGAAGTCGTCGTCGCCCTGCGTGTACTCGACGACGCCCGCCTCGTCGGCCTTCTTCAGCGACCCCTCGGCGTGGGCGCTGGCGGGGACGACGGTGAGGTGTTCGTACTCGGGGTCGCTCGTGACCGCCTCGTAGTTGTCGCGCGCGGCCGGCGTGTCCATCTTGTTGGCCGCGATCACCATCGGCTTCGTGCGCTTGCGGATCTCGCGCGCGAGGTCGAAGCGGTCGTCGTCGTCCCACGTCGCCGGCTCCAGTTCCAGATCCAGCGCGAGCACCGTCTGTTTGATCTCGTCTTTGTTCGTGCGGAACGCGGACAGCTGCTCGGCGAGCACCTCCTCGACGCCGATCTCGTCCCCGGGGTTGGGGCCCTGGTACATCGACTCGAACTTCTCGATCCCCTTCTCGAGGACGTCGAGGTACCACTGGTCGAGTTCGTTCTCGAGGAAGTCGATGTCCTCGCGGGGGTCGTGGCCCTCGGTCGGCTCCCCCTCGATGTCGGTCGTCCCCGAGAAGTCGACGACGTGGACCAGCACGTCGGCCTCGTTGAGGTCCGAGAGGAACTGGTTGCCGAGCCCCTTCCCCTCGTGGGCGCCGGGGATGAGCCCGGCGACGTCGACGAGCTTCACCGGGACGAAGCGGGTGTCGTCGCGGCAGAAGCCGTGGTTCGGCTCGCACGTCTCCTCGAACTCGGGGGCGGGGCAGTCGACGCCGACGTACGCCTCGCCGACGCTGGGGTCGATGGTCGTGAACGGGTACGCGCCCTCGGGCACGTCGTTCATCGTCGCCGCGTTGAAGAAGCTCGACTTCCCGACGGACGGCTTGCCGACGAGGCCGATCTTGTAGCTCATTACGCCCGCTCGGCCGCCCCGAGTGAAACGCGTTTCTACCTCTCGACGCCTGTGTCGTCCGTTCACATGGGATCCGGTCGGTCGGCTCGCGGCGACCCGGGCGCGCTCGCGACCCCTCTGACGGGCGTTACCGCGACCCGGTCCGCGTGACGGTGACGCGGCCGCCGTCCGCGACGGTGACGAGACAGTCGGTCCACGCGAACTCCACGGTGGTCGCCGACGGCCGCCCGTCGGCCGGGAACAGCGCCCGGAGCGCGTCGGGGTCGACCGCCTCGTACAGCGGGGTGTCGAGGTCGATCGGCCGCACGCCCCGCGCCGCGGCCACGGCGTCGATCACGGCGCGGCAGACGTCGTCGCCGGCGGTCCGAACAACGGTCGCATCCTGACTCACGTGCTCCACTGACATGGTTCACTTCCCCGTACAGGGGCACCCACAAAGGAGCGACTAGCTACGTGTGTACCGGGTCCCGCGACCGGGGGTTACGTGTGTAGCCCCCCGGCGCGGTCCTCGTCGAGCAGCAGCTCGAGGAGCTTGCGCTGGCTCGCCCGGAGGTGGCGGTTGACCGTCGGCTGGGAGACGC
Organism: Halobaculum litoreum; assembly: GCF_030127125.1. Classification (GTDB taxonomy): domain Archaea; phylum Halobacteriota; class Halobacteria; order Halobacteriales; family Haloferacaceae; genus Halobaculum; species Halobaculum litoreum. Next base: position 2,672,853 of record NZ_CP126156.1, read on the forward strand.
CGAGCGCGTCGGCGACCTCCTGCCCGGTGCTCTCCCGGGGCCACTCGTAGAACCCCCGGAGGTACGCGACCCGCAACACCTCCAGCTGGCGCTCGGTCAGGCGACGCTCGAACTCGTTGCGGAACTCCGTCGGGGTCCGCGACGGCCGCTCGCTGGTGGTCTTCGAGACGAGTTCGGCCCCGGGGTAGCGCGACCGGACGGCGGCGGCGAAGCGCGGGACGTCGGCGCCGTCGGGCACACCGACCTCGAACCGGACCGACTCCGCCGTCGCAGTCGCCGACTCCACCGCCGCGCCCCCGTCGACGGCGGCCGTCAGCACCGTCGACCCGTGCACGACCGCCTCGAACAGACAGCTGTCGTCGCGGCGCGCGACGGCGTCGACCGAGGCGACGACGACCGACTCCCGCGCCGCCTCGCACAGCGCCGCGGGGTCGGCGTCGGTCGTGACGAAGAACACCCGGACGGCGTCCTCGCCCTGCGGGACGACCCCCTCGACGGCGACGTCGCCGCCGGCCGCCCGGGCGAACCACCCCAGCACGTCGTCGTCGGCGCCGACCTCGAAGCCCAGCACCGTCCGGGTGTCCGTCAGCAGGGTCCGTCTGGTCTCGGCGGCGTTCATCGCGTTGGCGATCGTCTCGCCCAGCTCCGCGAACACCGTCGCCATCTCGGCGAACGCGTCCGGCCGGGGGGCGTACACCGCGAGCACGCCGTACACGATGTCGTCGTGCGCCAGCGGGACCGCGAGCGCCGACCGGAACGCCCGCGCGAGCGCCGACCGCCGCCACGGCTCCCCGTCGATGCCGGCGCCGGCGTCCGCGACGACGACCGGCTCGCCCGTCGCCGCCGCGACCGCCGCCGGCTCGGGCGCGTCGGGCGCGGCGGGGGCGGCGTCGTCGAGGTAGCGCGGCCCGTCGCCCGACCACGAGCGCGGCTCGATCCGCCCGTCGCCGGGGTCGGGCGCGCCGAACCACGCGAACGCGAACCGATCGGAGGCGACGATCCGGTCGCAGACGGCGTCGCCGATCTCGTCGACCGACCCCGCCTCCACGAGCGTCTTGTCGATCTCGCGGATCATCCTGTTGACCTCGTCGAGGCGCCGGAGCCGGCGGTTCTGTCGCTCGAGGCGCTCGTCGCGCCGCCGGACCTCGCGCTCGCGGTCGAGGCGGTCCAGCGCCTCCTCGGCGCTGGCGGCCAACAGCCCCACGAGCGTCTCGGTGTCGTCGTCGATCGCCGTCCGTTCCTCGACGGCGACGGCGAACACGCCGTGGTCGCCCAGCGGGACGCACAGCCCGTTGTCGATCGGGAGCCCCGTCGCCGCCGCGCCGCCGCCGACGGCCGCGGGCTCGCTCTCGACGAACACGCGCCACGGGAGGCTCCCGTCGGGCGCCAGCGGGGCGAGCGACTCGTCGACGCCGCCGCCGTCGCCGGCGACGGCGCTGGGACACAGGGCCGTCGCCGCGGGGTCCACGAGGTAGATCGCCGCCCCGACGACGTCGAGCACGTCGACGGCCGTGTCCGCGATGAGCTGGGTGACGGCGGGCCGGGAGTCGACGGCGAGGAGCCCCCGGGTGGAGTCGTGGATCGCCCGGAGCGTGCGCTCGGACTCGACGCGGTCGGAGATGTCGCGGACGACGCCCAACTGCCCGAAGTTGCCGTCGCCGAACGGGTACAGCGAGAACCGCGTCTCGATCGGGATCGCCGTACCGTCCTTGCGGACGATCTCCGAGACGATCGTCGCGGCCGGCCGGTCGCTGTTGAGCATCTCGATGCTCGCGGCCGCCGCCTGCGCGAGCAGGTCCTCGCCCGCGAGCACCGAGGCGTGCTCGCCGACCAACTCCTCGCGCCCGTAGCCGGTCATCGAGACCACCTCCTCGTTGACCTCCGTGATCGCGAAGTTCTCGTCGAGCACGTAGATGCCGTCGTCGACGGTCTCGATGATCCGTTTGTAGCGGGCCAACTCCGCCTCGCGCTCGGCGGCGTCCCGGACGATCCCGACGGCGTAGGCGGTGCCGTCGCGGTCGACCGCGGAGAACGACGCCGACAGCCACCGTCGCTCCCCGTCGTCGGGCGCGGCGGCCACGTCGAACACGGCGCCGTCGAGGGCCGCGGGGCCGCCCGCGGCGAGTCGGGCGGCGGGGTCGTCGCCGTGGCCGCGGCCGCGGCCCCGCGGGAACGTCGCGCCCAGCGGGCGGTCGACGATCGCCTCGATCGGCCGGCCGAGCCCGTCCGCGAGCGCCGCGTTCGCGTACACGACCGTGCCGGACGCGTCGACCGCGAGCACGCCCTCCGCGAGCGCGTCCGCGGCCGTCCGGAAGAACTCCGCGTCGATCCCCCCGACCGCCTCCCCGCCGACCGCGGGGCGTGCGGTCGGCTCGTTCCCTCGCATCGCCGACGGTTGTCGCAGGGCGCGCAAAAGGGTACGTCCGGGGTGGACACCGATTGCGTGCCGACTGCGTCCGCACCCCACCCCGCCGGCTCCGGAGCCGACGCCGGGGTCGACGGACCGGTCGGGCCCGGCTACCGGTCGACGGCGGCGGCCCCGCCCGCAGCGGTCACTTGTACCCCTCGCTCGCGAGGTGGTGGTCCATGACGGTCTCCATCCCCTCGGCGAAGGCGTCGAGGTCGACGCTGTCGGCCGTGAGGTCGCGGTCGCGCACCTTCCGGTGGAGGTGGCGCCACTCGGCGAGGAACACGTCCTCCACGCCGTGGGCCTCGATCCGGTCGACGGCGGTCGGGTCGCCGTCGGCCGTCGCCGCCTCCAGCTGCTCGCGGGTGACGATCCCGTTGCGGAGGGCGTACACGACGACGCCGGCGGTGTAGTCCCCCTCGCCGATCTCCCGCTCCCACGTCGTGAGCCAGTTGCCGATGCGGGCCATCCGCTGGAGGTCCCAGATCAGTTCCCGGACGACGCCGAGGTCGCCCGCGTCGAACCCGGGCGAGTACATCACGTCGACGTCCGCGTACGGGAACATCACCATGTTGTGGGCGTCGTAGTGGGTCGCCCCGCCGAGGTTCGCCATCGCGAGGTGGTCGTTGAGCACCCGCGAGTACTCCATCGCGTTGAGCGCCTGCCGGAGGTCGTACCCGAACACGTCGCGGAACTCCTCGTACCGGGGGGCCGCCGCGAGGCGACGCTCGACGGTCGTCCACAGGTCGACCGCGAACGCGACGACGTCGGCGTCGGCGTCGGGGTCGTCGGCGCCGACCGCGTCGGTCGGCGACGGCGACTCGCCGGCGGCGGCGCGCCGGACGGCCCGCCGGATGCACTCGAACGTCCGGGCGTCGCCGTCGCGCTCGGCCACGTCGTCGACCAGCGTGATGAACACGGTGAACAGGGTCTTGGTCTCCAATGCGGTCTCGGTGTGGCGTTCGGGCACCGACGAGAGGGTGAACGCCGGGAACAGGTCGTAGATCCACTTCCAGACGAAGCGGTCGCGCTCGCCGCCGACCGCCTCGTACGCCGCGACGGCCTCGCGGACGGGGTCGGGCAGCACCACGGCGTCGATGCGTTCCCGGTACGACGCGGTTCCGGACTGTGCGGAGGGCTCGGGCTCGGCCGACATCACCGCTCACCCCGCGTCAGCGAACGCGGTCCGTGGACGACGGTCGGCCCGCGCCGGCGCCTCCCTCGCGGTAGTTCGGACATACTGGAGTCGACCGGCGGCCGCTGTAATACCGTTTCGTCGGGCTCGATCCACCGTGCCGTCCGTACGGTGTCGCCTTACCGCCCGTTGGATACACGCCGCCCGACGGGCGGCGACCCGCCGGTACGGAGCTGCTACCGCCGGGGTAAGCCCGTCGTACCGGGAGTCGATCCCCGCCGTCCGCCGCCGGGGGCCGGGCGCGGCGCCCCGACGGCGGTCGCGTCGAGCGGTCCCCGGCGGACCACGGTAGCGACTCTCTCGGAAGCCCTATACGTGGAACTCCCCTCCACCGCCTATGAACTACGCCGACGCGCTCGACCGAGCCTACGACGAGCTGCCCGAGACGCCCGCCGACGCCGGCGACCGCCTGCAGGTGCCGGACCCGGAGGGACAGACCGACGGGGCGTTCACCCGCCTGACGAACCTCTCGAACATCGCCGACGCGCTCTCGCGCGACCCCGAGCACCTCCACAGCGCCATCCAGCGCCAGCTCGGGACGAACGGCCAGTACGAGGACGGCGTCGCCCGCTACAACGGGTCGTTCTCCATCGCCGACTTCGACGGCGCCATCGACGAGTACGTCGCCGAGTTCGTCACCTGCTCGGAGTGTGGCCTCCCCGACACCGTCCTCAAGACAGAGGACGGCGTCCGTATGCTCCGCTGTCAGGCGTGTGGTGCGTTCCGCCCCGTCCAGAAGCGCTCGTCGGCCGCCGCCCAGCACTCGCAGGGGCCGGCCGTCGAGGAGGGCAAGACGTACGAGCTGGAGATCACCGGCACCGGCCGCAAGGGCGACGGCGTCGCCGAGAAGGGGAAGTTCACCATCTTCGTGTCGGGCGCCCAGGAGGGCCAGACCGTCCAGGCGTACGTCCACAACATCTCGGGCAACCTCGCGTTCGCCCGCCTGACGTAAGCCGGACCGCGCGGTCGACCGCGTCCACGGCAGTTCTCTCGACGCCCGCCCGCCGGCGTTCTCAGCGCTGCGGGTCGGGGCACAACGTACTTCACCGCCAGCGACCGCCCTTCGGTGTGACCCGCATCGACGTTGCCGACGGCTTCGACGTCCACGACTACCGCAGCAAGCTGAAGCTCCTCCGGCAGGACGCCGGCTCGATGTCGTTGCGGAACCGGGAGGGGCTGGGCTGTCCCGCCTGCGGCGAGGCGTTCGACCGGCTGTTCGTCAGCGACGACGCGACCGTGACGTTCGACGCGGCGCCCGACGGGCCGATCTGTCTCGCCCGCACCGACGAGCGGCTGCTCGTGTTGACGCACTGACCCGGCCCTCGCCCCTCGCGGTCGCCGCGGCCGGCCCCTACAGCACCCGGTTGCGGAGCCCGTCGCGGTCGCCGTCGGCGAGCGCCCGGTAGTTCGCCGCGAGGACCGCGGCCCACCGCTCGGGCTTGTGCGGCGTGCTCCCCGCCATGTGGGGCGTCACGATCGCGTTCGACAGCCCCCACAGCCGGGAGTCCTCGGGGAGCGGCTCCGTCTCGAACACGTCGAGCGCGGCGCCGCGGATCAGGTGCGAGCGGAGCGCGCCGACGAGCGCCTTCTGGTCGCACACCTCGCCGCGCGCGACGTTGACGAGCACGCCGTCGCCCCCGAGCAGGCGGAGTTCGTCGCCGCCGATCAGCCCCTCGGTCTCGTCGGTCAGCGGACACGCGAGCACGAGGTAGTCGGCGGCGAGACACACCTCGTGGAGGTCGGCGGGCGCGCGCGCGCCTCGTCGACGACGGCGGGCATCGTGTCGAGGTCGCGCTTCACGCCCCACACCTCCATCCCGAAGGCGCCGGCGAGTTCGGCGACGCGGGTGCCGATGGCGCCGACGCCGACGATCCCGACGGTCTTCCCGCGCAGCTCGCCGCCCTCGCGGCGCTCCCACCGGCGCTCGGCCTGCTGGCGGGCGAGCGTGTGGAGCTCCCGCTCGAAGCTCAGCATGTAGCCGAGCACCTGCTCGCCGATCGGGTCGGCGTGGACGCCCGCCGCGTTCGTGAGCGCGATCCCACGGTCGCGGAGGTCGTCGAGCGGGAGGTAGTCGGTGCCCGAGGAGAGCGTCTGCACCCACCGGAGCGCGTCGGCGCGGTCGAGGAGGCCGTCGGGGAGCCGACCGAGCACGAGGCCGTCGGCGTCGGCGATACGGGCGTCCGTCTCGGCGGGCGTGGCGGCGGCGACGACGCGGTCGGCGGGGAGCCCGCGGTCGAGCAGGCGCTCGCGGAGGTCGGCGCCGCGGTCGGGGCCGACGGTGTGGCACAGCAGCAGCGTCGGGTCGGGGGCGTCGCTGTCGGGCATACCGGTGTCTCTCCCGACCCGGAGAAAAGGGCGACGGCGGGGGCGGGGGCGCTACGCCTCGGGGTCGAAGTCGATGGCGACGGAGTTGATGCAGAACCGCTCCCCGGTCGGCTCCGGGCCGTCCTGGAACACGTGGCCGAGGTGGCCGTCGCAGGTGGAACACCGCACCTCGACGCGGCTCATCCCGTGGCTGTCGTCGTCCAGCAGCCGCACCTTCGACTCGTCGGCCGCGTAGAAACTGGGCCACCCGCAGCCGGAGTCGTACTTCGTCTCCGACTCGAAGACGACGGTGCCGCAGCCGGCGCACTTGTACACGCCGTCGTCCTTGCGGTCGACGTGGTCGCCGGAGAAGCGCGCCTCCGTCCCCCGTTCGCGGAGGATGCGGTACTCCTCGGGGTCGAGTCGCTCGCGCCACTCCTCCTCGGTCTCGGGCAGGTCCTCGCGGCCCTGCTCCGCGGAGTCGCTCATACCTACTCTGGGCGCCGTACGCGCTTGAACCCTCGGCCGTCGTGTGCGGCCGGCCGACGCGAGGCCCCGACCGGCGCGGCGACCTACTCCGGGAACAGCTCCTGCTCGCGGTCGATCGCGTCGATGCGGGCCTCGTCCTCGTCGTCGAGCTCGAGGCTCGCGGCCGCGAGGTTCGCGCGGAGGTGCCGCTCGCTCGACGCCTTCGGGATCGTCACGACGCCCTCCTTGCCGGTGACCCACGCGATGCTCACGGCCTCGGGGGTGGTGTCGTGCTTCTCGGCGACGGCGCGCACCGGCCCGAGGTCGCGCACGCGGCCGCCCGCCAGCGGCGAGTACGCGACCAGCGTGTAGCCGTGGTCGACGGCGTGCTCGCGGAGTTCGGGACGCCGATACAGGGGGTGGAACTCCGTCTGGTGGGCGGCGATCGGCGCGTCGAGCAGGGCCATCGCCTCGTCGAGCTCCGCCGCCTCGAAGTTCGAGACGCCGACGTGGTCGACGAGCCCGTCGTCGACGAGGTCGTCGTACGCGGCGAGGGTGCCGGCGGGCTCGTACCCGCCCGTCGGCCGGTGGACGTACAACAGGTCGAGCCTCCGCAGGCCCAGCGCCTCGAGGCTCGCCTCCGTCGAGGGGCGAACGTCGGCGGGGGCGAGCCGGTCGGTCCACGTCTTGGTGGCGACCGTCACGTCCTCGCGGGCGGCGTCGGCACGCGCGAGGCCGGCGCCGACGATCGCCTCGTTGCGGTACACCTGTGCGGTGTCGAGGTGGCGGTAGCCGAGGTCGAGCGCCGTCTCGACGGCGTCGACGCCGTCGTCGCCGTCGAGGCCCATCGTGCCGAGGCCGACTGCGGGGAGTGGAAGCGTCATACTCCGGGTTCGAGGGTCCCGGTCAAATGGTCGCCGATCGACGGACGGCACCGTCGGCTCGGGGCGGTGGACGACACGACGAGCGGAGGGGGTGACGGGTCGTGTTGGGATGGGGCCCCGCGCGGGCGGCCGACGACGGCCGCCCGTGTCGACCGCCGGGGTCCGGACGGCCGGTGCCGGGGCGGGCGCACGTGCGTCGCTGGTGCCGACGCCGCGTGCGGCGATGCCGGGTCGACCGACGACGCTGTCCCCCCTCCTGTCGTCGGTCTGTCTCACCCACTCCCGGCTCCGGGGTGGGAATTCGCGTTGAACTGACAACCCGTTTATCCGGGCGTGTCACTCGCTCGCGATCGTCGCCCCGACCAGGCCGTCGAGCCCGCGCCCGATGCGCCGGGAGACGGCCTGCTCGGAGACGCCGAGGCGCGCGCTGAGGTCCGAGAGGGTGGCGTCGCGCGGGCGCTTGAAGTAGCCGGCGTCGTGGGCGGTGGCGAGCGTCTCGCGCTGGACGGCGGTGAGGCCGTAGTCGTCGCCGTCGAGGGGGACGCCGTCCTCGGCGACGGAGACGACCCGCGTCACGTCGATCGGGATGTCCCGCTCGCGGCACCGCCGCTGGAACGGCGCCGTCGCCCCCGGGCCGTCGAACCGGAGGCGGAACCGCCAGGAGCCGTCCTCGAGGCGCGCGTCCAGCAGCGCCGCGTGCGACTCGATGATCGTCGCCAGCAGACACCGGTCGTCCGTCCAGTCGGCGCGGTAGAGCCGCCGGTCGCCGACCGACTCCAGCCGTTCGATCGAGGCGATCGCCGGGTCCTCCCGGGCGGCGACGTCGAACCCGGGCCGCGTCGGCTCCACCCAGAAGAAGGGGAGCGGGGTGTCCTCGATGGGGACCACCCGGTCGAGGGTCACCCGGAGCTCCGGATCGCGGTCGACGGCGGCCGCGAACGCGAACGACTCCGACGGCAGCGTGAACGACACGAGTACCGGCACGTTGGGTCACCGACACGCTCGCCGCGGATAGTTCTGTGGGTCGGGTGGCGACGGATACCCGCCGGACGGCGACCGCGTGGGGGCGCGCCGGCTCAGTAACAGATCGCCCGGAGGTCGGCGAGGCCGTCGATGTCGTACGTGGGCGTGACGGACAGCTCCCAGTCCTCGCGGTGGGGGCGGCGGATGAACGCCGAGTCGATGCCGGCGTTGTCGGCCGCCTCGATGTCGGACTCGTTGTCGCCGACGAACAGCGCGGTGTCGGCCTCGAGGTCCGCGAGCGCGCGGTCGATGTAGTGGCTGTTCGGCTTCTTGCGGCGGAGGCTCTCGACGGTCGGCTCGCGGCCGTAGGCGGTGTCGAACAGCTCGCCCACGCCGAAGTGGTCGAGGAGGAACTCCACGGTCTCGTGTTGGTTCGAGGAGACGATCCCGAGCGGCGCCGAGAGGTCGCGCAACACGTCGATGTCGTCGTACAGGCGCTTGTTGCCCGCGCGCACCTCGCGGCGCTGGGCCTCGAACGCCGTCCGGTCCCGCATCGCCCAGAACTCCCGCGGGGTGAGGTCGTAGGCGGCGCACACCTCCTCGACCTGTCCGGGGGAGACGCCGACGACCATCGACTCGACGTGCTCGGGGTCGGGGTCGGCCACCGAGAGCGCCTCGAAGGCGTCCCAGGCGGCCTCGTGGAGGACGTCGTAGTGGGTGCGCCCCACCAGGACCCCGTCGTTGTCGAACACGATCGCGTCGTACATTGTTGCTCGTACTGACGCCTCACCCGACATAAGGGTTTCACACACGATCTCGGGGGTGAGACCGCCGTCGCGACGGCTCCGGGGGCGCCCGCAAGCGATACGGCCGACGCGCCCGTGACTCGGACGATGGCACACATCGGCATCGTCGGCGCCGGCCTCGCGGGCGCCGGCGCGGCGTACGCGCTGCGCGACACCGACCACGACGTGACGCTGCTGGAGAAGTCCCGCGGCGTCGGCGGCCGGGCGGCGACCCGGCGCAGGGACGACTGCCGCTACGACCACGGCGCCAACTACGTGAAAGAGGGCGACGGCCGGACGGTCGACCTGCTCCACGAGTTGGGCGATGACGGCCTCGTCGACGTCGAGGAACCGGTGTGGACGTTCGACCGCGACGGCGCGATCGAGCCGAGCGACCGCGAGGAGGCCCACAAGTTCACGTGGACCGCCGGGATCACCCAGTTCGCCAAGCGCCTGCTCGCCGAGACCGACGCCGCGGTGCGCAAGACGACCCGCGCCGAGTCGGTCGCCCGCGACGACGCCGGCGCGTGGACCGTCACGGACACCGACGGCGACGAGCACGGCCCGTTCGACGCGCTCCTGCTCACGCCGCCGGCGCCGCAGACCGCGGACCTGCTGGCGGCGACCGACTGGCCCGGGGCCGACGGCGCGCTCGCGGCGCTCCACGACGCGGTCGCGGACACGGAGTTCCGGACGATCCGGACGCTGGTGTTCCACTACGACTTCGCGCTCGACGTGCCGTGGTACGCCGTCGTCAACACGGACAAGGAACACGCGGTCGGCTGGCTCGCGCGCGAGGAGTGCAAGGACGGACACGTCCCCGACGGGGAGGGGCTGTTGATCGCCCAGATGAGCCCCGCGTGGTCCGTCGAACACTACGACGACCCGCTCGAGTCCGCCGCCGAGGCGGGCGCCGACCTCGTCGCGGACCTCGTCGGCGACGACCGCCTCGCCGACCCCGACTGGGTGGACGATCAGGGGTGGCGCTACGCGCTGCCCGACGAGGGGCTCGCCGCCGACGCAGAGGCGCTGGCGAGCGCCCGCGAGGCGGGGCTGTTCCTCGCGGGCGACTGGGTCGCCGGCGCCGCGCGCGCCCACGAGGCGCTGTGGAACGGTGTCGACGCCGGCGACCGGATCGCCGACCGACTGTAGCGGTCGTCGCCCGCGGTCGTGCCGCGCCGCCGGCCCGCCCGGCTCCGCGCCCGACCCCGTCAGTATCGTCCGCTGTCGAAACCGACTCCCCCGACTCGCCCCACCCTCCGACGAGACACGATGCCGGCCGACGCCGACGCCTCCGCCCCCCCCGCGCGCGCCGTGACGGTCGAGTCCGGCGCCCGGCTCCACTTCGGGTTCGGCAACCTCTCGCTGGCCCACGAGCGGCTGTACGGCGCGGTCGGCGTGACGCTCGCCGAGCCGCGGGTCCGGCTGACGGTCGCCCCCGCCGACGCCGTCGCGAGCGAGCACGACGCCGTCGAACGGTACGCCGCCCGCGCGTGCGACCTGCTTGACGTCCCCGGCGCGCGGGTCACCGTCGAGGAGGAACTCCCGCGCCACACGGGGCTGGGGAGCGGCACGCAGCTCGCGCTGGCGACGCTGGCGGGCGTCGCCCGGGCGTACGGCCGCGACCCCGCGGTCCGCGAGCGCGCGCCGGCGCTCGGGCGGGGCGGGCGCTCGGGGGTCGGCGTCGCCGCCTTCGAGGCGGGCGGGTTCGTCCTCGACGCGGGGCACCCGACGGGGCGGTTCACGACCGACCGCCCGGCCGACGGCGACTGGCGGGTGCCCGCGGTCGCCGCCCGGCACGCGGTGCCCGACGACTGGCGGTTCCTGCTGGTGGAGCCGGCCGTCGGCCCGGGCCGGTCGGGCGACGAGGAGGACACGTCGATCCGGCGGACGGTCGAGGACGCGGACCCGGCGGTCGCCGACCGTGTCGCCGGCGTGGTCCAACGTCGGCTGCTCCCGGCGGTCGCCGAGGGGGCCGCCGAGCGCTTCGGCGAGGCGGTCGCGGAGGTCGGCCGGCTCAACGGCGCGTGGTTCGCCGACGAACAGGGCGGCGTCTACCGGCCCCCGGTCGGCGACGTCGTCGCCGCGCTCGACGAGGACCCGGCGGTGTACGGCGCCGGACAGTCCTCGTGGGGGCCGACCGTGTACGGCGTCACCGACGCCGCCCGCGCCGACGCCGCCCGCGCGGCCGGCGAGCGCGCGCTCGCGGAGACGGGCGTCGGCGGCGACGTGCGGGTGGTCGGGCCGCGCAACCGGGGCGCGACGATCCGGCGGGTCGACGACTGACCCGCGGGCGAACGCCGAGTCGGCCGGGGAAGGCGAGGCTGTCGGGTGACGGTGCCCGTGACGAACCGGTCGCCCGGCACGGGTCCCGAGCGACTTCGACCGACACGACCAGAACAGATCTCGACCGACACGACACCGAGAGCCACGACCACTCGCCCGACCCCGAACACCTAAGCACGGCCACGAGCACGAACGCGCATGGATCGGATCCCGTTCGGGGTCGCCCAACTCGACACCGTCCTCGGCGGCGGCGCGCCGGAGGGGGGAGCGTCGTGCTCGTGGCCGGCGAGTCCGGCGCGGGCGCCCGCGAGTTCGCCTACACCAGCGCGGCGATGAACGCCCTCGCCCGCACCGACGCCGACCTGTTCGACCTCTACTACGGCGACCCCGCCGACGAGGCCCGGGGTGCCGCCGGAGGTGCACTACCTCTCGTTCACGACCGGTCGCGACTACATCGAACGCGAGCTGCGCTACACGATGGCCGACGAGATCGTCGACGCCGCGCTCGACGGGATCGAGGTGGTCGACCTCTCGCCGGAGTACTTCCAGCTGTCCTCGATCCCCCGCGAGTGGTACATGGGGACCACGAGCACGATCAAGGACCTCGGGAACGCGGGCAACCGCGACGGCGTGCTCTCGGAACTCGGGGAGTACCTCACCGACAACGCCGCCGGCAACCTCGTCGTGATGGACGCGGTCACCGACCTCGTGGGCGCCTCCGGCGGCGACGTCGAGTGGGCCGACGTGGCGATGCTCGTGCGCGGGCTCGCGAAGGCCGTCCACTCGTGGGGCGGCCTGCTCCTCGCGCTGGTCAACACCGACACCATCGACGACCGCCAGTACGGCCAGCTCATGGACGGCAGCGGCGGCACCCTCCAGTTCAACTGGGAGTCCGGCGGCTCCAAGCGCGCCCGGACGATGGTGGTCCGCGAGTTCCGCGGCGTCCTCTCGCAGCTGGAGGCGGAGAACATCGTCCGCTTCGAGACGGAGATCCACGACGGCGGCCTCGACATCAGCGACGTGCGGAAGATCCGCTGAGCGACGCCCGCCGCCGCGCGCGTCGCCGCCCGCGGCCCCGCTCGTCCTCCCGGCCGAGACGGGCGCTACCGACGCCGATAACCGGGCCGGTAGTATTTAGCCGCGGGCTGGCTACGAAGGGGTAGATGGCCGGTGAGCAGGTCGAGGGGTTGCCGGGGGCCCTCAGGGAGTGGGTGGAGTCGCGCGCCGCCGAGACGGGGCGGTCGCCCGACGAGGTGATCGCGCGAGCGGTGACGCTGGCCCGCCTCCTCGAGGCCCACGACGACGCCCTCCCGGAGCCGGGGGCGCTCGCGGGCGACGCGGCGAGCGAGGGCGCCGTCGACGAGCGGCTGGCCGCCCTCGACGACCGGGTCGCCGCCCTCGACGCCGAGTTGGACGAGAAGATCGACGACGTCCGCTCGCGCGTCGTCCAGGTGAAACGCGAGACGGACGCGAAGGCCGGGGCGGACCACGACCACCCGGAACTGCGTGCGGCGGTCGAGTCGCTGGACGGCGTCGCCGCCGAGGTCGACGCCCTCCGGAGCGACCTCGCCGACCTCGAGGAGACGTTCGAGGCGGGCTTCGCCAACTACGAGGAGGTGCTGGAGTACCTCACCGACACCGCCGACGACCACGACGCGAAGCTGTCGACGGTGGCGACGGTGCTCGCGGACCTACGCACCCGCGCCTCGCGGGCGGACGCACACGAGGCGCGCCGCCGCGCCGCCGCCGAGATCAAAGCCGAGGCCAACCGCCTCGGCGTCGCGGCGGCGGCCTGCGGCGCGTGCGCCTCGAAGGTCCGCCTCGGCCTCCTGTCGACGCCCGAGTGTCCCCACTGCGGCGAGCCGTTCGAGACCGTCGAGTCCGCGTCGGGCTTCTTCGGCTCCGCGACGCTCGTCGTCGGCACCCGCCCCGCGCTGGCGGGCGACGTCGCCGCGGTCGACGAGACGAACCCGGCCGACGTGTTCGAGGAGGAGTGAATGGTCGACGACACACCCGACACCGACGAGGAGGACGCGGGACGGCGAGCGGCCGCGCCGGACGACGACCGCGCCGACGGGGAGGCCGACGCGCCGTCGGTCGCGAACCCCTTCGGCGACGACCCCGTCGTCGACGCCGGCGCGGACGACGACGCACCCGACGGCGACGCCGCCGACGCCGCGCCGTCGGCCGACGACCGTGCGTCCCGCGGGGACGCGCCGTTCGGCGACCTCGCCCGCCGGGTGGAGGAGCGTCGCCACGGGCCGTCGGAGTCGGAGTCCGAGTCCGATCCGGAGTCGGACCCCTTCGAGACGGTGGACGTGGGGGAAGTCGACGAGGACGACCTCTGGGCCTCCCTCGGCGAGGAGTCGGCCGCGGCGTCGGCGGCCTCGCTCGACGCCGCCGAGTCGGTCGACGGGGCCGCCGGGGAGGCGAACGGGCGCCCCGAACACGTGGTCGACAAACGCGCGTACTGCCAGCGCTGTCCGTTCCTGTCGGCGCCGCCGGCGGTCGCGTGCGGCCACGAGGGGTCGACCATCGTCGAGGCGGTCGACGGCGACCGCTTCCGCGTCCGCGGCTGTCCGATGGTGACCGAGGAGGGGAGCCCGAACTTCGCGGCCGTCGCCGGCGGCGCGCCGGCCGGCGGGGACGAGACCGACGCCCCGCCCGGCGTCGGCGGCGACGCCGGCGCACACACCGGCGTGGACGACGGCGACGAGGTCGCCCCCGGCGTCGACCTCGACCCCGACGACTTCCTCGACGACGACGCGTAAGCCATACCGGTCGCGGCGCGCTACCACCCGACCATGCAGTTCTGTGACGACTGCGGCTCGATGATGCGCACCGACGACGGCGTGATGGTGTGTTCCTCCTGCGGCGCGACCGCCGACCGCGACGAGGAGTTGGCCGCCCAGTACGTCTCGACGGACGAACAGAGCGACGACGACGTGATCGAGACCGAGGAGGGCGCGAACTTCGAGGGGAAGCCGACCTCCGAGGACGTGGTCTGCGACGACTGCGGCCACACCGTCGCGTGGTACACGATCAAACAGACCGGCGCCGCCGACGAACCGCCGACGCGTTTCTTCAAGTGCAAGGAGTGCGGCTACCGCTGGCGCGAGTACAACTGAGCCTCACAGCGCGTCGAGCAACCACCCGCCGACCGCGTCGCCCACCTTCCCCGCCTGTCCGACGAAGAAGTGGTCCGCCGAGAACTCCCGCACGTCGAACCCCAACTCCTCGGCGCGCTCGACCACCGGCTCCCAGTCGGCGGTGTCGTCCCGCGTCGCGTACACCACCTGCGCGGGACAGTCGATGTCGGCCATCGCGGCCACGGCGTCCAAGTCCGACGCGAGCCGGGCGGTCGGCGCGAGCGCCGACACGGCGTCCACGTCGCCCTCGCCCGCCACCAGCAGCGCGACACAGCCGCCGAAACTGAAGCCGAACAGGCCAACGCGGTCGTAGCGGTCGCGGGCCCACGCGACGGCGTTGCGCGCGTCGGCGACCTCGCCGTACCCCGCGTCCCAGTCGCCGTAGTCGAACCGGAGGCAGTCGACGCCGCCGGCGGTAAGCACGTCGGATACGGCGCGGAGGCGCTCGTCGCCGCGGTGGCCGCGGTGCTGCGGGTGGGGCGGGCACGCGACGACGCAGGCGTCGGTGTCGCCGTCGCCGTCGCCGTCGTCGGTCGCGGTGTCGAGGGAGGCGCGCACGTCGCGGCCGCCGGGGACGAGTACGTCGGTCACGCTCCGGGGTGCGTGGGCCGCGAGGAAAACGGCGTCGTCGCATCACCTCGGTCGGGTGAGATTTATACGGCCAGTTACCTTACCCCGGGCCATGGGAATCCTCTCTCGCACCTCCTACGTCATCCGCTCGAAGATCAACGCGATCCTCAACCGGGCGGAGGACCCGACGGAGACGCTGGACTACAGCTACGAGCAGATGCGGGACGAACTCCAACAGGTGAAACAGGGGATCGCCGACCTCACCACCCAGAAGAAGCGCCTGGAGATCCAGAAGCGCCGGCTGGAGGAGAACGTCGAGAAGCACAACGAGCAGGCCCGCGAGGCCGTCCAGCAGGACCGCGACGACCTCGCGCGCCGGGCCCTCGAGAAGAAGAAGTCCAAGATGAACCAGATCGAGGACCTGGAGACGCAGATCGCGGAGCTCCAGGACACGCAGGACCGGCTGGTCGACAAGAAGGACGAGCTCCAGGGCCGCATCGAGGAGTTCAAGACCAAGAAGGAGACGATGAAGGCGCGCTACGAGGCCGCCGAGGCGTCCACCCGGGTGTCGGAGGCGATGTCGGGCGTCGGCGACGAGATGGCCGACGTGAGCCGCGCCATCGAGAACGCCGAGTCGCGCACCGAGGAGATGGAGGCGCGCTCGATGGCGATGGACGAGTTGGCCGACACCGGCGCGTTCGACGAGGCGCTGTCGGGCGACGACTCGATCGACCGCGAACTGAAGGCCGGCCGCACGGACCGCGAGGTCGACGCCGAACTGGAGACGCTGCGCGCCGAACTCGGCAAGGCGCCCGCCGAGTCGGCGGACGACGGCGAGGCCGAGGCGGACGTCGACGTCGACGCCGCGGATGTCGCCGACGAGGAGGTCGAGGCCGAACTCGAGGAGCTCCAGCAGGAGGAGGACGCGGACGCCTCGAAGTAGCCGTCGCCGGCCCCACCCCTCGACCGCGCGGTCCGTCCCCGGCCTCGCGGCCCGTCGCGGCGCCCGCCCGTCCCCGCTCGCTCCCCGCGCCGCCGTCCCCGCTCACTCCTCGCCGGCGTTCGTCTTCCGCAGCGTGAACGCGCCGATCGACAGCGTCCGCTTCGTGACCGTCGCGATGCGGAGGACGTACGACAGGAGGACGGCGAACGGCAGGAGCGCGACCGCCAGCACCGCGCTGACGACGAACGGTCCCGCGAGGTACAGCCCGGTCGCGGGCGCGCCGGGGACGAGCGCGCTGAGGTACAGCACCGACCCCACGGCGACGGCGAGCGAGGGCACCGCCGCCCACAGCACCGCCCGCGAGAGGTCGACCAGCTCCCACTGGAAGTACAGCGTCTTGAAGTGTTCGCGGGCGGGGCCGAACAGCTCGAGCACGTCCGCCAGCGCCGCCAGCGCGTCGTCCTGTTCGTCCGTGAGGTCGTGTTCGGCCCGGAGGCGGCGCGCCTCGTACAGCTTCCACGAGTAGTTGAAGTCCAGCGCCGCGGAGACGACCTCGAAGGTGCCGAACTGGGCGTCGTCGAGGCTGTCGCCGACCGTCTCGGCGTTGCCGCGGACGCTGTCGACGAGCCGTTCGGCGTCGTCCGCGAGGCTCTCGTCGGCCGAGAGCGCCTCCTCGACGTCGTCGGCGCGCTGGCCCGCGGCGATCACGAGTTCGCGCAGGAACGCGGCCGGTTCGGGCGGCATCACGTCGCGGCCGAGGGCGTCGGCCACGTCGCGCCGGAACCCCGTGGCGCCCTCCATGCGCTCGCGCTGGTCGCCGACGGCGCCCAGTTCCTGCGAGAGGACGAGCTGGTTCAGCGTGAGCACGAGCGTCACCCCGGTGACGATCCCCCCGATGAGCGGCTGGAACGCCGTCTCGATCGGGTCGCCGTCCGCCAGCAGCGCCGCCGCGTCCGGCACGAACACGCCCACGAGGAACGGGAGGACGAACACGACGGCGAGGAACCCGGCGGCGACGAGCCGGCGGTCGGCGTCGACGAGGAGCCACAGCTTCGCCCGGCTCGTGCCGGCGCGCTCGCGCATCGTGTCCTCCGGGGCGTCGCTCACTACCCGGTGTACTCGGCGGCCGCGCGAAAAGCCCGACGGCCGGCGGGGCGCGGCCGGCCACCCCGGCAGTGCGCGCACCCCGCCGCCGTCGCCGACACCGTCCCGGGCCGGCCGCCCAGTCGCCCCGGTGGCGCCGGCACGCCGTACGGTTTACTGTGGTCGGCGGCGACGTGGCGGGTACGTATGGAGGATCTCCCGTCGTCGGTCAGGCGGTCGTTCGACCCCGCGGTGCGCGCGGCGTTCGAGCGGCGGGTGCGCGAGCAGGCGGACACGCTGGCGGCGGCCGCCGAGGCGGGCCGGCTCGACAACGCCGACTTCGCCGTGGGCCTCGAACTGGAGGCGTACACCGTCGACCGGGCGGGGCGGCTCGTTCCGGTGCCGGAGGCCGTGTTCGAGCGGACCGACGCCGGCCGCGAACTCGGCGTGCACGACCTCGAACTCCACACCGCGCCCGACACGCTGGACCCGGCGGGCCTCGCGCGACAGGCCGACCGGCTCCGCGAGGCCGTCGCGGCCGTGCGCGAGGCGCTGCCCGGGGACCGGCGGCTCGCGCTCGACGCGATGTGGACCGTCCCCCGGCGGGCGGGAGCGCGGCGTACCTCTCGGCCGTCGAGGAGCGCGACGGCGTCGTCGTCGCCGACAACATGCACCCCGACCCGCGGTACGTCGCGCTCGACGCCGAGACCAGACGCCGGGCCGGCGGGCGCGTCCGGCTCTCCGTGCCCGGCGTCGACCGGACGTTCCCGACCATCCTGCCGGAGTCGCTCACGACGTCGATCCAGCCGCACCTCCAGATCCCCGACGCGTCGACGCTCCCGGCGTACCACGACTACGCCGTCCGGACGCTGGGCCCGGTGTTGGCGCTGGCGACGAACTCGCCGTTCCTCCCGGCGGACCTGTACCGCGACCCCGACACGGGCGCGCTCGCGGACGCCGAGACGGTCATGGCGGGCCCGCACGAACACCGGGTGTACGTGTTCGAGCAGGCGGTCAACGCCGGCCTCGACGACGCCGAGCGCAAGGTGCGGGTGCCGCGCGACCTCGACACGGCGGGGGCGTCCCCCGGCGCGTGGCGGCCGGGCCGACGTACGCGCCGCGGCCCGTCGACGACGACGCCCCCGGGGCCGACGCCTACCCGGATCGGTTCCCGGAGTACCGCCACGCCCGCGGGAGCCACTGGCGGTGGGTCAGGGCCGTGCTGGGCGGCGACGTCCCGACCGGCCCCGACGGCGCGCCGGCCGCCGGCAACGACGACGCCTCCGTCCGGCTGGAGTACCGCCCCCTC
This sequence comes from Halobaculum litoreum, assembly GCF_030127125.1. GTDB lineage: Archaea > Halobacteriota > Halobacteria > Halobacteriales > Haloferacaceae > Halobaculum > Halobaculum litoreum. Next base: position 2,691,199 of record NZ_CP126156.1, read on the forward strand.
CCGACCCAGCCGTCGGTCGCGGACGCGCTCGCGTTCCAGGCGCTGGTCGCCGGTCTGTTGCGCGAGCTCGTCGCGACCGACCACCCGCTCGCGACCCTACCGTGGCGCGCCGCCCGCGACGCGTTCTACGCGGCCGTCGACGACGGCCCGGCGGCCGACCTCGCGTGGGTGACCGCCGACGGCGAGCGCGTCGCCGACCCGGCGACGGTGCTCCCGGCGGTGGTGTCGCTGGCGACCGACGGCCTCGTCCGGGTCGGCTGCTCGCGCGGGGAGGCTCGGGAGCTGCTGGCGCCGGTGCGGGCCCGCGCGGAGACGCGCACGGCGCCGAGCGTCTGGAAGCGCGAGCGCGCCCGGGCGGCGCTCGACGACGGCGCGCCCCTCGACGAGGCGGTCGTCGCCGCCCAGCGGGCGTACCTCGACCGCGCGGCGAGCGACGAGCCGTTCGCGGCGTGGGACTGACGGCCGCGACGCCGCCACCGACAGACGAAAGACGCCCCCGGCCGGAACAGCGGATATGAGCGACCTCGACGCGGAGGTACAGACCGCGAGCGACTACGGCGGCGACGGGCCGCCCGTGGAGGAGAAGCCGTACAAGATCGTCTTCGAGGCGAACGCCTGCTTCGGCGCCGGCAAGTGCGCCGAGGTGGCCGACAACTGGGAGATGGACATCGCCAGCGGCATGGCGAAGCCGAAGTCGTACTACATCGGCGAGGACGAGCTCGCGGAGAACCTCCGCGCCGCCGAGGTGTGCCCCGCGAAGAAGGACGTCGGCTGCATCCACGTCGTCGACCGCCGCACCGACGAGGAGTTGGCGCCGGACCCCCACGGCGACGGCACCCTGAGCGTCGACTGGTAGGGAACCGAAAGCCCCAACCGCGCGACCGGGGTACGTCAGTCCGCGCGGGGGTGGCTGAGCCTGGCCAAAGGCGGCGGACTTAAGATCCGCTCCCTCAGGGGTTCGAGGGTTCAAATCCCTTCCCCCGCAGTCGCCGCGTCCACGACGACGAGCGGCGCGACCGGCCCGAGGCCCGCGATTCGGGCGTCGTGAGGACGGACACAAGATACACAAGCCGGTAATGAGATGTAATTACCGTGCTCCCCGTCGACGCGCCGGCCCGGCCCGACGTGTTGCTCGCGCTCATCGCGGTCGGTCTCCTCGGCGCCGCCGCCGCCAGCCTCGCGTGGGGGCTGCCGTTCCGCGTGACGGCGCCCGCCGGCTCCGTCGTGGGGACCGTCGCCATCGCCGACGGCGTGTTCCGGAACCCGCCGACCGACGAGTGACGAGGCCGGTCGACAGCGCGTTCTCGACGGATCGCCGACCGGACAGCCGCGCCGCTGTCGGTCGTGTGGTCGACTCGTCGGGCGGGACGACGCCACGGCTCGTCGGTGTGAAACGTCGGTCCCCACGCGCGCCGGTGAAAAGAGCGGCGCGCGTGCGGACCTGAATTGGTCCCCGCTGACGCTTCGGCCCTCCAGACGAAGCGTCGATTACGACAAACGGGTGTGGGTACTTAACGATGTTGACGGCGGCACCTGCGGCCCCAACCGAAACGTCCGGTCGTGCGCGACTCGCGCCCCATCGCGGCGGTTCACGATTCTTGTCGACCGCGCGGGGCGCATTTTACCTCACTGCCGCGCGGGATGGGACGCCGACAGGCGCGGCCCCCCGCCGAGCAGCCGTTCGCGGAGCGTCTCCCCCGGGTCGCGCTCGGCGAGGAGGCCTCGCGCGCGCAGCTCCGGGACGAGCAGGTCCACGACGTCGTCGAGGCTCCCGGTGCGGAGCACCTCCTTCACGTTGAAGCCGTCGACGCCGACGTCCTCGTGCCAGCGCTGGAGTTCGTCGGCCACCTGCGCGGGCGTGCCGACGACGACCGGCGAGGTGGTGCCCAGCCCGGAGAACTGCGCGACCTCGCGGACGGTCCACTCGCGGTCGGGGTCGGAGGTGGTGAACGCGTTCATCGTCCCCTGGATGGCGTCGGTCTCGATGTGCTCGATCTTCTGGTCGGGGTCGAGCTCGGACAGGTCCATGTCGAGGAAGCCCGACAGCAGCGCGAGCGTCGCCTCCACGTCGACCGTCTCCAGCAGGCGCTCGTACTTCGCCTCGGCGGCAGCCTCGGTCTCGGCGACGACCGGGACGACGCCGGGGAAGAACGCCAGCTCGTCGGGGTCGCGCCCGAGGGCGGCCGCGCGCTCGCGGAGGTCGGCCATGTACTCGCGGACGCCGGTCTCGGTGGGCTGCGAGCAGAACACCGCCTCGGCGTTGGCCGCGGCGAAGTCGCGCCCGCGGTCCGAGGAGCCGGCCTGGAAGATCACGGGCGAGCGCTGGGGCGACGGCTCGCAGCCGTGCGGGCCGGGGACGTCGAAGAACTCCCCCTCGTGGTCGATGGCGTGGACGCCCGCGGGGTCGGTGAAGGTGCCCGCCTCCCGGTCGCGGACGACGGCGTCGTCGTCCCACGAGTCCTCCCACAGGGCGTAGCAGACGTCCATGAACTCGTCGGCACGGTCGTACCTGGTCCCCTTGTCCATGCGCCCGTCGAGGCCGAGGTTCCGCGCCGCCGAGTCGAGGTAGGAGGTGACGACGTTGAACGCGACGCGGCCGTCGGTGAGGTGGTCGAGCGTGGAGAACTCCCGCGCGAGTTGGTACGGGTGGGTGTAGGTGGTCGACTTCGTCACCGCGAACCCCAGCGAGTCGGTCACCTCGGCCATCACGGGCACGAGGTAGCCCGGGTCGTTCGAGGGCGTCTGGACCGCCTTCTCGATGGCCGTCGAGCGGTCGCCGCCGTACACGTCGTAGACGCCGCGCACGTCGGCGAAGAACACCGCCGCGAAGCCGCCGCGCTCGGCGGTGCGGGCGACGTCGGTCCAGTACTCCCGGTCGGTGTAGTCGGCCGAGCGGTCCGCCGGGTGGGTCCACGACCCGGGCGAGACGTGCTCCACGGAGTTCATCGTGAAGAGGTTGAGGTGGATGCCGTCGCTCATTGGATCGTGTTCGGGGTCCGAGGGTGGTAAGAGGCGGTGGAGTCGGCCGACCGTGCCTGTATCGGGGACGCGGGTGACGCCGCGGCCGAGGGCGGCGACGGCCCGACCGGGACCGCGCCCGACGCGACACCCGCGACACGCGGCCGCCCCCGCCGCGTGGAACCGATTTAAGCCGCCCCCTCGCGGACCTGCTCGTATGTACGATCGTGTCGCCGTCCTCGCCCACGAGAAGTTCCCCGACCGCTCGAAGACCGCCAACGGCGTCATCCGCTACGCCGACTACGAGGTCGCGGCCGTCCTCGACCGCGGCCGCGCGGGCGAGCGCGTCGCCGACCACATCGCGGACGTCCCGGACGCCCCCGTCGTCGAATCGTTCGCCGACGTCCCGGGCGACGTGGACGCGCTCGTGATCGGTATCGCGCCGATCGGCGGCGGCTTCGACGAGTCGTGGCGCCCGGACGTGCGCGCGGCGATCGAGGCCGGCTGCGACGTCGTCTCGGGGCTCCACTACTTCCTCAACGACGACGCGGAGCTCGCGGACCTCGCGGCCGAGCACGGCGTCGACCTGTGGGACGTCCGGAAGCCCCGCGACGACCTCGGTGTCGCGGGCGGGCGCTCGGCCGACGTCGACGCCGACGTGGTGCTCACCGTCGGCACCGACTGCTCGGTCGGGAAGATGACCGCGACGATGGAGATCGTCGCCGCCGCGCGCGAGGCGGGCGTCGACGCCTGCGCCGTCCCCACCGGGCAGACCGGGATCATGATCGAGGGGTGGGGCAACCCCGTCGACCGCGTCGTCTCGGACTTCACCGCCGGCGCCGTCGAGGAGATGATCCTCGAGAAGGGCGACGAGCACGACCTCCTCGTCGTCGAGGGGCAGGGGAGCATCGTCCACCCCGCCTACTCCGCCGTCACCTGTGGCATCCTCCACGGCGCGATGGCCGACAAACTCGTCATGTGCCACGCCGCCGGGCGCGAGGCAGTCCACGGCTACGAGGACACCGCTCTCCCGCCGATCCCGGAGTACGTCGACCTCTACGAGTCGCTCGCGGCACCCGTCCACGAGGCCGAGGTCGTCGCCGGCGCGCTCAACACCGTCGACGTCGACGACGATGCGGCCGCAGAGGAGGCGGTCGAGGAGTTCGCCGACGCCATCGGCGCGCCCGCGACGGACCTCATCCGCTTCGGCGCCGACGAGATCGTGGAGGCGATCCGCTGATGGGGTCGCTCGCGACCTCGTTCGAGCGCGTCTCGCTCCCGCTGGAACACGAGTTCACCATCTCGCGGGGGTCGACCGCGGCCGCCGAGAACGTGATCGTCCGCGTCGAGGACGAGGGGGGGATGGTCGGCGTCGGTGCGGCCGCCCCGTCGAGCCACTACGGCGAGACGGCCGGCACGGTCGAGGCGGTCCTCCCCGACCTGCTCGCCGAGGTCGAGGCGGTCGGCGACCCGCACGCGCTCGCCGAGATCGAGGCGCGGATGGAGCGCGTCGTCGCGGACAACCCCGCCGCTCGCTGTGCCGTCTCCGTCGCGCTCCACGACCTCGCGGCCGAACGCCTCGGCGTCCCCCTGTACCGGCTGTGGGGGCTGGACCCCGGAGACGCGCCCGCCTCGTCGTTCACCATCGGCATCGACGACACCGAGGTGATGCGCGAGAAGACCGCCGCCGCGGTCGAGGCGGGCTACTCGACGCTGAAGCTGAAACTGGGCACCGACCGCGACCGCGAGGTGGTCGAGGCGGTGCGCGACGAGGCGCCCGACGCCACCCTCCGCGTCGACGCGAACGAGGCGTGGACCCCCCGCGAGACGGCCCGCAAGAGCGCGTGGCTGGCGGAACTCGGCGTGGAGTTCATCGAACAACCCCTACCGGCGGACGACCCCGCGGGGCTGAAGGACGCCCACGAGCGGTCGGTGCTCCCCATCGCCGCCGACGAGTCGTGCGTCACGCTCGCGGACGTCCCGCGGATCGCCGACCGCTGCGACATCGCGAGCCTGAAGCTGATGAAGTGCGGCGGCCTGCTGGAGGCGAAGCGGATGGTCCACGCGGCGCGGGCGCACGGGCTGGAGGTGATGCTCGGCTGTATGGTCGAGTCGAACGCGGCCATCGCCGGGGGGTGTCAGTTGGCCCCGCTGGTCGACTACACGGATCTGGACGGGAGCCTGCTCCTCGCCGACGACGCCGACCCGTTCGAGGGCGTCCCGATGCCAGAGGGCCGGATCGACCTTCGGGCGACGGACCGCAACGGGACGGGCGCGGTCGAGCGGTAGCGAGACCGCGGAGACGACGGCGAGGTCGGCGTGCCGAGCCGTCCACGTACGGGCGCGGTCGAGCGGTAGCGAGACCGCGGAGACGACGGCGAGGTCGGCGTGCCGAGCCGTCCACGTACGGACGCGGTCGAGCGGTAGCGAGACCGCGGAGACGACGGCGACCCGGCTGTGGCGTGCGGCGGCGCGGTGAGCTACGCCTCGTCGCCGACCAGTTCCTCGTACTGCGCGCCGGTCTGCTTCAGCGTCTTCGTCGAGTACAGCCGCTCGTGGTCGAACGGGAGGTAGTCGGCGGCCAACTCGTCGATCTTGGCGTCGACGGCGTCCGCCTCGCGGCCGTGGACCATCGTGAACAGGTTGTACTGCCAGTCCTGTTCGGGTCGACGCGGCCGGTGGTAACAGAGCGTGACGTACGGGAGTTCGCCCACCGACTCCCCCAACTCGTCCAGCCGGTCGTCGGGCACGTCCCACACGACCATGCAGTTGTTGCGGAAGCCCGTGACGATGTGGTTCACCACGCAGCCGACGCGTTTGATGCAGCCGTCGGCGAGCAGGCGTTCGACGGCCGCGAGGACGTCGTCGACGTCGGCGTCGATGGCGTCGGCCACGTCGCGGTACGGCGTCGCGGTGAGCGGGAAGCCCTCCTGGATCTCGACGAGCAGGTCCCGTTCGAGCGCCGAGAGGCCGCCCGTGGCGTCCTCGGAGATGCGCGTCGCGCCCGCGTCCGTCGACTCCAGCGACTCCCGCGCGAACGCGTCGTCGTTCCACACGGGGAACTCCAGATCGATGTAGTAGTCGGTGAGCATCGGGAGGGTCAGCACCTCGCAGCCGGTGCGCTCCTCGATCTCGGCGAGGATGCGGTCGCGCGTCTCGCGGGTGCCCGCGGTGACGACGAACCACATGTTCCACTCGTGGTCGCGGCGGTAGTTGTGGTTCACCTGCCGGTAGCCGTTGATCGCGTCGGCGACCTCGTCGAAGCGGTCCTCGGGGGCCGACACCGCCGCCAGCGTCGACGAGCCGATCACCGGCGGGTTCAACACGGCGCCGAAGCGGCGGAACACGCCGCGCTCGCGGAGCCGTTCGACCCGCTCGAGCGCCTCCGCCTCGTCGACGCCGAGCGCCTCGCCCACCGCGCGGAACGGGCGCTCGACGGTCGGGAAGCCGCTCTGGAAGTCGTCGATCAGCCGTGCGTCCACCGCGTCGAGCCCGGCCCGCCAGTCGTCCGTGTCGGTGTCGGTGCCGGCGTCGCGGTCGGCGTCGGCGCGCTCGCCGTCGACGCGTTCGTCGGCACCCTCGCCCTCGGCGCTACCCATTGCCGGATCCACGGGCGCGGCGTACCTACGGGTTTCGCTCCCGTTGGAATCCCACCCCTGTCTCTTGGTACCGGTTCCCGATTGTCGATCCAGTCGTGGGACCTACACGTTCGGGAATCCTCCACCGGGTGAGCAGATCGTACGTCGTGTTCGTCGTGCTCGGGGTCGTCCTCGGCGCGCTCGTGGCGCCGTTCGCGTACGACGCGGCGACGGCGACGGGCGGCACGGTCGCGGTGGTCCCGCTCGAGGGCGCGATCGACGGTCAGTCGGCGGCGGGCGTCTCCGCGATGCTCGCGGAGGCGCGGCAGAACCCCTCCATCGACGCGGTCGTGATCGTCTCCAACAGCGGCGGCGGCGGGGCGGCCGCCAGCGAGGAGCTGTACCTCCAGGCCAAACGCACCGCCGCGGCCAAGCCGCTCGTCGCCAGCGTCGACGCCACCGCCGCCTCGGGCGCGTACTACACCATCGCGCCGGCGGACGCCGTCTACGTCAAGCCCGCCAGCGTCGTCGGCAGCGTCGGCGTGCTCGCGACGCTGCCCCAGGAGCTCGAACCGAACGACGTCGTCGGGACGACCGGGCCGAACAAGCTCTCGGGGGGCGACGAGCGCGAGTTCCTCTACGTGCTCGAGTCGCTCCACCGCGCGTTCGTCGGCGCGGTGATCGCCCAGCGCGGCGAGCGCCTCCAGCTGTCGCGGGCGGAGCTGGAGCAGGCACGCGTCTACTCCGGCGGCCAGGCGGTCGAGGTCGGCCTCGCCGACGACATCGGCGGTCGCGAGGCGGCGATCCGCGAGGCCGCCCGCCGGGCGAACCTCGACACCTACGAGGTGCGGGTGTTGCGCCCGGACAACGGGACGGTGCGGTTCGTCTCCCGCGCGAACTACGTCGCCAGCGCCGCCCCCGACCGGGCGCTGGTGTCGTCCTCGTACCTCCTCGGCGACGGCACCGGCGGGCCGGTGTTCCTGACGCTGGCGCCGATGTACGCCGGGGCGGTCGAGCCGGCGGCGGTCGAGGCGCGGGAGGTCGCCGCGCCGTCGCGTCCCGCGGCGGGGAACGGCTCGACGGGGAGCGCGTCGGCCGGGAACGCGACGGGGAACGCGACCGGCGGCGGCGCCGACGGCCCGCCGGCGGCCCTCTCCCCGGCCCCCGCGGGGGCGACGGGGGTGAGCGATGGCGCTCGGTGACCCCGAGCCGGACCCCGGCGCCGGCGGGGACGGGTGGGCGCCGCGGGTGATCGTGCTCGTCGCCGTCGCCGTCGCGGTGGCGTTCGTCCTCGGCGGGATCCCGGGGCTGCTGTCGGGCGGCGACGCCCCGGCGTCGGTGAACACCTCGGAGTACGCCGTCGACGACTTGAGCACCTCGCAGATCCCCGCCAGCGGCGAGATCGCCGTCCCCGGCGGCGACGCCGAGGGGACGGTCGTGATCGACCGGTCGCACGCCAACCGGTTCACCCGGACGGAGATCCGCCCGCTGTACCAGGCGCTCTCGCGGGCGGGGTACGAGGTCGTGATCCACGACCGCGGCGACCTCGGGCCGGTGCTCGCGAACGCCAGCGCGTTCCTCGTGGTCGACCCCGGACTCGAGTACGACGAGGCCGACGCCGACGCGCTCCGCGGGTTCGCCGACGCCGGCGGGCGAGTGGTCGTGTTGGGCGAGCCCAACCGGATCGTCGTCGGCGGCGGCTTCGGGGGCGTCACCACGTCCGAGCGCCGGAGCGCGCTGGCGAACCTCGCGGCGGAGTTCGATCTGGAGTTCTCGACGGGGTACGTGTACCACCAGGCCGAACACGACGGCTTCTACAAGAACCCGCTCGCCGACCCCGTCGGCGACGCCGCCGGGAGCGGCACGGACGTGGCGCTGTACACCCCGGCGACGGTCCGCTCGACGGGCGACGGCGAGGTCGTCCTCCGGGCGCGCCGCGGCGCCCGCCTGTCGGCCGTCGACGACGTCCGGCCGTACCCGGTGGCCGTCCGCGCGGACAACGTCCTCGCGGTGGGCGACTTCACGTTCGCCACGCCCGGCCGGTACAACGTCGCCGACAACGAGCGGTTCCTCAGCTACGTCGTGGCGTTCATGATCGCGGGCGAGGCGCCGGGCCCGGAGACGGACGACGGCGCGGGAGCCGGCGGGGACGAGCCGACCCCGACCGGTCCCGCCCCGCCGACGGGGACGCCCGCGGGCACCCCGACGCCGAGCGGGACGCCCGTGGGGACGCCGCCGCCGACGGGCACCCCGCCCGGGCCCGGGACGCCGGGGACGTGAGGCGGCGGCCGCGTCCGTCGTCCCTCGCGGTCGGGGCGCCCGCCCGCGGCGACCGGGCACCGTCCCCGCAACCGCGCCGTTTTTGCGCCGAGCGCCCCACGCCGCACACATGACGAAGGCGACCACCGAGGAGACGTCCGAGTTCGGCGAGTGGCCGCTCAAGCGGCTCATGACGGAGGTGTGTGGCTCCGGGCCGAAGTCCGCGGACGACATGACCCCCGCGCAGGCGACCGAGGCCATGCGCCGCATCTTCGCGGGCGAGCCCGACGAGACGACGCTGGGCGCCTTCTGGCTGGCGAACCGCTGGAAGCGCAACACCCCCGACGAGCTGGCGGCGTACGTCGACGAGATGTGCAGTCGCGTGGAGTACGCCGAGCCCGACTGCGACCCCGTCGACTGCGGCGCCAACTACGACGGGAAAGGGGAGACCGCCATCCTCGGCGCCGCCGCGGGCATCGTCGCCGCCGGCGCCGGCACCCCCGTCGTCGTCCACTCGGGCGACCGCGTCCCCACCCAGCAGCAGGACGCGTACAAGCACGTCCTCGACGAGTTGGGCATCGCGACGGAGTTGACGCCGCGCGACTCCGCGGCGATGGTCGACGAGACGGGCTTCGGCTTCTACTACCAGCCGGCGTTCAACCCCGCGGTCCACGACCTGTGGGAGCGCCGCGACATGATGGGCGTGCGGACGTTCGTCAACACCATCGAGACGCTCGCGAACCCCGCCGGGGCGTCCACCCACCTCGGGTCGTTCTACCACCTCGCGTTCGCCAAGAAGGTCGTCGACACGTTCGTCGCCAGCGAGTTCCACGACCTCGACCGCGTCATCATGTTCCAGGGGATGGAGGGGTACGACGACATCCGCCCCGGCTACACCAAAGTCGCGGAGTGGACCGCCGGCGACGGCGGCAGCGAGGGCGACTCGTTCACCGACTTCGAGATCGAGACGCCCGAGTACGGGATGGACTTCGAGGAGGCCGACCTCGAGGTGGACGACGTGGCCGTCGACTCCGCGGCGCTCACCGAGGCGGTCGTCTCGGGCGAGCGCGACGACCACTGGCGCGACGCGGTCGCGCTCAACGCCGCCTTCCGGATCTACGCCCGCGACGACGCCGACAGCCTCGACGAGGGGCTCGAGCAGGCGCGCGCGGCCATCGACGACGGCGCCGCGGCCGCCGTCCTCGAGGACCTGCGCGCGTTCTGAGCGAGCGCGAGCGGGGCGGCTCCTGACGCGAACGGGGAGCGGAGCGACCAGTGAGCCGTCCGGCTCGTCCACGGTTCTCACCGTTGAGACGCGGCGGCGGAGGTTTATCAGCGGTCGGGACGGCCGGGCACGCATGGTCGTGGGACCGGGGAGCCTGTACCAACTGTTCTTCCTCGCGGCCAGCGCCGTCGTCGTCCTGCTGGCCCTCTCCACGTACGTCCTCGGCCGGCTGATCGGGCACGACCGCGCGCTCGGGACGATGCTCGCGCTCGTCGGCGTGTTCACCGGCACCGGCGCGGGGTTCGGACTGCCGCCGTCGGCGGCGGCGCTGCCGCTCGCGCTCGGGTTCGCGTTCCTCTACGTCCCCGTCGGCGTCGGCGGCCTCGTCGCGAAGGGCGTGTCGTCGGCGCCGTGGCGGGAGGTGTGCCGGCTGTTGCTGGGCGGGTGGATGGCCGCGCTCGTCGTCGCCCTCGTCACACAGGCCGCCGGCGCGTCGCTGCCGAGGCTCATCGGCTGGGCCCCCGGGCTGTTCGGCGTCGAGTGGTACGTCGGCTTCCTCGCGTACACGACCGTCCTCGGCGTCGCCGCCGGCGGCTTCACGCTCGTGTTGCTCAAACGCGGCGACGGCGCGGAGGGCCCGTCGCCGCCGGCGGCTGACCGGACGCTACTCGATCTCGTTCTCGTCGTCGTCGAGCCGGATCGCGATGCCGACGAGCGTCTGGCCCGCCGTCACCGTCGCCTCGCGGGCGACCGAGTAGACGATCCCCGAGCGGTCGGCGGTCGCCTCCTGCACCACCTCGTAGGTGGTCGGGTCGTACACCTCGCCGACGTACTTCCCCTCCACCACCTCGTCGCCGATGGCCAGATCCGCGGCCGCGCGGAACAGCCCCGAGTCCTCGGCGGTCACGCGCCCGAGGTGGTTGCGCGCGCGGGTGCCGTCCCACGCGGTCGGCTCGCTCCCGACGTCCGCGGAGTCCGAGGAGTCGCTGCTCCCGTCGACGGGGTCGTCGTCCTCGACCACGCCGGCGTGGCGGAGCGCGCGTTTCGTCCCCGCGACGCCGACCTCGATGGCGTCGTCGACGAGTTCCTTGTTGTGCGCGAGTTCGGGCGTGATACTCGGGATACCCTCCATCGTCGCGGCGACGCGGAGTTTCCCGCCGAAGCCGCGGTCTGCCCACTCGTCGTCGGCGTCCTCGCCGGCCGTCTCGGCCAGCAGGAGCGCCGTGCCGAACGCCTCCGCCAGCGCGCGACACTCGTCGTCACCGCGGAGGTAGACGGTGTGGGTGAGCATGTCCCGGCTCCCGGTGTGGAGGTCGACGATGTAGTCCGCGCTCCCGGCGTACGCCCACAGCGTCGCGGCCATGCGCTCGTGGAGGGTGCCGTCGGGGTCGCCCGGCCAACAGCGGTTCATGTTGGGGTTGACGGAGTCGTACGCCTCCGGCGTCGTGTACGACACCGTGTCGAAGGTGAGCGGGTCGGCGACCGGGACGACGTGCGCCGTCCCCGCGAACGACGCCTCGCGGAGGTCGTCGTGGAGGCGCCGACACACCGCCGCGCCGTTGATCTCGCGGCCGTGTTGGGCCGCTTGGACGTAGACGGTCGGCCCCTCGGCGGCGTCCGCGTCGGTGCCGTCCGGCGTGTACGTGTGGACGGTCGTCTCGATCGCGACGCCGGAGGGGAGCCGCGCGAGCGTGACGCGCTCGGCTTCGTGGTCGGCCATGGTTCACCCTCCCCGCGCGGCGGCTTGTAGCTGTGGCCCGTCGCCCCGCGCCGACGGGAGGACCCGTCCCGCCCCCGAAGCCGAACGACTATCCCCCTCGGCGGCCAGTGTGCGGGTATGAGCGACGACCTGCCGCACGTCACGTTCCACACGACCCACGGCGACATCGAGATCGAACTGTACGCCGACCGCGCCCCGAAGACGGTCGAGAACTTCCTCAACCTCGCGGAGCACGACCCCGCCGCCAGCGAGGACCCCGGCGTCGAGACGACGACGTGGGAGGACCCCGAGAGCGGCGAGATCCGCGGCGACTCGCTGTACCAGGGGATCACGTTCCACCGGATCATCGACGAGTTCATGATCCAGGGCGGGGACCCGACCGGCACCGGCCGCGGCGGCCCCGGCTACGAGTTCGACGACGAGTTCCACGACGACCTCAAGCACGACGACGCGGGCGTGCTGTCGATGGCCAACTCCGGCCCGAACACGAACGGCTCGCAGTTCTTCATCACGCTGGCGCCCCAGCCGCACCTCGACGGGCGCCACGCCGTCTTCGGCAAGGTCGTCGCCGGGATGGACGTCGTCGAGGAGATCGGCGCCGTGCCGACCGGCCGCAACGACCAGCCGCGCGAGGACGTGAAGATCGAGCGCGTCACCGTCGAGCGGTAAGCCGGACCCGCCGCCGCTCCGCGCCGCACCGTCCCCGTGTTACTCGACGACCCGCTCGTACACCCGCGGGTACGCCTGCAGTTTCGTCCGACCGATCAGCGCGTAGCAGTACGCCTCGACGCGGTCGCGCCACAGCGGCCGCTCGTAGCTCCCCGCGAAGCCGACCTCGGCGACGTCGATGTCCTCGCCGGCACGTTCGGTGAGGATCGACAACAGCGGCGCGGGGTCGTTCCCGACGACCCGGCGGAACTCCCGCATCGCCGCCCGCTTCTCGCGGACGACGTGACCCGAGTCGAAGCCGTCGTCCGCGGGGTCGACGACGAGCGCCTCGAGCGCGCGGTCGTGGGCGCGCCGGTTCGTGAGCATCTGTGCGGCCTCGACGGTCTGTACCAGCGTGAGGTCCGACTTCCAGTCGGTGACGACGTGGTCGTTGTCGAAACACCACGTCGCGAGCTTCCGGCGTGCGAGGGTGTACGGGCCGTCCCCGTGTTCCTCGCGGACGGCTTCCAGCCGCTCGCGGATCTCGACGCTGTCGGGGTACTCCTCGATCCCGTCGCGGAAGCGGTCGTTCAGTCGTGCGATCCGGTCCACCGTCGGCTCGCCGCCGTCGCCGATCCGGTCGCGTAGCTGCTCGCGGTAGTGCTCGGCGGTCGCGAGGCGCAGTTCCGCTTGGCGGTTACCTGCGTGGAGCGCCCCGACGTCGTCGGGCTCGTCGTACTCGCGGTCGCTGTCGGGGTCGCGCTCGTGGGCGTCCAGCCGAACGATCACCACCCACCGCTCGATGTCGTGGTACCAGCCGAGGTCGCGCCCGGCGTCGACGACGGGGTAGTCGCCGATGTCCGCGACGAGGTCGTCCGCGCGGTCGCGGATCGCCTCCCCGCGCTCCGCGAGGCGGTCCGGGTCGGCCGCGGGACGACCGAGGCGAGCGAGCGCGATCCCGACGTCCTCGGCGGCGAACTGCATCCCGCCGGTCGCGTAGAACGTCGCCTCGTGGTAGTTGCCGGCGCGGAGTTCCTCGCGGGCGCTCTCCAGCCACCCGCCGGCGCCGCCGAACCGCTCGTCGGTGTCGAGTTCCGCCCACAACTCGCGGCCGCGCTCCACCTCCTTCGCCAGTTCGCCGACGGTGTCGCGAGCGTGCGCCTCGCTCACCGGCGGGTGCCAGCGGTGGTCGGTCGGCTCGGGGAGGTACTTCGACGCCTGGTCGGTGAGCGTGTCGGGCAGGGCGGTCGGCTGTACCGCGCCGACGACGCCCGTCGCGGCGACGAGCGCCGCGCCGGCGCCCGCGAGGAGCGCGCGTCTGCCGACGGTGGGAGGATCCGGGTCGGGGACCATACGCGAGCGATCCTCGCGTGTCGCTGATAGGTCTTCTCCTCCTTCTCCTCAGACGCCCCGGAGGAAGTTCTCGATGACGTCGTGGCCCGCCGCCGTCAGCACCGACTCGGGGTGGAACTGCACCGCCTCGATGGGGTGTTCGCGGTGGCGCACGCCCATCACCAGTTCCTCGCCGTCGTGGTCGGTCGTCGCCGAGACGACGAAGCAGTCGGGCACCTCGGTGGCGACCAGCGAGTGGTAGCGACCCGCCCGGAACCCCTGCTCCAGCCCCGCGAACACGCCCTCGCCGTCGTGGTCGACGGGGAACGCCTTCCCGTGGATCGGTTCCGGCGCGTGGCCGACGGTGCCGCCGTACTCGTACACGGCGGCCTCGAGGCCGAGACAGACGCCCAGCGTCGGGACCTCGGGCGACAGTTCGCGGAGGACGGCCATCGTGACGCCCACGTCGCGCTCGTTCTTCGGGTGGCCCGGGCCCGGCGAGATGACGATCGCGTCCGGGTCGGTGTCGCGCACGTCGGCGAGGCTCGCGGCGTTCTTCAGCACCGTGATCTCGGGCGCCGCGCCGTCGATCCGGAGGTCCGAGACGTACTCCACGAGGTTGTACGTGAACGAGTCGTAGTTGTCGACGACCGTCACCCTCATTCGCCCACCTCCGGCGCCCCGACCGGGTCGGGGGCGTCGCCGTCGCCCTCGCGGATGCGCTCGACGGCGTCGAGCACGCCCGCCATCTTCTGTTCGGTCTCGGCGTACTCGCTGGCGGGGTCGGAGTCGGCGACGATGCCGGCGCCCGCGCGGACGGTCAGGCTGTCCGCGTCGCCGTGCTCCACGGTCGCGGTCCGGATCACGATGGCGAAGTCGGCGTCGCCGGTCCACGAGTAGTAGCCGACGCCGCCGCCGTACACGCCGCGGGGCTCCAGCTCCAGCTCGTCGATCAGCTCCATCGCGCGCACCTTCGGCGCGCCCGTCAGCGTCCCCGCGGGGAACGTCGCCCGCGTCGCGTCGAACGCGTCGGCGTCGGCCGCGAGCGTCCCCGTCACGGTCGACTCGATGTGCTGGACGTGGCTGTACTTCAGGACGTTCATGAACTCCTCGACGCGGACGCTCCCGGCCTCCGAGACCCGGCGCACGTCGTTGCGCGCCAGATCGACCAGCATCGTGTGCTCGGCGCGCTCCTTCCCGTCGGCGAGCAACTCGCCCGCGAGCTTGCGGTCCTCGACGGGCGAGGCGCCGCGGCGGATGGTGCCGGCGATGGGGTTGGAGACGACGCGGTCGCCGTCGACGGAGACGAGCGTCTCCGGGGAGGCGCCCACCACCGAGCGGTCGCCGTGGCGCAGGAGGTACATGTACGGCGAGGGGTTCACCTCGCGCAGCGACGCGTACAGGCCCAGGTCGTCGACCGCGCCCTCGATGGTCCGCGTGCGGGAGATGACGCCCTGGTACACCTCGCCGTCGAGGACGGCCTCCTTCGTCCGGCGGACGGCGGCCTCGTACTCCTCGCGCGGGCCGGCCGTCTCGCGGTCGACGCGGACGCCGCCCGTCGTCGGGGGTCGGCCGCCCGGAGCGTCGCCTGCACGTCTGCGGCCTCCCGGGCGAGCCGGTCGTACACGGCGCCGGGGTCGTCGTCCGCCCCGACGACGGGGGTGAACACCAGCGACACGCTCCCCTCGCGGTCGTCGAACGCGAGCGTCCGGGTCGTGAGGACGAACTCGGCGTCCGGCACCACGGGGTCGGGGCGGTCGACGCCGACCTCGTCGAGCCACAGGTCGTACACCGCGTCGTACGCGAGGAAGCCGACGAAGCCGCCGTCGAGCGTCTGGCGGTCGTTGTCCGGGAAGCCGACGCGCTCGACGTCGGGCAACGCCGTGCGCACGCGGTCGACGGTGTCGCCCGCCTCGGGCCCCGCGAGCCGACGTAGTCGGCGGCGGGGCCGAGTTCGGTCAGGTCGGTGCCCTCGGGGCCGACCGACAGCACCGCCTCGGGGTCGTAGCCGACGAACGAGAAGCGGGCGTGGCGCTCGGCGTCGCCGTCGGCGCCGCCGTCGCTGCGGGCGTCGCCGCGTCGACGCGAACTCGGGGCGAACGCGCCGTCGGGGTCGCTGGAGGCGACCTTCTCGGCGCTCTCCAGCAGGAACGAGTGGTCCGCACGGTCGCTCACGGCGGCGTACGCCGTGAGCGGCTCCACGTCGACGTCTGGCGTCGCCGTCTCGTACACGACGCGAGCGCCGTCGTCGCGGCCGACGAGGTCGACGAACGCCTCCCGGGAGCGCGAGAGGGCGGGGGCGTCGGCCGCGGGGGCGTCGCCGTCCTCGCGACTCACTCGTACACCTCCTCGGCCTCGCCGAGCGCGCGGCCGGCGTTGCGGACGAACCGCGAGACGGCCGCGTGGTCCTTCGCCCCCGGCGAGCGCTCGGTGCCGCTGGCCACGTCGACGGCGAACGGCTCGACGCGCGCGGCGGCGGTCGCGACGTTCTCGGGGGTGAGCCCGCCGGCGAGCACCACCGGCGAGACGAGTTCGCGCACCAACTCGGCGGCGGCGTCCCAGTCGCCGGTCTCGCCGGTGCCGCCGCCGCCGGAGTCGTCCGTGGAGTCGACCAGGAGGGCGTCCGCGGCCCCGTCGAGGTCGCGGGCCCGCCCGGGCTCGTCGTAGTCGACGACCGGGACGACCTTCGTCTCCGTCTCCGCGCGGATGTAGCCGATCTCGTCGGGGGCGAACTCGCCGTGGAGCTGGACCACGTCCGGCGTCGCCGTGCGCACGGCGTCGACGGCGTCCTCGGGCGTCTCGGGCATCGTCACGAGCACCGTCGTCAGGAACGGCGGGGCCGACGAGGCGAGCTCGGCCGCCTGCGCGAGGTCGACCTCCCGGGGGGAGTCGACGGGCACCGACGAGACGACGCCCACGGCGTCGGCGCCGGCGTCGGCGACCGCGCGGAGGTCCGCGCCGTTGGTGACGCCGCAGATCTTCACCCGCACCATCAGCCCTGCAGCGCCGCGAGCTTGTCGGCGGCGTCGCCGTCGTCGATGGCGTTCGCCGCGACCTCGACGCCCGCGGCGAGATCGTCGGCGAGGCCGGCGACGTACACCGCCGCGCCGGCGTTCGCGAGGATCACGTCGCGCTTGGGCCCGGTCACCTCGCCCGTGACGATCCCCTCGAGGTCCGCGGCGTTCGCCTCGGGCGTACCGCCGGCGATGGCGTCGACGGGCGCGGCGTCGAGGCCGAGGTCGTCGGGCGTGAGCGTGAACTCCGTCACCTCGTCGCCGTCGACCTCCGCGACCGTCGTCGGCCCGTGGAGGGAGATCTCGTCCATCCCGTCGCCGTGGACGACGAGGGCGCGCTCCACGTCCATGTGGGTGAGCGCCTCCGCGATCACCGGGACGAGGTCGGGGTCGTACACGCCCAGCACCTGCGCGTCGGCGCCGGCGGGGTTCGTGAGCGGGCCGAGGATGTTGAACACCGTCCGCATCCCCAGCTCCTTGCGCGGGCCGATGACGGCCTTCATGGCCGGGTGGAAGACGGTCGCGAGCATGAACCCGATCCCGTCGCGCTCGATGGCGTCCTCGACGGCCGGCGGCTCCGCGTCCACCTCGACGCCGGCCACCTCCAGTACGTCCGCCGACCCCGACGAGGAGGAGACGGAGTAGTTGCCGTGTTTCGCCACCGTCACGCCCGCGCCCGCGGCGACGATCGCCGACGTGGTCGAGACGTTGATCGTGTCGTAGTCGTCGCCGCCGGTGCCGCAGGTGTCGACGAGCGGCTCCCGGTCGGGGTCGATCGTCCGGGCGGCCGCGCGCATCCCCTGCGCGAAGCCGGCGATCTCCGCCTCCGTCTCGCCTTTCGCGCGCAGCGCCGCCAGCAGCGCGCCGATCTGGGCCTCCGTCGCCCCCTCGAAGACGAGCGTCGACGCCTCCCGGGCCTCGGCGACGCTCAGGTCCTCCCCCTCCGTCACGCGTTCGATGTACTCCTGCATACTCATTGTAAACCACCGATGTCGGTGTCGGTCGTACGATGTACGAATGTGTGCATCGCAATAAGGCTGTCGTGGCGGTGCCGGCGGCTCGCGACGCGGCGGCGCGCGGGAGAACGGCCCTCCGCGCTCGCGGAACCGCTACTCGTCGTCCGCGCCGGCGCTCCCGTCGTCGGTCGGCAGCTCGTCCACCTGGCCGGCGAGGTTGGCGGCGTCGGCGGCGACCGTCTCGTAGTCGACGCCGGCCTCCTCGGCGACGGTGCGCAGGTGCGACGCGAGGAGCGCGAGCGTCTCCAGGCCGGCCTGTTCGCCCTCGCTGCGGCGGGCGGCCGTCGAGTCGACGCGGTCGCCGCGCACGACGCCGACGTGGAGTGCGGTGACGTCGTCGGCGTCGTCGAGGAGGGCGCGGGCGGCGGCGAGTTCGGTCGCGAACGTCGAGTCGGCGTCGTCGCCCGGGTCCGCGGGGTCGGAGTCGTGGCTCACGGACGGCGAGTCGAACGGCGCGAGCAAAAGCGGTCGGGTGTCGCGCGGGCGACGACCGGGGGGACTACTCCTCGGGGCGCGGACGGGCGGTGAACAGCGTCGGGACGATGCTGAACGGCTCGTACACCGACTGGTGGCACGGGCAGTACACCTCGTTGGAGGCGTTGAACTTCACGCCGCCCTCGGCCTTGAAGCCGGGCACGCAGCAGAAGTGCGTACACTTGTTGAGCCACGCCATGACCCCCTGGGAGGTGGACGCCTGCAGCCACGTCTGCACCTGGTCGGTCACGGTGTACGGCTCGCTCTGGTCGGGCGCGCTGGCCTCGCCGTTGGCGGCGAGCTCCTCGATGATCGGCGAGCGCAGCACGTTCACGGGGATGGTGTCCTCGGTGTCCTGCGAGCGCCAGTTGGCGGTCGCGGGCTTGCCCATCCCGGGGACGCCGACGCCGTTACCCCACGTCTCGTAGTCGTCGAACATGTCGACGTTGAGCGCGGCGCCGTCGCTCAGTTCGTCCTGCCACGCGAAGCCGGGCGAGCCGCCGACGTAGAACACGTTGTCGGACTCGTACTGCGGCTGGATGCCCTCGTACGTCTCGACGCCGCAGTACTGGAACCACTCCGAGGAGTACGTCATGCCGCCAAGCTCCATCTCGGCGATGTTGACCTGCTGGCCTTGGACGGTCTCCGTCGACACCTCGGGCCAGACGCCCTGGATGGTGCCGTCGCTCTGGATCTCGATGGGGATCTGCGGCATCCCGCGCGGCGCCGGGCCGGCGGTGTTCTCGATGGCCATGGCCTCGGTCGCCCCGCCACCCCGGCCGGGGGAGGTGGTGACGCTGTTGATGGCGGCCGAGCCGGTGGCCCCCACGCCCGCAAGGGCCGCCCCGCCCACGACGCCCTTGACGAACCGGCGACGGCCGGACTCGCCGGGGTACTTGTCGTCGTCTGCGCTCATACCCGCACGTCGGGGGGCGCTACGCAAAAGCCTGACGAAAGGGCGAACCCGGCCGTCTTCCGTCGGTTCTGTGCCCGTCTCGCCGACCCGCCGCGCGCGACCGCTCCGGGGCCGCCGTCGCGACCCCGCCGGGCGGTTCACGAGCGCTCCGGAGCGGTACACACGGCTCATAGCGAGCTACTTGGGCGTCCCCCCGCCAGAGTCGGGTGGCGAATCGCGTCCGGCCGACGATCGGTTCGCCGGTTCCGTGTCCACTCCCGCGGGCGGCCACAGCCACCGGCCCGCGGGCATCCTACTCGAACAGTCCCCGCCGAGCGGTCGCCGAATCCCTTACTCGTCGCCGAAAGAATTCTCCGCAATATTGCCCCCAACCGGGTTCCTTGTACCCGGGCCGCGTGCATGGGAGTGTATGTCATTCGACGCGCGGGACGTCGGTCGCGACGTCCGCGAACTGGCCGCGCTGCTCGGCGAGGTGTTGGAGCGGCAGACCTCGACGGCCGCGTTCGACGCCGTCGAGGAGGTGCGACGCGACTCGATCGACTACCGACGGGGCGACGCCCCCTCCCGCGACCCGGTTCGCGAGCGGCTCTCCGGCCTCGACCCGGAGACGAAGCGGACCGTCGCGCGGGCGTACGCCGCCTACTTCGAGCTGGTGAACGTCGCCGAGGAGCGCGAACGCGTCCGGGCCGTCCGGCGCGGTCGCGACAGCGGCGACCTCGGCGACGGCCTCGACCGGACCGCCGAGGCGCTGGCCCAGGTCGACGCCGACACCGCCCGGCAGGTGCTCGACGACGTCCGCGTGATCCCGACGTTCACCGCTCACCCGACGGAGGCGCGCCGCAAGACGGTGAAGTCGAAGCTCCGTCGCGTCGCCGAGATCCTCCGCGACCTCGACGAGCGCCGGCTCACCGACGACGAACTCGACACGCTGGAACTCGACCTCGAGTCGGAGGTGGAGACGCTGTGGGCCACGCGGCAGGTCCGTCCGCGGCGGCCGACCCCGACAGACGAGGCGCGCGACGTGCGCTGGTACCTGGAGAACACGCTGTTCGACGTGGCCGCGGAGGCCGAGGAGGCGCTCGCCCAGCGCGTGACGGACGCCCACCCGGACCTGGAGGCGACCGACGCCAGCAGCACCCTCGACTTCCGCTCGTGGGCCGGCTCCGACCGCGACGGCAACCCGTTCGTCACCCCCGAGGTGACGAGCGAGACGCTCGACGCCCAGCGCGAGGCGGTCCTCGGCCGCTACACCGACGCGCTCGCCGACCTCCGGGGGGCGCTCAGTCAGGAGGGCGAGCGCCTCACCCACACCGCCGAGTTCCGCGAGCACGTCGCCGCCGACCGCGACGCGATCCCCTCGGTCGCCGAAGACGCCGACGAGCGCTACCCCGAGGAGCCGTACCGTCGGGCGGTCACGCTCGTCCGGGCCCGCGTGGAGCGCGTCGACGACCTCCGCCCCGGCGGCTACGACGACCCCGAGGAGCTCGCGTCGTCGCTGCGGGCGATCGCGGCCGACCTCCGCGCGAACGGCCACGGGACGACCGCCGCCGAACGGGTCGACCCGCTCGTCCGGCGCGTCGAGACGTTCGGCTTCTCGCTGGCCGCGCTGGACCTCCGCGACCACCGCGAGAACCACACCGAGGCCGTCGGCGACGTCCTCGCGCGCGAGGGGGTCGACTACGACGCGATGGCCGAGGACGAGCGCGTCGCCACGCTCACCGAGTCCATCGCCGGCGACTCGGTCGGCTCGCTCGCCGAGGGCGACGCCCTCTCGGAGACGAGCGAGCGCGTCTGTAGCCGCTTCCGCGCGCTGGGCGACTGGCACCGCGAGTACGGCGCCGACGCCATCGACGCCTACTGCATCTCGATGACCGAGGAGCCCTCCCACGTGCTCGAGGTGCTGTACCTCGCGGACCTGTCGGGCGTCGTCGACCTGCCCGACCACTGCGGCCTCGACGTCGTCCCCCTGTTGGAGACGGCGTCGGCGCTGGCGAACGCCCGCGACATCTTCGACACGCTCGTCAACAACGAGGCGTACGGCGCGGCCCTCGAGGCCCGCGGCGACCTGCAGGAGGTGATGCTCGGCTACTCCGACTCCAACAAGGAGAACGGGCCGCTGGCGGCCGCGTGGGACCTCCACCGGAACGCCCGCCGGCTCGCCGAGGTCGCCGACGATCTGGGCGTCGAACTCCGCCTGTTCCACGGCCGCGGCGGCTCCATCTCGCGGGGCGGCGGCCCGATGAACGAGGCGATGCTCGCGCTGCCGCCGGAGACGGCCACCGGCGAGATCAAGTTCACCGAGCAGGGCGAGGCGATCGCCGAGAAGTTCGCCAACCCCCGCGTCGCCGAGCGCGAACTGGAGCAGATGCTCGACGCGCAGGTGCGCGCCCGCCTCCGCGCCCTCCAGGGCGACGTCCCCGAGGTGCGCGAGGAGTGGACGGCCGCGATGGACGCCGCCGGCGAGGGGGCGCGTGCGGCCTACCAGGACCTGCTGGAGACGGACGGCTTCGTCGAGTTCTTCGAGACGGCGACGCCGATCACGGTGATCGAGGACCTCAACATGGGGTCGCGGCCGGCGTCGCGCTCGGGCGAGCGCACCGTCGAGGACCTCCGCGCCATCCCGTGGGTGTTCTCGTGGACCCAGAGCCGCGCCATCCTCCCCGGCTGGTTCTCCGCGGCGTCGGGGATCGACGCGTACCTCGACGAGGGCGGCGACCTCGACACGCTCCGGGAGATGTACGACGAGTGGCCGTTCTTCCGCACGACGGTCGACCACATCGCGCTGTCGCTGGCGCGCACCGAGTTGGAGATCGCCGCGGAGTACGCCGCCCTCGCCCCCGACCACCTCCGCGCGGAGTTCTTCCCGCGCATCGAGGCGGAGTACGAGCGCGCCGTCGAGCTGGTTCGGGCGATCACCGGCCGCGAGGAACTGGTGCGCCGCGAGTGGCTCGGCGAGAGCCTCGAGCGCCGCAACCCGTACGTCGACCCGCTGAACCTCCTGCAGATCGACCTGCTGTCGCGCACGCACCTCACGGAGGCCGAGGAGCGCGCGCTCCGGCTCACGGTGAAGGGCATCGCCGCCGGGATGAAGAACACGGGGTAGTCGCGCCGGCGGCCCGCCGGCGTGGCCGCGGCCTCACCGTCCGAAGCCGTCGAGCGCGACCCGCACCGCGTCGGCGCCGAACAGGACGACCGCGGCGGCGACCACCACGACCCCGAGCGCCGTCCACAGCGCCGCCGGCGGCGCCGCCACCGTCGCGACCCGGACGAGCGCGCCGCCCAACACCGCGAACAGCACCGCGACCGCCAGTAGCTGCCGGGCACCGGGCCCGACGGCGTCGGTTCGTCCGTCGTCTCCGCTGGAGGATCGGACCATCGTACCCGGAGGGACGGCTCCGACGGGGATAACTATCGGCCTTGTCCGGAGTGAAAGTAATACGCGTCGTCGGCGTCAGGCCTCGGCGTCGTTCCACGGCGCCGCCTCGAAGTCGACGATGCGGTGCTCCCGGCGCACGGCGTCGATCGTCGCGACCTCGTCGGCGGTCAGCTCCAGTTCCGTCGCGGCGAGGTTGTCGCGGATGTGGGCCGCGCTCGTCGCCTTCGGGATGGCGGCGAGTTCGTCGTGGGCGAGCAGCCACGCGATCGACACCTGCGCCGGCGTGGCGTCGTGGGCGTCGGCGATGGCGACGATCTCGTCGATCTCGGCGACCCGGTTGCGCGCGATGGGGCAGTAGGCGACCAGCCAGTGGCCGTCCTCGCGGGCGTACTCGCGCAGCTCGCGCTGCTGGAGCATCGGGTGACACTCCACTTGGTGGGCGAAGACGTCGACGTCGAGGTGCTCGCGCGCCTCGTCCAGTTGGTCCGGCCGGAAGTTCGAGAGGCCGACGCGGTCGACGGTGCCCTCGGCGACGAGGTCGTTCAGCGCGCGGGCGGTCTCGGGCGCGTCGTAGCTGTCGATCGGCCAGTGGACGTACAACAGGTCGATCGAGTCGACCCCGAGGCGAGCGGCCGACTCGTGGGCCGTCGCGTACGCGTCGTCGTAGCCGAGGTTGTCCGTCTTGAGCTTCGTCGCGACGAACAGGTCCGCCGGGTCGCGGCCGGCGGCCTCGATGCCCTCGCGGACGAGCGCCTCGTTCTGGTACCCCTGTGCGGTGTCGATGCAGTCGTAGCCGGCCTCGACGGCCGTGGCGACGCTCTCGACGCACTGCGGGCCGGTGGCTCGTACGTCCCGAGACCGAAGCGGGTGAACTCGGACATACGCGGCCGGTGCCGCGCGGCGACCCTCAAGCCGTCGGTGTCGGCGCGGCGCGCGCGACGGATCGCCGCGGCGCCGACCGCCCGCGGCGCGCCCCGACCCCGTACCCGTGCGGCCCCGATTCTCGACCGGCGAGAATCACGGGCCGGGTGAAAGCGGTCCGTAATAACGGTTCGTGCTAACACTTATCACGACGAGTCGGCACTTCAACTCCGTACAGCATGTTCGAACGGTTCTCACACGGCTACTACCTGGGCGAGATGTACGTCCAGCCGAGAGCGGACGCCGCGGCGGCGATCAAGCGAGCGGACCACGAGCGGGTGAACGAACAGCTCTACGCGGACGAGTCGGGGATCTCCCGACTCGACAACCCGCTCGTGATGAAGGTCGGCACCAAGCACTTCCCGGTCGTCGGCGACGACGACGTGCCCGCCGGGACGCTCGCGCTCCCGGAGACGGCGGTGCCCGACGACCTCAAGCTCCGCCTCCCCGGTCGCAGCGAGGTGTTCCTCGCGAACGCCGAACGCGCCCGCGACCTCATCCGCTACACGGGGTGGGAGGGGGACACCGGCGACCCCGCCGAGTACGCCTGACCGGGGACGGCGCCCGCGCCGGGCCGCCGATCCCGTCCGTTTTTGTCGCTCCCACGCCCCCGGTAGCCCATGCTCGACAGACTCCTCGGCCGCGCCTCGCTCAAGGAGCGCATCGCCGAGTTGGAGCGGGAGCGCGACGACGCCGTCGCGCGGATGGAGGCCGAGGAGGAGCGCCGCGGCGAGGCCGCCCGCAAGCGGCAGGCGGCGGAGAAGCGCGTCAACGAGCTGGAGACGCGCGTCACCGAGTTGGAGGACCGGCTGGAGCGCGCGGAGGCGACCGACGACGCCCCGCCGGAGTTCCGCGGGACGGAGACGCTGCGCCCGGGCCGCCGCGACGAGGTGCTCGCCAGACTCCGGAGCGTCGAGACGGCGCCGGAGGGCGCGCTGTCGGCGTTCGTCCCCGACGGCGGGGCGGTCCCGGAGGCCGTCGCCTCCTCGCTCGACGGCCGCGTGTCGCTCGTGCGCCGGGCGGCGCCGACGCTCGTGTACGTCGACGACGCGGGGCTGGTGGCGTGCGCGCTCGACCCGCCGCTGGCCCCCGACCCGTTCTGCGAGTGGCGCGACGGCTTCCGCGTGGAGGAGTCGTGGTTCCGCCCCGCCGGGCGGTTCGCGTTCGGCCTCGCGCGCTCGGACACGTTCGCCGTCGGCGTGTACGAGGGCGACGAGCGCGTGGACCTGGCGACGGTCCGGACGGACGTGATGGACGAACACGACAAGGGCGGCTTCTCGCAGGCGCGCTACGAGCGCCTCCGCGAGGAACAGATCGACGAACACCTCGACGACTGTCGCGACGTGTTGGCGGACCTGCCGTCGGACCTCGACCGGGTGGTGCTGGTCGGGGAGCGCGGCGTCGTGAAGCGGCTGGCGGAGTACGCCGACCACACCGCCGGCAGCGACGCGACCGGGAAGCCGACGCGGGCGCTGGACGACGCGTTCGACGACTTCTGGACGGCGACGTTGCGGTTGGTGTGAGCCGCCCGGCTCAGCAGCTACAGTAGTACTCGCGGTCGGTGAACTCCCCGGTGAGGTACGTCACCGCGGGCCCGGGGTCGCTCGGGCGGTAGACGCCCGTGGTCAGGCCCCCCTCGCTCGCCTCGAACGCGCCCGACAGGAGGCTCGCCCAGTCGTCGTCACCCAGCACGTCCCAGAAGGCGTCGTCGGTGAGACAGCGTTCGAGGTAGCCCGGGAGGTACACCCAGCGCGCGTCGCGGGGGCCGTCCTCGCGGGCCGCCGCCTCGTACGCGACGCCTGTGGCGTCGGCGTACGCCGCCATCGGGAGGTTCGCGCCGGCGGCGACGGGCATCGAGATCCACTTCCACGGGCGCGTGTTCACGTCGAGGAGGACGTACTCCTCGCGGTCGGCGTCGTACACGAACTCCGACTCGCTGATCCCGTGGTAGCCCGTCTCCTCCAAGACTGTGAGGGCGTGCTCGCGGACTGCCGGCTCCTCGACGCGCTCGACCAGACAGGAAGCCCCGAACTCGGGGTAGCGGACCGCGGCGTTGCCGACGACCGCGAGCGGCTCGCGGTCGGCACCCTCGGGCGGCACGTAGCTCGCGAGCGACGTGTCGGCGCCGACCTCGACGTTCACCTTCTCCTGTGCGAGCACGGTCGCGCCGTACTCGCGCGCCTCCGCGACGACCTCGTCGAACTCCGCGCGGTCGGCGACCTCGATGACGTTCGTCCCGAACGCCTCCTCGAACTTCCGCTTGTGGGCGGGCTTGACGACGAACGGGAACCCGAGCGCCGCGCACACCTCGTCGGCCGGGGTCTCCCCCACCTCGTACGTCTCGGGGTACGGCACCCCGAGTTCCTCGCACAGCGCGTAGAGGTTCGCCTTGTCGAGCACGCGCTCAACGCCGGCGAGGTCCGAGAAGGGGAGGCGCACGCCCGCGGGCTCCGTCTCGGCGAACCCGCGCACCCACTCGTCCATGCAGGCGAACGCGACCGGGTCGTGGTCGACGGCGTCGGCGATGCGCTCCACGTCCGCGCGGAAGCCGTCGGCGTCGTCGAGGGGGTAGGTGACGCGTCCGGCGTAGTCGACGGCGTCGGAGGGGGGCGCGAGCCCGGAGTCGACGCGGTCGAGCGCGATCACGGGCACGTCGTGGGCGGCGAGCGCGCGGGCGACGCTCACCCCGGTGACGTGGGCGTTGGCGACGAGCGCCGGCGGCCGGTCGAACGCGGCGTCGGCGAGCGCGGCCACCAGCCCGTCGGTGTCGTGGAAGGTGTCGGCCATGCGCGCTGCTTCGACCGGGGCGGCTAAAGGCTCCCGTTCGGCGGCGTCGACTGCCGGCGACGCGGACGCGGGGACGGGAGCGGGACGTTGCCGGGAGCCGGCGGCCGACGCGGATCGGCGCCGAGCGCGCCGTTTATCCGGCGTCCGGCCCTCCCCACGTCCATGAGCGACACCGACGACGCGCCGGGCGAGTCCGCCCCCGAGGCGATCCCCGGCCGCCTCCGGAGCGCCGTCCGCGACCACGACGCCGTCGCCGACGCCCCGGAGGACGACGCACTGGTCGTCACCTCGACCCCGTTCGACGGCCGCATCGCGGCCGCGGAGGCCGACGACGGCCGCATCGAGTTCGCCGTCACCGTCACGGTCCCGACGCTCGCGGCCGTGGCCGCCGACGACGTCGCCGACGTGGTCGTCGACGGGTGGCTCGACACCTTCGAGCGCCGGATCGACGCCGTCGGCGACGTGACCGCCGCCGGCCACGACCTCGCGCCGACCGTCGAGCGCGACGGCGACAGCGTGATGGTCGCCGAGTCGATCCGCGACCTGAACGAGCGCCGCGGGCTGGACGACGCGGTCGCGCTCGTCGACTACGTCGAGGGGACGTACGTGCAGGGGGTGATCCCCGGCTACGAGTACGGCGAGCCGGTGTCGGGGCTGATCAGCCGCGCCCGCGCCGCCGGCGGGAGCGACGGCTACTGAGTCGGCGAGCGCGAGAACGGGACCGGGTCGGCGAGTCGCCCGTGTCCGAACCGGTCACCCCATCGCGATGTACGTCTGCGTGTCCTCGACGCCGGTGATCCCCTGGATGCCGTCGGCGGCGACGCGCTTCACGTCCGTGGGGGCCTCGACGTCCACCTTCACGACGAAGTCCATGTCGCCGGCGACGATGTGGACCTCGTCGACGCCCTCCAGCCCGAGGATCCCGTCGCGGATTCGGTCGGCGTCGCCTGAGGCGGCCTTCACCATCACGTAGGCGACGACCATTCAGGCCCCACCCCCCGTTCCCGCGGCGGACGCGAGCGTCCCCGCGGGGTCGTCGCCCACGAGCAGTTGGCGCACGTCGTCGAGCACCTCGAAGTCCGCGAGGACGGCGACGCGGTCGCCCGCCTCCAGCGAGTCGTCCGGGAACGGGATCCGCATCGGCTGGTCGCGCTTGCCGAACGCGAGCAGGCGCGCCTGCGAGGGGAGCCGGACCTCGCTGAGGGTGTAGCCGCGCATCGGGGACTCGTCGGTGATGGTGAACAACAGCACCTGGAGGTTCTCGGCGATGTCGGCGATCGCGCGGATGTTCCCGCCGAGCAGCGCGTTCTTGGCGCCGATCGCGCCGAGGCGCTCGGGGTAGACGACCTCGTCGACCTCGTCGGCGTACTTCTGGTAGATCTCCTCGCGGTAGTCCTCGTCGATACGCATCACGGTGCGGCAGCCGTGGTGGTTCGCGATCATGCACGCCGCGAAGTTCACGTTCAGGTCGCCCGTGAGCGCGCCGACCGCGTCCGCTCGCTCGACGGCCGCCTTCGCCAACACGTCCTCGTGGGAGCCGTCGCCCTCGACGACGCTGAACCCCGCGTTCCGGGCTCGGCTCGCGCGGTCCGGGTCGCGCTCGACGACGGTCACGTCGTGACCCTCCTCGCGGAGCACCCGCGCCGTGCGTAGCCCGACACGTCCCGCACCGATGACGATGAAGCGCATGTGCTACCAATTGGCATGGGAGAATATAACGGTACCTCCGTCCGGAGCAAGGGTTTTGTGCTTGCTACTCGTTGGCATACGTCATGGTTCACGCGTTCGTGATGGTGAAGGTGGGCGGGGACGCGGACACGCCGGGCGTCGCGGACACCATCTCGGGGATCGAGACGGTGACGGAGGCGCACGTCGTCGCCGGCGACTTCGACGTCGTCGCGGAGGTGGACGCGCCGGACATGTACACCGTCCTCGACACCGTCGCCGACGCGGTCCGCGGCGTCGAGGGCGTCACCGACACCCGGACGTACGTGTCGATGACCGCCTGAGGCGGCGGGGGCCGGCCGCCCCGCGCTACCGCTCCAACTCGTACGTCTCGGGGTGCTCGTCGGCGACCCGCCGGGCCGCCTCGCGCTGGCGCCGGACGTCCGCCGGGAGCGACTCGGACAGGGAGTCGAACATCTCCTCGGGCTCGGGGCGGGGGACGTCCTCGGCCGTCTCGACGGCGTCGGCCAACTCCTCGTTCGCGTCCTCCGTGGCGGCCTCGAGGAAGTCGCCGTCGACGACCCCCTGTGCCTCGCACCACTCGGCGAAGCGGTCCAGCGGGTCGCGCAGGCGCCACTCGGGGAGGTCCGGCTCGCCGTCGCGGTACTGGCTCGGGTCGTCGGCGGTGGTGTGGGCGCCGCGGCGGTAGGTGAGCGCCTCCACGAGCACCGGCTCGCCGTCGCGGGCGCTGGCGAGCGCGTCCGCGACGACCGCGCGGACGGCCAGCGGGTCGTTGCCGTCCACCTGCACGCCGTCGATGCCGTAGGCGTCGGCCTTGATCGCGATGGAGTCGCTGGCGGTCTGGCGCTCGCGGGGCAACGAGATGGCCCAGCCGTTGTTCTCACAGAAGAACACGGTCGGCGCGTCGAACACGCCCGCGAAGTTCAGCCCCTCGTGGAAGTCGCCCTCGGAGGTGGCGCCGTCGCCGAAGCAGACGAGCGCGGCCCAGTCCTCGTCGGCGTAGTTCGCCGCCATCCCCGCGCCGGCGGCGTGGGGGATCTGGCTGGCGATGGGGACCGCCTGCGGGAAGACGGGCACGTCGTGGTCGGAGTGGTACTCCGCGAACCCGCGGCGAAAGAGGAGGATGTCGCTCATCGGGACGCCGCGGGCGATCTGGAGGGCGTTCGAGCGGTAGGTGGGGAACAGGTGGTCGTCGTCGCGCATCGCGTGGGCGGCGCCGACCTGCGCGGCCTCCTGCCCCTCGTACGGCGGGTAGCCGCTCATCCAGCCGCGGCGCTGGAGGGCGAGCGCGCGCTCGTCGAACCGGCGGGTGCGTACGATGTCCCGCAGCGCCGCCCGCGCGTCGTCGGCGTCGAAGCGGGTGTCGTCGAGGTCGCGCTCCCCGACGATCCGCGTCACGTCGTCGCTCATGGCTCGCCACTCCCGTCGCATCCGGCATAAATTGCGGCGGGACGCCGACGGCGCGTCCGTCCGGGCCCCGGCCCGGCGGTCCCCGTCGCCGCACCCGACAGGCCAAAGAGCGCCCGACCCCTACGCCGGGTATGGTCTCGGCGCTCGCGCTCGTGCTCACCCTCGTCGCCCTCGCGGTGAACACGCTCGTCGTCGCGGTGCTGTCGCGCTTCTTCCGGATCCGGCTCAAGACGCAGTGGGGATGGGTCGTGTACACCCTGCTCGTCTCGCCGGTGGTGTTGCTGATCCTCGGACTGATCCAGGGCACCGTCATCCCGCCGCTGTTCGAGGGCGCCGCGGGGCTGTTCCTCGCGGTGTTCGTCGCCGTCCCGCTCGCGCTCGGGTTCACCATCGACCTGCTGTACGTGCCGCCGCCCGAGGAGTACGACCTGCCGGCGGCGGAGTAGCCGTCAGTCGCCGCCGAGCGCGCTCCCGAGGCCGGCCGGTTCGCTCTCGCCGTCGGCGGTGTCGGGGTCGCCGACCGCCGACGCGTTCCGGTCGTCGACCCACGGCGGCGGCGCGGCCGCCGACCCGCCCACCTCGGCGCGGAACCGTTCGGTCGTCGTCGCCGTGAGCGAGCTCCCGTCGTCGGCGTCGTACGTCGCCGTGAACCGCAGGTCGTACGCCAGCACCACCCCCGCCTCGGTGACGGTCGCGTTCAGGCGGTAGTCGCGCAGCGGCGGCCCGCGGCGGCGGTCGAGCTCCTCGTGGTCGGCGCGGACGACGTACAGCGTCTCGCCGTCGACGGTCCGCGTGTCGACGAGCCGGGCGTTCGTCCCGACGACCGCGCCGAACACGGAGTCCTCGCCGGTGTCGTCGGCGCCGGCGATCGTCGGCGGCTCGCCGCGGATCCGGCGGACCGTGACATTACCGTCGCCGTCGACCGAGCGCGTCGCGGTCACCGTCCCGTTGGTCCAGAACTCGAAGACGGGGAACGGCGAGACGAACTGGTCGGGGAGGCCGCCGCTCTCGTTCACGCGGTAGCGGAGCCGGGGGCCGGCCGACTCGATGCGGATCGCGGTCGTCGAGACGGTCGTGCCGTTCGCGTCGACGACGGCGCGTTCGACCCGGACCGTCGAGTTGACCCGGTCGAGCACCCGGTCGTGGTTGCCCGCGAGGACGCGCGCGTCGACGCCGTCGGGGCCGACGCCCGGCGGGTACGTTGGCGCGGGCGTCGCGGTCGGCGTGGTCGTCGGCGTCGTGGCGAGCGCGGGGTTGATCGTCCGCTCCCCGCCGTCGCCCCCGGCGCCGCAGCCGGCGGTCACGAGCGCGACGGCGACGGCGACGACGACGAGCGGGCGGAACACACCTCACCCACGGAGCG
Source organism: Halobaculum litoreum (assembly GCF_030127125.1). Classification (GTDB taxonomy): domain Archaea; phylum Halobacteriota; class Halobacteria; order Halobacteriales; family Haloferacaceae; genus Halobaculum; species Halobaculum litoreum. Next base: position 2,721,882 of record NZ_CP126156.1, read on the forward strand.
GCGGGAGATAAGTCGCCGTGCCGGCGGTGGCGTTGGCCAGCGCCTCCGCGACCCACGGCGGCCGCGGGACGGTCGTGGTGCCGACGTCGTCGACGCGCAGCCGCACCGCGACGGTGCCGGGGTCGTTCCCGAGGAAGATCGCGTACCGGAGCGTCAGCGACCGCACGACCCCGCGCTCGTCGACGGTCGCCGAGAGCCGCACCTGCCGGCGGTCGGGGAGGCCGGACCGCTCGATCCGCCCCTCCGCGGCTTCGATCACGGCGACGCTGCCGTTCGGCGTCGCCTCGGTGCCGGCGTAGCTCGGGCGCGTGTCCACGGACGCGGCGTACAGCCACGCGCCGCCCGTGGGGTCGAGCCCGACCGGCGCGCCGGGGTCGCCGGGGCGCCCCTCGAGCGTCACCTCGCCGCGCCAGCCACCCGCCGGCTCGCCGACACCGAGGCGTTGCTCCAGTGGGCCGAGGCGAGCCTGTTGTCGCCACGCACCCGCTCGAACGTGTACAGCGAGCGGTCGCCCGCCACCGCGACGCGCGCGGCCGAGCGCTCGACGACGCCCTCCGGCCCCTCGACCGTCCGCGTCAGCGAGACGGTCCACGACCCGGAGCCGTTCGTCAGCGCCGCCCGGTGCCCGTCGATCAGCGCCTCCACGTCGACGCCGTCCCGCGAGACGCCCGCCGGGAAGCCGCCCGTCGGCGTCGGTCGCGTCGGGGTCGCCGTGGGCGTCTCGGCGAGCGCGGGGTTGACCGTCCGCGCCCCGGCGTCGCCGGCGCCGCCGAAGCCGGCACACCCCGCACAGACGAGCAGGCACGCCAGCGCCAGCGCCGCGGCTCGGGGCGGGCCGCGGCCGTCGGCGGCGCTCCGTGTCACGCGGTCACGTTCGGCGCGGCGCGGCAAAAGCGGGCGGGTGCCGGGCGGCGTCGGGCGGCGGCACTCGGCGACTCCGGGCGGCGTCAGGCGCCGTCGCCGTCGCCGTCGACGTCGGCCACGGCGGCGTCGTCGCCGTGGAACGCCTCGATCAGCCGGTCGGCGACGTCCTCGACGCGGTCGATCACCGCCTCGGGCGAGCGGGAGGCGTCGACGCGGACGAACCGCTCCGGCTCGGCGTCGATGAGGCGATCGTAGTTCGACTGCACCTCCGCGAGGAACGAGACGCGCTCGAACTTGTCGGTGGCGCCGGCGCGGGCGGCGGCGGTCTCGGGGTCGACGTCGAGGTAGATGGTCGCGTCCGGCTCGCGCGTGAACGCCCCGTGGATCCCGCGGACGTACTCCAGCGGGCGGCGGATCTCCGAGTCCGCCAGCGACGCGGCCTGGTACGCGTACCGCGAGTCGGTGTAGCGGTCGGAGATCACCACGTCGCCGTCGGCCAGCGCCGGGCGCACCACCCGCGAGAGGTGGTCGGCGTGGTCGGCGGTGAACAGGAACAGGTCCGCGAGCGGGTCGGCGTCGTCGTCGCCCAAGGACCGGCGGACGGCGTCGCCGTACCACGTGTCGGTCGGCTCGTGGGTGAACGTCGCGTCGGGGCGGGCGTCGTGCAGCGCCTCCCACGCGGTCGTCTTCCCGCTCCCGTCGAGCCCTTCGAGCGTGAGGAGCATCGTGTCTACCGTCGGTGGTCGGGCCGGGGGCTTACCCCTTGCGTGTCGGCGCGGGCGGGCCCGGCGCGCGCCGGTTCACGTCACGACGACGAAGCGGGCGCCCCCGAGGCGCTCGCCGTCCTCGACGCGGACGGTCCAGCCGTGGGCCTCGGCGACGCGCGCGACGATCCCGAGACCGAGCCCCGTGCCGTCGGCGCCGGAGTAGCCCACGCGGAACACCGCCCCGCGCTCGTCGTCGGGGACGCCGGGGCCGTCGTCCTCGACGGCGAACCCGTCGTCGGTGCCCGTCACGAGCACCGTCGACGCCTCGCCCGCGTGCTCGATGGCGTTGGCGAACACGTTCTCGAACAGTTGGGCGAACAGGCTCGGGTCGGCCTCGACCGTCCGGTCGGCCTCGACGACCAGTTCGGCGTCGGCGGTGTCGACCGCCTCCCACGCGGCGCGGGCCGTCTCGGCCACCGACCGTCGCTCGGTGTCGTCGGCCTCCTCCCCCACCGCGAGCGTTCGGGCGTTCTCGATGATGTCGGCGACGCGCTCCAGCGCCTCGCCGGCGGTCTCGAGGTCGGCCACGGCGTCGGCGTCCGTCTCCCCGTCGAGGCGGTCGCGCGCGAGGTCGACCCGGCCCGTCGCGACGTTGAGGGGGTTGCGGAGGTCGTGGGAGACGACGTTGGCGAACTCCTCGAGGCGCTCGTCCTGTGCGGCGATCGTCGACGCCTGCTCGCGCAGGCGGACCGCCCGGCCCGCGCGGTCCAGCGCCGCGGTCGTGTTGTCCGCGAGGACGCGCGCCAGCTCGCGACGGCGCCCGTCGAGGTCCATCCCCTCGGGGAGCGCGACCGACAGCGTCCCGTGGTCGCCAAGCGGGTACACCGCCGTCACGCCGAGCGTGACCGCGGAGCCGTCGGTCGCGTCGTCCCGGACGAGCGGCTCGCCGGTCGACAGCACCTCGCGGGCGACGCGCTCGGCGTCGACGTCGCCGCCGACGCCGACGTCCTCGGCGGCGGCGGCGGAGACGGCCACGAGCGGGAGGCTGTCGCAGTCGGGGTCGCGGAGCCGGGCCCCGCTGTACGGCACGCCGAGGACCGTCTCCGTGGCGTCGACGGCGGCCGCGACGATGGCCTCCGGGTCGTCGGCCGCCTGCATCGCACGGGTCGCGTCGTGGAGGCCGCGCAGCCCGCGTCGGTCCGCGGCCGCCTCCAGCGCCGCCGTCGCGTCCGAGGCGAGCGTCTCCAGCAGGTAGCGCGTCCGTCCGTCGAACCCGTCGGCGTCCAGCGTCGCGAGCGTCGCGACGCCGTGAGTGCCCAACGGGAGGTACAGGGCGTGGGCCACCGGGTCGGCGCCCGTCCCGGGCGTCGGCGCCTCGACGGCGACGGCGTCGCCCGCGACGTACGCGCGCCACGCGGGGCTGGCGTCGTCGCCGCGGCGGTGGTCGTCCCAGTCGTCGAGGTAGGGGCGGGCCGCGTCGGCGGCGGCGACCACGTCGAGCGCGTCGCGTCGCGGGTCGTACGCCCGGATGGCGGCGAGCGGCACGCCGAGCGCGTCGGCGCAGGTGTCGACGAACTCGCGGGCGACCCGCTCGGTGTCGTCGGCGCGCGCCATCCGTCGGCTGGCGCGACGGATCGCGAGGAGGTCGTCGTCCGCGGCGTCCGGGGACGGCGGGCGCGACATTGGCCGTGACGAGGCGGCTCTCGGTGATAAGCGCGTCCCCTCGTGGCGGTCCGGCGACGGGTTCGTGGCGCGCCGCCGAGGGGCCGGTCGAGGCCGCCGGCCTACAGGAGGAACGTGGTGACGAACAGGAACACGCCGACCCCGAGCGCGGCGACCAGCGCGACCTTCCACGCGACGCTGAGCAGCAGGCGGCCGACGGTCAACACGACGAGGAACGCGACGAGCGCGAGGAACACCTTCCCGACGGTCGTGTCGAGCGGGGCGGGCAGTTGCAGGAGCGCGGTCGCGGCGAGGGCTACTGTCGCGGCGTTCATGCCCCCGGCTTGACGGGCATCGCGTATAACCTTCTTGTCCGCCGGCCGTCACCCGAGTCGCGACCGCGTTGTATCCAGATATGTGCGATCGTGTTCATGCACGATCGCGCCTACCGACGCCGTCGTGCGGTTTCGTTCCGCTCCCGATCCGGTTCACTTTCACTCCGCTCTACACAGTCTTATACTGCCGCTCGTACAACACGATACCGCGACGAAGCAGACGCGTGCAGGCTCGAACCGAGAAGCGACGCGCACATCAAGTGCGCTTGAATTAACACAACCTCACCGGAACCCACGCCGTTTATCTGCGTGGCTCCGGTACGGAACGTTCGTCCGACAGCACCTATGGAACGCCACTACGCCCACACCGATTTCCGCCGATCGACCGGTCTCGCCGGGGAGGTACGCGACGAATGAGTCGCGCGGACCTCGGCGCCGACGAACTGGAACTGCCGATCAAACGCACCGACGGGGAGACGCTGCGCGAGCGTCTCACCTCGAACGCCTACGACAACATCCTGCCGGCCCGCTACCTCCGCAAGAACGCGGACGGCGAGCCCGTCGAGACGCAGGAGGAGCTGTTCGAGCGCGTCGGCCACAACGTCGCGCTCGCCGAGGCCGTGTACGAGGCCGACGAGCCCGTCACGGTCACGCCCGACCAGCTGAAGCCCGACCACCCGCGCCGCGACGAACTCGCCGCCGAGGTGTTCGGCGCGGGCGTCACGGCCGCCGACGACGCCGAGACGGAGCTGACCGTCCACAACGTCAACAAGTTCGCCTACGAGACGGTCGTCCCGGAGCTCCCCGACGACGTGCGGACCCACGTCGAGGAGACGGCCGCCGAGTTCCGGGAGCTGATGGAGCGGCTCGCGTTCATGCCGAACTCGCCGACGCTGATGAACGCCGGCGACGAACTCCAGCAGCTGTCCGCCTGTTTCGTCGACTCGCCCGACGACGACATCGACGACATCCACCAGACGGCCAAGGAGGCCGCCCAGGTGTTCCAGTCCGGCGGCGGGATGGGGTACGCGTTCTGGAAGCTCCGCCCGTACGGCGACGCGGTCGGCTCCACCGGCGGCATCGCCTCCGGCCCGATCACGTTCATGCGGACGTTCGACCAGATGTGCGAGACCATCGCGCAGGGCGGCGCCCGCCGCGGCGCCCAGATGGGCGTCATGCGCGTCTCGCACCCCGACGTCATCCAGTTCATCCACGCGAAGAACAAGGACGTCTCGCTGGCGAACACGCTCCGCCTCAACGACCCCGACGACTTCACGCACACGTCGTTCGCGGACGCGCTCGACGAGGCGCGCGAGCTCATCGACGACGACGGGAAGGTGCCCAAGCACCTCCGCAACGCCGTCGAGGGCCACCTCTCGAACTTCAACATCTCCGTCGGCGTCACCGACGACTTCATGGAGGCGCTCGACAACGGCGAGGAGTTCACCTTCACCAACCCGCGCACGGAGGAGCCCCACGTCGCGACGCCCCAGACGAAGGAGCTGTACGAGATGTTCGGCCTCGGCGAGCACGTCGAGGTCGGCGAGGTCCTCTCGGTGCCGGCCGCCGCTATCTGGGACCACATCGTCGAGGGCGCCCACGAGAACGGCGAGCCGGGCGTCGTCTACCTCGAGCGCATCAACAAGCTCCACAGCTTCGACGTCGAGGAGCACCCCGACCACCGCATCCTCGCCACCAACCCCTGCGGCGAGCAGCCGCTCGAGGAGTACGAGGCGTGCAACCTCGGCCACATCAACCTCTCGACGCTCGCGTCGCTGGACGCGCCCGACTGGCGCGTCTGGAGCGAGGCCCACGCCGACGAGTACGACTCCGAGCGGGCCGCCGTCGAGGCGTTCCTCGAGGAGGCGATCGACTTCGAGGAGTTCGACCACCGCATCGAGATGGGGACGCGCTTCCTCGAGAACGTCGTCACCATGTCGGACTTCCCGGTCGACAAGATCGAACAGAAGGTCCGCGACATGCGGAAGATCGGGCTCGGCGTGATGGGGCTGGCACAGCTGTACATCCAGCTGGGCGTGCGCTACGGCTCGGAGACGGGGAACCTCGTCGCCGAGGAGCTGATGACCCACATCAACCACGAGTCGAAGGCCGCCAGCCACGACCTCGCCGAGGAGCGCGGCGTGTTCAACGACTGGGCCGACTCGAAGTACGCCGACCCCGTCCGCTACGCCGACTGGTTCGAGCAGTACGTCGGCGAGGACCCCCACGACTGGGAGGACGGCTACCCGATCCGCAACCACAACACGACGACCATCGCGCCGACCGGCACGACCTCGATGGTGGGCAACACGACCGGCGGCTGTGAGCCGATCTACAACGTCGCCTACTACAAGAACGTCTCCGACGACGTGCAGGGCGACGAGATGCTCGTCGAGTTCGACGACTACTTCCTGCGCACCCTGGAGGCGAACGACATCGACGTCGACGCCGTCAAGCAGGAGGCGCAAGACCAGATGGCGAACAACGAGTTCGACGGCGTCGAGGGGCTGGAGACGGTGCCGGACGCCATCGGCGAGCTGTTCGTCGTCACCGGCGACCTCACCGCGAAGGACCACGCGGGCGTGCAGGTCGCCTGCCAGACGGGCGTCGACTCGGCCATCTCGAAGACGGTCAACGCGCCCAACGACTCCACGCTGGAGGACGCCCAGGAGGTGTTCGAGTACATCTACGAGCACGGCGGCAAGGGCGTCACCTACTACCGCGACGGCACCCGCTCGAAGCAGGTGCTGACGACGCGCGCCGACAACACGGAGTTCGCCGACGAGAGCGAGGCCGCCGAGACGCTCGTCGAGCAGATCACCGAGGTGTTCGGCGGCATCGAGGGCTTCCTCGACAACGAGGACGTGCAGGCCGCCCTCGACGCCGAGGTGGCGGACCTGCTGGAGGCCGCCGACGAGAAGACGGTCCACATCGACTACACCGAGAAGCGCGCCCGGCCGGACTCGCTGCGCGGGGTCACCCAGCTCATCGAGACCGGCTACGGGAAGATGTACATCACCATCAACGAGGACCCCGAGACGGGCGAGCCGTTCGAGCTGTTCGCCAACATCGGCCACTCCGGCGGCTTCACCAACTCCTTCACGGAGTCGCTGGCGAAGGTCATCTCGACGGCGCTGCGCTCGGGCGTCGACCCGCGCGAGATCGTCGACGAACTGCAGGGCACCCGCTCGCCGAAGATCGCCTGGGACAAAGGCGAGCAGATCCAGTCCATCCCGGACGCGATCGGCACGGCGATGCGCCGCTACCTCGACGACGAGGTGGAGAAGGGGTACCCCGAGCAGACGAGCCTCGACCAGGTGACCGAGGAGACGGACGCCGCGAGCGGCCCCGAGGCCGACGGCGGTGCGGCCGTCGAGTCCCCGTCCGGGAGCGCCCCGGGTCCGGAGGACGCCGGCGACGTGGCGGCGCGGACCGACGCGGTCGACGAACTCATCGCGAACGGCGAGTCGCCCGAGTGTCCCGACTGCGGCAGCATGACGCTGTACTACTCGGAGGGCTGCAAGACGTGCGAGTCGTGCGGCTGGTCCGAGTGCTGAGCCGGCGCTGAGGAACCCGGCTCGACCGCGTTTTTCGCGCGTTCGCGCGCTCCTGTTCGACGAGCAACAGCTATTCGCGCCGCCCGCGTAGTCCACCGTCATGCCCACCGTGGAGACGAACGGCGTGGAGACGTACTACGAGCGCCGCGGCGACGGTCCCCCGGTCGTGTTCGTCCACGGGGCGGCCGTCGACCGCACCCAGTGGGCGCCGCAACTCGACGCGCTCGCGGGCGACTACACCGTCGTCGCGTACGACGTGCGCGGCCACGGCCGGACCGGCGGATCCGCCGTGGAGGCGTACAGCATAGAGCTGTTCGCCGACGACCTCGCGGCGCTGATCGAGGCGCTCGACCTCGACCGCCCCGTGGTGTGCGGGCTGTCGATGGGCGGCTGTATCGCCATGACGTTCGCGGCGCGCCACCCCGACCGCCTGTCCGGACTGGTGCTGGCGGACACGTTCGGCCCCGTCCCGCTCACCGTCGGGGACCGGCTGTGGCGCGAGGCGCTCCGGCTCACGATCCCGCCCGCCCGGCTAGTCGGCTACGAGCGCGTCGAGCGGGGGATGGTGTGGCTCCAGCAGCGCCTCTCCGGGGCGGGCGTCGCCGGCGATTACGGCCGCATCGAGGCGATCCGCGACCGGGGGCCGCGGATGGCGACCGAGGAGTTCGCGAAGGTGATCCGCGCGATCGCGTCGTTCCACCGGACGCGGGTCGACTTCGGCGCGATCCGGGTGCCGACGCTGCTGCTGTACGGCGAGCACGAGACGGGCGTGATCCGTCGCCAGATGCACGGCTCGCGGCGCTGATCCGCGACGCCCACCTGTTCGCGGTCCCCCACGCCGGCCACGTCGCGAACCTCGACAACGAGGCGTTCGTCGGCGGCGCGATCCGGGGGCACCTCGGGCTGGTGTGGCCCGACCACGCACCGCGGGACGACGACCCGGCCGTCGTCGCCCCGGGAACGGACGGCTGAGGCGACCGCCGCCCGCCGGTGCCCACGCGATACGTACGACGGACGTACCGTGGAATCACTACATATTTATGTGAATATTACTTGGTGATGGTAGCCCGCATCGGGCATGCTACCTATGAACATGAACAGGCGGACACTGTTGCGCGGTATCGGTGCGGCCGGGGCGACACTGACGTTCAGCGGACTCGCCAGCGCGGGGGGGTCGGCCCAGTACGTCGTCGGCGGCAACTCCGGCGACCTGGGCGACCGACTGGCGGGGACGGACTTCGCCGTCCGACACGTCCTCGCCGGGGGCCGCGTCGCCGTCGTCACCGGTCCGGCCGGCGCGGGCGACACGCTCGCGGCGACGTCGGGCGTCACCGCGGTCAGCCGCGACGTCGAGGTCGAACTGGAACTGCCGGAGGTGGACGCCGACGACGTGTCCACGCCCGGCGACGACGCGGCCTTGCGCGACCTCCAGTGGGACAACGACCTGCTGGAGACGGGCACCGCCCACGAGACCGCCACCGGCGAGGGGGCGCGCATCGCCATCGTCGACACCGGGATCGACCTGAACCACCCGGATCTGGGGAACGTGAACGCCGACCTCGGGCGGGCGTTCGTCGCCGACGACGACGTGCCCGAGATCGGCCCCGACGATTCGGGGTTCCACGGCACCCACTGCGCCGGCATCGCCGCGGCGACCGGCGAGGCCGGCGTCGTCGGCGTCGCGCCCGACGCCGGCTGGTGCCGATCCGCGTGTTCCCCGCCGAGGGGGGCGCGACGTTCGGCGACATCCTCAAAGGGATCGACTACGCCGCCGAGATCGACGCCGACGTGGCGAACTTCAGCCTCGGCATCCCGGGCGTCCAGGAACCGGGCGTCGAGGTCAACCAACTGCGCGCGAACGTCCAGCGCGTGTTCCAGAGCGCCGTCCGCCGCGGCACGGTGATCACCGGCTCCGCGGGCAACGACTCCGGGAACCTCCAGCAGGGGGGCGGCCTCACGCTCCCGAACAGCGTCCCCGCGGTCATCACGGTCAGCGCGACGCCGCCGGCTGACACGCTGTCGTTCTACTCGAACTACGGCACCAGCGACATCGACGTGGCCGCGCCCGGCGGCTGGTACGAGACGATCCCGCGGACGCTCGGCGAGGGGCCGCTGAGCGAACCGGGCGACATCCCGTTCCCGTTCAACGGCGTGTTGTCGACGTGGCCGACGAACCTCAATTCGAGTATTTCCGAGCAGATCGGGACACAGGGCTACGACTACATCTCGGGCACCTCGATGGCCGCCCCGCAGGTCGCGGGCCTCGTGGGTCTCGTGCGCGGGGCCGACCCCTCGCTCAACGCGAACCAGGTCGAGAGCGTCATCAAACAGGGCGCGGAGTTGGCCGACGGCGCCAGCGATCCCGAGTTCGGCGCCGGGCGGGTCAACGCCGCGAACACGGTCGACCTGCTCGACTGAGGCCGCGCCCCGCCGCCCGTTGACACCGTTTCTTCGTCGCCGCCCGACCCCACAGCAACATCTGTTCGTGTGCGGCAGTTTATCAGGCCCGACGCCGACCCGGAGGTATGAGCGACCACCAGCCGCCCGAGCACGACCGCGCGGGCGACGGCGACGAGGCCGCCGACGCGGACGCGTTCGCCGGCGAGAAGGACCCGTCCCTCCGGAGTCGAGAGGTGACCGCCGGGGCCGAGCGCGCGCCCCACCGCGCGATGTTCCGCGCGATGGGGTACGACGACGCCGACCTCTCCTCGCCGATGGTCGGCATCCCGAACCCGGCCGCCGACATCACGCCGTGTAACGTCCACCTCGACGACGTCGCCGACGCCGCCCGCGAGGGGATCGAATCGGCGCAGGGGATGCCCATCGAGTTCGGCACCGTCACCATCTCCGACGCCATCTCGATGGGGACCGAGGGGATGAAGGCGAGCCTCGTCTCCCGCGAGGTGATCGCCGACTCCGTCGAGTTGGTCTCCTTCGGCGAGCGCATGGACGCCCTGGTCACGGTCGCCGGCTGCGACAAGAACCTCCCGGGGATGCTGATGGCGTCGATCCGGACGGACCTCCCGTCCGTGTTCCTGTACGGCGGGTCGATCAAACCCGGCGAACACGACGGGCGCGACGTCACCGTCCAGAACGTGTTCGAGGGCGTCGGCACGTACGCCGAGGGCGACATGAGCGCCGCGGAGTTGGACGAGATGGAGCGCCACGCCTGCCCCGGCGCGGGCTCGTGTGGGGGGATGTTCACCGCCAACACGATGGCGTCCATCTCGGAGGCGCTCGGGATGGCGCCGCTCGGCTCCGCCTCGCCGACGGCTGAGTCCGAGGAGCGCTACGACGTGGCGAAACGGGCGGGCGAACTCGCCCTCGAGTGCGTCCGCGAGGACCGCCGGCCCTCCGACGTCCTCACGAAGGAGTCGTTCGAGAACGCCATCGCCGTGCAGGTGGCGATGGGCGGGTCGACGAACGCCGTCCTCCACCTGCTCGCGCTGGCGGCCGAAGCCGAGATCGACCTCGACATCACGGAGTTCGACGAGATCTCCCGCCGGACGCCGAAGATCGCGAACCTCCAGCCCGGCGGCACGCGCGTCATGCAGGACCTCGACGCGGTCGGCGGCGTCCCGGTCGTGATCCGCCGGCTCGTCGAGGGCGGGTACATGCACGGCGACGCCATGACGGTGACCGGCCGGACGGTGGCCGAGGAGATCGCCCTCCTCGAGGAGACGGGCCACCTCCCCGCGGACGACGACATCGAGGCGGACTTCCTGTACACCGTCGACGAGCCGTACAGCGAGGAGGGGGCGATCAAGGTGCTGACGGGCAACCTCGCGCCCGACGGCGCGGTGCTGAAGGTGACCGGCGACGACGCGTTCCACCACGAGGGCCCCGCCCGCGTGTTCGAGGCCGAGGAGGACGCGATGGCGTACGTCCAGTCGGGCGCCATCGAGTCCGGCGACGTGATCGTCATCCGCAACGAGGGGCCCCGCGGCGGGCCCGGGATGCGCGAGATGCTCGGCGTCACCGCGGCCGTCGTCGGCGCCGGCCACGAGGACGACGCCGCCCTCCTGACGGACGGCCGCTTCTCGGGAGCGACGCGCGGGCCCATGGTCGGCCACGTCGCTCCCGAGGCCGTCGAGGGCGGCCCCATCGGCCTCGTCGAGGACGGCGACACCGTGACCGTGGACATCCCGAACCGCGACCTCTCGGTCGATCTGAGCGACGACGAACTCGCCGAACGCGCCGACGCCTACGAGCGCCCCGAGCCGCCGTACCGCGGCGGCGTGTTCGCCAAGTACGCCCGCGACTTCGGGAGCGCGGCGAACGGCGCCGTCACGAACCCGATGGCGAAGCGCGACTGAGCGACGCACCGCACCGCCGGCTCGCCCGCCGACCCATCCGCCGACTCACCCGTCCATTCACTCCCCGTCGCCGTCCTCGCGCGGGTTCACCGTCTCGTGGACGCCGAGCACCAGCGCCGGCACGACGAGCATGAACAGGTGCTCCTCCAGCGGGATCCCGAGCAGCTCGACCCCCGTGCGCATCGGGATCGAGAACACGCCCACCTCCAGCGTGTACCAGTCCCAGACGTACGCGACCGGGTAGACGGCGGCGACGGTCCGCGCGGCGCGCCACAGCGCGTCGCGGCCCGCGCGGACGAGCAGGAGGGCCGCGGCCGACCCGAACACGACCTCCGTCGCGAGGTAGGTGTACGGCCCGAAGGCGGTGACGTCCGGCAGGGCGACCCCGGCGGCGACGAGCGGCCGGAAGAACACCGCCACGAGCAGGCCCGCGAGGAACAGGTACGCGCCGCGCACGAGCAGCATCGTCGCCGTCGTCGGCTCGCGCCGCACCGCGACCGCCGCGACGGCGCCGAACGCGAGGCTGGCGACCGGCGAGGCCGGCGGGAGCACGCCCGTGATCGCGAGCGGGACGACCGCGAACAGGCCGCCCGCGAGGCACGCGACCGCGAGCGACCGGGCGGGCGCGGGCCCGAGCACGACGGCGACGGTCCGCTTGTCGATGGAGCGGTCGTACGCGTAGTCCTGCGCGTCGTCGATCACCTTCACGCCGGCGAGCGTGACGACGAACACCGCCGCCAGCGCGACGGGCGCGACGGCGAGCGTCCCCGTCTGGGCGGCGTAGCCGCCGAGCAGGCACAGCGCGATGCCGACGGGGTAGCCCAGCGTCGTCGTCACGGGGTTCGTGTCGAACTGCGGCGCGTGGAGGTAGCCGACCGCCCACATCGGCGCCGCGAGCGCGACCGCGACCGGCGTCGCGAGGACGGCGAGGCCGACGAGGCAGGCGGCGAAGCCGACGGTCGCGCCCGCGAGGCCGAGGCGACAGCCGCGCTCGGTCATCGGGTGGTCGTCGTCCTCGCCGCGGCGGTGGAAGTCGACGTAGCCGTCCTTCACGTGGGCGGTGTAGACGGCGAAGAACGCCGCGCCGGCGTACACGAGCGCGACCGCCGGGTCGAACGCGCGCGTCCCCTCGCTCGCCAGCGCCGCGCCGAACAGCGCCGTCGCCACCGGGGGCAGCATGAACACCGGGTGGACCTGCGAGGCGTACGCGCGGGCGACGGCGACGGGCCCGTCGCCGTGACGGGCGAGTGCCATGCAGGGTGGTCGCCGTCGCCGGCGATAAAACGCCCGCCGCCCCCTGCCCCCGCCCCACCCCGCCCCGTCCCCGCCGCCGACCGGATCGGGAGGTCGATTCATATGGTCGGACGACCAACAGGACGGGTATGAGCGACTCGACGGGGGACCTCGACGCGTTGGTCGACAACGAGATGAGTGCGGCGGCGACGGCGGCCGCGCTCCGCGAGCACGGCACCGGCGTGCTGTCGCTGGCGCGCGGGGGCGAGGCGTACGCCGTGCCCGTGTCGTTCGGCTTCGACGGCGAGCGCTGCTACTTCGTGTTCATCGGCTACCACGAGCCGAGCACGAAGACGACGTTCGCGGAGTCGACCGAGCGGGCGACGCTGACGATGTACGACGCCGACGGCCGCGACGACTGGCACAGCGTCTCCGTCCGCGGGCCGTTGACCCGGCTCGGCGAGGACGACTGGCCGGCCGCGCGCGAGGCCATCGGCGACAACGGCTGGTACCCCGGCCTGTTCCGCCGGGCCGACCCCCGCGGCCGGATCGACCTGTGGGCGCTCGACGCGGAGGAAGTGACCGGATACGAGAGCGGCTGAGGGCGTCGTCGCTGTTTCGCGACACGTCGGGAGAACGAGCCCGACCGCGAGCGGCGCGGCGCCGACCGTCGCCGGGGCGCCGCTCAGTTCACTCGAGGTCGAAGCGGTCGGCCGTCATGACCTTGTGCCACGCGTCGACGAAGTCGTCGACGAACTGCGCCTCGGCGTCGGCGGCGGCGTACACCTCCGCGACGGCGCGCAGCCGCGAGTGCGACCCGAAGATCAGGTCGACGCGGCTCGCCTCGCCCTCGAGGTCGCCCGTGGCGCGGTCGCGGACCTCGAACAGGTCCTCGTCGCCCTCGACCGGCTCCCACACCGTGCCCATGTCGAGCAGGTTCACGAAGAAGTCGTTCGTGAGCGTCCCCGGCTCGTCGACGAACACGGGGTCGTCGTCGCCGTGGGTCGCGCCGAGCGCGCGCATGCCGCCGACCAGCACCGTCATCTCCGAGGGCGTCAGGTCGAGCAGGTCCGCCCTGTCGACGAGGATCTCCTCGCTCGGGCGCGAGGCGTCGTCGGAGCGGTAGTCGCGGAAGCCGTCGGCGGCCGGCTCGAGCGCCTCGAAGGAGTCGGCGTCGGTCTGCTCTTGCGTGGCGTCGACGCGGCCGGGCTCGAACGGGACGTCGACGTCGTGGCCGGCCGCGGCGGCGGCCTCCTCGATCGCCGCGTTGCCGCCGAGCACGATCAGGTCCGCCAGCGAGACGCGCACGTCGTCGTCGCGCGAGGCGTTGAACTCCTCCCGGACCTCCCGGAGCGTGTCGAGCACGGTCGCCAGCTCCGCGGGCTCGTTCGCCTCCCAGTCGCGCTGCGGGCGCAGGCGGATGCGGGCGCCGTTGGCGCCGCCGCGCTTGTCGCTGTCGCGGTACGTCGACGCCGACGCCCACGCGGTCTTGACGAGCTGCGCGGTCGTGAGCTCCGACTCGAGGAGCGTCTCCTTCAGCTCGGCGACCTCGGTCTCGCCGATCGTGTCGTAGTCGGCCTCGGGGAGCGGGTCCTGCCACACCATCTCCTCGTCCGGAACCTCCGGACCGAGGAACCGCGACGGCGGGCCCATGTCGCGGTGCGTGAGCTTGTACCACGCCTTCGCGAACGCCATGCCGAACGCCATCGGGTTCTCCTGGAACCGCTCGACGATCTCGCGGTACTCGGGGTCCTTCTTCAGCGCGACGCCGGTGGTGAGCATCATCGGCGTCTGCTCGCCGTCGCCGTGGGCCTCGGGCGCCGACTCGACGGCGTCCTCGTCGACGGGGCGCCACTGCCACGCGCCGCCGGGGCCCTTCTCCGGCTCCCACTCGTGTTCGAGCAGGTTGTCGATGTAGCCCATGTCCCACTCGGTCGGGGAGGCGTTCCACGGCCCCTCGATGCCGGAGGTGATCGTGTCGGCGCCCTTGCCGTCGCCGTGGTCGTTCTCCCAGCCGAAGCCCTGCGCCTCGATGGGCGCGGCCTCCGGTTCGGGGCCGAGGTTCTCCTCGGGGTCGTCGGCGCCGTGGACCTTCCCGAAGGTGTGGCCGCCGGCGATGAGCGCGACCGTCTGCTCGTCGTTCATCGCCATCCGGCTGAACGTCTGCCGGATGTTCTTCGCGGACGCCTCGGGGTCGGGCTGGCCGTCCGGCCCCTCGGGGTTGACGTAGATGAGCCCCATCACCGAGGCGCCGAGCCCCTCCATGATCTCGCCGGCCTCGTCGAAGCGCTCGTTCGTCTCGAACTCGCTCTCGGGCCCCCAGTCGACGGCGTCGTCGGGGGCGTAGTCGTCCTCCCGGCCGCCCGCGAAGCCGAACGTCTTGAACCCCATCGACTCCATCGCGACGTTGCCCGCGAGGATCATCAGGTCCGCCCACGAGATGTTGCGGCCGTACTTCTGCTTCACCGGCCACAGCAGGCGGCGCGCCTTGTCGAGGTTCGCGTTGTCGGGCCAACTGTTGAGCGGGGCGAACCGCTGTCGGCCGCCGGCGGCGCCGCCGCGCCCGTCGCTCGCGCGGTAGGTGCCGGCGCTGTGCCACGCCATCCGGATGAACAGCGGCCCGTAGTGGCCGTAGTCGGCCGGCCACCACTCCTGCGAGTCGGTCATGAGTTCCTCGAGGTCGGCCTTCACCGCTTCGAGGTCGAGGTCCTCGAACGCCTCCGCGTAGTCGAACGCCTCGCCCATCGGGTCGATGTCGCGGGCGTTCGCGTCGAGCACGTCGAGTTTGAGCTGTTCCGGCCACCAGTCCTGGTTGGACCCGGTCATCGCTCGCGAATCCGTGGCGATCGCTTGTAAAGATTGTCTAAATCGATAAGCTCCGCTTCGCCGATGGGGAAGATATCTTTCTCCGTCCCGAAACCCGGCTTGCCTCGGTCCGCGCCCGGGAGCCGCCGGGCGCGGGTCGATCCCCGCGTCCGCTCCGTGTCGGTGGGCGGAGTGATCGTCGGCGACTCCTACCGGACCTCCGCGTAGCTACTCGGGCGACTCTCCCGTCGATAGGCGGCGTGAAAACGTGGAGTGGGACCGCCGAGTGGGTAACCCCTGCTTCGACTGCAATTCTGCCGTTTCAGCGTCTGTGTCGAGTGATCCGATCATAGTCCAGCCTCCGCAATTTCGTCTCGCCGCCGGTCCAGTTCCTCGCCGAGATTCGGCTTGTCGTAGTACGCCCTGATCGTGTCCGGGAGCGCGTCGACGCGGCCCGCGACCTTCTGGATACGAACGCCGCGGTTCCGCAGATCCGTGATCCGGCCCGTCCGGATCGGGTGCGGACTCAGGGCGGACGGGCACTTGCTCTCGTGTCCGTGTTCTCGGTACTGGCAGGTATCCGGGTCCTCGTCGTGGGGACACCCACCGCGGAAACACGGGTGAGTGAGGTTGTACGTCGTTCGCCGGAACGTCGAGGACGTCGGGCGGCCGAACTTCGAGGTGAACAGCGGTTTCCGGCCGAAGTCGTCCTCCACGTCCCGCCGGTGCTCGCGGATGTAGTGCCGCAGCACCTCGACCGTCTTCTCGTTCAAGACGTTCAGCCGCTCCCCGGTGAGGCCGTTCTTGAGGCGTGTCTCCGACTCCTCGCGACTGACGAACCGCACGGTTCCGTCCTCCGCGTCGAAGTCGTCGAGGTCGAGGGCCTGAAGGCCGGAGATACGCGCGCCCGTGTCCCACATCGTGATGAACAGCGCGTGGTCCCGGGTCGCGTAGCGGAACCTGTCGAGGTGGTCGAGGATCGCGTGGGCCCGCTCCCGACCGAGCATCAGATCGCTCGACGCCTCCCCCTTCGTCAGCGACGGGATGTGGGCCGAGAACTTCTCCACGAGGGCCGGTTCGACCGCCTCCAGCGCGACCCCGTAGCTCATGAACTGCCGGACGGTCCGGAGTTCGTTCTTCATCGAGGTGTTGTTCAGCGCCGGCGCGCGGTGGTCCCGGTACGCCTTGATGTCGCGACCGTCGACGATGTTCAGGTTCAGGACGCCCTCCGATTCGAGCCACTGGACGAACTGGCGGACCCGTCGCCGGTACGAGTGGGCCGTACTCCCGGCCGTGTCGGCCTCGATCACGTCCAGCCACTCCTCCATCGCCTGCCGCGGCGTGATCGGCCGGAGGTCGTCCCGGTTGGCGTGTGAGGTGTCGAAGCTCACGCCGATCCCTCCGGCGAGAACCGTTCCCGGACGCGATCACTCACCGAGCATCACCTCCTTCGCCCGCTTCACGCGCTTGAACTCGTCCTCGGATCCGTCCGGAGTGTCGGGGTGGACCTCCGTGACGAGATCCCGGTAGGCGTCCCGGACCGCTCCGTCGTCGGCGTCCGCCGAGACACCCAACACCTCGTGGGCGGGAACGCGGGCCGGAGCCGCTCCCTCGTCGCCCGGCGGGAGTCGCGCCGCCGCGAACTCCGCGTCACCCGTTTGAACGGGGCGCTGTCCGCGCATCCGCGTCTCGTGGATCCACTTGTAGACCCAGCGGACGTTGTCCCGAAGCCGCGGGCTGGCGTCGCACGCGACGGCGTACTGTTCGCCGTCCATGCTCCAGCGGAGAACGAACCCCGGATCGTCGGGACTCGCGTTGTGGAGCGGAAGCCCGTTCGACTTCGTGTGTTGGTTTCCGATGGACGCGCGCCAGTCGTCGGCGTCGAGGCGGTCCATCTCCGCCGCGAGTTCCTTCGTCGTGTCCGCGAGGGACGCGCGGAAGCTCCGGTTACGCTCGCGCTGACGGGGCGGTGTCCGGTCCCAACCGGCGGGCCAGTCGAGACTCACCGTTCCTCACCCCCCAGCGTGTCCAGCGCCTCGCGGAGCTGCGCGGCGTCCGCGACGTTCGCCCGCTCCACGAGTTCCCGGACGAGTTCGTCCTTCTCGCGGCGCTCCGATCCCGGTGGACCGTCGGCCACGGGACGCCTCGGACCTCCGTCCAGAGTTCGTACATGGCCTCACGGTCCAGCCGGACGACGACGCGCTCGCCGCCCTCCGTCGCGAACCGGAGCGTCCACGGCTCCGGCTCCGCCCCCAGCGGTCCGTAGGTGACGGACGCGGCGCGACCGACGGTGAACCGCTCCACGTCCAGCGTCACCGGCCGTCACCTCCGTCCTCCGCGACCTCGACACGGTAGGTCCGCGCATCCTCACCGTAGGGCTTCACCGTCACCTCGCGGATCCCGATCCCCTCGTTCACGACGCGCCGGCCGTCCGCTTCGAGGCTCCGGCGGTCGATCAGGGGATAGCGGTCGCGGTCCGCGCCGCGCGGCTTCACGTCGACCGTCGCGCCGCGGGCGCGGAACACGACGCCGTCGGAGACGCCGACGTCCGCCGGAACCTCCAGCTCGTCACCGTCCAGCGTCAGCGTCCGGTCCGCGGTTCCGCCGTCGAGGGCGACCCCGAGGGCGGCGTCCTTCTCCCCACGACCCGCGAGCGTCACCGCGGCGACGTGGGTCCGCCGTTCGCCACACCGGGGGCACCCGGCTTGGACGAGACGGTGACGCGAGTCCGTGTCCACCGTCGCGCCGTCGTCGCGGACGACCGGGTAGACGCGGACCGTCTGTTCGTTCCCGCAGATACGGCACACGTAGCCGACTCCAGCGGTGACGTCCACGTCGGTCACGCCGACTCACCTCCGGTCGCCTCGTCGTCTCCAGCATCCTCCCGCGGGATCGCGGTGGCGAAATGGCCGGTTTCGCGTCGGTGGTCGCCCGCCACTTCTTGGGCGGCCTTCGACTCCGCGAACCACCCGACGGCTTCACACCCGTCGTCACACCACGCGACGAACTCGGCGTCCTCGGGATCGACTCCGCCGCCGTCCGCCGCGACCCGCCGGCTGGGTTCTCCGTCGGGCGAGTCGTCGAGGACGAACGCGATCTCGCGGAGCGTCACGGCCGCGACGTCGAACCCGCACGGCGCCAGCGTCGTCCGTCCGGGGCCGGCCGACGTCAGGCCGTGGTCCGCGAGCGGGCGTCCACAGTCGGGACAGTCGGTTCTCTCGGAAAGCGGTGCGTCCTCTCGTTCGGGGGTTTGATGGCCCCCCATAGCGTCGTCGTACATGGCTTTCGTGCCTCGATCACGAAGGCCCGCGCGGGCCGGCGTCCCAAGCGCCGGGTCCGCAAACTTCTGCGAATAGGGACCCATCGGGGAGCGACGGGTCCGCGAAGTGCCTTCGTTACAACCCTGTGAGAACAGAGGGTGCTTAAGTCTTAGCACATATCTGCTATTGATATAGCGAATATGTGCCACCACCGTCCCCGAACCTCCAGTAATAAAGGGACTGAACTGGCTGTAATAGCCGAATGCGACCCCGGCCGGAGTGGATGTCGTTGAACGACTCCGTCGTGCTTGAATTCCTATCTGAGCACGATCTTGAGCTTCCGCCGAAGTCCGTGTACGTGAATTTGAATCGCCATGGACACGACATCGGGTACTCGACAGTCCGTCTCCGGCTGAACACACTGGAAGAACATGGACTGTTGAGGAAGGCAGACTCCGGATATTACGAGGTAAGTCAGAAGGGGCGGCTCTGGCTCGACGATGAACTCGATGCTTCCGACCTCGAGGACGACGGAGAATGAGATACGGATACCCACTCTCCGCCAAGCTGTTCATCGCCCTCGTGTTCGGCGGCACGTTCGCGCTGCTGGCGCTGGTACTCTTCTGGCTCTGAGTCGCGGCCATCCGACTCACTCCGTGATCACGTCGAGGTGCAGTCCGAGCCGCTGGACCGTCGCCTCACACCACGCCGGGACGAAGCCGGCACCCTCGTAGATCGCTTCCTCCTCGTCGGTGACGCGGAATCGTTCGCGGTCGTTCCCGCGATGGAGCGTCAGCCTGACCTCGTCGGACCGATACGCCTCTTCATCGATGCTGAACCGGATCTCCGGCGCGTCGTCGTCGGTGTCCTGGGGGGACAGGACGCGATCTCTCGTCGACATCGAGCGAACGGAGTACCGTTTCGGGTTTGAATAGGTGAGAGAAGCCGACTATCTTTCAGGGCTCAAGAACAGAATCACCATACAGCGTCGACCCACCGATCCACTTCCGGACAAACAGCCCTCAAATTCCGGCACTTCCGGACACGAATATTGTGACACACCCCGTTTCCGGCAGATGAGAGTTGTGATATTCTGCGATCCTGACAACTCGGTTAGGGCGTGCTGAATACAGGGCGCTCTTTCATCGTGGTGGGGTACTCTTTCGAGAAGTTATAAGGTATGTTGGATGGACCCTCAGCCAACGAGACTTCATTATGACCACGGACGAGATTCGTTCTGATCTGGAGAATTTTGTAGACGATCTCTACCGACGGTTGAACTCGCGCGAGTTGCAGGAGGTTCTGGACGGCGACATTCGTCGGGAATTGACTGGCGATGATCTCGGCCTGATGACTCTGAATTTACTGGATATCCGCCCGAACGATGGTTGGAGCGGCACCTGATTGAATACGTTCTTGATGATCTCGGGTTGGATTGGGAACCCCAGCCTTACGGCCGTGACGATGACAGACCGGACTTCGAGGTTCGCGGCGTCGGCGTTGCGTTGATGGGCGAGAACAAGTCGATGAACAAGATTGACGAAGCCATCTCGGATATGGAGGCATACCTCGTCAACAAGGCGATTGGGCCAGACTACGGTATCGCCACCGATGGGATCGAGTGGCACCTGATTCGCATCGAGATTGGTGGCGACTTCGCTGACTACCAGACCATCCGCGAGTTGGACTTTCGTCCGGTTCTGCAGGCCATCGCAGCTGAGCGGGGGTACGTGGACTTCGATGTCGACGTGGATGTTGACGGGGAAATTGAGTCCTTCTGGGACGTGTTTGCCGAGGAGCACCTTACGAGCCTGCTCACTGAGACTGCGCCACGCGAGCTACGCGACACACGCCGCCGCGGCATTGAGGACTTCTTCGATTTGTACATCGAGTTACTGTTCGGTCAAGGGAAGGGGGACTACGAGTACAAGACGAATTTGATGGAGGACATAGTGGCCCCGCGTGGGGCCTCGGAGAGTGAGAAGAGGGTATTCGCGATCACACTCGTGAACCGGCTGTTCTTCATCAAGTTCCTCGAGGATAAGGGAGTGTTCGATGAGAACGATTTCCTTCTGAAGCGGGTTGAGGCGTACCACGAGTACGAGGG
The DNA here is from genome assembly GCF_030127125.1 of Halobaculum litoreum. Classification (GTDB taxonomy): domain Archaea; phylum Halobacteriota; class Halobacteria; order Halobacteriales; family Haloferacaceae; genus Halobaculum; species Halobaculum litoreum. The sequence continues at coordinate 2,742,728 of NZ_CP126156.1, forward strand.
GAAATCGCCGGGAACCTTTACGAATCCCAGATCAAGCCGCTGTTCTACAAACTGCTGAACACGCCGCGTCCGGAGCGCGAACCCAAGTACCGGATGGGGTGGTTCGACGACGCCGACTACCTGAACGGCGGCCTGTTCCGTGAGAACGTGTCGAACGAGCAGGAGTACGTGGTGAAGGACAGGGTCCTCCCAACCCTCATTGAAGACTTGATTCACCACCAACCTGGGGACGGCGACGGTGGTCTTGACCCCTCAATGATCGGCTCGGTCTTCGAGAAAACCATTACCCACCTCGAGTACGAGCGCGATCAACAGGACATCGGGGCCTACTATACGCCGAACGATGTGACTCGAATGATCACCCGGCAAACGGTTGACCCGAAAGTAAAGGACGAGTTGGTGGACGTGTACGGTGAGTATTCTGGCGTCGAGAAAGACGCGTTCGCCACTCGTCACGAAGACACGTCCCTACAGGAGATGCTGCGCCACGTAGAAGATAGAGAGGGATGGTTTGGAGACCCCGATGCCACCGAGGACGCGCTCGAGAGGATTAGCAATCTCAGAGTGCTTGACCCTGCGTGTGGGAGCGGTCACTTCCTCACAACTGCGATGGACGAGCTTCACCGCGTCCAGATGAGTCTGCTGCGGGGGTTGAACGGAGGAGACGAACCAGATGGTGGGACGGTCTTCGAAGAGAAGAAACAACTCGCGCTCAACTCGATCTACGGCGTCGATGCCGAACCTGTCGGGTGCGAGATTGCGAAGCTGCGCGTATGGTTGAAGATCGTTGAGGGCGGGTGGGACGATGACTACGGCCGTCTTCCGAATATCGACGTGAACATCTCGTCCGGGAATTCACTGATCGGTCTCCCAATCGCGGGCACGACGACGGCTTCACTCGACATTTCTGACGTGTACGAGACGATTGATGAGGTGCTGGAGCGTCGGATAGAGTACAAGTACGAGGAGGCGGCCGGTGAGAGGTTGGAGATTGAACGTCTTGAAGAGGAAATTCAACCTGCCCTCAATCGCGAGTTGTTGCGACAGTTGAACTTCGAGTTTGAGACCGAGGTTGAAGACGTGACCGAGTTCGATGACGTGGTGGCGTCAATTGACGACGATCTGCTGCACTCGCAGGTGTCGTCGGTGAAGGTGCAACGCGAGGACGACAAGGCACTTACCGACGAACAGTTAGAGCGACTCGATGAGGCCGGTTTCGACTACGATGAGTGGCGAGATGTGAACAAGAGCGCGAGATTGGACGTGAAGGAGCGCGAGCAGTCTAACGGCCACGACGACGAGGATTGGAACACGAAGGAATCTATCGTCGAGGATTTGCGAGGAATGTTGGGGGACGGATTCGTTTTTGACGAGTTCGTGCGCCGGCCGCTGGAGTATGACTTCGGGAATATCTTCGGCGAGCCTTTCCACTGGTTCGCGGAGTTCCCCGAGGTGTCGCCACGGTACGGCGAGGAGGGTGAAGGTAGCAGTCGAACGCTCAACTTCGACTTGATCCTCGGAAACCCACCTTACGGGGACATCATGGGACAGAGTGAGAAGGTGTTGACTGACACCTACGACACGGGTGGTATCAACGACACGGCGGCGCAGTTTGTCGAGCGACAATTGCAGTTGCTTGACGACGGGGGATACTTCGGGAACATCACGACACTCCGACTCGTTTACCAGTCTAATCTCAAGCCCGTTCACGACAAGATGCGCGAGACGATGCCGGAGACGCTCATCTCGTGCTTCGCCAGCCGCCCCACATCAGTCTTCGAGAATGCCGAGGTGCGGGCGTCCATCATCACGGGGAAGAAGACAAACTCCGAGGAGAGTGGCGAGATTCGAACAAGCGAGTTCGTGCGGATGAATAGCGACAACCGCGAGCAAGTGCTGTCGAACACGATTGATTACCACGCCGTCGAGGGGTACGAGTTGGGTGAGAAGATCGGCGTTCACGACTCGAGGTACTCGATGCCGAAACTGGGGCCACAAGCGCACGTCGATTTGATTGAGACGTTGCGGCAGAAGTCGATAGGAGATGATGGCGAGGTATTCCGCGACCGTGAGCAGGACAGCGAGACGCCGCACGTCGTGTGGCGGAGCTACCACCCACGGTATTGGTGCAACCCGTATCTGGAGAACATCTACCCCGCCGGCGAGAAGCCCCGGGATTTCGAACCGATGTACTTCGAGTCCGAGTTAGAGCGGCGCACAGTGTTCTGTGTGATGCAGTCGTCGCTGTTCTACCTGTACTGGATGACGTACGGGAACGAGCGTGACCTGAACTGGGGACGAGTGCGGGCGTTCCCGATGCCGAGTGATGAGGATATGGAGGATCACCGAGACCGCATCAAGGAGCTGTCCAAGTCGCTGTGGAACGGAATGGAGCGCATGTTCGAATCGGAGGGCGTGATTCACGCGGTGCAGTTCAAGCCGATCGTGAACGAGATTGATGAGTTGGTGGGTAAGTTGTACGGTCTCAACGACGAGATGGTGGAGTATCTTCAGAACTATCACGCGGAATATGGCCGCGGGTTGAGGGACAGTGACTCGGCGTCGTTGGATGAGTTCCTCGATGAGGAGGAGCGTGAGGCCGTAGCGACCGACGATTAGAATGGACGACGTGGGGAGCGTGTGATATGAGACGATACAGCCCGACACCACTCCCTTGGCGGTGATTGAGTCATAAGCCGCGATAGGAGATGGTCGAACAGTCAGATGCAGCAGTCTAAATCGAACGATTTGGCCCACCGTCTGTTAGCGACTGAGGGTTTCAACAGAGCCGTCAGGATAAAGCGTGATCACGTTACTGAACTCACACTCTATATTCAGAACGAGACTTATGTCAACTCGGAGGGTCAGCAGAGCCAGTAGCTCTACTCAGCGGCGTCAATGGACAGATACCGCGTCCCCCTCCCGCTTCCCTTCTTCCGGATACACCCGTACCGTACGAGGACGTTCAGATACCGGCGGCGGTCGCGACCGTGCGCGTCCGGGTACTCCACCTCGAAGAGGTCGGCTCCCCAGCCCGTATCTCGCCTGCGTCGTCGATCATGTGCTTCAACAGTCGATGCGGCGTGTCCAGGCGCTCCACATTGTACCGGCGGATCGACTCCATCGCCGGTTCGCGGACGCCGGCGATCAGCGCCGGCGTGACTCGCTCGTCCCGCGACTTTCCCTCCAAGTACGCCTCTCGGAGGATCGAGATCGCCTCACGAGCGTTGCCGGCGGCGGTGTCCGCGATCGCTCCAGCGTCCCGTCCGTGATCCCGGACAGGTCGCCCGCGTCGACGCGCGCCTGGAGGATGTCGACGAGTTCCGACTGACTGTACCGGCTGAGTTCGATGTGCGGGCCGGTGCGGAGTCGCGACGACGCGCGGCGTCGAGGCGTGCGGCGAACCGCTCGTATTCGTGGACGACGAACAGCGGCGTCACGCCGTCCGCCTCGAACAGCACGTGCGGAAGGTGTTCGTCCTCGATGTGTTCCGCCTCGTCGAGCGTGAGGACGATCGGCGAGTCGGCGTCCTCCATCTGCGCGAGGTACGACGACGCGGCGTCCGCCTTCGGTGACGAGCGGGTTTTGAGTCCGGCGTCGACCAACGCCTCTTCGAGGATCGCGGCGCGCGAGCGCGTCCGGAGGCAGTCGACGTGCGCGGTGTTTACCGCCGTCTCCCGGCGAAGTTCGCGGACGGCGAACCGCGAGACGGCCGTCTTGCCCGCGCCGGTCGGCCCCGAGATACAGATCGGGTACGCTGGGCGGTCCGAGCGCAGCGGGTCCAGGGCGTTCGCGAGCTGCCCAAGCGCGGCGTCGCGGTGGGGCATCCGCTCGGGGACGCGGTCGAGTTCCAGGACCCGCGGGACGGATGTACTCACTCCGCCCGCCATTGGTGCCGCGGGTGAATCCAATCCCAATCCTCGAGGTCGACTTCCGCGAAGTAGTCCTCGCGACCGGCGTACCGGATCTCCTCGGGCGCGTCCCGGGCGAGGTCGTCGACGCCGTCGACGCCGAATCCCGCGGCGACCACATGGTTCCAGAAGTAGTCCCAGAAGAGGGCGACCTCGCACTCGTTCACGAGGCCGAGCAGTTCGTAGCGCCCTTCGTCGGCATCGGTGAGGTGGCGGGTCAGCGTGATCGCTTCGCTCGGGGAGCGGTGTTCGGCGATCGTCCACGCGAGTTCCCCTTTCACGTGAGTAAAGAGGCCGTGTTTCGGGGTTGACTTTGACATCAACTCGTTACCAACACGGTTTGGTATTAGAAGCGAGCCAAGGGCGGAGTGTAAGTAGAGGCACCCGGATGCGGGGGTGTTTCCCTTGTGAAAGTGATGCCTTATCACGAAAATGGTAGTCGGTGGCTGTAAATCACCTAATAAGCGCTTAGCGCAATATCAGTAGCAAGTTCGGTGTATTCTTAACACACATACCTACAAGAGTATGATTATGGAGTCAGGCGTTCTCATGCAATTGGCTTTCGGCCGGAGTCTCGTTTTTGTTTCGTATATATTACTGCCCGGATATATCGCATATAAGATGTTTTTGCGGGCGAGTATTGATAAAGATAGTTTTGCCCAGTACGACCGGATTTTCCTGACATCTATCTTTGGTGCGGTCTCATTGATATCATACGCATTACTTCATAAGCTAAATTTGGGGGCTTGGATGGACTTCATCCTCAGTAACAATGGAATTTGGTGGTCGTGGGAAGTATTCGGGTCTCGGCGAATTCTACTATCTGAATTGGGATCAAATTCTATAATTGACTTCGGATTCGGTCTATCAGGACAGGTAATTATTATCTCAATGGTAGGTTATGCAGTCGGAACCCTCTACGCCAGACATGATTTGAGAAGTCACAGAAGTGAACCCTGGGAGACTCTGCTACAGAATGCAATGGTTGGTAGTGGAGTTGAGGTTGTGATGACTGATGGAACTACTGTTACTGGAAGATTAGTCCGTATTGGAATTAACTCATCTGAAAATGATCTGCTTATTCGTCCGGAAGAAACTGATTCACCAGACGAGACACAGGGGGGTGTCATCTACATAAATTCCGACAATTTGAGCCAACTCCGACTATTTGAACCAGTAGGTCCTACGGTAGTTGATCTCACTGAGTGAAACACGGGGTCGCGCGCCAATGTCACGGGGATCCTCGATGTATGCACGCCGGCCGTATGCACACCCCTTACGAGCGGGGGTCCTCGTGCATACATCCGGACGGTCGCTCGCGTCGAGTCCGCAGCTCCGAGCGGCCGCGCGGGTGGGGGGTATATAATGCGCGACCCGTCCAGTAACTCCAGATCGACGCGATCCGGACTCCGCTCATACATACGGTTATAAACGGGGGGAGGTCAGCCGCCGAATATGGGCACCGACCGAACGACCCTACGTCTCTCGGACGAACGGAAACGACTGCTGGACCAAGCCGCCGGGATCGTCGCGGACGGCGACGACGACCCGCCGCGGTCCGACGTGATCGACGCGGCGTTGACCCACCTCGTCCAATCGGCGCGGAACGTTGAGGACGCGAGGCAGGACTACGACCCGCGCACGATCCAAGATATCGCGAACACTGACGTTCTCGGGCTGTACTACCGGACGAGTATCGAAAGTCGGTGGCGCTAGACAAATTGATTTCAGACGGAATAGTGGCAGGTCTGAATCCGTCAATCCAGGATGGGACTGTGAGGCGTGGTGTGCTGGATACCGTGGTTTTCGAGAACTCGCGCTCCTCACACCGAACCGAAGTAGTTGGATGCAGCGTAAATTATCACGCGGCAATTTAACATAAGGAACTGGCAAGGCTTAGATCATGGACGAGCGGTTCCACGACGCATATCAACAAATTTGGAAACGGCCCGGAACCGACGAAGTACGTGTAAAAATGGGCCGGGGATCCGTGTTCAAGAGGAATCTACACGGAGCCATTCGAGATCTTGGACTTGAAAGAGACTATCACCGAATCACAAATAGTGGTCTATTTAACAAATTCGCCGATGGCCTCATTGAAATAGCCGAAACCCACGGAACAAACCTCACTGAAGACGAGTTCAATGCTCACTTTCAAACTAAGAAGGAAGAAATTTTCTCGGATTGGTTAGGAGCACCACCAGCCACGTACACGGTGGTTTTCCCAATTATGATTCGGAGCAAACACTTCCCGGATGAAGTCAAACTCTACGAGTCAAAAGCAGAGCAGATCGACGAAGCCCGATGGGAACATTATCTCACAGCGGCCGAGAATGACGATGATTCTGATTTTGGTTCTTTCCTTGATGCACTACCTAATGACTACTCTGACCACCCGCTGAAACGGCGTGAATGGACTTTCTTGATGGTCGAAATTAATGCTCGGGATCAGTCCTACGCGTTACGCAGGGTTTCGGAGCTTGTCGAAACGCGCTTCGCCGAGATGAATTTCTTTGAAGAATTGTGGACCGCAGGTATGCCACGACCGGGAAATTCGACCCGTCCTCCCTACGAGAAGTGGACTAGACATCAAGAACCACCATTCTACCTCATATTTCAGGAAGGGAATTTCGTTTCGCATCGGCCAATGGATTTCGATTATCGACGGACAGTGGGTCGGTTCCACTTCAACCATACAGATAATGTTGATACAATAAGTGATATCCCGACATTCGATTACGATGCTGACAAAGGAACTTATGAAGGATATCTCATCAGTGCTCTACTTGCGTACCAAGATGGGATAACCGAACGGTCTGTCCGGCAATCGTTCTTCAGTTTTTGGAGAGGTATTGAGATCCTCACAAACACCAGTAACTATTCGAATGCTGGCGATTTTGACAAAATGGTTGACCGTGCTGAGTTCGCGTTATCGTATCATCATGACGGTGACGACTCGCTTCGTCCCGAATTGAAGCGTGCAATCGATGAGATAGAAGAGAAACGCCACGAGCTGGTTCATGAAGGGCTGAAGACCGAGATACATCAGGGGCACCGCAATGGGGCAAAATTACTACTAGACGGGTTGTTACTCCTATACATCGACAAATTCGGCCAATGGGATCTTGAGGATATGTCCTCTTTCCTAAATTACGGAGTCGAATATCAAGAAAAGGTTCATTTCTTCACAACCTTGCTGAAGGATCTATCGTAGGGGAACCACAATTAATAACTATGTGATGAGGGACTCGCGTCAATATTCCTCTCCCTTAGCGAAACATATTACCAACTGGATTACAAGCGGATCCACTCGCGATTAATCTGCTCGTGAGACTCGACCTGAAGTAGCATCGTTCTCCAAGAGGATCTGCCCGGCGACCCGCCGGATCGGCGCGCACTCGTGCAGCTCCGGGACGTATCCGTCCTCGGGGACGCGCACGAGGTACGTCCGCTCTCCCAGCCGCTCGGTGAACGCCGTCGTGTTCTCGGGAAGGTCGCCCTCGTCGTCGAGGATCCCGTCCCGCTCCAGAAAGTCCGACCGCTCCAGCACGATCCCGACCGAGTCGGTCCCGATCTTCCGTAGCTGTCTGTGTGGCATATTCGGCGGCTACCCTCGGGGTGTGATAAAACCCCGCCCGAGGGGAGGGCACCCCAAGGGGACCCCCACGGGGAACCCGCTGTTCAAGTCAGGGTATTAGTGAGGGGGAGGGTTCGCCGCCCGTATCGGCCCGCGGTCGGCCGACGGAGAACCTATGACTGCGAAACGCGGGGCTGACGCCCCCACGACGGACGGTGAATCGGACGGAACGACTCTCGCGGACCGGCGCACGTTCATCAAGGGCGTAGGCGCGACAGCCGCGACGCTCGCGACGGCCGGAGCTGCGAGCGCCCAAGAGACGACAACCGCGGACGGACCGGAGTGGACGACGGGACGCGACGGCCTCGCGTGGTCCTCGGACTACGTCCAAGACCCGTACATCGCGGAGGGGACGCTGACGCGCGCCCGGCACCGCATGGAGTGGGGCGCGGACGACGACGCCCTCACCGCCTACGAGGACGACAGCGGCGAGAAGGCCATGCTCCCGGGCTACGTCCCGCGCGAGGACACGGAGAACGTCGTGACGCTACGGGCGGACAAGTTCGACTTTCAGGGAGGGCGCGAGTTCCCGCGTGGAGAGAAGTACGACGCGGACAGCGACGGGGACGCTGACGAGGACGTGTCCGCCCTCGACCAGACGCATTGGTCCACGACCGACGCGACGAACGGGACCGTCTCCGTGTCGAACGCGGACCTCGACGTGGAGAAGGCGCTGACGGTGTCCTCGTCGTCCGTGGCGGGCGGCGAGACGGTGACGGCGGCGTTCTCGGACTTCGCCCTCTCGGACGCGGCGGAGAAGCGGTACCTGCAATTCGTCGTGAACGTCGAGGCGCTGACCTCGGGGGCGACGGTGGAGGTGGCGGTCCTCGACGACGACGGAGACGAGAAGGTCGTATCCGCGTCCCCGGGCGCGGACACGTCCACGGCGTCCGTGTTCGCGGCCGCGACCGGATCCGGAATCGTCCTCCAGCAACGCCTCGCGGACCTCACGACGAACGCGAACGGGGACGGGACGTTCGACTCCCTCGACAGCGTCGAGGTCCGCATCAAGGACGCGGACGCGACGGTGACGTTCACCGCGCTGGACGTGGAGCGCAAGTCCCGGTGGACGTTCGGGTCGTACCTCGCGAACGAGGACACCGACTCGGAGGAACGAACCAAGCGGTACGAACCGGGTCCGGGGGACTTCACCGTCACCGGGCTGGACACGCTGGGGGACGTCCTCGGGGCGGACTCGGCTGTGATCCACGACGTCACCCAGCCGTTCCGGTACACGCTGGCGGACTCGACGCTGGACTACATGTTCCGGTTCGTGGAGGCGACGGACTACCCGGGGTATGACTACGTGTTCGAGCAACGCGGGAAGGTCATGGTCCCGACAGCTATCGACCTCACCCACTCGGGCCTCACGTTCATGGACGAGGTCGCGGTCCCGCCGGGTCGCTACAAGTCGGTGTGGACGCTCGCGGGCGTCGAGGACACCGAGTTCGCGGACATGGACGAGGACTCGAAGGTGTACCACGGCGGGGCCTACGACTCGGAGGGGAAGGACGCGGAACTCCGCAGCTCCGTGACGGCGGACACGGTGTTCGCTTACGGGGCGGACCTTCTCGTCACCGAGGCGAACATGGACACGGCGACGTCCGAGGGCGGAATGGGCGGCGGCGGGGCCGCTCCGTCCGAGAAGAAGGACGGGGGCATGTGGATCTTCGGCGGCGTGTTCGCCGGGATCGCGGCGTTCGTCGCGGCGCTCCGGAGTGGGTGGGCGTAATGTCCGCCGCGGATCGGTTCCGGGCGACGCTCGCGGTGGTGTGGCTTCTCGCCACGACGTCGCGGGCGTGGCTCGCGGCGCGTCTCTCCCTCCCCCGCATCCGGGGGGTGTTCGTCGCAAGCGGGCGCGACCGGGCACAAGCGAACCCGAGAAAGACGGCGGCGGCGGCGGCTGGGATCGTCTCCAGCGTCGGCCTCGTCGGCCTCGTGGAGCAGTATGGGGTCGGGGGCATCGGCTACGCGATCATCCTCGAAACTATCAGCGCGATCCAATCGTTCGGCGGGACTATCACGGCCCCGTTCCGGGCGTTCGGGTCGGGACTCGCGGACCTCGTGGCGGCCGCGTTCCCGGTGCGGATCGTGAACGAGGCGGCGGACTTCACGGCCTTTTCCATCACGCGGGGTGAGTGGTCCATCTTCGGGCCGTTCACCTTCGCGGTGGGCGTGGCGGCGACGCTCGCGGGGCTGTGGGTGTTCCTCGAAATCATCCGCCGGATCGACCTGTCCCTGTTCGGGGCGCTACTGGACCGGAGGTAGCGAATGGGCGCGAGCATTGGGGGCGTCGAGGTCGTGAAGGGGACCCGCGTGAAGTGGGGACTCCTCGGTTCGATCCTCGTGGGTGGGCCGCTCTACGCCTACTTTGAGGGTGTGATCGGCCTCGTGCAACTCGTCGGCGGCGGGATCGGCGCGGGACTCGACGGTGTCGAGTGGTTCGTGTCGGAACTCGTCGGTGGCGTGTTCTCCGGTGTGACGGGGAGTATCGGTTCGGCGTGGGCGGGGTTCCTCGTGGACGTCCGGTTCGCTGGACCGGGGGCGTTCGCGGTGACGGTCGGCGCTACAATGCTCACGCTGTTCCTGTTCGTTTGGGGGGTGAGTCGGGTCCGTGGCTAAGAGAGACACGGGCGGCGGTGGCGGTAGCGGTGTCCTCTCGCGGCCGGGGTCCTCGTCCGATGGGTCGTCCAGCGGCGGATCCGGCGGCGGGGGAACCGTCCCGTCGTGGGTGTTCAACCCGCGAGCGAAAATCCTCTCGGTGGTCCTGTCGTTCCTCGTGGGCGGGTTCGCGGCGGTGAACCGGACGCTGACGGGGACGGTGGCGACCGTCACCGGAGAGGTCCGAGGCGCGTTCCGGGACGCCGGCCTCGCGGTGGAGCGGGCGTTCGCGTCGGGGGGCCTCGCGGTCCTCGACGCGCAAGCGACGGTGAACCGAGCGATAGCTGGGGCGGCTGGGGACGCCGGCCTCGCGGCGCCGCTCGTGATAGCGATCCTGTTCGCTGTCGCGGCGGCGGCGACGTTCGCGGCGCTCCGGGCGCTCTTGAACGGGGTGAAGTGGGTCACATGAAGCGAGAACTCGGGGCGTTCGTCGGCGGGCTGGGGACGGTAGTCGCGACGCTGTGGCACTTCGGGATCGCGAACATCGCGGAACTCCAGTCGGTTCTCATCCCGCTGGCGTTCACGGTCGCGCCACGAGTCCCGTATCTCGACGCGGCGACGCTCCAGAAGGCGGCGGTATCGGTGACGGTCGTGTTCATCGTGTTCACGGCCGGGAAGATAGCGGCGGACGCGGCTCGGAGGTTCAACTAATCATGCACGACGGCACGGACAGCGGACGGAGTATCGACCGAAGCGACGACGCGGTCCGGGAGGTGTTCGGGCTGTGATCGTGTTGCGCCCGGATCCTCGGATGGCTGGGGACGCTCGGGATCCTCGGGACGGTCGCGCTCGTGGCGGTCCTCGGAATCGGGACGTTCGCGTTCTTCCGGTGGCGGGAGGGCGACAGCCGGTCCGCGCGGCGCCGGACGGAACGGACGCCGAGGTGGGCGGCGGGCGGCCTCGTGTCGGCCGGCCTCGGTGTCCTCGCGGCGTTCATGGGCTTCTTCGACGTGTTCGCGGACGGCCTCGGACAAGCGGTCGGCCTCGTCGGAACTCCGGCGGGTGGGACGCTCGCGTCGCTGGGGGTCGGAGCGGTGACGTCCTACGCCCTCGGAGCGGCGGCTGACCTCCCGGTGACGTCGGCGCTCGTGGCGGGGACGCTCGTGTTCCTCGTGGCGCTGGGGGTGTCGAGGTCGTGAACCACGCGAGGGCCGCGAGGACCGCCGCCGCCGCGGTTCTCGTCCTTTCGACGGTCGTGGTCGGGTTCGGTGGCGGCGTCGCGTCGGCCGCGACGGACGCCCGTGGTCCGGGTGTCACCGCCCAAGTGAACGAGACGGCGACGAACACGACGGAGGGCTACACGGTCCGGGGCCTCTCGCGGACGCTCCGGTTCGACGCTCCGGCGTCGGTCCGTCCGTGGGGCGACATGGGTCAGATATGGCTCCGACACGTCCCGGTCGGGCTACTCACACCGAACGACCCGGCGAACGCTTCGCGCTACGTGCGGCCGTATACGACGGTCCAGCGGAAGGCTGTGTACCTCGGGAGTTACCGGGGCTGGACGGCTGACCCGCTGGACCTCACGGTCCGGATCGTGACGTGGAATAAGGGGACACGCGTCGAGAACTCGTCCTCGGGTCGGCGTGTCGTCGAGGTCCCGCGGAACGTCACCGTCAGCGACGCCTCGGTGACGCTCCCGGGTGGCGGCTACGACCGCGCGAAGGTCGAACTCCCGCGGTTCTACGACACGTCCAAGCGGGTGACGATGTGGGTGGTCGGACACCGTGAGACGACACAATGGACGTTCCGTCTCAAGACCTCGAAGGCCACCCAATCGGTGCCTATCGGGTCCCTCGGCGGCGTTATCAAGTGGTCGCTGTTCAATATCTTCATCTACGTCCTCGGGGTGGCGGGCGGCCTCGTCGTCCTCGACGCGAAGGTCATGCGGAAGGTCGGGAAGGGTCCCCAATGGGGGCGCTGGAGTACGGGTTCCTCGGGTTCGCGTCGCTGTTCCTCGGGGGGTTCGTGTTCTACGCGGGTATCATGGACACGCTCGCGCGCCGTCCGCAGCTCCTCGGTGTCCTCGGGGGCGTGTTCATCGGCGGACTCGTCCTCTACGCCATGTCGGGGACCGGCGAGCGGTCGCTGTTCCTCCAGCCGCGCGCGGAGACGGGTGAGGTGCTACCCGACGGGTCGGGGACGTGGTGGTGGGCGAATCGCGTGCATACTGTCGTCGAGCGGGAGAAGGACGGGAAGAAGGTGATCCCGCGGTCGGGCTGGCTCCCGTTCCTCGCGCGGGCATGGCCGTTCGTGGACGCGACGCCGGTCATGGAGTTCTCCGCGTCGGAGCAACGGAAACTGGAGGCTCCACCGGAGGACTTCACCCTCCCGGACGAGGACGAGTCCTCGGTATGGGACCGGATCCGGACGCGGATCGAAGGGCGTCCGGGAGAGGGTGACGAGTTCGATACGATCTACCTCGTGGACCCGCTCGCGGACGACGTCGTCCAGTACGACGAGGAAACGTTTGAGTGGGCGTTCCCGTCGCTCGTGTCGTTCCCGGAGGACGAGGATTCGGGAACGTGGGTCCGCGGCGTCCCGCTCCCGTCTATCGCGTTCGGGAAGATAGTGGGCGGGACGACGGTCGTGGTCCTCGCGGGCGCTGTCGTGACGCTGTCCCTCGCGTCGGTCGGCTGGGGGATCGTCGCTGGGGGCGTGGCGCTTCTCGCCCTCGTGACGCGGCCCGTCGAGGGGTCCGCTCGCGTCGAACTCGCGCCCGCGGCGTTCGACAGCGTCCTCGGAAACGTGGTCCGGACGCTGGAGGGCTATTCCGAGAGGGCGGACGCGGACCACTTCCGCGAGAAGTACCACGAGTCGGACGCGCTCCGTCGCGTCGAGAGGGTCCGCGAGCGGGAGCGGGACACCGAGACGGTGTTCGGGACGCTCGCGGAACGTCTCGCGCCGGAGGAACCGAACCCGGATGCGGGTGGGCCGCGTCCACGCGCCGACGAGGCGGTCCCGCCGCGAGGTGAAGCGGATGATTAAGTCCGGGTTCGACGCCGAGGACGCCCCCTCGGAGACGGACGACGTCGGGGCGTCGTCAGATACGACGACGGACACCGGGGCCGCACGACCGGCGGAGTTCGACCGCGAGGCGGTGGATCGTCTCCAGCGGTCGCTTCCGGAGACGACGAACCTCCGGCCGGCTATCCAGAAACTCACGTCGGACCATGTGGACCTACTCGGGTCGTTCGTGGACGGGTTCGACAGTCGGCGGGAGTTCATCCGCTGGGGACAGCGGGCCGTGATCCTCACGCTGGGGGAACTCTCCGGCGAGTGGGTCGCGGACCGCGCGTTCGCGGGGCTGGACCTCTCGGTCCTCGTTACGTCGCCCGCCCGCGAGCGGTGGGTGGACGACGTCGAGGAACTACAACCACCGGACCGGGCGGCTGACATGCGCCGGGGTGTGGTGGCGACGGACCTCACGCCGGCATGTTCGGCGGCGGTCCGGCGGCTTCGGTGGTCGGCGGTGGAGTACGTGTCCGACGAGGACGACACGCTCCAGCCGGATCCGGACGTCCAGCAACACCCGGGGATGCGGCCGTCGCTGACGGAGGTCCACGAGCGTCAGCGGTGGGCGCTGGACCGGGCGCTGGAGGGGTTCGACTCCTCGACGCGCTGTCCGTGTGGGGACAGCGCCTCACCGAAGCGTCCTACGCGGAGGTCCCGGACGACCTTCTCACGCGGGTGACGGTGGACGAGGCGGAGACGTCGAGGCGCTACCTCGTCGTGTCGCCTCACGACGCGGACCACGGGCCGTTCTTCCGGGAGTCGTTCGCGGCGGAGTTCCTACTGCCCGCGTTCGCTCGCGCGGCCCGGAAGGTGGCAAAGCGGGCTGGAGAACTCGCGGAACAGGAGACGACGGAGACGACGGACAAGCGGATGTGAAAACATGACTTGGAAAAACATCTCGACGCTGACGGACCTCGAACCCCGGACGGATACGGGGACGTGGCTGGGGACGCGCGTCACACCGACGCGGACAGTATCCGGCGGCATTTCAGCATGCCCGCCTACGACGAATCGGTCTTTGACTACCCGCGGGTCGTTCCGGGCTGTCTCAAGCACGCGAGAGACAACAGCGCCCACTCCGCGGCTGGAGGGACGGACTTCATGGCTATCGGGCCGCCGGGGGCCGGCAAGTCCACGCACGCGCTGGAGTGGTCCACGCGGCTACTGGAGGTGAACAATCGCCCCGGCATGTCCGAGGCGGTCGTGTGGCGGGGGTCCACGTCGCGGTCCGAGTGGGTCCCGCTCGCGCCGTGGGCGACGGTGTGCCTCCCGGCGTCGTGCGACGTCGAGGCGCGGCTGGAGTCCACGAACTCCGCGGGTTCTCGGTCGGTCGCGCTGGAGGACGTCGTCCGGGAGGTCCGGTACTACGAGGATCCGCGGGATCTCTTTGAGAATCACGTCCAGCCGGGCAAGTTCCACGTCGTCTATCCGGACCCGCAAATGCGGGGCTGTCAAGAGGTCTACGAGGATTGCCCGTATGAGTACGAACTGGAGTTCTCGGACGGGGACCCGGTACAGCATTGGTGGACGGCGGCGGTCCTCGCGCGGGTCCACAGCGGCCCGTACCACTTCTTCGTCTCGTTCATCATTGACGAGATAGGGGACGTCATCCCGCAAGAGGCGTCTAAGGACGCCTACTCGTCGTATGAGAAGATCCTACTGTTCCGAGACACCTACGCGGACGCTCGCAAGTTCGGGGTGTCGGTGTTCGGGTACGGTCACTCGGACGTAGACTTTCACGAGAAGGTGAAGCGCAAGGTCCGCTGGAGGATCACGATGAACGGGACGGCGAACCCGACGCGGGCGTCCCAAGTGGTCGGCGTCGGGAACGTCCCGATGAACACGGACCTCACCTCTCACCTCAAGACCGGCAAGTGCGTGATGTGGACGGAGCAACGGTTCTGCTACCCGCTCGCGTGGGGAGATATTCCGAAACCGACGGACGAGGAACTGCGTGTCCGCCTCGTCCCGCGCGTTCCGAAGGACCCGGCTGACGCGGACGCGGCTTCGCGCGAGGACGAACGCGACGCCCGCGCCCAGCGACGACGCGGGGGCGGGTGACGGACCCGCGCAAGCGTCGCTGGACGACGCCGAGGCGGCGACGGACGGGGGGTCGGTGGTCGCTGATCGCGCTGATCGATCCTCGTCGACGTCGGAGGGTGCTACTCTCGACGCGACCGGAGGGGGTGGTTCCTCGTGAGACGGCCGGATCCGCGCGGACGTCTCGGTTCGCTGATGCGATACGCGCGCGCGTGTGTCGAGTCGTATGGGCGCAACCCCCCGGGGGGTGAGGATCGGGCCTCTCGCGCGGCCGCTGTCGCGCTGTCCGCGCTCGTGATCGTGGGCATGTTCGCGCCCGTGTTCGCGGCCGGTACTGCGGGCGCGTCCTCGTCCGGGTTCGTGGGCGTTCCGGACGCGAACGTCCACGAGGACTTGCCCGCGGGCGCTGACGTGGGCGTGTCCGTGTCGGAGCTGCGTGGTTCGACCATGTCGTCCCGCCACGCCTCGACGCTGGAGGTGACGCTGACGACGCCGTCGAGGGCGTCGGACTACCTCGACAACTCCAGCGCGGTCCTCGGGGGCGACAGCGACGGCCTCGCGCTGGTTATCTCGGACGCGACGAACCACGAGGGGCGCGAGGTCGCGCTTCCGCTGACGGCGGTGAAAGGCGCGCTGGGGTACGTTCCGGACCTCGTCCACGGCGTCCACGACGACGGATCCAAGTGGACGCGGCCGGTCCGCGAAGAATCGGGCCTCTTGGTGTTCGAGGTCCCGCATTTCTCGGATAACGCGGTGACGTTCGAGTCCAGCGTCTCGGTGGCGGCGTCCCCGGCGACGAACGGGACGTCTCTCTCGTGGGGCCTTTCGGACCTCGACGCGGCGTCCGACGTCTCGGTAAACTTGACGGGCGTGAGTAACACCGAGTGGGATAATCAAACGTTCCTGAGTATGGGCGACGGTGATAGCAGGTCGGTTTCTGTCGCGGGGAGCGCTCCGCCGACTGGACCGAACGGCTCGCCGTCGATCACAGTCACAGCGTCAGAACTTGAGGCCGCGACGACCGCGGAGAGTAAGTCCGGCTTCTTCATGGTCGCAGGTTGGGACGATAATCAGGACACGTATGTAAATTCTGAAATGAAGTTTACAAACGCCCCGGATACGGCGTCAAGCATCACCGTCGATATCGAATATACGTACGCAAATGTGGACTCGAATGATGGAGTCTATTTCGACGTATATCTCGTGAAAGAGGCACCTGATGGCGTGTACGCGGAGGGAACACGAGTCGCGGATAATGCCAAGTGGATGCCGGAGGACGGGGCCGGGAATCTCACGATTCCGTTCGACAGTCCGCAGAACCTCGACGCGGGTGCGAACTACACGATAGAGTTTGTAACCACGACCACGACGCAATCGGGGCCGAATAATCAGCAGGCGTTCGCTCTCCACATCGACAACAACAAGCCTCAGACTGACTGGTCTACCAAGACAACCGACGGGGTAAGCCATGGATACCCGACTCACGTGTATTGGGGCGCGAAAGCGGCGAGCAACGTCGCTGTTTCCGCCGACGACGGGACCGAGGTGACACTCGGTGATTTCTCACAGGGAGAATCCAAGTCGACAAACTTCCCAATCGGGCGGGACGCGACTCAAATCACCACAACCACCGGCTCGGGTTCCGTGGCGGTCGAATTGGCTGTTCAGGAAAAGACGGAGACGGTCGATCCCGGCGTGGAATTGGGCAACTGTTCGGAGTCGTACCCGGGAACCCTCGCGGCTGGAGAGACGGCGACGCTGACGCTGAACTCGTCGTGTCTCTCGGAGACGAACGAACTGAATGTCACCGTCGGGGGCGACCTCTCGGCGGACGCTCCGGCCCCGCAAGTCGGCGTGGTCGCGGAACACACCGCGGCGTCGAATCAGACGGTGGACTACGCGGGCGACGCATGGTCCGAGCGGTACAACGTCAGCAAGACGTGGGCG
Source organism: Halobaculum litoreum (assembly GCF_030127125.1). GTDB lineage: Archaea > Halobacteriota > Halobacteria > Halobacteriales > Haloferacaceae > Halobaculum > Halobaculum litoreum. Next base: position 2,759,936 of record NZ_CP126156.1, read on the forward strand.
GACTCGCGGGCGGACGCGCGGCTTGTGATCCCGTTCGCGTCGAACGTCGTGTCCATCCGGGACGCCGAGTTCCGGACGAACTCGTCCTCGTGGACGGGGACGCGAACTACGAACTCGACGGGACGACGCTGACGGTGAACCTCGGGTCCGTGGACGCTGGAGAGACGACACACGTCCGGGTGAACGGGTCGCGGGTTCGCGTCGAGAACGGGTCCATCACGGTGACGTCTCCGACGCTCGCGGGGAACTCGCTGGACACGGAGTTCCGGATGGACTCGTGGTCCGAGTCGTCGTATATCGCGGTCGGCGGGTCCGCCTCGGGGGAGTTCGTCCATCACCTCATGTCGGAGTCGTGGACGTCTCCGTCCGAGTCCGTCGTCGTCGAGGCGGGCGGCAAGCAACGGATCTACGCGCCGAAGGCTCCGGAGGGCGGGACGGCCCGCGCCCGGACGATCCCCGTCGAGGTCCAGCCGGAGAACGACGTCCGCGTTTCGGTGACGGATCCGACGCAACCGAGTTTCGAGGTCGGGCCGGCTTCGACGTCGGGCGACGCTTACGACGTCGTCTATCACGACACCGTCACCGGAGACACCTACCGCCTCGTCTCGGAGACTCGCGACGGCTACGTGATTGACGAGGCGACAGCGTCGTCTCCGGTGACGTTCACGGACCCGGAGGACGACACGGAGCTACTGTCCGTCGTGAAGGCGAACGAAACCGCCGGGTCGGCTGGCGGCGGTGGCGGCGGCGGGGGTGGCGGCGCAGCTCCGGCGGAGGTTCGGCGCGCTGGAGGGCTGACGTCGTCGCCCCTCGTCGTGGGTCCGCTCGGTGTCGCCCTCGTCCTCGGGGCGTTCATCGTCTCGCGGCGGACGCGGATCCCGATATGGGCGACCGCGCCCGCGTCCGGGATCGCGTTCGTCGTGGTCCTCGAAACGCTCGCGCCGGGGACGGTGTCGGGCGTGGTTCGTCGGCTCGGCGTCGAGGTCGCGTCCGGGATCGGCCAAGTGTCCAGCGCCCTCGTCCTCGCGGGCGGGGCTGTGGCGCTGTGGGGCGTCTACCGTCTCGTCAAGCGGTTCACGCGGAAGGACCAAGTCGCGCTGACGCTCCGGCGAGGGTCCTGATATGGTCCCGCTGTTCGTCCCGGGCCTCGACTTGGCGGACCTGGGGATGAAACTCGTCCAGACGGGCGGGATCGGCGCGTTCATCCTGATAGCGGGTCGGATGGTCCGCCGGGCTAAGGGCCTCACCGCCTACGTATGGCTGTTCGGCGGGTTCCTCACGCTCATGGGCGTGTTCATCGCGTCGGGTGTCCTCGACGTGGACGTCCAGCGAATCGTCCAGATAGCGCGCTGGGGTGGAGACGGTGTCCGGATCCTCGGGCGCGTCGTGGGGGCCGCGGTGTGAGTTTCTGCGACTGCGCGGCCCGCGCGTTCTACGCGGCTGTGGGCTTGGGACTACTCGCAGTCCTCGTCCTCCACAACACGTGTTGAACGTCTATACCCGCCTCGGGTACGTTCGGAGTCCGGTAGCGGAGTGGGCGCTGCTCGCGGCGGTTGGACGTCATCTCTCATCCACTGCGTTGAGGGACGAACAAGTCATGACTGGCTAGGCTTCATACCTCGCTTTCTCGATCAAGTCCCACTCTCCGTTAACCTTCATTTCGAGAGTGATCGATCCGCCATACAGGTACTCAAACGGTTCGTCCAAGCCGAGTGTGTCCTGATTCAAGTAGACACTCGCACCAGGTTCAAAATGGCTCTTCGGTGTGAACTGGGACAGCGGAAGAGTGTCTGTGATCGAAGGCGTATCTAGTTTGATCCTGAATCTATCTACATCTCTGGCTGGTGATGAAACGTTCTTAATTTCCACTTCTTTGTATGAGACAATGCTGATCTCGTAGTAAACGTCCCCATCAAACTTGCTCTGAGTCGCTGTTATAGTGGGTGAGGGTGTCGGAGTGGGCGTCGGAGTGGGCGTCGGAGTGGGCGTGGGTGTCGGACTGGCTGGTGGAGTTGATGTGGAGTTCCTATTGGGGAACTCCTTGCTACCGAAGTCCTCGTAAATTACCTCAGGGTACGATCGAACCACGCCTTCGATATTACCCAGTGAACTGGTTTGCTGCTCTACGTTATATTCGATTCCAGCGATACCTCCTGTGATCGCTCCCTGCACCATCGGCTCATCGAGTGTGCCGGTCGCCCCCGCGATAGACGCTTTCGTTCCTATAGCCGCCGCTGTAGTGTATTTTCCCCCATACGAGTTGATCGCATCCTCAGCCTCAGCAGCAACCTCCATCAGGTCCTTTGCCTCCTCGAGATACGGACTGGGAATCGCGTATACTTGCTGAGTCAGCTGATCGTGACTAGCAGAATCTACTCTATGTATGATCTCCCCATCTTTTTCAAACGTCACGTTAAGGCTTGCTCCCACCGTATATACGCTTTGACGAGTGCTTGCTAACTTGCTTAGTGAGCATTCCAAAATATTTCCCTTGCCCACCACTACGCCGTTATTTACTACCTCAGACTTGTCAGCTTTGACAGAAACACTGGCAGTCTGGCCCACCGGACCATTGCCAGGAGGGACCTGTAGTTCGAGAGATCCATACATATAATCAAAATCAGCTCTTTGTCGGCCCACATGTGGAATGAAGTGTGAAAATCGACATCTACTGAATCGGTGTTAAAATCCGCGGCTGTTGGGACAACTAGCCGATCGACCTCAGTAATATCGTAAGACCCCTGGTCTTTAGAAATTGTAGTCAAGTCTGAGTTCTGGGATTGACCAGTGACAACGTCTCCTTCCGTCGTGGTAAGAGTGGGCAAGAACGCTTGGACAGTGTAACTACCGCTCATTTCCCCAGTCTGCTCGCTCGTTGTGGTTGACGTTCCTACCAGATCAGAACCGCCATTCGAACACCCCGCGACACCCGCGATTCCCGCGACTGCGGACGAACGGATGAGGTTACGCCTCGAGAGCGAGGATTCATCGGACGGGGAATTTTCATCGGGAGTATGATTCTCAGATGATGTCACAAATAATGCTAGCTTGACGTATATATAAATCCCAATTAAGTGTCAGAACAGCAGCGACTCGCTTCTCTGATATGGGGCGCTGTGTCATCGACCGATTCACGCTCTATATCCAGCCGGCCTCAACAAAATATCGGCGACTAGGGATTCAACAGAGCTACCCCATCGTAGGGGAACCCGACAAGGGGATTTGTCGAGGTAGTGGGGTAGTGGCCTATGCGGTTCTCGTGTGTCTCACCCTTACGAGCGTCGGGTTCGTCGTCCGGTCGCGGTGGCGGTAGGCCGGCGGCGTTCTGCCGCCGGCCGTAATTCTTCTCTCCCCTTAGGGGCACTACCGTAGGGGAGGGTGCTAATGTGCGGTCGCGGCGCGGACCCGCTCGCGGGCGTTCTCGCGGGGCGTCAAGGGCGCTTCCGGGCGCTCGCGACGGACGCGATCCTCGTCCGCAGCTCCGAAACTGGAGCGAACACGCCCCATATACACCCGGGCGAAAGTGAAACGGACGATCCTCGTCGACATCGAGGCGTCGCGAGACGACGTCCACCTCTCACAGAAGGCGAGAGGCGCGAAAAGAAGGACTAACGGACGGTGTCGCCACTCAAGAAAGAGCGAACGCTGGGGTGTCGAGGCGCTATCCGGGTGCCTCGCGTAGCCGGCGCTCGCGGATCCTCACGTCCTCGTCACCGAGGCGACCGTCGTACACCGCGACCGCGACGTCCCGGATCGTCTCGGGGACGTCACCGAGGTACACGAACTCGTCGCGCTGTGGGGCCGCCTCGTCGTCCGTGGCGGCGTCGGAGTCCTCGTCCGTCTCCGAGGGCGTGTCCCGCGCCTCGCGGTCCTCGCGGCGGTCCTCGGCGTCCTCGCGCATGTCGTCAGCAGTCCGTCCGGGCCGCGCCCGGTCCAGTATCTCCCGCGACCGCTCCAGTAGGTCGCGAGAGACGAACACGACGAGGACCGGGTTCCCCAGCCGCTTGACGACACCCTCGCGGGCGAGACGGGCGACGTGGTAGCGGATCGTGGAGCGGGCGAGTCCCGTCCGATCCTCCAGCATGTCGTAGGTCGCGCCCGTCTCCGTGGCGATCACGCGGAGTATGTCGTACACGGCGACCGTCGAGTCTTTCAGCGCCTCGCGGTAGACCTCCGTCGCGACCTCTTGATACCGCTGACGGAGGTGTTCGCGGCGGCCGGTCGGCCGGTGGTACGTCCACTCCGCAGCTCCGGCACCGTCGAAAAAGTCGTCCGAGACGAGGTCCGCCCGCTCGACGCCGGCCCAATGCGCGTGTGTGGCGACGACTGTCCGGAGGTGGTCCATCGCGTCGTCCCACTCGGAGACGTGAGGGAGTTTCCCGTCAGCGCCCGCGAAAGACGCCTCTATCTTCGGATGTGCGTGCGGATCCGACGCGGGCCGCTTGTGCCAATTGGGGATTTCGTAGATTTTGACCTCGGTGGCGAAGTTCACATCCGCGAACCCGAGTAGATCCCAGCGGTCGGACTCCACGCGGGCCTCCAGCCAACCCTCTTGCACCCGCTTTTGATGTGCGTCGATCTCGGAGTTCCCGCCCCACGCGACGAGGTCCTTTGACTGTTCGACCGTCTCGACGACGGCCCCCTTCTTGTCGCGGTCAAATCGGTAGTGGGCTTCGGCTTTCTGGACGCGTCGGGAGTCGGGGTTCCGGTCGCGGGCGACGCCGAGGACGTCGTCTCCGTACACGGCGCGGATCGCGTCGTACATCCGGCGCTCCACCTCGGACCCGGACTCGGCCCACGTCGTCCAACACACGACGCGGGTCCCCTCTCCATACGGACACTCCAGCGGATCCCCGCTCTTGAACACGAGGTCCCGGTACTGCGGCATGACCTCAACGTGGAGGGCGAGTGGGGGCTTCCGCAGCTCCACACCGTCGTCCGTCTCGACGCGCTCGCGGAGCATGATGTGTTGCTCGTAATACTGCGAGTAGTCGTCTCCGTAGCCGGTTCCGGCTTTCCAGCCGGAGGACTTGACGAGAAGGACCCACTCGCCGGCCGTCTCGGGTAGCCACTCGGCGTCGAACTCGGTCGCTGGATACGGTTCGTTCTCGTGGGACTCGACGTTCTCCCTCCAGTAGCGGACAGCGTCGGCATACAGCGTGTCGCGCTGTCCAGCGGGGGCGTCGGCGTCCGAGGGCGCGAGGTCGTTCAATACGTTCGCGACGCTCGCGCCGTGGGCGCGCGGTTTCGGGGCGACGTCCTCGACGGACGACACCGGGAGGGATCCGGCGTCGCGGTCGCCACCCGGAGCGGCGGCGAAGGACTCGGACTCGAAACTCACCGCTCCACCTCACTCTCCGGGGTAGCGACCCAACGGACGACGGTGTCGGAGAACTCCAGCCGGACGCCGGTCCAGCCGCGACCGCCGTTCACGTTCGCGGCGTAGCGGTTCGTGGGGAGCGGGTGGACGACGGGCTGACGGTGGCGTTCACAGACGAACCCAAACACGACGAGGCGCTTTCCGACGGCGTCCGCGACCTCGTCGGACGCGAGGTTCGGCCGCTGGACGACTTGGGATCCTTTCGTTCCCTCTATCGGGACTCCACACTCGGCGCAAAGGTGCATGGACGCCCCCGACGTGGGCGGCTGACGGACGACGGTGGGCGGGACGATCCCGAACTCTCCGAGGTCGGGGCCGGTGCGACTCACCGTGAACCACCCCCCGAATGCGGGGCGGCTTCGTCCGCAATTGTCGTTTTCGCGCTCGTCTCCCCGTCAGCGTCCGCGAGCCAATGCGTCCCGGATCCGTTCCGGAGGTGAGTGAAGGTGTGCGACGGCTCCGAGAGGCATTGTAGTTGCCCGTGGTGTCCCTGATACTGGAGTTCCCCGCCACACTTGGGACACGTCTCCGCCGAGAGGTAGCCGGACACGTTCCGGCCCCACACTCCACCGTCGGTGACGACAGCGGTCCCGACGTTCGCGGCCTCGACGTCGTGTCCATACCACTCGCGGTGCTTCTCGACGACACGGCGGGCGTCCTCGGAGACGGTGTCCCCGAGGCGCGCGTCGTCCACGATGGACTCAAACTCGCAATCCCGACAGACGACATGGTACACCGGGCTGTCGCGGCCGGCGTCGCTCGCGGCCTCGTCGTCCCGCAGCTCCGAGTCGGCGTCCTCGTCGACGGCGTCGAACTCGGTAGCGCGCTCCAGCGCCTCGATAGACTCACACTCCGCGCATAGGCGGCCGTGACAGCGGGACCCGCAACGGTCGCACGTCATCGGTTCCCTCCGTCCGTCCGGACGGGCGCTCCGACGCGCGGGCCGCGGTTCCGGTTCGGGTTCTCCGCGGGATCGGGATGTTCGACGTCGAGTCCGGCGGCGCTCCCGTTCTGGACGCGGAACGTCGAGTCACACGCGAGACAGCGGTGGGCGACGTCGTCCTCGTCTCCGAACACCCGCGCGAACCGGCGTGTGACGTGTCGGCCGCAGAACTGACACTCCGAATTGCCCGCACCCGTGTCGAGCGGGGCCTTCATAGCCCCCACCCCGACGCCGTATGGCGACAGTTACGCCTCGCCGGATAGTTGTTGTCAGAAAGGTTATGGGACCGCCGAGTGGGTAACCCCCCTGCTTCGACTGCAATTCTAGCCGTTTCAGCGTCTGTGTCGAGTGATCCGATCATAGTCCAGCCTCCGCAATTTCGTCTCGCCGCCGGTCCAGTTCCTCGCCGAGATTCGGCTTGTCGTAGTACGCCCTGATCGTGTCCGGGAGCGCGTCGACGCGGCCCGCGACCTTCTGGATACGAACGCCGCGGTTCCGCAGATCCGTGATCCGGCCCGTCCGGATCGGGTGCGGACTCAGGGCGGACGGGCACTTGCTCTCGTGTCCGTGTTCTCGGTACTGGCAGGTATCCGGGTCCTCGTCGTGGGGACACCCACCGCGGAAACACGGGTGAGTGAGGTTGTACGTCGTTCGCCGGAACGTCGAGGACGTCGGGCGGCCGAACTTCGAGGTGAACAGCGGTTTCCGGCCGAAGTCGTCCTCCACGTCCCGCCGGTGCTCGCGGATGTAGTGCCGCAGCACCTCGACCGTCTTCTCGTTCAAGACGTTCAGCCGCTCCCCGGTGAGGCCGTTCTTGAGGCGTGTCTCCGACTCCTCGCGACTGACGAACCGCACGGTTCCGTCCTCCGCGTCGAAGTCGTCGAGGTCGAGGGCCTGAAGGCCGGAGATACGCGCGCCCGTGTCCCACATCGTGATGAACAGCGCGTGGTCCCGGGTCGCGTAGCGGAACCTGTCGAGGTGGTCGAGGATCGCGTGGGCCCGCTCCCGACCGAGCATCAGATCGCTCGACGCCTCCCCCTTCGTCAGCGACGGGATGTGGGCCGAGAACTTCTCCACGAGGGCCGGTTCGACCGCCTCCAGCGCGACCCCGTAGCTCATGAACTGCCGGACGGTCCGGAGTTCGTTCTTCATCGAGGTGTTGTTCAGCGCCGGCGCGCGGTGGTCCCGGTACGCCTTGATGTCGCGACCGTCGACGATGTTCAGGTTCAGGACGTCCTCCGATTCGAGCCACTGGACGAACTGGCGGACCCGTCGCCGGTACGAGTGGGCCGTACTCCCGGCCGTGTCGGCCTCGATCACGTCCAGCCACTCCTCCATCGCCTGCCGCGGCGTGATCGGCCGGAGGTCGTCCCGGTTGGCGTGTGAGGTGTCGAAGCTCACGCCGATCCCTCCGGCGAGAACCGTTCCCGGACGCGATCACTCACCGAGCATCACCTCCTTCGCCCGCTTCACGCGCTTGAACTCGTCCTCGGATCCGTCCGGAGTGTCGGGGTGGACCTCCGTGACGAGATCCCGGTAGGCGTCCCGGACCGCTCCGTCGTCGGCGTCCGCCGAGACACCCAACACCTCGTGGGCGGGAACGCGGGCCGGAGCCGCTCCCTCGTCGCCCGGCGGGAGTCGCGCCGCCGCGAACTCCGCGTCACCCGTTTGAACGGGGCGCTGTCCGCGCATCCGCGTCTCGTGGATCCACTTGTAGACCCAGCGGACGTTGTCCCGAAGCCGCGGGCTGGCGTCGCACGCGACGGCGTACTGTTCGCCGTCCATGCTCCAGCGGAGAACGAACCCCGGATCGTCGGGACTCGCGTTGTGGAGCGGAAGCCCGTTCGACTTCGTGTGTTGGTTTCCGATGGACGCGCGCCAGTCGTCGGCGTCGAGGCGGTCCATCTCCGCCGCGAGTTCCTTCGTCGTGTCCGCGAGGGACGCGCGGAAGCTCCGGTTACGCTCGCGCTGACGGGGCGGTGTCCGGTCCCAACCGGCGGGCCAGTCGAGACTCACCGTTCCTCACCCCCCAGCGTGTCCAGCGCCTCGCGGAGCTGCGCGGCGTCCGCGACGTTCGCCCGCTCCACGAGTTCCCGGACGAGTTCGTCCTTCTCGCGGCGCTCCGGATCCCGGTGGACCGTCGGCCACGGGACGCCTCGGACCTCCGTCCAGAGTTCGTACATGGCCTCACGGTCCAGCCGGACGACGACGCGCTCGCCGCCCTCCGTCGCGAACCGGAGCGTCCACGGCTCCGGCTCCGCCCCCAGCGGTCCGTAGGTGACGGACGCGGCGCGACCGACGGTGAACCGCTCCACGTCCAGCGTCACCGGCCGTCACCTCCGTCCTCCGCGACCTCGACACGGTAGGTCCGCGCATCCTCACCGTAGGGCTTCACCGTCACCTCGCGGATCCCGATCCCCTCGTTCACGACGCGCCGGCCGTCCGCTTCGAGGCTCCGGCGGTCGATCAGGGGATAGCGGTCGCGGTCCGCGCCGCGCGGCTTCACGTCGACCGTCGCGCCGCGGGCGCGGAACACGACGCCGTCGGAGACGTCGACGTCCGCCGGAACCTCCAGCCCGTCACCGTCCAGCGTCAGCGTCCGGTCCGCGGTTCCGCCGTCGAGGGCGACCCCGAGGGCGGCGTCCTTCTCCCCACGACCCGCGAGCGTCACCGCGGCGACGTGGGTCCGCCGTTCGCCACACCGGGGGCACCCGGCTTGGACGAGACGGTGACGCGAGTCCGTGTCCACCGTCGCGCCGTCGTCGCGGACGACCGGGTAGACGCGGACCGTCTGTTCGTTCCCGCAGATACGGCACACGTAGCCGACTCCAGCGGTGACGTCCACGTCGGTCACGCCGACTCACCTCCGGTCGCCTCGTCGTCTCCAGCATCCTCCCGCGGGATCGCGGTGGCGAAATGGCCGGTTTCGCGTCGGTGGTCGCCCGCCACTTCTTGGGCGGCCTTCGACTCCGCGAACCACCCGACGGCTTCACACCCGTCGTCACACCACGCGACGAACTCGGCGTCCTCGGGATCGACTCCGCCGCCGTCCGCCGCGACCCGCCGGCTGGGTTCTCCGTCGGGCGAGTCGTCGAGGACGAACGCGATCTCGCGGAGCGTCACGGCCGCGACGTCGAACCCGCACGGCGCCAGCGTCGTCCGTCCGGGGCCGGCCGACGTCAGGCCGTGGTCCGCGAGCGGGCGTCCACAGTCGGGACAGTCGGTTCTCTCGGAAAGCGGTGCGTCCTCTCGTTCGGGGGTTTGATGGCCCCCATAGCGTCGTCGTACATGGCTTTCGTGCCTCGATCACGAAGGCCCGCGCGGGCCGGCGTCCCAAGCGCCGGGTCCGCAAACTTCTGCGAATAGGGACCCATCGGGGAGCGACGGGTCCGCGAAGTGCCTTCGTTACAACCCTGTGAGAACAGAGGGTGCTTAAGTCTTAGCACATATCTGCTATTGATATAGCGAATATGTGCCACCACCGTCCCCGAACCTCCAGTAATAAAGGGACTGAACTGGCTGTAATAGCCGAATGCGACCCCGGCCGGAGTGGATGTCGTTGAACGACTCCGTCGTGCTTGAATTCCTATCTGAGCACGATCTTGAGCTTCCGCCGAAGTCCGTGTACGTGAATTTGAATCGCCATGGACACGACATCGGGTACTCGACAGTCCGTCTCCGGCTGAACACACTGGAAGAACATGGACTGTTGAGGAAGGCAGACTCCGGATATTACGAGGTAAGTCAGAAGGGGCGGCTCTGGCTCGACGATGAACTCGATGCTTCCGACCTCGAGGACGACGGAGAATGAGATACGGATACCCACTCTCCGCCAAGCTGTTCATCGCCCTCGTGTTCGGCGGCACGTTCGCGCTGCTGGCGCTGGTACTCTTCTGGCTCTGAGTCGCGGCCATCCGACTCACTCCGTGATCACGTCGAGGTGCAGTCCGAGCCGCTGGACCGTCGCCTCACACCACGCCGGGACGAAGCCGGCACCCTCGTAGATCGCTTCCTCCTCGTCGGTGACGCGGAATCGTTCGCGGTCGTTCCCGCGATGGAGCGTCAGCCTGACCTCGTCGGACCGATACGCCTCTTCATCGATGCTGAACCGGATCTCCGGCGCGTCGTCGTCGGTGTCCTGGGGGGACAGGACGCGATCTCTCGTCGACATCGAGCGAACGGAGTACCGTTTCGGGTTTGAATAGGTGAGAGAAGCCGACTATCTTTCAGGGCTCAAGAACAGAATCACCATACAGCGTCGACCCACCGATCCACTTCCGGACAAACAGCCCTCAAATTCCGGCACTTCCGGACACGAATATTGTGACACACCCCGTTTCCGGCAGATGAGAGTTGTGATATTCTGCGATCCTGACAACTCGGTTAGGGCGTGCTGAATACAGGGCGCTCTTTCATCGTGGTGGGGTACTCTTTCGAGAAGTTATAAGGTATGTTGGATGGACCCTCAGCCAACGAGACTTCATTATGACCACGGACGAGATTCGTTCTGATCTGGAGAATTTTGTAGACGATCTCTACCGACGGTTGAACTCGCGCGAGTTGCAGGAGGTTCTGGACGGCGACATTCGTCGGGAATTGACTGGCGATGATCTCGGCCTAGATGACTCTGAATTTACTGGATATCCGCCCGAACGATGGTTGGAGCGGCACCTGATTGAATACGTTCTTGATGATCTCGGGTTGGATTGGGAACCCCAGCCTTACGGCCGTGACGATGACAGACCGGACTTCGAGGTTCGCGGCGTCGGCGTTGCGTTGATGGGCGAGAACAAGTCGATGAACAAGATTGACGAAGCCATCTCGGATATGGAGGCATACCTCGTCAACAAGGCGATTGGGCCAGACTACGGTATCGCCACCGATGGGATCGAGTGGCACCTGATTCGCATCGAGATTGGTGGCGACTTCGCTGACTACCAGACCATCCGCGAGTTGGACTTTCGTCCGGTTCTGCAGGCCATCGCAGCTGAGCGGGGGTACGTGGACTTCGATGTCGACGTGGATGTTGACGGGGAAATTGAGTCCTTCTGGGACGTGTTTGCCGAGGAGCACCTTACGAGCCTGCTCACTGAGACTGCGCCACGCGAGCTACGCGACACACGCCGCCGCGGCATTGAGGACTTCTTCGATTTGTACATCGAGTTACTGTTCGGTCAAGGGAAGGGGGACTACGAGTACAAGACGAATTTGATGGAGGACATAGTGGCCCCGCGTGGGGCCTCGGAGAGTGAGAAGAGGGTATTCGCGATCACACTCGTGAACCGGCTGTTCTTCATCAAGTTCCTCGAGGATAAGGGAGTGTTCGATGAGAACGATTTCCTTCTGAAGCGGGTTGAGGCGTACCACGAGTACGAGGGGAAATCGCCGGGAACCTTTACGAATCCCAGATCAAGCCGCTGTTCTACAAACTGCTGAACACGCCGCGTCCGGAGCGCGAACCCAAGTACCGGATGGGGTGGTTCGACGACGTCGACTACCTGAACGGCGGCCTGTTCCGTGAGAACGTGTCGAACGAGCAGGAGTACGTGGTGAAGGACAGGGTCCTCCCAACCCTCATTGAAGACTTGATTCACCACCAACCTGGGGACGGCGACGGTGGTCTTGACCCCTCAATGATCGGCTCGGTCTTCGAGAAAACCATTACCCACCTCGAGTACGAGCGCGATCAACAGGACATCGGGGCCTACTATACGCCGAACGATGTGACTCGAATGATCACCCGGCAAACGGTTGACCCGAAAGTAAAGGACGAGTTGGTGGACGTGTACGGTGAGTATTCTGGCGTCGAGAAAGACGCGTTCGCCACTCGTCACGAAGACACGTCCCTACAGGAGATGCTGCGCCACGTAGAAGATAGAGAGGGATGGTTTGGAGACCCCGATGCCACCGAGGACGCGCTCGAGAGGATTAGCAATCTCAGAGTGCTTGACCCTGCGTGTGGGAGCGGTCACTTCCTCACAACTGCGATGGACGAGCTTCACCGCGTCCAGATGAGTCTGCTGCGGGGTTGAACGGAGGAGACGAACCAGATGGTGGGACGGTCTTCGAAGAGAAGAAACAACTCGCGCTCAACTCGATCTACGGCGTCGATGCCGAACCTGTCGGGTGCGAGATTGCGAAGCTGCGCGTATGGTTGAAGATCGTTGAGGGCGGGTGGGACGATGACTACGGCCGTCTTCCGAATATCGACGTGAACATCTCGTCCGGGAATTCACTGATCGGTCTCCCAATCGCGGGCACGACGACGGCTTCACTCGACATTTCTGACGTGTACGAGACGATTGATGAGGTGCTGGAGCGTCGGATAGAGTACAAGTACGAGGAGGCGGCCGGTGAGAGGTTGGAGATTGAACGTCTTGAAGAGGAAATTCAACCTGCCCTCAATCGCGAGTTGTTGCGACAGTTGAACTTCGAGTTTGAGACCGAGGTTGAAGACGTGACCGAGTTCGATGACGTGGTGGCGTCAATTGACGACGATCTGCTGCACTCGCAGGTGTCGTCGGTGAAGGTGCAACGCGAGGACGACAAGGCACTTACCGACGAACAGTTAGAGCGACTCGATGAGGCCGGTTTCGACTACGATGAGTGGCGAGATGTGAACAAGAGCGCGAGATTGGACGTGAAGGAGCGCGAGCAGTCTAACGGCCACGACGACGAGGATTGGAACACGAAGGAATCTATCGTCGAGGATTTGCGAGGAATGTTGGGGGACGGATTCGTTTTTGACGAGTTCGTGCGCCGGCCGCTGGAGTATGACTTCGGGAATATCTTCGGCGAGCCTTTCCACTGGTTCGCGGAGTTCCCCGAGGTGTCGCCACGGTACGGCGAGGAGGGTGAAGGTAGCAGTCGAACGCTCAACTTCGACTTGATCCTCGGAAACCCACCTTACGGGGACATCATGGGACAGAGTGAGAAGGTGTTGACTGACACCTACGACACGGGTGGTATCAACGACACGGCGGCGCAGTTTGTCGAGCGACAATTGCAGTTGCTTGACGACGGGGGATACTTCGGGAACATCACGACACTCCGACTCGTTTACCAGTCTAATCTCAAGCCCGTTCACGACAAGATGCGCGAGACGATGCCGGAGACGCTCATCTCGTGCTTCGCCAGCCGCCCCACATCAGTCTTCGAGAATGCCGAGGTGCGGGCGTCCATCATCACGGGGAAGAAGACAAACTCCGAGGAGAGTGGCGAGATTCGAACAAGCGAGTTCGTGCGGATGAATAGCGACAACCGCGAGCAAGTGCTGTCGAACACGATTGATTACCACGCCGTCGAGGGGTACGAGTTGGGTGAGAAGATCGGCGTTCACGACTCGAGGTACTCGATGCCGAAACTGGGGCCACAAGCGCACGTCGATTTGATTGAGACGTTGCGGCAGAAGTCGATAGGAGATGATGGCGAGGTATTCCGCGACCGTGAGCAGGACAGCGAGACGCCGCACGTCGTGTGGCGGAGCTACCACCCACGGTATTGGTGCAACCCGTATCTGGAGAACATCTACCCCGCCGGCGAGAAGCCCCGGGATTTCGAACCGATGTACTTCGAGTCCGAGTTAGAGCGGCGCACAGTGTTCTGTGTGATGCAGTCGTCGCTGTTCTACCTGTACTGGATGACGTACGGGAACGAGCGTGACCTGAACTGGGGACGAGTGCGGGCGTTCCCGATGCCGAGTGATGAGGATATGGAGGATCACCGAGACCGCATCAAGGCTGTCCAAGTCGCTGTGGAACGGAATGGAGCGCATGTTCGAATCGGAGGGCGTGATTCACGCGGTGCAGTTCAAGCCGATCGTGAACGAGATTGATGAGTTGGTGGGTAAGTTGTACGGTCTCAACGACGAGATGGGGAGTATCTTCAGAACTATCACGCGGAATATGGCCGCGGGTTGAGGGACAGTGACTCGGCGTCGTTGGATGAGTTCCTCGATGAGGAGGAGCGTGAGGCCGTAGCGACCGACGATTAGAATGGACGACGTGGGGAGCGTGTGATATGAGACGATACAGCCCGACACCACTCCTTGGCGGTGATTGAGTCATAAGCCGCGATAGGAGATGGTCGAACAGTCAGATGCAGCAGTCTAAATCGAACGATTTGGCCCACCGTCTGTTAGCGACTGAGGGTTTCAACAGAGCCGTCAGGATAAAGCGTGATCACGTTACTGAACTCACACTCTATATTCAGAACGAGACTTATGTCAACTCGGAGGGTCAGCAGAGCCAGTAGCTCTACTCAGCGGCGTCAATGGACAGATACCGCGTCCCCTCCCGCTTCCCTTCTTCCGGATACACCCGTACCGTACGAGGACGTTCAGATACCGGCGGCGGTCGCGACCGTGCGCGTCCGGGTACTCCACCTCGAAGAGGTCGGGCGCTTCCCAGCCCGTATCTCGCCTGCGTCGTCGATCATGTGCTTCAACAGTCGATGCGGCGTGTCCAGGCGCTCCACATTGTACCGGCGGATCGACTCCATCGCCGGTTCGCGGACGTCGGCGATCAGCGCCGGCGTGACTCGCTCGTCCCGCGACTTTCCTCCAAGTACGCCTCTCGGAGGATCGAGATCGCCTCACGAGCGTTGCCGGCGGCGGTGTCCGCGATCAGCTCCAGCGTCCCGTCCGTGATCCCGGACAGGTCGCCCGCGTCGACGCGCGCCTGGAGGATGTCGACGAGTTCCGACTGACTGTACCGGCTGAGTTCGATGTGCGGGCCGGTGCGGAGTCGCGACGACGTCGCGGCGTCGAGGCGTGCGGCGAACCGCTCGTATTCGTGGACGACGAACAGCGGCGTCACGCCGTCCGCCTCGAACAGCACGTGCGGAAGGTGTTCGTCCTCGATGTGTTCCGCCTCGTCGAGCGTGAGGACGATCGGCGAGTCGGCGTCCTCCATCTGCGCGAGGTACGACGACGCGGCGTCCGCCTTCGGTGACGAGCGGGTTTTGAGTCCGGCGTCGACCAACGCCTCTTCGAGGATCGCGGCGCGCGAGCGCGTCCGGAGGCAGTCGACGTGCGCGGTGTTTACCGCCGTCTCCCGGCGAAGTTCGCGGACGGCGAACCGCGAGACGGCCGTCTTGCCCGCGCCGGTCGGCCCCGAGATACAGATCGGGTACGCTGGGCGGTCCGAGCGCAGCGGGTCCAGGGCGTTCGCGAAGCTCGCCCAAGCGCGGCGTCGCGGTGGGGCATCCGCTCGGGGACGCGGTCGAGTTCCAGGACCCGCGGGACGGATGTACCACCCGCCCGCCATTGGTGCCGCGGGTGAATCCAATCCCAATCCTCGAGGTCGACTTCCGCGAAGTAGTCCTCGCGACCGGCGTACCGGATCTCCTCGGGCGCGTCCCGGGCGAGGTCGTCGACGCCGTCGACGTCGAATCCCGCGGCGACCACATGGTTCCAGAAGTAGTCCCAGAAGAGGGCGACCTCGCACTCGTTCACGAGGCCGAGCAGTTCGTAGCGCCCTTCGTCGGCATCGGTGAGGTGGCGGGTCAGCGTGATCGCTTCGCTCGGGGAGCGGTGTTCGGCGATCGTCCACGCGAGTTCCCCTTCACGTGAGTAAAGAGGCCGTGTTTCGGGGTTGACTTTGACATCAACTCGTTACCAACACGGTTTGGTATTAGAAGCGAGCCAAGGGCGGAGTGTAAGTAGAGGCACCCGGATGCGGGGGTGTTTCCTGTGAAAGTGATGCCTTATCACGAAAATGGTAGTCGGTGTTGTAAATCACCTAATAAGCGCTTAGCGCAATATCAGTAGCAAGTTCGGTGTATTCTTAACACACATACCTACAAGAGTATGATTATGGAGTCAGGCGTTCTCATGCAATTGGCTTTCGGCCGGAGTCTCGTTTTTGTTTCGTATATATTACTGCCCGGATATATCGCATATAAGATGTTTTTGCGGGCGAGTATTGATAAAGATAGTTTTGCCCAGTACGACCGGATTTTCCTGACATCTATCTTTGGTGCGGTCTCATTGATATCATACGCATTACTTCATAAGCTAAATTTGGGGCTTGGATGGACTTCATCCTCAGTAACAATGGAATTTGGTGGTCGTGGGAAGTATTCGGGTCTCGGCGAATTCTACTATCTGAATTGGGATCAAATTCTATAATTGACTTCGGATTCGGTCTATCAGGACAGGTAATTATTATCTCAATGGTAGGTTATGCAGTCGGAACCCTCTACGCCAGACATGATTTGAGAAGTCACAGAAGTGAACCCTGGGAGACTCTGCTACAGAATGCAATGGTTGGTAGTGGAGTTGAGGTTGTGATGACTGATGGAACTACTGTTACTGGAAGATTAGTCCGTATTGGAATTAACTCATCTGAAAATGATCTGCTTATTCGTCCGGAAGAAACTGATTCACCAGACGAGACACAGGGGGGTGTCATCTACATAAATTCCGACAATTTGAGCCAACTCCGACTATTTGAACCAGTAGGTCCTACGGTAGTTGATCTCACTGAGTGAAACACGGGGTCGCGCGCCAATGTCACGGGGATCCTCGATGTATGCACGCCGGCCGTATGCACACCCTTACGAGCGGGGGTCATCGTGCATACATCCGGACGGTCGCTCGCGTCGAGTCCGCAGCCCGAGCGGCCGCGCGGGTGGGGTATAATGCGCGACCCGTCCAGTAACTCCAGATCGACGCGATCCGGACTCCGCTCATACATACGGTTATAAACGGGGAGGTCAGCCGAATATGCGCACCGACCGAACGACCCTACGTCTCTCGGACGAACGGAAACGACCTGCTGGACCAAGCCGCCGGGATCGTCGCGGACGGCGACGACGACCCGCCGCGGTCCGACGTGATCGACGCGGCGTTG
>NZ_CP126157.1 GCF_030127125.1 Halobaculum litoreum
CCCGGCACGCGGATCGTGGCGTGCCCGAGCTGCGGGCGCGATCTGGAGCCGTCGCTGGCGTTTTGTCACTGGTGTACGGCCGAGTTCGGCGACTTCCGCGTCGTGGAGGGCCGGCGTGAGTGAGTCGCCGGGCGACCGCGGCGACCGCTCGGAGGTCGGAGCCGGATCGTCGAGGCGACGTTCGCGGCGATCCACCGCCACGGCTACTCGGACCTGACGATCCAGGCGATCGCCGACGAGTTCGAGAAGAGCAAGTCGCTGTTGTACTACCACTACGACGACAAAGACGAGATCGTCGCGGACCTGCTCGACTACGCGCTCGACTGGTTCCTCTCGGCCGTCGACGACCGCACGACCGACGACCCGGTCGAGAACCTCCGCGCGGTCGTCGAGGAACTGCTACCGGTCGACCCGACCGACGAGGAGCTCGCCGGGCGCCACGTCGTGATGGAGTTGCGGGCGCAGGCGGTGACGAACCCGGAGTTCCGGGCGACGTTCACCGAGATCGACGAGCGACTCCACGACCGGATCGCCGGACACGTCCGGGAGATCCTCGACCGACGCGGCGTCGAGGGTGTCGACGCCGACGGCGTCGCCGAGCAGTTCCTCGCGGTGCTCAACGGGACGCTCATCGAGAGCGTCACCACCGACCGCGACGTGACCCCGCGATGCGCCGGTCGCTGTTGACGCGCCTCGAGACGCTCGCCGGGGAGTGCCCGGAGTGACTCGCGGGTCCCGTGTCGCTGGAACGCGTGGCCCGTTCTAAGCCCGTGGCCGACGAACCACACCGTCGCATGTACCACTACATCGACGACCGCAACGAAGGCCCCGTGCTCGCGATCCGGTTCGCCGACCGCGTGACCGAGGAGGACTTCGCGGCGCTGAGCGACGACATGAACGAACGGATCGCCGAGTACGGCTCCGTCCGCCTGTACGTCGAGTTCGACGGGATCCCGCGACCGGAGCTGGACGCGCTCGACGACGACCTGAAACTGTGGCGCCGCTTCAGCGACGACATCTATCGGTTCGCGATCGTCGGGCAGGGGCGCCTCCTCGCGTGGGCCAGCGACGTCGCCGACCGGCTGACGGACGTCGAGGTGGAGTTCTTCGACCACGACGACCGCGACGAGGCGTGGGACTGGATCAGCGAGGGGATCGCCGCCTGACGCCGCCGTCGGTCGCGGTGGCGTCGGTGACGGCCGTCACGTCGGCCGACGCCGGCTCCCCGGTCGCGAAGTCGAAGCGCCGCCGGCGGCACCCTCGCCGGCCGAGACCGTCCAGCCGTGGCCGGCCGCGACCGCCGAGACGATGGCGAGGCCGACGCCGGTGCCCCCGTGGTCGGTGGTGACGCCGGGGTCGAACACCGTGTCGCGGTCCGCCTCGGGGATGCCGGGGCCGGTGTCGGCGACGTAGAACCCCGACGGCGACGACCCGACCGTGGCGTCGGCGTCGGCACCGCCGTGTTCGACGGCGTTGCGGAACAGGTTCTCGAACGCCTGCGCGAGCCGCTGGCTGTCGGCGGAGACGAGGTCGTCCGCGTCCACCGACAGCGAGGCGTCGTCCGTCTCCACTTGGTCCCACGCGCGCTCGGCGACCGTGCCCAGGTCGACCGGCGTCGGGTCGGCGCGTCGTTGCCCGTGCGCGCCAGCGTCAGGAGGCTCTCGATGATCTCGTCCATCCGGTCGTGGGCGTCGGCGATCGTCTCGAAGTGCTCCGGGTCCGGGTCGCGTTCCGCGAGGTCGGCGTGCCCCATCGCGATCGACAGGGGGTTGCGGAGGTCGTGCGAGACGACGCCCGCGAAGCGGTCGAGCCGTTCGTTCTTCCGTTCCAGCTGTCGTTCGTGCTCGCGCCGCTCGGTGACGTCGTGCAGGACGTACAGTCGCGCGCCGCCGTCCGGGTCGTCGTCCGACAGCGCGATCTTCCGGCAGTCGAACCGCCGCGTCCGGTCGCCCGCGACGGTCAACTCGGTCGTCGTCCCACAGGGCGCCGCCAGCAGCGTCGGCACGGGCGCGGCGTCGACGGTCGCGAGGTCGGTCCCGACGCCTGCGGCGTCGTCCAGCACCGCCGCCGCCGCGGGGTTCCGGTCGAGGAGGCGGTCGGTCCGGTCGGTGACGAGGATCGCGTCGGTGACCTCGCTCAAGATCGCGTCCCGCTCGACCGGCGAGACGGTCAACAGCAGTACCGCGCCAACGCGACCGCGACGGCGACGCCGAACGCCGACAGCGCCACCGGCGTCAGGTCGATTATCGTGTACCCCGAGATGTAGGAGGCGACGCTGGCGCCGATGGGGACGACCGCGCCGAGCGCGACCAGCGCCGACTGCTGTTTGTACACGAGCGGGGCGCGGAGGCTCGTCGAGACGAGTTGGAGCAACCCGACGGCGACGAACAGATACGAGTACGCCAGCGCCGCCACGAACAGCGGGCCGTGGACGACGTCGAGGGCGGTGTACGACCCCCACGCGACCAATCGCGCCTCCTGTCGGACCAACGGCTCGGTCGCCGGCATCCACATCGCGAGCCCCGTCGCAACCGGCGGGAACGCGAGCACGGCGGCGAGGCGGGGGGTGATCGCGTCGGCCTTGCCGGCGTACGCGAGCGCGAACGCACAGAACGCCAGCGGGGTGAGGAAGCCCGGGAGGTACTGGACGTTGTTCCAGAACAGCTTCCACGCGGCGTCGGTCGACAGCAGCCGAACGCGTAGGTGAGCGACCAGAACGCGACGAGCGTCATGAGCCCGATGAACACGGGCGCGCCGTCGGTGTCGCGGTTGCGCCACCCGACGAGGGCGGCGCCGGTCGACAGTGCGGTCGCGAGTGCGAGCAGCAGGCCGATGGGGGGGAACTGCACCAGTTCACTTCAGCAACAGATCCGAGACCAATATAGGTTCGCCACCTGCCATCGACACCGAGACTCGGCGTGGCGAGTCCGGCGGCCTCGCCGTGACCGAGAGAGTTTTTCCCTTCGACGGCGAACCCCGAGTCGCCATCGCTGTGGGAGCGGGCTCGTGCCCCGGACAGCCGTGGCATCTCTCGGTCCTTCGGCGTGACGCCGCGACTGGACGGGGATGCGGTGTCACGTCGGCGGGCACAACCGACCCGCGAGCGACGGCGCCGGTCGCGGCCGCGACTGCGTTCGACGAAACCGCCTCTCAACTGTTCCGCGACAGGCCCCGCGTGAAGTAGTCGTCCCCGCGGACGGTCGCGGACACGTCCACGAACGCCCCGTCGCCACACCGACCGCACGCCGTCGGCTCCCCGACGTCGGCGTGGACCGCGTCACAGGCCTCACACACGTAGTATCGCAGGCCGAGCACACCGACCGTTCGGTCCGCACGGGCTAAACGGGCGCGGCCCGCGACCGGCGTCCCCCTCCGGTCCGGTCAGGCGTCGTCGCCCGACTCGGGACGGTCGAGCAACGGCGTGTCCGCGTTCGCACAGCCGTCGCGGCCGCAGACCCCGGCGTCGTCGCCCGCGCGCTCGACTCCCGCGGCGAGCCGGCCGATCGCCCAGTCGGCGACGTGGCCGGTCTCGCGCTCGTGGTCCGTCATCGCCGTCCGGGCGTGGCGCAGCGAGTCGAACGATTCCTCGTACGCACAGTCGGTACAGCGGACCGTCGCCGCGGTTGGCATCGGGTCTACGGAGGGGCCGCGGCGGTATCAATCCCGCTATCGTCGACTCCCCGGCTGCTGACCGTGGAGGTACTCGAGGTGCAGTCCACCTTCGATCAGCCGGGGACAGTCTCCGAGATCGCCGTCCGGTGCGACACCCATCCCTACACGGTCAACCGCGTCCGCAAGTTGGTCCGCGACCGTGGTGTCGTCGGGACGGACGGCAGTCGCTGCGCGGTCCTATCGAAGTCGGCGAACATACCCGATTGCTGTCGGGTCACGTGGACGCGGTTGCTCCCGTCGGCTTCGAGTTGCCAACCGAGTTGATCCCCATCGTCGATGTCGAGGTTCCGGCGGATCCGGGCCGGGATACCGGCTTGGTTCCGAGCACTCCTCTTTCGGCGGCGATTCTCTCGCTACTCATCTCTCCTGTACCGTAGCGGACCGTCGATATCCCAATGTGCGCCACACAACCCGATGACAGCGGAGCGATCCAGACGGTGGAGGTGGCGATTTCTACTGAAGCACGCGATCGAACCGACGGTTCCACCGGCTCACAGGTCCTCGAAATCAGCAACGACGGTCGCCATCCCGAGAAACAGCAACCCGAAACCGGCGATCCCGGCTGGGATCGACGCTTGGAGGAGGAACATGCCGGTGAGTGCGCCAACGCCTCCGACGATAGCTGCACGCTTCCTCGCCGGGGCTGCAGCACGGTTGAGAGCAACGAACGCCCGACGATGGGTGACCACCATCGAGGTCACAGTCACGTACAGCGGGAACAACGACATCGCGAGCAAGTGATCTTCGCTGGCGACTTCGACGGCGGTTGCCGTAACCAGCAGCCCGACAGTCAGCGACACAGCGTATCGGAGGGCGGGGTGCATACCCTGCTTTGGGAGAACGGGGAGTAAAACACCCCTGTCATGGATACCGATAGGGCATCTCATCAGTGAAGCACGAACGCAGCGTGCTGCACGTCTCCGCTGTGTGCGATCAGTTCCACTCGGTCTCCGGAATTTCAACACATCCCCTGATTCCGCACGCGTATCTACCCCGGGTCGCAGGGACACCTGCCGAGCACTGGAGGGGCTGATATCCCGAACCGGTCCGTCGGTAAGTCGTCAAATCGAATACCAACGCGCGAACAGTAGCCGACAGGATGCGACTGGCCTCCCGACGAGTGATCCTCACCGGCTTGCTGACCTGTCTCGTACTGGTCGCCGGGGGCACGGCACTGCTCTCCGACGACGAGACCCAGATCCTCATCGAGAACGAGCGAGAGTCGAGTTATCAGGTCACGGCGTATCAAATCGCCCAGGAGGATCGGCGAGAGCTACGCTTCGAGGTTACCACGGGCGAGGGACGGCAGCGACTCGTCGGGATGGAGGCACTCCGGACCGAAGCGAACTACACCGACGTCACACCCGCCGACCCGGTACGTTCGGACCGCGTGCCCACAGTCCGGAACGGCAACAGTACGAAGTTCGTCGGCGACTGGAACCGGAGTCAGTTGACCGTCTACGTCGTCGAGTCGCATCGAAACGGCTGGTGGGCGTCCACGTCACGGGGTGTGCGCGCGACATGGCACTCACGTTCGCGACCGTTCAAGACGGGGGCTTCACAACTACGTCGCGCTGCGTGCAGGACGTGCACCGGTAACCCCGACGCCCGAGGCGTTCGTGGGTGAGGTTCGGTCGACGATGCGCGCGCCAGTCGATCCCGACGCCGTGGAGCGGACGCGGGTACGCGCTCTCGGGGTGCGCCGTCACACCAAACCGTTAACCTTCCGGGTGGCCGGAGGGGCGACCGTGATGCCCTCCGGCGAGGCCGCCATCGAGACGACCGACCTGCGCAAGTCCTTCGGCGAGGAGGTCGCCCTCGACGGCCTCTCGCTGGCCATCGACCCCGGGACGGTGTACGGGTTCCTCGGCCCCAACGGCGCCGGCAAGACGACGACGATGCGGATCCTCACCGGGCTGTCGCGGCCGGACGGCGGGAGCGCCCGCGTCGCCGGCGTCGCCGTCGGCGTCGCCGACCGCGCCTCCCTCGCCGACCGCGTCGGCTACCTCCCGAGACGCCGCCGCTGTACGAGGAGTTCAGCGCCCGCGAGCAGTTGGAGTACGCCGCCGACCTCCGCGACATCCCCCGCACGACGGCGGACGCCCGGATCGAGGAGTACCTCGCCTCGTTCGACCTGGTCGAGGACGCGGACCGGCGGATCGAGACGTACTCGACGGGGATGCGCCAGAAGACCGCCTTCATCCAGACCGTGTTGCACGAGCCCGACGTGCTGTTCCTCGACGAGCCCACGTCGGGGCTGGACCCCGCGCCGCCCGGCGCCTGCGCGAGTCGATCGTCGAGTTCGCCGCCGCCGGCGCCACGGTGTTCCTGTCGACCCACATCCTCCCCGTGGTCGAGGCCGTCGCCGACGAGGTGGGGTGCTGTTCGACGGCCGCCTCGTCGCCGAGGGCTCCCCGATGCGGTCCGCTCGCGGGCCCGGACCGGCGACGCCGGGTCGCTCGAGGACGCCTTCCTCGCGGTCACCGGCGGTCGCGACGACGTCGGCGAGGACGGAGACGGAGGCGAAGAGGTTGCACGCGACCGCGACGCGGCCGCCGACGGGGAGCGATGACGGCCCGCGACGACCTCCGCCACGGCCTGCGGATCGGTCGCGCCGAGTTCGTCCGCAGCGTCAGGCAGTACGCCCACGACAGCCGACGCCTCGCCGGGATCGCGATCCTCGCTGCTCGTGTTCGGGGGAACCTGCTGTTCAGACTCCCGGACGTGTACGCGTTCGGCCGGACGGCTGCGGCCGGCGCCGCCGTCCCGTCCCTCGACGTCGGGGCCACCCTCGCCCCGGTGGCCCTCCTGCTCGTGGCCGTCTTCCGGACCCTCGAACGGATCGGCCGGATCGACGGCGAGGCGTTCGTCCTCACGGCCGTCCCCGTCCGCGCGGCGGTGGTCGGCCTGCTGGTCGCCGAGACCGCCCGCCTCGCCCTGTGGTTCGGCCTGCCGATCGCGGCGGTCGCGACCGCGTTCGCGCTCGGCGCCGGCGTGCCGCACGTCCTCGCGACCGGGGCCGTGGTCGCCCTCCCGATGGTGTGTGCCGTCGCCGTCTGGGGGTACGCCGGCGGGCTGGCGCTGTTGCGGCTGTTCCGCGTCGCCCTCCATCCGCAGGCTGGTGAAGGTGGGCGCCCTGCTCGGGCTCGTCGGCCTCGTCGCCGGCTCGCAGTTCCTCGGGCGCGCGGTCGTCTCGGGCGAGCTGGCGGTCCCCGACGGCACTGCCCTCACCGTCGCGCCCCTCGCCGAGTACGCGTCGCTCGCGTTCCTCGGGACCCCGTTCGGCGCGCCGGTCACGCCGGCCGCGGTCGCCGTGCTCGTCGCCAGCGTCGCGTCGGTGCCGCTCGGCGTGCGCGTCGCGACCGCGCAGGCGTCGGCCCTCTGGTTCGCCGACCGGTCGTCCGGTGCCAGCCGGGGGCGGTCGAGAGCGCCGGCGGCTTCGCCCCGCCCGGACCGTTCGCCGCGACGACGGCCGCCCGGGTCGCGTGGGGCCACCTCGTGCGCGCCGGCAGACGCCCGCAGGAGTTCACCCACCTCGTCACCGGCGTGTTCTTCGTCGCCCCCGTCGGGACGGCCGCCGTCGAGTTCACCTCGGCGCTGGGCCCGCTCGTCGCGGGCGCGGGCGTGCTGATCGGGACGTACCTCGCCGGCGCGACGTTCGGCCTGAACCCGCTCGGCGACGACCGCCGCCACCTGCCGGTCGCTTCCTCGGCGGCGCGACCCCGCACACGGTGGTCCGCGGTCGGGTGCTCGCCGGCGTCGCGCTCGGGGTGCCGTTCGCGACGCTCCTGCCGCTGGCGTCCGTCGCGGTCGGCACCGCCCCCCACACGGGGGTCGCGCTCGCGGCTCTCGGCGGCGCGCTGTGTGTCGCCGCCGCCCTGTTCGCCGTCGGCGTCGGCGCCGCCTACCCCGTGTACGAGGAGCGGGAGTTCTGGGGGCGGAGACGGTCGTCCCCTCGACGCTCCCGATGCTCGTCGTCCTGTTCGTTGTGTTCGGCGGGACGCTGGTCGGTACGGGTGCGACGGTCGTGCTCACGACCGGCGCGGTCGCTCCGAGGGTCGCCGCCGTCGTCGCCTTCGCCGTGTACCTGTGCTTCACCGTCGGCGTCTCCGGCGCGTCGTATCGGTACGCGGTCCGGCGGTACCGGACGTACACGCTCGAGTGAGGCGACCCCGGCCGTCGTTGTGCGACGGCGTCGTGTGTCGATCCGGCGTTCGCTCGTCGGTACCGGGTGCTGTACGACCGCGACCAACTGTACCGACCCGTGATGCGTCGACGGACCGCGGTCGAATTGCGGACGTCCCCGGGGGTGTGGCCTGTTTCGCTGGCGACCGGGACGGGGATCGGACGGGCGCGATGGACGGCCCATGCACGTCCTTTAGGGTCCCTCCTTCGCCACCCGGGCTTGCTACAGCCATCCCTCCCTCAAGACGACCGTCCCTGAGGTCCGTTTCGACGGCTCATGTGTCACCGCCAACCACGTCCGAACCGAACAGCTCGATAGTTGTCAGCCTGCCCGCCGTGCCAACCGTGAGGTAGAGTAAGTCCGCGCTCGAGTCGAGGAGTTCTGTGACGAGGATCACGTCCGCGGCGGCCATCAGGCCTCAGTTGAGCGCGTCGCTATTCATGTTCTCGCCGGTCGCTTCGACGAGGTTCCTGTACAGGCGGTCGCGCTGGTCGGTGTCGTGAATACGCATCTCGTTCTTACACATACACCCGCGAATCCTGTTCTGTCGCCTCACCGAACCCGGTCTGATTTATATACTGCCGGCCGATTACCGACGATCGGCGAGGGTCGGCGGGTCACGGGTCACGCTCGAGGAGCGATGCACATGGCCGTCGCGAGCGGATGTGCAATTCGAGAGGCGACCGACTTCGGGACGTGAAACCCCGTGTGGTCGTGCTCCCCCTCGATCAATCGGAAAATACGAACTGTAGATGTGAAGAAATTGAGAACCGCAGCATAAGTAGGATATCTGGCAAACAGGTTAGCTGGTTGGAAATGGTTGAGCTTGAAATATGAGAGAGGTCACAGACACGCCAGAGATGGAAATTGGTTCTTGGGCGACCACCAGGGGCGTAGCGTTACCCTTTTTACTCTGGCTGGAAGGGTACACTACCCAAAGGGTCTCTCTACAAATGATGAATGACCTTGTCTACGATGAAAACTCGCCATCGTACTTTCAGCCAAATCTCTCTGACGGGTATCTCGACGAATTGGACCGTCTCTTTGACCGAATCTGTAAATCACCTAATGACCGGGAGAAGGTCATAGAGACCAAGATTGAGGAGGTCGAAGGACGGCTACCCGACCATGAACCTGCGAAGGGGTCACAACAGCGAGAGGAGTATATTGAACTTCAGAAGTACATTGGAGTTCTCAGAGTCCTCCATGACATCGCCGAAGTAAGATATCACATAAAGAAAGATCCCGACGAGATCGAAGGCTATCCCCCCGTAGTTGTCTACCCGCCTGATCCGGATCGGTTTAGCGACAATCCAGACAAATATAAGCAAATCGAACAGCGAATTCTCGAAAAAGAGCGCAGGGCTCAATTCGATAAGTCTACACGGGAATTCATTCGGACGATGGAGAATCCGTCACGTCATAAGGGGCGTCGAATTGACGTGACTGATCTGATCGTTGATGGAGAAGAGTTCTACCAAGACCTCCACCATCTACAGGACCTCGAACGCGACGAGATTACTGAAGAATTAGATGACCTCATTCAGCCGTACGTTCAAGTGGCTGAGAGTGGTGTTACGGACCCACATACAGGATACGATCTCCACGACATCTGGCGATATTTCCGATATACTTGGCGGACCCCGTACAATACCGTCCCCGGACGGAACATCAATTTCCTGATCAGAGACGCCGCGAGGGAGCTTCACCCTGTAATGGGGATTGCTTCTATCGCTAGCTCAATGATGAATTTAAAGCGCCGCGATCAATACCTCGGCTGGCGACTCGACTCGGTTGAGGAGGGGCTCAAGCGGGAAAAGCAGGTCAATATGGTCGAGCATCAACTCCCAAAAGAAGAGCGAACACCGGACCAGCAGACCGTGGAAAAGCCGGTCACTAATTACCTTGAGACGGAACAAGAGTGGGAAGAGCGATCAAAGAAGCACTGCCAGTTCATTCGATCGGCAGTGGAGAACTCAATTGAGGAGAGTATCCAGAATATCCGACATGACGACTTCCTCACGCGGTTTGATGATCTGACCGAGAGAGATTTCAAAAAAGCCACAGAGACTGCGTTTACTCGTCTAAAACAATTGGAGGGGATGGGAACGTACGTATTCAAGGGGAAGCCACATATTCTCCAAGAAGACGAAGACTCTGAAAACTTCGAGAACGTTTTCGATCCTTCCGAGTTCGAGCTCCGGGAGTCAGACCTCCGAGATCTTGACATTGAGGACACGGATCCAGATAGTTATGACAAGACCACTCTTGACACGATTGGAGTTTCCAAGTCAGATCTCGAGGCACTAGTTCTCGCTGATGTGGATGAAGAAAGACGGGAGTATGACCACCAAGAGTTCGAACAACGTCTCCAGCAAGCATTCCCCAGCGACATCGAATTAGACACGTTCTCCGAAGTTCCGATTGATTTGGAGGCGACTAAATTGGATAGTTTTGGTCCCCTCGAGCTGGAAGAGATAGAAGATAGAGTTGCCTATCTGGGTGCAGTGATTAAATTCCGGTTGAAGAGCGAAACGGCGTTGTTCATAAAGAAACGCGCACACACCCTCCAGAAACTACTGAGGGACCGGGAGTTCTTCCTCAATCATAGTGATATCAAGGATGACAGGGAGTTTATCGAGGCTGCTCTGGAGTCTGAAGCAGGGAGACGTGCACTCCGGACCGCCCTCAAGGAAACAAAAAAGCGTCGTGTCGGTGCAGGAATGATGAATATTCAGGTCTGTGGTGCTATTCCACCGTACAGTCACCTTCTTGGCGGCAAACTTGTCGCGATGGCATTGACAGGTCCTGAAATCATTAATACATACCGTGAGAAGTACGCAGGGTACGAGTCGAAGATCGCGAGTGCGATGAAAGGCGCACCCGTGGTCAAGCAGAATGAGTTGGTTTTCCTGGACACGACAGGTCTGTACAAAGTAGGAAGTGCGCAGTATGACCGGGTCCGAGTGCCAGCACCGAACGGGCAGATTGAGTACGAGGATATCGGTGAGACCAGTGGATACGGCTCGGTCCAGTTTGGAGCAAAGACACGTGAGCAACTCGCTACCGTGACGGAGCTATTAGAAGACCGAAAGGCAGTCCGCGGCAGATTTGGTGAAGGGGTCGCCCCCAAAATGCGCCAGATTCGCCACGGAATGGAAAATTTAGGACTTGATGGCGACCTGCTCAAACATGAGTCGCCTCGTGTGATCTACGCAGTCCCGTTATCCGAGGAGTTCAGAGATTATCTCTTTGGACTCGTTGATTCTCCGGAGTACTACTGGTCGATGGACGATACTGCTCAAGCACAGCAATCAATCTATGACCATTGGAAGTACAGATGGGTTAGTAAGCGAGTCCAACGCGATCAGACTCTAGACGGAATCAAGGCGTTCGATCCCATTGAGGACCTGTCCATAGGTCATGAGATCGACTTCCGAAATCACTCGATTAGCGACTTTTTCTGATTCAATACGTCAGTCGTCTTGTGCTACTGGGGCCTGCCGTTTAGGACGTAACAGAGTCGTCAACGAATGGCATTTTGAACGACAGATTCGACAGGCAGGATTAAGTATAGTCTCTACACTACTCAGTGACAGATAACCGCTCTATGGCTACGGAACGAATGACCACAGGCAAGAATTTCCTCGCGAGGCTCGCTCGGGGAGGTTTTGCTGAAAGTTTGTCATCTGACCAGCGACGGTCAGTCCACATTCAGACATCACTCGACGACTTTCTTCGCACTGCGCTTGATGAAGGAAAGCAAATAGTTCTAACCGGCAATCCTGGTGACGGAAAGACGCAGCACATTCTGATGTGTCAGGATGAATATCCGGAAGGAGAGTACTACTATCTCCTCGACGCCTCTGAATATTCGGATTACCATGAGTTATTGAAAGAATGGTCTAAGGCTTACAACGAAGAGAAAGCCGGAATTCTCGCGATCAACGATGGTCCGCTGTATGAAATGGCGGCGCGATACAGCGAGGAGTTCTCGTTCCTTGAGACGGTGCAGAAGCAGTTGGAAAATCAGATAATCTACAGTGAGGAAACTGCACCAGAGATTGATTTTGAGGATTTGGTGGTGATCGATCTGAACAATAGGGAGGTTCTCACAGCGGCAATCGTCAGTGAAGCCATTCAGAAGTTGGCAAAAAACTTCGCTATGAAGGGTCACGACCATTCCGGTACGTGTCACATACAATATAACGCCAAAAAACTCCAGAACAGTAGGATCAAGGATAACCTCGTAGATTATCTGTGTGAATTGGGGAACTACGACGAGCACGTTACTATTAGAGATCTGCTCAATTTCCTTGGCTATATAATAACGGCCGGCATTGATGAGTGCCAGACCGACTTCGGAGAGGCGCTACACTACTATACTCTCGCATTCGAAGGTAACGGAACTGTCTTCGACTTGGTTCGGCGTCGGTTTGACTCCCCAGATCTCGTCCATCCTTTCATTGACAGCCGCCTATGGGCGGTTGCAGAGGAAGAAGCCGACTTTTCTGACCGTGATGATGCGGACGAAGTGGTTGCTCCGCTTTTCGAGGTCAAAAAGCAGCGTTTCCTCTTCGAAGATGAGATAATGGATCTGGGGTACAGCAGCCGAGACCTCTACCAAAATCTACCTTACGATTTCATCAATCATCGTAATGGGATGTCCTCCACAGGTCAAAAAGAGGACATCATCCGAAAAATCAATGGCTACTTTGCCCCGAACGCTTCGCGACCACGTTTGCGGTTGTGGCTCTCTCACCGGTACAGGTCTAAATCGTCCTTGGCGTTGGTCTCGCGAACGACGGTACCCAAACGGGAAATGAGACTCCAGAAACCACAACTGCATCCAGAGATCGCTGGCACAATCGGATATACACCGTCCCACACTGCGATAGAATATAAGAACGGAGGCGACCCGATCCGCCTTCGAATCTCTAAGAGCCTCTATAGGGCCATCGGTGCACTTGACGCCAACATTCCCTACACGCTCCGAGATCGGGATGAGGAACAACAGATCTTGGAATTCATGGAGGAGATAGAGTATCACGAAGATTACAGTGAAGAAACTGGTGAAATCATGGTGAAGGACACGGAAACGGGGAAAGTAGAGCGAATTGATGTTGAGGACTCCATTTACAGAGAATGAGTCTGAAACTAAACGATGTCAACGGTGACGCATCTGAGTGGGCGTACGGATTCAAGGCGACAAGCAGATCACTGAAACCTGTTCACGTAGCTCAGGTTGTCTTCAGCCATACACTTGGGCAAACATCTGATCCAGAGCTTCTGTTCGAGTTTACAGAGAAGCCGGGCAAGAAGCCATCCGAAGAGCTACCTGAGGAGGTACTCGATAAGTTTGATATCGATAGTCGGGACAAAGAAGAGCGACTCGACGAGATCAGATACACACTCCGCAAGGTGCTTGCGAATGACAATGCACTGTATGCGAATACTCGTGGGTCAGCCCCGACAGCGACCAGTGATTGGTTCGTTACAGATCCGACAGCAGGCGTGAACGTCGGTCGGTTCGTTCATTACCTTATTTCGGAATCGAATAGTGATCTCGAGTCAAATCTCCAGACACAGCTTACGGATCATCATGATACTGTCTCCGTGTTGTTCCGGCCGCTGCAAAGGATGCCGAAGCAGAGTTCCGCGTCTGTCTAGTTGGAAGAAGCCGGATTCAGATGACCCGACCACGAATGAGAAGATCGTCCCAGATCTTGTCGAAGGCTTCGGGACATTAGGTGAACACCTGAAATCCCCTGTCGCTGGTCGAATTAATTATCCGCGGGACCTCCGGAGGGTGGTCAAGTTTGGTGGATTTGCACTTTACCTTTTCATGGCAAATCGGCATAACGAAATTCGCACAGATGGGAACGAGCGTAGCCAAAGGTTGCCACTGGTGTTCAACTACACGCGTTCAAGAGATAACCCAGTTGCAGATGCTAGCCAGAATGCTACGACACAGTTGGAACAGAGGTCAAAGCCACATCTCGCCTCGGTGTTGAGGCCATTCTTGATAAACGCGGTTTCCGTGACCCATCTGAGTATGACGAAGACGGGATTAAGGAAAAAATCGAGAACAAGACGCTCCTTGACCTCAAGCGAAAGAAGGAATCAAAAGAACAAGATGATTATGACACATTCCGATACCTGTTCGAGGGGGACCCAGCGGAGGATACATTCGACCGATTGGTTAACACAGTTAGCGACGCGATCAACCAATCTAGGTTCAAGACGTATACTCCGGTAGACACAATCCAGACGTTTGGCTGGCGTGCCGGATTCGTAAAGCCGCGTGGTAATCGGGCGAATGAACGCCGTTTCTCACCAGATCCAGAGGTTCTCGAGGCAATAATTCTGTCAGTGATGGAACCTGGCGAGCGAATAGCACTCCGTAAGTTATGTCAACGACTCCGACAGCGATACGGAATCATCGTCGGTGGAACCAATCAAGACCGCGACCACCTTGAGGAATGGGACATTGCAGTGGGTGCCAGTCGGACTGAGGCTGACCCGCTGTCGAACCGGAATTTCGAGGAGTTCAAGCAGGTGACGATCAATCTCGGATTTGGTCGTGAGTACGCTGATGGCGTAACCATCGTTTCCACGGACCAATGACGATTCGAGAGTCAGACCTCCCCCAATCTGGGACCGATAAAGAAGAACAGAGCGAGATACTGACCGGAGAAGCACTTGGAGAGTGTGTCGCTGAAACCCTTCGCAATGAGTCGCTAGGGGTGATGGTTGAGTCACCTCCCCGGTTTTCTGCCGAGACGATGATTGCCAGACTCAACGAGAGAACATCTTACTCAATCGGGATGGCGATCGTCGGAATCGCCGAAGCAGATGTCACCGAGCTCGCTGAGTTCGCTGAAGACACATCTGTTCGGGTGACAGAGGAACTATCGACTGCGATCAAGTGGCGGAACGAGACTGAGACTGAATTTTCATGGGGAGATCAAAAGGTTCCCGACCGGATCGTAGTATTCGTCCGTGGGGACCCACCGAAGCTCAACTCGCTTCATCGACTTACTGGTCTGCCACTGGGGAGGGTCCGGGTTGCTATATGTGACCTCATGTCCCAGCGAGACGAATTCTCGGGGAATTCACCGGCTGAGGCGTTTTGGGAGGCCCTTGGAAGTGGGATCGAGTCGAATCTCACGATCAGATCCATTGCACGGTTTGCAGTCTCGTGTCTCAAGGATACTAATCAAGAGTCGTTAGATGCAATTGGGCAAGAACTCCATGAATTGAGTCTGTTCGCAGATTCGGGGCTTCTCAGCGACGCTGCTGAGATTGAAAATCGACTGATACGGAACGGTGAGTTAGTCGACCGAACAATCCATATAACAAACAGGGACCGAAAGCGGCTCATCAATAGTATCAAGAACAGCAATGAAGGCGGTCGGAATGAACAAGCTGCATTCATTGAACGCTTGCGGAGATTCCAGCGTACTAATGACGATGGACTGCTTGCTGAGTTGGAGTTCGAGAAGGTCGCAGATGCATTTGACACGACATCCAAACGTCTGACTGATGACTCTGGTAAAGGTTCAACGGATGGGACAGCCGGGAAGGGCTCTACATCAAGCCGATACAACCGTCGAACTGACGGTGAGTCTGTCGGGATTGAGTTAGTTCATCAAGGGGAGATTGAGGAAGCCTCAACGCTCTCGCAACAACTTGACAAAGATCTTGATGAAGCCATTGAGAATGACGAAAAGCGAGTAGAGGTTGACTTCGGGGACGATGAAAAGCTCATTATTGACGTTGACTCGGATCTGACTCATTTCATCAATCGATTCATAACCGAAGACCGGTTCGGCGGAATCGTCAAGGGGGGGAGTTCGCGGACAGAGTGCATCTCTAATTACACGACACTTGATCTGGAGTATTTCCTCGTCGAAGAGGATGGTGGGAGCTTCCAAAAGATGCGGAAGTTCGCAGAACGGAATGAGGACTTCGAATCACTTGTTGAGTCATTCGATGCGTACCTCGAGGCTCGAGGAGACTTACTGCCAGTACTCAAGTCGCTCATTCACCGTCCACTCGTCAGGCTTGTCGGCGACGACGACCTCATGGAAAAGGCTCAAAACTACCTCTCAGTGTACCAGAAAACTCAGAAGACACTGGACCGGAAGTACATGAGCCTGAGAGACGCAAGCGCTCAAGGAAGCCGACGGTTGCTCTCTGATTTCCTCTTGTTGGACACAATTATCCTGGATCGAGAAAGTGGACGAGAGTTGATTCTCTCGCCGCTGCATCCACTTCACCTGTGGAAGTATGTTGAACTTGCAAAGGCAGTGCGAGAGAGTGACGGGAAGCTTTCGGAATCGGATTGGAAGTTCTTGGAAACGACGGTCGATGAGCAGCCGCATGTACTTAGCAATATCACCGTCGGTGGTGGCCGACTGCTAAATGAAGAGACGTATCTCATCCAGTCGGATGAGTTGGCAACGCTACCAATCTACACTGAAGCAGATCGTGCGGAACCCGGAGACAACGTGTATCTCTGGGATTACCTGATTTCGAAATTCAATCAGGCATACCCTCCCTCGAAAAATCACTTCAAGATCAGTATTGTCGACCCGATCAGGCCGTCACAGGTCCTCAAATCTATCGTCGATGCAGCAGAGAACGAGTCACTTAGCGGCGCTACAATCGAGTTTATTTATGTTGATCAGGAAGAAAAACCACTGCTCTCTGGGGCAACTTCAAATGAAGAAGAAGCAATTATCAACTTGTTTGGTCCGGAAGGTGAATCAGACGCTTTCAACATCTTAACTAGAGAGTGTCGAGATTACGATGAGGTTGCTGAACACCTCAAGGCAAACCCGAAACACGCCGTAATCATCAATGACCAATCCAAGTTCTTCGTTGAGGAGTTTGAGCGGGACATGGACACGTCGATCAATCCCCTATACGTTCCGAAAGAGTTCAGCTATGACGCCTTTGAGGACATCATCAACATTAGTGCATCCTCAGAAGGTCGCTTTTCTCGGAATACCAAGATCTTATCAACCAATTGAATAACCAACGGACGAAGTTCCACAACTCCGGCGTTCATCAGTTGACAGTGTCAGAGGATTTTGTTGATAATCTTCAAGATTCAGCTATCTGGGTATGTGTCTCGACGCCCTCGATGAATTCGGATCCATTCTGGGAATCGGGCCTCATCTCGAGAGAGCGACGCGGTGATCGCGAGTACGCGATTTACTCCGACGATGTCGACTTATTCACCAGAACGCTCCGAAGGATCCTCAACGAATACCCTATCGCGCCGGAAAATGCGGACATAGAAGAGATTGCTCGCCGTATTGCCGACACTGAGCGAAGTGGTCTGTTGAAACTCATTACCGAGGAGACGATCGGGAGTCAAGACTCACGCAACTCGAAGGGATTGCTTGGATCGATCATTGCTGTCCAATGGCTAGATGAGCGATACGAGGATCCGAAACTCATCTTCTCTATCGATGACCCGAGAACGCGGAAGTGGCTCAACTTCGGTGATTCGAACCGACGAGCCGACTTCATCGTCGTACAACAATCAGAGAGCGGTGGCCTCGATATGGATATCATAGAGGTGAAGACGCTCAACGAACCCGACACTGCGTTCAGCATTGAGACAAGGGAGGGTGATGAGGTTGCGACAGGCAAGGCAGTCGAACAGATCACCGAAACAACGAACACAATTCGTCGGTTGTTCGAAGGTGACGACAACATCACAACACCTCCCCGCCGTGAGGCACTTAGAGAGCAACTCTATTACGAGTTAATCGGAGGAGACGTGCCGGGAGACAAAATGGAGTGGACTGACCGAGTCAACGAGGTCTTCCGTGGAGATGCCCAGATGAAAGTGAACTCCAGGATTGTCTCTGTGGAGATTAACTCTGCCGCGACCTCAGATGCATCTCTGGACTGTTTTACCGAAGATCACCAGAGTCTCACGATTACGCGGTTACCGAAACAGACCGTCGTTCGGCTACTGATGTCGGGTCAGGACTTCGAGTCAGAATCACCTGACGATGCGTCGGAAACCGTATCTGAGACGGAAGAGACAGGCGATGACAGTGATACAGGCTCTGGACAAGAAGACGTCCAGGAGGAGAAAGTAGACAACGTCTCGGATGACAATAGTGGCTCAGAAGAGGCTAAGCCAGCGGAATCAACAGTAGATGAGTCTGAAGCATCGGACTCATTTGGAGACCCAGCGGACTACGCGGATCAAGTGGAGACGCTCAAACGGGTGTTGTACGAGTACAACATCAAAGTCGAATCAATTGATCCAGATAACGTAGAGGTTGGTCCAAACCTGATTAGATACAAGGTCGAACTCGGGTCTGGTCAGGGACAAGGCCCCCTCGAAAAGCGCGCTGAGGACATCGCTCGCGAAATGGCACTGGAACGAGAACCGTTCATTCATAGGCTCCCTGGAACGCCATTCGTCGCCGTTGACGTTCCCAGAGATGAAACCGCGGTTGTTCACATTGAGGACTATTTAGATGACCTATCACAGCGCGAAGAGCTGACTCTTGGTGAAATGCCGTTCATCGCGGGGATCAATCCCGCAGGAGAAAGCTATCCTGCGATGCTTAACGAGGCACCCCACATGCTGGTGGGAGGAACTACTGGTAGTGGGAAGACGGTATTCTTGTACTCGCTACTCACGTGTCTCCTTGATCGATTTGCCTTGGACGAACTACGGCTCGCGATCGTTGATCCCAAGATGACGAACTTCATGTTCTGCAATCAACTCACCAATCTGGAACACGAGAAGGTGATTACAGATGATGATGCGGCTGCAGAGCTATTCGACTGGATCGTCGATGAGGAGATTCCTCGCCGGATGGAAGTCCTCAGTCAGAGCGGTAGTATCGATATCAACGACCACAACGAACGAAGTGACGACCAACTTCGCCCACTCGTTGTGTTCATCGACGAGTACGCCGACCTCATTGATGGCTTGGGAGACGAGAGTGACGAATTCGAGGAGAATGTGCGTCGAATCGCCCAGAAGGCTCGAAGTCTAGGAATTCATCTGGTGATCTCGACTCAGCGGCCAAGTGCGAAAATTATCGATACGGATCTCAGAGCTAATCTCGACATGCGAGTCGCGTTTAGGCTTCCCTCTGCATCAGACTCGCAAGTGATACTCGACGAATCCGGAGCAGAAGACCTGGGCGGAAACGGTGACATGCTGTTCCGTGAGCCGGATGGCATAACGAGATTGCAGGGTGCGTTTGTCGATCCAGAGTATCTTCGAAACCTGATCGATTCCAAGGTCAATCAGTAGTCTGTACATTATATATTGCGTGTAGATTTTCACCCCACAAATAGCCCCTTATTGTCACTGGAACAAACGTAAGCTGACACCCGGTGCAGGAATCTGGCAGTCAGACGCTTGCCGACGAAACCCCGTGGACACCTCTGCGAAATTGCGGACACCCCCGGGGGCGGGAGCAGGGATCGGCGGGCCCCGATATGCTCGGAGTGGCCTACTCGCGGAGCCAGTTTTGCGTCATCGTGTTGAAGTCGACGCCGTCGAACCGCGAGACCGCCTCCAACACGTCGAGTGCGGTCGACGGCTCGACGCGCAGTTCGAACGTGTACGCCTCGCCGCCGACCGACCCGGAGGCGGACTTGCGCGCGCGGATGATGCTGAGCATGTCGAGTTCGATCAGGTGGTCGCGCATCCGCCGTTGGGCGAGTTGGTCGGCGTCGATGTCGTTGGTGAGCGACTTGTACACGTCGTACACGTCGCGGGTGCGGACGTCCGACTCGTTGGCGAGTTCGAGGATCGTCACCGCCGCCAGCGCGAGGTGGCCCTGCGTGGTGAGCTGTTCCATCCCCTCGATGATGAGCTCGCGTTCGGCCTCGTCTTGGGCGAGGCGGACGTGGTCGCCGAGGACCGTCGGGCTGTCCTCCGACTCGGCGATCGCGGCCGCCTTCCGGAGGTACTTGATCGCCTGTCGCGCGCTCCCTTTGTCCTGGGCGGCGTAGGCGGCACACAGCGGGATCACGTCCTCCGAGAGCACGCTCGACTCGACGCCCTGCAGGGTACACGCCGTCCGGTCGATCCCCTTCGCCTCGAACGCCGCGTCGAGCGACTCGTCGTCGCCGCCGAGGTCGACGGAGATGGAGAAGCGGTCCCCGTCGGGCCCCTCGTACACGAGGTCGGTGTCGTGGAACGCCTTGCTCGCGCGACGCGAGAGGATGTCCCGGAGGTCGTTGGCGTCGTACGGCGCGAAGAAGATCGAGTCGTCGTACAGGCTGTCCTTGGCCGCGGGGTCGAGGTTGTCGCGCCACTGGAGGTCGTTGCTGATCCCGATGACCGAGGGGTACACGTCGTCGTTGACGTAGTCTTTGTCGCGTGCCCGCGGGAGCGAGTAGAGGATCTTGTCGTCCGTGCCGAGGTTGTCGATCTCGTCGAGCACGATGATGATCGTCCCGCCGACGTCGTTCATCGCCGCCCACAGGTGGTCGAGCACCTTCTGCATCGGGTGGCCGTTCGGGTTCGGCCCCCCGAGCTCCTCACACAGACCGCACGCGAGCGTGTAGCTCGAGGAGATCCCCTCACACGAGAACAGCACCGTCGTGAGTTCGAGGTCCTCCGCGGCGGCGAACGCCTCCAGTTCCGCGAGCTCCGCCTTCGCGGCCGCGGTCTTCCCCTGTCCCGCCTTCCCCGAGAGGAAGGCGTTCTCCGCGCCGACGCCCCGGGCCGCGGGCTTCAGCGAGCGGCGGAGCTTGAGGATCTCCTCGCGCCGCTCCGGGAGGGTCGAGGGCGTGTGGTCCTCCTTGAGGTAGCCTTCGCCCCCGGTGGCGAAGATCTCGGAGGTCGTCGAATACGGCGATTGCCCCATCACCCACACTCGTGGGTTCCATCCCCATAAACCCCCCTGTCCGCAATGTCTGACGCGTCCGGCACGTCCGGACGACCCCCGGGATCGTCCGCAAATCTTGTCGGGAGCCGGTCGTGACGGCGGTGCGCCCCCCACCCGGGCCCCCGGGGTTGTCCGCAATTATACCCGAACACGTGTGTGGGGGTGTGGGCACGTCGAGGGCCGTTCGCGGCCGATCGGCGGTAGACAGGACGATTGCGGACGGCACACTAACTAACTAACTAACTAAACTGTTTCTACTAGCTAGAGTGAGTGAGTGAGTAGAGGTAGTGAGCGACGCGAGTCGCTAGCTCAAGATGAACGCTTCAGCCGAGTATATACGTGTTACTGGGACAATCGAGCGCAGCCGGTCGAACCGGCCCCTCCCGTTCGTGGCGGAATTGCGGACGACCCCGGGGGCCCCCGTCTTGTACCGACCTTCCGATGGTAGACACCGGTTTCAGCGGGCCAACCGTTCGGTCTCCCCGCCATCCGGTGCTTACAGCACGCCGCCATCGGACGCACGAGCGACGTTCGAGGCCACCGTCACGCGTGACAATTGCGGACGACCCCGGGGGCCCGGGTAGCGCCCGCCGATCGCCGGGTCGGGATGCAGTCGACCGCCGGAGCCTATTACCCCACGTTCAGATGTGGGATATCCGGTCGTTCGTCGAGCGACGCCACCGACCGGGACGGAGACCTCGGGCCGGCGACCCGTGACTCGTCCGTCCGAGAACACGAATTGCGGACGACCCCGGGGGTGTGACGGGCGGTCGACGCCGGGGTCGACGTTCCCGTCCCCGACAGCGGCGGCGGGACAGCGATCGAACACCAACGAGTGGCAGTCCGGGAAACGGACCGATGCATCGACCGCTGGACGAGCACGGGACGCGCCGCCGTCGATTGCGGACACCACCGGGGGTGGTCCCCGCCGGGCGACCGTCCAGTGGGGCCGCCGTCCACGACACCGAGGACCGCCTGGCCCCGGCAGCGGCGTTCCCCGTCCGCACGGGAGCGCGGTGGTTATTTCAGCACGCCCGTTGACACGAACCCATGGACGCGACCGACGCGGCGGGCGCCGAGCACGACGCGGGCGCCCACACGAGCCGGTGGCCGATCGTCGCCGCGGGCGGCGCGGCGGCGCTGTACGTCGGCGCCGGCGTCGCGATGGCCGGGGGTGACGCGCTCCCGTCGACGCCGCCGTTGGTCGTGGCGGCGCTGGGGCTGGCGGTGCTCGTGGGCGGCCTCGCCGGCTGGACACGGGAGGCGTTCCTCGGCGGCGGTGCCCACACGACTCACGGGGAGAAACGGTCGCGGCTGTACGTCGGCGGGATGTGGCTGTTCCTGCTTTCGGACCTGGCGACGTTCGCGGCCGGGTTCGTCTACTACGCGTTCGTCCGCTCGGGGACGTGGCCGCCCTCGGAGCTCCCGCCGCTGCTCGGGTCGCTCGTGCTCGCGAACACGGCGATCCTCCTCGCGAGCAGCGTCACGGTCCACTTCGCCCACGACGCGCTCGAGGCTGGCGAACGACAGCGGTTCCTCGGCCTGCTCGGCGGGACGGTCCTGCTCGGCGCGGTGTTCCTCGTCGGCCAAGCGTACGAGTACTACGAGTTCATTACAGCCGAGTCGTTCACCCTCTCGGACGGCGTGTACGCCAGCGCCTTCTACGGGCTGACCGGGCTCCACGGCCTCCACGTCACCCTCGGGGTGGTCATGCTCGCGATCCTCTTCGTCCGAGCGCTCCGTGGCGGGTACGCCGCCGGCGGCGACACCTCGGTCCGGACGGTCTCGCTGTACTGGCACTTCGTCGACGCCGTCTGGGTGTTCCTCGTCGCCGTGTTGTACGTCGGCGCCGTCGTCGGCTGATACGGTCCGGCTTCCCGACCGCCGAGCGACACACGTGGAATCGCGGAACCTAACTCGGGCACATCGCCGGTCACAGTACCCCACATTGTAACGTGGGGTAATCGGGCGATCGCCTCACTACGACTCCGCCGCCGCTCCCGCCGAGGCCGGACCGGCTCAACTGCGGGCGGACGAACCACGTGCTCGGCTGTTCCGGCGCGGCCAGTGTCTCGACCGCGTCGGCGTCCCGGACGGTCGCCGACTCCCGACCGACCCCGCGCCGAATCGCGAAACTGGGACCTACGGCAGAAGGCTTATCGCGGTGAGTTCGAACCCCCAAGCGACACGGTAGCACGCCACGCGGGACGACAGCCCCCCGTGGCGGACGACCGGACGGGGGTGGGGACGGCCCCGCCACAGCGACCACCGGATGTGACCACGAATGACCCCGGACCACCCCGAACACGCCGACGACCGGACGTACCAACGGACGATCGAGGGCACCGAACCGGACGAGCAGAAGGACCGCGATCGACTCCGTCGCGAGCGCGACGAGTGGCGCAATCTGTTCACCCAACTCGTCGAGGAGTTCCCCGAACCGATCCTCGCGGTCGACGACGAGCGGGTGTTGCGCCACTTCAACGGCGCCGCCGAGGAGCAGTACGGCCGGTCGCAGGCGGAAGCGATCGGCACGACGGGGTACGAGTTCTTCGGCACGGAGGGGAAATCGGAGATCCTCGCGGAGACCGTCGCGCGTACCGGCGAGGCGGTCCGCGAGGAGGAGTATCGAAAGGTGCCGACACCGGACGGCGACATGTGGGTCCGCGCCATCGCCGTGCCGATGGAGACGCTCGACGGGGAGGTGATCGGCTCGGTCGAGATGACGCCGGTCGTCACCGACCTCGTCCGCCAGCGGGAGCGGATGACCGCGGCCCAGCGGACGGTCTCCGAGGAGGTCCGCGCGGCCCTGCAACGACTCCGGGGGTCCGCCGAGAGCGTCGCCGACAGCTCGGCCCGCAGCGCCGCGATCGCGAACGACCAGCACGGGAGCATGGAGGCGGTCGTCGGCGACGTCGCCGACCTGAGCGCGAGCATCGAGGAGATCGCCGCGACCGCACGCGAGGTCGAGACGACCAGCGCACGCGCGGAGGAACTCGCCCTCGACGGGCGGTCCGCGGCGCGGGAGGCGATCGACGCGATGGAGTCCGTCGACGCGGCCGGCGACGAGATGGCGAGCGACGTCACGGCGCTGCGCGAGCGCATCGCGGAGATCAACGGGATCGTTGAGGTGATCGACGGGGTGGCCGAGCAGACGAACATGCTCGCGCTCAACGCGTCCATCGAGGCGGCGCGGGCGGGGGCGGCCGGCGAGGGGTTCGCGGTCGTCGCCGAGGAGATCAAAGACCTCGCCAACGAGTCGCGCGAGCAAGCCGGCGAGATCGAGGCGACGGTCGACGACGTCCAGGAGACGACCGCCCGGACCGTCGACGGGATCCGCGAAACGAACGAGGAACTGTCCGCCGGGATCGAGCGCGCCGAGGCCGTCACCGAGGCGCTGTCGGACATCGTCGAGGCAGTGAGCCGGACGGCCGAGGGGATCGCCGACGTCGCACGCGTGACCGACGACCAGGCCACGGGCACCGAGCAGGTCGCGACGACCGTCGAGGAGGTGGCGACCCGGGCACAGGAACTGGCGACCGAGATCGACACGATCGTCGACGCGAACCGCGAACAGAGCCGACTCGTCGAGGGGATCGACGAGTCGATCGGGTCGCTGGAGCGGGAGCTGTCGGCCGTCAGTTCCGACGGGTGAGCCCGCGGGCGGCCCGCGGGGACTCCTCACCGCCCCTCCTCGGTGTCGGTCGGGCGCGACTCCCCGCGACGGGTGCCCGTCTCGGCCGGCCCGACCGTGCTCTCGCGCTCCAACTCGACGAGCTTCCGGTACAGCGGCGGCATCAACACGCAGACGGTCCCGAGCCCGATCGCGAACACGCCGAGCGGGAACCCGAGCGCCGGCGCCGTGAAGCAGGTGTTCTCCGCGACGATGGTGGCGTAGTACTCCTCGCCCTCGTAGTCGATCACGGCGCCGCGCTCGAACGCGGCGCGGTTGGGGAACGCCCCTCCACGTGCGCCTCCCCGCGCGGCGCGGTCAGTGCGTCCTCGAACGCGGCGGCCTCCGCGTCGCTCAGCTCCGCGAACGCGAGGCGCCGGAAGTCGGGGGCGTCCTCCCCGCCGACGATGTCGGCGGTCCGCTCGGGGGACTCGACGACGATCGTCGGCTCGCCGCAGTCGCGCAGTTCGTCCTGGATGAGCGCGTAGCCGCCGGGCACCGCGCCGGCGATGCCGACGGCGATGAGGAGCACGCCGACGAACGGCGCGACGTAGGTGAACAGCGTCGAGGTGGACTCGTCGTCGCTCATCTCAGGCGCCCGCCTCCGCGCCGTCGGCCCCCTCGCGGCGCTCGCGTCGCTTCGCCTGGAGGAAGCGGAACGTCACCGCGAGGCCGACCCCGTACGCCCAGTGGGCGACGAGGACGAACCCGACGTACCCGAGGAACGCCAGCCCGGACTGCCCGGTGTAGAAGGCGATCAGGAACCCCGAGGAGATGATCGTCGCGAACACCAGCCCCGTCTCGAACAGCAGGCGGCCGGGGAGGTACTCGGCGAACGCGAGGAACAACAGCGGCCACGTCACCGCGCCGCCGACGAGGAACAACAGCGCCCCGACGAGCGGCGTCCCGGGCAGTCCCACCAGCTCCGCGAGCTCGACGAGCGCCGCCAGATCGAACACCCCGACGAGCGCGGCCGTGCCGAGCCCGCCCGCCATCAGCAGCGTGCCGACGACGCCCGCGACCGCGGCGATCGAGGCGTTCTCGGCGACCGTCCGCCACGTCGAGCCGACCGCGCCGGCCCCGAGCGAACTCCCCGGCACCGCCGCGTCGAACGACGGCCGGACGTCGTCGGGGTCGGGCTCGTGCGGTTCCATGTCGTACCGCTCGACGAGGCGGTCCTCGAACCACGCCC
Source organism: Halobaculum litoreum (assembly GCF_030127125.1). GTDB lineage: Archaea > Halobacteriota > Halobacteria > Halobacteriales > Haloferacaceae > Halobaculum > Halobaculum litoreum. The sequence continues at coordinate 25,614 of NZ_CP126157.1, forward strand.
ACTCGTTGCTGAACTGGCCCGTCCGCTTGAGGTCCCACGGGTCGGTCGTCTCCACGCGATCGCCCTGCCAGTACGACACGAGCATGTTGTACAGCCACAACAGCGCCGCCAGCCCGACGACGTACGCGCCGACGGTGGCGATCTGTTGGGCGAACTGGTACTCGGCGGGGTAGATCGCCTGGCGCCGCGGGAGGCCGAGCCCCCCGATGACCAACAGCGTCATGAACGTCACCGTCGAGCCGAACACGAGCAACACCGACTGGAACCGCGCGAGCCGGCGGTCGTACCACCGCCCGGTGATGAGCGGGTACCAGTAGTAGCTCGCGGCGATCATGAGGAACGGGATGATCCCGACGACGATGAGGTGGAAGTGGCCGACGACGTAGTAGGTGCCGTGGTAGAGGATGTCGACGGGGATCACCGCGAGGAACACGCCGGTGACGCCGCCGATGATGAACGTCCCGATGCCGCCGACACAGAGGATCATCGGCGCGGTCAACCGGATGTCGCCGTCCCACATCGTCGTGAGCCAGTTGAACACCTTGATCGCCGACGGCACCGCGATGGCGATGGACACCGCCATGAACGACGCCTTCAGCCGCGGGTCGATCCCGGTCGCGAACATGTGGTGGGCCCACACGCCGAAGGAGAGCACCGACAGCCCGAGCGTCGAGTACACCACGGCGCGGAAGCCGAACAACGAGCGCCCGACGAACTTCGGGAGGATGAGGCTCATCAGCCCCGTCGCCGGGAGGAACAGGATGTACACCTCCGGGTGCCCCCAGAACCAGAACAGGTGCTGCCAGAGGATGGGGCCGCCGCCCTCGACGGCGAAGAACGTCGTCGCGAAGTTGCGGTCCATGAGGAGCATCACGAGCGCCGACCCCAACAGCGGGAACGCGAACAGCGCGATGCCGCTGGTGACGAGCATGTTCCACGAGAAGATGTCGAGGTTCCCCCACGTCACCCCCTCGCCGCGCTCGTAGAACACGGTCGCGATGAAGTTGATCGCGCCGACGGTCGTCGCGACCCCGCTCAGGTGGAGGCCGACGAGCAGCAGGTCCACCTGCGGGTTGGGCGACTGGACCGACAGCGGCGCGTACAGCGTCCACCCCACGGCCACCTCGCGCATCGAGAGGATGAACGGGATCGACTCGGGGTCGACGACCAGCGTGAGCCCCTGCCCGGCCACCTGGAAGAACAGGCCGGCCCGCGCGAGCAACAGCGCGGGCGGCAACAGCCAGAAGCCGATTGCGTTCACCCGCGGGAACGCCATGTCCTCGGCGTCGATCATCAGCGGGAGGACGTAGTTGCCGATGCCGAAGAACACCGGCGCGACGAAGAAGATGAGCATCGTCAGCCCGTGGGTGGTGAACAGGGCGTTGTACGTCTCCGGCGTCCAGATGTCCGCCGCCGGCGTGAGCAGCTCCGTCCGCAGCATCATCGCGTCGACGCCGCCCCACAGCCCCGCGACGGTGCCGAACGCGATGTACAGCAGGCCGATCTCGCGGTGGTTCGTCGTCGTGAGCCACCGCAGCGCCTCGCCGCGCAGCCGGACGAACTCGTCGACCAGCGCGTCGCGCTCGACGTACCCTCCGTCGCTCGTCAGGCGGTCGCGACTCGCCCGCCACCACAGCCCCACACAGCCGCACAACAGCGTCGCCAGCGCCGCGACCTCGATGAGGGGTCGGTTCATGCTCCCCGCGGAACCTCGCCGTCGCGTGGGGCTTCGGTGTCGTTCATTGTCACGTTCTCTCACACGGACTCACATAAAATTCGGGGGGCGGCGCGGGGACGGGCTCCAGCCGGGCTGTATTCGTGCGAACACTTAACAGCCGGCGCGGGGTTGTCGGACTCGAAACACGAATGCGCGGACCCCGTGGACTCCCCCGACTACTCGCCGCCGTCGGCCTCGCCGGAGTGGGGGTGGCGCTCGTCGCGACGCTCGCGGCCGCGCCCGCGGCCGCCCAGTCGGTCAACCGGGCGGCGATCGACAACCTGAACGAGCAACTGCTGTACGTGGCGCTCCCGCTCGTGCTGTTCGTCGAGATCACCCTCCTGTACGCGGTGTACCGCTTCCGCGACAACGACGACCCGAAGCCGACGACGAAGGACTCGCCGCTGGAGATCACGTGGACGGCCGTCACCGGGATCATCCTCCTGTTCGTCGGCATCTCGGCGTACTTCGTCCTCGCGAACCCCTACATCACGCCCGCCGCCGCCAGCGGGCCCACGGTCGAGACGCAGGGCGACCCCGTCGAGATCGACGTCGTCGCCTACCAGTGGGGGTGGGAGTTCCGCTACCCCGACGCGAACGTGACGACCCAGGGCGAGGTGGTGGTCCCCCGGGGCAGAGACGTCGTCCTCACGCTGCACACCCGCGACGTGATCCACTCGTTCTACGCGCCGGATCTCGGCATCAAACAGGACGCCGTGCCGGGACAGGAGACGACGATCCGCACGCGCGCCACGGAAGTGGGGCAGTTCCGTGTCTACTGTGCCGAGCTGTGCGGCGTCGGTCACGCCCGCATGCGCGGCAGCGTCGCCGTGGTCGCGCCGACGGCGTACGACGAGTGGCTCGAGACGGGCGACCTCCCGCCGAACGCGACGACGCCGACCGCGACGGCGACGGCCGCGAACTGACCGCCTCGCCCCGACGCGGGTCGTCGGGCGGCTCGCCCGCCATCCAGTCCTCGCCGTACGCGGCGTCCGAAGGCGAAGCCCACACGTCGTGCCCGGCACGCTACGCCGCACCCTTCGGCGAGCGCGGCCGCTCGCTCGTCCCGACGTCGCCTCGACCGTACCGGTGCCGGCGACGCGACTCACGACCGAGCTGCCGTGAAAAATTCAGATATGTGGATATTCACATATCTAAATGGCTGAATCCGCACCTGTCGCACTCGTCGGGAACGGTGACTCGGCGGGTGCCTCCGGGTTAGATGGCTTCGTCGGTCGGCGTCTCGACGACCTCGTTGGCGTCGTGGTCGTACGTGATGAGCCCGGCTGCGTCGAGTTTCGGGAGGTGGATGTGGTGGAGCGTGATCGCGACTGTCCGCTCGTCGCCGCCGTCGGTGGCACAGCCGTCGCGCCGCTCCATCGCGGCGACTTCGCTCGCGACGTCGTCGAGGGAGACGCACCCGTCGCAGTCGACGAGCACGGATAGCGCGAACTTTCGCCGCTCGGAGGACAGCAGGGCGTGATACTCGCTCGTCGTCAGCTCGGTCTCGTCGGCGGACTGACCGAGCACGTCGGTCGAGGTTGGTGACATGGTGGAGTCGGGGCGGGAACGGCCCACGATACCAGAATCAAGCGAGGCTGTCCCCCTAAGCGTGTACCCACACCAGTTAGGTTCCGTTCGGAGGCGTCGCTCGTGTCAAGCCGACGGCGCGTCCGGATACCTGCATCGTACCGGCAGAACGGGTGTAAAGCATGTACGGGCTCGGTTCCGTCGACGGAAGGTACATCGTGTCGCCCGTAGAGAGCGTGCTATGGACACCAGTTCGCTTTCGACGCCGCTGGCCGAGACGCTCGCGGCGTTCGACGGCTCCGGGACCCCGCTCGCGACACCGGAGGTCGCGGCGGGACTCTCCGTCGGCCGCCGCGGGACGTACGAGCGGCTCCGGACGCTGGCGGACCGGGGGCTGATCCGGACCAAGAAGGTCGGCGCGAACGCCCGGATCTGGTGGCGCCCCGGCCCGCCGACGGGGACGGTCGGGAGCGACACGCGCGGGCCCGTCGACGGCTCGGCACGGGGACCCGCCCCGGCCGCGGCGGCGTCGAGCACCGAGTTGACGGCGGCGCTGGGGGCCGCGGCGAGAGCGGGCAGCGCGATCGCCGCCATCGTGGACGCGTCCGGCGCCGAGTCGCGTATCCGACGCCTCGAGCGTCGCTGCGAGTCGTTACGCGCGGAACTGTCGACGACCGCCGCTCGGCTCGGCGCCGAGTTCGTCGCGGTCGACGCCGCCTCCCGGATCACTTGGCACTCGCCGGACGCCGCGACGCTCCTCGGGGTAGCGCGAGCGGACGCCGTCGGCTGGCCGGTGAGCGAGGCGCTGCCCGCGGGCGACGACGAGGACGCCGACGACGTCGTTCGGCAGGTGATGGAATCCGGCGAATCGGTTCGCGTCGAGCGGCCGGTTCCGGCCGCGGAGATCCGGATCGAGATCTCGGCGTTCCCGTCCGCAACGGGGGTGTCGGTGTATCTCCGCGACGTGACCGACCGGGTCCGCCGGGCCCGGGCGCTCGCACGCCACGAGGCGGCGGTGACGGCGACGGCCGACGGTGCGTTCGCGGTCGACGCCGACGGGCGGGTCACGTGGGCCGACGAGACGTTCGCCTCGTTGGTCGACGAGACGCCGGCCGCGCTGGTCGGCACGGCGCTCCCGGCTGTGGTCGACGACGACCGTCTCCTCGAGGTGGTGCAGTCGGTGACCGGGTCCGACGGCGACGCCGACCCGAGCACGCCCGTCGAGACGACGGTGACCGGACCCGACGACGCGCAGAGGATCTGGGAACTGCGGGCCGCCCCGGTCGACAGCTCGACGACCGGCGACGGGGAGCGGGCGGTCGTCGTCCGCGACGTGACCGAGCAGCGCGACCGCGAGCGGTCGCTCGCGGAGTCGGGGGCCCGGCTCCGCACGCTCGTCGACGCCATCCCGAACGGCACCGTGACGCTCGTGTCGCCGGACCTGCGGTACCGGACGGTCGGCGGGACGACGAGCGACGCCGTCGCCTCGGCCGACGAGTTGGAGGGTCGCCGATTGCGGGACGTCCTCCCCGAGGCCGTCGCCGACGGGGTGATACCCGGCTACGAGTCGGCGCTGGCCGGCGAGCCGGCGACCTCGGAGCAGGTGTTCGGCGGTCGGACCTACGAGTGCCACCACCGCCCCGTGCGCGACGACGAGGGACGGGTGGTGTCGGCGTTCGGCATCGCCTACGACGTGACCGAGCGGACGCGAACCGAGCGCACGCTCCGGCGACAAGCTGTGTCAGCAGGAGGCCGTCGTCGAACTCGGCCGACGCGCGCTGGCCGACGATGACCTCGACGACCTGCTCGCGGCGACGGTGACGCGCGTGGCCGACTCGGCGGACGCCGACCGCTGTGGCGTCCTCGCCGAGGCGGACGACGGCTCCCCGAGGACGCTCCGTGCGGCAGTCGGCTGGTCCGCCCCCGACGAGCTCCCGGCGGACGGCCTCCGCGCGACGATCGGCCGCGAGGACGACCCGTGGGGCGTGCTCGTCGCGGCGACGGACGACGCGGACCCGGACGCCGACGCGTTCGTCGAGGCCGTCGCGACGGTGCTCACGTTGGCGGTCGAGCGCCGCCGGCGTCGTCGCGAGACGACAGCGAGACACGAGCTCCAGGCGACGCTCAACAGCCTCCACGACGTCGTGAGCGAGGTGACCGACGCGATCGTCGCCCAGTCGACGCGCGAGGAGATCGAGGAGACGGTGTGCGAACTGCTCGCCGACTCCGAGGCGTACAAGTTCGCGTGGATCGGCGCGGTCGACGAGCCGTCACAGGAGGTTCACGTCCGCACCGAGGCCGGCGTCGAGGGGTACCTCGACGGCCTGACGCTGTCGGTCGACCCCGACCACCCGTTCGACGGCGGGCCGACCGCCGACGCGCTCCGCACCGGCACCGTCCAAGTGACGAACGACGCCCGGTCGGACCCGCGGTTCTCGCCGGTCCGCGACCGGGTGAACGCGTACGACTTCCGGTCGTCCGCGGCGATCCCCATCGCCCACGAGGGCACGACGTACGGGGTGTTGAACGTGTACGCCGGCCGAGAGGGCGCGTTCCGGTCGCGCGAACGGGCCGTCATCGCCCGCCTCGGCGAGATCGTCGGCCACGTGATCGCCGCCTCCGAGCGCAAGCGCGCGCTGTTGAGCGACGACCTCGTCGAGTTGACTCTCCGCATCGACGACCTGTTCGTCGCGCTCGACACGTCCGTCGACCCCGAGGGGTGGTTCTCGTTCGACCACATGGTGCCGGTGGACGACGGCGACTTCATCGTGTACGGCCGCGCGACCGAGGAGGCGGTCCCGTTCCTCCGCGATCTCGAGCGGGTGAACCCCGAGTGGGAGTCGGTCACCGTCAGGTCCGAGGGGTCGCCGGCGCGGTACGAACTCCACGGTGTCGACCTCCCGGTGTTCTCGGCGATCGCCTCGCAGGGCGGCTACTTCGAGGACGTCGTCATCGAGGACGGCGACCTCCGGATGACGTTGTACCTCTCGCCGTCCGTCGACGTCCACTCCGTACTGGAGTCGCTCCGGCACAACTACCCCCAAACGGAGATCCGGAGCAGACGTCAGTTCACCCGCTCGTTCGAGGACGTCGTCCGGATCCGGCGCCGGATCGTCACCGACCTCACCGACCGCCAGCGGGCGACGCTGGAGGCGGCGTTCTACGCGGGCTACTTCGAGTGGCCCCGCGACGCCGACGGCGGCGCCGTCGCAGACTCGATGGGCGTGTCGCCGCCGACGTTCCACCAACACCTCCGGACCGCTCAGCGAAAGGTCCTCCAAGCCGTGCTGTCGTCGCCGACGGTCGGCCCCGAGTGACCGCGCGGCGGCGCCGCGACCGCCGGGTCGGCGTCGGGTCGCGACTCCCGGTCGCCGGCCGGTCGCGGTCAGTACACCAACTCCCCGTCGATGAACTTGCGGGCCCGCTCGTCGTCGGGGTCGCCGAACACGGTCTCGGTCGGCCCCTGTTCGATGAGGGTCCCGTCGAGCATGACGCCGACGCGGTCGGCGATCCGTCGCGCCTGCTGCATGTCGTGGGTGGCGACGACGACCGCGATGTCGCGCTCGCGCGCCGCCGCGACGGCCTCCTCGATGAGCGCCGTGTTGCGCGGGTCGAGGTTGGACGCCGGCTCGTCGAGCAGGAGCACGTCCGGCTCGGTGGCCAGCGCCCGCGCGAACGCGACCCGCTGGGCTTCGCCGGCCGACAGCGACCGGGCGGGCCGGTGTGCCGCCTCCCGTAGCCCGACCGTCTCCAGCGCGTCCGCGACCGACTCCTCGAGCGGCGGTCGCCCGACCAGCCCACGAAGCCACCGGCGGGCGCGGTCTGGCCACGAGCGCCGGACGGCTAACCCGTAGCCGGCGTTGTGGGCGACCGACGTCGAGAACAGCGACCGGTTCTGGAACACCATCCCGATCCGGCGCCGCGTCGCCACCCGTCGGCCGTTCGACAGCGACCACGCGTCGGTGCCCGCGGCTCGCACGGTGCCCGCGTCGGGGGCTCGAACAGCGCGAGCAGGCGCAACAGGGTGGTCTTCCCGGTGCCCGAGGGGCCGATGAGCGCGAACGTCTCCCCCGGCGTCGCCCGCAGCGACACGTTGCGGAGCACTCGGTCGTCGTCGTAGCCGAAGCCGACCGCGTCGGCTTCGATCATGCCCGCCCCCGATCGCGAACGACGTTTCCGAGGCCGTTGACCGCCAAGGCGATCGTCAACAGCACGACGCCGAGCGCGATGCCCGTCCCGTAGTTGCCCTGCCGTGCCTCCAGCGTAATCGCCGTCGTCAGCGTCCGCGTGAACGACACGCGCGCGCCGCCGCCGGTCGCGATGGCGATGTTGCCGCCGACGATGAGCACGGAGCCGACCTCGCTGACCGCCCGCCCGAACCCGGCGAGCACGGCCGTGACGAGTCCGTACCGCGCCTCCCGGACGACCGCGATCTGGACGTCGCGGGCGGTGCCGCCGGCCGCGAACGCCGCGTCCCGGATCGACGGGTCGACGCTCTCGATGGCCGACAGCGTCACGCTCGTGATCACCGGCGTCGCGAGCACCACCTGCGAGACGACCATCGCCGTCGGCGTGTACAGCAGCTCCACGCCGCCAAAGGAGTAGAGGACGCCCACGCCCGGCAGGCCCAGATCGAAGCCGCCGCCGACCGGGCCCGCGTTCGAGAGCAGCAACAGGACGACCAGCCCGACGACGACGCTCGGGAACCCCATCCCGGTGTTGATCACCGAGACGAGCACGCCCTTCCCGCGGAAGTCGCCGAAGCCGAGCACGCCGGCGAGCACGACGCTCACGAGCGTACTGATCGACACCGCCGCAAGGCTCACCTGGAGGGTGACGACGACGATGCTGATCAGGTAACGGGTGCCGAACTCCGCGATGATGCCGCCGAACACGTTCACCCTCCCGGCGGGAAGTGTTAGAAGCCCTCCGGAACGAACTCGTCGACCCACGACTGGAAGCGCTCGGGCGACACCGACGCCGACGAAGCCCCGTCGTAGTCCTGCGGGACGTACTGCTGGAAGTCCGGCTCCTCGGAGAGCGCGTTCGGGAAGAACAGCTGCGACCCGTTGGCGGTGTACTCCTCGATGGCCGCCTGCCCCATCGGGCTCGTGAGGAAGCTCACGTACGCCATCGCGGCCATGTAGTTCACGTTGTCGTGGACGGCCGGGTTCACCGGGATGACGCCGTAGGGGTTCTGCAGGATCGCCGGGCCGTCACGGAGCGGCCCCTGCACGTGGATCACCAGGTCGATGTTGTTCTGCTGGGAGAGGTACGTCCCACGGTCGGAGAGGGTGTACCCGCCGGTCTGGCTCGCCTGATTGAGGGTGTCGCCCATCCCCTGACCGGTCTCGCGGTACCACGAGCCCGCGGGTTCCACCCTGGCCGCCTCCCAGATGTTCAGCTCCTTGGTGTTCGTCCCGGAGTCGTCGCCGCGCGAGAGGAACGTCGCCTCCTGCTCGGCGATAGTGGCGAACGCCTCCGTCGCGCTCGACATCCCGTCGATCCCCGCGGGGTCGTCCTCCGGCCCGACGATGACGAAGTCGTTGAACATCACGTCGCGACGGTTGATGCCCGCGCCGTCGCGGAGGAACTCGTCCTCGGGCCCGCGTGCGTGCACGAGAATCACGTCGGCGTCGCCGTTGCGCCCCGTCTCGATGGCGGCGCCGGTTCCCTGCGAGATGGTCCGCACGGTGACGCCGAACGCCTCCTGGAACAGCGGGTTGATCGCGTCGAGCAGCCCCGTGTCGTACGTCGACGTGGTCGTCGCGAGCACGAGTTCGCCGTCGCCGACGTTCGGATCCGGCGGCTCGGTGGTCGACATGTCCCCCTCCGACTCGCCGGTGGCCGGCGCGTCGGTCGACCCGCCGCCGCTCCCGGAGCAGCCGGCCAGCCCCGCGAGGCCCGCCACACCCGTCGCCTGCATCAGTCGCCGCCGTGTAGTCCCCTCGTCGCCTCCGTCCCGGTCGCTCATGTCACCGGCGTTGTATCGCATCCGATATAACGCTTTCACTACGGGTTACGCGTTCCCGTAGCGATCGGGTGAACGTAATGGCAATCGATTACCCTCCACACGAGGAACCCGCTGTCCGTTCCCTCGGAGCCGTGTCGGAACGCAACGCTGGCCCCGACCGAGGGGAGCGTGGTCCACTTGCTCCGGCTGTTTCGCAGAACGGTCGAAATCGGCGCGCTTCGGTGCCAGATCGGGAAATCCACCGCAACGGATAACCGCCGTTGAGTGGTACGTACGGTATGACTCACGACGAACCGACCGACGACCCCGGCGGCGCGAACTCGACTCGCTCGACCGACTCGGCCTCGTCGCCCCCGACCGAGCGGACCGAACGGTTCTGGCTCATCGCCACGGGGCTGCTGCTGGTCACCATGCCGGCGTTTACGCTGGTCGTCGCGTACGCGGTGCTGCTGGCGACACAGAGCGTGCTGGTCGGCAACATCACGACCGTCGAGCTCGTCGAACTGTACCTCATCGAACTGCTGGCGTTCGCGCTGTTCGGGTACCTGCTGTACCGCCTGACGGAGTTCTCCTCCCGACGACACGCCCGGGTCGAACAGCTTCGCAGCGGGAAGGACGCCACGGAGTCCGACCGCGGAACCGAGACCGGCACGGAGTAGCCCTCAACGCCTCCGACCGCTCGTCTCCGGCCTCGAAACTGCGGTTCCCCGAACCCGTTTTTGCACGGCGGCCTCCGCGGCGCCGATGTCGTCCGTAGTTGTGACACGGGACGCTCCTGCCCGGTACTCTGGCGACCTCCGGCCCGCGACTGGTGAGATGACCTGCCGTCCCACACGATACCGACCAACTCCGCCTCATTTGCTACTCCCGGCCGAACCGAGCGCGCCCACCCACGGGAGCTCCGCCGGCCAGTCTATACATCGTATGTTGCGATATCGACGAACCAGCACCAGAAGGCCCACAGTTTCGGAGGATAGGCCAGTTACGGGTCGAATCTTCGCCGTTTCGGGGCCCATCACCTAACTAAGTGATCGATTCCTGACTATTCTGAACGAGATAATCGAGTGAGCATGGGATATTGCGCGGATTTTGGTGCTCCTACAGAGCGTCGCCACTCCCAAGCGGCAAACTCGGGTATGGGGAATCGGTTGCTCAGTCGGGCGGAATTAATGCCGAGACGACGATCTCAACACACTCACCCGCGGTCAACACTGGCGCGTAGTCCATCTCCCCATCGACACCCGCTTTCAGCAGGAAGTCCGTGAGTCGCCAAATGTTGTAGAGCAGCACCGCAAACACGAAGTAGAACATCCGTACACGGTAATCCTTCGAGGAGGTCTTCGCGAGGAAGTCGTTCTTGATGCTCTTGTACCCGTTTTCAATCTGCCAGCGACGGCTGTAGCGGCGACAGAACGACTCGGCCTCCTCGGGGCCGAGTCGGAGATTCGTGGCGAAGACAGTCGTCCCCTCACCATTCGTCGACGGCACGTACAGGAACTGCATTGAGTGACTTCCTGATTCGACGTAAACGGACGCCGATTCTACCGCGACAGCTTGTCCGTTGGCCTCCATTGTTTCTATGGCTTCCCGCTCAGTGCTGTTGATTCGAGTGGGGATGAGATAGTTCACGCCGAGATTCGAGAGCGTCTGGTAGACATTCTTGGAATCGAACTCCCGATCACACAGCACGGTCTCTACAGGGACGTGTTCTTTCGCTCGGGTCACGAGTCGCCGGACGACACGGTGAACCTGATTCGGCGGATTCCTATCCCACGCTGAGCTCTCCCGAATCGGCTCCACAGCGAGCACCAGCGGGATGTTCTCGCCGACAATCGAGAGTGTCGCAAATTTGAATGCCTGCGCTCCCTCACCCTGCATCCCACTGACCATCGGCATCTCCTCGATGTCGCCGTAGTACGGGATGGTGGTGATATCGATTGCAGCGGTCACCGGCCGGCGAAACGATGCCTCCGAGGCGATAGCTGAGAGCAATCGGTCGCTCGCCTGCTCGAAGCCCTCGATCAGCGCTTCCGGCTCGAATTGCTTGATTGCCCGCAGATGCGTGTCCCCATGCGGGCCGTACTCCTCGCCACGACGAAACTGGAACCGAGCGGCACCCTGTGCGGTTCCACAACCAACCATCCCCATGAACGTCTGTAGCTCGAAGAACTGCGTATCCTCGTAGGAGGCATTCTGCGCTCGACCAGAATCGAAGCCGTCGAAGCCGTGGTCCCGTGCGAGGCGTGTCGTCCGGCGAATCTGCTCGTCAGAAAACTCAGCGCCACCAGATTCGTCCTGCTCATCGTCGTCGGCAGACTCGGAGTTCGAGTCGATAACCTCCTCTATAGGGCGCACTGGGGGGACTTCGGGACCGTAGTCGTGGACCTCTTTGACGACGAAGTGAGCGGCGACACTCACATACTCACGAACCCCGTCGTCGAATCGGTTCCACCAGGTGCGTGAGAGGACGGATTCGTCGGGGATGTGGTCTAATCCGAACGGTTCAGCGAGTTCTTGGTACGTTTCGAGCGTCCGGTAACTGTCGCCCGTGATTTCCCGATAGATGAACAGCCGGAGCATCCCTCCGAACGAATCGGGTGCCGGATGCCAGTCTGGATACCCGTCTTCGAGATGCTCTGTATAGAGCGTGACTCTGCTTACCGCAACCTGGAGACACACGCCATCTCGTAACGTCTCTCTAAGCTCGATTCCGGTCCGGTAGGCGTGAGTCATCCGGCAGGCACGGTCCGACAGCGGGTCCAGCATCTCCGACATTGGTTCGCACTAGTGTTGGCGTGATAGAAGTGACCGGGTCTCGTCTATACCAGTACCTCGGTCAACAGAAGCTGCTCAATATAAGCTTCGCAGATCAGTGCAGAACGACTGGATTTCGCGGATATACTGTGAAACTGGCTCCATAGCAAATCGCAAGGATGCAAGACAATTTCAATAAAATGATATATCTAGCATAGAGTTTCTCACCATGACTGGACACAAGGCTTACAATGCAAACGAATGGAGTTGAAATTATAATGGTTCGTAGTATCTCTTCAATCGTTGGAACGGTCGTCACACTCGTTGGCGCCGGGATCGCAATTTGGACGTGGTGGACACAACAGCAGTGTGTACAGGGATCCGATCCAGCTGTTGCTACCGAATGTTGGACTTCTCCTGCGCTCGTGGCGGCAGGCTTCGGAATTCTGCTTGCAGTCGGGGGCATCATAGTCGTGGCTAGAAGTGCTTCGCAGTAATCGATCCGGAGCAACATATCCGACATATATTTCTAGCCCAAAAAGTATTGTAGTTGTACGCAAGCAGCCAGAAATTGAACAGGCCTACTTTGATGACCATTACCGTCCGGTACTTGGTGGCTGTGAGTGCCATAGCGACCAGTTAGATGCATTCCCAAGGGGGACTATCGGTTACACTGTCTACGATGATAGACATGACCAGTATGGCTGGGTCACTGCTGGGCATGTTGTTGGGAGGAAAAACGGAGTCGACGTCCAGCAACCAGACCTCTTCGACGAAATCGGTCACTCGGACAGGTATCTTGCAGAGGGATATGGTGATGCAGCAGTGATAAAGAAGAACTCGGCTTTGTTGAAACCCTCAATTGGTGATAGGTTCCAGCAGCCGTGCTGAATACAGAGCGCATAGTCAACACATTGTGAACTGTCCGATTACCCCCGAGGCAAGGAAGACGCCTCCGCAGGCGAAAGGTTTGTGACTGCTGGTGAAGCGGTTCAGTGTAATGGGTAGTTACGAGCAGATGATGCTTGTTGATTCTGACCTCCGTGCGTCAGACGTGGATGGTGAGTGGTTCGCTCCCGTCTGTACGGTCGAACACATCAAACAACTCGACGATGGAGTGCACCTGCGTCCGGGGGGCCTGAACAAAGACAACCAAAACGACGAGGTGCGGCAGGCAGCGGAGATTGCGTTTGAGCATCGTCCAGATATCGACTTTTTCATCCACACGTATACACAGAATACAGTGATGGCCTCCTCGGCCAGAATGTACGAGCGGTGGGACGAGTTCGATACCGAACGCGTTGAACTGGTGATTGAGATGAGTACGGGCGAGAATAACTGGCAGGAGCCATTCCGGTATTTTTCCAACGTTCACGGTATCACCGTTGAGACAGTAGACCCCGACTGGCCGCCCAGTGGCTCTGGTCAGACGTACTACAACATGACGGCCGGAGAGCGGGACCGCCGGTAAGAATGCGTGCTGACTACACCCTCTGTATTCAGCACACGATTCATATCAGTTGCTGAGGGTTTCAACAGAGCCAAGAACTCCAATGTCTCTGCTGGCTTCGGCTTCGCCGCTGATGACGGTGGGTATGCTGGAGTCACAATCACTGGGACATTCGCACGTGATGAGTTGGTAGATAAAACGGAGCGTGGTGATTCCTTTACCGTTCGTGGTAGAACCACTGGGATCTCGTCCGGAACGCTCACCGATCTCCGAGAAAACTCAGAGGGGCGTATTCGGATCATAGGTGATGCGCCTACTGAGGGAGGCGATTCTGGCGGCCCGTGGTATGCTGAGGATTCATACGGCTACACCTACGCAGTAGCTATCCACAATGGCTACTTCCCTAACAGCGGAAGTAAATATTCCACAGCCATGGTCCATGCAGAAGATTATCTAACCTTCACACTCTAGCTTACGCAGTATATGTACAGACGGAATATTCTTGCCGCAGCTGCGCTCGCGGTTACTGCTGGTTGTGGTGCCATTGGCGGCTCGTCAAATCCAGCAGGTACAATTGAGGCCGAAGTTGTTGAGAACCCACCAGCTGGAATCACGCCAACTCCTTACAGCAATGTAGATCACGAAAAGTATCGGACAGTAGTCAATGACGTCGTGTCGAAGTACGAACAAAACAACTCAGCAAACTATGCTCAGGTAGAATACTACCCCAAAGAGAAAAAATCGGTCTTAGATGAATATGAATCATTAGCAATAAGCGGTGATAGCGCATACATCTCATACCAAGAATATACGGTACAGATCGTCGTGACGGTGTATCAGTAATTGTGCGGAGCCTTGGTCAGGACGCCACTGAGAGACTCTTTTAAGAAGTAAGTCGATGAGACACTCGACCCCTTCCCATAGGGTCTGAATTTCATTTGGTCACAATCCCGCTGTCGTCGACACCTTCTCCGAGGCACCCGGTAACTTCCATGATTTCGAGGCGGCAATGCTCCGATTCCAAACGAGCCCGTGAGGAGTTGAAGAATCCGACCCATTCATCCGTTGTGTGATTTTTGGCTCTGTTGAAATCCTCAGCAAGTGATATTCCCTGTTTCGATAGCAGTCAATACAGGGCACGTAGTTAACACTAATCTCGATTGACCAATACGGAGAAAGCATTTACCTAAGACGGCATCTGCGTAATTTATGAATCGTCGACAGTTCTGTATTGGAGTAACTACTGTTCTTACAGTTGTTTCGGGCTGCTCAGGCAGAGATACAAATTCGACACCGGGAGCAGTATCCGATTCCGGCCCTGAGTCCTACCTGCCAGAGTCAAGCGGTGCGTGGGAGTTTCAGGGCACTCAACAACACGAACCGGCTTGGTCACCATTGGGAGCGATTGACGGTGCAATCGGTCAGTACCAAGGGCCAGACGGGTATTCCTACGAGTTCGTTGTGATGGATTCGGAGGAAGGACTCTCAGAAGGAAACGCGCGGAGTTTGGCTTGTGCGGGTTGGCAGATAGCGATAGCCATTGATGGGTATGCTATTGCGGCGAGTACAGGCACAGAACAGCGAACATTCACTCCAGAAGTGCCTCCTACCATGACTCAGTCAGCAGCCCCCGAGACAGAGGATCGTGTCTGGGAACTACTGGTGCTCTCCCCTCGCCTTAGCGAAGCAGATCTTGACGAAAACAGAATCAACTGTTAACTACGCAGTTCCCCGTCTCAGTTCCCTCCTTTCTGTGCCGCGAGTCCAGCAGTCTGTCAGGCCGTCGCCACGGCGAGCATGTGACCCGAGAGGTCCGCGACGCCGGGGTCGCCCCGCAGCGCCTCGACTGTCTCCCGGAGTGCCGCCCGGTGGTGGTCGTCGAGTACGTCGAACTCGTCGCGGCGCTGGGAGACGACACTCTCCAGTCCGGTCAGCGTGTGGACGGTCAACCCCGCACGCTGGAGGAGTCTCCGGAGTTCGCCGGCCCGGAACAGATGCATCGGCGGGCTCGAGGTCGAACACCTCGAGCAGGTCGGCGTCGTAGTCCCCTGTGCGAGCGAGGTGCGGCAGGAGTTCGGTCTCATCGCTGCCCTCACCGCGACCCGCCATCCGGGAGATGGTCTGGAGCGCCGCGAGGCGCCCCATCACCGAGACGAACACCGGCCCACTCGGCGTGGTAACACGGTGGAGTTCCGCCGCCGCCCGCCGACGCTCCTCGACGTCCAGGACGTGCGAGAGCGGCCCACCCAGACAGAGCGTCGCGTCGAAGGTGTCGGCCGCGAAACCCAGCTCCCGAACGTCGCCGGTCTGAACGGTCATCGAGTCCGTGACGCCGTGTTCGCCCGCCTTCTCCGCGGCGAGTTCGACCTGCCCTGAACTCTGGTCAACCAGCGTCACGTCGTACCCCTGCTGCGCAAGTTCCACACTGTACCGGCCGGCGCCGCCACCGACGTCGAGGAGGTGCCCGCTCTCGGGGAGTTTGCGGTCGAGGAAGTGGCGCGTCTCCTCGTACTCGAGTCGGCTGTAGAACCCACGTTCGAGGCGGTCCCACTCGCGGGCACCGTAGTCGTCGTAGTACGCTTCCGGCGTGAAGTTCTCCATAGCTACGGATCGACTATGGGGTTATTCGTTCTTTGGCTCTGATAGGCTGGCTGCCGGACCGGGCGAGGTGCTGACCGCTGAAGGGTAGAGTGACTGTGCAGAACGGACCAGTAATTTTCAGACCTACTCAGCGGCTGTTTCTCATCCGATCAGGTGGTGAGAACCCGCCTCGACATGGTGAGTTGCTCCGGTAAGTACGGGAAGCTCAGTTATCTGACTCCCACTCCGCGACCTGCTCCCGTACGAAGTCAAGAACGTTTTCAGGCGGCTCGGAGAACCACTTTGCTTCCAAAATCTCTTCATCACCAATCGCAATTGTTCCTCCCTCGTACCTTGCATCGAAGACTACCGTTAGCATGTAATACCGCTCCTCGGGGCTGGATTCCAGTATGATGGTCTTCCGACGAGCGAAATTCACATCGACAACCGTACACTCGACGCCGGTTTCCTCACGTACTTCTCTCCTCGCGGTTTCCTCCATCGTCTCCCCCGGCTCATGACCACCGCCCGGCATACCCCATTCATCAGGTGCCCCTTTGTGCCGAATCATCAACGCTCGCCCCTCCTCATCGGTTACCCACGCACCAGCGTCACCAATCCATCCTTCTTTTGCCATTTCCTTCCCTTGCTCGAAGAAGTCTGGTTCATTCTCCACCGTCTCTTCGTGAACGTCAAACGAGCCGTACCTATCCTTCAACCGGTTAAGTCGCCGTCTGACTTCGGTTTCTGTCTTCCCTTCTATGTCCATAGTGTCATCTTGGATGCTGGAATGAAATATGCCTTCATGATAAATTCGCAGATGCAATGAGCAGGTAATCCACCACGGACCTGGCCGAAAACAAGGCACACATCAAATCTATCCTCCGAGGTTGTGATCGAATCCGGCACCGGGACCGGGAGTATGGAGTCACGACTGGCGATCGTCCAGGTGGCCGACCCCTTCGAACAAAGACGACTGGAGGTACGAAGAGACGGGCTGTACGGAGTCGTCGGGACCGGTCTGTCTACCGTCGAAGGTGGAAACGGCCGCCGAACCGGCTTACAGCGTCGCGTCGCTCGGGCCGCCGAGTTCGGAGAGGTCGAGCACGACGTCGCGGCCGCTGGATCGGACCTCGACGTGGGCTCCGAACGAGGTGCTCATCCCCTTGACGATGCTCGAACTCGACGCCCCGAGGTCGACACTCGTGTCGAGCGCGCACACGCCGATCCCGTCGCCACGACGGAGCTCGGGGAGGAAGTTGGAGTTGAGCATCCGGTACACAGAACGGATGTCGTCGGCTTCCACGCACACCGACGAACACAGCATGATCCCCGAACGGAAGCGCCCGGACCCACGCTGTGCCTCCGTGATCATCGAGGAGAAGGTCATTCCGAGGCCGGTGAGTTCGCCGATGTCGTCGACGCACTGGACGTCGGCCGACTCGCGACCGGTTCCCGCCAGCACCGACGTTCGGTCGCCGGCGCCGGATTCGACGCGGTTCAGCTCGCGCTTGATCGTCCGCCCCTGTGTGTCCGTCGCGATGACCGCCGCCTCCTCCTCGGGGGCTGGAGCGACGAGTCGGTAGAACGCTTCGGCGAGGGCGTCGGGGTCGTCGCCCGTCAGTAGGACACTCGTCCCGGACTCGATCCCGTCGATCGCCAGCTCGCCGGTATCGAACCGTTCGCTCGCGACTGCGCTCATGCCAGCACCTCCGTGCTCTCGGCAGCCGCATCGCGAACCTCCCTGCGGAGCTCGAGGATCTCCATGGCCGTCTCCGCGAAGTCCTGCAGTTCGCCCCGTTCGGTCGCGTCGTAATCGCGGGGCTCGAAGTCGATCAGACACACTTGGCCGATGACGTGGCCGTCCGGGGTGGTCATGTTCGCGCCGGCGTACGACCGGATCCCCATCGCCTCGTACGCGCCGATCTCGGAGAACCGCTTGTCCTCACGGACGTCCTGAACCACCATCACGTCCTCCTGCAACATCGAATGCGTACACATGGTCTCCTCGCGGGTCACCGAGTCGAGGTCGGCCCCGTGGCACGAGAGGATCTGCTCTTCCTCGCTCTCGATGAGCCCGATGAACGCGACACCGGCGTCGAAGTGACTGGCGATCAGGTCGGTGAGTCGATCGAAGCTGTCCTCGATCGGGAGTGTGTCGACGTCGTACTCCGCGAGCGCGGAGAGCCGCTCGGGTTCGTCATCCGGGGCGAGGAACCCGACCTGTGCGGCGTGGTTCAGCACGTCCTCGGCGATGAACCCCAGTCGGTCGTGAGCGTCCGGGTGGTCACGACTCAGGTACTCGACGATCACGTCGCCGAAACTCGCCGTGTCTATCTCCGTCGGCGGGACGTCGGTGAACAGAATACACGGCGTCTGCGGTGCTTCCTGCCGGATCGCGTCTACGACCTCCATACCGGTCCCGTCAGGGAGGTCGTACCCCGTGACGACCCCGGCCACATCGCCGTCGGCGATCCGTGCTCTCGCCTCGTCGACGGAACTGACACCGTCCGCAGCGAGACCCGCTTCGGATTCGATCGCGTCGGTGATCGCGCCCAATCGCGAACGTTCCTCGACACACAACAAAGTGCGCTGCATACCGCAGCTACCTGCGATCCGTACTTAAGGGTCATTCTCGAACTATCATCTCTCGGAATCGCACTCCCGCCGATGGGGCGTCGCCACGGCGGGCGTCTCCCGTCGTGAAGGATCACGCCGCTTAGTGATTTCGGACACCACAGGTGGTGCTCCATCGACGACCCCTGTGCGGTACTTGGTACGGTCGATCCGTCTCCATCGCTGTCCATGGTGGATATGCAGATAGTCGGCTATGTGGATATTTGGATGTGAGTTCTCCGATGCACCCGTTGGACTGCGTGTGATTCGCGCCGATCCAACTCCCTGTGACGTCCGATAGTCCCCGCAAAGCGAGATATTCGAATCGGTTTGTATGTGGATGCCCAAATATCTGGATATCTACTCGGATTCCGGGGCTTCCGGTCGGTACCCGAATATTTGGATATGCGAATATCCGCGTGCGTACGTCCGAACCTACGTGAATCCTCACCGCGACGAACCCCGCTTCGGTCAGATCGCCTTTCGGTGGGCACCACCGACGGCACACTCAGATATCTGGATATGTAGATATCTACGCGTTTGAGTTTCTACACAGGATAATATCTAAGTAGGTCCGATCGTATTCGAGACTATGCTCACATCCACATATGTCGATGTGCGAACGGGGGAATATCCGCGATGAGCGCCGGCTTGGAGGGGTACCCGGGGGCGGTCGTCTCGCTGTTCAAAGGCGGCGTGACCAAGACGTCGACGTCGTTGAACGTCGCCCACCAGCTGTCGGAGCGCGGGCACGAGGTCGCGATGGTGGACCTCGACAAGGACGGTCACCTCACGAGCCTGCTCGGCTACGAGCGTCAACTGGCCGACGGCGAGGACATCGGCGACGCCATCTTCGGCGCAACCGACCCGAGCGACCTGCTGGTGGAGACCGACTTCGGCCTCCACCTCCTCCCGGCGACGGAGGACCTCGAGACGGTCGAGGGGAAGATGAAAGACCAGAGCTTCGGCGTGAAGTTGATCCGGAGCGAGGTGGTCGAGCCGCTCGTCGCCGGCGACATCGACTACGTCCTCATCGACCCGCCCGGCGGTCGGGGGATGCTCCACGACGCTGCACTCGTCGCGGTCCAGCGCGTCATCGTGCCGCTCATTCCGAGCGCGGGCTCCGTGTCCGGCCTGGAGAACCTCCTGCGGCGTTCGCTGGTCCCGCTGCGGCGGGAAGTCCCGCTCGACATCGTCGCCATCACGCCCAACATGATGCGTGAGAGCCTCGCACAGGAGAGCGGCGAGCAGATGCTCGCGCGCGAACTCAACACCAACGAGGAGTTCGGCGAGACCGCGATGGACCTCACTTACGAGGGGTTCGACCACTACCTCCCGGAGTACGCTCGCGTCGAGCCGGAGTTCTTCGAGGCGGTCGCCGACGACTCACGCAGCGTCACATCCGAATATCCGGATATTCCGAAGCCGGGGATCCGCTACCGGAAGGCGATCAACGACGCGACGCGACACGGCCTCCCGCTGGCGGAGTGGGACGCCGCGAACGACCAAGTCGCCGCGTTCGACGCGCTGGCCGAACGGGTCGAACTGGCGAGCCCGGACCCACGGCGCAAGCGCGGGGAGGTCGCCGATGCCTGACGAGGCCGACCGCTTCGGCGGGCTCGGGGACGCGCTGAAAGGCGACCCCGCAGCCGACGACGGCGCCGCGGAGGGGACCGACGACACCGCGGAGTCGACCGATTCCCCCGTGGAGTCCACCGACGCCGGGGGCGAGGTCGAGCCGGAGCCCGCGGCGGAGACGGAGTCGTACCCCGAGCCGTTCGGCTTCGCCGAGACGAGCCAGCAGTCGTACTACGTCCGCGACGAGACGTTCGACCCGCTCGCGGCCAACCGGAGCCGGATCCGCGCGGTCGCCTCCAAACACGGGCTCGACGAAGGCGACCTCTCGAAGCGCGAACTGCACGACGCCGAACTGTCCGTGTTGCAGTCGTTCGAGGATTGGGACATCGCCGTCGCCATCGAGGTGTTGGAGCGACGGGGCGTCGACGTCGACGAGGAGGCGGTGAGGGCGGTCTTCGACGTGTTGCGGTGAGTCGGCACGCGCGACGGCCCGGGGGACCGGAGCCGTCGCGACGCCACCGACGAACGGACGGCGGCGTTCGGCGTCGCGGTCACGGTACTGTTATACCGGATTGACAGACACGTATCGCCAATGGATGTAGACCTCGCGACGAGCCGGACGGCAGCCGTGCTCGAAGCGGTCGAATCGGCGGTCATCGCGAAGCGGTCGTTCCTCGAGACGGTGCTCACGGGCGTCGTCGGCGGGGGCCACGTCCTCCTCGAGGACGTTCCGGGGACGGGCAAGACGCTCGCGGCCCGGTCGCTCGCGGGCGCGCTCGACCTCTCGTTCACCCGGATCCAGTTCACGCCGGACCTGCTCCCGGCGGACATCACCGGATCGAACGTGTTCGACGAGCGCTCGGGGGAGTTCACCTTCGCCGAGGGGCCGGTGTTCGCGAACGTCGTCCTCGCCGACGAGATCAACCGCGCGCCGCCGAAGACGCAAGCGGCGCTGCTGGAGGCGATGGGCGAGGGGCAGGTGTCGGTCGACGGCGAGACGTATCCGCTCCCCGACCCGTTCGTCGTGATCGCGACACAGAACCCCGTCGAACAGGAGGGGACGTTCGGCCTGCCGGAGGCCCAGCGCGACCGCTTCATGGTGAAGACCTCGATGGGCTACCCCGACCGCGACGGCGAACTGGAGCTGATCGACCGCCGGGCCGACCGCACCGCCTCGATCCCGTCCGTCTCCTCGGTCGTCGACGGCGACGACGTGACCGCCCTCCGGGCCGTCCCGGAGTCCGTCCGCGTCGACCAGAAGGTGCGCGCGTACCTCGTCGACCTCGGGCGCGCCACGCGCGAGCACTCGGCGGTCGCGGTCGGCGTCTCGCCGCGCGGGATCCAACACCTGTTCGAGGCCGCCCGCGCGCACGCCGTGGTCCGCGGCCGCGGTTACGTCGTCCCGGACGACGTGAAGCGCCTCCTCGAACCGGTGTTCGGGCACCGCCTGGTGCTCACGACCGAGGCGGAGATCGACGGGACGGACCCGGCCGACGTCCTCGCGGACGTGGCGGGAGACGTGGACGTGCCCGCGATGGACGTCTGAACGGCCGGGCCCGCCGCGGGACAGCCGACCGCTCCGAATCGAACGCACACCCCTCGACGCCGCCGGCCGAACGTCCGCACCACGGTCGGATGCGGGACCGTCCAACTCTCAGCGCTTGCTTCTCCAGCTCGCTTCGCCCCGGAGCTGCGGCGTTGCCGACGGTACCGTGACACCCCTTGGCCGGACAGAGTGGGCGGTCGCTGGTCGGATGCCGCTCACAGGCTTTCTGTTACGGCGATCGGTGTCGCCCCCGACAGGATCGTGGTCCGTAGCTACCGATAACGTATGCATCACCATCGGTGGGTTACGTAAATACAGTATTGCCCCAAGATTGCAAAACCGTTATATCGACCCGACGGATACGGACTCGTGTGAAGATTACATGAAGTATGCAATACTGCCTCGGGGTGGGAACTGATGTTCGGGCTCGAGAGCCTGGACGGAAACGCGCTCGCGGCGGCGTTGATCGGGCTCGTGTTGGCCGAGGCGATCGTGTTGTACGTCGGCTACGGCCTGTTGGAGTCCGCGCTGAGCGAGCGGCTCTCCGAGCTGATCAGGGGTGTCTGAGATGGAGGTCCTCGGCGTCGCCGTCGAACTGCTGGCGATGTTCACGGGCTTCGGTCTGCTCATCGGGATCCTGTTCGGGTTCTTCGGCATGGGCGGGTCGTTCCTCGTGACGCCCGCGCTGTTGGTCATGGGGTACGACGCCAACGTCGCCGTCGGGTCGGGCCTCGCGTTCGTGTTCGGGACGTCCGTCATCGCGACGCTGAAACACCGCGACCTCGGGCAGGTCGACTACAAGCTCGGCGTGCTCATGATCGCGGGGACCACCGGGGGCATCGAGGTCGGCAAGATCGGGTTGGAGTACCTCCAGCACATCGGCCTCGCCGACAGCGTGGTCAGTATCGCCTACGTCGGCCTGTTGGGGTCGATCGGCGCGTTCGTGACGTACACCGCGACGACGGGCGGGGGCGGCGGACTCTCCCACGACGTCGCGGCGAGCGACGACGACGCCGACGACATTCCGCCGATCGCACGCAAGATCCAGTCGTTCCACGTGCCGCCGATGATCTCCGTTCGCGGCGGGTTCACCGTCTCGCTGTGGATGGTGCTCGCGGTCGCGTTCGCGACCGGGCTGCTCTCGGGGTTCCTCGGCGTCGGCGGCGGCTTCATCCGCATGCCCGCGCTCTTCTACCTCGTCGGCGTCCCCGTCCCGGTGGCCGTCGGCACCGACCTGTTCGAGATCGTCTTCTCGGGCGGGATCGGGTCGTTCCTGTACGCTCAGTCCGGGGCGGTCGACCTCTCGATCGTCGTCCCCCTGCTCGCGGGGAGCGCGCTGGGTGCCCGGATCGGCGCCGGGGCGACGAGCCTCGTCGACGAGGACGACATCAAGGTGTACTTCGGCGTGATGCTCCTGCTGGGGGCGCTGGCCGTCGCCGTCAGGCAGGTCGGCGGCTACCTCGGCGTCGAGGTCCTCGACGTCGTCAGCCTCGTGATCATCCTCGGCGCGGCGCTGTTGGTCAGCGGCGCGGTGCTCGTCAGCAGCGTCCGGGAGCTCCGGACCGACACGGACACCTCGGAGCCGGCGTCCGCGGACTGACCCGGAACCCTCCTTTTCGGCGTATCGGCGACCCGACGCTACCAGCGGAAGCGCCGCCCTCCGAGGGGTCGCGGTACCGTACGATAGAGCCAACAGTATGCAAGACTCTTGTAGGGGGCCACCCTACGTATCGACATGGAGACGAACGTCGGTTCCACGGACAAGCTCGCACGGATCGTCGTCGGCGCCCTCGCCGGCGTGCTCTCGCTCGCGACGCTCGCCAACGCCGTGCCGCTGCCGACCGTCGGCGCGCTGCTGTTGGGCGCCGTCGCGGTGATCATGCTCGTGACCGCGTTCACGAGTAGCTGTGCGGTGTACTCGGTGCTCGGAATCAGTACGCGCTAGGGCGTCGCGCAGCGACCGACGGCTGTCCAGACGGAGCTATTTCTCGGGGTGGTGATGGAATTACACCGGTTGGCGTGAGCAGACGCTCCGCGTCGCTCACCCGTCAGCGAGCGGTGACGTCGAACGCGGAGAACTCGGGGGAACGACGCCGAACGCGAAGAAAACGGGACCGGCCTGAGAAGACGATTCGACTACCGGCCGGAGTCGTCAGTCGTCGGCGAGCGACTCCTGGCTCGCGGCACAGTTGTTCGGGCCGAGTTCGAGGGCGAACGCCTCCTCGTCGTCGGCGGTGTGTCGGCCGAGGTTGGTAGCGATGATCTCCTCGTAGTTGGCCGGCCGCGGCGGCATGTCCGCGAGCACCGTCTCCACGAACTCCGCCCGCTCCATCGAGAGCGCGGCCATCCGCTCGGTCAACTCGCCCACGGGCGCCGTGTACGTCCCGTCGTCGGCGGGGGCCGCGGCGTCGCTGAAGTGGGCGCCGCCGATCAGCGTGTCGTCGGGCAGGGTGAGCACGCGCTCCTGGAGCGAGTCGTACAGCTGCCGCGCGGCGTCGGGCGCGCCGTCGTCGCCCTCCTCGAGGTCCGGGCGCGCGACGCTCTCGACGAACAGGCCGTCGCCGGTCGCCAGCAGGCCGCCGCCGAGCAGGTACGAGGTCATCCCCGACGTGTGGCCGGGGGTGTGGACAGCCTCGACGGTCGCGTCGCCGACCGGGAACGTGTCGCCGTCGGCCGCGAGCTCCAGTTCGTCGGCGTAGGTGATGCCGCGGTCGACGGCCGGCTCCGGGATCACGCCCGCGACGCCCGCGTCCGCGAGCTCGCGCACGCCTGAGATGTGGTCGGCGTGGACGTGCGTGTCGAACGCGTACGCGAGGTCGACCCCGAGCGCGTCGGCGTCGGCGAGGTAGCGCTCGGTGAACGCCCGCAGCGGGTCGACGACCGCGGCCTCGCCGCCGTCGACGAGGAGGTAGCCCAGACAGCCCGAGGAGGGACGCTGGTACTGGTACAGCGTGCCCGGGCCGTCGTACCCCGTCACCTCGGCGCGCTCGTAGATGCGCGCCCAGCCGTTCATGCCGTTCTCGAGGTGGTTCACGTCGTAGCCGTGCTCGGCGAGCGTCCCGGCGACGAACTCGCTGGCCCCGCCCTTCGCGCACAACACGGTGACCTCGCGGTCGTCGGGGATCCGGTCGAGGACGTCGTCGTCGACCTCCTCGTCGAGGAACTCGAAGTACGGGACGTTGATCGACTCGACGGTCGACCCGTCGATGTGCCACTCGTCGTAGTCCGCCGTCATCCGGGCGTCCAGCAAGGTGACGGTCTCGCCGGCGTCGATTCGCGCCTTCAGCTCCGTGGGCGCGACGGTCTCTACCGGTGCATCGGGCGTCGGGAAGTCGTCTGGGTTCATCGTGTGTACTCCGTGTACCGGAGGCTCGGGCATAAGAGTTTGGATAGTTTTTCACACTACACACAATACTATGGGCTGTCAACGCCTCGGCGCCGCTACGCCTCTTCGGGTCGAAATATCTCATACGGACGTGGGAGAACGCTCTCAACGCTAATCGAACGCGACGTGTACTGCAGGGATTCGGAGACGAATTGCTCGTTGTAATTGGGCGGCAGAGACAATACGAGAGCGAGGCCGGTCAGCGCTCTCGGAGACTCCACTCGACGGCGCGTTCGACGTGCAGGGCGGTCGTGTCGAACAGCGGGACGTCCGGACGGTCGCGCTGTTCGACGAGGAGGTCGATCTCGGTACAGCCGAGGACGACACCCTCCGCCCCGGCGTCCACGAGGTCGTCGATCACGCGGAGGTACGCCGCCCGCGACTCCTCGCTGACGACGCCGGCGGTCAATTCGTCGAAGATGACGTCGTCGACGAGGCGTCTGTCGGCTTCGTCGGGCACGACGACGTCGATCCCGTGGTCGGCGAACCGGTCGGCGTAGAAGTCGCCCTCCATGACCGCGCTGGTCCCCAACACACCGACGGTGTCGAGCCCGGCGGCCGTGACGGCCTCGGCGGTCGGGTCGACGATGTGGACGAACGGGACCCCGAGCGCGTCCTCGATCGCGGGGGCGACACGATGCATCGTGTTCGTCGCCATCACCACGACCTCGGCCCCGGCGGCTTCGACGTCGCGGGCGGCGGCCGCGAGGAACGCGCCGGCCTCCTCCCAGCGATCCTCGCGGATGAACCGCTCGACCTCGCCGAAGTCGACGCTGCGGATCACCAGATCGGCGGCGTGGTGGCCCCCGCGGACGTCGTTGATCCCCGCGTCGAGGCGGCGATAGTACTCCACGGTCGACTGGCTACTCATGCCGCCGAGAACGCCGACGGTGAGCGGTGACTCCTGCATCGTCACTACTGGAACCGGCGACACCGAAAGCTCTGCTGGAGGCACCGGGCGGCCGTAATTCCCCCACCCAGGCACGCCGAACGCTTCTCACCCCCGGCAGGGCTAGCCGTCCGGCTCCAACAACTCCTCGCTCGGCAGCGCCTCCTCGAGCTTCTCGATCTTCGCGGGAACCGCCTCCGAGATGATCATCGTGTCGTAGCCGGACCCGGCCGAGACGGCCGACCCGACGCTCAGCGAGCCGACCATCCGACCCGCGTTCTCGCTCCCGATGAACACGATGCTGACGTCGTTGTCGGCGGCGAACCGTCGGATTCGGTTGGCGATCGTGCCGTACGGCGAGCTTCGCCCCACGGGGATGGACTCGAACGCGGCGTCGGGCGCGATCGCCCTCACCGACCGTTCGAGCGTCGCGAGCACCGATTCCATGTCGAAGGCCTCGTCGGCGCCGATCCAGCCACGCTCGCGTGCGTACGACGTGTTCCCCCGCGGAACGACGGTCAACGCGGTCACACCCTCCTCCAGAATGACGTCGAACTGCTTCGCACGAACGAGTGCCGCCTTCGAGAGCGGCGAGGCGTCGTACGGCACTAACAGCCCCATGTGGGGCGAACTCCGTGCGGAGTTGTATACGTTATCGAATTCCTCACACCGGCGCGGTCGAAACAAGCGGCGGGCCCGCACCCCCGCGGTGCCGGTGCCCGGGGACGGCCGCACTCGTCGTCGCCGTCGTCGCGACCGCCGCTCGGCGTGCCGAGTCCGGTGGGTCACAGGTCACGCCGACGGGGGAACGGGCTACCGGCCGGTGCGACCACGACCAGTCGGACGCTCACCGGCCAAAACCGAGCGACCCAACCTCGACACGACATCCGGGACGGCGAGGGACAGTCGTCCGAGGGGCGGTCGACACCCCGGCGTTCGAGAACCGAACCAAGAACGTGTTTTCCGAGGAGTGCGTACGGCCGCTGTGCGCCGACACCGATCACTCACGAGACGCGACGCGCTCACGGCGAGCGCCTCGGGGGCGGTCGCTCTGATCGCCGGCTGTCTCGGCGGTTCCGAGGCCGCCGCCGACCCCGTCGAATCGATGCCGACGCCGGCTCGCGGACCGGAGGACGCGCCGGTGACGGTCGGCGTCTTCGAGGACTACGCGTGCCCACACTGCAGGAGCTTCGCGACGGACGTGTATCCGAAGCTGATCGCCGACTACGTCGACGGCGGCGAGGTTCGATACGAACACCGCGACTTCCCGATCCCGGTCCACGACCGCTGGTCGTGGGAGGCGCCGGGCGCGGCGCGTGCCGTACAGGACACCGCCGGCGTCGACGCGTTCTTCACGTTCACGCGCCGCCTGTTCGCCGACGGGTGGGAGAACGGCTCGATGGCGTACTCGCGGTCGTTGCTCCGGACGGTCGCGGCGGACGTCGGCGCCGACCCCGACACCGTCGTCGCCGCCGCGGGCGAGGGGCGCTACCGACCGGTCATCGATGCCGACCGCGAGGCCGGCGCCGACCTCGGCGTCCGCGGAACGCCGACGGTCGTCGTGAACGGCGATGTGATCGAGGGGGCCGACTATCCGGCGGTGCAGTCCGCGATCGAAGCGCGGTTGTAACGGGCGCAAGCAGGCTCCGGCCGACCGCGGCTCCCGACCGTGTCGTGGCGGCGGTCAGCTCTCCGCGGGCGGCGTCTCCGTCTCGTACTGCTGGTACTTGGTCTCGAACTCGCCGATGAGCTGGCCCATCTTCGCGTACCAGTCGTTGAGCATCCGCTGCATGTCGTCGGCGATCTGTGCGGGGTCGGTCGGCCGGTACACGTGGTAGTAGCCGCCCTGGTCGTAGTTGATCTGCTCTTTCTGGATGAAGCCGGACTTGAGCAGCCGTTGCACCGACCGGTAGGCGGTGGAGCGCTCGCGGTCGACGGCCTCGGCGACGTCGTCGATGGTGAGCGGTTCCTCTGCCTCCACCAGCACGGCGAAGCAGTCCTTGTCGAGCTGCTTCAGCCCGTGGAAACACTCTAAGAGCCCCTCACACTCCATGTCCTGTTGGAGCTGTTCGGACATCGAATCGGGCATGGGTATACGTGTGACTTCGTTGCCCGCAAATAAAAGGGTTGTGTGTGGCTATCACAATCCCGCCCCGGACCCCCGCCGATCCGGCAGCGGCGCCGGCGAAGCGCGAAGTCGACGTCGGGCGGCGCGGGTCTCGCTCACGAACGGCCCGCACCGGCGCCCGTGGCCGGTCGACGAGGTTCCGACGATCGACACGGTTATCAGGACCGGCCCAATATTGTGGGATAGCTCCAATACAGAACAGGAGCGGATTCCCCATGAACGCCGAATACGACATCGCGGAGACGCTCGACGTGAAAGGTGCATCGTGTCCGATGCCGGTGATCGAGACGAAGCAGGCGACCGACGACCTCGCCGCGGGCGAGGTGTTGGAGGTGCTCGCGACGGATTCCGGGAGCGTCAGCGACATCGCCGGCTGGGCCGACGGCACGCCCGGCGTCGAGCTCCTCGACCAGACGGACGACGGCGACGTGTTCGCCCACTACGTCCGCAAGACCGAGTGACCGCAATGAGCACCGACACCCCGACCGGCGGCGGCGACGAGGCGCCGACCCGTGCCGAGTTGGCGGCGCGCGTCGAGGAACTCGAGGAGTCGCTCGCGGCCGTCACCGAGGACGACTCGCCCCCGAAGCTGTCGATCGTCGCGACGAAGGGAACCCTCGACATGGCGTACCCGCCGCTCATCCTCGCGAGCACCGCCGCCGCCTTCGGCTACGAGGTGACGGTGTTCCACACCTTCTGGGGGCTCGACATCCTCCACGAGGAGCGCTCGAAGAACCTCAAGCTCAGCGCCGTCGGCAACCCGAACATGCCGGTCCCGAACATCGTCGGCGCGCTCCCGGGGATGGATCGCATGACGACTGCGATGATGGACAAGCGCATCGCGGACAACGACACGGCGACGATCGCGGAGCTGATCGAGACCTCCCTCGACATGGGCGTCGAGTTCCAAGCGTGCCAGATGACGATCGAGCTGATGGACTACGACGAGGACGACTTCTACGACGGCGTCACCACCGGTGTCGGCGCCGCGACAGCCATCCAGGACATGGCCGACGCCGACATCCAGCTGCTCGTCTGAGCGTCGACGCTTCGGCCAGCTCCCGTCGCCGTCGCCGCTCCGCCGCGTCGCCACGCCTCACCGCCCCGGGTGCGGGGACGCCTCGAGGACGTGGGTGCCGTCGGACCGCTGCTCCAGACGCACGTCGCTCCCGAACGCCCGGACGACCGCGCAGTTCGTCCGCACGTGGTCCGTCGACGCGGGGACGAGAACCCGACCGCCCGCGAGCGCGATACCACTGGTGTCTCGTTTCGATCAGTATCCGTACACGCTGCGTCGAGCCTCCGTGAACGGTGAGCCTGACATGGTCCAGTTGTGCGTGCAGAACTGGACTGAGCGCCGGTCTGCGGCTCGGAAGGCCGAGTTTGAGGAGTAACACGAGGTCGATGTCTATCTGACTGACTTGCGTGAAGCGGCGTTCCTGCCTGGTGTTGAGGATCGCGAGATTGCCGGAGTGCTTCGTGAGTGGGGCTATGATATCTGAGAGAGCGGAAAAGCTGGGAAACCCTATGATGACAGCTTGGAGAGCATCACTGCGTCCTGGATTCTACCCTTAGTATGTGTCCATCGGTTCAATCGACACATCGACATTGAATCGATAGAGCGAGACCCTATCCAACGCAGTAACGGCACGCTCGATACGAGACGTGAAATCTTCCGCCACCAGAATTCCAGAGAGTTGGCGATCGACTTCATCAGTTCGTGCTCCCATATACCCAAGGAGTTGTCCGAGAGCACGGTCCCCCGCTCGCCCGCGTTTGACTTCGATCACCGTCTCGGAATTGTCGTCCTCTGCGAGGATATCGATACGACCTACGTCGGTCCTGAACTCTCTACGAGCATTCTGGAGTCCCAGGGTCTGAATGTTTGCTGCAAGCCATTCCTGCATCTCAGCTTCTTGATCCGGCCCGAATCCGAGGCCAGATTGCGTTACAGTCTCTGCCTTGCGAACTTCCTCGACGAGAGCCACGATTCGGTCTCGATCACTGGAAAGACTACCGAACTGGCTGAGCGTCCCTGGAGTCGGAATCTGATCTGCACCGTTCACTCGGAAGCGCTCTGAAAGATCAGGAACACGAACAGGGGTGCCAAGATCAAACCACGTGACTGGCCGCCAGTAGTAATGGTCCTGAACCATCGCGTCAGCCGCTTCGGATTCCGACAGATGACGCCAAACCCTATCCTCATTATATTGAACCTCCCCAACAGTTCCAATACCGGAGATGTGACCTTTTCCCGGAGCATACGCCACAACAACATCGCCAGCGCGCATTCCATCGTCGTGATGCCCGACAAATTTCGACGCTTGGAGATCGCTGGGATCGCCGTTGCGGAACTCTTCGGGAGACTGCTCTCGGTAGTCTCCTGCTGCACCACCCCAACCAGTCGTGACGATCTTCTGCTCGAGCCAATCGTCTTCAAGAACACCGCCGCGACCAGCCTTCAGCCGCCACCACATTTGCTCCTCAGCAACATCCAAATCCATAGATACAGATACACAAGCTGACGAGTAAATAGATATTTAATTAGTTATCAAATTTAGTTATCTTGTGATGGATCATCTCGGTGAGGCTCACAGTGTACACACAACAACCGCTAAGTGCGGTGGCTCACAACGTACACATCATGAGCACCGAGAAGAAGCGCGTCCAATTCCGGGCCCCTGACCGGCTCATCGACCGGACAGACGCGCTCGCGACGGTCCTAGGTGAAGATCGGACGGATATCTTGGTGACCGCGCTTCGCGAGTACCTTCAGGACGCCACGCACGATGATGCACTTCTCCAAGAGATCGCCGATGCGTACTACGATGACGAGATCTCGTTCGAACAGCTCAAATCCCTGGTCGGGGCTGAAGAAGCGGCGAACCTCCGTGTGTTGAAACAGCAACTGAGTGAGGACTTCGTCGACGAGGTCGCGGACGCATAGATGGCGCAGGTGGTCGCGGACACGTCCGCACTCGTGAGTCTCGGCATCGCCGCCGATCTCGACGTTGACCCACTGGCAGTTGCACTCGGCAAATACACGATTCTCGTCCCGAGCGTTGTCGTCGACGAACTCCAGGAGGTCGCGTCCTACGACGACGATCACGGCCGTGCTGCGAGTCGAGTCCTGGATCGAATGGAGGCGTTCCCGACACGGCCGGTCGAACTGGATGCCGAGTTTCCACTCGACGACGGTGAGAACGCAGCGGTGACGCTTGCGAACGCGGAGGATGCTGACCTGCTGCTGTGTGATGAGTTCAACAGGCTCGGACTCATCCATGCGTCCCTCGTCGACACGCGATTAGTGACGACTCCGACGCTGCTCTCGGTATACGTTCGAAACGGCTGGGTGTCCTCCGGGGACGCACAGACTGTGCTGGATGCGATCAGTGCTGCTCGCAGTTGGGACACGAACTGCTACGTCCAACGCGCCAAGTCGTTACTCGAGTGACTCGGTAGTAGTGACTGAAGGAGACCCAACACTCGATGCACGCTCCTCTGGTGGACGTGGCCCCGCTTGTTCAACTGCCTCTCGTATGGCATCGGGGTGAGTGGGACCACCGGAGCGGCTCGTTCCAATAGCGAGTTCCGTCATACCCCACAATTTGAACTGTGTGTTAGGATAGGACCTATCCCACCGCGTTCAGTTCTCAGGCCTTACCCACCACCGGTTCCAGTAATTCCTACACCGAGTGGGCAGTTGCTCCCACCCCACCGTTTCCAGTAATACCGATGGTCCTACGCACCGTCGTGGATCCTGGCGAGGCGACGGAGTTCCGATGCGCGTTCGTCGATATCGAGTTCGCCAGCGAGTGCGGAGAGCGCCGCGTCGAACGGGACGTCGAGTTCGTAGGTGTTGAAGCTGCCACGCACCCCCGAGCCGGAGTCGTTGTCGCGCTCTCGAGGGATCCCAAGCATCATCAATTCCTTCGCGTGGTTGTGGATCGAGCTCCCCGATCTCGGGAGGAGTGTGCGACGCACGGAGCGCGTCCTTGTCAACGAGGATCGACGCGTTCCCTGTGAACTGGTGTCGACGTGAGAACGAAACGGGCCGAGCCGCTCACCGGCCGAGCGCAAGCGCCAGCGCGAGCACGCTGACCGAGCCCACGCCGGCGACGAGCGCCAGCGTCGCGGTCGGGCCGGCGGGCACCGACACCGAGCCCGCGACGGCGAGGGCGGCGACACCCGCCACGCCGGCGACGACGCTGACGCCGAGGACGCCGCCGGTGTGGACCACCTGCGCGGTCAGCGAGCGGGCCCGACGCCCGACGCCGCGGCCGATCCCGCGGCCGTACCGCCCCGTGTCCGAGACGACGACGGCGGCGACGACCGCGCCGAGGCCCACCGTCGGCCCGACGCCGACCGTCAGGCCGAACGCGCCGGCGAACACGAGTCCCGCGCTGGCGAGCGCGTGTCCGTTGCCGGCCCGCGGGAGCACCGACGCCGTCATCGCGACCCGGAGCACGAGACAGGCGCCGAGCGTCGAGACCGCGCCGAGGGTCGCCAACGCCAGTGCGAGCCCCGCGTCGCCGTAGTACGCGACGACCGCGTCGCCCTGCCGTGCGAACTCCGTGGCCGCGCTCGCGGGGAGCGCACGCTCGACCGCCCGGAGCAGCGTCCCCACGACGGGCTCGGCGGTCGCCGTCGCCGCGACGGTCGCGAGACCGCCGCCGGCCAGCGCACCCACACTCCCGGCGTGGGCGCTCGGGTCGGTCCGGGCGGCGCGCCTGACTCCCCACGCCAGGAGGACCGCGGCCACCGAGGCGACGATCGCGGCGACGGCGAGCGACCGCAGGAACGACGAGCGGGCGAGCGCGTCGACGAGCGCGAGCGCCGCCGTCGGCAGGCGACCCCACAGCGCCGGCGCCGCCGACAGTTGGTTCACGAGCACCAGCGGCAGTCCGATCGCGGCCGCGATCCAGCCGTACCCGAGGCCGCGCCGGAGCCGCTCGTACCGCGCCAGCGCCGCGCCGGGGTCGTCGCTCCGGTCGTCGAGCAGTTCGCGGACCGGGAGCCGTCCCAGCGCCGCCCGTACGGACGCGGCACCGAGCCCGACGACGAGGAGGAACGTCCCCACCGGCGGGACCGGTCCCACACCCGGCGCGAGGAGCGGGTCGACCAGCCCCGGTTCGAGCTCCGGCACCCCCGGGATCTCGACGCCCTCGGTTTCGACGACGGTGCCGCCGAGGTCCGCGGCGGCGACGACGGCGACGACCGCGGCGCCCACGGTCGCGCGTTTGGCCGCCACGTTCAGCGCCCCCGGCGTCAACGAGTCGCCGGGCAGCACCGTCGCGCCGAGGGCGGCGACGGCGACGCCGGCGACGACGGCCGCCGCACCGACCGGGGCGGAGCCGGCGAACTGCTGGAGCACGACGTACGCCACCCCGGCGAGCGCCGCGGCCCCGGTCGGGACGCCGACGAGGACGCCCGCGGCCGAGCGGACGTACTCGTAGCGCTCCCCGTCGGCGACCCACACCACCAGCCCGATGCCGACGCCCCCGAGGGCGGCGACGGCGGTCGGCGCCGTCAGGCCGAGCGTGACCGCGCGCCCCG
Source organism: Halobaculum litoreum (assembly GCF_030127125.1). Taxonomy (GTDB): domain Archaea; phylum Halobacteriota; class Halobacteria; order Halobacteriales; family Haloferacaceae; genus Halobaculum; species Halobaculum litoreum. Next base: position 59,317 of record NZ_CP126157.1, read on the forward strand.
GCGGCGACGGCGGTCACGACCATCGCGAGCGTCGACCCCGCGAACGGCGGGTGCCAGTTCGACGCCGCGACCGCCGCCGTCGACGCGGGCGGCTCCTCGATCGCGGCGGTGTCCTCGCGGGGCGCGGCGGCCTCGCCGGTGGTCGATCCCTCGCCGCCTTCGTCGACCGACTCGGGCGACGTCACCGTCGCCCACCTCCGACAGCGCGCGCGACGGCCACTCCCAACGGCTCGGCGCCGCCCCAGTCGATCACCGCGTCGCACGCGCCCCGGGCGGTCCGGACGCGCAGTTCGCGGTGGACGCCGGCGATCCGGCCGCCGCGGGTCGTGTCGCCGGTGTCGTCCGGCGACAACAGCACCGCGTCGCGACCGGTCGCCCGGGCCCGGCGCGCGAACGCGAGCGGCTCGGTGTCCGGCAGCGACGAGACGACGACCACCTCGGCGTTCGCGTCGACCCGGCCGAGCGCCCGCGCGGCGGTGCGCTCGGCGCGCCGGCTGACCGTCCCGTCGTATCGGAGCGCGTCGCTGGAGGCGCCGCGCTTCGCCGTGCGGTCGGTCGCGACGGCGGCCGCGGCGCCGAACACGGCCCGCGCCCGGTAGCGGCCGGCGTCCGTCTCGGCGTCCGTGACGAGCAGGGCGTCCTCGACCGTCTCCACGGGCGCGTCGACACGCCGCCGGGAGACGCCGAGCACGATCAGGTCGACGTCGTGGCCGGCGGCGAGGTACTGCTCGACGGCCGCCTCGGCGGCGTAGGCGCCGGTCTCCGCCCCCGTCGGGCGGCCGGGTGCCGCCGAGCGTCTGGTCGCCTCCCGCACGTCGAGGACGACCGCCGCGCTGGCGGCGCGCTCGCGGCGGAACTCCGTCGTCACCGCTTCCCGGACTTGGCGTACTGGCGCCAGTTCACCCGCGCCCGGGCGTCGCCGGGGCGGTACTCGCGGGTGGAGTGGAACTCCAGCCCCTCGCCCCCGCGGTCGCTCGTCGTCTGCCCGACGCGACGGGGCGCCGCCCTGACGGGTGCCGGCAGCGCGGCCGGCCGGGTACACTCGACGGCGTCCGCGCCGTCCGGGTCGACCGTCAGGTTCGCACGGTCGCCGCCGGCGAGCGAGCGCACGGTCACCGCCGGATCCGTGAACCCGAACTCCCCTCTGCGGGCGACCACCTCGTACGTCACCTCGGTGCTCGACCCCGGGCGCAACGCGACGGCCGCGCGGGGACTCCCGTCGACGACGACGAGTTCGCGCGGCACGCCGTCGACGACCCGGAGGTCGGGCACGACCGCGTCGCCGACGTTGGTGATCCGCAGCGTGACGCCGACCGTCTCCCCGGGCGCGACGGGGCCCGCCTCGAGCGAGCGCTCGACGGCCAGCGACACCTCGCTCGGGAGCGACGACACGGCCCCGTAGGCGACGTACGCCGTCGGGACGACCGCCGCCGCCAACAGCAGCGGCTCCGCGTACACCAGCCCGAGCGCCAGCAGGCCGAGCACCGCGACCACCCACACGCCCCAGCCGTCGTCCCGGCGGTCGTGCCACCGGAGCCGGTCGGCGAGGCGGTCGCCGCCTCCGACGCCGGCTCCTCGGGCGCCGTGTCCTCGGGGTCCGTCCGGCTGTCGGTCTCGGGCCGGGACTTCGCCCCTCGGCGTCGCCCGTCGGCGTCGCGACCGGGCTACTCATCGCGCACCTCCCCGCGAGCGCGGTGCGGATCGCCGCGACGCTCCGGTCGATGCGGCGCTGGCGTTCGGCGGCGGGGTCGAGCCACCCGCGCAGGCGGGCGACCACCGGCACCGGCGCCTCCGGACCGAGGAAGCCGGCGACGAGCGCGTCGTCCGTCCACGCCCCCGTCTCGACGCGGCGGTCGGCCGCCTCGGGGTCGAGGTCGCGGGAGGCGCGCACCACCGCGGCGGCCGTCGCCGCGAGTCCCGTGCGTGCCTCCTCCGCGCGGTCGACCGCCGTCGCGGCGTCGAGCAGTCGGTCGACGTCAGCGCCCGCGACCGTCGCGGGGTCGACCGTCACCTCCTCGGGACGGGGGTCGGCGCCGTCGTCGTCGTCGACAGTCGTCCCGCCGGCCCGACGCACGATCGCCACCAGTCCGCCGAGGATCCCGACGAGCACCGCGCCGGCCGTGAGCACCGTCGAGGCGTCCAGTTGCGCTAACGCGTCGAGCACCGGGTCCAGCGCCGGAATCGTCTCCGCGAGCGACTGGCCGCCGGCGACCGCGCCCGCTGCGACCGACAGGAGGACGATGGCGACCAACGCCACGACCGTCCCCAGCGAGACGCCGCGCGCCATCAGCGGTCACCCCCGTCCGCGTCGTCGGCGTCGTGGTCGGCGGGCTCGTCTGCCGCCGAGTCGGCGCCGGAGGCGTCCTCGGCCGCCGACTCGTCGCCCTCGTCAGTCAGCGTCGCCAACGCGCCCCGCACCCGGCCGACCCGGCTCTCCGGGTCGCCGCCGCCGTACTCGACCTCCCGATAGGCGTCCCGGAGCGTGGACACGGGCCCCGCGGGGAGGCCGGCGCCGACGGCGAGACGGGCGACCTCGCCGGGCGTCCGCCGTCGTACGCCGCGGACCGGCGCGATACTGAGGAAGCGCCGCCACGCCCGGCGGACGGTGAGTCGCGCCTCCGTCTCCGCGCCGGCCGAGTCGCCGCCGGCCCGGCTCCCGGCGTCGTCGGTCGGATCGTCGTTCCTGGTCGCCCACCACGACGCGACGGCGGCCGGGAGTCCGCGCAGCCACGCGACCGCGCCGGCGACGGCCGCCCCGACGGCGGCTGCGACCCGTCCCGGCACCGCCCGGAGCGCCACGGCTCGCGAGCGGACGCCCACCAGCCGCCGGATCGCGGTCACGCCGCCGGTGATGGCCTCGGCGACCGCCACCAGCCCCGCCACCGCGGCGTGGACCGCCCGGAGCGTCACCCGATACAGTTTGCCCGGGATCCTGCGGGGGCTGACGCCGCGCCGGTAGCCGCTCCGGACGACGACGCCCAGCAGCGCGAGGAGGGCGACAGCCAGTCCGGCCGCGTTCGTCACGGCGCCGGTCAAGGTCGTCGTCGCGGTCTGCCCGTACGCGGCGACGGTGTAGGTGACGCCGTTCGACGCCGACAGGGAGACGGTCGCGTTGCCGTCGACGCCGGTCTCGCCGAGCCGTGTCCCGTCCGAGCGCACGGTCGCCCCGGCCAGCGTGTCGTTACCGAGCGTCGCCGTCACGGTCACCGGCGCCGTCGGGAGCGCGAGCGGCCAGCCGACGCCGTGGTCGGCGCCCAACTCGTCGATCGAGACGGTCGTGTTCCCCTCGACCGGTCCCCTACGGACGGCGAGCGTGTGATCGCCGGGCGTGCTCGGGAGGCGGATCGTGGCGCGCCCCCGTGCGTCCGTCGTCGCGACCGCCGTCCCGTCGAGCAGCACGGTCGCCTCGCGCACCGGCACGTCCGCCACCGTCGCGACGACGGTCACGGAGGCGTTGCTGCGCACGTCGCCGACGAGCGAGACGGTCGCGTTCGTCTCCAGCGGGTAGGTCGTCCCGTTCGGCGACTCGTCGGCCGTCGCCGTGCCCGCGGTCCCCGCGAGGTCGTCGACGGCGTCGCCCAGCGAGACGCCGAAGACGGTCGGGTCGTCGCGCTCCAGCGGCGGGAGCGCGCCGCCGTCGATGGTCTCGGCGCGCTCGCCCTCGACGGTGATGTCGAGGTCGCGGGCGTACGGCACCTCGCCGACGACGGTCCCGTTCTCGTCGGTCCGCCCGACCGGTTCGCCGTTGAACGACACGCGGGCGCCGACGACGGGCTCGTCGCCGCGGGTGACGGTCACCGCCACGGTGGCGCCGGGCACCGCGGTGCGGTTCAGCGTGATGTCGACGGGCTCGGGCTCCGAGGCCGTCGACCCGTTCTCGGTTCCGTCGCTCCCGGTCGAGTCGCTCTCCTCCTCGGCGGCCTCGTCGCCGGTCTGGGTGTCGGAATCGGAGTCGTCGCCCGAGTCGGACTCCTCGCCGGAGTCGCCCTCGGACGTGTCGTCCTCGGAGTCGCTCCCGGACGTGTCGTTCTCGGTCCCGGTCGCCCCGCCGTCGCTCGTCTCCGTCCCCGAGCCGGAGCTGTCGGTCCCGCCGGTCCCGTCGCCGCTGGTCGGTGTTGCGGTTCCGGCGTCGCCGGTCGCGGTCCCGGTACCAGTCCCGCCGGTCGCGCCCGACCCGCCCGCCGTCCCGCTCGGCGTCCCGGTCACGGAGTCGGCGTCACCCGTGGCGGACGAGGGCGTCCCCTCGCCGTCGGCCCCGGACTCCGAGAGGTACGACGACGACGGCTCGCCGGTCTGCTCGGCGAAGGCGCTGCTCTCCGTCGAGAGCCGGTCGCTCGCGGGCGTCGGGTCGAAGCGAACCCAGCCGACGTCGGGGAAGTACACCTCCACCCACGCGTGGGCGTTCATCGCCCGCACCGTGTACTCGCCGTCGCCGGTGGGCTGGCCCGCCGAGTAGCCGACGACGTAGCGCGCGGGGACGTCCTGCGTCCGCAGCATCACCGTCATCGCCGTCGCGAAGTACTCGCAGTAGCCCGTCTCCATCTCGAAGAGGAACTGCTCGGTGACGGTGCCCGCCTCGGCGTCGTGCGAGGAGTTCAGCGAGTAGTCGCGGTTCGCCTCCAGCCAGCGTTCGACCGTCACGGCGGTCTCGTACGGGCTCGACGCGTTCGCCGTCAGCTCGTCGGTGAACGCCGCGACGCGGTCGCTCGACCGGTTCTCGGACAGCGTCGCGTACCGATCGGCCACCGACGACGGGTAGTCGCGGCCGGCGCTGGCGAGCACCGCGGGGTCGTCCGGCGGCGCGTACGACACGCCGGTGTACGTCGTCCCGCTCGGGAGGCCGTCGGCCGACGCGAGGCTCCGACCGGGGAGTTCGTACAGCGAGTCGGTCGGGAGCGAGACACGCGCGGGCTGCCACGCCGTCGGCACCGCGGCCGCGTCCTTTTGGAGCGTGACCCGGTAGTCGATCCGCTCGTCGCGCAGGCCCGCGGTGTCGACGGTCCCGTCGCTGGACTGGGACTCGCCCGTCCGAGCCCACCCCTGCCCGGTGTAGGCGTCGAACGCGCCGGTCCGCCAGTACGTCGGCCGGGTCGTCTCCACGACGAAGTGGACCTCGGCGCTCTGGTTCCGGAGCGCCGACTCGCCGGACTCGCCCGCCAGCGCCCCGCCGACCGACGTCGCCGACTGCGCGCCGAGCGCGCCGAGGCCGCCGCCGGATCCGGAGCCGGCGGCGCCTGACGCGTCGCCCGACTCGTCGGTCCCCGAAGCGTCGGGGGCGCCGAGCGGGGGCGCGTCGCCGGGTGCGTCGACGCCCGCGCCGTCGACGGTGCCGAACGAGCCGTCGCCCGTGTTCCCCGGCGCCGGTTGGGCGGCCAGATCCTCGTTCGTCAACAGCGCCCGCGCCGGCGCGGGCTGGCCGCCCACGACGAACGGGAGGGCCGCCGCCGACACGACGAGCCCGAGCGCACACACCACGGTCAGGAGCGCACGGCCCCAATCGGGGCCGCTCGCGAACCGGAGGCCACCGCCGTCGTCGCTCACGGGGCGGTCACCACCGAAACTGGAAGCGGAGGAACCATTCGTTGCCTGATGGGTTCTCGGTCCCCCTCAAATACGTACGGGTCTCGGTGTTGCGAGTGATAGGCGGCGTCCGGCGCCACCGGCGGCGACGGTGACCCACGCGTGCGCGTCGGCGAAACTTACTCCACGCTCCGGTGTTTCCGCGCCCGTATGCGTCGTCGAGAACTCTGTCGCTGGCTCGGCGTGGGGGGCGTGGCGAGCGCCACCGGCTGTCTCGGCACCCGGGGACGACGGACGGCCGACGCCACGGGGTCGACGGACGGCACCGGGTCCGGGGCCACGGCCGCGGACTGGCCCACGTTCGGCTTCGACGGCCGACACTCCGGCGTCAACGACGCCGGCGACGGCCCCCGAACCGATGCCGTCGCGTGGAGAGGGATCGGCTACGCCCCCACGGTGCTGTGTGCCCCGACGGTTCGCGACGGCACCGTGTACGTCGGGAGCGCCGCGAACGCCGTCCACGCGTTCGACGCGACGACCGGCGAGGAGCGCTGGAGCTCGCCCACCACGAGCTACGTCGAGACCGCCCCGACGGTCGTCGACGGGACCGTCTACACGGCCGACGCCGACGGCGTCGTCTTCGCGCTCGGAACGGACGGCGAGCGGCGGTGGACGTTCGAGACGAACACGAACCTCCACAGCAGCGCGGTCGCCGTCCACGAGGGGACGCTGTTCGTCGGCACCGCCGGGACGATGCCCGCGGTCGCCAGCGGCGACACCGACGGGAGCAAAGCGGGGACGGCGCTCGCCCTCGACACCGCGACCGGAGCGCGGCAGTGGACCTACACCGGGCCGACCGACTGGTTCACCGGGCCGGCCGTCGGCGGCGGCCGCGTCTACTTCGGCAACCACGACGGCAGCGTGGTCGCGCTCGACCCGGCGACCGGCGCGGAGCTGTGGACGTGGGACGGCGGCGGCGAGCACGCGGGCGTGCTCGCGCCACCCGCGTACGCCGACGGGACGGTGTACGTCGGGGTCCACGTCGACGGGCGGCTCGTCGCGCTCGACGCCGCGTCGGGGACGCTTCGGTGGGAGACGGACCTGCGGGCGTCGAACGTCAAGTCCTCGCCGGCGGTCGACGACGACCGCGTGTACGTCGCCGCGACCGGATCGGAGGCGACGGACTACGACGCGCCCGGCGAGTCGACGCCGACTCCCACGCCCCGTGAGACGTCGGACGACGGCGCGGCGGGGATGCCGACCGTCGACGTCAGCGGGAGCGTGTTCGCCCTCTCGCGGAACGGCGGCGACATCGAGTGGCGCTACGAGACCGACCACGACTTCCGGTCGTCGCCGGCCGTCGTCGACGACCGGGTGTACATTGGGGGCGGCGACCGCTTTCTCGCGCTCTCGCGAGCCGACGGCGCCGAACAGTGGCACGTCTCCGTCGACGACTTCGTCGAATCGTCGCCGGCGGTCGCCGGCGGCCGGGCGTACATCGGGTCCGCCGACGGTCACCTCTACTGCATCGGCGAGTGACGCCGCCGAGGGTCCGGGCGAGCGACCCGCTATCGGTCGGATCGCAGCGCCGTCCCGAACCCCCGTCGCTGGTGGATGAGCAGCGCGACCACGGCGAGCGTCGGGATCCCGATGACCAGTCCGAGGAGGCCCTCGCCGCTGACGAGGATCACCTGCCCGGCGATGAACCCCTCGACGTTCGTGTAGACGTTGCCGAGGACGAACGGGTTGAGGAGGTTCCACGTCAGGTGAAGCACCACCGGCGGGAGGACACTCCCGTCCGAGATGTAGTAGGCGTACGAGAAGGGGTACGCGGCGACGGCCAACACCGCGCCCATCTGGATGAGCGAGGTCGTCAGCGGGTCCCCGAGGTCGGTCGCTCGCGCGCCGAAGTACAGCGCCGGGAAGTGGTACAGCGCCCAGACCGTGCCCACCAGCGCGGTGGCCACCATCGGCCCGAACCGCGCGGTCAACTCCGGGAGCAGGTACCCGCGCCAGCCGAGTTCCTCGCCGTAGCTGAGTGCGCCGGCGAAGACCAGAAACACCGGAAAGAGGAACACGGGGCCGGCGTAGCTGAACTCGCCCCCGCCGGGCACGTACGTCCCCAGCCCGGTCGACAACGCGACGGCCGCCGCGACCGCGATGAACAGGACCGGGAACCCGATCGCGAACGCGAGCGACCTGCGCGTCGCTCCGCGGAACGACTCGACGACCGTCCGCCGGACGGACTGCCCTTCGATCCGACGGAGGACGATGGCCGTCAGTGCGGGAGTGACCATGATCGGGACCGTCGTCACGCCGGAGACGGTGTCGACGATCGTCGCCGCGGCGACCGTTCCGCTCACCGCGAGGGTGACGACGACGAACGCGGCGAGATGCGACCCGGGAACGTCGGCGTCGACGCCGTGGAGCCCCTCAGTCGCCATCTCCGTACCGGGAACGCACCGTCCGCGCACCGGAGCGCTGGGTCCGCCGAGTGTGACGTGGGAAACTCATCGAGTCACCGTACGGGACGAGGAATTGTTGTCGCACCGACAAAAATCGATCCCGGTTGACCACGGTCCGGTAACGTCCCCGAGTACCAGAGGTTCGCTCGGACCCCCGCCTGATCGGACAATCACCCCCGCAGGGTGTCGGTAACGGTGACAGTGAGCCCGCCGATGGCCGCCGCAAGCGGAACCGTAAGGAGGGCGACGACGAGGGCGATGCCACCGCCGACGAGGAGATAGAACACGACGAACCCGGTGCCCTGACCGCCGAAGAGCAGCACCCACAGGCCCGAAACGACGAGCAGCGCGGCCGACCGGATCGCCTCGGCCAGCGCGACGAGGCTAACGGTTTCACGGAGCCCGGCCCTCGAGAGGAGCCCACCGGCGATCCCGACACAGACCGCTCCGACGACGGCGGTACGGAAGGCGAACGTCGCTTCAGGTACGGTCACGGCGGCGGCGAACCCCCCGACGAGCCCGACCACCACACAGACTCCGACGTAGCTCCGAGTGGCACCCACTACAGTGTCTGCGCCCATCGTATCACCGAGGCGGACGGTCGGGTGATAACACTCCCGGTGGGTAGTACTCCCGGCGATTCGCCGGAGCGTTCGACCAGACTGCAGCGGGACAGCCTCCGCCCCGACTTCCCGGCGCAACGTCGAGCGGTGCCGAACGGTGGCCGCGGGGGTTGCTCGCTCCCCCGGACACCGATTACGCGAACAGCCGTTCGCGTAGTGTCCGCTTGCGCGGGCGCTCGGCGAGTAGGACGTTCGAGTCGAGCTCGTCGAGCACGGACAGCCGTAGCGACCCGCGGACGACCCGCGACAGCAGGCCCCGCTCGGTCGCCCCGACGAGCACGAGCGTTCGCGACTCCGCGGCCGCGCCGATCGCCGCCTCGACGTCGCCGGTCTCCACGATGAGCTCGGCGTCGGCGAGGTCGTGGTCGGCAGCCCACTCCGACAGGAACGCCTCCCCCTCGTCGACGTCGTCGGCGACGTGGAGGACGGCGATGCGCGCGCCGACGGTCTCGTGGAGCGCCCGCGCCACCTCCGCCGAGAGGTCGGAGGAGTGACCGCCGGCGGTCGGGACGAGCACCTCGCTGGGGTCGAACGCCCCGTCGTCGAGGACGAGCACGTCACAGGGCAGGTCGTGGGTCAACTCGTCGAGCCGCCCCTCGACGCGCCCGCCGGCGAGTCTGGTGCCGCCGTTGCCCATCACCAGGCGGTCGACCTCGTGGTCGCGCGCGAAGTCGAACACCTCCGCGAGGCCCTGGTGGGACAGCACCGTCCGCGTCTCCACCGGCACACCCAGGCGCTCGGCGTCGGCCCGCGCGTCCTCGAGCAGGCCCGCCGACGTGCGGGAGATGCGGTCGCGCTGTTCGGCCGCCGCCTCCAGCGAGGTCTGGTCCGGCACCTGGATCACGTGCGTCGCCAGCAGTCGCCCGCCGTCGTGGTCGGCGAGCGCGGCGCCGAGCGTCACGAGCGCTCGTTCGGTGCGCGGGTTCGACAGCGCGACCATCGTCGTCGGGGTGTCGTCCCGCCCCGAGCCGTCCGGTGCGACCGTCGCGGCCGCGTTCACGACCGATGGCGGGAGGTCGTCGCCACGCTCGAGGACGTACTGGCCCAACAGGCCACGACGGGTCGTCTGCCTGCGGGCGTACACGACGTACCACACCACGGCCACGAGGACGAACACGCCCGACAGGAGCAGCTCCGTCTGCCCGACGAACGCCAGGAGGCCCAGCGACAGGACGAACCCCAGCGCCGGCGTCAGCGGGTACAGCGGGACGCGGAACGCCGGGTCGTACTCGGGGTCGGTCTCGCGGAAGACGACGAGCGCGACGTTCATCAGCGCGTACACGACGAGGTGCAGGACGCTGGCCGCCTTCGCCAACACCTCGATGTCGCGCCCCAACGCCGCGATGAACACGACGATCACCGCCCCGGTGACGAGGATCGAGCGGTAGGGCGTCGCGTACGAGGGGTGGATCTCGTTGAGCCAGTTGGAGACGATCCGGTCGCGACCCATCGCGAAGTTGATCCGCGCGGACGCGAGGATCGACGCGTTCGCGCTCGAGGCGGTCGCCAACAGCGCGCCGAGCGTCACGACCGTGACGGCCAGCCCGGCGAACCCGCCGGGGAACGCGACCTGCGTGGCCTGCGTCAGCGGCGCCGACTGGCTCAGCTCCGGCCAGGGGACGACGCCGAGCATGATGCTCACCAGCACCGCGTAGAGGACGGTGACGATCACGACGCTCCCGACGATCGCGAGCGGCAGGTTCCGCCCGGGGTTCTTCAGCTCCTCGGCGACCGTCGCGATCTTCGCGTAGCCGAGGAACGAGACGAACACGAGCGCCGTCCCGGGGAGGATCGCCCCGTAGCCGAACGGCGCCGCGCCGCCCTCGCCCAGCAACGTCGCGAGGTCGAACGACAGCCACCCCTGCACCGCGAACAGGGTGAGGATGCCCAACAGGAGCGTGACGATCACCGTCTGCACGCCGCCGGTCTCCTTCGCGCCGACGTAGTTGACGCCGACGAACACGGCGCCGGCGACGAGCGCGCCCACCTGCACTTCCGAGAGGAACAGCACCTCCGGCAACGGGACGAGCGTCGCGAGGTACTGGCCGAAGCCGATGCTGTAGAACGCCGACGCGAACGCCAGCCCGATCCAGTCGCCGAGGCCCGCGATCGAGCCGAACAGCGGCCCGAGTGCGCGGTTGACGTAGTAGTAGCCACCGCCGGCCTTCGGCATCGCCGTCCCGAGTTCGGACACCGAGAGGGCGTTGACGAGCGCGATCAGCCCGCCCACGACGAACGACACGACCACCACCGGCCCGGCGGTGCTGGCGGCGACGCCGGGGAGCACGAAGATGCCGGCGCCGACCATCGTCCCGATGCCGATGGTGAGCGCCGACACCAGTCCGAGGTCTTTCGCCAGCTCCTCGTCGCTCATGAGTCGACCTCCCGCCGTCCGGCCGGCGACGGATCGGGCCCCGTCCCGTCGTCGGTCGGCGGCAGCGAGACGATCGGCAGATCCGGGTCGGAGACCAGCCGGGTCGCGGTGTCACCGGTCAACAGCCGCAGGAGTCGGCTCCCGCCGCGGGGGTGGAAGGCGACCGCCGTGGCCCCGACGTCGATCGCCGTCTTGACGATGGTCTCGGCGACGTCCGTCCCGAAGGCGATACGCGTCCCGGTCGGCACCGTCCCGTCGATCCGCGCCGCGGCGACCGCGAGGAACGCCTCCGCGTCCGCGCGCCGCTTCGCCATCGGCGCCTTGTCGACCACGCCGCCGCCCTTCTCGATGACGTGGACGAGCGTGATGCGGTCGACGTGTCGCAGGTGCGGCCCGAGCGCGTCGACCGTCGCGACGGCGTCGTCGGCGTTCGCGACGGGAACCGCGAGGTGGCTGAACGCACGCATCGATCAGCCACCTCCGGGGGACCGGGTCGAGTGACCCGTCACGAGTGAGGCCCCGCCGGTATCGGTAGCACCGCCGTCGTGCCCGTCGCTGCCGGTCCGTCGACGTGCTGTCGTGGTCCGTGGCGGTTCGTCGGCCCGAGTGCTGTCGACCGTCTCGCGGTCCATGCTCAGCCGATGTGCCGAGATGATATAAACACGCGCATTTTCTTTTCGAAACCGAATTTATTGGCCACTCAATTTTTCATTATCGAATCTCCGTCGTGGTCCTCGGACTCGGTTGCGTCCGCGGTGTGGCGCGAGTCACGCGCGGCGGCATCGGCCGACGGGACGCTCCGTCCCCGCCGTGCGGCCGAGCGAGCGGTGACCGCTCCACCGGCGCCGGTCCCCGCACCGCTCTGAGGAACTACTATACGGCGGTGTCGCGTACTCGGTTGCGAAATCGAACCCCAACGCCCCAATGACGTATCCGAACACGGACTACCGGCTCGACGAGATCGATCGGCAGATACTCCACGCGCTGATGGACGACGCCCGGAACACCTCCGCCAGCGCCCTCGCCGAACGGGCCGGCGTCTCGGGGGCGACGATCCGCAACCGTATCCACAAACTCGAGGACGCCGGGATCGTCCGCGGCTACACCGCTCAGGTCGACTTCGAGCTGGCCGACGGCAAACTCACCAACCTCTACCTCTGTGACGTGCCGATCACCGAGCGCGAGGCGCTGGCGCACGAGGCACGCGCCGTCCCCGGCGTGATCAACGTCCGGACGCTGATGACCGGGCGTCGAAACCTCCACGTCCTCGCGGTGGGCGGGACGACCGCCGACCTGCGCCGGATCGCCCGACAACTCACCGACCTCGGCATCCACATCGAAGACGAGGACCTGCTCGAAGAGGAACTGTTCGCGCCGTTCGACCCGTTCGACCCCCACGACGAGCGCGTCCCGGAGCGGAACGCCTTCATCAGTCTCACCGGCGACGCGAGCGTCGTCGAGGTGAGCGTCCACCCGGACGCGCCGATCGCCGGCCGCACGCTCGAGAACGCGGTCGAAGCGGGCGTCCTCGACGCCGAGACGCTCGTGATCGGGATCGAGCGCGGCGACCGCGAGTTGACGCCGCACGGCGACACCGTCGTCCGCGCCGACGACATCGTCACCGTCCTCTCGCGCGGAGCGGACGGTGACGCGTTCGCCGCGTTCGGTGCCCCCGACGCCGACTCCGACACCCTCTGAGGGGATCGACCGACGTGGTGACGGGGGAGTCGCGGCAGAAGCTTCTTACACCCGTCACCGGAGGTGCATCCATGGCAACCGCCGCGTCGCTCTCGGAGCCACAGGTGCTCGCGCACGCCAAGGCCCGGCTGTTCCCGGACGACGAGCCCGAGACGTACGCGGTCTGTGACACCCAGTTCGCGATGGACGAGTGGCTCCCCGGCCGCCCGATCGAACCGGCGGTCCGCGAGCGACTGGCCCCGTTCAACCACGTCCGGCTCGGCTCGGGCTACCCCGACCTCGTCGGCGTCCGCGATCTGGAGGCGGACCTGCTCGCCGTCGAACGGTTCGGCGACCAGCCGCCGCTCGTCGCCGTGGAGGCGAAAGGCTACACCGACGGCGGCGCCGTCGACGCCGAGCGCGGCGTGGTCCAGGCGTACGACCGCCTCGGCGAGGCCAACGCCGCCTACGTCGCCGCCCCGGTCGACGCCGTCTCCCAGTCGGCGCGGACGCTCGCGCGCGAACTCAACGTCGGCGTGCTCGGCGTCGCTGTCGACGGCGAGGCGACGGCGCTGGAGGTGCCCCGTGTGGTCGGAAACCGCACTTCGGACGAGGCGACCGCGATCCGGTTTCAGGCGACCGCACAGGGCGTCGCCGACGCCTCCTTCGGACTGAACCACCCGAAGAACTACCTCGCGGTGCCGCTGGCGGTGTACCACTCGACGGACACGGATACCGTGCTCGCGGATCGGGTCGTCGCGGCGACGACCGCCGCACGGCGGGGTGCGAGCTTCCTCGGCCTGGTCGAGGCGCGGCCCGACCGTCTCCGGCTCACGCCGCTCGGCGAGGAGGTGGTTCGCTTCGCGCTCCATCGGTACGGCACGGTCGACGCCGCGCTCGCGGCGTTCGACGACTGGAAGCGGTCACGCAGGCGCTTTTGCGACCTCGCCCCCGACTGGGGACTGCTCACCCGCCGGGTCGTCTGGGCGTACCCGGCGACGCAGTTGATCGTCGAGGAACTCCAGACGATGGCCGACGACGGCTACCCCGCGCCGACGCTCGTCCAGTTGGTTCGGTGGCTCCACACCACCCACCCCACGTTCACGGTCGAGTTGTTCCTCCGCGGCACCGAGGACGCCCGCGCGCGGACGCTCGACGCCGAGGGCGACCTGCGGACGGCCGAACTGACGGACGGGAGCGTCTACCACTCGCCGACCGTGTTCCAGCTGAAGGCGATGCTGTACCACGCCGGGATCGTCACCGACCGCGGCGCCGAACCGCACCGACTCGACCCGACGACTGACGTGTGGGCGCTGCGCGAGCCGCTGACGGGCGACCGGTGAACCTCCGCAGCCACGGTTTTCTCCACCATCCCGATCCGCGGGGGTGGTGTGGTTCGAGGACGACGTGTCGTTCGATGTCTGGGGAGGCTACTCCTGTTCCTCGACGGGGAGGGCGCACCGATCCGGAAACTCGACCGCGCGGTCCGCGACGGCGCTCCCGTTGTAGCGACGTGTACATGGCCGGCCTCGATGCACAACCTAGGAGGATGGTTTCGATGCGTGCCTTGTTAGGTCACTAATATCTGAACTGACAGAAGTCGATTCGACGATTTCGTCAGACCGATCGCTTATTACTATGCGCTGTTTTAACTAATTTGATATGAAAAGAAGATTCATCCTTGGATCTGCGTGTGCAATCTTGGTGGCTACTAGCGGCTGCCTGGATGTCCTCAGTCGGACCACAGAGGTGCCCGTCGAAATATATAATCGAACCTCATCAAGCAAACAGGTATCAGTTACAGTGATTAATGCGTCCGAACGTGAGGAGTCACCTGATCATCAACTAGAGATGGGCCCAGACACTCGGGAGGAAATCACAGCTATCGTTCGGAGGGGTGGTTCAAGTACAATTATTGTCAGTACAGACAGTGGAGCAGAAACAGAAATTGCGATTAGCCAATCGACGCAGTCAATGCAAATTGAGATATTAGAGTCCGGTGAGATCACGTATGAGGCAGTTTCTTCGTAGAGATCACGACAGAATAATTCTGTGATGATCTAATCTAGATATATATGATCAGAATAGCGGTTGGCGACCTCTGAAATATCGGAGTCTCTGAAGACTCCGTTTACTCATTTTCTTCTACTAGGATGGCTCTGTTGAAATACTCTTGTCGTCTTGCGATTTGCTGAGGTTTTGGTTTGTAGTGGGATCGTAGAATTCGATAGAGAAGCCAGCTCTACGCAATATCAATGCTGAAAGACTTCAACAGAGACAACATTCTCTGTTGAACGCAGTTTTCTGGCGGCTCCCTGTCGATCTGGTCTATAAGAACCAGTAGCGAACGGTGGGGCTCGAAAACTGGCCGAGCTCGTATGAATCCGATTGCATCCGCAGCGCACAGGGCCATCCTCTCAATCGAGTGGTGGTTTTTAGGAATCCAAATGCAAAAGCCGTGTCGACCACAACCTCGGAGGATGGATTTGATGCGTGCCTTCTATTCTCAGTCATGAGATGTGAAATAGGTGAAGTACAGCGGTTTGGGCGTCGTCATACCTGTCCCCGAGGACCGCGTCCTCGTCCACGAGCCGAGTAGCAC
This sequence comes from Halobaculum litoreum, assembly GCF_030127125.1. GTDB lineage: Archaea > Halobacteriota > Halobacteria > Halobacteriales > Haloferacaceae > Halobaculum > Halobaculum litoreum. The sequence goes on from NZ_CP126157.1 coordinate 74,578, forward strand.
TGCATTCGACTCGACGATGCAACTGGCCGTCTTCCACCGGGGCTGGACGAGTGGCTGCGAGGCCAACAAGGAGGACGAGTGATGCAGCAGACACTCGTCGGCTGTGCCTTCTATGACGCGCCGTCCGGCACCGAGACTGGCGAGGCGCATACCTGGGAACAGGACGAGCGGATCACTCACCCGACCTGTGTCGACTGCGCCACCCAGACGCGGCCAGATCCCGACGAGCGCGTTCACCGCGCCTGCGATGGCTGTGGAATAGTCGTCGACACGCTCGCGACGCTAACGCGGTACCGCGTTGAACTTGGGCATCTTGAGGGGCCGCTCTAGCTCTGCGACCGCTGCAGCTCCGGTGGCCTAGCCAACCTACTGGATGCGCGCCCTTTGGCGGGGAAGGGGATGGGGTAGATCGATAGCTCTGACTATGGCTTGCACCAATTCAGTACTTCCATTCAACATGTGTTGTAGGTGTGATTTTATTAGGACACTTAATTTAATACTAATCATTACAAAAGAACTATATTCAGTCGGGTGAATTGGATTTCTGGATGTAATATCCAGGAATAGTGGGAATGGTGTATCGAGATAAAACCAGCACAGAAGATCAGATCCAAACCGCATGTCAATACAAGATTCCGACAAGTCGTCGCAGGACTCAAGTAACGTAACTCGCCGTCACCTCATAACAGTCCTTGGAGCAGCGGGGATCGCTACCACAGGAATGTCTGTCGCATCAGCACAGAGTACCGACAAGACAACACAGCTCGTTGAAACCGGATGGAAGTTCGACACCTCGATACCAGCGGATTTCAACGCCAAAGAGAGCCAAGCTGATGTGGACGAAGTACCGTATCACGCAGTAAGTGTTAATGAGAACGAAGTTGTCCTATCACCCTGGGCAACACCGGGGATTGTGGGCACGTTCAAATCGAATGATCGGGTCGTCTTCACCGACGGGTACTACACTGGAGACACTGGCCGACAATCGATTCCTGGAGTAGCCCATGATGGCGCGTTTGCGGCGACTGAACTGAATGTGGACACGCGCCGGTTGACCGTTTTTGATCTCACCGCAACTCCCGATATTACCCCACCAGACGTCAGCTTTGACCAGCTGACGACTGTAATTGATGGGCCGACGGGAGTAACTCGTGTTGGAGTGGGCGAACAGGTGGAGATCTCATACCCACAGCAGCAAGTGGAAGTTGAAGAACGGGTCCCGGCTGTGGACCCTCGAAATGACCGCTCCAATGACGCCCCAATGTTTCAGTCTAGGTCGCTGGCTGCAACACCGACGTTTGTCGTTCAAAACCATGGCAAGCTCGGTATTTCGATTGATAAGGAGTCAGACGTATTGATGAACAAGAACGGAGGTGGATCGCAATGACATTCTACGCTCAAGAAAGTGCCAACAACGGTGATCAGACGGATCGATGGGCGATGAAGGTGAACGTGATGGGGTGCTCGCAGTGTCCTGATTGGGCGCTTGAGGCGGCGTTCGATGGGATCAAGCAAGCTCATAACGACATCTACGCATCAACGAACGTTCCTGGGACGCGGGTCATCTCATATACTACCGATTTCACCGCGAATTCTTGTGACGAGGGTGAGGAGCGATCCGACGCGAACAATTGGCTGGACGCGAATGGATTCGGCGGGAAAGAACTGTATCTATTTGTGAGCAATTGTGGCATGGCCCGAACGTACGGCCATGCGTGGCAGGGGCGGTGTGTTGGATTTGTGGGTGCGGGCGATGGCTACTACGATGACCCCGGGGAGATGTCTGTAATGGCGATTCACGAGTCGCTCCACGCGTTCATTTATGAGTTATGTCAGCTTGTCCAAGATGAGGCCGGGTCGTCGGTGCAGACAGATCACAAGCTTGGCCACGTGCTCAGTGTGAACGGCACCGATAAGGCGACCCCCATTGTAGCCTCCTACGCCAAAGACCCGAGCAACGATTTCGCAGAATCAGGGAACTGCGACAGTTACAGCGACATCTCATGGGGTGATTGGACTCGTTATATGTCGTTGTGCACGCTCGATTCGATTGACCATACGCTGGATCACTTCCAATAAGCAACCTCAAGACACACTGTTTGAATGGGCTAGTCCTCGAACAAGATATTTATGTATCGATGGTAGTTTGATACCTATGATTAGGAGACGCAAATATATCCATGGATTGTGGATTACTGTGCTTGGGGGGTGTGTAGGCATTGGCGGTGGGAGCGAGCAGCCCGATAGCCCAGGACCGGGCGCGAAGGCCCCCTGGGCCGAACAAGAGAGTCCCGCAGATATCATCATTTCGAACACTCGCTCAGAATCTGTCACGGTGACGCTCAGCATTGATGGAGATGAGCGATCGTTTCCGATAGGAGAAAATGATGACTGGGTGTCCGGGGACGTGTTCTTAACTGGCGAAGATGGGACAGTGACCGTTACAACCCCTGATGGACTGACTGCGTCAGTTGACTGGGTCCCCGAAGACGAGTCAACAAATCGCGTGTGCGTGTTTAATGTCGACCCGGACCGCATCCGAACAGACATGTTCGTGAAGTAAGCAAGGGCAGCACTCGGCCCTGCGGTGTACAGATTAGTTTTCCTGATTTGATGTGTCAGTTACTCAGCTGGTGCTACGAGAAGAAGCGTGCCCGCTCCGCAACGACATCTCGAACCTCTCTGAACGCTCGATTGCGAGTCTCAGCATCAGTTGCACTGAGCCAGTTGAGGCACGCCACTGTCTCCTCGTAGTTTGCTTTCTCGAGAAGGGCAGTCAGACGGTCGGACGTTGATCGCTGATCCGGTTCACTCATCGACGTGATTGGGTGTGTGAACGATTTTCATGACCTGTCGTTTCAATCTGGTAGTTCCGCACTGTCCTGTGAACCCCTTACTGAGCATCTGTGTCGACGATCAAGAGGATACAGACGAGATCGCGGCCACTTCCATCTCGCCGGTGCAATCAAGAATCAATGTCGGAGACCTTGGATCCGCTCTCGGATCGCGCCTGCCGGATGACTCACGCCTACAAGACTGGAATCGAACTCAGGGAAACACTAGGAGATGGAGTGTGTCTCCGGGCGGCTGTGAGCGAGGTAACCATCTACATGGAGCATCTCAAGGACGGCTACCCGGAGTGGCACCCAGCACCCGATTCGTTCCGAGGAATGCTCCGGCTGTTCATCTATCGGGAGCTGACGGGCGACAGCTACCGGACCCTCGAAACGTACCAGGAACTCGCTGAACCGTTCGGGCTAGACCACGTTCCCGACGAGGCCGTACTCTCTCGCACTTGGCGGAATCGATTCGACGATGGGGTTCGCGAGTACGTGACCGTCGCCGCTCATTTCGTTGTCAAGGAGATCCATGACCACGGCCCCACAGTCCCCGCTGTTCGTCTGAAGGAGGAGGTCGTTGACTCGAAACCGGAGTCACCTGAAGACAATGAGCAGGACGAGTCTACGGGCGACAAATTCTCGGACGAGCAGATCCGCCGGACGACACGCCTCGCACGGGATCACGGTTTCGACGGATTCGACTCTGGCCGAGCGCAGAACGCCTCCTACGAGGACACCCGGTTCTTCGAGTTACAGACCTTCATGGGGATGGTTCGGTGCGGCACCGCGCAAGGAGCCGCTCGCTTCCAGTATCGGCGCGGCGAGGACTACGGCCCGCATGGCGACACCCACCTCCGCGTAGTCAAACAGTTCGATCCCGAAGAGCTCGTTGAGGGGTTTAATGAGACGACAGACCGCTTGCTCTCGGTCATCGCTTCTGAGGCATCGTTCCGTCGTCCAGTCACCGCTGCGATCGACATCACCACCATTCCCTACTACGGGGATGTCGAGGAGATGCCGATGGTCAGCGGCACGAAGGACAGCGAGGGGCGAGCGTTCAAGTTTGCGACGCTCTCGATTATTGGGCAGAATATTCCGCTCGTCCTAGCCGTCGAGCCAGTGCGAGAGAGCTCCGCGTGGGACGAAAACTCGCCGAATCAAATTCACCGCACCGTGCGGCGACTGGTTCGACGCGCGAAGGAATACGTGCCTATCGAGACGGTCCTGTGTGATCGGGAGTTCGACTCGATGCGAGTGTTTCAGACGCTCTCGAATCTCGATGTGAACTACCTCATTCCAAAGCGCATCGCCAGTACCGAACGCGAGGTGATCGAACAGATAGACGAGGACGACCAGGAGGTGGCTGTTGAGCCGGCCTCCGTCCACGTTGAGGCGGGATCTCACCCAATGCGATTCCTGTACGTGCCATCGACGAGCGGCGAGGCAACGACCGTCTTCGCGACGAATCTCCGAGTCAGGCCGGATGAAGCCGAGACGTTCTGTCGGCGCTACAGTCGGCGCTGGCAAATCGAAAACGAGTACAAGAGCATCAAGCACGATTTCCTGGCGAAAACATCCTCAAAAGACTACCGCGTTCGCTTGTTCTACTTCGTGTTCGCCGTGCTCTTGTACAATATCTGGCGGCTCACCGACTTCCTGCTCAAAGCTGGTGTCGACGGAGAGATGGACTACGCACCGATCTTGACTGCCGGCGAGTGTGTGGAACTGATCGCCTCGGCGCTGATTCCACCTGACTAACCGGCTACGCTCTCGCCGGGTTAGCTGTTCGAGAGTGGCGACGCTATTCAGTAGCGTCAAAACTCACGCAATTTCTCACGCTCGCCCGGTATTCCGACCACAGGGACTCAACATTGATGCTTGATTGGAGAGAATCACCGCGAATTGATGGCAATTCAACCCGAAACTGGCCTATCCTCCGAAACTGTGGTGTCGACGGGAACTCAAATATTGGTATCGCGGTATACGATATACAAGTCCGGATAATAGTCGCTCTCTACGGAATCCGGGGGTATTGGGGCTGCTGCGGCCGGATTGACTGTCAGCAAGGGCCACTTGGGCTTAACTCAGTAAGCCGAAGTGGAAATCGGTACCATCTCGCTGTCGGGTCAGGAGCGAGACTATTAGCGGCGCATCTGGGGCTTCAATATTAGATTCGCGCTTTGATCGTCCTTGAACGATGGTATAGGCCTCATTTAGTCACGAATAGCTCAAGAATCAACTACACTGCAATTCCGGTTGTATCATAGGACTTGGGCTAACACTTAGATGGCTCATCAGCCACTTGCTGCGGTCCTATAGTGACCATAAGACAAGCGAGGCACATACTCTATGAGGTTGGTATCTCGATCGGGTCCTCAGTAGTCTGTACGTCGATGTCAAGCCGGGGAAAAATATAAATGTGGCCAATTTTAATCGTTACATAATTGAATGTTTACTATTAGAATTCACCCGACACAGACCGGGGAATTGTTCGTCACGCCGATGAACAAGTATGAGTCCGAGAGGAATTGAACGCCAGTAAGACAACGAGATCCAACACTAAAATTTGAACTATGGAAGATGAGATACCAAAGTCACGACAGGCCGCAGCTGAACACCTAAACGAATTTAGAGAGCGCGAATCAGGAGTCAGCTTCGATCGGATGAAGCAGGAGTTAGCTGACCAACCACAGTTGAAGCAAGACTTCGAGGTTCTTTTAGAACAGACAGAGCGGAGCCGGGCCCAAACGGTTGAACGGAATGAATATGTTTCGAGAGTTGTTCAAGAACTGCTCCAGAACGCCCACGATGTTGACGGGTGTGGTGCTGTCGTTTTCACACTCACTCCTGACAAGCTAGTCGTTGAGAATGACGGCCAGTTGATGACTAAATCGAACGTGGACCGATTGTGTTCGTTTTCGCGGACGACGAAGGAAGATAGTGAATCGATCGGCCAGTTCGGAACTGGATTTAAATCCGTATTCAGCGTCACTGAGGAACCGAGAATCGATTCCGGATACTATCACTTCAGTTTTAACCGGAAGGAACCCACTGTACCCCGAATCGATTCTGAGCGGACCGCAACTGAAGAGACCATTATCACTCTACCCTTCAGAACGAGCACGGGCGGCGCCCCTCGAGAGTCGATCAAGACACAGCTACTTCAAGATCTTTCGGAGTATCTGAAATATCTATGGGATTTGGAAATTGTTCAGGTGAATTTAGTTGACAATCAGGGGCAGACAGAGCAAATTGAATATCACCGCCGGAGTGACGGCCGACGACAGTGTGTTGTGAAGCTACGTGGTGGCGAGTGTGTAGAAACAGACTGCCGGAAAGACTTCACGAGTTCTGTGACCACTACTGACGATGAAGAGAGAGATCTCACTCTTTCGGTCGCTGTTGACTCTGCGGGTGCGCCACTCGAGACCTCGCGGATGTCTCGACTCTACACGTACTTTCCGACGCAGGATACCATTCCAGTTCCGTTCGACTTACACGGAGAGTTTGAACTGCCCGATGACAGACAGCACGTATTGCCAGATAATGATAAGAACTATCGACTAGTTAATGCCGTTACCACTTGTCTCGGCAAGGCGCGAGATCACTTCTTTGAGGAGCGATCCAAGCCAGCAGAGTTTCTCTTCTTGCTTCCTCACGTGGACACGCCAAGCATCACATTGACACCAGATGAACGAAAGAGTATCTCCGACCAAGTTAAGAGTGACACGTACAGCGTTTTCCAAGAGAGTGACTGTCTCGAGTGTACCGATGGTGAGTTTCGTGAGCCAGCAAGCGTGTTCGCCCTTGACCGTGGGTTCCAGGATCTCTTTTGTGACGCGGACTATGAACTGCTATTCGATGAGAGTCGGCATAAGCTCGCAGATGACTATCCGGAATCTGTCAGCTCTCGAGTTCGGAATATCCCCGATCTCCACAACGTTGGGATCGTCGAGTTGCTCACCGCCTGTCAAGAGAGAGACTTTTTCAGCGAACAGTCGATGGAATGGGTTGTCGACTTCTGTGCGACTGCGATAGCGTATCGAGAGGCACAGAGTGGAACAACGAATGAGTTCGATACAGCCCTCGCTGCACTACCAGTGTTGTGGCTGTCAGACTCGAATTTACTCTCTCCAAATGAGGTCGCTGAGGACACGGTTTACTTCCCGCTTACAGAGTCGTGGGCCCTGCCTGGAACTGAGGATGTCCTCAGTGAACTCAACGTCCTTAATCGAACGTTCTGTGAACATATGAACACAGTTGGTGAAGACAGAGAGATAAACCCGAGAAAGCTCTTTACTACTGTTTTCAATGTGAAAGAGCTGAGGCCGAAAACGCTGATTAAGCGTTTACTCCCTAATCTCAAAAAACGCCACTCGTCTTCTAAGAGCAGGCATCGTCGTGAAGTTCGGTTCCTCTATGAGTACTACCGTCGGAACAACGGTCTAGCGATACAGAAGGAGGATCTGGGAAAAATATGCCTCCAAACACAAACGGGAAAGTACAAACCGGCGAATTACTTATTGCTCACCGATAAATACCGAGAGGACCACACCTACCGCCTTGATCCGATCGCTGATGCGCTCTCAGGTGTCGACCAGGTCTCTCACACGTATGCTCAACTTACATCCGATGAGGATGCTAGTTCGTGGGGGGCATTCTTCAGCAAACTAGGGGTGCAAGAACGCATTCCTTTGAGTGAACAGAATCAGGGCTACAGGACTCGAGCGGATCTTAATGAGGCCATTACTGACACAAAAAGTACGTTGAACTGGGAGATGCCTACACATCTTCAAGTAGAGGCTATTGAAACTCATCTTCCTCGGGATGAAACAGTGAGGAAGAACGGCTATAACGGATTGAAAAATGAGTTCTCGTGGATGAAGAAAGGTGGCCAAGGTCAAGGATGCAAATATGGCCTTGTCGACGCCAAGATAGCTCAATGTACTCACAATGATCTCCAGGCGGCACTAACTCACGTAGATAGTGTTCAGGTATGTGAACATTTTCTCAAGATGTTAGATTTCCATTGGGACGACTACTACTCTGAGTTTGCTTTTATCAAGGCTGCATGGGCGGTTGATAAGAACCCACAAGACGTCGAATTGAATCAAACAACAACTCCCACTTCGTTTTTCAGAACACTTCAGACCGTAGCGTGGCTTCCATGTGAGGATAAGTCTCACCGCTGTCCGGATGAGGTATATGTCCAAACTTCAGAGACCGAGCACGCGGATGTACCGATTTTGACCGAACAGATACCAGAGGGACTTCGTGATTGCCTCGGGGTGCAGACTGAGATCGGCCCGGAGCGATCGGTTAACGTACTGAAGGATATAGTCTCGTCTTGGAAAGCCGGAGAAATCAAAAAAATTAACAAGTTTTGCGACCGGCTAGAATATGTCAAGAAACATCTTAATGCGCTATCTGAAGAAGAAGCCGAGGGGGTGCTAAGACAGCTCCGGACGCTCGATTACCCCATACCGAACGAACCAGAGAAGGTACTTCCGATCGAGATGCTCGTCTGGCAAGGGACCGACTTCGATGGCCACTTACTCGCGGTTCAAGCAGCCTACGGGGCTCAGTTTGAGGAGCTCATGGTTGAAAAGTTGGGAGTGCCAGAATCCGCGACTATATCTCAAGCAGCCGACAGCTACAATGAAATCGTTGAAGCTGCTAATGGCGGGGAGAAATCTATGAGACGGGTTGAAACTGGATTTTTGAATCTCATAAATGTCTGTCTCGAGCATGAACCTGTCGATTCGCAAGAAAATCTACGAAAGATGATCAACGGAGTTCCGACGCTAGACGGGTCAATCAGACCAGCAAAACAAGTATCCTACTACTGTACGGACAAGCTGGCAGTACGGCAGTCCCCTAAGAAAATTAAACAGCGGACCCTCGCTGTGTCTCCGCTCGATTTAGAGGATGCTACTATCACAGACGTCAGAAATTGTTACCAGAAGTATTTCGGGCTCACAGTACTCTCCGCGGCGTGGACCAAGTCGGTGCATGACTACAAGCCCGCACAGAGTACAGCAGAACTGTCCGACTACTACGCTGAGATACTTGATCTGGTGTACTCAGTGCTTGGTGAAAATATTGGATTCAATACACCACCGATAAAGAAGTTACAGCAGCTTGCGGAACGAACGCCACAGTGGGCAGAAACACTCCTATGTAAGCACCAACTCGATCGAAAAACTATCTCGGAGGTGGTAAAGTCGGACTGCGTAATTGAGACCGATGACGATCTTGAACCGATAGTAACACTCACCACGGATGCGAAATCGTTTGACTCGATGGTGACGGAACTTATGAGGTGGCTCTCTATCGGTGTTAACACCCACTCAGAAGTGGTTGATGTAGTTGAAGGCGCCTTCGGGAAGCCGGAGCCACTCAGCGAACAGTATCTCAGGAAACGAGGCTACAATCTTCAGTCGGTCCTTGAGGGGGGTTCTGCTAAACCTAAGAACGATAGCGTAAATCAGCCAAGCCCGGACTCCATAAACGATGACGAAGCACAGCCGAGCCATAGCGATTCAAAAAAGAATCTCTTAGAACCTTCTGAAGAAGCAAACGCGAGAAATAGACAGAATGAGAATATCAACGACAGTGCGGGATATCACGCAGGACCTGTGGCTGATACTGATCTAGACGAGGGGGCAGACCCTGTAGAATGGGAACTACTCCGAGACGATGAGGAAACACAGATACCTAGCTCTAAGGCAGACGAGTTGGCAGAGGATGATGAAATAACCAACTTTGAATTTCCAGAGGATCGTCTGGCCATGAACTCAGAGCCTGAGTCCGATCAGAACGCGGATGATGGAATAGAGGACTTATCGGATTCCGATATTGGTGTGAATTTTGGCCGTGAGACGTCTCAGGCACCGAAGACAAATGCTCCGCAGGGTGATGTGACTGACAGCGACAAGGTGGGAGAGGTCGCAGAAGCATACACCGTCTGGAAGCTCAGTCGAGTCGTGAAGTCTTATCTTGACTCGCATGGAAAAAACACTCAAGTCGAAACCCTCTCCACGGATCGGAAAAAGGAAAAAATCATTCTCCGTGGCACTATCAGGGATGTGGAACAGCAGGTCGAGATAACAAATGTAGGTACGGAGCGTCTCGGCTACGATATTCACATTTCGGGCGCTGTGCTGGGTACCGCAGGGATAAGTCTGTCAAAGCTTGATCCAGCCGAAGAATCAACCCTAGAGGTCAAAGGGACCAAGTCTACTGATGGAAGGCGATTCACACTGACGAAGCGTGAGTACGACTATGCTGAGAATGCTGGTGATAAACACTATTTCGTTCGTCTCCACAGCGTCGACCCAGAGACAACAGGGGAGCCCAGTGCTTCAAGTGCTGTTGTCGATTGTCTGTGGCAGGGGCTTAGTTCACTCAAGCAGAGCGGGAGTATCACTTCCTCAACTTACGAAGTCAAGTACTGACCGCCTGAGTTCATCTATCGGTAATTCCGAAACGTTGGTAAGTAGTAGGTTCCGGAAATGTAAACAGAAAATTCTCCACCTCGTCGCTTGCAAGCGAAAGTTCACATCGCAACTCGTGTGAGAGGACGCCAAATATTAGAGACCCCTGAACTGTTGGCTGTATATACTAACACATAGGAAAAACCAGAAATGGGTATGAATTGCTCACTTCTCAAACTATTTCAAGCGGATAGTAATATACAACCCTAACTCCTATGAATGAATTACATTTTGATATTTTTCACAAGCAGAACCTCGCTTACGCTTTCGGCGCTGACTCCACCTTCGACCATAATCTCCGGATGATCATACTCTGAGACAATCTCATCAAGCGACGAAAACTCGTCAAGGGCGACAAACGACTCTGCGTAGCCTTCGAGGGCTTCTTCATATGACTCGACAAGAGAATATCTATCAGCGACATCTGTGTGCGAGAAATGGATTATCTCTCCAAAGAGTCGGTACTCTCCTACAGCGACACTACCAGTGACCTCTTGCCCATCAACGACTCCGAGTCCCATCGGGGCAGACAACGCGTCGTAGTCATCTGTACCATAGAACGTCGTGTGTTCGATAGCCTGCGTAGGATGGAAGAAACTGCACTCGGTTCGATCTAGAGGAATTGAAATTCCACGGTCCTCGGCGAACTCGATCAGGCTTTCTACTAATGGCTCGCGGTATGTTTCAACTGACGGAACGACACCATCGGTCAGAATGGCCGGCAGTTTCGCGGCGGCGGTTGAATGGTACAGGGTCAGCTGGGAGCTATCCATAACATCTGCGTCGATGATCGCGAGCCTGTACTACAGCACTGACCGTAACTCCTGGAGCGCGTCCATCGCCCTTGGATCGTCAATCGGGTCCTCCATTTCGAGTTTCGCAAACGGACGCTTGATTTGTGCTGGGCCTGTGATGTCGAGTTCCTCGATCTGCAGATAGATCACACCGACACGAAGCGCCTCTCTCGCTGCTGGATGCTTCTTCGTCTCAAAGACTTCTGTGAGTTCCTCACCGACTTCAGTTGAAACTCGGGTTCCGAACGAGACTGTTTCACCGGCGAAGTTGACTCCCGCGAACGGACGGCTCACCATTCCGAGTGGCCCCTCGAACTTCGGTTCTTGTCCGCTCTTTCTCATGCCGAGTCCGACGTAGATTAGCTTCTGTGCCGTGGTACTCATCTCGGAAGGTCCGTCTGTTCCTTCAAGTCGGCGTGCTAGCTCCGCGACCTGCTCCCTGAGCTCTTCCGGGACTCGAAGGTTGATAGGATCCATTGGAGTGTTGATTCGCGTGTTATCGATAACGTATCGTTATGGCTTGAACCTATGGGTTCCGGATGGGAGGCGCACATAACAATACGTTATTGTTTCTAACGAGTCGTTATATCGTCGGCGAAGGTCAATGACAGACAACAACCTCACGCGACGGACTCTTGTTCGGAGTGTCGGCAGTGCGGGGCTAGCTGGGACGCTGTGGCAGCAGAGAGAGCCAGCAGCGCAGGTCAACCTCGACGAACTCGTGATCGGAGATGATCTCGCACCACCCGAGTTCACTCGGTTGCCTACTCCAACTGATGCACCGCTCCTGAAGAAGCTACAGACCGAACTCCCGGCGTTTGTAAACGCTCCAATCGCACAGTCCGCGTACGCTCTGGGAGAGGACTTGGAAGAACCTCACTGGATGGTTGGTACCATTGCTATCGATATCCAGCAGGAGTACAGTCGGAGCACGGTTGACTCCGCGGCGGCAGAATCGTACGACGATTTCATCAGCCAATATGAGTCCGAGACTCCATCGCAGATCGTGTTCGACCAACATCAGGAATTCGTCGCAGCGAATTCGGAGTGGTCTGCTGTAATGAAGAAACGATCGGCGTTCGAACAGACCACGGTCCCGATCTTTGAGGACGTGTTGCTGCTTCAGTACTTTGAGGAGGTTCTCCTCGGAACTGTTGCATTTGCTCCGATCGGATTTGGGTCGACTGCTACTGATATCGCTAGAGGCTACGCGAACTGGCAACGAGCGACACTACTAGGTCACTCTACTGAGCGGCCAGCGGTTATGGGTGGATTCACCGAGGGTGGTAGCGATGAGTGAACAGCAGTCAGCCACCAGGGGACAGAAGGACGGGATCCTCTCTGATGAAGAACGAGAGGTTCTGAGTGGATCAAAAGGTGACAACTCTACTCGTGAAGCGCTCTGTGAGGTTCTCCGAGAGCGTCTGCGAACGGCGCTTATTGACCTTGAAGCCCTCTACATGTGGCTTCCAGACGATGATTTACAGGCCGTGTTCAACCCCTCAGAGAGGAGAGAAACGTCTGCTGTTCGAGCGGCCTCACAGGAGGCTCTTAGTCTGCTTTTCATTGGGATGGATATGAATGGAGACGTAATCGAGGAGCGGATCACCGAGTCTCTAGCTTACGCTGGAATCAGCCAAGGTGAGCAGATCAGAGCACATCTTGAGTTAGTTCGCGAACCAGTCGCGGATGTTGATCATCAACTCCACCGTCTGGAAGACCCGGACCTCCCCGGTCCGTCACTACTCGAATTGGAATCCTTGTTGTACGACGATCAGGTATCCCCAGATAGACTCGCTGAGGTCATGGACAACTCTGGCTGGGGTATCTCAGAATCAGACATTCGCGAAAGTCGAGTAGCGACCGCGTTTGAACGCATCCCTCAGTCAATCGTGACCGACGTGACCGTTCAAAGCCCAAAAGAGAACGATTAATAAAACCAAACAGAGAACCGCTGGAAACCTGTTCTAACACATCTGGTAGGGGTGCATCTACCGAACTATTCAATGGTCGGGAAAGACTACATCCAACTAGGACTTTGCCGACTCTCCGGGCGCATCGGCGCAGACAAATCAAGAACTACACCTTTTGAGGGGTGGGTTCGACTCGTTACTCCGTTTCAAGCTTGCTGACGACGGCCGTCTCAACAATAGCGCGCTTAGTGTCGAACGGGTACTCGTCGGACGTCGCAACCGTCACGACCAACGAGGATAGCCGACCCAGCGGGACGGTCAGAGGCTCTCCACCACCGAGGACATTCACGAGTGCTTCTTGAGCGGCCTCGTTGACGTCCGCGAATCCTGCAGCGACAGCAGCGTCATTAAGCACGGGGGCGAAGTCGTCGGCAACTGCCACAGAAACCGGCGGTGCCGATTCGGTCGGCGCTGCGCCAGCGATGACCGACGCGAGGAACGCTTCGACGGCGTCGGCGACGAACGCGGCTGGCGTCGTGCTCGACTCGTCGTCTGTGAGGTTGCTACGGACGAGGGCGGCCGTCAACCCGTCGATAGTGACGTCCTCATCGGCTTCGATGGGACTACTCGCGGGCTCATCTTCCTCATGACCCACGGACGTGTCGGGGCCCGGTCCGTTGACGGCGTCGCTCTCTTCTGTATCTGTGTAGCCCACGTCCTCACTCGACGCCGCGGGTTCGCCGTCCGTCTGTTGGTCGGGGCCGTCGACGTCTACCGTAGTTTTGTCGGCCTCGGCTTCGATGTCCTCCTCGTTGTCCGAACCGTCGAACAGCGCGCTCCGGGCGCGGTCGGTGACGAGATTTGTCGGGTCGGGGAGTTCCTCGTTGAACGCCGCGGGCTTCTCAGCGTTGAACTCGGGGGTCGCTGTCGTTTCGAACAGGCGGTGCTTGTCGTGGTCGATTGTGGATTCAGCGTCACTCATGGGCTGGGTGTCGGCGTCAGTGATCGTGCTCGCGTCGGTGCATTCGTCCGTGGCGTTGGTGGCGGTGTCGTCGCAGTCGGCGGCTTCGACCCGCGCTCTGATGGCCGTAGCGTCGATGCCCTCGGTAGCCAGGTTAGGCAACGTCGCAGGGTTGATGTCGGGCAGCGGGAGGCTGTCGAACACATCGGTGACGGCTCCGAGGCGGAGTCCGCCCGCGGTGTCGCGTTCCCGGACAGAGGGCATCCAGTCGGGACGGACCCAGGTGCCGGATTCGTAGAGAGTGTAGGAATCCCCGTCGCCAGTGGCACGCACGCACGACGGGAGGTCGTTGAACCGACTCGTTCGGCCGCGCTGGTGTGTGATCACCGTCTGTGCCGGCTCGAGTGACTCGACGACCGTACGGAGATCGTCCTCCGTCGGGTGGTTCGAGAACGCGTACCCGGTGGTCGTACAGCCGCCGCGTGTCACCGGGTCTCCGCCACTCGAGACAAGTTGGACGACCGTCGCCGCCGTGTCCTGTTCGAGCGCCCGGAACAGTCGGCCGCTGCTGTCCTCGTTCGGTACGCCCGGTCCGGCGATCGTCACGGTCCCGGGAGTCAGACAGCTGTGCGGGTCGTCGAACACGGGGACGCATTCGACATCTTCGTGCTCGAATCCGAGCGTCTCGTACAGCTTCGCCGCTTGGCCGACGAGGCGGACGGGTACGTCGGTCCCGAGTTCACTGTTCACGGCGGCGATCAGGCGAGCGACGTGCACGCCGGTGAGCGCGCCACAGGTCACGAGACAGCGACCGCCCACGAGCGCGCCTTCGACGGTGTCCGCGAGGGCGTCGGTGAGCGTCCCGCCGGCGTTGGGGTCGGTCGCCGCGGTGAGGAACAGACACTCGACGTCGACGGCCAACCCCGTGTCGAAGCCGGGGTAACCCGCGCAGTCGGTGAGCGTGAAGTCGCCGGTGACGACGACGTCGTGTGCCTCCTCAGCGTCGGTGAACCGGAACAAGAACCCCGCTGCACCCGGTGCGTGCCCGGCCGGTAGCGGGTGGAGTTGAACACCCGAACACACGTCCGTCCAGTCGTCGATCGCGACGACCGCCTCCTCGACCGCACCGGATCGCTGAATGCCGCGCTCTGTCGCTGCGACGGTTAGCACGTCGTCGATCATCGCCGCCGTGTCCGGCGAAGCGAACAGCGGAACGTCGCCGTCGAGCGCGCCCGACAACGCACGGTAGTGATCGAAGTGCGCGTGGGTCAGACAGACGCCCACCAGCCTGTCCTCGGGCCGGAGCAACTCCGAGGGGTCGACGTTCCGCCCTGCATCCACGAGCAGGCACGCGTCGCCGTCGCGACCAGGGTAGCCGAATCGCAGGAGGACCGACTCGTTACCCGCACCGGGATTGGCGTGCTGGTAGCCGAAGGAGACGGGGAAATCCCCAGACTCGAC
This sequence comes from Halobaculum litoreum, assembly GCF_030127125.1. GTDB lineage: Archaea > Halobacteriota > Halobacteria > Halobacteriales > Haloferacaceae > Halobaculum > Halobaculum litoreum. The sequence goes on from NZ_CP126157.1 coordinate 90,043, forward strand.
GGTCTCGTTCGAACTCGACGAGTCGGTGCTCACCGGGGCACCTCCTGGTCTGCTCGCCCGTGTTCCAGTAACTCTGACACTAGCTCGATTTCCTGATCGAGATCCGGGTCGTCGACGACCGTCCGCACGGCCTGGAGGTACTCGCGGAGTCGCTTGAACCGCTGGACGTCGGCGTCGGACAAGCGAAGCCGGATTGAGCCCCGCTCGTGGTGGTTGTGCCGCGGTCGTGCGGGTTCGAGCCAGTCGTCGATCTGACCGCTCTCGTCACCGTTGTCGCCTCCCTCGCGAACGCGCTCGGTCCACTCGCGGAGTTCCGCGGCGTACCGACGGAGCGCGACCGCCTTACACACCGCGTCGTCGTCGTGGCCCGCCACTCGCGGCCTAACCGTGGCTGTGGTCTCGTCGGGTGTGCCGTCCCGCTCGACCCACGACGCCGTGAGCGTGATCTCGCCAGCATCTGCGGCGGCGTCCAGATCGGGGTCGGTCGCTTCGAGCTCGACGAGGATCACGCCGCCGCGTGACTCGCCGTCCTCTGTCGGTGAGGGGAACAGCGTCGTCACTTCCAGCGCAGTTCCGTCATCGGGTCGCGCGGAGGGCGAGCCGTACACTTCGGCCACCTCGTAGCCGTTGGCGTCGACGTCAACCGAGAGATCGAACGCCAGCGGCGTCACGAGACAGTCGAACTCCTCGCCGAGTCGGCGCTCGAACTCGGTCGCGGAGTGGACGAAGCAGTGGTTGGCCCCTCGAACCGCCAACAGTTCCGAGATGAGGTCGGCGTTCGCGTCCAACCCCATCCCAACGAACGTTGTGTACACGCCGTCGGCTGCGGCGTCGGCCACTCCGTTGACGAGGGCAGACGTCGACGCCCTCCCGGTGTTGGGCATCGCATCGGTCATGAACACGACGCGGCGCTCTCGGTCCGACCCGTCGGATCGGCCGTCGTCGAGAGCTTCGAACAGGTTGCGGGCCGCATCGAAGCCCGCACTCATGTCGGTGCCGCCATGTGCGGTGATCGCGCGGATGTGCTGCCGGATCGCCGCCATGTCGGTGTCGCCGACAAGTCGGAGCGGCTTCGCGACGTGTGCGGTGTTGTCGTACAGGACGACGCCCAGTCGGTCGTCATCGTCGAGTTGCGTTGTCAGCGCACACAGCGACTTCGTCGCCGCATCCAGTTTGGAGTCGGCGGTGCTGTTGTCGGTGTCGACGCGACGGCGCGTACCCGAACGGTCGTAGTAGTACTCATCGAACGCACTCGACATCGAACCGGAGACGTCGAGGACGGCGACCAAATCGAGCGCGGGTCGATCGAAGTCCGCAGCCGACAGCGACGAGTCCAGCCCGATCGAGAGATACCGCTCGACCCCACCCGTCAGCGGATTCGACGAGACAGACTGCGTGCAGGTCGGGACGAACAGCCCCTCAGCATCCGTGTCGCCGCGTGCGGGGAATTGGTAGTCGTGAACCAATCCCTCGTACGCGAGCGCGTCCGGTTGGGGGACGTACCCCTCGCGGACGTTCTCCCGGAAGTTCCCCGCGTCCGTCGCGCCGCCGGTCGCGAGCCCCATGCTCTTGTTCGCGGATGCGAGTGGCGCGCTCGCGTCGGCCGAGGCGCTCATGTTGCGTAGCTCACGACCCTCAGCACCATCCCCCCTGTGGTACCGTGGGTCGACCTCGCGACCGCAGTCAGTACAGACGTACGCTGTCGGCTCGGGCGTCGTCTGCCACGGTCGCCAGTCGTCGACGAGGTGGTCGCCGTCCGGGTCGTCGCCCTCATCGGCGGTCGTCACTCGACTCTCGGCGTCGACGACGTACACCGTCCCATCGGTCTCAAACCCGTCAAGGACGGCTCGCACCGGGGGGTAGTCGTCGATCGCGTGCCACTCCCTCAACGGCTCACCGCACGCGGGACACTCACCAACCACCTCGTAGTCGGCGATCTGACACACACGGACGTTGCTGAGCCGATACGACTCGCCGGTCTTGAGGTCGTACCGCACGCATTCGCGCTCCGGATGCAGGAACACGGATTCCGGGCCGTCTGCCGTCTCGAACTGGAGTCGCCAAACCCGATCTCGTTTGCCTGCGGGTCGGTGGGACACGAACTGGCCTGTGATGGTCCGTCGGTCGTCGTCGGCTGCTGAAGGTGGGGCTGTCATAGGGATGAGCTGGGGGTGGGTAGTCGCCGTGCAATTCACAGAATAATATTTTCTATGTTTTTTCCACTTTCCAAGAGTCGGGTGTAGATTATAAATCTGACGGGTGACTCAGATCAGTAGAAACTCGAGCGGCCAGCGGCGGCGGTCTCTCCCTCGGTCGGCATCGGGTACTCGTCGACGGCTGCACGGACGTCAGCGCGGGTGACGACGGGCGCTTCGGAGCCGCTCTCGCTGGCACGACGCATAGCGTGCCAGCGGAGCGCTTGTTCACACACTCCCGCGATCGTGGCCGCGGGAGCGCCGTCGGGGATCACGTCCTCGATCCACGCGGGCGTCACGTCGTCGGCGAGCGGATACGAGTCGACGTGCCGCTCGACGACCGCGCGAGCGGCGTCTCCGTCGGGGACGGGGACGTGGACGTGCCGCCCGAGGCGACCCTCGCGCAGCAGTGCTCCGTCGACGGCTTGGGGGCGGTTCGTCGCGGCGACGACGAACACGCGCTCGGTCCCAGTGAACCCGTCCAACTCTGCGAGCAGGGCGTTCACGAAGCCCACCTCGTGAGAGGCGCTGGCCTCCTCGCGACTCCCGGCGATCGCATCGATCTCGTCGATGAAGACGACGCTCGGAGCGTTCCGACGGGCCGTCTCGAACACCTCGCGGATGGTGCGTTCGGTCTCGCCCACGTACTTGTTCTTCAAGCTTGGCGCGTCGACGGCGACGAACGCGCGGTCGTACTCTGTCGCGAGCGCCTTCGCCAGCATCGTCTTCCCGTTCCCCGGCGTACCGTACAGCAAGACGCCCGGCACGTCGAGGTCACAGGCGTCGTACAAGTCGGCGAACTGCTCGGGAAACTCCAGCGCCGCCCGCAACTCCGCTTTCACTTCGTCGAGACCACCGATGTCGCCGAAGGTCACGTCGGTCGCCTCGACGCGACGAGGGCCGCTGTCGTCGGTCGACGGCCGAGCGTACGGCGTGGGCGGCTTGCTCTCCACGACAGACTCGATGGCTCTCCGCAGCGATTCGCCAGTCACGACTGTCTCGGCTTCGCCGAACGCAGCCTCTTGGACCGCTCGCTTCGCTCCCGCACGCAGGTCGACGACGGCGGTGCCGGCGGCGACGTCGCGAACACGCTCGCTCGCCGTGTCCACATCGACGTCGACGACCGTCTCGGCGGCGAACTCGTCGAGGAACGACGAGAGGAGTGTCGTCGCCCGGTCTCCGTCCGGCGCCGTCACCGCGACGCTCGTCTCGAACGTTGCACCGAGGTCCCCCGAGGCGTTCGACGGGTCCGCCGTCGCGACGACCAACACCCGTTCGCCCGCTGTCTCGATGTCGGTGAGACGGTCACGAAGACGCGGAAGCATGGCCGACGCTCGGTGGTCGAACATGTCGTCGAGCACGAGGACGCACGGCGCCGTGTCGACCGCCGCTCGGGCCGCTCGCTCTACTGCCTCGTTGAGGTCGGCGTCGACCGCCTCCAGCCCGTCGGTGCCGTCGACCCACCCGACGGAGAACCCTCGGTCCGCCAACTCCCCCGCGACAGCATCCGCGATTCGCGTCTTTCCGTTGCCCCCCGGTCCGTGTACGAGCACGCCGTGGGTGGCAACCGGGACACCTTCGGCCAGCGCTGTAACCACCGTCTCGAGGCGATCACGTTCGTCGGCGAGACCGGCGAGGTCCCCCAACGTGTGGCTCGGGTCATGTGTGAAGGCGATCGGTTCGTCGACGGTGTCGTGGGTGGACTGGGCGGGTTCGTGGCTCGGGGGCATGCGTGGCGAAGGCTCTCGGGTGGTGGTCGACCGGCTCGATCCGACGTCGCAGTCGCTACAACGAGGGTACAGTATATAAATAGTCGGATAAACCACATCGAGAATACTTTCCAACCCCAGATACTATCAGATGTCTGACCACCGGTCCCGGATCAGCGGAGGGGACCAGCAGGAGCGGTCACGGGAGGAGCGACGGGTCAGGCTTGGTGACGCGGCCGCTGCTCTCGAGATCGGAGTAGATGGACTGATACACGTCGGTACAGTCGTTTCGTGGAGCCTCACGACGGTGGCCCCGCAGCGTGTTCCAGTCGCCGACCAGCGCACAGTGCCGCTTCGCTCGGGTCATCGCCACGTTCAGTCGACGCGGCCCGTCGTCCGCGCGGCCGAGGAAGCCGACGTCGCCCGCGTCGTTGCTCCGCACGAACGAGATGACGATCGCCTCGCGCTCGCTCCCTTGGAACGCGTCGATCGTGTCGACGACGACGTCGTCGCCGTCGTTCACCTCGCCCAGTCGGTCGCGAACAAGATCCACCTGCGCCGTGTACGGCGTGATCACACCAATCTGGGTCGGGGCGAGGCCGTCGTCAAGGAGTCGCTCGACGAGGATCGCGACGAAGCGCGCCTCCGTTGGATTGCGCAGCGAGTGATTCACGCGCTCCTCGCGACCGCCGAACGAGTGGGCGACGATGGTGTTGTGGTTCGAGAGTTCGGGGACTGCCCGCCCGTTGCGCAGCGACTTCCCGTAGAACAGTCGGTTGGGGAGGTACGCGACGTCGCGGTGCATTCGGTACTGCGTTCGCAGTTGGACACCGACACCCTCGTAGACGCCCCCGTCAGCGTACATGTGCTCGAACAGCGACGAGCCGTACCGGGAGGAAGCTGGCCCCTCGGCGGCGGTGTACGGCGGGAGTTGCTGGTGGTCACCCGCGAGGACTACCTTCTCTGCCCGTGACAGCGGAACGCACGCCGATGCACACGTCGCCTGTGTCGCCTCGTCGAGGACGAGGACGTCGAAGTCGCGGGCGAGTCGTCCGGCGCTGCTGTTCGTCGTCGCGACGACGTCGGCGCTCCCGCTGTTGCCGTCGCCGTAGTGTGCTCGAACCACTCGGTTGTTCGACCGCCGAGCGTTGGCTCTGTGGATCGTGAACTCGTCGGTACCGTGTTGCCCGTACGCGTGGAGCGAGCCCTCGTCGGTGCCGTCTGCGGTGCTCGACCCCACGAGGAGGTTGTCGACGGCCTGGTTCGAGTCCGCACACACGAGGACGTCTCGGCCCGCCTGGACGGACCGCCGGACGAACTCCACGAGCGTCCGCGTCTTGCCGGTTCCGGGTGGGCCGTGGATACAGAACAGTCGGTCGGCCAACAGCGCGTGGTCGACGGCGATGTGCTGGTCCTGATTGAGCTCGTCGTCGAGTGGCTCGCTGGCGGCCTTGGCGTCGTCCTCGAAGGTAAGCGGCTCCGCTCCCGCCAACGCAGCTGCCATCGGCGTGTCCGCGAGCGCATCCAGCGCTTCGGTCTGACGTTCGAACGGGACTGGGTTGAGCAGCGGCGACAGCCCGTACCCGTCACGTGGTCTGTTCAGGATCGCTCCCACCGACGACCGTGACTCGACGGCGTCCCATGCGACTCGGAGTCGAAGGTCCCGGCCACGCGTCGATGCGACCGTCGCGCGGACCGGGAACGCCTCGTGGGAGACACCGTCTGGCGCGTGGATCAACACCTCGTTGCCCTCGTGGATGTCGAACTCGTCGCGAACGAACCCGTAGCGGTCTGCCGACTCGTCGTCGATATGCAGCCCGACGTCTGGGGCCTCACGGACACGGAACACGTGTTCGCCGTCCTCGACGTCGACACAGTCGAGTGTCGGGATAGCCGACCCGTTCCGCTGGTACTGGGTGGTCGGACCCTGCTCTGCCCGCTCTCGGTTCGCCTCGCGTGCGGCATCGCGCTCCTCGGTGACGTATTCGCGGAGGCCCTCCACGAGGTCTTCGGTGTCTGAGAGCGGGTTTCGGGCCGGTTCGACCGCCGCGACCGGCGAGACGTGGTACGACGGAAGTTCGTCGGGGACGTGGTCCGGGTGCCAGAAGCGGAGGCGTGCGGCCGTCTCGGAGGCAGCAAGTCCATCGGGGGCGACCCACTCGACGTCGCCGTCGGCGCCGCGGCCGCCGAACATCGGGCCACGGAGGTCGTGTTCGCGGTAGCGGACAGCCTCGCCGGTCAACTCGGCGTCATCGAGACCGTGGAGCGGCAAGACGACGCCGTGGCCGTCGGCGTCGAGGACGTCGTGATGCTCGGCGTAGCCACCGACCACGTCCAGCGGGACCGGCTCGTCGAGGACGCCGGCGCCGCCGATCGACTGGACGGGACGAAGCGTGACCTCCTCGAAATCGACGGCGCCGATGGCGTTCTCCAGCAGGAGGGACATCTATCGTGACGGGGGATCCACGTATCGGGTAGTAAACGTTCGCTCCAGGTCGGGATCTTCGACGGGACGCTCTCGACTCACGCTCCGTCGCTGGCCTTGCTCAGCTCCGTCGTGATCCCGTCGAGTTCGACGATCACGTCGTCGCGAAGACCGTCCAACAGCCCCTTCACGTCGTCCGCGGTCGACTGCATCTCGGTGCACTTGCGCTTGGCGTTGGAGATGCGGTCGAGTTCGTCACGCACCGCCTCGACACGCGACTGCACCTCCTCAGGATCGAGGTCGTCGCCGGCGTCCACGTGTCCCTGGATCGCACGCGTCCGCGCCCAACTGAGCGCGATCCGCAGGAACGACTCGTCAACCTCGTCGTCGCGGTCGGCGGACAGCGAGACACAGACGTAGTCGTCGTACGGCTGGAAGTAGCCGACGGTGTCGGGAACGAACGACTCGCACTCGCTGACGAACACACCGAAGTCCGCGTCGCGGTTCTCGATCGCGTCGGCCATCTCTTCATCGATCTTCGGCCGGGTGTACCCTTCCACGCTCTTCGCCTCGATAGCGATGCGCTGGCCCGTCTCGCCGATCGTGTACACGAAGTCACCGACGTCGCGACCGGGAAGTTCTCCTTCGGTCTCGGCCGTCCGTTCCACATCGTCGCTCGTGTTGTACGTCGCGTCCGCGAGCATCTCCTGGACGGTGTCCTCGAAGTCGTAGCCAGAGCGGTGACTCAGCTCACGCTCTTCCTCGGCACCGGCCTGTCGCTCCAGTTTCTCACTGAGATCGCGGATCTCCTCGCGGAACGTCTGCCGGATCCGGTTCAGCGGCGACCCGTCGTTGTCGGGGTCGAGCGCCTGTTGGATCACTTCGCCTTCCTCGCCGAACTGCTCATCGAGACGGTCAGCGAACGCACCGCCCTCACCGAACGCATCGTCCAGTCGGCCTTCGAACTCGCCGTCATCGCCGAACGCGTCCTCAAACTCGCGTTCGACTTCCGCAACCTCGTCCGCGAACGCCTCGCGCAGGGTGTCGAACTCGCGACGGACGTACTCGACCTCTCGGGTGGTGTCGGCGAGTTCGAGCGTCGACGCACCGACGCGGAGCGCCCGCTCGACCGCCGCTTCAGGTTCGCCGGGCGCGTCCGACAGGAACGACACGAGTTCCTCGTCGTGGACTGTGAGCGAGTCGATGTGAACCTCGTTGGACTCCGAGTCGACGGTGACGTTCTGGGCCGTGGCCATATACGCACCAACTGTGTGACAGCACTTAGTCGTTTTGCAAAACCGCATTGGATTGTTTTCTTTTCCTCACGTGCTATCGTATTCCACATCGAAATGCGTTATCGTGATTTTAAGTGGAAGGCCGCTGAGTACGAGTGTAATGACCGACGCTGCCTCCCGATTCGAGTCGTTCGACGCGCTCCGGGAGCGGATACACGATATCAACTACTGGTGGTCGAGTTCGGAGGCAACCTACCGTCCGAATCGACCCGGGAGTATCGATATCGAGCAGGACTGGGCGTTCTACAAGTCCGACTTCTTCGGCACTCTAGACAAGCTCACGTGGGCAGACGGCTGGCGAGACGGCGAAGACACGAGATTGTTCGCCATCACTGGTCCCGAGAACACGGGGAAAACAACGCTGTTGTCACAGTCGATCAAGCTGTTCGTCGACGAGGAATTCCGGAAACTCCTCTGGACGTTGCCCGACGCTGATCTCCAGAATCTACCTTCCACAGACGTCTCTCAACTCCAGGCCGCGTGGGCGATCGACAAGTACCACCACGCTACCAAACCGGGTGACAACGAGTACACGAACCTCGTTCAACAGTTGCCCGAGCTCGGTCCTGACCGAGTATTGTATCTCCCGTTAGACGCGGACCCAGCCTTCCAATTGCGGCCCGAGCGGCAGATCAAGGACGTCGTCGACTACTTTAGCGATGAAATTCTCGATGGAGACCCAGATGAGACTCGCCATTACGTCTTTATCGACGACATCCACACGCTTGCCAGCGACCCAGATGAGTCTGGGTGGGGTGAGTTGATTTCTGAATTACTCGAGGAAACGCCAGCACGGAAAATCGTCGTTACCGGTATCGCTGAGGAAACTGTCGAACGGGAACTCTACGACCCGGAGCGGGATCAAATGCGTCTCCCGCCCCAACAGTACGATATTGAGACGGTTATTCCGCCGAAGTTCCGAGACTACCTCCAGCGAAGGTTCCCGATTTTCGAAGGTGCCGATCCTGACCGGCGTGTCGATATCGATTACAGTGCTCAGCTACGCGGTGACTCGATCGAAGACGTTCACGACCCCGATACCTATCGACTGAGCGGGTCTGACCTAAGACGGAGCTTCCAAGGTGCGATTACCGAAGACGACCCGGAGCAGGTAGTGGCGGCACTCACTCGCTACGAGGAGCAACTTTCGGAGATCGACGATTGGGTCGGAACGGGTGAGACAAACTCTCCGCGCGAATGGATTACCACCGCGCTCGAGGAGTATTTGCTACTCGGTGGGTATCTCTCATTACGAATTGAAGACGATATATTCGACCGCCCCGATCGTGAGATCCGCGCGTATCTCCGCAACACGGCTCAGTCCTCCGATTCCTCCGGTTTCTCCAGCGTCGCTACCGATGTCCTCGACGAGACACTCGGCACGATCCACGAACAAGCGCCGGCGTTCGATTCGATCCGACCACATCGGACACGGGACCTTGGTCGCCTCTACTCATGGGCAGCCCACACAATGGAGACAGAACCGTTCGAATACGACGAACTACTCGGTGACAGTGGGACGGACGATTGGATCCTCGACGTCGACCGGCGCACACTCCGGAACAAGTACTTCGATACGCTCGAACAGATGGTCCTCCTCACGTTCAGCGACGGATACGGCAACAAGAAACCGCGCGAGCTGCGTGTTGCCCTTCGAGACGTCGGCCTCGCGAATGCACTCTGTTGGCGGGACTTAGCTGATATCACTACGGCTGACGCTGAACTTCGTTCTCGACTCGAGTACATGGTCGCGTTCGACCATATCATGCGGCTCAGCTACAATTTCAACCACCGACATGACCCAAACGCTGGGGTCGTCAACTATTGGAAACGCGACGATCAGTTCGTCGAGTTCATCCCGAAAGTCGCGGGCGCCCCCATCCCGATAGGCCTGGATACGACTGGAGAAGAACTCGATAAAAAGGTCGCGGCCGTCGGCGAATTCCTCGATCGACAGAGCAGCTCTCCCGACGCGGAACTCCACGATTTCGTTCGGTACGAACCAACGGTTGGAGAACCACCGACGGGGCCAGCTGGCAGCGCAGACGAGCTATTAAATTGGTTTGACGAATCTGTCGAGGTTGCACTTCGAGAAGCCGGCGTCGATCGGTTAGAGGACCTGTGGAGTCAGTCCGCCGAAGAAATCTCTAACGCGGATGGGATCGATTCTCAGACTGCTACCGAAATCGTCGACGCCGTCGAGCTATACGATATGTTGGGCGACGTTCGCGGTATCGGCTCCTCCAAACGAGAGGCACTCTGGAATCCACCGACAGACGGAGACGAGCCAAACCTGACGCCAACAGCCGTTTTAGAAGAACCCGAGACTCATTGGACGGTCGAAACACTTGCTGCCGCAGATCCCGATCATCTCGCTCAAATTCCTGGTTTCACAGAGACGACTGCAGCCCGTGTCGTCGAGGCAGCAGAGACGTACCTTCGTCGGGAGGAGGAGGAAAGTGAGTACGAACGGCGTCTGGACACCGTGTTGAACGGGGACGGTGAGTACTGGGACGGAATCCCCCCGTTGGAGGCTTCTGACGACCACGGCTACATGGGTCGGTACGAACGGTACGAGTGGGGTAGCTCCGACGGTGACGGGAGTTCCCGGGGATCGAAGCCGGTTCACCATCGAATCCACGACGGCGAGGCCCCGTTCGGCCTCGTCCTGGCGATGCGGGACGAAATCGAACAGTTCGAGAGTCCGGAGTGTGGGAAGCCGATCGTGTCGGCGCCGCTGTGGCTGTTCCTCTCGGTGACCTGAGCGCGGTTTGATTGCGTAACCGCGATTTCGGAGGGATCGACATTCGGTCACGGTACACGGACTGGTGAAAGTTCCGATACTTTCGGCAGTTCCTCAACTGCCGTATCAGTCGATTCGGTCGTAGGTGCTGTTGAGCAACCGTCTGTACCGTTTTCCGTTGCGCTCGATGATACCGTTTCCCAGATCAGTCGTCTCGTGTTCTCCGACGGGCGCGCTCACATCGGAGAGCGTCAGCCCGGTTTCGGATGGCGTGTAGGTAAAGGGGGCATAGCTCTTCGACTTCGACTCAGCGAGGTTTCGCACCGATTCGGAGACGTCGCTCCGCACATCGGCTTCGTACTGTTCTCCTTGCATCAGCGTGTCGAGCGCGGCTGTCCGAGCCCGGGTCGCCGCGATATAGGACTGCAGTTCCGTCGGAGACATCTCTGCGACCGCTTCACGGTGGGACTGGATATCTTCGAATGCTGCGTTTACGGGTGACCAAGGGTCCGGCTCGGGGAACGCTTCAGCCGATTCGATAAGTTCGTACGCCAGATCCATAGCGGGTGAGCTATCCATATCAGTCAACGCCAACTGACTCGTGTCGACGGATGGGGTAGTATCGAGATCTGCTAGCGGGATATCCGTAGCCCCCGGTTGGTTCAAAATCCCCTCCAGCGACACATCAGCGCCTGTTTCGATCTCCGAGAGTTCTACGCTGTCGTCGGCGTCGGTTACCGCAGCGAGCGTCTCGGCGATCGATTCGAGCAGTTCATCTAGCATCGTGGCTCTGCCTCTACTGACGCATGCTGGAATCATAGACGTAGCCTCAACATAGAGCCATGTTTCGGCAGTCAGTTCGGTGCTCGACATGCGCCGGCGCGGCGAGAGACGTGGTCGTGTCGCAGTGACTCACTTTTCTTCCGTGCCGGCGGTGAATCCGTTGGCCCAGATATCCCGCCAGGGATGCGTCTCAAACGGACAGTCGTCGATCGATTTCCCAGCATACGCCGCAGCGAGACCTTTCTCGTACACCGCCTGTTCCATCGCGTCACCGCCCTCATCGAGGAGATCCCCACCGTGCCGGTCCCTACCGGACTCTCTGAAATCCTGAATCGCTTCCGTCTCTTCGAGGTACCCCCGCATCCAGAGAGGCCGCTCCCTCGAGCCGTCATCCTCCGGGGCGCTGCTCTTCGGTCGGCCATTGTACGCAGCCATGGCTCCCTCTCGGAACCACTCACGCTGTTGTGGATCGGAGAGCTCCGGGGGTGGAGAAACGTGTGGTACGTCGACTCCGATGCGGCGAGCTTCCCGTTCGTAGCCGTCTTTCCAATAATTCAACTTCTCCGTGCGCTGATAGGGTGACTCGGATACGTGCGTCCCCTCGCTCGCTGCCCCGACTCCCTCCATATAGATCTCTCTCGCTTCCGGATCGGTTAGTGAATACGGGAGCTCCGGAGTGTCCGGATCCCGGAAGGGATTCGCATATTCGAACGATGTCGCACTCGTTACGATCACCCGATCCGTACCGGCGTCGGGGGTGCACTCACCGATTACAATTGCTACTCTCCGGTTCTCTACTGGCAAGAAGAACTCGTTACCCGGACGGACGAGAGAGCGGTCTAACGCGGATTCGAGTTTTGCTTTCTCGTCTTCGAAGATATCAGCGAGAATGGTCACCCGCTCCGCAGCGGGAAGGTCCGAGGTCTCTTCCTCCCATCCTCGCTCCCAGCTCTTCTCGGTTTCCGGTCGATACCCTCGGAAGGTTACGCTCGCAAACGACTCACCCTCACGGGCTGCCTGAACGCCCGCCCGGTAGGCGAGGACGTGCTCGACTGGAGAGTCCGAATCGAGCGCAAACTCGAGAAATTCATCCGGGAGGTGAACCTCCGCCTCTGGAATTCGTGCGATGTTGTCGTTGATTCTCTCGAGTACTGCTGCACGAGCCTCGCTGTCCTGGCGAGCTTCAAGCAGCTTTCGCAGGTTGAGTTGGAGTTCTCGACAGACCTTGTCGGCATCCGCACCATCGAACCCGTTGAACCGATACTCGGTGGCGTAAGCGGTCGTGATGCACAGCTCCTTTTTCAGTTGCTCTTTTGCCTGTAACACGGCCGTAGGGATTCGAGTAAAAATCGTCGCTCTACCGAGCGCGTTGACGGCAGCACGCTTCGATTGGACTTTCGGCGATTCCACCGACAACAGCCGAATCTGACTCAGTGGAATCTCGTCGGTTCGCTCGCTCTCGGTATCGACGATAACGAACCGACGATCGGTCATCACAAGCAGCTTCTCCCCTCTCGAGCCCGTAACCTGATTGCAGAGTCGACTCCAAACGGGGAGCTCGTTCCCTTCCAGGATAGATTCGATCGTCGGTTGGATGATCCGAACGTGCTTTGTCTTCGTGGCGTCATCCCCGACTCGGAGAAAGTAGAGCCGCCCCGAGTCGACCTCAAACCGCTTCAGTGTCCCCGTGTTCATACGTGGAAAGTCGCCGTCGGGAGTATTACTCGGATACGTGATTTCCAGAGCATCGAGAACCAATCACTGGTGCGGACGGACGCAGTCCCTCTCAACCGATTCTGTCGGTTCGAACGACTATTCTTCTCGAATTCAGAGACCCTCCGTCGCCACCATACGACTTCACTCGGAGACCAAACGAACTATCCGCAGGACGTAGTGAACGCGTCGTGTAGAGTCCGAGAGCGTATCGACCCGCTGTTGTATCGTCACTAGAACTGTCGGGTCCACCTCGAGCGGGTGAACCGAAGGTAGATCGAGATATGTTACTTCAGTCGCGGATGGTGGATCGTGGAAGTGGACCCGATTGTTGTGGGTATTCGGGCAGCGCTCCCTGCGACATCCCCAGGATTCCTCTGTGATATTTCGCTCTTCCGAATGGTCTCAGATGTGCGTGTCTAGCATATCGACGAGTCGATCGATCGCGTCGTCCGTCTCGTCCATCCTCGCGACGTGGCAGTCGAGGTCGGTGAACACCAACTGAACGACCACGTTCCGAGTCGGATCAGCAGCCCGTAGCGCCGCAGCGTAGGCGAGCATCTGTGGCTCGTGGTGCGTCATTCGGGCCTCGACGAGCGCGTCGGCGTCATCGGATCCGGCGCGGTCGGTCTTGTAGTCGAACACGTGGTAGGTGTCGTCGGTGACCGCGAGGTGGTCGATCTCGCCACCGAGGTCGACGCGGTCCACGCCGAGGTCGTCGCCGTCGATCTCCACGTCGAGTCGGTACTCGTCGTAGCGAGCGAGGACGTCCTCGCCCACTCCCGCGAGCACCTCGTCGATCCGTGTGCGAGCCTGGTCGGCAGTACGGGCCGCGGCGTCGAGCACGTCGTCGAGACTCCCTTGATCGACGACGACCGGGTCGTCGTGTCCGGCGAGGACCTCTCTCGCGAAGTCGTGCACGCGGTCGTCCGGTGGCTGGACCTCACACAACCGGTGGAGGAGTTCTCCGTACGCTGTCGCCGGGAGATCGCCCGGCGTGGCCGTCCTCCCGGACTCGTGGTCGGATCTTCGGCTGCGAGCAGTGTCGTCTGTATCGACTGCGACGATCCGGTTACCGTGCCGCTCCAGTCGCATCTCCCTCCGACGAAGCGCCGTACAGTCACTCGGGGAGACTTCCAGTACCGTCGGGCCGGTGGTCGTCACCCCGTCGACGAACTCCGCAACTCCGAGGTCCGCTGTCGAGGCGGGCGTGTCGTACGTCGCATCGGCGGGCGGGAGGCGAACGGTGACGCTGCCGACTGCCTGCTCCCCTCGCAGGTCGTACGGAAGCGACCGCTCGTATTCGCCATCGCGTCGGAGGTGGCCGACCACTGCCGCGGCGTCGTCCCCATCCGAACAGCCGACACCGTCGAACAGCACCGCCTGCACCCAATCGCGCCATGTCGTCGCACTCTCGGGATCTGGTGCTTCGAAACCCGCCGGATAGTCGTCGTCGCCTCCCTTGTGCTGCCCCGAGAGGAGCAGGTGGTCACGCGCCCGTGTCGCCGCGACGTACAGCAGTCGTTTCTGCTCGGCCCGTTCTTCGGCCCGCCGATGCTGCTGCGCGATATCGCGAGCGACTGTCGCCATGTCGTCGTACGGATCCTCTGGGTTGGGACCCTTGATTCCGAACAACGGTACGCGATCACCCTTTCCCTCGACAAGTTCAAACTCGACGGAATCTGCGAGCCGAGCCCCACTCGCGCTCTGGAAGTTCCGTCCGAGCTTGGGGACGACAACGATCTCGTACTCCATGCCCTTCGACTCGTGGATTGTGAGGAGGTTGACGCCGCCACCATCGCCATCGCCGTGATCGAACTCGACGACGTTCGCCTCCGCGTCGCGAGCATCGCTGTCGGCACGACGCTCGATCCGGTCGAGGACCTCCGCGAGGCTGTGGACGCCGTCCTCGCTGAACGCTCGCAGCCGCGAACGGAACTCGTCGACGTTGGCAACGGCCTTGTCGCCGCGCTCGTCCGCACCGACCGTCGCGAGAAAGCCCGTCTCGTCCAGCACACGGGTGAGGAGGGCGCTCCACGTCGCGACACGCTCGTACTCGTCGTGGTCCGCCGCGCCCGCGTACGCTCGGAACCGGTGGAGGTCCTCGGCGACTGCCACCCACTCGTCGTAGTCGGCTGCCTGCAGCGCGGTCCACAGCGACTCGTCGGCGCCACGGGTGGCCGCCAGTTGCGCGAGCTCATCGTCGGTCCGTCCGAACATCGGCGACCGCAGGAGCCCGTAGAGCGCACGGTCGTTCGTCGGGTCGACCAGGACGCGCAAAAGGTTCACCAGCGTCGTGACCTCGGGCGAGTCGAACAGGCCGGCACCCTTGATCACGGTGTAGGGCACGCCCAACTCGCGGAGCTCGCGCTCGTACTCGTCGAGCCCGCCGCGGGAACTCAACAGGATGGCTACGTCGTCGGGCTCGACATCGCGGGTGCGTTCGACGGGGACGCCATCGTCGTCGTGCGCGAGGCGGTCGTACTCCGGATGGTCGTCGTCGACCGCCTCGAACACCCTCGTTCCGTCGCTCAGCAACTGTGCGACACGGGTCGCGACCGCCTTTGCCTCCAAGGCGTTCCCGTCGTCGCGCCGCTCCTCCCGGAGTTGGTGGCCGTCGGGCAGCAGGTCGGCCTGCTGCTCGGCGTCGACGGGGACCGGCATGTACTCGACGCTCGGAGCGATGCGGTCGCCGTCGCCGGTCGTCGACCGCCGCGCGCTCTCGAGCGGCTCGCTCGTCGCCTCGAACGCGGCGACGGTGCCGTCCTCGTCTGTGGAGGCCCACTCGCCGGTCGGCGATTCACTATCGCCATCGCGCCGCGGGAACACCCGGTCGAACAGGCCATTGATCGCGTGCAGCGGCTCGGGGAGCGTCCGGAAGTTCGTCGTCAACGGGGCCTGTTCGACAGCGACGCCCGCGCGGTCGTTCGCCGCCGCGAGCGCCTCGTCGGCCTCGGTGAAGACGGACACGTCCGCCCCGCGAAAGCGGTAGATGCTCTGCTTGTCGTCGCCGACGACGAACAGGTTCGTCGTGTCGACGTCGTCGGGAGCAGGTGACGCCAGCAGCCGGGCGACGCGCCACTGGTCGGCGTTGGTGTCCTGGAACTCGTCGACCATCACGTAGCCGTCGGGGCCGTCCGGCACCCCGTCGGCGAAGAAGCCGAACTCTCGGCGGTCGGCGGCGTCGAGCTGGCCGAGGAAGTGGTTGGCCAACGCGATCAGGTCGCCGAAGTCGACGACGTTGTCGCGGTGTTTCGCCTCGGCGTACCGTTCGAAGGCCGCGGTCGCGACGGTTGCGAACGCCTCGACGTACTCGTAGGAGGCGTGTTCGAGATCGCTGTTGAGTGACTGTCCCGACCAATCCGCTGGGACGGCCTCCGTAATCTGCCAGACCGCAGTATACAGTCGGTCCGTGTCGTTCTCCGGTGCGGCATCCGGGTCATGTGCCGTGGGCAAGAGGCTATCGTGGTCGTACTGTTCGCCGCTCCCCTTTGTCACCGCGTCTGCGAGCCCGTATACGAACTCGACTCGGTCGAGATACGACGCCGACTCGAAGGTGGCGTGGTCCGTGATCCCGACACGTTCAGCTGTCGAGACAATCGGATTGATCGCCCATTTCGTCGGGTTCGCTGATCCTGCGTCTCGGTTCGCCAACACGACCGGGAGCGCGTCAGCGATAGCGTCCCAAACCGACAGGACGTCCTCGGGGGAGACCTCGATAGCCAGACCGAGGATCCGTTCGGCATACGCATCCGCGTCGTCGACCTCGGCCATCCACTCGAGCCACGCGTACGCGTCGGAGCGTGGAGACGTCGTCAGCAGGTCGTAACAGATGTCCTCGACGGTGCCGCGGTCGTAGCGGCGGGCGAGCGTCCCGATCGCGTCGGACTCTTCCTCGCGAAGCGTCGCCGCGGCCGCCTCGCGGGCCAGTTCCTCCGCTTCGTCCTCTTCGACGACATCGAACCCGACATCGAGGTCGACGTACGTCATCCCGTACTTCGAGAGTCGGTGACTGGGGTCGACACGAGGGGTGTCGAGTCCCCCGATGGCCCGTTCCTCCAGCAACCGTCGACACAGGCTGTGGAGCGTCTGGACGTACGCGTCATCGAGTGCGTCACCGACGGCCCGCCACAGCGCGAACGTCTCCTCGTCGTCGGCCACCGAGAGCTTCGCGTTGATCTCCTCGCGGACCGTCCCGGTGAGGTCCGCGGCAGCGCGGTCGGTGAATGTCGTCGTCAGGACGTGCTCGGGGATCGACGCCGCGTGCTCGACAGCCGCTTCACGGGTGTACGACCCATCGTCCAGGCGCTCCCGGACGGTTGCGAGTTCACGCTCGACGATCGCGACGTAGCGGGCGGTGAGCGTGGTCGTCTTCCCCGTCCCCGCACCGGCACTCAGGGAGACGTTCCGATCGAGTGCGTCCTTCGCGGCACGTTGCTCGGGCTTGAGGCGGTCATCGTCGATCATCGCCCGCCCCCCGTGGACGGCCTGACGGCATCCGGCACGTACGCCGTCTCGAGCCCGTGGTCGTCGGCACGGTCGACACGCTGGTGGTGGCGGACGTCACAGACGTCTGCGTACGCACAGTAATCGCACTTCGCATCGTCAGCCTCCAACAGCGTCGGGTGGTACACGCCCTCGGTCATCGCGTTCGTGATCGTCGTGAGTCGGTCATCGAGTGTCTCGTGCAGGAAGTCGTAGAACCGCTCGTCTGTGTCCAAATCTGTCTCTTCCTCTCCATTACCGGAGTCGAGTTCCGCGAAGGGCTCCGCGGCCGGATCTCGGTGGTAGTCGAACAGTGAACTGACGCCGTTTCGCCGGAGTGGTTGGCCGCTACTTCTGTAGTGGGCCGTGTGGAGTCGGCTGGTGAAAGGTGACGCCGACACTCCGGCTTCAGTCGGGAGCTTGAGCGTATAGTACGCCGCACCGATGGGATCGAACCCCGGTCCGAGTGCCTCCTCGAGGAGTCGGAGGTACAGAGGCAACTGGAAACTGGTCCCCTCGCGGATGTCGGTCACGTTCGGGTGCGACCCGGTCTTGTAGTCGATCGCGGTGATCTGCGTCGGGGACGTGTCCGGCACGACGTCGACGCGATCGACCTTCCCGCGGAAGCGGAACGGCGCGTCGGGGACGAGGTCGACTGGCTCCTCGGTCAACAGCGTCACCGGATCGTCGTCACGTCCCGTCGTCGCGACGGGTTCGTCGACGGGGCCGTCCGCTTCGACACCCACGTCGGCCTCGACGTACGCCGGGCGAGCGGTGAAGCGACTCGTCTCGTCGGTGAGACTCCGAAGGGCGCGCACCAACAGGCCCTCGTACCCGGCGGGCCCGTCGTACTCGTTCGTCCCCGCAGGGTCGAGTCCCGCGAACAGGCGCTGCAGCCACCCATCGTGGAACGCCGTGTCGTGTGCTTGGACGTACGGCCGCTCGATCTCCGCGATCCCGGCCTCGTACATCGCGGTGTGATACGACTGGTCCGTCCCTACCGCCACCGGCTCGCCGGGCTCGGACTGTAGCGAACGGATGAACCGCGCGAACACGTTGTGGACGAGCCGTCCGCTCTCGAGTGCGTCGAGTTCCAACGGCGCCGCCTCCGGCTCCTCGAAGTCGAGGACTGTCCGCGCGTAGAACTTGAACCCGCACGTGACGTATCGGTCGACGCGGGACGGACTGAGCGGCGTCGATGCCGCACCGAACTGCGCGATCGTCTCCGGAGAGAGGTCCCCATCGTAGGCTGTCGTGCGCGGGCTTCGGCGGCCTGCCGCACACGCGACTCCAGCACGAAGCCGTTCGGTCGGTTCGCCGGAGGCGTTCGCCAACGCGTCGGCGTCGGCGACGGCATCGAGGAGCTCCACTTCCCCGGCCGTCGTCGTCCCGTCGCGAGCGAGGGGCTGGTCAGCGAGCGCACTCGCGAGGCGACGTTGCACATCCTCGCGCGATCGGGGGGCGATGTCGATGCTACCGACCTGCTCGGTCGGGATGGCGTCCTCGGCGGTGACCCGCTCCAGTTCGGTCAGGACGTCTGCGGGAACCGTCTCGTCCCCGTCAGGGGTGTACAACGGGCGCGAGAGCACAACCGTGTCGGCGTCAGCAAGTTGGGTTCCGATCGCGTGGCGAGCCTGGAGGACGGCGTCGCTCTCCGCGAAATCAGAGTGTGCGTCGTTGACGCTGCGGGCGAACGCCAGCCGTGTCGGGTTACTCGGGGTTCGGTCGTCGGTCAGGCCCAAAACGAACACCGCATCGACGCTGATGTGTGCGGCCGCACTCGGTGTGCACACGCGAACGTCGTCGGTCGTCCCTGCCTCGACATCGATCGTCATCGAGTCGAGCGCCGTCTGGAGCCGCTCGGCGAATGCGACGTCCCCGGGAATCCGTGCGCCCTCGAAGGAGTCGACGATGTCGCGCACCCCCCGAAGCGCAGCGCGCTCGCGGGCGACAACCCACCCACTTTCGCGCGCAGTTGCGAGACGCCAGGTGTCGTCCACGTCGCCGTCGAGCACGCCGAGGTCGGTGAGCAGTTCCACGAGTCGGTCTTCGGCGGTTGCGGCCGTGCAGTCTGTGAAGCGAGCGCACCGACGCCGGAGCCACCCGATGGCATCCACTGTACCCGGTTCGTCGGCATCGAGGTACGCAGTGAGGGTCTCGAGGTCGGTCGCTTCCAGCGCGCTTCCGGCGGTGAGGATCGTCGCCGCGTCGATCGGCTCGTCGGGCCAGTCGGCGTCCACGAGCGGGCTGTCGACGAGTCGGATCAGGTCACGGACGGTGGGATCGTCGTCGCCGAGGCGGAAGGCGTTGACCAACACCTCGCCGAGTTCGGTGTTCGCAAGCCCGACCTCACGAGCGATGTGGGGAGTGAGACCGTACTGAGCCGCTGCCTCGGCGACGTGGTCCGTTCGAGATGCGAGGTCGGGGACGACGACCGCGAGGTCCGAGGGTATCGTTCCGGCCTCGATCCAGTCGGTCACCTGTCGAAACGCGCCGCGGAGTTCGTGATCAGCCGTGGGGAACTGCCGGCGCTCGATACCCGCCCTCTCGACTGTGGCGGCCGACAGCGGCTCTCGGTCGTCGAAGCGGTAGAGTCGTTCCGAGAGCAGTTCCGATGGCGTAGTCGGCGTGGAGCGGTCGAACGCGAACCCGGCGTCATCGTACGCGACCGCCGCACGTTCGACCGCGCTGTCGATCCCGACGAGTCGACCGTCATCCGGGTCACCTGCGAGCGGGAGAATAGCCCGAGCGTGGTCGACCACGTCGGCGATCGCCGCGACGAGGTCACGTTCGAGCGGGGAGAATACGGTGAAGCCACCGAAGACGACCGTGGACGCCGGAGCGAGTTCGGCGGCGAGTGCGTTCGGGTGGTCGAGGACCGTTCGATACCGCTCGCTTCGGATCGACGGTCGCGTTCCAGTAACGTCCGCGTGTGCGTCGCGAGCGGCGGTGAAGGCAGCATAGAGATCCGCGAGTGCGTTTCTAATACGTGGGTCGATAGTGGCGAGGCGGGGGTCGTCGCGAACCGAATCGGCGTCCTCGAGACCAGCGAACTCAAGCAGGGAGAGGAGGTTCTCCGCCTGCGAGTACGTCTGTGCACTCGCAGTGGTCCGAGTCGAGACGAGTGGGTGAGACGAGTCGAGTCCGTCGACAGCCTGCTCGACCAGGCGTAGACGTGTTTCGGCGGTGAGGGCGTTAGTGCGCGTCTGGAACGTCGCGCGTTCGAGCGCGTCGGTGACGAGGTCCTCGAAGCTCCGTATCTGCAGTTGGATCGGGCTGGCTATCTCACGCCACGTCCGGCGGATACGTTCCGGTTGTGCGGATGTCGGTGCGAGATAGACGACCGAACTTGGTACTCGAGATGCTTCCGTCGCAGCAGCTTCGAGCGCGGCGTACTCGGCATCCGAGCGACACACGTCGGCGTGGACCTGCCGCGTCATCTGTCCGTCCGGCCACACGAGCAGTGTGCTTGAATGTGTGTGGTCCGCGTGGACGAGTACTCGATCAGAACCCGCATCAGATGTACGGGACCCCCTCTACGAGCTCTCCCTGGACCAGATACCCTTTCCTCGCGTGCTCAGCACATCGGTCAGCGTAGTAGGTCGTGATCGGGAGCCGGACGCTTCGCCCGGCGCTGCCGACGTGAACCTCACTCAGCCAGTACACCTGCTCGAGCAGCGTCAACATCGAGGTATCTCCTGCACGGCGGACGACGTGGAGTGTTCGGGGTGTTCCCAATCCGTGGTCATCGGTGAACTCTGGCGCGCCTGTCGTCGCCACAAACCCGTGGTCGTCGGTCGAACTGACGAACAGTCGCCCCTTTTGTTCGATTCTGAACTCGTCGTTTCGTTTGGTCGCGATCCTCGGGGCTCCGCTCTTGCGGATATCGAGGATGTCCATCTCGATCCCCGCGTCGGCGAATGGCTCTCGAATGGCTGCCTCGTCTTCGAACAGTCGGCCATCCCGGTGGACGATCACGTGCGATGGTGACTCCCCTTCTCGTCGGACGAATTCTCGCTGAACGTCTTTGATCACGTCACGGATCGCACTTTCGTCGAACGTTTCGCCCGACTGCAGCCGCTGTGTCTTCGAAACGAAGACTGTGCCGTCAGCCAAGACGACGTTCGCGCTTGCACCGAGGTGTTGCCCTGTATCGGGATCGCGCGTCGCGTCGAGTCCGATGAAGCAATCTGGATCCCCCGGCATCTCATCGATACACCACGGGATCCCACCAGCACCGGCGATCAGTCCCAATGCCGTGTTCTGATTCACCCATTGGTTGTCGAGGTTATCGGTCGTCACCATCTGGGACGGCACACCGTCACCACCGAGCCCCTTCTTGAATTCCGGGTACGGATCGTCGATCAGGCCGTCCCGGATGAACTCATTGCTGGCTTCTGGGACAACGGCTAAGACGATGTCTGCATCCACATCCGCGAGCGGTTCGGTGTAGCCGAGTGACGGCCCGAGTTCGTACGTCGTAACCGTTGTACTGGTCGGAGAAGCACCCATCCGGTCAAGTGTACTCGCGAGCCCCCCGAGGAAGCGCCGAGACTCGGACTCGAACCGTTCCGGGATGAAGTACTGGACGTCGAACGAGTCGGGCGTCCGGAGTACTCCTCTGTTAAGTCCGTTCTTGGGGAGCGTAGCGACGTGGTCATCCGAAAATCGGAGGTTATCGTCACGGTCCACTTCGTGTGAGAAGTACGCGAGGCTCGGGCCTGTTGGAGCGGGGTCGACCTCGACACCGATATCAGGGACTGTATCGAGATCGGCGATAAACTCGATCGCGTCTCTAAACCGTTCGTCGGGTTGGGCCTTCGCAGAGCGATCCCACTCACGGTGGAACGCAGGAGCGACTCGTTTGACTACCTCCTTGCGTGGTGATACTCGGAGTAGGTTCGGTACGTGAACACTCGGATCGTCTTTGGTCGGATACATTACGTCGACCAGACGTGGGTTCTCCTCACGAAGATCCCCGAGAACGTCTTCTGGAACGCGGTCGTTCTCCTCGTACCACGTTGCAAGCGACTGCCCGCCGAAGTCACTCAGCGGGTCGGTGAACCGCTCATCTCGTACACTGTGTAGCCGGCCGCTTCCGCCGACATTGTACCGCTCGCGGTCGTGCTCGATTCTTGTTCCGACCAATTCGGATAGGTCTGAGCCGGTCGCAGTGGCGTAGACATCTGCTGTGACGCGACTCCGTGCACGGAGTTTAGTCTCGACGCCAACGAACGCGGCACCTTCACTCGTCACGTGCACGCGACACTCGAACGCACGATACGCCTCAACGAGCCCTTCTTCATCGGTCAGCTCGGGGGTACGACGCCGAATGTCGTTGATACGGTCGGCTCGGTACGATGCTTCGTCGACTGCCTCCTTCAGCAGATGCTGGAGAAGGCGGACAATGTTCCTGTTGTCCGTCTCATTTGAAGCGGAGAGAGTGCGGGCATCTACCTCGGAGAAGCTGAAAGGGTGAGGCAGAATGTCTTCTAGGCGACGTGTCGAGAGAACAGTCATTGGACCAGCGTGTGTGACACCACCGCCGAACCGTCGCCGGAGGAACGCCGTGAGGCTGTACGTCTGGTCCATCGCAGATCTCTCGAAGGTACCGTTGGCTTCGATCGTGTACTCGTAGACGTCGACCGTCTCGAAATCGCCCTCCAACTCGAATAGCGTAAGATACGGCTGTCCGTCCTCAACTGAAGCGATGATATCACCGACAGACGACTCGGATGCCAATTCCGGCGGCTCGATGGGGGTTGCCTGAAGAGATGAAGAACCGTTCAGGCTCTTCTGTTCGTTGTGTACGTTACCTCGGGCGTGCTCGAGTTGGTACCACTGACCAGGCCGCCATTCGAAGTCAGTGAGGGCGTTGTCCACCCAGATCGCCAGCGAAAACTCGTTCCCCACAACATCGCGCACAAGAATTCGACGCGCCATCCGCTCTGGTCCTGCATCGAGTTCCCGGACGACCTGTACGGACAGGTCGATGAGAGAACCATCCTCGATGTCGGATTGATCTGTCATCGTCGCTAGCTCAGGCGGGAGTGATAAATCACTTTCGGAGAAAACAATTCGATGTGTATTATTATGCTAGCCAGTTTCCCTCGATGAGACCACAACATCGACCAGGCTAAACACCCCACTGAGTTGTCGAAATCCGGGTTAACGACTGAAAATGCGAGAGAACCATCCTTCGGACCCCTCAGACTCGCTCGAGTTGCCTCCAGAGGAGGTCATCGAAACCTCGTCGCTACTGGATACCTCGGAGGGGTTATCGAGAAGTTCCTCGACGGTGTATCCAGCCCATGCAGCGAACTCTTCGGGTGCCCCGATGTACACACTCCGGCCGGACTTGTCCGACATAAATCGCTTGTCGAGACGCTTCTCGTAGTCGTACACTTCGTGGTCTTCACGGTCGAAGTTCGCGGTGATCGCTCCTGGTTCCGACTCGAACGTGACTCGACCCCCGCGAATATCACGCTTCCATTTCAACCGACCAGTGTCGTATTGTTTCTCGGCAGGCTTCTCACCGGGGAAATAGTCGGGTTTCTCTCTGTCTGCAATCTCGTAGAAATCGTTGAAGATCCTGCGCACGTCTTCGATCGTTCCCTTCCCCGAGTTCCACGGCTTTTCAGTCAGCATCCTCCGGGCGACGTAACTGAAGATCGGATTCCGCTGTTCCAGTACCTCACTGAGGTCATCTTGTGCGTCGTGGAAGCCTGGGTCCTCGGGGTTCGAAGGGAACGAGACGTCCATACTCAGGATCTTCATCCGGTTCCGGAACTCCGACTTGGGAAGCTTGTCGTTCGTCGTGAAGATCAAACATGGCTGATCCACACTGGTTGGCGTCCAATCTCCCCAGTAATTCCGGATGGGGCTCCATCGTTGGATCTTCTCTTTCTCTGCGTCGATGATCGCGTACGGGAAACAGGTGTCCCACTCACGGATTCCACGGATTTCCTTTACTCCGACTTCGTCCGCATCGACGCCCGAAATGACCGTATTGTCAGAGACGAGGCGGAGAATATACTCAGTCAGTTTGTCCTTCCCAGCGTCACTCTTCCCTTCGATGTAGAGATGCTGGAGTACATTGTCCAGCGTTCTCGAAGGCGAGGAGAGCGCTTTGGCGTACTGATTCGCGAATGGGGCCCAGAACCCGTAGAGAAATGCTTCGTACATCTGAGCCATCACAGCAGTCTCCGTCTGCGTGTGTCCGTGGTTTTCGACGGTCTCGATATACGCCTCGATAGTAGACAGACAGTGATCGAGTATCTCTGGAGTCGCATCCTCAGTCGCAACGAGAATCATATCCTCCTCGTCGCCGATAACTAGCTGTTCAGTCTCGGGGAGGACCTTCATCACGGGAATCTTGGTCGACTCCTGTACCTGATTGTTGTATGCGCTCAACGGGGCTGTGATACTGTGATCTTCGACAGTCGCCCCGCGATTTCGAAGTGCTCCACCGAGATCGTCAGCGACGTCTTTGTCGACGACACTCGTTCCCATCCGGATTTTTTCGTCTGGCGCACGGACGCGAGGCCGATCGAGCGTCTCTGTCAACCCTGTCTCATGGTCTGACTCCACCAAGCCAATGTCCGGATCAGAAGACGTGGATCCGTCAGAGTCACCACTCTCCTGGTCGGGTGCGATTACATTCCGATCGGCGTTATCGGGCTCCTCAATGAATGCAACCGTCTCGTCTGCCATCTCCGGATCTTCTACGACTGCGGTGATGTTGTTCGCGACGGCCATCACATCGCCGGTTGCGTCTTGGTTCATCGCGGCAATGTCGCTCACATCAAGCTCGCCTGCTCCGACCCAGTACTCGATTCGTTCCTCTCGCTCCTCAGCGGAATCAGCACTCTCTAGTGCTTCAACGAGACCATCGAGGAGCGTTCTACTACTGTAGGTATCCCGGTATTCGTCGATGAACCGCTCAAACTCCTCATCAAGTTGGGACCCGAGAGTCGTAGTGAATACGGAGATCTGGTTGGTGTGGTATTCCCACGAATTTCGAGAGAGGTTTGCCGAGCCGTGGACCAACTTCACCGTCTCGTCAGGCATAACGATTCGATAGATCTTCGAGTGGACAGTCTTCTGATTCTTTAATCGGATTGTGAGCCTCCCTTCCTGTCGCAATTCGACGAGGGACCGTGCCGTCGAAACCTCATTGACCCGGTCAGCGTAATCCTCAGAGTTCCCAATTAACACATCGAGCGAGTCGATGCCGTAGTCGGTCAACATCGTGACCATCAATTCCGGGGTCTCTGCGTACGTTACAGCGTCTACGTGCTGAGCACCTTCGAAGAGATCGAGGAAATCATCCCGATCTTTGACCATCGCGAGCCGATATTTTGCTGCTCCTGACCCGTAGAAATCCGGCATGTCGACGAACCGCTCGAACGAGATGTTCGCCGTCAGCTCATCCATACGGTCCAGCAGTATTCCACATTAATAAGTATTTTCTAGGCCAAGATCAGATCGTAACTAGTCTATGGACTAGATGCCTGTGACCTATTTTATGACACAGTACGAACGGGGTTGTATGACTGGAGGTGAATCGATTTCCGAGGGCCCGATGAAACGCCAACCCACGGGTGAAGACCGGGTGCGGATGGTCGCCCAACAGGTTTCAGAGCCGCGGACAGCAAACTGGATCGCCTCCGAAGCAGAGTGGTCACACGGGCCTACCAAGCGCGTCCTCGAACATCTCGTCGACGACGGCATCCTCCACCGTGACGACACCGGGGCCACACGACATACTTTCCAGATTATCGTCGTCAAGCACTCACGGAGGCCATACGCCTTCGGGACAGCGACCACACCGTCGAAGACCTTACCGAACGGCTCACCGAGATGAACGCTCAGATCCGAGGATGGAAGGACGAGTTCGCAGTCGAGTCACTGAACCAACTTCGCGAGACGATCGCTGACCAGGTACTCGACGTCACCGAAGAGGATCGTCGCCGAGAGCTCGCGCGTGAGTGGGAACAGCTTCAACGGCGAATCGAAATTGTGGGTTTTGCCATCCGAGAGTGGGACTTTCTAGCCCCAGCGACCGAACGTGGTGAGGCCCGGAGGTGACGGACCTCGTTCTCCGCACGTCCGTCGCTGGCAGATAAATATTTAAGCAGATTCCGAATCACGTATAATGTTTTTATAGTAGTGGTCCGTGGTACGGCACATGAACCGCGAGGCGGATAGTACGAATTCGTCTGGGGCAGCTATTTCTCTTTCAATACCCCCTTCAGATCCGACTTTATTCAAACATAAGGCGACGAGCGACGTCCTTCTCTTTTTAACAAACCACCGATTCAGTGACTTCTCACTGCGAGAACTCGCGACACAGATCGGTCACTCACATCAGTCCGTCCGACGGGCAGTAAACGTTCTCAGCGCGAACGACTTGGTCGTCGAATCGCCCGAAAGCAACCAGCGACTCGTCCAGATCAACAGACAGCGCCTATCGATTCCAGACGATCCGATCCTCCGGGTCCCCCAACCAGAGTACCATCAACCCGTCAAAGCTGCGGTTACGGAGCTTCGTGAGAACATCAACGACATCGTCGGCATCATTCTCTATGGGAGTGTGGCTCGGGGCGAGGCTGATCGGCGGAGCGATATCGATTTATGGGTGCTAACTCGGTCTGGGCGGGCCGAAAGCCAACGAGAAGCGAACGTCATTGCCCGTGACCTCGAAGATACGGAGTTCGATGGTGACCGATACGCCTACGATATCGATGTCGAGGCCGTCCAGGCGATCCCGGCGTACACCGAAGACATACGAGAGATCGTCGTATCAGGGATTCCGGTCTACAAGACGAATGACTTCGAAACCGTCGAGAACCTCCTCTTGGAGGAAGGAGCCACTGATGAGTAACGGCTCGGACCCGACCGCTGTGCTCACAGCACTCGACCGTGCACAGGATGCCTTCGAGATGGTCGGACGCGGTCGAACAGCGTTCGAGGACGGGATTAGTGCCGACGAAGACTGGAAGACACAGCTGACGAAAGCGTGCCGCCTCCTCGAGGTCGTTGACATTCTCCAGTCACAGGATGGGTACTACACGGCCGTCATCGAGGTCTGTTTCGGCGCGATCGAACGGTCGATCGAGGCGTACGCGCTCTCGATGACGAACGATACGCTTCAGGACTTTCAAGACCACCAGTTCAGCTACGAGCGTGCCCACCAGATCGGGCTGTTTGAGCGAGAGACTGCAGAGGCGATGAAGGACCTCTACAGCGAGAACCGGACAGAGAGTTATTACGGCGGGGGGCGTCCAACCGAAGAGCAGGCAGAAGCAATGACTGACCTCGCCGGCGCTGTCCATCAGTTCGCAGTGAGCCAGATCCGGGAAGGCGGCGTCTGTCTGTGTGACTGACTACGTTCAACAGTTCAGGAGAGCACTATATCGACCGCCACGGCGTCGCCGGGCTCGCGACAGCGCTCACCTACGCCGTCGCTCGGGAGCGTGGGGAAGTGACCCACCGGCTGATGGCGGAGGACCTCGACATCTCGCCGCTGGCGGCAGAGATGATCCTCCAGGCGCCCCGGCCCGTAGTGCACGAGCACTACGACATAGAGGAGGCAGGGGCAGGACTCGACGAGTTGGACATCAACGACGGCGACGCAGCTGACGACGCGTGAGCCGGCTCCACATCGCCGACACCGGCCTTTTCGTCGCGATGGGGCAGCCGTCGAACAGCCGGTACCAGGCCGTTCGGCGGTTCGCTCGCCGGAACGACGTCACCTTCGTCCTTCCCGAACGGGTGTACGAGGAGCTAACAATCGAAGACACCGACGTCGAGGAAGTGCCGATTGACACCGCGATCGACGAGGGCTGGGCGACGGTTGCGGCGCCGCTCGAGTTCTCCGATTCGGTTCGCGACCAGGCGTGTCAGCTCTTCCGGAGCGCCCAGACCGAGGATCTGCATCGTGGCAGATCCATCGAGGCCATCGCCGCGGCCAGCGTTTACGGAGCCTGCCGGTGCAACGGCCGCTCGCGGTTGGTGGATGACGTCAGCGAGATGGCCCGCGTCGCGGAGTCACGGGTCACGAACGCGTACAAAACGCTGAACGAAGAGCTGGGCCTCCCCGCTGAGCCCGTCTCCCCCAGCATGTTCGTGCCGCGACTCGCCTCGGACCTCGAGTGTCCGGACGAGATCCGACAGCGGGCCCGAACCCTCGCGGAGGAGGCCGAGGAGCGCGGCGTCACGACGGGCGTCCATCCGGCTGGATTCGCAGCGGCCTGCCTCTACAATGCCGGGCAAGAACAGGAGCAGTGGGTGACGCAAAGCGACGTCGCGGAGACAAGGAACGTCACGCCAACGACTGTCCGGACGCACCACGAGACGTTAGAGGAGCAGATAGCCTGACAACGCTGCTGCACAAGCATCGCCGGTGTATAGTTTTCTCAGGAAATTATTTGTTCATAGTGCGCATAGCACCCAGTATGACCGAAACGTGGGAGGACGTCAACGAGCAAGTCAAGGCGGACTGGAAAAAGGAGACCACGCCGTTCGAGCGGGTGTACGAAATCGTCGAACAGACCCACGACGGGCTGTCGGCGAGCGAAATCGCCGACCGTGCCCTTGTGAGCGAGCCGACGGCACGTCGCCACTGCAAGACCCTCGTGAACACCGGGTTCGCCGAGACGGAACAGGACGGCCAAACAACGCTGTACAAGCGCAACAGCGACCGGATCTTGATGTCCCGGATCCGCGAGCTCCGGGAGGAAGTCGATCGGCCGGAGTTACTCGACAGCATCCAGGAGATGAAAACCGAAATCCGGCGCTACGAGGACCGCTACGACGTAGTCTCACCGGAAGACCTCGCCCAGCTACTCGACGCCGACGAGACGGAGGGCTGGGACGATCTCACGGCATGGCGCACGACGCGGCAGAATCTCGCCGTTGCCCAAGCCGCACTCGCCTACGACGAGGCCAGCCACCAGTTCGCGGTATGAACGGCGACGACCGCGCCGGCGAGTTCGGGCCGATCTACCTTCCGGCGCTCCAGCGGATTCGTGACCTGTGGCTCGAACTTGAGCCGTTAGTCGACGAAACAGCGTACGACGACGTCGTCGCCCCCACGGAACTGCAGATCAGTCTCAGCGATGGGTTGGGCGATGTCGAGAGCGCCCGGCTCGATATCCAGTGGAGTGAACTGGGGATGTATTCGTTCCACTACGTCGATAGTGACGACGTCAATTGGCGCTTCGATCGCCACCCGAACACACACTCACCCGATATTCATTTCCACCCTCCGCCCGAGGCCGCGACAACGGAGGCCGAACCGTCCTGTGTCGACGTAACCGAGGTTTCACTCGTGACGCGTGCCGTCCATGCGATGTGGCGAGCAGCGTACGAAAACGACGACCTCGACCATCTGAATAGCGTATCAAACCCGCCATGAGACGGGATTAGCGGATGACACGGTCAGCCACGTCCATCATCTGCTCACGAGCGACTTCAACATCCGAGTAGAGCGCCAATGCGTGCTTGATGAGGCGGCGGTCTTCCAGATTCCCCTCCCACCGCGTGATCACGTCACGGCGTTCGTGAAGTTCGTCACTTACAAGATCACCGTCGGCGAGCGACTGTTCGAGCTCCTCCCACGTCTCGACGTCGTAGGTCGCCTGCCACGCCTCGTTCTCCTCGGTAATCGCGGCCAGTTCGTTGCGCAGCTCCTCGCGCGTGTTCTCCTCGATGAGCGTCCGGATCTCTTCGAAGAGCAGGCGCGTGTAGTCAGGCTGGTAACGTGTCGTCTCGCCGGCCTCGACGCGTCGCAGCTGGCCCTGGTCGACGAGGTCCTGGAGCTCGTCGTTGGTCGTGCTCCAGGCGGCGTCGGCCTGCTCGCTGATCCAGTTAACCGACCGGGGTTCACGAAGCGTCTCGGCGACGGCTCGAATACGGTCGCGGGCGCTCATCAACTCAGTCCACGACTGGAGGCCATTCCGTGGGGATTCCGACATGCATGGCACCTCTTGCAACAGGGTTCGTGCCGCACTCCCATATGTTTGTACTCTCTCGCATAATCGAGAGTCTGTTACGGGCAGAGGCGTCCGGACATTGAAATGCGAAACCGACAGAAGTGTTGAGCCAACCGATGCACGACAGATATTCTGACTTTGCGGAACTACGGCCGACCGGCGAGGCATCCCACATCCCGGACACGATGCTGGACGACCGGTGTGAGAGTGACCTCCTGGCGGCAACGCGTCGCGACGAACACTGGTGGCGACTCTGATGCGCCGACGACAGTCTCGTAACGAGTCTTTCTGCGCAGGCGAGTGGTGAGGCGCTTCCGATGAATCAGCAAGTCGAAAAAGGCTACCGGATGCATTGTGTGCTCAGCAATCTCAACCGGCTTGATGTCGACCAGTTGGACGACGCGGATCGAGAGCGAGTCGAGACTGCAAGAGACCTCCTAGAAGAAGTGAGCCTACTCACGCGACCAGAAGACGGGAGCGGACCAGACGCCCCAACAGACGACTGATCGTCATCGCCGTCGACGCCAAGGTCACTTCCAGTGTCGGTTTATCGCCCCCAAGAGGGGTGCGGGGCTTCCCGCGAGTCCAGACATGGCGACACTACAAGCTGCGACGACGTCAACCGGCGCGATCGTATCGGACCCACAGGCCGTCCGCCAGCTCTGTGAGAACCACTGCTTCGGAACGCTCAGCTGGGAGGTCACCGACGAAGGCGAACTCACCATCTGGGGATTCGACGATTTCGAAGTGTACGAGGCGCGGGAGAACGGCCTCCCGGACTACGAGGGCGGCATCGTGACCCACGAATTCTTGCAAGAACTCGCCGACCACCTCGAAGCTGACGAGGAACTCGACATCCAGGCAACGGGGTTCACAAAGTGTCGCTTCCCAGTGCTGGCGAAGCGGTACGTCGTTCGCGACGGCGAAGTCCTCCACGCGGACCTCAGGTCCCCGACCCGATCGACGAGTAGCGTTGTTCGTCCCCCGGGAGGGGTGCGGGGCGATCCAGTCGCGGTCGCCCCGTGAGGTGATTGTTCAATGGGACACCGCGCACTCGTTGCGTATGAACGCACAGACGGACAGTACACGCTCCACTACAGCCATTGGGGCGCAGCGAACCTCAAGCTCAAGCGCCGAATTTCGGCTGAGTCGCCATTCGGTGGCGACGACACGACACCAAGTGGGTGAAACAGCTGCTGGCGGAACTGGCCGATGGCCTCGAGGCAGATGCGGTCGACGGCTACCTCGCTGACGAGGATCGACCGCCGACGGTCGTCGAGCCGAAGCCCCGTGCCACCGGGCTCACCCTCGACGAGATCGTCGCTGACCACCTCGACTACCTCCACCACGAGGCGTTCTTCGTGGTGTCGTCGACGTTCGAGGTGACCGCCTATCGGACGCTGTGGTTCGGCGTCCAGTACGACTCGGAGACGGTCGATCAGGGAGATATAGTCGGGAACGGCGCGCTTGCGACGGTGCGCTGGTACGACGGCGAGCCGGTCGGCGATGGCCCCTGCAGGGACAGTTCGCGGCCCTCAAAGACGTCGTCGGCGATATGCTCGACAAGGGCGTCTTCACGCCGTCGACGGCGAGACAGTACCTGAAACGGAAGCTGGCCGAGCGAGTCGGAGACCGACAGGAGCTGCTCATCCTGACCGGAGAATCACCCTTTGAGAAGGCGAGCCTCAACCACTCCTAGTTGGATCTGCTACGTGGCAACTGCTGTTTTTCAGGGGTCGGAATGGGTGAGCCACGCCATAGGCTCGTGATTCGATGACCTCAGAGGACGACCCGTTTCACGACTGCGAGTTGGATCCCGAGGCGATCCTCGGAACACACACCTTCGAAGACGTCCTGTTCACCGACGACACGGAAACTCCGGTGAACGTGCTGACCGGCGAGACACCGGCACATTCGCAAGCAACCGTCGAGGAAGCGAAGGAGTTCGCTGCGAGTATCGACACGGAGACGCCCCAAATCGCGCTCCCCGCATCCGTCGAGTCGCAGGTCGAAACACAGAGCAAGCCCTACACGGCGGCCGCGTTCTTCCACTTCAAGGCGACAGGCTCGTTCGAACGCCACCGTGCTTACCACGCCGCCTACGAGTCGGACGCGTTCGCGGTTGACTTCGAGGCAGACTACGAATCGGGCGACCTGACCATCACTGTCGAACGAGCGGACGAATCCTGAGAATCAGCCGTCACGAGGAGAGTTTTTCGAGCGCCGGCGATGAGTGCCGGCGCAGCTGGAGCGAGCAACGACACCCAGTGCGTCGGCGTTTCGAGGTGTTTGAGATGCATTTGGTGATTTACGCCCTGGTAGAGGCATCGACGCACGACGACGCGCTGGCCACCGGAAAGTCGGTGTTCGACCGCCTGGTCGGCGCGGACCCACACGCCGGCGCCGTCTTCGACTATTTTGTGACCTTCGACGAGGAGGACACGTCCGTTGCGGGGAAAGAACGATGGGGAGAGTTGCCGACTGCAGCCCCCGTCGACTCTGATGACGGCGAAGACCTGCTCGAGCGTGGTAGGGAGGCGACGAAGGAGGAATTCGAGCGGAATCTCGAACGGGTGAAGGAGGCCATCGACGAGCTCTCCGACGAGGAGATCATGCACGACGAGGACCTCGCCCGGCACGCCTTCCACCAGGTCGGTGCGTACGACGGCCCGACGATCTTCCTGTACACCGAACACGGGACCGGCATTCGCCACCGTGGACAGCTGGACCGACTCCTCGAGGAGAGTGAGGAGCTCTGGATCGTTCCCGCTGACGTCCACTTCTGAACAATGCCCCGCATCACCAACTGGCGACGCGAGAGCCGCTCGCCGACGCTTGCGTATCGGAACACCGAGACCGGTGCGCGAGCCGTGCTGCATCGTGCGCCGGACTCCTACCGGTACAAGTGGCGCGGGGTGATTCTCGTCGACGGCTACCCGGTCTGGTCGCGGGGATACGAGACGAAGGATGCGACATCGTTCCGTGACGAGCTCCGGGAGCGGCCCGCACCGGACCTCAACTGCCCGGAGTGTCCGAACGACGACGTTCGCGTCGGCGAGAAGGCGGCAGACGGGGCGAAAGTCCAGCGG
Organism: Halobaculum litoreum; assembly: GCF_030127125.1. GTDB lineage: Archaea > Halobacteriota > Halobacteria > Halobacteriales > Haloferacaceae > Halobaculum > Halobaculum litoreum. The sequence goes on from NZ_CP126157.1 coordinate 123,478, forward strand.
TGGTACGACTGGCTCGCTGGTGTCGTCCGACCCGGAACTACCCATAACGGCGTCTTTGATGTCCTGCTCGATGCTGTTCAGTATCGGACGCATCGGCCCAACCACGTTCTCGAACAGCTGTAACCGCCCCTCCAGTTCCTCGTCCAAGATTCACTTCGACAGGAGGTCCTGTAGACGTTGATCCAGCATAGCGAGTAGTCGATCCACAGCGTCGTCCGTTCCAGCGACCCGCGCGATACGACACTCTCCGTCGGTGAACACCAGCCGAACGACGACGTCCCGAGTCGGATCAGCGGTCTGTAGCCCCGCAGCGTACGCGACCATCTGCGGCCGGTGATGCTCCATTCGCGCCTCGACGGCCGCGTCGACGTCTCCGGTGTCGATCCGGTCGGTCTTGTAGTCGAACACGTGGTACGTGTCGTCTGTAACGGCGACGTGGTCGATCTCCCCGCCGAGGTCGACACGGTCGACGCCGACGGGCCCGCCGTCGACCTCGACATCGAGTCGGAACTCGTCGTAGCGAGCGCGGACCTCCCCGTCGACCGACTCAAGCGCATCATCGATACGCGCCCGCGCCCGGTCGGCGGTCCGCGCCGCGGTATCGATCGCGTCGTCGACGCCGTTTCCCTCGATAGATACCGTCTCGTCGTGTTCCGCGAGGACCTCGCGTCCGAACTCGTGTAGACGATTGTCCGGGGGCCGTACCTCACACAGCCGGTGGAGGAGTTCGCCGTAGGCAGTCGGCGGGAGTCCACCCGGGGTGGAGGTCGCTGCCGACTCGCTGTCGCCGCCCGTCCGTTGGTCGCTAGCGTCCGTGTCGACCGCGACGATCCGGTTGCCGTGTCGCTCCAGCACCTTCTCCCCCTGTTCGAGCGCCGTGCACGTGCTCGGTGACAATTCCAACACCGTCGGGCCATCAACGGTGACACCGTCGACGAACTCGTCGAGTCCCAACTCGACGGTCGTCTCTGAGGGCTCGTACGACACCGTGGCGGGCGGGAGTCGAACCGCGATCCGTCCGGCCTCGGCCGCGCCGGCGCGCTCGTACGGGAGCACGCGCTCGTACATGCCATCGGTGCGAAGGCCATCGACGACTGTCGCGGCGTCGTCGTCTCCGGGACAGCCGACACCGTCGAACACCACCGCCTGCACCCAGTCGCGCCACGTCGTCGCGTTCTCGGGGTCGGGGGCTTCGAGCCCGGCGGGGTACTCGTCGCTGCCGCCCGTGTGCTGTCCCGAGAGGATCAGGTGGTCCCGCGCCCTCGTGGCCGCGACGTACAACAAGCGCTTCTGTTCGGCGCGTTCCTCGGCGCGCCGGCGTTCGCGTGCCACCTCGCGGGCGACCGTGCTCGTGTCGGTGTACGGGTCGGCCGGGTCGGGGCCGGCGATCCCGAACAGCGGCACGCGGCCGCCGTCCCCGTCGCCGACGCGTTCGAACTCGACGGAGCCGGCGAGCCGTGGCCCGCTCGCCGCCTGGAAGTCCCGACCGAGCTTGGGGACGACGACGACCTCGTACTCCATCCCCTTCGACTCGTGGATGGTGAGGAGGTTGACGCCGCCGCCACCGCCGTCGCCGTGGTCGAACTGGACGACGTTCGCCTCCGCGTCGCGGGCGTCGCTGTCGGCTCGGCGCTCGATCCGGTCGAGCACCTCCGCGAGGCTGTGGACGCCGTCCTCGCTGAACGCTCGCAGCCGCGACCGGAACTCGTCGACGTTGGCGACCGCCTTCTCGCCGCGTTCGTCCGTTCCGACCGTCGCGAGAAAGCCCGTCTCGTCCAGTACACGGGTGAGGAGGGCGCTCCACGTCGCGACGCGATCGTACTCCTCGGACTCGCTCGCGCCGGCGTACCCACGGAACCGCCGGAGGTCTGCGGCGATGGCCACCCATTCCTCGTGGTCGGCTGCCTGCAACGCGCTCCACAGCGACCCGTCGGAATCACGGGTGGCTGCAAGCCGTGCGAGCGCGTCGTCGGTCCGCCCGAACATCGGCGACCGGAGCAGCCCGTACAGCGCGCGGTCGTTCGTCGGGTCGACCAGCACTCTGAGGAGGTTCACGAGCGTCGTGACCTCCGGCGAGTCGAACAACCCGGCACCCTTGATCACCGTGTAGGGTACGTCGAGGTCGCGCAGTTCTCGTTCGTACTGGTCGAGCCCGCCGCGCGAACTCAACAGGATCGCCACGTCGTCCGGTTCGAGGGTGCGGATCCGCTCGACAGGGACGTCCTCGTCGCCGTGCGCGAGACGCTCGTACTCCGGGTGGTCGTCGTCGACGGCTTCGAACACCGCGGTCCCGTCGCTCAACAGCGTCGCAACGCGGGTCGCGACCGCCTTCGCCTCCAAGGCGTTCCCGTCTTCACGCCGCTCCTCGCGGAGGTGGTGGCCGTCACCCAGTAGGTCGGCCTGCTGGGCAGCGTCGACGGGGACCGGCATGTACTCGACCGTCGGATCGACGCGGTCGCCGTCGCCGGTCGTCGACCGCCGGGCACTCGCGAGCGGCTCGCTCGCCGCCTCGAAGGCCGCCACCGACCCGTCGTCGTCCGTCGCGGCCCACTCGTGTGTGGGGTCGCTCGCCGCGGCGCCGGCCTGCGGGAACACGCGGTCGAACAGTCCGTTGATCGCGTGTAGCGGTTCGGGGAGCGTCCGGAAGTTGGTCGTCAGCGGCGGCTGGTCGGCGGCGACGCCGGCACGCTCGTTCGCGGCCGCGAGCGCGGCGTCGGCGTCACCGAAGACGGACACGTCGGCGCCGCGGAAGCGGTAGATGCTCTGTTTGTCGTCGCCGACGACGAACAGGTTCGTCGTGTCGACTGCGTCGGGGTCGGGCGCCGCGAGCGCGCGGACGACCCGCCACTGGTCGGCGTTGGTGTCTTGGAACTCGTCGACCATCACGTAGCCGTCGGGGCCGTCGGGCGCACCCGCAGCGAAGAAGCCGAACTCGCGGCGGGCGTCGGCGTCGAGCTGTCCGAGGAAGTGGTTCGCCAACGCGATCAGGTCGCCGAAGTCGACGACGTTGTCCCGGTGTTTGGCCGCCGCGTAGCGTTCGAACGCCGCGGTCGCGACGGTCGCGAACGCGTCGACGTACTCGTAGGAGGCGCGTTCGGCCTCGAGATCCACGGACGTGGTCGCCCACTCGTCGGGGACCGCCGTCGCGATCGCCCACACCGCGTCGTACAGGCGGTGTTCGTCGGAGTCGGACGGCCCGTCGATGTCGTAGGCGCTCGGGAACAGCCAGCCGTCGTTGTACAGGTCGCCGTCGCCGGTCCTGACCGCGCCGGCGACGCCGTAGCACACCGCGAGCTGGTCGGCGAGCGACGCCGCCTCGAAGGCCGCCCGGGAGTCGATGCCTGTCGACTCTAGGACGTCGACGAGCGGGCCGACCACGGTGTTCGTCGGGCGACCGGCGGCCTCGTCGGCGAGCGCGGTGACGGTTTCGACGGCCCCGGCGATCTCCGACCACACCGCAGCGAGTCGCTCGGGGTCTGCTCGCGTCGCGAGGATCGCGGCCACGTACTCGTCGGCGTGCTCGATGTCGGCCATCCACTCCAGCCACGCGTACGGGTCGGAGCGCGGCGAAGCAGTCAGTAAATCGTAGCAGATGTCCTCGACGGTACCGCGGTCGTAGCGCCGCGCCAGCGTCCGCACGGCGTCGGTTTCCTCCTCACGCAGCGTCGCCGCGGCGGCCTCGCGAGCGAGTTCCTCGGCGTCGTCCTCTTCGACGACGTCGAACCCGACGTCGAGGTCGGCGTAGGTGAGCCCGTACCGCGCGAGCGGGTGGTCGGGAGCGACCTGCGGCGTGTCGAGTCCGCCGATAGCGCGCTCCTCCAAGATGCGTCTGCAGAGACTGTGCAGCGTCTGGACGTACGCGTCGTCGAGCGCGTCGCCGACGGCGCGCCACAGCGCGAACGTCTCCTCGTCGGCGGCCGCCGAGAGCTTCGCGTTGATCTCCTCGCGGACGGTCCCGGTGAGGTCGGCGGCGGCGCGGTCGGTGAACGTCGTCGTCAGGATGTGCTCGGGGATCGACTTCGCGTGCTCGACCGCCTCCTCGCGGGTGTAGGTCCCGTCGGCGAGTCGCTCGCGAACCGTTTCGAGTTCGCGTTCGACGATGGCGATGTACCGCGCCGTGAGCGTGGTCGTCTTCCCGGTCCCCGCGCCGGCGCGCAGCGAGACGTTGCGATCGAGGGCGGTCTTCGCGGCGAGCTGTTCGGGTTCGAGGCGGGAGTCGTCGATCATCGCAGGAACCTGTGCCCCGCGGCTACGAGTGTGGAATGAAGTTGGTCACACCGACCCGTGTCCTCTCTGTCTCGAAGGGAGTGATCCGACCGCTCACACCCAGATCGGGACGTGTCGAATGCGGTAGGCACCTCTACGACCGCGGTCAGTTCAGACGCGTTGTCGAGTGGCAGTCCCGTCGAAATACGTGGCTGTTCGGGCATGGATCAGTCCGGTTGATACGGGTTCGTCGGGGTGTCGAGACGGTACACATCGTCGGCAACGTCGAAGCCGTCATCGAACGCGTAGAGATACCCGATCCCCTCGGTTTGCATGTACGCGACGATGCAGGCGTCGACGAGCGACAACTGCTCGTACTGCCGGAAGAGCGCTCTTCCCGTGGCGAACCCGTCTTTCGTCAGCGAGTCGATGTGGACACGAGCGTTTTCTTCGATTCGGTCCAAGAAGTCAGTTGCAGCATCGTGACCCGCGTGCGTCGTGAGCCCGTTGAGCGTCTCTGCGAGCACGTAATCGAGGACGACTGCTTCCGGGAGCGTCCCGTCGTCGATACCACGAAGGAGCGGAAGCGCGTCGTCGTGCGCGCCGTCGCGGCGGTACGCAGCAGCGAAGAGTACGCTCGTGTCGATCAACGCACGCGGCATTAGCGGACGTCCACTCCCCAGGCATCGTGGTCGGACGTGACGTCGGTTTCCTCGTCACCGTCATACCCGTCGAACTCGCTGAAGGTCCCACTCCGCTGTTGCACGACACGAACCCGGAGCGTCCCGTCGTCCTCGATCTGCCAGCGGAGGGTATCACCGTCGTCGATGTCCAGCTCGCGACGGATTCGAGCGGGGATGTTGGCTTGGTTCCCCGAAACCTTGCTCTCGGAATCGACTGTCTCACCGCTCATAGGGCTCCAAAGGGACTCCCCGTACAAAGTAGTGTGCGTGCACACTACACGGACTGCGAACGGTCCCCCAGCCACTTCTCACTGACTACCCGTAGACTGCGCCGCGTCCGGAACGTACGCCGTGGCGAGCCCGTGGCCGTCGACGCGGTCGACGCGCTGGTGGTGGCGCACGTCACAGACGTCCGCGTACGCACAGTAGTCGCAGTTGGCCTTGTCCGCGCCCAACAGCGTCGGATGGTACACCCCCTCGGTCATCGCCTGCGTGATCGTCGTGAGTCGCTCGTCGAGTGTCTCGTGGAGGAACTCGTGGAAGCGGTCCTCGGGGTCGAGGTCCGCCTCGCTCTCGCTGCCGCTCAGATCGAGGTCCTCTACCGGTTCGGCGGCCGGATCGCGGTGGTAGTCGAACAAGCCGGTGGTGCGAGCTCGTCGCAGGGGTGTGCCGCCGCCGTAGCTCGTGTGGAGTCGACTCGTGAACGGCGACGTCGACATGCCCGCACTCGTCGGGATGTCGAGGTCGTAGTACGCCGCGCCGACGGCGTCCACGTCGTCGAGCGCCGCCTCCAACAGGCGCAGATACAGCGGGAGCTGGAAACTGGTCCCGCCACGGATGTCCGCCACCGACGGATACGACCCCGTCTTGTAGTCGATCGCCGTGACCTGCGTCGGCGTCGTCCCGGCGACCACGTCTACACGGTCGACCTTCCCGCGGAAGCGGAAGGGCGCCTCCGGGAGCAGGTCGACCGCCTCACCGCCCAGCAGCGTCACCGGGTCGTCGTCACGGCCGGTCGTCGCGACCGGGTCGTCGATGTGCCCGTCGGCTTCGACGCCGACGTCGGCCTCGACGTACGCCGGGCGAGCGGTGAAGCGACTCGTCTCGTCGGCCAAGCTCCGGAGTGCCCGCACCAACAGCCCCTCGTAGCCGTCGGGACCGTCGTACTCGTTCGTCCCTGCGGGCTCCAGCCCGGCGAACAGCCGCTGGAGCCACCCGTCGTGGAACGCCGTTTCGTGGGCGTGGACGTACGGCCGTTCGATCTCGGCGACCGCCGCGTCGTACATCGCCGTCTGGTGGGCTTCGTCCGTCTCGACCGTCACCGGGTCGCCGGGCGCCGACTGCAGAGAGCGGACGAACCGCGCGAAGATGTTGTGGACGAGGCGCCCGCTGTCGAGCGCATCGAGTTCCAGCGGCTCCGAGTCGGGCTCGTCGAACCCCAACACCGTCTTCGCGTAGAACTTGAACCCGCAGGACGCGTACCGGTCCACCCGTGAGGGACTCAGCGGCGTCGACGCCGCGGCGAACTCCTGAACGGTCTCCGGGGAGAGGTCACCGTCGTAGGCCGTCGTGACCGGACTCCGACGGCCTGCGGCACACGCGACGCCGGCGCGGAGTCGCTCGGTCGGGTCGCCCGCGGCGTTCGTGAGCGCGTCTGCGTCGGCGATGGCATCGACGAGGTCGGTCTCAGCGGTCGTGGGCGCACCGTCGTCGACGACTGGCTGGTCGGCGAGGGCGCCCGCGAGCCGACGTTGGATGTCCTCGCGCGAGCGCGGCGCCACGTCCACGTCGTCGACTTGTTCAGTCGGGATGGCGTCCTCGGCAGTGACGCGGTCGAGTTCCGTGAGGATGTCCGCCGGGACGGTCTCGTCGCCGTCGGTGGTGTACAGCGGGCGTGAGAGGACGACCGTGTCTGCGTCGGCGATCTGGCCACCGATCGCGTGGCGGGCTTGCTGGACGGCGTCGCTCTCGGCGAAGTCCGGATGGGCGTCGTTGACGCTCCGGGCGAACGCGAGCCGTGTCGGGTTGCTCGGCATCCGGTCGTCGGTCAAGCCGAGGACGACCACCGCCTCGACCGAGATGTAGGCCGCCGTACTCGGCGTGCACACGCGGACGTCGTCGGTGGTTCCCGCTTCGACGTCGACCGTCTCCGAGTCGAACGCGGTCTGGAGGCGTTCGGCGAACTCGACTGTCGGTGGGATCGCCGTCCCCTCGAAGGAGTCGACCACGTCGCTGACGCCACGGAGGGCGGCGCGTTCGCGGGCGCCGACCCAGCCCGTCGCGTGGTCGGTCGCCAGCGTCCAGTCGTCAGCGTCGGCATCGATGACGCCGAGGTCACTCAGCAGATCGGTGAGTCGGTCCGGGGCGGTATCAGACGTGCAGTCCGCGAGGCGACCACACCGCTCTTTGAGCCAGTCGATCGCGTCGGCCGTTCCCGGTTCGTCGGTGGCGAGGTACTCACAGAGGGTGTGGAGGTCCGTCGCCTCGAGGGCGCTGCCGGCAGCGAGGACCGTCGCGGCGTCCACGGGGTCGGCGGGCCAGTCGGGGTCGGTGAGCGGGTTATCGACGAGTCGGAGCAGGTCGCGGACGGTCGCGTCGTCGGCGCCGAGGCGGAAGGCGTTGACGAGTACCTCACCCAGTTCGGTGTTCGCGAGGCCGACCTCGCGAGCGATGTGTGGGGAGAGGTCGTACTGGGCTGCGGTCTCGGCGACCTGTTCGGTGCACGCGGCGAGGTCGGGGACGACCACCGCGATCTCTGAAGGTGTCGTTCCCGACCCGATCCACTCCGCGACTTGGCGGAACGTCCCGCGGAGTTCGTGTGCGGCCGTAGGATAGTGGCGGCGTTCGACGCCCGCCTGCTCGATCGTGGATCTCGGGAGCCGGTCGCGGTCGTCGAAACGATACAGTCGTTCGGCAAGCCGGTCCGACGGTCCAGTCGGTGCTGTGGAGACGAACTCGAAGCCGGCGGCCTCGTAGGCTGTTGTCGCACGTTCGACGGCGCGGTCGATGCCTGCGAGGTGGGCTCCATCGGGGTCGCCCGCGACCGGGAGGATGGCGTGTGCGTGGTCGACGACGTCGGCGATCGCGGCGACGAGGTCGCGTTCGAGCGGCGAGAACACGGTGTAGCCACCGAAGACGACTGTCGTCGCCGGCGCGAGTTCAGCCGCGAGGGCGTCGGGGGTGTCGACGACCGTCTGGTAGCGCTCACTCCGGATCGACGGGTGTGTGTCGGTGGCGGTGGCGCCAGCGTGATCCTCGCGGGCGGTCGTGAAGGCAGCGTACAGGTCTGCGAGGGCGTCTCTGGTACGGGGGGCGACGTCGGTGAGGCGGTCGTCATCGCGGACCGCGTCGGCGTCCGTGAGGCCGGCGAACTCCAGCAGTGAAAGGAGGTCCTCCGCTTGGGCGTACGTCTGTGCGCTCGCCGTCGAGCGAGCGGAGACGAGCGGGTGAGTGGCTGGGAGGGTGTCGACCGCCTGTTCGACGAGGCGCAGGCGCGTCTCGGCGGGCAGGGCGTTCGAACGGGTGTGATAGGTGGCGCGTTCGAGCGTGTCGGTGACGAGGTCGTCGAAGGTGCAGACCCGGAGTTGGGTCGCGGGGGCGAACTCGCGCCACGTCCGGCGGATACGTGATGGATCAGCGCTGGCAGGGGCGAGGTAGACGACCGACTCGGGGAGTGGTGGGGCCTCGTCTGTGGCGCGTTCGAGAGCCGCAGCTTCGGCGCCGGAGCGACGAGTGTCGACGTGGGCCTGCCGCGTCATCTATCGTCGCCACACGAGGAGTGGGCTTGAATGTGCGTGTGGTAAGTTGCTCAGCTAGAGAGGCTGGCAGAAAATGAGGCGCGAGAGATGCTTCGACAAATCGTCGCTGAGTCTCGAGAAGACCCTGTCACTCAACCTCCACACACACCCCCTCAAGCACGTACGCATCCCCACTATCCAGCGAGATGTCGTACGTATCCCGCACGGGCCGCTCTGCAACACTGACCACCTCCGCTGATCCGTTGACCATGATCCCGGCGTACGAGCGGATCTTCCTCGACACAGCAGGCCGGATCGCACTCAACACACGGAGCCGACTATTTGCCCCACGAACGCGGATCCCACCCGGCTCCACCACGTATTCGAACCCGAGCCGACTCAACAACTGCTGTAACGCCTTCCGCTGCTCGGGCTTCGTCTGCGTGAACCGGACAGTGTGCCCGTCGAACGAGCCGTCGGTGTCGAACATCCCCGCTAACCACCCACGACAGTAATCGAGATCGTCGACCAGCGCGGGATCGATCGGCAGGACCTCGTCGAGGAGATCCACCTCCTTCCAGATCGTCGTCCGGATCTCGTGGAGGCCGTTGAACTCCCGCCCCTTCCGCTGTAGTCCGTACTCGTCGCGGGCGAACGCGTCGACACGCTCGATGATCGCCTCGTCTTGACACCGCAGGGTGGCGTTCTTCGTCGACTTCGTTTTCACGACACTTCCGTCGCCCGCGAAGGCGCCGTGAACGTACCCATCGCGGTACGCGGGTGAGTGGGGGTCCGGCGTCGGCGTGAGCACGGTCTTGACGCGTTGGCCCGCCCGGAAGCGACAAGCGTCGCGGAAGTCGTGCGTGTACGGCAGGATTCGTGCGTCCTGCCCGACGCAGACAGTCACGTCCTCGGTTTGGATCTCTACCGTCGGTTGACGGACACAGGTCACATCGGTCACCTGTGCCGTGTGGAGCCGACGTTGTGTTTGACCACTCGCAGACGTGACGTGCGTAAGTGACGCGAGCTCATCCCCTTCTGAAACGGTGGAAATGGGCTTCCAACCGAGATCAGCCGTGAGCACGCGCTGGGGAGTTGGTGGGTCGTACGATGCATCTGTGTAAAGCGATTGCTGGTGTTGCATAGCTGGTGTTGTGGGTGGAGGACTGGTCTTGCAAGGACCACTGCGTGGTGCGCCTCAGTAACCGAAAGACGCACCAATCATCTGAAAACAAATACCGGTTACCGTGGACTTGCCGAGCTACTCCGGGTGATTGGTTTCCGTCTTACAGCAGAAGCCGTCGACTCGTTCGGACCCGATCACTCGCCAGCGACAGCCATTGTGTTCGTACTCCAAGAGTTTCCAGTTGTCCCCCTCCGCTATTGGAACGATCTCCAATTTACGTTCGGGACCTGTGGTCGGGTCGACTCGAAGAACGAATGTCGTTTCGGGAGCGTTCGCTCGGATCACTTCTTCGAGAGACACTGGCTCGCTCGGAACGTCATCGTCTGGGTCCATGGTCAGTTGTCACCACCAGTCGAGCCCGGTGAGAAATTGCCGAACAACGCAGGGGCCTTACCCCCGATAGCTCCAGAGTCAGAGGCGAACGTTGGGAGGAGAGTGTCCGCGTCGATGGTGGGGTAATACCGGTTCGTCATTACACCGAATCTTGGAGGATGCCGATATATGAACCTGAAGAGCGAACCTATATATTCCGGGAGATACGGGTGCTTACGCCCGAATTCCAACGATTTTCTTGAGGGTGTGATTCAACCTGAGGACACCTACACGCTCACTGGTTGCGGTCCAAATTTGACCGCGGCGGCCGAGTTTCCCACCCGTCTCAGCGATACGGTCGCTACCGTCGACGCAGTCTCCAAGCATGGCAATACGATCGGCTTCAAATTGCCCACATCTCAGAGGAGTCGGGCGAAAGGTCAACCCACGATTTCTCGCGTCTCTCCGCATGTGATCCTTGTTCGGCCAGCTGGACGTTCTCTCCGTCCGTCTTCTCTTTCATCTCCCGATGGAACTCAACAGGGGTTGCAGACCCGAGAGCCTCAGTGTGTCTCAACGGTACCGAAGTGGATTCCAAGAAGGAATGCGCCGGCGACGAGACAAACCAGTGCTGTCACGGGGGCGAGTTGACTCGCCGCGCAGCGGCTCATGCAGCAGGACGCTCTCGGGCAGACGCAGACGGCGGACTAATTGGTCAATTCCTTCAGTTAGGATCTGAAAGTCGAATTATCACGAGTTTCTCTTCGGACGCAAAGGACGAAGTGGAGGATCTACACAGGTTCGTCGAGGAGATGCAGCAGGAGAATCGGAAGTGAAGACGGATCAGCGTCAGTCTCAGTGGACTGAGTGTAATACTCGGGATTCTGAGCCTGCTCATGTCGACGGCTGTTCTCTGACTGCGCGGATTGTACGGAGGTATTCGACTAGAAAATCACCGTTTGGAAGGCACTGCGTGTGTAACAGCGCAGGTTTCGCCGTTGTTGTTTTTCGCTCGTCCCTGGTTCCACGCCGGCGATGTTCACTCGTCCCGCCGAGCGGAGGGTGGCAAAGCGGGTCGGTCAGAACCCTACGGTTCGTTCGATCGCCGTCACGATTCGGCTCGTGTCCGGGAGGTATGCCTCTTCTCGGGCGAACATCGGGACAGGAACGTCGTATCCGGTTACGCGCTCGACGGGCGCTTCGAGATAGAGGAACGCCTCGTCGGTGACCTGGGCGACGAGTTCGGCGGCCATCCCGGCCGTCCGAGGTGCCTCGTGAACGACGATGCAGCGGCCGGTCTTTCTGACCGATGCGACGACCGTATCGATGTCCATCGGCGAAATCGTGCGGAGGTCGATCACGTCCGCGCTTACCTCCGTCTCCTCAACGGCATCGAGCGTGTCCCTGACCATGCCCCCCCAAGAGATGAGAGTAAGGTCCTCCCCAGTACGGCGGACAGCGGCTGCCCCCAGCGGCTCGACGTACTCCCCTTCGGGAACTGGCTCGCTGGACGCACGGTAAAGTCGCGTCGGCTCCATGAACACGACCGGGTCCGGGTCGCGGATCGCGGCCGTCAGGAGTCCCTTTGTATCAGCCGGGGTCGATGGAACGACCACTTTCAACCCGGGGATATGAGCGAACCCGGCCTCGTAGCTATCGGAGTGGTGTTCGAGCGCCCGGATACCGCCCCCAAACGGCATCCGGATCGTCATCGGACATGAGAGCGTCCCGCGGGTGCGACTCCGGAGTCGACTCGCGTGTTGCTGGAGTTGGTGGAACCCTTGGTAAAGGAACGACTGGAACTGAATCTCTGGGACCGGCCTAAAGCCCGTCGCGGCGAGGCCGATCCCGAGCCCGATGATTCCGGCTTCGGCTAGCGGTGAGTCGTGAACCTGCTCGGGATGGTCTTCAATGAGTCCTTGGGTGGCCCGGAACACACCGCCGTCGATACCCACGTCCTCGCCATAGACGATGACGTCGTCATCACGGGCCAGTTCCTCGTCGAGTGCCTGACTGACCGCTTCGATGATGCGAAGCTGGTTTGCGTCACTCATCGCGCATCACCTTGTACTCGGCGAGTTGGCGTTGTAGCACCGGCGGCATCTCGGCGAACGTGTGCCGAAACATATCGACAGGATCGATCTCCGATTGGCCCTCTTTCGCGCGGTCGATCGCGTCCGCTAGCTCGGCCTCGATCGCCGCGTTGATCTCCTCGATCCGGTTGTCGTCCAGCACGCCCTCGGATCGGAGGTACGTTTCGAATCGCGAGATCGGATCTCGTTGCTCCCAGTCGGCTTCTTCTTCGGCGCTCCGATATACCGACGGGTCGTCGGACGTGGTGTGCATCGACCGGCGGTAGGTTTCAGCCTCGATGAGCACTGGGTTCCCGTTACGGGCTTTTTCGAGTGCTTCGGTCGTCGCGACGTAGACAGCGAGGACATCGTTCCCGTCGACTTGAATTCCCTCGATCCCTGCGGCGACTGCCTTCTGGGCCAGGGTCTCTGCCCGCGTTTGGACACGCCGCGGTGTTGAAATCGCGTACTGGTTGTTCTGACAGAGGAAGACGGTCTGTGCATCGTACGCGCCGGCGAAATTCAGGGCCTCGTAGACGTCGCCCGTGCTGGTCGCCCCGTCGCCGAAGTACGTGATTGTCGCGGCGTTCTCTCCGCGAAGCGCCTTCCCCCAGCCGATTCCGGTCGCGTGAAGCGCCTGTGACCCGACGGGGATCGATGGCGGCATGAGATTCGATCCCTCCGGGATCTCGGCGCCCTCTTCCATTCCCATCGCATACCAGAGGATCTTGTGCATCGGGCTTCCGCGCATCAGATAGACGATTTGCTCGCGGAACGCGGGAACGATCCAGTCCCCTGCATCGAGTGCAGCCGCGCTGCCCACCTGTGCGGCCTCCTGTCCGATCGCCGGCGCGTACGTGCCGAGCTCACCCCGTCGCTGAAGCGCGATGGCACGTTCGTCCAGTCGCCGTGACCGGCGCATCTGTCGATATAGGTCAATGAGGGTTTCGTCTGTGAGGTCCGGGACTAGGTCCTCGTCGGCCGACCCGTCCTTATCGAGAATTCGGATCGAATCGATAGTGAATTCCGCGGTAGTAGATCGTGGCATCTGTCCACAAAGATGTACGTCGGCGATATAGTTTGTTGGGCAGCGCTCCCCACCGCTCTCTCACGGGCAGCGGAATCGGTCGGTTCCCCACGAAGACCGCTCGACAGACCGTACTTACAACGATGAAGAGTTAGATCAGTAGTCGACGGATCGGCCGCTGTTCAGGAGTGCTGAATGGGGGTTCTGTATCTAACACCGTCCACGAATTTACAGAAACACAAGTCTGTCAAGCTTGGTCAGCGTTCGGAGGTCCGCACGGGCCGAATTTCCGTCTCGGTGGCGGTCGCGGTTCGAAGCCGGGTGAGGTTCGGTCGGTCCCGCCCCGACGACGCAAGCACCGCAGGGAACGAAGTGACCGAGGAGCGCAGCGAGGCGCGGCGGGTCGACCGGGCCGACTCCCGGCTCGGGCTGCTGCACCACGGGCCCCGCGGTCGCGTTCGCGGCCGCAACGATCGCAACGTCAGACGTATATCGAGTATCTGGTACATCGACGGATCAAGTAATGCCCATCCAGGGGAGGAGGACGTCGACGACGACCCGCCGATCTCCATCTTCCCCTATGGGGCTGGTGCCACTACCACCCCCACTCCCGACGTCTTGATCCGAGGTCTTCCCTATGGGGCCCTGGGGCAACAACCCACCCTTGACACACGGGCACCCACCCCCACGACGACCCCACCCACACCACCCGCTGGGCGGGGCGGCTCGTGCTGGGGCGGCACCCCCACGACGACCCCCCACGCGAAGCCCTTTCGAACGACTCCACTCCGCCCCCACTCGTGGACGTCGCGACCGACGTTCGGCCACGTCGATCCGAGCCAGTCTGGGCTGGCGACTGCTTCTCACCCAGCCGGGGATCCGGACGGCCACTCGACTGGCCCAGTGTCGTTTCTCTCGGAAATCCGATATAGGCCTCGGCCCTCTCTCGACTCGCCCAGGTGACTGGAGTCACTCGGACGATCCCCGAGTTCGACGTCGTCGAACACCCGACCTCCAGCTGGGGCCGACTGCCCAAAGTCGGCCTGTCGATCCACCTCGACTCCCACTCACTCATACTCGAACCCACCCCCCACTCAGTCGCTATCGGCGACCACCCGATCTGCGATGGCAGGGCCAACCCCCCACTCGGCGGTCGGCGTCAGCCGGCCTCCCGCGTCGACGCTCGGCCAACCCCCCAGCCTCTCAGAAGCTATGAAAGCAAACTGGTACAATGTAGGCCCCACTGGCCACCTGGCGGTGCGGACATCGATGATGGCCAGTCGGCCACTGAGACAGGAGCTTTCTGCTCCGTAACCACATATAGGGGGTTATTCAATACGGTCGTTATATACCCCCTCCCCCAGCCGGAAGTGCGGAATAAAGGTCGACAGAGAGTTCCCATAGTGAATTGGCTCTGACTATACTGAGGACTTCGAATTCAAAGGTAAGAGAGGTTTAATAACTCGGATGTATCATTCCCCCTGCCCATCCGTACTTACCCCCCTGCCCACCCCCCTGCCCACCCCCCTGCCCGGCACCGCCGTATGCCATTCTACGATTTACCCGCACAAGATAATATCATATGTTTGTCTTACAAAGGTATCTTTTGGGGGTGGGCAGGGGGTTACCCCGACGCCGTATGGTTATTTTCATGATTTGACCACCGGCACCCCCTTGCCCACCCCCCTGCCCCCCCCCTGCCCACCGGATGTACCGTATATCAGAAAACGGACGGATACACTGAGCCAAGGGTTCGTGCGCTCACTTCCCGAACACGCTGTTAGTCGAGTACGGTTCCAGTGACTTCGTGACGATCGTGTTCATCCCACTGAACAAGAGGTGAATTAGGGCGGGACGTTACCCGCGCCAACAACATCGGAATCAGTGTAGTTTGACTCATCGATTACCTGCTGCCAAACGTTCGGAGAGGAGTACCGAAAGGATGTCTGGAAGACCATCATACCCCACAATTTTAATTGTGGGGTACTGTAGCTACGTCACCGGAAACTACCAGATTGTATATGTATTTGTTAGAACGACGACCGCTGTCCGGGAGCTGGGGAATTTTTGTCTGACTGATCCTTGGATCGGGTGGGTCGCATCGAATTTCTGGGCGAGGTATTCCCATCTCGATAAGTTCCTGAGGCACCAGCCTTAGCTGAATCGGACTACATACATGGGCCGATGGCGGTCCATTGTTACACGAACACTGTGGTGGATGAATTGGCCGATTTTACTGGCCTTCTCGTGGTGGAAATCGGGTCGAGATGAGAGGGTCAATCAATGACTTGACGATGGGATATTGAATTCAGTCAAGTCGGGTAGGATCCTCTAGAGGGTATCCATTAGGCGTTCATCATGCGACAGCCTCTAGAGCCAGAAGGTCGAAGTTCCCCCCACGAGCTGGAACAACTCTCGCCGATATGAATGAGCCAAATTCTATATCAGAAATATGGTAAAATCGGTTCGATCAACTCATAGCATAGTTTCAATCCTCGCTAGACTCAGGGGATTGCTCCCAGAGTTCCCACCCGCTATCAGTGAGGGTGGAACCAATAATCCAACTCCTCTTGGGTCCACCGAACCTTCTCCGCTCCTTGGAAGCTTCCGCAGCCTCCACGATCTCATTGATGTCCGAGTTGTGCTTGCTTTCGGTATCGTTCAACCGGCAGAACTGTTGGTAAGCGGCGAACGCTACTCGGGACTTAACTCTTGGAGCGTTCTCCTCATTTGCGTCGTCAACTTCGATCCCCTCGGTCATGTGCTGCTCCGCGAAGACCTGAATCGAGTCCTCTTTCGTGAGGCCGTTGACGAGCAGATCGTCTTGAACTATCTTCTTTCTGATATTGGAATCGATCCCGTATTCCTCGGCGAACGCATCGACGGTCGCGTTCCATTTTTCGTCGTCGACGATCTCGTCGCGACTCCAACTCTCGCGATCCTTCGGCTCGTGCTCGACCGGCTGGATGTCCTCACTCGACGCGGTGCCAAGTTCGATCGCAGCCTCGTTGAACAGGGCCATCGGCACCTTCGCATCGTCACTTAGAATCGTCGTGGGATCCTTGATACGAACCCAGGTGTGGAGCTGCTCCTCAGCGGTGAATTCACCCTCCGGATCATGGGGGGGTCGGACCCCCACCATGCACGCCATGTACGAGAGGGGGGTGTACGAGATTTTCTCGTGCTTGTGGTCGAACGCGAAGTCCCGATCGAGGACGATGAAGTAATTCGACGACGCGCCCGAATCGCCGAGCGGGTTCGGTCCGCGCTCGCCAACCTCCATCCCGGTCAGGCCGGTGATGGTCTGCTCGTAGAACTCGTTGCGACGCCCGCGGCGGGCTCCGCTCGATCCATCTTCATCCTCCCCGAACGAGCTCTCGAAGTCGGTCGACGCGCTCGCCGAGGGCCGCGGCAGGAGGTCGTCGTAGGCGTCGTGCGCGGTCGGGTGGGTGATGGTGTGTCCCTCGAACATCGACTCCAACAGCAGGCTGTCAGGCCCGCTCTTGTCGTCGCTGTGAGCCTCCACCGTCTCGAGGCGCCTCCACTCGCGGTGGATGCTCTCGGCGCTCTGGACGGCGACGTGACGCCCAAGGGCGAGGTAGGAGCCGAGCCCGCTGGTCGCGAGCGACGTGGGCCGGTAGTCGTCGACGTCGACACCCGCCTGTTCGAGGACGTCCTTCCATCCGTTCCCGTCGTCACCGCCGGTCGCGAACGCCGTCTTCGCGTCCGCGTAGGCGGCGAACTCCTCGAACGGGAGCCGCGGGATCCCGTGGTCGTCGTCGTACTCGATGATCGCCAGCAACTCGTCGGTGTCCAGGCCCGAACCTGCGTAGTCGAGGTGCGGGTACTCGCTGAACCGCTCTACGATGTCGCTCTCGTCGGGCTCGCTGTCGGTGTCCTCGACACCGCCGAGCCCGCGGACGCCACCTTCGCCGACGTCCTGCTCGTCAGGGTCGAACTCCTCGGGCGCGTGGTGCTCCTCGAGGTACCCCTCCAACTGGTCGCCGAACACGTCGTCGAACGCGCGGCGGGTGGCGATGATGTCCAACAGCTCCTCCTCGCTGGCCGAGAGACCGTCCGTCTGCGCCGCCGCGGCCGCCGGCGGCCGCTCGACACCTGCGGTGCCACCCACGTCCTCCAGCCCCGTCTCGCCGTCTGCATGGCGCCACGACTCCAACAGGTGCGACAGGTGCGGGAGCGGCGGGGCGACCTCGTAGAGGCGCTACGAGAGGTAGTCGTCGAGGTCCACCTTCCGCCCGGCGATCCGGGGGATTTCGATGAGGAACGCACCGACGCCGGCGTCGTCCAACGCCTTCGCCGTCTTGAGCGCCCCCTTCTCTCCGGGTGCGACGCCACCGAAGTAGAGCAGGTACACGGAGGGCGGGATGGAACACCGAATGTCCCCGATTCACATCACGGCGATGAATCGGCGCGCCCGTCGAACACCGAAGTGAACCGGACGAGCAGCGCGACCACGACCGCGATCCCCAACGTCGGATACTCGACATTGACGACCAGCCACTTCAGCGATTCCGAGCCGTTCATCAGCGTGATCAAGACCGTCGGGTAGTCTTCGGGATTCGTGTAGATGAGAATGACCCAGAAGTTCTCCAGCGAATCGAGCAGCCGAGAAACCATCGTCAGTCCCATGCCGACCTTCGGGATCAGCGCGAGTCTTTCGTGGGATGCCAGCGTCCGTAGGGCGATCGAGTGGAGGGAGAAGAACAGGAAGAACCCCGCGACGATGAAGACGTAATCCAAGACCGAGAGCAACATGACCGCATCGAGCACCGGCTCGAAGGCCCGCAGTATCGTGTCCACTTCCGCGCGTGTCGTCGCCTCCTGCAAGTCGCTCGTGGAGTAGCCCGACGTCTCGATCCGGCGAGTCACCGGAACGAATCCGAACGCGATCACCCCGACGAAGACGCAAAACGAGACGGCAGCGGCGCTGCCGTGGGTTCTCACGGAGACGGCGTCCGCGTACCGTTCGAACGGTCGAAAGAGTGGTTCAAGCACCTGCATACGGAAGATGGATCGTACCCACGGTTCCAGCACCCGAAATACTCACCGCTCGCGTCGGGGCTGATCTGCTCTCCCGTGGAACAAGCAGTCGCGGGGACTACGCAACGGTCTGGTCGATGCCCCTGACGAACTCGGAAGCGCGCTGTGACCCGATGAGAACCGTCCGGCCGTCGGTCCGCTCGATCAACACACCCTCGGTACCGCTGACGTTGTACGCGATCTTTCCGGGGGCCCAGCGGATCCCCCACCCGCCGAACTCGCGGAGGGGGCCGTACGATGTGGCTTCGTAGTGCTCGATCTCCGCCCACGGGAAGCGGCGAAACGAGCGGTGGATCGGCCACATCTTCACGTACACACCGTCCTCACGGACCTCACTCTGGAGCCGGAGGCTGTAGACGAGCGCGGCGACCGCACCCACGATCAGGAGACCGACCCACGAGAGGGGCCCAGTAGCGAGCATGAGCACGGCGGTTCCGCCGAGGACCGCCCAGATCCACGGCTGGCGGAACCGCTGGACTTCACGAAACAGTGGTTGTTGTTCCATACCTATCCGATACTGAATAGTTCGCACGCAGTAATGACTGCTCCGGCGAACAGGGGCGGCTCACGGCAGTCTGGAGCCGCCGGGAGTCGACCGGAGAGGGACCATCTCGAAGCCGTCGACCGGCGAGTCGGCCACGAGACCGCGAGGGTCACCGGACGACCGAATCCGTCACCCGACGGCCGTCCACCTCGATCTCGAACCCGCCGTCGGCGCCGACGACGGTGACCGACAGCAGCTCCCCGGTGAACTCGAAGACGTCGCCCGCGTTGTCGCCGGTCGTGCCCTTGATGACCGCGACGCCGCCGCGCGACCGCACTTGATCGCCGTCGTCGGCGGCGTTGTCGTCCGATTCGGACTTCTCGGCCTCCCCGTCGACCACGGCAGTGTAGCCGAACTGGTTGTCCGCGGTCGAGAGGATCGCCAACAGACTCCCGTCGCCTTCGATGGCGGTGCCGGAGGCGTACCCCTCCAGCGGGCCGTCGCCGCCGGGGAGCGGGGAGACGATCTCGTCGATCGGGGTCAGCCGTTCGTCGAGGTAGCAGTTCACCGCCGTGTCGTCGTCGAACGTGTCCACGTCGAGCAGGCGGACCCGACCGTCGACGAGGTAGCGGTCGCCGCGGAAGGCGAAGGGGCCAGCGTCGTCGGCCATCGGGCCCGTGTCGTCGGTGACGCGGAGGTAGCCGCCGGAGGTCTCGACCGGGAGATCGAGGGTGTCGCCGACGAAGACGCCGCCAAAGCGGTCCGGCTCGAGCGTGCCGTCGACGGTCACGGTGTAGTCGACGGGTCCGTTCGCGGTGATCGTCAGCGAGTGGTCGTCGACGTCGCGGAACCGCCGGACGCGGCCGACGGTCGTGTTCCTGCCGTCGAGGTAGACGTTGTAGTCGGTGCGCGAGGAGCGCGGGTCGACGTCGAACTCCTCGACGGCGCCGCTGAACACGAAGCGGTCGCCGCGGAAGTTCGTCGGCCCCGCGTTCTCTGCGCGCGGCCCGGTGTCGTTCGCGTACGAGAACACCCCGTCGGCGATTTCCTCCGGGTCGTCGTTGTCGTCGGCCGCGAAGTCGCCGCCGTACCGGTCGGGCTCGACCGTGCCCTCGACGGCCAGCGTGTACTCGATAGGTCCGTTCGCCGTGATCATGACCGTCCGACGGCGGCCGGTCCCGCCGTCGGGGTCGTCCCCACAGTCGGCGTCGTCGGGGATGTCGAGCGTGGTGGTGTCCCGCTCCAGGCCCAACTCGGGGTCGGCGACGGTGACGGTGAGCTCGCGGCGCTCGCCCGCGCCGGCGTCGGTGTCGTAGCGGAGGACGTACGCGGTCGTCACCAACTCCCTGATCCGGCGGAGGACCTCACTGAAGCTCCCGCCACGGATGTCGATCCACAGCCCGTCCACCCGGTCGGCGAGCACCCTGATGCTCGAGGTGGGGTCGCTCTGGTCGGGGGAGACGGCGACGAAGGCGACGCCGCTCTCGCGGACCCGCCGCGCGACGTCGTCGATCGTCAGGTCCGACACGCCCGAGACGTCCCCGTCGTAATGGGCGAGCGCGTCGGTGATCACGACGACGACCTTCTGTGCGGCGGGGCGGAAGTCGAGATCGAGCGTCCGTGCGATCCCGTCGAAACTGTTCTCGCGACGGGGACTGGTGCCGCCCCCGCCGGGTCGGAGGCGGTCGACAGCCGTGCCGAACGCGGCGGTGTCGGCGGTGAGGTCGCGTTCCACGCGGACCCGCTCGCGGAAGGACACGAGCCCGTAGCGCGCGTCGATCCCGGCGTCCTCGATCGCGTCGGTGAGGTCGCGCACCTCGCGTTGCATCCGGACGATCTCGTCCTCCATGCTGCCGCTGTTGTCGAAGGCGAACGCGATGTCGGCCGCCGAACTGGTGAAGCCGAACTCCTCGATGGGCTGCTCGACGCCGTCCTCGATGACGGTGAACTGGTCGACGTCGAGTTCCCCACTCCGCCCCGGATCGCTGTTGACGGCGACGTTCACGAGGACCGACGGACAGTCGGTCGGGTCCACGCTGAGAATGTCGAGGTACGGGGTTTGCCGACCGCCCCGAACGCGCCGCACGAACGGGACCGTCCCGACACCGAGCGCCGCCGTCTTGAGCGTCGCCCGTCGCCCGAGCGCGAGCCATTCGTCCGGGTCGTGCCCCCGCAGCCGCCGGTCCCGACCGTCCGCATCGGAGGATGGGGAGTTCATGTCTATTCTGCAACTGTTCTCCGAACTGCGGCAAATTCGTACTTGCAGGTCGTCGGTCGGTCGGGATCCCGATTCACGCCACCAGATTGCGCGTTTCGATATTTCACGCCACGCGTGGGGGTATTTCAGTCGGCTCGGGGTGCGGCCCCCGCCCGGGACCACCGGGGCGTCCTCGTGGGCAATCGAGAGCTGGTCGTCGCGTCCATCGGTGTTATGTCTCCGGTCGAACACACACGACTGTGCGCCCTCGTATCCCCGCTACGGAAGCCCTCCCCGTCGCGACCGCGGTGACGGCCGCCGGTGTCCTCGGCGTATTGCAGCCGCTGGTGTGGCCGTCCGCACCCGGCGGCGGCATCGCGCTCGCCCTGCTTACCGGCGTCGTCGCGTGGGTCCTCGCCGGGCAGGTGCCCGCGCAGTTGGAGACCGCCGTCGCACGAAAAGCCGACCTCGTGCTCGGACTCGTCATCGCAGCCCCGGCCACCGCAGTCGTCGTGGCGGCGGCGACGGGCCGGTTCGGACTCGCGCGGGCGACCGTCGTCCGGGCGCTCGTCGCGCTCGGCACCGCGATCGTTCCGGTGATCGTGGGGACGGGCTCCCGAGCCCAACAGCGTGTGCGGACGGAAGCAGCGCACGCGACCGCCGAGGCGAGGCTGGTCTATCGGTGGCACGGGCTCGCGATCCCCGTCGGCGTCGTGCCGGTGTTCGTCGTCGTTTCGGCGGCGTTGGGGGAGGTGAGCGTCGGGGGCGCGGTCGGGATCGGGATCGGGATGGTCATCGCGGCGCGGTTCGGCGGCGACCACACGCAGGAACTGACCGTCGTCGACTCGGCCGTCGTGTTCGATAAAGAGCGGTCGCTCGGCGCCACGTACGTCCCGTGGTCCCGGCTCTCCGTCGCGGTTCGTGACGACACAGTCCGACTGCGGCGGCGATACTACGTCCACAGCGAGTACCGCGTGTCGTGTGCCGATTCGGCGGCAGCCGAGGAGCTGGCCCGGACCATCGACCACACGCGCCAGCCCCGGAGCCACCATTGATCGACCGTCTCCGGGGGCCGGTGAGTGCCGCTCGGTCGTCCGTCAGTGGACGGATCGCCCGTCTCGATACCGAGGAGCCGTTGCGATGACCCGGTCCCTCATCCGCCGTGACCTCGCCGAGGCGGCCGCACTCCTCGTCGTCTGTGTGTTCCTCGGGGTAGCGGTCACCGTTCTCGGGTACGCGGGCGTCCGGGAGGCCCTCCTCGGCGGTGCCACGGTCGGACTGTTCGCGGCCCGGATCCGACTCCAGTTCGTCGCGGAACGAACCGACACCGGTATCGTTCGCCGACGGACCAGGGCCGGCGAATCGGTCGCGAAAGCCCTGAACGGGATCGAGTACCCCGCCGTGTACGACCGATACCTCGCGGTCCTGTGCCTCTGTGTCGCCGCCGGTGCGATAGTTGCCATCCCCGTCGTCGAACCGAGCCCCCGGGTGACCATCTACCTCGTCGTCACGGCCGTCGTGGGGTTCGTCTCGGCGGGGGCAGCCTACGGCCTCGCGTCCATCCGGGCAGGGAAAGCGTGACGGCGGTCGGGTGTGTCGCGGGCGTCGAGCGGTTCGACGCACGCGTCCGGGTCGAACCGTTCTCCGAGAACAGGTAGTAGCTCGTGGTGAGTGGTCGACCGGGATACCGAGCTATTCGCTCGGTGCGATACGGTAGATCGGCGCCTCGTCGGCGTCGACCGCCACGTAGAGGTGTCCCGAAACCGGCGACATCGTCACGTCGCGGAGCCGCTGGCCGCGGTCCAACAGCGGCGTCACCTCCGTCACCTCTCGGCCGTCGACCGTGAAGTGCGCGAGGTACTGCTTCGCGGTGCCGGCGACGAACAGGTCGCCCTGCCAGTCGGGGAACGCGTCCCCGTCGTAGAAGGTGGTGCCGCTCGGCGGGAACCCCCCGCTCCCGCAGGGCCACCCGTAGACGGGCGCGATCACGTCGTCGCGTTCCTCGTGCGGGACGCCGACCGCATCGTCGCTGCCGTACGCACAGGAGTTGTCCGCAACGGGCCAGCCGTAGTTCCCGCCCGCCTCGAGGACGTTGATCTCGTCGCCGTCGCGCTCGCCGTACTCCGTCTCCCACACCGCGCCGGTCTCGGGGTGGACCGTCAGTCCCTGCGGATTCCGATTGCCGTATGTGAACACCGCGTCCGAGGCGTCCGAGTCGTCGACGAACGGGTTCGACTCGGGGATCGACCCGTCGTCGGCGAGGCGCAACACCGACCCGAGGTCGTTGTCCAACTGTTGTGCGACGTGGTCCGGGCCGAAGTTCTTGAACTGTCGGTCGCCGACGCTGACGTACAGGTACCCCTCGGGGTCGAACACCGCTCGGGAGCCGAAGTGGCCCGTCGACTCGACGAACGGGCGAGCGGTGTAGATCGGTTCGAACTCCGCGAGGCGACCTTCGTCGCGCTCCAGCCGGCCGCGACCGACGCGCGTCGTCGATCCGCCGTCCCCCGCGACCGAGTAGGTGAGGTAGACGAACCGGTTCGTGTCGAACTCCGGGTGGAGGGTCACGTCCAGCAAGCCGCCCTGGCCCCGAGCGTACACGTCCGGAACGCCCGCCAACTCCGTTCGGTCGTCGCCATCGAGGTCCGCCAGCAGGAGCTCGCCGTCCTGCTCGGTCACCAGCAACCCGGACTCGTCGGGGAGGAACGCGAGCCCCCACGGACTCTCGACGTCGGTCACCGCTTCGGTGATCTCGACGTCGGGAGCTGCGGCCGACCCGTCCCCGGAGTCGCCCCGACCGCCCCCCGTCGAATCGCCCGCGCCGGGTGATCCGGCCGCCCCCCCCGAACCTACCGGTACAGCCCGCTACCGATCCGGCGAGACCGACGGCTGCGAGCAGTCGGCGTCGAGACAGGTGATCGTCGCCCATGTCCGACAACTAGCACTACGAGCGTATGAGCGTGTGGTCCGTTGCTACCGGGGAGAAACCTGTCGGTGAGGTCTCTTCCCGTCGAGGGGTCGGGAGTTCATCGTCGAGTCGTCGAAGAACCCATCACGCCGCGATGTCCGCACGGCGCAGGAGCTGGGCGTTGAGCGCGACGATGACCGTACTCGCCGACATGAGCACGGCACCCACCGCGGGCGAGAGCAGGACACCGACCGGGGCGAGGATGCCGGCAGCGAGCGGGAGGGCGAAGACGTTGTAGCCGGCGGCCCACACGAGGTTCTCCTGCATCTTCCGGTAGCTCTTCCGGCTGAGCCGGACGAGACTCACGACATCGCGGGGGTCGTTCTCGACCAACACGACGTCGGCGGACTCGACGGCCACGTCGGTGCCCGACCCGATGGCGATACCGACGTCCGCACGCGTCAGCGCGGGCGCGTCGTTCACACCGTCCCCGACCATCGCGACCAGGCGGTCTTGCTCCTGTAACTCGACGATCGTCTCGTCTTTGTCCTCGGGGAGCACTTCGGCGAAGTAGGTGTCGATGCCGAGTGTTTCGGCCACCGCACGCGCGACGTCCTCGGAGTCGCCGGTCAACATGGCCACCTCGACGCCCATCGCGTGGAGCGCGTCGATCGCCTCGCGGCTCTCGTCGCGAATCACGTCCGCGAGCGCGACGGCGCCGACCGCTTCGTTCTCGCGTACCAGGTAGACGACTCCTTGTCCCCGGGAGCCGGCCTCGTCCGCGAACGCAGCGAGGGTAGCGTCGAGGTCGACGTCGAGATGCCGCAGGAGGTTCGGTCCGCCGACGTAGACCGTGGTCCCCTGTCGTCCGGTGCCGGACTCGCCAGTCCCCGCGGGGAGTTCGGTTTCGACGGTCGCCCGCACGCCGCGCCCTTCGAGCGCCTCGAATCGCCGTGTCCCGGGGACCGAGAGATCACGCTCGCGGGCCGCCTCGCGGATCGCCGCGGCGATCATGTGCTCGGAGTCGCCTTCGGCCGCGGCCATGAGCGCGAGTACGTCGTCCCGGTCCCAGCCGTCCGTCGTCGCGACGTCGACGACGCCCTGTTCGCCTTCGGTGAGCGTCCCGGTCTTGTCGAACACGATCGTATCGAGGTTGCGGGCCTCCTCCATCGCGATCCGGTCGCGGACGAGGATGCCGTTCCGGGCTGCCATCGAGGTGTTGATCGCGACGACGAGCGGGACGGCGAGTCCGAGCGCGTGCGGACAGGCGATCACCAGTACCGTGACGACTCGCTCGACCACCGACAGCCCGAGCCCTTCGACGAGTCCCCACGCGACCGCCGTCACCGCCGCGACGCCGAGCGCCGCGTAGAAGAGCCAGCCCGCCGCCCGGTCGGCGAGTACCTGCGTCCGTGATTTGCTCCGCTGGGCATCCTCGACGAGCCGCATGATCCCCGAGAGCGTGGTCTCGTCGCCGGTGGCAGTGACCCGCACCCGGAGGCTGCCGCTCCGATTCGTCGTCCCACCGATCACCTCGTCGCCCGGCGTCTTCTCGACGGGTCTCGACTCGCCGGTGACCATCGCCTCGTCGACGTCCGACGCTCCCGTCTCGACGACGCCGTCGGCGGGGACGTTCGAGCCGGGGCGGACGAGCACCAGATCGCCCTCGGAGAGGTCGTCGACTGGAACCGTCCGGGGCTCACCGGACTCGGTGATTCGCTCCGCGGTCGCGGGCAGCAACTCGGCGAGTTCGTCGAGCGCCCCCGAGGCCCGGCGGACGCTCCGCATCTCGATCCAGTGACCGAGCAGGAAGATGACCACCAGCGTGACCAGTTCCCAGAAGAACGGCTCCCCGATGTCGAACGCGACGGCGGCGACACTGTAGCCGAACGCGACGGTGATCGCCAGCGAGATCAACAGCATCATCCCGGGTTCGCGGTTTCGGGCCTCGACCGCGCCCATCCGAAGGAAGGGGATGCCGCCGTACGCGAAGACGACCACGCCGAGCACGGGGCCGACGAACTCGCTTCCGGGGAACTCGACGGCCGCGTAACCGAACCACTCCTGCAGCATCGAACTGTAGTAGAGGACGGGCACCGAGAGCAGGAAGCAGACGACGAACCGCCGTTTGAACAGTTGCTCGTGCCCTGAGTGGTCGACCATGCCGCCGTGATCGTGTTCACCGCCACCGCCGTGGTGGCCGTGAGCCGGGCGTGTCGTGTCCCTCTCGGCGTCGGCTCGATACCGCTCGCAGACGCGACAGGACGGACACTCGCCGTCGGTCGGCGTCTCGCGCTGTGACAGCGGAGACGGCGCCTGTTCGTCGTGATGGTCGTGCTGTTCGGGCATCGGTCAGATCCCCACTCGAAGACGCTCAGGTCGTGTTTCGGACACCGTGGCGGAACGATTTCCGCGGGTAGACGAGACGCGGTGGTCCCGCAGTGCGACATCCGTCGCTGGACCGACCGTCCGAATTCCCGGATGCGGAGCGGAGCCGACGCCGAGAGTCGTGGCCACGACGAAATCCCACAACGGGACCGCTTCCCGTCCGGCCCCACCCCACACTCCACCGCCACTCGGGTGCGCCCGTGCCCGGACACCGGACCTGACGAGAGGTGCCGCGAGCGGCACGATTGCACCGCAGGCGAGGGGTATCCGAGGGCTCCGCTCACTTGACAGCATATGCTAACACTCAGCTTACCTGACGTAAAATCCCAACAGGATTCCCGGAGATTCGAACCTCGGAGCTGGCCGACTGCTCACACCCACAGGACACCGTGGTGATCCACTACTACGAGGGAGCACTCGGGCCACGACAGCTCGGAGCGTCCTCCGACCGGACGTTCCGTCTCCCGTGAGACGAGGGAACACCGGCAGGGAGTTCGACGACGCACACGGCGAACTGAGCCCCCGTATCGACTCCCCGAGGTTACTCGCGAACGAGTGCGAAGAGCGCACCGCTCGACGCGAAGACGAGGTCGTCGCCGGCGACGACGCTCCCGACGGTACGGTCGGTCTCGAACTCCCAGCGGAGACGCCCGTCGCGACCGAGCGCGTACACGCGGTTGTCGTTCGACCCGGCGTACACCGAGTCGTCGGCCAGCGCCGGTTCGTACACGGTGGTGTTCCCGTCGGTGAAGGTCCACCGCTCGGTGCCGTCCCGCTTGTCGACGGCGATCATCCGCCCGGCGTCCGTCCCGTTACAGCCCAGAAACACTCGCTCGTCGCCGACGACCGGTCGCGTCCCCCGCTTCACCGTGCCCGTGGTGTCGGCACGCCACCGAACGTTCCCGTCCCTCCGGTCCAGTGCGAGCAGTTCGCCCGTTCGGCCGGGATCGTCAGCTGTGGCGACGTACACCGTGTCGTCCGCGACGGTCGGGCTGCGTGTCTCCGTCCCGGTGTGGTGTTGCCACACCTGCGCACCGTCCGTGTCGAACGCGGTGACGACGCCGTCGACACGGTCGGTGTGAACGACCGTCCCGCGTCCGACCGCGGGGCGTGTGAGCCGCGCTCCGATGGTCGGGGCCCGCCAGTCGACCTCGCCACTCCCGGGGTCGACAGCGATCAGGTCACGGCCGTTCGCGTACACCCGGTCGGGCCCGACAGCGACACCGCTTCGAAGCGACATCGACGTGATCCACTCGCGCTCGCCGTCCGCCCGGCTCAGTCCTCTGAGCCCGTCACACCCTGCGACGTAGACCAGGTCGTCTCCGATCCCGAGATCGCGTTGCAGACAGCCCCACTCGTCGAACTCGTCTTCGTCCCACCCGACCCGCCACTGCGTCCGTCCGTCGGCGGGCGAGCGAGCGTCGAGCTGTCTGTTGCCCATCGCGTACAGGGTTTCGTCGGCGAGATGCGGGATCCCACCCCTCCGCCGTCGCCAACGGACCCGCTCGGACGACGAGCCGGGCCGTTCGAGACATCCGACCGTGGTACCTACGACCAGACCGGTCATCGACTGGAGGACGCGACGGCGAGAGACCATACGCGGTGTTGGTTACCCCGGGCTGAAATAGGAGTCGTTGGCTGTGTTGAAATCCTCAGCTAGTGATAGGTTTCACCGGGCCTGCTGAATACAGGGCGCGAGTCGGTCATCGGCGGGTGGACACAGTTTCTACTCGGCAGATGTGACGATACCGATCATTTCCGAAAATGTCCGAGTAGATCAAAGCACCGGCAAAAATAATAATTTATTTGGGATTTATTTATATCCTCAGAGACCCATAGTATCTCATGAATCGACGAACGTATCTGGGAGCATGCGCTGGGGCGGGTGTCGTGGGGCTAGCCGGCTGTCTCGACGCCGTGGGGAGTCGAGTGGCCCGTACTGAGGCCGCCCCCGCAATCGCCCAGTGGAGCGACGAGGACTGCAACGACGGCGACGTTTGCGTGCGACCACACATCGTCCGAGCGATCGACGAGGAAATCGACTTGGGCAATCCGATGCTTGGAACGGTCCAGATACGGGGCTGGCTCGGGGGAACGCAACTTCGAGCCCAGGACTACAATTCTTCGCGGAGCAACAAGCCGTCGAGGGCCCAAGACCCCGACTCGGACGGCGACGGGGTGGACGACGGCGACGACGAGACGCGAGCTAACAACCACAACACCACCCGCAGCACCCGCGACAATCCGGTCAGAGGCGAGGGCGACGGCAGCGACGAGGCCATCGACATGGAGCAGGCGTTCGACTACCTCGACGATGACGACGATGGCGACGGGGTCGTCGTGGCCGAGACGTTTGTGCTTTCGGTGCCCGCTGTGGACATCCCGGGCGTCAAGGGCTCGTCGATCAACGGCGAGGACCTTGAGGAGGTGGAGAACGCTGTCAGCGAGGGCCTGGCGGGGGCACCGACGACCGAGGAGACCGTCCTCCGGGGGCTGACGACGCCGACGCTCGTGCGCCGGTGCTGTAGAAACGACAAGGCGTCCCCGTACCTCTCGCTGAGCACTCCGCAGGACGACGACACCCCGATGGCCGGGGCGTGGTCGCAGACGAGTCTCCGCGGCGAGACAAGCGCGCCCGACCAGTCAGAGCCTGTCGTCGGTCGGGCCGTCGCCACGCTGGACGGTGGCGTGAAGCTCCCGGTGCTGGTGTGGGCCCAGCGCCTCGTCCACGGGGGCGACACCCTGTTCGTCGCTGGCTGGGTCGTCGACGACGCGCGACTGTACACCAATGCGGCGACGGTGTTGACTGCCTCGGGTCGAACGGACGTCAGGGAGTACACCAGCGAGATGGGGCAGGTGCACCCGAGCAGGGAAGGGGGGTTTATAGCCAGCCCCGACGACGGCTTCGACCCCGACGGGGCTGTACTCGAAGCGGCGATGGCCGCGCGTGGATCCGACGGTGGCGGCGTCGACCACGGCTGGGCGGGACTGTTCATCGTGCCGATGGACGCACCGCTGGTCCACGACCTGCGAATCATCCGCGAGGTCGGCAAAAAGAAGTGAGCCGCGGCTCGTAGCAATCGATTGCGGGGAGAACAACGGGGAGACCCCATGATTGGGAGCGAAACGGTGAGTCGAATTCGAACTCCAGTCTCCGCAACGCCACACAATACCAGCTGGAACAGCCCTCGAGACAGGAATTCAACCAGCAACTGGTGCTGAACGTATCCTCTATATCTTGCACGGCACGTCTGACAGGGGCGGGTGAGGTTTCACCGACCGTGCTGCACAGAGAGCGCGAGGCACAGTCAGAGACACAGACGTGGTCGGCAGTGTACCAACGGAGACGGTCGCTTCACAACGTACCGTACGTTTTTATGATATATCCTGGCGTGTCAGTAACATGTACTCCCTCGAAGACGCTACCCTCGCCGTTCACGTCCTCTTTGGATTCGTCGCACTCGGTGCCGGTGCTGGTGCACTCCTCACGGAGAAAGGTCGTCGCCGGCATCGGCGCCTCGGTCGGACGTACGTGTACGCGATGGCCGCCGTCTCGGTCACGGCACTCGGACTGCTGGCGCTCGACCAGACGCTCCTTCGAGTGTTTCTCGGCTTCGTCGCCGTGTTCAGTTTCTACTTCGCGTTCTCCGGCTATCGAGTTCTCTCCCGGAAACGCACGATCGACACCCCCGGTACTGTCGACTGGGTGGCCACTGGACTCTTCGGTGCCTCCGGCGTCGGCCTCCTCGCTATGGGCGGGTGGTTCCTCAGTAACGGGAACCAGTTCGGAGTCGTTATGCTCGTCTTCGGCGGCATCGCGCTCATCACCTCCGTGGGTGACGTCCGGCAGTTCCGCGCCACCGACCTCGAACCTCGCACGTGGTTCTTCGAGCACATCCAACGTATGGGTGGGGCGTACATCGCGACCATCACCGCGTTCGTCACAACGAACGTGCGGGACGTCTCACTCGTCCCCCTGCCGGTGATATGGTTGCTCCCCGCTGCCGTCGGAGGCGTCGCCATCTGGTACGTCGTCCGGCAGTACAGGGCAAAGTTCGACGTTGGCACCAACCCGCAGCCAACGGACTGACACGGTACCGCGATTCCAGGGTCGAGAGCCACAGATCAGTCGCCATCGAGCCCGGGTCACAGACGAAGAGGTCACCCTGAATAGCGGTAGTCCTACACATCCACGTGGCCTCGGCTCAATGACCTGTATACATACACTGAGGGTGACGTTGTCGCCTTCAACCCCCGAGTTGAGACTCGACCGCCTGCTGCATACACCCTATATATTCAGCACGCGACTTCTGTCAAGGTCAGAGGATTTCAACAGAGCCGAGTCGTTGGCTGTGTTGAAATCCTTGGTCGGCTGAAGACAGGCACATACGCCTGAATCGCTTGGATGTGATATTTAAATACTGACTACTACGAATCTTCGAATTGAGCCGAAAATGGCTTTGTGAACCTGCCCTACCAATGCTGTCGTCGAACCAATGTGTCAGCTCACCGCTTCTGGGGTGCGTCTGGGGCCCTGGTCTCGGCGAACATAGAACTGAGTCCTCTGGCGTTGACGAACTACTAACTGGTATAGACTATGATGGGATCGTCAATGAAATGACGGTTGTTGATTAAGATAGACTATGAGAATCAACGGATGTCGGTACCTCATCCAAGTATTAATTTCGGAATGATAGTAATAACGCTTGTTTGCGGATTGAGAGTCTCTCCCGCGAAGCTATGGCTCGGAGATGGAACGTATTCTATCCGCTCTGTGAACGCCGCTGCATCAGAGCGCGAGAAAGTTCAGATACCATGGCTGCGATTGCCCCAATGATGATCGGGACTCCCAACCAATCGTAAAAAGTCAGCAACTGGGTAATACTATCCGACTGCAAATACAAGATGTATAATATTTGTACCAACATAATCATAAACGCTCCAAACGGGTACCTCAGGATTCTGATCACGATGTTGTCACCAAGATCCAGAATATGTGATAGAGAATGAATAAATAGAACTCCAGCGACGCACGCAATAACACTAACAAACAACCCTGCCAATGCCGTTTCTCCATCTACTCCTGGATTCCGATTTACTGGATGAAAATTGCTCTTCGTCGCCCTCGTAACCCATATGAATAGTAAGACTGCTAACAGAGCGGAAACAATCGTCCGAAAGAATGGAATATCTTTTGACAATTTCATGTTTAAATGTGTAGGATTTGAGTCGTGGTATACTTCCGAACTCTTACTCTCCGGTGAACTTGTGTGCAGTTAATTCTCCATGATTCCTGACGCGGACTTGCGGTGTCACCTCGAATTGATCTCCACCAGGCGATGTGACAGTCTTCGATTTCAGACCAACCGTGAGTTCTTCATCCTGTTGGACTCTGTATTCCTCTCCTCGGGCCGTTATGTCAATAGTATCATCAGTGCTCTGTGCTACCTGAATGGAAGGAATGGGCACAGGCGATTCACTTGGCAGGAATTTATTAGGACTCATCTCACCTGTGGCGATGGGAAGATCTGAAACTACGACCTGTTCGCCATCGACGAGGACGCCGATGAGTTCGACGAAGCCACCCACCGACAGGAGTTGGTAGACGAGTTCGCCGATATCGTTGAGGCGGACGACACCGGTGGGTCGCCGTTCGGCGACCTCGTGGACGATCTGAGAGACGAGGAAGAAATCCCAAACGACACCGAGGCGGCGCAGGCGTACGCACTCTTTGAAACGAACCACCCGTCATTCCAGCCAAGTGAGGCCGAAACTGGCGAGGAGTTACTCGATGGCGTTCAGACTATCGTTCGGCGGTATAAGCGGCGTTGGGGCATCGAGAACGGCTACAAGAAGCTGAAGAAGTTCCGTGTCCGGACGACCTCGAAGGACCACGGCTACCGCTTCTTCAACTTCGCGTTCGCGTGTGTCTTGTACAACGTCTGGCGACTCGTGGACCTGCTTGTGAAGCTCGCCGTCGACGGTGAGAACGCTGAGTACGCGCCGCGAATAGACGCAAACCAGTTCCTCACGGTGGCGAAGAAGTTCTATGGGCTCGACCCGCCCGACTGACGGTTGATTCCCCTCTGAGATAGCTGAACCACGAGCGGTAGCACTGTCGCGCTCGGTCATTTCTCCAAATTAGACTTCGAGTGAACGACATTTTGACGTAGTGACCACGTTTCGGTCGGGACAATCTGGTTGTGTCCACGCCGATCACGTTGTCGTCCGACCGATTCAGAAGCCATCTGCCTGCCTTCTAGGTCGGTGATCGTTCGTTGAGGCCGTGCTGAATACAAGGGGTTCACGAACCGCTCAGTACAGGTGACCGTTCAGAGGAATCCTGTTACGCCAATGAATACAAATAGTACACCCAATCCGCGATAAAGCCAGACAGGGGTGTTGGACTCTTCCGTTCGGTCGGATGATGAACGTCGAAGGAACTCAAATCCAAACGTGTGGGTTCTCTTCGGAAGGATAAGATAGGCGAGACCAAGGACTACAGCTATGACGTATCCGACTTGCCGGAGAGTGCTCATACGTACTTAGCAACGAATGGTCGTATATGTTTAATGGGCAGCTCTAATCGACCGGCTGTTTCAGGTGATGATCTGTCTGAATAGTAGGATTTCAACAGAGCCGGGTCGTTCCAACGACCCCGACCGGGTGTCGGTCGAAACGACGGTTCGATCGGGTTCTCTCCCCGCGGTTCGACCGTTTTTCGGAGGACTTCGACCGTCACCCGTGTACACTCACTCGGATTACCGTTCGAGTTCGTTTTCGGTGTAAAGCGTAGCTTGCTGTCTGAGCTTGAAGCTAATAACAGGACATAGGGGGGTATTCATGTACCACGTCGGCGATGGTCGCTCTACTCGGGGCGGCGTGACTGGCGCAGGAGTTCGGTGAGGGACCCGCCGACGATGAGTCTCCAGCCGGTCCTCAAACGCTTCTCGGACGGTACCCAGTCGATCGGCGATGCCAGCGCAGGTCGGATTCCACTTTCACTCCACTACCCGACCGGTTAACACCGTCACCCCCATCGGTGAGAGCCATGCCGGCGGCCGAGTCCATCCCCCACGATCCGACCGACCACCCGTTCGAGATCCATCACGGAACCGTCCCCGCGCTCACCGAGCGAGCCGACCGCACACCCGCCAGTACGGAACTCGTGCTCACCCCGACACGACTGCACCGTCGCAACCTGCGCGACCGCCTTCGTCGCGCGAACGCCCCACAGAGCGTGTTCACGTTCGCCCAGCCGCTGGACGTGGCGCGGCGACTCGCGGGCGAGCGAGGCGCCCGAACGGAGTGCCTCGACCGAGTCGATAGGCTCTACCACCTCGAAGTCGCCGTGCGCGAGGCACGTGACCACGGCGCCGACTGGCACCGCGATCTCGCGGTGTCGATGGGCACCGACCTCGCCGACAGCGCGGAACGGGTCGAGCACCTGCGCGCCGAGGTCGAGACGACGACCGGGTTCCACCCGGACCGCCTAGCGAGCCTTCGCGCCGCCGCCCGAGACATCGAGGGCCCGGATCGGGAGGACGCGCTGGCACGCATCGACGCGGCCGTCGCCCTGCAACGAACGCTCGCCGACCGAACGGACACCGCCCCCTCGGCCGACGCGATCACCCGTGGGGCGACCCGCGAACTCGCCGCCGAAGGGCAGCCCCTGTGGAACGACGTGTACGCCGACATCGAGCGGGTCACCGTCGCGGGCGTGAGCACGCTCGGTGCGACACTCGTCGACTTCCTCGGATCCGTCGGCCGAGCGACCGACGCGGACACCGAACTCCGTCTCCACCTCCGGCACGCGACCGGGGAGCCGCTCGCGGAACGCCTCCCCGACCTCTGTTCGGTCGAGCGCCCCGGCGCGACGGTGATCGAGGGATGAGCGACAGTCCGACACCCGAAACCGTCACGGCGAGCACCCGGGAAGCGGAGGCACGCCGGGTCGTGGAAGTCGTCGCCGACCACGTCGACGAGGGCACCTCGCTCAGCGACATCGTCGTCGTCGCGCCCGACCTCTCGCGCTACGAGGCCGCCCTCACCGACGCGGCCGGCGCGTTCGACCTCCAGACCGCGGCGTGGACACAACTCCCGCTCACGGACACGCTCCCGTACCGCCTCGTCGCGGCGGTGTGTCGGGTGCTCGTCGACGCCCCGTGTTCGAGAGCGACGCTGCTCGCCCCGCTCGAGTACGAGTGGGTCCACCCGGAGGCGGCGGACCCGGCACCCGTGCCGACGCCAGCCCTCGCGAGGCTCGCCCGCGAACTCCCCGAGGAGGAACGCTCGCTCGCGGAGTGGAACGACCTGGTCGCGGAGACGGAGCCGCCGCGGTCGGTCACACGATACCTCGGATGGGTCGCGGCCACCCGCGACGGCCCCGATCCGACGCCACAGACCGTTCGACGGACGCTGTCGGGGATCGTCGACCGGTACGAGGAGGCGGTGCTGCCGCGACGCCGCGACCGCGACGACGAGGCGTTGGGTGCCACCGCGCGGACGACCCGTTCCGTCGTCCGCATGCGCGACCTCGTCACGCAGGCGGCCGCGACGTACGACGACCGCCTCGAGACGGGGATGGAGCCGTCGTGGCGCGCCGTCGACCGCATCGCCGAGACCGTCGCGGGCTACCGCGCCGGCCGCCGGGAACACGCGAACGCCCGTGCGCTCGACCTCGTCGAGGCGAACGACACGTGGGGGCTGTCGCGCCCGGTCGTTATCGTCGTGGGGCTCCGCGACGGCGAGTGGCTCCGAGCACACGAGAGCGTGCTGACCGACGCGCTCGCACAGCGTGTGCTCGCGGGCGACGGCGGGGGGGGAACGCTCAGCCCCCGGGCGGCGTGGTCCGACGCCGGCGTCCGTGACCAGTTCCGCGACGCCGTCACGGCGGCGACGGAGACCCTCGTCTGCACCCGGCACCGCCTCGACGCCGACGGGACTCCGTGTCCACCGTCGCCGCTGCTACGGGAGATCGGGGAGACGGCCGAATGGTGAACGCTCCCCCTCGGCGGTCATCGCGAACGCGAACTGTAGGGCGACCGTCCGCGTCGGTTGTCCCTGGGACCTCGCCATCGCTGGCCGTACTGGATGGACGGACGTGGTCGACCACCGTCGCCACGGGCGGATGGGCTGTCCCGGACCGCTCGAGAGGACCCGATCCTGTACGCCGTCCCGTGCTCGCCGACGGGGGCGATCGCCCCGTCGAGGGGTTGTGCAGGTACGGGGGAGCGTCGTCCCGAGGGCTCGCGTACGCGACAGCGGTCGATGGGTCGGTCGATGGATTATGATGTCCACAAGCGGGCACCAGTGCCCAGCAACTGCCGGTACGAACCACGCACCGTAGAGCTATATCGGTGGAAGGCTACCGGAAAGCATGGATTCCGACTCGTACGGGATTATCGCGCTCGGACTCGGACTCGGCAACGCGCTCGGAGCCGGTGTCGGCGTCGCGATCGGGGCTGTCACCGGTGACCTCCCCTTCTGGCTGGGCATGGGAATCGGCCTCGGCGCCAGTCTGGGGACCGCAATGGGTGTCGTCGTGTCCCGTGACGGCGAGGCCGGCGAGATGGACGGGCCGGAGAAGGTCGAATCCGTCTGATCGGGAGTGTCGAAGGCGGGTAAAAATCGATTACGTGAGTGAGCGGTCGCGCTCCGTCCGACACTGCACTTCACCGAACACCCCCGTGGATGCTTCAGGCGCTTTCGGCGGGCGGTTCCTCGCCCCAGTTGCGCCGCCGGAGGTCGGCGAACATCACCACACCGATGCCGAGGAGGCCCGCCCCGACGAACAGCGCCTCCTCTCCCGACCAGAAGAACGGCACGGCGGCGACGTACGAAGCCGCGATACCGAGGAGGCCGAGCAGGAGCATCAGCGACGTGGTCGCTTGGAGGATGATTCTGGTAGACACGCCGTATATTCGCTAACTGAGCATAAATACGTTCCCACCCCCTCGAAGTACACTCTCGGGGAGAGTTCGTGTGGGTCCTCGATCCATCAGTCGTCTATTGGAGTGAAAACCGAACGGACGATCTACGGGACGATCAGCTGCCGGATCTGCCCGCCGTCCTCCAGCGCGTCCATCGCCTCGTTGATGTCCGCCATCGACCGGGTGTCCGTCACGAGCGGGTCGAGCGAGAGCGTCCCGTCGGCCACGAGGTCAGCGAGCTTCGGGATCGCCAGCGGGAGGTTGTACGACCCCGACAGCGACCCACGGATCGCCTTCTCGCCGAACAGCATCCCGTACACGTCGAGGTCGACCGACTCCTTCCCGAACGGCGGAACGCCGACGACGATGACTTCCCCTTTTGATCCGACGGCGTCGAGTCCCTGAGTGATGACGCCGCTGTGGCCGGTCATCTCGAACGCGTAGTCGACGCCCTCCGGAAATATCTCCCGGATCGCGTCGACCGGATCGCCGTCGCTCGCGTCGATCGTGTGTGTCGCCCCCATCTCGCGGGCGAGATCCAGTTTCTCCGGGACCATGTCGACGGCGATGATCGGGTCCGCCTCGCAGATGCGGGCCGCCTGCACGCCGTTCAAGCCGACGCCGCCGACGCCGAAGATGGCGACCGAGTCACCGATGCGGACGCCAGCGGTGTTCTCGACCGCGCCGAACCCCGTGAACACGCCACAGCCCAGCAGACACGCGCGGTCCATCGGAAGGTCGTCGGTCACCGGGATGGCGACGTCCTCCGTGACGAGCGTGTACTCGGTGAACGAGGAGACGCCGAGGCAGTGGTGAACGGGGTCGCCGTCCCGGCTGAACGGGACCGTCCCCGTTCGGAGGCGACCGCTCTCGTTCGCCGGCACCCGCCGGGAACAGAGGTTCGAGTGGCCGGCCCGACACTGCGAACAGCGACCGCAGGCGATCCGACCGAGCACGACGTGGTCCCCCGGGTCGAGTTCCGCGACCTGATCGCCGACCTCCCGGACGACGCCCGCGCCCTCGTGTCCCAGCACCAACGGGTACGGCGTGTCGAAGTGCCCTCTTGCGAACCCGACGTCGGTGTGACAGAGGCTCGTCGCCTCGATCTCGACGAGCACTTCCTCGCCCGTGGGGTCGGCCACCTGCACTTCCTCGACGGAGACCGGACGTCCGTCGGTGAATGCGGTGTCGTCGTCGATCGGCGCTTCGAGTACCGCCGCGAGTGACTCGGTCGGCATGTGTGTTACCGTACCACAGAGAGGCAAGTAACCGTACCGAAACACGAACACTCAAGTCCGGTACGCCGGCGCGACGATCCGGTACCTAACGGAACGATTATGCACAATGAGTGTCACCATATCACATGCGGAAAGTATCCGTTGCAGACGTCGACCCGGTGCCGCATTTGATGGGTGCGAACTCGAACCGACGGCCGATTTCGCGCGCGATCGACGAGATGGACTTCGCCATGACGGTGTTCGAACTGGAGCCCGGCGAGTCGTTCTCCGGGGCTCCACACAAGCACCTCAACCAGGAGGAGCTCTTCTACATCACCGAGGGGA
Source organism: Halobaculum litoreum (assembly GCF_030127125.1). Classification (GTDB taxonomy): domain Archaea; phylum Halobacteriota; class Halobacteria; order Halobacteriales; family Haloferacaceae; genus Halobaculum; species Halobaculum litoreum. Next base: position 161,233 of record NZ_CP126157.1, read on the forward strand.
CGGCGACATGGCACACGAAAGCGGACGCCGGCGCCGAACCGGAGGTGTTCGAGGTCGGCGCGGGCGAAGTCGTCCACTTCGCCGCAGACGACGTGTTCCAGACCGGCGTCAACGAGTCGGACGGGGTGGTGAAGGGGTTCGCGATGGGCGTCCCCGGTTCCCGACACGAGTGGGAGAAGGCGCTCGGCCTGGTCGACTGCCCCGAGTGCGGCGATGAGACGGTCCACACCTTCCGCGTCGTCGAGGGGGCCGCGGACGTGCGGATGCCCGATCCCGAAGAGATGGTCATCGCCTGTCGGGAGTGCGGGAACGAACTGTAGCCGGCGCTCCGGTACGTTCAGCGAATTTTTGAAGAACCCCGGTACGAACCGAATCCGAGCGGCGTCTCAGCCGAAGTGTGCATCGATCGCCGCCTCCGCGTCGTCGCGAACGTCGCGGAGCAACTCGACCGCGCTCGGCGATCCGGCCTCGAAGTCGTACACCTCCTCGTCGAGCGCGCAGACCGTCCCGACCACCTCGTCGCCGTAGCGAACCGGCACGCCGTAGTACGACCGGAGGCCGAACATGTCGAACTCGTCGGCGCCGACCCACTCCGCCTCCTGCTCGGCGTCCGGGATGTACAGTTCCTCGCCGGTGTTGTGGACGCGCTCGCAGTACGCCTCGTGTTCGCCCTCGTTGACGCTCTTCGTCCCCTTGGCGCCCTTGACGTACGTCTCGGCGTACGGCCCGGCCGTGCACACGATCCGGGTGTGTGTCGGCGTCGATCGGATGAACAGCACCGAATCGAGGCCCGTCTCCTCGGCGATCTCCTCGAACCGGGGCTGGAACTCCTCCGCGAATCCGTCGTACACGAACTTCCCGAGCGGTGTGTCGTCTTCGATAACTTCGAGATCACTCATCGCGAAGTTTTCTATGGGTTACAGTACCAAATAACTTCCTACCGATCGACCGTGAGGAACCGCGGTCCCGACGGTCGACCGGGTCGTCCGGTCACTCGACGTCCAGCGAGAACGGGTCGCCGACCTCGCCCGCGTGGTCGTACCAGACGCTCTTGACCTGGTAGTACTCCTTGAGTCCCTCGGGGCCGTTCTCGCGGCCGATCCCGCTGTCCTTGTACCCGCCGAACGGCGAGTTCGGCGCGACGACGCGGTACTCGTTGACCCAGATCGTCCCGGCCCGGACGGACTCGACGAATCGGTTCGCCCGCTGCATGTCCTGCGTCCAGATGGCCGCCGCGAGTCCGAAGTCGACGTCGTTCGCCAGTTCGATCGCCTCCTCCTCGGACCCGAACGTGATGACGCTGACCACGGGGCCGAAGATCTCCTCTTGCGCGACGGTCATCCCGTTGTCGACGTCGACGAGCACGGTCGGCTGGATGAAACACTCGCCCGGGAGTTCGTCTGGCATCTCGCCGCCGAAGGCCAACCGAGCACCCTCCTCGACCCCCGCGTCGACGTAGTGTTTCACCGTCTCCCACTGGTCGCGGAACGCGACGGGTCCCATCTCCGTCTCCGGGTCGCGGGGGTCCCCCAGTTTGATGTCGCCCGCGCGGTCGGTGAGGAGGTCGACGAACTCCTCGTGGATGTCCTCGTGGACGAGGACCCGCGAGCCGGCCATGCAGGTCTGCCCGGTCGCTGCGAATACGCCCTTCATGACGCCGTTGACGGCGTCGTCCAGGTCCGCGTCCGGGAACAACACGTTCGGACTCTTGCCGCCGAGCTCCAGCGACACCTTGATCAGGTTCTCGCCGGCCTTCTTCGCCACCTCGCGGCCGACGGCGGTACTCCCCGTGAACGCGAGTTTGTCGAGGCCGCCGTGGTCGGTGAGCGCGGCGCCGGTGGCGCCCGCGCCGGGGACGACGTTGTACACGCCGTCCGGGAGCGACGTCTCCGCGGTGAGCAGTTCGGCGAAGCGGAGCGCGCTGACGGGCGTCTCCTCGCTGGGCTTGTGGACGAACGTGTTGCCGGCCGCCAGCGCCGGCGCGAGCTTCCACGACGCCAGCAACAGCGGCGAGTTCCACGGGGTGATCGCGCCGACGACGCCGTACGGCTCGTGGCGGACGTAGTTGAACATCTGCCCGTCTTTGTTCTCGACGTTCACCGTCCGGCCGTCGCCGATCTCGTCGGTCAGCCGGCCGTAGTAACGGAACCAGTCGCCGAGGACGTTCATCTGCGGCTCCATCTCCCGCAGGAGCTTCCCGTTCTGGCGCGTCTCCAGTTCCGCCAGTTCCGACGCGTGCGCGTCGATCGTGTCGGCGATCTCGTTCAGTAGCTCTCGTCGGTCCGAGGCCTCGAGGCCGAGCCACTCGGGCTCTTCGAACGCCGTCCGTGCGGCCGTGACCGCGTCGTCGATGTCCGCGGCGGTCCCGTCGGGGACGCTCGCCCAGACCTCCCCGTCGTAGGGGAACTCGACGTCGATGCGCTCCTCGCCGCTGGACTCCCGGAACTCCCCGTCGATGAACAGCTCGTACGTCGTCACGTCGGATGGCATGCGATGATCGATCACACACTCTGGCCCACAATAAATATTTGCAACAAAATTATGTAGAAACAAACCCGCGCACGGCTCGTCGAGGGGCGGACCGTGCCCGCCGACAGTCGCTCAGTCGTCGGCGTCGGCCGCGTCGTCGACCACCTCGTCGAGGACGGCGTCGGTGTGCTCGCCGAGCGCCGGTGGGTCGAGTCGTTGAGTGGGCTCGAACCGTTCGCCGATCACCGGCGCGAGGACGGTCTGGGCGGACTCGCCGTCGGCGGGCGACGTGTACTCCGTCAGGAGGTCGGCCGCGAGGAGGCCCTCGTCGTCGATGAGGTCGGACGGCTGGTTCACCGGCGCGACCGGAACGCGCTCGGCCTCGAGCGCGGCGATCAGCTTCTCGCGGTCCCAGTCGGCGATCGACTCGGCCACGGTGCGTCGGAGCTCCGTCTTGCGTTCGCGGCGTTTCGTCGCCGTGTCGAACCGCTCGTCCGCGAGCAGGTCCTCCGCCTCGAGGACCCGACACAGGGCCGGCCAGTGTCGCTCGCTCGTCACACCGACGAACACCCACTCCTCGGGGTCGGTCTCGAAGATGTCGTACAGCCCCCACGACGGGTGTGACGCCCCCAGCTTCTCCGGGTCGCGCCCCGTCCGGTCGGCGTACGACAGCCAGTACCCCATCCAGTGGCTCGCGGACTCGTACAGCGTCGCGTCCACCCGTTGCCCCTCGCCGGTCGTCGATCGTTCGCGCAGCGCGAGTAACACGCCGATCACCCCGTACAGCGCGGCGCCCATGTCGGCGATGGAGGTGCCCACGCGGACGGGCTGGCGCCCCGGCTCGCCGGTGACGCCCATCAGCCCCGACATCGCCTCCGCGACGACGTCCATCCCGGCTCGGTCGCCGTACGGGCCCGGCTGGAACCCCTTGATCGAGAGGTACACCAACTCGGGGTTCACCTCGGACAGCGTCTCGTAGCCGATTCCGATCCGGTCGGGGGTGCCCCGGCCGAGGTTCTCGATGAACACGTCGGCGTCACGGAGGAGCCCGATCAGGTCGGCACGCTCGTCGTCGTCCTTCAGGTCGAGGACGACCGACCGTTTGTTGCGGTTCAGGGCGCCGAACATCGCCTCGCCGGTCTCGCCGGATCCTCTGATGATGTCGCCGGTGCCGGGGCGCTCGACTTTGATCACGTCGGCGCCCATGTCGGCGAGGATCGACGACGCGAACGGCCCGGCGACGATGTTGCCGAGTTCGATCACGCGGAGGTCCGAGAGCGGGCCGTCGCTCACGGCAGGTAGCTCCAGCCGCTCGAACGCGTTCCCGTGCTCCCCTCGGTACAAACCGCCGAGATGCGGACAGTTGCCGTCTGCTCACTCGTCATGGCACGCGCCAGCGACGTTCCGCGCATAAGCGTATGGGATATATAAATAGCCGCCGAGGAGGCCGAATTCGGACTCTTATCGGATCCGAACCATCGAATGTTACCGTTCGTTCGTTCGCTGTGAGTGAATCGCTGCGCTTCCGGCGCGGGCCGGATTCTGGTTGCTCGGTCCGCAAAACGGACGTCTACGGAGGTGAGAGTCGCCACTCCCCGAGATCGGCGTCGAACTCGTTCGCTCCTGGGAAACACTATTGCGGGTGTACCACGCAGAGACCCCAATGGCTGGAGGAGCTGGCGGAACGATCGCGACCGACGAGACGCTGTTCGCGCTGTTGGACGCGCTCCACGCCGAGGGGGAGGCCGGCGTCTCCGCGTTGGCGGCCCGCCTCGAACTTTCGAAGAGCGCCGTCCACAAACACCTGAAGACGCTGGAACAACACGGCTACGTCCACAACACCGATGGGACCTACCGACTCGGGTTGAAGTTCTTGGAGTACGGTGGGAAGGTCCGCGACGCCAGCCGGATCTACGATCTCGGGCGCCGGAAGGTGTCCGAACTCGCCGCCGAAATCGACGAACTCGTCATCCTCTCGGTCCGGGAGTTCGACGCCGGTGTGTTCCTCTACCGCGAGAACGACCAGTACAACCTCAAGGAGACCATCCCGCTCGGCAATCGCTTCCACCTCCATCAGAACGGGGCCGGGAAGGCGATGTTGGCGGAGTTGCCGGACGCCGAGATCGACCGCATCATCGGCGAGGGCCTGCCGGGGTCGACCCCTCGGACGATCACCGACGGTGCCGCACTGTGGGACGAGATCGAGATCATCCGCGATCGCGGCTTCGCGGTCAACCGCGGGGAACGCGACCCCGAGGTGAGCGCGATCAGCGCCGCCGTCACCGACCCGACGACCGACACCGTCGGCGCGATCAGCGTCTCGCTGCCCACCAACGTCGCCGCACAGGAGGAGTTCATGGAGTCGTATCCGGAGAAGATCACTCAGACTGCGAGTCGCCTCTCGCTCCAACTGCGGCACGGCTGAGCGCGTTCTCGAGGAGGAAACGGCAGTGACTCTCACCGCCCGAACGCAGTGTCGACGGCCCGTTCGTCGGGACGTGAATAGTTCCGCAGAGCCCAACCGTCTATCCTGGGATACTCCCGTACCGCTGCAGGAGCCGGAGACAGCATCACGCTCACCCGTGTCAGGCGAGTTCCGTTGATCGGACCCGTCGGCCTAGTCGGGATCAGGGAGGTTCTAGTGGGACTGTACCGCCACCCGGGTAGATCATCCGAACAGCTACAGAGTCACCTTCGGCTCCCCTCGAGTATCGATCCGCGAATAGGATGATGAATTTGATATATTCGGATTGTCATATGTGCCCAAAAGATGTCTCCCGGAACGTTCGAAGTGCGCGAAGTCACCCCCGACGACGGGGATACGATGAAGCGGCTCGTTGAGTCCAATCCCGATGGCGGGGATATTCAGTTTGCGCCGCGATTCAGCGTCGACCCGTACGAGATGTACTCCACGCTGATGCCGGTCGACGACTTCGCCGGGTTCATCGCCGAAGCTCCATCCGGCGATGCCGCAGGGATGGGGTTCATCGCGTTCAACGACAGCCGACTCGGCGGCCGGATTCGGCCCCGTGGCTACCTTGCGGGACTCATGGTCGACCACGAGTACAGAGGAGATGGCCTCGGCACACGACTCGCCACCGAACGGATCGAGTATGCAGAGGAGACAGTCGGAGATGACGTCGTTATTGCGGCGGCGATCCAGTCGGGGAACGACGCATCGATGGGAGTTGCTCGTTCCTGGGCTGATGGATTTCCGTACGAGTACGTGATGCACCCACTCGAAACGCGCGTGGATCGCCCGTCGACATCGCACACAGTCAGGACACTCGAGAGACGGGAGCTCTCCGAATTCGTCGCGGGGATCAACTCGTTCTACGGAGACGCTGAGCTGTTCGTTCCCTATCGAACCGACCGATTCTCTGAGTTGGTCGCGGCCGCCGTCGACGGGAAGTCCGTCCATCGAGCCGACGCCGTCATTGCGGACGGGGAGTACGTGGCCGGCGCCCACGTAGCCGACCAGTACGAGTTGACCACCCAAGTGGTCGAGAGCCTCCCGCCAGAACTCGAGCAGGCGGAGGAACTTCCTCCCTCCATCCCGGAAGAGATGGAGATCCGACCGACATACGTCGTCCCGTGGTTCAAACCAGGCTACGAAGACGCGGCACAACAACTCATCGAGTATGAGCGGGCAGTAGCAGACGGTGCAAATCGGCTGATGATCCCGTTTGACCCCGACGGACCACTCGGACAAATTGATCCCCTCACAGTAGACGAAGGTTCGATCGAGCTCAACTGGGCCCTGCGCGGTCTCGACGATCCGGTAGAGGACACCTTTGTCGCACCGAGTCTCGGGTGAGGCGTCGACACGACCGAACCGCCTCGGCGTTGTGTCGATGCGTGCTGCGAGAGTTCACCGACTGGTGCCCGTCCAACGTGTCACCTGAGGCGAGTGAGCATCCATTTTATGCACGTCCTCACCGTAGTCTTGAGAATGCTATCAAGGCTTCTGGTCCCGATGGACGACTCGGAGATGGCCCAGCAAGCGCTCAAGTACGCTCTCGAGAACCATCCCGAGGCGGAGATCACGGTCTTGCATGTCGAGGGCGGACCGTCCCTGATGGGGGGAGCAGCCACGGCACTCGCTCTCGAAGAGGACCCGGAAGCGGCCGCCGAAGAGCACTCGAAGGCGGTATTCGAGAACGCCCGGGAACTCGCCGCCGAGTACGATGTCGACATTACCACCGAAGTTCAGATGGGTCATCCGGCCCGGGCGATCCTGAACAGGGCCGACGACTTCGATGCAATCGTACTCGGCAGCCACAGCGGTTCGTTAGTCGATCGGCTAATCGTCGGGAACGTCGCCCAGAAGGTGGTCCGACAGTCACCCATTCCGGTCGTCGTCGCCCGGTGAGTGGTCGGCGAGTAAGGCCGTTAGAGAGACGTGCCTCGGAGTCCCCAAGAAACGATTACACACTTGTCTACCGCTATCTGTACCAACCAAATTCAGTTTCCGATAAGATCGAACCCGATGGCCGACTCGCGCCCTGTGGCAGCAGAACGCTGAGAACATATCACCGGTTGAGGATTTCAACAGAGCCGACTAGGTTCATCTCAACACCGGCGGTCGATCTGCGAGAGGAGTGTGTTGGATCGGTCTACTAGCGGCCCATGAGTCCCAGTACCCGTCTGCGAACGTCATCAGCCGAGTCGAATACCTGGTCTTCGGTTCCGGAGAGTACGCCTTCGAGGGATCTCTCTCCGTCCCGTGTTTCGAGCGCATAATCGCCATAGGCCTCGACCAACGCGTCCGTCGTGACTGGGTAGTCGTGAGATCCGAGTGCTCCATCGAGATCACCAAGCCGGCCGCGGGGGTCATCGCCCACCGGCTCCTTCTCGTCGCAGCGGGTCCGGGCCTCCTCAACCCCACGCTCACGCTGGCGTTCGTCCTCGCGATCCGCCTAGTCGTCTCACCCCCGTCTGTCATCTGCCATACACCTCGGTAGCGGGCCCAGGCGGATAACGGGAGGGCTGCCTATTAGCGAGCCCCCTCGAACACACCGTACAATCCCCCGTCTCCGTGTCGATCTACGAAAGCGACTCCCGACCAGCGACCCCGGCGAAGGGGTATCTGCAGGAGACGCGTGCTCGTCTGTCCGTCGATATCGAGCCGATTACCCGCCGAGCCACCAGCCATAGAGCTGTACCTGCTCGTCAGTGTCGGGATGCTTCTTCGAGTCGCCGTAGGTCTTCCCCTTGAGGAGTTGGCGTTCGACCGCGTTCGCGGCGAGTCGAAGGGCGTGAGAGCCACCGTACCCTTCGCCATCGGCCGTGAAGTAGCCGCGGTCGGTGACCAGTCGGATCCGCGCCAGTACCAGTGGAACCCCCCGCGATTGTTCCTTGTGCTCCTGCAGTTCGATACTGGCCTTGATCACACTCATCTCGCCGTACTTCGAGGTCGTGTCCTCGATCAGTGTTGAGACGTCGTCGTAGTTCATCCCCTCCAGCAGCTCGAGTCCGAACACCTGCACGGGGTTCCGGTCCTCGCGCTCCCAGGTGAGCGCCTCGATGACGTCCGTCTTCGTGATGATCCCGACTGGCTCACCGGTCCCGTCGGCCGTGACGACGAGCGAGGAGATCTCCCGCTCGAACATCGTCTCGACGACCTCGTCGAGCGGAGCGCTCCGCTCGACCGTCGCGACGGTATCGGACATCAGGTTCCGTATCGGGAGATCGAGCATTCGGTCTGAATCGCCCTCGCGCGCCCCGAACCCGCCACGATTCTGTCCGCCACCGCCGCGGCCACCGAAGCCACTCGACGACCCGCCCTGACTCTTGCTGCCGCCCCGCGTCGTGAACTCGATGACGTCGTACAGGCTCAGCATGCCCGCGAGGTCGTCCCCGTCGACGACCGGGAGATGGGCGATTCCGGCCTCTCGAAGCAGATTGAGGGCTTTCCCGATCGTGGTTTCGGGGGTCGCACTGACCAATTCCGCCGTGTACGCGTCGTCGACGGTCGCTGCGTCGAGAAACGGACGGACAGCCTCAAGCACGGCATCGCCAGTCACCACACCGACGACACGGTCATCACGAAGTACGGGGAGCGTTTTGGCGCCGCTCCCGATCATGAGTCGCGCGACCTCGCGGACGTCCTCGGTGCGGTCGACCGTCGGGAGGTGCTGTACCTGTGAGCCGACCTTCGCAGAGGGCTGGTTGGACGAGGAGGCCAGCTGTTGGCGGCTGACGACACCGCGATACTCGTCGCCGTCCGTTACGACGACGGCATCGAGTTCCTGATCCTCGAACGCCCCGGCGACCTTCGAGAGCGGTGTGCCGATGTCGAACTCGGTGAAATTCGGCGAGAGTATCTCGGAGATATCCATGAGTAACTCTCTAGTGAGAGGGGTCCAGGACGGTTATACCTGTCCCATACCTGATATTTGGGGAATGGACACACTATTCGGGACCGAACGGTCAATAGTGAGTCGTCCGCACCATCAAGCCTAGCCATGTAACCGGGCAGGCACCGCCCCGTCCCTCCGAGTGAACGGTCACCGGAATTTGTGCTGTGAATCGAAAGTGCTGCGGGAGGAACTGAATTACTAATTCGACGGAAGTTGAGTGGTTCGACTACAGAAGGGCCCTCATTTCGCTCAGCCCGTACAGCGTCCAGTTACCATCTACGTCGTCAACGAGTCCATCGACGAATCCCCTTTTCGAGAACAACGCGAATTCCTCCTCGCGCGTGTCCGGCCCCCATCGAACACGCTCGGCTTTCTCGCGGAGCTGCGAAACGAGGGCCGGTCCAACCGGCTCGCTCGTCCATTTACATTCCGCGAACAGAATCCGGTCGGCGTCCGGGGCGAGCCCGACGATGTCGATCTCGTCTTCCCCGTACCACCACCGTCCGACCTCGGAATACGACTCGAGGTGGCCACGACGGATCGCTTCCCAGACGGTCTCTCGACAGACGTCCTCGAAGGTCGTTGCGACGTGGGCGGGGAGATTCGGCTCGATCGTTCCGTCGTAGACGACGTCGGGGGCTTCTTGGATGCTGGAGCGATTCGGTTCGACGAAGCGGAACCAGAACCGGAGGAACTCGTCGGCCACGTGGTATCGCGATCGCTTGGACTGTTTTGCAGACGCCGTCACGGGCACTTCGCGGTCGATCAACCGCAGTCGGCGGAGGGTCAGGAGGTACTTCGACAGCGGCCCGGAATCGATGCCGGTCGCTCCCGAGATCTCGTTGGGCGTCGTGTGTCCGGTTGCGATCGCCTCGAGAATACTCATGTATCTCGCGGGGTTCCGTAACTCAGTGCGGAGGAGGAATTCGGGTTCGTTGTAGAGGACTGCCGTCGGGGAGAGAATCTGCGTCCGGATGTTCTTTTCGAGCGGGAGGTCGTAGTCGAAGAGGGTGAGATACATCGGGGTGCCGCCCGTGACCGCAAACGACCGGATCGCGTTCTCGATATCGTAGTCGATGACAGCCTGGGACTGCCGAAACGAAAACGGCTGCACGTCGATCTGGCCCGTACGACGACCATACAGCGGGCTCTCGTGACCGAGCACCTCCGACTCCATCGTGCTCACGCTCGAGCCACACAGTACAAGCATCGACTCGGTCTCCCGGAGCTGCTCATCGACGAACGACTGGAGATACGACGGGAGGGAGTCGTTTTCCTCCACGAGGTAGGGGAACTCGTCGATGGCGACGACGATCCGTTCGGCCGCAAGTTTCTCGCCGAGGTACTCGAGGGCCTGGTCCCAGCCGTCGATACGGGGAACGCGGTCGTCGAAGTGGTCAGCGACTTTCTCGACGAACTTCTCGCGCTGCCGGTCCTCGGCTTCCTGGGCCGCTAGGAAGTAGATGTGTGGTCGATCAGTACAGAATTCTTTGAGGAGTTCGGTTTTCCCGACGCGACGCCGACCATAGACCACGTAGAAGTCGTGGTCCGGAGACGCGAACGCCGTGTCGAGGGCGTCGAGTTCTTCCGCGCGATCGTAAAAGGTCATACTCTCGATAATGATTACTGCGATAATGACTTATATCTTCCTCCGGGCTCTCCGCCACCCCGAATTCATAAGTTGCTGATGGCATTGTACTCCCCTTACGTTCGCTCAGATCCTTGCCAGACGCCACTCGTCCAACAGCGAGCGCCAGGCTGATTCTGGGTCGATCGGTTCCAGCGACACAGTCGGTTTATCGCGGCCCCTCAATACGCCCTCATCGAGACCCCCTAGATCGTCCGCCTCACAGTCTCCAAGGGGAATCATTCGACACTCGAACAGAAGCCTGCAGCGTTCACCGGAACTCCTAGATGTCGGAGCTATCAGAAAGCCGAAATCGGCTGCGAAGGACAGTTCGAAGCGATCTGCGGCGTTCGAAGCACACTTTCGCAACGTTCGCCACACCGACGTCGCCCACGGATACGCGAGGACCACCGACGATCCGCCGTCGATCCGAACAGCCGGCGACCGACCGGCCCATTACGCCGCCCGGAGCGGCGTCAGCCGTCGACTGCGCCGAGCACCACGTCGCGAGCCGCCGCCTCCGACAGCGGCTCCTCGCGGTCGACCGCGGCGGCACGGATCGCCTCAAGTCCCCGGTCGACCCGCTCGTCCGTCGGGTCGACGCCGGCGTCGTCGAGCATCGCACGAACCGCCCCCCGACCCGTTCCGGCGCCGAACAACAACTCGCGACTGGCGCCGTAGCGCGTCGGGTCGAACCCCTCGTACGCCGCGGGGTCGCGCAGCATCGCCGCGGTGTGGAGTCCACTCTCGTGGCGGTGAACCGCCGTCCCGATCACGGGCGTCGTCGGGTCGATCGACACCCCGAGCGCCTCGTGCACGCGGCGGCATACGGGCGTCAGCTGCTCGTGGTCGATGTCGAACGCCTCGCCGTGTTCCGCGAGGAGGACGGCGACGGCCTCGAGCGGCGCGTTGCCGGCTCGTTCTCCGATCCCCCCGACGGTGGCGTCGACGCTGTCGGCGCCGGCCTCGACGCCCGCCTTCGCGTTCGCCGCGCCGACGCCCATGTCGTCGTGCGGATGGATGGCGACCCCGGCGGCGCCGGCGACCGTCTCGACCACGCCGGCGACCGTCCCGCGGACGCTCGCCGGGTCCCCGGCGCCCGTCGTGTCGGCGAGCGTGATGTGGTCGACGCCCGCGTCGACGGCCGCAGCCGCGTAACTGTCGAGGGCGGCCCCCTCCGCACGGATCGCGTCCATCAGGGTGACCCCCACGTCGACCCCGCCGTCGACCGCCCGTTCGATCGCGTCGACCATCATCGCCTCCGCCTCCGACTGGGACTTGCCGAGCGCGTGCTCCAGTTGGACGGCCGAACTCGTGATGATCACCTCGACCTCGTCGGGGTCGACCGCGAGGGCGGCTTCGACGTCCGCGGGCACCGAGCGTGCGAGCGCGGCCGTCCGCAGTCCGCGGTCCTCGGCCGCCCGGTACCACGACTCGCGGGGCGTCGCCCGCGGGAACGATAGTTCGATCCGCTCGACGCCCAGCGTCGCCAGCGCGTCGATGACCGCTCGGCCCTCTTCGTCGCTGATGTCCAACCCTGGAACCTGCGACCCCTCGCGCAGGGTGAGGTCCTTGAGCCCGGTCATCGCTGCCTCCGAGCGCCCGCAGCCGACCGAGGATCGGTTCCCGGGGTCGGGCGCGGCGGCTCGCCGTCCGTCCGTCTGCCGCTGGCGTCAGTCGGCGTCACTACCGTCGTCGTACCGCGTTGTGGAACAAAACTCTATGCTCGACCGCGGTAGCCGGTGTCGCCGATGCGGTACGCAGACCGCCGACGGGAGCTACCGACGCCGGCGCCGATGTGCGTGACCACTTCCGCTCCGCTTGGCGGACCCTTACCCCGCTGCCTCGACAAGCGGTGAGCCATGCCGGCGGCGACCACCGACCCCCCGACCGACCGTGACGAACTGAACGACGAGCAGGCCCGCCTCGTCGACGCCGCGCTGTCGGCGGACGCGGGGTTGTTCGTCCAGGCGTCCGTTCCGGGGTCGGGGAAGACGTACGCGGCCAGTCGCCTGTGTGCCGGACACGCGATCGAGCGTGCCGCCGCGGGCGACCCGCGACCGCTGGCCGGGCTGGTCGTCGCCGCGTTCAATCGCGAGGCCGCCAACGATCTCGTCCCCGAGATCGTCGAGTGGATCCGGTGGGTCGTGGCGACCGACGCGACGACGGCGGCAGCCTCACTCGACGAGGCGGACGCCGAGGCGCTCGTCACTGCGGTGCGACGCTCGGGGACGATCGGGACGATCGACGCGCTCCTCCAGCGGGTGTTCGACGACGTCGCCGTCGAACTCGGGTTCGACCCGGCGGTGACGGTCGCCGACGACCACGTCGCGAGTCGGCTCCACGCGAGCGCGTTCGAAACCGTCGGCGACGACCCGGAGGTGGCCGACGCGGTCGCCCGACTCGACGCGGCCTATCCCGGCGACGACGGCGGCCCCAGCGAGCTCGCGACGGTCCTCGAGAACCTCCACAAGGCGGCACGCGATCGCCGGTGGGGCGCCGACGAGGTCGGGAAGCGACTCCGGGCGGGCCGGCGCGCGTGTTACCCGGACGGCCCCGCCGAGTCGCTCGCGGACGTCGAGCGAGACCTGCGGCGGTTCGACGACGCCACGGCGGGCCTCTCGGCTGAAGACCTCCACTGCGAGGAGGAGTCGCTGTGTGCGGCCGACCGACGGCTCTACCGCGAGTGGGGTGCCCGGATCGGCGACCTCGTCCGCGTGTACCGTTCGTACGCCGCCGCCTACGACCGCCACAGCCGCGAAACCGACACGGTGACCCACGACGACCGTGCCTACTGGGTGGCGCGCTACTTCGACGACCCCGAGTGTGCCCACCGGCACGGCGACGCCGATCACGCGCTCGTCGCGGCCCGCCGCGAGCGCCTTCGACGGCGGTGGCGCTCGCGGGTCGACCTCCTCGTCGTCGACGAGGCACAGGACGTCTCCGCGGGCCAACACGCCGCCCTCGCGCCGCTCGTCGGCGCGGACACGCGCGTCGTCCTCTACGGGGATCCGTTCCAGAGCATCTACACGTGGCGCAACGCCAGCCCGACGCTGTTCGGCGAGGCCGTCGCCGACGGGTCGTACCTCGGTCGCGAGTGGGACACCCACGAGGTCGTCACCGCGACGACCACCTACCGCCAGCGGCCCGCGCTCACACGGACGGTCAACGCTACCTTCGGCCCGGCGTTGACCGACGAACGCCGCGGCGTCGCGCCCACGGTCGAGAGCGACTACGAGCACCTCGACCCCGACCGGTCGACGGCCGACCCGCCCGCGCTCCACGTGCCGACGTTCGACCCGCGGGGCACCGCACCGAAGGCCGCCGAGTGGCACGCCAACGAGGGCGACTCCGGCTGCGCGGACGCGCTCGCGGACTACGTCCGCGGCGCGGTCGCCGGCGGGCAGTTCGGCGACCCCGACGACGCGACGCCGGTGCAAGTGCTGTTCCGGAGCCGGACGTACATGGACCTCGCTCGGGCGACGTTCGAGGGGCAGGGGTTGTCCGTCGGCGCCGAGCGCGACGTGTTCGCCGCCCCGTACGTCCGCGCGGCCGTCGCGCTCCTCCGGTGGCTCGTGGATCCGACCGACCCGAGTCGAACCGAACACCTGCTGACCGCCTCGGCGTTCGCCCCCGAGCGGGACTCCGCGACAGCGCGCGGAACGCTCGCGGACACGGTCTCCGAATACGACTGGGACCTCGTCGCGGCGGCGACGGCGCCGGATGAGCCGAACGACCTGCTCGCGGCGGTGGCCGACCTCGCCGACGACCGTGCCGAGCGGCGCCGGTGTTCCGCGGGCGAACTCGCCCGCCGGGTCTGTCGACTGTTGGACCCGCACCACGACCCGCTCGACGTCCAGCCCGACGCCACCCCGTCGCTGCGGTGTCGCCTCCGCGACGAACTCGTCGACGTGGCCGCGTCGCTCGACGCTCCGAACGTGCCGCTCCGCTCGGTCGTCGCCGGCCTCCGGTCGATGGCCGACGACCCGGGCGACGCGCGACGCCTCGACGTCGAGTCGGACGCACACGACGTCGTCTTTCGAACCGTCCACGACGCGAAGGGCGACGAAGCGCCCGTCGTCGCGCTCGCGGACCACGGGCGCGACACCCGCGCCGTGGGCCTCCACAAGCAGACGGTGATCGCACACGGCGACACGCTCGCGGTGCGGCCGCCCGCGCTCGGCGACCCCGGGAGCGCGGCGACCCACTCGTTGGGTGCCTACGACGGGGGCCTGATCGGGTCGAGCGAGTCGCCGCGGAACACCCGGACGAACGGGCTTCGGTGGGCGACCGGTCGCCTGCGGGCGGACGACGCGACCGGCACGACGTTCGCCGGGCCGCCCGAGTTCGCCGCGGTCGCGGCGGCGAAGCGCGCCGAGGAGTGGCGCCTCGGGTACGTCGCCGCGACGCGGGCACGCGACCACCTCGTCGTGCCCGTCGACGGCACCGCGGATCGCGACCCGACGCGGTCGTGGGCGCACGCACTCGCCGCCGCGCTGGACGTGGACGCGCTGGCCGAACGGGAGACGACGAGCGTCGATGTCGACGGCGGCCCCGTCGCCGTGGCCGTGGACGACCTGCCCGGTCTCGGACCGGTCGCCGACCACCCGCCCTGGGAGTCGTCGACCGCCGCCCCACACGGCACACAGCCGAGGAGCCTCCGGGCGGCCGACGAGCGCGTGTGGCTCCCCCGGTTCCTCAACCCGAGCACGTTCCGACCGCTCGCGGATGACCACGACCGGCACGTCCTCGACCACCTCCGACACGGTCAGGTGGACACCGGGACGCGGCGCATCGACCCGGATCTCCCGCTCCCCTTCGAGACCGTGGCACCCGGACGCGTGGGCCGGATCGCCCACGACGCCGTCGCGAGCGTCGTCCGCAAGGGGCTGTGGGCGGGCGCACTGCGGGACGGCTCCCCGGCGGTCGACGACAGCGTGGCGTGGGCCTGTCGTCGCTACGAACGGGAGTTCGAGCCGATCCCGGCGGCGGAGCGCGAACGGATCGTCTCGTACGTCACCTCGACGGTCATGCCACAGTTCGCCGACGCGGGGGTGTTCCGCCGGGTCGCCCGCGCCGACGCGGTCCACGTCGAGGAGCCGGTGGAGACCGTCGTCCGCGTCGACGGCGTCGACCTCGAGGTCCGCGGACAGGCCGACTTCGTGTTGCGGACCGGCGACGAGTGGTCGATCGAGGAGCTGAAGATCGCGTTCAATCGCGGGGGTGAGCGGACCGACGAGCGCTACCACACCCAGTTGGCAACGTATCGGTGGGTGCTCGCACGACAGGAGGGCATCGACCCGACGGCCGTCGGCGCGCGGGTGACCCACCTCGGGGAACGCCGCGGCGAGGTGACGTCGGTGGACGACCGGTTGGACGACGAGCACGTGCGGGAGTTGCTCGCGACGCTGGGGCCCGACACGGAGTAGGAGGACCGCACCCGCTGCCGCCTCACTGTTTGCCGAGGCGACCCGGCGTCCCCGCGAGAGACTCGGGGGTCCCGATCAGACCGTCGGCAGCCGAGCGACGCCGCCGTCGTCGCGAAAGGAGACGAACAGCCGCTCGCCGTCGGTCCACGTCCCCAGTCGACTGTAGTCGTGCTCGAAGGACCACCGCGGTCGCCCGTCGGCCGCGTCGAGCGCCCGGATCCGGTGGTCGCTCCCGACGACGACGAGTCCCCCGACGCGGAGGTGCGTCTCGACGGTCCCCCCGATATGGACGTCCGTCGTCCGTGTCCAGCGCCGCGTCCCGTCGTGGTCGAAGCGGTCCACGCGGACGACGATCCCCCCGTCGGGCACGTCGACGGAACTCGCCACGACCACGCCGTCCGGGCCGGGGAGCACTCGCTCGATCTCGTATCCCGGCGAGCGACGCCACCGAACCTCGCCGGTCGCGCCGTCGAGCGCGACGACGGCGTCGTCGTCCCCCCGCTCGACGCGGGCGTACAGGTCGCCGTCGAAGCGGAGTCCGACGCCGAACGAGTCGCGGACCGGATCCGCGAGCGTCGTCTCCCATCGGAGCGTGCCGTCGGCGATCGAGCGGACACGCACCACCTCGTCGGCGGCGATCGCCACTCGGTCGCCGTCGGTCGCGACGTAGGCGTACTGGGGCTCCGCCTCCCACCGGATCGAGCCGTCGGCGGTGTCGAGGGCCGCGATGCTCGGCTTCGCTCCCGGCGCCTGGATCGGGACGACGAGCACCGACGGCGTCAGACCGGGGAACCGGAACGTCCGCACGGCCCGGCGGAAGCGCGTCGTCCCGGAGCCGGGATCGATCCCGCGTGCCGTGTCCGAGCTCGGGTCGAACGCGAGCAGGAGCGACCCGGCACGCCGGAGGTGGCCGCGGCTGTGGCGCCCCTCGATGCGCCAAGCCTCGTCGCCGCCGGCGTCGACGGCGTACAGGTCCCCGTCCGTGCTGTGGACGAACACCCGCGAGCCGTCCGCGGCGACGGCCGGTCGCGCCTCGATCGGACCGCCGGTCGCGAAGCGGTAGCGCGCGTCCCCGCTCTCGGCGTCGAACGCGTGGAGCGATCGGTCCCCCGCCCCGACGAACACCGCGTCGTCGGTGCCGACGGGGGCGCTGGCGCCGTGGCCGCCGGCGAGCGACCGGCGCCACAGCGGCGTGGCGGCGACACCGGCGTCGAGGTCGACGCTGCTACACCCAGCGACCGCGAGCGACCCGGCCGTGCCGACCGCCGCGAGCAGCCGCCGCCGCGACAAGTGGCGTCCGCCGCCGCCGTCGTCGGTCCCCTCACGCATCGGCGTACACCTCCGGCGCGAGTTTGCTCAGTCCGTACTCCTGCCCGAGGTACACGTCGCCGCCGGCGACGGCCAGCCAGGTGACCCGGCCGCCGTCGACGCCGGCGTCGAGGTCGACCGACCGAACCGGCGACCCGTCGCGGCTGTGCACCGTCAACACCGTCGGCGTGTGCGGGAGCGCGCCGGCCCGTCCGCGGATCCGGTGGCTGCCGCCGGCGAGCGTCACGAGTTTGTCGTCGACCCGGAAGGGGCCGTGCGTGACGGCGTTTGGTACCTCGTCGGCCCACACCTGCTCGCCGGTGTCACGGTCCAACGCCCGGAGGTGGTAGTCGGCGCCGCCCACGTAGACGCGCTCCAGCGTCGTCAGCGGCGGTGCGAACACGGTGTTGCGAAGCGGTGCCGTCCAGCGAACCGCGCCGTCGGTGGCGTCGACAGCGAGCAGTCGTTCGCCCGGCGTCCCCACGTACGCGGTGTCGTCGGCGACGCCGACGGCCGAGGGGGCGCCGTCGGTGTCGGTACGCCACTCGACGTCCCCGTCGAGGGAGACGCCCACCAGTCGTCCGTCCACCGTCGGCGTGACGATGCGGTCGGCGGCGACGCCGGGGGTACCGGCGATCGAGGCGTCGAACTCGTGGGTGAACACCGGCGCGGCGTCCGAGCGTGCGACCGCTTCCAGCCGGTCGGGGACGTCGTCTTCGGTCCCCGAGATCGGGAGCACGACACGCTCGCCGTGGACGACGGGCGCGAAGTCGGTGACGCCCGGGTCCGCCTCGTTGATCGGGCCGATCCCGCTGTTCCAGACGGTCTCGCCCGTGGTGACGTCGACGGCAGTGGCGAAGCCGGCTTTCGAGTACGCGTACGCGCGCGTCCCGGCGACCGTGACCGGCGACTTGCGCCCCTTCCGCGCGGTCACCTCCCACACCGACTCGCCCGTTTCGGCGTCCAGTTTCGCGACCAAGGGGTGGTCGAAGAACTCGCTGTTCGATCCCACGATGAGGCTGCCGTCTCGGGCCGCGGCAACCGAGGACGGCCGCCGGAGTTCCGCGTGCCACGTCCGTTCGACCGGGAAGTCGTCGGCGCCGCCGAAGCCGGCGCAGCCGCTCACGCCGACGGCGAGCGCCGGTAGCGCTCGCAACGCGGCACGGCGCGTGATGGAGGGCATTCGGCGGCGGTTGACGAGGGGCTCCAATCAGTCTTTTCATCGACCGGGACGGTCGATCCGCAGATCCGCGGCGTGGCCCCGACGGCGAGCAGGGGCCGCTCGAAGCGGCCCGGACCGGGTCGTCCCCGCGACGGTACCGCACCGCGCCCCGACGACACACGATCCGCCCGGGCGCCGACGCTCCCCGCGCACCGAACAGGCTTAGTCGCTGTACCAGAAGACGACGGACACGTATCAGATGGCAGTCCTAGACGACCTCTCCGGGTTCGAGTTCGAAGATCTCATGGAGGACGTGTTCCGCACCCTCGGCTACGAGAACGTCCACCAAGCGTCGAAGACCGCCGACGAGGGGCGGGACGTCCTGATGGAGGAGGTCGTCGACGGGAGCCGCCGCGGTGTCGTCGTCGAGTGCAAGCACACCGAGACCGTCGGCCGCCCGGTCGTTCAGAAACTGCACTCGGCGGTCGCGACATACGACTTCGCGGGCGCGAAGCGGGGGATCGTCGTCACCACCGGGCGATTCACCGAGCCCGCACGCGAGTACGTCGAACGGCTCGACACGAGCGGCGACCCCTACCCGATCGAACTGATCGACGGGACCGACCTGCGTTCGATCGCCGACGAGATCGGCCTCGACCTGTACAACGGCCGCATCGAGATCCTCTGCTCCGAGGCGCTTCGACCGTACGACCCCGCCGCCTCCGTCCGGGCCCCCGTCGAGGAAGCGTTCGGCGAGATCGACAACCTCGACGTGGGTCAACTCCCCGAACCGCACTCGCGGGTCTCGTTCCGCCCGGTCGTGACGGTCACCGCGGACACGAACGCCGTCTTCGAGACGTCGGTCGGCGTCGTCCACCGGATCGACGACCGAACTCGGTTCGTCGTGCACGCGGACCGCGGACGACCCACGGTCGCCGAGTCGTCCGTCGCCGACCTCGTCGTCAGGAACCGCGACACGACCGTCGACGTCGACGACGAACGGATCCGCGACGCCTTCGACGAGGTCGAGGAGCATCGGTTCGGGCAGACGCAAAGCGAGTACACGGAGTGGGCCGTCGACCGGCTCCGCGAACACCACACGACGACGGTGACCTACACCGGCGACAACAACGTCACGTACACCAAAGAGTGCGAGCCGTCCGGCTCGGACGTCACCGTGCGGTCGGTCGACCCGGTGTACCTCCCGGCGGTGCGCCACACCACCCACCTCGAGGAGTACACCTATCCGTTCGAGTACTTCGCCGCGGGCCCCTCCCGCGTCGCCACCGACGATCGGATCCGCGCCTGCGTCCACTGTGACACCGCCGGACGCGACGGGTCGTACACCTACTGCGCCAACTGCGGCGCGATCGCGTGTCCGAGCCACACGAGGACCGAACGGCTCGAGCAGGCGCCCGTCTGCACCGGCTGCGCGGTGACCGAGCGCTTCGCGTTGAAGACGAAGTACTTCTACGACGAGGAGAACCGCGAGTCGTTCCGCGAGCAGTACGCCGACATGCCGATCCACCGGAAGGCGATGGAGAACACGTGGCTCGTCGCCGGGGGCGCCGTCGCAGCCGTGCTCACGCTCCTCGCGACGCTGGTCGTGGCGGGAGCGGTCTGACCGTCGCCGACGGGTGGGCCGGGGTCGCCGACTCGCCGTCCGGGCCGCAGTCCCGCGGCCGGTTTCGAGCGGTGCACGTCCAACAATAAAGTGCCTCGCCGCGGTGACGGACGTATGACCGACGACGAGATCGATGACGTCGACAGGGCGATCCTGTACGCGCTGCAGGAGGACGCTCGGAACATGTCGTCCGGGGACATCGCCGAACGGACCGGTACCTCCGACAGCACCGTCCGCAAGCGGATCCAGCGGCTGGAGTCCGACGGGGTGATCAAGGGGTACAGCGCCAACGTCGACTACCAGAAGTCGGGGTATCCGCTCCGGATGCTGCTGTACTGTACCGCCGTGATCTCCGAGCGCGGGGGGCTCGTCCACGACATCTTGGAGATCGACGGCGTCGTCTCCGTCCAGGAGCTGGTGACCGGCGAGAAGAACCTCCTCGTCACGGCCGTCGGCGAGTCCGACAACGACGTCACGCCCGTCGCGCAGGAACTCATCGACATGGGGCTCACCGTCGCCGACGAGGTACTGGTCCGGGCCCACGAGACGACGCCGTTCGGGAAGTTCGACACCAGAAACCGCGACGACGACGAGTCCTGAGGGGCGAGCCGGTCGAGCCAGTACCGATCCGGGAACCGACCGAAGAGAACCGGAACGATCCGGGATCGTCCCGTCTTCGCGGCTCCCCGTGTCTGATCGCCCGCCCGTGAGGGCCTCCACACCTGCGGCGCGTACACCGTGAGGAGCAACTCCCGTGGACGCGTCCCGCCCGCCGCAGAAACCATAACGTTCTTTGATTGTCTTCTTGCGAACGATTTGGGAATACAGGAAGGTTTAATAGACAATCAGTTCTCTGAAGCGCGTAGAGACGACCAATATCGGAATCCGAGTCGATCTCGGAGGCCCGGTACTTGGCGCCGATCGAAGCATACGATGACGGGACACAACTCGAAACCGACGGTCGGAGGGCTCTGGGACACGACGACGACGTCGTCGTCCGTTCCGGTCGCACTGACGTGGCTCGTGTGGTCACTGTTCGCTGCCAGCATCGTCGCCCTCGCGGCCCGAGTCCGGTTCGAAGGCGTGTGGGAGATCCCCGGCCTCGTCGCGGTCGACGGGCTGACCGTCCTGATGTGGGTGGTCGTCACCTTCTTCAGCGGCATCGTCCACAGCTACTCCCGGCGCTACATGGCGGGCAGCGCCCACCAGACCGCCTTCTTCGCCACGGTGTTCGGGTTCACCCTCGTCGTGATGGGACTCGTCGCCGCCGACAGCGTCGTCCTGTTCGGGCTGTTGTGGCTCGCGATGGGTCTGCTGATGGCGAAGCTCATCGGGATCGTCGACGGCTGGACACAGGCACAAGAGGCCGCGTCGGTCGCCCGGCGGTACTTCCTCGCCAGCGGCGCGCTGCTCGGCGTGTCGTTGGCGGCGCTGTGGTGGGCGACCGGAGCGACGACGATCTCGGGGATAGCGGCGGCGGCGGGGACGCTCGGCGGGCCGGTGTGGCTCCTCGCGGCCGCGTCGCTGGTGCTCGTGGCGATGGTCCAGTCGGCGCTCGTCCCGTTCCACGGGTGGCTGCTCTCGTCGATGACCGCGCCGACCCCGGCCTCGGCGCTGATGCACGCCGGCTTCGTGAACGCGGGCGGCATCCTGTTGGTCCGGTTCGCGCCCGTCGTCACCGTCGACCCCGGACTCATGCTCGCGGTGGTCGCCGTCGGCGGGGCCAGCGCCATCGCCGGGAAGCTCCTGAAGTCGGTGCAGACGGACGTCAAAGGGAAACTCGGCTGCTCGACGGTCGGCCAGATGGGCTTCATGATCATGCAGGCCGGGCTCGGGTTCTTCGGCGCCGCCATCACCCACCTCATCCTGCACGGGTTCTACAAGGCCTACCAGTTCCTCTCGTCCGGGGGACGGATCGAGCGCACCGAGCCGGCCGAGGGGACCCCCCACACGGTCGGCCCCGTGACCAGCGCCGTCGGCTTCGCGGCGATGCTGCTGACCGGGCTGGGCGGCGGCGTGTTGTTCGCGGCGCTGACCGGGAAGGGGACCGCGGTCGACGCCGGCCTGCTGCTCACCTTCTTCGTCGTGTTGACGACGCTCCACGCGGCCCGCAGCGCGGTCCACACCACGTCGCTGTCGGCGACGGCCCGCTACGGCGCGGTTCCGCTGGTGTTCTTCCCGGCGATCGTGGTGTACGCGGTCGTCTACGAGGCGGTGGCGGGGCTCCTCGCGGGGCTCCCCGTGGTCACGGCGCCGACCGAGCTCACCGTGCTCCACGCGGCCATCGCGGTCGGCTTCGTCGGCATCTACGTCGCGATCGAGACGGGGGTGCACGAGCGCAGTCGGCGGCTGTACGTACTGTTGTTGAACGCCAGCCAGCCCGCGGCAGCCACCCTCCAGACGTCCGCCGAGGAGTACAATGAGTACTGAATCCACCATCCACGACAGCATCGAGGCGGCAGCGACCAGCGTCAACTCCACGTGGCCGATCCACTCGTTCGTGACGGCCAACCCCCTCGCGGGGTTCGAGGACTTGCCGTTCGAGGAGGCCGTCTCGCGGGCCGCCGGCCTGCTTGGTGGCCACGGGTACCCCTCCGCGGAGACGTTCCGGAAGGCGCTCGACCGGGGGCAGATCGACCCCGAACGCCTCGAGGCGGAGCTGGCGGAGGCCGGCTTCGAGGGCGACCCCGAGGCACACCTCGCGCGGATCGCCGAGGCACGGACCGCGGCCGAGCGCGGCCCCGACACCCCGGCGGACCGCGTCGACCGGATCCTCGTCAAGTGGCTGTCGGCGTTCCTCGACGAGGGCAGCGCCCACTGGTCGATGCCGAACCGGGAGGCGGGCTTTTACGCGGCGTTCCGCGGGATGGCCGGCCACGACGGCACCATCCCGGACGAGGGTGTCGTCACGGCGTTGCCCGAGAGCCCGATCGAGACGATCACGACCGTGCTCGAGCCGTACCCGGAGGGCCAGTGGCCCGCCGTGTTCGAGGCACAGCTGGCCGCCCTCCCGGGGTGGACGGGGGTGATCAAACAGCGTATCGAGGAGGGTGGCTCGTGGCAGTCGACGTACCCCGTCTCCCTGGAGGGGTACCTCGCCGTGCGCCTCGCGCTGGCGGACGCGCTGGGCGTCGATCTGACCCCCGACCGCGACGCCCCCGAATCCGACCCCGCCGACGAACTCGCCGGGGCGTTCCTCCGGGCGTGGGAAGCGACCTACCGTGACGAACTCGTCGGCGCGGTCGCCGACGAGGCCGCGTCGATGGCGGACGCGGACGCGGGCGGTCGCCCGGACGCCCAACTGGTGTTCTGTATCGACACCCGGTCGGAGGTCATTCGCCGCCACATCGAGGCGGTCGGCGACTACGAGACCTACGGCTACGCCGGATTCTTCGGGATCCCGATGGAGTACCAGGAGTACGACTCGGACGTGTGGGTCAAGGCGTGTCCGCCGATCCTCGACCCGCAACACCGGATCCCCGACTTCCCGACCGACGCCGAGACGAAGGCGAACCACGACCGGTGGTGGAGCGTCCGCGAGGCCGCCGACGAGGTCATCGAGTCGCTGGAGGCCAACGCGGCCACGGCCTACGGGTTCGTCGAGAGCGCGGGGAGCGGCTACGGGCTCGCGCTCGCCGCCCGCACGCTCGTCCCCGGCCGCGTCCACGACTGGGTCGACGCCCTCCGCGCGTCGGTGCCCGACGAGGAGGAGTTCTGCGACCCGGTGGTCCACCACCAGCACACCTACTCCGGCGACCTGCCGGTGGGACTGACCGACGACGAGAAGGTGGAGTACGCGGCCACCGCCTTCGAGCTCATGGGGTGGGAGACGTTCGGCCGCCTCGTGGTGTTCACCGGTCACGCCAGCGAGACCGCCAACAACCCCTACGCGGCGAGTCTGGACTGTGGTGCCTGCGCCGGGAACCCCGGCGGACCGAGCGCGCGCGTCCTCGCGGCGATCTGTAACGACGACGACGTCAGGACGGCGCTCCGCGACCGCGGGTTCGACATCCCCGAGGACACGCTGTTCGTCGCCGGCGAGCACAACACGACGACCGACGAGGTGGAGCTGTTCGGGGACGTCCCCGAGAGCCACGCGGCGGACCTCGCGCGCCTGCGGGCGGACCTCGAGACCGCCCGCGAGACCGCGACCGCCGAGCGCGCCGAGACGATGGACGCGGACGCCGACAGCGGCGTCCGGGAGACGCAGCGCCGTGCGGCCGACTGGGCCGAGACCCGCCCCGAGTGGGGGCTGGCCGGCAACGCCGGGTTCGTCGTCGGACCACGCGCCCTGACGAGCGGACTCGACCTCGACGGGCGCTCGTTCCTCCACTCGTACGACTGGGCGACCGACCCCGACGGCGACGCCCTCGAGGCGATCCTCACCGGCCCGATGGTCGTCACGCAGTGGATCAACAGCCAGTACTACTTCTCGACGGTCGACAACGCCGTCTACGGCAGCGGCTCGAAGGTGACCCACAACCCCGTCGGGAACATCGGCGTCTACCAGGGCAACGGCGGGGACCTGATGACCGGGCTCCCCCTCCAGTCGCTGCTGGCCGCCGACGACGAGCCGTACCACCAGCCGCTTCGCCTCTCGACGGTCGTCCACGCGCCCGTCGACCGGGTCACCGACGTGTTGACCGCGCACGAGGCGTTGGCCCAACTGCTGGACAACGAGTGGCTCTCCCTGACGGTCGTCGACCCGACCGAGGACAACCGCGCCTTCCGCTACGACGGCGGTCTCGAGTGGACCCCGGCGTTCGAACCGGCCGCCGCGCGCGTCGAGACGCCGGACCCCGCCGTGGCCGACGACTGACCTCGTCGGGCCGTCGGATCGACCGCCCGGGCGTCGGTCCGGGAAGCGGCGGTTTAAGTACGGGAGCCGTGAAAGGGGCCCGATGCGAGGCTACACCGTCGCTCGGATCTGGGGCATCCCGATCCGGATCAACACGTCCTTACTCGTCTTTCTCCCGATCCTCGCGTACCTGATCGGAAGCGGCCAACAGATCGAACTGTACGCGGGGCTGCTCGCCGGCTTCAGCGGCGTCGGCTTCGACCTCGCGACGCTGCGCGCCGGGACGACCCCGTGGACGATCGGGGTCGTCGCGGCGGTCGGTCTGTTCGTCAGTGTGCTGCTCCACGAGCTCGGCCACTCGTGGGCGGCGATGCGGTACGGCATCGAGATCGAGTCGATCACGCTGTGGATCCTCGGCGGACTGGCGTCGCTGAAGACGTTGCCCAAGGAGTGGAACCGCGAGCTGTGGATCGCCGTCGCCGGCCCCGCCGTGAGCGTCCTCCTCGGGGTCGTCTGCTACGTCGGGATGGTGCTCACGCCCGCGTCGCTCGCGGTGCCGCGGTTCCTGCTCGGCTATCTGGCGATCACGAACGTCGTCCTCACCGTGTTCAATCTGCTCCCGGCGTTCCCGATGGACGGCGGCCGCGTGTTCCGGGCGCTGTTGGCCCGGACCCGGCCGTACGGCACCGCCACCAGACTGGCCGCCCGCGTCGGCGTCGTGTTCGCGTTCCTGTTCGGCATCGTCGGCGTCTTCACCTTCCAGATCATCCTCGTCCTGCTGGCGTGGTTCATCTACAGCGCCGCGACGACGGAGTCGCGGACGGTCCTGCTCGACGAACTCCTCGACGGGATCTCCGTCGGCGACATCATGACCCGCGACCCGCCCACCGTCTCCGGCGACACCACCGTCGAGGCGTTCGGCCGGCAACTCCTCAGCGACCGCCAGCCGGTCCACCTCGTCGTCGACGACGACGGGGCCCCGCTGGGCGTCGTCACGCTGGAGTCGTTCAAACGCGTCGAGGGGCGCGACCGCGCCACGGTCACGCTGTCGGAGGTCGCACAGGAGCTGTCGCGCATCGACGCCGACGCGGACGCGTTCGACACCCTCGCACAGCTCAGCGCCGGCGGCACGACCCGCGCGCTCGTCGAGGACGACGGACGGCTCGTCGGCGTGCTCTCGGAGAGCGACTACGCGAGCGCCATCACGATCCGCCGCGGGTTCCGTTCGGCGTCGGTGTAAGCCGGCGGCAGCGTAGGTGAGCCTCCGCCCGAGGACGGCCGTCAGGACGGGTCGGGCGGTCGACCGACGGCCGCACCGCCCCGGACGTCCCCGAGCACTCGACGAAGCAACGGCGGCGTCATCGCGGAGGTGGCCACGGCCACGAGCAGCACCACCGTGTACATCCGCGGACTCAAGATCCCGAGGTCGAGCCCGACGGTCGCGATGACGATCTCGATGGCCCCGCGGGCGTTCAAGCCGATCCCCATCGCGGTCGCCTCCGTGCGGTCGTAGCCGAGCGCGGCCGCCGCCAGATACACCCCGCCGACTTTGCCGACGGTCGCGATGGCGAGCGTCGCGGCCCCGACGACGGCGACGGTCGGGTCCGTCAGGAGGCCGAGGTCCGCTTCCAGCCCCGCGACGCCGAAGAACACCGGGGCGAACACCCGAAGCGTCGTCCGCTCGAAGACGGTCCGTGCGCGCTCCGGGATCCCGCCCGCCCGGGCGAACAACACCCCCGCGACGAACGCGCCGAGCGCCGGCTCGACCCCGACGGCGTGCGCGAGGGCGCTGCCGCCGACCGCCGCGGCGACGACGACGAGGAGGTGGCCGCCGACGGCGTCGTCGGACAGGCGGTCGAGGACGCCGTCGACGACGCGCTGGCCGACGACCACCGCTCCGAGGAGGAACGCCGCGAGCACGAGCAGCACGGTCGCGAGCGCGCCGGCGTCGAGCCGACCCGCCCGGGCGATCCCGACGACGACGCCGAGCAGGATCCACCCGACGACGTCGGTGAACATCGCCGTCGCGACCGTCCGCTGGCCGAGCGAGCTGTCGTACACGCCCAACTCGAGGAGGATCCGCACGACCACCGGGATCGCGGAGATGCACAGCGACGTTCCCAAGAACAGGGCGAACACCGGCCGCGTCGCCGTCTCCGTCAACAGGGCGGCCGGGACGACGACCCCGAACCCGACCCCGAGCACGAACGGCACGACGAGCCCGACGGAGCCGATCGCCGCGACGTCGCGTGCGTACGGTCGGATCACCGCGACGTCCGTCTCGAGGCCGGCCAGCGCGAGGAGCAACACCAGCCCCAACAGCGAGATCTCGGCCAAGAGCGGCGACGCCACGGCCGGTGCGAACCAGTCGGTCACCGACGGCGACAGTCGCCCGAGCACGGACGGTCCGAGGACGAACCCGGTGGCGAGCTCGCCGACGACTCTGGTGAGCCCGAGCCGCTCGGTCAGCGACCCGAGCACGCGGGCGACGACGAGCAACAGTCCGAGGAATGCCGCGATCGTGGCGCCGGCGGCGAGTGAGGGAGTCGATATCGTCAGCACAGCGCGGAGATCACGGGCTCCCGAGGATCGGATCGCTTCTGTGGCCCCGTACCTCGGTAACAGACGTGATGGAACTACTTCGCTCGCCGACCCTCTTGAGTGTCGTGGCGATCGTCGTGTTGGTGGGACTGAGCGCGTTCTTCTCGAGCAGCGAGACGGCCATCTTCACCCTCTCCGAGGAGTGGGTCACCGAGCTGGCCAACAGCGGCGATTCCGACGGGGAGGCGCTCCGCGACCTCCTGGACGACCCCCATCGGCTGTTGGTGACGATCCTCGTCGGGAACAACGTCGTCAACGTCGCGATAGCCAGTCTCACCACGGTGTTGGTGACGAACTACCTCCCCGACGGGACGGGCGTGACGGTCGCGACGCTCGCCGCCAGTTTCGTGATCCTGATCTTCGGCGAGATCGTGCCCAAGTCGTACGGGCTGAGTCGCGCCAAGGAGTGGTCCGAGGTCGTCGCTCGCCCGATCGCGATCGTCGAGACCCTCCTGTACCCGCTTGTCGCCCTGTTCGACTTCGTGACTCGGCGGATCGCCGCGTACATCGGCGGCGAGCAGGACATCGAGGTACCGTACACCGAGGACTGAACCCGGGCGCCCGGAGCGAGTTCCACCCGTCGATGGGCACGTCGGCTCTCGCGGCCGCCGCTCCGGACCGTCGCCGGTACGGTGGACGACGGTATCGGGTGCCCGTCGGTCGCCGTCGTGCCGGCCGACCGGGGCGGCGACCGGGAGCGTCGCCGTCCGCGTATCGCGACCACTTTCACCGCCGACTCGACGCCGACCACTTAAATCGCCGGAGGGCCGGGGCGCCGCCGAGCGGGCCGACACCGCCCACACAGGCGCGTTCCGGTGCCGTCGCGCCGGCCGGCGCCACTTTCACTCCGCATGGACGGCTGGCGGCTATACCGTCCCCGCCCGTTCGTCCGTGTATGAACGGCCACTGCGGACACGACGGCGTCGAACTCCCGACGCTCGACCCGGGCGTGACGCTGCTGGACGTCGACTCGTCGCTCGGGGTCGAACCGCTGTGTGCGGTCGTCCTCGACCGGCTGCTCCACGAGTCCGGCCGCGCGTTCTGGGTCGACGCCGGGGGACACGTGCGGACGCGGACGCTCCTGCAGCTCGCACCGCACCGCCGCTACCTCGACCGGATCGCGACCGCGCGGGGGTTCACCGCCTACCAGCACGCGTCGCTGCTCGACCGGCTTCCGCGGGTCGTCTCCGACGCGGCCGTCGACGGCGACCCGCCCGCGCTCGTCGTCGCGCCGGCGATGGACCGGCTGTACCGCGAGGACGACGTCCCACGCGAGCAGGCACGGGAGTTGCTCGTCGGGCGCCTCGCGACGCTCGCCGGGGTCGCTCGCGAGCGGGAGGTGCCGGTCGTGCTGACGCGCCACCGTGACGACGCGTTGAGCGAGCCGCTGGCGGCCGCCGCTCACGAGACGTACACCTGCCGGGCGACCCGGTTCGGCCCGCGCTTCGACGCCGAGGGGGGCGACGACGAGACGCTCGTGTACCACACCGGCGACGGGTGGATGCAGACGACCCTCGCGTTCTGGCGGGAGATCCTCGACCACCGCGCCCGCGCCGTCGACGCGCCGGTCGACACCGCCGGGGACACGGCACGGCGGCCGTCGACACCCGCCGCGCCGGCGACGCCGGAGGGGTGGTGAGCGTGGGGCGGACGAACCCGACGTTCCGGGACGTCCTCTCGCGGATGGAAGACGAGTGGGGCGACTTCCGGCGGGCGCTGCGCCGGCGCCACCAGCCACTCTTCGACCGCCTGTTCGCCTACGCCCGCGAGCACGCCGACGCCGCGAGCAACCTGAACCACCCCGACCGCCTCGCGCCGGTGTTGGTGAGCATCGACCTCGAACAGGAGGACCGCATCGACGAGCTCGAGGCACGGGTCGAGCTGTTGGAGGCACAGCTCGAGGACGACTCGGCGGCTGTCGAATCACCGGCACCGGACGAGCGATAGCCGATGGTCCTCACGATCGACTACGACGACACCGCGGTCACCGAGTGGCGGCTCACGAGCGACGGCGTCGAGCGCACCCGCGTCGACGACTACCGACCGACGATGTACGTCGGCGCGCCCGTCGCGGAGCTGTACGGGGAACACGGCGGCCCAACGCCGCGGGCACGGCTCCCCAAGCGCGGTGCGCTTACCGACGCGCTCGCCGACGTGCGCGCGTTCTTCGAGGGCCACGACGCGGTCGCGGACCTGTCGGTCGACGTGTGGCGCCAGACGTTCCGGTCGGACGCGCGGCCGGTCCTCCGCGTCGACTGTCGGCGCATCGAGGACGTGCGCGCGGTCGCCCGTCGCGTCCACCAGTTCGGCGACGCCGACGCGCACACCTGCTACAACGTCGACCTCACCCGGCAGTTGCGCTACACGCTGGAGACCGGGACCGACCCCGCGCCCGACACCGCCGTCCGCGACCTGCGGACGATGCGACTCGGCCTCCCCGCCCACGGCTCCGACGCGGCCGCGCTGGCCGACCTGACGATCGACGGCGAGCCGGCCGGAGCGACGCCACGGGCCGCGGTCGAGGCGGTCGCCGAGCGACTCGCGGCGGTCGACCCCGACGTCCTCGTCGTCGACACCGCGCGGGTCGTCCCGCTGCTGTTCGAGGCGGCCGCCGACCACGGGATCGAGTCGTTCGCGCTCGGCCGCGAGCCGGGGTACACACAGCTCGCGTCGGCCTCGACGTACACGAGTTACGGGCAGGTGGGCCACTCGCCGGCGCGGTACGCGGTCCCCGGCCGGGCGATCATCGACCGCTCGAACACGTTCTTCTACGACGAGGCGGGGCTCGACGGCTGTCTCGACCTCGTCGACCGCGCCGGCCTGCCGCTCCAGGAGTTGGGGTGGGCGTCGATCGGCCGCGTGCTCACGGCGATGCAGATCCGCGAGGCGCGCTCGCGGGGCGTGCTCGTCCCGTGGCGGGCGTGGCGGCCGGAGTTCTTCCGCTCGGCGACGACGCTCGACACCGCCGACCGCGGCGGCACGACGCTGGCCCCCGAGGTGGGCGTTCACGAGGACGTACACGAACTCGACTTCGCGTCGATGTACCCGAACGTCATCCGCGAGTACAACGTCTCCCCCGAGACGGTGCGGTGCGGCTGTTGTGACAACGACCGCGTTCCGAACGTGGGGTATTCGATCTGCGAACGCGACGGCTACCTGCCCGACGTGTTGGGGCCGCTCATCGACGGGCGCAGCGAGATCAAACGCCGGATCCGGGCGTCCGACGACCCGGACGAGATCGAGACGTTGGAGGCGCGCTCGTCGGCGATCAAGTGGATCCTCGTGTCGTGTTTCGGCTACCAAGGGTTCTCGAACGCGAAGTTCGGCCGTATCGAGTGCCACGAGTCGATCAACGCCATCGCCCGGGAGCTCCTGCTGGACGCGAAGGCCGCGCTCGAAGCGGGCGGCTGGCGCGTGCTCCACGGGATCGTCGACTCGATCTGGGTGACGCCCGCGCCGGACGTCGCCGACGCCGAACGCCGCCCGCTGGACGCCATCGCCGGCGAGGTGAGCGCGTCGACGCGGATCGAGTTGGAGTACGAGGCCGCGTTCGACTGGGTGGCGTTCTGTCCCCGCCGCGGCGGCGACGGCGGCGCGTTGACGCGCTACTTCGGACGGCGACGCGGCGAGCCGTACCCGGACGACGGGCTCGGCGACGCGGTGAAGACGCGCGGGATCGAGTCGCGTCAGGACGACACGCCGGCGTGGGTCGCGCGCTTGCAGGCCGCGCTGATTCGAACGCTCGATCGGACTCACGACGCTGAGGCGGTGTGTGGCGAACTCGCGACGTGGCTGGGGCGGTTGGACGACGGGGCGGTCGACCCGTCCGACCTGCTGATCGAACAGCGCGTGTCGAAGCGGGCCGAGCAGTACCGCCACGAGACGGTGACGGTGGCCGCGCTGAAGCGGGCGGCGTGGAAGGACTGCGCCCTCGAACCCGGCCAGCGCGTGCGGTACCTCGTCGTCGACGACGACGCGCGCGGGGTCGGTCGCGTTCGACTGCGCCACGAGCCGCTGCGGGGCTACGACACCGCGTGGTACCGCAGGCAGGCGATCAGGGCCGCGGAGAGCGTGCTGTCGCCGCTGGGGTGGGACCGCGAGCGGATCCGCCGGTGGCTCTCCGGGACGAGAGACGCACGGCTCTCGACGTACTGAGCGACGTCCGAACCGGGACGGGTCGGGGCCCGCCGGCGTCGGTCGGAGTCGCCGCACCGCGGACGCCCGGGACCCCTGAACTTCCGCCTCCCCGGAGTTGATAGGGCGAGCGGCCGTCGAAAGTGGTGAATGGCGATCCGGTCCCAACTCGACGCCAAGATCCTCTCGCTCGCCATCGCACGGATGGTGAGCGCCCTCGCGAACTCGTTCCTCGTGGTCGTCCTCCCGCTGTACATCGGCAGTCAGGCGGTGCGAATGCCGGCGGTCACCGGGTCGACGATCGCGGTGGGTGGGTTCGGGATCGACGTCACGGTCGAACTGCTGATCGCGATCGTCCTCTCGCTGTTCGGCTTTCTCAACAGCCTGAGCCAGCCGATCACGGGGTCGGTGTCCGACCGCACCGGGCGACGGAAGGTGTTCCTCCTCGTCGGCCTCGCGCTCGTCGCGACCGGGAGCGCGGGCTACCTCGTCTTCACCGACTACTACCTCGTGCTCGCGATGCGCGGGCTCCAAGGGATCGGCGCGGCGTTCTCCATCCCGATCACGGTCGCGCTCGTGAACGAACTCTCCGAACAGGGCGAACGCGGCGGCAACTTCGGCCTGTTCAACACGTTCCGCCTGGTCGGCTTCGGCGTCGGGCCGATCATCGCCGGCGTCGTCATCGCGGGCGGGCCGTACGTGCTCGCCGGCGTCGACGTCACCGGCTTCGACGCGGCGTTCCTCGTGGCCGTCGTCGGCGCGGCGATCAGCTTCGGGCTGATCACGGTGCTCATCAGCGACCCCGAGCGCAGTTCCGAGTCGGCGGGCAAGGACATCTCGATCCGGGTGCGCGGCGAGGACGGCGGGCTCGACCCGGTGTTCGCGCTGGGGGTCGCGACGATCGTGATGGCGCTGTCGATCGCGATCTACGCCCCGCTGGCGAACGTGATCAACGCCCGGCTCGACCAGGGGAGCTTCCTCTACTCGGTGCAGTTCGGCGCGACCGTGCTCGCGAACGTGTTCTTCCAGCTCCCGCTGGGCCGGCTCAGCGACCGGTACGGTCGCCGGCCGTTCCTCATCGGCGGGTTCGTCCTGCTCGTCCCGTCGACGCTCGTGCAGGGGTTCGTCACCGACTCGTACGTGATGATCGTCGCGCGGTTCGTCCAAGGGATCGCGGTCGCGGCGGTGTTCGCGCCGTCGCTCGCCCTCGCCGGGGACCTGGCGAAGGAGGGCGCCTCCGGGTCGACCCTGTCGCTGTTGACGATGGGGTTCGGCCTCGGGGTCGCCGTCGGCACCCTCATGTCGGGCTTTCTCGTCTCGTACGGCTTCGCGGTGCCGTTCGGCGTCGCGGCCGCCGGCGGCGTCGTCGGGCTTGGGCTGATCCTCACGCAGGTGTCGGAACCGACGCCCGAGACCGGGTCGCCCGCGCCGTCGGACGACTGAACGAGGACGGCCTCGCGCGTCGCTCGCGGCACGTCGCGTCGTCGCCACGGAAGACGGGCGACTCACGGCCGCGAGAAGGCGACACCGAGCGACGGCACCTCGTCGTCCGCCGCCTCACTCGCCGGCGTCGAGGCCGAGGCTCGCGGCCGGGGCGGCGACGACGCCGACGCCGTACGCGGGCACCGACGCGTCGCCGACGACCCAGTCGGCGTCGCCCGGCGCGTCGACGGCCACCGCGTCGGCGCCGAAGTTCAACACCCACGTCAGCCCGTCGCGCTCGGCGACGCGGACCGTCGCCGGAAGCCGCTCCGTGTGGGCGACGTGGGCGCGCTCGAGGAGGTCGACCGCGAGCGCGTCCGCGAGGTCGGCGCCCGGCTGGACGCCGCAGTACGTCACCGCGCCGTCGCCGACCGCGTGGTCCAACACCGCGGGACGGCCCGCCGCCGTCCCGGTTTCGTGGCGGCCCGCGACGGTCGCCTCGTCGGCGACGAGCCACTCGCCCCACGTGTCGAAGGCGTAGCGGTCGCCGTCGTAGTCGAGCGCCGTCTCGATGGCGTCCGGCGGCGACTCGTGTTGGTCGACGTGTCCGCCGACGAGCGACGTGAACGGCCCGGGAGCCAACTCCGGCTGGAGCCGGTTGCCGGGGAGTTTGTACCCGGTGCGCGGGCCGAGGAGGAGCTGTCCCCCCTCGCGGACGTACGACGCGACGTGGTCGGCCAGCGCCTCGTCGGCGAGGTGGAGCGTCGGCGCGACGACGGCCGCGTACGACGAGAGGTCGGCCTCGGGGCGGACGACGTCCACCTGCACGCCGCGGGCGCGCAACGCCCGGTAGAAGCGGCCGACGAGCTGCCAGTAGTCGAACTCCGGGGAGTGGGGCTGCTCGGAGAGCGCCCACAGGTCGTCGTAGCTGAACGCCAGCGCCACGGGTGTGTCGACGCCCGCGAGGTCGAGGTCGGCCAGCTCCGCGGCGGCCGCGCTGGCGTCCTCGAACCCGCGGTCGGGCGTGCCGTCGTGGCGGAGCAGGCCCGCGTGGTACTGCTCTTGACCCTGCCGGCAGCGCCGCCACCGGAAGTACGAGACGGTGTTGGCGCCGTGGGCGACGGCCTGGTGGGCCCACAGCCGCATCGCGCCCTCGCCGGGCTGGGGGGCGTACGGCGGCCAGTTGATGTCGCCCGGCTGCTGCTCCATCACCCAGAAGCCCGCGGGCGTCCGGTAGAGGTCGTGGTTGAGGCTCACCTGGTCGGGGTCGCCCGCGCGGAGCCGCTCGGGCGTCGCCTCGCCCAGCCGGCGGTCCTGTGCGAACCCGGTCGGGTACGAGTCCCACGTGGCGAACTCCAGCGACTCGGTCACGTCGAACGCGTCCAGCGTCGGGAAGTTGCCCATGAAGTTGTGGGTGACGAACCAGTCGGGGTTCGCCTCGCGGAGGACGTCCGTCTGGAGCCGGTTGTAGTCGACCGCGCTGTCGCTGGCGAAGCGGCCGAAGTCCAGCAGTCGCGAGGGGTGGTGTTCGGCGGCCGTGTGCCGCGGCGGGTCGATCTCCGCGAAGTCGGCGTGTTGCTGGCTCCAGAACGTCGTGCCCCACGTCTCGTTGAGCGTCTCGACGTCGTCGTAGCGGTCGCGACACCACTCGCGGAACGCCGCCGCGCAGTCGTCGCAGTAACACCGGATCGTCCGGTGACAGCCGTACTCGTTGTCGGTCTGCCAGCCGACGACGTGCGGGTCGTCCGCGTAGCGGGCGGCCAGCCGCTCGACGACGCGCTCGGTCTCCTCGCGGTAGGCGTCGGAGTTGAAGCAGTAGTGGCGGCGGCTCCCGAACGCGCGGGTGGTCCCGTCGGCCTCCTCCTGGAGGATCTCGGGGCGCTCGTCGACGAGCCACTTGGGCGGCGTCGCCGTCGGCGTACACAGCACCACGTCGATGCCGGCTTCGCCGAGCAGGTCGACCGCCTCGTCGAGCCACTCGAGGTCGAACTCGCCGCGGGTCGGCTCGATGCGTCCCCACGAGAACTCGGCCATGCGGACGACCTCGATGCCGGCCTCGACCATCAGCTCCACGTCGCGCTCCCACCGCTCGCGCGGCCAGTGCTCCGGGAAGTAACAGACGCCGATGCGCGGCGTCTGCGGGTCGTGCGGCTCGTGTGCGATGCGTCCGTCGTCGGTGACGTCGTCGGTCATTGGTCGGTGAAAGGGATCGTCGTCACGCCGGGCGTCGCGGTGACGCGGACCGTGCGGTCGCTCGTGCGCTCGCCGGCGTTCGTCGTCAGTCGGTCCGGCACCGCGAGCGTCAACTCCATCGGCGCGTCCGACTCGAGGGTGATCGAGAGGATGTCGTCGGCGCGTTCGACCGCCGTCACCTGCGCCGCGGCGTTCGCGAGGTGGCGCGCGCCGACCAGTCGGGGGCGTCGGTCGCCGGCGCGGCGTGGACGAGCACCACGCCGTGGGGCCGAACCACGCGCTCGACCGCCCCGTCGTGGAGCCCGTCCTCGCCGAACACGTCGACGGCGACCGTCTCCGCGGCGTCGAGGTGGTCGCTGGGGTCCACCCGCACGGTCGCCGCCTCGTCGCGCCAGTTGAACGCCGCGACGGCGACGGCGCCGTCGGCCGGCCGGCGGCAGACGACCCGCTCGGGGAACTCCCGGTCGCCGACGCCGACGACCTCGCCCGCCCCGACCGGGGGGAGCGTCCGCTCGAACAGGTCGCGCCCCGCGTCGTCGATCTCGGCGATCTTGTCGCTGAGGACGTTCGTCCCGCCCGTCAACGCGACGAGCGCGGCGAACGACCGCCGCTCGGCGTCGGTGAGGTCGGTCGTCGTGCGGACGAGTTGGCAGTCGGGGTCGTTCAGCCACAGGCGCCGGTGGCAGAACTGCCGGTTGAGGACGTTTCGGACGGCGTTCTCGTGGGCGGGTTCGCTGGCGGCCTCCTCCTCGCGGCGCCAGTACGGCGCCGTGTCGGGGCCGACGCGCATCGCGTCGACGAGGCCGACGCTGGGGAACCCCGGCGCGCCGCAGCCGAGCACGAACGTGTCGCCGACGGCCTCGCGGATCGTCGCCAGCCCGTGCCGATACGCCTGCGCGCGGGTGACGTCCGCGTGGCGCTCCCCGGGCAACGCGGCGGCGTACAGGAAGTCGAGCTTCAGGTAGTCGATGCCCCACTCGTCGACGACGGTGCGGAACGTCTCGCGGAGCCACGCGGTCGCCCCGGGGTGGGTGACGTCGAGGCCGTACATCGGCCCGTGGCGGGCGCCGGCGTCGACCGGGTCGCCGTCGGCGTCGGCGAGCAGCCACTCCGGGTGCTCGGCGGCCAACCGCGAGTCGGCCTGCACGTAGAACGGCGCCAGCCAGAGGCCGGCGGTGTGGCCGGCCGCGGCGATGTCGTCGCGCAACGCCCGCATGTCGTCGAAGCCGGCCGCGAGCGTGCGCCAGTCGCCGAACGCCGTCTCGTAGCCGTCGTCGATCTGGACCACGTCGAGCGGGACGCCCCACTCGTCGAGCGCGGCGACGTTGTCGCGCACGTCGTCGGCCGTGACGTCGGTGAAGTAGTGGTACCACGAACACCAGCCGGTCGGCGCCGACGCGGGCACGCGGGCGTCCAGCCGCTCGCCGACGGCGTCGGCGAGGGCCGCCAGCGCCGCGTCGACCGGCCGGGTCGCGTCCACGCGCAGCCGCGCCGCCTGCCGGCGCTCGCCCGGCGCGAGCGACACCCCGTCGCCGGGGCAGACGGCGGTGAGCGTCACCGGGTCGACGCCGACGTCGAAGCGCGTCAAGTACGTCTCGTGGTCGAGGAAGCCCAGCGTCACCGTCCCGGCGTCGCCGGAGAGCGCCGTCACCGCGTGGCTCGTGCGCGCGTCGTCGGGCGCGGCCACGTCGGTCATCTGCGGCACCGCCGCGGGCGCCTCCGGCCGGAACGGCTCGTCGAGGCGCGTCGTCGCCGTCGGCGTCCACGACTGGTAGCCGTGTTCGTACAGGCGGTCGCCGGCGGCGAAGGCGGTGTCGGCTTCGTCGATCACCGCGATGTCGCCCAGCGCGACCGGCTCGTCGCCGTCGTTGACGACGGTGACGGTCACGTCGACGGCGTCGTCGGCGGCCGCCAGCGACACCGTCGTCGGGAGGGGCTCGCCGGCGGTCGTCGTCGCCGACACCGACCCCGAACAGAGCGTGGTTCCGCCCGTGACGACGGAGAGCGCGTCGGCCGCCGGGTCGTACGCCACCGCGGTGGCGCCGGCGCTCGCGCGCTCGGTCACTCCCCGTCCTCCCCGCGGCGGCCCTCTCCGTCGCGGCGACGGGCGCGGTAGTCGGGCAGGGTGTCGTCCTGCATGACAGCGGTGCGGCCGCCGTCGACGAGGAGGTTCGCGCCGGTGACGAAGCCGGCCTCGTCGCTCGCGAGGAACGCGACCGCGGCGGCGACGTCGGCCGGCGTGCCGAGGCGGCCGACCGGGTGGATCGACTCGAGGTGGGCGCGGTACTCGGGGTCCATGTCCTCGGTGGTCCGCTCGATGGCGACCCAGCCGGGGTTGACCGTGTTGACGCGGACGTCCGGCCCCAGGTCCAGCGCCATCGCGCGCGTCATGCCGTTGATGCCGGCCTTCACCGCGTTGTACGGGAACATCGCGGGCATCGTGCAGAACGCGTGGTTCGAGGACATGTTGACGATCGCGCCCCCGTCCATGCGCTCGGCCGCCGCCTTGGCGCACAGCCAGAACGACCGGAAGTCCGTCTCGAGGACGAACGCCCAGTCGTCCATCGTCGCCTCGTCGACGGCCGTGTTCGTCTCCACGCCCGCGTTGTTGACGAGCACGTCCACGCCGCCGAACGCCTCGACGGTCGCGTCGAACAGCGCCGCGATGTCGTCGGGGTCGCGCATGTCCGCGCGGACGAACGTGGCGACGCCGCCCGCGGCCTCGATGTCCGCGACGGTCGCCTCGCCGGCGTCGGCGCTGCGGCCGGTGACGATCACCTGCGCGCCCTCGGCCGCGAGGCGTCGGGCGACGCCGGCGCCGATGCCCCGCGTCGACCCGGTGACGACCGCCACCTGCCCGGCGAAGCGGTCGCCGACGGCGGCGGCGTCCGTCTCCACGGCGGCGCGCTCGCTCACCATTCGGCCACGCTCCCGTCCTCGTGGCGCCACACGGGGTTGTGCCAGTCGACGTCGCCTTCCATGTCCCGGACGTGCTCCTCGTCGATCTCGATGCCGAGGCCGGGGCCGTCGGGCAGTTCGACGAAGCCGTCGTCGAACTCGAACACGGACGGGTCCGCGAGGTAGTCGAGCACGTCGCTCGTCTCGTTGTAGTGGATGTCGAGGCTCTGCTCTTGGATGAGGACGTTCGGCGAGCAGGCGTCGACCTGCACGCAGGAGGCCAACGCGATCGGGCCCAGCGGGCAGTGCGGGGCCATCGCCACGTCGTACGCCTCGGCCATCGCGGCGATCTTTTTCACCTCGGTGATCCCGCCGGCGTGGGACAGGTCGGGCTGGATCACGTCGACGGCGCCGTTCTCGAAGACCTCCTTGAAGTCCCACCGGCTGTACATCCGCTCGCCGGTCGCGATGGGGACGGTCGTGTGGGCGGCGATGCCGGGGAGTTCGTCGTTGTGCTCGGGGAGCACCGGCTCCTCGACGAACATCGGCTCGTACGGCTCCAGCGCCTTCGCGAGCCGCTTGGCCATCGGCTTGGAGACGCGCCCGTGGAAGTCGACGCCGATGTCGACCTCCGGGCCGACCGTCTCGCGGACGGCCGCCAGCCGCTCGCGGGCGGCGTCGATCGACGCCGGCGAGTCGATCCGGCGAAGCTCCGGCGTCGCGTTCATCTTCAGCGCCGAAAAGCCCTGATCGACCTTCTCGGCGGCCGCCTGCGCGACGCCCTCCGGGCGGTCGCCGCCGACCCACTGGTACACCCGGACGCGGTCGCGCGCCCGGCCGCCCAGCAGTTCGTACACCGGGGCGCCGAACTGCTTCCCCTTGAGGTCCCACAGCGCCTGGTCGATGCCGGCGATCGCCGACATCAACACCGGCCCGCCGCGGTAGAAGCCGCCGCGGTACATCGTCTGCCAGTGGTCCTCGATCGGCGTCGGGTCCTCGCCGAGCAGGTACGTGTCGAGCAGTTCCTCGACGGCCGTGCGGACGGTCCGCGCGCGGCCCTCGACGACCGGCTCGCCCCAGCCGACGCGGCCGTCGCTGGTCTCGATGCGCAAGAACAGCCACCGCGGGGGCACCTGGTACAGGTCGTAGTCGACGATCCTCGTCACTCCGCCACCTCCGGCTCCTCGGGCTCCTCTACCAGCGGCGCGCCGGCGTCGGTCTTCGTCTTCAGCGCCGCGCCGGAATTCGCGTCGAACAGGTACAGCGCGTCCTCGTCGAAGGCGAACTCGACGGTGTCGCCCGGCGAGGGGCGCGCGCTCGGCACGACGCGGAGCGTCAGCTCCTGGTCGCCCATCGTGGCGTACAGGAAGTTCTCGTTGCCCATCGGCTCGAGCACGGTGGTGTCGATGGCGACGCCGTCGTCGACGAGCGTCATGTCCTCCGGGCGGATGCCGACGCGGACGCGGTCGCGGCCCTCGACGGGCGAGGGGTCCGAGAGCGTGTACTCGAAGCCGCCCGGACCGTGGAGCGTCGCGCCCTCGACGGTCGCGTCGAACGTGTTGATGCTCGGCGAGCCGATGAAGTCGGCGACGAACTCGTTGACCGGGCTGCGGTACACCTCCTCGGCGGTCCCCACCTGCTGGAGTTCCCCGCCGTTCATGATCGCGATGCGGTCGCCCATCGCCATCGCCTCCGTCTGGTCGTGGGTGACGTACACCGTCGTCACGTCCAGATCGTGTTGGAGCGTCTGTAGCTCCGTCCGCATCTGTGCGCGCAGCTTCGCGTCGAGGTTCGACAGCGGCTCGTCCATGAGGAACGCCGCGGGGTCGCGGACGATGGCCCGCCCGAGCGCGACGCGCTGCTGTTGGCCGCCGGACAGCTCCTTGGGCTTCTGCCCGAGGAGGTCCTCGATGCCCAGCAGCTCGGCGACGTCCTGCACCTTGGCGTCGATCTCGGCGCTCGTCATCGACGAGGACAGCTTCAGCCCCATGCCGATGTTCTCGCGCACGTTCATGTGCGGGTACAGCGCGTAGTTCTGGAACACCATCGCCACGTCACGCTCGCGCGCCCGCAGGTCGGTGACGTCGTCGTCGCCGAAGGCGATCGTTCCGTCGGTCACGTCCTCGAGGCCGGCGATACACCGCAGGGTGGTCGTCTTGCCGCACCCGGAGGGGCCCACCAGCACGAGGAACTCCCCGTCGCGGATCTCCAAGTCGACGTCGTCGACCGCGACGACGTGTTCGTCGCCGGTCTCGAACTCCTTTCGAACGGTCTGTAGTGTGATACCTGACATAGTGAATTCACTCCTTGACGGCGCCCGCGAGGATCCCGCTGACGAACTGTTTCTGGAGGAACAGGAACAGCAGGAACACCGGGATCACCGACAGGGCCGCGGCGACCATGATCTGGTCGTAGTAGACGCGCTGTGCGCCGACGAGTTGGTTGATGGCGACCGGGATCGTGTACTTCCCCTGGTCGAGGATGACCAGCGGGAACAGGAACAGGTTCCACTGGAACAGGAACAGGATGATCGCCAGCGCCGCCAACGACGACTTCATCGTCGGCAGCGCGATCTTGTAGTACAGCTGGAACTCCGTGGCGCCGTCCATGCGGGCCGACTCCAACAGGGCGTCGGGGATCGACCGCATGTTCTGGCGCATCAGGAAGATGCCCAGCGGGTTCGCCGCCCACGGGAGGATGATCGCCCAGTAGTTGTTCGTCAGCCCGAGTTGGCTCATGAGGAGGAACAGCGGGATGACGAGCAGCTGGATGGGTAAGATCAGCGTCGCGAGGATGGCGTAGAAGATCGGCTTCTTGAAGCGGAACTCGTACTTCGCGAACGCGAACCCCGCCATCGAACACAGCAGCAGCGACAGCGCCGTGTACACGACCGCGACGAAGATACTGCTCTCCATCGCGCCCATGTCCCACAGGTGCCAGAAGTCGTACGCGAAGTAGAACGGACCCAGGTCGATGTACTGGGTCATCTCGCCGGGGTGGCCGACGAACTGGACGTTCTGGCGGGCCTGCAGCGACTCGAAGTTCGCGAGGAAGCTGTCGCCCGGCAGCAGGCGCGGCGACGTCGACGAGAGGAACTCCGACTCCTTCAGCGTCGACGCGACGGCGATCCAGTACAGCGGCACCATCGTCACGACGGCGCCAAGCAGGACGAACGCGTAGGTGAGGAACTGCCACACCGCCTCGCGGCGGGTCTCCTCACGCATCGGCGGACCCCCCGATACGCAGTTGGGCGGCCGACAACAGGCTGACCACGAAGATGAGCACGTACGTCAGCGCGCTCGCGTAGCCCAGCCGGAAGTCGATGAACGCCGTCTGGTAGATGTACTGCACGATGGTGATCGTCGAGTCCAGCGGCGCGCCGCCGCTGTTGATGATCACGGGCTCGCTGAACAGCTTGAACGTCCCGATCGTCGAGGTGACGAACACGAACAGCAGCACCGGTCGCAGCTGCGGCACGGTGACGTACCGGAACTTCTCGATCCGGCTCGCGCCGTCGATCTCGGCGGCCTCGTACAGCTGCTGGGGGATGTTCTGCAGGCCCGCCAGCAGGATGATCATGTTGTAGCCGGTCCAGCGCCACGTGACGGCCCCGACGATGGTCATGCGCGACCAGAAGGAGCTACTGAGCCACGGGATCGCCGGCAGGCCGACGCTCGTGAGCAGGTAGTTCACCAGCCCGGACTCCTGCATCAACAGGAGGAACACCGTCGAGTAGGCGACGAGGTTCGCCGACACGGGTAACGCGAGCACCGTGCGGAACACGCCGCGGAACTTGACGAACGAGGCGTTGAGCGCCACCGCGAACAGCAGCGCCAGCCCCACCATCAGCGGCACCTGCACCAGCAGGATGAACAGCGTGTTGAACGACGCCTGCAGGAACAGCGTGTCGGTGAACATCGCCGTGTAGTTC
Source organism: Halobaculum litoreum (assembly GCF_030127125.1). Lineage (GTDB taxonomy): Archaea > Halobacteriota > Halobacteria > Halobacteriales > Haloferacaceae > Halobaculum > Halobaculum litoreum. The sequence goes on from NZ_CP126157.1 coordinate 203,191, forward strand.
TGCAGCCCGACGAACTCCAGTTCCGCGATGCGGGTCAACTGGAACTCGAACCCGGGCAGGTCGATCCACAGCAGCGTCTCGTCGCTCACCCCCTCGAACCGGAAGAACGAGAGGTAGAACGTGTAGAGGATCGGGAAGCCGAGGAACAGCGTGAACAGCAGGAACGTCGGCAGCAGGAACACGTAGCCGACGCCGCTCTCCCCGAGGCCGGGAAGCCGACGGCTCAGGGCCTGTCGAAAGAACCGAGCCCGGTCCCGAACGGTCGGGTCCGACAGCGGCTCGTTGGAAGTTGGTGCGGCCATGCGGGTGGTGCTCAGGCGAGGTCGCGACCAGTCCGGTCGGCGACCTGCTTGGCCGCCGCGTCGATCGCTTCCTTGGGGGTCTTGTTCCCGGTCATCATGTCACGGAAGTGCGTGTTGATCGCCTTCGTGACCTCCGGCGTGTCGACCGTGTAGCGGTACGGCGCGATCTCCGGGGCGACCTCGGCGAACATGCGGCCCGCCTCTTGCCCGTCGAGGAACTCGCTGCCCTGGTCGAACGCGTCGGACTCGTAGGCGGACTCCAGCGCCGGGAAGATCCCGTACTCCTCGTACATGGTGAGCTGGTGCTCCTTGCTGCCCAGCGTGTAGGCCATGTAGTCCCACGCGCGACGCGCGGTCTGGTCGTCGACCTGCTTCGCGATGGTGACGTTGGAGCCGCCCCAGTTGGTTGCGCGCGAGCCGCCCGACTCGATGGCCGGCGGCTTGATGGCGCCCCACTTGCCGGCCGTGTCGCCGAGTTCGGCCTTCAGCGTGCCCTCGATCCACGCGCCGGCGGTCAGGCTGGCGGTGGTCCCCTCGCCGAAGGCGGTGAACCACGCCGACGACCACGAGGCGAGGTCGTTCGCGACGCCCGAGTCGCGCAGCCGCTTGAGGATGCGCGCCACCTGCAGGCTCTTGTCGGAGTTGATGTTCACCGCGCCGTTGCTGGTGAACGGCTGGCCGCCCAGCTGGCGGAACATCATCCGCCACAGGCCGTCGTAGTCGTTGGACGGCAGGTTGAGGAGGTACTGACCGTCGGGGAGCTTCTTCCCCTCCTCGATGTACTGGTCCCACGTCTCGACGCTCGTGGGGTCGATGTCGTGCTCCGCCATCACGTCGCGGCGGTAGAACGTCCCGACCGGGCCGATGTCCCACGGGAGGGCGTACGTCCCGCCGTCCTTCTCGAGGGGGCCCCACTTCCCGGAGACGAACTCGTCTTTGATGCCGGCCTCCGCGAGCCAGTCGGAGATGTCGCGCAGCCCGCCGGTGTCGACCCACGAGGCGGCGTCGACGCTCTCCATCATCGCCGCACCCGGAGCGCCCGAGCCCGACAGGAGCGTCGACTTGAACTTGTCTTTCATGTCGGCGCGACCGATCTGCGTGATCGTGATGTCGCCGCCGTGTTCCTCCTCGTAGGGCTCGTCGATCAGGTCGAGCGACTTCGCCGCGACGTCCCAGCCCCACACCTCGGCCGACTGCGCCATCGCCGGGCCGCTCGTGGTGCTCGTGCTGCCGCCGCTCGAATCCCCGCCGGACTCGCTCGTCCCGCCGCCGTCCGACTGCGCGGGGTCGCCCGTTCCGACACAGCCGGCCAGGCCCGCGAGGCCCGCCAGCCCTGCTCCCTTCAGCACGCGTCGCCGCCCAGTTTTGTTGGTAGGCTTTCGCATAGGTCGTACTCACCATGTGTCTACTATTCCTATTTATTTGTTGTGGTGAGTCGATACTCTACGGCAACTACATCGCTTCTACGTCCCAAATTAGATATTCACGATCGGCCCTTCTTAAGCAAGCCGTTTAGGATGGCTGAACGTGAAAGTGGCCGATCGATCGGCGGGATACCCCGCTACACACCTCGAACAGACCGGTTCCGTAAGGTATGCCCCGTGCGGCCCGACCTTCATGAACGTTCACAATCGACGCGAACTGTTCGGCTTCGGTGAACGATTTATATACCGGCGGGCCACACACGGACCATGAGCGAGTACCCCGTCGGCGCGAGCCACACCACCGCGAGGGTCGTCGAGGCCCTAGTGGACGTGGACGACGCCGGCGTGACGGAGTTGGCTCGCGAGTTGGAGGTGTCGAAGGGCACCGTCCACAACCACTTGCGGACGCTCGAACGCCTCGGCGTCGTGCGGTCGACCGACGGCCGGTACCGCCTCGGACTGGCGCTCCTCGACACGGGGATGGCCGTTCGGGACCGCCTCCCGTTGTACCGGACCGCCCGCGAGTACGTCACCGACCTCGCCGAGACGACCGGGGAGTCGACCGTCCTCGTCGTCGCGGAGGACGACGAGGCCGTGTACGTCGACGTCCGTCGCTCGGACCGCAACCACTACCGGCTGCGACCCGGCAGTCGCGTCCCGCTCCACACGACGGCACCGGGGAAGGTGGTGCTCGCGTACCGCTCGGCCGAGGAGATCGACCGCTACGCCGAGGCGACCGACGCGACGCCGACGGACCGCACCCTCGACGCCAGCCGTTCGCTGCGCGACGAGCTCGGATCCGTCGAGGACCGCGGCCTCGCGTTCGACCGCGGGGAGCTGATCTCGGACATGCGGGGCGTGGCCGCGCCGATCACCGCCGACGGGACGGTCGTGGGCGCGCTCGGCGTGCAGGGACCACACGAACGGTTCTCGGGCAAGCGCCTCGAGGAGGACCTCCCCGGGCTGGTGTTGAGCACGGCGAAGCAGGCCGGACTGGCGCTGGATCGGTGAGCGTTCGGGAGAAGTGAACGGAACGGACAGCTGCGGATCTGTTTATTCTAGATGAACGTGGCACGGTGTGCGGTCGCGGACACGGTGGTTTCCGGGGGACTCCCCGGACCGACTCAGGGAACGACCCGCTCGGCCGACGGCTGCCACGCGAGGAGCCGGTCGGGCGCGACCGCGACCGCGACGAGCAGCGCCGGGCCGACGAGGAAGCCCGCCCACGTGACGAGTGCCGCCAGTCCCGCGACGGCGAGGCCGACCCGCGTCCGTGCGGCGATAGTACGGGGCGTCCGGGCGGCGACCCGAAGCGCCCACGCCCCACAGGTCGCCGGCACGGCGACGTACACCGCGGTGACGAGCGCGCCGGCGGTCGGGCCGGTGGCCGCGAGCACGACGCCGGTCTGGACGAGCGTGTTCACCCCGGTCGCGAGAAGCAACAGCCCCCCTGCAGCGACGAGGACCGTCGCTACCGTCCATGGCCGCGACTCCACCTGCCGGCGAAACAGGCCGGCGCCCGCGACGAGCGCCAGCGCGAACGGACCGACGGCGAGCGCCGGCGACTGCCCCTCCCACAGGCGGTTCTCGACGAGGCTGAACGGGACCGTGGCGTACTCCGTCGGCGTGAACGACTCGCGGTAGCCGATCGCGACGCCGGCGGCGCCGTTGCGGACCTCCGGTTCGTACAGCGCGACGAGGTACGTCGTTCGTTCGTCGGTGCTCCGCTCGAACGCGGCGGTTTCGTAGTTCGCCGACGGCGCGAACGGCTCGTACCCGGGCGACGCCGGGCGCTCGCCTTCGACGACGATCGTCCCCATCCCGTCGGGCACCGTGACACCGGCCGGGGCGTCGCGCCCCTCGAGTCCGGGCGCCATCACGACCAGTGAGGGCGTGAACTCGTCGCTGCGTGGCGTGAACGCGCTGACAACGAGCCGTTCGCCCGCGTCGACCGTCACGCGGTAGTACTGGGCCCGTCCGTCCTCGATCTCGTCGTAGTACGACCACGACTTGGCGGCGTCGGTGACCGTGACCGCGAACCGCGGGCTGTCGTTGTTTCCCGGATCGCTCGGGACGTGTGCGGCGACGGGCGGCACGGCGATAGCGAGCGCGATCACCACGAGCGCGACCCGGCGGGGCGTCATCCTCCCGACCCACGACCGGGACACGCTTCACTGTACGGTCACCGGCTATCGTCGTGGTGGCGGCGTCGGGTGCCCCGAACGCGACGGCACTCGCTCCGGCCGTCGCCGCAGTGCGGGGACGACGCCCGCGGCGCCTCGTGGGGGCCGACGGGCCGGGAGTCGCGGTGTCGCGACGACCCACGTGAGCTCGTCTCCGTCGGTCGATCTGTCGGGCGGTCAGTCGGTCAGCTCGTCCGTGACGTCCTCTCCGTCGAGTCGGAACTCCTCGCCGCCGTCGCCGCCGGAGACGGTCACTTCGATGATCTCGCCGGAGAACTCGAAGGCGTCGCCGGCGTTGTCGCCGGTCGACCCCCGGATCGTGACGGTCCCGTCGCCGTTGTCGACCACCTCGTCGCTGGAGTCGGCCGCGACGGTGTCGGATCTCGTCCCCTCGGCGGTCCCCTCGACGACGATCTCGTACTCGAAGGTGGCCTCCGTGGTCGCGAGGATTTCCAACAGCCCGTCGTCGGCCGTAACGCCCGTGCCGGCGGTGTCGTCGTCCGCGCTTCCGTCGTCACTGTCTCCGCTGTCGTCGCCATCGTCGCTGTCGTCGCCGTCATCGCCGTCATCGCCGTCATCGCCGTCATCGTCGTCGCCGGCCGCGATTACGTCGCCGTCGAGCAGGACCTCCCACCCCGAGTCGGCGCCGTCGACGCGGACGTCGACAACTTCTCCGGTGACCTCGAAGGCGTCGCCGGCGTTGTCGCCGGTCGATCCGCGGATCGTGACGGTTCCGTCGCCGTTGTCCACCACCTCGTCGCCGGAGTCGGCGGATTCAGTGTCGGTTGCGGTGCCCTCGGCGGTTCCCTCGACGACGATCTCGTAGTCGAACTGGTTGTCCGCCGTCGAGAGCACGCGGAGGGTGGACGGTTCCGCGTCGTCCGAGCCACCGTCTCCGTCCCCGTCGCCGTCGTCGGTGTCGGTGTCCACCACATCGGTGACGTCCTCGCCGCCGAACTCCAGCCTGAATCCGTCGTCGACGCCGTCGACCTCGATGCTGCGGATCTCGCCGGTGATCTCGAAGGCGTCGCCCGCGTTGCTCCCGGTGGATCCGCGGATCGTCACTGTTCCGTCGCCGTTGTCCACCACCTCGTCGCCGGAGTCGGCGGACTCGGTGTCGGTTGCGGTTCCCTCGGCGGTCCCCTCGACGACGATCTCGTAGTCGAACTGGTTGTCCGCCGTCGAGAGCACGCGGAGGACCGTCCCGTCGCCCACGAGGCCGGTGCCGTCGTCGCCGCCGGACCCGTCGCCGCCGCCCGTGTCGCTTCCGAGGAACGGTGCCACGGTGCCCGTGCCGGTGACGGTCGCCGAGAGGCCGGCGGCGGCGGTCTGCGTCCAGTCGCCGTCGGCGAACGTGTACAGTCGCGCGGTCGTGCCGTCGTCCCCGGGCACGTCGAACCCGACGGTGAGCCCGCCGGTCGCGCCGCGGACGGCGACGCCGCGGTCGGTCGCCGGGTCGCCGGGCAGCGACGCCGAGACGCCGCCGACCGGCACGAGGCCGACGGAGGTGCCCTCGTCGTCCACCCCTTCGAACGTGACGGCCTCGGTGCCGGGGGTGTCGAGGGTCACGGCGTCGTCGACCGTCACGCCGCGCAGCCGGAGGCTCCCCTCGTCCTCGACGACGACGACCCGGCCGTCGGCGGGGTCGAGGATCCGCACGTCGACCAGCGCGGCGCCGGAGAAGCTGTCCCCGGAGACGGCGGGGCCGCGGGTGGCCTCGATAGTCGTGTCGGTCACGAGGTTGTCGAAGGCGTCGGAGAACCGCACGCCGTACTCACCGTTGTCACGGATCGTCGAGTCCCGGACGACGTTGTTCTCGGCGTCCGTGCTGAGGTAGACGCCGCCGCCGTCGTTGCCGACGACGGTGAGCCCCCGGAACTGACTGTCCTCGACCACCTGCGCGAGGAACAGCCCCCGACCGTCGTTGTCGGAAACGGTCGAGTCCTCGACGGTGAGGTTGCTCGTCTCCCAGACGTACATGCCGGTGTCGCCGTCCGTCACCGTGACGTTGCGAAGGACGCTGTCGTCGGTGCCGTACAGGAGGATCCCGCCCGTGTCGGCGACCGTCACGTCGACGAACTCGACGCGGGGGCCGGGACTGTCGACCGGCGGCCCGGCTTGGACGCCCGCCGCCCAGTCGGACAGGCGGACGTCGCGAACGGTGACGTTCGTCAATCGCTCGTCGTCGGTCGGGCTGAGCACGCGGAGGCCCAGCGAGTCCTCGACGCCGGTCCCCGGCCCGGCGACGGTGTAGCCGTTGCCGTCGAGCGTCACGTCGCTCGCGCGAACGTCGATGCACGTGTCGGCCGCGTCGGAGCCGACGTCGCCCGTCAGCTCGTACCGGCCCGGCTCGGTGATCGCCGTACACGAGTCGATCTGTGTCGCCGAACCGCCGTCCGTCTGGTCGGTGCCGTCCTGCAGCGCGACGACGACGCCGTCTTCGGCGACCGTGCCGACCAGTCGGTCGTCGACGACCCTCGCGTTGGGCATCCGGACCCACGACCCGTCGTGGTTGGCCCACAACGACACGTCGGTCGCGGCAGCGTCGTCGAGGGCGACGCCGACCTCGACCGGCGCGCCGACGTTCCGCACGGCCAGTCCGGCCTCCCCGACGAGCGTGCCGTCGAGCCCGCCCGGCACCTCGCCGGTGGCGACGACGCCGACGCCGCCGGCGAACGCGGTCGGCTCGCCCGAGCCCGGGGCGAGGACGAACCGGTCGCCGACGGTCACGTCGCGGACTCTGAAGGGGTCCTCGCCCTCCTCGACACGGAACTCCGGACCGGCGTTGTTCGCGACGGTCACGTTCACGAACGCCTCGCGGTACGCGGGGTCGCTCACCACGCCAGAGTCGCCGTTGTCGCGGACGACCGAGTCGCGCACGGTGTTGTCCCCGGAGTCGGCGAACCGGATCCCCGGGCCCTCGTTGTCGACGACGCGGGCCCGGACGAACGCGTTGTCGGAGACCGAGTCGCTCAGGTAGACGCCCTCCCCGTTGCCGACGGCGGTGAGGTCGACGAACCGGCTGTCGGAGACCGTATCCGAGAGGAACACCCCGGTGTCCGCGGATCGGACGGTCAGGTTCCGCGCGAGCAGGTCACGCACTTCGAGGAGGTACACGCCGAAGCGACCGCCCTCGACCGTGACGTTCCGGAGCGTGCTGTCCTCGGACTCGAGCATCGAGATCCCGCCCTGACTGTTCGCGACGGCGACGTCGGCGAGCGTCACCTGCGTCCCCATGGCGTCGTCGTCGCCGACCCGGACGGCGTCCGCGAACCCGGAGAAACGGAGGTCGCTGACGGTGACGTTCTCCAGCGGCGTGTCGTCGGGGGCGTCGCCGCCGCGCTCGCCCTCGAACACCAACAGCCCCATCGAGTCGGGCGAGCCGTCGCCCGAGACCGTGTGCCCGTCGCCGTCGATGGTGACGTCGCTCGCGCGGACGTGGAGACACGGCTTGGACCCGCGCATGGAGAGGTCGGCGACGAGGACGTACCGACCGGGTTCGGTGATCGCACGACACGCGTCGATCTTCGTCGGTACGCCGCCGCCGCCCCGTCGGGCGTCGTCACCCGACCCGGGGTCGGGGACCGGAACCGGCGGGCCGATCCCGACGGCCGTCCCGATCGACTGCGGGGCGACGTCGGCGGTGCCGAGCGCGCCGACGGCCGGCGCGGTGACGGCGATCGCGGCGACGACGATCACGACCAACGCGGACGAAGAACCGCGTAGCGGACCCATTGTGAGTTACCTCACCACCCGACCGACGGCGACCGATTCGCGCCCTCGCTCGCGTTCGTTCTCCCCCCGCTGCCCTCGGTGGCGACTCCGATGATCCGAGACACTCATCCCGGATCTCCCGACCCGGAGGGCCGCTATTGTTAGTCGGACGCCACGGATCGGCCCGTCGACCCCGCGACGAGCCGTCGCGTGACAACCTCGGCTTACCGGCGACCGCGGCGGCAACGACCTGTCGCCCGCCCGTCAAGGGGTAAGCCGACCGTTCGCGAGCGTCGCGAGAGACGATCCCCCCGGCCGCGGGTATCGATCCCGGCAATCGGGGCGCGTAGTGGCCGCTTGTATAAGTACCGCCGAGCGAACACCCGGTCGCGGGGCGCGAGGGGACGGGCGTGGCGCACCCCTCGCGACCCCGTCCCCCTGGACGCGCGGTCGGCAGGCGGCTCCCCCTACTGCCGACCCGCGTTTCGCCTCCGTCCGGCGATGCCGGACGACCGGGCCTCCCGTGGAACCCCCCTCCACGAGTCCCGTTCGGACTCGACGGGGTCTCAGGTGACGGTACAGCCGAGCGCCTCGAGCCGACGCCGTGCGGCGGCCACGTCGCCGTCGTCGACGAGGACGTGGTCGGTGGAGTACGAGGAGAGCGCGAAGATCGACACCCCCGCGTCCGCGAGTTCGCCCGCGACGACCGCGAGGAAGCCGACCAACTCGAAGGGGAGCTCCATCTCGAAGGTGAGACGCCGCCAGCCGCGCGAGACGTCGGTCGCGGCCTCGGGCACGCCGCCGGCCTCGTCGACGACGACCGTCGTCTCCGTGTCGTCGCGAACGGTCGCGAACGCCGACGCGACCGGCGCCTCGACGCGGCAGACCGCGTACGTCGCCGGCGCGACCCGAACCGTCCCGCCGTCGAGGAACTCGTGGGGATCCATACCCGGCCGCACGCGGACGGCGTGGATAAAGCGTCGCACGCGGCTACACCGGGGCGGGTTCGCGAGGGGCTCGCCCGGTCGACGCGCTGGATTACGCGTACCGACCGATCAGCGAGACGATCTCGTCTTTGCCGCGGACGCCGACGAGCTGCTCCACCTGCTCGCCCGCCGCGAACAGCACCATCGTCGGAACCCCCTGAACGCCGTAGCGTCGCGCGAGCGCCTGTTGCGCGTCGACGTCGACCTTCGCGACGGTCGCGTCCGTCTCGGCGGCGATCTCGGTCACGATCGGGTCGAGCATCTTGCACGGGCCACACCAATCCGCGTAGAAGTCTGCGAGGACGACCCCGGCGTCGGCGACGAGGTCGTCGAACTGGTCCGGCCCCTCGACGTGAACCGGCTCGCTCCGTCCCGCACCGGCGCGCTCGCCGGCCGCCTCTCGTTCCAATCGTTGCCGGAGCTGCTCCGCCTTTCGCCGTCGGATCTCCTCGACGTCGGTCGAATCGCTCATCACCCGCCGTACGGTCCTGACCGACATAACGGTTGTGTATATTCTACCCAAGACTAACTGGAGTCAGGACGACGCACCGAACGAGTCCCCCGTCCGACACCCGGAGCCGTCGTGCTGTCGGCGGGACGGACATACCACTATACCCGTCGGCCGCGTCGTCCCGCCATGAACGCGACGCGCGGCCGAACGCTCGCCCTCGTGGTACTCGTCGTGCTCGCGGGCTGTCTCGGCGGCTCCGCACCCGCCGGGGAGGGAGCCACGACGGCGGGCACGGCCGACGCCACGACCGACCCGACCGAACGGGCCGACACGACGGCCGTCGACGTCGAGGGGACTCTCGAGGTACACTTCATCAACGTCGGACAGGCCGACAGCACGCTCGTGATCGGACCGAGCGGGGAGACGATGCTCATCGACACCGGGCACTTCACCGACGACGGCGAGGTGGTGCTGTCGTACCTGCGAGCCCACGACGTCGAGCGGATCGACCACCTCGTGACCACCCACGCGGACGCCGACCACATCGGCGGGAACGCCGACATCATCGAGTACTACGAGACGGAGGCCGACGGGATCGGCGCGGTGTACGACCCCGGGATCGCGTCGACCTCACAGACGTACGAGGAGTACCTCGACGCCGTCGAGCGGCACAACGTGACGCTGTACCTGACACAGGAGGGCGACGAGATCCCGATGCCGGGCGTCGACGTCGACGTGCTGTCGCCGCCGAACCCGTACCTCGCCGGCGAGGACCGCAACGAGAACAGCATCGTGTTGACGCTCGTGTTCGGCGCGACGGGGGTGCTGCTCACCGGCGACGCCGAGGGCGAGGCGGAGGAGCACCTCGTCGAGACGTACGGCGAGACCCTCGAGACGACCGTCCTGAAGGCGGGTCACCACGGGAGCGCCGGGAGTACCGGCGGGCCGCTCCTCGACGCGGCGTCGGCCGAGGCGGTCGTGATCTCCAGCGCGTACGACTCCCGCTACGGCCACCCGCACCCCGAGACGCTCGACCGGTTCGCCGAGCGGTCGCTCACGACGTTCTGGACGGCGACCCACGGCACGGTCGTGCTCACGAGCGACGGCGAGACGGTCGAGGTGGCGACCCAGCGTGCGGCGCCGACCGACCCGGACCGCCTGCGCGAGGGGTCGGCGATCGAGCCGGAGAACGACGCGCCGGTCGAGCGTCGGTACACGATCACGCCGGACGGGGCGAGCGCGGCCGACGCGGCGACGACGGAGCCGACGGCCACGGCGACCGCGACCGACGGCGGCACCGACACCCCCGACGACGGCGGGGCCGCGGACGGGTCGCTCGCGATCGCGACCGTCCACGCGGACGCGGCGGGCGACGACAACGACAACCTGAACGACGAGTACGTCACCTTCGAGAACGTCGGCGAGTCGACGCTCGATCTGTCCGGGTGGACGGTCGCGGACGCCGCCGACCACGTGTACACCGTTCCGGACGGCACGACGCTCGCCCCCGGCGAGCAGGTGACGCTGTACACCGGGAGCGGCACCGACACCGCGGGCGAACTGTACTGGGGGTCGGGGTCGGCCATCTGGAACAACGGCGGCGACACCGTCGTCGTGCGCGACGCCGACGGGACCGTCGTGCTCGAGGAGGCGTACTCGTGAGCGACCGCCCCGACGTGCCCGACGGCACGTACACCGTCGTCGTCGACCGGATCGAGGACGGCCTCGCCGCGCTGGAGGTGCGCGACGGCGACGACAGCTACGAACTGCTCGTGGAGCCGGCGGCCCTCCCCGCCGACGCCCGGCACGCGAACGCCGTGGTCGACGTCGAGATAGTGGACGGCGAGATCGTCGACGCTGTGTACGATGCCGCCGAGACCGACGAGCGGCGTTCGCGGGCGCAGTCGCGGTTCGACCGGCTCGCGCGGCGCCCGCCGCCGTCGACGGCCGACTCGTCCGACGACGAGTCAGGGTCGGATTCAGCGGGTGACGGGACGGCCGACGACGACGAGCAGCCTTCGACAGCGGACGTGCCGACCGACGGGGACGACGAGGAGTCCGCTCCCGACGCCGAACCCGCCGACGGCGACGACGAGGAACCCGACGGCGAGTGATCTGTGGGTGGCGCCGGTCGGACCGGACCGCCGTCAGTCCGCCTCCGTCGTCGCGCCGTCGACCCACCCGCGGAGCTCCGTCCGGATCGCCTCCCGCTTGAGGAGGACGAAGCCCGCGATGATGAGGAGAAAGCCCGCGCCGGTCGCCGGCGACGGCACTTCCCGGAGGAACAGCCACCCCGAGAGAGCCGCGAACACGGGCGCGACGTAGGAGACGAGGTTGATCTCGATCGGGCCGAGCCGGTCGAGCAGTTCGAAGTACACGAGGAAGCCGAGGGCGCTCGCCGCGAGCGAGAGGTACACCAGCGCCGCGAGCGCCTCGGCGGTGAGTTCGACCGCGGCGACCGACTCGCCGAGCCCGACCGACACCGCGTGCATGATCACCGCGCCCAGCAGCATCGACCACGCCTCCATCGTCTCGATGGGGAGGTCGGAGTCGACGCGGCGGGTGAGGACGCTCCCGAGGGCGAAGGAGGCGGCGGCACCGAGGATCAGCAGTTTCGGCACGGTCGCGCCGCCCAGCAGGTTCGCGGGGTCCAGTTCCGAGAGGACGGCGACGCCGACGAGGCCGAGGAGGAGCCCGACCACGCCCAGCGCCGTCAGGCGCTCGTTCGGCAGGAACGCGCGTGCGAACCCCGTCGTGAGCACCGGGCTCAGGCTGACGACGACGGCCGCGGCGGCGCTGGTCACCAACTCGTTCGCCTCGCCGACGAACAACAGCGCGTGGTACGCGGCGATGAGGAGGACCGCGCCGATAGCGACCTCCGCCCACGCCGCCCGCCCCCGCGGGACCGGCGTGTCGGTCGCGTAGACCGCGTACGCGAGCATCACCACGCCCGCGACGTCGTAGCGTACCGCAGCGAACAGCACGGGCGGGAAGTACGCCAGCCCGGCTTTGATCGCCATGAACGCCGACCCCCAGACGGCCGCCAACAGGAGGAACAGTCCGAGCGTCCGGTAGCGTGACACACCGGCGGTGGGCGGGCGAGGCGTTTGAACGGTTCGTCTCGCGGCGGGGTCACAGATCCCGCCGGGCGAACACCGCCTGCGCGGCGAGGAGCACGGCGACGGTGACGACCGCGAGCGTCGCCGCGCCGGCGACGTCGAGCCGGCCGTCGACGAGGACGGCCGCGGCGTCGAACTGCCGCGAGGGCGACACCGCGCCGACCCACGCGTACGTGGAGATGCTCGTGACCGACTCCACCAGCCACGCGCCGAACACGAGGGCGAGCACGACCCGTCCGGCGGTCCGGCCCCGCCGGACGACCACGCCGGAGAGGACGCCGACGGCGCCCCACGTCAGGAGGAACGGCACCGACAGCGCGTGCACCGCGGCGAGCCCGCCCGCCGACAGCGGCGCGCCGAGGGCGCGGGAGCCGGCGTACAGCACGACGGGGACGACGGCGTTGACGACCGCCACCGGCACCAGCAGCGCGAGGAACGTCCCCGCGAGGACGCTCCCCCGGGCGACCGGTGCCGCCAGCAGCGTCTCCAGGCGGTCGTCGCCGAGAGGGGCCGACACCGCGGTCGCGCCGCTGTAGCCGACGTACCCCGCGAGCCCGACGACCCAGCCGAACGTGTAGAACTCCCCGGCGAGCAGCCCCTCGACGGAGGCGGCCGTGTCGAACCCCAGCAGCGCGACTATCGCGGGCGGAAGCGACGCCAGCACCTCCTCGATGTTCCCGCCGGCGACGATGTCGGGCACGATCCACACGAACAGCAGGCCGAACGCGGACAGACCGACCGCGAGGAGGACGCTCGCGCGGAGCCGTCGCTCGGCTTCGAACCGGAACACCGCCCACGTGGCGGCGGCGGCCGATGGGCCGCCGTGCGTCCGAGCGGCGCCGTCAGCGTCCATCAGACGTCCACCTCGCCGAACCACGCGGCGGCCAGCGCGACCAGCACCAGCGTCGCGGCGAGGAGGACGCCCGCGCCGACGAGGTCGTACTCGCCGGCCGTGAGCACCGCGAGCGGGTCGTAGTAGCGCGTCGGCGACACCGCCCCGAGCCACGCGACGCTCGTGCCGTCGGTGACGGTCGCGACGAGGAACGCCGCCACGACGCCGCCGGCGGCGACTCCTCGGCGAGCGTCGTCCGCGGGGCGACGACGGAGACGAGCAGCCCGAACGCCCCGCAACACAGCAGGTACGGCACCGACAGCGCGTGGACGGCCACTAGGTCCGCGAGCGGGACCGACAGGCCGACCACGCGCGTCCCCGCGGCGACCGCACACAGTACGGCGACGTTCGCGAGGCCGACCGGCACGAGCAGCGCGAGGAACGTCTCGACCACCACCGCCTGCCGCGACACCGGCGCCGCCAGCACCGTGTCCATCCGGCCCGTCTCGACGGCGTCCGCGATGGTCCCCGCGGCGGTGTAGGCGACGTACGACCCCAGCCCGAGCAGCCAGACGAACTGGTACAGCTCCAACGCGAGGAACCCCTCGATGGTGCCGATGGCGGCGAGGTCGAACCGCTCGACGAGCGCCGGCGGGTACTGGGAGACGAACGCCGCGAGGTCGACCTCGCCGAGCAGCCCCGGCGCGAGGAACACGATCAGCGCCGCGAACGCCGCCAAGCCGAGCGACAACGCCACCGACCCCGGGAGCCGCTGTCGCGCCTCGAACCGTGCGGTCGCCAGCATCAGGGCCCGCCCCCGTCCCCGTCGCCGAGCGCGCCGGTGCCGGCGGCCGGTTCCGGGGACGCCGCGACGCCGTCGTCGTAGAAGCGCATGAACACCTCCTCGAGCGGCGCCTCCTCGACCGTCAGGTCGACCACCTCGTACCCGAGGAGGTGCCGCAACAGCGGCTCGTACCGCCCGGTGTACGTGAACGACACCGTGGCGCCGGCGGTCGCCGTCCCGCCCGCCGCCCCCGGCGCCTCCTCCGCGCCCGCCGTCCCCGGTTCCGGCCCGCCTCCGTCGACGGTCACGTCGTGTGCGCCGTCGAGGGCGAAGGCGTCGGCCTCGATCGGCTCCGCAATCTCGACGCGCACGGCCTTGCCGCTGCGGTGGAGCAAGTCGTCGACGTCCTCCAGGGCGGCGAGGCGCCCGTCGCGGACGATGCCGACGCGGTCGCACACCTTCCGGACCTCGCCGAGCACGTGCGAGGAGAAGAAGAACGTCTTACCCCGCGCCCGCTCCGCCCGGACGAACGAGAGGAACCGCTCCTGCTTGAGCGGGTCGAGCCCGGCGGTGGGTTCGTCCATGATCACTAGGTCCGGGTCGTGCATGAACGCCAGCACGATGGCGAGCATCTGCCTGTTGCCCCGGGAGTAGTCGCCCACCGGTCGGTCGAGCGGCGGGTCGAACGTCTCCAACAGCGTCTCGCTGCGGACGTCGCCGCGGAGCGCCCCGTGGTAGCGCAGCAGGCGCCGCCCGGTGACGCGCTCGTCGAAGCCGGGCTCGCTCGGGAGGTAGCCCACGTTCGCGCGGGCCGCCCGCAGCGCCGCGGCGTCGCGAACGTCGGCGCCGAGCACCGTCGCCGTCCCCGCGGTCGGCGACTGGAACCCCATGAGCGTCCGGATCGTCGTGGTCTTGCCGGCCCCGTTCGGGCCGAGGAACCCGAACACCTCCCCCTCGCGGACCGTCAGCGAGAGGTCCTCGACGCCGCGGACGTCGCCGTACCGCTTCGTGAGCCCGTCGAGTTCGATCGGGTGCATGAGTCGGACTGGACATCGACGCGATCGCGATATGAGCGATTCGGTCCGGCGTCCGACACGTACCGGGACGCCGGGCGACCGGATCGGGTGGCTCGGGCGGCCCGTAGCCGGAACGACTTAGTTTGACTAACTATTCAGTCAATAGGTGAGCAGTCTCCGACGTCCCCTCCGGCCGTGGCTCGCCGCCGTGTTCGGCGTGCTCGTCCCCGGGACGGGACACCTCTATCTCCGACGGTGGCGGCGCGCGGCGGCGTGGATCCTCCTCGCGTTCGGCGTGAGCGTCGTCGCGACGCCGGACGCGCCGGTCGAGTCGTTCGTCGGCCTCGGCGCCGGGAGCGTGACCGCGGCGGTGGCGATCGCTGTCGTCACCGGGGTGTCGGCGGTCGACGCCTTCCTGCTGGCGCGCGGGTCGACGACGGCGACGGACGCGAGCGACTCGGCGGCCGGCGGCGCGGGCCCCGGCACGCGGATCGTGGCGTGCCCGAGCTGCGGGCGCGATCTGGAGCCGTCGCTGGCGTTTTGTCACTGGTGTACGGCCGAGTTCGGCGACTTCCGCGTCGTGGAGGGCCGGCGTGAGTGAGTCGCCGGGCGACCGCGGCGACCGCTCGGAGGTCGAGCTCCGGATCGTCGAGGCGACGTTCGCGGCGATCCACCGCCACGGCTACTCGGACCTGACGATCCAGGCGATCGCCGACGAGTTCGAGAAGAGCAAGTCGCTGTTGTACTACCACTACGACGACAAAGACGAGATCGTCGCGGACCTGCTCGACTACGCGCTCGACTGGTTCCTCTCGGCCGTCGACGACCGCACGACCGACGACCCGGTCGAGAACCTCCGCGCGGTCGTCGAGGAACTGCTACCGGTCGACCCGACCGACGAGGAGCTCGCCGGGCGCCACGTCGTGATGGAGTTGCGGGCGCAGGCGGTGACGAACCCGGAGTTCCGGGCGACGTTCACCGAGATCGACGAGCGACTCCACGACCGGATCGCCGGACACGTCCGGGAGATCCTCGACCGACGCGGCGTCGAGGGTGTCGACGCCGACGACGTCGCCGAGCAGTTCCTCGCGGTGCTCAACGGGACGCTCATCGAGAGCGTCACCACCGACCGCGACGTGACCCCCGCGATGCGCCGGTCGCTGTTGACGCGCCTCGAGACGCTCGCCGGGGAGTGCCCGGAGTGACTCGCGGGTCCCGTGTCGCTGGAACGCGTGGCCCGTTCTAAGCCCGTGGCCGACGAACCACACCGTCGCATGTACCACTACATCGACGACCGCAACGAAGGCCCCGTGCTCGCGATCCGGTTCGCCGACCGCGTGACCGAGGAGGACTTCGCGGCGCTGAGCGACGACATGAACGAACGGATCGCCGAGTACGGCTCCGTCCGCCTGTACGTCGAGTTCGACGGGATCCCGCGACCGGAGCTGGACGCGCTCGACGACGACCTGAAACTGTGGCGCCGCTTCAGCGACGACATCTATCGGTTCGCGATCGTCGGGCAGGGGCGCCTCCTCGCGTGGGCCAGCGACGTCGCCGACCGGCTGACGGACGTCGAGGTGGAGTTCTTCGACCACGACGACCGCGACGAGGCGTGGGACTGGATCAGCGAGGGGATCGCCGCCTGACGCCGCCGTCGGTCGCGGTGGCGTCGGTGACGGCCGTCACGTCGGCCGACGCCGGCTCCCCGGTCGCGAAGTCGAAGCGCGCGCCGCCGGCGGCACCCTCGCCGGCCGAGACCGTCCAGCCGTGGCCGGCCGCGACCGCCGAGACGATGGCGAGGCCGACGCCGGTGCCCCCGTGGTCGGTGGTGACGCCGGGGTCGAACACCGTGTCGCGGTCCGCCTCGGGGATGCCGGGGCCGGTGTCGGCGACGTAGAACCCCGACGGCGACGACCCGACCGTGACGTCGACGTCGGCACCGCCGTGTTCGACGGCGTTGCGGAACAGGTTCTCGAACGCCTGCGCGAGCCGCTGGCTGTCGGCGGAGACGAGGTCGTCCGCGTCCACCGACAGCGAGGCGTCGTCCGTCTCCACTTGGTCCCACGCGCGCTCGGCGACCGTGCCCAGGTCGACCGGCGTCGGGTCGGCGACGTCGTTGCCCGTGCGCGCCAGCGTCAGGAGGCTCTCGATGATCTCGTCCATCCGGTCGTGGGCGTCGGCGATCGTCTCGAAGTGCTCCGGGTCCGGGTCGCGTTCCGCGAGGTCGGCGTGCCCCATCGCGATCGACAGGGGGTTGCGGAGGTCGTGCGAGACGACGCCCGCGAAGCGGTCGAGCCGTTCGTTCTTCCGTTCCAGCTGTCGTTCGTGCTCGCGCCGCTCGGTGACGTCGTGCAGGACGTACAGTCGCGCGCCGCCGTCCGGGTCGTCGTCCGACAGCGCGATCTTCCGGCAGTCGAACCGCCGCGTCCGGTCGCCCGCGACGGTCAACTCGGTCGTCGTCCCACAGGGCGCCGCCAGCAGCGTCGGCACGGGCGCGGCGTCGACGGTCGCGAGGTCGGTCCCGACGCCTGCGGCGTCGTCCAACACCGCCGCCGCCGCGGGGTTCCGGTCGAGGAGGCGGTCGGTCCGGTCGGTGACGAGGATCGCGTCGGTGACCTCGCTCAAGATCGCGTCCCGCTCGACCGGCGAGACGGTCAACAGCTGGTACCGCGCCAACGCGACCGCGACGGCGACGCCGAACGCCGACAGCGCCACCGGCGTCAGGTCGATTATCGTGTACCCCGAGATGTAGGAGGCGACGCTGGCGCCGATGGGGACGACCGCGCCGAGCGCGACCAGCGCCGACTGCTGTTTGTACACGAGCGGGGCGCGGAGGCTCGTCGAGACGAGTTGGAGCAACCCGACGGCGACGAACAGATACGAGTACGCCAGCGCCGCCACGAACAGCGGGCCGTGGACGACGTCGAGGGCGGTGTACGACCCCCACGCGACCAATCGCGCCTCCTGTCGGACCAACGGCTCGGTCGCCGGCATCCACATCGCGAGCCCCGTCGCAACCGGCGGGAACGCGAGCACGGCGGCGAGGCGGGGGGTGATCGCGTCGGCCTTGCCGGCGTACGCGAGCGCGAACGCACAGAACGCCAGCGGGGTGAGGAAGCCCGGGAGGTACTGGACGTTGTTCCAGAACAGCTTCCACGCGACGTCGGTCGACAGCAGCTCGAACGCGTAGGTGAGCGACCAGAACGCGACGAGCGTCATGAGCCCGATGAACACGGGCGCGCCGTCGGTGTCGCGGTTGCGCCACCCGACGAGGGCGGCGCCGGTCGACAGTGCGGTCGCGAGTGCGAGCAGCAGGCCGATGGGGGGGAACTGCACCAGTTCACTTCAGCAACAGATCCGAGACCAATATAGGTTCGCCACCTGCCATCGACACCGAGACTCGGCGTGGCGAGTCCGGCGGCCTCGCCGTGACCGAGAGAGTTTTTCCCTTCGACGGCGAACCCCGAGTCGCCATCGCTGTGGGAGCGGGGCTCGTGCCCCGGACAGCCGTGGCATCTCTCGGTCCTTCGGCGTGACGCCGCGACTGGACGGGGATGCGGTGTCACGTCGGCGGGCACAACCGACCCGCGAGCGACGGCGCCGGTCGCGGCCGCGACTGCGTTCGACGAAACCGCCTCTCAACTGTTCCGCGACAGGCCCCGCGTGAAGTAGTCGTCCCCGCGGACGGTCGCGGACACGTCCACGAACGCCCCGTCGCCACACCGACCGCACGCCGTCGGCTCCCCGACGTCGGCGTGGACCGCGTCACAGGCCTCACACACGTAGTATCGCAGGCCGAGCACACCGACCGTTCGGTCCGCACGGGCTAAACGGGCGCGGCCCGCGACCGGCGTCCCCCTCCGGTCCGGTCAGGCGTCGTCGCCCGACTCGGGACGGTCGAGCAACGGCGTGTCCGCGTTCGCACAGCCGTCGCGGCCGCAGACCCCGGCGTCGTCGCCCGCGCGCTCGACTCCCGCGGCGAGCCGGCCGATCGCCCAGTCGGCGACGTGGCCGGTCTCGCGCTCGTGGTCCGTCATCGCCGTCCGGGCGTGGCGCAGCGAGTCGAACGATTCCTCGTACGCACAGTCGGTACAGCGGACCGTCGCCGCGGTTGGCATCGGGTCTACGGAGGGGCCGCGGCGGTATCAATCCCGCTATCGTCGACTCCCCCGAGCTGCTGACCGTGGAGGTACTCGAGGTGCAGTCCACCTTCGATCAGCCGGGGACAGTCTCCGAGATCGCCGTCCGGTGCGACACCCATCCCTACACGGTCAACCGCGTCCGCAAGTTGGTCCGCGACCGTGGTGTCGTCGGGACGGACGGCAGTCGCTGCGCGGTCCTATCGAAGTCGGCGAACATACCCGATTGCTGTCGGGTCACGTGGACGCGGTTGCTCCCGTCGGCTTCGAGTTGCCAACCGAGTTGATCCCCATCGTCGATGTCGAGGTTCCGGCGGATCCGGGCCGGGATACCGGCTTGGTTCCGAGCACTCCTCTTTCGGCGGCGATTCTCTCGCTACTCATCTCTCCTGTACCGTAGCGGACCGTCGATATCCCAATGTGCGCCACACAACCCGATGACAGCGGAGCGATCCAGACGGTGGAGGTGGCGATTTCTACTGAAGCACGCGATCGAACCGACGGTTCCACCGGCTCACAGGTCCTCGAAATCAGCAACGACGGTCGCCATCCCGAGAAACAGCAACCCGAAACCGGCGATCCCGGCTGGGATCGACGCTTGGAGGAGGAACATGCCGGTGAGTGCGCCAACGCCTCCGACGATAGCTGCACGCTTCCTCGCCGGGGCTGCAGCACGGTTGAGAGCAACGAACGCCCGACGATGGGTGACCACCATCGAGGTCACAGTCACGTACAGCGGGAACAACGACATCGCGAGCAAGTGATCTTCGCTGGCGACTTCGACGGCGGTTGCCGTAACCAGCAGCCCGACAGTCAGCGACACAGCGTATCGGAGGGCGGGGTGCATACCCTGCTTTGGGAGAACGGGGGAGTAAAACACCCCTGTCATGGATACCGATAGGGCATCTCATCAGTGAAGCACGAACGCAGCGTGCTGCACGTCTCCGCTGTGTGCGATCAGTTCCACTCGGTCTCCGGAATTTCAACACATCCCCTGATTCCGCACGCGTATCTACCCCGGGTCGCAGGGACACCTGCCGAGCACTGGAGGGGCTGATATCCCGAACCGGTCCGTCGGTAAGTCGTCAAATCGAATACCAACGCGCGAACAGTAGCCGACAGGATGCGACTGGCCTCCCGACGAGTGATCCTCACCGGCTTGCTGACCTGTCTCGTACTGGTCGCCGGGGGCACGGCACTGCTCTCCGACGACGAGACCCAGATCCTCATCGAGAACGAGCGAGAGTCGAGTTATCAGGTCACGGCGTATCAAATCGCCCAGGAGGATCGGCGAGAGCTACGCTTCGAGGTTACCACGGGCGAGGGACGGCAGCGACTCGTCGGGATGGAGGCACTCCGGACCGAAGCGAACTACACCGACGTCACACCCGCCGACCCGGTACGTTCGGACCGCGTGCCCACAGTCCGGAACGGCAACAGTACGAAGTTCGTCGGCGACTGGAACCGGAGTCAGTTGACCGTCTACGTCGTCGAGTCGCATCGAAACGAGCTGGTGGACGTCCACGTCACGGGGTGTGCGCGCGACATGGCACTCACGTTCGCGACCGTTCAAGACGGGGGCTTCACAACTACGTCGCGCTGCGTGCAGGACGTGCACCGGTAACCCCGACGCCCGAGGCGTTCGTGGGTGAGGTTCGGTCGACGATGCGCGCGCCAGTCGATCCCGACGCCGTGGAGCGGACGCGGGTACGCGCTCTCGGGGTGCGCCGTCACACCAAACCGTTAACCTTCCGGGTGGCCGGAGGGGCGACCGTGATGCCCTCCGGCGAGGCCGCCATCGAGACGACCGACCTGCGCAAGTCCTTCGGCGAGGAGGTCGCCCTCGACGGCCTCTCGCTGGCCATCGACCCCGGGACGGTGTACGGGTTCCTCGGCCCCAACGGCGCCGGCAAGACGACGACGATGCGGATCCTCACCGGGCTGTCGCGGCCGGACGGCGGGAGCGCCCGCGTCGCCGGCGTCGCCGTCGACGTCGCCGACCGCGCCTCCTCGCCGACCGCGTCGGCTACCTCCCCGAGACGCCGCCGCTGTACGAGGAGTTCAGCGCCCGCGAGCAGTTGGAGTACGCCGCCGACCTCCGCGACATCCCCCGCACGACGGCGGACGCCCGGATCGAGGAGTACCTCGCCTCGTTCGACCTGGTCGAGGACGCGGACCGGCGGATCGAGACGTACTCGACGGGGATGCGCCAGAAGACCGCCTTCATCCAGACCGTGTTGCACGAGCCCGACGTGCTGTTCCTCGACGAGCCCACGTCGGGGCTGGACCCCCGCGCCGCCCGGCGCCTGCGCGAGTCGATCGTCGAGTTCGCCGCCGCCGGCGCCACGGTGTTCCTGTCGACCCACATCCTCCCCGTGGTCGAGGCCGTCGCCGACGAGGTGGGGGTGCTGTTCGACGGCCGCCTCGTCGCCGAGGGCTCCCCCGATGCGGTCCGCTCGCGGGCCCGGACCGGCGACGCCGGGTCGCTCGAGGACGCCTTCCTCGCGGTCACCGGCGGTCGCGACGACGTCGGCGAGGACGGAGACGGAGGCGAAGAGGTTGCACGCGACCGCGACGCGGCCGCCGACGGGGAGCGATGACGGCCCGCGACGACCTCCGCCACGGCCTGCGGATCGGTCGCGCCGAGTTCGTCCGCAGCGTCAGGCAGTACGCCCACGACAGCCGACGCCTCGCCGGGATCGCGATCCTCGTGCTCGTGTTCGGGGGGAACCTGCTGTTCAGACTCCCGGACGTGTACGCGTTCGGCCGGACGGCTGCGGCCGGCGCCGCCGTCCCGTCCCTCGGCGTCCGGGGCCACCCTCGCCCCGGTGGCCCTCCTGCTCGTGGCCGTCTTCCGGACCCTCGAACGGATCGGCCGGATCGACGGCGAGGCGTTCGTCCTCACGGCCGTCCCCGTCCGCGCGGCGGTGGTCGGCCTGCTGGTCGCCGAGACCGCCCGCCTCGCCCTGTGGTTCGGCCTGCCGATCGCGGCGGTCGCGACCGCGTTCGCGCTCGGCGCCGGCGTGCCGCACGTCCTCGCGACCGGGGCCGTGGTCGCCCTCCCGATGGTGTGTGCCGTCGCCGTCTGGGGGTACGCCGGCGGGCTGGCGCTGTTGCGGCTGTTCCGCGTCGCCCCCTCCATCCGCAGGCTGGTGAAGGTGGGCGCCCTGCTCGGGCTCGTCGGCCTCGTCGCCGGCTCGCAGTTCCTCGGGCGCGCGGTCGTCTCGGGCGAGCTGGCGGTCCCCGACGGCACTGCCCTCACCGTCGCGCCCCTCGCCGAGTACGCGTCGCTCGCGTTCCTCGGGACCCCGTTCGGCGCGCCGGTCACGCCGGCCGCGGTCGCCGTGCTCGTCGCCAGCGTCGCGTCGGTGCCGCTCGGCGTGCGCGTCGCGACCGCGCAGGCGTCGGCCCTCTGGTTCGCCGACCGGTCGTCCGGTGCCAGCCGGGGGCGGTCGAGAGCGCCGGCGGCTTCGCCCCGCCCGGACCGTTCGCCGCGACGACGGCCGCCCGGGTCGCGTGGGGCCACCTCGTGCGCGCCGGCAGACGCCCGCAGGAGTTCACCCACCTCGTCACCGGCGTGTTCTTCGTCGCCCCCGTCGGGACGGCCGCCGTCGAGTTCACCTCGGCGCTGGGCCCGCTCGTCGCGGGCGCGGGCGTGCTGATCGGGACGTACCTCGCCGGCGCGACGTTCGGCCTGAACCCGCTCGGCGACGACCGCCGCCACCTGCCGGTCGTGCTCCTCGGCGGCGCGACCCCGCACACGGTGGTCCGCGGTCGGGTGCTCGCCGGCGTCGCGCTCGGGGTGCCGTTCGCGACGCTCCTGCCGCTGGCGTCCGTCGCGGTCGGCACCGCCCCCACACGGGGGTCGCGCTCGCGGCTCTCGGCGGCGCGCTGTGTGTCGCCGCCGCCCTGTTCGCCGTCGGCGTCGGCGCCGCCTACCCCGTGTACGAGGAGCGGGAGTTCTGGGGGGCGGAGACGGTCGTCCCCTCGACGCTCCCGATGCTCGTCGTCCTGTTCGTTGTGTTCGGCGGGACGCTGGTCGGTACGGGTGCGACGGTCGTGCTCACGACCGGCGCGGTCGCTCCGAGGGTCGCCGCCGTCGTCGCCTTCGCCGTGTACCTGTGCTTCACCGTCGGCGTCTCCGGCGCGTCGTATCGGTACGCGGTCCGGCGGTACCGGACGTACACGCTCGAGTGAGGCGACCCCGGCCGTCGTTGTGCGACGGCGTCGTGTGTCGATCCGGCGTTCGCTCGTCGGTACCGGGTGCTGTACGACCGCGACCAACTGTACCGACCCGTGATGCGTCGACGGACCGCGGTCGAATTGCGGACGTCCCCGGGGTGTGGCCTGTTTCGCTGGCGACCGGGACGGGGATCGGACGGGCGCGATGGACGGCCCATGCACGTCCTTTAGGGTCCCTCCTTCGCCACCCGGGCTTGCTACAGCCATCCCTCCCTCAAGACGACCGTCCCTGAGGTCCGTTTCGACGGCTCATGTGTCACCGCCAACCACGTCCGAACCGAACAGCTCGATAGTTGTCAGCCTGCCCGCCGTGCCAACCGTGAGGTAGAGTAAGTCCGCGCTCGAGTCGAGGAGTTCTGTGACGAGGATCACGTCCGCGGCGGCCATCAGGCCTCAGTTGAGCGCGTCGCTATTCATGTTCTCGCCGGTCGCTTCGACGAGGTTCCTGTACAGGCGGTCGCGCTGGTCGGTGTCGTGAATACGCATCTCGTTCTTACACATACACCCGCGAATCCTAGTTCTGTCGCCTCACCGAACCCGGTCTGATTTATATACTGCCGGCCGATTACCGACGATCGGCGAGGGTCGGCGGGTCACGGGTCACGCTCGAGGAGCGATGCACATGGCCGTCGCGAGCGGATGTGCAATTCGAGAGGCGACCGACTTCGGGACGTGAAACCCCGTGTGGTCGTGCTCCCCCTCGATCAATCGGAAAATACGAACTGTAGATGTGAAGAAATTGAGAACCGCAGCATAAGTAGGATATCTGGCAAACAGGTTAGCTAGTTGGAAATGGTTGAGCTTGAAATATGAGAGAGGTCACAGACACGCCAGAGATGGAAATTGGTTCTTGGGCGACCACCAGGGGGCGTAGCGTTACCCTTTTTACTCTGAGCTGGAAGGGTACACTACCCAAAGGGTCTCTCTACAAATGATGAATGACCTTGTCTACGATGAAAACTCGCCATCGTACTTTCAGCCAAATCTCTCTGACGGGTATCTCGACGAATTGGACCGTCTCTTTGACCGAATCTGTAAATCACCTAATGACCGGGAGAAGGTCATAGAGACCAAGATTGAGGAGGTCGAAGGACGGCTACCCGACCATGAACCTGCGAAGGGGTCACAACAGCGAGAGGAGTATATTGAACTTCAGAAGTACATTGGAGTTCTCAGAGTCCTCCATGACATCGCCGAAGTAAGATATCACATAAAGAAAGATCCCGACGAGATCGAAGGCTATCCCCCCGTAGTTGTCTACCCGCCTGATCCGGATCGGTTTAGCGACAATCCAGACAAATATAAGCAAATCGAACAGCGAATTCTCGAAAAAGAGCGCAGGGCTCAATTCGATAAGTCTACACGGGAATTCATTCGGACGATGGAGAATCCGTCACGTCATAAGGGGCGTCGAATTGACGTGACTGATCTGATCGTTGATGGAGAAGAGTTCTACCAAGACCTCCACCATCTACAGGACCTCGAACGCGACGAGATTACTGAAGAATTAGATGACCTCATTCAGCCGTACGTTCAAGTGGCTGAGAGTGGTGTTACGGACCCACATACAGGATACGATCTCCACGACATCTGGCGATATTTCCGATATACTTGGCGGACCCCGTACAATACCGTCCCCGGACGGAACATCAATTTCCTGATCAGAGACGCCGCGAGGGAGCTTCACCCTGTAATGGGGATTGCTTCTATCGCTAGCTCAATGATGAATTTAAAGCGCCGCGATCAATACCTCGGCTGGCGACTCGACTCGGTTGAGGAGGGGCTCAAGCGGGAAAAGCAGGTCAATATGGTCGAGCATCAACTCCCAAAAGAAGAGCGAACACCGGACCAGCAGACCGTGGAAAAGCCGGTCACTAATTACCTTGAGACGGAACAAGAGTGGGAAGAGCGATCAAAGAAGCACTGCCAGTTCATTCGATCGGCAGTGGAGAACTCAATTGAGGAGAGTATCCAGAATATCCGACATGACGACTTCCTCACGCGGTTTGATGATCTGACCGAGAGAGATTTCAAAAAAGCCACAGAGACTGCGTTTACTCGTCTAAAACAATTGGAGGGGATGGGAACGTACGTATTCAAGGGGAAGCCACATATTCTCCAAGAAGACGAAGACTCTGAAAACTTCGAGAACGTTTTCGATCCTTCCGAGTTCGAGCTCCGGGAGTCAGACCTCCGAGATCTTGACATTGAGGACACGGATCCAGATAGTTATGACAAGACCACTCTTGACACGATTGGAGTTTCCAAGTCAGATCTCGAGGCACTAGTTCTCGCTGATGTGGATGAAGAAAGACGGGAGTATGACCACCAAGAGTTCGAACAACGTCTCCAGCAAGCATTCCCCAGCGACATCGAATTAGACACGTTCTCCGAAGTTCCGATTGATTTGGAGGCGACTAAATTGGATAGTTTTGGTCCCCTCGAGCGGAAGAGATAGAAGATAGAGTTGCCTATCTGGGTGCAGTGATT
Organism: Halobaculum litoreum; assembly: GCF_030127125.1. Classification (GTDB taxonomy): domain Archaea; phylum Halobacteriota; class Halobacteria; order Halobacteriales; family Haloferacaceae; genus Halobaculum; species Halobaculum litoreum. The sequence continues at coordinate 228,873 of NZ_CP126157.1, forward strand.
AAATTCCGGTTGAAGAGCGAAACGGCGTTGTTCATAAAGAAACGCGCACACACCCTCCAGAAACTACTGAGGGACCGGGAGTTCTTCCTCAATCATAGTGATATCAAGGATGACAGGGAGTTTATCGAGGCTGCTCTGGAGTCTGAAGCAGGGAGACGTGCACTCCGGACCGCCCTCAAGGAAACAAAAAAGCGTCGTGTCGGTGCAGGAATGATGAATATTCAGGTCTGTGGTGCTATTCCACCGTACAGTCACCTTCTTGGCGGCAAACTTGTCGCGATGGCATTGACAGGTCCTGAAATCATTAATACATACCGTGAGAAGTACGCAGGGTACGAGTCGAAGATCGCGAGTGCGATGAAAGGCGCACCCGTGGTCAAGCAGAATGAGTTGGTTTTCCTGGACACGACAGGTCTGTACAAAGTAGGAAGTGCGCAGTATGACCGGGTCCGAGTGCCAGCACCGAACGGGCAGATTGAGTACGAGGATATCGGTGAGACCAGTGGATACGGCTCGGTCCAGTTTGGAGCAAAGACACGTGAGCAACTCGCTACCGTGACGGAGCTATTAGAAGACCGAAAGGCAGTCCGCGGCAGATTTGGTGAAGGGGTCGCCCCCAAAATGCGCCAGATTCGCCACGGAATGGAAAATTTAGGACTTGATGGCGACCTGCTCAAACATGAGTCGCCTCGTGTGATCTACGCAGTCCCGTTATCCGAGGAGTTCAGAGATTATCTCTTTGGACTCGTTGATTCTCCGGAGTACTACTGGTCGATGGACGATACTGCTCAAGAGCAGCAATCAATCTATGACCATTGGAAGTACAGATGGGTTAGTAAGCGAGTCCAACGCGATCAGACTCTAGACGGAATCAAGGCGTTCGATCCCATTGAGGACCTGTCCATAGGTCATGAGATCGACTTCCGAAATCACTCGATTAGCGACTTTTTCTGATTCAATACGTCAGTCGTCTTGTGCTACTGGGGCCTGCCGTTTAGGACGTAACAGAGTCGTCAACGAATGGCATTTTGAACGACAGATTCGACAGGCAGGATTAAGTATAGTCTCTACACTACTCAGTGACAGATAACCGCTCTATGGCTACGGAACGAATGACCACAGGCAAGAATTTCCTCGCGAGGCTCGCTCGGGGAGGTTTTGCTGAAAGTTTGTCATCTGACCAGCGACGGTCAGTCCACATTCAGACATCACTCGACGACTTTCTTCGCACTGCGCTTGATGAAGGAAAGCAAATAGTTCTAACCGGCAATCCTGGTGACGGAAAGACGCAGCACATTCTGATGTGTCAGGATGAATATCCGGAAGGAGAGTACTACTATCTCCTCGACGCCTCTGAATATTCGGATTACCATGAGTTATTGAAAGAATGGTCTAAGGCTTACAACGAAGAGAAAGCCGGAATTCTCGCGATCAACGATGGTCCGCTGTATGAAATGGCGGCGCGATACAGCGAGGAGTTCTCGTTCCTTGAGACGGTGCAGAAGCAGTTGGAAAATCAGATAATCTACAGTGAGGAAACTGCACCAGAGATTGATTTTGAGGATTTGGTGGTGATCGATCTGAACAATAGGGAGGTTCTCACAGCGGCAATCGTCAGTGAAGCCATTCAGAAGTTGGCAAAAAACTTCGCTATGAAGGGTCACGACCATTCCGGTACGTGTCACATACAATATAACGCCAAAAAACTCCAGAACAGTAGGATCAAGGATAACCTCGTAGATTATCTGTGTGAATTGGGGAACTACGACGAACGTTACTATTAGAGATCTGCTCAATTTCCTTGGCTATATAATAACGGCCGGCATTGATGAGTGCCAGACCGACTTCGGAGAGGCGCTACACTACTATACTCTCGCATTCGAAGGTAACGGAACTGTCTTCGACTTGGTTCGGCGTCGGTTTGACTCCCCAGATCTCGTCCATCCTTTCATTGACAGCCGCCTATGGGCGGTTGCAGAGGAAGAAGCCGACTTTTCTGACCGTGATGATGCGGACGAAGTGGTTGCTCCGCTTTTCGAGGTCAAAAAGCAGCGTTTCCTCTTCGAAGATGAGATAATGGATCTGGGGTACAGCAGCCGAGACCTCTACCAAAATCTACCTTACGATTTCATCAATCATCGTAATGGGATGTCCTCCACAGGTCAAAAAGAGGACATCATCCGAAAAATCAATGGCTACTTTGCCCCGAACGCTTCGCGACCACGTTTGCGGTTGTGGCTCTCTCACCGGTACAGGTCTAAATCGTCCTTGGCGTTGGTCTCGCGAACGACGGTACCCAAACGGGAAATGAGACTCCAGAAACCACAACTGCATCCAGAGATCGCTGGCACAATCGGATATACACCGTCCCACACTGCGATAGAATATAAGAACGGAGGCGACCCGATCCGCCTTCGAATCTCTAAGAGCCTCTATAGGGCCATCGGTGCACTTGACGCCAACATTCCCTACACGCTCCGAGATCGGGATGAGGAACAACAGATCTTGGAATTCATGGAGGAGATAGAGTATCACGAAGATTACAGTGAAGAAACTGGTGAAATCATGGTGAAGGACACGGAAACGGGGAAAGTAGAGCGAATTGATGTTGAGGACTCCATTTACAGAGAATGAGTCTGAAACTAAACGATGTCAACGGTGACGCATCTGAGTGGGCGTACGGATTCAAGGCGACAAGCAGATCACTGAAACCTGTTCACGTAGCTCAGGTTGTCTTCAGCCATACACTTGGGCAAACATCTGATCCAGAGCTTCTGTTCGAGTTTACAGAGAAGCCGGGCAAGAAGCCATCCGAAGAGCTACCTGAGGAGGTACTCGATAAGTTTGATATCGATAGTCGGGACAAAGAAGAGCGACTCGACGAGATCAGATACACACTCCGCAAGGTGCTTGCGAATGACAATGCACTGTATGCGAATACTCGTGGGTCAGCCCCGACAGCGACCAGTGATTGGTTCGTTACAGATCCGACAGCAGGCGTGAACGTCGGTCGGTTCGTTCATTACCTTATTTCGGAATCGAATAGTGATCTCGAGTCAAATCTCCAGACACAGCTTACGGATCATCATGATACTGTCTCCGTGTTGTTCCGGCCGCTAGCAAAGGATGCCGAGCAGAGTTCCGCGTCTGTCTCTAGTTGGAAGAAGCCGGATTCAGATGACCCGACCACGAATGAGAAGATCGTCCCAGATCTTGTCGAAGGCTTCGGGACATTAGGTGAACACCTGAAATCCCCTGTCGCTGGTCGAATTAATTATCCGCGGGACCTCCGGAGGGTGGTCAAGTTTGGTGGATTTGCACTTTACCTTTTCATGGCAAATCGGCATAACGAAATTCGCACAGATGGGAACGAGCGTAGCCAAAGGTTGCCACTGGTGTTCAACTACACGCGTTCAAGAGATAACCCAGTTGCAGATGCTAGTCTAGAATGCTACGACACAGTTGGAACAGAGGTCAAAGCCACATCTCGCCTCGGTGTTGAGGCCATTCTTGATAAACGCGGTTTCCGTGACCCATCTGAGTATGACGAAGACGGGATTAAGGAAAAAATCGAGAACAAGACGCTCCTTGACCTCAAGCGAAAGAAGGAATCAAAAGAACAAGATGATTATGACACATTCCGATACCTGTTCGAGGGGGACCCAGCGGAGGATACATTCGACCGATTGGTTAACACAGTTAGCGACGCGATCAACCAATCTAGGTTCAAGACGTATACTCCGGTAGACACAATCCAGACGTTTGGCTGGCGTGCCGGATTCGTAAAGCCGCGTGGTAATCGGGCGAATGAACGCCGTTTCTCACCAGATCCAGAGGTTCTCGAGGCAATAATTCTGTCAGTGATGGAACCTGGCGAGCGAATAGCACTCCGTAAGTTATGTCAACGACTCCGACAGCGATACGGAATCATCGTCGGTGGAACCAATCAAGACCGCGACCACCTTGAGGAATGGGACATTGCAGTGGGTGCCAGTCGGACTGAGGCTGACCCGCTGTCGAACCGGAATTTCGAGGAGTTCAAGCAGGTGACGATCAATCTCGGATTTGGTCGTGAGTACGCTGATGGCGTAACCATCGTTTCCACGGACCAATGACGATTCGAGAGTCAGACCTCCCCCAATCTGGGACCGATAAAGAAGAACAGAGCGAGATACTGACCGGAGAAGCACTTGGAGAGTGTGTCGCTGAAACCCTTCGCAATGAGTCGCTAGGGGTGATGGTTGAGTCACCTCCCCGGTTTTCTGCCGAGACGATGATTGCCAGACTCAACGAGAGAACATCTTACTCAATCGGGATGGCGATCGTCGGAATCGCCGAAGCAGATGTCACCGAGCTCGCTGAGTTCGCTGAAGACACATCTGTTCGGGTGACAGAGGAACTATCGACTGCGATCAAGTGGCGGAACGAGACTGAGACTGAATTTTCATGGGGAGATCAAAAGGTTCCCGACCGGATCGTAGTATTCGTCCGTGGGGACCCACCGAAGCTCAACTCGCTTCATCGACTTACTGGTCTGCCACTGGGGAGGGTCCGGGTTGCTATATGTGACCTCATGTCCCAGCGAGACGAATTCTCGGGGAATTCACCGGCTGAGGCGTTTTGGGAGGCCCTTGGAAGTGGGATCGAGTCGAATCTCACGATCAGATCCATTGCACGGTTTGCAGTCTCGTGTCTCAAGGATACTAATCAAGAGTCGTTAGATGCAATTGGGCAAGAACTCCATGAATTGAGTCTGTTCGCAGATTCGGGGCTTCTCAGCGACGCTGCTGAGATTGAAAATCGACTGATACGGAACGGTGAGTTAGTCGACCGAACAATCCATATAACAAACAGGGACCGAAAGCGGCTCATCAATAGTATCAAGAACAGCAATGAAGGCGGTCGGAATGAACAAGCTGCATTCATTGAACGCTTGCGGAGATTCCAGCGTACTAATGACGATGGACTGCTTGCTGAGTTGGAGTTCGAGAAGGTCGCAGATGCATTTGACACGACATCCAAACGTCTGACTGATGACTCTGGTAAAGGTTCAACGGATGGGACAGCCGGGAAGGGCTCTACATCAAGCCGATACAACCGTCGAACTGACGGTGAGTCTGTCGGGATTGAGTTAGTTCATCAAGGGGAGATTGAGGAAGCCTCAACGCTCTCGCAACAACTTGACAAAGATCTTGATGAAGCCATTGAGAATGACGAAAAGCGAGTAGAGGTTGACTTCGGGGACGATGAAAAGCTCATTATTGACGTTGACTCGGATCTGACTCATTTCATCAATCGATTCATAACCGAAGACCGGTTCGGCGGAATCGTCAAGGGGGGGAGTTCGCGGACAGAGTGCATCTCTAATTACACGACACTTGATCTGGAGTATTTCCTCGTCGAAGAGGATGGTGGGAGCTTCCAAAAGATGCGGAAGTTCGCAGAACGGAATGAGGACTTCGAATCACTTGTTGAGTCATTCGATGCGTACCTCGAGGCTCGAGGAGACTTACTGCCAGTACTCAAGTCGCTCATTCACCGTCCACTCGTCAGGCTTGTCGGCGACGACGACCTCATGGAAAAGGCTCAAAACTACCTCTCAGTGTACCAGAAAACTCAGAAGACACTGGACCGGAAGTACATGAGCCTGAGAGACGCAAGCGCTCAAGGAGCTCGACGGTTGCTCTCTGATTTCCTCTTGTTGGACACAATTATCCTGGATCGAGAAAGTGGACGAGAGTTGATTCTCTCGCCGCTGCATCCACTTCACCTGTGGAAGTATGTTGAACTTGCAAAGGCAGTGCGAGAGAGTGACGGGAAGCTTTCGGAATCGGATTGGAAGTTCTTGGAAACGACGGTCGATGAGCAGCCGCATGTACTTAGCAATATCACCGTCGGTGGTGGCCGACTGCTAAATGAAGAGACGTATCTCATCCAGTCGGATGAGTTGGCAACGCTACCAATCTACACTGAAGCAGATCGTGCGGAACCCGGAGACAACGTGTATCTCTGGGATTACCTGATTTCGAAATTCAATCAGGCATACCCTCCCTCGAAAAATCACTTCAAGATCAGTATTGTCGACCCGATCAGGCCGTCACAGGTCCTCAAATCTATCGTCGATGCAGCAGAGAACGAGTCACTTAGCGGCGCTACAATCGAGTTTATTTATGTTGATCAGGAAGAAAAACCACTGCTCTCTGGGGCAACTTCAAATGAAGAAGAAGCAATTATCAACTTGTTTGGTCCGGAAGGTGAATCAGACGCTTTCAACATCTTAACTAGAGAGTGTCGAGATTACGATGAGGTTGCTGAACACCTCAAGGCAAACCCGAAACACGCCGTAATCATCAATGACCAATCCAAGTTCTTCGTTGAGGAGTTTGAGCGGGACATGGACACGTCGATCAATCCCCTATACGTTCCGAAAGAGTTCAGCTATGACGCCTTTGAGGACATCATCAACATTAGTGCATCCTCAGAAGGTCAGCTCTTCTCGGAATACCAAGATCTTATCAACCAATTGAATAACCAACGGACGAAGTTCCACAACTCCGGCGTTCATCAGTTGACAGTGTCAGAGGATTTTGTTGATAATCTTCAAGATTCAGCTATCTGGGTATGTGTCTCGACGCCCTCGATGAATTCGGATCCATTCTGGGAATCGGGCCTCATCTCGAGAGAGCGACGCGGTGATCGCGAGTACGCGATTTACTCCGACGATGTCGACTTATTCACCAGAACGCTCCGAAGGATCCTCAACGAATACCCTATCGCGCCGGAAAATGCGGACATAGAAGAGATTGCTCGCCGTATTGCCGACACTGAGCGAAGTGGTCTGTTGAAACTCATTACCGAGGAGACGATCGGGAGTCAAGACTCACGCAACTCGAAGGGATTGCTTGGATCGATCATTGCTGTCCAATGGCAGATGAGCGATACGAGGATCCGAAACTCATCTTCTCTATCGATGACCCGAGAACGCGGAAGTGGCTCAACTTCGGTGATTCGAACCGACGGTCGACTTCATCGTCGTACAACAATCAGAGAGCGGTGGCCTCGATATGGATATCATAGAGGTGAAGACGCTCAACGAACCCGACACTGCGTTCAGCATTGAGACAAGGGAGGGTGATGAGGTTGCGACAGGCAAGGCAGTCGAACAGATCACCGAAACAACGAACACAATTCGTCGGTTGTTCGAAGGTGACGACAACATCACAACACCTCCCCGCCGTGAGGCACTTAGAGAGCAACTCTATTACGAGTTAATCGGAGGAGACGTGCCGGGAGACAAAATGGAGTGGACTGACCGAGTCAACGAGGTCTTCCGTGGAGATGCCCAGATGAAAGTGAACTCCAGGATTGTCTCTGTGGAGATTAACTCTGCCGCGACCTCAGATGCATCTCTGGACTGTTTTACCGAAGATCACCAGAGTCTCACGATTACGCGGTTACCGAAACAGACCGTCGTTCGGCTACTGATGTCGGGTCAGGACTTCGAGTCAGAATCACCTGACGATGCGTCGGAAACCGTATCTGAGACGGAAGAGACAGGCGATGACAGTGATACAGGCTCTGGACAAGAAGACGTCCAGGAGGAGAAAGTAGACAACGTCTCGGATGACAATAGTGGCTCAGAAGAGGCTAAGCCAGCGGAATCAACAGTAGATGAGTCTGAAGCATCGGACTCATTTGGAGACCCAGCGGACTACGCGGATCAAGTGGAGACGCTCAAACGGGTGTTGTACGAGTACAACATCAAAGTCGAATCAATTGATCCAGATAACGTAGAGGTTGGTCCAAACCTGATTAGATACAAGGTCGAACTCGGGTCTGGTCAGGGACAAGGCCCCCTCGAAAAGCGCGCTGAGGACATCGCTCGCGAAATGGCACTGGAACGAGAACCGTTCATTCATAGGCTCCCTGGAACGCCATTCGTCGCCGTTGACGTTCCCAGAGATGAAACCGCGGTTGTTCACATTGAGGACTATTTAGATGACCTATCACAGCGCGAAGAGCTGACTCTTGGTGAAATGCCGTTCATCGCGGGGATCAATCCCGCAGGAGAAAGCTATCCTGCGATGCTTAACGAGGCACCCCACATGCTGGTGGGAGGAACTACTGGTAGTGGGAAGACGGTATTCTTGTACTCGCTACTCACGTGTCTCCTTGATCGATTTGCCTTGGACGAACTACGGCTCGCGATCGTTGATCCCAAGATGACGAACTTCATGTTCTGCAATCAACTCACCAATCTGGAACACGAGAAGGTGATTACAGATGATGATGCGGCTGCAGAGCTATTCGACTGGATCGTCGATGAGGAGATTCCTCGCCGGATGGAAGTCCTCAGTCAGAGCGGTAGTATCGATATCAACGACCACAACGAACGAAGTGACGACCAACTTCGCCCACTCGTTGTGTTCATCGACGAGTACGCCGACCTCATTGATGGCTTGGGAGACGAGAGTGACGAATTCGAGGAGAATGTGCGTCGAATCGCCCAGAAGGCTCGAAGTCTGGAATTCATCTGGTGATCTCGACTCAGCGGCCAAGTGCGAAAATTATCGATACGGATCTCAGAGCTAATCTCGACATGCGAGTCGCGTTTAGGCTTCCCTCTGCATCAGACTCGCAAGTGATACTCGACGAATCCGGAGCAGAAGACCTGGGCGGAAACGGTGACATGCTGTTCCGTGAGCCGGATGGCATAACGAGATTGCAGGGTGCGTTTGTCGATCCAGAGTATCTTCGAAACCTGATCGATTCCAAGGTCAATCAGTAGTCTGTACATTATATATTGCGTGTAGATTTTCACCCCACAAATAGCCCCTTATTGTCACTGGAACAAACGTAAGCTGACACCCGGTGCAGGAATCTGGCAGTCAGACGCTTGCCGACGAAACCCCGTGGACACCTCTGCGAAATTGCGGACACCCCCGGGGGCGGGAGCAGGGATCGGCGGGCCCCGATATGCTCGGAGTGGCCTACTCGCGGAGCCAGTTTTGCGTCATCGTGTTGAAGTCGACGTCGTCGAACCGCGAGACCGCCTCCAACACGTCGAGTGCGGTCGACGGCTCGACGCGCAGTTCGAACGTGTACGCCTCGCCGCCGACCGACCCGGAGGCGGACTTGCGCGCGCGGATGATGCTGAGCATGTCGAGTTCGATCAGGTGGTCGCGCATCCGCCGTTGGGCGAGTTGGTCGGCGTCGATGTCGTTGGTGAGCGACTTGTACACGTCGTACACGTCGCGGGTGCGGACGTCCGACTCGTTGGCGAGTTCGAGGATCGTCACCGCCGCCAGCGCGAGGTGGCCCTGCGTGGTGAGCTGTTCCATCCCCTCGATGATGGCTTCGCGTTCGGCCTCGTCTTGGGCGAGGCGGACGTGGTCGCCGAGGACCGTCGGGCTGTCCTCCGACTCGGCGATCGCGGCCGCCTTCCGGAGGTACTTGATCGCCTGTCGCGCGCTCCCTTTGTCCTGGGCGGCGTAGGCGGCACACAGCGGGATCACGTCCTCCGAGAGCACGCTCGACTCGACGCCCTGCAGGGTACACGCCGTCCGGTCGATCCCCTTCGCCTCGAACGCCGCGTCGAGCGACTCGTCGTCGCCGCCGAGGTCGACGGAGATGGAGAAGCGGTCCCCGTCGGGCCCCTCGTACACGAGGTCGGTGTCGTGGAACGCCTTGCTCGCGCGACGCGAGAGGATGTCCCGGAGGTCGTTGGCGTCGTACGGCGCGAAGAAGATCGAGTCGTCGTACAGGCTGTCCTTGGCCGCGGGGTCGAGGTTGTCGCGCCACTGGAGGTCGTTGCTGATCCCGATGACCGAGGGGTACACGTCGTCGTTGACGTAGTCTTTGTCGCGTGCCCGCGGGAGCGAGTAGAGGATCTTGTCGTCCGTGCCGAGGTTGTCGATCTCGTCGAGCACGATGATGATCGTCCCGCCGACGTCGTTCATCGCCGCCCACAGGTGGTCGAGCACCTTCTGCATCGGGTGGCCGTTCGGGTTCGGCCCCCCGAGCTCCTCACACAGACCGCACGCGAGCGTGTAGCTCGAGGAGATCCCCTCACACGAGAACAGCACCGTCGTGAGTTCGAGGTCCTCCGCGGCGGCGAACGCCTCCAGTTCCGCGAGCTCCGCCTTCGCGGCCGCGGTCTTCCCCTGTCCCGCCTTCCCCGAGAGGAAGGCGTTCTCCGCGCCGACGCCCCGGGCCGCGGGCTTCAGCGAGCGGCGGAGCTTGAGGATCTCCTCGCGCCGCTCCGGGAGGGTCGAGGGCGTGTGGTCCTCCTTGAGGTAGCCTTCGCCCCCGGTGGCGAAGATCTCGGAGGTCGTCGAATACGGCGATTGCCCCATCACCCACACTCGTGGGTTCCATCCCCATAAACCCCCCTGTCCGCAATGTCTGACGCGTCCGGCACGTCCGGACGACCCCCGGGATCGTCCGCAAATCTTGTCGGGAGCCGGTCGTGACGGCGGTGCGCCCCCCACCCGGGCCCCCGGGGTTGTCCGCAATTATACCCGAACACGTGTGTGGGGGTGTGGGCACGTCGAGGGCCGTTCGCGGCCGATCGGCGGTAGACAGGACGATTGCGGACGGCACACTAACTAACTAACTAACTAAACTGTTTCTACTAGCTAGAGTGAGTGAGTGAGTAGAGGTAGTGAGCGACGCGAGTCGCTAGCTCAAGATGAACGCTTCAGCCGAGTATATACGTGTTACTGGGACAATCGAGCGCAGCCGGTCGAACCGGCCCCTCCCGTTCGTGGCGGAATTGCGGACGACCCCGGGGGCCCCCGTCTTGTACCGACCTTCCGATGGTAGACACCGGTTTCAGCGGGCCAACCGTTCGGTCTCCCCGCCATCCGGTGCTTACAGCACGCCGCCATCGGACGCACGAGCGACGTTCGAGGCCACCGTCACGCGTGACAATTGCGGACGACCCCGGGGGCCCGGGTAGCGCCCGCCGATCGCCGGGTCGGGATGCAGTCGACCGCCGGAGCCTATTACCCCACGTTCAGATGTGGGATATCCGGTCGTTCGTCGAGCGACGCCACCGACCGGGACGGAGACCTCGGGCCGGCGACCCGTGACTCGTCCGTCCGAGAACACGAATTGCGGACGACCCCGGGGTGTGACGGGCGGTCGACGCCGGGGTCGACGTTCCCGTCCCCGACAGCGGCGGCGGGACAGCGATCGAACACCAACGAGTGGCAGTCCGGGAAACGGACCGATGCATCGACCGCTGGACGAGCACGGGACGCGCCGCCGTCGATTGCGGACACCACCGGGGGTGGTCCCCGCCGGGCGACCGTCCAGTGGGGCCGCCGTCCACGACACCGAGGACCGCCTGGCCCCGGCAGCGGCGTTCCCCGTCCGCACGGGAGCGCGGTGGTTATTTCAGCACGCCCGTTGACACGAACCCATGGACGCGACCGACGCGGCGGGCGCCGAGCACGACGCGGGCGCCCACACGAGCCGGTGGCCGATCGTCGCCGCGGGCGGCGCGGCGGCGCTGTACGTCGGCGCCGGCGTCGCGATGGCCGGGGGTGACGCGCTCCCGTCGACGCCGCCGTTGGTCGTGGCGGCGCTGGGGCTGGCGGTGCTCGTGGGCGGCCTCGCCGGCTGGACACGGGAGGCGTTCCTCGGCGGCGGTGCCCACACGACTCACGGGGAGAAACGGTCGCGGCTGTACGTCGGCGGGATGTGGCTGTTCCTGCTTTCGGACCTGGCGACGTTCGCGGCCGGGTTCGTCTACTACGCGTTCGTCCGCTCGGGGACGTGGCCGCCCTCGGAGCTCCCGCCGCTGCTCGGGTCGCTCGTGCTCGCGAACACGGCGATCCTCCTCGCGAGCAGCGTCACGGTCCACTTCGCCCACGACGCGCTCGAGGCTGGCGAACGACAGCGGTTCCTCGGCCTGCTCGGCGGGACGGTCCTGCTCGGCGCGGTGTTCCTCGTCGGCCAAGCGTACGAGTACTACGAGTTCATTACAGCCGAGTCGTTCACCCTCTCGGACGGCGTGTACGCCAGCGCCTTCTACGGGCTGACCGGGCTCCACGGCCTCCACGTCACCCTCGGGGTGGTCATGCTCGCGATCCTCTTCGTCCGAGCGCTCCGTGGCGGGTACGCCGCCGGCGGCGACACCTCGGTCCGGACGGTCTCGCTGTACTGGCACTTCGTCGACGCCGTCTGGGTGTTCCTCGTCGCCGTGTTGTACGTCGGCGCCGTCGTCGGCTGATACGGTCCGGCTTCCCGACCGCCGAGCGACACACGTGGAATCGCGGAACCTAACTCGGGCACATCGCCGGTCACAGTACCCCACATTGTAACGTGGGGTAATCGGGCGATCGCCTCACTACGACTCCGCCGCCGCTCCCGCCGAGGCCGGACCGGCTCAACTGCGGGCGGACGAACCACGTGCTCGGCTGTTCCGGCGCGGCCAGTGTCTCGACCGCGTCGGCGTCCCGGACGGTCGCCGACTCCCGACCGACCCCGCGCCGAATCGCGAAACTGGGACCTACGGCAGAAGGCTTATCGCGGTGAGTTCGAACCCCCAAGCGACACGGTAGCACGCCACGCGGGACGACAGCCCCCCGTGGCGGACGACCGGACGGGGGTGGGGACGGCCCCGCCACAGCGACCACCGGATGTGACCACGAATGACCCCGGACCACCCCGAACACGCCGACGACCGGACGTACCAACGGACGATCGAGGGCACCGAACCGGACGAGCAGAAGGACCGCGATCGACTCCGTCGCGAGCGCGACGAGTGGCGCAATCTGTTCACCCAACTCGTCGAGGAGTTCCCCGAACCGATCCTCGCGGTCGACGACGAGCGGGTGTTGCGCCACTTCAACGGCGCCGCCGAGGAGCAGTACGGCCGGTCGCAGGCGGAAGCGATCGGCACGACGGGGTACGAGTTCTTCGGCACGGAGGGGAAATCGGAGATCCTCGCGGAGACCGTCGCGCGTACCGGCGAGGCGGTCCGCGAGGAGGAGTATCGAAAGGTGCCGACACCGGACGGCGACATGTGGGTCCGCGCCATCGCCGTGCCGATGGAGACGCTCGACGGGGAGGTGATCGGCTCGGTCGAGATGACGCCGGTCGTCACCGACCTCGTCCGCCAGCGGGAGCGGATGACCGCGGCCCAGCGGACGGTCTCCGAGGAGGTCCGCGCGGCCCTGCAACGACTCCGGGGTCCGCCGAGAGCGTCGCCGACAGCCGGCCCGCAGCGCCGCGATCGCGAACGACCAGCACGGGAGCATGGAGGCGGTCGTCGGCGGCGTCGCCGACCTGAGCGCGAGCATCGAGGAGATCGCCGCGACCGCACGCGAGGTCGAGACGACCAGCGCACGCGCGGAGGAACTCGCCCTCGACGGGCGGTCCGCGGCGCGGGAGGCGATCGACGCGATGGAGTCCGTCGACGCGGCCGGCGACGAGATGGCGAGCGACGTCACGGCGCTGCGCGAGCGCATCGCGGAGATCAACGGGATCGTTGAGGTGATCGACGGGGTGGCCGAGCAGACGAACATGCTCGCGCTCAACGCGTCCATCGAGGCGGCGCGGGCGGGGGCGGCCGGCGAGGGGTTCGCGGTCGTCGCCGAGGAGATCAAAGACCTCGCCAACGAGTCGCGCGAGCAAGCCGGCGAGATCGAGGCGACGGTCGACGACGTCCAGGAGACGACCGCCCGGACCGTCGACGGGATCCGCGAAACGAACGAGGAACTGTCCGCCGGGATCGAGCGCGCCGAGGCCGTCACCGAGGCGCTGTCGGACATCGTCGAGGCAGTGAGCCGGACGGCCGAGGGGATCGCCGACGTCGCACGCGTGACCGACGACCAGGCCACGGGCACCGAGCAGGTCGCGACGACCGTCGAGGAGGTGGCGACCCGGGCACAGGAACTGGCGACCGAGATCGACACGATCGTCGACGCGAACCGCGAACAGAGCCGACTCGTCGAGGGGATCGACGAGTCGATCGGGTCGCTGGAGCGGGAGCTGTCGGCCGTCAGTTCCGACGGGTGAGCCCGCGGGCGGCCCGCGGGGACTCCCTCACCGCCCCTCCTCGGTGTCGGTCGGGCGCGACTCCCCGCGACGGGTGCCCGTCTCGGCCGGCCCGACCGTGCTCTCGCGCTCCAACTCGACGAGCTTCCGGTACAGCGGCGGCATCAACACGCAGACGGTCCCGAGCCCGATCGCGAACACGCCGAGCGGGAACCCGAGCGCCGGCGCCGTGAAGCAGGTGTTCTCCGCGACGATGGTGGCGTAGTACTCCTCGCCCTCGTAGTCGATCACGGCGCCGCGCTCGAACGCGGCGCGGTTGGGGAACGCCCCCTCCACGTGCGCCTCCCCGCGCGGCGCGGTCAGTGCGTCCTCGAACGCGGCGGCCTCCGCGTCGCTCAGCTCCGCGAACGCGAGGCGCCGGAAGTCGGGGGCGTCCTCCCCGCCGACGATGTCGGCGGTCCGCTCGGGGGACTCGACGACGATCGTCGGCTCGCCGCAGTCGCGCAGTTCGTCCTGGATGAGCGCGTAGCCGCCGGGCACCGCGCCGGCGATGCCGACGGCGATGAGGAGCACGCCGACGAACGGCGCGACGTAGGTGAACAGCGTCGAGGTGGACTCGTCGTCGCTCATCTCAGGCGCCCGCCTCCGCGCCGTCGGCCCCCTCGCGGCGCTCGCGTCGCTTCGCCTGGAGGAAGCGGAACGTCACCGCGAGGCCGACCCCGTACGCCCAGTGGGCGACGAGGACGAACCCGACGTACCCGAGGAACGCCAGCCCGGACTGCCCGGTGTAGAAGGCGATCAGGAACCCCGAGGAGATGATCGTCGCGAACACCAGCCCCGTCTCGAACAGCAGGCGGCCGGGGAGGTACTCGGCGAACGCGAGGAACAACAGCGGCCACGTCACCGCGCCGCCGACGAGGAACAACAGCGCCCCGACGAGCGGCGTCCCGGGCAGTCCCACCAGCTCCGCGAGCTCGACGAGCGCCGCCAGATCGAACACCCCGACGAGCGCGGCCGTGCCGAGCCCGCCCGCCATCAGCAGCGTGCCGACGACGCCCGCGACCGCGGCGATCGAGGCGTTCTCGGCGACCGTCCGCCACGTCGAGCCGACCGCGCCGGCCCCGAGCGAACTCCCCGGCACCGCCGCGTCGAACGACGGCCGGACGTCGTCGGGGTCGGGCTCGTGCGGTTCCATGTCGTACCGCTCGACGAGGCGGTCCTCGAACCACGCCCACTCGTTGCTGAACTGGCCCGTCCGCTTGAGGTCCCACGGGTCGGTCGTCTCCACGCGATCGCCCTGCCAGTACGACACGAGCATGTTGTACAGCCACAACAGCGCCGCCAGCCCGACGACGTACGCGCCGACGGTGGCGATCTGTTGGGCGAACTGGTACTCGGCGGGGTAGATCGCCTGGCGCCGCGGGAGGCCGAGCCCCCCGATGACCAACAGCGTCATGAACGTCACCGTCGAGCCGAACACGAGCAACACCGACTGGAACCGCGCGAGCCGGCGGTCGTACCACCGCCCGGTGATGAGCGGGTACCAGTAGTAGCTCGCGGCGATCATGAGGAACGGGATGATCCCGACGACGATGAGGTGGAAGTGGCCGACGACGTAGTAGGTGCCGTGGTAGAGGATGTCGACGGGGATCACCGCGAGGAACACGCCGGTGACGCCGCCGATGATGAACGTCCCGATGCCGCCGACACAGAGGATCATCGGCGCGGTCAACCGGATGTCGCCGTCCCACATCGTCGTGAGCCAGTTGAACACCTTGATCGCCGACGGCACCGCGATGGCGATGGACACCGCCATGAACGACGCCTTCAGCCGCGGGTCGATCCCGGTCGCGAACATGTGGTGGGCCCACACGCCGAAGGAGAGCACCGACAGCCCGAGCGTCGAGTACACCACGGCGCGGAAGCCGAACAACGAGCGCCCGACGAACTTCGGGAGGATGAGGCTCATCAGCCCCGTCGCCGGGAGGAACAGGATGTACACCTCCGGGTGCCCCCAGAACCAGAACAGGTGCTGCCAGAGGATGGGGCCGCCGCCCTCGACGGCGAAGAACGTCGTCGCGAAGTTGCGGTCCATGAGGAGCATCACGAGCGCCGACCCCAACAGCGGGAACGCGAACAGCGCGATGCCGCTGGTGACGAGCATGTTCCACGAGAAGATGTCGAGGTTCCCCCACGTCACCCCCTCGCCGCGCTCGTAGAACACGGTCGCGATGAAGTTGATCGCGCCGACGGTCGTCGCGACCCCGCTCAGGTGGAGGCCGACGAGCAGCAGGTCCACCTGCGGGTTGGGCGACTGGACCGACAGCGGCGCGTACAGCGTCCACCCCACGGCCACCTCGCGCATCGAGAGGATGAACGGGATCGACTCGGGGTCGACGACCAGCGTGAGCCCCTGCCCGGCCACCTGGAAGAACAGGCCGGCCCGCGCGAGCAACAGCGCGGGCGGCAACAGCCAGAAGCCGATTGCGTTCACCCGCGGGAACGCCATGTCCTCGGCGTCGATCATCAGCGGGAGGACGTAGTTGCCGATGCCGAAGAACACCGGCGCGACGAAGAAGATGAGCATCGTCAGCCCGTGGGTGGTGAACAGGGCGTTGTACGTCTCCGGCGTCCAGATGTCCGCCGCCGGCGTGAGCAGCTCCGTCCGCAGCATCATCGCGTCGACGCCGCCCCACAGCCCCGCGACGGTGCCGAACGCGATGTACAGCAGGCCGATCTCGCGGTGGTTCGTCGTCGTGAGCCACCGCAGCGCCTCGCCGCGCAGCCGGACGAACTCGTCGACCAGCGCGTCGCGCTCGACGTACCCTCCGTCGCTCGTCAGGCGGTCGCGACTCGCCCGCCACCACAGCCCCACACAGCCGCACAACAGCGTCGCCAGCGCCGCGACCTCGATGAGGGGTCGGTTCATGCTCCCCGCGGAACCTCGCCGTCGCGTGGGGCTTCGGTGTCGTTCATTGTCACGTTCTCTCACACGGACTCACATAAAATTCGGGGGGCGGCGCGGGGACGGGCTCCAGCCGGGCTGTATTCGTGCGAACACTTAACAGCCGGCGCGGGGTTGTCGGACTCGAAACACGAATGCGCGGACCCCGTGGACTCCCCCGACTACTCGCCGCCGTCGGCCTCGCCGGAGTGGGGGTGGCGCTCGTCGCGACGCTCGCGGCCGCGCCCGCGGCCGCCCAGTCGGTCAACCGGGCGGCGATCGACAACCTGAACGAGCAACTGCTGTACGTGGCGCTCCCGCTCGTGCTGTTCGTCGAGATCACCCTCCTGTACGCGGTGTACCGCTTCCGCGACAACGACGACCCGAAGCCGACGACGAAGGACTCGCCGCTGGAGATCACGTGGACGGCCGTCACCGGGATCATCCTCCTGTTCGTCGGCATCTCGGCGTACTTCGTCCTCGCGAACCCCTACATCACGCCCGCCGCCGCCAGCGGGCCCACGGTCGAGACGCAGGGCGACCCCGTCGAGATCGACGTCGTCGCCTACCAGTGGGGGTGGGAGTTCCGCTACCCCGACGCGAACGTGACGACCCAGGGCGAGGTGGTGGTCCCCGGGGCAGAGGCGTCGTCCTCACGCTGCACACCCGCGACGTGATCCACTCGTTCTACGCGCCGGATCTCGGCATCAAACAGGACGCCGTGCCGGGACAGGAGACGACGATCCGCACGCGCGCCACGGAAGTGGGGCAGTTCCGTGTCTACTGTGCCGGCTGTGCGGCGTCGGTCACGCCCGCATGCGCGGCAGCGTCGCCGTGGTCGCGCCGACGGCGTACGACGAGTGGCTCGAGACGGGCGACCTCCCGCCGAACGCGACGACGCCGACCGCGACGGCGACGGCCGCGAACTGACCGCCTCGCCCCGACGCGGGTCGTCGGGCGGCTCGCCCGCCATCCAGTCCTCGCCGTACGCGGCGTCCGAAGGCGAAGCCCACACGTCGTGCCCGGCACGCTACGCCGCACCCTTCGGCGAGCGCGGCCGCTCGCTCGTCCCGGCGTCGCCTCGACCGTACCGGTGCCGGCGACGCGACTCACGACCGAGCTGCCGTGAAAAATTCAGATATGTGGATATTCACATATCTAAATGGCTGAATCCGCACCTGTCGCACTCGTCGGGAACGGTGACTCGGCGGGTGCCTCCGGGTTAGATGGCTTCGTCGGTCGGCGTCTCGACGACCTCGTTGGCGTCGTGGTCGTACGTGATGAGCCCGGCTGCGTCGAGTTTCGGGAGGTGGATGTGGTGGAGCGTGATCGCGACTGTCCGCTCGTCGCCGCCGTCGGTGGCACAGCCGTCGCGCCGCTCCATCGCGGCGACTTCGCTCGCGACGTCGTCGAGGGAGACGCACCCGTCGCAGTCGACGAGCACGGATAGCGCGAACTTTCGCCGCTCGGAGGACAGCAGGGCGTGATACTCGCTCGTCGTCGAGGTCTCGTCGGCGGACTGACCGAGCACGTCGGTCGAGGTTGGTGACATGGTGGAGTCGGGGCGGGAACGGCCCACGATACCAGAATCAAGCGAGGCTGTCCCCCTAAGCGTGTACCCACACCAGTTAGGTTCCGTTCGGAGGCGTCGCTCGTGTCAAGCCGACGGCGCGTCCGGATACCTGCATCGTACCGGCAGAACGGGTGTAAAGCATGTACGGGCTCGGTTCCGTCGACGGAAGGTACATCGTGTCGCCCGTAGAGAGCGTGCTATGGACACCAGTTCGCTTTCGACGCCGCTGGCCGAGACGCTCGCGGCGTTCGACGGCTCCGGGACCCCGCTCGCGACACCGGAGGTCGCGGCGGGACTCTCCGTCGGCCGCCGCGGGACGTACGAGCGGCTCCGGACGCTGGCGGACCGGGGGCTGATCCGGACCAAGAAGGTCGGCGCGAACGCCCGGATCTGGTGGCGCCCCGGCCCGCCGACGGGGACGGTCGGGAGCGACACGCGCGGGCCCGTCGACGGCTCGGCACGGGGACCCGCCCCGGCCGCGGCGGCGTCGAGCACCGAGTTGACGGCGGCGCTGGGGGCCGCGGCGAGAGCGGGCAGCGCGATCGCCGCCATCGTGGACGCGTCCGGCGCCGAGTCGCGTATCCGACGCCTCGAGCGTCGCTGCGAGTCGTTACGCGCGGAACTGTCGACGACCGCCGCTCGGCTCGGCGCCGAGTTCGTCGCGGTCGACGCCGCCTCCCGGATCACTTGGCACTCGCCGGACGCCGCGACGCTCCTCGGGGTAGCGCGAGCGGACGTCGTCGGCTGGCCGGTGAGCGAGGCGCTGCCCGCGGGCGACGACGAGGACGCCGACGACGTCGTTCGGCAGGTGATGGAATCCGGCGAATCGGTTCGCGTCGAGCGGCCGGTTCCGGCCGCGGAGATCCGGATCGAGATCTCGGCGTTCCCGTCCGCAACGGGGGTGTCGGTGTATCTCCGCGACGTGACCGACCGGGTCCGCCGGGCCCGGGCGCTCGCACGCCACGAGGCGGCGGTGACGGCGACGGCCGACGGTGCGTTCGCGGTCGACGCCGACGGGCGGGTCACGTGGGCCGACGAGACGTTCGCCTCGTTGGTCGACGAGACGCCGGCCGCGCTGGTCGGCACGGCGCTCCCGGCTGTGGTCGACGACGACCGTCTCCTCGAGGTGGTGCAGTCGGTGACCGGGTCCGACGGCGACGCCGACCCGAGCACGCCCGTCGAGACGACGGTGACCGGACCCGACGACGCGCAGAGGATCTGGGAACTGCGGGCCGCCCCGGTCGACAGCTCGACGACCGGCGACGGGGAGCGGGCGGTCGTCGTCCGCGACGTGACCGAGCAGCGCGACCGCGAGCGGTCGCTCGCGGAGTCGGGGGCCCGGCTCCGCACGCTCGTCGACGCCATCCCGAACGGCACCGTGACGCTCGTGTCGCCGGACCTGCGGTACCGGACGGTCGGCGGGACGACGAGCGACGCCGTCGCCTCGGCCGACGAGTTGGAGGGTCGCCGATTGCGGGACGTCCTCCCCGAGGCCGTCGCCGACGGGGTGATACCCGGCTACGAGTCGGCGCTGGCCGGCGAGCCGGCGACCTCGGAGCAGGTGTTCGGCGGTCGGACCTACGAGTGCCACCACCGCCCCGTGCGCGACGACGAGGGACGGGTGGTGTCGGCGTTCGGCATCGCCTACGACGTGACCGAGCGGACGCGAACCGAGCGCACGCTCCGGCGACAGCTGTGTCAGCAGGAGGCCGTCGTCGAACTCGGCCGACGCGCGCTGGCCGACGATGACCTCGACGACCTGCTCGCGGCGACGGTGACGCGCGTGGCCGACTCGGCGGACGCCGACCGCTGTGGCGTCCTCGCCGAGGCGGACGACGGCTCCCCGAGGACGCTCCGTGCGGCAGTCGGCTGGTCCGCCCCCGACGAGCTCCCGGCGGACGGCCTCCGCGCGACGATCGGCCGCGAGGACGACCCGTGGGGCGTGCTCGTCGCGGCGACGGACGACGCGGACCCGGACGCCGACGCGTTCGTCGAGGCCGTCGCGACGGTGCTCACGTTGGCGGTCGAGCGCCGCCGGCGTCGTCGCGAGACGACAGCGAGACACGGCCCAGGCGACGCTCAACAGCCTCCACGACGCCGTGAGCGAGGTGACCGACGCGATCGTCGCCCAGTCGACGCGCGAGGAGATCGAGGAGACGGTGTGCGAACTGCTCGCCGACTCCGAGGCGTACAAGTTCGCGTGGATCGGCGCGGTCGACGAGCCGTCACAGGAGGTTCACGTCCGCACCGAGGCCGGCGTCGAGGGGTACCTCGACGGCCTGACGCTGTCGGTCGACCCCGACCACCCGTTCGACGGCGGGCCGACCGCCGACGCGCTCCGCACCGGCACCGTCCAAGTGACGAACGACGCCCGGTCGGACCCGCGGTTCTCGCCGGTCCGCGACCGGGTGAACGCGTACGACTTCCGGTCGTCCGCGGCGATCCCCATCGCCCACGAGGGCACGACGTACGGGGTGTTGAACGTGTACGCCGGCCGAGAGGGCGCGTTCCGGTCGCGCGAACGGGCCGTCATCGCCCGCCTCGGCGAGATCGTCGGCCACGTGATCGCCGCCTCCGAGCGCAAGCGCGCGCTGTTGAGCGACGACCTCGTCGAGTTGACTCTCCGCATCGACGACCTGTTCGTCGCGCTCGACACGTCCGTCGACCCCGAGGGGTGGTTCTCGTTCGACCACATGGTGCCGGTGGACGACGGCGACTTCATCGTGTACGGCCGCGCGACCGAGGAGGCGGTCCCGTTCCTCCGCGATCTCGAGCGGGTGAACCCCGAGTGGGAGTCGGTCACCGTCAGGTCCGAGGGGTCGCCGGCGCGGTACGAACTCCACGGTGTCGACCTCCCGGTGTTCTCGGCGATCGCCTCGCAGGGCGGCTACTTCGAGGACGCCGTCATCGAGGACGGCGACCTCCGGATGACGTTGTACCTCTCGCCGTCCGTCGACGTCCACTCCGTACTGGAGTCGCTCCGGCACAACTACCCCCAAACGGAGATCCGGAGCAGACGTCAGTTCACCCGCTCGTTCGAGGACGTCGTCCGGATCCGGCGCCGGATCGTCACCGACCTCACCGACCGCCAGCGGGCGACGCTGGAGGCGGCGTTCTACGCGGGCTACTTCGAGTGGCCCCGCGACGCCGACGGCGGCGCCGTCGCAGACTCGATGGGCGTGTCGCCGCCGACGTTCCACCAACACCTCCGGACCGCTCAGCGAAAGGTCCTCCAAGCCGTGCTGTCGTCGCCGACGGTCGGCCCCGAGTGACCGCGCGGCGGCGCCGCGACCGCCGGGTCGGCGTCGGGTCGCGACTCCCGGTCGCCGGCCGGTCGCGGTCAGTACACCAACTCCCCGTCGATGAACTTGCGGGCCCGCTCGTCGTCGGGGTCGCCGAACACGGTCTCGGTCGGCCCCTGTTCGATGAGGGTCCCGTCGAGCATGACGCCGACGCGGTCGGCGATCCGTCGCGCCTGCTGCATGTCGTGGGTGGCGACGACGACCGCGATGTCGCGCTCGCGCGCCGCCGCGACGGCCTCCTCGATGAGCGCCGTGTTGCGCGGGTCGAGGTTGGACGTCGGCTCGTCGAGCAGGAGCACGTCCGGCTCGGTGGCCAGCGCCCGCGCGAACGCGACCCGCTGGGCTTCGCCGGCCGACAGCGACCGGGCGGGCCGGTGTGCCGCCTCCCGTAGCCCGACCGTCTCCAGCGCGTCCGCGACCGACTCCTCGAGCGGCGGTCGCCCGACCAGCCCACGAAGCCACCGGCGGGCGCGGTCTGGCCACGAGCGCCGGACGGCTAACCCGTAGCCGGCGTTGTGGGCGACCGACGTCGAGAACAGCGACCGGTTCTGGAACACCATCCCGATCCGGCGCCGCGTCGCCACCCGTCGGCCGTTCGACAGCGACCACGCGTCGGTGCCCGCGGCTCGCACGGTGCCCGCGTCGGGGGGCTCGAACAGCGCGAGCAGGCGCAACAGGGTGGTCTTCCCGGTGCCCGAGGGGCCGATGAGCGCGAACGTCTCCCCCGGCGTCGCCCGCAGCGACACGTTGCGGAGCACTCGGTCGTCGTCGTAGCCGAAGCCGACCGCGTCGGCTTCGATCATGCCCGCCCCCGATCGCGAACGACGTTTCCGAGGCCGTTGACCGCCAAGGCGATCGTCAACAGCACGACGCCGAGCGCGATGCCCGTCCCGTAGTTGCCCTGCCGTGCCTCCAGCGTAATCGCCGTCGTCAGCGTCCGCGTGAACGACACGCGCGCGCCGCCGCCGGTCGCGATGGCGATGTTGCCGCCGACGATGAGCACGGAGCCGACCTCGCTGACCGCCCGCCCGAACCCGGCGAGCACGGCCGTGACGAGTCCGTACCGCGCCTCCCGGACGACCGCGATCTGGACGTCGCGGGCGGTGCCGCCGGCCGCGAACGCCGCGTCCCGGATCGACGGGTCGACGCTCTCGATGGCCGACAGCGTCACGCTCGTGATCACCGGCGTCGCGAGCACCACCTGCGAGACGACCATCGCCGTCGGCGTGTACAGCAGCTCCACGCCGCCAAAGGAGTAGAGGACGCCCACGCCCGGCAGGCCCAGATCGAAGCCGCCGCCGACCGGGCCCGCGTTCGAGAGCAGCAACAGGACGACCAGCCCGACGACGACGCTCGGGAACCCCATCCCGGTGTTGATCACCGAGACGAGCACGCCCTTCCCGCGGAAGTCGCCGAAGCCGAGCACGCCGGCGAGCACGACGCTCACGAGCGTACTGATCGACACCGCCGCAAGGCTCACCTGGAGGGTGACGACGACGATGCTGATCAGGTAACGGGTGCCGAACTCCGCGATGATGCCGCCGAACACGTTCACCCTCCCGGCGGGAAGTGTTAGAAGCCCTCCGGAACGAACTCGTCGACCCACGACTGGAAGCGCTCGGGCGACACCGACGCCGACGAGCTCCCGTCGTAGTCCTGCGGGACGTACTGCTGGAAGTCCGGCTCCTCGGAGAGCGCGTTCGGGAAGAACAGCTGCGACCCGTTGGCGGTGTACTCCTCGATGGCCGCCTGCCCCATCGGGCTCGTGAGGAAGCTCACGTACGCCATCGCGGCCATGTAGTTCACGTTGTCGTGGACGGCCGGGTTCACCGGGATGACGCCGTAGGGGTTCTGCAGGATCGCCGGGCCGTCACGGAGCGGCCCCTGCACGTGGATCACCAGGTCGATGTTGTTCTGCTGGGAGAGGTACGTCCCACGGTCGGAGAGGGTGTACCCGCCGGTCTGGCTCGCCTGATTGAGGGTGTCGCCCATCCCCTGACCGGTCTCGCGGTACCACGAGCCCGCGGGTTCCACCCTGGCCGCCTCCCAGATGTTCAGCTCCTTGGTGTTCGTCCCGGAGTCGTCGCCGCGCGAGAGGAACGTCGCCTCCTGCTCGGCGATAGTGGCGAACGCCTCCGTCGCGCTCGACATCCCGTCGATCCCCGCGGGGTCGTCCTCCGGCCCGACGATGACGAAGTCGTTGAACATCACGTCGCGACGGTTGATGCCCGCGCCGTCGCGGAGGAACTCGTCCTCGGGCCCGCGTGCGTGCACGAGAATCACGTCGGCGTCGCCGTTGCGCCCCGTCTCGATGGCGGCGCCGGTTCCCTGCGAGATGGTCCGCACGGTGACGCCGAACGCCTCCTGGAACAGCGGGTTGATCGCGTCGAGCAGCCCCGTGTCGTACGTCGACGTGGTCGTCGCGAGCACGAGTTCGCCGTCGCCGACGTTCGGATCCGGCGGCTCGGTGGTCGACATGTCCCCCTCCGACTCGCCGGTGGCCGGCGCGTCGGTCGACCCGCCGCCGCTCCCGGAGCAGCCGGCCAGCCCCGCGAGGCCCGCCACACCCGTCGCCTGCATCAGTCGCCGCCGTGTAGTCCCCTCGTCGCCTCCGTCCCGGTCGCTCATGTCACCGGCGTTGTATCGCATCCGATATAACGCTTTCACTACGGGTTACGCGTTCCCGTAGCGATCGGGTGAACGTAATGGCAATCGATTACCCTCCACACGAGGAACCCGCTGTCCGTTCCCTCGGAGCCGTGTCGGAACGCAACGCTGGCCCCGACCGAGGGGAGCGTGGTCCACTTGCTCCGGCTGTTTCGCAGAACGGTCGAAATCGGCGCGCTTCGGTGCCAGATCGGGAAATCCACCGCAACGGATAACCGCCGTTGAGTGGTACGTACGGTATGACTCACGACGAACCGACCGACGACCCCGGCGGCGCGAACTCGACTCGCTCGACCGACTCGGCCTCGTCGCCCCCGACCGAGCGGACCGAACGGTTCTGGCTCATCGCCACGGGGCTGCTGCTGGTCACCATGCCGGCGTTTACGCTGGTCGTCGCGTACGCGGTGCTGCTGGCGACACAGAGCGTGCTGGTCGGCAACATCACGACCGTCGAGCTTCGTCGAACTGTACCTCATCGAACTGCTGGCGTTCGCGCTGTTCGGGTACCTGCTGTACCGCCTGACGGAGTTCTCCTCCCGACGACACGCCCGGGTCGAACAGCTTCGCAGCGGGAAGGACGCCACGGAGTCCGACCGCGGAACCGAGACCGGCACGGAGTAGCCCTCAACGCCTCCGACCGCTCGTCTCCGGCCTCGAAACTGCGGTTCCCCGAACCCGTTTTTGCACGGCGGCCTCCGCGGCGCCGATGTCGTCCGTAGTTGTGACACGGGACGCTCCTGCCCGGTACTCTGGCGACCTCCGGCCCGCGACTGGTGAGATGACCTGCCGTCCCACACGATACCGACCAACTCCGCCTCATTTGCTACTCCCGGCCGAACCGAGCGCGCCCACCCACGGGAGCTCCGCCGGCCAGTCTATACATCGTATGTTGCGATATCGACGAACCAGCACTAGAAGGCCCACAGTTTCGGAGGATAGGCCAGTTACGGGTCGAATCTTCGCCGTTTCGGGGCCCATCACCTAACTAAGTGATCGATTCCTGACTATTCTGAACGAGATAATCGAGTGAGCATGGGATATTGCGCGGATTTTGGTGCTCCTACAGAGCGTCGCCACTCCCAAGCGGCAAACTCGGGTATGGGGAATCGGTTGCTCAGTCGGGCGGAATTAATGCCGAGACGACGATCTCAACACACTCACCCGCGGTCAACACTGGCGCGTAGTCCATCTCCCCATCGACACCCGCTTTCAGCAGGAAGTCCGTGAGTCGCCAAATGTTGTAGAGCAGCACCGCAAACACGAAGTAGAACATCCGTACACGGTAATCCTTCGAGGAGGTCTTCGCGAGGAAGTCGTTCTTGATGCTCTTGTACCCGTTTTCAATCTGCCAGCGACGGCTGTAGCGGCGACAGAACGACTCGGCCTCCTCGGGGCCGAGTCGGAGATTCGTGGCGAAGACAGTCGTCCCCTCACCATTCGTCGACGGCACGTACAGGAACTGCATTGAGTGACTTCCTGATTCGACGTAAACGGACGCCGATTCTACCGCGACAGCTTGTCCGTTGGCCTCCATTGTTTCTATGGCTTCCCGCTCAGTGCTGTTGATTCGAGTGGGGATGAGATAGTTCACGCCGAGATTCGAGAGCGTCTGGTAGACATTCTTGGAATCGAACTCCCGATCACACAGCACGGTCTCTACAGGGACGTGTTCTTTCGCTCGGGTCACGAGTCGCCGGACGACACGGTGAACCTGATTCGGCGGATTCCTATCCCACGCTGAGCTCTCCCGAATCGGCTCCACAGCGAGCACCAGCGGGATGTTCTCGCCGACAATCGAGAGTGTCGCAAATTTGAATGCCTGCGCTCCCTCACCCTGCATCCCACTGACCATCGGCATCTCCTCGATGTCGCCGTAGTACGGGATGGTGGTGATATCGATTGCAGCGGTCACCGGCCGGCGAAACGATGCCTCCGAGGCGATAGCTGAGAGCAATCGGTCGCTCGCCTGCTCGAAGCCCTCGATCAGCGCTTCCGGCTCGAATTGCTTGATTGCCCGCAGATGCGTGTCCCCATGCGGGCCGTACTCCTCGCCACGACGAAACTGGAACCGAGCGGCACCCTGTGCGGTTCCACAACCAACCATCCCCATGAACGTCTGTAGCTCGAAGAACTGCGTATCCTCGTAGGAGGCATTCTGCGCTCGACCAGAATCGAAGCCGTCGAAGCCGTGGTCCCGTGCGAGGCGTGTCGTCCGGCGAATCTGCTCGTCAGAAAACTCAGCGCCACCAGATTCGTCCTGCTCATCGTCGTCGGCAGACTCGGAGTTCGAGTCGATAACCTCCTCTATAGGGCGCACTGGGGGACTTCGGGACCGTAGTCGTGGACCTCTTTGACGACGAAGTGAGCGGCGACACTCACATACTCACGAACCCCGTCGTCGAATCGGTTCCACCAGGTGCGTGAGAGGACGGATTCGTCGGGGATGTGGTCTAATCCGAACGGTTCAGCGAGTTCTTGGTACGTTTCGAGCGTCCGGTAACTGTCGCCCGTGATTTCCCGATAGATGAACAGCCGGAGCATCCCTCCGAACGAATCGGGTGCCGGATGCCAGTCTGGATACCCGTCTTCGAGATGCTCTGTATAGAGCGTGACTCTGCTTACCGCAACCTGGAGACACACGCCATCTCGTAACGTCTCTCTAAGCTCGATTCCGGTCCGGTAGGCGTGAGTCATCCGGCAGGCACGGTCCGACAGCGGGTCCAGCATCTCCGACATTGGTTCGCACTAGTGTTGGCGTGATAGAAGTGACCGGGTCTCGTCTATACCAGTACCTCGGTCAACAGAGCTGCTCAATATAAGCTTCGCAGATCAGTGCAGAACGACTGGATTTCGCGGATATACTGTGAAACTGGCTCCATAGCAAATCGCAAGGATGCAAGACAATTTCAATAAAATGATATATCTAGCATAGAGTTTCTCACCATGACTGGACACAAGGCTTACAATGCAAACGAATGGAGTTGAAATTATAATGGTTCGTAGTATCTCTTCAATCGTTGGAACGGTCGTCACACTCGTTGGCGCCGGGATCGCAATTTGGACGTGGTGGACACAACAGCAGTGTGTACAGGGATCCGATCCGCTGTTGCTACCGAATGTTGGACTTCTCCTGCGCTCGTGGCGGCAGGCTTCGGAATTCTGCTTGCAGTCGGGGGCATCATAGTCGTGGCTGAAGTGCTTCGCAGTAATCGATCCGGAGCAACATATCCGACATATATTTCAGCCCAAAAGTATTGTAGTTGTACGCAAGCAGCCAGAAATTGAACAGGCCTACTTTGATGACCATTACCGTCCGGTACTTGGTGGCTGTGAGTGCCATAGCGACCAGTTAGATGCATTCCCAAGGGGGACTATCGGTTACACTGTCTACGATGATAGACATGACCAGTATGGCTGGGTCACTGCTGGGCATGTTGTTGGGAGGAAAAACGGAGTCGACGCCCAGCAACCAGACCTCTTCGACGAAATCGGTCACTCGGACAGGTATCTTGCAGAGGGATATGGTGATGCAGCAGTGATAAAGAAGAACTCGGCTTTGTTGAAACCCTCAATTGGTGATAGGTTCCAGCAGCCGTGCTGAATACAGAGCGCATAGTCAACACATTGTGAACTGTCCGATTACCCCCGAGGCAAGGAAGACGCCTCCGCAGGCGAAAGGTTTGTGACTGCTGGTGAAGCGGTTCAGTGTAATGGGTAGTTACGAGCAGATGATGCTTGTTGATTCTGACCTCCGTGCGTCAGACGTGGATGGTGAGTGGTTCGCTCCCGTCTGTACGGTCGAACACATCAAACAACTCGACGATGGAGTGCACCTGCGTCCGGGGGGCCTGAACAAAGACAACCAAAACGACGAGGTGCGGCAGGCAGCGGAGATTGCGTTTGAGCATCGTCCAGATATCGACTTTTTCATCCACACGTATACACAGAATACAGTGATGGCCTCCTCGGCCAGAATGTACGAGCGGTGGGACGAGTTCGATACCGAACGCGTTGAACTGGTGATTGAGATGAGTACGGGCGAGAATAACTGGCAGGAGCCATTCCGGTATTTTTCCAACGTTCACGGTATCACCGTTGAGACAGTAGACCCCGACTGGCCGCCCAGTGGCTCTGGTCAGACGTACTACAACATGACGGCCGGAGAGCGGGACCGCCGGTAAGAATGCGTGCTGACTACACCCTCTGTATTCAGCACACGATTCATATCAGTTGCTGAGGGTTTCAACAGAGCCAAGAACTCCAATGTCTCTGCTGGCTTCGGCTTCGCCGCTGATGACGGTGGGTATGCTGGAGTCACAATCACTGGGACATTCGCACGTGATGAGTTGGTAGATAAAACGGAGCGTGGTGATTCCTTTACCGTTCGTGGTAGAACCACTGGGATCTCGTCCGGAACGCTCACCGATCTCCGAGAAAACTCAGAGGGGCGTATTCGGATCATAGGTGATGCGCCTACTGAGGGAGGCGATTCTGGCGGCCCGTGGTATGCTGAGGATTCATACGGCTACACCTACGCAGTAGCTATCCACAATGGCTACTTCCCTAACAGCGGAAGTAAATATTCCACAGCCATGGTCCATGCAGAAGATTATCTAACCTTCACACTCTAGCTTACGCAGTATATGTACAGACGGAATATTCTTGCCGCAGCTGCGCTCGCGGTTACTGCTGGTTGTGGTGCCATTGGCGGCTCGTCAAATCCAGCAGGTACAATTGAGGCCGAAGTTGTTGAGAACCCACCAGCTGGAATCACGCCAACTCCTTACAGCAATGTAGATCACGAAAAGTATCGGACAGTAGTCAATGACGTCGTGTCGAAGTACGAACAAAACAACTCAGCAAACTATGCTCAGGTAGAATACTACCCCAAAGAGAAAAAATCGGTCTTAGATGAATATGAATCATTAGCAATAAGCGGTGATAGCGCATACATCTCATACCAAGAATATACGGTACAGATCGTCGTGACGGTGTATCAGTAATTGTGCGGAGCCTTGGTCAGGACGCCACTGAGAGACTCTTTTAAGAAGTAAGTCGATGAGACACTCGACCCCTTCCCATAGGGTCTGAATTTCATTTGGTCACAATCCCGCTGTCGTCGACACCTTCTCCGAGGCACCCGGTAACTTCCATGATTTCGAGGCGGCAATGCTCCGATTCCAAACGGTCGTGAGGAGTTGAAGAATCCGACCCATTCATCCGTTGTGTGATTTTTGGCTCTGTTGAAATCCTCAGCAAGTGATATTCCCTGTTTCGATAGCAGTCAATACAGGGCACGTAGTTAACACTAATCTCGATTGACCAATACGGAGAAAGCATTTACCTAAGACGGCATCTGCGTAATTTATGAATCGTCGACAGTTCTGTATTGGAGTAACTACTGTTCTTACAGTTGTTTCGGGCTGCTCAGGCAGAGATACAAATTCGACACCGGGAGCAGTATCCGATTCCGGCCCTGAGTCCTACCTGCCAGAGTCAAGCGGTGCGTGGGAGTTTCAGGGCACTCAACAACACGAACCGGCTTGGTCACCATTGGGAGCGATTGACGGTGCAATCGGTCAGTACCAAGGGCCAGACGGGTATTCCTACGAGTTCGTTGTGATGGATTCGGAGGAAGGACTCTCAGAAGGAAACGCGCGGAGTTTGGCTTGTGCGGGTTGGCAGATAGCGATAGCCATTGATGGGTATGCTATTGCGGCGAGTACAGGCACAGAACAGCGAACATTCACTCCAGAAGTGCCTCCTACCATGACTCAGTCAGCAGCCCCCGAGACAGAGGATCGTGTCTGGGAACTACTGGTGCTCTCCCCTCGCCTTAGCGAAGCAGATCTTGACGAAAACAGAATCAACTGTTAACTACGCAGTTCCCCGTCTCAGTTCCCTCCTTTCTGTGCCGCGAGTCCAGCAGTCTGTCAGGCCGTCGCCACGGCGAGCATGTGACCCGAGAGGTCCGCGACGCCGGGGTCGCCCCGCAGCGCCTCGACTGTCTCCCGGAGTGCCGCCCGGTGGTGGTCGTCGAGTACGTCGAACTCGTCGCGGCGCTGGGAGACGACACTCTCCAGTCCGGTCAGCGTGTGGACGGTCAACCCCGCACGCTGGAGGAGTCTCCGGAGTTCGCCGGCCCGGAACAGATGCATCGGCGGGCTCGAGGTCGAACACCTCGAGCAGGTCGGCGTCGTAGTCCCCTGTGCGAGCGAGGTGCGGCAGGAGTTCGGTCTCATCGCTGCCCTCACCGCGACCCGCCATCCGGGAGATGGTCTGGAGCGCCGCGAGGCGCCCCATCACCGAGACGAACACCGGCCCACTCGGCGTGGTAACACGGTGGAGTTCCGCCGCCGCCCGCCGACGCTCCTCGACGTCCAGGACGTGCGAGAGCGGCCCACCCAGACAGAGCGTCGCGTCGAAGGTGTCGGCCGCGAAACCCAGCTCCCGAACGTCGCCGGTCTGAACGGTCATCGAGTCCGTGACGCCGTGTTCGCCCGCCTTCTCCGCGGCGAGTTCGACCTGCCCTGAACTCTGGTCAACCAGCGTCACGTCGTACCCCTGCTGCGCAAGTTCCACACTGTACCGGCCGGCGCCGCCACCGACGTCGAGGAGGTGCCCGCTCTCGGGGAGTTTGCGGTCGAGGAAGTGGCGCGTCTCCTCGTACTCGAGTCGGCTGTAGAACCCACGTTCGAGGCGGTCCCACTCGCGGGCACCGTAGTCGTCGTAGTACGCTTCCGGCGTGAAGTTCTCCATAGCTACGGATCGACTATGGGGTTATTCGTTCTTTGGCTCTGATAGGCTGGCTGCCGGACCGGGCGAGGTGCTGACCGCTGAAGGGTAGAGTGACTGTGCAGAACGGACCAGTAATTTTCAGACCTACTCAGCGGCTGTTTCTCATCCGATCAGGTGGTGAGAACCCGCCTCGACATGGTGAGTTGCTCCGGTAAGTACGGGAAGCTCAGTTATCTGACTCCCACTCCGCGACCTGCTCCCGTACGAAGTCAAGAACGTTTTCAGGCGGCTCGGAGAACCACTTTGCTTCCAAAATCTCTTCATCACCAATCGCAATTGTTCCTCCCTCGTACCTTGCATCGAAGACTACCGTTAGCATGTAATACCGCTCCTCGGGGCTGGATTCCAGTATGATGGTCTTCCGACGAGCGAAATTCACATCGACAACCGTACACTCGACGCCGGTTTCCTCACGTACTTCTCTCCTCGCGGTTTCCTCCATCGTCTCCCCCGGCTCATGACCACCGCCCGGCATACCCCATTCATCAGGTGCCCCTTTGTGCCGAATCATCAACGCTCGCCCCTCCTCATCGGTTACCCACGCACCAGCGTCACCAATCCATCCTTCTTTTGCCATTTCCTTCCCTTGCTCGAAGAAGTCTGGTTCATTCTCCACCGTCTCTTCGTGAACGTCAAACGAGCCGTACCTATCCTTCAACCGGTTAAGTCGCCGTCTGACTTCGGTTTCTGTCTTCCCTTCTATGTCCATAGTGTCATCTTGGATGCTGGAATGAAATATGCCTTCATGATAAATTCGCAGATGCAATGAGCAGGTAATCCACCACGGACCTGGCCGAAAACAAGGCACACATCAAATCTATCCTCCGAGGTTGTGATCGAATCCGGCACCGGGACCGGGAGTATGGAGTCACGACTGGCGATCGTCCAGGTGGCCGACCCCTTCGAACAAAGACGACTGGAGGTACGAAGAGACGGGCTGTACGGAGTCGTCGGGACCGGTCTGTCTACCGTCGAAGGTGGAAACGGCCGCCGAACCGGCTTACAGCGTCGCGTCGCTCGGGCCGCCGAGTTCGGAGAGGTCGAGCACGACGTCGCGGCCGCTGGATCGGACCTCGACGTGGGCTCCGAACGAGGTGCTCATCCCCTTGACGATGCTCGAACTCGACGCCCCGAGGTCGACACTCGTGTCGAGCGCGCACACGCCGATCCCGTCGCCACGACGGAGCTCGGGGAGGAAGTTGGAGTTGAGCATCCGGTACACAGAACGGATGTCGTCGGCTTCCACGCACACCGACGAACACAGCATGATCCCCGAACGGAAGCGCCCGGACCCACGCTGTGCCTCCGTGATCATCGAGGAGAAGGTCATTCCGAGGCCGGTGAGTTCGCCGATGTCGTCGACGCACTGGACGTCGGCCGACTCGCGACCGGTTCCCGCCAGCACCGACGTTCGGTCGCCGGCGCCGGATTCGACGCGGTTCAGCTCGCGCTTGATCGTCCGCCCCTGTGTGTCCGTCGCGATGACCGCCGCCTCCTCCTCGGGGGCTGGAGCGACGAGTCGGTAGAACGCTTCGGCGAGGGCGTCGGGGTCGTCGCCCGTCAGTAGGACACTCGTCCCGGACTCGATCCCGTCGATCGCCAGCTCGCCGGTATCGAACCGTTCGCTCGCGACTGCGCTCATGCCAGCACCTCCGTGCTCTCGGCAGCCGCATCGCGAACCTCCTGCGGAGGCCGAGGATCTCCATGGCCGTCTCCGCGAAGTCCTGCAGTTCGCCCCGTTCGGTCGCGTCGTAATCGCGGGGCTCGAAGTCGATCAGACACACTTGGCCGATGACGTGGCCGTCCGGGGTGGTCATGTTCGCGCCGGCGTACGACCGGATCCCCATCGCCTCGTACGC
The DNA here is from genome assembly GCF_030127125.1 of Halobaculum litoreum. GTDB lineage: Archaea > Halobacteriota > Halobacteria > Halobacteriales > Haloferacaceae > Halobaculum > Halobaculum litoreum. Next base: position 262,023 of record NZ_CP126157.1, read on the forward strand.
GCCGATCTCGGAGAACCGCTTGTCCTCACGGACGTCCTGAACCACCATCACGTCCTCCTGCAACATCGAATGCGTACACATGGTCTCCTCGCGGGTCACCGAGTCGAGGTCGGCCCCGTGGCACGAGAGGATCTGCTCTTCCTCGCTCTCGATGAGCCCGATGAACGCGACACCGGCGTCGAAGTGACTGGCGATCAGGTCGGTGAGTCGATCGAAGCTGTCCTCGATCGGGAGTGTGTCGACGTCGTACTCCGCGAGCGCGGAGAGCCGCTCGGGTTCGTCATCCGGGGCGAGGAACCCGACCTGTGCGGCGTGGTTCAGCACGTCCTCGGCGATGAACCCCAGTCGGTCGTGAGCGTCCGGGTGGTCACGACTCAGGTACTCGACGATCACGTCGCCGAAACTCGCCGTGTCTATCTCCGTCGGCGGGACGCCGGTGAACAGAATACACGGCGTCTGCGGTGCTTCCTGCCGGATCGCGTCTACGACCTCCATACCGGTCCCGTCAGGGGTCGTACCCCGTGACGACCCCGGCCACATCGCCGTCGGCGATCCGTGCTCTCGCCTCGTCGACGGAACTGACACCGTCCGCAGCGAGACCCGCTTCGGATTCGATCGCGTCGGTGATCGCGCCCAATCGCGAACGTTCCTCGACACACAACAAAGTGCGCTGCATACCGCAGCTACCTGCGATCCGTACTTAAGGGTCATTCTCGAACTATCATCTCTCGGAATCGCACTCCCGCCGATGGGGCGTCGCCACGGCGGGCGTCTCCCGTCGTGAAGGATCACGCCGCTTAGTGATTTCGGACACCACAGGTGGTGCTCCATCGACGACCCCTGTGCGGTACTTGGTACGGTCGATCCGTCTCCATCGCTGTCCATGGTGGATATGCAGATAGTCGGCTATGTGGATATTTGGATGTGAGTTCTCCGATGCACCCGTTGGACTGCGTGTGATTCGCGCCGATCCAACTCCCTGTGACGTCCGATAGTCCCCGCAAAGCGAGATATTCGAATCGGTTTGTATGTGGATGCCCAAATATCTGGATATCTACTCGGATTCCGGGGCTTCCGGTCGGTACCCGAATATTTGGATATGCGAATATCCGCGTGCGTACGTCCGAACCTACGTGAATCCTCACCGCGACGAACCCCGCTTCGGTCAGATCGCCTTTCGGTGGGCACCACCGACGGCACACTCAGATATCTGGATATGTAGATATCTACGCGTTTGAGTTTCTACACAGGATAATATCTAAGTAGGTCCGATCGTATTCGAGACTATGCTCACATCCACATATGTCGATGTGCGAACGGGGGAATATCCGCGATGAGCGCCGGCTTGGAGGGTACCCGGGGCGGTCGTCTCGCTGTTCAAAGGCGGCGTGACCAAGACGTCGACGTCGTTGAACGTCGCCCACCAGCTGTCGGAGCGCGGGCACGAGGTCGCGATGGTGGACCTCGACAAGGACGGTCACCTCACGAGCCTGCTCGGCTACGAGCGTCAACTGGCCGACGGCGAGGACATCGGCGACGCCATCTTCGGCGCAACCGACCCGAGCGACCTGCTGGTGGAGACCGACTTCGGCCTCCACCTCCTCCCGGCGACGGAGGACCTCGAGACGGTCGAGGGGAAGATGAAAGACCAGAGCTTCGGCGTGAAGTTGATCCGGAGCGAGGTGGTCGAGCCGCTCGTCGCCGGCGACATCGACTACGTCCTCATCGACCCGCCCGGCGGTCGGGGGATGCTCCACGACGCTGCACTCGTCGCGGTCCAGCGCGTCATCGTGCCGCTCATTCCGAGCGCGGGCTCCGTGTCCGGCCTGGAGAACCTCCTGCGGCGTTCGCTGGTCCCGCTGCGGCGGGAAGTCCCGCTCGACATCGTCGCCATCACGCCCAACATGATGCGTGAGAGCCTCGCACAGGAGAGCGGCGAGCAGATGCTCGCGCGCGAACTCAACACCAACGAGGAGTTCGGCGAGACCGCGATGGACCTCACTTACGAGGGGTTCGACCACTACCTCCCGGAGTACGCTCGCGTCGAGCCGGAGTTCTTCGAGGCGGTCGCCGACGACTCACGCAGCGTCACATCCGAATATCCGGATATTCCGAAGCCGGGGATCCGCTACCGGAAGGCGATCAACGACGCGACGCGACACGGCCTCCCGCTGGCGGAGTGGGACGCCGCGAACGACCAAGTCGCCGCGTTCGACGCGCTGGCCGAACGGGTCGAACTGGCGAGCCCGGACCCACGGCGCAAGCGCGGGGAGGTCGCCGATGCCTGACGAGGCCGACCGCTTCGGCGGGCTCGGGGACGCGCTGAAAGGCGACCCCGCAGCCGACGACGGCGCCGCGGAGGGGACCGACGACACCGCGGAGTCGACCGATTCCCCGTGGAGTCCACCGACGCCGGGGGCGAGGTCGAGCCGGAGCCCGCGGCGGAGACGGAGTCGTACCCCGAGCCGTTCGGCTTCGCCGAGACGAGCCAGCAGTCGTACTACGTCCGCGACGAGACGTTCGACCCGCTCGCGGCCAACCGGAGCCGGATCCGCGCGGTCGCCTCCAAACACGGGCTCGACGAAGGCGACCTCTCGAAGCGCGAACTGCACGACGCCGAACTGTCCGTGTTGCAGTCGTTCGAGGATTGGGACATCGCCGTCGCCATCGAGGTGTTGGAGCGACGGGGCGTCGACGCCGACGAGGAGGCGGTGAGGGCGGTCTTCGACGTGTTGCGGTGAGTCGGCACGCGCGACGGCCCGGGGACCGGAGCCGTCGCGACGCCACCGACGAACGGACGGCGGCGTTCGGCGTCGCGGTCACGGTACTGTTATACCGGATTGACAGACACGTATCGCCAATGGATGTAGACCTCGCGACGAGCCGGACGGCAGCCGTGCCGAAGCGGTCGAATCGGCGGTCATCGCGAAGCGGTCGTTCCTCGAGACGGTGCTCACGGGCGTCGTCGGCGGGGGCCACGTCCTCCTCGAGGACGTTCCGGGGACGGGCAAGACGCTCGCGGCCCGGTCGCTCGCGGGCGCGCTCGACCTCTCGTTCACCCGGATCCAGTTCACGCCGGACCTGCTCCCGGCGGACATCACCGGATCGAACGTGTTCGACGAGCGCTCGGGGGAGTTCACCTTCGCCGAGGGGCCGGTGTTCGCGAACGTCGTCCTCGCCGACGAGATCAACCGCGCGCCGCCGAAGACGCAAGCGGCGCTGCTGGAGGCGATGGGCGAGGGGCAGGTGTCGGTCGACGGCGAGACGTATCCGCTCCCCGACCCGTTCGTCGTGATCGCGACACAGAACCCCGTCGAACAGGAGGACGTTCGGCC